>JBBCIW010000008.1:0-209699 GCA_037189865.1 Chthoniobacteraceae bacterium | reverse complement strand
TGTGGGAACCTGAATTCCTCCATGTTTCAATCCACGCACCCGCATGGGGTGCGACTCTACGTTGTCGTTGATTCTGTACTCCATGACCAGTTTCAATCCACGCACCCGCATGGGGTGCGACAAAATAAAGTTGCATTAGTTGCATGCAAAGTATTGTTTCAATCCACGCACCCGCATGGGGTGCGACTTTGAGGCAAATTGAGGTAGAGCTTTTGGGGAGAGTTTCAATCCACGCACCCGCATGGGGTGCGACTTCGTAGGTTAGCTACTTATCGTGTGACCGTTCGTTTCAATCCACGCACCCGCATGGGGTGCGACGATGCAGCACTAGCAAAGCGCTTCGGCTGGCAGAGTTTCAATCCACGCACCCGCATGGGGTGCGACCGCCGCAGGTTATGGAAAAGCTCGAAGGTGAGGAGTTTCAATCCACGCACCCGCATGGGGTGCGACGAGTCACTAACCCAATCAGACAGCGCATCGCGTTGTTTCAATCCACGCACCCGCATGGGGTGCGACATACGCTTCCTGATGACCTTGATCCCGACACCGTGTTTCAATCCACGCACCCGCATGGGGTGCGACACCATTACGGAAAAGAAGCGATGAGTTTCACGCCTGTTTCAATCCACGCACCCGCATGGGGTGCGACGGCTTGTCAAAGAGGTAAAGGAGAAGGGGAACCCGTTTCAATCCACGCACCCGCATGGGGTGCGACTTTAGACGCAGCAACTCGGAGCGTCGAAGACCCCCGTTTCAATCCACGCACCCGCATGGGGTGCGACTCGAGAGTCGCACGGCAAATGGGCCGTTGAAACGGTTTCAATCCACGCACCCGCATGGGGTGCGACGACTATCGTCATCACAAATGCCCACCAACCGGCAGTTTCAATCCACGCACCCGCATGGGGTGCGACCGGTGACGATCGATTATTACACCAACGCGGTGAAGTTTCAATCCACGCACCCGCATGGGGTGCGACTTGCCGCGCTTCTCGCCCGTGCCGGGCTCCGGGAGTTTCAATCCACGCACCCGCATGGGGTGCGACAGCCTTATCCTAACTTCTTCAACCGCAGGGGCTCAAACATGAAATTGCGCGAACCTTGCTCGCGGAGGGTTCGTGCAAGAGCGATGTTTTTGATGGGGGATGTCAAAGAGCCTCTGCCGTCGTGGGTTACGGCTTTCGCGGATCTTCTCCGGGTGGGGTGTGCGCTTGGGGTTCGCGCCGGAGGGGTGAGGTGGCGGCGTCAACTCGGTTCGGGACGGGCAGGAGTCTTTTTACCCTTCCCGGTTCGCTTTGGGAATTCCAAAAGCCTTCCGATGTGCCAATTGACAATGCCCCTTCGAAAGTCTCATCGCGGCTTTTCAACTTTGAAAAAACAGAGCAAGATCGACCGCATTACTCATGCAACTCATCGACGGAAAAAAAATCGCAGAAGAGGTCCATGCCGAAACTCGGCAGACGGTGGAGCAGCTTAAAACCGAAGGGATCACACCCGGCCTCGCCGTGGTGCTCGTCGGGGAAGACCCGGCTTCGCAGGCCTACGTCCGTTCCAAGGATCGGATGTCGCTGGAACTTGGCCTCCACTCCATCAAGCACGAATTGCCCGCCTCCACCACGCAGGAGGAATTGATCGCTCTGGTGCGCCAGCTCAATGCCGATAGTTCCATTCACGGCATCCTCGTCCAATCCCCGCCGCCGCCCCATATCGACGAAGCCGCTGTTGTCGCCGCGATCGACCCCGCCAAGGATGTCGACGGGTTCCATCAAGTCAACGTCGCCAAATTGGTGATGGATGACCCGAGTGGCTTTGTCCCGTGCACGCCGCTCGGCTGTCAGCGCCTTCTCGTCGCCAGTGGGATCGACCCGGCGGGGGCGCATGTGGTGGTGCTGGGCCGTTCAATGATTGTCGGCAAGCCGATGGCGCTCCTCCTGATGGCCAAAGGGAAGGGGGGGAATGCCACGGTGACCGTCGTCCACTCCCGCTCTCGCGATCTCGCCTCGATCACCCGTAGCGCCGACATTCTCATCGCCGCCATTGGTCGTCCCGGCTTCGTCACCGCCGATCATGTGAAGGAAGGCGCCGTGGTGATCGATGTCGGGATCAACCGCGTGGAAGCCCCGGAGAGCGAGCGCGGCTACCGGCTCGTCGGCGATGTCGCCTTTGATGAGGTCGCCCCGAAATGCTCTTTCATCACGCCGGTGCCCGGGGGCGTCGGGCCGATGACGATTGCGATGCTGATGGCCAATACGGTGAAGGCGTGCCGTCAGATCACCGGGCATTGATCGCTTCTCGCCCTAGACGCCGATGACCGAGACGGCGACGGAGCGCCGGTGCGATGCGCGCCGGTGCTCAAAGAGATAAATCCCCTGCCACGTCCCAAGCTGGAGCCGCCCATGCGCGACGGGGATCACCTCGCTGGAGCGGGTGAGCGCCATCCGGACGTGAGAGGTCGAGTCGTCGGCCCCTTCGGCGGTGTGGGTCCACTCGGGGCTCTCCTCCGGGACGAGCCGCTCGAAGTACGCCTCCAGATCAATCCGCGCCGAGCGGTCGGCATTCTCAAAGAGAAGGAGGCTCGCGCTGGTGTGGCGCACCAGCACGGCGACCTGCCCCGTCTGCACGCCGCTGTTGGCGAGGATCGCCTCGACTTCCGAGGTGATTTCGTAGGTGCCTTTGCCGCGGGTGGTGATTTCGATCGAGTGGGTCTTGGCAATCATGGGGGGTGTTGCTTTTTTCTAATAGACTTCCACCGGGGAGCGTTTGCCATCCTCGGCGCTGCGGAGCTTGGCCGCCTCTTCCCCGAGCGTATCGACGCGCAGTTGATAAATCAAGGCATCGCGACGGCGGAACTCCTCCTCGCTAAACGGATCGGGCGGGGCCATTCCCGCCTTGAACCGGGTGAGCGATTCCAGCGCGCGGTCGATCTCCCGGGTCGGAAGTTTCTGGAGGAAACCGAACGCTTCCTCCACACACTGGAGCCGGTGGCAGATCATGGCGAGATCGTTCCCGGAGGTGATCGCGAGGCGGATCGTCTCCTCCAGCCCGTAGTGGTTGAGGATCGCCCCCATGTCGAGGTCGTCGGTCATGATTAGCCCCTCAAAGCCGTAAGCTTCCCGCAGGAGTCCGGTGATGACGGCGTGGGAGAGGGAGGCCGGGGTGCGCGAGGCTTCCAGCGCCGGGTAGTAGGCGTGGCCGATCATCATGCTGTCGATCTGCGGGACGAAATGCCGGAAGACGGCGAGTTCGTTCGCATCGAGTTCCTCCCGGGAGCGCGAGATCTCCGGCAATTCATGGTGCGCATCGACCTCTGCCGCTGAGTAGCCGGGGAAGTGCTTGCCGCAACTGCCGATCCCTGCCGCCCGGAGGGCATCGTTGAACGCTCCGGCCATGCGGATCACCTCTTCGACATCACGCCCGTAGCAACGCCCGCGCAGGGAGTTGTCGGCCTCGTCATCAAAGGAGATATCGAGCACGGGGCAGAGGTCGAGGTTGAAGCCAAAGAGACGCAGCAGGCTCCCGGTCAGTTCTCCGTGACGGGTGACAAGCTCGCGATCCCCCTTGTCGCGCAGTTGCTGGGCATTGGGCGGTTCGGAACCGATCTGGCGCAACCGCGAGACGCGCCCCCCTTCCTGATCAATGGTGATGATCGGCTCGACGGGCGAGAGGTCGCGCAGATCGTCGATCAATTTGCGTAACTGGGTGGGGTTTTGGATGTTGCGGCTAAAGAGGATGAAGCCGCCCGGTTGCACCTTGCGGAAGGTGGCTGCCGTGGCGCTGTCGAGTTCCGGGCCGGGGACGCCGGAGAGGAGGAGTTGTCCGATCTGGTTTGCCTTCATGGAGAGACGACGCTAGGATTTATTGGTTCCAAAGCAAACGAAATCGGTGCGCCCGGAGCGTCTCTTTTTATGAAAATTGGTTTCTACGGCGGTACGTTTGACCCGATTCACAACGGGCATCTCATCGCAGCGCGGGATGCGGTTGAAGCGCTCGGGCTCGACCGGCTCTACTTCATCCCGAACGCGATCTCGCCGCACAAGCTAGGGGAGCGTCCGGTCGACCCGGCGTTGCGCCTTGAAATGCTTCGGATAGCGATTGGTGATGAACCGCGTTTTGACCTCGATGCATGGGAAATCGGGCGGCCGCACCCTTCCTATACGATTGAGACGATGTTGGAGATGCGCGAGCGTTTCGGCCCGGAGGCGGAGTTTTTTTACCTGATCGGCCACGACAACGTGCCAATGCTCCACACGTGGCGGCGGATCGAAGAGTTGCACCGGCTCGTGGAGTTTGTGGTCTTGAGCCGCACCGTAGCGGAGGACCAGCTTGCCCCGCTTCCCTACCGTACGCTGCACCGTCGCGTCGATATTTCCGGCACAGAAATACGCAAGCGGGTTGCCAACGGGCTTTCAATCCGTTATTTCGTCCCTGATGGGGTCTATGATCTGATCCTCACCCATCATCTCTACCAAGCATGACATCTCAGGAATTAGCCACCCATTGCGCCAACTTCGCCGCAGATAAACTCGCGGTCGATCTCGTAGCGCTCGATCTGCGTGGCATCTCAACTTTCACCGACTTTTTTGTGATCTGTACCGGCACCTCTGAGCCGCATCTCAAGGCGATCGCCGGGGAGATCGAGGATCGCCTGCGCGAAGACCACGGGGTCAAGCCCTCCGCCGTCGACGGTTACCCGCTTAGCCAATGGGTGGTGATGGATTACGGCGACGTGGTGGTCCATCTCTTCCACGAATCCAAGCGTAGCTACTACAGTCTCGAAGATCTCTGGAATGACGCGCCGCGCCTTGAGCTTGGGACCGGGGAGGGCGATTCCAAAAGCGAGGGATAGGGCTATTCCTTCTTCTCCGTATGGAGAAGTCTTGGAGGCCAATCGATGTCGTAGAGGCCGTAGCTAAAGCTGTAGACTTTGCTGCTCTTGTCGCTTTCGATGACGAAGAGCACGCTGCGGTCGACCGATTGTTGACCGACGATCGGGTGCTGCGCCTCTGCCGGGAGGTGGTGTTCGCGGTATTTCTCCTTCGGGACGGCGCGGTAGTGGTCATACCACGCTTCCGGAAGGACGACGACCGGCTTTTTTCCGCCCAGCCATGTGATTTTGGTGCGCGTCTCCCCTTCTTTGGTGCGGGTCGGCTCGAACTTCCATTGGCGGGCGTCGGGGCGTGGCGCCGTAGTGGCGCAGCCGCTCAAAAGCGCCGCACTCAAGAGGAGCAGCGGGGCGATCTTCATGGTTGCTGCGGGGAGCGCAGGGCTTCGATCTCTTTCTCCAACCGACGGAGCTTCTCGGCCAGTTTCGGGAGGCGGTTGATCAAGGCGACTTTCTCCTTTTCCTCACGGATGGGGCCCGCCGGGGTTCCCCACCAGATTTGTTTGGCCGGGATGCTCTTGCTCACGCCGCTCTGTGCGGCGACGACGGCCTGAGTGCCGATCTCGATATGGCCGACGACGCCGACCTGCCCGGCCAGCGTGACGTAATCACCCAGACGCGAGCTTCCCGAGATGCCGACCTGTGAGACGATGACGCAGTGTTTGCCGATGACGACGTTGTGGGCAATCTGGACGAGGTTGTCGATCTTGGTCCCTTCGCCGATCCAAGTCCGGCCAAAGCGGGCGCGGTCGATGGTGACGTTCGCGCCGATCTCAACATCGTTGTCGATCTGGACGATGCCGGTTTGCGGGATTTTGACATGCCGCCCGTTGACGACTTCGTAACCAAAGCCGTCACTCCCGACGACGGTGCCGCTGTGGATGATCACCCGATCGCCAAGGCGGACCCGCTCGCGCAGGGTGACATTGGGATAGAGATGGCAGCGGCTTCCGAGCGTGGCCCCACGCCCGATGACGACGTTGGCGTCGATCCGGGTGGCGGCTCCGAGGGTAACCCCTGCTTCGAGAACCACATTGGGACCGATGATCACCCCTTCGCCAAGGGTGACACCGTCGGCGATGACCGCACTCGGGTGAATCCCCGGGGAGGGGGGCGTTTCCGGCTCGGCAAAATGGGCGAGGACTTTGGAAAAGGCGATGGAGGGGTTCTCCACTTCCACCGCCACGGCGGGAATCTCCTCGGAAAACCCGCGCGGCACCAACGCACACCCGGCCCGCGCTGTTTTCAGGAGCGGGAGGTATTTGGCGTTGCCAAAAAAGGTGATCTCTTCGGGGCCAGCGTCGGCAATCGCGGCGGCGCCCCGGAAGAGGCTCTTCGGGGTGTCGCCCGGGGCTGCGGTACGGGAGGGGAGCAAGCGCCCGTCGACGAGACGGGCGAGTTCCTCCACGGTCAAGGTAGCCTTGGGGGCGTCCACCGGAAGATCAATTATTTCTTCTTCGCGTCAGCCTTTTTGTCGTCAGCCTTCTTATCGGAGGCCGCCGGCTTCTTGGCGTTAAGGGCGTCGATGATCCCCTGGCTGAAATCGGCGCTCTCGTTGGAGTGGAGAACGACCGGCACGCTGTTGCCGCTCACGCCCGACTTGTCGAGGACGAGGTCGTACCCATCCTTTTGCACGCGCTCCTGAACGAGCTTGGTGATCTCTTCGACGATGCCGTTGCGCATCCGCAGCGCCTGCGCCTGAAGGTCGCGCTCGCGGCTGGTGCGGAATTCGGTGATCTCGCGCTCAAGCTCCTTGGTGGCGTTGATCTTTTCGTCGCGCTCCTTGCCCTTCTTGGTGCGGGCGTCCTGGCTCAACTCCGGCTTGTTGATCTCTTCATTGAGCTTGTTGATGGCGTTGATGTTGGCCTGGTAGGTTTCCATCTTCTCATCAAGCTGCTTTTTGGCATCAGCGCGGGCTTCGTTGATCTTGGCTTCCGCATCCTTGGTCGCGTAGTACTCGGAGAAAATCCGGTTCATGTCGACCACGCCGACCTTCACGTCGGCTTGTGCAGCAGGGGTGGCGCAAAGAGCGAAGCCGGCGGCTGCGATCAGGCTGGGAAGGAGTTGAGACTTTTTCATGTTGGATTCAAGTAGTAGTTGTAAGATCGTTTATGACGTCAGGCGACAGCTTTTCGTTCAAAATTGGTAACCAATATTGAAGTTGAACTTGCCGCTCTTGCTGCCGCCTTCATAACCGTGTTGCACGGGGATGCCGTAATCGATCCGGACCGGACCGATCGGTAGGTCCAGACGCAAACCGATACCGACGTCGGAGGCAAGATACTTCGAGCTGAAATCATACGAACCGGCGTTGACAAAACCGGTGTCATAGAAGACAGCGCCACGAACTTTTTCCACTACCGGGAAGGTGTACTCAAAGGTGATACGGGCGAGCGTGTTACCGCCAATCGGGTCGTTGTTATGATCCTTGGGGCTGACGTCGCGGAAACGGAAACCGCGCAGGTTGTTGGAACCGCCCAGATAGAGGCGATCAAAAATTGGCACATCGGAGCCACCGCCCCACGTGTCGACGACGGCGACTTCACCGTTGATGGTAAAGATCGTATCCCACGGGAGGTGGAAGTAGTGTGCCGCTTCGAGGCTAAAGCCGTAGATCTGCACATCGCCGCCGAGGAAGCCGCCGGAGAGGTAGGTGGTCAACTGGGCGCGCGTCCCTTTACGGGTCAGGAAGACGCTGTCACGCGTGTCGTAGACGAACGACGGGGAGATCTGGCTCTTGAGGCGGCTGCCGCGCTGGCTCTTGATGACATCGGAGGCCGAGTGGTCGATGTCATAGATGGTGATGTTTTCCAGACGGTAGTCGAGCCGCCATGACATGAACTGGTTGATCGCCTTGCGCGTAAAGAGGCTAAAGCCGTAGTTGCGCTGGCTGTAGACGGAGCTGACGTAGTCGGCGTCGTGGTAGAAGACTTCGCCACCGACGGCGAGCTGGTAATCAAGGAAGTACGGCTCGGTGAGTGAGACGACGAAATCTTTACGCTTAGTCCCGTACTGGAGACGGGTACGGAAACGTTGGCCGCCCCCGCTAAAACGAGGCCAGTTGGTGACGTCGAAGTTGCTCTGGCTGACTTCGACGAAGCCAAGGAGACTGTCAATGGAGCTGAACCCGGCGCCGAAGTTAAGCGAACCGGTCCGCTTCTCGCTGACGATGACGTTTACATCCTTGCGCCCGGGGAGCATCGTCTCCGAAGGGTAGATGTCGACGCGCTCGAAGTAGTTGAGGTTGTTGAGACGGCTCTTGCTGGCGTCGACGCGGACGGTGTTGTAGACGTCGCCGGGGCCGACAGCGAGTTCACGCCGGATGACCTTGTCCTTGGTGCGGACGTTGCCGCTAATGTTGACGCGCTGGACGTACGATTGCGTCCCTTCCTGCACGACGAGGTGGACGTTCTCAACGTGGTTGGCGGCAGAGGTGACCTCCGGGTAGACCTGCACGTCGACATAACCGCGCGAGCCGTAAGTATCGCGGACGGTTTTAAGATCGGCTTCGAGCGCTTGAGGCGAGAAGGTCTCGCCCGTTTTGAGATTGAAGTGGGAGAGAAGCTCCTCCTGCGGGACGACTTCCGTGCCGGTGATGGTGACGGTGCCGGTGGTGTGTTTGGGGCCTTCTTCGATGGCGAAGATCAGGTCGACCCCGGAGCCATCGCCGCGACGCTCAAGGCGCGGTTCGGCGATCTGGACGTCGAGATACCCCTTGGCCTGATACTGGTCGCGCAGGGCGGTGACATCCTCCTCCAACTGCCCATCCTTGATCCGGCCGCTCTTGGTGAGGAAGGAGATGAGCGTGCTCTTCTTGGTCTTGATGAACTTGCGAAGCTGCCGATCCTTGAAAACGGTGTTCCCCTCGAAATCGATCCGTCGGACGATGGTCTTCTGGTTTTCGTTGATGACGAAGGTGACGATCGCCTGATGAGTCGCCTCATCGGTGGTGACCCGGTATTCCACGGTGGTATCGCGGAAGTTGCGGTCACGGTAAAAGTCGAGGATGGTCTGCCGGTCGGTCTCCAGCGTCGCTTCGGCGAGTTGTTCGCCCGGTTTGGTGTCGATCTTTTTACGGAGCGATTTGGCCTTGATCCGCTCGGTCCCTTCAAAAAGAACCTCTTTGACTGAGGAGCGGGTCTCGACGACGACGACGACGCGCACGCCGCCATTTTCCGGCTCTCCAAAAATACGGACGTTGGAAATATTGCCGGTGCCGTAAAGGGTACGGATATCTTCTTCCACCGCCTGATCCGAGTAGGGGCGACCGACGGAGGTCCGCATGTTGGCGAGGATGCGCTGCTTGCTGATCGTGGCAGGCCCGGCGTATTGGACGTCGATGGTTTTGACGATTGCCGGGGATGGATTCTGCGCCAGAGCAAGCGGGGTTAGCGCCATGCTCACAGTGGCGATTGCGGCAAGAAGATGGTAACTGGGTCTCATAGATCGAGTCTCCGCAGGCCGCCAAGCGTAGAGAAGGCGGAGGGCAGAATGGCGGTTATGAATGAAGGGTCTCTTTGCAAACGTCAAGAAAGCTTTCCTTGCAAAATTTCCCGGCCATGCGGTTTTTCCCCCGTCCGCCCCCTTCCTGGGGTGCGAAAGAGAGGGTGAACCTGCACTCCGGAGCTTCCCGCTCCCCTGCCCGCAGCTAAGGAAGGTAAGGACTCCCCGCAATGAGGCTTTTGCGGCTGACTTCCTCCCTCTTTTGGCTCACGGCGAAAAAAGGTGTCGTCGACCGCCCTGCCGCAGAGCAGGAAAAGCGGGAAGCACCGGAGTCAGGCCCTCTTGCCGTTGGACAAACGTCGTTGGACAAACGCCGCTTCCATGCGTTATGAAAGGGGGACCATGCCTGTTGCGCCTCTCCTTGAAGATGCTTTGGTTGAGAAAGTGCTCGCCGGTGAACGGATCACGTTAGCCGACGCGCACGAGCTCTATCGCGCCCCGCTCGAAGAACTCGGAGAACTCGCCCACGCGCGGCGCAATCAGGCCAAGGCCGAGGCTTATGGCGGGCGGGGTAACGAGGTGGTCACTTACATCATTGACCGCAACGTCAATTACACCAATGTCTGCAACGTCTATTGCAAGTTCTGCGCTTTCTATCGTACGGAACGGCAGGAAGATCATTACGTGATCTCGCGCGAGTTGTTGCACGAAAAGTTGCAGGAACTCACCGACATCGGCGGTGTTCAGGTGCTCTTACAAGGGGGACACCACCCGGGGCTGGGGATTGATTTTTATCTGGAGATGCTTTCGGGCATCCGGGAAACCTTCCCGCATATCAATATCCACGGGTTTAGCCCGCCGGAGTTTAACCACTTTGCTGGAGTCTTCGGGATGCCGCTACGCGAGGTGATCACCCGCTTCAAGGAGGCGGGCCTTGGCTCGATCCCCGGGGGCGGCGGGGAGATCCTCGTGGACCGGGTGCGCAACCGGATTGCCCCGCTTAAATGCAACTCCGACCAGTGGCTCAAGGTGATGGAGATCGCGCATGAACTCGGGCTCAGTTCGAGCGCGACGATGATGTTCGGCCATGTCGAAACGCTTGATGAACGCTTTGAACATCTGGAGCGCCTCCGGGTGCAGCAGGATCAGACCGGCGGGTTCACGGCGTTTATTTGTTGGACCTTCCAGCCGGAAAACACCCGGCTGAAAGCGACTCCGGTCGGTTCGGCGGAATACCTGCGGATGCAGGCGATCTCGCGCATTTATCTCGATAACATCGAGAATCTCCAAAGCTCATGGGTGACCCAAGGGCCGAAGATCGGGCAGATCGCCCTGCGTTATGGCGCGAATGATTTCGGCTCGGTGATGATGGAAGAGAATGTCGTGAGCAAGGCGGGGGCGAACTTTCGGCTGCACAAGGAGGAGATCGCCGGGTTGATCCACGATACCGGCTTTGAACCGCGCCAACGCAACACCTGGTACGGGTTGCTTGATGGATGATTACGCGGTCGGCGGGGAGATCCGGGGATTTTCCGCGCTGATCAGGCGCATGGTGGCGAGGAAATCGACCATGTACGGCAGGGAGGCGATCGCCTCGGAGGTGGCGGCATAGAGGGTGGTGCGCAACCCCTTGGGGCCGATCGGCAGGCCGATCACGTAGTGCCGCTCCAGATACGCCTGCACGGCCCAGCCGGGGAGGGCGGCGATCCCGCGCCCGCTGGCGACGAGTTGGAGGATCGCCACGGTTAATTCGATGGCGCGGCGTTGCGGAGAGATCCCCGCCGGGGCGAGGACTTCACGCACAAGGTCGATCCGCTCATCAGGGATCGGGTAGGTGACCACCGTTTCATGCGCAAAATCCCGGGCGGTCAGGAACGGCTTGCGAGCCAGTGGGTGGTACTTGGCGACGAGCGCGAGGACTTCGTAGCGAAAGAGCGCCTCGTAGTGAATCCCGGCCCGTTTCGGCGCGTGGGAGGTGATGACGAGATCGGCGCGCCCTTCGTTGATTAACCCAAGCGGGTCGGCATGGAAGCCGGAGACGAGATCCAGCTCCACCTCCGGCCAGCTTTCGCGGAAGCGGTCCATCGACGGCATCAGCCAGTCAAAGCACGAGTGGCACTCGACGGCGATGCGCAACTGCCCGCTCTCCCCGTTGGCGATCCGGGAGAGATCGTCCTCCGCCCGGGTGATCGCGCCGTCGACCAGATAGGCGAGTTCCACCAGCCGTCGCCCCAGCCCGCTCAGACGCAGCGGGGAGCTTTTTCGCTCGAATAATTCGCCGTGGTAATGCTCCTCCAGCGCACGGACCTGATGCGAAAGCGCCGGTTGGGAGAGGTGAAGGCGGCGGGCTGCCTTCGAGAGATTGCCAGTTTCGGCAATGGCGATGAGCGTGCGCAGGTGGCGGAATTCCAGCATGGGGAAACAGGCTTTATCATAACCGTGGCGAATGATCATCCCAAAAAAGAAGAGCTTATCAAATCGACACAGGCGTGCTTAAAGTAGTCGACTCATGAGTATCCCGTTTTTAACCCACAACCTCGGCTACCCCCGTGTCGGGGCGAAGCGCGAGTTGAAACTCGCCATTGAAGCTTTCTGGAAAGGGTCGCTTTCCGAAGCCGAACTCAACGAGCGCGTCGTCGCTCTGCGCAAGGAGCGTCTGCTCTCCCAGAAGCAGACCGGGATCGACCTGATCCCCTCCAACGACTTCAGCCTCTATGATCAGGTGCTCGACACCGTGGCGCTCGTTGGCGCTGTCCCTGCCCGCTTCGGCGCGGCGAAGGAGGGGAACGTCGATCTGGCGACTTACTTTAACCTCGCACGCGGCAAGGCCGAGACGTGCGGCTGTGGCGGTAACCACGGCAACGCCGGGTCCGGGCAGGCGATGGAGATGACCAAGTGGTTTGACACCAACTACCACTATATCGTGCCGGAACTGGAGAAGAACCAGAGCTTCCGCATCGCCTCCTCCAAGCCCTTTGATGAGTTTGAGGAAGCGCTCGCGCTCGGGATCAAGACCAAGCCGGTCTTAATCGGGCCGGTGACGTTCCTGCTCAAGAGCAAGCCGGCGCGTGGGGAAGAGAGTTTTGATACGCTCGACCTCCTCGATCGCCTCCTGCCGGTTTACGCCGAAGTGCTCCGCAAGCTCTCCGCCCTCGGGGCCGAGGTGGTGCAACTCGATGAGCCGGTCTTCGCGCTCGATCTGAACGACGCCCAGCGCTCTGCGCTCACCCGCGCTTACGAGACGCTGCGTAACGCCGCTCCGGGGCTCAAGTTGCTGGTGACCAGCTACTTCGGGGAGCTGCGTGAGAACCTCGCCACTTTCCTCGCCCTACCGGTTGATGTGTTGCATGTCGACGCCAGCCGTGCCGCCGGGGAACTCGAAGCCGTGCTTGCCGGGTTGCCGGAAGGGAAGATCCTCTCGGTCGGGCCGGTCGACGGGCGCAACATCTGGAAGAACGACTTCCGCAAGTCGCTCGCGCTGCTCAACGTGGCGAAGGAGAAACTCGGGGGCGATCGCCTCTGGATCGCTCCTTCGTGCTCGTTGCTCCACTCGCCGGTCACGCTCAAGAGCGAGACCAAGCTCGACGCGGAGTTGCAGGATTGGCTCGCCTTTGCTGACGAGAAGCTCGTTGAAGTCGTGACGCTCGCCCGTGCCTTGCGCGGGGAAGAGGTCGCTGCGGAATTGGCCGCTAACGAAGCTTCGCAGGAAGCTCGCCGTAATAGCCCACGGATTCACAAGCCGGAGGTTAAGTCCCGCCTTGCCGCCGTCACCCCGAACGATGCGAACCGCGCCTCCGCCTTCCCGGAACGCCAGAAAGCGCAGCGCGATCGCCTCAAGCTCCCTGCCTTCCCGACGACGACGATCGGCTCCTTCCCGCAAACGCACGAAGTCCGCTCCGCCCGCGCCCGCTGGAAGAAGGGGACGCTCTCCAATGAGGATTACGACAAGTTCCTCGCGGAGCAGATCGCCGAGGCGGTCCGCTATCAGGAGGAACTCGACATCGACGTGCCGGTGCACGGCGAGTTTGAGCGTAACGACATGGTCGAATACTTCGGCGAACAGCTTGATGGCTTTGCTTTCACCGCCTTCGGGTGGGTCCAGAGCTACGGGACGCGTTGCGTGAAACCGCCGATCATCTTTGGCGATGTCTCTCGCCCTGCGCCGATGACGGTGCGCTGGTCGCAGTACGCCCAGTCGCTCACCAAGCGGCCGATGAAGGGGATGCTCACCGGGCCGGTGACGGTGCTCCAGTGGAGCTTCGTGCGCGACGATCAGCCGCGTTCCGAGACCGCCTACCAGATCGCCCTCGCCCTGCGCGATGAGGTGGTCGACCTCGAGGCTGCCGGGATCAGCGTGATCCAGATCGACGAACCGGCTCTGCGCGAAGGGTTGCCGCTGCGCCGCGCCGATTGGGACGCCTATCTCAAATCGGCCGTGGAAGCGTTCCGCCTGAGCGCCGCTGGCGTGCGGGATGAAACGCAGATCCACACCCACATGTGCTACTGCGAGTTCAACGACATCATCGACTCGATCGCCGCGCTTGATGCGGATGTCATCTCGATTGAGACCTCGCGCTCCAACATGGAGCTTCTCGATGCGTTCGCCACCTTCAACTACCCGCAGGAGATTGGGCCAGGCGTCTGGGATATCCACTCGCCACGCGTCCCGCCGCAGGAAGAGATGGTCAACCTTATCCGTAAGGCCGCCAAGGTGCTCCCTCCCGGGAACATCTGGGTGAACCCTGACTGCGGTCTCAAGACCCGCGGATGGGAGGAGACGCTCGCCTCTCTGCGCAACCTCGTCGCCGCCGCGCGGCAGTTGCGGAGCGAGATCACGGCGTAACCACGCTTTGAGCGTTTGATTCTGAGCCGTCGGGGGAGCGATTCCCCGACGGCTTTTCGCGTAAAAGCCCTCTTCCCAAGGGGGAAGCATCGTGTGTAACATCGCGCGATGCTCGCAAAGGTTTATTCGGCGGCGGTTTCAGGGGTGGAGGCGTACGAGGTGGAGATCGAGGTCAACGCTGCCAAGGGGGCGCCGGTGACGGTGATTGTCGGGCTGCCTGATGTTGCCGTCAAAGAGAGCCGCGACCGCGTTTTTACCGCCGTTCACAACAGCGGCTACCGCTCGCCTAAAGGGCGGACGACGATCAACCTCGCCCCGGCGGATGTCCGCAAGGAGGGGCCGAGCTTTGATCTCCCGATCGCGATTGGCGTCGTCTGTGCGGGGGAAGAGATCGAGCTTCCCGACCTCTCCTGTTACGCCTTCGCCGGGGAGCTGGCGCTTGATGGCGCGGTGCGGGGCGTTAACGGCGTTCTGCCGATGGCGATTGAAGCCCGCAAGCAGGGGCGCAAGGCGATCTTTGTCCCGCTGGAGAACGCGGCAGAGGCGGCGATCCTCTCCGGGATCATCACTTACGGGGTGCGCAGTTTGCGGGAAGTTTTTGAGTTCCTCCAAGGGCTGGGGGAATTGCGGGCGGTGCCGACCGAGCCATTGGAGGAGGTTTTCCCCGATTACGAGGTCGACTTTGCCGACGTGCGCGGGCAGGTCGCCGCCAAACGGGCGATGGAAGTCGCCGTGGCCGGGGGGCATAACCTTCTCATGATCGGGCCGCCGGGGAGCGGTAAGTCGATGCTCGCCAAGCGGTTGCCGACGATCATGCCGCCGATGAGCTTTGACGAGGCGCTGGAGACGACGCGCATCCATAGCATCTGCGGTTTTCTCGGGAGTCGGCGGACGTTTATCAACGTTCGCCCGTTTCGCTCGCCCCATCATACGATTTCCGATGTCGGCCTGCTCGGCGGCGGGTCGCATCCCTCGCCGGGGGAGGTGACGCTGGCGCACAACGGCGTCCTTTTTATGGATGAACTCCCGGAGTTTCGCCGTTCGACACTGGAGGTGTTGCGCCAGCCGCTGGAGGATGCACAAGTGACGATCTCCCGCGCGGCAGGGTCGCTGACCTTTCCGGCTGATTTCATGCTCGTGGCGGCGCTCAACCCGTGTCCGTGTGGGTATTTTGGCGATCTTAAACGGGAATGCCGTTGTTCTCTGACCCAAGTGCAGCGTTACCGGCAACGGATCTCCGGGCCGTTGCTTGATCGGATCGACCTTCATATCGACGTCCCTGCGGTGGAGTTCAAGGATCTGACCGGGACGCAGACAGGGGAATCCTCCGAAGCGATCCGCGAACGGGTTCTCTCAGCTCGGGAGCGGCAGCGTGCCCGGTTTGGAGCGGCGACACGGTGTAACGCGCGGATGAGTTCACGGCAGTTGAAGACTCATGCCGCCTTGGACGAATCGGGGCGTGAGCTTTTGCGCATGGCGATGAGCGAACTCAACCTGAGCGCACGGGCGCACGATCGTATCCTGAAAGTCGCAAGGACGATCGCTGATCTGGAGGCGAGCGAGGCGATCGCGATGCATCACTTGGCGGAAGCGATCCAGTATCGCAGCCTTGATCGCAGCCTTTGGCGATAGGGGGTTGCGTTTGGGAAAACGGGGACGCTATGGTGGTAGGTCATGACTTCTGTGCCATCAGATCGTTCGACGGGGACTGGAGAGCTGATCCCCCGGGTGGCGATTTTGGCTCGCAGTTTTGAAATCGGCGGGACTTCGGTAGCGGCGATTTTGTTGGCGGGGGAGTTGCACCGGCGTGGCATTCCGTGTCGGGTGATTCATTTTGATGAGGAGACTCCCTACCTCGATGATTTCCGACGGCTGGAGATTGATGTGCGTGTGTGGGATTATCGCCATTATCTTTATGAAGATCGGATGAAGGCGGCGCTGGAGGCGCTGGCAGAGTTTCGCCCGACGGCAGTGATCGCCAATCACGGGGGCGACGCCATGGAATTGCTCCGTCATCTTCCACAAGGCATTTTGCGGATCGGGATGGTGCATATTGATTCAGAGGGAGTCTATGATGGTTTGCTCGCGCCGTATGCCGAATGGCTCGATTTATTAGCGGCGGTGTCCGAGCAGACACTGGCTACGGTGCGGACGCATCCCCGCTTGAAAGCGATTGAGGCGCAGTATGTGCCGTGCGGGGTGGCGATGCCCGAGACCATGCCGCAACGCAGCGGGGAGGGGGCGCTACGGCTTCTCTATTTCGGACGGCTCGGGGAGATGCAGAAGCGGGTGAAGCTTTTCCCGCAGATTCTGGCGCAATTGGTGGAATCGGGCGAGGCCGTGGAGTGGACCTTGATCGGCGAAGGTCCCGAGGAGGAGTGGCTCAAGGAGCGGATGTCTTCTGAAGGAAAGGTGAAAGTGATCTTCCGCGGCACGATACCTTATCGTGACGTTCCGGCGGAGTTGGCGCGACACGATGTCATGCTGCTGGCCTCGGCTTATGAGGGGCTGCCGCTTAGTTTGCTGGAAGCGATGGCGGCGGGAATGGTGCCGGTAGTGAGCGATATCCCCAGCGGTGTGCGACAGGTGGTGGATGGCTCGACCGGTTTCCTCGTGCCGCCGGAGAAGATTGAGGGGTACGGGGAGGCGATTTTGCAACTGGCGCGTGATCGCGGAGAATGGCGGGAGAAATCGCAGAGAGCGCGCCAGCGGGTGCTGGAGGGGTTTTCGATTCAGGCGCTCGGGGAGCGTTGGCTTAGAGAGGTCTTGATCCCGAGGGGTCGCAAAGAGCCGCTGGACTGGAATCGACCGCTGAAAGTCCAGCCGCCGCTGGGGTGGGATGGGCGGTTTCTTTTCTCGCCGGTTGGACGGTGGCTGCGGCGGGTTGCAAAAAGGTAGGAGAACGGGAGGCGTGGCGCAGATATTTGCACTCGGTTGTTTTTGCTATGATCAGGCAGCGTGGCTTGTACCTGCCAAGTCAAATGGGAAGTAAAGAGGAGGGATGGGTGACCGTGTCGGGAGACAGGGACTTGCTTTGAAAAGGCTTTGATTTGTTCCCTATTGCCTCCCCGGAAAACAGAAGTTGACGATGGACGGAGGTAGAGGCATTTTGAATGCTCTTTCGCGCTGGTTTCTCCCTGAGACCAATGTTTTAACCATGATGCTTCTACCCTATCGCCAGTCAGAATGGAAAAATCGGGATGCTGGCTCGGTCCTGTCAGCCGATAGGGAGGTCGAATGGAGATCTGGTCATCGGGAGGGATTCTCCTTGAGTCAAAAAGTGACTCTCAGCCACCTTTCGCTTCAATGTGTATCTACGCTTTGACGAGAAAATTCCCATGAGCTTGGAGAAGGATGCAACCAGAGCCGATCACGGCGAGATATTGGTTAAAGTAGAGGGAGTCTCAAAGAAGTTCTGTCGGGATTTGAAAAAATCGCTCTGGTATGGAATCAGAGACGTGATGGCTGAACTCAACCCTGTGGCCAGCACGCAGAGCACTCAAAATGAACTACGATCGGGCGAGTTTTGGGCCAACCGTGGGATCTCTTTCGAGCTACGCAAGGGGGAATGTCTTGGATTGATCGGACATAATGGAGCTGGCAAGACGACGCTTCTCAAAATGCTCAACGGTTTGATCAAACCTGATCAGGGACAGATCGAGATACGGGGGCGGGTTGGGGCGCTGATCGCTCTGGGAGCCGGATTTAATCCGATTCTGACAGGGCGTGAGAATATTTACATCAATGGTTCCATTCTCGGACTAACGATCAAAGAGATTAATGAAAAAATGGAGGAGATCATCGATTTCTCCGAGATCGGTGATTTTATCGATGCACCGGTTCAGAGTTATTCTTCTGGTATGATCGTCCGGTTGGGATTTTCCATCGCGACAGCTTTAGAACCTGATGTTCTGATTCTTGATGAAATCCTTGCTGTGGGAGACGTTGCCTTTCGAGCCAAGTGCATGAAGCGGATGGGGCAGATTCTCGATAAAGCTGCGGTGATTCTGGTTTCTCACGAGTCACACGCCATTAGCCGTTACTGCGATCGGGCAGTTTTGCTCGACCATGGATGTCTGGTCTTTGATGGCCATCCCGATGAGGGGCTGTTGCGGTACGAGAATTTATTACGTAAGAAAAGGAGTGTTTATGATCTGGAGATGCTTGAAGCTTCTCTTGTCTCCAAGTTCACCCTGCTGGATTTTAGTGAGGTAGTCAGCCGGGGAGGGGAGTTGCGATTGCAATTTGAACTTCACGTTACCGCTCCCTTTCGAGTGGATAATGCTGTGATGAATCTGATCGATCGTCATCAGAATGTGCATGGACAGGTGGTTCTGTCCTTCTCTCGGGAGCCTCTGGGGGTTGGTGTCCACTTATTGACTCTAAAAACAGGGCCGCTCTATCTTTCAGGAATGCGTTTGGGGGTTGCCCTGCTGATCAGTACTCAGGGAGGTAAGGTCCCGGTGATCAGTTTTCGCAATAGCGATTTATTCCAGTTTGAGGGAGTGCCAAATTGTGGTCCTGTTTATTATCCCCCCTCGGAAGTTGAATGTCAGTACCTTCGTGATATCTGAAATGGCTGATGTGAACATGATGCCGGGTCAGGAGCGTGGACGATGGAAAAGATGGAAGAGGTGGTTGCGGTGTTTTTTGCCCCAAAAAGGGTATCAGAGGTTGGAGGCGGTGTATCATCGATGCTACGACCTGATCGGTCCGCATTGGCTGGCTTGGCGTATTCGACGGAAGTGGCAGATTGATAGCGCCCAGTTGCCCCTTACCCAAGAGCATTGGGAACTCTACGTGATTCTTCATGAGAAGATGAACGCAGAGTTAAAGCGTTTTCCTGATCTGGTTAACTGCAGGGATTTCAACGATCGTATTCAATGGTTGAAACTTTTTGATCAAAGAGAGGAGATCGTCTCTTGTTGCGACAAAATTCTCGTGCGGGAGTTGGTCGCCAAGCGCGTTGGGGAGCATTACCTGACTGAACTCTATCAGACTGCACCGACCTTTGAGGAGATCAGGCTTGAGACCTTGCCTAAGAGTTTCGTGATAAAAACCAATCACGACTCAGGATCGGTGATTCTGGTTCGCGACAAGAATGCCATGAACTGGGCGCAGGTTAAGGAGCAACTTAACACCTCTCTTCGTCGTTGTTTCGGGTGGGAGCAAGGTGAGTGGGCTTATGCTTTCATCAAACCTGCTCTTTTGGTTGAGGAATATATCAACCCGCATAGCGATACTCCGCCCCCGGATTATAAATTCTATGTCGTTGAGGGGAGGACGAAGTTTGTTCATTACATCTACGATCGTGGAATTCGCCCTCGGGAACAAGTGCTCGATCCCGAAGGCAGGAGCTTGAATACGCCTCTTTATCCTTCTTTTGAATTAGGATCTGATTTCGTTAAGCCTTCCTGCTGGGATCAAATGAGAGAGGTGGCAGAGAAGGTGGGTGGAGATTTCAAATGTGTTCGAGTGGATCTGTTTGAAAACCGGGGGAGAATCATGGTGGGAGAGTTAACGTTCTGGCCGATGTACGGTTGCTACGATGGAGAAGGGCAGAAAAAATTGGGACCATTGCTGGAGTTTGATCGGACTACCTTTCGGGAGCCGGTGTACCATCGGCTCAAGCGTTGTGTCTCCCCTGCATGAGGCTTCATCAAATGGGCGTCTCTTCAAGAGGCCCGGATCAGGTTCGTTTGTTGTTTTTCTATGAAAATTGCTTTTGTCACTCCTGAATTTGTCACCGCGTACCAGACGGGAGGGGGATTAGGGAATTACCTCAATCGAGTGAGCCGATATCTTCGGGAGCAAGGGCATCAGGTGGAAGTGTTCGTCGTAGGACCGGCGAAAGATGAAGTGATTGATCATGAAGGGGTTCGTGTCGAGCATGTGTCGGTCCCGATGGGGTGGTTTGGTAGACAGGTTAGCAGAATATTGGAACCGTTCAGGTTGGATCGGGCATTTCGCTGTATCTGGGTAGCGAAACGGGGTGCGCAGGTGTTTAAACGGCGGCACAGGCAGGTTGGGTTTGACCTGATCCAAAGCGCTGACCTCTATGCTCTGGGATTATGGATTGGGCGACCATCAAAGGGGCGGCATCTCATTCGCTGCAGCGCGGCTTGGGAACTCTATCATAAAATTGATGGGCAATACGGTTTTGCTATTGGCTCTCTTGAGGTTATCAATCGATGGGCTATGAAACGGGCTCACGCTGTTTATGCTCCTTCAAGGTTTACGGCAGAGTATTACAAGATTCATCATCACATTCCCGTTCAGGTGATCTACCCTCCCAGTTTTCTGGAACGGAAGGAGGCGGGAAGGCTTCCGATGGGGATCCCTGATCGCTATCTGCTTTATTTCGGTCAGTTGATGGACCGGAAGGGATTGCATTGGTTGATTGAGGCTCTCATGATAGCATTGACGACGGAGCCGGAGATTAAAATGGTGATGCTTGGGGCAGGGAATCCGGTCGAGGTCTCCGGGGCTTTGGCGCAATTGGGAGCTTTCCGATCTAACGTGCTCGCTCTCTATCCCTTGCCCAAAGCTGATACCTATTCGGTATTAACAAGGGCTGAGGCTACGGTGTTGCCATCGTTGGTTGATAATTTGCCTAATACCGTCATTGAAAGCCTGATGGTCGGCGTTCCTGTCATCGGCACGCGTGGCGCCAGTATTGATGAGTTGATTCGCGAAGGGGTCAACGGTGAATTGGTTGAACCGGGGGATAGGGAAGGTCTGGCAAAGCAAATGGTCGAGTTTTGGCGTGGACAGAACCGTGTTAAAAAAGGGGGCGATTCCGTTAAAAATCTTCTCGAAGAGATGGAACCTGCGATAGCGATCGCCCGGTTGTTGGCGATGGCTAGTGATGGGCGATAGCGAAAATCACAATGGAGTAGGGGGGCTTTGTCTGCTAGCCGCCCATCCGGGCGATAAGGTGTGGCATGGCGAGACGGAAGGCGATCAAACCTGCGAGACTTAGGAGGATGACCAGAAGGAAGATGATGCAGAAAACGGGAAGTTGCGTCAGGGGGAGCCCCATCAGGCTCTCTCTTGCTGTGATGATAATCGGCGACACAGGGTTCCAGAGCGCTAGCCATCCCGCCAGTCCTTCGGTGCGGGCCGGATAGACCACTGGGGTGAGCAACATCCAGAACTGGCTGACGATTGGGAGCATTCGGGTCACGTCGCCGTATAAACCGGCCAGCGGAACCAGAGCGAGGCCGAAAGCGAAGCCGCAAACAAGAAGTGCGAGAATAGCCGCCGGAAAAAAAAGAGTCGTCGATCCGATCGGGATCTTCCAGTAAATCATCACCCCGGCGACGAGCACCAGACGCACCAGAAAGTTGAAGAAGACCATGTACATCCCACCCACAAGAATCGCTTCCCGGGGGAAATTGATCTTTGCCAGCATCGGCTTGGCGGCGAGGAGGGAGGTGGAAGGCGACATCATCGCATCGACAAACACCTGCCAGAGCAGCGTGCCGATCATGGCGAAGGCCGGATACGGAATGTTGCCGGTGTTGATGTTGACGATGCCTTGGGAATTGAGAAAGATAAAGGTGAACGAGGCGACCAGCGGTGGCAGAAAAGCCCAGATGTAACCGAGAAAGGTTTGCCGGTATTGTGCGCTTAAATCCCGGATGAAAAGACGCCATGCCAGTTCCCTGCCCGCCAGCAGATCGGCCCAGAGGTCTTTGAGTAGCTTTAGCGGGTGGCCGAGCAGCGGCTCCGGGGTGTAGATGCGGACAGGGAGCGGTGTCTCCTTAGTGTTGTTTCCCATCGGCGTGAGTCTTTTCTCCAGGGAGATGCCTCTTTACAGTTGGGCAGAACCCTTGATCCGACGTTTCTGAGAAGGGGGCGCTGAAAGCGCCGGTCTCCACACGGAAGGGCTCTTGAGAAGGCGCTTGTAGAGAGGGTTCATGTGGATGTTTCCGATGCCTTGAAACGGCTTTGCTCTGCTTTTTGGCCCTCGAAGTCTCTTGAACAAGAGCGGCAAAAAAGGTCGGGAATGCCACTGGCAAGCGACTTTCACAGGCTTGAAACCAACGATCATCGGCGATGCCCTTTGGGATGTCAATGGGTGATTTTGCCCTGATGGCAACAGCAAATGAGGTGAATTGAATAAGCCATTCTTATATTTTCCTCGCGATGGAATTCGCATTGCCAAGCGGGGACGGATTTTCCACTCTTGACGTTGCTTTGAACCAATCTGATCGCATCCAGTCCAATCCATTGCGGGAAGGGCTTTCCGCCCGTCCGTTGCCGCAACCGTGTACGGTGGTCATCTTTGGCGCTTCGGGCGACCTGACCTTTCGTAAATTGATCCCGGCGCTCTATAATATAGCAGCCGATGGTGACCTCCCGGCAGGGTTGAAGGTCGTCGGCTTCGCGCGGCGCGCCAAGACCGATGAGAGCTTCCGGCAGGAGCTGGAGACGGCGGCTCGCAAATTCTCGCGCCAGAGCGTGCAGGATGAGCTTTGGAACTCCTTTGCGGAATCGATTTTCTATCATCAGAGCGAGTTTGCCGATGCCGACGGCTATGCCCGCCTCGCCCAGCGCCTCGATGAGATCGACGCTGATCACGGCACCCGCGGCAATCGCCTCTTTTACCTCGCCGTCGCGCCGGATCAGTTCGGGTTGATTCTCGAACACCTCAAGGCAGCCGGGCTCAACAAGGCGCAAGCGGGGAGTTGGGCGCGGGTGGTGGTGGAGAAGCCTTTTGGCACCGACCTCCCGAGCGCCGAGAGCCTCAATACGGAGGTGAGCCGGACGTTTGAGGAGAAGGATACCTACCGCATTGACCACTTTCTGGGCAAAGAGACGGCGCAGAACATCATGGTGCTCCGCTTTGCCAACGCGATTTTTGAGCCGCTCTGGAACCACCGCTATATTGAAAGCGTGCAGATCACGGCGAGCGAGCCGCTCGGCGTTGAAGGGCGTGGGCCGTATTACGAAAGCGCCGGGGCGTTGCGCGATATGGTGCAAAACCACCTCCTCCAGTTGCTCTGTCTGGTGGCGATGGAGCCGCCGACCGATCTCGCCGCCGATAGCGTGCGTGATGAGAAGGTTAAGGTGATCCGTTCGCTGCGCCCGATTGTCGGTGAGGATGTCGCCCGCCATGTGGTACGCGGTCAATACTCCGCTGGAGCGATCAATGGGAAGGATGTCCTCGGGTATCGCGAGGAGGAGCGGGTCAGCCCGACTTCCCGCACGGAAACCTACGTGGCGCTCAAGATTCTCATTGATAACTGGCGCTGGGAAGGCGTTCCGTTTTACGTGCGCGTCGGCAAGCGGCTCCCCAAAGCCGGGACGGAGATTGCGATCACCTTCAAGCCAGCCCCGGCGGTCTTGTTCAACTCCGGCGCTGAGGAGCATGGGCAGAACGTGCTGGTGATCCGCATTCAGCCCGATGAAGGGGTCTCGCTGCGGATGCAGTGCAAGATGCCCGGCGCGGCGGTACGGATCGAGCCGGTGAAGATGGATTTCCATTACGGCACGAGCTTTGGCAAGGCGAGCCCGGAGGCGTACGAGCGTCTTCTCCTTGATGCGATGAGCGGTGACGCCACGTTGTTCGCCCGTCGCGATGAGGTCGAAGGGGCATGGCGCTTTATCGACCCGATTGAGGAAGCGTGGCACGGCGGCAGCGAATCGGAGCAGCCGGGGCTCTTCTTCTACCCCGCCGGATCGTGGGGGCCCAAAGAAGCGGACGATTTGCTCGTGCAACACGGCCATTCGTGGCGTAGGCTTTGATGCAACCCCCCTTTGCCTGATTGCCATGACGACGACGAGTGATGATGCCACGACGTTTCCCACCCTCGGTGCCGGTCTCCCCGTAGCGCTCGGAGAGATCGACCGGGAGATCAAAACCCTTTGGGAGCAGAGCGGCAGTGTCGCCTCCCGCGCTTCGCTCATGAACCTCGCGGTCTACTGCGAGGGGCAGGAGAGCGTCGCCGCCAATAACGCGCTCATTGGTCGCATCACCGTTAACCATGCCTGCCGCGCGATCCTGATCTGTGCGGAGCCGGGGCAGGAGAGCGGCGAGGTGCGGGCGTGGATTAGTGCGCATTGCCACGTCAGCCGCGCGGGGGCCAAGCAGGTCTGCTGCGAGCAGATCACCTTTCTCCTCCCGGGCAAGGAGCAGCATCGGCTCATCCCGAGCATTGTTTTTTCCCATCTCGATTCCGACCTGCCGCTCTATCTCTGGTGGCAGGGGGAGTTCCCGCAGCCGATGGACCGCCAGCTCTGGACATGGGTTGATCGACTCATTTACGACAGCAGCCAGTGGCGCGATCAATGTTCGCAATTGCGGCTCCTTCGCGATTCGCTCTCCGAAGCGCAGGGGCGCATTACCTTGTGCGATCTCAACTGGGCACGCTCTCTCTATTTGCGGCAGGCGGTTTCCACTGTCTTCGATCATCCCGAGAGCCTGGCGCTTTTGCCGCAACTGGAGCGGGTCTCGCTCGATTATGCGCCGGGGTATCACTTTGCAGCGTTGTTGGTGATCGGCTGGTTTGCCTCGCGACTCGGCTGGCAGTGCCGGAGCAAGGAGCGCGAACGGCTGGTCTTTACCTCCGCGCGTAAGGAGGAAATCACCGTGACGCTGCACGAAAAGGAGGGGCCGCTCCTCTCCCGACTCTCGCTGGAGATGCCGGGGGCGAAGTTGCGTTTTTACCGTGAGGAGAGCTCACCCTTCCTTCATGTCGAGGCGGCGCTGGCTGATGGCCGCCAACCGCAGACCTTGATGCCAGCGGATGAAGAGGAACTCTCCGCGCTGGTCGATGAGGAGTTGAGCCGCGGGAGCCGCCACAAGATCTACCTTCAAGCCCTAGCCGCCGCCGAGTCGTTCCTCTGAGGACGGCGTCATTTTGCTTCCACTTAAAACGAGAGAAGGCTCAAGGTTACAAGAACCTTGAGCCTTCCTTCATAGGGGGAACTGCGGTCAACATAAGCGATTCTACGGAGGATGCAACCTTCTTGTAGCCCGGAAAGGCATGATCAGGGTTTCCCTGATCGGCGGGAGAACGGGAGTGCGCAGCGAGGGAAGGTGGTGTAGATTTCCCAAGGAATGAAACTTCATTTCCATACCGAGAGTTGGAAGCTGGCGCGTCCGTTTATCATCGCTCGGGGGAGCCGGACAGAGACGCGCGTGATCGTCGCCACGCTGAGCGGCCCGGGGGAGCTGCGCGGGCGCGGCGAGGCGACTCCACTTTTGCGTTATGGCGAAACGGTCGAGGAGAGTCTGGCGACCTTGCGCGAAGTGGCTTCTGCGCTGGAAGCCGGGGAAGAACTGGCGTCGCTCCTCGCCTCGCTCCCTACTGGGGCGGCCCGGAATGCGCTCGATTGTGCCTATTGGGACTGGCGTTGTGAGAAGGCCGGGGAGCGGATCGACGCCTTGCTCGGTTGGCCAACGCTCGCGCCGGTGTTGAGTGCTTTTACCATTAGCGTGGAAGCGCCGGCGGCGATGGAAGCAGCGGCTCGGCAGGCGGCGAACCGCCCACTGCTCAAAGTCAAAACAAGTGGGGAGGCGGTCGTGGAGAGTGTCGCCGCTGTGCGCCGGGGTGCGCCGGAGAGCCGCCTTATCGTCGACGCCAACGAAGCGTGGCCACCCGAGCAGACGCCCCGTTTGCTCAAGGCGATGGCCGATCTCGGGGTCGAACTGGTCGAGCAGCCGCTCCCGGCGGGGGAAGATCATCTTCTTGCGCAGTTGCCCCGCCCGGTGCCGGTCTTTGCTGATGAATCGTTTCACACTTCGGCTGATGTCGCGCTTTGTCGCGAGCGGTACGATGGGGTCAATCTCAAGCTCGATAAGACCGGCGGGTTGACCGAAGCGCTCGCCGCTCTCGAAGCCGCTCGGGAGGCGAAGTTGAAGGTGATGGTCGGGTGTATGCTCGGGACTTCGCTGGCGATGGCCCCGGCGATGGTGCTCGCCCAACGCGCTGACGTTGTGGATCTCGATGCGCCGCTCCTCCTCGCTGATGACCGCGAAGGGGCGATCGCCTATTTCGGCTCGCAGATGTTACCCTTTGATGCCGTGCTTTGGGGGTAAGCGTTGAAAAAAGGTTGCGTTGCCTTGTCACTTCATGTAACCGTTTGGTTACTTTATGAGCCGTGACCTCTCTCCCTCCTGTAGTGGGCTGCCGTGCCCGGAAGATCAGATTGACGCTTTTCTCGCTGTCCCGACCGATGGGGTGCGAGAAACCTTGAGCCGGGTCTCCGGGCGGGTGGTGATCCTCGGAGCCGGGGGGAAGATGGGGGCGACGCTGGCGTTGATGTTGCGCGACGGGTTGGCGGGACGGGCGGAAGTGCTGGCGGTTTCGCGGTTCTCCGACGCTGCTTCCCGCGCCAAGTTCGAAGGGGTGGAGACGCTTTCGTGTGACCTTCTTGATCGCAAGGCAGTGGAGGCGTTGCCCGATGCCGATCATGTTTTTTACCTCGCCGGGCAGAAGTTTGGGACCTCCAGCGCGCCGGAGTTGACTTGGGCGATGAACGCGGTCGTCCCCGCCTATGTTGCCGAGCGCTACCAGCGTGCGCGGATCGTCGCTTTCTCGACCGGGTGCGTCTACTCGTTTGTCCCGCCGAGTAGCGGTGGATCGCTGGAAGGGGACGCCACCGAGCCTCCGGGCGATTACGCCAACTCGTGCGTCGCCCGGGAGCGGGTCTTTACCTACTTTGCCAAAAAATACGGAACGCCGCTCTGCCTCTACCGGCTCAACTATTCGGTCGAGCCGCGCTATGGGGTGTTGGTTGACCTCGGACAGCGGCTCCTCGCCGGGGAGGAGATCGACCTCTCCATGGGGTATGTCAACGTGATCTGGCAGCGCGACGCCGTTGCCCGGGCGATCCAGTGCCTCGATGTCGCGGCGAATCCTCCGGTGGCGATGAATATCACCGGCCCGGAACTGCTCCCTGTGCGTCATCTCGCGCGGGAACTGGCCCGCCGCCTCGGCGTCGAGGCGAAGCTGACCGGTACCGAATCGCCGACCGCCCTCCTCTCCAACGCCGGGCGTTCCTTCCAGTTGTGGGGGTATCCGAGTGTTTCACTCGACCAGATGCTCGACTGGACTGCGACATGGCTGCGCGAAGGGGGCGCGACGCTCAACAAACCGACCCATTTTGAAACCCGTGACGGCAAATACTGATATGTCTTCTAACACCTTGCGCCAACACCTCCTTGCCGGACAGGCGATCCCGGCTCAACCGCTTGCGCTCGATCACAGCCGCAAGCTCTCGGAAAAACATCAATGCGCCCTGACGCGCTACTACCTCGCCGCCGGAGTCGGCGGGTTGGCGGTCGCGGTGCATTCGACGCAGTTTGAGATCCGCGAACACGGGTTAATGCCCGCCGTTCTGGAGCTTGCCTCGCAAACGATCGACGCGGAACTGGCGAAAGCCCCCCGTCCGTTCATCAAAATCGGCGGGATCTGCGGGCGGACCCCACAGGCGCTAGCGGAGGCGGAGCTGGCGTTGCGCTTCGGTTATCAGGCCGGGTTGCTGAGTCTCGGCGCATGGAAAGGGGAAGAGGAATCGGCAATTCTCGAACATGTCCGCACCGTGGCGGCGACGATCCCTGTGATTGGTTTTTACCTGCAACCCTCCGTCGGCGGGCGGATCTTCAGCTACGATTTCTGGCGTCGTTTTGCGGAGATTGAGAACGTGATCGCGATCAAGATCGCCCCGTTCAACCGTTACCAGACGATCGACGTCGTCCGTGCCGTCGCTGATGCCGGGCGCGAAGATATCGCCCTTTACACCGGGAACGACGACACGATCGTGGCTGATCTCCTGACGCCGTACCGTTTTAACGGGGTGGAGCGCCGCATTGTCGGCGGGTTGCTCGGGCATTGGGGAGTCTGGACGCAGAAGGCGGTCGCTCTGTTGGAGGAGATCAAGGCGCTCGGCTCTGGCCCGGTGGAGCGGGAGTGGTTCACACGCGCGGTCGACGTAACAGACATGAACGCCGCGCTCTTTGATCCGGCCCATCAGTTCGCCGGGTGCATCCCCGGGATTCTTGAAGTGCTCCGGAGGCAAGGGTTGGTGCCGACGATCCATTGCCTCAACCCGCACGAGGTTCTCTCCCCCGGTCAGGCGGAGGAGTTGACCCGCGTGGCGCAAGCGTACCCTGAATTGACCGACGACGCCTTCATCGCCGAGCACCTCGACGAGTGGCTGCGGTAGCATTTGACAACGGGCAGTAGCGGTTTACCGTATCGGGGTATCAAGGAAACCCCGATGCGCCGCTACCTCGTTTTTACCTATTACGTCGACCGTCCGCTGGGCGGTTTTCAAGATTTCCTCGACTCGTTTTCCTCCGTAGAGGAGGCGCTGGAGAACCTCCTTGATGAACCGGGGCGCTACTTCCAGATCGTCGACCGCAACACGATGGCGATCATCCGGCAGGGGTTGACCGCCTTTAAGGATTACCACCCGGCGGCCTTCCGGCGGGAGGATTGATTTTAAGCAAGACAAAGAGAACAAGGTTGTTTAGTTTCCTTATTCTGTATGGAAGCTTCTCCCTCTTTAGTTAAGCCGGTTACTTTTTCCGAACTTCTTACGAAGCTGGAAGATATTGATATACCAGATAAAGAGTTGGCTCCTTATTTCAAGGAAGACCCCCACCTTTCACGGAATCTCGCACCGGGAATTTGTCTTAATCCGGCATTGGTGGAAACCGGGCCGGTGATTCAAGGTGCCGGGGCCATGGATCTGGCCAACTCATTTTGCCGTTGGCGCCGGAGAGTTATCTATGAGCGGAAGCTCAAAACCCATCCGGACGCACTCCGTATCGTTGCTGAAGGCGATTCATGGTTTCAGTATCCTTTTCTCCTTACAGATATTATTGACGTCCTCATGGCGAAGAAGGAATACGCGGTGCGCTGCTTCAGTGAAGCGGGAGATACCTTACGGGTAATGGCGAGAAAGAAGCAATATCGCAAGGCGCTTGAAGATAAGCGGGTGAAAGTTTTCCTTTTGAGCGCAGGCGGCAATGACCTGGTGGAAGGTAATGGCGTGCGGCGTTTTCTGAACTCTTATCAACCCGGTCGCAAACTTCAGGATTATAAGACGGCAAAGTACGATGTTTTCCTCAAAGGATTAGAAGGGTACTTCAAGTCGGTGATTTCCGATGCTTTCAGCGTTTCACCCAGGCTCAAGGTGTTTCTGCATGGGTACAGTTATCCGGTCCCACAGCCGAAAAAGGGAAAATGGCTAGGCAAACCGATGGCGGGCAAGCCGCTGGAAATTGTGGAACCTGAGCTTCAGTACCAGATTGTTAAGATGTTGCTGGATGATTTCAACGCCATGTTGAAACGGGTTGTCAAAGAATTTCCAAAAGGGAAGGTGATTGCGGTCAACCTTTTGGCGGAAGTGCCGAAAAAGGGGTGGCACGATGAATTTCATCCCGATGACCTTCATTATGGCAAGGTGGCGAAGGTCATCTCTGATCAAATCAAAAAAGGTTTGTAGAGGTATCGACGGCTAATCCCGATGATACGGCAGGCCGTTCTTGATCGCGTAGGCGCGGTAGAGTTGTTCGTAGAGGACGACGAGGGCGAGTTCGTGTTGCAGGGTGAGCGGGCCGAGCGCCCAGCGCCAGTCGGCGGCGCGGCGCAGTTCCTCGGTGTGGCCGTCGGCTCCACCGATCAGGAGGGCGAGATGGCGCACGCCGCTCCCTTCCCATTGGGTGACTTTCGCTGCAAAGGCGCGGCTGGTGAGGAGTTCGCCCCGTTCATCAAGGACGATGCGGAACATCCCCTCGCTCCGTTTGAGCAGGGCGGCGCTTTCGGCCTCACGATGGGAGGCTTTGAGGGTCTCGTGCCGTAGCGTCGTGACGCCGCGCAGGCGCACAGCATATTCTTCAACCCCCGCCCGGGCGTAGGCGAGCTTCGGCTTGCCGATCGTCAGGATGGTCCAGTCCATGCAGAGCGATCAGGCGGGGCGGGGGCTGCCGTAGAGCTGGCTGTTCTCTTCGAGATCCTTGACGACGGTGCAGAGGTAGACCGGCTCGGGGTGGAGGCCGTCGTATTTGGAGATCCGCGCCTTGTTGATGACGCGGAAGCCGTAGCGCTCGAACATGCGCGAGCCGCGTCGGCTCTCAAAGGTGACCATCTGGCCGTAGACCCGCTTCTCCCCTTCGCGGTGGAGGTAGGCGAGGTAGGCATCCATCAGCGCCCGGGTGCTGGCGACGTTCCGCGCATCAGGCAGGAGGTTGATGTGGAAATGGGCGCAGCGCCTCGGGGCCGCCGGGACTTCGCGCCAGCCGTTGCACAAAATCCAGCGGACAAAAGAGCGGGTCGCCGCATTGTAGCCGCGATAACGGGTCACCCCCCGCAGGAGGAGCGAGCCGTTCTGGTAGAGACTGTAGAGCTGTTGGCGCAGCGGGAGGCGCGAGCCGAGAAGGTACCCCCGGATCTCCCCCTCGACCAGCAGGACGAAGGAGGATTGCGGCTCCCAGTCGGTGTAATAGGCAGTGAGATAGTCGGCGAAAAGCTCGCGATCCTCAAAGATCGGGTCGATCGGGTTGCCGAGAAAGCCGGTTTCACAACAGAGTCGCCGGACGTCGGCCCGGTCGGCAGGCTCAAAGCGGCGGATTTCGATGTTGGGCGGGGACATGGGTGGCGTTGTAAGTGGCAATGGCCTGCTCGTAAATCTCCAAAAGGCGTTCAAAGACGCGCGGCCAGCCGTAACGCTCCCGAACGGCTTGGCTCGCCGCAGCTCCGACCGCCCGCAGGTCGGTGGCGGCCGTGGCGCGGATCGCTCCGGCAAGCGCCTCCGGGGTGTTAACCTCGGCCCAGAGGGTTTGATCGCTTTGGATAATACGGTCGAGGTAACTCCCCCGGATGCCGACGACCGGTGTGCCGCACGCTTGCGCCTCCAGCGCGACGAGCCCGAAGGTCTCCTGCACGCCGGGGTGGACGAAGAGATCGGCAGCGCGGTAGATCCGGGCTAGCGGCGCGGCCTCATCGCAATACGGCAGCCACGTGACGGCGCCGGTCGCCCGTTGCAACGCTTCGAGGAGCGGACGCTGCAAGCCGTCGCCGAGGACGACGAGGTGGAAACGCCCCGGTTCTTCGCGATGGAGGCGGGTAAAGGCTTCAAAGAGGGTGCGGGTGTTTTTTTCCAGCGCGAGCCGCCCGATATAGAGGCAGAGCGTCCCTTGGGAGGGGAGGCCGAGTGCCTCGCGCGTAGCAGCGCGATCGTCCGGCACCGGGCGGAAGTGCTCGGGATCAAAACCGAGATCGACCGGGAGGGCGTTGTTCACCCCCCAGCCGGTGAGCAGATCGCAAAGCGCGGGGGAAGGGACGAGCGTGCGCTCGAAACGGTTGTAGGTCGCGCAGACATAACGGCGCGCGCCATCCATCGCCCATTCCAACCCGGTGCGCCCGAGGTATTTGGCGACGCCGCGCAGGTACGCCTCCGGGAAGTGCGAGTGGTAGAAACCGACGACCGGGATTTGCAGCCGTTGGCCGATCCGCACCGCCCGCCATGCGACCTGATACGGATCGCCCGACTCGATCACATCAGGGCGCTCGGCTTCGACGATCGCTTCGAGGCGTTCGAGCCGGATCAGCGCCCGGTAGCCCGACTTCTTCGAGAGGAGCGGGGAGGCGATGGTGTAAAGCGTGCTGCACCCTTCCACGATTCGCTCGTCCCGCTCTCCGGGAATAATGAGGAGATGTTGATCCCCTCGCTCGCTCTCTTGCAGGTAGCGGATTTTCTCACGCACGTACCGCTTTACCCCGCCGCTGACCGGGGAGTAAAACTGCGTGAGATCGCATACCTTCACGGAGCGCGGTGTTTATTCCTCGAAGTTGGAAAGGTAACGCTCCGCATCGAGAGCGGCGGCGCACCCCTGCCCTGCGGCGGTGATCGCCTGCCGGTAGGTCTTGTCAGCGACGTCGCCCGCGGCAAACACGCCCGGGATGTTCGTGCGCGTGCTCCCCGGCTGCTGGAGGAGGTACCCCTCCGCATCGGTGTCGAGGACGCCCTTGAAGGCATCGGTGTTCGGGTTGTGGCCGATAGCGACAAAGACGCACTTGAGTTCCAACTCGCTCGCTTCGCCGGTTTTAAGGTTCTTGAGCTTGACCGCGCGCACCTCCCCCGCCTCGTCGCGGAGGTATTCGGTGACGGTGGTGTCCCAGATCGGCTCGATCTTCTCGTGGGCGAGGGCGCGTTCCGCCATGATCGGCGAGGCGCGCAGGGTATCGCGGCGGTGGATGAGATAGACCTTGGAGGCAAAACGGGTCAGGAAGACCGCTTCCTCACACGCCGAGTCGCCGCCACCGATGACGCAGACCGGGACGTTGCGGTAGAACGCACCGTCGCAGGTGGCGCAGGAGGTCAACCCGTGGCCGATGAGTTCCTTCTCCCCGGAAAGGCCGAGGTGCCGGGCGGAAGCGCCGCTGGCAACGATGAGCGCACGCGTCTCAACCCAATCGCCGTCGACCTTCACGCGGATGAACCCGTCAGCCGCTTCGATCGCCTCAATGGTGGAATAAGCGAAGCGGGCGCCGAAACGTTCGGCCTGTGCCTTCATGTTCATGATGAGCATCGGACCGTCGATCCCTTCGATAAAGCCGGGGAAATTCTCCACGAGGGTCGTGGTCGAGAGCTGGCCGCCCGGCTCGCGTCCTTCGAGGACCAGAGGCGAGAAATTGGCGCGGGCAGCATAGATGGCAGCGGTCAGACCGGCACAGCCGGAACCAGCAATAATCACTTTTTCCATAGAGGCGGGCAGTAGAACAGGAGCGCCCGGTTTTTGCCAGTAAATTGCTTGGAGTTGCGGCGGGAAGAGGGCTACTTTCAGGGGCAAATCTCATGTTTACCGGTTTGATCGAAGAGACGGCGCGAGTGCTCGCGCTTCACCCCGGCACAGGCGGCACGACCCGCCTCGAACTCGCGGCCAGCCGCGTCTGTGAAGGGACGCAGGTGGGCGACTCGATCGCCGTTAATGGCTGTTGCCTGACGGTGGCGCGGCTGGAGGAAGGGGGGCGGCTCTCCTTTGATCTTCTGGAGGAGACGCTCGCGCGGACGAGCCTCGGCGGGGTGCACCCCGGTTCGGTGGTCAATCTGGAGCGGGCGCTCGCCGCCAACGCGCGGCTGGGGGGGCATTTTGTGCAAGGGCATGTCGACGCCACGGGGGAGGTGCTTGCGATCGGGGCGGAGCCGGGGGGCGACTTCCGCGTGGAGATCGCTCTGCCGGAGGCGTTTGCCCGCTATGTCGTCTTCAAAGGCTCGATCGCCATTGACGGGATCAGCCTGACGGTGGCGGAGCTTGGGACGGAGAGCTTTTCGGTCTGCATCATCCCGCATACCCGCGCGGCGACGAACCTCGGGACGCTGGAGCGGGGCGAACGGGTAAATCTGGAGTTTGATCTTCTGGCGAAGTACCTCGAACGGCTGACCGCCGCGCGTTAAAAAGCTATGACAACCCTGACCCTTGCTCTGCTCTTGCTCCTTTTCCCGGCTGATGTGCTGGAGAAAACGTTTGGTCCGCAAACCGCCATCGTGATCACCGATGTGAAAACGGGAGAGACGACGCGCTGGAATGAAGTGCTTTGCAACGAGCCGCTCCCGCCGTGTTCGACCTTCAAGATCTGGAACACGGCGATCGGGTTGGAGAGTGGCGTGCTCAAAGAGGCGAACGAGCCGTTCTATCAATGGGATGGGAAGAAGCGTTGGCTCGAAGCGTGGAACCGCGATCTGACGCTCAAAGAAGCGTACGAAGTCTCCAGTGTCCCAGCGTATCAGGCGCTCGCCCGCAAGATCGGCCCAGAGCGGATGAACCACTGGGTCAAGCAACTCCACTATGGCGACGGCGATACTTCGAGCGGGAACGATCTCTTCTGGCTGCCGCAGGAGAAGAAGAAGTCGCTTCTGATTACGGCGGAGCGGCAGGCGGAGTTGCTGGTCGCTTTGCTCAAAGATGGGGCCGGGCTCTCTCCCCGGACGCTCGAAGTCTTGCGGGAGGTGATGTTGCTGCGTAAGGGGGAGGAGGGCTCGCTCTACGCGAAGACCGGCTCGGGCCTTGGCGATGCGACGCGCCCGGCGATCGGCTGGTATGTCGGTTTTGTCGAAAGCCGCAAGGGAACGTTTGTCTTCGCCGCCGTGACCCGCCGCCCTTTTTCCAAGGAGCAGCCGCCGCTGGGGCCGGAGATGCGGGGGAGGGTGGAGAAGCTGCTGGAGGAGCGCGGGTTGCTCTCCCCCGTTGCCGCTCCGTAGTCCGCAAATCCAAAGAAGGCAGCTTGATTTCCAAGCCGGATTACCCAAGACAGCTCTTCCTTTGAAAAAAGGATAAAGCCTTGAGCCGTGCCGCTTTTCGATTCATATTGGCAGCCGGAGAAAGGGGGGGATGGCCTCTCCTTTTAACCCGAGCCCAACGTTTACTTTTAATTCCAACACCTTTGCCTTCCTATGGATATCGTTCCCCAACTCTCCGTTTTTCTCGCCAACAAACCGGGTACGCTCGCGACGATGTGTGATGAACTGGCCAAGGCCAAGGTCAACATTTATGCGTTGACGATCTCTGATACGGTCGACCATGCCGTGGTCCGCATGGTGGTGAGCGATCCGCAGCGCGCGCTTCATCTCTTCGGGGAGCACGGGCTGCTCGTGGTCGAAAACAACGTCCTCATGATCGACAACGACAACAAGCCGGGGAGCCTTTCTGTCATTGCTGACAAGCTCGGCAAGGCGAAGATCAACATCGAGTACGCTTACCTTGCGACCAACCCCTCCTCCAAACGCGGCCTTCTCATCATTCGCACCAACCATACCCGCCGTGCGCTCGAAGTCCTCACCGCCGTGGAGAGCGCCCAGTCGGTCAAAGGGTTGAAGAAGGGCGACAAACCGGCCAAGGCCGCGAAGGCCAAAAAGGCGAAAGCCGCCTGATCACCCAACAGGGCCGACCGGGTACGCAGCCGGTTGCCAAAGGATGAGTGAACTCAGGACATGGCTGGGAGAGCCGTACCCGCTCGGGGCGACGTGGTGCGGCAACGGGGTCAACTTTGCCCTCTATTCCGAGCATGCCACGGGGGTTGACCTCTGTCTCTTTGATGAGCCGGAGAGCCCCCGCGAGAGCGCCCGGGTGCGGATGGTGGAGCAGACCGATCAGGTCTGGCACGTCTTCCTGCCCGATGTGCGCCCCGGACAGCTCTACGGCTACCGGGTTTACGGCCCGTACGACCCGGAGAACGGGCTACGCTTCAATGCTTCCAAGCTGCTCATCGACCCGTATGCGAAGGCGCTCGCGGGTCAGGTGCAATGGGGCGATGAGATGCACGCCTATAACGTCCGCTCCCCGCAGCACGACCTCCTCCCCGACTACCGGGATAACGCGTGGGGGGTGCCAAAGTCGGTGGTCATCGACCCGGCCTTTGACTGGGGGGCGGATACGCCGCCGCGCCGTCCGCTTCACGAGTCGGTGATTTATGAGGTCCATGTCAAAGGATTCTCCCGCCAATGCACGGCGCTGCCCGAGGAGGTGCGAGGGAGTTACGCCGCTCTGGGTAGCCCCTTTGCCATCGATTATTTCCGCAAGCTCGGGATCACGGCGCTGGAACTCCTGCCGGTTCATCAACATCTCGATGACAAGCCGCTGGTCGACCGTGGCCTCGCCAACTACTGGGGTTACAACACGATCGGCTACTTCGCCCCGGAGGTGAAATATGCCGCCACCGGCGTGCGGGGCGAGCAGGTGCGTGAGTTTAAGGAGATGGTCAAAAACCTCCACGCGGCGGGGATCGAGGTGATCCTCGATGTGGTCTACAACCACACCGGCGAGGGGAACCACCTCGGGCCGACGCTCTGTTTTCGCGGGATTGATAACCTCTCCTACTACCGGCTTCTGCCCGGGCAGCCGCGCTTTTACATGGATTACACCGGGTGCGGCAACACGCTCAACGTGATGCACCCGCGCGTGCTCCAGTTGATGATGGATTCGCTGCGCTACTGGGTGGAGGAGATGCACGTCGACGGCTTCCGCTTCGATCTCGCCTCGACCCTCGCCCGGGAGGAACACGCCGTTAGTAAACTCTCGGCCTTCTTCGATATTATCCATCAGGACCCGGTCCTTTCCCGCGTCAAATTGATCGCCGAGCCGTGGGATGTCGGAGAGGGAGGGTATCAGGTCGGGAATTTCCCGGTCCTTTGGGCCGAGTGGAACGGGCGTTACCGCGATGCCGTGCGCCGGTATTGGAAGGGGGATGAAGGGCATGTGCGCGAGATCGCCTATCGCCTCACCGGTAGCCCCGATCTCTACCAGTCGACCGGCAAGCGTCCGTATGCGAGTATCAATTTCATCACCTCGCACGACGGGTTCACGCTCAATGACCTCGTCTCCTACAACCAGAAGCACAACCTCGCCAATGGGGAAGAGAATCGCGACGGCGACAATGCCAATGCTTCGTGGAACTGCGGGGTGGAGGGGCCGAGCGACAACCCAGCGATTCAGGCTGTGCGAGCGCGGCAACGGCGTAACTTTCTGACCACCCTTTTTCTCAGTCAAGGGGTGCCGATGTTGACCGCCGGGGATGAATACGGGCGCACGCAATACGGCAACAACAACGCCTATTGTCAGGATAACCCGGTGAGCTGGCTCTCGTGGGTCCGTGACACCAACCGGAGTCGCTTGCAGGAATTTACGTCACGCCTGATCGCCCTGCGTCGCGATCACCCGATCTTCCGAAGGCCAAAGTTTTTTCAGGGACGCCGGATTCGCGGGCGGGATGTGCGCGACGTGATGTGGCTGACGCCGGGCGGCACCGAGATGACCAATGAGGAGTGGAACTACTCGTTTGTCCGCTGTCTGGGGATGCTTCTTAGTGGGGACGCCATTGATGTGCGCGATCCCTTTGGCGAGCCGATCCGCGATGATACCTTCCTGCTTCTGCTCAATGCCCACTACGAGCCGGTCCCCTTCACCCTTCCGGGGCGGGAGGAGGTCCGTTGGGAACTGGTGATCGACACCCGGTTGGAGAGCGGTTTCGCCACGACGGCGACTCATTTTTGCGCCGGAGAGAACGTCACGTTGATCGACCGCTCCATCCTGCTCCTGCGTCTGCAAGCCGGTTCGCAGGCGAGCGCGCGGAGCGAATGGCGGGAGCGGCGCGATCGCGTATCCACTTTGTAGCACGCGAAAAACGGCTCCCGTGCTGTTTTCTACGCATAAAGGCGAAGCTATCAATTAGCATTGGTTCTTCCAACATTCTTTTGTGGTAGAAAGCCTCTTTTTTCGACGCGGCAGTGAATTATTTCTTGTTCCTCCGGTAAGGAAAACCTATTGGTAAAGCTGTCAGCAGGAGCAACTCCGGCCGACAACATGCAGAATATAAAATCCGCTCCATAGCGGCTCTTTCTTAAAAGGAAAGAGGTGTTATGGAGATAACATAACCATCTACATAAGGATTAAATATGCTTCAAAAACTCAATAGCAAAAAGAACAAGGGTTTCACTCTTGTTGAAATCATGATCGTTGTGGCGATCATCGCACTCCTCGCCGCGATCGCCGTGCCGAACTTCCTGCGGGCTCGCAAGCGCTCTCAGGCCACCCGTGTTCTGGAAGATCTCCGCCTTATTGAAGCGGCCATCGACCAGCACGCTCTGGAAAACAACCTCAAGGCAGGTGAAGATGTCACGTGGGCCGATGTCCGCAAATATTTGAAGACCGGCACGACGCTTGAGACCAGCGGTGGTAAGGATGCCCTCGGTAGCGATTTTGTGGTTCCCTTCAATGTTGATGCGGCCCCTCAGGTTCCCGCCGCAACCTTTACGGAACTCTCCGAAGTTGCTCCTGCAGAATTCTGGAAGCAGTTCTACACTTCCGGCGGTGGAACCCCTCCAGGTGGTGGCACCAACCCTCCAGCTACTACCGACTAATTTCGCTCAGGTTTTCGCCTGATTTCCGAACCTTTCTAAAACCCCGATCACCTCTCTTGGTGATCGGGGTTTTGCTTTCTCTGATGAAGAGTTTGGCTTGCTGGCTCGCCCTCTGCATGGAAGCGCCTTGCTTTTCTCGCGTTCTCCCGATATAGAGAGCCTTCTTTTTCCCCATGCCGCTTCACGAAATCCGCCAACGTATCGACGCTGTTGATGCGCGTCTGCTTGAACTCCTCAACGAACGGGCCGATCTGGTCCACGAGGTCGGGGAGATCAAGCGGCGGGAGGGAAGCTCCATCTTTGCCCCCGATCGGGAGGAACTCCTCCTGCGTTCGCTCGCCGAGCGCAACGACCAGCTCGGCGGCCGACTCCCGACGCCGTCGATCCGCGCGATTTATCGCGAGATCATGTCGGCCTCCTACGCGCTGGAGAAAGGGCTCACCATCGCCTACTTCGGCCCGGAGGGGACTTACACGCACGAGGCGGCGCGTCTCAAATTCGGCGCGAGTGTCGATTACCTTCCGTGTCCGAGTATCGGGGATGTCTTTGATGCAGTGGCCCGGCATCGCGCTGATTTCGGCGTCGTCCCGATCGAGAATTCAACCGAGGGGAGCGTCAATCATACGCTCGATGAATGGCTCGACTCGCCGCTAGCGATCTGCGCACAGGTGCTCCTTAAAATTGAGCACAATCTCCTCTCAACCTCTCCCCGTGAGGCGATCGGCAAGATCTACTCCCACCCGCAATCGCTCGGCCAGTGTCGGCGGTGGTTGCGCCAACACTTTCCGGAGGCGGAGTTAATCGAGGCAGCCAGCAACACCCGTGCTGCGCAACTCGCCGTTGCGGAGCCGGGGGCGGCGGCGATCGCCGGGCGGATGGCAGCGGAGCTTTACGATCTCCCGATTCTGGAGCGCTCGATTCAGGATTGTGCCAACAACACCACCCGCTTTCTGGTGATCGGGCATTATGAATGCCCGCCGACCGGGAACGATAAAACCTCACTCATGTTCTCGGTTCACGACCAAAGCGGCGCTCTCTTTGCGGCGCTGGAGCCGTTTAAGGAACTCGGCGTCTCGATCAGCAAAATCGAGAGCCGCCCCTCCAAAAGAAAGGCGTGGGAGTATTTCTTTTTTGTCGATCTTGAGGGGCATAGCAGCGATCCTGTGCTCACGCAGGCGCTCGAACGGGTCGCCGCGCGGACTATTTTCCTCAAAAACCTCGGCAGTTATCCCAAGACGGCATCATGACGATCGAATCCCGGATCATTTCTTACGGCGGTTGGGAGAAGAATCTTTTCCTGAGCAGGGATGGGGTCGAACTGGTGGTGACGCTGGAGGTCGGCCCCCGGGTGTTGAGTTTCGCTCCGGTCGGGAGCGGGAGCGTCTTTGCGCGTTACCCCGAGCAACTTGGCCGCTGTGGTGAACCGGAGTGGCAGATCCGAGGCGGGCATCGCTTTTGGGTGGCTCCGGAAGGGCCGATGACCTTCGTGGCCGATAACCACCCCTATCCGTACGAACTCCTCCCGGAAGGGGTGCGGCTGACGAGCCTCCCTGTCGAACCATATTTGATTGGCAAGGAGTTGACCCTCACGCTGGAGCCGGGTGGAAGTGTGCATCTTCGCCATCAGGCGACCAACCATGGAGCGGCGCCGATCTCGCTCGCGACATGGGGCCTCTCGGTAATGGCCCCCGGAGGGTTGGAGATCATTCCGCGCCCGCCGCTCGGGAAGCATCCCGAGGAGTTGCTCCCAAGGGACGTGATCGTCCCGTGGCCGTATGCTGATCTGGCCGACCCGCGCTTGAAGATCGGAAGCCGCCTGATCACCCTGCGCCATGACGCCACGCTTGGGCCAACCAAGTTTGGCCTCTCGCACCGGCAGCAATGGGTCGCATGGCATCGCGGGGAGACGCTTTTTATCAAGACGTTTGATTACGAAGAGGGGGCGACTTATCCCGATCTCGGTTGTAACTTTGAGACGTATACTGATCCTGACATGCTTGAAATCGAGAGTTTGAGTCCGTTGCGAACGCTGGCACCGGGGGAATCGCTCTCACATGATGAACGCTGGTTTTTGCGTCAGGTTGGCCCGATGCCGTCGGAAGCCCTTGCGTGTGAGAAGGTCCTGCTGGAATGGCTCACACCGCATTTGCCGCCATCCGCCGGAGGCCCGGCTGCCGTATCCCCGAATTGACTTCCATGAAAAAAGCCCTTTTGCCGTTGATGTTATTGGTGGCCGTTGTTTTAAGCGGTTGCCAGACCCCTTCTGCCGGCCCGGACCAGACGGCCGCCCGTGCGCAGATGTTGGTCGACATTGCCAATGAACCGCCGGGGAATTACTTCATCGCCCGGCGTTATTATAAGGAGGATTATAAATTCTGGGGCTACGTCCGTAAGCCGGGGCAGCCGTGGTCGACCGCCCAGATGGTCCTTCTTAATGAGCATCGCAAAATTGCGCCTGATCGCGAGGCTGGGAGACTCGGTTCGGACAACGGCGTGGAGTATCGTCTTACGGGCCACTTTTCCGGTGATCAGGTTTACGAACCACCAAGTAACGCCGTCTACCCCGAGTTCGTCCTGACCGGGTACGAGGTGATCAGCCGTACTCCTGCCCCGATCTTCCGCCATCAGGGGGCCGCCCTCGATCCTCAACGCCGCGTCATTCTCACCCCTTACTGATCATTTTAAGATAGGAGCATCTCCGCCCGTCCTGACGATTCAAAAAGGGTGGGTTGAGAACGGAAAGTGCTCATTTTAAGCCATATCATTTTATGAAAATCCAGAAATTGTCATCCATCGGCATTCTTTGCCTCGCTTTTACCTTCTTTTTGACCGGGTGCGACACCGTGGTGGTCGACGATGGTTACTATGATGGCGGTTACTACGGTGGTGGTGGGTATTACTCCACTCATACGACGGAGCGGGTTTATGTGAACGATCGCCGTCGCTATAACGACAAGCGCTACTATCGCAATGGGCGGTATTACCGCGATGGGCGTTACTACACGAATGAGCGTCACTATTACGATACCCGTTACAAAAACCGCAGCCGTGCGGACATGAGCTTCCGCGAGCGGCGGGTTCACGATCGCCGCCAGCGTGTCGACAACTTCCGCGCCCGGCAGGATCGCCGCTCCATGGATCGCTACGCCCGCAACCAGCGTGCCCGCGACGAAGCGGCCCGCCGCAGCAGCCGATCGGCAAAGATCGACCGCAACGCCACGAGTGCTGAGAAAGCCAAGCAGCGCAAAGATCGCCGCGAGCGCGATTCGCGCCGGTAACACGGCTTTCCGGTTGCGTTATTGAGCGACGCATTGAAATCTGAACTCTCCGGTGGGGATCCTCTCTGCCGGAGAGTTTTTTTGGAAAAGGGGGGGAGAAAACAATTTGCGAATATTGCGAATGCTTCGTATGTTTGAGCTATGGTGATGGCAAACAAGCTTGGATTAGAGGTGCTCACCCCGGAGCATGGCGATGTTGAGTTGGCCCGGTGTTTTCAACGACGGCTTGAGTCAGCGATGGCCGAGGCAATTCCGAACCTCTCGATTTCCACGACGGAAGGCAATGGACACACCGTGACTGTCCCTCTGCCATCAACGGCCAGTCGGCTGCTGGTTCAGATTCTTTCCGGGTTGGCAGAGGGGTGCGCCGTTGCCGTGGTGTCGCTGGATCGGGAAATGACCACTCAGGAGGCGGCGGATTTCCTCGAAATGTCGCGGCCGTCGTTGATTAAATTGCTCGATCATCGAGAGATCAGCCATCGCAAGGTAGGGCGACATCGCAGGGTTAGGTTGAAGGATCTCGTTGAGTACAAAGAGCGTTCAATGATAGAGCGCCGCGCCGCCCTTGATGAACTGGCTCAGCAGGCTCAGGAGTTAGGCATGGGATATGAATGAGACCGATCGCTGTTCTTCTTGATGCCTGTGTTCTCTACCCTGCTCCGGTATGCGGACCACCTCTGGGGTTCAGTTGCGGTTATTTTAAAACAACGACCCTTGCTCCGCCTCCTCTTCTCCCAATAAGTCGTGAAAAGCGGCTTCGTCGAGGACGCGGACGCCGAGTTTTTCCGCTTTCTCCAGTTTGCTCCCGGCTTCTTCCCCGGCGAGGAGGTAGTCGGTTTTTTTACTGACGGCGGAGGTGACTTTGCCGCCGTGGTCGCGGATGAGGGCGGCGAATTCGTCGCGCGGACGGGTCAAGGTACCGGTGATCACCCATGTTCCGGCGAGCCGGGTGTCGGTGGCGGTTTTGGGAGCTTCGTCGTGTTCGCCTAAGTTGAGTCCGGCAGCGCGGAGCGCTTCGATGACGGCGCGGTTTTCCTCCCGGCTAAAGAACTGGACAATCGAAGGGCCGACGACCGGGCCGACATCGGGGATCTGTTGCAGCGCCTCGGCATCAGCGGCCATCAGCGGGTCGAGCCGGTGGAAATGGTGCGCGAGCGCCCGGGCGGAGGTCGCTCCGACATGAAGAATCCCCAGCCCGAAGATCAACCGCCAGAGCGGGCGGCGTTTGCTCGCTTCGATCGCGTTGAGGAGATTTTCGATGCTCTTTTTCCCAGTGCGCGGGAGCGGGGCGAGTTGCTCGGCGTTTAACTGATAAATCGCGGCGATGCCGTCAACCAGACCGTGGCTGATAAGCTGCTCCACCATCGCTTCGCCTAACCCCTCAATATCCATCGCCCCGCGAGAGGCGAAGTGCTCCAGCCTGCGCCGCAACTGGGCGGGGCAGCCCGGGTTAAGGCAACGGATGGCGACCTGTGAGGGGTCACGCACGACGGCGTGCCCGCAGGAGGGGCAGTGGTCGGGCATGACAAAAGGGCGCTCCGCCCCGGTGCGTCGTTCCTTGCGGACTTCGACCACGGCGGGGATCACCTCTCCGGCTTTTTCGACCATCACCCAATCGCCGATGAGAAGCCCCTTGCGGGCGATCTCCTCCTCGTTGTGAAGCGTCGCCCGGGCGACGGTGCTTCCGCTGACAAAGACCGGCTGCAATTCTGCCACCGGAGTTAAAACACCGGTGCGCCCGACCTGAACGGTAATATCAAGCACCTGCGTCTCCCCCTGTTCCGGCTTGTACTTGAAGGCGAAGGCCCAGCGGGGTGATTTCGAGGTGGTCCCAACAGCTGCCCGTTGCGCGAAGGAGGCTAGTTTGAAGACCGCACCGTCGACTTCGTAGGGTAGCGAATGGCGCACGGCGTCGAGCGCGGCAATCGCGGTGCCGACCTCCTCCGGCGTGGAGACTTTCCAGAGATGCTCAGGGGGGTGGACCGGTAGACCGAGGGCGCGTAACCCTTCCAGAGCTTCCCATTGATCGCTCCAGTTCGCCCCTTCCAGCGCTCCGGTCTGGTAAAAAACGACCTCCAACCCACGGGTGGCGACGATCGCCGGGTCGAGCTGTTTGAGCGAACCGGCGGCGGCGTTGCGGGGGTTGGCAAAGGGAGTCTCGCCCAGCGACTGGCGTTCTTCATTGATCGCGGCGAAGCGGGCTTTGGGGAGGTAGATCTCGCCACGGACTTCGAGCAGGGCAGGGGGGCTCCCCTTGAGGCGGCGCGGGATGCTCGCGATCGTGCAGACGTTTTGCGTCACGTCGTCGCCGCGCGTGCCGTCGCCCCGTGTGACGGCGTGGAGGAGTCGTCCGTTTTCGTAGAGGAGGGAGATGGCGACGCCGTCAACTTTCGGTTCGACGATAAAGGAGAGCGCCTTGGCCGGGAGGAGCCGGGCGAGTCGGGCCACGGCGGCGTGGAGTTCCTCCTCGCTATAGGTGTTATCGAGGCTGAGCATCGGCGTGCGGTGCGCGATGCTTTCAAAGGCTTCGAGCGGGCGGCCGCCGACGCGGTGGGTCGGGGAGTCGGGAGTGTCGAGTTCGGGAAAGGCGGCTTCGAGATCGGCTAATTCGCGCAGGAGCCGGTCGTACTCCTGATCACTGACGGTCGGGGCGGCTTCCTCGTAATAGCGGCGGTTGTGTTCCTCAAGCTCCCGGCGCAGTTGCTGGACGCGGGGGGCGGCTTCGAGAGGGGTGAGCATCGACATAGAATCGTAGGAAAAGGGATAAAGCGATCAAAGTCCCCACGATGGCCCCGGCGCAGTCGGCAAGCCAATCAAAAAGATCGCCTCCGGTGCGTCCCGGTGTGGAAAGCTGGTGCCATTCATCAATCGCCCCAAATGCTGCGATGGCGATGATGGAGAGCAACTGCGCCGCCCCTCTCCCTAGTCCCGAACGGCGCGCCGCCCATGCCGTGCCGAAGGCCCCGATGCCGAAGGCGATGAAGTGGACGATCTTGTCGAGATGCGGGATCTCAAAGGCCGGGTCGGGGAGTTCGGGGACGGGGTTGGAGGAGAGCCACCAGATCGTCGCCGCCCAGAGTGCGACCGCTCCCCAGCAGATCACAGGCGGGAGGCGATTGGCCGCGTAGGTGAGCAGACGGGTGATCATGAAGAGGCGGGGGCGTGCTTGATCGCGTCCCAAATGGCGTCCATCTCCTCCAGAGTGCTCTCTTCGGGGCGCAGTCCGCGCTCCTTGAGCTGCGCTTCGACCCGCTGGAAGCGGCGCGTGAACTTCCCGGTGGCCCGGCGGAGCGCCACCTCCGGCTCGATCTTCGATTTGCGGGCAAGGTTGACGACGGCAAAGAGGAGATCGCCGATCTCTTCCTCCAGCCGCTCTTGACTCTCGCCTTGCGCGACGACCTCTTCGACCTCGGCCACTTCCTCGCGGATCTTGCCAAGGACCTGTTCGGGGCGTTCCCAGTCGAAGCCGACTTTCGCCGCCCGTTTGGTGATCTTTTCCGCATGGAGGAGCGCGGGGAGGGCGCTGGAGACGCCGTCGAGGGCGGACTCCGGCGCGAGTGCTCCTTTTTCAGCCCGTTTGATGGCGTCCCATTGGGTGATGACCTCTTCGGCATCCCCCGCCGTTGCGTCCCCGAAGACGTGGGGATGGCGGCGGATGAGCTTTTCGCTCAGTTCGGCTGCGATCGCTTCAAAATCAAAGCGCTCCTCCTCCTGCGCGATGGCGGCGTGCAGGGCGACTTGGAGTAAAAGATCGCCAAGCTCTTCGCGCAGATGGGCGTCGTCGGCTTCGTCGATCGCTTCGACGACTTCGTACGCTTCTTCGATGACACTGCCGCGCAGCGTGGCGTGGGTCTGTTTGCGATCCCACGGGCAGCCGCCCGGGCCGCGCAGTCGGGCGACGATTTCCAGCAAACGGGCGACTTCAGGGAGAGAGGTGGCGGTCATAAAAAAAGATCAAAGCCGCCACGCACGGCGGTGGCCACCGAATTCGCTCACCTCCCCGGAGGTATGGCGCGTGACGTAATAGGTCAGGCAGATCACCGTGCCGTAGGTGATCAGGAACATCGCGGCGACCATCCAGCTTGCCAACCCGCTGACAGCAAGCGCGTGGTAGAACTGGCGCGGGCCGGTGATCGCCTCCCCGGAGTGGAGGAAGACTTTGGTGAGCCATGCGACGAGGATCACGGCGAAGATGAAGATATAGTTGCGTTTGAGACGGCGCCCGACTGCTTCGAGCTTGGTGAGCTTGAAGGAGGGGAGCAGCAGATCTTCGCAGACCAGCTTCTGCCATTCGCCATGGAGCATCTGGGTGTTCTGCGCCACCATCGGGACGAGGAAATGCGCTTCGAGCATCCGCACCCGCGCCCGGAAGGCGTCGTAGAAGCGGTACCGCCGCGCTTCGATCCAGAGCATGATTGAGACGATGCAGATGTTGAAAAAGAAGATGATGTGCGGCACCTCCTTGAAGGAGAAGGCGACGGTGAAGATCGTCGTCGTGCTGGTGATCGCCCAAGTGGTGGTGGTATCGAGCCGTGCACGCCACGCCATGATCCGCCCGAGTTCGCCCCGGTAGAAGTGCGACATCGCCGTGACGTAGAGTGAGTCGTAGACCGGATTTCGCGGGAAATCGGATTCCTCCGGGGATGGCGGCGGGTCGGCTTCAGTGCTCATGCTTTGGGGAAGAGCATCTTAGCCGAAGGGGGAGGGGAGATCAATCTAATGAATGGTCACGACGGTGCCGACTTCCACGTCGCGGAAGAAGCGTTTGGCGACGTCGGCGGGGAGGCGGATGCAGCCGTGCGAGGCGGGGCGGTTCGGGACGACCCCTGCGTGCATCCCGATGTCGCTGCAATTAAGCCGCATGAAGAACGGCATCTTGACGTGGTAAAGGTTGGAGACTCGGCTGCGGTGTTTGTCGGTGATGACAAATTCCCCCGGCGGGGTGGCGTAGCCGGAGCGACCGGTGGAGACGCGGGTAGAGGCGATGATCTCCCCATCGCGCCAGAGGGTGGCGCGTTGGGAGGCGAGGGAGATTTCGATCCGCATCCGCTGCTGCTGCGGGTCTTTGCCAAGGAGGCGTTGCATGATCGCGGTATGGCGGCTGCGGGCGGCGAAACTGAGCGCGGCCATGCGGGAGCGCTTCGTCACCGCGCCCCGTTTGGCCCCGTGCTGGAGAAGGGTGGCAACGCTCTGTTCCTGCCCGAGCGCAGCGGCGAGCATGAGCGGGGTCATTCCGCCTTCTTTTTCCAGATAATAACGGGCGACTTTCTGTTCGATCAATCGGGCGAACGCTGGCTCTACCGGGCTTTGAAGCGGGACATTCGCATCGGCCCCGCATTCGAGCAGGAGCTGGACGACTTCCGTCTCGCCCCAAGCGATGGCATAGCCGAGGAGCGGCTGGGCATACCCCTCCGGCGTCGGCGGCATCCCGTGGTTTTCGAGCAGGAGGCGTACGAGCGCCTTATCCCGCTTTCGGATGCCGAGGTAGAGCGCCTCGCGCGTGGCGGTGCGCCAATGGAGCGGGCGCTCGGCTTTGAGAAGGCGTTCCGCGATCGGCATCGACTCCGCTTCGAGCGCGTGGGCGAGCAGGCTGGAACTGCCGTTGCAGCAACTCCCCGCCGGGTCGACCCCTTGTTGCAGAAGCCACTCCAGCGCGGCGGTTTGACGGTGTTGGGCAGCGGCATAAAGGGCGTTGTGGCCGTGGTGATCGCGCCATTGGAGCTTCGCGCCGTGGGCGAGGAGCGCTTCGAGCGTCGGCAGGGAGCCGTTGGCGGCAGCGGCTATGACGGCGGTTTGCCCCGTGGGGGTCGCCTGATTGGGATCGGCCCCAGCATCGAGCAGGCGGCGCACGAGATCCTCCCCCTGTTGGGCGGCAAGGAAGAGGAGTGGCTCCCCCTCCGGGTCGAGCGCGTCGGGGGAGAAACCGGCTTGCAGGTAGAGCTCAAGGTTATCCCCCCCTTGCCGGACATCATTGGCGAGGGCGGTGTCGCTCGCTTCCAGCTTGTGGTTGCGTAGCGCGGCGAGGGCGGTCTCCTTCTCCGAGAGCGGGGCGGGCGGGGTAAAGAGCGCGGAGAAAGGGCGCTTCTCCTTGAGCGCGACTTCGCCGATCGGGCTGCGTTCCCCGACGGGAAGCGGCGGCGGGGTGGGGACATCGCGATAGAAGGGAAAGGCCACGGCGAACGCTGCCGCGACGGTCATCCCGACTCCTGCTGCAAGAATGGTGGGCCTAGTGCTCGACACGCCCCCGGTTTCGTGAGGGTGGTTGGTTTTGGCGGTATCCCTTCCCGGGGCGATTTTGGGTCGTCGGGCGGGTGGATTCGCCCGGTTGCCTTGGGAGAAGGGGGGAGTTGCCCGGAGGGGGCTCGTCCAAAGCCTGCCGCCGGAAACGTTGCGATTTTGGCTTGGGCAATCAGGCAATTTTGATCCATCTTCAAAGGGTGAACCTTACCGCTCCGGCCAAGATCAACCTCTCTCTGCGCGTTCTGGGCAAGCGCCCGGACGGGTTTCATGAGATCAAAACGCTGATGCTGCCGCTCTCGCTGCACGATCGCGTGGAACTAAGACGGAACAACGAAAGTGGGTTGGTTTTTCAATGCAGCGATCCCTCCCTGCCGACGGATGATTCCAACCTTGCGGTGCGTGCGGCGCGGCTTTTTTTTGAAGCGCTCGGGGAAACGCCCGGGGTGGCGATCACGCTGGAGAAGGCGATCCCGCACGGCGCCGGGCTGGCCGGGGGGAGTAGCGATGCGGCAGCGGTGTTGCGCGGATTGTCGGCCCTTTGGGGGGAGCCGCTTTCCGTAGAGAAACTGCACGCGATCGCGGCGACGCTCGGCTCGGATGTGCCGTTCTTCCTACAAGGCGGGGCAGCGTGGTGCACCGGGCGGGGGGAGACGGTGACCCCGGCTCCTTTTCCCCACCGTTTGCGTCTGCTCCTTTTCAAGCCGGAGTTCGGGATTCCGACACCGTGGGCTTACCGGCAATGGCGTGATTCGCAGGAGTTGCCCGGGGTGCCCTACGGGGTACAGACGCTCCCTTTCGGGGAGGTGGTCAACGATCTGGAGCGCCCGGTTTTCGAGAAATACCTCTTTTTGGCGGTGGTCAAGCGGTGGTTGCTCCAACAGCCGGAGGTCGAGGCGGCGGCGATGTCCGGCTCAGGGTCGACCTCGTTTGCGATTCTCCGCGAAGGAGCCGATGGGGAGGTCTTGAAACGGCGGGCCGAGGCGGCGCTCGGGCAGGGGTGGTTCACCCTTTGCGAAACGGCTACGACTGCTCCTCGGGAAACACTGAATAAAGCAAGCTCTGCCGCAAGCTAGTCATTTTCGCCTCTTTTCGAGCCTCTTTGTCCTCACCTCTCTTAGGAGAGGTTGCGGGAAAGTGTCTCAAAAACCGATCGAAACTGCCTGCGCTTTCGTCAGGCTTCATTTAATCAGCGTCTCCCTTGAACTGGAGCGCGACGGAGTTGATGCAATAGCGCAGGCGCGTTGGCGGTGGGCCGTCCTCAAAGACATGCCCGAGATGCCCGTCGCATCGGGCGCACCGGACTTCCACTCGTCGCATCCCGTAGCTGGTGTCGGTGTGCGAGGTGATCCGTCCGGCGTCGATGGCATCGGTAAAACTTGGCCAACCGGTGCCGGAATTGAACTTCGTCTCGGAGGAAAAAAGCGGAGCATCACACCCGGCGCAGTGGAAGAGCCCCTTTCCCTTCACATCCCAATACGCTCCGGTAAACGCGCACTCCGTCCCGCTCTGGCGCAGGACACGGTACTGTTCCGGCGTGAGCCGCTCGCGCCATTGGGCGTCGGTGAGGGTTAGTTTTTCCATGCCGTATTCTACACCGGGATCGCTCAAAAGTCAGCGTAGTGCTTCGATCGCTTCGGTGATCTCCTCCAGCGTGATCTCTTTGGAGACGAACGCTTCTCCGAGTCGGGGGGAGAGGACGAAGCGGATCGCCCCTTCACGGAACTTTTTGTCTTTCTGGAGCGCGGTGAGAATCTCGTCCGTGGAGATCGAGGCCGGGAGGGTGAGCGGGAGCTTGAAATGAGTCAGCGCGGAGCGGAGCGCGGCGTGGTCTTCGGGTGGCAAACCGGCTTTCTTTTCCGAGAGCCATGCCGCTGCTGCCAGCCCGAGGCTGATCGCTTCGCCGTGGAGGAATTCGCCATACCCGGCGGCGTTCTCAATACCGTGGCCGATGGTGTGGCCGAAGTTAAGGAGGGCGCGTTCTCCGGTCGTCTCGTGTTCATCGGCGGAGACAATGGCAGCTTTGATGGCGACGTTGCGCCGGATCACCTCCGCCAATGGCCCGGGGGAGAATTGGAGATCAGGGAGGATCAGGGGATCGAGCAGGGAGCGCTCGCGGATCGCCGCATGTTTGATGATTTCGGCAAACCCTTCGTTCCACTCCCGGGGCGGGAGCGACTGGAGCGTCCCGACATCGGCGAGGACCAGACGCGGTTGATGGAACGCGCCGATGAGGTTCTTCCCGCCACGGGCGTTCACGCCGGTTTTGCCGCCGACGGCGCTATCGACCTGCGCAATGACGGTCGTCGGGATTTGTACAAACGGGATGCCGCGATAGTAGATTGCCGCGACAAATCCGGCGAGATCACCGACGACGCCGCCCCCGAGGGCGACGATCCAGCCGTTGCGATCCAACTGAGAGGCGATCACCTCTTCGCACACCTCTCCGGCGGTCTCGAAGCTCTTTGATTTTTCACCGGCAGCGACCGTGATGAGCGTCGCTTCAAACCCGGCGTCGCGTAGCGAGGTGAGGACGGCCTCTCCATAAAGCGGGCCGACGTTGGTGTCGGTGATGACGGCGCATCGCCGCCCGAGACCGAGCGTTTTCGCTTCGCTTCCGAGGGTGGCAAGGAGGTTCTCCCCGATCCGGACGGCGTAGCTCCGTTCGGCAAGGGCGACTTCGACAACGTGGGTATTCTGCATGGAAAGAGGGACTAATCTTTATGGTGTGGCCGTTGGGGGGCAACGCAAAAAAGGGCGTGACCGGAAAGGATCACGCCCTCTTTTAGAAACGGAAGGCGGTTAACCGGGCAGCGGGTAGTGCCGGGTGAGTTCGCGCACTTTGCCGCGCACGGTGTCGAGCGCGTTCTGATCATCGCGGCCAAGGAGAGCGGCGTGGATGAGATCAGCGATCTGCACCATCTGCTCCTCCTTCATGCCACGGGTGGTGACGGCAGGGGTGCCGACGCGGACGCCGCCGCCGAGGGTGATCTTCTCGGTGTCAAACGGGATGCCGTTCTTGTTAACGGTGATCCCGGCGCGGTCGAGCGTCTCCTGAGCGAGCTTGCCGTTGAGGCCGTTCGGGCGCAGGTCGACGAGCATGAGGTGGTTCTCCGTGCCGCCGGAGACGATCCGGTAGCCGTTCTCCGAAAGGCGGGCGGCGAGCGCCTGCGCGTTGCTCACGATCTGGCGGGCGTATGCCTTGAAGCTCGGGTCGAGCGCTTCTTTGAAGCAGACCGCTTTCGCGGCGATGACGTGCATGAGCGGGCCGCCCTGCACACCGGGGAAGATCTGCGAGTCGATCCCCTTGGCGTACTGCTCTTTACAGATGACGATGCCGCCGCGCGGGCCGCGAAGGCTCTTGTGCGTGGTGGTGGTGGTGAAGTCGGCCAGCTCGACCGGGCTTGGGTGAACCCCACCGGCGACGAGCCCGGCGATGTGGGCCATGTCGACAAAGAGGTACGCCCCGACGGAGTCGGCGATCTCGCGCATCCGCTTGAAGTCGATGACACGCGGGTAGGCGGAGGCCCCGGCGGTGATCATGCGCGGCTTGAACTCGGCGGCATGGCGGGCGAGGGCGTCGTAATCGAGCTGCTCGTTGGCTTCGCTCACGCCGTAATGGCTCACTTCAAAGAAGCGGCCCGAGAAGTTGGCGCGGTTGCCGTGGGTGAGGTGGCCACCGTGGGAGAGGTCCATCGTCAGGATGCGGTCGCCCGGCTTGAGGACGGAGAAATAGACCGCCATGTTGGCCTGACTGCCGGAGTGCGCCTGCACGTTGATGTGTTCCCCGCCAAAGAGGGCGCGGGCGCGGTCGATAGCGAGTTGTTCGATGACGTCGACGTGTTCGCACCCGCCGTACCAGCGGCGGCCCGGGTAGCCTTCGGCGTACTTGTTGGTCAGACAGGAGCCTTGCGCCTCCATGACGGCGCGGCTGGTGAAATTCTCCGAGGCGATCAGCTCAATATTCTCAAACTGGCGCACCCCTTCCTCCGCGATGGCGTGGGCGATCTCCGGGTCGACTTCCGCCAGCGGGATGCCGATGCGGGCGTTGCTCCCCAACTGGCCCAGCTTCCCGACGCGCCCTTCGTGCCGTCCGCCCTCAAACGGCGTGGAGAGGAAGTTTTCGACAATCGCCGTCGCCTGTTCGGGCGAAACCTGATCCGCCCCGAGGCAGAGGACGTTGGCGTTGTTGTGGCGACGGGTGAGGATGGCGTCCTCCAAGCGGCCGACGAGAGCGGCGCGTACCTCCGGGTGGCGGTTGGCGGCGATCGACATGCCGATGCCGCTGCGACAGAAAAGGATGCCAAAATCGGCCTCCCCGGCGATGACGGCGCGGCTGGCGCTCTCCGCATAATCGGGGTAGTCGACCGACGCGTCCGAGAACGTCCCGAGATCGGAGACGGAGTGGCCGCGCCCGGTCAGGTAGTCGTTGATGGTCTTTTTCAGGGCAACGCCGCCGTGGTCACCGGCGAGAACGACGCGGAGGGCGGAGGGGTTTTGGGATGGTTGGGTCATGCAGTAGGTTTTTTTTCGATGTGGGCGAGCACGCTCGGCAGCGCCTCTTTGATCTTTTCGCAGCAGCGGGCGTAGACCTCGACCCCCTGCCCAAACGGGTCGGGGAGGTCGGCGCCGGGGTTTTGCGGGTGGAAATCGCACAGGAGGAAGGTTCGTTCCGCCGCTTCGGGGAAGAAGGTTAAAATCAGATCGCGGTGCGAATGCGTCATGGCAAAGATGTGGGTCGCCTTGGCGATGACCGCATCGGAGAGCGGGCGGCTGCGGAAGGTGGTGAGGTCGATCCCCTGACGGCGCAGGACGGCGACGGCGTTCTGGCTGGCCGGTTGGCCTGTTGCGGCGCTCACCCCGGCGGAGGAGACGGTGATCTCCGGGCGCTCGCGCACCATTTCACGAAATAACCCTTCGGCCATCGGGCTGCGACAGCTATTGCCGGTGCAGACAAACAGAATGTGCTTTGACGTTTCCACAGCTTGAAAGAGGAAGGGGGAGCATTCCACGGATCGTGCGGCGTGTCGAGGCCGGAGAATGGTATTTCCCTTGGCTTCGGCATTGTCACACCCGGGCAAATGAGGCAAGGTGCCGACGCTGAGAAACCTTTTTTACCATGCCCAAGCTGACCGATATTACCCCTTCTGCCGTTTCGCTCTATTTCCTCCCTGTGACGTTGCGCGTGCCGCTGAAGTTCGGCGCGGAGACGGTTGAGACGATGTCGGTGGCGCGGGTGCGTATGGAAGTACGTGACGCTTCGGGCCGCGTGGCCGAAGGGTGGGGGGAGACGCCGCTAAGCCCCGCGTGGGTCTGGCCGAGCCCGCTTGGGTATGAGGAGCGCGAGTTGATCCTCCAGCAGCTTTGCAAGAAGATCGCGGCGGCGTGGGTCGCTTTTGAAGGGCGCGGTCATGCGCTGGAGGTCGGTTACGATTTTGAGAAGCAACTCCCGGCCTTGCTGGAGGCGTTCAACGCCCATCGCGAGGAGCCGGTGCCGCTTCTGGCCGGGCTGGTCTGTTGCGCGGCGTTTGATCTGGCGTTGCACGATGCTTACGGCGTCCTCCACAACGTTCCGACGTATGAGACCTACAATGAGAAGTATCTCAATCGCGATCTCGCGGCGTTGGTGGAACCGGCGACCCCTTCGGTCTCTTTTGCCGGGAAGTACCCGGAGGATTTCTTTACCCCGCGACAGGACCGGCTCGCCGCGTGGCATCTGGTCGGCGGTAAAGACCCGATCGGCGAAGAGGAATTGACCGGGGAGGAAATCGTCGACGAATACCCGATCCTCCTGCGTGACTGGATTCGCGCCGACGGGCTTAAATGTCTCAAGATCAAACTGCGCGGGAATGATGCGGCGTGGGATTACCAGCGGCTGGTCGAGGTCGGCTCGCTCTCCATTCAGGAAGGGGTGCTTTGGCTGACGGCTGATTTCAACTGTCTGGTCCATGAACCGGCTTATGTGAATGAGATTCTCGATCGGTTGTTGCTCGAACACCCGCGCATTTACGGAATGCTCCTCTATATTGAGCAGCCCTTCCCGTATGAATTGGAGGAGCATCGCATCGACGTTCACAGTGTCTCCGCGCGCAAGCCGCTCTTTATGGATGAGAGTGCGCACAACTGGGAGTTGGTCCGCCTCGGGCGTGAACTGGGGTGGAGCGGTGTGGCACTCAAAACCTGTAAGACGCAGACCGGGGCGCTCCTGAGCCTCTGCTGGGCTAAGGCGCACGGGATGACCTTGATGGTGCAGGATCTCACTAACCCGATGTTGGCCCAGGTTACCCACGCGCTCCTCGCGGCTCATGCCGGGACGATCATGGGGGTGGAGACCAATTCGATGCAGTTTTACCCCGCAGCCTCCGCTGCTGAGGAGCGGGTGCACCCCGGTCTCTTCAAGCGGCGCGATGGGGAGATCGACCTCGGGAGTGTGCGCGGCCCCGGCTTTGGCTATCGCGTCTCGGAGATCGAGCGGACTCTCCCCGCACCTGCGGCAGAGGTTCGTAAAGCGGTCGGCGCTTCCTGACGGCGGGGGACGACGCGGGATTGGGCAATCTTTGGGCAAAAAGGAAATTTTTATTGCCTTCACCCCCTGCTTTTGCAAAAGGTGATCTCCCATACCCCATTGCCACTGTTGGGTCGGTCTCTCTCCTTCGGGAAGGTGAGGCTTCGATCGGTGAGGGGGCTGCATCATGTCATCCGTTCCCACGGCCAGTTACAAACCATCCGATAAGGTTCGCGCCTTTCTGGACAAAGAGGACAATCTGGGCAATCTCCCGACGGGAGCCCGGTTGCCGACTGCGGAGGAACTGGCGACACGTCTCGATGTTAGCTCCGGGACGGTTAAGAATGTCTACCGCGCTCTCGCGCAGGAGGGGAAGGTCAAGACGCAGGTCGGTGTGGGCTCGTTCTGGATCGGGCCGACGAGGGAGGGGAAGGTTGAGACGTTGCGAATCGGCCTCGGGCTTGATCTGCCGCCACAGGGCGCGGAGAGCTGGTGGCTTCAGAGTCCGTGGACCGGGGCGATCTTCGGCGGCGTGCTCAAGTACCAGCTCAACAGTCGTCGATCGGTCTCGCTGCGGCATTGTGGCGATTTGCTGCGGCTCTCCCCGGCGCAACGCTTCGAGCGTCTTTCGGATCTTGATGGGGTGATCGCTTTCTCGCTCGCGCCGATTCCGTTCCCGGTGCTCAACCGTAATGGCGGGCCGATCCCGCTCGTGTCGCTCAATCCGCCGCTTGATCAGGCGTGTGTTAACTTTGTCTCTCCCGATTACTTCGAATGCAGCTATACGCTCGGGGCGATCTGGCGGCGCACCGGGCGCAAACGCATCCTGATGGTGACGCTTGGGCCGTTGGAGGAGTCGGTCTCCACGCGGATGCGCTATAGCGGTCTGGTCTGCGGCGTCGGGGAGGGGATCAACCGCGAGGTGGAGGTCCGCCTCCTTTGCATCGCTTCCAGTGTTCAGGCCGAAGTGCAGCGCGCTTTTGAGCAGTTTTTTGCCGAAGGGTGGATTCCTGACGCGGTTTATACAGCGGGCGGCATTCTCGCCCTTCCGGCGTTGACGGCGCTGCGTCGGCTCGGACTTTCCATCCCGGAGGAGGTCAGCCTCGTGGGCGGGAGCCAGAACGGCATCTCGGCCACCAGTGTCGATCCGCTCACCACGATGCTCCATCCGTTGGAGGAGGTCGGCGCGCGTCTCCTTGAGCAGTTGCTCGCCCGGATCGTCTCGGGAGGGCGCGACGAACCGGGGCGCTATCTCCCGGTCCCTTTCTTTATCGGAGCGACGACGCGCCCTGCTGAAAACGAGGCGCTCCTTGAATCTTCCCGCCGGATCGCCCGGCTTCCCCTTTCTGTTTCACCCATTCCTCAACCTGCAAAAAAAACGAGTAGTATGAGCCATAACACCACCACACCGATCACTGTAGCTATCGTCGGCCTCGGCCGCGCTGGCTGGCATCTTCACCTTCAGCCGTTCCTGAGCCTGCCGGGCTTCAAGATCGTCGGCGTCGCCGACCCCGTGCCGGAGCGTTGTAAAGAGGCTGCCGACCTGACCGGGTGCAAGCAATACGCTTCCATCGACGAGCTTCTCGCCGATACCGAAGCCTCCACCGTCGTCGTCGCTACCCCTTCGACGCTTCACTATAGCGACGCGCTCAAGGTGCTGAACTCCGGGCGGCACTGCATTCTGGAGAAGCCGATCGCCATGACGGCGAGCGAGGCCGACGAGATCGTCGCTCTCGCCAAGGAGCGTAACCTCAAGCTCTTTGTCAACCATACCCACCTCCACCGCAACGAATACCCGTTCCTTGCCGAGATCATCAAGAGCGGCATTCTCGGGCCGATCTTCCACATCCGCGCCTTCTGGGGTAACTATGCACGGCGCTGGGATTGGCAGACCCTCAAGAAAAATGGCGGTGGCGGCCTCAATAACACCTGCCCGCATACCTTGAGCATCATCCTGCCGCTGCTCGGTTCGCGCGTGAAGGATGTCTATGCTGACCTTCGTAACATCAAGGACGCCGGGGATGCGGAAGATCACGTCCACCTCGTCCTGCGTACCGAAGAAGGGCCGACGGCTGACGTCGTTGTCTCCACGGCGATCGCCCTTGGTGGCACGCCGAAGTGGATCATCGGTGGCAAGTACGGCACGCTCACGAGCGATGGGGCTACCGCCAAGCTTCGCTATTACAACCCGGCCAAAGCGACGCCGCTCTCCGTCCTCGACACGGCGGCTCCTGATCGCCAGTACCTGAGCGAGCAACTCCCTTGGGAAGAGAAAGAACTCACGATCCCTGAAACCACCAACAAACCGTTCCACGAGAATATCTACGACGTTCTCGTCCACGGCGCGGCACAGATCGTCACGCCGGAGAGCGCGGCAGAAGTCGTCCGCGTCACTGAAATGGCCCACAAGGCTGCTGTGAATCACTAACCTTTTCTGCTATATGAGCCAACTACGTATTGCCATGGTCGGGCTGGACACCTCCCACGTCCCGGCGTTCGCTAACCTTCTCCACGACGCCAGCGCCGAGCACCACGTCCCCGGCGCACGGATCGTTGTCGCCTTCCCCGGCGGGTCGCCTGATTTTGATCTGAGCATCAACCGGGTCGAAGGGTTCACTAATGAACTGCGCGACAAGCATCAGGTCAAAATCGTCGACAGCATCGCCGCCCTGCGCGGAGAAGCCGACGCGATCTTCCTGGAGTCGATCGACGGACGGGTTCATCTCGAACAGTTCCGCGAAGTCGCCCCGTGGGGATTGCCGGTCTTTATCGACAAGCCGTTCACTGCTTCCTCCGCTGATGCGAAGGAGATTGCCGCTCTTTCCGAAAAGCACGGTGCGCGTATCCTGAGTGCATCGGCGATTCGCTATGCCGAGCCGTTCCGCCATGCGCTGGAGCAGACTGAAGGCGGAGCCGTCACCGGTGGTGATTTCTACGGGCCGATGGACTTGCGCCCGCCGCTCGACGGGTACTTCTGGTATGGGGTTCACTCGGTGGAAATGCTCTTTGCCAGCCTTGGGGCCGGGTGCGTCGAAGTGAGCGCCCGCCGCGAAGGGACGCAGGACATCGCCGTGGGCCGCTGGGCTGACGGGCGTTTTGGCACCGTGCGTGGCAATCGCACCGGCGCACACACCTTTGGCGGGACGATCCACAAAGAGACCAAGAGCATCCCCTTTGATGTCTCCACGACGAAGAAGCCGTACTACGCTAGCCTGTTGGAGCGCGTCGTGCAGTTCCTGACGACGGGTGAGCAGGTGATCCCGGTCGCAGAGATCGTTGAGGTGGTTCGCTTTATGGAAGCGGCCAACGAGAGCGTCGCCAGCGGCAAGCCGGTCGCGCTTTAATTTCAGAGAAGATCTTTAGCTCCACCCCCGCTTTCTTTCGTAAGGGAGAAAGCGGGGGTTTTTATTTTCATCAGGCGGTGACGTTGGCGAGTTCCGCCAAGGGAAACACGGCTTGGCGCACTTCCGATTGCTCTGCGGCGAAGCAAAGCTGCATCGTTTCGTAAGCATCGTAGGCGGAAGCTTCCGCTGGACGACCGGTGGCGACCAGTTCGGCAATCCGCTGGTTCTGCCCATAGGTGTTGTGCATCCAGAGTTGATCGTCCGTCGCCGGGTAGTGAAGCGTTTCGGCGATCTGGCTTTGCATCATCGTCTCCCCGTCGGAAAACTCCCAGCGGCGCAGGCGGCGCTTGAAGACGTCGGTTTCAATCGCGCCTTTGGTTCCGCAGATGTGGTATTGAAGAAAATGGCCGTCGTCGCTCTGCTTTTCGAGCATGTCGACGAGCGGGTCGTGCCGATGGGTTTCGGCAAGGTACATAATGAAATTGAGCGTGCCGATTTGTCCGCCGGGAAAGCGGAGGATCATCTGGTGATTGTCAGCATGGCGAAAATAGGGAACCACCCTCGGCGCCTGAACGCTATAGACACTTTCCGGCGAAGCGCCAAACCACCACCGCTGGAGATCGAGATAGTGTGAGAGCTTCTCCCCGATTAAAAAGGAGCCTTCGCTATTGCTGCGCCAGCTATCCTTTCCGTGGAACTCACAGCAATAGTAGCGACACTGGATGTTGACCGGATCGCCGATCAATCCGGCGTCGATCCATTCCTTGGCTTGTTGATAGAGTTTGGAGTAGCGGAGTTCAAAGCCGACTTGCAGGAATCCTTGCGTCTCCTCAAGGACGGTGAGCAGTTTACGGGTCTCCTCCAACGTTTGCCCGAGCGGCTTTTCGCACATCACCGCTTTGCCGGCGCGCAGGGCGTCGATGGCCAGTGGGATATGCGTCTCATTAGGGGAGGCGATATAGACCAGCGGAATGTCGGAACGGCTCCAGAGAGCTTCCAGAGTGATCGGAGTGATCCCTAGTTCGCCGGTGCGTTGAGTGCGCCGCGCGGCATCGGGCTCATAGCCGAAGACTTCGCTAACAAAGGGAGAATCTTTAGCGGCGGCGACATGAGTGGAACCCATGCTACCGAGTCCGAGAACGGCGGCTTTGATCTTATTCACGAGAGAGAAATGAAATTTTGATTTTTAGGATTGACGGTCATTACAATGACCTATAAATTCGCCTCAAGTCCAATGAAAAAACCACGAGGAGAAGAAAATCTCCTGCGGCGGCCCCCCCTCTATCAGCAGGCGGCGGATCTGCTGCGGGGCAAGCTTCGGGAAATGACACCGGGAACGCGCCTTCCTTCGGAGCATCTCCTTGCCGATCAGTATGGGATCAGCATCACCACGCTGCGGGAAGCGGTGCGCATTCTGGCATCAGAAGGGCTGGTCACACGCAAACAGGGGTTGGGGACTTTTATTAGTGAACCGCCTTCACGCAAGGAGGGATATGTGGCCCTGCTCATCCATCACGATGTTAGCAGCCCGTCCTCTGCGCCGATCCACCTCCAGCTTGCGCAGGAAGTCCGCGCAGGGCTTGAGGCGCAAGGGTATGCCTCGCGCATCTATATCAGCCGTCGGCCACCCGGTCAGTATCAGGTCGATTTTGATTGTCCGGAGTTTTTTGAAGATCTTGATGATGGCCGGATCGCTGGGGTTGTTGGAATTTTGTTGGCGGCAGATGCCCCATGGTACGATGATCTTGCCAAGCGCGGCATCACGCTAGTCGGCTTTGGCCGGGGGAAACCGTATGGAGTGACGACTCGTATTGAGTCGTTCTTTGAGAACGCTATTGCGGAGTTGCAACGGCGGGGCAAAAGCCGCTTTGCCATGATTTCCTGGGGAGGCTATCGTGAAGATCCCTCTGGACATCGGGAGGTTTTCAGAGAAACGGTTCGCAAAGCAGGCTTTAAGGTCGTTGATACGTGGATTAAGGACGATGTCTACCCAACGCTGGAAGGTGCTGGCTGGGGAGCACTTCGTGAGGTCTGGAGCGCACGCAAAGAGCGGCCTGATGCTTTGGTGGTGACGGATGATTTCTTCCTTGGAGGGATTAGTGCAGCCATTAGCGAAGGTGGTATCCAAGTGCCCGACCAATTGGAGATCGCGGCGTATGTCAGTAATGACTCTGGGCTTCGCTATCCTTTTCCCATTATCGCATGGAAACTTGATGTGGCCACGGTGGTTCGGGAAATGGTCGACGCAGAGGTTCGTTTCCTGAGTGATGGAAAGTTGGCCCCTTCTTCTGTTTTTGTGCCAGTGCTTCGTGCGCCGGAATTAGATAGTTTCACTCATCTATTGGAGAATGCTACCCCCTGACTCAATGATTCCCCCCTTTTGCTTTAGAGACATGCTGAAGTCCTGATCAGTCGTCTCAGTAAGTCAAACCCCACCCCTTGCCGTAACCCGTCAGAGACCGACGGCACCTGTTGATCTGCCCGGAAGAGACCAGCATGGAGCCCGCAAGGCACCCCTGTGCCTTGTTGCGATGCTCTTAGCCCCATTTCACGAACCCGATTCCCTCTTTTCATGAACTGTACATCCTTGAACCTATCCTCTCCTCTTTCCATCCGTACGCTTGGCCGTGTGGGATTTGCCGGTGCGCTCGCGCTGGCATCGCTCTCCACGCCGTTGACCTTGAAAGCAGAGGTTGCCCCCGCTTTTTCCACCAGCTTGCGAAATGATTCGGAGATCGCTCAACGCAAGCGCGATCCTTTAAACCCGCGTGTCGAGGCGATTCAGCCGGGAGCTTTCCCGGTCGGTTTCTATATCTACAAATACGACGGGATCAACGAGAACCTCGCGAAGATGGCGGAGCTCGGCTTTACCTCGGTTCATCTCATCGAGCCGGGTAACCGCGATATCTGGGAGGAAACGCTGGAGGTTTGTCAGAAGCTCAACCTCTCGGTGCTGATGCAGATTAACTCTGCGTATCTTACGCTGGAATCGGATATCTCCAAGCTCCTTCCACGGGCTTTGTCGGTGATTGAAAGCAATAAAGACAATCCTTCGATCCTTGCTTTCTCGATCAAAGAGGAGCCTTCCCTAGCCTTTCTTCCGCTTCTTCAGGAATACTATAAAGGGATCTATGCCAGTATTCCTGATGCTCCAATCTATCTTTTGCATAATTACCTGAGGGTGATGAAGGAGGCCAAAGAACCTTACCCGGTGATGAATGGAACCGACCGTTACGGTTTCTGGTGGGAATATAACACGGTAGGTAACCGTGCAACTCCAGCCTCGGCCCTTCGCTGGTATCACACCCAGCTTAATGCCTATTATCAGGATTCCCTGCGGCAGAATGGCGAGTTCTTCGCTGTCTTTAGTTCGCTACCCTCTTACTTCCGTGTCGAGAGGGAGAAAGTGCGGGGACATTTTTATCCCGCAGAGATGCCGGAGGAGCAGCGTGATCGCCTCGCCGAAGCGGTCGACGCTTATGCTGAGGAGGGTAATCAGGGGTGGTGGAAGAAAGAGGGAGAGGATGACTACTATTGGCACTGGAAGTACTATGCCGCGCCAAAGAATACCACCACAGCGATGTGCTGGCTTTCCGTGATGGAGGGGGCCAAGTCGGTTTATTGCTACCACTGGCTTATCCGCGAAAAGGAGGAGTACGGCAAGGGAACCAGCGCCGAGCTTTCCATGAGCAAGGAGCAGATCGATGAATTTAGCGGCTTTGCCAGAGAGATCCAGCGCTATGGAAAGCTGATTCGCGCCATGGCCAAGGAGTTCGTCCCATACAAGGGGCAACCGAAAGGGCATGAAGTCGTGGAAACGGCTGAAATCTCCAGCCCGTTCGTGAGCACGCAGGAGGAAAACCTCGTCCAGCGTTCGTTTAAGGTAGACGGGTATGAAGGGCGCGTCATCGTTGCGGTCAATACTGAGGTTGGCTCATGGGTGGAAGGGACTTCTCCGTACCATCTCAAGTCAACCGATCGCTTCCGCATTGATGAAAAGGGCGAATTGATCGATTACACCCCAGCAAGTGCTGCACGACAGGTGAGCTTCAAGCTGCGTGATGACAAGCTGGCCTGCCTTGATCTCAAAACGGGGGAACCGGTGAAAGTCGATGCCGATGGCGTCGTGAAGGTAGCGATTGAACCGGGGGCGGGACGCTTCCTTTTTGTCTATAGCAATGATTCAACAGAGGCGCAGGAATTGCGCAAGGAGTTTGGCTTGTAATCCGTCAGTTTGTTTTAACTTCCAGATCATCATCAATATGAAAAGACATCCTCTTGTTCGTCCGCTGTGGCTTGGTTTGATGGCTGTTGTCGTTTCCTCTCCATTGGGAGCGCTTCATGCGCAAACCTATACTTACATCGCGGGAGATACCAATCTCTGGAACGATGCTGCGCGCTGGCAGATTGACGGGACACCTGCTGGGGACTTTCCTGACGACACAGGGGTCATCGCGAGCTTCGCCAGGGCAGGTAGCAATGTCACCTTCAACTTGGGAACCGGTTCCTACACGATTGGGGAACTGCGTTTTAATGAAACAGGGAGCAGCGCTGCAGGGAACTGGACCTCTTCTACAACAGGGACGTTGAACTTCCAGAAATCGGGAAGTGGGTCGATGCCGGTGATCTATGCGGGCGGGGGGACGATCCATCTTCGCGCAGCGATTACCACCACCCAAGGTTTGGATATTCAGGGAACCTCAGCCGTGCTTCTCAATAATGCAGCGTCCAGCATCACGGGCGGCATTACGAAGTCAAGTGGGGGTAGCCTCTATCTTTACCATTCGGCTCCGGTGGTCGATCAGACGATTGACTGGAAGGTTGGGCCGATTCATCTTGGGACCGGGGCTAACGCTGTTAATAATACTTTCAACAACGATATGAACCTGAATGGTTCAGGGGATCGGGCGATTTATAATAACACTGGCGCTGGTTCATTGAATGCGAGGTTGCTGCTCACAGGTGATCTTACCGGCACAGCTAGCCTCCTTTTAGCGACGGAGGGAACGGATCGTGACAACGTGACCGAGCTGACCGGCACGAATCACTACGAAGGAACCACGAAGATCCGTACGCATGTTGCCTTCCATTCCATTGACAACTTTGGTCAGGGAGCGGTCACGTTTGAGACCACGGCACGTACGCTATCGTATGAAGCAGGGAACACTGCGGACTTGACGAAGAACTATCTTAATCAGACCCGGGCAGTGACGTTGAGCGTGAATACCACGGTTGACACCGGTGCCAACGATGTTACGTGGCAGAACGCCGTGACCGGCACGGGCCGTTTGATCAAGGCTGGGAGCGGAGCTTTGACCTTGGCCGGGGCTAATAGCTATGCCGGGACGACGATTAACGCCGGAACGGTGGTGGCCGAACGCGCCAGCGCCTTGGGTGGAGATGCCGTTCTTGGCGCATCAGGGAAGCTTGAAGTCGGCACAGCGGTGAGTGTGACCTCGCTTTCGCTAACCTCCGGCGCTGCCTTTGCCTTCCGGCTCGGTGATGACCCTGCGACGCTTACCGTCTCCGGCAATCAGACCGGCAATGGTACTTTTACCATTTCGATTGACCCGCAAGGGGCGCTGACCGGGGCTTATACGCTGATCTCCATTGGCGGAAGCGCCGCTGCATCGTCGGATGCGTTTGTGCTCGATTCGGCGGCGTCGGCGCTTGGCTATCTCGACTGGAATCAGGTCAATGGCGAACTGACCTTCCATACGGCAGCGGTGGTTCCTGAACCAACGACAGGCGCTCTGCTACTGGTGGTGCTGGGCGGCGCGGCATGGCGCCTACGGGGAAGGAGGGCTACATGCGGTTCCCGGATGTGAGGTTTTCGCGGGGATTCTCAATGTTGGAGCTGTTGGTAGCGACGGGGCTCCTCGCCTTGCTGGCGCTTTTGGCTGTGCCAGCAGTGCAGCGCTCGGTGGAGGCTTCACGGACCACGCAGTGCCTGGCTAACCTGCGCCAACTCGGCGTGGAAGTGCTAGGGACGATGAGTGAGCACAACGGGGGACTCGCCTGGTATGAAGGGAAGAAGGGGATTCCCGGAATGTGGTGGCATGCTGTCCATAGTCGCAGCAATTTCGAGGATTTTACCCGAAAGATGAGTTGCCCCTCCTACGAGCAGACTTATCTCTATAACTACCGATCGACCATCGCCCCAATGCGCGGCAGCTATCGCTATAACAAGTATCTGGGGTATCAACATCATGTGAACGGAAACTGGATTTATCCGTTGGTGAAGATGCAAACCGTCCGCCAGCCGCATCGGCTCGCACTGGTGGCGGACACCCGCTACCCCTTGGCCGATCGCGCCGATGACAGTACCGGCTTCGAGGAATGGAAAGGGCTTTATAAAGCCCATCAGGGCGGAACAAAGGCCGTGGTTTTTTGTATGGATGGCCATGCAGAGATCGTGACGGAAGCTAACTCTTCACAAATTGTGCAACCTCCTCAGTACCTGAAATGAAACGTCAGCTTGACTAAGGTCGGTTGACACGAACCCTCTCCCCCCTTTCTATGAAATCCCCCCGATTCCATTCTTCCCTTCTTATCCTCTCTCTCCTTCTCTGGATCAGCCCGTTGACGGGTTGGGCCCATTGGGGAGGCGGAGTCTATCACTTTCCTACTGATCCCGAGGATGAAGAGGCGATTCTGGACCGCGCCCGCTACGATTGGGTAATCGGGAGCGTGGAGACGATGGAACAGGTAGAAATCTGTAACCGGATGTTGCAGATGAACCCTAACCTGAAGCTGGTGATCCGGCTCTGGCCGGTCAATTCGCTAGGGCTCCCTTCCAAAAACTATCAGGCAACGTTTCTGGATTACTTCTACAAGCCGGGAGTGAAGGCGGCGGTTCTTGCTAATCTAACGAATAGCATCCGGCTGGTTCTTGATCATCTCGATAAGCCTGAGAATGTGGTTGCCTTTACTTTTCTTGAGGAACTGCCGGGGCATTGGGGCCACGGGATGGCGATCCTCGATGGTTCGAACGGGATGCCGCCGATGCTGGAGCATTATCGGGCAGAGATCGAGAGTGAGCGAGGCGTGCCGATGGTGTTTAATAGTCAGCTCAAAAGCTGGATCGGTGCCAAGTTTGTTCAGAGCCTCGATGAAGTCCACGCACAGATCAAGGCGGAGATCGGCACGCGGCAGATTTACTATTGGAAGGCGACCCTCACCCATACGCTTGATACTAGCGTCGATGGCTACCCCTATTACTACGATCAGATTGTCAAGCCGGGCGGGGCCGACGGGTTGGTGATCTATCCCCTTAATCCCACCTATTGGAATACGCACATGAATATTGTCCGAGCCAAAGGGTGGCCGTTCTTCTCCCAGCTTTCCCACCCTTCGCTAATGCGGCAGGATGGATGGGCCTCGACATTGGCTAATGTCAAGACATCGGAGAGCGGCAATCAAGGCTATTTCTTTTATTGCGCGGGGAACTGCCGTCGCCCCCACTGGTATGATGATACGACGATAGCGCCCAAGCATAATGTCCGGACGTTTTCCAGTTCGGTTCATTTGCGGGAGTTCGCGGCGCAGGAGGGGATTGGGACGGCTGTGGTCAGTGCGCAGGCGCGGTTGGTGCCGCTGCTGGACGTTGACCTTTCCGGCAGGAACTTAGGGGATGTTTTTGCCGTGAAGGCGTTGATCCATAACCCCAAGAAAGAAGGCTTCTACACCGATGCATTGGCGAAGAAGGCGACCGGGGTGGTCGCTTCGCTCTCCCTCCCGCCGGGCCTATCGCTCTTTAGCGGGAGTGCATCTGTTTCGGTAGGGGATCTTGAAGCCGCCTCCCATGCTTCACCGGCACCCGGTTCTTTCGCGGTAGCGACGTGGCAAGTGCAGGTGACCGGGCCGATCGGGATGAGCGAAAGCACGCCGTTGGCGGTATCGGTCACTTCCAGTAATACAGCTTCGGGTTTTAGCGCTCTGAGCGAGATTGATAACTACCCTCTCCCCACCTTCCAAAGCCGGACACTCGTGGTGAGCGGGCAGGGGTGGAATGAACCGGGCTTTCGGCTTTCGGGCGATCTTGCTCCCGTGATCGTGATGGATTCAAAAAGCCATTCGGTTTTTAACCCCTCGTTGACCGATTCCCCTTATGAGACAGTCTACGATATAGGCACTTGGGAAGATAACGCTTTGTTCTATACCGCCATCCCAACGACGCCGTTAACGACGAATCCGCGTCGGATTACCTTTGCCGGAGAGCTTCCCCCTCAAAAACGGCTTGTGATCGAAGGGGCCAATACAGCCTATCTCTACGATGCGTTGGTGAGTGAGCATTCCTTTCTGGATGAAAACGATCCGAGCGGCTATCAGGCGTTTTCCAGCGGGTATCTGGTGAAGAGTGTGCGGGTGAATCAACAGGTGCACTCCAAGCTTAAAGTCTCGCTTTCAGGGAAGGCAACAGGCGGGGCTAATAGCCTGATGGTGATGCGCTTTAAGGAGAATGCGACGGGAACAACGCACGATATCTCGACGCTGGTTGACCGCTTCAGCGCTCTCTGGAAGGACGATCTCTCGGTGGAAGTGAGTGTGCCGTTTGTTGATGCTACGTTGACGAATATCTATCTTTACCGTCGTAACCAAACGGGTACGATCTGGTATGGGGATCTTGAGGTGGAGCAACTACCGATCCCTTGGCTGGAGAAAAGCTACCCCGATGCGGGAGACCCTAGTGGCTACAAAGCTCACACCAGCGGTTATCTGATCCTTTCCACTAACCATATTAACGCGGTGATCGAGCCGGGTTATCAGGTCGAAGCGATGATTTCCGGCAAGAAGGAAGGGGGCGCTGTCAATAGCCTGATGGTGCTTCGCTTTGAGGATCTGGATTATCCGGGGACGACGACGGATCGCTCGGTGTTGGTCAACCGGTTTGGCACGACGATGCAATGGGGCCTTAGCGAGACGATCAATCCGCCCTTCGCCCGTTCCCTCCTCAAGAGTGTCTACCTGTATCGCTACCCTAGCGGAAGCAGTGGGACGATCTGGTATGCCAATGCCATCGTGCGGAGGAAGGGGGGTAAGGATGTGGGGGCGCAGTTGACCGGAGAAATCCCGCTCATCCGCGCCGGGGTGAACAATGTGATGACTTATTTCGATGAGAATGAAGATCAATCTTCCTCGGGGCGGGTGGAGGTGAAGCTCTCGGCTCCTTGAAGGGGCGCAAGCCTAACCATCGGCTCCCGGCCAGCGGATCGGGAAGCTTGGGCCGCGGAAGAAGAGTTCGCCGTCGCTCTCGGTGAGTTGTTCGCTGGTATAGCTAACCCCGTCGACTTTGAGGCCGTGGTGGTTGAGAAGGGTGAGCAACCCCCCTTGCGGGTCGAAGGTCATCATTCGCCCAAACGGGATCTCACGTACTTCCCCGGCGGCTAGGCTCCCTTTGAGCCGCCAGCGGTTTTGTTTTCGGTTCACGATCGACCAACCGGAGAGATCGACCGGAAACGGGCAGACATTGAGCAACGTCACCGAGAGCGGCTCCAGCGATGCGGCGACGAGGCGCACCATTCCGTCGGGGTAGGGACGTCCCTCGCGGTCAAGCGGGGTGCGCCGTGTGCCGTCGAAGCTTTTGGGCGGTTTGAGCGCGTGGCCGTTGAGGTCATCGGTATGCCATGATTGCGACTGGAATTTGAGGAAAACGCCGATCCACTGGGCGCTTTCGCGGTGTTCAACCAGCACGGCCCCATCCTGCCAGATGCCATCCTGTTCCCAATGACTAGGGTCATTGCCTTGATTCATGTGAACCTCGTGCATCCCGCGCGAAGGGCGGAAGCGGAAGATCGGGTCGCTGGCATTGAGATTCTCCCACGGTTCGCCGTAGACATAGACACGGGCGTGCGGATCGTCGATGGCATCGAGGAAGACTTCATCGAGAACGGCGTTGAGATCCGCCCGGCACCCCGGCCCGTCACACGGCAGGGTGAGAAACATCCCGGGGTCGATCAGGTTGAAGCGGATATAGTCAAGCGCCGCGCCGCCTTCGACATTCGGCAGGTAGTGAAAACCGAGGGCGAGGCGGCTCAACTCCTCTAAAACAGGGTGTTCCAGCCCGGGGAGGACGAGATATTCGACGGCCGAAGGGTGAAGCTTGGAGCGCACATTGATCGCCGCACGGTAGAGCCCACCCCCGTCGCCATCGGTGGAGAGGAGGAGTTGGTAATGCGATTGCCCCGGGGCCGACGTGCGCCGATCTTGAGCCTTGCCTTTGAGGACGCCGTAGAGATCAAGGGGCATAACGGGGGGGATACGCGGTCAGGTGGAGGAGCGGATGCGTTGGACCTGAATCTGTAACTGCGTGCGTCCGCGCCAGGTGTTCGCCTCGACCTTGAAAGCGATGTCCCACGGTGGTCGGGGGAGATCGTCGGGGAGGGTGTTGAAACAGAGCGCTTCGCGACAGGCACCGTTCTGCCCGAGTTGCATCCGCAGATGGCGCTCTTTGAGCACGCGCAATTCTCCGGCGGGAGTGACCCCCCGGGCGACAAAGAGCGGCTGGGCATTCCCCATCCCGAACGGTTGAAGCGCCTCGTGAAAGGAGAGGAACGCCTCATCAAGGCTCGAAAAGGCGACCTCGGAATCGGGCCGGACTTTGGGCAGGAGGTCGTCGTCACTCAAGAGCGAGCGTGCCTTTTCCCGGAAACAGTCGGCAAACGCTTCGAACGCCTCTTCCCGTAGGGTCAACCCGGCGGCCATCTCGTGCCCGCCATGTTTCTCAAGGAGGTGGCTACACCCTTCGAGCGCGGTGATGAGCGAGAGCCCGTCGATGCTCCGCCCGCTCCCTTTCCCATGGCCCCGTTCATCAAAGCCGATCACCCACGTCGGCCGGTGGTACTTGCGGCAGATGCGCGAGGCGACAATCCCGAGGACCCCCGGGTGCCAACCGCGTGCGCCGAGGACGATGGCGCTCGCTTCCGGATCGGTGACCTGCGCTTCGGCCTCCTCAAACGTGGTTTTTTCGACCTGTTGACGGTCGCGGTTTTGCAGATCGAGCGAACGGGCGAGCACAGCGGCGCGTGCCGGGTCGTCGGTCAAAAGGAGTTCCAGTGCGTCCTGAGCCGTCCCGACCCGTCCGGCGGCGTTGAGCCGTGGGGCGAGCTGGAAGCTCACTTCACTGGGCGAGAGGGTGTCACGCCGGACCCCGGCCACTTCCATGAGCGCTTCCAGACCGACCCAGCGCGTCTCCGCGAGCCGCAGGAGACCATGATGAACCAGAATGCGGTTTTCGTGCACCAGCGGGACGATATCGGCCACGCTCCCGAGAGCTACGAGGTCGAGCCCGTCGCGCAGGTCAAAATCGGTGGGACGCGCACGCAGCAGGGCGTGGCAGACCTTGAAGACCAGCCCCACGGTGCAAAGGTAGCGGTAGTCATCCCCATTTTCCGGGCAGGGGAGATCGGGTTGTGGGCGCTTTGGGTTGACCAGCGCGGCGCACTCGGGAAGCTCCTCTTTGCATTCGTGGTGATCAATGACAATCACCTCGACGCCGCAGCGGTGCAGCGCCGCGATCTCCGCCGGGGAGGAGGTGCCGCAATCGAGCGCGACGAGCAACTCCGGTTTGAGCGTGGAGAGGCAGCGGCGTACCCCGTCGACGCTCAGCCCGTACCCTTCCTCCACCCGGCGCGGAATGAAGGCGGGGGCCTGAACCCCGTACGCTGCGAGGAGTCGGGTCAGCAGGGCGATCGAAGTCACCCCGTCGACATCATAGTCGCCATAAAGGACGATGCGCCGCCCCTCGTCGATCGCCGCGAGGAGCCGTTCCACCGCCTTGTCGAGATCGGGGAGGCGGCGCGGATCGCCGAGGGTGCGCAGCCGGGGCCGCAGGAAGCGGTTGGCCGCTTCGGCGTCGGGATGGCCGCGTGCGATCAGGAGCGAGGCAAACGAAGGGGGGCAACCGAGGGCCTGAGCCAGTCGGAGGGCTTGGGGATCGACCTGTTCATCGGGAAGAAACCAGCGAAATTGAGTAGGAGTGCCAGAGCGTTGCAAAAAGGGTAAAAAGGGATAAAAGTCAGCGAAATCGGCGGAGGCATCACAGTGCAACGCGGCCCATGGCCCGGACGTTACTGACCTCCAAACCACTATTTTTCACGAAAGAGCCCCCTTTTGGAAACCAAAAAATCACCGCTGCCGCTCAAGCTGTTGCTTCTGGCCCATCTCCCGCCGCCGCACCACGGGCAGAGCTACATGATTAAGCGGTTACTGGAGGGATGGGGCGGAGATCATCGTCGGGAAGGCGGTACAACTCCCTATGCGATAGCGTGTTATCATGTCGATATCCGTCTCTCGCGCGGGGCGGGGGATACCGGGCGCGTTCGCCCGGGCAAGGTCTTCGCCACGCTCGGCTACATCGCGCAGGCGCTCTGGTGCCGCTTTCGCTATGGAGTGAAGACGGTCTATTACGTCCCCGCTCCCGGGCGGCATGCGCCGTTGTACCGCGATTGGTTGGTTCTTTTTTTCTGTCGCCCGTTTTTTCCGCATTGGTTTTTCCACTGGCATGCCGGGGGCTTGGGCCATTGGTTGGAGGAAAGGGGGCAACCGTGGGAGCGGGCGATTAGCCGGGCTTTATATCGAGGGGTCGATCTCTCGGTGACCCCTTCGCGTCACGGGGAGGCGGATGCCCGCCTGCTTGCGCCCCAGCGGGTGATGACCGTCACGCACGGCATCCCGGACCCGTGTCCGGAATTTGAGCAGACGCTACTCTCCCGACGGGTCGAACGTCTGGCGCAGCGTCGCGCGGCAACGCCGGAGGCTCCCGCGCCGTTGCGACTCCTTTTTCTGGCGCATTGCAGCCGGGACAAGGGGCTCTTTGATTCGCTCGAAGCGCTCGCCCTGCTTCGCCAGCGGGAGCCGCGTTTCGCTACCACGCTCACCGTCGCCGGATCGTTTGTCGATACGCAGGAAGAGGCGCTTTTCCGTGAACGGATCGCGCAGCCTGATCTCACCGGCGCGGTCACTTATGCCGGATTTGTGGATGAACCGGCGAAGCGGGCGCTTCTGGAGGAGAGTGATCTTCTCACCTTCCCGACCTTCTATCTCGCCGAAAGCTTCGGGCTGGTGGTGGTCGAGGCGATGGCGTTTGGCGTTCTCCCGGCGGTGACGCCATGGCGGGCGATCCCGGAGATCGTTCCCGATGATTACCCCGGTTTGACCCCGTTGCACGATCCGGCGGCGCTGGCGCAGACCTACGCGCGTCTCGCCACTTGGGAGGGAGCGGCCCTCCTGCGGCGGCATTTTGAGGAGCGCTTTACCGAAGGGCGCTACTTCGCCGATCTGGCAGCGGCGCTCCACTCGCTCTCCAGCCAGCGGTAGGCGAGTTGAAGAGAGGCGGGGGTCGGAGGATGACCGGTGGCGTGGTTGTGGAGGGCGAGCCGCTCGGACGTTTCGTAGAGGGAGTAGACCGGGCGAGCGGCTTCGAGGTATTGCCACGCGGCGTTGGTATCGGTCTCCCCGGCGAGTAGCAGAAACGGGCGCGGGGCAAGGAGGGCGAGGAGGTGATGATGAGCGAGATCGCTCTCCGGGCCGGGGCGGCGCGGGCCGAGGTACCAGAGGTTTTCCCAGTTGGTCGAAGCCCACGGGAGGCCGAAGTCCGAGCCGATCACGGTGCTCACCCGGGGGTCAAAAGCAGCGGTGTAAAACGCCATTTTCCCGCCGAGCGAATGGCCCATCGCCAGCAGGCGGCTTGGGTCGACATCGGGCTGGGCGAGGAGGAGGTCGATGGCGAGGGAGGTATCGGCCATCAGTTTGCCGATGCCGGTCCAATTGGGGTTGCGGGAAAGGAGGTGTTCCGCCGCCGCCTGCCACCACGCAAAGCTTCCCCCTTTTTCCTTAGGCTCCGGGATGCGGTAGAACGGGAACGCGCCGACGCAGGCGACGATGTAACCTTTTCGCACGAGGTCGTAACCGTACCGGCGCACGCGGTTCTCCTCATTCTCCTCCTCCAGCGCTAGCGGCTCGCCTTCCCGCCATGGGCGAAAACCGGCGGCAGCCTCCGGGTGGTAAAACGGGATGACAGCGCATGGTGCGGGAGTTTCGCGCAAGGTGAGCGGACGCAGCAGGAGCACCGGTTGCTCGTACCCTTCCCCGGAGGCTTGGCGGTAGAGGGTGGCGCGGAACTCCGGCCCTTCCCAGGTCGCCACGATCCGCGCCCCCGGCTCCCACGCTCCGGGGGCGGGGTGGCCGATCACCTCCCGCCAACGGCGTTCCAGCGCGGGGCGTAATTCATCTTCCCATTGGGAGAGCGTCGGCCTCTCCTCCCAAAGCGGGGAGAGGTGATGGGCGGGGCCAAAGTCACTGCCGGGAGCGGGGTGGGAGAGGGGGGTCATTTCCAGAGGTGCTTAGGGTAGCGGCGTTGGAGTTCCTGTTTGATCTTCGGGTAGGCGTCGCGCCAGAAGGTGGCGAGGTTTTGCGTGATCTGGATGGGCCGATGGTTGGGGGCGAGGACGGCGATGGTCACCGGCACGCGCCCGGCGGCGATGGCGAGGCTCTCCTCCACCCCGTAGAGATCCTGAATCCGCACGGAGATCGTCGGCGGCCCGCTCGCTTCGTAGCTGATCTTGAACTGCCGCCCGTTGGGCATCGCGAGTCGCTCGGGGGTGTATTGATCGACCCACGCGGCCTGCTGCGGTGAGAGCCACGATTTGACCGTTGGCCAGACCGCCCGCTCCTTGATCTCGCGGTAGGTCGAGGCGCCGTAGCAAAGCTGTTCGATCAGCGCGGCGCGGTCCTCCCCTTCGAGCGCCGGGAGTTCCAGCTCCGGCATCCATTCGCGAAGGCGGTTAAGCCGGGTGATCCATTGTTCAACGGCGTGGTCCCACTTCGTGAGCGGGCAGGTCCCGGCGAGGACTTCGCGGGCGAGGATGGTGGCGGCGACATCGGGCGGCACCTTGTCGGTGACGCCGCTTTGGAGCGGGAGGTCGTGGAAACGCCGCTCGCGCCGGAGCATTACGCGGCGTTGGGTTTTGTCGTAGAACGGTTCGTTGACCTCGTGCACCGCTTCCGGGAAAAGCTCGGCGAGCCACGCCTCTTCCACGGCGGTAGCGAGTGAGAGGAGCGTCTGCACGCCGCCGCGCATCCCGACTTCGCGCACCTCCCCGACGACCAGAATCGGCGCTTTTTGCACCACGCTCTCCCGCGCGAGCACCCCCTTGCGCCCGTGGACCATGGCGCAGCGGAGCGTCCCGGCATCGAGCCGAACGGCGACCTGATCGGGGAAACCGGCGAGGACGCATTTGGCGACCGCCTCGGGTTGCGCCGCTGTTTCGTTGCTCTCCATCCCCTCGCTTTTGGCAATGGAGAGGAACGCTTCAAAGGTTTGCTGCGCTTCGCGGACCGCCCCGGGATTGAGGCCGAGGGAGGGCATCCGCTCCGGGTGGCGTAAGCCGTGTTCGAGTGCCCGGATCAGGCGCAGGAGATCACTCTCCTTTTCCTCGCCGAGCCAACGCTCCCTCGCTTCCTCCAACGCAGCGTCGCCCCCGCGCCGCAAGAGGTGTCGCCCTTGGGTGATCGCAGCGACGAGCGCCGCCTCTCGCACGCAACCGTATTGCTGGGCCGCGAGCAACATCCGGGCGTAACGCGGGTGGACAGGGAAGGCGAGCATCCGTCGCCCGATTGGGGAGAGCGCCCCGCCCTCGTCGAGCGCCCCGAGGTCGCCAAGGAGTTGCACCGCCCGTTCCAGCGCCTTCGGGTCGGGCGGTTCCAGCCAGCGGAACGCCGCCACATCGTTGACACCACTCGCCTTGAGGGTGAGGACGACTTCCGAGAGGTCGAGCCGTCGGACTTCCGGCAGGTCGTGCCGTTCGAGCTGGTCGCGCTCGCTCCAGAGACGGAGGGCAACGCCGGGAGCCGTCCGCCCTGCACGCCCCGCCCGTTGATCCGCCGAGGCGAGCGAGATCCGTTCGATGAGCAGGGTGTTGATCCCGCGATACGGGTCGAACCGGGCGATCCTTGCCAACCCGCTGTCGATGACGAGGCGCACTCCGGCGATCGTGAGCGAGGTCTCCGCGACGTTGGTGGAGACGATCACCTTGCGTTTCTCACACGGGCCAAGAGCGGCATCCTGTCGTGCCGGGGAGAGTTCGCCATGCAGCGGGAAGAAGGCCACCTCCCGCCCCCAGCGGCGGTGTTCCATCGTCTGGATCGTCCGGTTGATTTCAAAAGCGCCGGGCATGAAGACAAGGCAATCGCCTTCGGTCTTGGGGAGGGCGGCTTCGAGCGCATCAGCGGCGGCTTCCCAGACCGGTGTTTGGCTGCCGCACGGGTGGTAGCCGATCTCCACCGGGAAGGTCCGCCCCTCGGCGGTGAGCACGCGACACGGGGCGAGGTAACGCTCCAGCGCCGCGGTATCAAGCGTCGCCGACATCACCAGCAGCTTGAGATCGGGCCGCGCCCCTTCCTGCAACTCCAGAGCGCGGGCGAGCGTGATGTCGCCGTGGAGATGGCGCTCGTGGAATTCGTCGAAAATCACCGCAGAGACCCCGCGCAGGTCGGGATCATCGAGCAAACGGCGCAGCAAAATCCCTTCGGTGACAAAGCGGATGCGCGTCGCCTTGGAGACGACTTTCTCCAGCCGGATCTGGTAGCCGACCTCCCCGCCGGTCCGCACGCCCCGTTCCGCCGCCACTCGCGCGGCGAGCATCCGCGTCGCCAGCCGCCGGGGTTGGAGGATGATCACTTCCCCCTCGCCGAGCAACCCGTGGTCGAGCAGGAACTGCGGCACTTGTGTCGATTTGCCCGAGCCGGTCGGCGCTTGCAGGACCACGCGGCAGCCGCGTTCCGGGCGCATCGCCTCCACGAGCGCCTCTTCGAGTTCAAAGATCGGCAGTCGGGACATCGGCTAAAACTGCTCGAAATCACTCTCGCTGGAGTGCTGCCGCTGGAGGCGCAGGAGGTGGACCGGCTTGGTCTGCGGGTCGAGTTCGACGTAATTGGTCGCCCCGTGCCAGAGGTAGCGCTCATCCCAAAGGAGATCGTGCACTTCGTAGCTCTCCTGCGGCCCGAGGCCGAAGCGCTCCAGCGGGAGGTGGACGAGCGAGTGGTGCTGGTTCCACGGGTCGAGGTTGACGATGATGAGGATCACATTCTCCCCGTCGGCTTTGCTGTAGAAGAGGATGTCGTCGTGATCGGCGGCGTGGAAGCGGAGGTTGCGGTCGAGCTGCAACGCCCGGTTCTCTTTGCGGATCAGGTTGAGGCGGGTGAAAAATGCCTTAATATTGCCCGGGGCGTTCCAGTCGCGTCCTTTGAACTGGTATTTCTCGCTATCGAGGTACTCTTCCTTACCGGGGACGGCGGCGTTCTCGCACAGTTCAAAGCCGCTGTAGATCCCGTAGAGCGGGGAAAGGGTGGCGGCGAGCGTGGCGCGGATCAGGAAGGTGGCACGGTTGCCGTGTTGCAGATGCCATGGGAGGATGTCCGGGGTGTTCGGCCAGAGGTGGCCCCGGAAGTAACCGGCGACGGGTGGTTGCGTGATCTCGGTGAAGTATTCGATCAGTTCCGCCTTGGTCGTGCGCCAGGTGAAGTAGGTGTAGCTCTGGCTAAACCCGGCTTTGGCGAGGACTTTCATCATCTTCGGGCGCGTGAACGCTTCGGAGAGGAAGATGACATCGGGGTAACGGGCGCGAACGGTGCTGATGAGGTGTTCCCAGAAAGCGACCGGCTTGGTGTGCGGGTTATCGACGCGGAAAAGGCGTACCTTGCGCTCCGCCCAGAAGAGAACGACGTCGGTGAGTTCCTCCCAAAGCGCCCGCCAGTTGGCGTTATGGTAGTCGAGCGGGTAGACATCCTCGTACTTCTTGGGCGGGTTTTCGGCGTACTTGATCGTCCCGTCCGGGCGATGGAAGAACCATTCAGGATGCTCAGCGACATACGGGTGATCCGGGGAGCAGTTGATGGCGAAATCGAGCGCGATCTCCATGCCCCGTTCGTGAATCTGTTTCACGAGCCAGTCGAAATCCTCCAGTGTTCCCAACTCCGGGGCGACGTCGCGGTGGCCCCCGCCGTTGGGGGTGTTCTGAAACCGATTGCCGATGGCGTACGGGACGCCCGGTTCCCCCGGCTGGGAGGTGACGGAGTTGTTGCGCCCCTTGCGTGCGGTGGCGCCGATCGGGTGGATCGGCGGGAAGTAGATGACGTCAAACCCCATCGCTTTGGCGTCGTCGATGCGCGGCAGACATTCGCGGAAGGTCGAACCGCGATCGGGATGCCCTCCGGCAGAGCGGGGGAAAAACTCGTACCACGCGGCGAAACGGGCCGCCGGGCGGTCGGCGAAGAGGGTGGCGTACGGCTTGTGCTCGGTGGCGAGGGATCGGTCAGCCCAGCGGTCGAGAAGTTCAGCGAGTTCCGGGCGTAGCGCGATGGCGTAGGCTTGCGAAGCGTTCGCTTTCTCCAACTCCCGTACGATGGCACGCAGCCGTGTGCGATCCGGCCCCGCTTTGGCGCGGCGGGCGGCTTTGGCGATGAGCGCGATCCCTCCGAGCCGCTCGTTCTCCAGATCGGCGATTGCGGCGTCGAATTTTTTGGAAAATTCATAGCGCCATGAGAGGAAGAGATCGCCCCACGCCTCGATCGTGTATTCGTAAAAGGTATTCTCCTCCGGCGTAAAAGAGCCGCGCCACCGGTCGTTTTCGAGCGGTTCCATTGCGGCTTCCTGCCACGGGCGCTCCCCCGCCTTGCGCCATTTGAGGCGGGCGCTCACCACATCGTGTCCGTCTTTGAAAATATCGGCTTCGACCGTCACGTAGTCGCCGACAATGGCCTTGAGCGGATAGCGGCCCGCGTTGACCAGCGGCTGCAAATCCTCGATGATAACAGTGGATGGTTTGGCAATCATGGCATGGAGTTTGGACGCGGTGTGTGCGCCTGCGACTCTTTGCTCTCGCTGCCGCGAAGGCAACCCGGAAATTACGGTAAGGTGAGCTGCGCCCCTAACTCCACGACACGCCCGGGTGGCAGGTGGAACCATGCCGTCGCGGGGGAGGCGTTGCGGCTCATGGTCTCGAAAAGGGAGAGACGCCAGCGTTGTAGCAGGGAGGCGTGGCGCGGGACGAGGTAGCTCTCCCGGCCCAGAAAATAGGTCGCTTGGGTAGGAGAGAAACGGAGCCGTTTCGGGAGATGGAGGCGCAGAGTGCGCGGGACGTCCGGTTTCTCCGCAAAGCCGAAGCGGAGAGTGACGCGGTGGAGCCCGTGCCGGAGCGGTTCGAGCGAGAGGAGTTCCTCCCGTGTGGCGCGTGGGGTATCGAGGGTGATGACTTGCAGGAGAAACACCTGTTCGTGCAATACCTGATTGTGTTTGAGGTTGTGGAGGAGGGCGGCGGGGAGGAGATCGCGCCCGCCGGTCATGAAGATCGCCGTGCCGCGCACGCGGTGGATCGCCCCGGCGTCGAGGTCGGCAAGGAGCGCCTCCGGGGCGATCGCCTCGCGCACGATCCGCTCCCGCAGCCGTCGCCGTCCGCCGATCCAGACGAGCATCAGCGTGGTGAGCACGGCGGCGATCAGGAGCGGCAGCCATCCGCCGTGGAAGAGTTTCGTGAAGTTGGCGATGAGAAACGCTCCGTCCGCCAACAGGAAGAGCGCGGTGAGCCAGAGCGCCTTGGCCCGGCTCCAGCGCCAGACTTTGGCAGCGGCGTGGAAGAAGAGGAGCGAGGTGATCGTCATCGTCAGGGAGATGGCGATCCCGTACGCCCCGGCGAGAGCGGCGGAACTCCCAAACGCGATCACCAGAAGAATGCACGCGATCGCCAGCAATCCATTGACGGCGGGGACGTAGACCTGCCCTGCCTCCTGCTCCGAGGTGTGGAGAATCCGCAACCGGGGGAGGACGCCCAATTGGATCGCCTGAGTGGTCAGCGAGTAGGCCCCGGAGATGAGCGCCTGACTGGCGATGATCGCCGCCGCGGTCGCCAGCAGGGTCAAGGCAAAGCGCCACCCTTCCGGTGCCATGAGGAAGAAGGGGCTGCGGATCGCGTCCGGGTCGGTGCTCAAAAGCGCCGCCTGCCCGAGATAGTTAAGCGCAAGCCCCGGGAGGACGATGGCAAACCAGCTCACGCGGATCGGTCGCCGCCCGAAGTGGCCGAGGTCGGCATAAAGCGCTTCGCCGCCGGTGACAGCGAGGAATACCGCGGCGAGCAGCGGCAGGGCGTGCCGCCATTCCCGTGCCACAAAGGCCACCCCCTCCCACGGACTTAAAGCAAGGAGCACTTCGGGATGAGCCACCACCATCCGTACTCCCAACCCACCGAGTACCAAAAACCAGAGCAACACCACCGGGCCAAACCAGCGCCCCACCTTTTGCGTCCCGTTCTTCTGGATGGCGAAGAGGAGCGCCAATAATGCGACGGCGATCGGGACAATCCCCCCTTGCAGCGAAGGAGCGCTGACGGCCAGCCCCTCCACGGCGCTCAAGACCGAGATCGCCGGAGTGAGCATCCCGTCGGCATAGATCAGCGCCGCTCCGATCAAACCGAGCAGGAGTACCGCCCGCGAGCCGCCCGAAGCCCCGGGGTGTCCGCTGCGCGAACGGATCAGGGCAGCCAAAGCGAGAATCCCCCCTTCGCCCTTGTTGTCGAGCCGGAGAATGACAAAAAGGTATTTGAGCGAGACGATGAGAAGGAGCGCCCAGATAATCAGCGAGGCCGCTCCGGTGAGGTTGGCCGGGTGCAGGGCGATCCGCTCCCCATGGGGACTATGAAAGCATTCGCGAAAAGCGTAGAGCGGGCTGGTGCCGATGTCGCCAAAGACGATCCCGAGCGCGGCCAGTGCCGCCGCACCGGGACGGGGCGAGCGCGATTCCTCTCCACCAACGGCGGTATGGGATTTGGCCATCTACAGGGAAACGGTCGCCCAAAGCGCCGTTACGCTGATCCGCTTGAGTAGGGGGAAAGGGTTGGGAAGTCGAGCTTTATCGCACGACGGTTCCGGTCAACCGATCAATGGCAGCCGCAACCTGATCCATTGCTGGATTCGCCGCCACAACAGCCGGAATCGGCGGCGGCAGGTTCTTCACTCGCGCAGCCACAGCCGCTGCCGCATCCGCCACCGCTGGAAGCAGTTGGGATCTCTGCCATCCGTTCGGCAAGGTCGGGGACGACGTTGACGCTCAAGAGGATCTCCTGAAAGGCGATCTGGTCGCGGATCAGGCCGATGAAGTAGTCGACACGCTGCGTCGGCGCTTCGATGCAATCGAGGCGAAGGTGGAGGCGTTTGGTCGCAAACTGGGGAAAGTTGCGTTGCAATTCCCCGTCGAGTGCGAAGGAAAGGTAGGCGTTGACCTTCTCCTGCAATTCAAAGAGTTGGCGATCGGAATCGTCCCAAGGGCGCAGTTCCACCATCCCGAGCACCAGTTCATCGGTAGCGGGGTCCTGAGCGATCAGGTCGATCATTGCAGCGTGTTGTAAGGCCATTAGCGGTGATGTTTGCGGTTAAAGGCTGCTTTCTCGCGCTCCATTTCTCGGCGCACGGCGGCTTGTTTGAGATCGTTGCGCTTGTCGTGGGCGACTTTGCCCTTGGCGATCCCGATCTCGATTTTAACGAGGCTCCCCTTCCAATACAATTGCAAGGCGACGAGCGTATGCCCGGCAACGGAGGTCGCCTCCTCCAGCGCCGCGATCTCCCGCTTGTGGAGGAGGAGCTTGCGCGGGCGTTTGGAGACGTGTTGCTCGAAGCTCGCGCGGGCGTACGGCTGAATGTCGGCGTCGTAAAGGAAGACCTGCCCCCGCTCCACCCGCGCGAACGCCTGGTTGAGGTTGGCATGTCCGGCGCGGATCGACTTGATCTCCGTCCCTTTAAGCTCGATCCCGGCCTCGAAACGTTCGAGGATGTGGTAATCGTGAGTCGCCCGGCGGTTGGCTGAAATGACGACCGACATCGGCCTTTAAGAAGGAAAAAAGATCAGACGAGCGCTTCGGCCGGCTCTTCCGCAGCGAGACGCTCCCACTGCAATTTTCCGGCGATGATTTCGCGCAGGGCGGTGTCGGCGTAATCAAGGCGAACGCCAACTTCCACCATCGGGCGATGCCCCTGAGAGAGCTGGCGCACGCGCTTGGAAACCACGTTGATAAGGATCTGCTGATCCGGGATCACATTGCTGGCGTCTTCGATGAGATGTGGCGTCATGGTACTAAAAGGATTCCCAGCATACGGCACGCTTTGCCGTTGTGTCAAACGGAACCGGGATGAAAAAAACTTTGAAAGTCAGGGTGGCGTTTTCCCCGATTTGTAGCATGGTGTAAACCTGTTATGAGGGTTCACCGATTGATTGTATTGATGATGGCTCTGGTTTTCTGTGGCGTGGCATCGGCGGCGGACGTGGAATTTAGAGCAGCGTGGGTGGCTTCGGTCTTTAATATCGATTGGCCGTCGAAAAGCGGCCTCTCCGCGCAGCAACAGCAGGCGGAATTGCGCCGTTTGCTCGATCGCGCAGCGGCGTTGCGCTTGAACGCAATTCTCCTTCAGGTCCGACCGGAGAGCGATGCTCTCTTTGCCTCGCGCACGGAACCGTGGTCGCGCTACCTGACCGGTAAGCAGGGGGTCTCCCCCGGGTATGATCCGCTTGCTTTCGCCATTAAGGAGGCGCATGCACGGGGCTTGGAGCTTCATGCGTGGTTCAACCCGTTCCGCGCTTCGACCAACGCGAAAAATCCGCTCGCGGCTAACCATATTGTAAATCGCCGCCCGGAGTGGGTCCGGCGTTTTGCGGGGCAGCTCTGGCTCGATCCGGGCGAACCGGCAGCGCGGGAGTATGTCCTTGATATCATGGTCGACGTCGCCAAGCGCTATGCCGTCGACGGGATTCATATCGACGATTATTTCTACCCCTACCCCAAGAAAGGGCACTCCTTCCCTGACAAGGCGACGGCGGCCAAGTATGGTAAGGGGATGTCGCTGGCCGATTGGCGGCGCAACAACATCAATACCTTCGTGCGGACAATGTATGGCCGCATCAAGGCGGTCCGCCCGGCGGCACGGGTCGGGATCAGCCCGTTTGGCATCTGGCGCCCCGGTGTCCCTTCGACGATCGAGGCGGGGATCGACGCTTACGCCGATCTCTTCGCCGATTCGCGTAAGTGGCTCGCCGAAGGGTGGTGCGACTACCTCGCCCCGCAGCTTTACTGGAGCATCTCGCCGCGCAAGCAGAGCTTCCCGGTCCTCCTGAAATGGTGGCGCGAGCAGAGCAACGGTCAGGCAGCGGTCTGGCCCGGGATCGCCACGACACGGATCGGCCCTGATCGCTCCGCGCAGGAGATGATCAACCAGATCAACCTCACCCGTCGTGGTTCCCCGGGCGCACCGGGGCATATTCACTGGAGCATGAAGGCGCTCCTCGATAACAAAGGGGGGATCGCTGACCAGCTTCGCAACGGTCCGTATGCCTCCAAGGCGCGGCCTCCGGCGCGGCGCTGAGTTTCCAAAATAACACTTGTGCGAGCGGGAGGCCCGGGCTAAAGATAACGCAAGTTGTCGGGTTCGCCATCCTGTGGGGAGCCTGTAGCGGAAGGATTCTCTCCATGGATGAAACGGGCGGGCTTCTGAAGGGCCATCGCCGTCGGATCATGCAGGAGGTGATGGTGGAAGGGAGCCGGTAAGAGACGGCCCATCCTGCACCTCTCTTTGTCTCCCAATCGCTGCAAGTTGCTCAGGGAAGGCGCTTTACCGACAGCCAGCTTCGCCTGTAGCCGGAAGCCTTGTTTGCACCGGGAAAACGCGAGGGGAGAGATGCCAGTGTGGGATGTCACCGAAGAGGTCCCGACGAGATGCTGAGAATCGGACACCGGAAATGAAACCCGGTGAGGGTGGGAGGAAGAGAGCAAAGCGTGCCGCTTCTTCCCTTAAAAAATCCGTCAGCAGCCGATGGCTCCCCCCAACCGCTTTCCGGGAGGGAAATGAAGGAAACCGGGGCGGCGGAGTTCCATCCTGTAACTTCAGCACTGGAGTCGGCCCTCTACCGGGCCTTCCGGCAGAGAGAACAAGGCAGCGTGCGGAGTGCGCGGCGGGCGCGTCTGGAGGGCGAGGGCCACCAGCAGGGACCACCGGCAGATCCGAGCGCCTTCCTTTCAAGAGAACTTCTCAAGGCTCCTGCCGCCTCCGATGCTTCACGCTACGCTTATTCCAACGTATTCAGAGACATCCATGAGCGACTCCGCCGACGACCGGCAGGAGCGCTCCTCCTTATTTGACATGAGATCAGAAACTTCTTCTTCATCAGGCCGTCGCCGTTCCTCCGGGGGTGGTGGCAGCCGTCGCCCGCGTGGCCCCCGGGGCGGGAGCCGTTCCGGCCATCGTGATGCTTCTTCACGCGAGGGCGATCGCGCTCCGCGTTCCACCTCCCGCACTGCCGATCAGGAAACGCCTAAACCCGGTCTGCTCGCCCGGATTATTGGCTTCTTTAAGGGAAAACCGGAAACGCCGGGTAAGGCTTACGGGCGCGTGCTTGATGATTCGACCGAAGCCGCCCCGGCCCGTAACGGAACCGCCCGGGCCGAGCGTCCCCGTCGCGAACGCGAGGAACGTCCTGAGCGTACGGAACGCCCTGAGCGTACGGAAAACAGCGAGGCCGCCGTGGCCGCGCCCAAGCCTCCGAAACCGGCCCGTAAGCCGGAGTTGCTCGAAGTCACCTCGCCGAAGATTTATGTCGGCAATCTCTCCTTTGACGCTGCCGAGAGCGATCTAACCGAGCTTTTTGCCGGGGTTGGTGCTGTCCAGAACGCCGAAGTGGTCAGCCATCGTGAGACGCAGAAGTCCAAGGGGTTTGCCTTTGTCACCATGGCGAGCGTGGAGGAAGCCCGCCGTGCTGTAACCGAACTCCACGACAAGGAGTTCATGGGCCGCCGATTGGTGGTCAGCGGAGCGAAGACGAACGACGCCCGCTAAGTTTTTTTTCCAAGCCGTCCTGCATCGCTCTTCGGTGCAGGGCGGTTTTTTTTATGCCTCGTAGTCGTCAAATCCAACGATCTCTTCGAGGAAAAGAGCGCCGAACTCGTCGAGCTTCTTTTGCCCGATGCCGGAAATCGCGCTCATCGCTTCCAGCGTGGTCGGGAGGTCGCGGGCCATCTGGCGTAGCGTCGTATCCCCAAAGATGACGTATGCCGGGACGCTCCGTTCGTCGGCGAGGCGCTTGCGCAGGGAGCGTAACCGCTCAAAGAGCATTTCGTTGCAGGCGATGGCCCCCTCGCGCTCCCGCGTCTTCTTCGTTTTGGGAAGGGTGAGCGGTTTGGTGAGGATCACCGTGCGTCGTTCGCGCAGGAGGGCAAGCCCTTCGCGGGTCAACTCAATGGTCGGAAATTCGCCGCGCGATTGGGCGAGGTAGCCGAGCCGGATCAACTCCCGCCCGACAGCGGCCCATTGCGGGCGGCTGTACTCCTTGCCGATCCCGTAGGTACTCAGTTGGTTGTGGTTCCAACGGCGGATTCGCTCGGTATCGGCCCCGGTGAGCACCTCGGCCAGATGGTTGAAACCGACGCCGAAACGGGAGGCTTTGGAGACACGATAGACGCACGAGAGGAGCTTCTGCGCCGCGAGTGTCCCGTCGTAAGTCTCGCGCGGTTCCAGACAATTATCACACGCGCCGCAGGAGGCTTGCGGGTAGCTCTCCCCGAAGTAAGCGAGCAGTTCGATGCGGCGGCAGAGGGCGCTCTCGGCGTAGTGGATCACCTGTCGCAACTGCGCCCGGGCGTTTTGTTGCTCGGTCGCGTCGGTGATTTCGTCGATAAAGTGAGTCTGTTTGGCAACGTCGCCGGGGCTAAAGAGCAGGAGGCAATCGCCGGGAAGCCCGTCGCGTCCGGCCCGCCCGGTCTCCTGATAATACCCTTCGATGTTCTTGGGGAGGTCGTAGTGGATCACCCAGCGGACGTTCGGTTTGTTGATCCCCATCCCGAAGGCGATGGTTGCGCAGATGATCCGCACATCATCGCGCAGAAATTGCTCCTGCGTCTCAGCGCGGAGCGAGGCGGAGAGCCCGGCGTGGTAGGGGCGTGCGGCGTACCCTTTGGACTGGAGCGCGGTGGCAACTCGTTCGGTGGCGTTGCGGGAGGCGCAGTAGATAATCCCGCTTTCGCGGAAGCGTTGCTCAATAAAGGTGATCACCTGCTTTTGCGGCTGTTCCTTGGGGATGACGCGGTAGGTGAGGTTCGGGCGATTGAAGCTGGCGACGAAAACGGCGGGATCATCGAGACGCAACTCGCGGATAATATCCTCCCGCACCCGCTCGGTCGCCGTCGCGGTGAGCGCCATGACCGGAACCCCGGGGAGCAACTCGCGCAACTGGGCGAGCTGGCGATATTCGGGCCGGAAATCGTGACCCCATTCCGAGACGCAGTGCGCCTCATCAATCGCCAGCGCGGTGACGTTCCAGTTGAGGAGATTCTCCCGCCAGTTATCGAGCATCAACCGCTCCGGGGCGGCGTAGAGGAGGCGGTATTCCCCCTGATGAAGCCCGCGTAAACGGGAGCGGGATTCCGAGGCGTTGAGGGTCGAGTTGAGGAAGGTCGCGGCAACCCCGGCGGCGTGCAACTGGTCGACCTGATCTTTCATCAACGCCACCAGTGGCGAGACGACCACGGTTAACCCATCGCGCAGTAGCGCCGGGATCTGGAAACAGAGCGACTTGCCGCCCCCGGTCGGCAGGAGAGCGAAGGTGTCGCGCCCATCGAGAGCGGTTTCGATAATCTCCCGCTGTAAAGGGCGGAAGGCATCGTAACCAAACGTCGTCTTGAGGGTGCGCAGCAGGGAATCACTCACGGCTGGGGGGAGAGGGGCTGCGGCGCAGCAAAGGGAGGAGGCTCGGGAGCGGTCACAGCGGGGGGCGGAGCATCAACGACCGCCTCGCCCGGCTGCGGCTGGCCTTCGAGGATGTCGGCGATCAGGAACGGCGGGCGTTGCTCTTTGCCGACTTGAAGCAGCGAGCCGCGCGTCCCCTCCGGGGTGAGCGTGGCGAGGTAGAGGCCCGGCGAGCGAATCTCCACCGCGTCGATGAGGACGAAGCCGTGGTGCGTGTTGACGGTGGCGATCTTGCCAAAGGTGTGCGGCAGCGTCGCCGTCGGCGGCCCTCCGCGTCGGCCTGAGGCGCACCCGGCCAGCAGGAGGGCGGCCAGCATGAAAAGAGATAGAGAGCGGAACATTGGCATACAAAAACGCAAGCGTCGCCGTGAGCAAAGCAGATTTCTCCCCACGGGACAACCTTCCGCTTGCGTCCACTTCCCCACTCCCTCTATAACCGACACCCTTATGGGTCAACAACTACGCAAAGTCGCCAAACGCCGCCGCCGCATCGCCTATCTCGAACGTAAGAAAGAGAACGCGAAGGTGGCTGCGGCTTCCAAGGCCAAAAAGTAACCGTTTTGCCTGCCCCTTCCCTTGCCATTTGGTGAGAGGAGCGGGCGGGTGAGCGCGCTCACGGCGTCTCCGGCTGGATCGGGACGAACCGTTTGGCGCGCGAGAGCGAGTACCACGGGGAGATCCCTTCGGGGATTTCGCCGCCTTCGTGAGCGCCCGGAAGCGAGAGGCGCAGCAGGTGATCTTTTTCGCTGTTGGCTTTCAGGGTCACGATTTCCCCACCGGGCGCGAGTTCCCGGTTGAGCCGCTGGACGTCGTCGAGCCGTCCACCCTCGGCGTTCCAGAGCGAGGCACGGCGGACAGGATGACGGGGCAGCGGTTTCCATCGGAGTTGCCACTCTTTCTCCCCGTTTTGGGTGGTTTGAAACCAGAAGAAGGTGTCGCCGCGCGTGACGGGGAGTTGGCGATCCGCTTCGATCGCATACATCTCCCCGATCGTTTCCTCGGTCACTGGAACCCGTAGGGAAAAGGGAGCGACGGAGGTGAGTTCCAGGCGGTATTGGGTGCCAGTTTTGGCTTCCGGCAGCTCAAGGCGGTGGGTTCCGGCATCGAGGGAGCGGGTGAGGAGTTCGCGCCCGCTTCGCTCTTCGCGGATGACGACAGAGACCGGTTGGCCTCCTGCAAGGTGAAGCTGCACGACGGCATCGACCTCCTCGTTTGGCAGGGCGAGGAGAATCGGCACCATTTGCGAGTGTTTTCCCCGGACTTGCGAGGAGAGGCGGGTCGGAGCGGCGAGCGGTTCGCCTGCCTCTCCTGTGGCCAAATAACCAAAGAAGGAGGGGCCCCATTGCAAATACCAGCCATAGTAGAGGGCGGCCTCGTTGGTATCGCCGAGGGCGAGCCAGTTTCGGTATTCGGGTGGCTCTGCTGCGGTCCGTTGGGCGGCTTCGACGATTTGCGGATAAACGGCTAACCGTCGGAGGTACCACGGGTCGCGGCTCCAGCGGTAGGCATCGACGCCGGGGAGGAGGTGAGCGCCGAGCGTGGCCCAGAGGTTGCCGTGTGTCGGTTCGTACCAGCGGCGGGTCTGGCGCAGGAAAAGCTCTCCATAGGCTTCGTCACCGGTCAGGCGGAGGTAGGCCCCTGCTCCGTTCTGCCAGAGCGAGAGCGGCTCCCCACTCCCGGTCATGGTGTGCTGCATCTCCGCGATGGCATGGGCGGCTCCGATAAACCACGGGTCGAGCGTTTCCTCGTAGACCAGCACATATTGACGCAGGAGGTTGTCGATCCAGCGGCCCCGGTTGGGAGTGGCGATGATCGGGCCGCGCCCGAAGCGATCGGGTTGCTCCACTTTCGTTTGCTTCATCCAGTCGGCGACGACCTCGCGGCTCCGTTGATCGGCGGCGAGGTGCCAGCTTTGGAAGAGGAATTCCGCCTTGTCGCAATACATGCGTGAGGTTGGTCCCCAATACCCTCCAGCCCACGGGATGGCCCCCTCATTATTCCATCCTTTGGCGCGGAAGGGTTGATAGGGAGCCCACTGAATCCGGGGCGGGAGCTTGGCAAACTCTGCCGCCAACTCCTCGGAAACGTAGTGACAATAGGCGGTATCGGCCATCATGCGCGTGGCTGCCGCTGCCCGCCGTTTGTAGCTGCCGTTGCCGGAGCGGGCGTAGGGAATCCAGCTATAGGGCCAGCCCCAATGCGCCTTTTTGTAGCCGCGATAGAGGCCAACCTTGCCCGTATCGGGATCCGCCATCATCGGGATATCTCCATAGATCCATTTGCCGTAGATGTTGAACGTCTCGCTAAGATCGATCGGCCATTGAGCCGCCCGGGCGTACCCCTCTTCCACCGCCGGGAGCCGCTCGGGGTCGAAGGGGTGAAGGTTCAGGAAGACCTCGCAGGAAGCGGTCCATTTAGGGTCGGGGTAGGGTTCGCCGCTCCGTTCATTCCAGTGGCGATAGATTTGCGCAACCTCTTCATCATTGACGCTCGGCTGCACCAAGAAGCGTAGTTCCGTGGTCTTGGCGATCCCTTGTGCGTTGACCGACTCTGGCGTACCATGGGCGAAGGGAGGCTCCACGCCGCTGAGCTGGTGGTAGATCGGCCCCTCGGTCATCTCCATCGGTAGGGAAAAAGAGAGAACCTGCCCTTCGTGGGCAAACCAGAGCCGGTAGGCATCCTCGAGCCGGGTCGGGTGCGAGCGCGGTTTTCCGTTTCGGGGCCAGAGGTAAAAGGTGAGGCCCTCTTTCCCTGTTGTGATCTCGGAGGGGAAGTTCTGCCAGAAGTCGCGCACCCCCATGGCGACGCTCCCTTCCCCATAAGGGGCGATCACCACGCCGGGGGCGCGTTCGCCTTCCTTGATAAGCGTTTTTTCACTAGCGATCTCGAATTTTTGTGAATCATACTGAAGGAGCCGTTCGCCCGTTACGCTCTCCCCTTTCTCAAGAAGGAAGCGCCCCGGCTGCGTGGAAGCCAGCGGGAAGTCCCACCCCATGTTGCGGATCCGGTCCCGATTGCCATCGCCGGTAAAGATCCATGTATAGTCAAAATCGAGGAAGGGGCTTCCCGGGTAGATCCGCAGCTGCGCGATGATCTTGCAAAAGCGTTCCCGGGGTGAGCGCTCCAGCCAGCTTTCGCATCGCAGCGCAAGGTAGCCCGGCGAACTCGCCTGCACTTGCCATTGGGCGTTTTCAGGCACTTGATAGCGTTCGCCCGGTGTGAGCAGGTCGTGCTGCCAGCCGGTGTAGTTCGCTCCGCGTGCGTGTTCGACAAATCCACCGCGCAGGAAGGCTTCGTTGATCAAGGCTGCTCCCTGATCGGTCCGTCCGCCGGTCAGACCAGCTACCCATTGGGCCACTTGAGTAGCGGAGAGGTTCTCGCCCTCCTTCGGCCATCCGTTCGGCGGTTCAGGTGTTGCGGTAGAGCCGGTGGTTAGCCGATAGCGACCCTTGGCGCCCGAAGCTGCAAAGTTGAGATGAACCCAGCGCAGCGAACCATGTCGGGACCAGCGTCCGGCCTCCTCGGCGTGGAAGGGGACTTCGCGCCCCTCTCCATCAAGCAGGCGCAAGCTCTCCACCCCATCAACGAGCCCCCGGGGAAGCGGAACTCCGACCCGGCAGGGGAGTCCATGCGGAAGATCGCTGTCGGCTTCCAGCGGGATGTTCCACTCGGTGGGATGCGTTGCGGCGGGGGTAATGGTGGCGTGTGCTTTGGCTTGCGCCACGCGCTCCCCTTTGGCGTTGAGGAGGGCTACGGCAAGTTCAACCTTGCCATCACTTTTGGGAAGCGTGGCAGAGAGGGTGTATTGATGACCTTCCAGCGGGCCGGTTTCGCTTGGTTGCAGCGGGGTGCCCGGCGCTTCGATCCGAACCTCCAGCCGGTGAGCATCGGGGGGGAATGCTCGGGGGTCGAAGCTGACGAGAGCGTCGATACTGCGGTCCTCACGTGGGATTTTCTGGCGATGAAGTTTGAGGGAGAGGGCGGGTTGTCCGGGAGGGCGTGCCAAGGTCGTGACAGCCATGCTCCCCTCGGGTTCAAGCCGGGCGGCTTTCTCGTTCCATGTCTCGTAGATCGGCCTCGCGTCAAACACCGGGAGCGGCTCGTTGATCTTTTCGAGGGAAAGAATCACTTCGGAAGCATGGGCGCTGAGCATCGTCAGGAACAAGGGGATAAGAGAGAAGAATCTCATGAACGCTAGTGAAGGATGTAGTTGCAGTAACCAAGTTCGCTAAAGAGAAGGAGCCCATCCTCCACCACGCCGTACGGCACCAATTCATCCCAGATCTCCGCATCCGTTGCCTTGACGCGTTCGCGTTGTAGGGCGTTTCGGTAGTCCACCCCGGCCTCTCTGCTTTCTGGGGAGTGTTGTTGCAAGTCGGGGAGGTGGAGGGGAACGCCGTCGCGATCAAGGAAAAGGTAGTTGGCGCTTTGGTCGATCAATAGCCAATGTTGATCGACCTGAATCTCCGTGAGGGTGTGCCCTTTGCCGTTAGGCATTGCTCCATAGATAAGGCGGGCGGGCATCCCGGCGATTTGGGAGAGGGCGGTAAGGACGCGAGCCTGTTCGTTGCACCAGCCGCGCCCTAGTAGCAGTAACCCCTCTTCGCAAAGGCCCCTGTCGCTCCGACCTGAGAAGCCGAGTAGGGAATAGTGGGTGATCTGTTGATAAACCAGCTCGGTGAGGCGTTGCGCCAAGGCGAGGGATGGGGTGCTAGTGATCTCGTGGCGTTCCAGAAAGGCTTCGAGAGCCGGGCGTGAACCTGCGCGGTAGAAAATCTCCGGTGGCGTGAAGTCGTGGTAAAACCACGGTGCCTCCAGCCCACGGAGATAGCAGAGGGATTGTTCAAAGTCGATCCCCCTAACCGGCGGGCGGACGCGCAGTTGACTAGTCTTCATGAACGAGGATGTCCTGTAGATAATAGTAGTCCCGCCGCACGGCCCAGACGGCGTTGATCGCCTGCGGATCTTTGGCAAAGATGGTGCGGTAGTAACGCAGGAGATCTTCCCGCAAAGGGATCGTCTCCCGTGAGCGTCCATAGACACCAGCCGCCATGGTTTCCATGAATGGTTGTCGCGCCCGGAGCAGGTCGACACTGGTGGAGAGAAAGTCGATGCGGGCGAGGATGGTCGCGTCGGTTGCGGCTTTTTTGCGGGCGGCTTCGAGCAGGGCTGCGAGGTGGTCGATGCGCTGCGAGGTGAAGATTTCGCAGAAAGTCGTGACGAGCGGTGGGATCTTCTGTCGGGTGGCGGGTTGGCCATCCTCGCGCTCTTCAGCCATTAGCTCCTCGGCAAGAGTGGCGGCGGTGATCCGATCGTGCGCAACGGCGTAGTCATCGGTGAGCTTCTCCAGCGCGTTGAAGTAGGCGATGATCTCACCGGCTGCGGGTCCGAAACCGGCCTGACAATAGTCGTCAATCACCTCTTCGACGTCGATGGAGGGGTCCCAGATGACCTTTGCTAAAAGATAGTAGTTGAGCCCTTGCGTTGCCCAGTCGCCGATGAGTGAGTCGAAATCGACTCCCACCATGCCGCTCTGGTAGTAGTGGCGCAGATCAGCCGCCAGTCGGCGCCCGTAGAAGAAGGGGAGGCCACCGCCGGTGTGAAGGACATTAGGCCTCCAGAAGAGACGCTGGGTACGGGTCGCCCAGCCGTTCCATTGGTTGCGCGTATTCTCCCTCTCTTTGAGGCTTAGGTAATTGCCGCCGACATAGCCAAGGGTGAGCGACGGGTGCATGCTCTTGATGCCAAGTGGGGCATCGCTATAGACATGGTAGGCGAGGGTGACCAGTTTGGCTTCTGGCTGGAGCTTCGCCGTCTCCTCGGCAATGCGATTGTAGAAATGGGCGTAGCGATCCGAGAGCGAAGGGTAGCCAACATAAAAGCGATCCGTGGTCTTGCGTTCGGGGCCTTTGGCGAAAAGAAATTCGTACTTTCTGCCGGCGGGGGGATCGAGCTTTCGGCACGCTTCACACATGCAAAAGAAGTTGCCGCCGCTGCCGTCGTTGGGGGCGATGGCGACACCTGCTGGCTGGTTGGGGTTTTGCCGGTATTTCTGGTCGACCTCTCGCGCGACGGCTGCCGGAAGCTCCGGATTGGAGACGCAAAGCCGCTCCCTCGACGGGAACTGATGTCGCGTGCCGTCGGGCTGGAGGGCAAACCATTGCGGGTGCTCTTTTCCATAGCGTTCATACCATCCTTCAAAAGCGTGATTGCCATTTTCTACAACGCTATAGCCGGTCTTCTGGCGTCGGAGCCATTCGCCTTGAAGCCGGGTGAGGGTGCGATGCGCCTCCGGCTCCGTGCGCAAGAGGTGAAAGTGGGCCTTGTGGCTTTCCATCGCCGGTTCTCCGGCGCTCATCCCCCGGATGATCCGCATCGTCATGGTGGGGGCGTTCTCCTCGTGCAAGGCGGGGAGTTGCAGGGTGGTAGCTGGTTTGAGGACACGCCCCGTTTCTCCGGGCCAGAGCCAACGCACGCCAAAGTGGCGCTCCAGAAGATCGCTGGCGGCAAAGGTGGTGCCAGGCAGGGGGCGGCGCGTCCCTTCCACGGGGAGGTCGTTCCCGATCAGGAACGCCTCGCCATCGCCGGAACGGATGAGGAAACCTTCGGAGGGGAGCTCTTGAGCCGTATAGCCGAATTGCTCCGCCCGCTGGGTCGCACCGATCCAGAGGGCTGCGGACCACTCGACCTCATCGACGAGGAAGCGGGGCGCTCCCGAAGGATGATTGTCAAGAATAACCTTTTCTTCGCTAATGATCGGCAGGGAGGCTCCGCTGATGGCTTCCCATGTCTGGGCAAGGAGTTGTGCCGCTTCGCTCTCCGCTTCGGAGGGGCGTTTGGGGAGGATCAGGAGCGCCGCCGGTTTGCCATCACGCACGAGGGTGAGCGGGGTTCCGGTGGTTGGGTAACTTTTCAGGCTTGGCTGTAGAGGGCGACGGAGCGGCGGCTCCGGGAAGCTTTGCGGTTGGAGGGCAGGGCCGAGCGGCGTCGGGTCCCATTTCTCCAGCGGGCGCGCATGGAGCGTCGTCATCGCTAACCCCAGCCAGAGGAGGGGAGGTAACAGGTGTTTCATGAAAAAAGGTGAACTAATTGGCGCGACCGAGCCAGAAAGCGCGGTAGGTCGGGGTAGCGATGCTTTCGCGGGTAGGGATCTCTTCGGGGCGTCGTGCTTCAATATGCCCATCATTAAAGAGGAGGTGAGCGTAGCCGCGATGGCGGAAGGCAAAGGTGTCGATGGCGGGGGTGAGAAGTTGACTGCGTGTTTTAGGGATGATGTACCAGCCGCCGTTACTGGTGTCGCCGAGCTGGAAGCGTTCGGCAGGTTTTTCAAAAGTAGAGAGGCGCAGGAAGCGGGATTGCTCATTTGCAGGGACGCTCCATCCATAATGGGCGTAAAAGTTACCGACATCGTAACGTCCGCTAAAGGGCTTCTCCGCCGCCGGACAACTATCGCCTTTGAGGGTGACCGGTTGGTAGGGAGCGATCAAGGTTCGCCAGATCCCCTTTCCCGTCGTCCAATCTTTGTAGGGCGGGATTTCTCCGTTTTCGGCTACGTACATAGCGATGCCCGTACCGAAGCTTTTTAGATTCTGGAGACAGAGCGCATCCTTGCCGCGGCGGGTGGTCCACTGAAAGGCCGGGGAGAGGAACGCTAGTAATGCTGCGCCAAGCGCGATGACAATGAGAAGTTCGGTGACGCTGAAGGCGGCAATTCTAGCAAGGGGTGGAGCGGGGGGCTTTTCCATAACGGTAGATGAAGGCGATGCTACCCAGAAGGAGCAGGACGACGCTGCCCGGTTCGGGGACTTGTTGCAAGCCATAGTAGGTATAGCTTCCATCATAGAAGATGGTCGCCAGATTCCCGTAGTCCCCGTCGGTGGTAATGGCGCTCTGGTAGCTGGTTAGCAGAGCGCTTTGATCTCCTAAAAAGCGTAGTCCCCATAGCGTCCCTTCTTGAGCCGCTTCATTGAAGGTAAGCGTGATCTTCCCGCCGCTGGCGATGGAGAAGGTGGTGGTAGCAAAGTCGAGCCCGGCTGCGTGATTTCCAACGATGATCTCCACGTCACCTTGTGCGCCGAGCGTGAAATTCCCCGCTACTTCCCACTTGGTTCCGTCGAGCCGTAGTAGGGAGCGGCCCGCGCGACCTTCCGCTTCAAGCGTGGCGTTTCCAATGGAGAGGGAGGCTGAGGAAGCGACGCCTCCCCGCAGCAGGAGCCTCCCCTGTGCCTCGTGGCCGCTGCCGAGAACGGCATCCCCCGTAACGCTAAGGGTTGAGAGGGTTGCCTTGCCTAGATCAAGCGTGCCAAGGGCCGCTCCTTTTCCAACGGAGGAGCGGTTTTCGCCGATGCGCAGTTCGCTGATATAGGCGCTAAAGCTCCCCCCTTCGCTGATCACCTCCCCCTCTGCGGCTGCGCGCGAGGCGAGCGTTGGTGTAAGGTGGGAGAAGCCGATTTGGAGAACACCCCGTTCGTGGGTTTGCATCTCAGCCCGCCCGACACGAATGGCGCTCTGCCCCGGCAGGTCGCGCAGGCTTCCTTTGCCGCCGATCCCAACCCCGACCTTGAGGCTGCGGCCGATGTTGACCTCCAGCGGCCCTGCTTGGGTGTCGGTAAAGAGGAGAGTTCCGCTAAAGGTGGTCGCGGCATTGGTCGTGGTGACGGCGGAGACGCCAAGTTGAAGGTCACCAGTGACTTCCAGCCGCTCCATGGTGCCGAGGCGGAGAGTGGCCTCGCGGGAGCGTCCGGCTGTGATGGCGGTGGCGGTGTAGACGGCGGCTTCCAGCGTTCCGGTGGTGAGGACTCCAGCGGTTGATCCGGTGGCGACAGTGGCCTGACTGAGATCGAGCGTGAACTGCTGGGCGTAACTGACCGGCTCGGAGATGATGCGAATCGCCGCCAGATTGCGCGAATCGAACGTCGCCCCGGACCCAAAAACCAGCGCGGTATCGGCCATGGAACCAAACCCAGCGATCATTTTTCCGACCTCCAATACGCTAGAGTTTTCCGCTGTTCCCAGTTGGAGTGTGCCGTTGGTGAAACTGACGGTGGGGCGCGTCGTGACGGCAGACATGGAGCCGTTGAAGTAGAGGCCGCCGCCGTCCAGCGTCATTCGCCCACCGTTGAGGTCGATGCGAGTGGAAAGGTTTGACCATCCTGTAAATTGGAAGCGTAAACCGCCGCGCAGTACTTGTTCAGGGCGGTCGAGCTGAATGGTCCTCTCAGCCACTGGTGAGCGGTTGAAGGAATCGATGAAAATCTCGGCGCTTTCCAGAGCTTCCGGCGCATTCCCATCAGCCCAGTTGGCGGATTGGCTCCAGAGATGGGGAGCGGCCACGGAGGTGTTGGTCCATGTTTTAGTCCCTTGTGCCATGGTTGGGAAGGGAGTGAGGAGCAACAGAGGAAGAAAGGGGACGATCAACCCCTGATTCCTGAAAGTGAGGAGGGAGCGCTTCATGATTAGACAGGAGACTAAAAAAGAACCTGAGCGTCAAATAAAAAATAAATGAGCTCTCAAGGGCAGGCTAGCCGCTGCTTTCGCGTACCATCAAGCGATAGGGGTAGAAGCCGATCAGGTCGCCATCAAAGGGCTTCTTGGTGAGCAGTTCCACGATTTTGATCCCCATCTCCTCAATCGGTTCTTCGGCAGAGGTCAGCGCCACCGGCAATCGTTGACCGAGGATGGAGTTGTCGAAACCGGTTAACCCCAGATCTTCGGGAACGCGCAATCCCTCCTTGAGACAGCGCAGATAGAGCCCGATCGCCCATTGGTCGTTGGCGGCAATGACGGCCGCCGGGCCATCGAGGAGGCCCTTGATCTGTTCCAGCGCCCGCGCTCCCGGTGCGTAGCCATCCTCCCGATCGCTATCGAACCATTCGGGGGTCACCACGTCGTGGCGCAGCCCTGCCAGCTCCGCTTTCGGCCCGTTAAAGAGCGATTGGAAGGTGCTAATCGGATTCAGGGCAGGGACGTCGCCGATGCCGGAGGCCATCATGATCAGATGTTTATATCCCTTTTTGGCGAGATAACGGGCCATGCGGACCAACATCTCCGGTTTATCCGGGGCGATGAGGGGTATCCCTTTTACTTTGATGCCGCTGAATTGGACACACGGAATGGCGTTGCTCAACCGGCGGATTTCTTCTTCGCGGTGTTCATAGAAATTGTTGATCAGGACGACCCCCTGCACTTTGTTGGAGAGGAGGGCATCGACGATCCCTTTGCTATCGTCAAACCAAGTGTTGTGATAGACTAGCGGCTCTAGCCCGGCGCGGCGCACCCCTTGAACGACGGCGGCGATTTTGCGATGGGTCACCGGCCAGACGATTCCGGTGTGAACGATGCCGATCAGGCCGCTCTTGCCGGTCTTGAGCGTACGGGCCTGACGATTGGGGCGATAGTTAAGACGTTGCGCCATCTCCAACACTTGGCGGCGCGTCTCCTCTTTATAATTACCGGCGAATTTTCCGGCGAGGATCGTGGCGACCGTCGAGCGGGAGACGCCGCATAACCGGGCGATTTCCTGTTGTGTACCTGCCATTGTTTGTATCAGGGGGACAATAACAAGTTGTGAGGGGGAGGTAAACCAATTTTAGACACGAAGCCAACTTGGGGCTGTCTAAGCAGTGTGGGTGAATTCGCAGAATACCAAAATTGAAGAAAGAGATTGCGCGCTCCTTAAATATTCTATAATATAGAAGAAATGAAAGCTCTTACCGACCTGCAGCTCCCGGACCGCGTCTCCAAAAAGCGCCGGATTTATGAGATGCTGGTCGCCCGGATTCAGGATCATTCCCTGCCGGTGGGTTCCCGTTTACCGAGCACGACGGAGTTGGCACAAGCGTGGAACGTGGCCCACGCCACGGCGCACGCTGCGCTCAACGATTTGACGCGGGATGGCTGGCTGGTCCGTTCCCCCCGGCATGGGACGTTTGTGGCTCAACCGGCGGCTCGCCCGGTGGCGACACGTACCGCTGTCATCGCGTTTCCGCCCAATGAGGATATTGCCGCCTCCGGTAACGGGAATGAGGTCTTTGCGATGTTGCAGGGGGTGATGGAGGAAGCGCGCTCTCTTGGCTGGCAGGTTCGTCTGGAACCGCTCCCGCGTTCGCCCCAAGGTGAGCACCTTGCCGCTGCCGAAGCGGCGATTCGCGAAGGGAGCGGGGCGATTTTTCTCGGGTACGAGTTTCTCCCGCTCATCCAACGGCTTCATGACGATGGCTTTCCGCTGGTGATCTTAAACGATGACCCCGGCTTTGCCCCGCTCATTCACTACGATCGCGCACGCTCGATTGCCGATGCTGTGGGCTATCTCGCTGCGCAAGGGGCGCGGGAGGTCGGCTATGTCGGCCCGCGTCTGCGTTCGCAGGAGAAATTTCCGCTCTTTCTGAAAGCTTGTGCTCATCACGGTTTCTCCGTGCGGGAGGAGAATCTTTTCATCGTGGAGCCGGGGGAGGGGGCAGACGGGGCGATTGCCGCCTGGTTCGAGCAGCCGCAACCGCGCTGCGATGCTTTGTTCCTGATCAATTACCAGTTGGCGGTTAGCTTTGCGCGGCAGGCGATGCTGCGCGGTGTCCGCTTACCGCAGGAAGTGCGTATCATCGCGCAGGGCGTCCGCTCCCTCGATGCCTCGGATCTCTTTCCGTACATGAAAATTCCTTACTTCGAGTACGGCGTCGAGGCGATCCGTTTTCTTGAAGCCAGCGTCGGACAACCGCGACCGACGCAGCGCAAAATCATCACCCTCAACGCTACCCTTCAACTCCCATAGCCCTCCATGAAGCCACTCCTTCCTTTTTTCTTTGCCGCTACGCTTCTGGCTCATCCGACGCTGGATGGTGCTGTCGCTACCCACGCCTCTCAGACGGCACCAACCCAAAGTGATCTGTTGCGGCTCGAAGCCCCCTCTGCCCCTTCCTCGGTGATCCATCATAGCTGGAATGCCAGCGGGACGCCGATGGTGGCCCAATCCTTCTATGTAGCCACAGCGGCGACGCTGGAGCGGGTAACGTTGGCTGTTAATCTGGTTGATACCAGCCGGGCAACGCCATTCACCTTCAGTGTTCATCAGGTCGCCAGTGCGACGACCTTGCCCGATTCTGGTAACCAGATTTTCTCCGACATCGGCACCCTTGCGGCTAACCTCGGGCCGACGCCCACGTTCCTTTCCTTTGAACCTTCTGCACCGATCAGCCTTGAAGGGGGGCATTACTATGTGGTCGCCCTTCGTCTTGATGACTCGGAAGCCCGTTGGCTTCAGTTAAATCTTTATCCGCGTGAAGAAGTGATCCCCTCCGGGGTGGAGAGTTGGAGTTCCTATGAAGAGTCAGGGACGCCTGATCTCTATGCCGTACGCAGTTTCTCCTTTTATCTGGAAGGGAACTTCGCCGCCGTGCCGGAACCTTCGGCTGCCATTTTGCTGCTGCCTATGGTGCTGGCTGGGTGGAAGCTGCGTCGCCGGCACGCGTTATGAGTTGCCGCGCCTTTACCGTGGTGGAGGCGCTGGTGGCAGTGGCGCTCCTTGGGATTCTTCTCGTCCTCGGGTTGGTTGGCTTACAAAAGGTGCGCGATCAGGGACAGGAGGTGCGCTGTATGACCCATCTGCGCCAGTGGGGCAGTGCGATCCATCGCTATGTCGCTGATCATAACCAGAGCTTTCCGCTTTCCTACCCGTTTGGTGACGGGCGTTCTTGGCAGACTTTTTATGCTCCATCGCTAGTGGCCGATTATGTGCTCAATGGTGTTTCGCCAGAGGAATGGATGGAGGGCAAGGGGATCAACGGCTGTAGGCGCTTTCACGATCTCTACCATAGCTATCTCTACAATATGCACTTGGGTACTCCGGGGTTTGGCCATCGCTACCTCGGGCGGATGAACCTTATCGCGCAACCTTCTGCTCTGCTGATGATGACGGATGCCTCCGACACCGGCCCGTCACAATCGGGCTTTTCCTATCTACCGGGGCATCCCGAGCGAATCGGTAAGGTGCATCGCGGTCGCTACCACGCCCTCTATGTTGATGGGCATCTTGAAGCGCGCAGCGAGGTTGACCTGCGCCAGATCCTCCCTTGATTGATGAAAACTAGCTTTCTTTTGTTTTTCTGCTGTTGGCTAACCACAGCGGGTGCCTTTAATGTGCGTGACTATGGAGCCAAAGGGGATGGGGTGAGCGATGATACCGAGGCGATTCAGGCCGCTGTCCTTGCCTTCGAGGCGGCGATTTCTCCCACGCCGCATCGTCTCATGCATTGGGACGAACCGGGCGGTGTTCGCTTTCATGCCCATGGGGAGGTGGTTTTCCCTGCCGGAGTTTACCGGATCACGCGCCCGGTCGTCCTTGGGCGTTACGCTTCCCTGCGCGGAGAGGGAGAGGCGGTCATCGCGATGGAGGGCGCGGAGCACGAGCTTTTCTATTTTGATCAAAACTGGCTGAGTTGGATCGAGGGGTTAACCTTTCGGGGGGGCGGGGTGCAGTTACGTTTCTGGACCAACAATCAGGGTCCTGCGCAGATTGCGATCCACCGGTGCCGGTTTGAGCAAGCGGCAAGCTATGCCCTCGAATGCCAGTCTTATACCAAAGAGGTGCCGACGGGGGAGGATCAGGAGTTGGAAACCTTCCAGCCATGGCCGCCCTATCGGGTGGATCGGAGCGAACCGCGCCGCCCGCGTCTGCTGCCTAATGACCCCTCCGGGTTGGTGGAGTGGTTTAACTCCACGGTCTTTTCGGTGACGGAGTGCACCTTCTCTCAGGTCATGGCCGTAGGTGATCTTCAGTGCGATACCACGGTGTTTGCCGATTGTAGCGTCGATCTTCACCCGGAGGCCGACGGGCCGGCGTTCCATTTTCCCAGTGGGATGAGCCATCTCTATCGGGTGAAAGCGAAGGCGAACCCGGCGGCGGGCAGGGAACCGTATTGGGTGGAAGGGGGCGGGGTTTTTTCTGCGCACGAGGTGGAGACGCAAAGTGGAGAGCGGGGGCTCGATTTCTTTCGCATTTCCAAAGCCGCCAAGCCGATCTCTCTCTCCTTGGGCGGGGTTGGCGTGGTGATCCACAAGAGCCGCTTACAGGTGGCCGGTTCCCGCCACGGTGCGGTCTGCTGGATCGCGAAGGAGGCGCACCCGTATTACCTCTCGATGACGGAAGTGGAGGAGACGGGTGGAGGAGATGCGGTACGTGCCATCGCGTGGGAAAAGGAGCCGGAGAGCGTGGCTGCCTTGGCGGCGTTTCTGCCGGTGGAGCCGCAGGTGGCTCTGGAGGAGTGGTTTCGCATCACCCTCGCGGGCAATTCAGAACATCTCTCTGAGGAGCTTCCGGTTGGTTTGAAGGGGTTGCGGGAAGAGGCGATCCCGCCATCGGTGCGGGAGGCGACGTTCGTGGCGCCCCTCCCGTGGCGGCATGATGCCATCGAGGCTCAGGCCGTGGCGAAGCTGGATGCCCGTGATTTCGGCCTCGTCAACGACCCGGAGAAGGATCAGAGCAAGGCGGTGCAGGCGCTCTTTGATGCGGCGGCCGCGAAGGGGCATGCGTTGGTTTCTTTTCCGGGATGGCGGGTGCGGTTGGAGAGGCCGGTCACGCTGCCGCCGAGCGTTTCAGTGGTGGGCAGGGGGATGGCCCACTTTGTCGGTCGGAAAGGGCGCGATCTTTTCCGGGTGGAGGGGGCGCGGACGGTCTCGCTGCGAGGGTTGTGCTTTTCAGGAGGGCGCGAGGCGATCTCGATCACGACCGATGGAGAGACGCCAGCCCGTGTGGCGCTCACGAACCTCTGGTTGACCGATCAGAGCGGCCCCAGCGTCCGGTGTCTCGCTTCAAAGCGGGAGAACGACACGCACCTCCTTCTTCATCTCGGCAATTACTCGGCCATGCAGGCGCTGGTGAGCAATGCTGCGCGCACCCAGGTCGATTCCGTCTGGCTCATCAACGATCCCCGACTTGATCACCGCGCCAGTATCGAGAATCTCGCCGGGGAGATGCGTGTGCAGTCGGTTTTGACCAACCCGAAGCTCTGGCAAGGCAACCGCCACAAACGCCCGGAGCATCTTGCCGATTGGGCGCTCAGTCGACAGACCCGTTGGATCGACGTTCACGGGAAACTCTTCGCGCTCGACAACCGTTTTGGCGGGGAATCAGGCGGGATGTGCAATGTCTATGTCAGGGAAGCCGGGGCGCTGGTCTACATCGGCGGCGGCAGCAGCCGCTTCCTGAACGGGGAGACGCAACCGGCGATCCTTTATATGGAGCAGCCGGCAAAACTGGCCGTTTTGGAGGCGATCTCCTGCGTTCCGGTTTCTGCGGATGGGAATACGGCGCTCCTGCCCAGAGAGGCACAGGAGGTCTATATGTCCGGGGTTCTCGCCCCGGATGCCCGCCGCCCGTTGGGGGAGACGGCGGAGCGGTAGTGCCGGGGGGAGCGTCATCGAGCTTGCCGCCTCATCCCCGCCAAGAAACTGCTTGCCGTCCTTCATTCTCTGGCTAAACTCCGTCAACGTCTCGCTGCACGGAGAACTATCACCGTCGCGCCGAGGCGTTTTTTACTGACCCCGATTCATTCTTTTATGGCAAATACCGTTCTCATAGGCGCTCAGTGGGGCGACGAAGGCAAAGGCAAAATCATCGACTTCCTGACGGAGACGGCTGATGTCGTGGTCCGCAGCCAAGGGGGCAATAACGCCGGACATACGGTGCTTGTCGGAGAGAAAAAGTATGTGCTTCACCTGATCCCCTCCGGGATTTTGCGCTCGGATAAAGTCTGCGTGATCGGCAACGGCGTGGTGCTCGACCCGGTCGCCGTGGTCAAGGAGATCGAGGGCTTGCGGGCGCAGGGGACGGTGGTCGAGCGCAAAAATCTGCTCATCAGTGATGCGGCCCACCTCGTCCTCCCATATCACGCCCGGTTGGATGAAGCCAAGGAGATCGCCAAGGGCAAGAACAAGATCGGGACGACCAAGCGCGGCATCGGTCCGGCTTATGCCGATAAAATTTCCCGCGTTGGCCTGCGCGTCGGTGATTTGCTCGACCCCGCCCGTTTTTCTCAGAAACTCGCGGCGCGGATTGAGGAAAACAATGCGCTTTTCGCCAGCCTCGGCCTTGAATTGCTCTCTTTTGAAGAAGTCAATGCCGCCTATCTCGAAGCCGGAGAGAAGCTTCGCCCGTTCATCACCAACACCGTTCATTATCTCCATCAGGTCCTCGGGGAGAAGAAGGAACTCCTCTTTGAAGGGGCGCAAGGAACCTTTCTTGATATCGATCACGGGACGTATCCCTACGTCACCTCCTCCAACACGACGGCCGGGGGGGCTTCCACCGGTTCGGGCGTTCCGCCCCATCGGATCGACTCCGTGCTCGGCGTGATGAAAGCGTACACCACGCGCGTTGGCGAGGGGCCGTTCCCGACGGAGAATGAGACGATCAGCGATCTCCTCCACGGCATGGGCCGGGAGTTCGGGGCGACGACCGGGCGCGCTCGGCGATGTGGTTGGTTTGACGCGGTGGCGACGCGCTACGCCGCTATCGTTAACGGGATTGACGAGATTGCGATCACCAACCTTGATGGTCTCGACACCGTGGAGACGATCCGCGTCGCCGTTGCCTACCGGCTTGATGGCGAGGAGATCGACATCTTCCCGACTGATTTTGAGAAATTGACCCGTTGCGAACCGGTTTATATCGATTTACCGGGATGGAAATGCGACACAACAGCGGTCAAATCCTTCGACGGCCTTCCCGCGAATGCCCAAACCTACGCCCGCAAACTGGCCGAGTTGACCGGGGCGCGGCTCAAGATTGTCAGCGTCGGGCCGGATCGCGATCAGACCATTCTCGTCTAGTTCTTCTCCCACCTGTGACTGCCCCGGCCCCCGCCAGCAAAAACAACCCGGCTTCTCCTCTGGAGCCGGGGGGGGCAATTCCGCGTCACATCGCCGTCATCATGGATGGCAATGGGCGTTGGGCGCAGAGCCGGGGGGCCGCTCGGATTACCGGGCATGAGAAAGGGGCGGACGCCGTCCGCGCGACGCTCGAAGGGTGTAGCGAACTCGGCGTGGAGTTGCTGACGCTCTACGCCTTCTCCACTGAAAACTGGAAACGGCCCCGGAGTGAGGTCAATAACCTCATGGGGTTACTGGAGCGGTTTTTGCGTAAGGAGTTGCATCATCTTCAGGAGCGCGGTGTGCGCTTGGAGACGATCGGACAGATCGGCGATCTCCCAGCCTCGACCGCGAAGGAGGTCGAACGCGCTGTTGCTGCGACCCGGGAGAACCGGCGCCAGACGCTGGTGCTCGCTCTGAGTTATTCCAGTCGTCAGGAGATTGTCGAAGCGGCGCGGAGCATCGCTCGTGAAGTGGCCGCCGGAAAACTCGATCCCGAGGCGCTCGATGAAGCGCTCTTTGCGGCGCATCTCCAGACGCGGGCGTATCCAGACCCCGATCTGCTCATCCGTACTTCCGGGGAACTGCGGCTCTCCAATTTTCTGCTCTGGCAGTTGAGCTACACGGAACTTTATATCACCCAGAAACTTTGGCCGGATTTCTGCAAGGAAGATCTCTTTGCCGCCGTGCGCGAGTATAGCAAACGGCAGCGGCGTTACGGCGCGGTTGCGGCCTCCTGATTTTTCGTTCATGACCACGCATCGCGACCTTGAAGAACCGTCTCAGAAAAGTGTTCTCGTGGTCGATGCTGACAGCGATTTTCTTGACTGGACCTGCCGCCAGTTGGCAACGCCGCAGACGCGCGTCCTCATGGCGTCGAGGGCAGATGAAGCCTGGGTGCTTTATCAGAAGGAACAGCCTGACCTTTTGATTTGCGACACGCATCTCCAACCGTACGGCGGGTTGGAGTTGCTGGGCAAAGTGCGCCAGAGTGATCCGAACGCCTTTGTGATTCTGACCGGAGCCTTCGGGACGACGCAGAGTGTGATCGAGGCGATGAAGCGTGGCGCGTTTGATTTTGTCCGGAAGGAGACGCTCCCGTTTAACCTCAAAGTGGTGGTCGATGCCGCTTTAACCCAGCATGAGGCGATGCGCTCGGCAACGACAACGACGCCCCGGTTAACGCTGGAGCAGGTCGAGGAGAGCATCGTCGGGCAATCGCCTGCGATGCAGCAGGTCTTCAAAATGATTGGCCGCGTGGCGCATACCGATGCGCCGGTGATGATCACGGGAGAGAGCGGTTCGGGCAAGGAGCTGGTTGCCCGTGCTTTGCATCATTATAGCCAACGGGCGGAGCGCGATTTTGTAGCGATCAACTGTGCGGCCATTCCTGAGGCGTTGCTGGAGAGTGAGTTATTCGGGCATGAAAAAGGGGCCTTCACCGGCGCGGCGGCGCAACGGGTCGGGCGTTTTGAGCAATGCCACGGGGGGACGCTTTTCCTTGATGAAATTGGCGACATGCCTCTGGCGCTCCAAAGTAAGATTTTGCGGGTGTTGCAGGAGGGGGAGTTTTCCCGTGTCGGGGGGAATACGATTTTGAAGGCAGATGTTCGGATGATCGCGGCGACTCATCGCGATCTTGAGGCGGCGATTGCGGCGCAACAGTTCCGTGAAGATCTTTTTTACCGGCTCAATGTGGTGCGTATTCCGTTGCCGCCGCTGCGGTCGCGGGTGGAGGATATTGCGCTTCTGGCGGAGTATTTTTTGAGTAAAGTGGCGGCGCGGCAACGTTTGCCCCGGTTGCGGTTGAGCGAGGAGGCGCTTGAGGCCATGGAGAAATATCCCTGGCCGGGGAATGTGCGCGAATTGGAGAATACGATCCAGCGGGCGGCGGTGCTGGCGACCTCGGATTTGATTTTGCCGGTGGATCTCCCTCTGGGTCGGGTAAACGGGGAGGGGGGGGAGGCGGTTGCCTCTGCGGCAACGGGTGGAGTGGCTTTGAGCACGCGAAGCGCGGTCGATTTTTTATTGGAGGAAGCGCGGCGCAGCCCAACGCTGGCGCTTTTGCCGTGGCTGGAGAGGGAGTTTACGCTCCGGGCCATGGAGTTGACCGGGCGCAATCAGGTGCAGGCAGCCCGATTACTGGGGATCACGCGTGCGACCTTGCGCAAACGGTTGGCGCTGTTCTCCGACGGGGAGCGTGGTGAGAGCGGCGTGTCGTAGACAGTTATCGCCCTTAGGAAGCAGCGAGGGAGGCGTACGGGATCACTTTGGTCACCCCGTCGATGACAGAGGTGAGTGGATTGCACGGGACGTGGATGGTTAGTCCGGTGCGCATCGCCATTTCAGCGCGCAGATCGGTAAGCATCGCCCCACCGCCGACAAGCGTTATACCGTTTTCGATCACTTCACAGGCGACGCGATCGGGCAGGCGGCGGTAGAAACGCAAAGCTCCGTCGGCCACGGTGCCGAGCAGGGTGCGGATCTCCATGGCCAATTCAGGCGGGATCATCCCGCGCCGGATCGCTTCGTTGAGCGAATGAGTTCCCATCCAGTGGAGGAGCGCGTCGTGTCCCGGGCGAGCGCCCGGGCGGGGCCGAAGATGGCGGGCGATCACTTGTTTGAGGGCCTGACAGCCGAATTGGAGCGACTCGGACTGCTCCACGCGCCCCGAGCGAATCAACGCCAGTTCGGTGAAGCTTTCCCCAATGTCGATGATCATCTGGGCGTGTTGGCTGCTGGGGTCCAACCCGGCGCCCACTGCGGCGGCGAATGGCTGCGGAACGAGGGTCACTTCCCCGGCTCCCCCTTGATAGAGCGTTTGGAGGAAGGAGTGGCGCTCGCGCTCATTGGCGCAGGAGGAGATGGCAGCGACGACTTTGGGGCGCCAAAAAAAATGGGGGCGCAGCGCCTTGAGGAGCCCTTCGATCATGCGGGAGGCCGCCGGACCTTCCAGAGCCAGTGGGGGTGGAGCCCCCTTCCGCCGCTGGGTTTCGATGGAAAACCGTGCGCCGCCGGGGTTGGCTGCGCGGGTCCAAGCTGTACCCACATCCAGCGCTACATGGTATTGAAAAGAGAGACGGGAGGTCGGCATCATGGCCGCATCGGAAACCGCAGGTTTGGAAGGATTTAAATAGCAACCGGAGAGTAGGAAAAAGGGGGAGAAAACTCAACCGTTAAAGTGGGAAAAGCGTGTTTTTACGTAGGTGAAAGCCCTATTTTGGTTGTTTTGGAAATGTGATAACGATTTTAAGGTATCATTCTTCGCTCGCGCCCGTAGAAAACGGGGTTAGAGTGAGTGCAAGCCGACCCCTGTCCCTCCCCGCGTTACCATGAATATTCAACCTGTCATTCTGGTGGTGGATGATGACCCGGCGCTTCGTTCCATGCTGGCGCGCAGCTTGCGGCGGTTTGGGTACGAGGTGCGGGAATGCGTCGACGGCGTGGAAGCCTTTGAGGCACTCGAAAATCTCGAAGGGCAAGCGCTCTTGGTGCTCGATTACGAAATGCCGAAATTTAACGGCGCTCAGGTTTGCGAGATCATTCGTACTCATGCTGATACGGAGATTGCTCAAACCCCGATCATTCTGCTCACTGGCCACACCGGCGAGGATCATGAGATTGAGTGTCTAAAGGCGGGGGCAGATGACTTTGTGACCAAGCCGGTAAATCTCCCGGTCTTGCGGGCGAGGATTGAGACGCATTTGCGGATGGCGTTTTTGCGCAGTGAACTGGTGGCGCAGAATCGTCAGGCTGAAGAATGGCGGGCGCTCCATGAGCGCGATCTGGAGGCGGCGCGGCTGGTACAGCAGGCGATCCTCCCACAGAAGATGCCACAGGGAGAGGTGTGGGAATTGGCATTTCGCTACCAGTCTCTGATTCAGGTGGGTGGCGATATTTATGATTGGCACCGGCTGGAAGGGGGGAGGGTTCTGGTATGGATGGCGGATGCGACCGGTCATGGCGCTTCGGCGGCGTTGTTGACGACTTTTACCAAATTGCTCTTTCGATATGCCGTAGGGGAAACGGAGCGTCCCGATGAGATCCTGCGGTATGTGAATCGCGAGTTTCGCAGTCTTTTTGGCGGGCAGCTTTTTTTGACGGCTGCTTGCGTTCTGCTTGAACCAACGGGAGAGCTTTCTCTGGCCGGTGCGGGGCATCCTCCGCTTCTGATCGTTAGAAAGGGGGGGCGTCTGGAGTGGATCGCGTCGACGGCTCCACCGATCGGGCTGACGTTGGAGGCGGGGTTGCCGGAGCTTGAGAAAACGAATCTGGAGGAAGGGGACCGGGCGCTCCTCTATTCGGATGGTCTCTACAGCGTGACCGATGCCCGGGGTAGTCGGCTTGCTTTCTCCCACTTTCTGGAGTTGTTGGAAGGGATGGAGGAGGGGAGTGCGCAGGAGTTGCTGGAGGAAGCCATTCGGCGGGTGCTCCTTTGTTCGAGTAACGATAGTTTTGATGACGATCTCGCGGTCATCGCCATGCATCGGGGTTTTGGGGGGTAAAGAGAGGACTTCAATCAGGCAAACTCGCTGTGGAAGCGGGGTATTTTCCTCTTTTAAAACTCCTTGTGTCCGAATTTTCAGGGGAGGGCGGCGGGCGAACGCTGTCACTCATTGAGCGTCGTCATCTCAGCCCCGGAGCAAAGGGGCGGTGGTGGGGGGAAAGAGGCCGCTTTATTCCTTATCGGATGCTGTGGATAGTATTCCGTCAGGCGTGGTCACGCATGGGGTTGACGTGTCTGCTCGAGCGCTCCAGTAAAGGAACGTGAGTGGGGAGAGTCGGGTGCTTTATCCATGGTTGCCAAGTTCGCCTCCGGCACGCTGGCGGCTGACCTTCATCACGAGACAGGGTCGTTATTCGACGGAGGTTGATGGCCCTGTGCATGAGATGGTATTGCCCGCGCCCTCGGGTGAGGGGTGTTAGCGAACTTGAGTGAGAGGCGGATTAAATCCGCTGTCTCGCCCCAAAATGGGTCTCTTCGGGCGCTTCAGTTTCGATCTCGGCTCCCTTGCGATCTTAAAATTGCCCATGGATTCATCCTTTAGAATCCGTAGAACGCCCTAAAGCGACTCACCGCGCCAACTCTTTCCTCTTCGAATCTCGGTCAGTCAACGCCGGTAAAGTGTTGTTTTGTATCGTAATGGATCACCAATGAAGGGGGGGATCAAAGGAGTGCTGCCTTTCCCTTGCCTGTGGAGGGGAGTTCCTTCTTGCGTCCCCCCCCTCGACAGGACAAGCCAACGAAAAACCCCGCCTCCTCGGGAAGAGAAGGCGGGGCTTTAAGGTTTAGCTGATCAGCCTTTGGCTGAAGCTGGCTTGCTTAGAAAGCAACCCGGAAACCACCATTCACAGAGTGCGAATCGTAGTTGGTGCGGCCGAGTTCGCCAGTGTAGTAGGCGTACACGGACACAGCCGGATTGATTTCAACCGAAGCGCCAGCGTCGAGGAGGAGGCTGTCGCGGCCGATGTCAGGACCGTTCACGGTGAAGAAGCGGTTCGCACCAGCGAAGCGGGAGGTGATATCCGCCGTGCTGTCGAGGTACTCATGCTTCCACTGAGCGCGGACTTCCGGACGGATCACCACACCACCAGCGTTCCAAGCGTAGGAGGCCTTGAGACCAACAGTGGTCCGCAGCGATTCCTGATGCTGGTCGTTGAAGTGGAGGTTACCAGCGGAGCCGGTTTCGTTGAAGGAACCGAGGCCGATGTAGGTGTACTGCAAGGAGGCAACAGGCCCGATGGAGAACCCACCGACGCGGTAGTCGTAACCGCCGCTCAGCAACCCGTTGAACTCAGCGCCGTCCGTGTCACCGTGCGCGGTGCCACCGAGGGTGGTGCGCTTGGTGCGGTAGGAGTTGTAGCCACCACCGACTGCTGCGTTGAGGTAAGCGCCACCGCCGTAGACGGTTGCGTAGACACCACCACGGCCACCGTCAACTTCGATGCTGCCATCGCGGTTGATGTCGGAGTGGGTGTTGGTGTAGCCACCGTTGATACCGACGACGAAGTTTTCGCTCACGCGGTAGTCAGCACCGAGGGTGAACCCTGCGGAGCGGAACTGCTGGCCACGAGCTTCGCTGGTCGTTTCGATGTCGGCCCACTCACCGGAACCGGTGATGAAGAAGCCCCAGCGGCTCTGCTCGATAACCGGAGCAACAACGTCCTTGGAGACGATGCTCTTGCCATCCCAACCGGCGAGCGTCAGCCCGTCTTTGGTGTTGGCAACCGGAGCGCCGTCGTAGTTGATCGTGCCAGTGCGGTTGTTGATCGCGAACCCATCAGCGCTGAACCCGTAGGAACCAGCACGGACGTCGTCGAGGCGGCGCTCGAGGTTGACGTTCTGGATCTGCGAGGTGGCGAACCCGATGTTGAAGATCGCGGTGAGGTCTTCAGGCGACAGGAGCGACAGAAGAGCCGGGACGTTCTTGATGCGGGTGTAGTTGAGGTGATCGAACGTGTCGCGGATCTGGTAGCGCTTCGCAGCAGCGTCGAGGGCGTGAGCCACCTGGCGCTGGTTGTGGGTCAAGCCCTTGAGCTTGGCGAAGGAACGCTGGCGAACGCGGAGTTCAACGTTGTTCGGGGTGTAGTAGGTCCCGAAGTGGAGCATGGTGTTGCTCCAGAGGCCGTACACGTTATCGAAGGTACCGAACACGCCGTTGGTGGCGGAGAGGACGGTAACTTTCTGGCCCGGACGGAAGTTACGGATGTTGTAACCGATCACGTTGAGGCTACCAGCGAGGTCAGCAGTGCCGTCAACGACGAGCTTGTCGTGGCGGGTGCGGCTGTGGACGTAGATGCCGAGTTCGCCGTCAACGCCCTGAGTGTAGGAACCGTTGATGTTGAGCTGGCCGATGTCGAAACGGGTGCCGGGATTCACAACACCGTGGTTGACCACGTTGCCGTTGATGATCCCGTTGCCGAGGAGTTCACCGTAGATGCCGTCAAACGGAACGAGGTCGTTCACGGTCACGTCAGCGTTGACGCGGCCTTCGACGACCACAGCGCCGTTGTTGATGATGAGGTCACCGGCGTTGAGTTCAGCAACGTCGTTGGTGATCCAATCAGTGGCGGTGAGGGTCCAGTCGCCAGCGCCTTCCTTGATGACGGTGCCGGTGTTGGCAACAACGTTGCCGAGGATCAGACCGCTGAAGGAGGCGTCCCAGTCGTTGGTGCCGACCGTGAGTTCGCCGCCGCCGATGTTGACGGTGCCGTTACCGGTCAGAGCGCCGACGCTCTGGATGGTGGAGGCGCCGAAGCCATGGACAGAGGTGCCGGTGGTGTCGAGAACGCCGGGAGCGTCAACGTCGACCCAAGTGTTGAACCCGAGGTTGCCGTTGTGGGCAACTTCGAGGATGCCGTCGTTGACGAAGATCGCGCCGCCCGTCGTGCCGAGGGAGGTGAGAGCGTTGTCAACGATCGTGCGGCCCGTGCCGTTCTTGGCGAAGACGCCGTCGTTGTCGATCACACCGGTGAGGGTGTTGGTGTTGGCGCTATCAGAGATGAGCGCGCCGCCGACTTCAACGGTGACGTTGTTGGCGAAGACTTCGTTGTTGGCGAGGTCAACCAGAAGGCGACCACCAGTGCGGACGTCGACGAGGCCGGTGCCAGCGGTCGACCCGAGGGCGACGCCGTTGCCGACTTCGAGGGTGCCACCGTAAACGGTCGTGCCGCCAGCATAGGTGTTGGCGCCCGTGAGGACTGCCGTACCGGTGCCGTCGACTTCAACCGAACCGAGACCGTCGATCACGCCGCCGAGGGTCGTGACGGTGTCGTCAGAGGTGTCGATGCTCACAACACCGTCGCTGAGGACGTTGTTGTTGAAAGCGTTGCCGAGGATGTTAGCGCCGAGGTTGACGTTGAGTTCGCCGTCAACGCCGACGAAAACGCCTGCGGTGCCGAGGTTGCTCTGCACTTCGAGGGTGCCGTTGTTAACGGTAGCGGTTCCGTCGAAAGCGGCGTTGTCACCGGAAACAACGAGAGCGCCAAGACCGTTCTTGACGATATCACTGGCTGCACCACCGGAGATGTTGCCCGAGTAGGTGGTGGTGATGGTGTCGGCGGCGTCGACAACGAGGTTGCCACCGAGGCCGAGATCGAGGGAAGCAACGTGATTAATGTCAACGTTGTTGGCGATGGCCAACGTAGCAGCGTTGATGATCGAGATGCCGGAGGTGCCGTTGATGGCGCCGCCCTGAGTAAGGCTCAGAACGCCGTCTTCGATAGCGGTAGCACCAGCGTAGCTGTGTGCGTTGGTGAGGATACCCGTGCCAGCGCTCCACTTAAGCAGGCCACCAGGTCCGGTCAACTCGATGCCGTTGATCGTGCCGGCGTAAATGGTCGTGCGACCGCTGGCCGTACCGACTGCGTGCGCCGCGTTGATGTCGATGCTGGAGGTCAGGAGGCTACCGTTAACAACGGCGTTGCCTTCGACACGAATGCCGTTGAATTGCTCGTTGCCGACGGTGTATGGGCTCCCCCCGGCGTTGAAAACAAAGGTTTGAGCCACTGCTGCTCCGGACATCATCGCGGAAGCGATAACGGCGGCAGAGAGGCTGCGGGCGATCCGGCTGCGGCCGGAACCCTGGGTGTTATTTTTGAGACGTGTGGTTTTTTTCATGTTCAGAGTTTATTTCCCTTGGTTTGTGTGCAGTTTTTTCTCTTGCAGAGAGCAGGGCGAAGATTCACTGAAGCGAACTGCGTTGTCGATGCAATTCTTTCGGGTAAACCTTACGTGGGGTTGCTGATTAGGTTTTTTTATTTTGTTTAGCAAGAAGTTTTTGCACCTCTCCAGTGCTTATTTCACTGGAAGGGTGCCAAAACAGGTTTGGTTTCTCCTCGTCCATTGGAGCAAGCCTTCCTGTACAAGTGTGGGGCAGGGGCCCCGTCTGTTGGCATGGCATTTGATGATAAGTGGTGATCATCCATGAATCATCTGCCTTACAGGAAGGTTTGAGGATGGGGAGAACGGACGTTCTTTTCTGATTTTCGACAGTCGAGATGGCAAAAGAGCGGCAGAATGCGGGGATTTTTGGTGGTTGTTGGGTTGTGGTGCAAGACTTTTTTGTCGGGAAAGCTTCATCAAAGGCCAAAATCAGGGATTCCCCCGCCCAGAAGAGGCTATGGACGGGGTGGCTTCTTCGTAAAACGTCTTACTTTGCTTGAGCGGTGCTACTTTTTTTCCGATGCGGGAAGTCTGCCTCTCTTCACTGGCGCGCTTTCATATGGGGGAAAAGCACGACATCCCTGATCGATTCGGCACCGGTCAACATCATGACGAGGCGGTCGATGCCAATACCGATGCCGCCGGCGGGAGGCATTCCGTGTTCGAGAGCGGTGAGGAAATCGTCGTCAATCTTCTGTTGTTCGCCGCCGGACTGGTGTTCGAGTCGTTCGCGCTGGGCAACCGGATCGTTGAGTTCGGAGTAGCCGGGGGAGATTTCCTGTCCATTGATAATGAGCTCGTAGACGTCGACCCAGCGGGGGTCATCGGGATTGGTTTTGGCCAGCGGGACGAGTTCTGCCGGTACGTGGGTGACGAAGCAGGGGTCGAAGGTTTTCTCCTCAACCAGTTTTTCAAAAAGATGTTGGGTGACCTCGAAGTCGGCCATCTCCGGGGAGAGTTCGACCCGCAATTCGGCAGCGCGCTCGCGGCGGCCTTCCGGGGTGAGTTCAAACCAACCGGGGGCGGCGGCGTCGACGAGATCACGATAAGAGGCGCGGCGCCACGGGCGGTTGAGGTCGATCACTCGGGTGACCTCTCCCTCGGCGTTCCGGTGCTCTATTTTAAGAGTGCCGATGACTTTTTGCGCAACGTGGGTGACGAGTTCCTCGACCAGATCGGCCATGATCTCAAAGTCGGCGTAAGCCCAATACGCCTCCAGCATGGTGAACTCCGGGTTGTGTCGCCGGGAGATCCCTTCGTTGCGGAAGTTGCGGTTGAGCTCAAAGACCTTGTCAAAGCCTCCTACCAGAAGACGCTTGAGATAGAGCTCTGGGGCGATGCGCAGGTAGAGATCCATGTTCAAGGCGTTGTGGTGCGTCTTGAAGGGCTGGGCTGCGGCTCCGCCTGCGACGGGTTGCATCATCGGTGTCTCAACTTCCAGAAAGTCGCGCTCTTCAAAGAAATGCCGGATCTCGCGCACGATGGCGATTCGCTGGCGGAAGAGGTCGCGGGAGGCGGGGTTGGCCATCAGATCAAGGTAGCGCTGGCGATAGCGGGTCTCGACGTCGGCAAGGCCGTGCCATTTATCGGGCATCGGGCGGAGGGTCTTGGAGAGAACGGTGAGGGCTTTGACGCGCAAGGTCGGCTCTCCGGCCCGGGTCGTGAAGGTCTCCCCCTCGACACCGATGAAATCTCCAAGATCAAGGAGTTTGAAAATCTCGAAAGCTTCCGCGCCGATCTCTTTGGCGTGGATGAAAATCTGGAGGCGACCGGTAGCATCGCTTAAATCGAGGAAGTGGCTTTTGCCCATATCGCGATGGGCGGTGATGCGTCCGGCGAGACGCTCGGTGTTCCCTTCAGCGAAACGTTGGGTAACTTCCGCCACGGTGCCGCTGGTTCGAAAACGCTTCCCGTACGGGGCGACGCCAAGTTGCTTGAGTGCCAGCATTTTCTGGCGACGGGTTTCGATAAGAGTGTGCGTTTCGTCCATTTACTAAAGGAGTGGTAAAAGAGCTGGTGCTATACGGTCAAAACCGGTAGGAAAGCGGGAAAGCCCCTGAAAGTCAAAAGTTCTGCTGATGGAAGCTGGCGGATTCTTTTCTTCAAAAAAGGGTGTTGACTTGAAGGGGGGTAATTCTTAGATATTGTCCCTGAACACATTTCAGCCAACGCTGTCCCCTCACTAAATTTCAGTATGAAGCGATCTCTTTTAGCCCTCCTCTCCACTGCTCTTCTTGCCTCTCCTGCGTTTGCCATCGTTGGTGGTCCGTTCGATAACAACGTTTTTTACGGTGCAGAATCGAGCGGTACCTATCAGGGAGTTTTGACCGGGAAGAATATTTCTGGTGTTGCCATTTTTGGTACTTCTTCGACCTCTTCGGCTAATGGAAGTGGTGTTCCTTCGTCGCTTGGTGTTTTTGGTAGTGGTGGACGTGCTTTAATTTTTGTGGAAGGCGAAGCTGTTACAGCAGATGTCAATTCCACTGCGGATTTCAAAAACCGCCGGATTACTTCTGCGTTCGAGGGGTCTGTCGGTTTGGCTACCGTGGCTTGGCCGCCTCAGCGTCAACGTGAAACCGATGGTAGCACGACAGTAACAACGTGGATTCTGGAAGGTGCACTGGAGATTAACGGGATGATTTCTTCCAAGATTGTGCGTACCTTTCCTTCGTTGGAATTTGCGGGTAAGGATAGATTGAGAATTCGTGGAATTTGGCCGGTTCTTCGCCCTACTTTTGGGGGTGGTATTCCGACTTATCGGATTGAAGATGTGGATGAAGAGCGCCCGGTACGGTTTACGGGTGTTCGCACCAGCACTCAGTCTCCGGTGATTACCACAACATTGACGCAAGTCAGTCCTGTATTACGCGCTGAACGGGAGGTGATCCCGCCTCCAACGCCAACGCCAACGCCAGCTCCATCTCCCACTCCCTAGTTTTTTGGTTGGAGTACGAAATCGGGAATGTTTTTTCCTGAATTAAGTTTAAAGCAAAACCTTGACCGTAGGTCAGGGTTTTCGCTTTTGGAGCTGATCCTCGTCATTTCTCTGATGGGGATTCTCGGGACGATGGTTGCTCCCTCTCTCACAGCTTTTCGTAACCGCGCGGAACGCTTGGTTTGTAATAATAATCTTCGTTCGTTGCATGTTTCACTGGCGAGTTATCTTGCAGATAATAAACAGTGGCCGCAGATTTCCGAAGAATTGCAGGAAGAGCAGGTGGCGCGTTTTTGGGTTGATACTCTCACGGATTACGGAGGGACCCAAGGGGTGTGGCAATGCCCAAGCTGGCGGCGTCTCTATAGCGAACGGCCCGAGGATTTCAGCCACAATCCGATCATTCATTATATCCCCAGTCAGTTTGATGAACACCATTCCACCCCTACTCGCTGGCCAAGACAACCTTGGGTGATGGAGGTCGGATCATTTCACGGAGACGGCAATATGTTTATCTCCACTGATGGCTCTATTCATTCGATCAACGAATTTCTTCAAAAGGCGAGTGGTAGTTGATTTCGTTTCTCCGAACGGCCGTTGATGGAGTGAAAGGTGCCTTGTCGACCAGGTCTCTTTGTTTCAGGGAGGTAATGCAGTCTGGGTCGAGATTAGACGATTAGTTCATCCAGTGCAGATAACGCTGGAAAGTTGCATCACGCTCAGTTTTTGAACGAGGAATGCATCGAGGCCCGGTTCGAGGGTTTCCGCCACGGTTCACCGACTTGTCGTTGCTGTTGGTTGCTGTCAATGCTTCGAGCCAGGGTAGGATTTTCGGAGCCCTTTGCGCTAACCTTCAATGTTCACCGTTGAACGGTTGCGCCTTTACAGGGATGGCGCTGGAACTGATGCTGTCTATTGTTCGTCATTCCGTGACGGACGTTAAAGTTTCCTCTGACCCCGAAGTTCGAGCAGTAAAAATTCAGAGCATCTTTTAGGGGGCGTCGTTTCTCTTCGGTGTGAAAAAGCAATCGTCCTTTTTTTGAGGCGTCTTTTAGCTCCGAATCCCTCGCATCCGTTGTCCTTCGGGCCATCCCCTGACCCAACGCGCACGGTCGACTTTCCAGCCTGTTCCTTCGCTAATCAAACTGTAAATACAGGGGGAGACGCCCCCATCGTGGTTGACGAAGAAAACCTGAATCATCGCGCGGCGCCCCTGCCGATGCCACGGGCCGAATTCCACCCGTTCAGCGCCGAAGATGCGGGGAAAATCACCGCGTGCCATGCTAGTGAACTGTTCGAGCGACCATTGAGAGCGAAAATCGGAGGAAGCAAGATCGTAAGCCGTCGGGAAATTACGTTCGCGGAACGCTTTTAACTGAGATTCCACCGCCTCAAAGAGTTCCGTCGGGTCGGCATGTTGCTCCTGATGGCGGAAATGCCAGTAGAGGAGGCTGGAGGAAGCGCAAAGGCAGAAGAGAAACAGAATCAGCGTGATTTTGGCTCTGGCATGCATGGCATCTTAGGGCGTGTTCACGAATTTAACAGGAAGCTGCTGAAAGCCCTCTTCGGGCCTGAAAGGCGGTCTATTAGGGTGTCCGAGTCTCGATTTAGTCTTCCTCAGAAGCATAATTCTGGTCCTAAAATAGATCGCTTCATCCTTTCCTGAATGCCCCCTAATGGCAGGAGCACCCGGCCCCTTCCTGATGGGGCGGCGCTTGGGAGGACGTTTCGGCTTTCTCCTCAGCAAGCACCCGTTCGAGTTCCCGCAGGTAGTTGAACGTATAGAGGCCGGTGTTGTGTCCATCTTCCCACGTCGGGTTGACGGCGTACCCGCCCATGAGGACGTAACGCCGAAGCCGGAAGCTGGCATCGGTATGCGTTACCTCCGGGCGAACGACCCGGCCCATGACATCGGGCTCCCCACCGCAACCGGCGCAGGGGCAGCATTGCCGCAAAAAAGCGAGGGGGAGATAGGTCTCGTGTCCGTCACTCCAGGCGATCGCCAGTTCTTCGCCAATGATTGCTATGTTAGAAGGGATCAACCGCTGCATTCTGTCGGAAAGATAAACGAAGAGCGGTGTTCTGGCAAGTCCTCTCCGGGCTTGAGCCAAGTGGGGGAAATCTACGTTTCATCGCCGCTGGATACACGGTGGAGCCCCTTTTAGCTTCTCCTATGCAGCGTGCGAGTAGGACCACCGCAGTCAAGTCTCACTCGCGATAACGTTTTCTAAAACAACTCCGTCTGTTGGACGTTCGGTTTCACCCGCCGCTCCAGACTTTGGATCTCGTCGATGAATTCACCAATATCCTGAAAATCGCGGTAGACCGAGGCGTAACGGACGTAGGCAACCTGATCGAGTGCGTGGAGGCGTTCCATGACTTTGGTGCCGATCTCACTGCTTGGGATTTCGCGGCTTGAGCCTGCTTCGAGTTCCGTCTGGATCTCCTCGACGTTCTTTTCGATGACCGTCAGGGAGATCGGGCGCTTTTCGCACGCTTTAATGAAGCCACTGGTCAGCTTATCACGGTCAAAGGGCTCAATCCGACCGTCACGCTTGACCACGCGCAGGACCGTCCTTTCGATCTCTTCATAGGTGGTAAAGCGGTGCTGGCAAACGGTGCACTCCCGCCGACGCCGGATCGACGCTCCTTCCCGTGACGAGCGGGAATCAATGACCTTATCTTCAAGGTTACCACATTTCGGACAGCGCATGGCGCCAGAAGATGCCTTAAAACCGTAGGGAGCACAACATCTTGTATCGCTAACTTTTCATCCCACAATCGGCAATTGCCAGCGATGATGAGAAAAACGGTCGGCGCCAGATTTCGTGATCTGACGCCGACCGCCCAACCAAGGAACAGATGAACTCGATGAAATTACGGCTTCAGGACAGCATACGTCTTTTGCCCTTTTCTTTCAAGGAAGAGTAGCAACGCTTTGGAGCGATCGCGCTTGCGGAGCTGGGCGTGGACTTCGTCGGCATTGGCGACGGCCTGGAAATCGACTTCCGTAATCACGTCATCGACCTGAATTTTTCCAATGTCAGCCACGCTCCCCGGTTCGACGTGGGTGACGACGACGCCAGTGGCGCTCTTGAGGCCGAGCCGTGTGGCGGTCTCTTGGGTTACATTCTCGAAGCGGAAGCCGAGGTTTTCCTCGCCTTCCTCACTGCTTTCGCCCTCGCTCGGTTGTGGGGCGGGGGAGGCGGCTTCCTTCGCGTCAGAGGCGGGGAGTTCGCCGGTGGTGACCGGGACGGTGAGGCTCTTGCCGTTGCGCCAGATGGTGAGTTGGAGGACGTCGCCGACTTTCCGACGCAGCACCTCTTTCTGCAACTGGGCAGCGGTGGCGACCGGCTTGCCGTCAACGGCGGTGATGACGTCGGCCGGGCGCAGGTCGCTCTTAAAGGCCGGGGCATCGGCTTCGATCGTGTTGATCACTACCCCTTCTTCAACCCCCTTGATCTGTTCGCGCAGGCTGCTTTCGTTCTCCAGCGTCTCGATCCGGATGCCGAGCCATGGGCGGCGGACTTTGCCGGTGTTGATCAACTGTTCGCTGACATCCTTGAGCATCGTAGCCGGAATCGCGAAGGCGAGCCCGCGCCCAATGCCGTTGATGAGCGTGTTCATCCCGACGACGCGCCCTTCAATATCAAAGAGAGGACCGCCGGAGTTGCCCGGGTTGATGAGCGCATCGGTCTGGATGTAATCTTCGTAAGTGGCGTGGTTGGAGAGGTTGGCCCGCCCTTTGCCGCTGACGACGCCGATGGTGAAGGAGTAGTCGAGCGCGAACGGGACGCCGATGGCGCAGACAAGCTGACCGACTTTGAGGGCGTCGCTATCCCCGAGCGGGAGGGCAGGGAGGCCGTTCTGCTCGATTTTCACCACGGCGATGTCGGTGCGCGGGTCGATCCCGATCGCCTTGGCCGGGAAACGGCGACCATCCTTGAGCTTGACGCTGATTTTCTCCGCACCGTCGATGACGTGGTTGTTGGTGAGGATGTAGCCATCTTCCCGGATGATGAAGCCGGAGGCTTCGCTGCGACGGTCGCGCTCGGGCATCTGGAAGGGGCGCGGTGAGTCATCCGGGGCGCGGAAGAAGAAGTCGAACGCCTCGTTTTCCTCCTTGGCCGGTTTCTGCATCGCCTCAATGACAACAACCGACGGGGCGACCTGCTCGAAGACTTCGACAAAACCGGCGTCGAGCACCCGGAGCGCGGCCCTCCCCGGGGAGACCGAGGCCGCCGGGGCAGCAGCGGGTGTTTCCGCCACAGCGGCGTTTTCCTGAGCGGTAACGGGGTGATCGACCAGCAGGAGCAGCGATCCCAACAACGGTATCCAACGCGACAAAGCCATAACGCTGACAGGTTTGACACAGGGGGAGCAGGTCCGTTCGATCATACTCCGCAGATAAAGCAGCAACCCCGCCCGGTTAGGAAGCGAAAAGTTGGAAGATGCAGGCTTCCTTTCGTCGCCGGGTTGCGTCATGGTGATTCCTTTTATGGCAGGTCTTGTTATTCGTCCCCGCTCCCGCATTTACCACGGTCACGACTGGGTTTACTTCAGTGAAGTGCTCAAATCCTTCGGCAACCCGGAGGATGGGGAGGTGGTTTCGCTTCGGGACGGGCGCGATCGCCTGCTTGGCTCGGCGATTTACAACTCCCGTTCGCAGATTGTGGCGCGTCGCTTCTCCCGTCAGCGGCAGGGGTTGGATGCCGATTTTTTTGAGCGTCGCATCACGCAGGCGATTGAGTATCGCCAGCGCCGCAACGTCCGCCCGGACCTTTGCCGTCTGATCTGGAGTGAGAGTGACGGGTTGCCGGGGGTGATCGTCGATCGCTATGGCGACACGCTCGTCCTCCAGACGCTCACCTTGGCGATGGACCGGCGCAAGCCGCTGCTGGTGGAGGCATTGCGCAAGCTCCTCTCCCCGCGTTCAATCATTGAGCGCAACGATGCACCGATCCGTAAGGCCGAGGGGCTCGAAAGCGTTAACGGCCTGCTCTACGGCGAGGAGCCGGGGGTGCTCCCGATTGAGCTTCAGGGGTTGCAGTTTGAAATTGACCCGTTGTTGGGCCAGAAGACCGGTTTTTACCTCGACCAGATCGGCAGTTATGCCGCGCTCGCTCCATGGGCGAAAGGGCGGCGGGTGCTCGATGCTTTTTCCAATCAGGGGGCGTTTGCGTTGACCTGTGCGAAGGAAGGGGCGGCAAGCGTGGAGGCGGTCGAAATTAGCGAAGGGTGTTGCGAACAGATCGCACGTAATGCGGAGCGCAACGACCTGTCGGTGAAAGTTCACAACGTCAACGCCTTTGATTTCCTCAAGGAAGCTGAGGAGAAGGGGGAGAATCAGTACGATCTGGTGATCCTTGATCCCCCCTCATTCACCCGCTCGCGCGAGAAGCTCAACGGGGCGTTGCGCGGTTACAAGGAGATCCATCTCCGGGCGCTCAAGCTTCTTGCTCCCGGCGGGTTGTTGGCGACTTTCTCCTGCTCGCACCATGTGGATGACGCCATCTTCCGCGAAGTCGCTGCCGAGGCCGCTGTCGATGCGAGGCGGACTTTGCGCCTGCTGGAGCGTTATGGGCAGGGGGCGGATCACCCGGTGTTGCTCAATTTGCCGGAGACGGAGTACCTGCGTGGTTTCCTCTTTGAACTTGCGCCGGGGCGATAGCTCTTTAGTTTTTGGGAGATCCCCTCCATGTCCTCTCCTTTGGAAAATGAGCCTGCTGCCGTCGCTGACGCCCCCTTGCCGGGGCCGACGCCGGGTACGTGGCGTCTTTTCCGGCTGATGCTCTGGGTCCATTGGCGGACGTTTCTGGCCCAGATGCGGAGCGTTCGCAAGCGCTCCCCCTTTCTGTTGGCGATTCTTGGAGCGTTCATTCTTGGCTATCTCCTCATCGGCTACTGGCTCTTTCAGGCCGGGATGAGCTACCTCTATACCTTCCCGCTGGTCGGGGCGTTGCTCTCGCAGCGGATCGTTTTTCTGGTCTTTAGCTGCTTTTTTGTGATGCTGATTTTCTCCAATCTCATCATCGGCTATTCGACCTTGTTCAAGAACCGGGAGACGGCGTGGCTTCTGACGCTGCCGATCCGCCATCGGGATGTTTATCGCTGGAAGTTTGTCGAAGGGTTGACGGTTTCGAGCTGGGCGCTGATCTTTCTTAGTGCGCCGATGATGCTCGCTTTCGGGCATGTCCATAATGTCAAACCGGCGTTTTACGGGCAGATTGCGGCAGCTTATCTCCCGTTTATCATCATCCCGGGGCTGGTCGGCTCATGGATGATTCTGGCTTTTGTCCATACCTTCTCGCGGCCGTGGCTCAAGCGGGTGCTTCTCATTGGCGGGGCGCTCTTTTTCGCGTGGATGTTTATTGAGATCAAGCCGGTGGAGCAGGAGAGCGCAATGCACATGCACGAAGTTCTCTCCTTCGATAAACTCCTCCAGCACACGCGGGTCAGCCAGCATCTGCTGCTCCCGAGTTCGTGGTTGGCGCAGATGGTGCTCGCTTGTAGCGAGGAGTTGACGCGCCAAGGGATGTTCTTCTTCGGGGTGTTGGCGAGTAATGCGCTGATGGGGATGCTCCTCTCCTTCGGTGTGGCGGATCGGTGGTTTTACGCCAGTTGGTCGCGCGCGCTCAGTTCCCGGGCGGAGCGCTTCCACCGCCGGGCCGAGTTCAATCGGCAGAAGGCGGATCACCGTACGCCGCTGGAGTGGGTCGTTGATTCGCTCCCGGGGGTCTCGCAGCCGATCAAGGCGCTGGTTCTCAAGGATGCCCGGCTCTTCTGGCGTGATCCGGCGCAGTGGACGCAGTTTCTCATCTTCTTCGGCCTCTTGTGCATTTACGTGATCAACCTGCGTAACGTGGCGTTTAACTTTCAGAATGTCTATTGGGAGACGCTCATCTCCTACCTCAACCTCGCCGCTTCAGCGTTGACGCTCTCGACCTTGACGACCCGTTTTGTCTTCCCGCAGTTTAGTCTGGAGGGGCGGCGGCTCTGGATCGTCGGGCTGGCCCCGGTCGGCTTGCGCAAGGTGATTTTGCAGAAGTTCTGGAGCAGTTTTGTGATTTCGAGCCTGATGACGGTGACGCTGATGGTGGCGAGTAGCCTGATGCTGAATCTGGCGTGGTCGAAGGTCTTCTTCTTCGCTTTTGCGATCTCGATTTTGAGCGCCTCGCTCTCCGGGTTGGCGGTCGGACTGGGGGCACTCTTTCCCAATATGAAAGAGGATAATCCGAGCAAGATCGTCAGCGGTTTTGGCGGGACGCTCTGCCTTGCGGTCAGTTTTATCTATATTACTTCCTTTGTCGGTTTGGCGGCGGTTCCGGCTCTGGAGGAGGCGACTGATATTCCTCTTTTCATCCCGGGTGATCTTGCGCTCTTTCTCGCTTTGGCCTTGAGCGTGATCACGATGGGGCTGCCGATGTTGCTTGCTTTACAGCGGGTGAAAAATCTTGAGTTTTAGGCTCGTCTTTTTCGGGAAAAAAGTTAAAGATAGGCAATCCCTGTCCGGACGCCTTTTTTCTCTCCTCCGTGAAAGCCAACGAGCCCTATCTTGATCTTCCCGAAGATGATCTCTCCAACGAGCAGTTGGACCTTCAGGTCCAAAAAGCTCAGGAGCAGCTCCTCTCGCTCAAACGGCAGCAGGATCTCATCGAAAAGCAGAAAAAGGAGCTGGAGGAACTCAGCCGTAAGCAGGATCAGTTCCAGTCCGGCCGCTCGGAGATGCTTGAGAAATTCAGCCGTGCGCTGGTCGTGCTGGAGCGTGAAGGGGTCGACGCGCAGAAGCGGGTCGAACTCCTCGGAGCGATTCACGATACCTTCAACCAGCATCTTCAACTGCTCGAAGCGCTCAACCCCAAGGATTGGGAACACGCCGAGTTTCACCGCGAACTGGCCCGTGCCTTGAGCGCGGTGGACGATGCCAAGGCGGAGTACAACCGGTGCGTCCCGCGCATTCAGCCCGATGGCATGGGCGAAGTTTATGAGGGGGAGGAGCATCATTCTTACAGCCAGATGGGGGTTGAACACGATTTTGCCTATTGGGTGCGCAACGGGTTCGCCTTCACCCTTCCCCTTTTAATCCTCGGTATTCTTCATTTGGTTATCTCGCTCTTCCGCTAATCCATGTTTACACCTCGCCGTAACAAATCTTCTAATCCCTCTCCCTCTGCCAATTCGCTCGACCGCAAGCAAGAGGCGTTGCGCGAGAAGGAGCAGCAGCTCCAGCAGAAGAAGGAACAGCTTAACCAGTTGATCAACGAAGCGCCGCGCCGCCGTGAGGAGTATACCCAGCGCCGTCGCCGCCAGATTGCCAACGATTCCCGCCTTGCGCCTAAGCCGCTGGGGGATAAGCGCTACGATGCGGTTCTCGCAGCGGATGCGACGCCGCTCGGCGCACGTCGTCTTCGGGCGGAGAAGCGCGATGGGAAGTTCCTTTTCATTGTCCTTTGCATCATCCTGATCGCGGTCCTCTTCTGGGTGTCGCGGCTGGTCTCTAACTTCTTCGGTTAAGCCGACGGCAAACGCGGAGATGACCACCGGCGGCGAGGCCGGGAGTCGGGTTCCGCTGCTCGTTGGCCTGAGTGGGAAAGAAAGCTGTCGATCGGCGTGGCGGCTTGCCCTCCGGGGCGGAGCGGCGTAGAGTGGCCCGCTTTCCAACATGCCCAAAGTATATATCAAGACCTACGGGTGCCAGATGAACGAGCGCGATTCCGAACAGGTCGCGCAGATGCTCATGGCCCGGGGCTACCAGATGACGCCGGATGAGCAGGAGGCCGACGTCGTCCTGCTCAACACCTGTAGCGTGCGCGATATGGCCGAGCAGAAGGCGATCGGCAAGATGGGCAATCTTCTCCATCGCAAGCGCCACCAGAAGGCGGTGCTCGGTTTCCTCGGTTGCATGGCGCAGAGCCGGGGGCCGGAGTTGACGAAAATGATGGGGGTCGATCTGGTGGTGGGCACGCAGAAGTTCCACAAGGTGGCCGATTATGTGGAGGAACTCCTCGAACGCAAACGGAGTGAGGAGGCGCAGCCGTTCATGGATGACGCCCGGTTCTCCATCGTTGATGTCGATGCGGAGGCCGGTTCACAGGAGGCCATTCGCGATCATCTTCTTAAACCGCGCCAGACGACGGCGTTTGTCTCGATCATGCAAGGGTGTAACATGAAGTGCACCTTCTGCATCGTCCCGTACACGCGCGGGCCGGAGCGCAGCCGCACGATTGCGGAGATTGTCAGCGAAGTGGAGGGGTTGGTAGCGCAGGGGATTAAGGAAGTGACGCTGCTTGGGCAGATTGTGAATCTTTACGGGCGGCACGAGTTCCCCAAGGTCGACGGGAAAAGCCCTTTTGTGCAGTTGCTCGAAGCGGTCCATGCCGTCCCCGGGTTGGAGCGGCTTCGCTTTACCTCGCCTCACCCGATTGGCTATCGCAGCGATTTGATCGAGGCATTCTGTTACCTTCCTAATCTGGTCGAGCATCTCCATCTGCCGCTCCAGAGCGGGTCTGATCGCATTTTGAAGGCGATGCACCGGACTTATACCGCCCGCAAGTACCTTGAGCTGGTCGAACGCATTCGCGCGGCCCGGCCCGATATGGCGATCACCACCGATGTGATCGTCGGCTTCCCCGGAGAGACGGAGGACGATTTCCGCGCGACGCTCTCGCTCATGGAAGAGGTCGGGTTTGATAACGCTTTTATCTTCCGTTACTCCAAGCGCAAGGATACCCCGGCGGCAGAGATGGAGGGGCAGCTTGATGAAGTGACCAAGGAGCGACGCAATCAGGAGTTGCTCCAATCGGTCAACGCCATTGCACAGCGCAAGCTTGAAGCGCTTGTCGGTACCAACGTTGAGATCCTTTGTGAAGGGCCGAGCCGTCACAATCCCGACCGGCTCACCGGGCGCACTCGCACGAACAAGATTGTCGTTTTTGAGGGGAGCGAGCGGCATATCGGGGAGGTCTTCGATGTCCGGGTCACCCGTACCCATGGGTTTACCCTTTATGGCGACCCGGCGATTTTGTAGCCTTTTTGTGGCAGGAATCGCACGGCCCCGGTGCAAATGACTTGAGGCGCGGCCCGCTTTCGCCTTTGCTTGGCGCTCTACGATGATCTACTCCCTCTCCCTGCGCGATGTCGGGCTTGCTCTCGGTATTCTTCTGATCGTGGCGCATCTGCTCGCCTTGTTGCATGCAGGCGGGGCGAAGGCGTTGTTGCGTCTCTTCCCGCGTTCGCGCACGGCGGGGAATGTCCTCCTTACCATTGACGCCATTTGGGCGTTTCAACTCGTGGCGCGGATGGATCTCGGGGAGTTTTCGCCGTGGCGGCAGACGATTCTTGTGGTGATTGTCGCCTTTTATTTTCTGACGCTGATTTTCGTCGACGAATTTCTCTCGGTGCGAGCGCTTGGGATTCTCTGTCTGCTTGCGGCGGAGCCATTGCTGGAGGCGGCTTTTCTGCGCCCGGAATGGAGCCGTCTGCTCGTGACGGTGCTGGCGTATATCTGGATCGTCCTAGGGCTCTTTTGGGTCGGAATGCCGTACCTGCTGCGCGATCAGATCGCATGGGTGACGCGTGAGGCGACCCGCTGGCGGCTCGCGGCAGCGGGCGGGCTGGCGTATGGCGCGGCGATGCTGCTCTGCGCGATTCTCTTTTATTAAAACCGCAACTTGAAAAGGTAGTATCAATCTGATACTGTTGCGTAGTGCCCCGCAAAATCCGCGATTTGATTCAGGAACTTAAAAAAGCTGGTTTTGTGAACCGTGGCGGGAAGGGAAGCCATCGCAATTTTATCAGTTTTGAAGGTGTGACTGTCACGGTCTGTGGAAAATTGAGTGACGATGCGAAGCATTATCAGGAGAAGCAAGTTAGAATAGCGATCCAACAGATAAAAAGATGAACGTCCCGCATTACATGAAAATCGTCGAATGGAGTGAGGAAGATCAGTGTTTTATCGGTTCTGCCCCTCCTTTGATTGGCCCGTGCTGCCATGGGGCTAGCGAGACGGGTGTGCTCAAGCAACTTGAGGTGATTGTGAAAGAGTGGATAGAAATCTATCGTGAAGATGGTCGACCTTTACCTGAGCCTCAGAAAGAATTTTCAGGTAAATTTTTGGTTCGGGTGAAACCTGAGTTGCATAAGGCGCTTGCGCTCAAGGCATATCAAGACGGTCAAAGTCTCAATCATTATATTGAGAAAGCTTTGGAGGGAGCCTTGAGCGCTTGAGGAAGCGTCGGGTTAGGGAGGACGCTTTATCTCGGCTTCGTTAAATTCTTTCCAATCAACATTTCCTTAGCGATTGCGCAGGGAGAAGCGGATCGGGACGACCACGACGGTCGGGACGGCGATGCTGCCGCGTCTTGCCGGGCGGAAACTCCAGCGTTCCGCGACGACGCTCCGTGCTCTCTCGTCGAGGAGTGGGAAGCCGGAGGAACGGACGACGACGACGCGGCCGACTTTCCCGGCAGCGGTGACCATCACGCGGAGATGGACCACTCCCTCCTGCTTGGCGCGTCGGGCTTCCTCGGGATAGGAGGGGTGCGGATTGCGTAGATAACCGGGCTTGGAGGAGAGGGCGCCGCCTCCCGCTGAAGCGGTGGTGGCGTCAAAGCCGGGAATGGCCGAGCTTCCATCGCCGGAGACACGGGCGACCCGGCGGGGCGGGCGTGGCGTCGGGCGTGGGGTGCGCCGGGGTGTGGCTCGTGGCGTTGCCTGAGCGACGGCTTTCGGGGTCGGGCGCGGGGTTGGCTTCGGGACGACCACTTCAGGCGGTGCCTCCGGGACGGGGGGCTCCTCTTCCTCGACGACAGGCTCTGGTTCCGGTTCGGGCTCCGGTTCCGGCTCCGGCTCCGGCTCGGGCTCAGGTTCTTCCACGACGGGCGGTTCCGGCTCAGGCTCCGGTTCTTCGGCGACTTCCGGCTCTTCGAGCGGAGCGTTCGGGTCGATTTCATCCGCTGGCATGGCGGCGACGAGATCGACCTCTACCCCGGTGTTATCGACCACGACGCCGAACTCCGGCGGGGTCAACGGCTCGATCTTCGCCTTGGTCGGAATCCCGTACAAAATCCCGAGATGAACCCCCACCGCAGCGACCAGCGCAATGACGTAGCCGCCCCACGGCTCTTTCTGCACCTCAATGAAGCGATCAGTCACTCCCCCGGCGGCAGTAAGGAGCGGGGTCGGCACCGGCGAGGCCGGGGCAAACCGTGGCGTGGGTGGCTCCTGAAGCTCCTTCATTTCTTACGGGTTTCGATGGCGACTTTCGAAATGCCAAGCTTGCGGGTCTCATCGAGCACGGCGATCGCCTTGCCGAACTCGGCCTTTTCATCGCCATTGATGAAGACGCGCGGCTCTTTCTCGGTCTCCTTGAGCACCTTGAGTTTCTCGACGATCGCTTCGAGCGTCGCCGCTTCTTTGTTGAAAAAGTAGTCGCCGCTGGCGGTCACGGTGATGGCGGTGTACTCCTGTCGATCTTGCGGGGCGCTGGTACTGGCGATTGGGACATTAACGGTGACCCCTTCGTTCTTGACCATCGACATGGAGACCATGACGAAGGTGGCGAGCAGGAAGAAGACGATGTCAATGAGCGGGATCACCTCGATCCGCGCTTTCTTTTGACTGCGCGGGGAGGGGATCTTCACCCGTCGACCTCCACGGTCTGGAAGGCGCAGTTACCGGCGCGCTTGACGAGGTAAAGCTCGATGTGCGAGGCGGCGTCTTCGATATCGTGCCGCGCCTGTTCGAGCCGGGCGTTGAGGAAGTTAAACGGGATGAGCGCGATGATCGCGACGCCGAGACCGGCGGCGGTAGCGATGAGCGCTTCGGCGATACCACCAGTGATCGCTGCCGGAGCGCCAAGCTCCTCTCCGCCCAGAAGGGAGAAGGAGTGGATCATCCCGGTGACTGTCCCGAGCAGACCGAGGAGCGGGGCGAGCGTGATGACGGTATCGAGCACGGTCAACCCGCGGTTGAAACGCTTGAGTTCCCAGTTGGCGGCGCGCAGCAGAGCGTCGGAGACCGATTTGTCGCGGTGGTCGAGCGCGTAGGTGAGCGTGCGGGCAACGAAATCTTTGGAGGGGCGGCCTGCTTCGACGGCGGCTTCGATATCGCCGCGCTCGACGTGGGTCAGGATGGTGCTGACAACCTTCGGCTGGCGCTGGAGAGTGCCAAGGATCACAAAGATCGTCCGCTCAAGGACGACCGTCAGGGCGACCAGCGAGGCAACGAGGATCGGCCACATAATCGGGCCGCCGAGGATGAAGAGTTCAATCATGAGTGTCGAAAAAGCAATCCCTCCCCACCGGCTGGAAACCGATGGGAAGGGTAACTATATCGCACTCACGCAGGGGCGCTTTCGTGATCTTGCTATTTTTAGTCCCCTGCTTGCGCTTAGACAGCGACCGGCTGGAGCGCCTCGGCCTTGATGTCGCGGTGGAAGCCGGGGCCGTTGGTGGAGGCGGCGACGTAACCGGCGCGGATCACGAAATCGCCAAAGTGTTCCCCCTCCTGCCGCTCGCGGGCGTAGTGTTCCAAAATCGGGGTGAGGACGTCGGGGATCTCCTGCGCGCCGACATCCTGACGGAAGAGTTTGTTCATCCGATCCCCGGCGTGGCCGCCGCCGAGGTAGAGGTTGTAGCGCTCCGGGCCGCGACCGACGAGGCCGATCTCCGAAATGAACGGGCGACCGCAACCGTTGGGGCAGCCGGTCATGCGGATGGTGATGGCGTCGTGACGCAGGCCGATCCGTTCGATCCGCTCTTCCAGCGCGTTGAGCACTTCGGGTAGGAAGCGCTCCGACTCCGCGAGTGCGAGGCCGCAGGTCGGCAGCGCCACGCAGGCGATGGAGGAGAGGCGCAGGCCGCTCTGTTCATGGCAACCGGCGATCCCGTACTGCTTCATGAGCGCTTCCACCTCGGGCCGTTTTTCGGGCGAGACGTTGGCGATGATCAGGTTCTGGTTGCCGGTGAGGCGGAAGTCGCCATCGTGGATTTTGGCAATCTCGCGCAGGCCGGTGCGCAACGGGTAGTCGCGGGTATCGAGCACGCGCCCCCCTTCGACAAAGAGGGTGTAGTGGAAGTGGCCGCGCTCGTCCTCGACCCAGCCGAAGCGGTCGCCGTTGTCTTCAAAGACAAACGGGCGCGCCGGTTGAAGCGGGTAGCCGAGGTATTCGTTGATGGTCTGGATCACCCAGTCGACCCCGCGATCTTCGATGGTGTGCTTGAAGCGGGAGTGTTTGCGGTCGCACCGGTCGCCGAAGTCGCGCTGGACGAGGACGATCTTCTCGGCAACGTTGACCACCTCTTCCGGGGTGCAGAAACCGATGACATCGGCGATGCGCGGGAAGGTCGCTTCGTTGCCATGGGTCATCCCCATGCCGCCGCCGACGGCGACGTTGTAGCCGATCACTTTGCCCTCTTCGACGATGGCGATGAAGCCAAGGTCATTGGCGTAGAGGTCGATGTCATTGCTCGGCGGGACGGCAACGGCGATCTTGAATTTGCGCGGCAGGTAGGTCTTGCCATAGATCGGCTCGACGACCTCTTCACTGCTCTCGACCTTCTCCCCGTCGAGCCAGATTTCATGGTAAGCGCCGGTCTTCGGGTTGAGGTGATCGGAAATCGCCTGAGAGGTGGCCAACACCTCCGCGTGCACGCTCGAAAGGAACGGGTTCGGGTTGCACATGACGTTGCGGTTGACGTCGCCACAGGCGGCGATGGTCGTCAACGCGGCCTTGTTGATCCCGGCGAGGCTCCGCTTGAGGTTGCTCTTGATGATCCCGTGGAGCTGGAACGCCTGGCGCGTGGTCAGCTTGATCGTCCCGTTGGCGTAGTGACCGGCGATCTGATCGCAGGCGATCCATTGCTCCGGGGTGACGACGCCGCCGGGGATGCGGATACGCACCATGAAGGAGAAGGCGCGTTCGAGGCGGTGTTTGCGGCGGTCGGCCCGCAGGTCGCGGTCGTCCTGCTGGTAGCTGCCGTGGAACTTGATGAGCTGCTGGTCATCTTCACTGAGGGAGCCGGTGGAGAGATCGGCCAGCCCCTCCGCGATCGTCCCGCGCAGGTAGATCGAGCGGGTCTTGATGCCTTCGTTGGCGCTAAGTTTCTTTTCGGACATGAGATTAATAGACGTCGCGTTGGTAGCGTTTGGTTTTGCGGAGGTCCTCGACGTAAAGCTCGGCGGCTTCCTTCGATTTGCCCCCCTCTTTGACCACGATGTCGATGAGGGTCTGGTGGACGTCGTGCGCCATGCGCGAGGCGTCGCCACAGACGTAGAGGTGGGCGCCTTCTTCCAGCCATGTGTAAAGATCGCGGGAGCGTTCGCGCATTTTGTCCTGCACGTAGATTTTCTCCGGCTGATCGCGGGAGAAGGCGACGTCGAGCCGCGAAAGGGCTCCGCTGGCGAGGTGTTCCTGCCACTCCAACTGGTAGAGGAAGTCGTAGGTGTAGCGCTGGTCGCCGAAAAAGAGCCACGACTTGCCTTCGTGCCCAAGGGCAGAGCGGTGTTCCACAAAGGAGCGGAACGGAGCGATCCCGGTCCCCGGCCCAACCATGATGATCGGCGTATCGCCGGAGGCGGGGAGGCGGAAGTTCTTGTTTTCGTGAATGTAGACCGAGACCGGTTCGCCCTGTGGGACGTGGTCGGCGAGGTAGGTCGAAGCGATCCCCTTGCGGTCGCGCCCGTTGGCGTGGTAGCGGACGGCGGCGATGGTGAGGTGGACCTCATCAGGGTGGGCCAGCGGGCTGGAGGCGATCGAGTAGAGGCGCGGCGGGATCTTGCGCAGGATCGAGACGAGATCGGCGGCGGCGATTCCCTTTGGCGCGAAATCTTCGAGTGCGTCGACAATCCAACGGCCCCAGAGGTAGTCGTTGAGTTGTTTTTCGTTCCCTTCTTTGAGGAGATCGGAGAGTTGCGCGGAGCCGGAGAAAGCGAAAAGCTTGGTTAAGACCGGGCGGGAGAGGGCGGTGATGTCGAGATCCTCCCGCAGCGCTTCGGCGACTGGCTTAGAGGTGCCGGAGACTTCGACGCTCTCCGAGCCGGAGAGTTTCGCTGCTTTGAGGAGGCTCTCCACCACGTCGGAGGGGTTGGCCGGGATGACGCCGAGCGCATCGCCCGGCTCATAGGTCAGCCCCGCGTTTTCGAGCGAGAGTTCGTAGTGCCATGTCTCCTTGGCGGTGCCGCGCCCGTTGAGGAGGACGCGTTCGAGCATCTCCGAGGCAAACGGGTTCTTTTTGTCCCAAACCGGTTGGGTTGGAGCAGCGGCGAAGGAGAAGACCGAATTGCCGTTGCCATTGACCGGGGCGGCGGTGGCGACGGGGCCGAACGCTTTGAGCGCTTCATCGAGCCAGGCGCGGTGGGCATCCTCATAGTCAACGTCGCAATCCTGACGCGGGGTGAGCCGGGTCGCCTTGAGCGTTTCGAGCCGGGCGTCGACTTCCTTGCCGGTCTGGCAGAAGCGGGTGTAGGAGGTATCGCCAAGGGCGCAGACCGAGTAGCGTAGCTTGGAGAGATCGTGCTCTTCGGAGAGGAGCGCTTTGTGGAAAGTGGTTGCCGCTTCGGGCGGGTCGCCTTCGCCCCAGGTGCTGATGATTACCAGCAGATTCTCGATCTTGGCGAGATCAGCCGGGGTGGCGTCGGACATGTTGCGGGTCGTTGCCTTGAAGCCGAGTTTCTTGGCTTCCTTGGCGCTCAGATCGGCCAGTTTCTCCGAGTTCCCTGACTCTGAACCGTAGAGGATCGTCAGTTTCGGCCCCGCAGCGGCGGGAGCGCCAGCCGGCTCCGCCCCTCCGGTTAACGGTGCGGCAGAGAGGTAGCCCGCCAGCCAGAAACGCTGGGCAGGAGAAAAGCCGGCCAACAGTTCCTCAAGGGAACGGCGTTGGGCCGGAGCAAACGGAGAGTGCTCAGGAAGCATGGATGTGTGAAATCAGATTAACAGCATCGACCGGCATCACAAGGCGAAAACCGGTCTATGAACGATCGTCTGCGAAGGTAAAAGGAGATCAGGGAGGTGTAAAGTAGAAAAGTTGATAGGATTACTCGGGAATAGGGTTCCTGCTGGTATTTGTGAGGAAAAACGTTACGCTCCCTGCCAAACCTCTATGACCGATCTTATTCATTCAATCAAGGAAGCCGCCGCAGGGGGCCGTCTGCTGGAGAGCAGCGCGGCAAACATGATCCGCCTGTTGGGCGAGAGTAATGACCCGCTCCATCATGCCAGTATCGCGGAACTGGTCGAAGCGGGGGCATGGGAGGAACTCAACGACCGCTTCTTTAAGTCGCTCGCGTTTGGGACCGGTGGGCTGCGCGGGCGGACCATCGGCAAGATCGTCACCAAAGCGGAAGCCGGGGAGCCGCAACCGCTCGGACGGCCCCAGTTTCCGTGTGTCGGGACCAATGCGCTCAACTTCTTTAACGTCGGGCGGGCGACGCGCGGGTTGGCCTGTTACTTGCGCCAATGGTTTGAGAAGGAGGGGCGCAGCGGAAGGCCGAAGCTGGCGATCGCGTACGACTCGCGCCATTTCTCCAGCGATTTTGCGGAACTGGCGGCGGAAGTGGCGAGCGTGAACGGGGTCGATGTCGTGCTCTTTACCGAGCCGCGCTCCACGCCGGAGCTTTCCTTTACGGTTCGCTACACGCAGGCGCAGGCGGGGATCGTGATCACCGCGAGCCACAACCCGCCGCACGATAACGGGTTTAAAGTCTACTTTGAAGATGGGGCGCAGGTGGTCGAGCCACACGCCAGCGGGATCATTGCGGAGGTGAACACCGCCCCGGCTTCGGACGCCGCCGCGCCGGAAGGGGAGCGCGGGGTGATTGAGCGGGTCGATACCGCGCTCGATGCCGCCTACCTTGAACGGCTGGAGACGCTGGTGCTTGATCGCAACGTGGTCCGTGAAGCGTCGGGGTTGAAGATCGTCTTTACCAACATTCACGGGACAGGCGGGGTGATCAGTGTGCCGATTTTACAACGGCTCGGCTTTGGGGTGAGCGTGGTGGCGGAGCAGGCCGGTTTCGATGGTCGCTTCCCGACGGTGAAGAGTCCCAATCCCGAGAATGCCGAAGCGTTGGCACTCGCCATCGCTCAGGCGGAGAGGGAGGAGGCCGACCTTGTTGTCGCTACGGACCCCGATTGTGACCGGATGGGGGTGGCGGTTCGCAATGCGCACGGGAAGATGGAGCTTCTTAATGGGAATCAGATCGGTTCGCTCATGGCGTGGTATCGTGCGACGACGTTCTTGCGCCAAGGGGTGCTTCATTCCGGGAATCTGGAACGTGGAGTGATCATCAAGACGCTGGTGACGACCGATTTGCAGAAGGCGATTGCCGAACGGCTTGGGCTGGCGTGTGTGGAGACCTTGACCGGGTTCAAGTACATTGGCGCGAAGCTGACCAAGTATGAGAAGGCGCTTCCGGAGTTTGTGCAACGCGAGTATCGCCAGCTTGCCGAGTCGGAGACCCGCTCGGCCCGTCTCGCTGAGAGCCGTTTCTATGTGTTTGGTGGGGAGGAGAGCTACGGCTATAGCGGGGCCGATTTCACCCGGGATAAAGATGGCAACGGAGCGGTGGTGATGTTCGCCGAAGTGGCCGCTTACGCGAAGTGGCGCGGGATCACGCTCGACCAGTTGCTCGATGAGATTTACTGCGAATACGGCTTCTACCTCGAACGCAATACCAGCCTCACCTTTGAGGGGGCGGAGGGGGCGGCGAAGATCCAGCGTCTGGTTGCCTCCTATGCGGCGCAACCGGCGAAGGAGCTTGATGGCGTTGCGGTGACACGGATCACCGATTTCGCGCGGGAGGAGGTCTTCGATTCCGAAGGCGATCTCCTTCCTAAAGAGGCGATGTTGATCCTTGAGCTGGAAGATGGGCGGCGAGTCGCCGTCCGCCCTTCGGGAACGGAGCCTAAGATCAAATTCTACTTCTTTGGTCGTGCGCAACCTCCCTTTGATGGCGAGGGGTTGGCGTCGGTGAAGGAGAAAGTCTCCCGCTCGCTCGACCGGCTCTGGCAGGAGATTCAGGCCGATGTGGAGCGGCGGCTGGCCTCGACCCCTTCTGCCTTATGAGTCATATTCACCTCGATGGCGGTGAGACGAGTGTGATCCGCGCCTTGGGCTTTGGCGGCTCGGCGATCTCGGGGCGCGATCTTAAAGGGCGCGTGCCGACGCTGGGGGATGCGGCTCTTTTCTCCACGCTTCAGACCTTGATCGCCGTCGGTTATATTGATGCTCATCCCGAGATCAGTCAGGCTGAGGAGATCGAGACCGCCTCCTTTCAGGTCAATCCCGGTTATGCCCGGGAACTCAAGGAGGCACTCGACCCCAAGGAACCTCCAACCCGTTCCCGGCGCGTCCGGCGCGAATAGTTCTTCCTCATGCTCCGACACTGGCCGTGGCTGGCCGCGATCGTAAGCGGTTGCCTGATGACTTGCTCTCTCCCGACGTGGGGGCAGGGGTGGATGGCGTGGATCGCGCTCGCGCCGCTGGCGTGCGCGGTCTGGTTTGGGAATCCGGTGCCGCTGGCGCCGATCAACCCTTCGCGTGTGGTCGGGCGTCGGCGAGGGTTCTGGCGTCGGCTCGTGGAACGGTGGGAGCGCTTTTCCCATCACCCGGTCGGGCGGGCGGCGTTGCAGGGCTACCTCGCGGGGCTGGTTTTTTTCTGGTCGGCTTTTTCGTGGCTGACGACGGTGACGCCGCCGGGGTGGTTCCTCTTAGCGTTTTACATGGCGCTCTACCTGGCGGCTTGGGCGGCGATGATCGTGCTGGCGGGGAAACACGCTGGGGATTTTACCCGCTCGGGGGCGAATTTGCGGCTGGCGACGATCGGCGCGGCGTCGTGGACAGCGCTGGAGTGGTTGCGCGGTTGGCTCTTTACCGGGTTCGGGTGGAACAACCTCGGGACGGCGCTCTATGATGACCTCGCTTTTATCCAGATTGTCGAATTCACGGGGGTCGGTGGCCTCTCGTTTCTGCTGACCTTTGCCAACCTGATTGCGGTGATCACGATCAAGCGATTCGTCGCGGAGATCGCCGCCGTGAAGATCCGTCCGCATTGGGATTTTAGCGTGACGATGGTGATGGTGGCGGCGGTGTTTCTTTATGGCGTGCGGGTGATCTTCGGGGCGAAGCCGGAGGGGTGGGAGCCGCTGCGTGTCGCGGCGGTGCAGCCGAACATTCCGCAAAACCAGAAATTTGACCTCGCGTTTGAAAAGGCGATTTTTGAGAAGCTGACCTTCCTGACCGAAGGGGCGCTGGCGATGGAGCCGCAACTCCTCCTCTGGCCGGAGGCGGCGACGCCGCGCGGGATGTTTGAGGATGGGACCAACTTTGCTTTCGTCCACCAGTTTGCCCGTCGGGGTGATTTCAATTTCCTGATCGGGACGCTCGATTCCGATGCGGAGGAGCGCTCTTACAACATCGCCGCGCTCATGAACCAGCGGGGCGAGCAGGTGCAGACTTATCGCAAGATCCATCTCGTTCCGTTTGGGGAGTACATTCCTTTTCGCCATTCGTTTCCGCTCTTTGCGTGGATCATCGGCGATCTGGTCCCTTCGGATTTTACCCCGGGCGAGAGTGTGCGGGTGCTCGAATTGCACAACCCGGGGGTGAAGGCGGGGGTGTTGATCTGTTTTGAAGATACGCTCGGGCGGTTGACGCGGCGCTTTGTGGTCGAGGGGGCGCAATGTCTGGTCAATCTCACCAATGACGGCTGGTTTCTGGAGAGCGCCGCCTCGCGCCAGCATCTGGCCAATGCGATCTTCCGCGCGGTGGAGAATCGCCGCCCGCTGCTGCGTTGCGCCAACAACGGAGTGACCGCTTTTATCGACACTTACGGGCGGATCACCCGGCAGTTTGATGATCCCTTCGCCGAAGGGGTGCTTTTTGCCACGGTCGAGGTACCGCCTGCGGATGCGCCGCTAACGTTTTATACCCGCCACGGTGAAGCCTTTTCAATGCTCTGTCTCTCATTTACGTTGGGCTGGCTTGGGGTGCGGACGGTTCGTGCCCGTCGCCGTCGCCGCTCCACTCTTCCCGCATGACTTCCGCCGCTTTGACACCCGTTGCTCCCGGAGAGCCGATTCGCCCTCCGCTCGATCCGGCGCGGAAGGGGCGGGCGCTGGTGGTGTCGCTCCATGACGTTTCGCCCCATACGTTTGAGGCGTGCCGGGAGATCGTCGGACGGTTGGAGGTGGCTGGGGTCTCTCCGTTGACGTTGCTGGTGATCCCTGACCATCATCGCAAGGGGCATTTTCTCGATGATCCGGCGTTTTGTCACTGGCTCAAGGAGCGCGAGGCGAAGGGGGATGAACTGGTGATCCACGGGTTTTACCACCAGCGGGTGCCGCGCGCCGGAGAGTCGCTGCGCGAGCGTTTTCTGACCCGCACTTACACGGCGGGGGAGGGGGAGTTTTTCGACATCAGCGGTTCGGAAGCGCTCCGGCTCGTGTCGGACGCGCGGGAGGCGTTCCGTAAGCTCGGCTTCCAGCCGCGCGGGTTTATCGCCCCGGCGTGGTTGCTGAGTCAGGCGGCGGAGCGGGCTTTGCGCAAGCTAGGCTTTGCCTACACGGTCCGTTTGCGCGAGGTGATCGACCTTCCGTGTGAGCGTCGCCATGCCGCGCCGTCGCTGGTCTGGAGTGTGCGGAGCTGGTGGCGGCGGGTGGCGAGCCGGGTCTGGAACCGGCGGCTCTATCGCAAGAGCGTGCGCAAGCCGTTGCTGCGGATCGGGATTCATCCGGTCGATCTTCAGCATCGGGCGGTCTGGGCGCAGGTGGAAGCCTTGACCCGTCAGGCGGCTGCCGAGCGCGAACTTTTTTCCTACGCCCGTTGGATTGAGCAAACCCGTACTTCCTGACCCGCTTTCATCGCTATGCCTTCCAAAGTCGACCTTCACCTCCACTCGCGCTACAGCGATCGCTCTGCCGAATGGCTCCTGCGGCGGCTCGACTTCCCTGACAGTTTATCCGAGCCGCGTGCGCTTTATCGCCAGTTGAAGGATGCCGGGATGGCGTTTGTCACCCTGACTGACCACAACCGGATCGACGGGGTGTTGGAGATCGCCGACCTGCCCGGGGTCTTTATCAGTGAGCAGATTTCGACCCGTTTCCCGGAGGATCGGCACAAGGTGGAACTCCTCGCGTGGGATCTCAACGAGGCGCAGCACCGGGAGATCCAGTCGCTGCGGGAGAATATCTACGAGTTGCAGGAGTACCTCTCCGGGGAGGGGATTCTCCACGCCGTCGCGCACCCGCTCTATCAGGCGGAGGAGCGGCCTGACCCGGCGCATCTTGAAAAACTGATCCTCCTCTTTCGCCACTTCGAGGGGCTTAACGGCTTGCGCGATCAGATGTTAAGCGAGGTAACCCGGTATCTGCTGGATCGGCTAACCCCGGAGAAGATCGAGGCGTTCGCCAATCGCCACGGCTTGGCTCCGACCCATGAGCAGGCGTGGAAGAAAGTGCTCATCGGCGGTTCGGATGATCACGGCGGTGTCTTCCCGGCTTCGGCGTGGACGCAGACGGCGCGGGTGAAGACGCCACAGGCGTTTCTGGCGGAGGTCGCAGCCGGGAATTGCAGCGCGGAGGGGCGGGCCGGGACGCCGTTGGCGCTTTCCCACGGGCTTTACAACACGCTCTACCGGTTTGCGAACGACAAGTTCCTTAAAGGAGGCGAGGAGGGGCTGGTCCAGAAGGTCTTCTCCCGCTTTATGGAAGGGCGTGATCCGACGGAGTTCTCCCTTGGGGACAAGATCGGGATGGTGGCGCAGGGGATTGTTTCTGGGAAGATTTTTGAGTTGGCCAAACCGGCGCATGCCTCGCTCTGGAAGCAGCTCTCTTCCACGCTCGCCGATGCTGATTTGAAGAACCTCATCGCCGAGCAGACGCGCGGCGTGCAGGAGCCGGAGCGGCGGGCTTTTCTGATGGCGAACCTCTTTGTGAGCCAGTTGGCGTTTCGCTTTTTTACCCGGTTTATCAAGCAACTCTCGCACGGCAATTTCTTTGAGGCGTTGCAGGAGGTGAGCTTGCTGGCCCCGGTGCTGATGACGGTCAGCCCGTATGTTTACGCCTTCCATTCACAGGCTCCGGCGCGTTCGTTCCTGCGCACTCTCTCTTTAAAGATCGACGGGGAGATTCCCCCGCTGCTGCGCAACAACCGGCGGGCGTGGTTTACCGATACGCTCGATGATGTCAACGGCGTGGCGACGACGATCCGCAAGATGGTCGCCGCCGGGGTCGCGTCAGGGGTGGAAATCGAGGTGGTGACCTGTCGGGCGAACATCCATATTGAAGGGATTCCGATCCATAATTTTACGCCGATCGGGGAGTTTGAGCTGCCGGAGTACGAGCTTCAGAAGCTGAGTTTCCCGCCGATTCTGGAGATGCTCGACTATATCCAGCGCGAGAAGTTTACCGAGCTGATCATCAGCACGCCCGGGCCGGTCGGGATCACGGCGCTGATCGCCGCGAAGCTGCTCGGGCTGCGGACGGTTGGGATCTATCACACCGATTTCCCGCAATATGTCCGCATCCTGACTGATGACACTTTTCTGGAGACGTTGACGTGGAAGTTCATGCATGGGTTTTATTCCCAGCTTGATCTCCTTTATGTGAACTCCGCCGATTACGGGCGGGCATGGGTGGAGCGGGGGATTCGCGAGGAGAAGATCGCGATTTTACCGCGCGGGCTTGATGTCCAGCTTTACCATCCGAGTCGGCGCGATCGCTCGTTCTGGAAGAAGTTTGGTAATTTCGGGGAGCGGCCTGTTTTGCTCTACGTCGGGCGGATTTCCAAGGAGAAGGATCTCGACCTCATTGTTAGCGCCTGTTGCCGTTTGGAGAAGGAGGGGGTGGCGGCGCAGATGGTCTTTGTGGGCGATGGGCCGTACGTCGCCGCATTGCGCGAGGCGATGCCGCAAGCCTGTTTCACCGGGGCGCTTTATGGGGAGGAACTGGCGATGGCGTATGCCAGCGGCGATCTCTTCCTTTTCCCGAGCACGACCGATACTTACGGCAATGTCGTCGTCGAGGCTCACGCTTGTGGCGTGCCGACGATTGTCTCCGACACCGGGGGGCCGAAGGAACTGGTCTGCCACGGGGAAACCGGGTTGATCACCCGCAGTCTCGATGTCCGCGATTTCACGGCGGCGATCCGCACGTTGCTCGAAGATGCTCCGCTGCGCGAGCGGATGGGGGCGGCGGCGCGGCGTGCGGTGGAAGGGCGCGATTGGGCGCGGGCGTTCGGGCAGTTCTGGGAGCGTTCGCCGGAATAGCAAAAGGGCGGCGATTTTTTCAAACCGCCGCCCTTGAACTTGGAAAAACGCTTACTTGCTGGCGAACTGAGCGTCGAAGATCAGATCGGAGGCCGGGAAGTCGAGTCGTTTGACAAAGGCGCACGATTCCGCAGCACCGAACTCGCGGTCCATCCCGCCATCTTCCCACTCGACGGAGAGCGGGCCGCTGTAGCGGATGTCGTTGAGGGCGCGGATGATCGCCTCAAAATTGACATTGCCGCGACCGACGGAGCGGAAATCCCAGTAACGGCGCGGGTTGTGGAAATCGACGTGACCGCCGAAGACCCCGGCTTCTGTCGGGTGTTTGGACCAGCCGACATCTTTCATGTGGACATGGAAGATGCGATCGGCAAAGCGCCGGATGAAGGCGACGTAATCGACCCCCTGATAGGCAAAGTGTGACGGGTCGAAGTTAAAGCCGAAGGCCGGGTGGCCGCCGACCGCTTCGATTGCACGTTCGGCGGAGGCGATGTCGAAGGCGATCTCCGTCGGGTGGACCTCCAGCGCGAAACGCAGGCCGAGGCTCTGGTAGTGGTCGAGGATCGGGAGCCATTTTTTGGCAAAATCGGCGTAACCGGCGTCGATCTGGCCCGGGAGGACCGGCGGGAAGCTATAGACCAGATGCCAGATGGAGGAGCCGGTGAAACCGTTGATCGTCTTGACGCCGAGGCGGGCGGCGACGTTGCCGGTGGCGATCATCTCCGCTGCGGCGCGTTGGTTAACCCCGGCCGGGTCGCCATCGCCCCAGACATGGGGCGGGAGGATCGTCTGGTGCCGGGCGTCGATCCGGTCACAGACGGCCTGCCCGACGAGGTGGGCTGAGATCGAGTAAAGGCTCATGCCGTGGCGGCGCAAGGTTTCGAGCTTGGCGGCGCAGTAGGCGTCATCGGCCTTGGAGATGTCGAGGTGATCGCCCCAGCAGGCGAGTTCCGCGCCATCGTAGCCAAACGCCTTGATTTTCGGGAGGAGGGTTTCCAGTGGAAGGTCGGCCCATTGGCCGGTGAACAAGGTTACAGGTCTCATGGAGATCAATCGGTGTTGGAGGTTGGATAGGAGAACGACTCCCAACACCGGTTCTGGCGCGAAACCGGTGGTAGACAAGCCGGAGCGGAGGGATGGACGCCTTGGCGCCACCTTCTGCCCGGCCAAGGGTGATACGGCTTTCTGCCGGTGGCGTCAAGGTTCGCAAGCGGGGGACGCAGAGGGGCGGCCCTCTGGTGAAGCTTGTCTTCTGGAGGGCGATGCGATAAGGCTAATCACGGTTCGCGGACGTTTTAGACTGATATGACGATGATTCGCTTTTCTTTGATCTCTCTGGTGTTGCTCGGTGTTTGGGGTGGAAGTCTCTTCGCGGCGCAGGAGCAAAAGGTGACGGTGGAGAATTTCCCGCGTGCGGAGAGCGATGCTTATCTCGGGGCGCTGGTGGCAAAAGGAGCCTTCGGGCAATGGGATCACAGCCGCGATCTCGCCGACATCGACGGGCAGACGATCATCCGGCTCAATCGTGATACGCTCTATTCCGCAGCGGTTTTTGATCTCGATGCAGGGCCGGTTACCATTACACTACCTGATACCGGTAAACGATTCATCTCCATGCAGGTGATCAATCAGGATCACTATACCGTCGAGGTGATCTATACTCCCGGCAGCCATACCTTGACGCGGGAGAAGGTGGGGACCCGCTATTTCCTCGCCGGGATTCGGATGCTCGTTGATCCCAATGATCCTGAGGATATGAAAAAGGTTCACGCTTTTCAGGATGCCATCACCATCTCCCAAAAGGAGAAGGGGCGTTTTGAAGTGCCTAAGTGGGAGGCTGCTTCCCACGCCAAGGTGCGCGATGCTTTGATCACACTGGCTGATACGCTCCCGGATCGCAACCGGATGTTCGGCACGCGGGAGACGACCGACCCGGTGCGCCACTTACTAGGGAGTGCTTCGGCGTGGGGCGGTAATCCGGACAAGGATGCGGTTTACCTCAATGTCTTCCCTGAGAAGAATGATGGCAAGAGCGTCTATCGTCTGACCGTAGGGGAGGTTCCGGTCGACGCTTTCTGGTCGATCAGTGTTTACAACGCCAAGGGGTATTACGAGAAGAACGCCGAGCAGCGTTATACCGTTAACAACGTTACGGCTGTGCGCAATGACGACGGAACGATCACCGTTCAATTTGGCGGCAAGCAGGGGGAGGCTCCCAACGTGCTCCCGGTTCCTGCCGGTTGGAATTATATGGTTCGGCTTTACCGTCCCAGAGCGGAGATCCTTGAGGGGCGGTGGGAGTTTCCAAAGGCGGAGCCGGTCGCTGGAGAAGCTGCTCCTTGAGCGGTGGATGGCCATTGCCGCGTCTCTTCCGGTCGGTAGGGCGACGGCGTGATGGGCGTTTGCTTGTCTTTAGCCCCCTCCGGCGTGGCGGTCGGCGGCGTCGAGCCGGTCGGCGAAGAGAGTTGGGTTGCGGAAGAGGCGCGGTAAGGCTTTAAGCGAAGCCCGACCGAGAGGGCCTCCTTGACGGCCAAGGCCGCTCTGGAGGTAGATCGCCAGCCGCAGGAGTTCGCACAGATCGGCAAAGCGGAGTTTCTCCTCTTCCTCCTCGCTCCCTTCAAAGTTGCTGACCGAGTTTTCAAAATCGATCAGAAAGATGGCGACCGGCGCGGTACAGACGATGATGTTGTGTAGTTCGAGATCGCAATGGAAGAACTTCGCTTCGTGGAGGCGGGTGATCTTGGCGAAGATCTCCTCGGCCAGTTTCCAGAGGCCGATCAAGGTGCAGAGTTCGACCTGATTGGCGATGCTCAGGCAGCGTTCCGGCGGTTCCACGTCGGTGAACGGAGAGAGGCGGCTGAGCGGTTTGCCGGGCAGAAAGCAGTTGCGGAAGGAGTTCGGGTCGAAGCCGATCGGCGGCGGCCCTTCGAGGATGGAGGCGGCGATGCAACTGTTCTCGTACTCGATGCGCGGGTCGCGGTGGAAGCTCCACGGGTAGTACGATTTGTGGAAGTGGATCGGAAATTCCTTTGCCTTGGGGAAGGCTTCGAGGGTCTGTTTCCCGGCGACGACCAGCTTGCTATGGACGAGGTCGCGCCCGTCGGGGCCGATCTTGCGGGCGATCGTGTGGATCTCGAAATCTTTCTCCTGCGGGGTGTCGAGCAGCGGTTGAAGCCCGTCGGTCACCTCGATGGAATGGAGCGGGGAGAGGGGGATACGGATGACGGAGGGGGCATCAGCGGCGTTGGAGCGGGAGTCAGGCATGGTGATCGGTTCAGAGGGCAAGGGGCGTTTTTTTAACGGGAGCCGCGCCTCCCCCCGGAGTCAGGCTGTCGTCAAAAAACAAGGTGGTGAAGTTCTCTTTTCCAGATCGTGTCAGGCAATCTTTTCTGGAAACAAGCTCCGTTGGCGACGGGCTTCCATCGCCACCCGCGCCTCTTTGATGAAAAGCCGGATCGGGCCGGTTGGCAAGGCGCGAAAGTGGTTTTCCCGGCCATTTCACCTGATTGTCACCTCGGGGCGCAGTAGGGCGGGAGCGCCGGGGGTGGCCGCAGGTTGACACCTGCCGCCCGGCAATGCCAACATAACGGCGTCCTATGGCATCCCAATCTGAAACCGCCTACCTGCGCCTGCGTGAAATGATCCTGAGCGCGGGGGTGTTGCCGGGGGAACATCTCGGGGAGGTCGAGTGGGCGCAGCGTCTCGGCGTGGGGCGATTTGCGATCCGCGAAGGGTTGCGCCGGTTGCACGGGGAGGGGCTCCTCCATAAAGCGCGGGGCAAACATTGGGTGCCCGCGATGTCGGCGCAGGAGGTTCGGGAGGTTTACCAGTTGCGGGCGGTGCTGGAGATCGGGGCGCTTCGTTTTAACCCCGGGGCGGTCCCGCCGGAAGTGGTGCTGGAGATTCAGAATGCAGCGCTTGATTACGCGGCGCTGGTGGAGAAGGGGTATTTCGACGGAGCGCGGGAGGCCGATTTGCGCTTTCACCGCTCGCTGGTGGCGGTTTCGGGTAATCCCCGGTTGATCAGGCTTTATGAAAGCTCCAATCTGCCGCTGCTGCACGTGACGGTCGGGCGTCGGGGGCAGCCGCTCGATGATTTTGCGATCTCGGCGCGTGAACACCAGAAGGTGGCCGATGCGATGGTGCGCGGGGAGATCGAGGAGGCGGCGCTGGCGCTCGAAGCCCATCTTAAACGCGGCACGGCAGATGTGCTGAGCCGGGAAGCGGAGGAGCAGACTTTATGAAGATTGATCTTTCTCAAGCATTGGCGCAGAGCCGTCTCTACGGCATTCTTGATCTTGGGTATGTCTCGGCGGCGGAGGCTCCCGCGATGTTGGAGGAGATGGTGCGCGGCGGGGTCGATTTTCTCCAGCTTCGCGCCAAAGGGGTGGCGCTGGCGCAGGTTGAGGCGTTGGCGCGGGAACTCGCCCCGTTGGCGGCCCGGGCCGGAGTGCCGCTGGTGCTCAATGATGAACCGGCTCTCGCCGGAGCGTTGCAACTCGACGGGGTCCATGTCGGGCAGGACGATCTTCCGGTGGCCGAAGCGCGACGGTTGGCTGCGGGGCAGGTTGGCGGGCGGCGGCTGGTCGGGCTTTCCACCCATAGTCTGGAGCAGGCGCTCGCCGCTGTGGGGCAGTTGCCTGATTATATCGGGTTTGGCCCGCTCTTTGCCACGCCGACCAAGCCCGATTATACGCCGATCGGGATGGAGGAGATTGCCGAAGTGCACCGACGTGTCGATCTGCCGATCTTTTGCATCGGCGGGGTGAAGCTTGAGAATGTGGAGGAGGTGCTTCGGGCCGGCGCGCGGCGCGTGGTGATTGTTTCGGGGATTCTGCAAGCGGCTGATGTGGCTGGTTATTGCCGCGAAGTGAAAACACGGTTGAACCGCTTTTAAGGGTTCCCACTTACGGGGTTTCCTGTTTAATTCCACGCTCTATGTCTGTTCTGGTTGTTGGTTCCATTGCTCTTGATACGGTTAAAACGCCTGTGGAAGAACATGCCGATCTGCTCGGCGGCTCGGCATCGTATGCCTCGGTTGCGGCGAGTTTTTTTGCTCCAGTGCGGTTGATCGGCGTGGTCGGGGATGATTTCCCGAAGGCGCATGTCGATTATTTTGCCAGCCGGAACATCGACCTCGAAGGGTTGCAGGTGGTTGCCGGGAAGACCTTCCGCTGGTCAGGCGAATACCACTGGGATCTCAACACGCGCGAGACGCGGAGTGTGGAACTCAATGTGTTTGAGCATTTTACACCGACGCTCCCTGCTTCGGCGGTCGAGACTCCTTTTGTCCTTCTGGCGAATATCGCCCCTTCGCTCCAGAGCCATGTGCTCGATCAGGTGAAGTCGGCACGGTTTGTCATTGCTGACACGATGGACCTCTGGATCGACATCGCCAAAGATGATTTGCTCGCGCTCCTCAAGCGGGTCGATCTGCTCATTCTCAATGACGGCGAAGCGCGGCAGTTGACGGGGGAGACTTCGCTCATCCGTGCCGGGACGGCGATCCGCAAGCTCGGGCCCAAGTTCGTCGCGATCAAGAAGGGGGAACACGGGGCGTTGCTCTTTGGTGAGAACGGGTTTTTCTCCTGTGGCGCTTATCCGCTGGAAGATATTCATGATCCGACCGGGGCGGGCGACTCGTTTGCCGGTGGTCTGGCCGGTTACCTCGCAAGTGTCAATCCGACGGAGGTGACCTTTGAGCACCTGCGCCGCGCGATGGTTTACGGCAGTGTGCTGGCGAGCTATAACGTTGAGGCGTTTTCGCTGGAGCGGTTGCGCCGGCTGGAGTGTTCCGACATCCAGCAGCGCTATGATGCCTTCCGGCTCATGACGCATTTCGAGATGGTTTCCTGACCTTCTCCGGCTCCCACGTTTCGACAATCTGCCGGAGATCGGCGACGACTTCCTCGATCTTTTTGAGATCGCGGCGGCGGCCCCGCTCGGGCTTGAGCGTGAGCATCCGGATGAGCGTCATGATGTCCCCGGCATCGCGCACGCGCTGTTTGCGGCTCGCTTTGGCTTCGCCTTCCAGCGCTGCGGCGAGGTGGCGAAATTCCTCTTCCATGTTGGCGCTGTAGGTTTTGAGCGTCAGACGGAAGAGGTGGTGGAGGGTGTTAAGATCATCCAGAGCCGATTTCGCAGGTGAGGCTGGGAGAGGTGGCGCTTTCATCGGTTTATCCTGAACAAAACGTCACCGGTGCGACAAACAGGTGGCAGAACCGTCACAATCATGTAAAAAGACGGGCATCATGGCAAACCAACCACGGGCAGAGGCAGAGCCGTTCCGTTGGCTACCGACCGGAGCGACGGCTTTGGAGGCTATGTTGGAAGCTGTGAGGCGGGCGACCCGTTCGCTGCGGCTGGAGGTCTATATCTATGCCGATGACGCCGTTGGAGAGCGCTTCCGGGCTGCGTTGTGCGAAGCGCGGGAGCGAGGGGTGCGCGTGCAGGTGATGCTCGATGCGGTCGGCTCGATGCTTTTAAGTAACCGGTTCTGGATGCCGCTAGTGGAAGCCGGAGGGGAGTTTCGCTGGTTTAACCCGTTCCAGACGGCGGAGCGTTACGGCTGTCGTAATCACCGCAAGCTGCTGGTGGTCGATGATGAGGTTGCCTATATCGGCGGGTTTAATATTTCCGAGGATTACGATGGCGACGGGGTGAACCACGGGTGGCGCGATCTTGGGATGGAGTTGCGCGGGCCGGTAGTGATGGCGTTGGCGGCGACCTTCGATGAGCTTTTCACCCGTGCGGATCAACCGTTGCCCGCTTTGCTACCGTTGCGCAAGCGCCCGGATACCGAAGTGCACGGGGAGGAGTGGAGCCTCCTTTTGAGCGGACCGGGGCGTGGGCATCATGCATTGCGCCGGGCGTTGATCCGCGATCTCGCCAAGGCGTGCCATGTGCGGATGATCTGTGCCTATTTTGTACCGACCTCACGCATTCGGCGGGAGTTGCGTAAGGTCGTGCGCAGGGGTGGGCGTGTGCAGTTGATTCTCGCAGGAAAGAGCGACGTGCCGCTCTCCCACATGGCGACGCGTAGCCTTTACTCCCGGTTGCTTGCCGCTGGGGTGGAGATCTATGAATATGAGCCGCAGGTGCTCCACGCCAAGCTCTTTGCGATTGATGATGTCGTCTATGTCGGCTCGGCTAATCTTGATGCCCGTAGCCTCAAACTCAACTATGAGTTGCTCCTGCGCGTCGATCAGCACGAAGTTGCCGAAGAGGCTGGCGCTCTCTTTGAAGCCGATCTCAAGCGCAGCCGTCGGTTGGAATTGAGGGGATGGAAGGCGTCGCGCTCCTTCTGGCAGCGGATGATCGGGCGGTTAGCCTATTTTATGCTAGTGCGGGTTGATCCGTTTCTGACCCGACTGACGTGGCACGACCGTGCGGTCAAGGCCGTTGAACGGCTTGGCCCGGAGCGCGAGGGGCGCGCCACGTCGTCAGGTTCGTGAAGAATCCCTAGTGTTTAGCGAGCGCCTCCGACAGAAAGCGGATATAGCCACGGATGCTATTGCGTTTGTGTTCAGAGGAGAGGTAGGGATCGCCTGCGCCGAGTGCGGGAACCCAACCGATGACGCTCGAAGGGGTGTCTTTGAGCGGAGCCATCGCATCGAAGGGGATCGAGGTGATGAGCTTGCGGCGCCACCCTTTGGCGGTTTTGACCTTGGCGGCGAGAGCTTTGCCGTCAAGGTAGCGCTGGGCAGTGCTCTCTTCCTCCGGCGTGGTTGCTTTCCAGGCAGCAGCCTTGGCTTCGTCCTCCGGTTTTTTGGAAGGGCGGAGGGCGGCATCGAGAGCGGCGATCGCTTCAGCGGGGAGCTTTGAGGTGGCTTCCTTCTCCAGCTTCTCTGCTTTTTGGCTGGCTTCTTCGATGAGTTGATCAAAGAGCATGGCGTGGCGATAGTCGTTGATCCCTTCGCGGGTGGCTTCCCATGAAGTGGTAGGGATTGGGCCGTCTGGGGCGACGCAAACCCGGCTCAGATTGGAGTTGCCGTTTTTCCCATGGACCGTCCCCTCCTGATCGGCGTACCAGATCCGGGCATCATAATAGGCCCAGATCGCTACCCCTTTGATCCCGGTGCGATAAGCCCAGAAGCCATACATGGCGCGGGAGAATTGACTATTGTCGGCAGGGATGTTGCAGGCGTAAGCCCAAAGTTCCGCCTCTTCGGTCCTCGCTTTGGCTGTCAGCTCTTCGGTGATCCGGTCGGCGCCCATGATCCAGACATCGTAGAGGTGGCCAAGTTCCTCGACGTCGACATTAGCGGTTACCGTTTTGAGCGGAACTTCGAGACCCTTAATCCGGGTGAGTGCGGTACGGGCATGCTCGACGCGCTCGGGGATTTCCGCCGGTTCATCGATGACGTAGAGAAGCGGTTCGGGCCAATCCTTGCGCGAGAGCCAGTGGGCGCTTGAAGCTTTGAGCGCCGGCCCCGGCATGTCGCCAAAGGTGTAGCCGCCGATCTTGAGCGGGAGCCACATCGGCGGATGTTCCTTGGAAGCGAGGCCGTTTTTGAGGATCAGCGGCATCACCTGGTTAAGCCCCCATTGCGCACGTTCTTCGATGTCGTCCTCACTCCAACGGTAGCGTTCCTTGATCTTCTCTCGCGCTTCTCCTTTCACAAACGACATTCTGAGTTCACGGTCGAAGTCGATCTTCTTTCCGTCGACGTCAGGCGTGCTATAGATCGTGACGGAGTTCATCCCATGCTCGGCCATGTCGCGGTAGTAAGCATCGCGCAACTCCTTGGTGAGATACCCTTGAGGGAGATAGGCTTCGGCATGGTAGGCAAGGAAGGTGGCGTCGGGAGCCGGGAGGCGGTAGGGAGCGACATTGAGACGATAAGGAAGGGTAGCGACTGCCTTGCCGCCGCTTTCGATCGTAAGGGTGCCGCTATAGAGGCCCGGCTTCGCCTCATCGGGGATGCGTGCGGTCAGCCACCAGCCGAGATTTTTCCCGGCGGCAACGGAGCGGGGGCGGCTGATCGGGAGAAGCGCCTGCGGGGCGAGGCTGCGGATCGTTACCGTGTCGGCGGGAAGCGTGGCGCCGTCGGGGCCGCTTAGTGAAGCGCTCAGGCGGAGATCAACTCCTTCGAGATCGCGCAACGCATGGATAGCCAGCAGCGCAGGCTCGAACTCACCGGCGGTGGCGTTGGCATGAAGCGCGGCGATTCGCGTTGCGGGGGAGGGAGCGCCTTCCTCCTGGAAGGGGCGCATCGGAGAATGGGCGAAGAGGTCAAAGCCGATGGCGTTCTGTGTGGCGGCGGGGGGATCGAGCGGGGTGATTGAAACATCGCTCACCCAAGCCGGGCTGCCGAAGCCGGAATAGTCCTGAATCGCGAGTTGATACTCAGGATGATCCCCGGTGGTGAAGCGGTAGACGGCGGGGAACCACGGCATTTCAGCGCTATATTGGGTTTCATCGAGCACGGGGGACTGGTTAGGGAGCACCTTCCCCTCGGCACTCGCCCGCAAGCGAAAGGCGAAAGTGCCGTGGATGCTCTTAGCGACCGTGGCCCGGAGTTCGTAGCGGGTATTCGGTTGCAAGCGAACTACTTGATATATCAAGCTTGTCGGCGTCGCTCCGGCATCCGGGGTCGCGATCATCCGTAGCGATTGCGGAAGGGCATAGGTCATTTCGCCCTCGCGTTCGTAGAGCGAGCCGGGGCGGGTGGTCCAGCCAACGGGGGCTCCATCCTTCCACTGGCTAAAGTCGCCATTGGCCACCACTGTTTGGTAGGTAAGGGGAGCGGTTAAAGTAGAGCTTTGAGAATTTGGAGGCATAGGTGAAGCGGTTTCAGCTTGTTGGGAAGAAGGTAAAGCGATCAGGCATCCCGACAGAATCAGGGGGAGGCAGCGGGAGAGAATCGTCCGGTTTAAGGGAGGAGTCTTGCGGCGGGGCATGGGGAGGCAGGGTGATTTCATGACAGAAGATTGGATTGCGGGGATAAGAACAAAAGGGAGGGTTGGAACGGGAGATGAAGGCCGGAAAGAAGGCCGATGGTTCAAAAAAGCCGTTGACTTTCCACTCTTTTCGATCAAGGATCATGTTATGTCAAGTGCGGCTGCAATAAAACTTCCCGGAAAACGTCGGCGTCCCCAGCCGGAGGTTCCTTCGCTACCCGAGGGTGCGGAAGAATCCCCCAAGCATGCCTTGATTACGGAAGTGATGAGCCGGCAGATTGCGTTGGGAAGGTGGCTTCCGGGTAGCAAGCTGCCGACAGAGGCGCAGTTGATGGCCCGCTTTAACGTCAGCCGGATTACGATCCGCCGGGCGTTGCAGGATCTGATGCGCGATGGATTGCTCGTCGGGCGGCAGGGGAAGGGGACTTATGTAAATGCCTCCAAGGCGGCCCGCGCGATCAATCTTCTCTTTGTTCATGGGCAGGAGAGCGATGCGACTCATCCCTATACAGCGCACTTGCTCGAAGGGGTTCGCTCGTTTTCTCAACATGCCTCGCCGACTTTTCGGATTGAGCTTGCGGCGATGAAGCCAGTGAACCTCCAGTCCCCGGACGATACGACGATTGAGGAACTGGTGACTTATGGGCGACATCACGGTGTGATCGCGATGCCCCGGATTCATTCGCGCGCTATGGAACGGATGCTGGAACGGGGCGTGCCGATTGTGTTGATCGGCGGAACCGGGCCGCAGGCGGTCCCAGCGGGATGTGTGATGGTCGACATCCGGCGTGATCCCGGCGATCTTGAGCTGGCGATGGAGCATTTTCGTTCCATCGGGTGTCAACGGGTTGGCGTCCTTTCCGGCTCTCATCCCAAGGAGCTGGAGCGTTTTATTGGAAGGGTTCGTCGGATTTATCCCGAATTCCCGGTAGCAAACTGGGAGGTCTCGGGATGGGGGATCAACGCCGGAGCCGCTGCGATGGAGCGGTTGCTCGCCCGGGTGCCCGATCTCGATGCGGTTTACGCTTATGAAGATCTGATCGCGCTCGGGGCGATGCATACTTTGTGGAAGAGAGGGAAGCGGGTGCCTGAGGATGTCGCTGTACTAGGGACCGGCAATCAGTTGGGAGAGGAAAACCACAGCGGCCTGAGCACGATTGATATTCACCTTCGCGAGATGGGCTACCTCGCCGCGCAGGCGCTCCACCGGATGTTACAGGATCTCCCGGTTGAGAATGAAACGTTGATCAATCCGACTTTGGTCCGGCGGGCTAGTACGAATCGCTAATGAAACGCTTGATCACGGTTTTGGCGGGTTGTTGGATCATCATGGCGGGTAGTCTCTCTGCTGGTGAGCCGCTTCTTTTGCATGCCGGTTATGTTGAGGGGGCGGGAGGGGCCTTTGAGGATGAGCAAGGCCAGCATTGGAACCGCATCGGGACTTGGGGCAAGGTGACGAAATCCCAACTGGTGATGGCCGACGGAAGTGCCTGCGAGGTGGTCTGGGAAACGCTGGAGCGCTTCTCCTTCTTTTTTCCACACGGGCCGGAAATGAGCGATCTCGGCTACCCGGACGCCGTGGCGCGGGCGGGGGTCTACCTTGCACCCAAGGAGAAAATCGGTGCGGAGGGGCCCTTTGAGGTGAGCCGCTTTCTCGTGAGCGGTCTGGAGCCGCTGGCTAGCTATACCGTGACTTTCTACGGAAGCCGCATGGCGGGGTTTAGTGGTGATCTTGCCCTTGTTCTCCGCGCGCAAGGGGCTGCTACAGCAAGCACCACACTTTTTATTTCTGCCAAGGATGCCCCGGAGGCAGAAGCTACTCTGACACTCCCTGCCAGTGACTCCGGGCAGATCACCATCCACTGCAACGTTCCCGAAGGGTACCGTCGTGGTTCTCTCAATGCGGTAAAAGTTACCCCCACTCTTCATCCCTAACCCCCATTTAATGATATGAAAACTTCATTAGTTAAACTCTTTGCTGGGAGCTTGATGCTCTTTGGTTCCGCTCTTTTCTCACCACTGGAGGCTCAGGTCATCCATTTCAGTACCGCGCAGGTCGCCGGAGAATCGAATCAATTCCTCGCTGGGGGTGTTTACTGGAACAAGCTTGTGTCGAACTCCGTTGGCGAAAGAGTTTCCAATGCTGTTGATAAAAATAACCTATTGACCGGTGTCAAGTGGACAACGGACATCCGTTTTGGACAATGGTTTAATAACGGGCCGGCAGTCAGCACCGAGGGGTATCCCACGCAGATCTCTCAGAATGGCATGTTTCTCAATAAAGATGGGTCAACTAACTATCCCAGCACGCAGTTTACCATTTCGGGACTGACTCCCGGTGGGGAGTACGAGCTGACGTTCTATGGAAGCATGAGAGCGGGAGACGCTACCTTTCCTACCCGTTCCCTTGATATTGAGGTGACGGCGCGTGATGGGGTACGTAGTGGCGTCCTGACGGAGTTGGCATCATCAACCCAACCTGCGGAGGCGGTTCTGTCGATGGGGAATGTATTTGCCCGTAATGATGGGACTCTTGTCTTCAACATGGAAGTCTCTAATGGGTTTATGAGAGGCAATCTTAATGCGTTGACGATTGTCGCCGTTCCGGAGCCGGGGGCTTTGGTGTTGCTAGCGTTGGGCGCAGGGGGGTGGGTGTTGCTTCGTCGTCGGACTCAACGCTCATGAGTGTTAATTCCCCCCGGAAATCAGGAGCGTTCACTTTAATCGAAGCGCTCATGGTGATGGCGCTTCTGTTGGTCCTTCTGTTACTCGCGTTGCCCGGCTATCGTATCGTACAGGAATCAGGGCGGGCTACCCGTTGTCTTTCTAATCTGCGAACCGTAGGGCAGGTGGTCCTGACCTATGCTACAGAGAACAAGGGGAGCCTGATTCCGGCAGTGGAGCTTCGCCCGCCGAATTATACTTCCGGCTCTCCTTGGAATAGCTTGCTCGACGAATACGGCTACTTTCCCAAGGAGAGTTATACGGGACTAAAGAACGGGGTGATGACGTGTCCTTCTCGAGGCGTTCCGGGAACCTATATCTATAACCAGATGCATTATGGGATGAACCGCAGTCTTGGGTTTGATAACATTAATCTTAAAGGAAATCCATTTTTTCGGATGACCCGGATTGCTGATTTTCACCGGACGATGTTGTTGGTCGAAGTGCGCAAGGATTATATGCTCCAGTCTCACACACAGGCGCAGATCGATAATAACGCCATTTTTCCGCACCGCGAGCAATGCCATGCCTTCTTTGCCGACGGCCACGCTGAGACGTTGACCGGGCCTTGGAAAGTCCCAAAAAAGGGAGATTCCTATCCATTTTACTAACTATGTCGAAATCTACTGATACGATTAAACTGTGCCGTGATGGCGATAGCCAATGGCGCTTACATGGACACCATTTCCGGTTGACCTTTGACTTGAAGCGGGGTGCGTTGACTTCATTGGAACTCTCTGATGGTGAAGCGTGGCGCCCAGTGTTGCCGCCCGGAGGGTGTGTGGGGTTACAGGCGGAGCTTCCGGTATGCGGCGTGGAGGTGTTGGAGGAGCGTTCCAATGCCTTGCGCTGGCGTGTGGTGCAGCAAAGCCCGGAGTGGGAGGTGGTGACGGAGTATGAGCTTTATCCCCGTGGCTATATCGTCGGGACGTGGGAGATGACGGCGTTAAAGGAAGGGGCTGAACCGCTTTTCTCCAAAGTCCTCCTGCCACTCGATGAGGAGGCCGTTTTCTCGCGCAAGCATCGGGTGATTAACGAGAATCCCGCTGCCCATCTGCGGCAGGCGGTGCGGGGGTTCTCGGTCAACTTTTCCCTCGATGAGCGCGAGGTGACGCATAGTGTCGATTTTTTGTTGGAATCGGTGACGCTCGATCTTTCGGGGAAACCGCTTCGGCGCTTGAGCGAGCGGGGGGAGGGGTGGCGTGCTCTTGGTTGGCGGATTCTCGGGGAATGGGCCTATCCGTTTCCCAAAGGGTATCGCTATGAAAATCGCTGGTGTCTGACGTTTCAGGCACTTGACCCCAGGCCCAACCCGGTACGGGGGCAGCGCATCTATCACTGGCTAGGCAATCAGGCGGAAGACTTTACCCCTCCTCTTGAAGAAGAGCTTCTAGAGATGGCGGAGTATGGAGCGTCGATCGTGGTGATGCATTTGCCGAACCTTTCTCATGCAGATACACGCGCCTTCCGGCATCCCGAGAGGATGCGCCAGTGCGTCTCCCGGGCGCATGACTTAGGGATGCGCGTGTTGGTCTATACCAGTCCCTATCTGGTCGCACGTCTGCCGGAGGTGGAGCCATCCATGGTAGATAAGCGCACGGAGTGTATCAAGGTCTGGAGCGCTGCGGCGCAGGAACATCAGATTGTCTCCTACGAACCTGATCTCAAGCGGTATGATTCTGATGAGCTTAATCTGCGTTACGAGGAGGCTTTCCGCTATGTGAAGGGGAACACCTTGCGATTGCATGACGAGTACCATCTTGACGGTCTGTATGTCGATTACGCGTGGCCAGCACAAGGGATCGCTCCCGATCCTACCCGCGGGGACAAACCCGGGATGTTTAATTTTTATGACTACCATCGCATGATGCGCGAATGGCGCGAGGCGATTGGGTCGGATCGCCTGATGATCGCTCACGGGGGCGGCTTTTTGGTGGGTAGCGATATGGTCGAGGGGTTTGACGCCTGTTTAACCGGGGAAGCGCAGGGCGGGTTAGCTTCGGAGGCATTGGGCCAGCAATACGGCTGCGCGCCGACGCTCTGGATCATTCAACGGCGCAAACGGGATGTGTTTCGTTCTGAGCAGACGATTGAGGCGTGCGTGCGGGAGGGGTTGACGCCGCATCTAGGGATTTGTGTGCACGGCCAGTCGGTCCTCGCGACGGTAGACCCCGGGTATTTCCCCGGCTTGATTGCGCTTTGGCAGATGTGGCGGGCTTTCCCAATGGAGCGGGCGACGTTCTGGAATCACCTCGGGCCAAAGGTCGTGACGTTGGATAACCCAGAAATTGTCTATAGTCTTTATACCACCCCAGAAGGAGCGGCGATGCTGCTGATCGCTAATGCTGGCGGCCCGAGGCAGGAGAGCGCTCCGGCCGTCGGCGTGGGGGTGGAGCTTGATCTGGAGCGGCTCGGTCTTTCCGGGCAGTTGCGTTGCTGGCGTATGAAGGGGGATCGCTACGAGACCTTCCGCATTCAGGAGATCGCGCCGGTGGAGGGAGGGCGCATCGCGGTTCCCGAGATTGATCATCACGAAGTGATCGGTTTTGTCCTCTGCGCGGGGGAACCGCCGGAGACGTTGACGCGGCTGGAGCGGCACCTCGAAGGACGGTTCGCCCGTCTGGCCCCGCTTCTGGAGAAGAAACAGGAGCGGATGAAGCGGCTTGATCTCGCGATTGACCGCTGGGCGGAGCTGCCGCATGCACGGCGTTCGCTCACATATGAGGAGTTTATGAAGGGGCGTGTGACGGAATAACACCCCTTTTCTCTCAAAAATGAAGCGTCCGGGGGTGGCGCAACGCGCGATGGTTTCCTATGGTAAAGGGGAGGGAACTCGCGCGCGGGGGAGGGCCGGGTTGTTCACAGAATCTGGCAGTTTTTCCCACATTATTCCCAAAAACGACAGTTATTCACAGGTCGTTTTTGGCGTAAGGTGAATGCCGAGAAGGCTCTCCTCCATTGGCTGCGAGGGGGAACGGGGGTGCGCCGATTGTCGGCGGGTTCGCTTCCATCTAGGCTCCATGACGCAACCCACCACGTTATGCTTCATACTATTTCCCAACCAGCCGATCGTTCCGAAACCCTTGATGAAATCCTTGACCTTGGTGCTGAGTCCCGGCCGCTGCCGGTCGTCCCGGTGCAAGTGGAGGGGGCGCTCAGTGATGAAGCGTTGATGCGCTCGATCGCGGGCGGCGACGCCTCTTCGCTCTCCCTTCTCTACGACCGATATTCGGCGATTCTCAAGGCGTTGATCATCCGCGTGGTCCATGATGAGGCCGAGGCGGATGATCTGCTTCAGGAGGTGTTCATGCAGGTCTGGCAACAGGCGCGCAATTATTCCGAGGAGAAGGGGAAGCCGCTGGGTTGGATCGTCACGCTCACGCGACGGCGGGCGATCGACCGATTGCGAAAGAGGCAGGCGTATTGTCGTGCCAAGGATCGTTTTGAGGTCACGGTGGATCGTCAACCGGAGTCGTGGGTTCATAACCGGATCGAAAATGATATTCATCTTGAGGATATTCGCGTCTTCCTGAAAGTGAAGATCGACGCGCTCCCGCCCTTCCAGCGGCAGGCGATCGAGATGGCGTTTTTTCAGGGGATGAGTCAGCGGGAGATCGCTGTGGCGACGGATACGCCGCTCGGGACGATCAAGACCCGGCTGGAGCTGGGGCTGCGCAAACTCTCTGATTCGATCCGGGGAATCCGGCACAAGATTTGAAAGCGCTTGCCGGAGGGCGGGGCTTTTCGACATCATGCCGTGCTCTATGCCCGCCATTGAAGCCCGTGCTTTAAGTAAAGTTTACCGAGTCTACCGCAAGGAGGCGGGGTTGCTCGGTGCATTCAAAGGATTGGCCCGGCGCCGGTATGATGAGGTGCACGCGGCCAAGGAGGTCAGTTTTTCGATCGAAGAGGGCGAATTCGTCGGGTTTCTCGGGCCGAACGGGGCGGGGAAGACGACGGTGCTCAAGATGCTCTCTGGTCTTTTACACCCGAGCGCAGGGGAGGCGCGTGTCCTCGGTTATACGCCGTGGGAGCGTCAGAATGAGTTCAAACGTCAATTTGCGCTTCTTTTAGGGCAGAAGAATTCCCTCTGGTGGGATATTCCGGCGCGTGAGTCGCTTGAACTCAACCGGGCGATTTACGGGATTGAACCCAAGGTGTTCAAGGAGATGGTCGGCGGGTTGGCGGAGTTGCTCGAAGTCAACGACAAGCTCGACATCATGGTGCGCGAGCTGAGTCTCGGCGAGCGGATGAAGATGGAGCTCATTGCTGCGTTGCTCCATGGCCCCCGCGTCTTGTTACTCGATGAACCGACGATCGGCCTTGATGTCGGCAGTGCTCAGAAAGTGCGCGAGTTTCTGCGCAGTTATCACGCCGGGCGGCCGATGGTGACGATGTTGACGAGCCACTACATGCAGGATATTGAAGCGCTCTGTCGTAGGGTGATCATTATCGACCATGGGCAGATTTTCTTTGATGGGGCTTTGAGTGACGTCGTTGATCGCTTCTCGCAACACAAGGTGGTCCATTTTAGCTTCGATACCGCCGGTGGGCCGGTGGTCGATGATTTTTCCCGTTACGGGGAGGTGACCGGGCAGGAGGCGCAGGGGGTTTACCTGAAGGTACCGCGTCAACAGGTGGCGAGCGTCTGCCGTGCGGTGCTCGCACAGCATCCGGTGCTCGATATCAATGTTGAGGAGATCCCGGTTGAGGAGGTGATCCGGCAGATGTTCCTCTCTCGCGGGGTGGACTCTCCTGCATAGGAAGGGGGCGCACGTCTCGCTCCATTATTTTTTCTGCGCATGGGACGAGAAAAAGGCTTGCCACTTCCCGGAGGGCGTCCTAAATTTCCTCCCCTTTCGCCAGGGTAGCTCAGCGGTAGAGCAGGGGACTCATAAGCCCTTGGTCGGGAGTTCAAGTCTCCCCCCTGGTACCATTTTTTAACGTGGTGGCGACCCCTTCCGCGAAGGGGTAGATCAAGCCCCCCAAGAGTTGACTTGCTTGAGTTGACTCAAGTCTGTAAAAGAAAAACGAAGGGTACATCCACACCCTGTTCCTATTTGTGCGCTCGTAGCTCAGCTGGATAGAGCAACGGACTTCTAATCCGTAGGTCGTAGGTTCGAGTCCTACCGGGCGCGGACGTTGATGTTCAACGTGAAGCACTCTTTTTTAGAGCAGGTTGATCCTGTTTTGCCTTCTCAACGGGTTGGGCGGGTGTGGCACGCGAGGCGAGTTGTTGCCGGTAGGCGCTGGGTGAGAGGCCGCGCGCTTTTTTGAAGGCCCGGCTGAAGGTGTAGACGGAATCAAAGCCGCAAAGGTCAGCGATTTCTGAGATGCGACGATGGTCATCGGCCAGGAGCGAAAAAGCGCGTTGAAGGCGAAGCTGGAGAAGATGTCTACCGAGGGTCAACCCCGTTTCTTTCTTGAAAGAGGCACGTAACACCGACGGGGTAACACCAAGTTGAGCGGCCAATTCACGGGTGGATTGTTTTTGGTCGTGACCTTCCAGAATGAGCTCATCCATGCGGCGGAGCAGCTTGAGACGATCGCCAGCCGGGAGGCCCTTCGAGGGAAGGGGGCGTTGCGCGGCAAGTCGGGCGAGGAGAAGGGCGACGTTTAAGGGCAACACAGCGCCCGATTGGGGATCAAGCCACGCTCGGATGATTTGCTGAAGGGTGATGATGGCTTCTTCATCAAGAGGAAGGGGGCCTGTTTTCCTGAATCGGGTCAGCCGTGCATCATCCGGGAGGTCGAATGTGATGTAGAACCAGATGATCTCTTCGGAATCAAAACGGAGGTAGTAATGAAGTTCAAAAGGAAAGATTAAGACGGCTTCGCCGGGCTTAATGGAAAGCGAATTGCCATCAATACTAACCACGCCCGAGCCGCGAAGGGGGCAGAGCAGAACATGCCTTCGGTGGTGGCGACGCTGGCGTTGGCTGCTTCTGGCAAGGTCAGACGCGCTCAGCATGGTGAAACAGAGAAGATTGGAAGGGATCAACGGCGCCTCTTCGGGGCGGCAGGCAAAGAAATCGCGCGGACGTGGGCATTGTTGAGCCAGTCGCGCGGCTGCTTCCAATGTCATCTTATCCGGGGGAGACGGGCGGCGTTGCATGCAAAAGTGTTAAATTTATGGAGCGAACGGCTATTGTGAGAAAAGGGTGCGGCATGGAAGGATGAAGCCAGTTGATCTCATCTGCCTGAAGCCTGCTTGTGATCCGGTTGCGATTAGCCATCGTAACAGGGGGGCGAGCGGCAGGTAAATCCAAAACATTGCCCCCACGCCTTCCCTATGTTCAAGCTTCCAACTTCATCTCGCGTCTTACTCCTTTTGGCAGCATTAACGCTGGGTAGCATCGCTCCGGCTTCATCGGAGGTTCTCCTTTACGGTTTCGAACGGAGCGAGGGCTATACTGGTGCCAATGGGTCAAACCTTGCCGGGCAGGGAGGGTGGACGCTCGGAGCTGGGACGTTCACGCTCAATACGCTCCGAGGCTATCAAAGTGACCAGTCGATGAGCGGAGGAGCGGGTAACAATCGGACCGATAGCCCGCTGCTCTTTGCTCAAGATCTTACTGGTCTTTCCCTGCGCTTCACCAATCCTGATGCCTATTTCCAGACGGCGATCTCTGGGGTGAATGTGATGCGTTTCCGGGTTCAAATGGCGCGTTCCGCTGATGATTCCAATCCGTGGAGGATGGAGTTCAATATCGCTTATACCGGAAGCGCCTCTTCGATGACGCTTTCCTATAATGTCGATGATCCTTTGCTAGTCGATCGACGCGGGACAGCTTACGCCTATTTCAACCCTAACCTGATCGATCTCGACCAATGGAGCCTCTTTCGCTTTGAGGCTGACGTCGATGCTGTTGGAGGGCCGGTTTATTCCGTTTCTCTTAACGGTACTCTCATTCTCGACCGCATTCCTTTCTATGGGGCTAGTTCCGCTGATGCCAATATGCGTCTGTTGCGACTGCAATTCTGGGGACATAATTTAACGGGTAACGCACCGGCAGGCGTGGTTTCATACGATCAGGTGATGGGCTATGCTTATGTTCCCGCAATCCCTGAAACGTCAACGGTTGCGATGCTCCTCTTTGGCAGTGTTGTCCTGTTAGTGAAAGCGCGTCGTTCGGTAAAGTCATAGGGAAGAAGAGTCACCGCTGCAGAGAAAATATGATTTTCAGAATTTCAGTTTGGTTGATCTTGGTGGCAGTGTTGGCTATCACGGCCCATGGAGATGTCGTCGCCTATCGGCTTGAGGTTGCCGGGTTTGCCCCGCCGAGGGCCAGAGTGGAGGCGGGCGAGCGTTTGCCCCGGCTTATTGCTAATAGTCGGGTGATCATGAGGCATTTCCCGCTACCCCGCACGGAGTTGCCGCTTTACCTCTATCTAAGAGTCAAACCGGGGAACGAGGGGGATGCTGTTTTTCTGGAGATGGAACATGACGGAAAGCGGCAACGTTTGACTGAGCTTTCAGGAACCATGACGCCCGGGCGTTGGCAATGGATTGCCTTGCCGCCGTTCAACGGGAGGACGGAGGAGGGGACGGTGCGAATGGATGTCGTTCCATCCCCTTCGGGCGGACGGGCGATGGAACTCGACGCGATGGTGGTCTCAAGCCAGCCGGATCTTGAAGTCGCTAACCTTGAGACGGTGGAGCCGTTGCTCTCAGGTCCGCCTTTGGCTTCGGTGTTTCGTACAGCCACGCCCCCTGCTATGGACGCAGCCGGGAACGATCCGATCTGGGAGCAGGCTTTGCCGATTCGTGACTTCCTCTCCTTTGTGACCCATCAACCTGCGTCGTTGGAAACGACGGCGCGTTTTCTCTACGATGAGCGCCAGCTTTATCTCCAATGGGTCGTTGAGGAGCCGCTCTTGCGGGCGGCTGATATGAAAATAGAGGAGTTGATTACTCACGGAAAAGAGCGGGACCAAACCTCTCCGCACGATTTGCTCGGTGATGACGCTTGCTACCTGATTTTACGGCCGCCCGGGGAGAAGACGCTCTACGAAATCGTCGTCAACTCATTGGGAGTCTATCTGGATGCTCGCTTACACGAGGGCGATTTATGGAAGAGCCGGGATGTGAGTTGGAACGGAGCGGGGATACGCGTGGCTCATCGCCGCCATGAAGCTCGCTGGATCTCTGAGGTAGCGATTCCTTTTTCCGCACTGGATAAGAAAGCTCCTTTGCCCGGTGAAAAGTGGAAGGTAGCGATCGGGAGACTTGCACCGGGGCGTAAAGAGTTTGCTTCATGGAATCGGTCCGGTCGCGGCGCGCATCTTCCTGAAGAGTGGGGCGAGTTGCGCTTTTCAGCAGAGCATGAACGTTTGGAAGCCTACGCTAAGAGGGGGGTGACTCAGCTTGATCCGGGTCGCAATGAACTGGAGTTCGATCTGCGGGAAGGGGTTGAAACAGCTCCTGTGGTCTTTACCTCTCTTGATGAGGGGGATGCGCGTCGAATCGTTAGCGAAGGGGCACCGGATCGCGATGGACAGTATCATTTTGAGATAGGGGAATTCAGGCAAGGGGGAGTGCGCTGGGGGATTCTGGAAGCGCGGGAGTTTGAGCTTCACTATCGCTCCCCACGGGCTTCGGTAAGGGTGGCTTCCAGTGAGGTGACGGTGCACATCGAAACCTCGGGTGCATTCCAACTCTTTGTTAATGAATCGTTGATCGCTAACGGGCAGGGGGTAACGCCTAAGCTGGTAAAGATCAGATTGGCCGAGGGGGCTAATGTTCTTAGGCTCCAAGCGGAGAGCGGCAAGGCAGCCGTTTGGATCGAAGGAGAGCCCGGGGAGATATTTGGTGAGGTCTGGGAGGTGATCGAGGAAGAGGAAAGCTCGGATCGCCCACGCCGAACGAGGCAGAATGCGCGCCGGGGGTTGAAGGCAGATGAAGGAAAGCGATTGCTGGCAGAGTGCACGTTGCTCCATCGGCATACCGTCATCTGGCCGGTGCCGGAGCCGTCATTAACGATTGCCCGGGAGATGGCCCAGCCGGTCTCCTTTCGATTCAACGGTTTGCCCGGGCGTGATCTGGGGGAGTGGAAAACATGGGTAGCGATCCCGGCGGGGTTGAAGGTAGGAGGAGTTTCTGGCTACTATGGGGAAACGCGCGCGCAGCAGCCACGATTTGAGGTAGCTGCCGGGGGGGAGGTTACCATCGGAGGGGAGGTGCTTTCGCTTTATGAGATCTGTGCGGATCGGCCGCTCTTTTACGACAAGGTTCACCCTCCGGGCGGGAGGACAGGGATCTTTCATCTGATGCTGGAAGTTTCGGATGACGATGCGGGACGGGCTTTGGAACGGGGGGAGATCTACTTCTGGTCACAGGCATGGGGTGGGGCGGTTTCGGAACGCAGAGAGAGTTTTTCTTTTCGCACGCTACCCGCTGTCCGTGGCAGGCAACCTAAAACATATGTCTTTGAACTATGGGGCAGCAATTTTGGGAACCTCGATAGCGAACCGGTGCGACATCAGATTTTTAGCGCCATGCAGCGGGCCGGGTTCAATCTGCTGGTTGATCTCAAGCCGTGGACGGTCTCCCATGGTAAGGATTATGGAATCGCTGTCAGGCCCGCTTTGGTTTTTGCTTTCTGGTCGATCAATCTTCAGGAACACCTTGCCAAGTATCCGCAGGAGCAGGTGGTTCGCCATGATGGAACCCGGCATTCGGAATGGCTATGCACGACTTTGCTTCTCGGAGAGCGGTGGGAGATTGCGGAAGGTGCGATCACCCGCGTGATGCGTGAGAACGGTTTCCCGAGTGCCTGCTACGACTATGAGTACAACCCTTGGACCGGCCCTCATTCGTGTTTCTGTCCGCGTTGTCTGGAGCAATTTGCTAAAACTGCGGGGATCACTGGTGAATTAACGCCCAAGCGGATCGATAGGGAGTATCGGGCGCAATGGGATGACTATATGGCGAGGCAGGGGGCGCGGGTGATGGCAAAGATGCGTCAGGCGGTTAAGGCGGCAGTCCCCGGTGGCTTCCTTACGGTATTTAGCTTGCCGCAGATGCCACGGACGGTCGCGGTCTATGGTGTAGACTGGCGCTATGTGGTTGAGGAGGGTGGGGCGGATGTGATCCAGATCGGAACCGGAGGGCCGTGGGAGATGATGATGGCCACCAGTGCGATTGCGGGAACCATACCCATCATGTATGGCGTCTGGATTACCCCTTACGGGCCGGATGATCTGAGCCCGGCCAGAACAGCGGGAAAGGCGGAACTGCTGCGACGGGTGCTTGATTCCAACTATGGTGTGATCTTTTATGATCGCGCGACGATGGATGGAGCTTCGTGGTTGAATGTCGGTGAAGTCACCCGTCTGGTATCGGATTATGAGTCGGTTTTCCTGACAGCGCGGCCCGAGGCGGTTGACGGTTTGCCGTTAAAAGATGCCCAGTGGATGCACGGGCCGAACGAATCCCTCCTTTGCCTGATGAATCACGGAACGGAGGGGCAAACCTTCACCGTGGAGTTGCCCTCCGTCACTGGTGAGTTAAGGGAATATTTCACCGGGAAGGTGAAAAGCAATTTTAACGCCCCGATGAAGGTCACTTTGCCTCCTGATGAATGCGCTGTCTATATCCTCCCGCGTTGAAGACCGCTCCGCCTTCTCTTTTTTGGAGACGATGGTTGCGCTAGGGTTACTGGCGGTTTTGGTAGCGTTCCTTATCCCTGCATTGTCGCGCCGCTCACAGGAGGCCCAGACAGCGGGGTGTGCTGCCAGATTGAGGCAGTTGGGGGTTGCTGTTCAACTCTGGCGACAAGATCGCAATGATCGCTTTGCCCCAGACCTGACAGAAGTGAGCAAACGTCCCAGTCAATATCTTTATGAGGCAGACCTCTTGCCATCACCGCAGGTCATGGCGTGTCCGTCAGCCGATACACTGGCCCGAAGCGCGTGGTATGACGTGACCTCTTCTTATGGCACCGCTTATCAGAAAGCCTTTCTTAATCAGCCTGTTTCCTATGGCGTTAATGCGTTTGCTTTTTATCAAGCCTATCCGTCGGGGTGGGGCGGCGGGATCACCATGACAACCACTTTTCGGATGTATGCTGGGAAGGAAGGCGCTGTGCCGTTAGTGATGGATGCACATGGCTTTCAGGTCAACCACCCGATGTGGCGTGACCCGGTGCGTGCACGGTTTGCCTATCGGCATGGGGGACGTTGCCATGTCCTCTTTTTAGATGGACATTTAGAGGCGCTGGATGCTTCTGGGGTTGGGGCGCTTCATCCACTCGGAAATCGCGGGAAGATCTATTGAAACCATGATAACAGACCCTACTGCGTTTGATCTCTTTCTTGACCATAGTCATTTGACTGACACGCCCGAAGCTAATCTTCGACGCGCCAGAAAACTCGGATTTGGAGATGGGGTGCGGATTGCACCCGGCGCGATTGTGCGGCTCTCGGCAGCGGGGAGGATGGGGCGGGGCTGCTTTATCGGGCTATATAGCTATATTAACGGTGAGGTGGAGTTAGAGGACGACGTTATCATCGGTCCGCATTGCTCCATTACCTCTAATACCCATCGTTTTGATCCGGAGACGCGAGCGTTTACCGCCAGCGTCCGTTCTCCGATCCGTATTGGAAAGGGGAGTTGGCTATGTGCCGGATGTAGCGTAACCGCCGGAAGTGAAGTAGGCGCCGGTAATCTGATCTGTGCGCACGCCGTTGTAACGCGGTCAACGCCTGATTTCGCTATCATGGCAGGAGTTCCGGCCCAGCAGGTCGGGCGCATCGACCCGGAGAGTGGTGAGTATCTATGGAACACGCGCGGTTGATACGCCCTGAAGTGCCCCGGTGCACGATGGAAGGGGTTGCACGGGAACTGCTGATGAGGTTGGGTGCCTATTGGCGCAGGAGGCGGCATTGGAACTATCTTGATGCGGATCTCCGGCCGGTGGGGCTAACGTTTTCCGGGCGCTTTCTTGCCGATCTGGCATTGGGAGAATTAGCGTGCCACGTGGTGGAGGGAGAGGAATGCGGGGAGGCTAGGTTTGACTCTTTGGTGGAAGCGATCGCCAATCGACAGGATGCCTCGGGTGCCTTCCGGTGGAACCTTTATGATCCGGGTGCGACTGATCCACGCGGTGTTCGGGATCAGGTCGATTTAGCGATGGTGGTCGATGCTTTGTCCTCAATGTTGCGGGTCGGATGCTTGTCTGAGAGCGGGAGTTCCTTAGCCCGAGGCGTCATTTTGAAAGCGGCGGCTTATCTCGTTACGGCACGCTGGCCTGGGCGTCCCGGGATCATTCGCAAGCGGCATTATGATCAATTGAACCCTCTGCGTTGGGATGTGCTTAATGGTGACGCGTTGGCGGCCCGGGCTTTTTCATTAGCGGCAGCTTTCCCTGATGGTGAACGATACGCGGAGATGGTGGAGCCGTTCCTTGAGCATTTGCGCGAGCGATTTGGGGGGAGTCACTCCGGGTGGTGGTCTTATGCCGAAGACCCGGAGACCGGCGTAACCGTGCCGGAGGGCGGCCCGGTGCCTACACTCTTTTTTCAATCGATCATGGTGGTGCATTTACGCCCGATCTGTTGCCAGCCCCTCTGGCGTGCCTATATGCCAATGGTGGAAGCGGCAACCGACGCTATTGCCAATGGGATTGATCGGCAAGGAAAGGTCGTCATGGAGTATGAAAGCCGTCTGGAATGCCGGGCGACACCGAATGCGGTGGTGGCAGATGCCTTGCGTATTCGCTATCCTTCACTAGCCGTTGCACGGTTGGCTCAGATCGCTTCGCAACAGGTTAACGCTGATGGCGAAGTCTTCGACCTTGAGGGGCAGGCGTTGGAGGATAAATGGAGGATCTGGCTTTTCGCCGATGTCGCCCGGCTCCTTCTCTCGATCAATCAGGAAGGGCGGCGGTAGCGTCACCCGATGACGAGGCTGGGAGGTAGAAATCCCAGATCGGCAGGTCAAGCGGCTCCTTGTGTTCCTGCGCCAAGGCTCTCAGGAGAGGCTCCCATTGCGATGCTGCCACGGCCAGCTCAGAATTCCCAAAGGGTTGAGCGGCGAAGTAGATCACGCTCCCTTTGCCGATTGGGCGGCGGTAGGCAGCCGGTTGCCCTGTCGGGTAGGTAGCGACGATGGTAGCGTCGGAGGGCGGGGTGATGGTATAGGCAATGACTTCGCGAGCGCGTTCCAGATTGGCGATCGGTGTGAGTGGAAGCTGCCATCCTGCCTGAAAGGGGGCTTGATCGAGCGTGGTTAATGCCGCGCTTGGTTGAGCGGCACCGGGATCGCCTCCGATCAGGGTATCGCGGATCTCTTTGAGGCGATTGCCATCAGGGGCATGTGTTAAGGCATCAGGATCGAGGATCACGAGCGTGGCGCCCTCTTTAACACGCTTTGAGAGCGCTTCTGCCGCCTCCCGCGAGAAGTACGAGGCTTGCGGGAGGTAGATCAGGGTATAGGGATCGAGGGCATTCGGCTTTTCGTTTAAGGTGGTCTCGCTGATAAAGCGAAACCAGCTCCCTGCACGTTCTCCAAGGAGGGTATAGAGTGTGTAATAGCTATGCAGGGTAACATCGTTGAGGGCAGCTTGAGTGGTGGGCGAAAAGAGGATCGCCGTTCGGGTTTCTTTCGGGAGTTTGAGGCGGTTCATCCCGGCGACCTGAGCGTGGATGCGCATAAGCTCCTTGCTTAGTTCAGGGATTTCAAAAGAGGTCGGCCCTGCGATATACCAGTGCAGCCCCTGTGCGCCGTTCTTGAGCGCTTGGGATGCCCATTCCCGGGCATCGCTAGCGTCTGGGTCGCGCCCATGGTAGCGAAAGCCTTGCGGGATCACGCTCAAAGGCTTGCCGCCAGAGAGGTCACTCATCAGCTTGGTCACAAAGCCGGTGTGATAAAGGGCTCGCGCCCTCCCGTAGATCGACAACGTTGCCGTGGGGTAGGGATCGGTGGAGATCCAGTCGGTATTTTGGGCGAGCAAGGCAATATCACCCTGAGTGACCCCGGAGACGGTGTTGTGAGTGTACGAGCAGAAGGGGATCCCCGGGGCGAGACGATTGATCTCCGCTCGTAGTTCTCCGGCTGCAGTATGGGTCTGCTGGTTCCACCAGCGGTTGAAAGCAATGCGACGGAAGGCGATGTCGGCAGTAGCATTTTCGGCAGGGTTATGAGCATCGTAGAGGCCATATTTGCCGAAGCCGGTGGTGGCCTTGATCTCGGCATCAACGCGGTCGAGAATCGCATCGGCATCTTTGCGGATGGTGCGGCTAAAGGGGCCGTACATGGAGTTGGTCGGTTCATCAATGCCGTAGAACTTGCTAATGAGAGACGCGGCATCCGGGTGGCGGCTCAAGAAGGCTTCCAGATGTTGAATCGCAATTTTCAGTCGAATGGGATCGAAGATTGGGACAAGGTTGAAGCGTGGGTCAAGGTATTGTGCTCCATCAGCGATGGCCAACCGATTGAGGCCGGAGTTGTCGAGGAAGTAGGGGAAACGCAGGTTCCACTCACGGTGAAAGCGCTGCACCGTCTCCCAACCGAGATGGTTAGCAACCCAAGGCAAAGCCGGGCCGAACATTCCGGCTTTTGCATAGGCTTGAAGCTGTCGGAGTTGCTCCTCTTTCCAAGCTTCGGGTGTGTACTCTCTCTGGAAGCGTTCCGGGTAGTCGCTGAGATAGAAGCCGTGGGCCCAGTCACCAATCTGGTAATCACCCGGAGTGGAGTCAAGAAGTTCGCTATATTTCTTCTGTGGACGTTCAATCGCCAGCGGGCGGGCGACGATCTCTTCTGAGAAACGCGTCAGAGCGGCTCCTTGTGTGCTGAAGGCGAGGGTAGCGAACTTCTCACGGGTCGCCAATCGTCCGTCAAAGCGGTTCCATAGGGAGGTCTCTTCTGCGCCGGTCTGGCGATGGCGGGTAAAGTTAAGACTAAGTGTTGAACCCGCTTTGGGGTGGTATCCGATTTCGCTCCATGGAATGACCCAACGCGAGATCCAGCGGTCCTTTTCGATCCACGCTTTGGTCTCCCATTTCCCGGACCATGTATGAGAGGGGCGGTAGGGATCTCCATCGGCTTTCTGGACGAGCCGGTCATCCCACTGGGTTCCGTTGGCGCTGGTGATGAACTGATAAAGATCGCCGCCTTCCAGTGAAAGGTAGAGTTCATTGCTGTCATCGCGAAACACGGGGCCATCCCGCTCGCTAGTGGTCACGCGGATGTCATCGGGATACGGTTCTGCGTTGATAAATTGGAGATAAAGGGCCTCCATGTCATAACCGATCTGTACTCTGGTATCGTTTTCGGTCTCTTCCAGCGGATTGCGGAGCTTCCAGAAACCGCTGATGAACGGAAGTTGATTCCATTGTGGGTCATCGGCTGGGGATTCTAACGCGAGAGGTTGGGAGAGAAGAGGGATGCCAATTGATTCCTCCGGGTAAAAGTAGACCCCGCCGATCCATGCGTTTTCCTTTCCGGATGAGGTAAGGGAAAGAATGATCTGGCAGATCTGTGCTCCCGCAGGGACGTAGACTTTTTTGCGGAAGATTTGCCAACGAGTGTTGGTGGAAGTCGGAAGGGACCAATGCTGACTGCCTGCGCTTCCATTGTGGCCACCCTCTTTTGCGAAGGCCAGTTTGATGGAGAGACCTTTGGCTGGTGCTGCTTCAGAACGGTAATGGACCTCCAGATCGTAAATCCCGTTCTCTTCAAGTGTTGCCACCTGATAGATCGTCGCACTCCCCTCCTTCTTGGAAAGACGCAACGGGCTTGATTGGCCATCCGCCATGCCCGGGGTGTCGTGATCCTCAGTCAGTTCGACGCCTTGCTCCCTTCCCTTTCCTGCGATGATCCACGATGGCGGGAGCGGTGTTGCGTCGGTTAGGGAGGTAGCGGTCGGTTTAGCGCTTGAGTTCAACGGTAAAAACGCGGGATACAAAAGCGCGAGGAACAGGGGGAGTTTCAGGAATACAATTGTGTTCATCATTTGCGGTTCTGTGTTTCTAGCTTAAACACACAGATTCCTGCAAACTTTTTCGGAAAAAAGACTTTACCTATGGTGATCGAATAAGTTAAACCGTGTTCACTGTGATTCAAAGCGAGACACAATTGTTTTCAAACAAGCCGCCGACCGATGCGGTTGAAAGGGTGAAAGCTCATTTGGAAGAAGCTTACTTGGGGCAGAAGGCGCAAGCGGGAATGCGTCTCCCGCCGGTGCGTACGCTAGCGAACCGGTTGTCGGTCAGTACGGCGACCATCCTCAAAGCAATTCGCCAGTTGGAGGCGGCAGGGCAATTGGTGTCGCGTAGTGGTAGCGGGGTTTTCATTTCGGAGAATGCCGGGAGCGCATTTGCCAGTCGCTGCATCACGCTGGCGACGACTTGGCCTGATGAGCCGGACCGTTGGGAGTACATCTATTCGCAGGCGTATCAACAGGCGATTGTCCGCGCTGGTGTTCAGGACGGGCGAAGGGTATCGATCCTCCCGCTTGGCTCACGCGAATGGACGCAGGAACAGACGCTGGAGCGGCTGATTGCTGAGCGGGAGTTTGTCGACGGATTGTTGCTGTTGCCGATTAGGGGGTATCGTACGGAGCAGATGATGCGGGTAGCTGATGCCTATCGGGAGGTAGGAAAGCCGGTCGTTTCCTTCTGGCCACAGTCGCCGCTGGTAACGTGTAATTTCATTGGACTGGGCGCTTTGCCAGCCGCGCGGAATGCCGTGTTGGCGCTTGCTGCTGCCGGGCGTAGGCATCTGCTGCTGGTGCTCAATGCTACCGTCGCCGGGAGTCACTATGAATCTCAGATTTTCCTCGGAGCGCATATTGGTAAGGAGATTGCCGGACGGGATTGTCGCCTTTCTGTAGAGGTCTGTACGGCTGATGAGGCGTTTGTTCGGGTGGTGCGCAAGTATCGCGGGGGGAGCGCTCCCCGGGTCGACGGCATTCTGACAGGAGGGCATTTTCAGGCTTTAACCATGCTCGATGTCCTCAAAAACGAAGGATACTCAGTGCCGGAGGATGTTAGTTTGCTAACGCTCTCCCACCTTGGTGATGCCTGTAACAGCGAGGTCGATCTTTCGGGTATGCTTAACCCTTATGAAGAGATGGGTGAAAGGCTTGTCGCCATGATGCTCAAGCTTTTGCAGGACCCGGAGCGGGCTCACCCCGGTGTGTATCTGCCGATTGGCTACCATGCAGGTGCGACGACTCTTTCCTCTGAGAACAGCTTCCTTCAAAAGGAACACAACCATCAATAGAAAGTCCCATGGCCCGTCCCCCACAGTGCCACTCATTGGAACAGAAGGCCTTCAGTCTGATTGAACTTCTGGTCGCTCTTGCTTTGCTTGCGATTCTGGTGGCGTTGAGCGGGTTGGCGTTGCGGGAGATGCGAACCAATGCGGCATCCTTAAAAACGATGGGTCATTTGCGGGTTCTTCTCGCTGGAACGATGCATTTTGCACAGGAACACAAAGGATATTTCCCGGTCACGTCGTGGCCACTTTCCGGTCGGCCAACGCCGTGGGACCCCAATGATCAGGTTGCAAGCACCCCTTGGTACCTGCGCCTCCATCCTTATGTCTACCCTGAATTGCGTGGAGAGAGGCCCGATGACCCTTTGTTCTCCGGGTTGTTTCGCGCCCGCTATTTACGCGGCTATGAGGAGTATGACGAACGGTGGGTTGTTGGCCGGTGGAAGACCATCGACTTTGTGCCGGTCTATAAATGGAGTCGGGGTGGGGGTGAGCCGTTGGAATTCATTAACGTCTATCGCGCAAAAGCGCTTAGTCTTATCCCGTTTCTTTTGACCGGCTATAATCAGGGAGCGACGGGGATTAGCAGTGAGGATGGGTTCAAGCTCCATTGCTATCATCCTGAGTATCGCGATTCGCTACCCGATCACTTTCTGCCTCAGGAGGGGTATTTACCTAAAGGGACCGCATGGGTCTACGGTGATTCCATTTTGGTTGGTTATGCGGACGGACATGTCAAAAAAGTCAAGTTTCAGTCCGGTCGCAATATGTTTGCTGAGATTTTTAATCAGTATTGAGCGGGCAGACCCTCTGCTACGCGCTATTCCTAGTCCGCACCGGAGAAGTGATGCCGGGGCGGGGTTGCCCAAAGGCTTTCAAAATGAGGCTTTTGATCCACGTCGATGTCCTAACCCTGACAACACATGATGACGATTGATTCTTCCACCTCTTATTCCACTCCCTTTCGGGGGCTCCATCACCTTCGTTGTTTATATCGATGGGTGCGCTCTGCGGTTGGCGGCGGAGCGTTCCTTCTTCTCGCTGCCGGGCCGCTTCACGGTGAATCCGGGCAGTGGTCTGCGACTGCGGGAGGATCGTGGCTTGATGAAGACAACTGGGTAGGTAAGGTGATCCCTAATGCCTCGGGAGATCATGCTTTGCTTAATGGAAATGGCTATACCATTGACCTTGCCGGCGGCGTGACGCTTGGGAGGCTGGAGGTAACCAATGGGGTAGCCTCGCCCATGTGGGTGCTCACTAATGGCACGTTGACTCTTGCTGATTCTCTCAAACCGGTGATCAGCAATGATAACGCGGGGCAAACGACCTTGAAGATTGATAGCATTCTCGCCGGGAATCAGGGATTCCAGAAGCTGGGGCTGGGGCGCTTGCAGCTCACCAATGCCAATAACAATTTGACCGGGGATGTTGAGATCCATGACGGGATCATCACGGTCAACTCTGCGGGTGTTCTGTCGGGCACCCGCATCATCTTTGCTGGGGGTGCGGCTGCGTCGACTCTGGGTATCACGGGGAGTGGCAACTATCAGAATCAGACGGTGCTCAATACCGCTGTCAGTTCCATTAGCATCGGAGGGGGTGCTTCGGTCAACTATTCAGGAGTCATTAGTGAGCTTGGGGGTAAGCGCGATCTTAATCTTCACGGAGGGAACGGGGAGTTCACCCTTTCGGGAGACAATAGCTATACCGGCGATACGATTATCGGCTCTCACAGTGGTTTGACGCGGGTGATTGTCACTCATGACAACGCCTTGGGGCGCGGCAGCAATGTATCGGTGCGGTTTGCTGACTACGATTACGGCGGTGCCTATCCCAATTCAAAAAATCTACTTGGACTTTCAGGAGGGGTTCACATTACGGGGAAGAATCTGACGCTCAAGGGGAAGGGGTATCTCGATCAAGGTTCGCTCTTGAGTATGGATGGCGATAATGTATGGGACGGGGATATTTCTCTGGGGACTGGTAAAATATCGGTCGACCCGGGCACCATTGGTGTTGCTGAAGGTTCAACACTGACCGTCAAGGGGGTGATCTCCAATCCGGTAGCACAAACGCAAGGGTTGGCCAAAATCGGCAAAGGGCGCTTGATTCTCGAAGGGGCTAATACCTATACGACCGGAACCACCATCACGGAGGGGAAGTTGGTGGTCAGCGGCTCGCTGGCAGCCGGTGCGGTGGTGGTCAAAACCGGGGCGTCACTCGGCGTTGGCGGGAGGGTCGGAGGGGCAACGCTAGTAGAAAACGGAGGGGAATTGACTGGCGACGAGGCGACGGGCGTGCTTCATTTCGAGAACCATCTCACCTTGGCCACGGGGTCTGAGACGGTGCTTAGGCTAGGGATGGCCGGGGGCGGGACGACGCACGATCTGTTGCGCGTGGATGGCACGTTGACCTTGGGCGCGGCAACCACGATCACGCTCGATGCCGCCGGGCATTCCGGTGGGGTTTATACCGTCATGGAATGGGGCGCTCTTGTTGCGAGTGGATTTGATGTCCATTCGGACCTTCTTTTCATTAACCTCGACCCTTCACTTGGCGTTGTCACCGATCAGTTCCTGATCAATGGCACGATCGCGATCGTTCCTGAACCGGGCGTGGTCGGCTTGCTCCTCGGCGGTGGATTCATGGCTGGTCTATGGATGCGAGCGCAGAGCCGCCGCCGTCAAAGCTAACGAGGTTTCATCAGCCGCGCTCAAGTCTATTTACGATCATGTTACTACCAACCTCACTAACTTCGCCCGGCCATTCGCAACGGGTCAGCCCCTTGCCACTTCCCGCATGGGGGCGGCATCTGCGGATGACGAGCTGGAATATTGATACCTTCTGGCCCGACCTCGACCAGTGGCGGCGCAAGGCCGAAGTGCTGGCCGCTTCCGGCGTGAATGCCGTGACGCTTTTCTGGTTCGGGAAGGGTAAGGAATATCGGCATATCATCTTCGATAGCGCGATTTATGAAAGGACGCATCCTGAGTGTGGCTTTGAGCGGACGCTGGAGGTGCTCTCGCTAGCTTGCACGGTTTGTCATGAAGCGGGGTTGAGGGTCATTGAGCACCACGGATTTGCCTTCGTACATTATCAGCAGGGGCATGAGTTCTACCGCATTCCGCTCGATGAACTCGACTACCGGGGGGAGCCGATGCGGGATTGGGCTTGTGTCGACGCCCGGAGTGGTGGGCGGACGATGGGGGAGTATCAGGGATACGTTTTCTGTCCAAACAATCGGCGCTTCCGGGAGGCGTCGGCCGATCTGGTGAGCCGGATGGCTGTGAGCGGGATCGACGGGATGATGCTCGATGATATTTCCTTCATGCCTTCATGGTATGTCTGTGTCTGCCCGGAATGTCGCGAAGGGTTTGGGCAACGCTACCATGCCGATATCCCGCCACCGGAGGATGCAACCTTCTGGGGAAACTTCGAGAATCTGAATTTTCGCAACTGGTTGCAGTTCCGGCTTGATTCGACGACGGAGTATCATCGTTTTCAGGCGGAACGACTCGCTAAATCGAAGCGCGAACTCCTCTACTATGCCTGCAATTCGTCCGTGTTGGGGCCGCACGCGGCTCAATCACAAGGGACGGCTTACGACGGGTGGATTGAGGCGGCGAATGTGGTCCATCTGGAGAACGTGAACTGGCGGGTCAATCAATATAGCTTTCACGGAATGGTAGCGGAACAAAAGGTCGACCATGCCGTCGCCCGTCCGCGCGAGGCCGGCTCGCTCAATCTGCTCTATCCTCATAGTGAGAAGGATTACTTCCATTGCTGGGCGCAAACCAAATGGATGGGGAGCAGCTTCTGGGGTAGCTATTCTCACTTCATCTGTCGCAGGGAGAAAGGGGCGCCAGCGGAATTGATCACGCCCGAAGGAAAGGAAGAGGAGGTCGTAGGGCGATGCTATGCGATTGAAAAGGAGTATCCGGAGTTCTTCTCTTCCAGCCTGTTAGCGGCTTCGCGAATCATCGTCGTTTTTTCCCCGGCGACCCGCAATTTCCACGGCGGCAATCATGATCAACACTATACGGGCGAGTTCAATGGCTGGTGTCAGGCGTTGGTGGAGGCGAATCTCCCTTTCAATGTGGTGTTGGAAGGGGAGGTCAGTGCGGAGGGATTGCGCGAGACTGATCTCCTCATTCTGCCCCATTGGGCGTGTATGTCCGAAGCGGCCGCCGAAGCGGTTCGTTCCTATGTTGTTGCGGGAGGACGCGTGATTGCGACAGGGGCGACCTCGCTTTATGATGAAGCGGGAACGCGGCGCAAGGAGTTCGCTCTGACTGATGTGTTAGGGTTAGCCTTCCGCGCCGAGGTGGGGGATGAAGCGTTCTGGATCTATTGGGCGCCTGAAGCGTTGACGCAGGAGATCCCGGAGCGGCCTCGCGGTGGGTTGGTTTTGGCGCAGGCCCGGGAGGGGACGCAGGTGCAGGGGCGGTGGCTGCGCGAAGTGGCTTGCAACGATCCCATCTTGCGCGAAGGGGCGGAGGTTTGGCGCTATGACGCCGCCGTGACGTTCCGCGAGACGGGGGAGGGGCGGATGCTCTGGCTCGGGTTCAAGCCGGGGCTTTCCGTGATGCGGCGTGTCTTGAGTATGCACGGCTGGCGGCCATGGTCGTTTGTGGAGCGGGTCGACCGCATGACACAGCAGGTCATCGAGACATTCGCCCGAGCCGGGCTTGGCAGGCAACCGGTCGAAGTGGAAGCCCCGGAGGGGGTCCTGGTCAATGCGCTTATCCATGGAGAGGATATCGTCGTCCATCTTCTGAACCAGACGGGGATGCTCTGGCAAAGTGGCGAATCGGTTCCTTTTGAAACGCTTTATCGCTTTGACTACCCACCGCTACGCGAGCCGGTGGTGATCCGTCTCGGGGAAGGGGGGGCCGGAGGGTGGGTCGATCGGCTGGACCTCCCCGGGGAGGCGCGGGAGCGCTTTTGTGTGGAGAACGCCACGGTGCGGCTGGAGGCGGGAACGCCGCTTGTCTATACCCTCCTGCGTTTTGAAGGGGCGGCGGCGGCTTTTCGCTAATCGCGGCTTGCCGTTTGGCGGGAGAGCCTGTCATAAAGCGGGCTTTTCATGCGCGAGATCGGCCTGACGGTTTTTCTTCTCACACTGGGCAATGTCTTTATGACCTTTGCATGGTACGCGCATCTGCGCGACCTGAGCGCAAAGCCGTGGCTGGTGGCGGTCTTCTTTAGTTGGGGGATCGCCTTTTTTGAGTACCTTTTGCAAGTCCCGGCCAATCGGATCGGCTACACGGTCCTCTCGCTCGGCCAGCTCAAGATCCTTCAGGAAGTCATCACGCTGACGGTCTTTATCCCGTTTGCTGTCTTGTACATGAAGGAGCCGCTCAAGCTCGACTACCTCTGGGCCGGGTTGTGCATGCTCGGCGCGGTCTTCTTTATGTTCCGCAGCCAGTAAAGCAACGGGTAGGGGCGGGGACGGAATGGGAGGGTGAGCCGTAGCGCCGCATATGCCCCGAATGCTACCCCCCAGATGCCCGGGAGTTTGAGCGCCGCCAGCGCCACTCCCGGCAGGAGCCAGCCACAGAGGCAGACCGCCGGGAGCACCGGGAGACGTCCGCTGGCAAACGGTCGGCGTCGGCGTTCCGGGTCAGCGCGGTCGCTACTAATCGACATCACCCCGTCGAGCAACGCAAAGGCGATCGAACCGAGGAAAAACACCAGCGCCGCCATCGTCGCCTCCCATCCGGGGATCAGGACCAGCAGCAGGCAGAGCCAAGGAAGGACGCCGATCGCCTCCAGCCACGCTGATCGCCTCGCCCGGGGAGCAGTAAAGACGGCTTCCACCTCCGCCACCGCCCGCGCTTTTCGCACCAGTCGCCCGTTTCCCACGACGAGCGCCTTGCGTGCCTGCGCCCAGACGGCGAGATCTGCACGGGCATCCCCCATATAATCGAACCCGCGCGGACCGAAACGTTCGACGAGGCGTTGCGCCTTATGAACACCTAGCAACCCCTCCCCGGAAGCACTCCCGATCACTTCATCGAAGAGCCCGGTTTGCGCGGCCACTTCGTCCGCAATCCGCTGGGCACTTGCGGTCACCAGCAGCAGCGTCCGCCCCGCCTCCCGTTCCTTTCGCAGATAGTCGAGTACTTCAGGTCGCCACGGGAGATGGCGGACCGGCAAGCGCGTCCGCGCTACGATCTCATCTTTAAGCCGGGGCCAGCCGCTCAGGAGCCAGACCGGCGCGAGCCACGCCGTCGACGGCTCCTGCCGGACCATCAGGCAGAAGGAATCGGCGAGCGTGTCCGAAGCGATTAACGTCCCATCGAGATCGACGCAGAGCGGCGGCAGCGGTCGATTGGCATGGCTGCCAGCAGAGGAGGCGGTGGGGGCAGGGGGGCGCGTCACGGCATCAGCATGGCACAACGGGAAAGGGAGGACAAACTTTCTGCGCTCCCGCCAACCCGAAAGCGCCAAATCAAATTCTCATTTTGATTTAAGTAAATGCAGTATGTCGGGTAGTTTAGCCTTCCAGAATGAAGATCGCGATCATTTCGGATGTACACGACCATCTACTCCATCTGCGGACGGTTTTGGCGCAGATTCAGGATCAGGATGCTCTGATTTGTTGTGGAGACCTTTGTTCCCCCTTTATCCTGCTTGCGTTGGGCCAGGGGTTTTCGGGGGAAATTCATGTCGTTTTTGGTAACAACGACGGCGATACCTACCGGATGGCTGGTCTGGCGGGGCGGTTTTCTCACGTGCATCTTCATGCCGAATACGCCGAATTGACCTTGGGAGGTCTGCTCTTCGCGATCAATCACTTTGACAGCATCGGCCGGGCGTTGGCCAAAGGGGAGGTCTTTGATGTGGTCTGTTTTGGTCATAATCACCGGTTTGAGACGGCTCAAGTCGGCAAAACGCGGATCATCAATCCGGGGGAACTCTTCGGTCTCCGGTATGGGGTGGCGACCTATGCTCTCTTCGATACGGAGAGCGGTGAAGTGCAGCGGGTAGAGGTTCCAATGGAGGCCTGAGAGGCTGAGAGGGGAAAGCGCTGGTTTGCTAAAAAACCAGCTTGCGCTCCGCAGGGGGATCCCCTAAGATGAACAACCTTTTTTCCCCGTCAAGTAGGCGTTCTTCCCAAACCTGTGGAGCGCCCGGGCGAGTCAAGGCTTACCAAAAACCAAGTGGCAACCGTGGCGTGAGTTGTAAATCCCATGAATGAGATGCAAGAACTGATCGCGAAATCTTTTCGCGATTTTAAAGAGGGCAGTATCGTCAAAGGACGTGTCCTCGAAATCCGGGCTCGTGAAGTCCTCGTCGACATCGGCTACAAGAGCGAAGGCGTCATCCCGCTCTCCGAGTTCGATGATATGGAAGACCTTCAGGTCGGTGACGAAGTGGAAGTCCTCCTCGTCCGTCTGGAGAATGACGAAGGGATGGTCATCCTTTCCAAGGAAAAAGCTGCCTACAAGCAGAACTGGGACAAGATCCTCAAAGTTTATCAGGGTGGCGGTCTGATCAAAGGCAAGGTCAAGGCTGTCGTCAAAGGCGGCTTGACCGTCAACATCGGTGTCGAGGCGTTCCTCCCCGGTTCCCAGATCGACATCATCCCGCCGAAAGACCTCCAGCAATTCGTCGGCAACACCTACGATTTCAAGATCGTCAAGATCAACGACGAGCGCAAGAACGTCGTCTTGAGCCGCCGCGAGATCATCGAGGCCGAGCGCGCTGAAAAGCGGGCCCGCTTCCTCGAAGGGGTCACCATCGGCAACACCGTGCGTGGCACCGTCAAGAACCTCACCGACTTTGGTGCGTTCATCGACCTCGACGGCATGGACGGTCTCCTCCACATCACCGACATGACCTGGGGCCGCCTCGGCCACCCGAGCGAACTCCTCAAGGTCGGGCAGGAGCTGGACGTCATCGTCCTCGACATCAACAAGGAGAAGGAGCGCGTCTCCCTCGGCCTCAAGCAGACCCAGAAGAATCCTTGGGAAGAGACCGAGAACCGCTTCCCGATCAACACCCGGGTCAAAGGCAAAGTCACCAACCTCGTTCCCTACGGCGCGTTCGTCGAGATCGAGGAAGGGGTCGAAGGGCTCATCCACGTCTCCGAGCTTTCGTGGACGAAGCGGATCACCCGCCCTTCCGACGTCCTCTCCATTGGGCAGGAAGTCGAGGCCGTCGTGCTCGGCGTCAACAAAGAGGAGCAGAAGATCTCCCTCGGCGTTCGCCAGCTCGAAGCCAACCCGTGGGACGAGATCGAGCACAAGTACCCGATTGGCAAGCAGGTCAAGGGTACCGTGCGCAATATGACCGCCTACGGCGCCTTCGTGGAGCTTGAGGAAGGTATTGACGGCATGATCCACGTCTCCGACATGAGCTGGACCCGCAAGATCAACCACCCGAGCGAAATGCTCAAGAAGGGTGATGAGCTTGAGGCCGTCGTCATCGACATCGACAAGAATGCCCAGCGCATCAGCCTCGGCATCAAGCAGCTCGATGAAGATCCGTGGAAATCGATCGACCAGCGCTACAAGATTGGCGATCTCGTGCAGGGCAAAGTTACCAAGCTCGCCAGCTTTGGCGCGTTTGTGCAGCTTGCGGATGATATCGACGGCCTCGTCCATATCTCCCAGCTCAGCGAAGACCGCGTGGAGAAAGTCAAAGACGTTCTCAAAGTCGGCCAGGACGTGGAAGCCCGCGTCATCAAGGTCGACAAGACGGAGCGCCGCATCGGCCTCTCCATCAAGGCCGCCAACTACTCGGAGGACGAACTCCGCCGCGAAACGGAAGCCTTCGACAGCATCCGCCCCGGCGAAGACCTCGTGGGCCTGGAGCAAGCCTTCCAGGTTGCCGAAGAGGAGTATCGCCCCGGCGATCGCAAGAAGTAGTCCTTCACGCGTCATTCTTAGCGCGTAAGTTCAAAAGAAAACCCCGGTCGAAGTTTACCTTCGGCCGGGGTTTTTCGTTTGCCTGCGGCTACGATTAATACATCGGGCAGATCCCGAGAAAACGCCTACGAAGCGTGAATTGTAGGCCGTCTCTGTGAGACGGCAGTCCAACCCCATGGCGTTTCACAGAAACGCCCTACAATTTCCGACCCTCGCACCAACCATTCAAGCGATCTAACGTAGTAATACTAGAAGCTACTACTTCAATAGCGGTGCCAGAAAATCCAGCCGCTCAAGAACGATTCCTTGGGGCGTCTCACCCCGGCTCTGCCGTGGTTGCACCCCCGCATCTGGCCGCGCCGCCAGAAAGGCTTGGCTTGCCTTAAGCGGGTAGAGCGCCGTGGGCGACTGCGGGCGCTTGGCATTTGCCGCCTCCACGCTCTCCCATAGCAGCTTGGGGCTATCAAGCTGGCTCCACTTCTCCTGCGAGACATGCTGCCCCTGCGGGTCGAGGCGGATCAGCGCCAAAACCGCCGTATCCACCGCCGCCGATGGAGCCCCCCCACCTGCTGCCAGCGAGAGCCACCGTTTCCATGCGTTGAGATAATCCGGGTCCAGCCGGGTGGCCTCCCAATACGCCGCCAGCGCTTCCGGCACGCGGCCCTGCTCTTCATAAAGATAGCCGAGGAGATAGTGGACCTGCGGCTTCTCCGGCGTCTCCTTCGCCAGCCGTGTAAAGACCTCCTCCGCGATCGTCTGCTGTGGCTTGCCTTCAAAGGCGGATTCGCACCCAAAGCAGTGGCTCTCCACGCGGCCAAAGCTGACGGGCATCAGCTCGTAGGCGCGGCGGTAGTGCGCTTGCGCCTCATCAAACCGGCCCAGCTCCGCGAGCTGCCGAGCCAACCTCGACTGGATGCAGTACGCATCCGCAAAATACCCGAGCGATTCCGAGTAAAGCGCCGCCGCGCGGGAAAGCAGGCCCGCCTCGTAATACCGGTCTGCCGTTTCCGAAAGACGGATCGCCTTCATCACATTTCCAAAGAGCTCGGCATCCTTCTCATCGCCCCGCTTCTCGCGGATCTTGCCGAGGATAAGGTAGGCGCGCATCCGGTCGCCCGGGCCTTGCTCGCCGTCGGAGGGATCAATCGCGATCGCTTTACGGACGGTGGCCTCGGCCTCCTCCAGCTTCCCTTCATCGAGCAAAAGCTGCGCCTTCCAGATCAGCGGGCGCTCCTCAAAAGGGTTCAGCGCGGCAAGCCGCTCCAGCTCGGGCAATGCCTTCGCACCCCGGTCGCGAAGCAGGAGGGCGTACCCGGCATCGCGCCCCGGCTTCGACTCAAGAGCGTTTAAAATGATCGCACTCGCAGCGGCGCGGTTGCCCGTTTGCCAAAGCGCATCTGCCGCCACTTCCCCAAGCGCCAGCTCCCCTCGCCCGCTCGAAAACTCCGAAGTCTCCTTATCCAATAGCTGCGCGAGGTCACCGGCTCCCCAAAGTGGGCCTTCATCCAACAGCATCACCACATCACCCGGCCTGCCAATCGTGTGGTAGAACGCACAAAGCTGCATAAGCAGGTCCTGCGTTGCGTAGCAGTTAAAATAAGCCTCCCCCTCCTTCGGAGCAGCCGCCTTGAGCGCGTTGGCCAACACCTGCTCCGCCTCGGGGGCTCTGCCTGCCTTAACCAAGAGCCCGGGCAGCCGCGAGTGATAGGAGAAGCGCCCCCCTGTGCTGCGCAAGCTTCGGTCATACTCCACCCGCGCTGCGGCCAACCCCTCCTCCACCAGCTCGGGCCGCTCCAGAAGCAGCCCCACCCGCGTGAGGCGAGTCGCCGCGCTAAGCCGCGCGCTCGAGCTCCCCTCCAGCGGCCCCGCTGCGAGCACCGCCTGCAATGCCGCGATGCCGCCCTCCACATCATCGAGCATCAACAAAATCTCCGGCAACGCCCGCTCTAGCTCCGCGCGCGTCTTCAACCCCATATGGAAGGCGACCAACAACTTCGACATCCCTTTCTTTGCGAGAAGGGCGTTCACCCGCTCCAACGCCACCTTCTGCTTACCCACGCGCACCGCCGTCTCCAGGTAGCTCTTCCAGAGATCGGCAGCAGGGTAGGCTGTCAGCACCCCATCCAGAAAATCGAAGTACGCATTGGCCTGCCCACCGTATTGGAGAACACTTGAAAGCGGGCAATCCAACTCCTTCTCCTGCTTCAACAGGGCCGATGCGCGTTTAATCGCCTCCTCCGTCTTCCCCTCCACAATGAGGTGAATGATGTAGGCATTCTCCGCCGAGAGCCGCAGCTCCTCGAGCTTATTGCTTTCCCCCCCTTTGGCGGGTGTGGGGAACTTCTGCTCCAGCGCTTCGAAGAGCGCCGCTTGCTCCGGGGTAGCCGCGAGGCCCCATTGCGGAGTCGCCATTTCCTCTAAATGCCGAAGCGCCAGCGCCCCTGCCCATTCGCTAAATTGCCGCCCCCGCACCTCTGCAACGACATACCCCGGCTCCTTGAGCAGCCGCAGCAGGAACGCATCCCGCTTCTGCGCATCAGCCCCGAGGAGAATGGGGGGAAGCTCCACAGGCTCGTTGCCTGCGGGAGTGGGCAACTCCTTCTCCCACTGGGCAAGCCACTCATCTCCATTGTAGAAGTTCCCCTTGCGCACCTGCCGCTCCACGCCGCTTCGTACATCGCTCGGCAAAGCAGCGCGCCCGGCCTCCCACTGCCGACGGCTCCCTTCCTTCCCCGCCACCAATGTCTCGGCGAGCATCCGCAAGCCCAGCTCCCGCGTGGCTTGCCGCGTGTCGGCAGCATCCGCCGCCGGGCGCTTGCGTACTAGCTCAGCCAACGCATCCCAAGCGGCAGGGGGCGGTAGCGCCCTGAGAATGGCATCACCGGGATCACCATCATAATCAAACTCACCCCCTCTTTTCCACGATGCTTCCAGGATCTCCAGCCACTCCGTTGCGGCCGCTTGCGGAGAAAGCGCAGCCGGGTTGTAGGCGCCCAACCGCTCCGACCACGGCACCTCTTTCTTCAAAGCCTCCTTCCCCTTAGCCTCGGCGAGCACCGCCTTGGCACCAAGGTAAACCGGCTCCTTCGCAAACATCGGCCCAGCCAGAGCCAAAGGGAGTGAAAAAACCATGAGCCGCAACAGGGGGGAGTGCAAAGAGCGCATAGGGCGGCATTTTACCGGTCTTGCGGAAGAAGGAAATCCCCAATAACCCCCCATTGCGCAATGACGCAGGCTCCCGTATAGTCCGCCCCATGGAAAAACCGCAGATCACCGCTTACTTGAAGACCCATTGCGGCTGGAGCCGTGGCGTCCGCGCCGTGCTCGCCAAGTACGACCTACCCTTTACCGATAAAGACATCATCCTCAACCCCGCCTTCCGCTGGGAGATGGAGCAGCGCAGCGGCCAGCCGCTCTCGCCGTGTGTCGAGATCAACGGCGTCATGCTGCCCGACATCAGCGGCGAAGAGGTCGAGGCCTACCTGCTTAAAGAAAACCTCGTCGGCACCACGGAAAACACCACCAACGTACCGCTCAACTCCTCGTGCACCGATGCCGAGCACGCCGCCATGCTGCGGGGAGATGCCCCCATCTCCCTCAAGCCGCAGGCGTAAGGTCATTCCTTATTAAAAAACGCCCCCTCCCGGTACCCGGGCAAGGGGGCGTTTTTTCTGCGAGCAGTGGCTGCGTGAATGTTACGGCTTCTCCTCAGGGATCTCGCCGCCTGCACTCCCCTCTTCCTTCACGGGCTCAACCGGCGGCAGAAAGGCAGAGCCATTGCCAAAGAAACGCAGGACGTGGAACGCATAGCCCGAGCGTGCGCCGATAGCGTTCGACTCGCGATAAACCGGGCTGCCCGCAGGGGGCATCCCCTCGCGAACAAAGGTTGCCAACGCTTCGTAGCCTGAGAGATCCGCCGCAGACAAATCCCCCGGCTGGAAGCCCTGTAGCGTCTCCGCCGCAACGCGCAGCGCATGGGCGTCAAACCTCTCCGCAGGCACCTCCTGCCCCAGCGCGTACGCCACGGCGTAGAACTCACCCAAGCCCGGAGTAGGCGGCTTATGGTCCGCATTGGCGATCTCGCAAATGGCGTCGAGGTAGGTCTTATCCCCCGTCGCCTCGTAGAACTCCGCCAGCGTCTGCACCCCTTCGTCGTGCCCACGGATATTGTGGAAATAGATCGAGGCCAGTCGCGAAACTCCGCGAGCCTTTGCCTCCGGGGTTTCCTTCCAATAATCTCCCGCTCGCTCCAGCATCTTATGGGCAAGCGCCAGGTCTTCCGGCTTGCGCGTTTCCATATAGCGGAAGATCCACGCCTGCCCCGCGTAAGAGGATGCGGGCACCTGCTCACTCCGCAACAGATAGCCACGAAGCTCCGCCAGCCCATCGGCCAGTCGCTCGCCCCCACCGAGCCAGCTCGCAAGGTAAAGCCCCCGCGTGGCTGAGTACTGCATCTGCGGGGAGCCGCTCCAATGGTCGCGGTTGCGGCGGTGGAGCCCACCGTCATCCCCCACGGGCGGAGTCCAGAAAGACCCATGCTGCAAATCCACATCCGCCACATGGCGCGCATAGTCGAGCCCCGCCAAAAGCAATGCCCGGTCATCCAAAAAGAGCCCCGCCTTGAGCATCTTGTCATAGACGCCGCCCCCGGAGCCGTTGCGCCATCCATAGCGCCCATGCAGCGCCCAGCGCCCCGCGACAAGTCCCCTTTCGGCGTTATTGCCATGCGCGAAGTTCGTCCGTACATCGCCAAAATTGGCAAAGCCAAACCAGCGCCAGTGGCTTCGCGAAACGAGCAGGAAATGCAGGTTAGCCTGCAACGCACGGAAGTAGTCGGCATTCTCCGAAAGAACGTTACGCTGGAAAGGGCCCAAGGCCTGAGTCCGTTCGAGATCTTCCGCCGTGGCAAACCAAAGGCCATTGCGCCGGTTCTCCCACTCCGCAAGCGCCCGGTTTGCTTCCGGGTCGCTCCCAAATACGAGGCTGGCTTCGGTGGTGCGAGCCACGCCCTTTCCGTTGGAATCGAGATCCACACCCCGCATTCCAAAGTCATCGCCCTTGTTGCTGCTGCGGCGTAAATCGAGCGCGAGGCCGGTGCGCTCCGTCCACGAAGCAAGCTCCACCCCCTTCTGGGTAACCAACAGATGGTTTGGCCCAAGCCGGAGCAGATCCGGCACGGCGATGGACCACTCCCTGGCCCCTCCTTCGGGGCGCAAGATCGCTAGTGCATCAGGCGGGTTTTCCTCCGCCCCCCCCGGCAGTAGGCGTGCGCTGCCGTTAGGGTTCGCGATCACCCCCCGGGCCTCCGCTCCCTCCCGGGAGCCGCCATCCGAAATCACCAGCTTGGCCGAGGCAAGCGCATAGCGCTCCGGGTTCCACCGCATCTTCCAGGTCATCTGCAGCCGCACCAACGGCAGCGAGTGGTAGCACCGGACCCGAAGCTGCCACTCCAGATCCCGGCCCACGCTATCCGTGCCCCCCATTCCACGGAAAAGCCAGAGGGTGAAAAGGGAGTTCTCCTCCTCGATGCGGCCCTCTCGCACCACGGGCGAGAGAGCGTGGGTTTGCCCCTCGGCATTGATCGAGGCGATGGGCACCGCCCATGCATATTGGCCCTCACGATCGAGAAACTCCGCGTCTGCGGGCTGCGGCTCTTTGGGCAGGCGTACGGGCGCGTAGGCTGCCTCCGGCGTAAAGGTAAAGAGAAGCTGTTTCTGCGCGTCGCGCAGCTCAATCGATCGATCATCCCAAGTAACCGTTAGCGGAGCCTCTGTCGCCCCATCGCTAGTCTTCCCCCAGACCCCTTCCACCCCGAGCCACTTCACGCTGCCATCTGGCCAGTGGGCCAGTGCCTTTGCAACCGTCCTCGCCGGCTCCTTTGCTTCCTTCCACGCAGCCGCCTCCTTCACTTCTCCCTGCGCAAAGGGGAGGGCCTGGAAGAACGGGAGAGCTGTTTGGGAAGGGCCTTCTCCCAACCCATAAGGGCGCAGCAGCGTAGCCTCTTGCACCGCTTCAGCCCGCAGCAGCAGGCCACTGGCAAGCACCGCCACCGAACCCAGGAAATGGGTAGCTCCACTCACCGCGCCACCTCCGGCACGGTTTCGCGTTGGAGGCCCAACCCTTCATTCGCCAGCCAGCGTTGCAGCAACGCCGCACCGAGTGCCTGAAGGTTTTTACGGCCCATATTCATGTGCCCTTCGATCGTGTAGGCCAACGCACGGTTCTGGCTCATCAGGTACCCCCCGAGGTGCCCCTTGCAAAGGTTTGCAGCGGAGAAGGTTTCAAAATCGACCCCGAACTTCGCCGCCTCCTCCTTGGCATCTTGGTTGAGAAGGCAGATCTTCTCATACATCGCCTCGTCGAGCGCGGCAGGGTTGGCATAGAATGCCCCGGGGTTTCCGTCGTGGCCGAGCCAACTGTGCGCTCCAAGCACAAACGCCGGGCGCACCCGGTTGATCCAGTCTGCACTGGCCCGTGTCTCCGGAGAGGCATCGGGGAGCTTTCCTTCAAAATACGGCTCAAACTCATGGTGCCAGCTCCGGTCGGTCTTCTCCTGGTAGTTGTGAGCCAGCCAATCCAAAGCATTATACTGGTGCCAACCGTGGAAGTTTCCATCCGGGTTCATATTGAGGATGAAGTCGAAGATGAACTGCTCGCGCAGCTTTTCCGCCTCCTCACTCCGCGCGGTGACCAGCGCCAACATCCCACGCACCATCTCCTCTCCGGCAAACTCGGAGGCATGCTCTCCGGCAAAAATGAAGACGACCGGGCGGTCTTCCTTGCCGGGGCTCACGGGGTTGCCGGGAGCCGTTACCCGCAGCAGGAAGATCGGGCGATGCTCCACAGAGTGGCCGATCACCCGCATCGTGGCTTCGTCCGGGTAGGCATCTGCAATGGCAAAGAGCTCCCGCGTGGTCTGCGGGTACTCGCGGGGCGGCTCGGTGCTCACGAAGCAATCTTCCCCCTTGCGCAGTTGCAGCCGGAAACGGATCACATTCGGCGCGATCTCCACCTCCGCATCGGGCAGCGCGGTCCATTCGCCCGCCTCCGTGCGCCGCACCCAGATCCGGCCTTGGATGCCCCGGAAATCGCCGTCGAAGTACGGATCGGGCCGCAGAATAACCTCCCGCTCCTGGTCCTTCTCCACGCCGGTGATTTTGAAGAAGGTATAGCGAGGCGTCTTGCTATAGGCGATGACCTGGATTTCGAAATGCTGTGGGTCGAGCCAATGGACCCGCCCATTTCCGCAAGGGATGTTGGTGGTAACGATCATGGTATTAACAAAGAATTACTTCTCCGCCCCCCAGAAGGGGTGCCGCCGTGGGCTGGTGGCAGACTGGCTGGAAGCGGGGTTGGCCGGGCCGATCAGCTCGGCCTCGGCGCGGCTGCGGGTGATGGTCTCCAAATGCCCGTCGAGAAAAACCACCACGATGGCATTTTCGTGGATGAAGGGCGTCTTGGCTCCGCTTTCGTCCCGGCCATCGCGCGCGGTCAACCGGCTGGAATCCATAAAGGCGCTGAAGCGCGCCCCATACGAGTCTTCCAGAAACGTGCCATCCATGAAGAAGGCCTGCGCGGAAGGCTGCTTCACATTGGAGATCCGCTGTGGCGCGTTGCGGCTGGCCACTTGCGATTGCCACGTCTCCCGGGCGTTTGCCGAGGAGTTATCGGAGCCGGTGGCATATTGGTTGATGGAGTAGGAACGGTAGTCCTTCTCCACCGGTCGGTACGTACTGCGCGCGATGGCCGGGCAAACCAGGACCTCCCGCGGCCCGGAGCCGTCCGAATCCCCCAGGTAAGGGAGGATGCTCCAGGCGCTCCGGGGCGTATCCCAGCTTCCCCGGTCGGGGAGCACGCCATTGCGCTCCGCCGTGTAGGCCGACGCCCCGGCAGCGATCTGGCGCAGGTTGTTCTGGCACCGCGTCACATCCGCCTTTTTGCGAATCGAGCCCGACATGGAACCCGCCAGCATCGCGAGCACGGCGACAATCATCACCGCCACCAAGAGCTCTGGGAGTGTCTGCCCTTTCACGTTCCGGGGGGGAGGTTACTGGCCTTGCGTTTTCCAGCCTTGGAAGAATTTGGATGCCTTCCGGCCCAGCCCGGCCAACAAGAGCGAACCTCCGATGAGCGCGGCCCCCGAAGGCTCGGGAATGGCGATCACACCCGCAGCAAGGTTATCCACCTGCGCGGAGTTGCGGAAGTTGGCAAGCCGGAAGGTGTCGAACTGCGTGGCGTTGAAGCTCTCGCTATAGCCCATGTTGAAGCCCGCTTCACTAGTGAGGAGCTCATAGCCACCGCCATCCGTCACATTGCGGACGTAGAGATAGCCTAGTGATTGAGATACATCGGCAGCGTTCATCTGGATGACCAGCGCCACCTCATACCATTTGTTGGCTGCGGCGCTGACGGTGGTCGAGTGCCATGCGCCATCGTAGTAAGCCGTGAAGTAGTTCGACCCCGAGTTCACAATCCCAAATCCGCCCAAAAACTGCGTTGAAGGGTCCGAACTCCGGCGGATCAGCACTCGCGAGCCCGATGCAAGCGAGCTGATGCGGTTCATATACGCCGAGAAGTAGATCGTATCCGAAAGGGAGAAAGCGGGCGTTGCCGTTTGCCCCGGGCTCAGGGCCACCCAATCCGAGGCGCTGCCGGAATCAGCCGCCTGAAGGGCCACATTGCCCGTGGCCCCGCCGGAGCCGGTGCGTGGCGCCTTTGCGCTGATGTTTGCCGCCCCGGTGCTGGTCCAGCCGGTGCTGGAAAGAGTCTGGTCGGCTGTCATCCCCTCAAAATCGAGCAGGATGCGCGGGGTCTCAGGCGAGTAAACGACGGCGGCATCCGCAGAGGCAAGGCTCATGGCCATCGAGGCCGTGAGACAAAATACCGAGCGGCTGAAGCCGGAACGAACCAATACGGAAGTGGAGTGGAGTTTCATGGGGGTGGATGATCTTATAAGGTTGATTTTCCGGCCTGCTCCGGGGCCGTTCCGGTGGAAAACAGATTGGCACCACAAGAGCGGCGCACGATGAGCTGCATGGGGAACTTGATAATGCGGTCCTCCGGCGGGCACTTTGCCCGCACGAGCTCCAGAAGCGTACCCACGGCGTTGGTGGTGATCTCCCGAGTCGGGTGCGCCACCGTGGTCAGCGGTAGCAGGCCCGCCATGCCAATGGGTTCATTTTCAAAACCAGTCACTGCGAGCTCCTGGGGGATCTGCAAGCCGGCCTCCGCGCAAGCGGTGAGCGCTCCCAATGCCCGTTCGTCATTGCTGCAAAGCACGGCATCGGGCAGCAACTCTGTTGCCAGCAGCTCCGCCATGGCTTGCTGCCCGGGCTGAAAGGGGTCTACCTGTAGCTCCTCGGGCTGGAGCGCCACCATCGGGATCTCCGCGAGGTGCACGCGGCTGTTGCGCTTTGCCTCCGGGCAACTCTTCAATGCCCGCTTGAAGCCCGCGATACCGTTGCGGCGGTGCCAGGAATCATGCCAGCGGTTGTGGCTGGAGTCCTGCTCGCCAAGCCAGACCAGCCGCCGATGCCCGAGCCCGAGCAGATGGCAAGTAAGGTCATGAAAGCCTTGCTCCTTGTCGGACATAAACCGCGTGATCCCGTGGAGCCAATCCCCACCGATGCTCGCCGCCGGGATGCCCGCCTTCAAAAAAAGATCAAGATACGCCTGCGAAAAGCGCAGCGTCGGGTGCACGATCAAGACGCCTTCCACCCGCGCGTCGAGCAGCCGCTCGCAAGCCTGAAGCCCGCTATCCTTGAACCACGAAATATCCTGAAGCAACGGCTCATACCCCGCTGCCAGGATCTCCTTAACCGCATAGGCAACCTTCTGCCTGGGAAGATGGCTCATCGTCCCGCAGTGGACGATCCCGATCAACCCCGAGCTTCCGCGCTTCATGACTTGCGCGTAGCGATTTGGGCGGTACCCCATCTTCTCTGCAGTCGCCCGGATTCGCTCCGCCGTTTCCGAGGAAATTCGGGTCCCCGGCATTCCGGAGAGCACGGTGGCCACGGTGGAACGCGCGATCTTCAGCGCCTTGGCAATGTCAGCTTGGGTGATTCGGCTCATAGGAGTGTTGACATGTGTCATCAAATCGCTGACACCAGTCATCTTGTCAACGCAAAATTTTCTGATATCCCATTCCTTTGCCCTTCCCGTGCCAGCAGCTCCCCTCCATTTCCTTCCTGATGATCCGGCGTGGATCTTTGATTCCGCCTTGCTGCACGCCACGCTCGCCGCTCTTTCATTTCCCGAAAATGCCGTTGCGACCGTGGCCAACGCCGCAGCCAATCTTCCCGACCGGCAAGCGTTCCTCGCCTTTCGCGAGGCGTGGTGGCAGGCGAAGCCCGATACAGCCGCCGCCCCCCCGCTCTGGAACCTCCTCGCCGTGGTCTCCGCATTTCCCTCCGCCTTCGCCTTGCATCGGGAGCGAGGTATTCCTTGGGAGGTGACGACCGAAACGTTGGCCGACCTTCCCCGGCGGATGAAGCTCTACGAGCAAACCCATGGCCAGCCTGGCTTCGACGCCCAACGCTGGATGCTCGGGCACGTTCGAGGGCGGCTCTTCCAGCTCGGCCGACTCCAGTATGGCGTGGGCCGCTTCTTCCCGCCTGCGGATGTCTACGCCGCCGGCTCGACGCCGATGGCCTTCGCCCACGCCGGGCTCGTATGCGACTCTCAGGGGTGGCCCTCGCCCACACCCGGCTTTACCACCCGCCGCACCCTTCGGGATGCCTCGCTCCACGCCCACCGCGTCTTGGCTGATGGCGCTCTCAGCCCCACCCCGGAAGCCATCCCCCCCGGCGCGCGGCGCCTACTCCATGCCGGAAGCGACGTGCTTCACATCCACATCCCCACCGGGGGGAAGCTCGACCCGGAAGCTTGCCTCGACTCCCTCGCCCGCGCCCGTGAGTTCTTCGCCCGGCATTTTCCCGAGACACCGTTTGCCGGGTTTTGCTGCCACTCCTGGCTGCTCGACCGCGCCTTTGGCGACTTCATCTCCCCCCGCTCCAATATCGCAACCTTCGGGCAGCTCTTCTCCCCCCTACCGTGCCCAGACCCCACGGCAAAGACGCATTTGCGCTGGATCTTCGGCCCCAATGCCACCCGCGAAACCGCAGCGCGGCAACCGGCCCGAAATCCGCTCCAACAAGCCCTGCTCGACTATCTGGCAGCAGGCCATCACCCCCGCGTCGGCGGGGGCTATATCCTTTGGTAACCTCCTCCTGTTGCATGAAACGGCTCCTCCTCCTGTTGTTTACCACCGCCCTCATCCCCGCCGGGGCCACGGAAAACCTGCTCCTCAACCCCGACTTCGGGTTCCACTCCTTTGATGCCTCCCGCTCCGCAAAAAAGCAGGGGTACACGACCGGCTCGGTCCCGTTCTGGGACCAGGATGCCTATGGCGACGCGGAGGCCTGGCGGGCCCCGCTCAACCCGCTGGCACGCCCCACCGTGCCGGTGGACGGCGTGGTCATCCTCCACCCCGGAAAGTCGCTCCGGCAGGTCCGCCTACTGGGCGAGCTCCGGCTCGACCCGGGCGAAGAAGCGCGCCTTTCCGTCCGTGGATACCAGGCCACCTCCGGTGCGCTCCATGCCACGGTGCGAGGCCTGCGCCTCGACAACCAACCCGGCACCTGGAGCCCTTCCGAGCTGGGCCAAACCGCGCAAGGCAGCTACCCTCGCGCCGCCCGGGGCGAGCCGATCCCCCTCGAGCTGGCGGCTGCCACCGCACCGGGCACAGGCGATTTCGAGCTCTCGCTCCCGCCCATCAAGATCCCTTCCGACGGGGCAGCGTGGGTTGGCCTTGAAGTCGTCTTCACCAACCGCTCCGACCACGCGGTCGCCCTCTACGCGCCCCGGCTCACCAGCGCGGCAACAGCAGGGCGAACCCCGGAGACGGCCCTCCCCCAAGCCTACCGGCACTTGCCACGCACGCTCTCCCGGCTGCGGCGCGGGGAGCCGCTGCATGTGGTCATCATGGGCTCCAGCATCGACCGTGGGAGCGCGAACCCTCCGCTCTATCGCTACGACGAAGACCCCGCCTCCCCCACCTTCAAGCAGCCGCTCTCCGCTGCCGACTTCCTTTTCAACGGCAGCGAAGTCGGCCACCCGGAGTGGACCCCCTACTTCGGCCAATGGCGGCACTACTTCAGCAGCACGGGCCGCCTGCGCCGGGCCTTGATGCGGCGGTTTGACTACCCGATCCACAAGCTCCTCTTCAACTACATGGCGCGCGACGGCTCGGCCATCGGCGAATCGCACTCCGCGCTGGAAGAGTGGGCCGAGCTGCGCCGTCCGCCCGACCCGGAGTGGAACGGCCACCAGCGCGGCAAAACGTGGGCCGAGCTCTACCCCGAGCTGATGGCGCGGCCCGAAGGCCCCCGCCCCGACTTGGTGATCTTCGGCAGCGGAGCCAACGACAAGATTGATGGGCCGGAGGAAATCGCCGCTTTTGAAGGAGCCATCCGCTGGTTCCAACGGCGCTACCCCGGAGTGGAGTTCCTTTTCTGCATGTGGCAGCATACCGAATCCTCCACGCCCAATGCGGGGATGCTTGAGGAGCTGGCCCTGCGGTACGGCATCCCATACCTTGACATCGGGCGCACTCTCTCGCTGGCCACGCGGCACGCGCCCGGCCCGCTTTTCACGCCCAAAGATGGCCACCCCCAAGCGGCGGCCCACGCCCTCTGGGCGCGCAGCTTGGAAGCCGCCTTCCAGCCGGTCGACCCGGTCGGCCCCGGCTTCCCGCAGCAACACCTGCCCGAACGCGCCACCCCCACCACCCTCGGTTGGGAAGGGGAGATGACGACCTACGAGAAAGACTCCCCCCGCCTGCGCAACGGCACCGCATTCCTTCTCGACGACACCGTTGCCAACTTGTGGGCCACCGGGGGAAATGGGAAGAAGGTGGAAGTCCACATCGACGGCCAGCCGCCCAAAGCGTTCGACAACCGGAGCCGCCGCCTCCCTTCATCTGGCCGGGACCCTCGAAACAGCACCCTCTCCATCGGCCACCTCGCATTGGGAGAGCGGCACCTGCTCGAAGTCGGCGGCAATGCGCGGATCGTCGCGGTCGACGCCAAAACCGTCCTGAACCGGCGGCACCACGGGGTGGAAAGCCGCGAATGGAAGCTCCCCCGCCCCGCCACCCCCTTCGCCTCCGAATGGGGAGCCCCCTATGGCTCCCACCAAGCCACGCTCCGTCCGGGAGAAACCGCCGTGCTCGAATGGGTGGGGACGGATTGCTCCGTCGCATGGGCCTCGCGGGAAGGAGCCGGCAAGCTCGTAGCCCGCGTGGATGGCAAGGAGCGCCTTCGCCGCCCCGCCGGAGAGCCCGTGCGTCTCGCCTCCGGCGAGCTATTGCACATGGAAAGCCGCGCCGGAATCCTCCACCTCCCCTACGGAGCACACCGGCTTGAAGTCCAAGCCGAAGGCGGCGAGGTGCACTTGCTGGGCGCCTTCACCTACGACACGCGGCCCAACCTCGCCAACCGCCGAATCCTCCATGGGCACGCCCAACCGGGGGAAACCGTGGTCTTCACACCCCCCTTCCGCGCCACGCCCGTCATCTGGAGCACGGGGGGGGTGAAGCTCCGGGAAGCCACCCCCGCCCAAGCTACCTTCTCCGGCGAGCCGGGCAACTTTCAGGCCGAAGGGGAGTGATACCAGGGCCTTATACCAACGACATTTGAAAACAGGTCTTTCAAGGGGAGTTGGTATTACTCCCGCCAGCGAATATAGGTCATAGGCGCGGTAGTGCCCGGCTCTACGCCCGGCACCCGTCGGTCAACCAAAGCCACACGCCCTTCTGCCTGTAGCGTTGCCAGCAACCCGAAGGCGATGACCTCTTTTTCATTCAGACAGCCCGGCTGAGAAAGAGGGACGACCGCATCCCGAAACTCCGGCGCGCTCATCTCCCCCTTTTGGCGAAGCTGGGCAACCAGCGCCCCGCTCACCGCCGAAGCGGAGGGCGCAGGGCTCACCGGGATCAACCCCGCCCGGGTAAAAGAGGCGAGCTGGATGGTCCCATTCCACCCAAACTTCGCTCCGCAAAGCGCGGGCATCCGCATCTGCCACGATACCCCCTCGGGAAACGCGAGCGACGCAGAGGCAAGCACCCAGCTCCCGTCCTCCAAGCGCCCGATCTCGATCGGCTTGTTATGCCGCACCCCCACGATCTCGTGCGGCCGATCCGCATGCAGGCAGAGCCCCGCGATCGACCCCGGCAGCCGCTCGTAAGCCGAACATGCCGCCGCAAGCAGCCGGTTGGGCGCGGGGTGCAGGCCCTCATACCTCGCGGAAATCTCCTGGCAAAGAATGTCGCTGTAGTGGACGCACCGCCCGTCAGAGAGCATCGGGTAGCGGCCCACCTTCTTCTCCGAGGCGCTCGGAAACGTGTAGCCTTGCCGTACCAACGCCCGCGCGGCTTCGTCAAAATCGACCTTGCCTTGGTAGGGCCCTTCCGCGCCATTGGCGATATAGGCCAGCTTTCCGAGCGAATCGATAAACGGGTGCGCCCATGCCCGCCCGCCCCCACCCGGCGTGCGGCTATGCGCCAGCCCCACCACCCCCGGCAACTCCAGCGCCCGCGTCTGAGTCAGCAACGCCTCAAGGTCACCCACCACCTTTTCATGGTACAGCCGGCCCTCGTGCACCGTTACGATGCCCGTATAGAAGCCGCCCGCCAATCCCTCCTCGCGCCGGAGCATTTCCAGCAAGATCGGGGCGGCCCGCTGCTTGCCCAGGTAACCGGCCATCACGCACATCGTGGCACCCTATCCCCTTTCTCTCTGGAGCCCCGTTGCATCGCGATCATCATGGAGCGAAAACTAATTCCCTGAGGTGACACCTGTCAACCAATACCAACCTTTCAAAACTCCCGGGCCGACCTCCCACAAAGCGCCACTTGCGCTTTTGCCGGCATTCCCCCATGTTTGGGTCATGTTCATGACGTTGCTCAAGTCCAAGATTCACCGGCCCGCCGTCACCGGAGCCAGCCTCGATTACGAGGGGAGCATGACGATTTCCTCCGACCTTGCCGAATTGGTCGGCCTGCGAGAGTACGAGCGCATCCTCGTAAGCAACATGGCCAATGGCGAGCGCTTTGAGACTTACGTCATCTACGGCAAACCGGGCCTCGGCATCATCGAGCTCAATGGAGCCACTGCCCACCTCGGTAAAGCGGGAGACCGCCTCACCATCATGAACTTCGGGCAGTACACCCCCGAAGAGGCCGCCCGCCACCACCCGAAGATCATCGTCCTCAACGAACGCAACGAGATCGTCCGCTCCGAAGGCCTCCCGCAAAACCCGAGCGCCCTCCGCCCCGCCTACCAGCCTGCGGGGGTGTAAAAACCCATGGACAGCAACCTGCTCCTCCACCCCTTCACCCTCGGCCTTGGCCTCGGGTTGCTTTTTACCGCGCTGGCGCTTTGGCGCATCATCACCCTGAAGCTGGAGCTTTCGCGCTTCAAACGCCACCTCTCCGAACGCATGGAGCTGGAGGCCGCCTCCCTCGGCAAGCTCAAGACCGACCTTGAGGGGCTACGCAAAGAGAACGAGCAACTGCGCATCCGCGTCGCCGAGTTCAACCAAACCCCGGAGTGGCGCGCCCAGCGTGAGCTGGAAGTCTTTGCCCGCGCGGAGAAGCGGATGCTTCTGGGAGCCCCCGGCTTCGCCCCCGCTTGGGAGAGTGCCAAGAGCGCCGCCGAAGAGGAGCTGCGCGAGGAAGAAGCCGGACGCAGCCTTCCCAAGCGCGTCTTTGCCCGCATCTTCGGCTCGGCCCCGCAGCCGCCCCGCGATGCCCTGCCCCCCTCTTCCGAAGCTTCCTAGGAAGTATGCCCTCCACCGAGAGCCAGCCGACGATGCAAACCACGCGGCTGAAGCTGCGCCCCTTCCGCCCCGCAGATGCCCCGGCACTGCACATACTGGCCGGTGCTGCGGAGGTTGCCGCCACTACGATGCGCATCCCCCACCCTTATCCGGAGGGGGCGGCGGAAGCCTTCATCTCCGAGCAGAACGATCTCTTTGCAGTCGGGCAGGGCGTCACCTTTGCGGTGGAAGAGAGCGCCTCTGGCCAGCTCTGCGGCTGCATCGGCCTCGGGTGCGACTACCCGCACCAGCGCGCCGAGCTGGGCTACTGGGTCGGAGTCCCCTACTGGGGGCATGGCTACGCCACTGAGGCGGTGCGCTGCGTGCTTGCTTTCGGCTTCGGCTACTTCCGGTTGAACCGCATCTACGCCACCCACTTCACCTCCAACCCAGCCTCGGGCCGCGTGCTGGAGAAAGCGGGCTTCCGCCCCGAGGGCATCCGCCGCGAGCACCTCTTCAAACCAGGGCGTGGCCTGCAAGACGTGGCCGCCTACGGCCTGCTCCTGCGCGAGTGGGCCGAGATCGCCCACCGGGAGATGAGCTAGCGCGCTAGATACCTCACGTGGGCGCGCTCGATCTTGCCGTTAAACGGGTACGGCGCTTGCGCATCGTAGAGGTTGGAGACGGGGGAGCCGAGGTCGGTCCCGAAATCGAGACAATCAAACGTCGTAAACCCGGCAGGCGCCGTCACCGGCACTTTGCCCTGTGCCACGTTGCGGCCGTTGGCAGCAATCACCACTTCCGCCTCGCCGGTCGGCTTGCCGGTGGGGAAGCGCGTCGTCACCTCCAGCTTCACCTTCCCGGCAGGTAGCGGCTCTTTGGTCTCGATACGAGTGCGTTGGATCTGAAAGAGGTTGTACTCGTACACGAGCCGCCCCTCCTTCAAAAACACCGTCAACCCACCGCTAAAGCCGCCCATGGAGTAAAGCACCCCCTCGGCCTTCTCGGGCAGCTCGGCCTCCAGGGTAAGGGCGGTCGGCCGCGCACCCAACTTCGGTGCCAACGCTTCGGGGATGCGGCGCGTATCTCCCGAGTAGCTCCACTCCGTATATGGCGGTGCGGGCATGTCTTCGGGGTGGAGCACCATCGTCCAAAGCCCGCCGCCAATGGGGAGGTTCTTGTTCCGGGTTGATTCAATGAGGAAGAGGGATTTCAGCTCCTCAAGCTTCCCGGGTTGCTGAGCCGCAAGGTCGTCTGCCTGGCTCCAGTCTTTCTCGATATGGTAAAGCTGCCATACATCGTTCTGAGGGTCCCAATGGGCAATGTCCGGCCGCCCCATCACCCACGGGGTACGGGGGCCAAAGGTGGAGGCAAACCAGCCATCGTGGTAGATGCCCCGGCTCCCCATGATGTCGAAGAACTGGGTGACCCGCTGCCCGGGGGCCTTGGCGTCATCAAAAGTGTAGCGCAGGCTGGTGCCATCGAGCGCGTCCTGCTCCACCCCGTTGAGCACCCGGGGCGGGGTGATCTGCGCCGCTTCGTAGATCGTCGGCGCGACGTCGATGACGTGGTGAAACTGCGGACGCGGTGTCTTATCGGCCTTGAGCTTCCGTGGCCAAGCCACTGCCATCGGCTGCCGCGTGCCGCCGAAGTGCGCCGCCACCAGCTTCATCGACCGGTAGGGCGTACTCCCCGCCCAAGCCCATGCGGCGTGGTACATATTCTCGGTCTTGGGCGAGCCAAGCGCCTTGAGCCCGCCCAGCTCCTCCAACACGGCGATGTGCTGCGAAACGTTCGAGGGGATGCCGTTCTGCGCGAGCAATTCGCTAATCGTCCCATTCTGCCCCTCTGCAGAGGAGCCATTATCGCCCCAAATGTAAAAGACGAGCGTATTCTCCAGCCGCCCCTGCCGCTCGATCTCCTCAATCACCCGCCCGGCGTGGAAGTCGGCATGCTCGGTAAACCCGGCAAAGACCTCCATCAACCGCCGCTGGAACGGGCGCTCCCCTTCGGGGATCGACTCCCACGCGGCCAACCCCTCGGGGCGCGGAGTGAGCTTCGCGCTTTGCGGCACCCACCCCAGCTCCTTCTGCCGCTTGAAGACGCGCTCGCGGTAGGCATCCCACCCGTCGTCAAACTTCCCGGCATACCGGTCAGCCCACTCCCCGGGCACTTGGTGCGGCCCATGCGAAGCGCCGGGAGCCCAGTAGATGAAAAAGGGCCGGTCGGGGGTATAGGTGTTTTGGTGGCGCAGCCATTGGATGGCGTCATCCGCGATGTCTTCAGTCAAATGGTAGCGGCCGCTGTGGAGGGTCGGCGGCGTAACATACTGCGTGTTGCGTACGAGGTTCGGCTCATACTGCGACGATTCCCCCGCGAGAAACCCGTAGAAATACTCAAACCCCAGCCCCGTGGGCCAGTTGTGGAAGGGGCCCACCGGCGAAACTTCGTTAATCGGGGTATTGTGCCACTTCCCCCACGCCCCTGTGCTGTAGCCGTATTGCTTGAGCACCTCGGCCACGGTGCCGCTGGAGCGCGGGATCACCCCCGTAAACCCATCCCACCCGTTGGCAAACTCGGCGATCTGCCCGTTGCCCACGCGCGTGTGGTTGCGTCCGGTGAGGAGCGAGGCCCGCGTGGGCGAGCACATCGCCGTGGAGTGGAAGCGGTTATACGAAATCCCCCGCCCGGCCACGCGGCTCAAAGTCGGTGTGTTGATCTCCCCACCATAGGTGGAGGGGGTGCCCGCACCGACATCGTCCATCAAGATCACCACCACGTTGGGCGCGTCTTTGGCCAGCCGCCGCACCTCCGTGCGCTTGGGCGGGGCGGAGTCTGCAAGCGTCACCCCCGGGGCCGGGCCGGAGGGCGCGGGAGCAAAGGGGAGCGTCTCCTGAGCCGCCAGCGGCAGAGCTACGGTAAAGAGGGCTACTACCGTGTAGAGAGGGAAGAAGGGCTTCATGGTGGTGTGAAGGGGGAGGGTTGGAGATTTTAGCCCTTTTCGCAAGCCTCCGTATCACAACCGGTACCGCTCCGGCAGAGGGAAGGCGTTCTCGATGACCCGGACTTCCTCGCCACCTCCGGGCACGAAGCGGACTTCCGCGATATCAAACCGGATGTGGATCGGCGGGTGGTGCAGCAGCCGCAGCCACGCCACGGCCCCGCGCGAGATCAGCTCCTGCTTCGCCCGGGTGACGGCTTCAGCCGGAGCGCCAAAGGTATCCGTCCGCCGCGCCTTTACTTCCACAAAGACGAGCACTTCGCCGTGGCGGCAGACAAGGTCCACCTCGCCCCCGCCCGGCGGGCGGAAGTTCCGGTAGAGCACTTTGTAGCCCGTGCGACGCAAGGCCCGGGCCGCGAGCCGCTCCCCCTCGGCCCCCAGCTCCTGCCGGGAGCTAGAGGAACTCCATCTGCGCTTCGCGAACGGGAAGAAAACTCCGGCGATGGATTGGAGAAGGCCCATGAAGCTTGAGCTTAGCAAGATGTTCCGCCGTGCCATACCCTTTATGCTGGGCAAACCCATACTCGGGGTAGTGGGCATGGGCCTCGAGCATGAGGCGGTCGCGGGTGACTTTGGCCAAAATGCTCGCCGCGGCAATGGAGTAGCTCTGCGCATCCCCCTTCACCAGCGCGGTGGCGGGGGTGGGGAAGGGCCGCACGGGCCGCCCATCGATAAGCGCATGGCCAGGCCGCTGAGGGAGCAGGAGCACCGCTTCGCGCATGGCGGCGTGGGTGGCGCGGAGGATGTTAATGCGGTCGATCTCCTCCGGCTCGGCAAGGGCGGTAGCCCAGAGCACGCCGGGCAGCGCCGTCAACTCCGCATAGAGCGCCTCGCGAGTGGGCGCAGAGAGTTGTTTGGAATCATTGAGCACCGGGTGGCTAAATCCGGGCGGCAGCACGACGGCTGCCGCGACCACCGGGCCGGCCAATGGGCCACGCCCGGCTTCATCCACCCCGGCGATGAGGCAGGCACCTGCGCGGCGCAGCTCGTCCTCATGCCGGAGAGAGCACGTCATTTACACGTGCGGGGAAAAGGCTACTTCTCGCGAACCGCCATGGCAGACTTGCCCTTGCGGTTGCGCAGGTAGGTGAGCTTGGCGCGACGGGCGATGCCCGACTTCTCGACTTCGATCTTCGCGACGCGCGGGGAATGCAGCGGGAACACGCGCTCCACACCTTCGCCGTAGGAGATACGGCGCACGGTGAAGGAGGCGTTGATACCGGCGCCCTTGCGGCCGATCACGATGCCGGTGAAAATCTGGATACGCTCTTTGTCACCCTCGACCACCCGCGTGTGGACGCGCACACTGTCACCCACTTTGAAGGGGGCAATGTCACTCTTGAGCTGTTCCTGTTCGATGGTCTGGATGATATTCATAGAAAAGCGCCTCTCGGGAAATTTGGAAAAGAGACGAGCTATTTACCTGAACTGCCGCTCAACGCAACTCAATTTCGTAACTTTCCGTGGAAAAACCGGCCCGGCCCGGCCAATATGCGCCCCCAACATGGACCCGCAAGACCCGATTATCGACCTCCACAGCGACACTTACTTCATGGGCGAAGCCCTGCGGCAGGCCGTGCGCGCCTACGAGGCGGAGGAGGTGCCGATCGGCGCGGTCGTTACCCACAAAGGCCGTGTGATCGCCCGCGCCTACAACCAGGTCGAGATGCTCAAGGATGCCACGGCCCATGCGGAGATGCTCGCCATCACCCAGGCCGAGAGCGTGTTGGGGGGGTGGCGGCTCAACGAGTGCGAGCTTTATGTAACCAAAGAGCCATGCCCGATGTGCGCGGGGGCGATCGTGCATGTCCGCTTTGTACGCGTGATCTTCGGCTGCCCGGACCCCAAGGGGGGTGGCGCGGGCGGCCTCTTCAATATTGTGCAAAACCCGGCGCTCAACCACCAGTGCGAGCTGACCTCCGGGGTACGCCTCGAAGAGTGCCGCACCCTGCTGCGCACCTTCTTTGCCGAAAAGCGGAAACGCCCGGCGCCAGATTTACCCTGACACCGGGCGCCCAACCAAAAAACCAACAATGGATATCCCCCTCTATTGTTCGATTTTAAGCACCGCGTAGGTCTTCTGTCCGTTGCGTTGCATAAAGAGGAGGCGGGCCTTCCGCTTCGCATCCTGAGAGAGCAGCTTCTGTGCCTCTGCGGCACTCTTGACGGGGCGCGAATCGATCTCGGTGATCACATCGCCCGGCTGTAGATCGGCCACGGCAGCGGGGCTCGCGGGCTCCACAATGGCCACAAGGGCTCCCGCTTGGGCGGGGGCATCCTCGAGCTGCAAACCGTAGCTTTCCACACTGGTGCCCCCTCCCCCCTCGGCCTCGGGAGGGCGTGCGGTAGCGGTGCCCCCACCTGGCTCGGGAAGCTCCCCTGTCGTCACCGCCACGGTGAGCGTCTTGCCATTGCGCCAGATGGAGAGATTCACCTTCTGGCCGACCTTGGTGGCCAGCACCTGCTTCTGAAGCTCGCGCATGCTCTTTACAGGCACGCCGTTGAACGCCGTGATCACATCTGCCGGGCGCAAGTCGCTCCGGTAGGCCGGGGCATCGGGCTCGATCGTATTGACGACGACGCCCTCCTCGATCCCTTTGATCTGGTCGCGAAGGGAGCTTTCGCCCTCCAGCGTCTCGATGCGGATGCCGAGCCAAGGACGCCGCACCCGCCCGGAGGCGACCAACTCGGAAGTCACCTCGCGCAGGGTGTTGGAGGGGATCGCAAAGGCCAACCCCCGGCCGATTCCGTTAATAAAGGCGTTCATCCCCACTACGCGCCCCTCCACGTCGAAGAGCGGGCCGCCGGAGTTGCCTTGGTTGATCGCGGCATCCGTCTGGATGTAATCCTCATACGTCAACTGGGTAAACCCCGCGCGCCCCTTCCCGGAGACGATGCCGATGGTAAAGGAGTAATCGAGCGCAAACGGCACGCCAATCGCGCCCACCACCTGGCCGATGCGCAGCGCGTCGCTATCGCCAAACTGAGCCACCGGCAGCCCCGCAGCCTCGATCTTGATCACGGCGATGTCGGTGCGGGTATCGGCCCCCACCACGGTGGCGGGGAAGCGCCGCCCATCTTTAAGGCGCACGGTGAGCTTCTCGGCCCCGTCGATCACATGCTGGTTGGTGGCGATATACCCCTCGGCGCTGAAAATAATGCCCGAGCCCTCGGAGCGGTCTGCCGGCTCAGGGAGGCGAAACGGTGGCCGTGCGTTTTCCTCCGGGGCGTGAAAAAAATCAAACGCGCCCCCCTCGGGCCCAGCGGCCCGCTTGCGCGAAGCGTCGATCACCACCACCGAAGGGGCTACCTGGTTAAAAAGCGCCACAAACCCTTCATCCAACTGGCGCAACGAGGCAAGCGGCCCCTCGGGCCGGGGCGGAGCGGCCTCCTGCGCCCCCACGGGCACCCCCACCAGCACGAGGCTAAAAGCCAAAACAACTCGGGAAATGACCATCATCAGCATCTTTTGACACCGGAATGCCCCCTTTGTTCAACCTCCAAAACGCTTTTGGCTCGCCTCCCCCCGCTGAAACCGGCATACCCCCGAAGGTCTATGGCAGGTCTTATTATCCGCCCGCGCTCCCGCATCCTTCACGGGCACGATTGGGTTTACTCCAGTGAAGTCCAGAAACTCTTTGGCAACCCGGCGGATGGAGACGTCATTTCCCTCAAAGACGGCAAAGACCGCCTCATTGGCTCGGCCATCTACAACAGCCGCTCGCAGATCGTGGCGCGCCGCTTCTCGCGGCAGCGCCAAGCGCTGGATGAAGATTTCTTTACCCGCCGCATCCGGCAGGCGCTGGAGTACCGCGAGCGGCGCGGCGTAAAGGGCGACCTCTGCCGCGTCATCTGGAGCGAGAGCGATGGCCTCCCGGGGCTGATTGTCGACCGGTATGGAGACTACCTCGTCCTCCAAACCCTCACGCTGGCGTTTGACCAACGCAAGGACCTCATCGTCAACGCCCTACGCACCCTATTTTCGCCCAAGGGCATTATCGAGCGTAATGACGCGCCGATCCGCCGCGCCGAGGGGCTTGAGAGCATCGTGGGCCTCCTCTGGGGGGAAGCCCCACCCGCCAACCTCCCCGTAGAGAGCAACGGCCTCCGCTTTGAGGTGGACCTCCTGCACGGCCAGAAAACCGGCTTCTACCTCGACCAGGTGGATAACTACGCCGCCGTGGCCGCCTGGGCCAAGGGCCGCAAGGTGCTCGATTGTTTTGCCAACCAGGGGGCCTTTGCGCTCGCCTGCGCGCTTGCTGGGGCTGCCTCCGTGCGCGCGGTGGAGATCAGCGCCGACTGTGTGGCCCGCATCCGCCATAACGCCACCCTCAACGGCCTTGAGATCGACGCCGTGGAGGCCAATGCGTTTGACTACCTCAAGGCCGCCGAAGAGGAAGCCTCACGCACCGGGGCAACTTACGACCTTGTGATTCTCGACCCCCCCTCCTTCACCAAATCGCGCGATAGCCTCAAAGGAGCGCTGCGCGGGTACAAGGAGATCCACCTCCGGGCCCTGAAGCTCCTCGCCCCCGGCGGGTTGTTGGCCACCTTCTCGTGCTCGCACCACGTGGGAGATGCGCTCTTCCGCGAAGTCGCCGCGGACGCCGCTGTGGATGCAAAGAAGACGCTCCGGCAGCTCGCCCGCTTTGGCCAAGGAGCGGACCACCCGGTGCTCCTCAACCTCCCGGAGACAGAGTACCTGCGCGGCTTCCTCTTCGAGCTCGCCCCGGGGAGGTAGAAGCGGCGAATAAGCCCGATACCAGGAGTTGTAGGCCGTTTCGGTGAAACGGCGGTCCAACCAATGGCGTCTCATAGAGACGCCCTACAATTCCGTCCAACGGTTCCGCGAAAGCGCCACAAATGGCTTTGTCAGCGCCTGAAGGTCCAACCACGGCGGTTGAGGTCGCTCCCACCCTAATCGCTTTGAACGCTCTGGGTGCCCCTGCTAGCTCACTAAAAAAATGCGAGAGAGGGGCTACTCCTCGATCTGAAGCACGGCGCGTTGCCCGTGGCGGGAGGCACTGGCGGAGAGGAGGTTGCGCACGGCGGTGATGGTGCGCCCCTGCCGACCGATCAGCTTCCCCACTTCGCTCTTGGGGAGCCGGAGCCGGAGGGTGACTTTGCGCGGAGTCTCCGACTGGGAGAGGAAGACGGCCTCTTCCGGCGCGTGGGTGAGGTTGCCGATGACATAGCGCAGAAACTCTTCCATTACCCCCTTGGTCTACCCAATGCCACCGCCGATGGCAAGGCTCAGAGCCCAAGCGATGCCACAATCGCAGCAAAAAAGGGCGGCCCGGTTGGTACGAAGACCAGCCGGGCCACCCTGAAAAGCGGGCAGACTTACCCCAAAGAGGGGTTACGCCGCGGAAGCGGCCGCCTTGCGGGCGTTGCGGATGATGCTGCGGACGGTGTCCGAAGGCTGGGCACCGCTGGAGAGCCAATAATCAACCCGGGAAAGGTCGATGGAGCTGTTTTCGCCGGCCTTCTTGGGGTCGTAGTTGCCGATGTGCTCGATGAACTTGCCGTCGCGAGGTTTACGGGCGTCGGCGACGACGATGCGGTAGTACGGGCTGTTAATGGCGCCTTCGCGCCGGAGTCGGATGGATACTGCCATAAAATTAAAGGTGTCTGCTGCTTTTCGGTGGTATTTCCCGGTTGGGCCTTGTGGTGGGGGCCTAGCGCAAACCGGGGATGCGCGGGCCACCGGGGCGGCCCATCATTTTTTTAAACTTGCCCATGTTTTTCATCAGCTTTCGCATTTGGTCAAACCGTTTGAGCAAGTCATTTACTTCTGTGACTGAGGTGCCGCTGCCCCGGGCGATTCGCTGCCTGCGCCGGGCATTAATAATGTCCGGCTTCTGGCGCTCGGCCATTGTCATGGATAAGACAATGGCTTCGACCCGTCGCATCTGCTTCTCGTCCACTGAGAAGCCCTTCAAGCTACTCATTCCGGGCAACATGCCAAGAATATTTTCCAACGGCCCGAGTTTGCGGAGCATGCGGAACTGCTGGAGGAAGTCATTGAGGTCAAACGAGGCGGTACGGAGCTTCTCCTCCATCCGCTTGGCTTCGGCCTCATCAATAGCTTCGGCGGCCTTTTCGACAAGCCCGACGATGTCGCCCATACCGAGGATGCGCCCGGCAAGGCGGTCGGGGTAAAAGGGCTCAAACTGGTCGAGCTTTTCACCCATGCCCGCAAATTTGATGGGCCGCTGCGTGACTTGCCGCATGGAAAGGGCCGCCCCCCCCCGCGCATCGCCATCGAGCTTGGTAAGCACCAACCCTGTAACGCCGAGGGCCTCGTGGAAGTGGGTGGCCACCGAGACGGCCTGCTGGCCGGTCGCGGCATCGGCCACGAGGAGCACCTCCCCCGGGGTGAGAAATTCTTTAACCTGCCGCAGCTCCGCAATGAGCGGCTCATCAATCTCCTGACGCCCGGCGGTGTCGTAGATCTGGATGGTGCCGTGCTGGGCATCGGCCCATTCGGCAGCGCGCCGGGCGGTTTTGAGGACATCGGTCTCCCCCGGCTCGGGGCGGAAGACGGGGACGCCGATCTGCTGGCCAAGGGTGGCAAGCTGCTCGATGGCGGCGGGGCGGTAAAGGTCGAGCGCGATAAGGAGCGGGCTCTTACCCTGCTTCTTGAGCCAAGCGGCCAGCTTGGCGCTGGAGGTAGTTTTACCCGCACCGTTGAGGCCGACGATGAGGATGCGGGCCGGTTTATCGAGGTTTAGCGGGGCGGCATCGCCCCCGAGCAGCTCTTTGAGCTCGTCATGAAAAATTTTGACGATCTGTTGGCCGGGGGTGATGCTGCGCAAGACCTCCTCGCCCAGCGCCTTTTCTTTGACGCGGGCGATGAAATCTTTGGCGACCTGGTAATGGACATCCGCCTCCAGCAAGGCCATGCGGACTTCCCGCATGGCGTCGGTGACGTTGGTCTCGGAGATTTTACCCTGCCCCCGGAGGTCTTTGAAGACATCCTGGAGCTTGTCGGAGAGCTGGCTGAACATGGGCTTTTACTGAGCAGCAGCCGGGGTGGCCGCGCCGGAGGTGTTGACGTAGAAGTGCCAGCTCGTCTCGACTTTGCGCCCGCCGACTCGCGCGGAAACGATGACGGTGTATTGCTTGTCGGCAAGCGGCTCGGAAGGCTGGAAGGAGAGGGTCTTGGTGGCTTCGTCGTAAGTCGCGGCGACGACGCCGAGCCCGCTCACCCGCATTTCCACGCTGCCGGGCTCGATGGTGCCCATGGTGGCGAGGTTGGCTTTAAGGGCGGGCTTGTTGTTGGAGATCGTCTCCCCCTGCATCGGCTGGGTGGCCATGGAGGCGGCGGCCATCTGGGCGATGGCGGGGCCTGCGCTATCGGCGGCGGTGGGGCCGCTATCGAGCGCTTTGAGGGCGGCGGTGAAGATCTGCGGCTCTTTGGAGCTGATGGCGTAGCGGCCAATGCGGAATGGGTCGCCTCCGAAGCCGACACGCTGGCCGTAGACGGTGAAGGCAGCGTCGTACCCGGCGTTCTTCACCGCGGCTTGAGCGGCCTCGTTGTGGTTGCCGTACGGGTAGGCAAGGGTGTTGACAAGGATGCCGAGGCGGTTCTCCAGCGCTTCCTTGGAGCCTGCGGTTTCGTTCTTCACCCAGGCATCGTAGCCGATCTTTTTGATCTCCGCAGCCGAGGCTTTGCGGATGACGCCGCGCCCCCGGAGGTCCTGGTGGGTGTAGGTGTGCGACTGGATATCAACCCCGCCGTCGCGCATTTCGGCAAGCTGGTCCCACGAGATGGCTTTGCCGCCGATGCCGATGTACTCGATGTACACAAACATGGTGAACGGGTACTCAAACTTTTTGAGCAGCGGCCACGCGACGTTGTAGCCGGAGATATACCCGTCATCAATGGTGATGACGACGCTGCGCTCGGGGATCGCCTTCTCCCCCTTGCGCCATGCCAGAAAATCTTGCATGCCGATGACTTGCGCCCCGGCGTCTTTGATGGCCTGAAGCTGCGCTTCAAACTCCGCGGGGGTGATGGCGAGCGCATCCTTCGCAGGCTCTTCAAACCGGTGGTAGCAGAGGACGACGACGGAGGCGCTCCGGTTGGCCCCTTGCGGGGTGGGCTCGGGGGTCGGCGCGGCTTCCGCAGCCGGAACGGCAGCAGCAGGAGCCGCAGCGGCTTCGGGATTCCCTGCGGTTTCAGCGGCGGCAGGCTCGACGGTGACGGTTTCCGCCGGTTTGAGGCGCAACATTTTTTGCACCTTGTCGCACCCGGTAAGGGTGGTCATTGCAGCGACGGCCAGGCAGGTGAGCAGGAGGCGGGTTTTCATGAGGCGCGAAGGAGGGTACACGATCTCCCCCCAACTTCACAGCAGGGAAATCGGGAGAAGCCCGAAAATCAGGCTTCTCCCGGGGGTGAGCTTACAGACCGAGCTTGGCGAAGGTGTCGTCTACGTGGGCGAAGTGGATCTCCAGCGAGCAGAATTTGCCGATCTCTTCCGGCGTGAGCTGGGCCATGATCTCGGCTTCCTCAAGAAGGTTCTCCTTGAGCGAGCGTTCGCCCTGCCACGTCTTCATGGCGGCGCGCTGCACAGCTTCGTAGGCAGTCTTGCGCTCCAAGCCCCGCTCGGTGAGCTTGAGGAGGATGGACTGCGAGTAGTATAGCCCTTTGGTGACTTCGAGGTTCCGCTTCATGTTCTCGGGGTAGACAATGAGGCGGTCTACCAGCTTGGTGAGCAGGACAAGCATGTAGTCGAGCAAGATCGTCGAGTCCGGCATGATGATGCGCTCGACGCTGGAGTGGGAAATATCGCGCTCGTGCCAGAGGGCGACGTTCTCCAACGCGGCCTGCGCATTCCCCCGCAGAAGCCGGGCGAGGCCGCTGAGTTTCTCCCCGGTGATCGGGTTGCGCTTGTGCGGCATGGCGGAGCTCCCCTTCTGCCCGGGGGAAAAATACTCCTCCACCTCCAGCACTTCGGTGCGCTGCAAGTGGCGGAACTCGGTGGCCCACCGGTCCACACTCGCGCCGATGAGGGCGAGCGTTTGTTGGAACTCGGCGTGGCGGTCGCGCTGGACAATCTGGGTGCTCAGCGCGGCGGGGATGAGGCCGAGCTTTTCGCACACGGCGGCCTCCACCCGGGGGTCCAAATGCGCGTGCGTGCCGACGGCCCCGGAGAGCTTGCCGACGCGGATGCGCTCGCGCGTTTGCTTGAGGCGTTCGATGGCGCGGCCAAACTCATCGTACATGAGCGCGAGCTTGAGCCCGAAGGTGATTGGCTCTGCATGGATGCCGTGGGAACGCCCAATCATCGGCGTATCCTTAAACTCACGGGCGCGCCGGGCGATGACGGTGCGCAGCGCCTCCAGGTCCTCCAGGAGCAGGCCGGAGGCTTCGTTCATCTGCACGGCAAGGGTGGTGTCGAGAACGTCGGAAGAAGTCATCCCCTGGTGGATCCAGCGGGAGGCGGGGCCGACGTAGCTGGCGACGTTCTCCAAAAACGCGATGACATCGTGGTTTGTCCGCTTCTCGATCTCCTGGATATCCGGCAGGGAGAAACGGGCTTTCTCGCGGATGGTGGCGGCGTCTTCCTTGGGGATGACGCCGATCTGCGCTTGGGCTTCGCAGGCGAGGACTTCGATTTCCAGCCAGATTTCGTATTTGTGCTGCTCTTCCCAGAGGGCACGCATTTTCGGAAGGGAGTAACGGTCGATCACCCGGCAGAAGATAGGAAGGCGACTGCCCGGGGAGAAGGAAAAAAAAGCCGGGTAAGCGGGGGTCGTCGCCGTGGCCCGGGCCGAAACGGGGGGTGAAGGAGGTGGTGGCATGGCGCGGATACAGGCAATTCTTTCCCCCCTGGTGGCTTTACTGAAGCTGGGGGGCAAGGCGGGGGCAGTGCTCTCGCTGGCGGGGGTGACGGCGCTAGGGGTGCTCTGGCTGCGCTATGGGCAGGAAGTGGAGCTGGTGGATGTGGGTGAGATCGGCACCCTGAGGCAGCGCTCCGTGGTGTACGATGGGGATGGCCGGGTAGAGGCGTATATCGACGGTGAAAGCCGCTTCGTAGTGCCGCTTTCCGGGGTGGCCCCGGTGTTTCTGCGCGCGGTGGTGGCGCAGGAGGATGCCCGCTTCTGGGAGCATGCCGGGGTGGATGTGCAGGGGATCGGCCGGGCTGCGTGGATGAACCTGCGCAGCGGGGCCGTGAAGCAAGGAGGCAGCACGCTCACCCAGCAGGTGGCGCGCAATGCCTACGGCCTAAGCGAGCGAACGTTGGGGCGCAAGCTCCATGAAGCGCTACTGGCGCGGCGGCTGGAGCAGGAGCTGCCCAAGACGGCGATTTTGGAGGACTACGTCAACCGCGTCTATTTCGGCGCGGGGGCGTACGGGGTGGAGCGGGCGGCGAGGGTTTTCTTCGGCCGTTCGGCGCGGGAGTTGAGGCTTTCTCAAGCGGCGCTCCTGGCCGCGCTGATCCGCAGCCCCAACCGGCTCAACCCGACGCGCAACCCGCAGGAGGCACTTGCCGCGCGAGATGCGCTCATTTTCCGCATGGTGCTGCTCGGAGCGGCCACCCCGGCGGAAGGGGCGCGCGCGCTGCGCGAGCCGCTGGGCACGAGGGAAGACCGCGCCCTCCCCTACCCCGAAGGGTATGGGCTCGATGCCGTGCGGCGGGAGCTGGCCCTTGTCGTACCCCCGGAGAAGATCGCGCTCGGGGGCTTACGCATCTACACGACGCTGGACCCCACCCTTCAAGCCGTGGCCGAAAAAGCGCTGGAGAACCAGCTCGCCGGGCTGGAGCGCCAGCGGTGGTGGAAGCATCCTCGCCGCTCCGCCTACGAGCCGGCTCCGGAGGGCAAGCCCCAGCGCCCCACGCGCTATGTACAAGGGGCGCTCGTGGTGGTGGAGAACGGCACGGGGGCGATCCGCGTGCTCGTGGGCGGGCGCGACTACATGCAGAGCCGCTATGACCGCGCCTCATTGGCCCGCAGGCAGCCGGGCTCGACATTCAAACCCTTTATCTACGCGCTTGCGTTTGAGGGAGGGATGCTCCCCGGCTCACTGGTGGACGACTCACGCATCGCCCCCGGGGAGTTTCCCGATATCCCCAAAAACTGGTCGCCCGCGAATTCGGACGGCGCGTACGGGGGCTTCCGCCCGGCGGCGCTGGGGCTGGTAAAATCGCGCAATACGATGAGCGTGCGCGTGGGCGAATACGTGGGCCTGCCCAAAGTGCGCGAGCGAGTGGCACGCATGGGGCTGGAGCTCCCCCCCTACCCTGCGGCATTCCTCGGCGGGTTTGAGACGACGTTGCGGGCGCTCACGGCAGCGTACACAGTCTTCCCCAACGGTGGGCGGCGAGTCTCCGCGCACCTTATCGCCCGGGTGGAGGATGCGTACGGGCGGGTGCTCTACCGCGCTCCCACCACGTCTCCGCTGGTGCTGGGCAGCCCTGCGGCGGTGATGACTTCGCAGCTCCTCGAGCAAGTGCTCAAAGTCGGCACCGGGTCGCGTGCCCAACGCTACGGCCTGCGCAAGGCGGCGGCAGGTAAAACGGGGACGAGCAACGACTTTCGTGATGCATGGTTTATCGGCTACACCCGCTCGCTGACGTGCGGAGTCTGGGTGGGGCTCGATAAGCCGCAGCCCATCATGGCCCGTGGGTTTGGGGGCACGCTGGCGCTACCGATCTGGGTGGAGGTGGTGCAGATGGCTTCGGAGCAACGCTACCCAGCCGGGCCGCTCTTCGAGGAAGTGCCTTATGTGCGGGTAGCGCTCTGTGCGGGTAGCAACCTCCTGGCCGCGCCCGGCTGCCAGCATGCGGGGCTGCGCTACCTTTCGGAAGTACCGGTAGCGCTCTGCCCCCAACGGCGCTGCACCTTGCATGAGCGATACATCCCCGTGCTGACGGCAACCCCCGTGGAACCACCCCCGGTGGGGGAAAGGTGAGGAGGCTTAGAAATGCATCAACGCCAATCTGGCGACGAAGATGATGAGCGCGGCAAAGACGATGCTCAAAATCAGGAAGAGCCACTTGCCGTCTTTCTTCTCGGAGCGGAGGCGGCGGTGGCCGAAGGAGGCATCTGCCGTAGTGGTGGCGTCGTAACGGCGCTCTACGAGGGCAGAGCGGGAGAGCCGCGTATCACTCGCGAGCTTGGCGCGGCGGCGGCGGGTGTTCTCCTCCTTGCGGCGCGGCGCGTCTTCGATGAGGCGCTGGAGCTGCTCCGAAGCCTGCCGCAGCTGCTCCTCTTTCTCGATGAGGGCTTTCTGCTTGAGGTCCAACGGCGTGGTCGGCCGTTGGGGGGTGGAGCGGGAAGGTTTGCGAGGGTTGAACATACGTTTCAACGCAGCAGCAAAATTACGAGAAAGCCAAACCCCAGGACGAGCAACGGCAAGGTGAATGCAAAACCACTTTTAAGCCAGTACCCGAAATCATGCTCTGCGACGGGAGCATACGCCCCCTCTTCGTGGTGTGCAAGCTCGGCTGTGGCCGCTTCCTCCTGAATTTTGGGAAGGGATTTGGAAAATTCGGCCCGGGCGTCGTCCACAGCGCTGAGCGCTTTGCTCAACTCCCGGTTGATGTCGGAGCCTTCCCACGTTTTGGGGTTGATCGACTCCAGTACCTGCAAATGCTGCACAAAGGCTTCCTGAATCTCCCGCAGCAGCTCGACGCGCTTTTGCGCTTCAAACATTTCGCGGTCGAGAACGACGAGCGAGCGAGTCAACCGCTCGACCATATCGGTGCGCCCTTCGTGGAGCTGCTCCTGCTTGCGGCTGAGCTCCTCGAGCTCGCGCTTCTGTTTCTCAATGAGATCTTGCTGACGCTTGAGGGAGAGAAGCTGCTCCTGCGCCTTCTGGACCTGCATATCCAACTGCTCGGAGGAGAGGTCTTCTTCAGGCAGGTCGAGGAACGGTTCGTTAGGTTTCACAGGCAGGGAGAGAGGGCGCGGGTTGGAAGCGACGAAGAATAAAACCGGGGGCGTTAAAACTCCAGATTTTTCAGCCGTCGCAGTGCAAGAATCATCGGAAGAAGGAGGACGACTGCGCTTAATGCCAACGCCAGCAACAGCGCCACCCCTCCCGGCAATGGGGAGCTGATCTGGGCCGCCTCCTCCAGCGCGGGCACGGCAGTCAACGCGACAAAGCTGGTAATGTAGATAAAGCTGATGACTAGGCAGAGCGTGCCGCCAAAGCCGGAGACGATTTTGCTCGGGTTATCTTCCTTTAAATTCGGGAAAAGGGCCCCGAGCCCCACAGCCAACCCGGAAAGGGAGGCGCTCAAAAGGGCGATGGCGGCGGCAAAAAAGAGCACTTTCGTCCACGCCAGATGCAGCATCAAGCTGCTCGCCACCATGAGGGTGACGGTGGCCAGGCTGGAGACGACGAAGCTGTTCCAAAATTTCTGTAAAATAACGCGCTCCAACCCCACCGGGGCGAGCCCGACGATCCAAAGCCGCCGCCCCTCAAGGCTAAACTGCGGGAAGACAAACCGCGTGGTCAGCGTGGAGAGCGTGAGGGCGGAGGCGGCGAGGTTCAGGTAGGAGATGAGGGTCTCCCAATAGACGTTCTGGAAGTTGAAGGCGACGTTGCGCAGGTTGATCACGTAGATGCACAGGAGCCCAAAGAAGATGATGAACTGCGTCCACTGGCTGGGGTCTCGCCAGAAGAGGCGTGCATCTTTAAGCGCGAGCGCGCGGATCGGCCCGCTGAGCCCGGGGATATGGTCGAGCAGCCACTCCAACCCCGAGCGCCGGGTGAGCTTCTGGCGCTTCATGGCAGCGTCGCGATGGAAAAGCTCGGCCCGGGAAGAAAGCGCGGTGGACCAGCTCCGGTAAAAAAAGCGGTCTGCCACGCTGAAGCAGACGACGAGGCCCATGGCGGCATTGCTCACGAGCACCAGGAAGAAGAACGACCCCTGGCGGGTAAGCTGGTCGCTACTGGCAAGCACGGTTTGCGCGAGCCACGAGCTGGGCAGGAGGAGGTGTTGGCTCAAGCGGGTGTGGCGCAGCAGCTTATCAAACGAAAGGACTTCGTGGGCGGCCACAGCCTGGGTTTCATCCACCGGCTGGATGCCGACAAGCGTCCAGAGAAAGAAGAGACCACCGAGAATGAGGAGCGCCCGCTTCGCCCAGCGCCGGGTAAGGATATGGACACAAGCGAGGATGATCCACGAACCCAGTAGCCCGGGGATGATGACAAACGGCAGGTAGGCAAACGTGACCTGCCCATAAAAATAGGGCGAAACACTGTGGACGCGCCCGAAGGCAAGCATCATCGGTGCGCTCAGAAAAATGAGCGCCCAGCTGGAGACAGCCAGCCCTTCGAGAAACTTCCACCGGTAAACATCCCGATGGCGCAGGGGGAGAGTAAGCATCCACGCGGTCTCCCGGTTTTTGAAGAGGGTGGAGTAGCCAATGATAAGGTTCGAGAAGATCAGCATCACGAAGAAGCAACTGAAAATCAGGAACAGGATGCGCTGCGAAAGGAGCGCCCCCACCAACGGGAAGGTGTATAAATACTCCAGCCCCGAGCGAAAGAGCCAATACCCGACAAAAAGGTAGCCGAGGATGAAGCCGCCAAGCACAAAGAGGAGGATCGGCGAGCGGTTACGCACGCTCCGCATCTGCGCGAGGAAGGTGCGCCAATGGACCCACAACATCAGCCGGAAGAGCCGCAGAGTGCTCAACGGAGGGTGCGCAGGGGAAGAGGGGGACTCGGACATTACGAACAAGGGGGAAGCGTAAACTCCCTAATCTGGCGTGATTTGGAAGCATTTCCAGCAAGAAGCGCCAAAGCACAAGAGATTCAGCCACATTCCCTTTTTCCTCCTGCGGTGCGAACTGGCGGGAGAATCCCTTGCGGGATCGGGCGGCTTCTGGGAAACACCCCTCCCCCGCACCTTCTGCCACGGTAGGCCGCCTCTGTGAGGCGGCGGTCCAACCCCATGGCGTTTCACAGAAACGCCCTACAATTTCCATCCCTCGCACCGAACCTTCAAACGATCCATCGTCGTAATGCCAGCGGCTCAAGGGGCCCCCTCGCCCCCTTCCTCCCCCGCACCTCTGCGATTGTAGGCCGTCTCTGTGAGACGGCCGTCCTACCCCATGGCGTCTCTTCGAGATGCCCCAGCTTCTCCTCCAAAGCAAAACCCCGCCCCCTCTTTCAAAGGGGCGGGGTCTTTAATCTTCCGCTTTCGTGCGGAACGGTGTTCCTAAACCAACCTTAGAAGTTGATCCGGAAGCCGCCCGTCACGGCGTTGGACGAGTAGTTCGTCCGGCC
>JBBCIW010000007.1:0-151453 GCA_037189865.1 Chthoniobacteraceae bacterium | reverse complement strand
CTCTTGACAGATAGGGGGAGAACCCCCCTATGAGCACGCCTTACGATCTCGATGATGATGATGCCAACTTGCCGCTAGGGGACGAGGAGGTTGCGCAGGGGCCTTCACCTCAGAAGGTGGAGAGTTCTCAGCCGGAAGATCCCATGGCGCAAGAGCTGGCGCCTGTCAGGGTCAGTCTTGAGACGCCGGTTGCGGCGTTGGAGGAGGAGCGGCGGGAGATTGAGGCGCAACCTTTCCGGCCAGTTCATCACGTGGCGGCCATTGATCCACGCGAGGAGTTGCAAATCCAGCGCGAGAGTCAGCAGATGGAGGCTCAGAGCTTTCGCGAGCGCGGCGAGCGCTTAAAGGAAATCGACCGGATGCTCGCCCAAGATCAACGTCAGCGGGAGCAGGAGGAACGGCAGGTGCTCAAGGCGCAGGGGTTGGAGTTTGAGACGCTGCCCGATGGGAGCGAAGAGTTAGCTCAACATGCCGACGGGACGCCGCGATACAAGCCTGCCGTCCTTCAACCGTTGGTTTGGGAAGGGCGAAACCCGATGCGCGAGGAGCGGGACGCTTGGGGGAAGGTGACCCGATCTAATCTTTTGGAGGTTGGGGAGCCGGGGAAGGATTACCAGCGCGACGATAAGAGCGGGGAGTTTTACCTCGATACGGAAGCCGGGCGGCAATGGCTCGGGAAGCGCGATGAGAATTTTCTCCTACAACGCCAGTATACGCAGATTCGGGAACGGGCAGAGGCGGACCGCTCGCTACAGTCGGCAGAGGCGGCAGAGATTCGGCGCCGGGCCTCTTCTTTGCAGGAGCAATTTGGTTCGGAGTGGAAATTTGAGGAGGGGATGGCGGCGCAGAAACAGCAAGCGGCGTTGCAGGCGGCGGTGAACCATGCGCTCTCCCTACGTAAAACGGCGGAGGCTCCGAGGGGATTACGGTCGTTTCTCCCCGGCGGGCAGAGCCGCGAGCAAAAGATCGAAGAGGCAGATCAGCGGGTGGCTTCGGCGCGGACGAGCCTTGAGGCTTTTAAGGCGAAGCAGGAATACGATGCTCTCTTGCAACGGGAAGAGGCATTGCGCGCTCAGGTTAACAGGAACCGGCTACGGGCGGCTCAAATGGCGCAAAATCTCCACGCGATCAAGTACGGGGCGCGGCCCCCCTTCCCTGTGACGGATGGGGATGAGGAGATCACTCCGGAGCGGGAAGCTGGATGGGGAGAGAACGTTTCGCAGGGATGGCGGATCGACGCGCAGACGCGCTATCCGGGAGGGATGCTGGAGCCGGCAGAGACGCCAGAGGGGAAGCCTCGGGTGCGTTATGAGGGGTTGCTGGAGCGGGCGCAGGCGTTGGCGGAGGAACACGGGGCGACGGTGAGCGAGATGTTCGCGGTGGCGCAAGACGAAGCTCGGGCGCAGGGGCTGGAGGTTCCCGAAGATCCCGACCGGCCGTTTTACCGGATCAGGAAGGATAAGACGTTGGCCTTCGATCAAAACGACCCGCTGGCAGGAGTGAGTCAGGCGGTGCGGGATGGGGTGTTGCCGGTAAAGTCGGCGTTGGCGTTGATCCGGAAGGCTAACCGCAAGCCGGTTGATAACCAAAGAGGGGCTTTGACGGATGCGGCGGCACGCGGGCTCATCACCACTTCCAATACCGTCAACCGCTCGCTGGCAGGGTTATTCCGGTTTTTCGGGGTGGATAATAAGGCGGATTATTTCGCGGCCAATCAACGTACGGGCGAGCACGATCTCCAGCGGGAGCGCGGCGGGGTGACCAACCGGGCGCTGGATGAGACGCTTCTTGCTCAAGGCGCTGAGGTGGCGGGGAGCGTGGCGGGGATGGCGCCGGCCTTGGCGGCTAGTGGACCGATGGGAGCGGCGGCCCATGCCGGACGGGGGTTCTTTGCGGCGGCGAGGATTGGGACGCTGGCCCCTCACCTTTTTGGAGTGGCGCCAATGGGGGTGCAGGCAGCGGCGGATGCTTACGAGGGGGCGTGGCAAGGGGCAAAGGCAGAAGGGAAAACCGATCAGGAGGCGGATGGCCTCGCCTCAAAGGCGGCGCTAGACACGCTGCCGGCGTTGGCGCTTGAAACAGCGACAGGGGCGGCGGCAGCGCGGATGCTTCCGCCATTGACCCGCGCTTATCCGATCCTTGAGACGCCTTGGAGGAAGATGGCGGCGGCGGCGGCGATCGAAACGCCGCTCAATCTTGGGGCTTCCGCTGCGATGCGAGCGGCGATGGGTGAGGAGGCGATGACTGGGCAAGAGATAGCGACCGAGATTGCGCTCACCTTGTTGAATCAGGGAGGGACTCAAGAGGCGGCAAAGCATCTCCCGACGGCACGGGAGATGGCCAATGGGACGCACCCGGAGGTGAAGTTGCTCCGGGCGATGGCGGTCGATTCCACGCTAGATCAACCCATCCGGACGCAGGCGGCTAGGCAAGCGGAAGGGTTGCAGCACGGGGGACGGGTTTTCCTGCGTGAGCTTGGAGCCAATCCCCGCATGTCGGCGACGGTCGAACACCTCGACGCGGTTCACACGCTCAAAGACCTTGATGCGGTGGAGGATAGCCCGGCCTCCCGAGATGCGCGAGCGGCGGCGACGGAGCGGGCCAATGCCGCATTAAACCAGATGGTGACGCAGCAGGAGGCCAACGGCGCGTTGATCCGCGAGATCGCACCTCGGGAGGCTTTTCCAACGATTGCCAAGGTGCTTCAACACGATCGGGCGGACCCATCGGGGGCGGTGTTGGCGGCCATTGGGCAACGGGCGGTGGAGAATGGGACGATCTCGCCCTCGATGCTGGAGCGTCTCGATGCCCGCCTGGAGAAGTTGCCGGCAGAGGAGCGGAGCTTGGTTCGCAACCACGCGATCGGGGTGGCGCTTTGGGGGGAGGCGTATCCCTCGGTGATTCGGGGGAATGCGTTGGAGGGGGGGAGGCTTGGATCGCTCCAGACGCTTCAGGAGGCGGGGATCGTTCGGATAGATCCGGAGACGGGGCGCTCGCAACTCGCCGGAGAGTTTCTTTTTCTCATTCCAACCTCTTCCCGGGAGCGGTTGATGTCGCGGGAGGGCGATTGGATGGATGGTCGCGAGCTGGATGTGCAAGCTGTGGCGCAGTTGGTACGGGAGGGGCATGAATCGGGGATTCGCGCAGAGGCGCCGCAAGCTGCACCGGCGCAAGCGGAGCCTGCTTTTGTGGTCAGTCGGGGCACCGATGGAAATGTCAACGGCGCAGACCTCAATCTCAAAGCGGACGCAACCCCGGAAGAATTGACGCTCCTCCGTCAGCAGATTGAGAAAGAGGTGCTGCCAGACGCTCTGCGTCAGCGGTTGTTGAGTGATCTTGATGTTCAACCCAAAGAGCCGGAGGTCCAACCGTTGCCAAAACCGCAAGGGAAAGCTTTCGCGCCTAAGGCTGAAGCCACTTTCCAGACGCTCCAAGATGGCGGGGTGTCGTCGGTCCGCAAGCGGGAGACGCCTGAAAAACATCTATCGAAGGGGCAGGTGGAGAGCGTGGCGGCGCGGCTGACCCGGCGCTGGCCCGATCCGCCAAAGATGGAGGTGATCGGGAACTATGAGGATCTCCCGGAAACGGTGCGCGAGGAGTACCGAGCAAAAGGGGTGGTGGGGTTTTGGAAGGAGGGGAAGGTGACGATCATTGCGCAGAAGATCGCTTCCCGGCGCGAGGCGGCGCGGGTGATCTTGCAGGAGGTCGCGGGCCAGCGCGGGATGCGTGGTGTATTAGGGGAGAAGCTCTACGGGCGTGCGATGGATCGACTAGCGCTTCGCCATTACCAGTCGGTGGCGGAGATCGCTAAAAGCCGCGCTCTGGACATGAAAGCGCCCGAGCAACGGCGCGCCGTGATGGAAGAATTTCTCGCCAAGCAGGCGGAGCCGGAGCAGTTGCGGGGGATGGCGGAGATCATGAAACAGGCGCTTCAAAAGGCGATCCCCAGATTGAAGGTCAGCGATGAGGAGGTGCGAAAGATGTTAGCGACTTCCCGGCGATTTTGGAGAGGAGAGGAGCGCTTTACCAAGACGACGGCAGAGGGAACCTCGGACTCAACAAACAAAACCGCGTTTCCTAAAGGGAAGAAGGTGGAACAAAGAAAAGCTCAGGAAATCATGACGGGAAGATAGGTTGGTGCTGTTTTCATCGACTTGCCTTCGCCTTTCAATAGACGCGCTTGACAAATGATCCGAAAACAGGGGCATGGCCATCCGCACCGCCCTGACGCTGACTGAAGATCAACTCCAACGTATGACCCGTTTCTGCCGGTCGTACGTGGAGGCGATTGAGTCATCTCGCACCCAATGGATTGAGGAGCGCGAAGAGTGGGAGCGTTCAGGGAAAGGCGATTTCTCGACTCGCAGCCAGATCAGTAACGGGGTCTTTGCCAAGTCGAATGAGACAATGAATCTGGTCGGCTCGGGGATTGACTGGATCAATGCTCGGCTTGAGGAGGATCTTTTCGGGAGTAAGCCGTGGTTTGCGGTCGACCCGGAGAACCGGAGCGGGACCGACCCGCTGCTCGCCGATCAAGTGCAGCGGCATCTCGGCTGGAAACTCGGCCAGCGGCAGGTTGATTTCCCGGAGAAAGGGAGCGAAATCATTAGGACGGCGTGCGTGATTGGCGAGAGTGTCACGAAGATTTCTTACGAGGCGAAGGACGATGTGTTCGAGCGGATCGCCTCGATTCTGCATCGGGACGGTGAGCCGGTGGTGAATGAAAACGGGGAGTTAATTTTTGAGGAGAATGGCACCGAAGTGGGCCAGCAGCCCGACGGGACGCCGTATGTCTATCCCAGAGGAGAGCCGGAGATGGTGCTCGGGGTGGCCGGTGAAGAGGGAGGCGTCCAAATCGCGCCGGGCATGGAGTGGCGCGAACAGGTGGTGACGGAGCGGACGGTGACTTATTCAGGGGCGAAGGTGATGCCGCTGCATTTCAAAGAGTTCTATTGCCCACTGGAAAAGGCTTCCATTCACGACTCGCCCTTTGTCGGACACATGACTTCGATGCGCCTCTCTCAACTCAAGGTGCAGTTCGGGCTCGCCGGGGGAGAAAAGGAGGAAGAGGGAAATCAGTATCTCCGCGAAGTCGTCGAAAAGCTTCAAGGCGAAACCACCAAGGCAAAGAGCGAGGGGGAGAAGCCGACCTGCCTCGAAGGGGAGCTGCCCGATCTTCACGACGGCGATCCGGTGTTTCGGCTTTTTGAGGGGTACTTCGAATTCGATGCGCGGGAAACGGGACGACCGCAGCGCATCTTCTTCATGGTAGCCTATGATTATGACCTCCCTCTTTTCTGGGACTATATCGCTAATGTGACGCCAAATGGGCGTTACCCGTTTGAAGTGACTAGTCTCATTCGCGAAACGGGCCGCTGGTATGGGGTGAGCTGGTTCCAGAAGTACGCCCGTTTCCAAACGATCATCGACAAGTTTCTAAATCAGATTATTTATCGCAACGAACTGGCGGCGAACCCGGCGAAGTTCCGGCGAAAGGAGGCGGTGGCGCAATGGCAGGATGACCAACCGATGGAGATCGGGCCGGATGTGGTGTTTGATCTCAACGAAGGGTATTCGGCACATGACGCGCTCTCGACGGTGGAATTGCCCAAGCTCGATCAGGAGACGAGGTTTCTGCTGGAGACGGTGATCGCTAACTGGCGCACGCGCTCCGGGGTGAGCACGGCGACGCAGGGCAGCTTCGGCGATATGCCTGCGGAGAGAACCGCGACGGGGATTCAGCAGATCACGGCGAGCGGAAACACGATGTTTGTGCCGCTGGCGTTGCAAGCGAAACGGGGGGTGGAGGCCGTGCTTCAGCAGGTGGTCAACTTTCAGTACGCGTTTCAGGATCATGCGGAGACTTACACCTACTTGGAAGGGGATGCCCAGATGGTAGCGGAGTTGAACCCGAGGACGATTCGCGGGTTGAAGTTTAATGCTCGCATCACGCTAACGAACCTGCGCCAGAGCGAGAGCATTCAAAAAAACCAGATGGCGATTGGGTTCTTTGACCGCTTTCTGGCGATCCCCACCCCCTTCCAGCCAGTGGCGGCTCCGCTCTATAACAGCGTCTACAAGGCGCTCGGCATTGATAATACGCAGGATTATTTCGACCGGATCTCGCAGATGAACCAGCAACTCATCCCACAACAGCAAGCTAATGAAACAGGAACACTGGAGCCGGGCGGCGGAACTCTCGGAGAAACTCACGATTCTCAACAAGATCCCACCGCAAGCGAAGGTGTTGCTCGATCAGAGGATGGAGGCTCTGTTGGCACTCCATACTGAAAAATGCTGCGACCCTAAACTTTCCGCGCAAGAGAGCGACCGACACAAGGAGGCGCGGGCGATGGCAAAATCGCTCATTGGCTTTTTCGAAAAGGAACACAAGCAGGCCACTGAAGAACTCAAAAAGCTCAAAACCAAATGAAGATCACCTTTCAGAATGGATCGGCGCTTGCGCTCGACCTGCTCTTTCAACCCATGGGCTCACTAAATCCTGATGGGAATCCGATGCCGTTGTCTCTCTCCTCTAACGGAGCACGGATCACCCAACCGGCGCCGGAGCCGATCCCTAGCGCTACCGACATCAATGGCACCGCGCCAGTGACCGGGGCGTTCCAAGCCGGGATCGGCCTGAAAGATCGTGTTGCGGCATTCGTTTCCTCGACGATGACGGGGACGCTAACCGCCCTCGACCTCTCTAAGGGAGTGACAATTCCGGCTTTCATCAACTCTACCAACCTTGCCAGCGGTTCGGTGCTGGCGATTCATGCCTGATCTTATGGTTACAGTCACCATCAACCTGCGGGACATTTTCGGCGACGGGGTGCGCAAGACCCGCGTGCTTTTCAGCCCTACGAACACGCCTTGGATTGCCGGAGATTTTGCTCTGGTGACTAGTGTGGAGCGGTGGACGGTGACCGATGCCGAGGGAGAGGGAGAGGTGGAGCTATTGCCCGGCAACTACACGGTTTCCTTTGACTACCGCAAAGATACGTTGACCATCGGCGTACCCGGTGGTGCAGGGGTTTATCCGCTGGCTTCATTGATCGATGGAGGGGTGGAGCCGCCCCCAGCCCCGGCGTTTGGGGTGAGTTCCGTCAACGGGAAGACGGGAGCGGTGGAGTTGGATGCACAGGATGTCGGGGCGGCGGCAGCGAATGATCCCCGCTTTCCGAGCGCTGGGCAGGCGGCGGCTTTGGCTGGTACGAGCGGCACGCCCGGGAGCGGGAACCGTTATGTGACCGATCAAGATTCCCGGCTATCGAATGGTCGCCCTCCAACGGGCGGAGCCGGAGGGGTTTTAAGCGGGAGCTATCCTAACCCCGGGTTTGCCACCGACATGGCGACGCAGGCGGAACTCGATGCGCACACTGCTAATACAAGCAATCCCCATGGGGTGACGACGACGCAGATCGGCGCGGAGACGCCCGCGGGCGCTCAGGCCAAGGCGAATGCAGCGGAAGCGGCGGCGAAGCTTGCGAGCATTCCTCTTACCCAAAAAGGCGCGCTTAGCGGGGTGGCGACACTGGATGCCGGAGGGAAGCTCCCGACCGGGCAGTTGCCCGACCTCGCGGTGGTGGAGTACCTCGGTCCTTCAGCTCATCAAAGCGCAATGTTAGCGCTTGTCGGGCAGTCGGGAGACTGGACGATTCGCACCGATCTCGGGACGGTTTGGATCATCACAGGACCCAATCCCTCGCAGCTAAGTTCGTGGACGCAGATGGGGTATCCGACGGCGCCGGTGCAGAGTGTGGCGGGGAAGACGGGGGTGGTGGAATTGGAGGCTCATGATGTCGGGGCGGCGGCAGCGGATGACGCCCGCTTTCCGAGCGCTGGGCAGACGGCGGCTTTGGCCGGTACGAGCGGCACGCCCGGGAGCGGGAACCGTTATGTGACCGATCAAGATTCCCGGCTATCGAATGGTCGCCCTCCAACGGGCGGAGCTGGAGGGGTTTTAAGCGGGAGCTATCCTAACCCCGGGTTTGCCACCGACATGGCGACACAGGCGGAACTCGATGCGCACACTGCTAACACAAGCAATCCCCATGGGGTGACCAAGACCCAAGTGGGACTCTCCAATGTGCCTAACGTGAACGCTACCGCTCGGGCTAGCCACTCCGGCACGCAAACAGCATCGACGATCTCGGATTTTTCCAGTGCAGCTTCGGCGGCGGCGCCGGTGCAGAGTGTGGCGGGGAAGACGGGGGCGGTGACGCTCGCGAAGGGTGATGTCGGTCTTGGCAATGTTGATAACACGAGCGATCTCAATAAGCCGATTAGCACGGCGACCCAAACGGCGCTTAATGGAAAGCTGGGGGCTAGTGCGACGGCGGTTGCGGCATCCTCGCTCAGTCACTTGATTTTGGGGGCGACTCTTTACCCTGATCCCGGGCCTCCGGGTGTGCGATGGGTCTCGTCGGTTGGGCTAGATGTTTTAGCTCCGGTGCAGGCGACGACGTTTATCGGCAACGGCCAATACCTCACCCATCTGACGACGGCTAGTTTGACGCCCGGAACCAATGGACAGATTCTCACGACGGTTGGCGGAGTGGCTACATGGGCGGCGGCGCCTTCGCCAAACACGCCGGTGGAGGATCTGGTGGCGGGAGAGGATGTGGAGATCTCCCTTGCCGGTGATCACCTTTACCGGATCGAAGTTGATGCGGAGACGAGTTTCATTTTCGTGGACACTCCCAAACCGGGGGCCGTGGTGATGGTGACGATTCTCTCCAATACAGGTGAGGACGTGACGTGGCCTGTGGGGATCACGTGGGCCGGGGCGACACCGCCGCTGTTGCAGCCCGCCACCGGGACGCTAGTGGAGTTTCTGGTGATTTCTGACACAATGATTCAGGGGGCTTGGTTGATATGAGAAGCTATGTACATCGTTATCGTAGTGCGTGGGCCGGGATGACGGTCTCCGGGGTGCCGTTTCCAGGGGAGATGTTGACCGCGGCGATGGGCGACTGCTGGTACCGAGACGGGGTGTTGATTCCGGGGGCGTTTGGGCAAAGCTATGTGGTTGGCCCGCGCGATATTGGGTGTGAGATCCGTTGTGGGCTTAGTGAGCCGGTGACGGTTTGGCATCCCCGGGATGTTCCCGGAGTGCTGGATGCGCTGGTTGCCTTTGACCAAGTCTACCATGACGACGGCATAACACTAGCCACTAACGGGCAGACCGTTCGCAGGTGGCGGGGGGCGGGGAACCAAAATAACACCTACAGCGCAGGACAAAGCACCGGCGCCGCCCAGCCGTTGTATCAAGAGAATGTCTTTGGCCCCGGTTTACCGGGCGTTGAACTGGACGGTACCGACGATTACATGAATTTTGAGAGCGGGCTGATCCCGTTGGGAACACCTCAATATCTCAATGTCATTAGCGCCTATACTGTGGAGGGCGGTCTAGGCGGGTGGTCCATTGGGTTATGGACCTACGGGGTTATTGGCAATCGAATCGGGGTTTTTTCTAACACTTTAGGATATCGTCTGGATGTTAGCTCAGGAGAAGGGAGCGGTGGTCTTGTTTACCAGTTAGCTACCCCTAATCCTGCCCGGCCTTTTACAAGAGTTGAGTCATCAGTGATCAACCGGGGCGTTGACGCTAAGTTGGAATTTGATGACGGTTCTGTGTCGTATAGTATGGCGACGCCATCGCCCTATGCAGCTTTTACTAGTGACATGCCTGCATTCCTCGGGCGGGAAAGGGACAACCGCGTGATGCAAGGCAAATACGGGGCCTATATTCTTGTCGCTAATAGCGTGCCGCTTTCAGCTTTGAATTACAACCGATTGCGGCAGTTTGCCGGACTTTGCGTTGGGAAAAATCTTGGGCTTAACGTTGGCGCACGATTTGAGGGGGCCGCTTTTCCGGGAGAGACGTTGACCTCTTTTGCGGCAGGACAGTGGTATCTCGACGGTGTGCCTGTGAGTGGCGAAACGGGCGACACCTATCAAGTGAAATTGCAGGATATGGGAAAAAGACTCTCCCAACATGCTGCCGTTGAGCCTGTCAGGATTTGGCATCCCTCTGACGTGGACGGTGTGCAATCGGTCCGGGCGCCCTCGCTCGGCGTCTATCATTCGGTCGCACCCGATGCACCGGCCTCTGAGGGTCAAACCGTCAGTGAATGGCGAGATATGCTCTATGATTACCCTGCTACGCAGGGAACGGGGGCGAACCAGCCGATCTATCGCGCCAACGGATTCGGGCCGGGGTTGCCTGCGCTGGAATTTGATGGAGTCAATGATGCTTTGATTCTTGAGAATGCCGAACGGATGGCCGTCTCTTCGGCGTCTCATGCTGCCAACCATGTTGTGCTGATAGCGTCGGGTGTCGACGACAATCCAAGCGGAGGAAGTAATGGACACTCGTTTGTCTATTTAAGCACGACGTTAAGCTATAATGTCAGACTGGGGATCTCCAGCCGGGCCAATGGAGCTTCTCCAGCCCGATATACAGCGGCATCCCGAGGGATTAACGACGGCTGGCTGGGGACGGCGACTGGTTCAAACTCATCTTCAACTCCGGTCGTCTTATCGTCGAGAACGATCTACAACTCCGGCGAAGGTAACTTCGCGCGGTTAAGTCTTTTTGAGGATGGTGTTGCCACGGTCAATACGACGTTCGGTGCGGCGGGCGCGATCAACAACACCTCTTTTAATGGAACGATAGGCAATGGTCACAATGCTGCGGCTGGTCAAGGGGGCGGCGCTTTGCCTGGCAAGTTGGGGTGTATCATCCTCGCCTCTCGTCCGTTCAACAGTGCATTCTCGCCGCTGGATCTCAATCGGCTTCACCATTTCGCGGGAGGGTGTGTCGGCAAAAAGATTGGGCTAGCGATTCGTGCTCGTGAGTTCTACTCGAAGCTCCTCCTTTCCGCGGGTGGGCCAAATATCGAAGCGACGGGCGAAGCTGAGAAGCTCGATCTCTTTTCTCGCGGGTTGCATGACCTGCTGGGATACGAGGCTGATTTTTTCACCTTTCGCGCTACGCAGAATGTCGGTACAGGCGCAACGGCTTATTCCTATCACGGTCTGACTGCGACGTTGGTTAATTCGCCAACTTGGCAGGCCAACGGCATCCTATTTACCGCAAATAATCAACGGGTCGACTTGGGTGGCTACCTGTTACCGGCTAATACTGGGGAATGGTCGTGGGTGTTGGTTGCACAGGGAACGGCGCGCGTGGCGCAGGCTTCAGCCGACTCGAACTGGCCCTTTAAGCCGGTCATTGTTCCTACCCATTGGAGCCCTTCGAGCGCCTACTATCTTGCCTATGCCGATAGCACCGATTCCTCAACATGGGGGATCAAGACGGCGACGTTTGACCGGGGTAGCTTCCATGCCTATTACCTTTCCAAGCTTGAAAATGGCAACGGAGCCAACGGGGTCGATGGGGTGATCTTCAATATCAATAACCAAGGTAAAAGCAGCAACAACTTCGATGTGGCCCCCAGCAATACGATCAGGCGGGAGGCGGCAGGTAGCAGCGACAACCAAGCGGCTTTCCTCATCCGGGTTCGCAAAGGCTCTCAAAACGCGGAGATGTTTGCGGCGATTTATCACCTGTACAAATCCACGATCGGGCATGGATTGGGACTATCATGACGACACCCTTTTTAAGAATCGAACTCGCGGCTCTTCACCTCATCGGGGAAAGGCGTCGCTTCATGGTAGCGTCTCAAAGGCGCTGGAAAAGAACTAGGCTTAAATTCACTTTGAATAGATGGAGGTTGATATGAGAGGTTATGTGCATCGCTATCGTAGCACGTGGGCCGGGATGGCGGTTTCCGGTTTTGCGTTTCCCGGAGAGGCGCTGACCTCTCCGATGGGTGACTTTTGGTACCGCGACGGGGTGCTGATTCCGGGGGCGTTTGGGCAAAGCTATGTAGTTGGCCCGCGTGATATTGGGTGTGAGATCCGTTGTGGGCTTAGTAAGCCGGTGACGATCTGGCATCCTCGGGATGTTCCGGGGGTACTGGAGGCGCTGGTTGCCTTCGATGAGGTTTATCATGATGATGGGGTAACCCTTGCCACTAACGGGCAGACAGTGCGCAGGTGGAGAGGTGTGATCCAACAAAGCAACAACTATAGCGCGGATCAAGGGTCAGGAGCGTTACAGCCGTTGTGGATGGCTGATGCGTTTGGCCCCGGGCTGCCGGGGGTGCAGATCAGCAATACGCAGGGGATGGCGATGACGGGAATGGGTATGGATAGTAGCTCCTATCGCTATTTATATTTAGGGGTACGCCGCGACAATTCCCCCGGTGGAGGCGATGCGTATTGGTGGGGCACGCAGGGGTCGAGGCCGTTTCTTCTCACTGGTCGTTACGGAAATTGGCAGGTACTATCAACTTTCGGAGGGAGTAACCACTCTTGGAGTGTCGGCGCGGGAATCAAGAGCCCCGGAGTCCTCTCGGTTTTATCAACGTATGGGGTTGGATTGACACTACAAGCTGATAATGACCCCGAGGCTGTAACGGTGGGTAGCTCTCATCTATGGTTTAATTCTTGGTGGGGATTTGGTAGCAGCACAGGGAATGGTTACCAAGCAATGACCGTTGCCGCCATGATTAGGGTGAGTTCCCCGACGGCCATCTCTCCCGTGGATCATAACCGGCTACGGCAGTTTGCCGGACTTTGCGTTGGGAAAAATCTTGGACTCAATGTGGGCAACAGGTTCTTTGGCACTCCGTTTCCGGGAGAGACGCTGACTTCGATCTTTGCCGGTCAGTGGTATCTGGACAAGGAACCCATTGCAGGAGAGGTAGGCACGACCTACACCATCAAGCTGCAGGACATCGGCAAAGTGGTAACGCAGAATCCCGTTGTGGAGCCAATGCCAATCTGGCATCCCCGAGATGTTGAAGGGGTAAGTTCGGTGCGGGTGCCTTGGGATAACGTCTTCAACGCCGTTGGCCCTAACGCACCGGCCACTGACGGCCAAACCGTCCGCGAGTGGCGGGATATCCTCAATCATTACCCTGCCGAGCAGGCGACTGGTACGGCTCAACCTGTTTATAGAGCCAATGGATTTGGTCCGGGATTGCCTGCGCTGGAATTTGACGGGGCGGATGATCATTTGAATTACACCGCCGTCGACGAAAAAGGGATTTTAGGCGGACCGACGACCAACTCCCGACTGATCATTGCCGCTTTCAAGCACGCAGCACCAAAACAGGGGGCTATCTTTGGTACGTCTGCCGCCGCCGACAATAATCCGCGGTATGAAATTGCCCTCGATTCCGCTTCCGATATGTACGTGTTTCGTCGATCGGATGGGCACGGAGGATCTGAACGACTGGTTTGGTTGGGTGCAGCCGAAGCCAATGCCGCTCATGTAGCAACTAACTATTTGGATTTCGATTATATAAGGGGGTATCTGGATGGCGTTTATATAGGTTCGAACGGTCCGGGTAATAATGGGAACACTAATTCTCCCAGAGACGTCAGGATTGGGCGAGGACAATATGCAGGCTATTATCGTGGCATGATTGGATGCGTGATGCTTGCAAGCCGGTCGACATCCTACTCCCCCCTTGATCTCAATCGTCTCCATCAATTTGCGGGACTTTGTATGGGTAAAGACTTACACCTAGACATCAGTAACTCGTACGAACTAAGCGGAACCCCTTTCCCCGGACAAGCACTAACCTCTCGAACCCCCGGAAGATGGTTTATTGATGATGTAGAAGTCCACACTGGACCAACCTACACTGTAAAGGTCACTGATATTGGTAAAAAAATAAGGTGTGAGAGATACTCCAACATCATCAAAGTCTGGCATCCCAAAGATGTCGCAGGGGTCAAGTCAGTGCGTCTGGCTTGGGAACATGTTTACAACGCCGTCGGACCGGATGTTCCTGCAACAGACGGACAGACGGTTCATGAATGGAGAGACACCGTCAATGGTTATGCGGGAGAACAGACCACAGGCACGAAACAGCCTCTTTTCAGAGAAGATGTTTTTGGCTCTGGTTTGCATGGTTTGGAGTTCGACGGCACCGATGATGAATTAACGCTAGGAACTAATGAGAAAGATATTTTCAATGGCCCCACCAATGTGCTGGGTATTGTAGGATACCAAAGCAGCAAATCCCCTAACGGGAGTATGTTTGTAGTTACCAAATCTAACAACGCAAGCCAAACTCGGTTCGCCTTAGGGACTAGATCTCCCAGTTCCGTGGTTCTCTATTTGAGAGCACAAGACTTCTCGGGAGGAAATTTACTCACCGCGGGTAGCTTAGACACAGCGGCTAGAGTGTTATCAGGAGAGATGAACGCGGCTCCCAGACAAGCAAGAGCCTATCTTGATGGTGTATTAGGGGGATCTGCTACTTTAGACAATAATTTAGTAATGGCCGCTAGTTCTCCTATCAACGGCCTTATAGGGCGTGAATACGAAGTAGGGCAATGGTTTGGCGGGGTGATCGGGGTTTTGATTTTACTTTCTCGCACTGGCAACGTGCCGGTATCGACAACGGATTTCAATCGTCTTCATCAATTTGCGGGATTGTGCGTTGGCAAAAATCTTGGGCTTTCCGTTTTATGATACGTTTTTTCAAAGTTGAACTCGCTACCCTCAACCTCATCCGGGAGCAGGTGATGATCGCGCTCAGCCAGCCCAACGCTCGGGCCGATGAGCCGTGGCCGGTTGATGGTGCCTTTCACGACGGTTTCCATGGCTATGTTGCACTCGGGGCGATGCCGCCATCAGAGGAGATCGACGCATGAACACGCACTATGACACTTTGCGGGGCTTGGGAGCGTCCGTGATCGGGTTTGTCGCTTGGGGGATCACCCACGCGAGCGTTGACCGATGGCTCGGCACGGTCGCGGCGTTACTAGGGATTTGTCTAGTGTTGTTAACGATCGCGGAGAAGCTCAATCAATGGAGGCTCCGGCGGCTCCGTGCTCGCAAACGGGCTGCGATACGCTCGCGCAGGCGGGAGTCCGGCTATCTGACCGGCGGCATGATCTTGCTTGGCATGGCGCTTCTAATGAGCGGCTGTTCGACACCAAGAGAGCAGCCCGCGGTGGTTCGGGCGGCGATCCCTATCGAACGCGCGGCGGTGTCGGCGATTCAATCGCGAGCACGGGTTAGCAAAGTTAAAACCAAGGTTGCTACCGCACGCGAGGCGGTGACGGTGCTCCGGCAAACGGCCCTCCCTGCTCAGTGGCCCGCTATTGAAAAGATCGAGGTGGCTCTGGATCAAGGCGATGCCCTGCTCGCGGAGGAGTTGCGCGAGAATGAGATCATGACCGTCTCGCTCCATGTGGCGCGGGATGCGTTAACCGATAGCCTGCTAGAGCGGAGCAGGATGGTCGAGGAGCTTGCCGAGGCGGAACGAAAGGCTAAGGCTTATACTAAGTTAAAACTCTGGATTGCCTCGCTAGTGGCTGCCGTGGCTGTCTGGTTGACGTGGCAGTTTCTGCCTAACTTTTTCGGCCCGTACAAGGGGTGGGCGCTTGTGGGTGCAGGCGCGGGGGCGTTCGGGCTGACCATGCTTTTCATCTAACCCAACGACGAAAGACGAACTCATGAGCATTAGTGGATGGATTGGCGGTGATCGCGACGGGCCCCTCGCGCATGACGGAGGCTGGAGGGGGCCGGAGCAGGTTCCTTTGGTTGAACCTAGGTGCAAAGAGCGCCTCGGCGTCGCGCTCCCGATGGCCAACGTCAAAGACTTCGCGATGATCGAGCTTTGGGATGACTAGGCCATGTGAGTCGAAGTGAACGAAGGCGTTTCGCACCTTCCTTAAACCAGAAAACCTCCAAAAATTAGCATAAGGCGCTACCCAATCTTAAATGATGAAACGAATCCTCTCTAACTGGCAGGGCCTCGCCGCCCTGATCATCGCGGGCGCGGTATTCTATCTCTCGCCCGCGCTGCTCCGGATGCTCGACCCGACGGCGGGGGCGTTTGACATCGGCTACCTGCAACGGCCTCTGGTGGCGGCGGCCTATTTCTTCTTCGCTACCTTCTGCGTTTGGACGGCATTGCAGATTGATTGGCCAACGGCTGATCAGTGGGTGGACGCTGGCGGGTTTCGCAAAGATTGGGAAGCGCTTCTTCCTAAGCACCGGGTGATCTGTCTGTTGGCGGTCCTTGCAGGGTTGCTGGCGGCGTTTTTAATTTCGATGGCACTGGTGCCGGTATGAGAGCTTTACTTTTCATCCCGGCGCTGTTGCTAGCGGCCTGTTCCCCGGCCCCGGAGACGGAGGTTCGGCTAGCGTTGGAGCCGGGGCCAACGCCAACCCCGGCGGAAGATCCGTGGCTTTCCCGCTTCCGGCAGGTGCATGGAGGTACTTTCGACCCCGGCAGCCGGGTTGATCGGCAGAAGATGGCGGCACTCAAGGGGGAGACTCCAGCGCCGGCTTCGGCATCCGCTCCCCCGGTAGCGGCGACGGTGAAGGATTCTTTGACAGTTCGAGAGGAGATTCTTGCCGTCGCCCGAAAGCTCGTCGGACAAACGGAGACGGGCGGTTCGAATCGCTCCCCGCTGATCGACAAGATGAACCGCCTTACCGGCGTGGCGCTCGGTAGCCCCTACTGTGCGAGCTTTAATGCTTGGTGCTATTCGGAGGCCGATGCGCCGGGGAAGTGGCCGAAGTCGGCATGGTCGCCCGATTGGGTCAGATCGCCCACGTGGACCTCAGCCAAGGGCGGGAAGACGCCTCGCGCGGCGGATGCGTTTGGGATTTGGTATGCCAGCAAGGGGAGGATCGCTCATACGGGGCTGGTGGAGAGTTGGGGGGCTTCAAGCGCGGTGACGTTGGAAGGGAACACGTCGCCTTCAGCGGAGTTCGGGGCGGCAACGGACCGGGACGGGGATGGGATTTGGAGGAAACGGCGGTTGGTTCGGCAGATTCACTCGGTGAGGAGTTGGCTCTCTGAAACGGACGTGTTGGGTTCCTTTTAAAACTGACATTTTAGGCGCAAATAGGTAGGTTGAGAGGGTAAAAAGGGTAAATTATTCCCGTCATGAAACACCTTGAGTCCCACCCGTGGATGACCTTTAAGTTGACGGTTCCTGCTCCGATCGGCCTCTGGATGATGCTGGGGGAGGCGGCTTCGAAGTGTGAGCATTTGGCGGGGGTGGCGTTACGCCCGGATGTCGCAGAGGGGCTCAATCGTATCTACCTCGCCAAAGGGGTTCTGGCGACAACAGCGATTGAGGGCAATACGCTCACTGAGGAGCAGGTCTTAAAGCAAATCGACGGCACGCTGGAACTCCCGCCTTCTCAACAGTATTTACAGCAGGAGGCAAAGAACATCGTGGATGCCTGTAATCTAGAGGTTGCCCAAGATCAGGCTCGTTCCGGGAGGCAACCCATTTTGAGCGAGGCGTTGATCAAAGGGTTTAATGCTCAGGTCTTGCGCGATTTGGAGGTAGATCAGGGGGTGGTGCCTGGGGAGTATCGCTCCCATTCGGTGACGGTGGGAAATGTCTATCGGGGTGCACCAGCGCAAGAATGCCCTTACTTAATAGCGCGATTGTGCGAGTGGCTCAATGGACCGGACTTCCAGCCGCCGGAGGTTCCGGGCTTGACGGCTCGCGATCTCAACACGCCTTTCGCCTTTTTGAAGGCGGTGGTGGCGCATCTTTACCTCGCGTGGATTCACCCTTTTGGGGATGGAAATGGGCGGACGGCTCGATTGCTGGAGTTCCATCTTCTTTACTCTCACGGGATTCCCCTGCCCGCGGCTCATCTCCTCAGTGACCATTACAATCTGACCCGTTCCAAGTATTATCGGGAATTGGATCAAGCAAGTCGAAGTGGCGGTGATTTGATTCCGTTCATCAAATATGCAGTCCAAGGGTTCCTTGACGGTATCCGTGCTCAGATTGAAGTGGTTCAGGAACACCAAATGGGGGTGGCTTGGGAGAATTATGTCTTCGATGAATTTAGCCGAGTTCGTTCGTCGATCACGCAGGGACGGCGGCGGCGTCTGGTATTAACGCTCGGCAGGTTGAAGGGCAATGAATGGGTGGCAACGACTGAGGCCGAACGGTTAACCCCTGAGATTGCCATGGACTATGCCCGAACTGGGGAACGTACTTTAGCCCGCGATCTTAACAGTTTGGAACGAATGGGGCTCATCGGGCGTCAGTACGGAAAGGTGCGAGCTTTGACCGAGAAGATGCTCTCTTTCCGGCCAGCTCGTGCTACTCGCATGGTTTGAACTTGAGCGGCCTTCGCCCCGTAGGGCGGCGCGCTTGATCGGGACGAGACGGGGCGCTCGGCTGGCGGGGGGCTCTGGAGTGTGATCGGGGTTATTCCGGCTTGAAATCGGGGTAGAGGTCGGGATCGGAGAGGTCGAACACGGGGGTCATTGAGCGTTGCTGAAAGGAGATGTCTTTTAAGACGGCGGAAAAATTGATGCTCGGGAGGAGGTAGTGGCCGGGTTTGCTCCTGAGAGTGAGCAAAGAGACCATTTCACGAATGATCCCATAGAGGATGGAGGAGCCGTTGACCCTCAGCAGGTTATCCCGCTTGTCGAGGGCTGTTTCAAGGAAGCCGGGGTGCACTTGGAAGAGCCCTACGACGGAGATTCTTCCATGATAGGCGAAGGGAGCAGGGAGCGACGGCTCCTGATCGGTGGGTTCAGGCTCTTTCATGACGAGGGTCAAGCTCATTTCCCAGAGACCTTTTCCCTCATCACGCACGGCAAAGCCGCCTTCCATGTTAAAATGAGTCGGGGCTTGGAGAAGGCCTTGAGGATGGACCTTCAAGGAGACTTCTGTGAAAAGACTTTGTTTAAGCTGAAAGGGGGATAGCATCGATCTCGGTATCTTGGAGGAGAGATTTTCCCACGCTTTTGAAGCTGCAGACCCATGCTTTAAGAGAAGACTTCGGCAAAGGGGCGGGCGCGGAGTAGGTGACGACGTAGGCTGGAACGGAGTTGAAAGGGACGGCGAAGATGCACGCCTGCTGGGAAGGTACCCTGCCCTTCGAGGCGTCGAAGGCGTCGGCCCGCATTTTTTGCCGGATTAAACGATCGTTGCTTCGATCCTGAACGTAGCCTTTCTCCCAGCGCTTGATGCTCGCGACCCCTACCCCGATGTGTTCGGCGAATTGCGACTGATTCATCCCCAATTGATGCCGATAATCCATGATCGCCTCTGAGGAGAGGAGTCCATATTTTTCCCGGTATTGGGCAACGGTCTGGCGCACCAGCAACAGAACCTGCTCTTTAGGAACATACTGGTAGCCGCAATGGGTGCAGTGATAGGATGTTCCAGGAATCTGAAAAAACTCACCGCGGTACTCCTGCGCGATGTCGCCCACGTAGGCTTTCCACAAGTCGGCCCCCTCTGCGCCGCACTGGTAGCAGGAGGAAGGTGGCTGGTTAAGCTCGGTTGCTCTCATGGCATGTAAAAAATACGAAAGAATCTTGGGGAGAGATCGCGAATTTCAAGTAGACCTTCGCTCCCTCCATGTGCTGGCTCTGCCAACAATAGGCGAAAAGTTCGACCCCTCGATGCGGTCCATCACTATAAGTGATTCGTTCCTCGCGCTGGGAAGGACCGGCAAAACAGTGAAGAGGATCGCTTTCTTGAGCCACTTGAAGCTCCCGAAGCAGGATCAGGCACTCATGTCTTAAATCGTCAAGTTCTACTACCCCCAGAAATTCAAAAGCTCGAGTTTGATGTCGATCTTCACCGATATCCCATTGATCGGCTTCGAGCGCGGCGATGGCTTGCGCCACTTTGCGGAGTCGATCTCTCTTGGAGGGATCTAAGGCACGCCGGAAACGAGCCGGATAAGCGGGATCATGAGGTATCATATGATCCCTAAGAAGGGGGTTGGCAACTCCTTTTTTCCGAAAATCATCTTTTTCTCCATCGGGGGAACGTCGAAAACGGCCCGTTTTTTGAATGCCTCGTGCGAGGGGGCTCTTCCTTGTGGAAAGAGCGGAGTCACCGAGAGTAGCCGATCTTAACATGATGGAGCATCACGGAACCCTCGACCTTGGCGTTCAAACTAGGGGATGTGACGGTGATTCACTCAGAAAATGGATTTCTCGTCAAGAATGTTGATCTATAGGTTGTGTGAAGTTGGGGGTTGAGGGCTGGATATTGGGGGAGACAGCGTGCGTGTGGGACGCACCCGCTGGAAGTCTATCTGACCAGAATCCCTCCAGTAATGCTCGTTAAGCGGGGCTTTACCTAGATACTTGCTATTTAAGCACCCTCAACCTATTCACTTCCTTTCTTCTCGGAGTATTGAAACGGTGATGAGTGGGCGGATGATTTTGAAAGCCCCTCCGATTTGAACAGAGGGGCTTTCGTTGATTCTATCGGTTGAAGTTGCAGTCGCCATCAATGTGAATCACGACAACTCGACCCTTTTGGGGCGATTTGTCGGTAGACTTTTCAGCCTCCTCCGGTTTCGAGCTTGCTCGAATAGTACGGAAGATGATGGTGCCGCCACAGTATTTACAAATAGTCATAATAAGGCAGAACTTCTATCTTGAGGTTTCTGCCCCGCGGTGCTTAGGCAAAACTTTTGCCTAATTCACTTGACGCCGTCCGACGACTCGAGTAAATTCTATTTGTTATTAGGAATTCTACTCCTTGGACAAGCATCCCCGACACGGGGCGTTATTCCGGGAAAGTTTTTCAAGAACCGTCAGTGTTGCAAGCACTGACGGTTCTTTTAACTGGATATAGATTAGAATGAATACATAATATTAGATGGCTATCATGACTCAATGAGCCATATGTCTTCCCTGCTAAGACGAGCCTCAATGACTTGAGTGTTAACACCGAATCGAGGTGCTACTTTCTCGCAAAATTTATATCTCAATTGCGAGTTATTTATAAAATCCGAATCGACCTCTATGGCTGACTGCGTAAATGTGTCAAACATTTCTTGGATTCTTGGAAGCGGGATCAAAAGACGACCTGCAAATTCGTTAGCATCTCTTTCGAGTTCATATTTCCTCCCTCCATAATCATTGGACCATCTTTTATATTCAGAAAGAGACGTGAAACATCGTGCCTGAACAACGTCTGGATGGAGAAAAAAATGTCCAAGCTCATGCGCCACTGTGAATCGCAGTCGCTTGAGCCTCCATTCAGGGGCTTGATTGATAAGAATGTACTGCTCAGCGTCGATATAAATCCCTTTGAGATCGGCTGTTATAGCTGCATCCGCTCCATATTTAGACAAAAAATCATCCATGGGAATCACATCAATTCCAAGATCGATTTCTAAAAAAGTCAGCACATCGATAGGGAGATAGTCGTCTCGAAGAATATCATATTCCTGACGGATTTCTTCAACTCGACTGCGGATACGTTCCATCATCATGGCTTGATCTTATTAGGAATCTCATCAGGAGTATGAGCTTTGAGGATATCATCTGCCAACCGTTCGATCGCCTCGGCCGTAAGTTCATGACCGCGTGCAGCACGAAAAAACGCTGGGAGGGCTCTTTGCAAAATCGCATTCTTGGCAAAATCAGAGGGAATCTCCCCCCTTTGAAGGGCAGCTGCATCCATTAATTCATTCTTTTTCTCTCCAGTAAGGCCAAAAAAGTCCGCCAATCCCTCCAAGATCTTGATGTCCTTGGGCGGCGGATTAATTCCTCTCTCCACTTTGCTCCAATTACTTGGGTCTAAGCCTACTTTCTCACAAAAGTCCCGGAGAGTCAGGCGCTTCTGAATTCTGAGCGACTTAATAAGTTCATTAAACATAGGGTAGTTACGGGTGGGTGTGGTAGAAAAGTACCACACCTTTGAAGGATGTCTAGCTTTTCTTTCAAGTCAGTGCCAACTCAGCTTCCCGTTCTTCATTCGTAATGCTTTAAAACATGCTTTCTCGGCGGCTGTTCGATTGGGGGCTACCAAGGAGAGGTGTAGTGCTCCCGCGGAAGTTGGACAGCCATTTGTGTTAATCAGGCTGCAATAGGGCATAGTTTTGGTGGTATTGGCTTGGGGTGAGGCATTTGAGCACCTGGTGAGGGCGGCGGTGGTCGTAGTGATGGATATGGGTTGCAATTTTGACTCTGGCTTTGAAGAGAGACGAAGGAGTTGATCCACGCCCACTCCTCCTTAAAGGAGCGGGTGAAGCGCTTGGAGGGGGCATTTCGCTCCGGGGTGTAGGGCTCTGTGTATTCCTGTGAGATGCCGTAATCTTTCACGAGCGCCCGATAGGTTTTGGAGCCGAAGACCAATCCGTTATCGTGGCGGAGCATCAGTCCTTTGGGTGCGCCGTGCATCCACCCGAATCGGGTAAGAAGAGCTTCCTCCAAGGCCCGTTCGGCGGTCTTGGTGCGAGCGGTAGACTCTAGTGCCCATCCGAGGATCTCGCGGGTACAGCAATCAATCACAGGGACGAAGGCATGCCAGCCATCATTGCCGCAATTGACCATCACAATATCGCTGGCCCAGCGCTGATTAGGATGGGCTGCGATGGAGGGAAACACCTCCACTCTGGGGCGTCGCCCGGCTCTTCGCTGCCGCATTGTCCAGCCGTTAAGACGCATGATCCGATGGACGGTCTTGCGGTTAACAAGGGTAGCTAGTTGATAGCGTAGCCACGCCCAGACTCTACGGACACCGAAGGTGGGATGCTCTTAGATGGTCGCGTAGATCATTCCAGTTAACTCGGGATCGCAAGGCCGCTCCTGAGGCGCGCTCTTGGGCTTGTATTAGGCCGTAGAGCGTGGCAACTCAAGCACCCGGCAAAGAGTGCTCACCGGAACCGACTGCCCAGCGGCCTGGAAGTTATTGGCAATGGCAATCATGAGATCCCGTCCGGTAAGTCCTTGCCGAGAATACGATGCGCCTCCGAGCCTTGAGTGATGAAGTCATCACGCAGCGCTCCACCTCGGCAACCGTCAGGCCGTGCTGTCGGGCGACCTCAACCGGGGTCGTCTTGCCCTTGATGATGTCGAGGACTACGGCCGCCTTGCGTTTGACTGCCCAACGCTGGACGTCTTCATTGGGGGATGGAGATGCGGTGCTCATAACTGGATGTCCTCCACAAGGTAGCAGGTTTGGCCGCAGCATGAAACTCCGCTCCGGGGTGGGAGAGGCTATTTAGCGGATCTGTTTTGCCTGCCCCGGTGGGTAACCGTAGCGTTTCTTAAAGAGGCGGGAGAAATAGGCGGGGTCGGTGAAGCCGCATTGCAAGGCAATCTGCTGAATGGGTAACGCCGTGGAGGAGAGAAGGGCTTGCGCTTCACGTAGACGTAGGGCATTGAGGTAGGCGCTAAAGCCCTGCTTCCCTTCCTCCCGAAAGAGACGGGTCAGGTGACCCGGCGAAATGCCAAAGAGGGCGGCGACGCTCTCGCGGGTGTGCATCTGGTGAAACTGTTCCTCCAGAAAGGCGCAGATTCGGAGATAGAGCGCGTGCCGGCGGCCGTGCAAGGGCGGGGCGGCGGTGCGAAACCTCCGGATCAACAGGCCAAGCTCCAGCAACAGCCGCGCCTCGGCGGCATATTGCCCAAAGGGATGCGCCATCAGGCTGGTGATCTGCGTGGCCAGATGCGGCAGCTCTCCCGGCTCCCTAGGGAGAACCCAAGCGGCGTGTGGAGGGGCAAACGGGTCTTTATCTCTCAAGATAATGCGAATCTGCTCGGGCTCCCAATGAATCCCCAAAGAGCGAAAGCGCCGAGCAGGAAGAGGGGTGAGCCAGACGCCCGGTGAAAAATAGAGCGCCTGCCCAGCCTTCATTTCCACATGGTGTCTGGCGGGGGTTTCAATCTGGTAGCTTCGCTCCCCTTCCAGACAAACCATCAAACGTGGCCATTCAATAAAACTGGCGGGGCAACCATGAGCCGGCGTCCCGGTTTTCGAGATAAAGCCGATTTTGGGGGCGGCGGGCTTCTCCTCCCACCACCGTTCCAGCCATCTGCTGATGAGAGGGAAATTCTCGGGGGATCGGTTCGTTTTGTCCATGAAATGGGCCAATATTCCCATTTTAAAAGCAATTGAAAGCCTGTTTTAATCACTTCCATGCATTTGGAGCAAGTCGAAGTGGCAGAGCTGGGTTGCGCTCGTCTGGAGCCCTCCTCCCCTGTTTTAGCGGGAAGCACGGGAACGTGGACGTTGGTCTACACGGTAGGCTCGCTGGGTATTGATGAAGGGGGGACGATCAAGGTGACCCGCCGCTTTGCCAGCGATTGGGAGGAGCCGCAGTTCGATGCACCGTTGCGGTCTGGCTATACCACGGTTGCGACCAATGGCCTTGCGACGATCACCCCGCGCTATGAACGCAAAGGGCATACGCGCCCCTACATGAAAGCCCTCATTCTCGATGTCAGCCATGATGCTCTCAAGCCGGGCGAGGAAGTGGTGATCGTCTTTGGGGATCGCCGGGAAGGATCGCCCGGCATGCGCGCGCAGACTTTTCAGGAAAGCGCCCATGAGTTCCGCGTTTTTGTGGACCCGACGAATGCCGTGCTGGCCAGACCACTGGCCAACTCCCCCACGCTAAAGGTCGTTGCGGGCCCCGCCAGTGGCGTCGTCTGCCTTTTGCCCACGCAATGCCTGATCAACGAATGGGTGGAGGTGTTGCTGCGCGGGGAGGATGCATGGGGCAATCCCACGGGCTTGCCAGAGGCTCAACTATCTTGGGAGGGAGAAGGGGAGGCTGAGATCGTGGGCACGCGGATGCGTCTGTGCAGTAGGGGGACAGGGTGGCTCATGGTCAAAACGGAATTAGGCCTCTTTCGTAGCAATCCGATGACCAGCCGGGAAACGTCCCCGCGTTTTCGCCAATTCTGGGGTGATCTGCATGCGCAGACCGGCACGACGATCGGCACCGGTACTGATCACGAGTACTTTACCTTTGGCAGGGATGCGGCCCGGCTCGATGTCATCGGCCATCAGGGCAATGACTTTCAAATGAGCGATCCCCTCTGGGATGCCTTGAACCAAACCACCACACGCTTCAATCAGGAGGGACGCTATATTGTGCTGCCGGGATACGAGTGGTCCGGCAACACCCCGTGCGGGGGCGATCACAACGTTTTCTATTTAGAAGAAGGTCTGCCGATCCTAAGATCGAGCCATTGGCAGGTGCCCGAAGCAACCGCTAATGCGCTGACACCAGCGCATCCGCTGGAGACGCTCTTTGACAAAATGCGCCAGAGTGTGCCGCAGGAAAAAGTGGTGATCGCCTCCCATGTGGGAGGGCGTTACGCCGATATGCGGCGTCCCATCGACGACACGCTGGCCCCACTGGTGGAGATCGTCTCGTGCTGGGGGATCTTTGAATGGATGCTCTGGGATAGCTTTGAGTATGGGCATACCGTCGGGGTGATGGCCAACAGTGACGGCCACAAAGGCCGCCCCGGCGCTGAAGGCCCGGGGGCCGGAGAGTTTGGTATCGCCAACGGGCTGACCTGTATTCTTGCCAGAGCCCTCACCCGGCATGAGATCTTCGATGCGCTAAAGAACCGCCGCTGCTATGCCACGACCGGCGCGCGTATCGACCTCCGCTTTGTCGTTAACGACGCGCCCATGGGTAGCATCATTCCCCCTGCGCGGGAATATCAGGTGAATGCCGGGGTGACCACGGTGGCGCCCTTGGAGGAACTAGCCATCTACGCCGGTTGCGAGCGGGTTCACATCTACCGCCCGCCGGAATTTCGTACCGCCTCCGTCTCCCGCCGCGTTCGAGTCCAATGGGGCGGAGCCGCATCGAGAGGGCGCAGCCGTCGGATTCATTGGGAGGGCGTGGTGCATCTTGACGGAAATCAAATCTGCGGGGTTCCCTTTGCAGCATTTGACTCCCCTGCCGACGGCATCGAACTTCACGGAAAACAGCGGGTGAATTTCCGCTCCTGCACCACGGGAGATACGGATTTCTTCGACCTCGATCTTGAACACGCCGCCGAAGGCCATCTTTGCCTTGAGACCAATCGCGGGAGTTGCCGAATCGCTCTGGCAGACCTCGGGGCCACTCCTCTTCGTCAGGAGTGCGGTGGACTTGATGCCTATATCTCCCTCGCGCGCTACCCGGCCCGCGTGACAACGCGCCGCGCTCACTTGCAGGTAAACCTCCCCGCAAGCATCACCGCAGACCGCCCCATTTTCATTCGCGCCCTTCAAACCGATGGCCAAATGGCTTGGAGCAGCCCGATCTACCCGAAAGCTGCTGGCTCCCTCCTGAGATCATGATGAAACGCTCAACCAAACCCCAAAAATACCCTCAAAATGTGAAACCAGCTTGACGAGCGATTTGCCGATTTCGCGGCCATGATGATCAGAGGTACATCGCCCTTTAAGATCTCTCTCCCCTCCCCCCCAACGAAACCCCATGCCAGCCTTCCCCCCGCTCCAACATTTCCCCTCCACCGGCACCTGCGCTCGCAGGCCCGACGTGCCAAGCCTTACGTCCACGAGCATCAAACCATGAGCAGCCACTATTCCATCGGGATCGCGACGGGAGATGTGACTCCGCCGATCGGAGGAGCCCTCAGCGGATTTTCACGTGGAGGCTATCACTCCTCCACAGGTGTCTACCATCCGCTCCGGGTGGTAGTGATGGCGCTCGATGACGGTGCAACACCGCTACTGATCGTGAGCATCGAATGGCTCGGCTTTTACCATCTCACCCCGCGCATCAGAGAGCGACTGGCTGCCGACACCGGCATCCCAGCCTCACAGATCATCCTGACGGCTACGCACACCCACTGCGGGCCGATGTTGAGAAAAGACCACGAACGGCTGCATGGAAGCATCGACCACGACTACCTCGATCGCGCGATCGAGACCATTGCCGCAACGGCCGGGAAGGCATGGAGGTACCGCCAACCCGCCGACATTTACGTGGGAACGGGGCACTGCTCACTAGCGATGAACCGCCGTTTCCCGGACCCGCTCCACCCAGGGTTGATCCAGCGCAGAATGGCGCCGAACCCGGATGGCGCGGTCGATCACGAAGTCTGCGTCATGGTAATTGAAAGCGAAAACCTCCCTCGAGGCCTTCTCTTTAGCTATACGTGCCACCCCACCTCTCGCGGGGGATTGCTTTTCGGAGGAGACTACGTCGGCTTTGCCTATGACGAGATTCAAGAAGCTTTTCAAGACGTTCAGCCGTGCTTCCTGCAAGGTTGTGCCGGAGATATCAAGCCCCGACCGGTGGCCCCGGAGCACGATGATTTCGGATTGCGCACCGTCAAGGAAGTCGCCGCGCTGGGGCAGGAGCTGGGGGAAGCCGTCATTCGTGTGGTTCGAGACGGCGGCCTGCGGTTGGTGACCGGCCCGCTCGATGTGTGCCAATCTATCCTCCCGCTGCAAACGGAGCCTCTCGAGCGCCGCCTGCTGGAAGCCACCTTACTGGACCCCGAGGCCTCGGATGTTAAGCGGGAATGGGCACGCCATCATCACGCTCGCCTCCAACGGGGAGAGGCTGAGGAACAAACCGTGCCTTTCGAGATCCAAACCGTTCGCTTCGGAGAATCCCTAGCGATGATCGGGATGGCAGCAGAAATGACGGTCGAACACGGGTTGCGCCTGAAGCGGGAGCTCAAACCACACTTTAAAGCCGTCCTGCCGATTGCCTATACCAACGACATCATTGGCTACATCCCCGTAAAGCGGCAGTTCTCCGAGCTGGGGTATGAGGTAAGCGATGCGAATCTAGCCAGACTTCGCACCGGCCGGTTTCTACCCGAAACAGAAGATCAGATTCACGCAGCCATCCATTCGATGCTGAAAGTAGCCCCGTAGTTTTCCTTCCCTCTCAGACAATCTCACTTCCAAATATCATGAACACTGACGAAGCCTTAATCGGGCATTGGCCACTGGAAAGCGATCACGGCAATCGCTCCCTTCATCCCCTGAGCAACATGACAAAAGGGATCACTTATGATGAGGTGGAGGGCCGCCGCGCCGCCATTTTCCGAGGTGCCTCCAGCAGCCTTGAAGTTGCTGATCATCCCATGCTGCAGACCGCCGAGGGCGATTTCAGCATCGCCCTCTGGCTCCACACTCTTGATAGCGCTAGCGGTGGCGACGTTGTTGGCGATCTGATCAGCAAATTCGATCCCGCTACCCGAAAAGGATTTCAACTCGTGGTCGCCACCCAAACGGGTACGACCGTGACCACTCAGCCCAACTACCGCCACCTTCAGTTCGGCATTGACGATGCCTATGTTCAAGAGAGCTGGCAGGATTGCGGAAGACCCGGTCAGGCGGTAAAGATCGCTTCGCTAGCGACCATCCATGGCCGACTTTATGCGGGGACTACCGAGCTGGGCGCTCAGGAGTGTGGACATCTCTGGCGCTACGAAGGAGGGGCGAGTTGGTCCGATCTGGGCACTCCACCCGCAGGCTGTAATTCAGTAGAAGCATTGACCTGTTTTGAGGGGGGGCTCTACGCCGCTTCAGGCCGTTACAACCCCCGCGGCTCCCAATTGGGCGCCCCTCAGAACCGGCGGCCCGGCGGCCCGGTCTACCGCGTGTTGCCCGATGGAGAATGGGTAGACTGCGGAACACCGGGGGCGCAGGGGGCTTCCCCCGACGATCCCGACACCCCCACGGGCGAATCCAATCAGGCCGATGAAACCAACTGTCTTACGGTTTACCGTGGCCATCTCTATGCCACTAGCCATCATCGCCGCGGCCTTTTCCGATACGAAGGCGGGAAGAACTGGAAGCCGGTAGGCCCGAACTTCAGGATCATGTCGCTCACGCTTCATGACGGCCACCTTTACGCTTTGATGAATGGCGGGAAGGGAAGCGTCTATCGGTATGACGGCGGGGCGGATTGGACATGGTGCGGCGATCCCCCTCGCTCAACACAGACCTACTGCGCCTTAACCTATCAAGGGGCGCTGCATGTCGGCACGTGGCCGGAATGCGAGATCATCCGCTACAACGGCACCACCGACTGGGAGGTGATCGGGATGGTCGCCTACGAGCGGGAGGTGATGGCAGCCTCTGTCTATAACGGCAAATGCTACTTCGGCACCCTGCCGATGGCGAATATCTTCCGCATGGATGGACGGCAGTTTTCGTTCTTTGGCAACGTTGATAACACGCCCGATCATCACCTCCGTCGCGCGTGGTCGATGGCGGTCTATGATGGCGCGCTCTATACCGGCACGCTGCCGCAGGGCAAGGTGATGTCACGGCGAACGGGGGCGGTGGCGACTTTCGACAACGCGCTGCCAGCCGGGTGGCATCACATCGCCGCAATCCGCAAGGCGGGAGAACTCCACCTCTACCTTGATGGCCAATCCGTGGCCCGGAGCCGCATCCCCAAGAGCTTTGATCTCGACACCGCCATGCCGCTGACCATTGGTGGAGCCTCCATCGGCCACGCCTTCAATGGGGCGTTGAGGGACGTGCGTTACTACCGGCGAGGGCTCTCTGAGCAAGAGGTGCAGGCGCTCTTTCAGCAGGCTTAACCCCGAACCCGTAAAGCGTTTCTTTTGATGCACCGGATCCGAAAATTCTTAACTGCCATGGCGGTGTTGGTTTCATCGCTAACCTGTTCTCCGGGGGAAGAGGCCGGGCGCGCGGAGAGTGGCCATTTCGGGATGGTCGAGGGCAACGGACTGCGTGTGGAGTGGAAAGGGAAACCGCTGATCCTTGGGGAACGCGTCAGCTATGTTTCCGACCGCGCCCAAATGGAAAGTCGGTGGGATCAACGCGAGGGACGCGTGAGCGCGAATGTCTGGACGCAAGAGCAGGATGGATTCTTCCGGCGCGAAGTCACGCTTTCCGGGGGCGAGGTCGAGCTGATGGCGGGCCTCCACGTGCCCGCGTATCCGGAAAAAACAGAGGTCAAGGAACTGGTCTATACTTTTGAAGTCTCTTTGGCGGCTCTGGGCGAGGCAGAGTTTGAGGCTATTGTGGGGCGCACCTATGAGCCCACTCCACTGAAAGGGAAAGTCTCCCCGCAGATGGCCGATGGCGCTTTGCTCTCGGGGCGAGGAGCGAGATGGATTGAGTTTAAGACCCAACAGGGGCGCCTCGTTTTCGACCTCAACCCGGAGGGCGTCGTGAGCTATAGCGATTTCGGCCCGGCGGATCTGATCGGCTTGTGGGTGATCCGCAAACGCGGGGCGGTGCTGGAGTTTTCCATCGGGCGCGGGCTGGGGGTCGCGGGCGCGCTCGTCTCCGGAAATGTGGTGATCTTAGAGGATGAAAACATCGGGTACAAGGACCGCCATCTGCACACCAGCTTCCTCTACTTCGGAGCGATCCCTGAGAGTCGCCGCTTTGTGTTCTCGAAGCGACGGATCATCATGGGCGATATTCTAGCTTTTGAGAGCCTAAAGGAAGGGGAAACCTGCGGATGGGAAAACATCGAGAACCTAGAGCTGCAACCGGCAAATCCGGGAAGCTCCTATCGCGAATACCTTGGCGGGAAAGAAAAGGGAGTTTTCGTCTACCGGGCAGGAGCACCCGGCCTTTATGCGGTGACGATTCAAACGGCGCTGGGCGAAACCGGGGTGGGGCCTTACAGCGTGACCTCCAATGGAAGGCTTCTACAGCAGGATGTCCGGCTGAAGGGAAATACCTACTCAATAATGAGCTATACTCAATGGCTGGAGGGGGGGCGTTTGGAATTGCAATGGTCCGGGGAGTGGGCCGCTAGCGCCGTGACCGTCCAGCCACTCCTGCATAAGAAGGAAGATTTCAGCTTCACACGGGATGTCTGGAGGGAGAAGGATCTGCCGGTTCCAGCGGATTATCGCACCGGACGCGGCACACCGGCGGTCTACGCCGTGGACTTTCACTGCGAAGAACTGGCAGGAGAGGTGGCGGATGCCAGCGCGCCGGTGAGCAAGCCGGTGAAATGGGCGCTTCCCGCTAAAGGGGCGATGCCATGGAGATTTGAGGGGGCGGTGTTCGCACTAGGGATGGATCTGCATTCGGTTTTTCAGGAATTCAATACGCCGGAGCGTATCGGACGCCGCTTGGACGAACTCAAGGAACAAGGGGCAGGCATCATCATGGTGGAGGGGTTGCATGCCCGGCATCTCTATCCCGAGAGCTGGGCGCGGATGCGCTCGAACGTCGCAGCGATTGTCAAAGCAGCGCATGCACGGGGGATCAAGGTGATCGACCACTACGACATCCCTCTGGTCTGGCACCGGGGAAATGGGTTGCGATACCTGACGGAGAACGTGGCATGGATGCAGCGTTCGATCTATGGAGGGGGGGTCGCGCGCGGCGTGAACTTCCTGCACCCGGAGTTCAAAGCCGCCTACTTCCAGCAGATGAAAGCGTATGTGAAGGAGACGGGTATCGACGGCGTGATGCTGGATGAAGTGAGCTTCTTCGGACGGGAATTTGACTTCAGCCCGGCAACGCGGCAGCAGTTCAAGGAGGCTACAGGGCTGGTGATCCCGATCGACGAACGCAATAGCATCATCAACAACTTCAGGAGCGCTACATGGAAATCGTGGCTACAGTGGCGCAACGAGGCGGTGCGCGACTGGTACGCAGAGCTTCGGGCTGCGCTCAGAGAGATCAAGCCGGATTTCTCGATCATGCGATATACCACGAACTCCGGGGTCACCAATGCGACGAACTTTATCCAAGCCGGTGCAGATTTGTTCACTTCTGCGCAGAGCATCGATTTCGTGGGATGCGAGGTGATGTCCCGGAATGTGCTTCAATCGTATCGGGCCAATTTCACTTACCGGCGGTTTTTCTCCGGATTCAGGACACTCTCCAATCATCCCATCTACGGCCTCATCTACTCCGATAACCCCGATATCCAATCCTTCGGCTGGGCCTTGCTCAACATGAACGCGCAGACGATCTGGACCTACGCGGAGTTGCCAAAAGAGCAAAGGAAATACCTCTACTGGCGAGATAATATGAATCTTAAAGAGGCGGTTGATCTCGCTGATGTCGGGATGATCTACTCCGAAAGCACGCGGAATTGGGCCTTAACCGATGCCAAAGCGAGGCACCACCAAGATGCACTCGGGCTAAGCCAATTGCTGGCGAAAGATCATGTTCAGCACGAGTTCCTTTTTGAAGCCGCCATTGATGACGAGCGGCTTGACGCCTATCGCCTAGTGATCGCGCCTGACGTGGCCTGTCTGAGCGATCGTGCCTTAGAGGCTCTGCTCCGGTATGTCGAGCGTGGCGGACGTTTGATGATCAGCGGGGACTTTGCGCTCTTTGATGAATGGGGCATCCGAAAGGATCGCGAAGCGCGGGCGCGGTTGCTGGAGGGTATCTCTCTATCAAAACCGACGGATCAAAGCGTGGATGTCTCCCTTCAAGGGGGCCATCGGCTGAGTGTCCAGCGTTCTTTCCCCCTGCCGCTCCTCGTTGCAGGCGAGAAGCAGAGGATAATCGCTAGGGTGGATGGAGAGCCGCTAAAGGGGATGGCGACAGAGCATCCCCTCGGCAGCGGGACGGTCTACGTCACTGTCGCGGCACTAGGCTTTGAGAACTTCGAAAGGGAGCATGATGTCAACGAGGTTGTGGACTTTGAGGAGAATGAAGGAGCCGCTGAGCTTTTCCGGCGGGTTCTCGCGGAGATGCTCCCCTCTCAAAACCGCGCTTTTCGTTCTCTTTCGATCCCGCCGAAAGTTCTGACAACGGTGTATCGTGACCAGAGCCGGGACGACGAAAAGGTCGTGCATCTGCTAAACGCAACGGGGGTGAATCTGAAAAAAGGTGAGAAGCTGACGGCCCAGCCTTCTCAACCGGCATTCCCGCCCATCGCGGGCGAGATCGCCTTTGAGATCGAGGATTCCAGAGAGGCTCTCGAGGCAACCGCTTACAGCCCGATCACTCAAGCGCGGGTGGCTTTGCCGATCCATCGCGTCAGCCCCGGGCGTTGGCAGATCAACGTGCCCGGTTGGTTGCTTGATCCCTATTGCATGGTCCGCATCACCGAGCCGGAACCCTCACTCAAAAAGCCCCCTCAGCGGAACCCGGAAACAACTTAAATGGGAAAACAACGTGAAAATGAATCCTCTCTGAAGAACAACGCAAATCAACACCAAAGAATCCCTATGAGAAATCGCATTCCCACTCTGATGACCGTCGCAGCATGTGCATTCGCTTTCAACATGACTGGCCTTTCTCTCACAGCGCAGGCCCTCTATGAGTCAGACTTTGATACCCTCACCGTAGGCAATCTGGTCGGGCAAGATAGCTGGACAAGCTTTGACGGAGATGCCTCGCGTGCCCAGATCATCCATAACGCCTCCGACGCTCACACCGGGACGCAGTATATGCAGTTAAACGGTGTTACCGGCACCAGCGTCGGCGTATCGGTCCGGCGGCTCATGCCTTCCAATACCATGGATGATCTCAATAACAACCGCCTGAGCCTCTTCTTCCGTTCCTCCGCCTATGGCAATAACCTGTCATCCTTCACGCTGACCACTTTTGGAAACAACGGCGGCGACACCCGAATGGCCGCTATTACCATTGATAACCGGGGCGATCGCGTTTTTGTCGGCACTCAAGAAACCGCCCTTTCCTCCTCGTTAGTAGCAGATGTGTGGTATAAATTGGAGCTGGTGCTAAAGCCTAGCAACAAGACCTACTCCCTTGAAATCACCACTGAGGACGGCGCAACCATGCTGCTCTCCGATACCTACAGTTTCGTCCATACCATCCCTACCTACCACCAGTTCTACTTCTTCTCACTTGCCATCAATCGACTGGGAGGCAATGACTGGATGTTCGACGACATCGCGCTCAACTCCGCAGCCATTCCTGAGCCTAGCACCCTCGGCCTTCTAGGAGCAGGTCTCCTTTTTGGAGGGGGGCGCTTCAGGAAAATTAGATCCACCCTTGCGCTGGGTTTCCGCCGTCGTCCGTGAGAAAGGGTTTAGGGAATCGATCTCTATTCTTCACGCTTGCTATGCCGCCCCCCTTCCAACGCAAGAGCAACACCGCCTTCACCCTCTTCGAGTTGTTGATCACCTTGGCGGTGATCGCCATCCTGCTGGTCTTGCTCGCGAAGGGGCTTCATGAATTGCGCAAACGAGGGCATCACGCAAAATGCGTGAGTCATCTCCGACAATGCGGCATGGTTTTCAACGCTTACGCATCAGACCACAACGGACGATTCCCGGAAAACACGAATCTCTACCCCTCAAACACCGTCTCGGAGGCCAGCGAGATCTCCACCATTGGCTCCACAGGCTGGCGTTTTGCCCCCAGCGCCTTTTTAGCAGAAGGCTACGTGCAGGATCTCAATATCTTCTTCTGCCCGGCGCAAAAGCGATACACCTTCCCGGACCGGACAACCTCATACGGGCTACAGGGATGGGCGCGTGAGGGCTACTACATCGGGTACATGCTCTTCTATTTGCGCAATTACACCGCCAACGGCGACAAAGGCTTCCCGGAACTTAGGAATGCAAGAATCACCGACGACCCGATGATCCCGCAACTATCAGACTTCTGCGGCCACTCGGTGCATGGAGACATTGTTAACGTCCTTCACCTCAATGGTGCCATCACGCAAGTCTCGGAAAAGCGTGTCCTCGGATTTCCCAGATGGGGCGGCAAGGGAGGCGGGATCGAATACATGATGGGGCGATGACGGAACACAAGGGCCTATCGCCGCTCGGTGAGTTCCTCTCGCCCCATGTCTCTTTCCCGTTTTTTCCATCCATCACACCGTCACCTGCACCGGATGAACGCCGCTCTCCGCTGCAACCTACGAGACTGTTTTTACCCCCTTGAGGGCTTCCGTCGCTCCTCGCGCCTTGAACTGGGCGCTATCGACGCTTTTCTGCTCTTTCATCGCTTGGGTTTTCTTTTCTTACCTTAGGCTTTCGCCTTCAAGCTCACTGAGCCGCTAACTCCGTTTTCTCGGACCACCTCTCTTTTTCGGGGACGTTTGTTCGCTGGATTGATCAGGGGTTTTCGGGGGTTTTCTCTGTTTTCGACGACTTGGTATCGTCTCTTGGTAGACGGGCTTGACAAATGATCCGAAAACAGGGGTATGGCCAATCCTAACGAAGAAGAAAACGCTCGCCGCCGTGCTGGCCAAAAAGTACAGCAGCCACCTCAAGTCATCCAACCTAGTGAGGGACGAGCCGGAACCTCGATGCGTGATGCTTCAGGGCGCGTGGTCCCGGGAGAGACCCGGCTTAGGGTTTCTCCAACGCAACTGGAGGGGGAGAGGGCGAAGAATGCTCTTTTTTCCCGACGGGTCCCGGTGTATGAGCAGGGGACCTCCCACGAGGCACACAGGAAGGCGGTGCGTGATGCTTTTTTTACTTCGAGCAGGGAGGCTCAAACGCCCAAGCAGGCCACGCCACAAGCTTCGCTCAACCCACCGGCCACGACCTCGGGGCAACATCCCGCGTCTCCGACGCCGGGGGCGTTGGAAAAGGGCGCGCGCTCAATCTCTTCCCCCTCTAGTAATGCCATTACCGATTTTGGAAAAGGGGAGGCGTTGCCCCAGCCTAAATTCCATTCGTTCGCACCAACACCTCCACAGGCGACCGCCTCCCCCACCCCTCCGGCGGCACCGGGTACTTTCCTTGCCCCACCCAAACGTAACGGGAACCAGTGGCAGGAGACGATGGCTCTTCCTGAGGGCCAACAGCGGACGGTAGCTTATACGCCAACGGGACAACAGGCTCTTGACGCGCTCTGGAATCGCCCACTGACGAAAGCGATCAGAACGGTGATGGACCGTGACCATCCCAATTTTAACCACCTGGGTGAGGCGCGGACGGCAACGGAGGCAATCTACGATCCCCGCATGGATCGGACGGTTCAGCGGCCAGGCGCGGGGCAGGTTCGGATTGATCCGCGCTATGTGCCAGCGGGAGGGAGCAGGATTGCCACGGCGACGTATGCTCCACGACCAACGGCGCGACCGGCGGAGCAGCCAACGCGGCGAGCAGCGGTGCGCACGCTGGAAACAAAGGAGGCAGACGGGGGACAGGAGCAAGAGGAGGCGCCGACCTCGGCCTCGAACTCGGCTTCGGCTCCTCCTCTATCTCCGGCCTCTTCGATCCCTAATTTTGGAGGGCTCCAGACGCAGGTTACCCCGAGTTTTGCGGGAATACCTTTGCCAGCGCAGGGCCCGCTTCAGAAGACGAGCCTTCCGGAACCGCCTTTGTCAATGGAGGCGAGGGTCCGCAATCAGGAAGCGGCGGCGCAAGGCTATCAAGCAATCCTTCCCGGTTTGTGGCAAGGGCTCCGATCGACACGCTAATCGCCTGTATGGATCAAGGTTTTCTGAGATTTCGCTCGATTTTCGACGACTTGCCCTCGACTCGCCATAGACGAAAAACCAAGAACCCCCACACTCAACACCATGCCTGAAAGCACGACCACACTCGAAACACACCAAGCCGTGATCCAACCGGACGTGACTGCCGCGGAGATGGCTGCCGCGCTCGCCCCTGAAGCCGCCCCATCCTCCAAGGAGGCGATTCTCGCCGAAATGGACCGGGTGGCGACGGAACCTGACCAAGAGCTCGAGCCACAAGCTCAGGAAGAGGAAGAGGCGCACGAGATCGAAATCCCGGAGGAGGAAGAGGAGGAGGAGGCGCAGGAGCCTGAAGTTCCGGAGGATGAGGAGGTGGAGCCCCCAAGGAGAGAGGGGTTTGACCACCTCGACCCACAGGAGCGGCGAGTGGTGGAGCTGCTAGGCAAAGGTCTGAGCTTGAGCGAGGCGAACCGGGCTGTTTACGGGGCGCAAGATGAGGAGGCGCCCCAAGAGCCGGAGGTTGACCCGATGGCGACGGTGGAGGAGCAGATCACGGCGTTGCAGGACGAGATTGAGGCGCTGGATGAAGCCGATGAGGATGAGTTCCTTGATCCCGCCGAGCGTCGCAAGAATCAGAAAGCTTACCGGGAGAAGTTCATTGCGCTAGCCGAACTCAAGGCGGAGCGCAAGCTGCTGGCCCGCGAACAGGAGCAGGCGAAGAGGAACAAGGAGTCGCAAGCGGAGAGCGCTAGGCAGACGCAGATCCAAAACTCATTTAGCGAAGCTTTGACGCAATACCCCGATCTCGGCAACCCAGCTAGCGAACTAGCGAATGCCTGTCAGGAGGAACTCCAATATCTCGCGGCGACGGGGAGCCTACTCCTCGAACAACCCAATTTCCCACTCATGGTGGTCAGGCGCATGGCTCGCTCGCTAGGGCTCAAAGCTGCTTCGGCAGCGACGGCCCCGGCGGGCTTGCAGGCCACACCGCCCGCCAAGCCAGCAAGGCGTGGCGTGCGACCCGTGCCAACCGGGGGCGCTCCCCTCGAAGAACCCAAGCAGGCGCTGGATCGGCGCATTGAAGCGGCGCTCAAGAGCGGATCGAAAAAGGAGATGGAAGCCCTTCTTCGGGAAGCCGGGACGCCCTTTGAGGCGCTGATGAAACGCTAAACAACCCAACCAAGGAAAAAACAAATGCCTACTCGAAATCAAATCAGCGCCCAGACCCTTGAAGGGTACCGGAGCGCTTCACCCAACAGCGTCGGAACTCTGTTCTCCCGCTATGTTGACATCGCGGCAGAGGAACAAGACATCTTCTCCCCTCTTGAGGGACGTGAAGGAGGTGAATCTGCCATCTGGACGAAAACCGATCTCTCCAAGGGAGGGGCCGACAGGGTCTTTTTCAATTCTGTGGCCTCGCTGGGCGGCGACGGTGTGCATGGGGACGAAGTCCTCGAAGGCAATGAGGAGTCGATCATCACGGGCGCGTACGCCTGTCAGATTGACTATGTCCGCCATGCCGTCGGTCTGACCAAGAAGGATATTGAGTTCCTCGCAGCTGGAAAGAGCATCGAGGCGGCGGCGGCGCCGCTGGTGGCCCGGTGGCTGGGGCGCAAGCGCCAGCGCGATATGATGATGCGCTTCCGCTCCTCGGCGATGGCGCTCAACATGTTGCGGCCCAATAACAAGACGACTCGCGACTCCCTCACTTCGGTGGACACGGTGAGTACGGGGCTCATTTCTCAGGCCAACGCGGTGGCGACCTCGATCGGAGCCACGCCGATCCGCATCACGAAGGAAGGTGTCTCCTCGATTTATGAGATGCTCTTCCTAGCGACGGAGGATTCGCTCACAGCGATGGCGAACAGTTCGACCTGGTTGCAGGCGCAGCGTGAGGCGGCGGTTCGCGGCAATGAAAACGTGATCTTCCGCGGGGGGTATACCCGTTGGAATGGCAACTCGATCATCCACCACAAGGTGGTCGACGCTGATACGGCTGGCCCGATTGGAAGTCCGCTTCTGCCCAAGGCGCTCCTCGGAACGCCGGTAGCTGCTGGGACGACGACCTTCGACCTGACAGGGGGCGGGGTGGCGGCTCCAAGCACGGCGCTCAAGTTCTATGAGTGCTTTAGCGGGGCGCCGTATCGCTACCTTGAGAGCGACAGCACTTCGAGCACTGATCCGGGGACTTACTACGTGGTGGTCATCAACGTGAGCGGGCCCAACCGCGGCAAGTGGGGCTTCTATAGCTATACGGGCTCCTCCAACAACGGCAACAAGATCGCCATTAGTGAACGCCTTGGCTCTGCCGCGTCCGGGGCCCGGGTGACGACGCTCGGCGGGGTGACGTGGGATAATACGAAGAACACGGACGCCCACCCGACCGGCTCGATCATCCTTCAGGCTAACGCCAACGGGGTGCCGATCGGCTATAGTCTCTGCCTCGGGGCGGGGGCGGGGCTGCGTGCCTACGGGTCGATCCGCCACGAGTTGGTGCAGAACACCTCCGACTATGGCCACCGGATGGGCTGGGCTTACCAGTCGATCTACGGCCAGCAGGTGCGGCGCGATTCGGGTCTGACCGGCGCGAACCAGCCGCGCGGTTATGTGCTCATTGAACACGCGGTGAACGTGGCGAACGCGCCAATGCTCTAACCCCCTTTCCCGTCTACCCAGAGAGAGGGCAGCCCCGCTTCCTTTAGACGAAGGGGCGGGGCTGTCTCTTTAGGTCTCCTATGATTATGAATTACCTTGTCATCGAAATCTTGGGCGAGAGCGCCTTTCATAAATTCCTGATCCATTCCGGGTGGAGCGGGAAGGATTACCATTTCCATTACAACCGCCATACGGGGAGCCATATCCGGGCGTACCCGACGCTCAAGCACTACCTTGAGGAGCGGGCTGATCTCCATCAGGTAGGGGCGAGTTGGGCGTTGCTGGCGAACTGGCTGCCCCAAGAGGAGATCGACCCGGTGGCGATGGTGGCGCCGGTCGAGGAGGCGGCCAAAGCTCAAGATCGTGCGCAGCATCAAGAGCCGGAGGAGGCGCCGCGCAAACGCCGGGGGCGACCGTCGCGGCAGGCTTTGGAGTCTGAACAAGCCGGAGAGGAAGCCAAGGAGGAGGAATAATGCTAAGTGTCCACCAGATCGCTCTTCGACTGGTCAAATACATCGGGTTGACTTCGCTCGACCCGGCGGACCCGACCAATTCCCCGTTACCAGCGGCGGAAGATGGCGGGACGTTTCGTGCTGGGCTGGTGCCTAATGATTTGGGCGATGTGGTGGCGGCGATCAACGGGGCGCTGCAAGAGATGTGGGAGGAGGCTCCGACGGCGATGCGCTACCAGCGTATGGGAACGTTCCTGCGAGGGCCGACGTCGCTTTCCCTCGATCTAACCCAATATAGCAAAGCGGTGGTGATCCCCGGGTTTGAGCCGTGGATGATCGGCTGCTCGCTGCGCATCGGCGGGGAGGCGCTAGAGAATGAGATCCGCTCTGAAACGGAACTGGCACGGGAATACCTCGGCGGGACGGCGACGGGAGTACCCGCGGTGGTGTTTCACGATTGTATCACGCCGCCGGCGGAGGTTCGTGAGATCGTCGATCCGGTGGAGATTCCGCAGACGCGGCGGTTGACTCCTGCTGGTTCGCGGGAGGAGTTTTACGGCTACGACCAGGCCACGGTCGGTGGGGATGACTACGGGCAGGTTTGGGTGAAGCTTCAAGGACAGGCGAAGTTCCCGGCGCAACCTTGGGCCTATTTTGTGGATACTGATTATCAAGATGGGGCGAAGATTCGGTTGCGGGTGGCTCCGCTGCCGGATGGCGATTATCCGATCCAATACGGGGCGCGGCTACGTGCACCGGTGGTGACTGAAGAGGATGTGTGGGTTTGTGGAGGGCCTGTGCCGGAACGCTACCTTCCTATTCCCAACGGATGGGATGAAGCGGTGTTGCTGCCGATGGCGTTGCAGCGCTTTTCAGCGCATCCCTTCTTTGGATCAGGGAACCCTTTGGCGGCGCCTGAGATGGCGCGGCAGTATAGCCGGGCGCTGAAGATGGTCCGGGGTGTTTCCCCTTCCCGCTCGTCAACGAGGCTCTCAACTCGATTCCGATGAAGACGACGAACCGCCGTAACGATTGGGCCGGGGGGCCTAAGGGGAAGCAGGGGAAGGCTCGTTTGAGCTTGCCAACGCAGAGCCTTGAGGATCGCGAGATTGTCGAGTTGGTACCTTTTCGGGTCGACAACCCGGGGTTTCGACTAACGGATTTCGGGACGCCGCACAAGCTCTATCCCACCTACACGCTCCAGCATATGGAGCCGTATCTGGGGGATAATAACTCCCTCTTTGTGATGGAGGTTTACCGCAAGAGAAGCGGGGTGCCTCTGGATGGAAGTGTGGTGAGTGGGGGGACGTGGGGCGAGAAGGCGACGACGACGCGGCAGCGGGTGGAGCCGGGGACGGAGGCGGACTCGGGGATTGGCGTGCTGGAGAGTTCGGTGACGGCGGAGACTGCGCAGACGGCTTATCGGACGACGACTTTCGTCGATTGGCCGACGTTGACGACGACGCGGATCAATGAGCGCGGCGATCTTGAAACGACGGTGATGTCGAAGGTCGACCCGGGGGAGTTGTTGCCTAATGATACCTTGTTCACCACACGCATCACTCAGGAGGCGGAGACGAAGGATCGGGCGACGTTGACGGTGAGCAGTGTGAGTGAGTATTCCACTTTGATGACCAAGGAGTGGGGTAGCGATCAGTTGGCGCGTTTTGCTAAGGATGGGGTGACGCAGGTGGTGGTCGATGAGGTCGGGCCGGAGACGGAGCCGGAGGTGGATGATCCGGGGGATTCGGAGCGTAGGATTATTTCCTCTAGGGTGGTGCAGACTTCCAAAACTAAGGCGCGGAAAACGACGGTGAGTGCTCCGGCGTTGATGCCGCTAGTCAGTGTGAATGCGGTTGATCCGGCGGCTTGGGGGGCGCAGTCGGTGACGGTGGAGACGGTGGTGGCGGCAGGGGCGACGTTGCCGACGCCGACGTTTAATACGCTCTCTTCGGAGCGGCGGGCGCTCAATCCCGCCCAAGCGATTCAGACGGTGACGACGGCTTCTTTTCCCGAACTGCCGTTTGTCCAAGTGGACGATCGTACCGGGTTGGTGGTGACGGGGATTAAGAAGTTTGTTCCTAAGGGAACGGCCGGCGGTGTTTTTGGTGATGAATATCGGGAGATTCAGCCTTTTAATCACCTGAAGTCGATCCAGATTGCTAGTAAGATTGATCTCTCCCGGCTGCCGGCGCCCAAGACGAAGAAGATCACTTTTCGAAAGACCTTTCCGGCGGAACTCAAGGATTACTATTTTATTTGCTACCTCAATAGCGACGGAGTGGCTAGTGAACGCATCGGGTTTCACTATGATATGTACGACCCGTTTGCGATGGCGATTGAGGCCCAAGAGGTGACTTCCTATCATTACGGCCCGCCGACGGACTCCATCGAAATCACACCGTTCTTGCCGCAGAGCCATAAGTTGACGGGGATTACTTGGCCGGCTAATTCGGAAATGACGGACCGCTCAACCGGCATCCCCTCTTGTCTCCATGGGGAGATCAACTGGAGATGGGCCGCGTGGAGATGGGGGACGGGGATTGTGGGGGGGGTTTCATCGACCCCGCCGACGGCGATTTATGATTTTATGATGGCCGTGTTCCCTCTGGCATACGGTCCTATTCCCGCGACGAAACCGGCGACCTTGACGGCTGGTGCTCAGTTTATCGAAGACGTGACGGTTGAAGAATGGCGCTTTAACCTCTTTGTGCGTAAGGTGATCACGGCGAAAATTCCTGCCCGAATCTAACGATGAGCGAGAAAGAATTCCCTTTTTCCCAATCGGTGGTCGATTTCACACAGATGGCGGCTCCGTTTAAGGGGCAATTGCCATCCTTGGAGCCTGTTCACACCGATGACTCCGACCCGACGCCGATGTTGAAAGAGATGGAGGCGCTCCAAAACGCGAAATCGTCACTCGGAGAGGAACTGGGGAGTTTTCTTGATGCTCCGGCGTCTCTGCAGATCGACGGTTTGGGGTTTAGCGGGAGGGGAAATAGCTGGTCTTTTGACGTAGGGGTGGTGCGTCCGATGCCAGGGATGGAAGAAACGCCGCCAGACAAGCCGGTGGCAGTTCCAGCAGCGGCGCTGCGGCCTTTTCAACTAGTCGATGTCAGTGATCAAACTGGTAAGAAGGTTCGTGTGGTGGCCTCAAGCGTGTTTGGTCAAACGCCGGCGGGGTTTTCGTCGGGAGATCTCCCTCCTTTTGTTTTAACGGGGGTAACGGGAACGGGGGTGATTTGGGCGAAGATCGTGCGGAATACTTCGGGAACGGGGACGATGGTTTCAGGGGTAGCGATTGAGCATGGGAATACGCTGCCTTCGAATACGGCGACGAATTATTATGTGTCAATCGGGAGTTATAGCGTTTCAGGGACCAAGCTGACGCTTTCAAACAGCCGTTACGGGCCGATCAATGGGAGTTTTTGTCGTAATTGGTTTTCTAATCCTCCTGCGTTTTCGATTTTCCTGACATGAGTTGTGAATGTTGCCTCACGCCTAGCGCAATTCTCGGTTTAGGTATGTATGATGTCGAAAGCTACTATGGCTCGTCTGTAAAATCAGTCTGTGGATTTCGTGCTTTTACCGATTCAGGGGGCGGCGAACCTGTGCTTTTTGCAACAAGGACCAGTTACATGCTTCATGATCAGAATTTCGACTACACACAAACGATGTATGAAGGCACAATGTCAACGGTCGGCAACTACAAAAAGGAAGACGTTGTCCATCTTACCTATTTTTACGACGAAGCCGGTGGTTTGTGTGCATTCAGCGTTGCGACCCATTGCGTGACCCAAACAGGCGGGATGACCACGACAAGTTCAGACTCATCGGGAACAACGGTCTATAAAAGCGTTGAAACGCAGATTACTCCGTGCATCGCAGGTGTTACCGAGGACTGCTATGCTAACGACGAAGTGATGTGGTGCGGAGCATTTCCATCGGCAGGATGCAACGATTATACGAGCGAGTTCACCGACACTAGCCCTCCATTAACGGAAACGGTACGCCACTATCGCAGTACGACAATAAACACTTGCCGCCCCGAGAGTGGCGCTGTCGGTAAGCATGTAGTGGTTTCCGAACTAAAAGAGGAGTTATCGGAGCCGGTGGCCCTGCCGGATTGGGGGGAGGTTAGGGGGGCTGCTATCGCAGCCTTGCCTCCTGACCCCAACAACGGAGCAATCAGAGCTAGTTTGTATCACACCAACGGCTTCTTTTTTATGGGATTTTCCCGCACCGTCATGGTGGTTAGAGTAACGTTCCGCCTCGTCCATCCGCCAACACCCACCTGCTATCTCAAGGTTTGGCTTCGCCGACGCTTCGTTCCGCGCTACGACGCATTAGGCTTCGTTGAGCCGCTTGGAGTTTATGAGTGGTCCCCTACAACAGATCCTTGTTTAGCGCATCCCGAGCTGCCCCCGACGCATGTGGATAACCTAGTGGTTTCAACAGAGCGTTACGTGTTGGAACCGCCAACTAAAGAGGGGTGGGTTGACATGGAGGTGGTTAAGTATTCCTTTTTGTCCGGTTACGAGCCGGACGATCCTTTGCCTGACGGATCGCGGCCTAGTCCAGATTTGATGCCTAACGGATTTCCTGCCTTATGAGTTTAACGGAAGAAATTATAGAAATTCGGAAAATTGTTTGCGCGGAGTGCACTTGCGCGGTGGATAAAGAAGATCCCTTTTCCTCTTGCCCAGCATCTCGCTGGGGACCATTCGAGAGCTTACCGCTTCCACCGTTGCCGCCGCTCCCCTCACCTCCGTTCCATCGTTTTCCCGCGCCTCCTGACACGACGCAGCTCGGCCCGGCGCTATGGGCTGATCTGCACGCCACCGCAGAAGCCGGTCAACTCACCTCGGCTTGGCTGGAGGCTTTCGCCTCGCGGATACCGTGTGGCGCTTGCCGCGCTCATTGGCAAACGCTCTTAAACGAGATCCCGCCCCGGTATGATGATCAGTGGGCGTGGAGTGTTGAAACTCACAATGCCGTCAATCGGCGTCTAGGGAAGCCGGAGTGGAGCAGGGCGCTCCAGATGGTTCAAGGGGTTTCCCCTTCCCGCTCGTCAACCAAGCTTTCGACTCAATTCCGATGAACACTATAAACCGCCGTAACGATTGGGCCGGGGGGCCTAAGGGGAAGCAGGGGAAGGCTCGTTTGAGCTTGCCAACGCAGAGCCTTGAGGATCGCGAGATTGTCGAGTTGGTGCCTTTTCGGGTCGACAACCCGGGGTTTCGACTAACGGATTTCGGGACGCCGCACAAGCTTTACCCCGCCTATACGCTCCAGCATATGGAGCCGTATCTCGGGGATAATAACTCCCTCTTTGTGATGGAGATTTACCGCAAGAGAAGCGGGGTGCCTCTGGATGGAAGTGTGGTGAGTGGGGGGACGTGGGGCGAGAGGGCGACGACGACGCGGCAACGGGTGGAGCCGGGGACGGAGGCGGACTCGGGGATTGGTGTGCTGGAGAGTTCGGTGACGGCGGAGAATGCGCAAACGGCTTATCGGACGACGACATTCGTCGATTGGCCGACGTTGACGACGACGCGGATCAATGAGCGCGGCGATCTTGAAACGACGGTGATGGCGAAGGTGGCCCCGGGGGAGTTGTTGCCTAATGATACCTTGTTCACCACTCGGATCACGCAAGAGGCGGAGACGAAGGATCGGGCGACGTTGACGGTGAGCAGTGTGAGTGAGTATTCCACTTTGATGACCAAGGAGCGGGGTAGCGATCAGTTGGCGCGTTTTGCTAAGGATGGGGTGACGCAGGTGGTGGTTGATGAGGTCGGGCCGGAGACGGAGCCGGAGGTGGATGATCCGGGGGATTCGGAGCGTAGGATTCTTTCCTCTAGGGTGGTGCAGACTTCCAAAACTAAGGCACGGAAAACGACGGTGAGTGTTCCGGCACTGATGCCGCTAGTCAGTGTGAATGCAGTTGATCCGGCGGCTTGGGGGGCGCAGTCGGTGACGGTGGAGACGGTGGTGGCGGCAGGGACGACGTTGCCGACGCCGACGTTTAATACGCTCTCTTCGGAGCGGCGGGCGCTTAATCCCGCCCAAGCGATTCAGACGGTGACGACGGCGGGAAGTTTCCCTACCCTTGTCGGTGGTGCGGTCGACGAGAAGAGTCGGATCGTGGTTGATATTGAAAAAACCTTTGTGCCGGCAGGGACTAAGGGGTCGATCTCAGGAGGGTGGTATCGGGAGGTTCAGCCTCTCAATCAATGGAGGTCGATTCAGATTTCATCAAAAGTCGACCCCGGCAAGCTCCCTGCGATGGAGACAACGGAGGTGTTTGTCCAGAAAGCGTTTCCGGCGCAATTGATTGATCAGTACTTCATCTTCTATATCAGTGAAGACGGAACGCGGGCGGATCAGAGTGTGCCGTTTTTTTGCGAAGTGAAGGAGGGGTTTGCGGCTTCCATTAAGGCAATAAAGCAAAGGAGCTTTCATACCTCGAAGCCAGAGCTGACCGAGACGCCGACGATTTGGAATGAGCGTAGCCATGTGATCAAATCAGCGCTGGTGCTCAATAATGGCAACCTTTCAACATCATCAGGAATGATTCCCGCCTGTCTCCACGGGGAATTAAAACCACGCTGGGGAGCATTTCGGGTGAATAGCGGCTGGCAGGGGGTCTTTAATAATCGTCCTTCTCTTTTAGCTGGAGGCTGTTTCCTGACGCCCTTCGACGCTGGCCCGATCCCGGCGACCAATCCTCCAAGCCTAGTGCCTAACACCGATTTTATTCACACTGCTTTTATTGAGGAGTGGCGGCTCGGGATCTGGGTCAAGGAAGTGGTTACCGGGAAGATTCCTCAACCACCTACACCATAAGATGAGCGACGATCCTTTTACTCAGAACAGGGTAACGTTTACCCACAACCTCCCGCAACCGGGCGGGCTTGGGCTTAATAACGCTGAGTTCACCCAAGGCCGCGTAGACTTCACTCAAGGCCGGGTAGGGTTTACGCAGGAGCGGGTCTCAATGAGTGAGGTTAGCGATGAAGAAGCGAAAGCTTTGCGGGAGGCGAAGCCCGAATGGATAAATGACGACAAGGGGCTGCGCGGGGATCAGCCGGTGAGACCGACGCGGATTGATGGGAAGGGGTTTTCTGGGGAGGGGGAGAGTATTTCTTATGTGGCGCCTCCGGCGATGGGGGGTGGGTTAGCGGAATCCCCGCCTTCGTATCAAGAGTATGAAGTTTGGTTTTGCTGGAACGGGGTAGCTAGTAAATTCTCAATTCCGTCTTCTAAACCTCCTCAACCTGCTTAAAAATGTCCTACCTCTTCACGCCTCTTTTTAATGGCAGGTGCTTGCCAAAAATTACAGACCCTAACCTAGTAGGACCGGGAACTAGCTACCCCGTTGGGTTGACATTTGAGCACTTTATTAAAGTGTGGTACAGGGTTAAAAAATGGAGAGTGATTCTAAGATTCTCAATGCAATCATCTGGTCACGCGGTTATTCCTGAACACCCCTCGTTTGATTACAGTAATTCTATAGAAAGAAATAACGATCCACTTGAATCTTCAATAGATCATACAATTGCAGTAAATTCAGAAAAAGATTTTGTGTGTAAAAACTACTTTTATTTATTTGGAACAAATGATCTCTTAGAGATCGACAACAATCCTAATAAGTATGAGTATAGACAAAATCCACCTGGGTTTACCAATGGTGATTACACAATCAACAGAGTCTTCGCAATAGAACTCAGGGGATCAGTAGGTGTAACCCTAAGGATTTCACCTATTTCAACTTTCAGTACGTTAGTGTTTAATGGATTATATCATCCTTTTCTTCATATAGTTTTTAGATTTCGTTCTCGGTCACTGATTTCAACATCAAAAACTTTATGGGACCCAGTTTCAAGTCCTAAAAACTACGCTAGCTATATCGAAAAGAATAGGATTTTATCCAACGACACTCCAGATGGACCTAATTATAACGTAAATGTTAACTTTGATGGAGACAGTTTTGATCTCCCATGTTTTTTTAGGGATATTAATTATTCAGGGGCCGGCACTCACGGTTCTTACGGTATTGTAGATGGTGAAGTCGATCTCGACGGAGTGAGCATAGAAATCGTACCCGAGGAATACTGGCCCTACGACCCCGGTGACGGTGGTGGTCCGATATGGGATGCCTCCACCGGCGCGCAACTCCGCGATCCGTATTCGGTGCTCAAAAGAGGAGACGGGACTTTCGTTTAATCCCATCGCGCTCCGCTCACAATGCCGTCAATCGGAGGCTGGGGAAGTTGGCGTGGAGCGGCGCGTCAGAATAGGGAGGGCGTTTTTGATTCGGTCGGTTAGTTCGATCGGGGTGGCGGTTTTGTCTTCTAAGGTGACCGACTGGCGTTCGACGAATTCTCCGGCTAGTTTGGCGTCGAGTTCCAAAGCTCTTAGTTTGCAGGGCATTTTGTATTCGCTCCCGGCTTCCGAGTATTTCACCGACTGACATAGGGGGCTTTGTTCATTAACCTCGCCAACCGGGGTAGTGACGATCTCGTAGAGAAATTTGCGCTTCATGGCGATCGTCAACACCGTCTCGACCTCGGCCTTCCCTTGCAGCTCCCGGATGCGCTCGGTGATCTCCTTGCGGTTCATCAAGCGGTTGGAACTGCTCGAGGCTGCCTTTCCTTTGGACTTAAAGAGCTTGGTATAGACAGACTGAGCCGACTGGCCGGTGGCGACCAGTTGGGCGAATTTCTCATGTCTGGCATTCCGAAGGATAGGCATGGCAATGGTAAGTGTACCACGAAGGGAGGAGGCTTCAAAGGCTTAGCGATGGAGCGGCTTCCATTTCTTAAAATCGGCGGGGAGTTTGGCCCGGGTGATCTTTTTGCGAAACTCGGTGGCGACACGGATGTTGTGGATGCCCATGGCCAACGACATCACATCGTCATCGTGTTTCCCGGGGAGCGCAGCTTCGCTACCGTCCTCATGGATGACGAAGCTTGCCATCTCCGCGACGGCGTGGGGATCGTAGAGATCGAGCACTTCGTCGTCCATCGCTCGCGCCAAGGAGGCAATGACGAGGGGTTTGGTAACGGTGTTGGTCTGCCACCCCAGCTTCTCGCTAGTACCCGAGGCGGGGTCGAGCGGCTTGCGCTTAAAGAGGGGCATTCCGGCGCGGCGAAGCCCCTCCAAGAGCGTTAGCCCCATTGGCACTTCCACGCCGATCAAGCACTTGCCATAGTAAAGGCAGAGGGCGATGACTTTCTCTTCAAGCACATGCCAGTCATCCAAGCACGGGGGGCGGATGCGGGCGACGACGGCGTGATGGTGAAGGGTGCCCTCTTCATCCTCGTAACCTTGTCTAATGACGAAGACGGCGTGGCGATCGGGATCTTTGGAGTCTTTGCTTTGTTCCCGACCGGTGGCGGTGTCGCACCAAAGCAGGTAGCGGCATTTCTCTTTGGGCTCCTCCCAGATCAACGCCCAGCCTGAATCATGAGCTTCCCATGCGATGGCATCCCCTTCCTGACGGTGGAGCATCCCTACCCGGGGATTCGCGGAGCCGGAGACGAGCATGCGGAGGCGGGTCATCGCTTTCATGGAAAAGCGCGGGCGGCCGCTAGTGAGAAAGGCGGACTGTTCATCCTCCGGGTATTCCTGATCGAAGAGATCTTCGCTCCCGCCGCATTTGCTTTTGATGGTATGCCGGCGCCAAGCGAGTTGCTCCCAGCTCCAAGCATAGAGGGAGATGCCTTGGGTTTCCCGAGGGGTAAGAGTAGCTTGGATGTCCTCGATCTCACCGGCAGAGACGGAGAGCACGGAGTCGTCAAACTCAAACCATGGGGAAAAAACCTTGATCCAACCGTTGCCGCGCTGGCCGTTCTTAAAATCCTCAAAGGAGACGGCTCCTTTCCAATTCTCATAAAACCAGCCGCCAGCGCCGTTGGCGGTGGTCTCGACGATGCCGACGCTGTTGGGGACGTCAGCGAGGGAGTTGAGCATGGAGAGCATGGTTTTATCGGCGCTCTTTTCGCCACCGTGCGGGAAGTGGGCGGCTTCGGAGACGTGAAGGACCTGTAAGGTGCCGGAGCGACCGGCGCGGGGGTTTTCTGCCGTATCCTTGTCGATGCGGCTCCATTCTTCGCCGTTGAGGGTAAGGATCGCCTCGGTCTTGGTTCCCTTCCATGCGGTGTTCCAAGGGAAGTCGTCATGATCGGCATAGCGATTGGTCATGGCGAAGAGGTTATCCGAGTTCTTATACCGGTCGGCCATCTGGATGGCCCGGGCGCGGTATCGGCGACAATGGTGGTAGATAATGGCGGCGGTGACGGTGCTACTCCCCTTCTGACGCGGCTTGAGCGCGAGGATGCGGCAAGGGATTTGATGGGAGAGGCACCACTCGTAGACTTCCAAAATCTTGAGTTGATATTCGTTGGGGCTAAAGGCTCCCTCACCATCAAGTCGGATGATCTGATGATCCTTCGTTTGAATGCGGGCGCAGGTAGCGAACCACAGCGTTGCAGAATCGGCGATGGATTGAAGGGCGTTGAACTCAGGATCAAGGTTCATTTCAAGGCAGATTTCGGACGGTAGACCATGAAGGTTTTTCGTGGAGTTCGGATCAAGATCGCGTCGGAACAAGAGCGGAGGAGGTCGGCGAGGGTTTTCCCTTCTCCCTGACGAATTTCCGTGGTGATCGGGAGGTGAGTGCCGGACCCGTTCTGCGAGCTGATCAAGCCAAGACGTTTCGCCTCTCTCTCGGTATAGGCTTGAAAGGCGTAGACCGGACCTCGGACGTGCACGGTTCTCAAGAGGTTTCCTCCTTGGTGATGGATTCAACGCTAGACATCACTCTTTACTCTGTGGTTATGACGAGCCTTCGCAACATCAAAAAGCTCTCTTTTTTTGCGGGTGATGCGCCGAGTCAGGGCGCGGACGGTAAAACGGAGGTGTTTGCAGTCAAGGCGTTGGGGAGACGCTTTCGCTAGCAGAGGACACCAGACGCGGAGGTCAAAGTCGTGGCAGCCGCAGATCCCATGGGGGCAGATCTCTCTCTCTGAAAGATCAACGAGGTACCAGAGGCCGGGGAGCGATTCAGAAGAGACTAGCCAACGCGAGGGAGGGTCGTAGGGGCGTAGTTTCATCGGTGGTTCTCACTTTGCTTGAGTTGAAGGAGAGAGGGAGAGCGAGGGGGCGATTTAGGATTCAATTTCGATGACGGTCTTTTCTTCGGCAAAGTGGTCGACTTTGACTTGCTCGGTTTCGAGCCGGATGTTCCACGGCTCGTCGCCAGGTATGAGGCCAGCGTGGCGGAGGCCATCGAGTAGGTCTTTGACACTTCCGGCAAAGTTGTCGGGGTCGAGGGGGCGGACGCGGTAGCCTCTAAAGCGGACAGTAACGCTTGGAAGGCGCTCTTTTTCTCCTTCATTTGAGCGCTCCAGTGTTGGCGTTTGGTGACGTTGAGGCTTGGGGTGCGGTAGTGGACGGTGAGGGTGAGTTTCATGGAGAGGGTTAGCCAAACCGTGGTGGTGGCAAGGGTCGTTGAGTTGCTCGGTTGTCCAGCGGGTACTCATAGGACGGGGATTTCGGAGGATTCGCGCAGGCGACGGACGATGGGGCTGCCGCGGTCGGCGCTGATCATGGTTTCAAGCTGTTTGCCATCGGCGTTAGCGGTCCAGTGGATCGGCTTGAGGTGGGAGGTGCGGTATTCGATGAGCGAGTAGAACTCGGCTTCGGTGCGTTCGGTGAATTTCCCTTTGCCGACGTCATCGAGGAAGAGGACTTCAGCATTGCGGCATCGGCGCACGGTTTCCCGCGCGCGGTCAGCCTCCATGTCGTCCCCGAAACTGCGTGACCAGCATCGGGAAAGGTCGACGGTGTTGATGGCGGCGACGCGAACACCTGCGAAGTGAAGCTTTCGGATCAGCAAAAACATCATCCGGGTTTTGCATAGGCCAGTGTTGCCGATGAGAGCGATCCCGGTGCCGGAGCCGGTGTGGCGCCATTTGAGCAGGTAGGAGAGGACGGCTTGGTTAATGTCGGGGTGTTTAGGATTAGTGAGGCGGTAGCTCGGGGGGCAGAGCTTGAGCCAGTCGGCCTCTAGCTTCAGCTTGCGCTCTTGGAGGCGTTTGCGCTCTAGCTCTACGATTTGCTTTTCGTCGCACGGGGTGCAGAGTTTAGGGCGTTCGTTCTGGCGCTCGAAGCCGGGGATCGGTTCAAACTCACCGGGAGCGCCACATTCGCGACAGAGGAAGGGGCGTTTCATAGCTTTCGGAATTTCAAGCCGGAGTCGTCCTCTCCGATGATCTCCACCGGCGCGGGTTTTGCCACTGGCGGTTTGCCGAGGTGGCGTTGCTGGTACTGGGCGGAGCGCCAGTTCATGCTGGTGCGAAGAAGAACCGCTTCCCATTTGCGGATGGGGCGCGATTTACTATCGAGCCAACCACACCCTTCCATTTCGAGCCAAAACGCTTCGGCGCAATCCAGACCGATTCCACGATCGGAGGCCACGGCGAGGACGCGGTCCTTGGACGGAGCATCAAACGCTAGCAAAGAGGGAGCGCGATCTTTTTCTATAGCTTCTGTCGAAGCTGAAGATGAAGAGGAAGGGGTTGATTTTTGGTTAAGGTGGGTGGTGGTTGTTAGGTTAGGGTTTTGGTTAAGCAAAACCGGGTTTCCTCCCAATTTCCCGCATTCCGCCCGGATTTTTCGTAGTTCTTCATCTCTAACCATGCGTCTGTTGGCTAACGCGCCCGTCGCAGGATCGCGCGAGGCAACACCGTAGGTTAGGAGGATGGTTAAGGTCTTGGTTAGAACTTGCTTATCCAAACCGAGGAGCCGGGCCAAAGCGTCGTCGGGCATCGGCTGCCCATTGAGCAACAGCTTGCCGCGGTCCTCAGATTCGTGAAGTAGGCAGAGAATCTCAAACCAGACACCTCGCTCGAAAAATCCCAAGGCTTGGACGCCGGGATCTTTCCGCCAGTCAGCGGGGTAGAACTGAAAGGCGGGGAGTTTTTTGGGAAGTTTCTTATTCATTTAACGGGAAATCAAATCGCGGGTCCATGCTGGGGCCGGAGCGACAAACTGAGGGGTCGCAGAGGTTGCGCCCCCGACCGGCTTGGTGATGGGGCATCGTTCATGGCGTGGCGCCCGCGGCGATGGCTCTCCCGGCTTGCTCTCAAGGACGTTCTGGGGGCGCTTTCATTTCTGAAAATCCTCCTGCCTTCTGCTCTCGCGGTAAAGTTCTTCACGGAAGATCGGCACCTCCCTCGGTGCTTGGATGCTGATGCGAACTTGATCCCGTTCGATCTTAGTGACCCTGATTTCGATCGTATCACCGACCATGATGGATTCTCCGACTTTTCGACTAAGGACAAGCATAGTGACTCCTGTTGAGGGTGAGTTAGTTTTTAGGGAAGAGGGTTTCAGACTGGACGGAGGCGGCTTTCAAGGCTTCGACCCGATCAGGCCATTCGGCGATGAGGTACTCAGCCATTTTTTCAGAGAGGTGCTCGATCTTCCCCGGGGATTGGCCCTTCTCTTTCATGAAATAATCGAGAACCGCGCGTTCAGAGATGCCGGAAGTCGCCATCAGGTTCTTCAAGCCCTCTAGAGGGGTAGCTTTCACGGGTGCGTCTTTGGCGCCGAGTTCGGCTACCGCTTCGGTGACAGGTCCGACGAGGGCGGCGAGGGCCGGTTTGGTAGCGAGGACGGCTTGCGACATTCCTTGGAGGCTCTCTTTCATCTTTGTCAAAGTCTCCAAGCCCAGATTTCCAAGTTTCTTGCCGCTGACGCCGCGCAGACCCGTGACGATGACCTCGCGCCAAGGGGTTTCCTTGGAAGGCTCAACGCTCGGCTTCTCTTTCTGGGCAGGCTCGGAGTCTTCGAGTGATTCCGGCATTTCGGGCATCTCCTCCCACTGCTCTTCGGGAACGCCCTGTTCTTTTAACTTAGCATTGTATTCCTCGGTGATCTTGCAATCCCGGCGCCAAAGATCAATGGCGCGTTGGTGAGGGTCGTCATAGTTGACTTCGTGACCTTCGGCTTGTTTCATCTCTTTGTTAGCCTCCATCCGCTCCAAGTCGTCGTCGGTGTGCACGCCGAGGATGACTTCGGGCGCGTGGAGGCGTGCCCATTTGATGGCTCCGTTGTAGGCGAGTTTTTGCTTGGGATCTTTGAGCCAGATTTCGTTGCTCGTTTTGGCATCTTTAAGCGAAACGGTGACTGTGCTTGGTTGATCATCGCCCACGAAGGTCGCCGAAACGGTAACGGTAAGATCATCGCCCTCCCCGGAGTAGCTATATTTGAGGCGGCCTTTGATTCCGGCGCGAGTATTGATCACGGCAGCAACGAGCTTTCCTTGATAGCTCATTTTCCCACGGGAGAAGTAGGTTTCAGGGGCGACGGAAAAAGGGTCGAGCCCCCAACGCATCGCCTGATTGACAATCAGAAAGCAGTTGCCGCGGACCTGCTCGAAGCTAAAGCTACCCTTTTTATCCTGCCAAAGATGATCAGGAATCAGGGTGGAGGAAGCCATCACTTCGGCGATTCGGCACATTTGCTCGAAGCGAGCGGTATCAAAGAGGGCAATGCAATGATCCTCCACGGTCCGGAGGGCATTTGCAGGAAGGGTAGCGATTTCGGTACTCATGGTAATTACCGGGAAAGGGTGGCGACTTTGGTCGATTTGAAGAGTTTGAGGCCGGGGATGGAAAACGGCTGCCCCGCCGCTTGACGTTCGGCGGTTTTGATCGCTTCCTTGATCACCAGAGGTTTTGGGGTGAGGTTGACCGCAAGAGGCAGGGCTTTGTAGAGGGCGTCGAGGTCGATGACTTCAAAGTCCCACACGGTTCTCACGGCGGCTCCCGAGATCTTGGGAGCGGTAGGGAGAGGGGCGGTGAAGCGGGGCGTGGTTTCCGCTCGCGCTTGAGCCTCCCTAGCTTCGCTCTCCCTTTGCGCAGCCTTGACTTCGGCGTCGAGGGCGGCGGCGATGTCGTCGGAGGCTTCAGTTTTGGCGAGCGTTTCCTGCGCCTTGCGGGCTTCTTCTTCTGCGATGCGAGCCTTCCGCTCGGCTTCTTCACGGATGCGGCAGGCTTCCGCTTCTATCCGATGGCGCTCGGCGGCGACTTTCTGCTCTTTGTGAGCTTGATAAGCTCCGAGGAGGTCTTCGAGCCGAATCATCTCTTTGAGGGCTTCATTCATCGTCTCTTTGGCTACCTTGTCGATGGCGGCGCCGATGATAAGCACCGGATCTTTGAGGGCTTTACGGGACTTTTCGATTTCGCCGCGCAAACCTTTAATGAGCGAGGCGATTTCGGTGATGACAGTGACTTGCTCATCGCTGGTAATCGCCTCAATAGCCCGGGCGCGGGCCACCAAGGTGTCGCGTCGTTCAACGATGTCGGGTTTAGCAATAGCTTCCAAGACCCGAAGCGCGACCTGAGCTTTGGTGTCAGGTGCGATGAGGGCAAGAGAAGGGGTGAGTTCAGACATAGCGATGGCAGGCAATTTCGTTAAGGATCTGGAGGGCAAGGTCGGTTTGGACTTCGCGGGAAAGGGGGCTGAGGGGGACTCCGTCTCGGTAGACAGCTTCGATCACGACTTCCGGCGATTCGTCGGGTTCCAATGGTTCGCCATGCGGGCCGCGAGCGCCCCGGCTACCGGGAAAGTAGCTGGCTTCTACTTCCAAAGTCTCACCGGTGTCCGGGTGGCGGACCTCAAACCAAGCAGGGTTCACGATAGGAGACGGTTAAAGGATGAGAGCCTCCGGCGTCTCTCCGCCCGGGCGCCTACCCATACACCGGCGATATAGCTCGCTGTGAAGCTAGCGAGAAGAAGGGCAAGCTCCAAAAAACTATTGATCATCGTCTTGAGCGGTATCGTTGACTTGGCTTTTAGGGCGATAGACGGTAATCTGGCGGCGTCCCGTCTCGACTAAGATGGCGTCTGGAATGCTTTTGATCCAGTCGTGAAGGAGTTGACCTTCCCCCTGCTCAAAAGCGGTAGAAACGGGGGCGTAAGTTCCGGGGGAGTCCCACGAATCAATAAGACCGAGCTGCTTGGCCTCGTGGATACCGTAGACGGTGAAGGTATAGATTGGACCTTTAAGGATAGTTTGGTGTGGCATGGTGATGAGAGATCAAAGGTTTTGATGAGATGGGCGTTATCCCTCAAAAGAGCGTGATTCATTTCCAGACTAGCTAGATGGGAGATGGATCACTTCGATTTCGTCGCTTTTTTCATCAAACAGAGAAAATCAAAGCTCTTCGCTCCATCTCCCAAGCCGGATCAAGAGCCCTTCAACCAGATCGTAAGTCAGCGCGACGGGGAGGAGCAGGACGAAGAGGAAGAGTAACGGAAGAGAAAGGAAGAAGGAGACGAGCTTTTTCATGGGGAAGGCAGTTAAGCGACGACCGGCTCGGCGGAAACGCTAGGCAGGTGATGAAGCGTTAGGTGGAGGGAGCCGATAACTTTGCGGTAGAGCGCGCCATCTTCGAGCGGCGAGAGGTTAGCTTCCCACCCCTCTGCTCCAAACTCCAGCTTGGCTTGGGCTAGGGAAGCGCCGTGGATCAGGATGCAAGCGGAGTGACTAAAGATGGCGGAGGCGGGATAGGTTTCAAAGAAGCTTTGGTGCGCTTCGGCGAATCGCTCCACAGCGTCCAAGTGTGCGCGGCATTGAATGATGTCTTCAAAAATCGTCATCACTAGTCTTGGTTAAATTTAAGGATGATGCCCCGACGGGAAAGCCATCGAGCGCAAGCATCTTTGACATCGGAGAAGTTTTCGTTCTGGAGGGTCACATCCTCCTGATAACGAGGGCCTTTACCGGCGGTCATCTGCCATTGGCGGGACCGGGCAGTGGCGCGGTTTTGGGAGTTAAGATCGGGAATCCAGTCGGGGAGGTCCATGGCTTTAGCTAGTTTGATGGAGGGGGGGAGGCAATCCCTCCGGAGGGTTTCCCCTCCGGCCCATCACTGATCTTCCCCCCGGAGTTTTGTGATGGAGCCCGCACTCGCGGACCGGGATAGATGAAAGTCAATAGGTTTGAGCGGCTTTTCGGGCTTTGACGATGGCGTGGCGGTCCCATCGCTTGATGCGCCCGTCGATAATCGGCTTGATGCGGTTGGACTTGGCCCATAAGACGAAGGCGTTCACGGACTTGAAACCTGCGTAGGCAGCCGCTGCCTTGTCGCCTCGCAGCCAAGGGGAGGCGTCGAGTTCGCGCTCTTTGAGGAGCGATTCGAGCTTCTTATTGATCTCATCCAGAACGGTGAGGATGGGATCGGCTGGTGGTGGTGCGGCGAGCATGGTGCTTCTTCTAAAATTAATCCCGCTTTGATGGCTCTTCCATGAAGGCTAGAGGATGAGGGAGGACACTAAGGACAAGCGTTGATTGGAGCGCTCTGACTAGGCGAATAGCTCCTTGCGGGGCGACTCGTATGGTGCTTTCGTGAGGACCAAAGGAAGCGCGCCCTTCGCATGCGGACATCACGCCGCCTCCTTGTGACCTTTCTCGATCTTCCGGGATGCCTCAAGGAGGGTGTCGGCGGCCTGCTCTGCGAGTTCACCAAGTAACCGGGAGAGCGGGATGCCGCGACGTACTGCCACGCGGCGCAGAACCTCTTGTTTTTCCTCCGGGACTCCCCGGAGATCAGCGATGACGATCTGATCGAACGTTGTCATGCCCTCAATTTGTTAGAGATTCTCGCATTAGTCAATAGAAATTCTTACAGTGAAGAAAAAATTAGTGGAACTTCTCGCAATGAATGGCATGGTCTTCCACGTGATCCCATTTAACGAGATTGACGAACGCCTGAAGCGCTTGCAGAAAGATCGGCTTTGGCTGGCCACGGTGACCAGACGGAGCGAGGGTTCCATTCGTGCTGCTTTGGCTCCAAACTCCGCGCCTAAAAACCGCACGAAACTGCTGCAGAAGGCGCTCTCCGACGCGATCGAGGCTGAAGAGGAGCGCCAGCGTGCAAAACAGATTCCGCCCGGGCACGTCGAAGTGATCCTTTCCGAACGGCAACTCAAGAAAGTGGAGGAAGCCGCAAGTATCGCAGGCTATCGGCACATCACGGATTTCTGCCGGGTTGCCATTGAAGAAGCCGCAGACCGGTTGATGGAGGAGGAGACGCGGACGGTAAAACGGGCGCGACCTCAAACCGAGGAAGCGCCTTTTGACCCTATTAAGATGGCACTGGATGCCGAAGCCAATCACCAACACCAGATGAAGAAAAGAGGCGGTGTGAAAGAAACGACCCCTTGAGCCGGGAGCGATGAAGGGGCGATTTCAGGAAACTCAGATCCACTTCATCAACCCCAGTGCCACAAGTGATAGGATGGAAAAGTTTCGGCTCGCTTTCTGCTCCATGATGAAAAACCATCAACCCCTTCCAATGATTACCGTAGCGACAGTGGGCTATGAAGGCCTTACCCTCCCTGATTTTCTGGCATTGCTTAAACGCTGCAAGGTGTCCCGCATCATTGATGTTCGCGAAATGCCAATAAGCCGCAAGCCCGGCTTTGGAAAAACCGCGATGAGTCGGGCTTTGGATTCAGAAGGGATAGGGTATGTTCACTTTCCCGAACTGGGCTGCCCAAAGGAGGTCCGCAATGTGTACCGTCAGACGCATGATTGGGCATGGTATACCGTCCACTTTAAGCGATACCTCGAAGGACAAGAGGAGGCTCTCCACGCCGTGCGAAAGACGGTGGAAAGCGAGCGATGTGCGTTATTGTGCTTCGAGAAAGATTTCAACTTCTGCCACAGGACTTACGTGGCAGAGAAGTTGGCTGATCTCAGCGATGAGCCCTTCCGAATTGAACACCTCACCGGTCCTATAAAAGAGAGAGTTGTTGTGCGTACCCCGGTTTTAATTTAGGAGGGTAGATGAGGCCGATGATGAGCCATTGACCTGGAAATCGATGGATTGTCCCCATTAAAAAGATGAGGTCTTTAGCTAAAAAATCTTCCTCGTATCTTTCCCGGAATTTTTTTTCCCAGTTTTTGCCGTAATCGTTGACGCATCTCCAATAGAGCGCGCCGGCTTCCCAATCGACCAGTTTATGTCGATACTCACGTTCCCCATCGGGGCCATCGCAAATGTAGCGATAATGGAAATCAAAGGGGAGTTTTCTTAGCAAGGCTCGATTCTTGATCTCCGAACTGTCAAAAAGGCCGTCTTGGATCAACTTACGTTTGTCTCCATCGCTCCATTCGCTTTGGTCGGCAGGACTAATCTCAAGACGAAGAAGACGTGTAGGCCGAAAGGCACCTAAGGTTTGGCCAGATTCCTGCCGTCTGGTTTCAAGGGCTTGGAAGGAGGGGACCACCAAGGGATCAATATATTTGAGCCGCTCCCCCCAATCTCCTTTATGGATTTTGATGATCTTTCCTTCTCTTTTAATGGAATCGACATCAATGTGTCGACTTTCTGGGCGATGATCTGATACAGGTTGATGAAACCTAGCTTTAATCCATTCCCATTTCTGAAATTGAGCATTTCCTTCAAGAAGACGGAACGGAACGGGGAAAATCCGCCTCATCTCTCCATCGCGGGTAACTGCAGCAACGCAAGTCGTTTCGCGATATTTTACACTGGGGGATGGATAGGTCTTCACTAAGATGAGGACCTCCTCTTCTTGATACGCTTCCATGATGGGGGGAGAAGTCTGAAGAGTTGTCCCATATCACTCCAAATATTCAAGGTTTAAACACGGAGTGGTCGCATTGAGAGCATTGCGTTATTGAGTCTTACGACAAACCGAAGGGTGAGCGAGGAAGCTCATCGTATTCCGCCGTCCAGATGCGGATGAATGCGGCGCGTTGTTCGGAGGTCATCAACCGTAAGGCTAGTGCCATAGCAGCTTCGTGACGGGAGCGAAAGGGCTCGGCCGATATCGGCTCCGTCGGGGTTGGCCTACTCCTTTGGGTCAAGTTGATCTCCGGGGACTTCATATGCCTTGCATGTTAAATCGCCACCCTTTACGAATCAACGTTCAGGCGGGATGCCCGCGGGCATCCCGATAAAAGGAGTTATTCACAGTTATCGCAAAAATGAGATCAAAGCCCGTCACCGTCAAAATCCCCCATAAACTGGTTGATGTATTTGAACAGCACGCAAAAGACCTTGGCTATGAGAGCCTGCCACAGTTTCTTATTTGGACAGGCGTTTACTCGATTATGGTGGGAAAGGCTCACCGAATTACCGTCCCGATCGCTCAATCTGCGCCTGCGATTCAAGATCGCGTGATTGACGACTTAGTAGATCGGTTTGAGGCAGGGGAATCTTTCCGGGAGGCTTATCTCGAAACTCTGCTCTCGGAGGTGCTCCAGAAACTCGGGTATGCTGGTAAGGAAGATATTGTTGAAGCAGTGATCGCGGATACGATCAAAAAGCGGACAGCCCGACGGGCGAAAACCAAAGCTGTTTAGGAATTTTGCGGATGTGTATTTTGGGTTTCGCGTAGGACACAAAAAGGACACTAAGATGTGAATGCATGCGTAAATACTTCATTATCAAGTTAATGTAGTCGGGTTCAAATCCCGTACGCGCTGCCAATTTTGCTGCATTTCGCAGCTTTTGAGCCCCCTCAAATCCCAACCATGGTCATACCGATCGCTAAGATTCTCCGTTGACATACCTACTGTAAACACAGTATCTACTGAAATCACAGTAGAACTCTTTTTCCATGAAACCGGAGAAACCTTCCGAACTCGAATTGCAAATCCTTGGAACCTTGTGGCGCCATGGGGCTTTAACCGTGCGGGAGGTGCTTTCGCGGATGCCCGATGAGAAGCCGCGTGCCTATACCAGCATTCTTTCCGTCATGCAGATCATGGAGAAAAAGGGGTTGCTCGGTCGTACCCGCGAAGGATTGACCGATCGGTGGCACCCCAAAGTCAAGGAAACGCAGATCCTTGGGCCATTGATGAAGCGGCTCGTGGCTCATATCTTCGGCGGACAGGCCTCGCAGGCGATGCAATGTCTGCTCCAAGAGTCAGATCTCGATGCCGGACAGGTTGCGGAAATTCGCCGACTCCTTGATGAACACTCAGCGAAACCTCAAGGGACGGCCAACAAAAACCGATGAACCTCACGGCCATCGACGGGTTAGTCAAAGCGCTACTCCACACACTCTGGCAAGGCGGAATCATCTATCTCCTGCTTTCGATGGCGTTGGCGCAACTTCCGGTGCGGTGGAGCCGATGGCGCTATGGCCTTAGTCTGCTGGCGTTGCTGGCCGTGGTGCTGGCTGGTGTCTTCACATGGGCCCTAATGGACCAAGCCCCCTCGGCTCGGCCCATTCCTTTATCGGCAAGTTCCCCTCGGATGCTGGAAAAACCCAGCGAGCCCCGGGCATTCCCCCTCTCGCCAACTCCCTCCGTCATCCCGACGCCCACCCCTTCACTCCAGCCCTCTGCACCATGGCTAACACCGAAATGGACCACCCGGCTTGGTGTCTTATGGGGCATTGGCGTCCTCATTTCACTAGTTCGCTGCATCAACTCCTTCGCTGGGGTGCAACAATGGCGCAAGGCGAGCCACCCTCTCAACGATCCGATCCTGATGGCGATGGCTAGCGATCTTTCCCGACGGCTTGGAATCAGGCACCACGTCGATCTCCTCCTCTCCCATCGCGTTGCATCTCCTGCAGCGATTGGAATCTGGCGACCAGCGATCCTTCTCCCTGCTTCATTAGTTACCGGAATGCCGCAGGAATACCTCCGGGCGGTTCTGGCTCATGAGCTGGCCCATCTCGCGCGGAAGGATCATCTTGTTCATCTGATCGAGCGACTTCTGGAGGCGTTGCTTTTCTTTAATCCCTTTGTCTGGTGGATCACACGCCAGATTCAGTTGGAACGGGAGGCATGCTGCGATCGGATCGCCTCGGACCAAGGCGCAGGGGAGAGTCTCTATGTTGAAGCACTGCTGGCCTGCGCAGGCGCCCCCTCGTCCCCGCTCCCCTCAGCGGCATCAGGCTTGGGGCAAAAAGGAGAGTCGACCTTGATCGAACGGGTGCGGCGCTTGCTGGCACCGGAACATCGCGGCAGCGTCCGCGTACCGTGGTTCACCTTCGCCGCCGTCATGGTCGCTACCAGCTTGAGCTTATGGAGCATTAGTCAGAGTGCTCTTTGGGCAACACAGAAGTTGACGCCTCGGGAGCGGATCGAACAAATCGAAAAGCTTCAACAGGAGATCACGCCGATAATCACTAGCGAAGGCACCATCACCCTCTCCGGAAAGGTCGTGACACCAGAAGGGCAACTCCTCCCCGTTAACGGTTCCGTTCTCGTCACTACCACCAAAGGCAACCACTCCACCACCTCGTCCCACCCTCTTCGGGACGGCGTTTTCCGAAGCAAACTGCCCGCAGGCGAAATTGATCTGGTCGTGAACGTCGAAGGCTATGCCCCGGCGTATCTAAGCGGACTTCACGGCAACGGCGATCTCACGGATCTACGCCTCACCCTCAAAAAAGGCTACCCGGCAAAGATCATGGTGACCGACCCGGAAGGCAACCCGCTGGCGGGTGTCGCTATCACAGGACGTTACCTCAGACAACCTTCTGCAAGATCATTCAAGGCACTAACCGACATCAACGGGGAAGCGACCCTGACTTCCATCGGCCCTGAAGCTATGATGTTGGAAGCTTCTAAAACAGGTTTCCAGACCGACCGGAAAGATGGGATCAACCTGAAGGAAGAAGAGCCGCTGCCATGGATCCTCCAACCAGCACCTCCCGTCCTAAGCCGAATGGTAGCCAAGGAAACCGGCGCACCGATCACCGGAGGAAAAGTCCGTCTGATTCAACGCGTGGCAGGCCAGCGCACCGAGGAGTTCTTCGGGCCGGGTGAAGGCCCCGTGTTAGCGACCACGAACCCGATGGGAGCATTCGTCCTTGATCAGCTTCGCGCTGATGCCGTCTACGCTCTGGAATTCAAGGCCGAGGGATTTCAACCTTTGATTCAATGGAACCTCACTCCCGGAAACTTCCCGACGGAAATACCAATGCCCCCGCCCCTGCACTTGAAAGGAAAGGCGCTCCTGCCGCCCGGACACGATGGTCAGACATTGGAGATCCGATGCGAGCAGTCGGTACGGGTCGCACCCCACCATTTATCAGGCACCTCGACCGTGTTCCGTACGGTCGTGCAAGGTAACGCCGCTTCCTTCGAGTTCCGCGACCTTTATGCCGCTGAGACCACCCTCTCCACCACCCTCGCTGCAGGTCGACTCGCCCTGCCTGAGTTCAACCAATCGCTAGAGCAAGCGATCCTTGATCTCACCCAAACTCCGCCACCCTCTCCCGTTCCGACCAAGCGAAAGGTGCGTCTTCTTCTCATCCCTCCAAATGGAGCCCCCGCTGCTACCGGTGCTGTGACCGTGCGACATCAGTTCACGCACGCTTCCTCCCAGTCTCAACAGCAGCCGGTGGAAAAAGGCGAAGTCAGGATGGAGCTTGAAACCCCCAATCGCCTCGACATCGAACCGCAAGGGTTAGCAGGTTATTACTTTGAGCCGCTGCGGGATGTCGAAGTGGAGGAGGGTAGCGATCCGTTAGAGATCCGGCTCCCCTTAACTCCCGCCGGGGCCATCAGTGGAGAGGTATGGGAAGCCGATGGCCTCTCTCCGGCAAGCGACTACTTTCTTAGCGTTGCCGAGACCAGCGGCGGCGCCAACCGCCGTCGCAACCTGAACCCGAGAGGTAATCGAACCCGCTCAAACAGCTCTTTTATCGCTTCGCCTTTACCGCTGGGCGGAGAGTATGCCGTGATCATCCGAAAAGGAAACCGTACCGCGATCAGCGCTCCCCTACGGGTCGACGAAGAGACCCCCCTCCCCACGCTAAAGCTCACGCTTCCTTTGGGGACCACGGTACGAGGCAAACTGGTTAACGAAAAGGGCGAACCACTTCCGCTCATTCCGTATACAGTCACGCTCGAAATCCCATTCCACACCTCCTTTACCTCCGGTGGAGCCATGACCGATGGCAACGGCAACTTTATCGTGGAAGGGATCAATTTTGACCTGCCGGGCAGATGGCAACTAACTTTCCAACCCGCGAGCGATCACCCTACCACGGTAACGCTAACCCGTGAACAACCAGCGCCCTCCGTGATTCACCCTGACAAGAAATAGCCCCAACCCTACAGAGAGGAAGCCCGCCATCATCGTCCGAAGGTAGAACTCTACCGCGATGAACCCTCAGAAGGTGGAGCAGAGATCCGATATAACCCGAAGCTCTTGCCGCTGATCTTCAAGGTCAACACGTTTCCATCCACCTGCGGCTCCCCTTCGCCTCCCCGCAGTCGCGTTACCTTAACACCCTTTCCAAAAGGAAGCTCTACCCTCACCGTTTCGGTTTTGAACCCAAGATAATTACCCACCAGCAGAAGCGCCTCGCTACCGTCTCTTGCCATGGAAAGAAAGAGATCGTTCCGATCGCTCTTGACCTCTTGAGGCTTGGCACGCCAGAGCATCGGCTCATGCTCGGCAATGACCTTGAGGGCCTGCGCCTGATAATAGTAATCCTCGGGATCAAAATCGGTAAACTCGTAGTAAGTCACCCCGCTGCCTCCGTTGAGAAAAAGCTCATAGAGCATCGGTTCCATCAACGGAGGAGCAAACTCCCCGTAAGTACCCGCTGTGAGCCACGGAATGATCTTCTTCTCGCCCAGAATCTTGTAATTGGCACGAATATTCTCCCGGATGAGCGGCAGGTTTCCATTAAGATAGAGACTAGGGTTGGAGAAATCAACCAACCCCGGATACGACTTCTTCCACGAAAAGGTGAGGTCAAAGATATCCCGGCTCGCTTCGAGATTGTACAACCCGGTCAATGGAGCCTTCAGCCCCTCCTCCTCTACCACGCGGGCCACTTCGCGGCGCAGATCACCGAGCATCTCGCGCCCCTGATCTGTCAGAAAATCCTCCCATGTTTTTCCTGATGCTTCTCTGGCCGCCTGAATTGCGGGATCGGCCTTGGCTGGCAATACAGAGTGATAAAAAAGCTCAATATCGTGAAAAAGATAGTCGGGTTTAAGAAGAGAAACCATACGCCCGACACGTTCGATCTCCTTCTGGTAGAGTTCCCCCCGATAGAGGGGCGACATCTTCAGGCTCGACTTGCCACCCACCTGACTAAAGACCTCCGGATTCGCCTCCTTATCCATCGTCTCCAACATATAGTGAAACGGGCTCTCGTTATAGAGAATGGCAAACTGCGCTTCCCGGGCCTCCTCAAGCAGATTCAAAGCCTGCTTTGCCTTATCGTCCCAATCGTCGCCCTTACGAACATAATACCGGGGGAAAAACGAGACGGCGTTAAATCCCAGCCAACGCCAGTTCTTGAGAAAATCGGGCCAAAGGTAGGCATAGGCCTCGCCCATCCACGCCAGACTGACATGGAAATGTCGGAGCGGTGGCACCTGTGGGACTTCCAGCAAACGATAACCGACATCCGTCACATTGGCGGCAAACCCCTGCGCTTCGACACTCATCCTCACCATGCCCGCCGGGGGAACGCCTCTGCCCGCTTCGAAATAGAACGGGCCATAATTAGCTCTTGAAAAATGATGGCGCAAAAAATCCTCGCTACCGGTTGTATAGCGAACACGCCCCTTCCCTGCCGCTTCCTCACTCCACGAATGGCGCCCGTGTTCGAGCAGACGCATTCCCTCGGGCACCTCAAAAATTACGTTAAATGGCTCACTCCGACGCGCTGCCGGGCGGCTGTCCTGAAATACCATCCAATTTGGAGTCAGCGCACCGGTCGTGATCACAACATCCTCCTTCTTTGGCAAGACCAGAAGCCCGTCAAGGATCACTGGCACTTTAGCTAACCCCTGCTTGGAGACCGGCACCGCTGCCTTATCGCCTTCGAGGAAGACCATCTCGTCACTGGCAATAAGGTAGTCCGCCGATACACGGAAGCCGACATAGCGAGCCTGAATCTTCAAATCAAAGAGGAATGGGTAGACATACGCGCGCCCGGGTTCCTCAAGATAGAAGTTTTTCTTTTCATCATGCAATTCGCGCTCTGCGGGATTGAGCTTGGAGCGATGTTCCACAGAAAAGAAGTGTTGTCCGTCTTCACTAGCGATAACTTCCACCCATCGCGGAAAGTTAAGCAAGGCAGGCTGCTCCGCCCCTCCGAGCAAGCGAATCCCCGCTCGGCCAATCGGCTGTACGCTCCCAAGGTCGACCATCATCGTCACCGGCGAGGGAAGCGGCAACCACGCTACCGCATCCTTCGTATACCAGATACGATCGTCCTGCCGCCCAGAGAGCTTCTCATCGGTCAGATCATACGGATCATGATCGTCCGCTGTCAGTGCATAGGCTGGCTCGTGATTGAAAATGACGGGCTTCCCTGCAATCAGATTGGTGCCGCTGCCGGTCAGTTCCGCCCACTTTTCACGAAGGGCATCCGCGCTTGCCCCCACTTCGTGCATCCAATCCTTGGGTTCCTGCGAAGAGGTCGCCGCCATGGAGAGATGCGGCAGGGCCAGTGAAAGCAAGAGCGTGGCATTCCAAGAAAGCCAGCGTCGGGGACGTTCGATCAACAAGATACGTTGTTTCATGAGAAAGGAAGGGCCTCAACCACGCCCAAAGCGACGGTCGTGCAGGCGAAAGGGGAAAAGCTCGTTACTTAGGCTCGTAACTGAAATTACGGATCGTATAGACATCACATGCCCATGGGAAATCACGGGTATTAGAAGTCTTTCCATAAAAATCCTTGCGGACGTGAGTCATCGTCACATGTCCATCAGCATAGGCAACTGCCGCCCTCGCCCCATGACGGGGATAAATGGAAAGCTCCCTGTCATCAGGACGGGTGAGAGAAGCATAGCGTGGATAAAACTCATACCAGCCGTCGTACTCCTGACTGGGGACTTCCGTCTCGGCCAGCATCGCTACTCTGGATGGGTATTTTAACTGGACCATCCTTGCTGGCTGGTATCCGGCGGGATCAGCCTCATTAGGCATTAAGCCATACCGGTTGACCCCATAACCACTATACGCCAGAAAGAGATTCGGGGCGCGCTCTTTCTGTTCAGGACAGAAGAAAAGCTCTTTGGTAGCGACATAATGATGCCTGATAAGGAGATCACTCCAAAACACATTGGGATAGTGAGGTGGAAGGATGGAAGGGTCCCTGAAAACCGATCTCGGAAATTTTCCGTTATTCTCAACAGTATAGGCGAGTAAGGCTGCGGCGACCTGTTTAAGATTCCCGAGACACGCCACTTCGCGGGAACGCTTCCCCGCCACCGAAAAACTCGCGCCTCCCAGAAGGACTAAAACGAACACAATCGCAAGAGCGACTAACACCTCAACCATACTCAAGGCCCGGCGATCGACCTTGGAGGGAAAGACTTGCGGATGTTCAAAGGAGAAAGGCATGGGGAAACGCAACACGATTACTGTAACGATTTCTGAAACGTTGCGTCAAATAAAAAAGCAACACCCCCTGCCTTTCTTGCAACAGGGCGTCAGCGCCCCGGGGGGGCGAGGGAAGCGCGCTCGATAATCTGTCCGTCGATCGCCATCACACGGCCCGGGAGTTCGGGGTGGTCCACACGGTCTCCGAGGATTCGCACCGCCTCCCGCGCCATCGTGTAAAAATCCTGCCGGAAAGTAGAAAGGGGGACCAGCGACGGATATTGGCCGTCGTCATAACCAAAGAGGCTCATGCGGTGTGGCACCTCCAACCCACGCGCCTTGCACTCCACCATCAGAGCGTAAGCGTAGTAATCCTGAGTCACAATAGCGGTGGGAGGCCGACTGCACGCCAACACACGATCGAGAAACACCTTGACCGCCTCCACCTCCCCATGCGCACCAAAGCCGATCGGCTCAAAAAACTCCGGCGGCTGCTCCAGCCCGAGCTGCTGGCCATAAACCTGAAACTCCGACCAGTAGTTGCGATCCTGCCACAGCCCGGGCGACACCCGGAAACAAGCAATGGAGCGGTGTCCCAACCCATGGAGAATATCGAGCTGTGAGCGCACCGAGCGCCGCACATTAGGCACCACAGCATCAATCCCGACGATATCGGTAGCGAGGTTATAGAGCACCAGAGGGACCTGCTCCTTGAGACGTTTCATCCTTTCAGGCTCCAGCGATTCCGTCATCACGCCGAAAACCTTGCTCTCATCAACGCATTTGAGGCCGCCGGTGCTCGTGGCGTCCTGTGCTGCGTCGATCAGAAGCGGGTAGAAGCCAGCGTCGGCACAAGCCGACTGGAAAGCCACCATATATCGGCTGTAAAAAAGGCTCGCATCGTCGATCCCCTGTTTGATGTTGGCCGAGAGAGCGAATGCGATGGTATTGGTCCGATTGCGCAAGGTCTGATACCCCCCGCGCAACGGTTTGGAGGGATAACCACACCGTTGCAACGCCTCAAGAACCTCCTGCCGCATTTTCTCGGAAACGCCCTCCTTCCCATTGAGCACGCGGGAGATGGTGGCGGTTGAAGCACCAATCTCACGCGCAATTTGACTAAGAGGAGGCAAGGACGGAGAAGCAGCCATAAGGAAGAGAACTTTCCCCTCCATGCTTCCTCACAACCTTGAGCGTAGCAAGGTGAAAATGGCAAAACACCCTTGCATTACAGGAACGTTACAGAAACAAGTTGACATTCATTGCAGAAAAATTTAAGAACCGTTCGAAATCATTCCTGCAACTCTGCCGGATTCCTCCCTTCAATCTCGCCCTCCCTCAATCATCCCAAGCTTTGCCATGCCATCCCTGATCCCCCCTCTCTACCGACCGCGATCCTCCCGCTCCTTTCCGGCGATCGCCTTCATCCTAGCTCTCTCTTCAGGACCACTTCTCGCGGTAGACTATACTTTTCAGCAAAACAACAGCGGCACCTACCAATGGAACACCCCCTCCAACTGGAGCGCCAGTGATCTCAGTGCCAACTACCCGGATGAAGAAAATGCCCACATCATCCTGCAAGCACCGACGGCGAACTCCGTCATTGATCTCGGAGGCTCCTCTTACACGATCGGTTCGCTCTTCGCCACGCCGGGGGCGAGTTCCCGCTTTATCAACAACGGCACGCTCATCCTGCAAAAGAGCGCCGGAACCCCCACCCTGACCTTCGACGGCTCCACCAACAATCATCTCTTCTACTTCTGGAACCGATTACAAGGCACGCAAGGCGTCGAGATCAGTGGCACTGGAACCGCCGTCCTCGGTGCAGACAACCGCACTCTGACCGGTGGCATTACCCAGAAAGGCGCACGTCTGCTAGTTAACCATAGCCACGGTTTGGGCGAGAATACTCTTTATCACGAGGCAGGCTCAATCGAGATCGGCAGTACGGTGGCCAATATGACGCTAGCTAATGATATTGCCCTCGTCGGCACAGGAGGGCAGTACATTATCCGCTCCGGCTCAACGGCTCCCTATGACGCAACGCTAAGCGGCGTCATCAGCGGAAATCGCGGGGTGATGTACTTTGCCAATCTGGCGGGTGGGTTCAATCTGCAAAGCAACAATAGCTATACAGGAGAGACCACCATCAGCGGCGGCACCCGGATCACCTTCAACCGTGCCGCTAACTTTGGCACCGGAAACCTTCTGACTTTCAGCGGAGGCTCCCCCCTTCTGATCTACGCCGAAGGCAATACGGACGATCTCACCCTGAAAGGCGACCAAACCACGCAACGCACCGTTACGCTGGCCAGCACGCAACTCACCATCCAGATTGCACAAGATCACACCGTCTCCTTCCAGAACGCCCTCGCGGCGACCGGCAGCAGCGGCTTGCGCAAAACGGGAGATGGCACGCTGCGTCTACAGGCAGCCAATGCCTACAACCTCCACACGAAGGTCGGCGGCGGAACTCTACTCATCAATAACACCACCGGATCAGGCACAGGGACTAGCGCCATTGAGGTGGAAGCCGGGGCAACCCTTGGCGGGAACGGAACCCTCGCGCCCGATGGGACCAAAGGGTTCATTCTTCGCTCCAACGCCCATCTCTCCCCGGGTGATGCACTGATCAACGATGGTCTCGGAACCTTAACCCTTCAACTAGGCGGGACAACCGGCACTGTGACCTTTGAGGATCAATCCCGCTTTAACCTCCAACTCGGCGCATCCCTCCAAAGCGATCGTCTTGTGATCAACCAAGCCGGAACAGGAGAGATCATCTTCGCCGGGACAAGCTTTCTTGATCTAAGCCAAACGACGGCCCTGAGCGCCGGGGACTACCTTCTAATAAGCGCCGCTTCCTCAGCAGCTTACACCGGCTTAACCCTTGAAGGGAACAAGATCATTGGCGGGCTGGAGATGAGTGCCTTCACCTCAACCGGAAGCTGGAATAGCACCCTCACGCTTCAGGACGGTGATGTGATCTTGACTCTGGAAGCCATCGCCCCCATTCCGGAACCCTCCTCCATCCTCCTTCTGGGCGCGGCAGGCGGCTTGCTCGGCGCGGGATGGATACGCCAACGCCGCCGCGGCCATCCGCAGCGGCGTTGAGGGTGAAAACAAAATCTGTCTTAATCCTCGAACTCGATCTCCAACCCCTCTTCACAGAAGTTGAAGCGCGCCGGTTCGGTCTCGTCGCCATTGGCGTAAACCGCCTTGACCCACTGGCGGCACGATTCGCTATCGGTCGAGGAATCCCAGACGAGGGTGACTTTCTTACCGGCGCCGATTCCACGGCCGATGTCGAAGTAACCCCATTCGCCATTGCGTTTTTCAGAGACGAGGATCTTGGTGATCCGGGTGTCAGTGCGGTTGTGAACGACAAAAGAATACTCGTCAGCGAGGGCATACCCTGCGCTCAAAACGAGGCTGGCCAAGGTCAACGTTGCCACTCGTGCCGTACGGGAAATAAAGGATGTGATCATCGGTAACCCCGATGTTTAACTAAGGTTTTCACTTAGAAAAGCTTATTTTCCACCCCACCCACGCCGATCAACGCGCGAGCATCTCGCGCAAGGTGAACAGGAAATCCGCCGTGCTCTGCTGGTGGCGTTCGAGCACGTCGGTCTGGCTGGAGCGCAGCCGCTGGCGTTCTTCGGCGCTCAACTCCTTGGCGGTGACAACGATCACCGGCGTCTGCCGATAGGCCGGGAGCAGCCGCAACCGTGAGAGGAAGACGAAGCCGTCCATCTCCGGCATCATGAGATCGAGCAGGATGAGATCAACCCCCTCCCCTTCGAGCACCTTGAGCGCCTCGCCGCCGTGGCCCGCCTCCAGCGTCTCCCACCCTTCGCGCTCCAGCGCATGGCAGAGGAGGAGGCGATTCTCCGGGAGATCATCGACGACGAGCGCCCTCTGCCGGCTCTCCCCCTTGCGACTGTAACGGCGCAGACTCTCCACCAATCGGTTGCGATCGACCGGTTTGGTAAGATAATCGGCGGCGCCGAGGCTCATCCCCAACTGACGATCATCCGCCATGGAGATCATGATCACCGGGATCTCCGCCGTCTGCGGATCGGCTTTGAGAAGGGAGAGAAGCGTCAGGCCATCCATGCTCGGCATCATGACATCGAGCGTGATCACCTTGGGCCGAAGCTCCCGGGCCAGTTCCAGCGCTTCCTGCCCGTCGGAAGCACACCGTACGGAATACCCCTCCCGGGTCAGCACCCGGTGGAGCAACTCCAGCGCCATGGCGTCATCCTCGATCACCAGCACCAGCGGCCCTTCCCCCCCCGCCGGGAACGCCCCTTCCTGCACGGTTTCCCCGGCTCCAGCCCCCTCCAATGGCAGCCAGAAGGTAAAGGTCGAGCCGACCTCCGGCGTGCTTTCTGCCGTGAGATCGCCCCCCATCATCTGGCAGAAACGCTTGGAAATCGCCAGCCCCAGCCCCGTTCCGCCATACTTGCGGCTGGTGGAGGCGTCGGCCTGCGTAAATGCCTCAAACAGCCGCGCCATCTGCTCATCGTTCATCCCGATCCCGGAATCGCGCACGGAGAAGAAGACTCTCCCCTCCTCTCGCCACGCCTTGAGCGTCACGCTCCCTTTTTCGGTAAACTTCGCCGCGTTACTCAGGAGATTAAAGAGCGTCTGGCGCAGCTTGGTCTGGTCGGCATGGAGGGTGCCGAGGTGTTCGCCAAGATCCATCTCCAGTTGATTGTTGTTTTTCTGAAGCAACGGCTCGATGGTCGAGGCGACATCGCGCAGCAGACCGGCGAGGTCAAACGTCTCGGGATAGAGGGTCATCTTCCCGGCTTCGATCTTGGAAATATCGAGGACGTCGTTGATCAACCCGAGGAGATGCTTGCCCGCGCCGTGGATCTTGCGCAGATCATCCTGCACCTCCTCCGGGTCCATCTCGCCCCCCTCCTCAATCAACATCTCGCTATAACCGATGATCGCGTTCATCGGCGTACGCAACTCGTGGCTCATGTTGGCCAGGAAGGCGCTCTTGGTCCGGTTGGCCTCCTCGGCGCGATCACGCGTCTGCTCCAGCTCGACGGTGCGCTGGGCGACGAGTTGATCGAGATGGCGATTCTGATTCTCCAACTGGGCATCGCGCTCGGCAACAGAGGTGATCATCCGGGAGAAAACCCGCGCGAGGTGGCCGAGTTCGTCTTTGCGATGGGCCAACGGCTTGAGCGCCACGCACGAGAGCGCGTAATCATCCGCCTCCGCCGCAGCAGCCGCCTGCGTCAACTCCTCGACCGGGTGCGAGACGTGCCGCGCCAGAAAGAGTGACACCAGAATCCCGAGCACCAGAATCCCAAGCGCCGTGGAGGCTGCCAGCGCGGCGTTGCGGCGAAGGAGCGCCTGCACGTGGCTGGTGTCGAGTTCGATAAAGGCGAGCGTGGCGTTCTTCTGCCCGGCGAGCGTGAGCGGCACGATGATATTCAACTGCCCGGTCTCCAGAAAGCTATCAGGTTTACCGAGGGCAAGCGCCTTACGGGCATGGGAAAGCTCCACCTCGCTCATCGGCGCAAGCTCCCCCTCCCGCGCTGCGGAGGCGAAGACCTTCAACTCCGGGTCGAGCATCCTAAGGGAGACCACCTGTTCGAGCTTCACCAGATCGCTCAAAATCCGCTCCAGCCCGATCTGCCGGTTGAGCCGCTCCAGAATCCCGGCATGGTAGCCGACTTGCACAATACGCGGGCGATCGACCCCGGCCACGCCGACGTACTTGAAAATCTTGTCATCGACCTCCCGTTTCATCGCCTGCTGGATGACGACGGAGCGTTCCCCGGTCAAGAGCGGATAAAAAGCGCTCGCCTGTCGCTGGACTTTGGGATCAGCAAGGAAGGTGAAATCAATCCCTGCCGTGTTGAGATAAGCATGCCCCTTGGAATCGGTGACCCAGATTTCGTCCACCCCGGCCTGCCCGATGATTTTCCGGAGCCGTTGGAGCAATTCCTCCCGCGGCATGCCGTTCTCCTCCGCCACCGCGACGAGATGCGCCGTCATTTTGGCCCCGAAGACCATCTGGTCGCTGATGACCGCCTCGACATCTTCCGGGAGAGTGACAAAGACCTCCGCCGTCCGCGTCATCTGCTCGGCGAGGTAGAGGCCGAAGCGCTCGGACTGATTGAGCACCACCCGCCGCGTTGAAATGGTTAACACCGCCGAGATGGCAAGAACCGACACCATCAACAACACAGTGACAAGGAGGAGAACACGGGTGCGCAGCTTCACTAAGCGCTAACGTAACTCAAAGCCCCCGGGCGTTTCAAGAACTCCCGCCACCCCGCCCGAGAGCACCCTTCATCTCTGGGTCCAACTGCCGCGAAAGCAAATTTGTATAAAACAATGCACGGTTTCTCCATGGAAAGCGAGGGAAGGTAGGCTTACCGTCGTCCTGTTGTGATGACCCCCCGCTTCCCTACCCCCAAAGCCCGGTGGCAAGGCCGATCAGCCTGGAGTGTCGTGGAGTTACTGGTGGTGCTGGTGTTGATCGGCGTGCTCGCCTTTTTCGTCTTCAGCGCCGGACGCAAATCGATCGAGCAAACGCGTGAGGCGACCTGCGCCCACCATTTGCGGCAGGTGGGGATGCTCCTCCATGCCTATGCGCTCGATCACCACCGGCAGCTTCCCGGTTTCGGCACCAATAATTACTCCTCCTTCGGCCCGCTCAACCATGTGCACAAAAAACTGGTCGATGGCGGCTACACTCCCAGCAGTGGCGTCTTCTTCTGCCCTGCTGATCAGATCCGCCGCCCGTTACGTGACAAAACCGGCTGGGCTCCCAACCCGGAACAAGGGGTCAACCTCGCGCAATACTCCGGTTACATGCACTTCTACCACCGGCCCGGCTCGAACCTGATCACGACGCTCCCGGACAACCGCCAACGCTGGCGGCTACAGGACCGGGGCGAGCTGATCATCGCCTCTGACCAATGGAGCTACGGGCCGTTCACCGCCTTTCACTCCAACAAAGGGCTCAACGTCCTGCGCCTCAACGGGTCGGTGGAGTGGATCTCCCCGGAACGCCTCAAGAGCGCCAACACCAACGGCGTGAACCTTTATTACTCTTTTGAGCCCAAGCCTTTATGAAAAAGCCCCTCCTCCACCTTGGCTGCCTTTTGCTGGCAGGCACCACCACTCTGGCCCAGCAGCAATGGAACGCCGCCGCCAACGGCTTCTACGATGACCCGACCCGCTGGACCCCCTCCTCCGAGCCGACCTCCGGCACTCATGTTGCCTTCGACCAGAGCGGCACCTACACCGTGACGCTACGCAAAAACGGGCAAGCCTCTAACTTCTACCACCGGAGCGGCAACGTCACCTTCGACTTAGGCGGGCATACCCTCGCCGCAGCGGCCTACAGCTTTGATGGCAGCCTCGCCTCCGGGTCGAGCGTGGTACGCGACGGGACGCTCACGGCCGCCAACCTTTTGATCGGCGGGGGGAACGCCCTCTCGGCACGGAACGTCACCCTCTCCAATGTGACCGGCACGTTTACGAACGTCATCGGCGTCGGCCAGGCCCTCACCGGCCCCACCGCCGCCGGGACCAGCGGCCACTCCCTGACCATCACCGACGGATCGGTCATCTCAACCACCTCCTCCTTCAGCCTCGGTGTTCAGGTGGATAACGCCGCCAATAACACCGCCGTCATCGAAGGCGGCTCCAGCGTCACCGTCGGCGCGGGACTGGTCATCGGGGTTAAAAATGGAGCCACCGGCAACAACCTGACCGTGCGCGGTACGACGACACAGGCCAAAGCGCTTTTCCTGCAAGTCGGCAACGCCAACGCCTCCGGCAACCAGTTCAAACTCGAAGGAGGAACCCTCACCATCGCCAACACCCCGGGCTCCCACACCAGCCAATACTTTCTCCTCCAAGGGAGCAACGGGGCCGAGCTTTCCGGCGGCCTCCTTGATGTCCGCAACACCATCGGCACCGGCTATCTGCGCGCCAGCGCCGGGAGCAGCCTCATCATTAACGGCGCACGGGTTACCACCAACCTCCTCCGGGCCGACTCGGGCGATGCCGGGTTCACCTTTCAACACGGGATCGTGGAAGCCCACCGCTCCACCCATACCCTCTCCACCTTCACCGTCGGCGACGGTGGCCCGGAGGCGGCCACCTTCCGTCTTATCCGGGGGGGCGGCCATGCTGATGACGGCCTCCATGGCTTCGGAGCGCTCACCATCGCCGGTAACGGAAGGCTCGAAGGCAACGGCACCATCACCGGGGCGACGACCATCAACGGCACGCTCGACCCCGGCATCGACAACGCACTGGGCGCGATCACGTTCCGCAGCAACGTCACCCTTGGGAGTGATGCCGAAGTCCGCCTCACCCTGAGCGGCACCGGCTCCGCAGAGCACGACACGATCACCCTCACCGACGGCGGTGCCTTGCATTTTGGCGGGAGACTGGCCATCACGCTCGATGGCTATAGCGCCCGGATCGGGGACACCTTTACGCTCTTTGACGCCGCGAGCTACACAGGGGACTTCGCGACGCTCGACTTCTCGGCAGCTTCGCTGAGCGAAGGGGTCTGGGTCTTTGATGCCTCCAGCGGCGTGCTCGCCGTGGCCGTTCCTGAACCGTCGACTTACGCCGCCCTCCTCCTCGGGGGAGCCGCCCTCCTTCTCGCCGCAAGGCGCACCCCCCTCCGCCACTCATGACCCGCTCCCTCCCTTCCCTCATTCCTGCTCTTGCCATGACCACGCTTGTTTTGAGCGGCTGCCAGCCCTCCGCCCCGACGCAGAAACCGACGACTGCCGCCGAAGCTGCTACCTTTATCGACCACGGCAAAGTCGCCCCGGTCTCCGAATCGCGCGGTTCGTGGCTCGTGCGCGATCCCGACGGGCAGCGGCTCTTTCTCATCCTCCTGCGCGACATCCTCCCCGGTGGGGGGCCGCGCACTTCGCTCTGGATCAGCAACCTCGATACCGGTGCGGGGGATCAATACTTCTTCCCCGACGCCAAGAGCGTCTCCAATAACAACTACTGCCTCTTTGTCTCGGCCAAAGGACGTTTCTACCTCTCGCTCGATCACGATTTTCACGAATTTGATCTCAAGAGCCGCACGCTCCTCAAAAGTATCCCTAAGATGAACGGCCCCGCGATGGCGATGGACGAAGATGCCAACGGCCTCATCTACTTTGCCATCTACCCGACAAGCGAACTCTTTAGCTACGACCCGGAGAAGGGCGAACTCCAACGCCGCGCCCGGCTCGACCCCGCCCAACAATACCCGACCTCCATGGGGATCGACGCCGAAGGGTGGATCTACACCGGGATCGGGACGGCGCGGGCCAACCTCGTCGCGTGGAACCCGGTGAGCGGGGAGCGCAGAAACCTGACGCCGCCCGGCGAACGCCCGCTCGGCACCGGGCAAGTCGTCCCACTCCCCAATGGCGAGGTCTATGGCAAGGCGAACGCAAAAGAGCCGTGGCAGAAACTCCTCGGCGGCGTCGCCATCCCTGCGCCCGACTTCAAGCCACCGGCTCCGGTTGGCCGACGCGCCTCGCTCTACTGGCTTAACCAGCGCCACGCGCTCCCCGACGGGACCACTATTACCAACCTCTCCCTGCGCGAACGCCGCTTCCTCTGGCACGGGCCAGACAAGATCGAGCAGAGCGTCGCCATCGGTTATGAAACCGAAGGGGCCTCCATCGCCTCGCTCACCACCGGGGCCGACGGAAAGCTCTACGGGAGTACCGATCACCCGATGGAGATGTGGAGCTTCGACCCGGCAGGGGGCGAGATCCGCCAACTGGGTCACGACCCGCGCATCGGCGGCGGTAATCTCACCAAAATCCTCCCGTGGAAGGAGACAATCGTCGGCAACAGTTACTCACGAGGCGACTTCTTTGTCTTCGACATCACCCGACCCTTCCAGCCCACGGCCAAAGGGGAGGAGGCGAATCCGAAACTCGCCACCTCCTCCGCGCCATGGATCTGCCGCCCGCGCTCGCTCGCGCTCCACCCGGACGGGGAGCATGTCATCTCCGGTGGCTACCCCGGTTACGGGCAGGTCGGCGGCGGCTTGCTGATCTATAACCTCGCCAAAAAGGAGAGAAGCGCCCTGATCCCACCCGCAGAGCTGCTTCCCGATCATAGCATTGCCTCGATCGCCCCCCTGCCCGATGGCGATCTCTGGCTGAGCACCAGCATCACCACCCCCGGCGGCGCGACACCGAAAGCGAAGGAGGCGCTGCTGGCCCTCTTCTCGTGGAGCGAACGCAAGATCCTCTGGCAAGGGACGCCGCTCCCCGGAGCAGAGGCGATCACCTCGCTCACCCGCCTCTCCAGCGGTCTATTGGCCGGGGTTTCCGAGACCGGCTCGCTCTTTCTCTTCGACCCGGAGAAACGGCAGTTGGTGCGTACCGAACAGCTCGAAGGGGGCTCGCCCGGAGGTCGCCGGGGGGATACCGCCTTCATCCCCCTCCCCGGGGGGGACACCGTGCTGGTCATGACCACCGCCTTCTACCGGATCGACGGGGAGAGCGGCACCCTCACGCGCTTGCAAGACCCGCCGGTGCCGATCAGCAACGTCGGCCCGATCTTCAACGCCCGGCTCTACTTCGCCAGCGCGGGCCATCTCTGGAGCTACGCCATCCCGCAATGATGAAAGCGATCCTTGCCCTTTTACTCCTGCCGCTGCTGGCGCTCCACGCCGGGGAGAGCGAGCCGCCGGAAGGCTCCCGCGCTGCCCAACCGGCACGTCTCCTCTGGAGTGCTCAGGAGAAGGAGTTCACCCTCCCGCTGGAGGGCGACCCGACGCAGAAGGAGATCGTCATCCCGCCGCTCACCCCGGACAGGGAAAAGCGGGTGGCGCTCCGCTTCCGCGCCCGGTTCCATTGGCCAAAAGTCGGTGGCATCGCCCCCCACCTCGGCCTTTTGCTCAACGGGCAGCGGCTCGACCCCGATTTTGCCACGATCCTCAACCGGGGTGATTTCGAGACAAGCATCGAAGGCTACGCAGCGACCCCACCCGGGAGCGGCTGGTGGCGCGGTGGGCCAAACTGGCGGCTGATCCTCCACTACTCCCCCACCCCGCATGAACTCGAACCGCGCATCCTCAGCGACCGAGAGGAGGGGCAATGGTACCTCATCGCCATCGACGACTACTTCCTCCCCGGCCAACCCAACACGCTCACGATGATCAACTTCGCCATCGAATCGAACTGGAGCGACGGGACGCTGCACGACACCACCGGCATCGTGATCGAACATCTCGCCCTTGTTGAACTATGACTGCCTATTTTGACGCCTACACCGTCGCCGGCCCCCGCGCCGCCAAACACCCCGCCGAACCGTGGCGGCTGGAGGAGATCGTCGCCGAGATGGATCACTGCGCCATTGCCCAAGCGATGGTTCTCTCCACGCAAGCGATCCAATACGATCTGCAACTCGGCAACCGCCGCTTGAGCGAAGCGCTCGAACCGTATCACGGCCGCCTTCACGCAATCTGGAACGCCATCCCGCACGCCAGCCGCGAGTTTCCCGCCCCGGCGACGCTCTTTGCCGCGATGGAGGAGCACGGGGTCCGGGCGGTTTCGCTCCACCCGCTCACCAACGGATGGGATCTCTTTGATCGCTCCAGCGAGGCACTCCTTGGCGGCCTTCAGGAACGGCAAGCCCCGGTCTACCTGCCGCGTTCGCAGTTCCACGAGTTCAACTGGATCACCCGGCTCATGGAGAAATACCGACGACTGATCCTGATTGTCCCCGGGATCAACTGGGCCGAGCAACGCTACCTCCTCCCGCTTCTGGAACGCTACCCCGGCCTGCACATCACCTTTGACCACCTTCAGATCAACGAAGGGATCGAGGATCTGGTCGAACTCGGGCTGGAGAACCAACTCCTCTTTGGCTCCAACGCGCCGAAGATGTCGATGGGAGCGCATCGCTGCTTCATCGACTACGCCGAGGTACCGCGTGAAGTGATCGGCAAAATCGCCGGGGGCAATCTGCGACGGCTCCTTGGCGGGCTGCCGGAGCGCCACGCCGCACCCCCGGCGGAGGACGACGCCATTATGCAGGCGGCCCGCAAGGGGGAACCGCTCCCGGTGCCGCTCATTGATATGCACATGCATATCCTCGAAGAAGGCTCCCACGGTGGCGGCGGCAGTTTCCGGATGAAAAACGGCGGGCCGAACGGGGTCCTCCGGCTGTTGACACGCCTCGGGTGTTCCGGCGGCGGTCTGATGAGTTGGAATGGCACCGTCTCCGCCGACTCCGCAGCGGGGAACCGGACGACGGCAGAGGCGCTCAAGGTCTTCCCCTCCGGCTTTTGGGGCCTTGGCACCTTTGACCCGAGCCACTACACCCCGGAGGAGATGCTCCCGATGATCGAGGAGCTTTATGCCGATCCGCGCTGGATCGGGATGAAGCCGTACGCCGTCTACGGCATCCCGTACGACGACCCACTCTACGCCCCATGGTGGGCCTTCGGCAATGAGCGCGGCTACTATGCGCTCATCCACCGCACGCGCGATAACTTCTCGGAAGTCACCACGCTGGCCGAGCGCTGGCCCAACGTCCAGTGGGTCGTCGCCCATTGCGGGGCGAGCTTCAAGGTGGCCGACCAATGTATCGAAGCCATCCGCGCCTTCCCGAACATCCACGCCGAAATCACCTACACGCCGGTCTGCCTCGGGATCATTGAATATCTCGTCAAAGGATGTGGCGCGGAACGGGTGCTCTATGGTAGTGACCTTCCGATGCGCGATCCCCGCCAGCAACTCGGCTGGGTCATCTACTCGCGGCTTCCGGTCGAAGAGAAGGCGCTCCTGCTCGGGGGGAATGCCAACCGGTTGGTCGCCCCGCTGTTGGCGCGCGCCGAAAATTTATCCCTCATCCCATGATCCCGTCGATCTTTGAACGCCACGACCCGTACGCCGACGTCACCCCCGCCAACTGGCCTGCCCAGCGGGAGGCGTTGACCGCCCGAATCACCCCTTGGCTCGGCACCCCGACCCCGGCAGAAGCCCCTCCTTCGCCGGAAGTCCGTTTCCTCGAAGAACGGCCCCACCCGGAAGGACGGCTCCTGCGGCTGGTTTATGAAAGCGAAGCGGGGGAGCCGATCCATGCGCTCGCCCTCATCCCCCACGGGCTCACCACCCCGGCCCCCGCGGTCCTCTGCCTCCATAGCACGATGGAAGCAGGCAAGGAAACCCTCTTTGCCGATAACCCTAAGCGGACCGGGCGCGATTTTGGCACGCAACTCGCCCGCGCCGGGTTCATCACCTTTGCCCCCGATAGCCTCGCTGCCGGGGAACGGACGACACCGGGCCTGATCGCCTACGACACTGCCGCCTTTTACGAGCGCCACCCCGATTGGTCGGAGATGGGCAAATGGCTCCGCGATCACCGCCGTGCGCTGGAGGTGATGCAGAGCGCGATCCCGGAGATCGACGGCTCGCGGATCGGCGCAGTCGGCCATTCGCTCGGCGGTTACGGCTCGATCCTCCTCGCCGCGTTTGAACCGGCAATCAAGGCGTCGGCCTCAAGCTGCGGATTGACGACGTGGGAGGGGAACCACGAAAAACGGCTCAACTGGGCTCGCGACCGCTTCTATCGCCACTTTCCGGCGCTGCGCCCTCTCTTCCTCGCTGATGAACCGCTCCCGTTCGAGTTGTACGAACTGATCGCGCTGATCGCACCACGCCCCTTCCTCAACCTCTCAGGGATGGCCGACGCCACCTATGGCAACAACGAGACGCTCCCGGAAGTCGGCCTACGGCTCACCACCCTCTACCGCCAGCTCGGTTCGCCGGAACACTTTGCCAACTACCTCTTTGGCGACGGACACGAGACCCCCCTCCCCAGCCAGATGTTGATCGCCGGATGGTTCCGGCGATGGCTCATCGGTTCTTGAACCGGCGCGGGGGAAGCTTTAAAGGTAAGTCCCCCCCCCATGACCCCCTGGCACGTTGGCATCCCTGACGCTCACCGCCGCTTTATCACGCTCCTGCCGCCCGGGGCGGAGATTGAGCGTGACTGGTTCCTGCGCAGTATCCCGGATTTCGATCTCTGGTTTATTGTTGAGGGGAAGGCGTCGATCCGCCTCCCCGACGGGCAGGAGGTAGCGCTCCATCGCGGCTCGGCGCTACTGCTCAAACCGGGGATGGACCTCTCCTTCCATGTTGACCCGGAGACACCGCTTCATACCGCGTGGATTCACTTCGACCTCCTCGACCCAAGTAGTGGCCAGCCGATGGCTTATGACCGTGTGGAACTCCCCGGGTTCCTCGCTGGGATCATCCAACTCCCTTACTTTGAAACCACCTTTCGCCACCTGATCTCGCTCTATGATGACACCCCGCCAGAGGTCGAAACGCAAGAGAGCCGAGGGCGACGCGAGCAGAGCGGCCACCTCCTGATGGCACTGCTGTGGGAATTTGCCTCAGCGGCGCGGCGGCAGGAGGCGCACTCCCCGCCCGGCGATCCGACCGAACAGCTTCACCAACAGGTAGCGACTTCGTTCCTTTCATGGCTCCAGCTTCACTCCGAACAACGGGTGACCGCCGGGGAGATGGCACGCCGCTTCGGCTACAGCCTCCCCCATTTTAGCCGGATCGTCCGCAAAGTCCTCGGGAAGACGCCATCGGCAGCGATCATCGAGGCACGGATCGACCGGGCCAAATCGCTCCTTTCCATGGAGGAAAGCACCCTCAATATCGGCGAGATTGCCGAGAGCCTCGGCTACGAAAACATTTTTTATTTCTCCCGCCAGTTCAAGCAGTTGACCGGCCTCTCCCCACAGGAATACCGCAGAGCCACCTACGCCCGCCAGCCCGGGGGGCATCTGCCGCTCTAGGGAGTGACGACACGACCTAATCCCCCGGGAAGCTCTCTGCGGGGATGCCCTTGAAGTACTCCATCAGGAAATCAATCGCGGCATAACCGGCGGCGTAACCACCGACCGCGATCGCTCCGAAAAAGACGATGTTACCAAGGAAAGCGATCGTCCCGAGCACGACGAAGTAGCCATCGCGTTCCATCATCGCCGCCGCCAGCGAGATAATCGTGATGGCGGGGAGGAGGTTGCTAAACGGGATCGGCAGCGGCAGAAGAAGGAGGATGCCGCTAATGCAGATCATCGCCCCGTTGATCTGGTGAAGCACCGGCCATTCGACCAGAAAGCTCCAACGCGGGCGCAGCAGGTACTCGAAACTCGTCGCCACGCGCCGCGCCGCCGTCAACACCCGGATCATCATCTTGGGCGAGAGCTGCGTGTCGAGCATCCGCTCCGGAAGCATCGGCGGCTTGCGCAGTGAGAGGCGCAGACCGATCAGTGCGATCACCGAACCGAGAACGGTGGAGAGCCCCGGCAGCGGGATCGGCAGACAGAATGGCAGCGCGAGGAGAATCAGCAGCAGATTGTAAGCCCGCCCTTTCATCACGGCGATCAATTCGCGGATGCGGATCGGGTGTTCCGAGATGATCTCCAAAATGGAGGTCAAATCTTCGGAAAGACGGCGGGGCTGAAAGGTGGCGGGCTTACTCGTCATACAGAGGATACGGCGCTGGAAGGTGACGAGAGATCAGGCACTGCTCGAAACGTAGGGTGAAGGCATGGGGTGAAAAAAGGTTTCTTTTGCAACAATCAGGTTACGCAGCCGGGAGCGCCGGTTCGATCCGGGCTTCGCGGCGCTTGGCCCAGATCATCCACCAGTAGGCGAGCGGGGCCGCTACAAAGATCGACGAATACATCGCCACAAACAAGCCGATCAAAATCACCAGCGCGAAATCGTTCAGCACCGGGCCACCGAGCAGGTAGAGCGCAAGGCTGGCAAAGATCGTCGTCCCACCGGTGAGCACCGTCCGGCTCAGGGTGTCGTTGATCGCTTCATTCATGACTTCCAGCAGGGACTTCTTGCCACCCTTGGCCAACCCTTCGCGGATACGGTCAAAGACAACGATCGTGTCGTTGACGGAGTAACCGGCGATCGTCAACACCGCGCCAACCATGACGAGCGAAATCTCCCGCCCGAAAAGGGCAAAGATCCCGACAGTCACCAGCACGTCATGAACCAGCGCCAGACCGGTGGAAACACCGAAGGAGAGTTCAAAACGCGCAGCGATATAGAAGAAGATCCCGAGCATCCCAAGCGCAAGCGCAATAATCGACTGTTTGGCCAGTTCGTCACCGACCACTTTACCGACTTTATCACGCTGTTCGACACGCAGGCCGGCGTCGGGGAATTTCTCATTCAACGTCTGCTCCACCTGTTCGTTGTGATCGGCGGGGGTGCGAATCGAGATGAACTCCGACTCCGGCGAACGCTCCGTCGTGACCGAGGCGTCGATCCCTTGCGCTTCGAGCGCTTCGCGCACCTGCAACTCGCTCAGGTTGCGTTGGGTCGATTCAATCAGAAGGATGTCGCCGCCAGTGAAATCGACGCCGAAGTTTTTCTCCCCGCGAACGACGAGAACGCCGACCGAACCGACCATCAAAGCGATGGAGATGACAATCGCCATCGTCCGCTTGCTCAAAAAGTCGATATTGGTCTTCGGGATGAGATCCCACATGGAGATCTTTTTGACCACTTCGGTTTCAATCACCCAGGCAAAGCAGGTGCGGGTGAAAAGCAGCGCGGAGAACATCGAGGCGATGATGCCGAAGGTCAACGTGACCGCGAACCCTTTGACCGGGCCGGTCGCGTAATAGAAGAGGATGAGCGAAGTGATCAGCGAGGTGATGTTCGCGTCGAAAATGGCGCTAAAAGCCTTGTCATAGGCTCCCTTGATGGCGGCTTTGAGCGGTTTGCCCAGCGCCATCTCCTCGCGCAAGCGTTCGTAAATAAGAACGTTGGCATCAATCGCCATCCCGATCGAAAGGATCACACCGGCAATACCGGGGAGCGTCAGGACGCTGCCAAAGAGGACCATCGCGCCGAAAAGGAGGATCAGGTTCACGATCAGCGCCATGATCGCCACAATCCCGACAAAGCGGTAGTAGGTCATAACGAAGAGGAACGTGAAGGCGAGGCCGAGGAGGCCAGAGTAAATCCCGCTACGGATCGAGTCAGCACCGAGGCTCGCGGAGACGCTCCGCTCCTCCTCAATCAGCACCGGATTCTGCAACGGATTCTCCAGCACGCTGGCGAGGTCCATCGCCTCCTTTTCCGAGAAACGCCCGGTGATCGAGGCACGCCCACCATAGATCGCTCCCTGAATGACCGGAGCCGATTGAACCTTTCCATCGAGGACGATGGCGAAACGTTCCTTGACATGGTTGGCGGTGTATTGACCGAAGAGTTCGGCCCCTTCCGCGTCAAATTCCAAGCTGATCCCGTAGCCGCTCGATTCGTAAGTGGCAAAGGCACGGGCCACGCGTTCACCCCTGATCTCCGGGGCGATCTTGACGAGGATTTTTGCCTGAGGCGCGCCCTCTTCTTCCTGAGCGGTGTCGCCGTCATTGAAGGATTCAATGCGATACCCAATCGGGATCGGGGCCTGCCCGGATTCGATCAGCGGGATAAGCCGGTCGCTTTCAGGGTGAACCGCACGGAATTCCAATTTGGCGACCTGCCCGAGTTGCGCCCGGGCGGCTTCGACCTGCTCGGGGTTCAACCCGGCGATCTGAACGAGAATCCGGTCGCTCCCCTGCGGAGTGATCATCGGCTCGGCGACGCCGAACTGGTCGACCCGCTTACGGATGACTTCGACCGCCTGATCGAGCGTCTCCGGGCGGATTTCCCGCCCCTGCTCGGGCATCAGGCGGATCAGGAAAGAGGTGCCTCCCTTGAGGTCGAGACCGAGGCGGACGGTCTCCTTGGGCGGATAAATCACCGTCAGGCTCAGACCGACGAGCACGACGGTGAGCACGCTGCCGATGATCCGTTTGCGGCGAACGTGATCTTCGACAAAATAGACGCCAAACAGGGCGAGGATGATCAGGCCGATCATGAAGATCAACCCGGGGGTGAGCATAACAGCGAGAGCCATAAAAAAAGGTGAAAGGAGCCTCCGCTCCGGGGTGGAGAGGACGGCAAGGTTAGAGGGTCGTGGGAGCGTTCAGGGAGGAGGGGGGCCGCGGGGAAAGAGGGATCATCCCCCCGTCACCGGCGGCAGGTGGCGATGGAAAAAAGAGAGGGAATCCCTCTCTTCTTTCTTAAACCAGTTGAGGCGGAGCGCGGCCACCGGCGAGGCCGGAGGCAGGGCAACCGAACGAAAGCAGCGGAGCGAAAACCAGCGCCACCTCCTGCCGAAGCGGGGCAACGTTCGGCTGCAGCGCCGGGAGATAGAAAAGATCGAAGCCGGGGAGTTGCGTCGCGGCCTCGCGTTCCAGCGTCTTGCGCGGATTGGCGGAAGTAAAAAGCGGGCCTGCTGCCGAGGCTTCAAAGACGCTCTTTTTCTCTTCGGGGGGAAGAGTGGAGCGCTCCTCGTCTTCATGCGGACGGACCAGCCCGACCAGCACCAGAGCGATGAACATCAAAACGTTCATCGGGGTCTTTAGCGGGTTGAGTTCAGGCAAACGCATGCAAAAAAGAGGCAAACGAGGCGCACGATACGCCCGCTCCCGGGCGGCGTCCAGTCAAAGGCTCAAAAAAAAGCGCCGCCCCGCTGCTGAAAAAAGCGGGGCGGCGCGATCAAAAACAATCAGATGAGATCAGAGACGAGGCTCTTCTCTTCCTTGAGTTCGCCGACGGTGAGGTCGATCTTCTGCTGCGAGAAGTCGTTGACCGGGACGTTCTGCACGATCTCGTAGCTGCTGCCGTTGCTGCGGATCGGGAAGGAGGAGATCAGGCCCGGCTCGACCCCGTAGGAACCGTCGGAGGCGACGGCGACGCTGAACCAGTCGCCAGCCGGAGTCGGCGTGGTGAGCGAGCGGACGGTATCGACTACCGCGTTGGCGGCAGAGGCGGCGGAAGAAGAACCGCGAGCCTCGATGATCGCTGCGCCGCGCTTCTGCACGGTCGGGATGAAGATCTCTTTGAGCCACGGTTCATCGGTGATGACTTCCGTCGCCGCTTTGCCGCCGATCTTCGCGTTGTAGAAGTCAGGGTATTGCGTGGCGGAGTGGTTGCCCCAGATGGCGACGTTGCTCACTTCGGTGACATGCACCCCGGCCTTCTGGGCGAGCTGCGTCTTGGCGCGGTTTTCGTCGAGGCGGGTCATGGCGAACCACCGCTCGGCGGGAATCCCCTTGGCGTTTTCCTTGGCGATCAGGGCGTTGGTGTTACACGGGTTGCCGACGACGAGCACGCGAACGTCATCTGCCGCGTTGGCTTCGATCGCCTTACCTTGTCCGATGAAGATCTTGCCGTTGATCCCGAGGAGTTCCTTGCGCTCCATCCCGGCCTTGCGTGGCACTGAGCCAACGAGCAGCGCCCAGTTCACTCCGCGGAACCCTTCGTTAAGATCTGCCGTCGGGACGATCCGGTTGATCAGCGGAAAGGCGCAGTCATCGAGTTCCATCACGACCCCTTGCAAGGCACCCAGAGCCGGGGCGATCTCGATGAGGTGGAGATCGACCGGCTGGTCCGGGCCGAACATCGAACCGGAAGCGATACGGAAAAGAAGCGAATAGCCGATCTGACCGGCAGCACCGGTGACGGCAACTTTAATGGGAGTTTTCATAGACGTGAGGCCGATTAAAGACGCCCCGGCGCTTTCGGGAAAGGGGAAAAAATGGCGTTTTGCACCGGGGGCTACCGGTGGCGCACCCCGTCGGGGAGGAACGCTGCCAAGAGCCCGATGAGCGGCAGGAAGGCGCAGACCTTGAAGACGTAGGCGATGCTCGTCAGGTCAGCCAGATGCCCAAGGAGCGCCGAGCCAATACCGCCGATACCGAAGGCAAAGCCGAAGAAAAGCCCTGCGATCATCCCGACACGCCCGGGGAGCATCTCCTGCGCATAGACGACGATGGTGGAGAAGGCCGAAGCGATGATGATGCCGATCGGCACGATGAGGACGCCGCTCCAGAAAAGATTGGCATACGGCAAGAGCAGGGTGAAGGGAGCCGCTCCGAGGATGGAACCCCAGATCACCACCTTGCGCCCGTAGCGATCGCCGACCGGCCCGCCAATCAAGGTCCCGGCGGCAACGGAGCCGAGGAAGACAAAGAGGTAGAGCTGGGCGGTGGCGACGGAGACCGAAAATTGCTCAATAAGATAGAAAGTGAGGTAGCTGGAGAGCCCTGCGATGTAAAACTGCTTGGAGAAGATCAGCGCAAGGAGAACCGCCATCGCCCCGATCACGGTCCGGCGCGGGTAGAGCGCCGCCGGAGGGCGGGCCGGAGCCGGGGAACGACGCGCTTGGGCGAGTTGGTGACTGCGCCACCGCCCCAACCCGACGAGGATCACCATCGCCACGAGCGTGATCGCGCAGCTCCAGAGGATATCGCCCCGTGTGATGATCAGAACCGCCACCAGCGGCCCGAGCGCCATCCCGCTATTACCGCCCAACTGAAAGAGCGACTGTGCGAACCCACGCCGCCGCCCCGCTGCGTGGTAAGCCATGCGGGAAGCCTCAGGGTGAAACACCGCCGACCCGACTCCCACCAGCGCCACCGCTCCGAGCACGACGGCAAAGTGAGTCGCGAAGGCAAGGAGGATCAACCCAGCCATCGTAAACCCGGCCCCCACCGCGAGGGAATACGGCATCGGGCGGCGATCAGCCAGCCAACCGATCAGCGGCTGGAGGAGCGAGGCGGTCAACTGATTGGTGAAACTGATCAGGCCGATCTGGGTAAAGGAGAGCGCAAAGGCCGTTTTGAGCATCGGGTAGAGCGCGACGATCATCGACTGCACCGTGTCATTAAAAAGGTGGCAAACGGTAACAGCAAAAAGAACCGGATAGAGCGTGGGTGAAGGAGGCTCGGCGGCAGAGGCGGCGCTCTCCCGCAGCGGCTGATCCCCCGAAACAGCAGCATGGGATGGCTGAGACATGATAAAAGAAAGGTACTAAACGCCCGCCGCACCGGAAGATCAACTGCCAAAGTATCGGCGGAGAATTGACGCGTTAGCCCCGACGGAATCTCGACAACCTTCTGCCGGGTGTATTACACCACCGGAAGCATGGAAGCCCAACCTAATCCTAAAATCCCCCTACGTCGTCTTCATCAGGAAAGCTGCGGCGTGCAACGGCTCGAATATGATGACTACGCCGACGTTCTCGAAGCGTGCAACCGCAAGCTCGCCCAATGGGAGGAGGAGGGGTTGTTGCTCCCGGCCCGAATGCTTTTCCACCAGCGCGACTGGCTCTTTCGCCGCCAGCAGCAGGAGAGCGATTCACTTCCGCCTTCCGCTCCGGCCCCATAAGGATTAAAAAAGTCACGTGCTCCGGGTCGCCCTTGTCGCTTTCTCCCTCCTGACCGCACCGGTATCGGGGTTGGAGATCGTTGCTTTTGAAGCGTTGAGCGATCGCTCCCTTGGTTTGGCCGGGCGTGCGCTTCTAACCTACGGGGGCGGAGAATGGCAACACGCGGAAACGGAGCACTTTGTCCTTCATTTCTCCACGGTAGCGGTGGCCCGCCCGGTTGCCGTCGAGGCGGAGTTTTATTACCGCGTCATCATGGCTGATCTGGAGGTGAAGGCGCCGCCGGACGCGGGGAAGAACCATCTCTATCTCTTTGAGAGCGCGGAGGCATGGAAGCTTTTCGCCCAACACCTTGAGCTAGAGGAGTGGACGGGAGCGGCCAAAATTGGGAATGAACTCTTTGTCCCCCGATTGACCACCGGGCGCATCAAACAACACGCGCTGGGGCATGAGATTGCCCACCTGCTAGTGGCCCGTTTCATCGGCGGGCGTCTGCCGCTCTGGCTCTCCGAAGGGTATGCGGAGGATGTCTCGCTCCGGGCTCACGCTGCGTTCTACCGCGCGAGGGGGTACCGCGCCGTCCCGCGCACCTTGCCGCTGGAAGGGTATATCCCGCTGGAACGGCTCACCTCCTTCACCCACTATCCCGCCGACCCGCAGGAAGTACTCACCTTCTATCGGCAAACCCGACGCCTGACCGCCTTTCTCAATCGCTTCGGCGATCGCAAACCGTTCCTCGATTTCCTGCGCCGCTGCTCGACCGGGGAGGCGCTCGAACCGGCCCTGCGCGCCGCCTACCGCACACGCTGGCACTCGCTGCGCGATCTCGAAGAGGCCTTCCGGGCAGAACTGGCCCGCGACGGAGACCGATAAAAAAGGAGGCATCGGAAAGCTTTTTCCTTGCAGGGGGACAACCTTGTCGCCATAAAGAGGGCAATAGATGTCTATAAATGACATTATCTGTCAATTTGCCCCCAGCCAGATGAAATCGCACTTCCCTTTCCCGACCCGAAGCGTCGCCCCCGACGGCGGCTGGAGCGTCACGGAGTTGCTCGTGGTGGCGGCCCTGCTGGCGATCTTGGCTATCCTCGCCTTTCCCGCTTATAGCGCCCTGCGGTCCCGGAGCGACGCGGCGGTTTGCGTCACGAACCTACGCGCGATCGGCGTCGCTATTCATGCTTATGGCAATGAACACAACGGCTCCATGCCCGGGCCGACCTACAATGCCTTCAGCGTCACCGGGCCGCTGGTTCAGCAACTCGATAGCTACCTGAGTGGGAGGTCGTATCGCTTCGGCCAATATCATCAACACTGGACCTGCCCGGCCAACCGGGAGTTAAGGAATGGCTATATCTCTTACTACGCCAACAGCGTCGGGCCGCACTACTTCTTTGGCTACCCTCAAATGCCGAAAACGGGCGAAGTCCTCGCACCGCCCAAGCAGATCAAGATCGCCTCGCTCCCCCCGAACGAACAATGGCTTTTTGCCGATCTCGATGAATGGATCTATGCCGCAGCCGCTTTCAAGAAAACGCCGTGGCCTCCGTTTCACCAAGGAGGGCGTAACGTCCTCTACTACCCCGGTCACGTCAAATATATCAAATCCGTCCGCAATGTCCGCCCCTGATCTCCTCTTCTCCCGCCTCCGCCCTTGGTGCCTGTTGGCGCTCATGGCCCCCGCTCTGCTCCACGCCAAAAGCCCGGTTCAAGACGCCGGCTTTGAAGCTACCCCCCTCAAGGAGTGGGAACTACGCTCGGAAAACAACGGCACAGCCACGGCAGACCGCGCCATCAAACATGCCGGAGAACAGAGCATCCGACTTGATGCCGAAGCCACGGAAGGGAGGACCGCTCTCCGCCAGCAGATCAAAACACGCCTGAGCGGGCCGGTGGAAGCTAGCGTTCGCATTCGGAGCGCCAGTGCTGAAAAGGGGGCGTTCCTCGAAATCGCTACCCTCGATGCTGACGGTAGAGTGGAAGGGCGCTTCCAAAGTGCCCCGATCGTCGGGACCACCTTTGAAGAGACGTGGGAGCCGGTGACGGTCCGCTTCAAAGCCCCCAAAGGGACCAGCGCTCTTCGCGTGCAATTAGTGCTTCATGGCAAAGGAACGGCATGGTTTGATGAAGTGACCCTCTCGGCAAGCAGCACGACCGAAGCGACACGAGCACCGGTGAGTGAAGCCGAGATGACCGAACGGGTCATTCACGAAACCTTCGATGAGCCACTCAATACCGATCTCTGGCTGCCGGTTAGCGAAACGACCGTTCCCAAAGAAGGGCGCATCACCATCCGCCCCGGTGATCTGTTGCGCACCCGCATGGTCTACCCCGAGGGGATCGTGGAGATGCGGCTGCGCATCCGTGGCGACGCCGCTTTTCTCGGCTTTGGCTACCGTCAGAAATATGGTGGCCCGCAACATATTGGTTATACTTCCACCCCCAACCGCAGCGGCATCCACCCAGTCCTCCAAGCTAAAAAAGGGAAACGACAGGCAGAGGCACCCGTGCCGATCGACGGGGAATTCCACACCTACCGCATCATCTGGGAGAGCGGGCTGATCCGCTTCCTCATTGATGGCAAGGAGCACGCCCGTTTCGACTCCAGCTCCTACGATCTCGACCCGACGGCGATTTCAGTTTACAATCAAACACAGGATGCCGAGATCGACGTTGAAGAGATCTCCATCTACCTCTCCCCTAAAGATAAGGAAAACCTTAAAACGATGCAGGAGAAGGGACACTTTGCCTTCGTGGAAGTTCCCTACCATGAGAGCGAACCGGCCCCGGTCCCGACAGCTCAGGAACAAGCGCAGGGAGCGATCCTCTTCCAGCGCAATCCGTTGGAACACCTCTTCCCAACCTCTCACCCGAGGACTTCGGAACGGGTTGCTACCCTCAAGGTCGCAGCCACACCGGGCGAGGTCCAACCGGTATTGCTCGGCCTTCACGCGCTCCGCGCGATGGAACTGCGCACTCTCTCCATTGGCGAGGCTAAGGCGCAAGAGGGCGACGCCACGATTCCCGCCGACGCCTTCCGCCCCGGCATCATCCGCACGCTCGCCAAGCGCCATCTCTATTTCCACGGCTGGAGCCTCAACTATACATGGTTCCCGATGCTGATCGAGCCGATGGCTCCGACGCCGATGGAAGCGGCCCGCTCCCAAGGGTTATGGATCGATTGCGCGATTCCCGAGGGAACCCCGCCCGGTCGCTATCAGACCACGGTGACGATGGAAAGCGAGAGCGGCTCCTTCGCACTCCCGCTGGAGGTGGAGGTCTTCGGCTTCACCCTAGCTAAAACCTCTGAGATGTACTATGGCGCTTTTGAAACCAACTTCCAGAGCCTTGCCTCCACCGGTAAGGAACGCCCGGAACGGGTGCGCGCTGTCATCGAAGAGATGGCTGAAAACGGGATGACGACGATCGGCTTCACCTCCAACTGGGCGACGATTCAACACGCCGATGACGGGCCGAAAGTGAAGGTTTCCGATTACTATGTCGAGATCATCAACGCTTACAAAGCCGCCGGGTTGACCCTCCCGCTCATCCAATTGAACAATCCGGCCTATCATCTCTATATGACGCGCAACTCGGATGAAAAGAAGCGCACCGGCTACGGCCCGGCGATCCTCGCCTTGCGCGAGGAGATGCTCCGGCGCACCAACCATGAAAGCTACCTCATCCCAGTCGATGAACCCTCCTACCACGGCCCCAAGACGCGACAGATGACCCTTGAAGCGCTCCGCTCCATGCAGGCACAGAAGATCCCCTCCGCTCAGGATGGACCGGTCGATAACTTCATGACGCAGGAAGTCCTCCCGCTCACCGATATGCTAATCTTCAACGGCGCAGTCCCTTCTGATGCCGTCTTGCAGAAAGCACGGGAGCGCAACATCAAGGTGCTCCTTTACAACACCGACGTCGAGACGTGGCGCCCTGTCGTCAACCGTTACAGCGCCGGGTTCCTCCAAGAGAAATACCAGCTTCAGGGGTTGATCCAATGGGAATACCAGATGCAACCTAACCTCGTCACCTCCTATCATGAGATTGAGCCGGACCTCGGTTGGGCCTATATGGCTAACTACTACCCGAAAATCGGCAACCGCCCCGGCGGGCCGACGCTAGCATGGAAGGGATTCCGCGCCGGGATCTATGACTATCGCTATCTCCTGACGTTGCGCCGGGAGATTGAACGGGTCACCCCAAAGAATCCAGCACTAGCGAAGGAGGCCAGTGAAGCGCTCCAGAAGCTGATCGCCTCGCTGGAGGATCTGCGCCAGATTCGCCAGAGCGCTAAATGGAGCGGCGGTGAGGAAAAACGCCTCTCCGGGATTTACAATCTTGCCAATGGCTGGAGTCTTGATGATTACGACAAGGCCCGGCTGGAGATCGCTCACTGGATTCTTCGTCTTCAAAAACACTAAGTTTATGCATCGCCTCCTGACTCTGTTTTTATCCGCCGCCCTGATGGCGCCGCTCCATGCCACCGAACCGGTCACCGTTCTGGAAGACTTCGAGGATGGGATGACGAAATGGAAATCGCCCGATCATTCGCTCAAACCCGATTCCGAACATTTCCATGAAGGGCTCAGCGGCGCTCGGCTTCATCTCGTGGAGACGGCGCTCGCCTACAAAACCTTTGAAGCGCTTGACGCTTCGGAGTTCGCCGGGGTTTCGTTCTGGGTCTATTCCCCCGCAGCGAGCGACGCGGTGTTCGGCTTTGCCCTGACCAGCACACCGGAAAGCGGTGAAGGGTGGTCGTATTTCTACGTTCCGATCACGGTCGACTGGGAAGGGTGGCGGCAGTTTTTCTTTCGCAAAGAGGCGTTCAAGACCTCGCGCACCCCCGATTGGAAGACGCTCACCACGATCAGCCTCTCGCTTTCAAGCTGGGCATGGACCAAGGCGGCCCCGGAACAGTTTGTCACCATCGACGACATCCGCCTGCTCACCGAGGAACAGATGGTGCGTGCCGAAGATGGGTCATAGCGCCACCTCCCTGCCGCCCCGGCAGCAAGCTGGCATCAAATGTCAAAATTTGCTACTTTGCCGTTGCGTCCCTCTCGGGGGTGTGGTTCCATGGAAGGTGCTCCACTATGTCCATTGACTCCACCCAACTTGTTTTTTCAGGCAAATCAGCCGGGAAGGTCCGCGAACACCTTGAGCAAGGGGTTCGCAACGGCCTATGGGGACCGGGGAGCCGCCTGCCCGGGACGGACGATCTCGCCCGGGAGTTGAAAGTCAGTTCCGGCACCGTCAAAAATGTCTATCGGCAACTGGCCCGGGATGGAAAGATCCGCACGCACGTCGGCGTCGGCTCCTTCTGGACCGGTGAAGGCGAGCAGGAATCCAAGACATGGCGCATCGGTCTCAACCTCCGTTTCCTTCCCGAAAATAAGAACTACAGTTCGTGGACCGACCGGATTTTCAACGGTGTCCTGCGTTACAAGTTTGAGAGCAACGAGAATATCATCCTCGAACCGTGCGGGGAGTTTGGCGAAGATCTTGAGACTTCAGAGCGCAACGTCTCTGACCTCGATCCTCAGGACCGCAGCAAGCTCAACCTGCTCGATGGGTTGCTGGCTTTCTCTTCTAAAGAACTTCCGGAACGCCTGCTCGACGTGCAGGGGCGCGAGATTCCCTATGTCTCAATCTACCCGCAGGGCGAACAGCGCAAGGCGAACTTTGTCGCTCCGGACTACTTTGAATGCAGCCGACAGCTCGGCGAAACGTGGGCTCGCACCGGCCGTAAGCGGATCGCCATCGTCGGCTTTCCACGACTGGCGGAGTCGGTCTCGATGCGGCTGCGCTTTTGCGGAATGCTGGCGGGGTTGGAGGCCGGGGGCGATCTGACACAGATTGAGCTGCGCCTGATCAAGTCGCACCCGCCGTGCCTCCATGACGAAGGGGAGACGGCGGTAAGCGAGTTCATTGAGAAGACACAGTGGATTCCCGATGCGATTTATTGTGTCGGCGATGGATTGGCAACCGGGGCGATCTCGGTGATGAAAAAACTGGGGCGGCGCATCCCGGAGGATGTCAGCATCGTCGGTGGCAACGGGATTGAAGCGACATTTGTCGCCCGCGCGCTCACTAGCATGTCACACCCTTTGGAGCGGATCGGCTTCTCGATGTTAGAGATGCTCATGCGCAGAATCCGCTCTGGTGCGCCGGAAGCGAGCGGTTTTGAACCAGTCCCTTTCCTGATCGGCTCGACCACGCGCCCGGAAGAGAACGAGTATTTCGAGCGCTTCAACACTACGGTCGGCGATCGGCAAGAGGGGTAGGCAGCACGCGTGCTCTCCGTCTGTGGTGGGCGGAAAAGCATTTACTTTACGGGGAGATTCTGGCGAGAATCGGGACGTTATCCCCCCGATATGACTTCCCCCTTTCTCTCCGTTCCGGACACTCCTGTACGCAAGGCAGTGTCGTCCCGCACCCACGCTCTTCTAACGACGCTCTGGCTGACGATCGCCCCCATGGCAGTATCAGGCAGTGTGATCACTAGTTTTGAAGCCGACGAAGGCTTCATCCTCAACAGCCGCGCGACCACTCCCGGCACCCCTTCGGCCCAGTGGAGTTTTTCGGACGATGCGCGTGTCTCTATTTCCAACGCGCAAGCCTACCCTGATGGCGGCGCATGGTCCCTCGCCCTTCAAAGCCCTATCGACGGAGCTATCTACACCGTCAACGGCTCAAGGGAGGCAATCCCCGGGGGCTTCCATTCCGTCACTTGGAGCTATATCAACCCGACAGCAACCTTCGCAGCCGGGTTATACACCACATGGACCTCCATGAGGGTCTACAATTCGGAGGGCGAACTCAGCGGCGTCCTCCCCTTTTATACCCGCTTCGGAAGTAATGCAGAAGCCGCGCCGGTCCTTCGTTATTACTATTACCATCCTGTTCTCGGCCAACTCATCTGGGCAGATTACTCTGACACCAACGGTTACCTCAATCCTCTGGATGAGTGGAACACGATCACGCTCGCCCTTGACCCGGGCAGCAACTCCTACAGCATCTCCATCAATGGTCACACCCCCGAGGCTTTGAGCGGGCTTGCCCTTGGCGCTTGGGACCCGGGTCACCTCAACGAGTTCCGCCTCATCAGCCCCCAAAGGGGGACGACTTATTACGACCGCATCCTTTTCACCAGCGCCGTACCGGAACCGGGGACGGCTCTCCTGCTCACAGGGGGCGCGCTGGCCTTGGCACTGGCAGGCCGTCGGCTTCGCAAAGCGTAAACCACCCGCCCGGCAACACCTCCCCAACGCCCACCCTCCTGTGAAGGGTGGGCGATTCTTTTTCAAGAGGGCAGACCAGCCTGTTTCGTTGTTTGTCATTTAGTGACATTAAATGACATTTGATGATTGACCTCACCGCTGAATCCTGTCATTTACTTTCCTTGTCGGCGAATTCTCTCCCCGGTTCTCACCGGATGCGTTGCCTAAAACTCTCTTCATCCCCATGAAAGTCTCTTCCCTCAAACCGTGGTGTGCTCTTCTTGCGTTGATCGGTGTGACAGCCTTTGCCCCCCCGCTCGACGCTCAAACGGTCATCCTCTCCGATGACTGGAGTGACAACGAGGTACTCACCCCGACCTATCGCCTTGATCCCACAGTGCAATGGGTGATCAACCACGGTCAATTCGCCGCCAACGGCTCTCAGGTTGATAGCAACTACCTTCCCCAAGCCGGATCGCTCAATTTCGGGAGATTGACGGCGCTCACCCGCATCTCGATTGATCTCAAGCCGAATCTGGAGAACTACCCGGTCACGGTGACTTTCTCCCTCCAGCAGCACGAAAGCAGCACCGGCAATTACCCCTTCCTTTTTGGTTTCACCACGGCGGCCTATAACAGCTACTACCTTGTTGCAGCGACCCCGAATGCCACTTCTCTCGGGACCACCGGCATCGGCCTCCACGCCACTAACAGCGCCGCTCCGTGGTACTCCACCGCGATTGCTGGCAATGCCGGGATGCGTCTTAACGGGAACTCCAACTGGCAGGAGGTCTCCGTCACTTTTGACCCGACGACAGGCATCACGGCGCGCGTCAGAGCGATCGGCGGGGAGTGGCAGATCGCAGGGCAATGGGCCAATACCCTCGACTGGGCCGGAGCTGATCGCTTCATGATGGTTCATAAGACGGCGGGAGTGAGTTGGTTTGTCGACAACCTGAGCGTCACGGTAGCGACGCCCGCCCCGGTGCCTGAACCGCAGACGGTGGCGCTGCTCGCCCTCGGGGTGGGATGGCTGCTCTACCGCGGGGGAAGAAGGCACCACCACGCCTGATCGAATTTCCTCAAACCGGGTTGAACAATCCCGGCCATCCTCCCGTCCAACACGTAGTAAAGGATAGAGCCCGCACTACGATGTTGTACCTTTCCCATCAACCATTGAGCGTCCCAGACGATCTCAAGCGACCTTTGCTCGCAGCCGATGGCTATTTGTTCCTCGGCATGCCCAAAGAGGCGCTTGCGGAGTTGGGGCGCATCCCGGAGGAGAAACAAGGCCAAGCCGCTGTTCTCCGAGCGGTGATCCGCGTCCTCCTTCACCAGAAACGGTGGAAAAAGGCGGAGGAACGAGCGCGGGAAGGGTTGCGCCTCCACCCGGAGGAGAACGAATTCATGGTCCAACGGGCCTTCGCGCTCCACCAGCAGGAGCGAGGGACGGAGGCGGTCAATGTCCTCCTCAACGCTCCGGAGTGGCTGCGGCGCACGGGGATTTTGCACTACAACCTCGCCTGCTACGAAGCGCAACTGGGCGATCTCGGGACGGCGCGGCAATGTATCCGCGCAGCGATTGAGATCAACGCCGCTTTCCGCAAGAACGCGCGCAACGATCCCGATCTCCAGCGGCTCTGGAACTAGGGCGTTTACCCGAGTTCAAAGGTGGTGACGCCATAGATCGCGCCCCATGGGAGGAGCGGGAAAGCGCCGCTGACCATTCGCGCACAACCGAAAACCTCGTGCAAACCGTGGCGTGCCGCCAGTTCCAGAGCGGCGGGGTTGTTCTCTGGCGTGTCGAGAAAGAGTGGCTGCCCAGCAGCGTGGGCGGAGAGAGCGGCGAAGAGCGCTTCGGCCTTCTGCGGGGCGCGGGCAAAGAGCGGGCCGATCTTAAAACCGTTGCGGCACGGGCGGATGACGCCGAAACCGTCGATGCGCCCCTCCTCCACCCATGCGAGCGCTTTGCCGCCGGAGAGGCTTCGCCAACGATCCAGAAACGCCGGACGGGATGCGCCAAAGTGTTCACGATCAAAGGCGAGGAGCGCTTCCAACGAGAGAGAGGCTGCATCGCACACTTCGGGCGGGGAAGAGTGCGCCAGAGGAGCGCCGATCCCTTCCATACGCAAGTTACGATGGGTGAAGGCAAACCCGCTAGCAGCGTACGCCGGTTGCATGGTGAAGACGCCATCCAGCGCGGCACCCCCCAAAGGGCCGAGCCGAGCCTGCATCGCTGCAATGAAATGTCCCCAAAAAGCGCGGCCCCAACCGCGTCCGCGCCACTCCGGGCGGACGATAAAGAGACCGACAAAGCCGAGCCGCCCTTCGTAGACGACAGTCGAGGCGCACCCGATCAACTCCCCTCCCCAGTCCATCCCGTGGAACCCCTCAGGATCGGCCTGCCAGAACGCTTCGGCATCGTGCAGGCCGGGGTTCCACCCCTCCTGCGCAGCCCAGCTAAGGGCGAGGTCGAGTTCCTCACGGCGCAAGGGGCGGAAGGCAGGGGCGCTCATCGGTTACACAGCAACGATGTTGACCAGCTTCCCGGGGACGACGATCACTTTTTTCACACTTTTTCCTGCGATCGCTTCCTTAACGCGTTCGTTCTCCAAGGCGAGGGCCTCGATCGCGGCGCGGTCGGCTTGAAGCGGAACGACCTGTTTGTCGCGCGTCTTGCCGTTGATCTGGATGACAATCTCCACCTCGTCTTCCACGAGGAGTGCGGGGTCGAAGCTCGGCCATGGCTGGTCTTCGATCTCTCCTTGCGGGCCACCGGGGAAGTGTTGGTCGAGCCGCTCCCACAACTCCCGCGTAATGTGCGGTGCGAAGGGGTTGAGGAGGACGAGAAGCGTGCGCAAGGCGCAGAGCGGGCGCGGCGTCTTCGCGGTAAAGGCGTTGACGTAGACCATCATCTGCGCGATAGCGGTGTTAAAGCAGAGGCCCTCGATATCTTCGCTGACTTTTTTGATGGAGGCGTGGATGACGCGGAGCTGTGCCTTGTCGGGCTCCACTTCGGCGCTCACCGGGCCGAGCACCCATTCCCCTGCCTGATTCTCCTCCAACACCAGACGCCAGACACGGGCGAGGAAGCGCGAGACCCCTTCGACGCCGGTCATGCTCCACGGTTTCATCTGTTCCAGCGGCCCCATGAACATCTCATAGAGGCGGAAGGCATCGGCGCCATACTGGGCAATCACATCATCGGGGTTGACGACGTTGCCACGGCTCTTGGACATCTTCTGCCCATCTTCGCCGAGGATGATCCCCTGATTAACAAGGCGCTGGAACGGCTCCGGCGTGGTCAGTTCGCCGAGATCGTAGAGCACTTTGTGCCAGAAACGGGCGTAGAGGAGGTGAAGCACGGCGTGCTCGGTCCCGCCGACGTAGAGATCGACGCCACCCGGTTTCCCGCCGCCCATCCAGTACGCCTCGGCCTCTTTGCTGACGAAACGGTTGGCATTGCGCGGATCGCAATAGCGCAGGTAATACCAGCACGACCCGGCCCATTGCGGCATGGTGTTCAACTCGCGCGTGGCGCTCTCCGAATAACGGACCCACTCGGGCGCTTTGGAGAGCGGCGGCTCGGGCGTGCCGGTCGGTTTGAAGTCGCTAAGCGGCGGCGGGGTGAGCGGTAGTTCCCCCTCCGGCAACGGGCGGTGCTGCCCATTTTCCCAGAGGATTGGAAACGGCTCGCCCCAATACCGCTGGCGGGAGAAGAGCCAGTCGCGCAGTTTGAAATTGATGGAACGCTTGCCGTGGCCGTTGGCTTCGAGCCAATCAATGAGCGTCCGCTTCGCCTCGGGGGTTGGGAGAGCGTCGATCAATGCGGAGCCGGTCGCGGTGCCGTCGCCGCAGAAACCGATCGACCCGGCTTCATCCTGCCCCGGGGCGAGGACGACGACGCGGATCGGCAGGTCGAATTTCTGTGCAAACTCCAGATCGCGGCTATCGTGTGCGGGGACGGCCATGATCGCCCCGGTGCCGTAGCCGAGCAGGACGTAATCGGCAATCCAGACCGGGACGCGCTCGCCGTTGACCGGATTGATCGCGTAAGCGCCGGTAAAGACGCCGCTCTTTTCCTTGGAAAGCTCGGTCCGCTCCAGATCGCTCTTGCGGGCGGTCTTCTCCCGGTAATCGCGCACGGCAGGCCATTGCTCCTCGGTGACGATTTCATCCACCAGCCGGTGCTCCGGGGCAAGAACCATGTAGGTCGCGCCATAGAGCGTGTCGGGGCGGGTGGTAAAGACGGTGATCGTCCGTTCCAACCCGGTCTCGGGAGCAAGCCGGAAGTCGACGCTCGCCCCTTCGCTGCGGCCAATCCAGTTGCGCTGGAGGAGCTTGATGCTCTCGGGCCAGTCGAGCCCGTCGAGTTCATCAATCAGGCGGTGGCCATAGGCGGTGATGCGGAGCATCCACTGGCGCATCGGGCGGCGCTCAACAGGGAAGCCGCCGACCTCGCTCTTGCCGTCGATAACCTCTTCGTTGGCGAGGACGGTGCCGAGTTCCGGGCACCAGTTCACCGGCGCTTCGCTCACGTAGGCGAGGCGGACGCTGTCGGGCTTCTCCCCGGTGTAGGTGGAGATCGGCTCGGCGCGGTTGCTCTCCGGGTTAAACCATGCGTTGTAAAGCTTGAGGAAGATCCACTGTGTCCAGCGGTAGTAATCGGGCGAACTGGTGGCGATCTCCCGCGACCAATCGTAGGCGAAGCCGATCTTGTTGAGCTGCGTCTTGAAGCTGGCGATGTTCTGCGCGGTGGTAATCTCCGGGTGCTGGCCGGTTTTGATCGCGTACTGCTCGGCGGGGAGGCCAAAGGAGTCCCACCCCATCGGGTGAAGGACGTTGTAGCCGTTCATCCGCTTATAGCGCCCGATGATGTCGGTGGCGGTGTACCCCTCCGGGTGGCCGACGTGCAGCCCCGCGCCGCTCGGGTACGGGAACATATCAAGGACGTAATATTTCGGACGCGAGGCATCGAAGCCCGGCTCCCCGGGGTTACGGACGCGGAAGGTCTCGTTGGCAGCCCAGTAGGCCTGCCAGCGCGGCTCAAAAAGATCAAACGGATACGGTTTGCGACGGTCGCTGCTCATGGGAAAAAAGGACTCTAGGGAAGCTGCGCCGGAGAGGAAGGCAAAAATGGCCCCCTCTGCTCCGGCGACAAAAGAGAAGATACCCGGGGATTAACCGGTGTGAGCGCGGCGTCCACGCGCCTCGCGTTCCTTGAAGAAGAAACGGATCGGCAACCCGGCCCACTCGACCTCTTCGCGGATCTTCGATTCGAGATACTTGCGGTACGGCGGCAGGAGGAGATCCTGTTGATTAACAAAGAGGAGGATACCCGGGATCGGCACCGCCTCGGGCTTGGCAGAGCGTTCCGGCTGGGTGGCGTAGACGATCTTGAGCCGCTTGCCGTTGCGGGCGGGTGGCGGGTGGGCGGTGGTAGCGTCGGCCAAGAGCCGGTTAAGCCGCCCGGTGTTGATCCGGCGCGTGGAGTGATCGCGCACCTGCTCGATGAGACGGAAGAGTCGCCCCAGCCCCTCGCTCATGAGGGCGGAGAGGACAATGATCGGGGCGTAATCGAGGAAGAAAAGCTCGCTCTTGATCGCTTCGAGCAACTCGGCCAGCGTCTCCTTGCGAGTGCCGAACCCGGCGCTCTCCTTGAGCAGATCCCACTTGTTGACGGCGATGACGCACGGTTTGCCCGCCTCCTGAATGAGCCCGGCGATCTTCTTGTCCTGCGCGGTGACGCCTTGGGTAGCGTCCACGACGAGCACGCAGAGATCGGCCCGCCGGATGGTCCGCTCCGAGCGCATGACGCTGAAAATCTCCACCGAGGAGCCTTGCTTCCCCTTGGGGCGGATGCCTGCGGTGTCGATCAGGGTATAGGCGTGGTCGCCCCGGCGGTACGGGATATCAACGGCGTCGCGCGTGGTCCCCGAGATCGGGGAGACAAGCGTGCGCTCATCCTGAAGGATGGCATTGATTAAAGAGGATTTGCCGACGTTAGGACGACCAACGAGCGCGATCTCCATCGGCGGGGCTTGGGCCGGTTCGCTCTCCTCGGGCGGTTCGGGCAGGAGCGATTCGATGAAAGCGATCAGGTCGCCGACGCCCCGGTTGTGCTCGGCGCTGATCCGCGCGGTACGCGGGAAACCGAGACGCTCGAAGTCGATATCAAACTGGGCGTGGTTATCGTGGTCGATCTTGTTGACGACGAGGATGACCGGCTTCTTCTCGCGCCGCAGGCGGTCGGCAACGATCTGGTCGACCGGGGTCAACCCGGCGTGTCCGTCGACCAGAAAGAGGAGGAGGTCGCTCGTTTCAATCGCCAGCGAGACTTCTGCGTCGACCTGTTGGGTGAAATCGAGGTCGACGTCGCTGCCGATCCCCCCGGTGTCGATCACAGTAAAGGGATGACGGCCGAGTTGGCACTCGGCGGTGATCCGATCCCGCGTGACGCCCGGCTGGTCGTGGACGATCGAGATCTTCCGGCCTGCAAGTCGGTTGAAAAGGGCTGATTTGCCGACGTTGGGACGCCCGACAATGGCAATGGTTCTCATGAATGGTTGGTGTGGCCTCCCGCCTGTAGCTGGCGAATGCCGTTGATGACGTAACCTGCTCCGGAGACAAAGGTAAAGAGCCCAGTCACAAGAACAAGGCCATCGATCAAAAGAAATTCACCGCCCCACGGGAGCGGGATGGTCGTTTTAAGCTGAAGCATCGCCCCGGCGAGCGAGACCATCAGGAGCGCCGTGGCGGTTTTGCCGCTCCAAGTCGGGCGGACGTGGACGGTGCCGACAAAGTAATGAAGGAGCATCGCGCCGATAACAACGACCAGATCCCGCGCGATCACCAGCACCGGGAACCAGATTGGAAACTCATAGTGCCAACGGGCAAAGGAAAGGGTGATCAACGCTGAAAGGAGCAACCCCTTGTCGGCAATCGGGTCGAGAATCACGCCGAGACGGCTGCGCTGGTTATAGTGCCGGGCGATATAGCCATCGAGCCCGTCACTCGCTGCGGCGAGGACAAAGACAACGATCGCCGCGATCCGCTGCCACTCTTTGGGCGAACCTTCGACCACGCTCTGCCCATAGTAAATGGTTAGCATGACAAAGACCGGGATCATCAGAATCCGGGCGATGGTGATTTTGTTAGCGGTCGTCACGGTGGTGTGAGAATGAACATGCCGCAAAAAGGGGGAAAGTGGAAGCCCCCTCTTTTGGAGTGTTCAGGGTGTTTGCGCTTGCGGCGCCCGCTTTTTCGCCGCAGAAGTGCAGAAAACCGATGACTCCTCAAACGATCTATCGCGCGGGAAGCGCACGCCGCAACATCACCCCGAGAGAGCCGGTCTGGCTCGGCGGGTATGGATTTCGCAAAGCTCCTTTTGATGGGGTGATCAGCGAGCTTTACGCCCGGGCACTCGTTCTGGAGTGCGGAACGGAGCGGGAGCGCTCCGTTATCGTCAGTGTCGATCAGGTCGGCGTAGGGCGGGAGCTGGCAGGGACGATCACGGCGCGGCTTTCCGAACGCTTCGGCATCGCCCCCGAGCGGGTGTTGCTCACTTTCTCCCACACCCATAGCGGCCCGGTGTGTGATCGCACCATGGGGGTGATCTATCCCTTAAATGAAGAGCAATGGGCCGCTGTGGAGCGCTACGGAGCGTTGCTGGCGCGGGAAGTGGAGGCGGCGGTTGAAGAAGCGATCTCGGCGCTGGAACCGGTGGAGCTTTTCTTTCAGCAAAGTGTCGCCGGGTTCGGGGCGAATCGGCGGCGGATTCGGCCCGGGGGAGCGCAATGGCCTGCCCCGGTCGATCACGATGTACCGGTTCTGAGCGCTGTGAATGCCGCCGGGGTGGTCAAGGCAATCGTCTACGGTTACGCCTGTCATACGACGACGCTGGCGCTCGATAGCGTCAGCGCCGACTACGCCGGATTTTCAAGCGAAGCGCTGGAAACGATCTGGCCGGAGGCGACGGCGCTCTACATAGCGGGATGTGGCGCAGACATCAACCCGCTCCCGCGCGGAACAGTGGAACTGGCGCGACATTACGGGGCGATCCTCGCAGCCGCAGTCAAGGAAGCAATCGACGACCCGCTCTCGCGCCGCGTGCCACTGCTCCAGCCGCTAACCATTGCCCGCGAAGAGATCACGCTACCAATGGAGCCGCCACTCACGCTGGAAGAGTGGGAGGAGCTTGCCTCGGGCGATGAACCGTTCCAACGGCGTTGGGCGCAACGTTGGTTGGAGCGTCTGCGTCACGGCACGCCCCCCGGGGCGACTTTTCCCTACCCGATCGCCCTCTGGCGTTTTGGGACGGAGCTTAATTGGTGGAGCCTTTCAGGAGAGGTCTGCGTCGACTACTCACTGCGGCTCAAGGCGATGACCAAGGAAGGGGCGTGCTGGGTAAGCGCGTACAGCCATCAGGTCAACAACGGCTACATCCCCTCGCGCCGGCTGTTGAAAGAAGGAGGGTATGAAGCCGGGGAGAGCAACCTCTACTTTGACCTCCCCTCGCGCCATTACGCACCGGAAGTCGAGGAGGCGATCATCGCTGCCACGCAGCGATTGGGCTAGGTCTCCATCGCTCCGGTCTTGCGTCGCAAGCGCGCCTTCGCTAACCTCCTGAGATGCAGGTGATCTCGCGCTCCTCAATTGTGATTGATGTGATGAAGGCGCTCCGGGAGGCCATCACGGAGGAGCGATTTGCCGGGCATCTGCCGGGGATTCGTCGTTTAAGTCAGGAGCTTGGGGTTAGCCTTCCGACGGTCCTCGCTGCGACCCATGCGTTAGCAAAAGAGGGGCTACTTGAGATCCGGCCCGGTCGACCGACGGCGATTCTCAAGACGACCCAAGAAAAGCGACGGGCGACGGCACGGGCGCGTCCCAAGCTGGTCATGGTCGGCTTTGCTCCCGAGAATATTGAACAAGGCAACTACCGGGATATTGCCAACGACATCCGCCAGCAAGGTTATGAGGTCGAGGCGATTCAGTTCCACAAGAAACTATGGGGGCTCAATACGCATGAGTTCAATCGTCTGATGAAGAGTTATCAGGCCGATCTCTGGCTGCTGGTTAATGTGCCGCAGAATATCCACCAGCTTTTTGTCAAAGCCGGAGCTTCCCTGCTGGTGGTCGGCGCGGCAGCCGATGGACTCAAGATTCCCGACTTTGAGAACGACTACATCGCTACCTATCGCCATGCCGCGCACCAGTTCCTTAACCATGGCCATGAACGAATTCTCTTTTTGATTGGAGAACGGAGCGCGGAGAAAAACCCCAAAAGCATTGAAGCCTTTGTTGAGACCATCCGGGAGCGTTACCCACGCCATCATTACCGGACCCTGATTCGCAAATATGGCGAGGAGATGGATGACTTCCGTGCGATTCTGGAAGCGGAGTTTTTGGGCAAACCGCGAGAACAACAACCAACAGCGCTCTTGATCGCACTGGTCAGCCGTCTGACCTATGCACAGACTTGGCTTCTGGCGCACGGCTACGCGATTCCCCGCGATGTCTCCATCATCGGGCGGGATGGGGATGAAACCATGGAATACTTCTACCCTGCGCCGACGCACTATGCCAGTCGCCTTGAGGCGGTACGACGACTGCTGGTTCGTAACCTTCTCTCCCTGCTGGAAGGGCGTCCGCTCAAGGAGCAGCACACCTTGCTTCTCCCCGATTTCCATCAGGGAGCGACGTTAGGTCAATGCGGTTCGAGGACGATCCGGTCAACGTAAAGGAGGCCATCGCGGTCAGTGTCGGACTGAGGATTTGGCGCCAGATAAAGAAAGTCACTCCCCTCCAGATGCGGGACGGTAACGCTAAAGACCTGATAGCCATCCTCCCGCGTCAGACGGCCGACGGTGGTGGGTAGCTTGATCTCGTTCTGCGCATCGTAACCGCCGATGGAAAATTCGACTTCGCCCGAACCATCGTAACGGATGCGGAAGATGGCTCGCCAGCCTTTACCGGACATAGCGGGAGTTGCTGGGAGCTGAATCCCCCAGTCGAGCCGATGAGCCGGAAGCGTTGCGGAATAGCCAGTAGCTGTGCCGGGATCTTCTACCAGCTTGGTCAGCGCCCCATAGCGATAGAGCATCAGTTGCGGGGCCGGGAAATCAAGCAAAGCATCGCCTTGTGCCATCTCCGGCGGGATAGGCAGAGTCGGTCGAGTTCGGATCTTGGAGAGCAAAAGCAACCGTCTGGTGGAACCGGCTCCACCAATGGAGCGCTCCAGATCAATCCCCAACGCCTCTGCCTCCTTGATGAATTGGTCGCAAGCGGCGGCTGCCTCTTCCGGAGTGGAAAAGAGCTCCTCGCCTTCCGCCCGCAGTTCCGGGTAGCGATGGATTCGCAAATACTGGGGAGCAAGCCCCTCGATACGAACACGTCGTAACTTCTCAGGATCGTGCGCAACAGCAGCTTGAGCCTGAGCAAAAAAAACGTCGGCTTTCTCAAAGAAAAGGGCAGGAAAGCGAATCTGACTAATGCCGCCTCCACTCATCACCAAGGGAGCCGTACGAGCCGTTTCCTCAATCGACTTGAGGTAGCCCGCCAGCGCCGGAGCGGCTTCGCCATAGTACCCTGAGAGAAATTCTTCGATAAGTTTAGCCTCATCCTGAGTCGGGTCCCAGAGCAGTTTTGCGATCAGCCACGCTCGCAAAGCAACAAAATCGGTCCTTTGGTTAAATGCTCCCTGTGAAAAGACGCCGGTCACCTTGGGAGACGCCGCAAAGGTCCGAATATTGTCAGCCAGATTGGAAAGGTTCGGGCGCAGCTTCCATTGATTTTCAAAATCGGTGGTATAGTCCCAGACATGGAGTTGCCGGGCGATGCCAGACCACCCTTCCAAGGATTGCTGAAAAGCCCGATTGCGCGGGTGGGAGAGAGGGACGCTGTGATCATCAAGATAAGAACAAAGCCGGATCAACACGTTGGGAGCGGGGCGAAGATGGGCCGGAGGCTTGACGGAATAGAGGTAGGCAAGCGTTTCGACCAAGACATCGGGACGCTCTTTCGCGACGTCTCCAGCGATCTTATTCACAAAAGCGATAATCGGGCCGGATCTTGACTGCTCCTTTCCTTCGATAGCTAGGCACCGCTCACAGGTGCACCGGTAGCTATTGTCATTCTGGGAAACCGAAATCATCGAACGCGGCGATGCCCCCTCAAGCCGGTTCAAGACCTGTCGGGTGAACTCCTTCGTCATCTCCGGGTTGCTCAGGCACGGCTGCCCCTTGAGCTGCTCCCATGAAGTACGGACGCCGTTGTGCAGCCCGCCCCATTCGGGATGCTGGGGAAAGTAACGCTGTGGTGGGAGAAATTCAGCAAAGGTATGAACAAAGCCGACAATGGTGCGGCTCCCGCCAACCTTTGGGGGGTAGGGTACCTGATGGCCAACGGCGTTGCTGCGCAGTTTAGCGGCAAAGGTAGGATTTTCCAATAAATCACTAAAATAGGCACTGCGGTAGTCAAAGCGCGGGGTATAGAGTTTGTCAATAGCCGGGAGAGACAACGTGGCCCGACTCGGGATGGTTTCTTCTGTAGAGCTCCACCATTGGCATCCAAGATGCGCTTCGAGAAACTCATAGACAGCGTAGAGAGCCCCGCGTGGCCCCGCGCCCAGTAGATAGATATCCCCCTCATCACTCTGGAGGAGGATCGTATCGTCACTAGTCCCCTCAAGGCGCGCCCGGTGTTGCGGTTTCGCCGCTCCCATCCCGACATGAAGGGCAGGAGTCGACGCCTCCCCTAACGAAGCGATGGGGAAGGTAACTCCGGTGATCATCTTCAGATAGCGGGAGAGCTCTTCCGCTGCAAAGCGCTCCGCCTCCGAGGCATCCTGAGCGACGACAATCTGATAGGAGGTTTTCCCTTCCTTGGTGAGCGGGAGGGGCGCACCTTTGCCAATAACAGAAAGGCAAAGGAAGAGCAAAAGGGTAGGCAAGCGCATGTCAAAGTTTGCGACGGAGGGTGTAAAAAGCGGTTCCACACAAAATGGAGAGGCCAAGCAAAGCCGCGCTTCCCGGCTCTGGAACGCTGACAGGGGCAAAGGCTCCGGTCGTATCCCAGCGTACATACTCCACATCCAACGTGGAAAGCCACGAACCGGTGTTGCCGAAGAAAAGGCGATTGGCGGGAGTTGAAGTACTATGGCTTCCCACGTAATTCTCCAGGATCAGCTCGCCGTCACGGTAGAGGTTGAAGCGCCCCCCCTCCGTGGAAGTTGAGCCGAGTTTGACGAGGCGGAAGGTATGATACCCGTCGGTGTTGGTAGCGGCGTGAACTTTTTCAAAACCGGTCGTCGTATCCCAATGGGTTCCATCTTCATCGAGTCGAACGACTCCATACCCGGCACCGTAGACCGTCCCTTCGTCCAGCGAGAGGGTCAATCCGCCGGTGGTCCCGGGGGCGACTCTGATCCTGATTTCCAGCGTCATGCCCACGGCGGTGTCCATGATGTTGCGCCAATGGGCATTGCCCATCGCATAGTAGAAATAGGAAGGCGCACCCGGACTCTCAATATGCAAAACCCCACCGGAAAGCGTAGCACTGTTGCCGCTGCCACCCTGATAGGGAATCCATGCAGGAGTACTGGCGTCCGGGAGTTGCGTTGGCTGGTAGAGGTAGTTAAAATCCTCCGAAGCCTTTTCAGCCAGCGGGGCGGCGCTGAGCACCGGAGTGATATGAAGGGCGAGGCCCAGTATAAAGGGGGTGAAAGCAGAAAAGAGGAGGGATTTCATAGGTAGGTATTGGGTTAGCGGATCAGGTGAAAGGTCTGGCCATCGAAGTAAGCGGCATTACGATCCTCTTCTTCAAAAAGGAGTTTGATTTGAGCATGGGTAAGCGCTGCGACATGCCCATCGAGAAAGAGATGATTAGCCGTACGTCCGGAGTGGCGAAACTCCACCCCGGACCAGACCCGGCTCTCTAGATCATAGCGATAGCTGGAGACCGGCTTGCCATAAGCATTGGAATAAGAGTCAGAGATCATGATCGAACGCGCCGGGCTTGCGACATTGCGCAATTGAACAGGAGCGGACTCCTTACCGGTCCACGTGAAGTTCGTCCAGCTACCAGTCCAAACGGGATAGGGAGGAGGAATTTTTCCCGGATGGTCGCTGCGCAAGCCATAGGTAAAATGTCCCAACGAATAGTTGGTACCCGGCATCCGTTCACTAAGATTGATTCCCTTCCCGACAACGGGCGGCGGCAGCATCGGGCAGAAGGCCACCAAGCCATCGGAGAGATAGCCATCACGCTGGAGGAACTCAGCCCACCCGGCTTGCACCCATTCGCGTTTAAGGAAGCCAGCCGTAGGCGGAAGCAAGCCACGGTGATCAGTGGCGTGGAGCATCAGCGCATTACCGATGTGCCGCAGATTACTGGTGCAACGCGCACCGGCGACGGAAGCAGAGACCGCGCGCGAAACCGAAAAAGCGAGCACGAGCAAAACAGCCAATACCAACACCGATACGACCAACTCCGGGAGGGAGAAAGCCGCTCTGGTGCTTCGAGATAAGCTGCAACTCTTCGCAGGCAGAGAGGGTGGGAACATGGAACGACGTTATAGTTCAAGAATGAAAGACTCGTGCAGCAAAAACATCTGATCAAGGGAGTTGATCAGTCAGCCTCCCGCCCCGACCCCGAACTGATCAATCAGATTGATCAGATCAATCCATTTGTGCGGGGTGACAAGGCTGCCACATTCTCGTTGGCCATGCTTATGAATCAAACGCTGCCCTCACCCGCAACCTCTCTGGAAAAGCCTGCCCTGCTCGGTGGAAGACCTGCTGTTGTTGGAGACGATACCGCCCTCTTTAAGTGGCCGCTGATTACGGCGGAGGATGAGACGGCGGTTCTGGAGGTGCTCAGGGAAGGGAAAATGTCGGGCTGGGATATCAGCATGGCGTTTGAGAAGGAGTTTGCAGCATGGAATGGCACTCGCTATGCCTTGGCGCACAATACAGGAACAGCCTCCCTTCAAGCCGCTATGTTCGCCGTCGGTGTCGGACGGGGGGATGAGATCATCGCTCCGACCCAGACCTACTGGGCCTCCTGCCTTCAGGCGTTCTCCCTCGGCGCAACGGTGGTCTTCGCTGATGTAGATGAAAAGACGTTCTGCCTTGATCCCAACGATCTCGAACACCGCATCACCCCGCGGACCAAGGCGATCGTGGTGGTTCATTATCTGGGCTATCCCTGTGAGATGGACCCGATCATGGAGATCGCTAACCGGCACGGCATTAAGGTTATTGAAGACGTTTCCCATGCGCAAGGCGGCACCTACCGGGGGCGCCCGCTAGGGAGCATCGGCCACGTCGCCGGAATTTCGCTCATGACCGGCAAAGCCTTTGCCATTGGAGAAGGAGGGATGCTAGTGACCAATGATCCGCTTCTCTACGAGCGGGCGGTTGCTTTCGGGCATTATGAACGCTTTAACGCTAGCGCCACCAATACTCAAGGTGAGCCGTATCGTGATGCCACGCTCGCTACCCTCTACGGCCTGCCGTTGGGAGGCAACAAGTATCGGATGCACCAGATGAGTTCAGCTGTTGGCCGTGTTCAGCTTCGCTATTTTGATGCCCGGATGGCCGAGATCCGTAAGGCGATGGACTACTTCTGGTCGCTCCTGAAAGGGGTGCCGGGGATCGCGCCGCGCGAACCAGAGGGAATCGACAAAGAGAAAATGACCTATTACGAACCACGTGCTCACTATCGGCCAGAGGAGGTTGGCGGTCTCTCCGTCACCCGTCTGGTGGAAGCGCTCCGCGCCGAAGGGTATGACTATTGTTTCCCCGGCCTGCTCCGCCCGCTTCACACCCATCCGGTGTTCAATCACGCCGATGTCTACCATGATGGAAGGCCAACTCGCATCGCCCACTCTCCGGGAGACCTGCGGGAACCGTTGGAAGCCTTCCCTGTCAGCCAACGGCTTAATGAACGAAGTGTCACGATCCCTTGGTTCAAGCACTTTGAACCCGAGGCGATTGAACGCTATGCCCTCGCCTTCCGCAAAGTGCTTTTGCAGGCAGATCAGTTGCTGGAGGGCGATCGCGGCAACGCCCCATCGGCAAACCAAGGGGCGCTCAATATGTCAACCAAAGCTGCCAAGAAATGAAAAGCCCGCTATGGCAATTCGGTGCGGCGTCAGTCGACATTACGCCCCGGGAGCCAATTCTCCTTGCCGGATACTTCCGGGCGCAACCCTCGGCAGAAGTCCGACAACCCTTAGCCGCCAGAGCAGCATGGCTTTGCGCGGAGGATGGAGAGGTGGCGCTCATCGTCAACGCCGAGATCATCGGTTTTAGCGCCGGGTTGACGGAAGCCTTTTTCAAGGAAGTTAGCTTTCGCTTCGGCATCCCGGCGGGACAAATCATCCTCAATGCTTCCCACAATCACAGCGGCCCGGTGATCGACGGGGTCCTTCCGCTTTTCCACGATTTTGATCCGCAAGGGAAGGCGGCGATGCAACGCTATACGAGTGACCTCCTCGATCACCTTCTGCGATGCACGACGCTAGCCAAAACTAAAGCCCAACCGTGCACCTTGAGCTTCCATAGCGGCGTCGCAGGCTTTGGGGTTAACCGGCGGCGGATCGCATGGCATCTACGCCATCAGCCGGACATTATCGATCACGACGTGCCGATTCTGGTCGCGCGAGATGAGCAGGGAACCGTGCGCGGCCTGCTCTTTGGCTATGCCTGCCACACGACGGTGATGTTCGATAACATCGTTGATGGAGACTATAGCGGGTACGCCGCTCGCGCTCTGGAAGCGGCTTTCCCGCAAGCAAGCGCCCTCTTCCTCGCGGGATGTGGCGGCGACATCAACCCCCTGCCGCGCCGTCGACTCGAACTCTCCATCATGTACGGGGAGTTACTCGCCTGTGCGGTGCAGGATGCCATGGAGAGCGAGGGAAGGACGATCTCCGCCGAAACCGTCGCCGGGCAAAGGCGGGAAGTAGCGTTGCCGTTGGAAGCGCCCCCGAACATTGAAGATCTGCGCCAACAACTCGATGAATCAACCTTGCGCCAGCGCGTGATTGAAAGCCAGTTCCGCCCGATGCCGTCGGAGATGAACCCGGCACAGATTGAAGATCAGATCGCTCTTTCGATGCAAAGTGTGCAGCGCAAACTGGGCTATCAACTTGAGTTACTCGAAGCCGGACAAACCCCGTCCCACGTCCCGTATGCTGTCGGCGTGCTGACCTTGGGCCGAGGAGGGCTCACACTGGTTTCGCTCCCCGGGGAACCAGTCGTTGACTATTCACTCGCTCTCAAGGCGCGTTACGGCGCGTTGCACTGCTGGCCGATCGGGTATTGCGGGCATCTCGTTGCCTATATCCCCTCACGCCGGGTTCGGGAAGAGGGGGGCTATGAGGGGCGGACAGCGATGCAGGAATATGGACTCCCCTCCGCGTTTACACCGGAGGTGGAAGCCTTGATCCTGCAACAGGTCGCCGATCTCATGACAGAAATCCGCTCCATTCCCCAAGCCGCTCAAACCGCACCGCTTCACTAGAAATTGAACCATTCGGGAGCAAGACGCGCCACCCGGAGGTCGATCTCTGGCTGCATGAAGCGGTCTTCACTATAGAGGCAGGTCCAGTAATTGACTAGCGCGGTGCCATCGCGAAGGAAGCGGCAACACGGGTTGGAGAAGGCGCGACGAAGATCATCTTCAATCGCACGGGGCGCGCTCCACGTAGCCCCGTTATCGCGAGAGAGTGCAGCGCTCAAGGGGCTTCGCCGCCCGTAATGAGAGGCAAACGACGGATCGTACGGCGCAGGGTTCCAGATCATCACCAGATCCCCACTCCCGGGGAGGCGCACCAGCTCGGGGCATGATTCCGGCGAGCGCAAGCCGGTAGTCTGAGGGAGCGACCAGGTATGACCGTCATCGCAGGATTCTGCCATCATGAGCGAGCCTAGTTGATTGCGCATCACCATGAGGAGACGTCCATCGCGCGTCTCCTCAATGTGCGGTTCCATCGCCCCGCGCATCGGCAACTCCACAGGATGGGCGGAAGTGCTCCAATGCTCTCCATCATCATCGCTATAGAGCACGGTTGAGGATTGATCAGCCCCCTCCCCTTGCGGCAGATCGAGCGCTACCGGGAGCAAGAGGCGCCCGCTGCTACTCCGTTTGATCACGCCATTGCAGAGAGCATAGGGACTCTTATGTAGGAACTCTTTCACCCGGACGAACGTTGTTCCCTCGTCGTCTGAACGCCAAAGCTCATAAGTATAGCGATGCCCCTCCCTGCCTGAATGGGAGCGCATAAAAATAAGAAGGATCGCTCCGCTGCGATCACGAATGAGGTTGGGAGAATAGAGATTAACGGCATCAGGCGGCGTCACAGCGATAACGCGATGCTTTCGCCAGTGACGCCCGCCGTCCTCCGATTCCTTAGCCACGATCCGCGTGCGGGAAAAGTCGCACCCCTCCCCGGAGAACTCCATGTAGACAATCAGGAGCCGCCCATCCTCCAACTCAAGGAGATCACCCTCTCCTTTGCGGATGAAATCAGAATCAGAAAGGGCAACGGTGTGGATTTCCTTCATCATGGGAGAAAAAGCTAGTGAATCGACAACTCCATAGCGAACAAAAAAAACCGACCGGCTGCCATGGAAAGACAACCGATCGGTTGGGTTAAAAAAAGGTAGGTTATTTTGTCGCAGCAGCCTGTGCCTGCAAGGCGAGGCGCGTCGCGGTGAAGACTTTCTCCGTCGTCAACGCGGCTTCCTGTGAACGCCCTGCGATGCAGAGGAGGAAATCTTCGAGGTACTTGTTATCCGCCGCTGCCGGAGCGGGGAGATGACGCGGGGCCGTATCACCATCGGTCACGACACGAACCTCCTTGGCGGAATAATAAGTCGAGACCACGCCGGTCATGCCGTGGCAGGTAACGCGCCAGTAGTCCGGCTCGGCAAAGCCGCACTGCGTCGGGGCGAGGTAGGAGAAATCGGCGAGAACGCCTGCGCCATCTTTAAGCCGGGCCATGATCTGGGCGCTATCCTCGAAGTGAGGGAAATCAACCGCCTTGGCATTCCACGAGCGGGCGGCCAGAACGGAGTCAAACTCCTGCCCGGTCAACCACGGGATGAGGTCAAAGGCATGGATGCCGATGTCGTTGATCGTCCCACCGTGCGCGCCGGGGACGAAGTACCACGCCGGGCGCTTGCCGAGGTTCAGCGCATGCTGGGCGGAGATATGGATCGTCACGATCTTGCCAATCTGCCCGGAACGGATCACGTCGCGCAGGGCGAGGATCGGGCCGGCATCGCGCAGATCAAGTTGCAGGCCGACCTGCCGGTTCCCGGCTTTGGCCAATGCTTCGATCTCATCAAGTTCGTCGAGCGAGATACAGAGCGGTTTGTCGCTAATGACATGCTTACCGGCTTTGAGCGCCGCTTTGACGATCCCTCCGCGCTTGCCATAGTAGTCGCCGACCGCGATGACGTCGCACTCGACCTCCGCCAGCAGCTTCTCAATGCTATCATGAGTGATGGTGTGGTTCCCCTCTGCCGCGAGTTGGGCGCGGGTGGCCTCGTCCTCTTCGCACAGGGCGACGACTTCAATGGAAGGGCTTTTCTTCGCTGCGGCGAGCAGGGAAAGGATATGGCCATGGCGAAATCCGACAAACGCAAAACGTAGTTTCATCCGCAGAGCTTTAGCTCAAAGCTGCCGGGGAAGACAGCCCGTTTTTTACCGAAGTGTCTCTGCATCGGGGAGGAGCGCCGCCCGTTCGGGGTCGAGCTCAATCTTCACCCGGTGGAGCAGGTCGAGAAATTCTCGCACGGCGGGCGAGCGGGGGCGATTGCGTTTAAGGAGGATGCCGATCGGGCGGCGCAACGGCGGGTCGAGCGAGACCGCTTTGAGCGTCCCCCCTTCGACTTCGGAGCGGACACTCGCCAGTGGCACGACGGAGACCCCCTGCTCGATCTCCACCGCCCGTTTCACGGTCTCGATATTATCAAACTCCAACGAGTGGCCGAGCGTGACGCCGAGTTCCCGGAAATGGCGGTCGATCGCCTGCCGGGTCGGCAGGTCGGGGTCGAAGGCGATAAACTTCTCGTTGCGGAAGACTTCCGGCTCCGCCTTTCCCCGCTTGGCGAGCGGGTGGGAGGGGTGGCAAATTAAGACCAGTTCATCATCCATGAACGGCTCGACATGAATCCCCTTGCGCTGTGCCGGGTAGGCGACCAGCCCGAAATGCGACTCCCCGCTCAAAACCTGTGCGTAGACCTGAGCCGAACGCCGGTAGGAGACGTGGACATCGACCGCCGGGTAGAGCCGCCGGAATTCCTTGAGGTAGGGGGGGAGATCGTGAAGCCCGATCGAGTAGACCGCCGAAATGTGCAACTCCCCGGCGACGACATTAGCCAACTCATTGAAGCGTTCATCGAGCCCATTGAAGATTTCAAGGATCTCCCGCGCTGCATCGAGCAGCACAGCCCCTTCCGGGGTCACACAACACTGACGCCGCCCCCGCTCCAGCAGGGTCCGGCCGAGTTTCTTCTCCAAGGAGAGAATCTGTTGACTCACGGCGCTCTGTGTCATGGAATTAAGAGCGCCGGCCTTGGAGAAACTGGCCGTGTCGACGACGTCGCAAAAAATTTTGAGCGTCTCGATATGCATGGGAACCATTAACGAATCTAATGACAGCATCCGCCAGCGGTCAACCTGCTTTTATGAAAGAGAGCCTTGAGAGCAATTTGGAGAAGATCCGGGCGCAAGTCCGCGCAGCCGCCCTCCGTTCGGGACGGGGGGAGGAAGCGGTGACCTTGATCGCCGTGAGCAAGGCACACCCGCCCGAGGCCGTGGCCGAAGCGCTGGAGGCCGGGCAATTCCTCTTTGGGGAAAACCGTGTGCAGGAAGCGCGGGCGAAAGCGGCGCGGCTGCCGGAGCGGGTCCGCTGGCATTTGATCGGGCATCTTCAGAGCAATAAAGTGCGCCAAGCGCTCCCGCTTTTTGAACGCATTCACAGCGTTGATTCGCTGGAGATCGCCCGCGACATCAACCGGATCGCCGGGGAACTCGGCCTCTTTCCCAAGGTGCTGCTGGAGGTCAACGTCGCCGGGGAGAGCACGAAATTTGGCTTCACCCCGACGCGCTTGGAAGCGGAGCTGGACGAACTCCTCGCCCTCGACCGGCTGGAGATCGACGGGTTGATGGCGATCCCCCCTTTCACGCCGGAGCCGGAAGCCTCTCGCCCCTCCTTTGTCCGGTTGCGCGAATGCCGCGAGCGGATCGCGGCTCTCTCGGGCCTCCCGTTTGGCGAATTGTCGATGGGGATGAGCCACGATTTCGCCGTCGCGATCGAGGAAGGGGCGACGATGGTGCGCGTCGGCACGGCGATCTTCGGCGAGCGTCAGGGGAAGAGTTGGAAGCCGGAGGATTAAGCCACCCCGCCCCACGAACGGCGGCGCAGCCAGATATCGAGCGGCAGGAGTAAAATCGCCGCGCCAAGGAGCCACGGGGCGAGATTGTTATACCGACGCACCCCATGTTCGGGCGGGGCAAAGACCGCCTCGGGGGGCGGATTGAAACGGCCACCGGCGGCTTCGCTCCAGTTTTTGAGCGCCGCCTCATCGGTGCCGTTGTGGAGGAATTCTGCGGGATAGGAGGGGGTGAAGCCAAATGCCTTGCCGCTCCCGGGGAGTTGCGGGGAGGAGAGTTGGAGCCATGTCGTGCCGTGGGGTGCGATGGCGATCTGCGCTTCATACCGTCCCGGAGCGCTCTGCCGGGCGGTCGCCATTTGCCGCGTTCCATCGGGGAGGAGCGCGCCGACCTGAAGGTTCAGGCCGTTGCGGAAGCTCCCTTCCGCGCTCAAGGCGTCGATCTCAAGAGCAAGGGTGTTATCATCGACCCGGCGCGTAGCCACCGCCAGCCCGCCCCCTTCCTCACCCTCGCGCCGTTGCAGCGAGCGGACAAGCTGACTCCAGAATTGGCCATACCCCGGCCAGTCGAGCCATTCGGAGGCCCAACGGCTTTTGGCGTCGGAGCTAAAAGCGGCAACCCGCCCGAGGCCCGCTCGCCAAGTGGCAAGGATCGGATCGCCCCGTTCGCTGGCGAGGAGGAGATCCGCCGTCGGTTTAAGCCGGGTGAGGTTGTAGCCGAGGAGCAGCGGTGCCTCCTTCCAGTCGATCCCGCGCAATGTCCCGGCGGGATCGCGCCCCGCGACAACGGCGACCGGCTCTTCCATCAGGCTGCTTTGCGCGATGCGCATCGTCTCGGTGGTAAAAATCTGTGGGAGCGAAAGAGCGTCGCCGGTGAGGTAAAAACGACCGTTGCCGTTGGCGGCGAGTTGTTTGAGAAACTCGGTATCCTTGTCGCCCGCCAGCCCGAGGGCGACGGTCGAGGTGGTGATCCGCGCCGTCGCCATCGTCGAGACGAGATCAAGCGCCGTGCCGGGAACGTTGCTCCCATCAGCCATCTCCCCGGCGGCTTTCTCCTCCGCATCAGAGGCGTCGGAAAAGAGGATGATGTGGCGAATGGTAGCGTTAGTCTCGCGCAGGCGGGCGTAGGCATCGAGCAAACCGGTATAGACATAAATCCCCCCGCCCCCGGCAGTCACCCGGAGGATAGCGGCCTTGACCTCCTCGCGATGGGGATGACGGGCGAGCGGGATGACTTCATGCACGCGCGAATCGACCGCCGTCACCCCAAGGAGATCTTTAGGCTGCAAGACTTCCAACGCCAACGCAGCCCCCTGATTGGCGAGCGCCATTTTGGTCTGTCCGGCGACCGGGGCGCTCATCGAGCCGGAGCTATCGAGCACGATCATCACTGCCACCGTCGGCGTTTCAGCCCGATCATCGTGCTCCGCGCGAACCGGGAGGATCGGGTCAAGTGGCGTCTTGTAGTAACCACCACTCCCGAAGCTATTCTCCCCCCCGAGCATCGCGAAGCCGCCGCCGAAATCGTTGACCCAGCGGACATAAAGCTCCATCTGCGCCCGGCTCAAATGAAGGGCGGCGACATCGCTCAGCATCAGCACATCGTAACGCTGAAGGTCATCGAGCGTTTTGGGTAAACCGGCTAGCGGGCGCAGTTCCGCGGTGATTTTCGCCTTGGCGAGCGCATCGCGCAGGGGATGAAGCTGCTCCGGGGCGGGGTCGACGATCAGGACGCGGGAAGCGCCGCGTTGCAGGGCGGTGGCGCTGGCGCGGTTGTTCTCCACCACGGTGTCGTGCTCGGGGACGATCTCCAACTCATAGGTAGTGCTCTGGGTAGCCGGTTGGAGATTGAGAAAGGTCACGGTGGTTTCGCCTTCGGCAAGCGTCACCTCCTGCTCCCCGCTCAAAAAACCGTTGGCATAGAGGCGGGCGGTGGCGGTTCCTGCCCGGTTGCTGCGCAGGAGCGCTGTGGCATCAAACGGCTCCCCTTCGCGCAACGCATCGGGTAGGGTGAAACGCTCGACCAACGCTTCGGGCCGTTCGGGATTGCGCAGCGGCACGACGTCGAAACCAACGCCTGCGGCACCAAGTACAGCGGCGGCTTCCCCGGCCCGTTGCCGGGTGTCGTACCCGTCGCTTAAAAGGACGAGGCGCGGACGATGCCCCTCCACAAAGAGGGCACGAGCGAGGGCGATCGCCTGCGCGGGATCGGTGGCATTGGGCTGCTGCGGTTCGGACCATGCCTCGGCGGGGTCTTTCGGAAGCAACCCGGCATCCCCGGCAAAACCGAGGAGCGCTGCGTGATCCCCCCGGCGTTGATGGCGAAGCGCCTCGCTGACGTAGGCGCGCGCCTGTGCCTGCGCCTCCGGAGTGATACTCGCGGAACGGTCGATCGCGAAAACAACGCTCAACCGGTCTGATTCCCACGGCAGACGCAACCCGGCGAGCGCCAGAATCAACAGCAGCAGCAGGAGCACCCGCATCCAGAAACAGACGCGGCGTTGCGGCGGCGTCATCCTTGCCAGCGAATGCCGCAACGGCCACAGAAGCAGCGGCACCAGCAGCAGCCACCAGAGAAAATGAGGACGGGCAAAGAGTTCGTTCATCATTCCGTGCGACGACGGTGGAAAAGCCACCATTCCAGAAAAAGGAGGAGAAGAGCCGCCAACGTCAACCATTGCCACGGCGGGCGGACCAGAAAGGGAGGGACTCCGGCGAGCGTCGGGGCCGGGAGCGCGTTAGCGGCAGGGGTGATCCGTAGATCCGACTCCGCTTCCGAGCCGGTGTTAACCGCAAGCCAGCGTTCCTCCCCGTCGCTACTCACGGAATAAAAGCCGTTGTGGCGCGGTTGAAGAAGAGGACGCTGCGGCGAGAGCGCGACGGCGGCCCCGTCCGGCCCGGTGACCTGCGACCCCGCCGGAAGTACCAGCGTTTCCCCCGCACGCAAGGCACTTGGAGGAGTGGGACGCGGCGAATGGAGCCACTGAAGGGTGTTGCTGATCAAAAGCGGGAAGGCGACGCGGAGCGGGAGATCGCTCTGGGTTAAGTCAAAGGCGATGACCGCGAGCCGCTGCTCCCCGCGCTCCGCCGTCAGTACCAGCGGATGCTCGAAGGAGCGGATCGGCGCATGGAAGCTCCACCCTTCGGCCCGGAGCTGATGGAAACGCTCACTATCCAACCCTTCCGGGGCGAGTTGCGTGGCTTCAAAAAGGGTCGGGTGGCTCCAGTGAACCAGCCGCAACAACGGGTTCCCCGCATCGACATCGGTCACCGGCGGGTTAGCCAGCTTCCCGCTTTCCCCGGCGAACGGGTTGGAGCGGATCACCAACGTCGGCCCGGTGAGCTCTTCAAGCGGAGGGAGGGCGTCGTGATCGTGGATGACGACATCAAACGCCCGAGCCATCTCTGGCCGGAACCCGTCCAGGGTGAGGAGTTCAAAGCGGATCGAGCGGTCGGCTGTGAGCAGTTTCTCCAAAAACCAGTTCCCTTCGCTCACCAACAAGACACGCGGTGGGCGGGGCGTCGGCAAAAGAGTGTAAGCGGTGTTGTCGAGAGCGAGAGCGTCAGGCGTCCCTTGGGCAAGGGCGAGCCGCGCCACCAATTTGCCGGGAGCGGCTCCGGGGAGGGAGGCAAAGAAGTCGCTCTTACGCTCCCCCGGCGCAAGGGTGAAGGGGCGGACATCCAAGAGCTTCCCATCGACCTCGATCTCCACCTGTCCCGCGCTCTCCTGTGCGCTGAAATTGGCCAATTCCAATAAGAGCGCCGCCGTCTGCGGGCTGGCGGGTTCGGAACGGGCGGCGAAGCCGGTGATGGCGACGTTATCGAGCGGCCCGGCTCCCGCCATGATCTCCACCTCCTCCGAGGAAGGGAGTTGCCCCCCGTCGCTCAAGACCACAAGACGATGCCCGACGGGGCGGGTCGCCAACAGATGACGGGCGAGCGTGAGCGCTTCGCCGATCTCTCCCCCGCTCTCGCCGGGAGTGGCCGCTTCAAGCGCTTCAAGGAGATAGAGCGGTTCGGCACTCATCGGGGCGAGCACTTCGGGACGTGCGCCGATGGCGAGAAGTGCGATCTCGTTCCCCTCCCGCGCGGTCGCGGCGAGCGCACGGGCGTGGCGGCGGGCGGCTTCAAAACGGCTCCCCCCCTCGGGGAGTGTCGCCTGCATCCGCGCGCGGGTATCGAGAAGGATCACCGTCGACTGCCCCGAAAGCGGGCTTTTCCCCCATTCAGGCCGCGCCACGGCGAGGGTCAGCAAAAGAAGAATCAGAAGGTGGAGCAGGAGGGAGAGCCACTGGCGCAACCGCCCCAGAAACGCCGTGCGACGCTGCTCCCCGAGCGCCCGTTGCCAGAAGAGGAGCGTCGGCACGCTCACCTCCCGCCGCCGCACCCGTCGCAGGTAGAGCAGCACCACCACCGGGGCGAGGCTCAGGAGCAGGAGGCCGAGAGGGTTAAGCAGTGTCATTACCGGATAAGGTGGCTCTCCCGCAATACCCGGAGAACAAGGTCCTCAAACCCGACGGCGGTGGTGGTCGGGATCAAGGTAATGGAGCGGCTGCGGCACCGTTCCTCCAGCGTGCGGGTGAAAGCGGTGAACTCCCGCCGGTAAGCTTCGAGCAACGGAGCGTCGGCGGTAAGATCGAGCCGGGAGCCGCTCTCGGCGTCGAGGAGTTGGAGATCACCCCGCGCGGTGGTTTGCAGCGAAGGGTCGATCTCGGCCTCATCAAGCACCCGGATGACGGCCGGTTCAAACTGCTGCGCCCGCAGGAAAGCGAGGGCCTCCGCCGCTTCGGGATCAAAGAGATCACTCAAAACAAAGACCAACCCTCGCCGTTTGAGCCGATGGGCAAAGGTGCGAAAGCTCGGCAGCATCCGCGTCTCCCCCCCGTACGTCGACGGAAGGCGTTTGAGGAAGTTGAGCACCGTATGGAACTGCCCCTTGCCCCGGACGAACCCCATCTCCTCGCCAAGCGTGGAGGCAAAGGGGTAAAGATTGACCCGATCGAGATTGGCGAGCGCGATGTAACCGAGCGCGGCGGCGATCCGGCGTGCATGGTCAAATTTGGTGAGTCGCCCCTCGCCCCCTTCCGGCTGCCAATGCATCGAGGCGCTCCCGTCGATCAGGATCGAGACATGGAGATCCTGCTCGGCTTCAAAGAGCTTGATGAAAAGGCGGTTGAGCCGTCCGTAGACGTTCCAGTCGACCGTACGGAGATCGTCCCCGGCGGTGTAGTTGCGATAATCGGCGAACTCCAGGCTGGAGCCGGTCTGGCGCGAGCGCCGTTCCGCGTGTTGCCGCCCGCGAAAGATCTTGCGCGAGAGGAGGTGGAGCGCCTCCAGCTTGCCAAGAAAGGCGGAGTCAAAAAGGGCGGTATCCACAAAGGGGGGAGAGTGAACTTACTTATCGGGAGGCAGGCGCCGCCCGGGTTTCCGATGTTTCCTCCCCGGCCCGGTCAAGCGAGCCCAAGGGAGGAAACCGGAAAAGGAGGTGTCGTTACTTAACGGCTTCGGCGTAGAGCGCCTCGACCGCCGACCAGTCGACCACGTTCCAGAACGCCTTGAGGTAATCGGGACGGCGGTTCTGATAGTTGAGATAATAGGCGTGCTCCCAGACGTCGAGCCCGAGGATCGGCGTGCCGACGATCGGGGCGTCTTTCATGAGCGGGTTGTCCTGATTGGCAGTGGAGCCAACGGCGAGGCTCTTGTCGGCCTGCACGACGAGCCATGCCCAGCCGCTGCCAAAGCGGGTCGCCCCGGCGTTCTGGAATTTCTCCTGAAACGCTTCGAAGCTGCCGAAGGTGGAGTTGATCGCGTCGGCGAGAGCGCCCGACGGCTTGCCCCCTTCGTTCTTCTTGAGGGTCTTCCAGAAGAAGCTGTGGTTCCAGTGACCGCCACCGTTGTTACGAACGGCAGTGCGGATCGACTCGGGGACTTCGCTCAGGTTGGAGACGATCTCGTCAATGCTCTTGGCGGCGAGCTCCGGCTGATCCTTGAGCGCGTTGTTGAGATTGGTCACATAGGCCGCGTGATGTTTGCCGTGGTGGATCTCGTTGGTCCGGGCGTCGATGTGGGGTTCGAGAGCATCAGCGGGAAACGGGAGAGCGGGTAATTCAAAGGCCATAGGTTTGTTTTATTTTCGAGGTTATAAGGTCGTACGACACGCGGTGTGCCGCATCAGGCTTGATACGTGCCAACTATGGGCGAAGGCCGCAAAAAACGCAAGGGATGAGCCGGGGCGTTTGCACGGGAGCGGGCAGCCTGATACGCTCGGGAGCGTCATGAAGATCGTCCTCGCTCCCGATAAGTTTAAAGGCTCGCTCTCCGCTGCACAGGCTGTAGCGGCGCTCCGACGCGGATTCCAGACGGCCTGGCCCGAGGCGCAACTCTTTGATTACCCGATCGCCGATGGCGGCGAAGGGACGGCGCGGACGTTGTGCGAAGCGCTCGGGGGCGAATGGATCGTCCGAACGGTCCGCGGCCCGATGGGGCAAGCGGTGGAAGCCGGGTATGCGTGGCTGCCGGAGCGCGACGGGCTGGCGATTCTGGAGATGAGCGAAGCCTCGGGGCTGGCGCTCGTGGGCGAAGAGAGCCGCAACCCGTTGCAGGCCAATACATTCGGAACCGGCGAACTGCTCGCGGATGCGATCGGGCGGGGAGCGCAGCGGGTGGTGATCGGTATTGGCGGAAGTGCCACCAATGACGGCGGCGCGGGGCTCGCGACAGCGCTCGGCTACCGTTTTGAGACGGAGGCCGGGGTGTTGGAGCAACCGGTCCCGGCCCGTTTCCACGAGATCACCCGGATTGACGCCAGCGGCGTCCCGGCCTTGCCGGAGGTGATCGCGGCGTGCGATGTTCTCAACCCGCTGCTGGGGCCGCGCGGCGCTTCCCGGCTTTTCGGCCCGCAAAAAGGAGCGTCGCCAGAGGGGGTGGAAACGCTGGAGGCGGCGCTGAGCCATCTTGCAGAACGGTGTGCCGAGGCGCTGGGACGCGATCATCGCGAAACGCCCGGAGCCGGGGCCGCCGGGGGGCTTGGCTTCGGACTTTTAAGTTTTTGCCGGGCGGAGGTGCAACCGGGGTTTGAATTGGTCGCCTCGATTCTTGGGCTGGAGGAGGCGGTGGCGCAGGCCGATCTCGTCATTACCGGCGAAGGGAGCCTCGATAGCCAGACGCTCGAAGGGAAAGGCCCGGCGGGGGTTGCCGCACTCGCCCGCCGCCATGGGAAACCGGTGATCGCCTTTGGCGGGCGAATCGCACGGGAGGAGTTGCGTTTGCTCGATCACTTCGATGCCATCGTCCCGCTCGCCGATGGGCCGATGTCGCTGCCGCAAGCGGTCAACGATGCCGCCGTGTTGCTGGAACGCGCCGCTCTCCACGCCGCGCGGCTTTGTCATCTCGGTCGGTCGCTTCTATAGAGGCCGGAACGGGTTGCGTTCATTGCGGCTGCCGCAACTTGGGCAACGCGGAAGTGGTTCCTCGCTGGCGTCCTCAAACTCGAAGGCACACATCGTGCACCGAAGCCGGTTACGGATAGCGAGCCGCTCGCGCCGTTGCCGTTGCCACTCCAACCAGAGCCACGTCCCAAAAACGGTGATCAGAAAGAGAAAGAGATAGATGAAGACGAGAAAGGTAAGGCTGACGCGAATCATAGCCCCTCCTTTCCGGGGCGTCGCTCCAGATCCCCCCCCCAAACCAGCGTGGCAAAGCCCCACGCCATTTCGCGCTCCCCTCCCGCCGGGAGAGGGGTGAACGGGTGTTCGAGCAAAAACGCTTCAGCCTGACGATCGAGGGCGTCGTCACCACTCCCCTTCTGGCGGATGAGGTAGCGCACGCTCCCCTCCCCGTCGACGCCGAGCAGGAAGTGGCTCGGTAAAAGGTCGACCCCTTCGCGTGCTGTAGCGCGGGGCAATCGGACGGGGGCGGCGACTCGCGGCAACAAGGTCGGTGAGAAACGGAGGGAGGACGGGATCGGCGCGGAAGAGGGAAGCGGCGGGGTTTGCCGGGGTGCGCCGCGCCATCCCCCCGGGAGTTCAACCGCCGGGGCAGGGGCTTGCGCCGGTTCCGGCAAGGTCCGCACAGCGGCGTAGGAAGGGGTGTAACTGATCTCCAGCCCGGGGGCAGAGGCGGGAGTGAGCGCCGTTGCGGCGGCGGGGTGTTGCGCCTCGATCCACGCGAGAAGCGGGGCGTGTTGCGGGTTTTCAGGAGAGAGGACGCTCACTTTCGCCTGGGGCGGCACACTGGTGACCGCCGGGGGATAGACCACCTGAAAGAGATAAAAAGCAACCCCATGGACGGCGACCGCCAGCAGGAAAAACCCGGGGAGCAGGTACGACGCCTTACGCTCCGGCCACCGGAAGATCAACCGCGAGGCAAGCGTGTTCATCGCGGCGCAGGGGCGGCAGCCATGGTCACCGAATAACCGTTCTCCAGCCCGAGGTGCATCACGCGGGAGACGATCTCATACGGTGCCGAACGATCCGCGCGGATGATGAGGGTGCGCTCCGGCTCCTGCACTTTGGCGAGTTGTTCGCCAAGCTCCTCAAAGCTGACGCGGTGTTCCTGAAAATAGAGCGCCGGGATCGCCCCCGCCACGATGCTGACGATCTGCGGGTTGCGCTGCTGGCCGAGCGTAAAGGAGGAGATCGGCAACGCGACCGCAATCCCCGGGGAGAGGAGGAAGCTCTGGCTCAGCGCCGCGAAAGCGAGGACGAGCACCAAGCCGTTGACCATCGGGATCAGGCCGAAGAGTTCCGGGTTGTAGCGGGTCGTGCGGTGGAGCTTCATCGCCAGCGAAGGGGGGAATTATTCAGCAACCACGACGACCGAGGTGCGCTGCGCCCCGAAGTCGATAATCCCCTGATGTTGAGGCGGTTTGTCGGTGAGGAGGTTGACGATCTCGATCCCTCCCCGCTCCATGTCGTGCATCAGGGTGTTCACGCGCGAGGAGAGGAAAGCGTAGGCGAGCGAAGTCGGGATCGCTACGACCAACCCGGCAGCCGTCGTGAGCAGGCTCTTGTAGATCCCCCCGGAGACTTCCATCGACGTTGCAAACCCGGCCTGACTGGAGACGGAGACAAAGGCGTCGATTAACCCGGTGACGGTCCCGAGCAGGCCGATCAAGGGAGCAACATAGGCGATCGCCGCCAGCAGGGAGAGGCGGCGTTCGAGCTTGGGGACTTCGAGTTGGCCCGCCTCCTGCACGATCTCTTTTAAGTCAGCGCGGCGCTGATCGTGCCGCAAAATAGCAGCGTGAATCACCCGGGCAACCGGCCCCGGCGTTCCGGCACATTCATGAAGGGCTTCCGCAAAATTGCGCCGGGAGATCAGGTTCGCCAACCCGCGAAGAAACTCTCCGACACGGATCGTGGCACGGTGGTAGTAAACCAGCCGCTCCAGAAATACGGTGATGGAGATGATACTGAGCAGCAATAGAAGCCACATCAGCGGGCCCCCTTTCTGCATGTAGTCGATCATGAAAACCACTTATACGCCGCTTTTTTTCCAAATGCAATGCGGCGCTTTGAAAGGGGGCCGGGGGGCGACAACCGCCCTCGAGCTACTGGAGGGTCGGGGCGAAATAGCCGCGCTGGCGCATCAGCACCCGGAAAAGATCGGGATGCTTTTCAAACGCCTCCCGCCCATGGAGCCAGAAGAGATTATTAAGAATCACCAGCCCACCGACCGGCAACTCCAGCTCCAGCACGCCGCGGGAACGCTCCATCGATTCGGAAAGCTCACACAGAAAGCGGGCCTGCGTGATGTTGGCCGGCTGGGCGAACTGGTCGATGAAGCAGACGCACGGCTTGCCGTCGTGATCAAAGAAGGTCGGGCGATGGACCACCTGCTCGACATTCTTGCTCGGCGGGGCCTTATAAAGCATCGGCTCCGAGGCGACCGGCCGGGAGCGGAAGTTTTCCATCTCCTCCCAGTCATCGAGGTGGAGCAGCCGTGAGAAGCCACCCCGGGCGTTGCGCTCCTCCATTTTCATCATCAAAAGCCAATCGGTCGGCTCGTCGACAAAGGTGCCATCGGTATGGAGCGTAAAGCGGCGGTACGCCTGACGGAGGTACGAATCGCTGTTGTCGGTGTCCTTAACGGCAAAGGTCGCGTAGTAATTACCACTCATCGCGTCAAAATTGGGGAGGCCAAGCAGGTGCGTGAAAGCGGTCGCCCATTTGACGTAATCATCCTGAGAATACCCATCGGGCAGGTTGATGGTGAACCCGCCGGTAGCCCGCTCGCGCAAAATGGCGTTGAGCGTCGAGGCGAGATCCCCCCCGGCCAGTTCATTGAGTGCATCCGCCAGCACGATCCGGAGCATCGGCATGTAGGTGAGCCGCTGGGCATCGACTTCGCGGAAACGCTCAAAGAAAGCGTCGCGCACGGCGGCTTCGAGCGTCACCTCATAGAGGCGGGGAGAGAGCGGATGCTCGCGCAAGGAAAAATGCCCCTCCCTCCCGCTCGGGCGACGGACGGGGAACGCCGGGACTTCCAAATCGAAGAGCGGCGCGTACTGCTGGCAACCGAAGAGATCGTTCTCGCCCGGACCACCGGCAGGGGTCAGGCGACGGATGGAAAACTTGATCGCTCGCGCCGGATCAAAGGCGACGAAAGTGGTGATCCGTTCCTCAGAAATGTTGTAGAGACGGGCGATGGTTGTTTTGGTGATCGCCCCGCTATCGCGGACATGGCGGTAGCTCTCCTCATCAGGAAAAATAATGTCAAAGGTAATGACGTCGACCCCGGCGTTCTTGCTGCGGATGGTCTTGGCCAGTTCATGCAGTTTCTGGGTATTCATAAGGCGGCTTATCCGATGGTTTCAATCCGGGTCGTAAAGAGTTCGCAAGGGTCTGAAAGAGTCATCACGTGGTGCATCGTCCAGCGATAGACCGATTTACCGGTCAGGACATCTTCGGTCAGGTAGGCGGCACCGCCTGCGGTCCCCTTCGTGCGGATACGGGCGTAGAAAAGGCTGCGTGCGGCCAGTTTCACTAGCGTCTCCGCCTCCGCCACCGTCGGCGCGGTCGCCTCCACGACGATGCAAAGTTCGTGGGTAGCGAAGTGGCGCTGGACCTCCAACGGCCCCATCACCCCGTTGCGGCCATAGACATGGTAGAAGACTTCGGTGCCGCAGCCCGGCGGGAATTGCTCAGCGATCATCCCCTTGGCCCAGCGGAGCGCTTCCTCAATGCGGGAAATATTCTGCGGATCGCGGATACCGACGATCATATAACATCGCTCGCCGACCTTCCCGGCTCCTTCGAGTTTGACGGTGTATTCCGGCGATGCAATGAAGCGCGAACCGGTGACGCGCGTGGTCCGTTCATCGTGCTGGGTATAGACACAGGCGCTCATGTCGATCTCCCCCCCGGCGACCGCCTCGCGGAAAGGATCTTCGCGTTCGTACATGGCATGCCCGGCGACCGAGGCCGGGGTGCAGCGCTGGTCGGGGTGCATCGGTTCGACCCGCACAGCGTCCCGCTCCAGCGTCCCGAGAATACTCTCCTTGGCCATATACGGCTCGGCGCAGAAAGAGGCGCATTCCATGAGCTTGCCGGTGTAATAGGCAATGTCTCTGCTAATCCCTGCATGAATGGCCGGAGCGGCAAAAGTACAGCAATCACTAGTGCGCGAGGTGATCACGACATCCGCCCCTTGCTCCAAGGCGAGCAGGATCGGCTCCACCCCCATCACCGGGACCAGACGGCAGGTGGCGTCAATATCCTCATACCGCAGATCGCCAAAACCACTCAAACCCCGGATACGACGGCCTGCATCGAGTTCAGCGCGCAGCCGGTCGGCGTCGAGCCGATGCTGCACCAGCCCGAGGCGGAAGGGGGCGAGCTGATGCGTTGCGGCGATCTCGCGGATCATCGCCGCGAAACGCTCCACACCTGTGTTGGAGCCGTTGTCATTGGCTGAACCGACCACCATCGGCACCTTGAGTCGACGCGCCGCCAGAAGCATCCGCTCCAGATCGTAGCGTTGCCATTCGGCAGGCGAGGCCGATTCATCGGACCCCAGCGGGTAGGGCCCCGGGTCGGAACTTCCCGCATCAGCACAGATGGCATGCGGGGCGCGCTCCAACCCACGGAAGAAGCTCTCCTCCTCCATGCGGGTATAGCTAAGATGACCGGTCGGGCAGAGAATACGGAACTCGCCATCACCGGAGGAAGAAGATCGGGAAAGATTAGGGGTACTCATCGGCTGTGTTTTTCCGAGAGTACGGGAGATAAAACATAAAACAATTGAATCTATTTCCAACTAATCTATAACTCATTTTCATGAATTTATCCCAGCTCCAGGCGGTGCTTCAGGTGATCCGCAGCGGCTCGGTCGCCGAAGCGGCCTCCCGGCTCTATCTGACGCAACCGGCGGTGACCAAGCAGATCCGCTCTTTGGAGGACGATCTCGGGACGAAGCTTTTTGAAAAAGTTGGGCGACGGATCGCCCCCACCCCCGTCCTCTTGCGGGCACTCCCGAGGATTGAACTGCTACTACACGAAATGGAAGTCATCCGTGGAGCATTGACGGAGCAGGAAGTTGAGATGAGCGGCGATATTCTGATCGGGTGCGGGCCGATTCTCGCGCGGACCGTCATGCCGGAGGTGGTCGCCTCGTGCCGGAAGCGTTACCCCGGAGTGGAGATCGTCATGATGGAGGCTACCCTCCCGGAGCAGGTTACACAATTGCGCTCGGGCGAGATTCGGATCGGCTTCGGCCCCGATTATCTGGAGGATAGCGATCTTGTCTTTGAACCGCTGGTGCCGGATGAACTGGTCCTGATCGTCCCCGAAGGGCACCCGCTTTCAAAGCAGAAGACTCCGGTGGCGCTGGCGCAGATCCGGGATGAACCGATGATCATGCACCTCTATGCACGGATGGTCGAGCGGGCCTTGCGACAGATCAAGCGCTCGCCTCGCCAGTTTATCAATGATCACCGGATCAGCGCCCGAATGCGCAATACCGAGACGATCGCCGCTTTTGTGGCCAAGGGGCTCGGCATCTCGCTCGTCCCCCGCTATATCATTGAACTGCTGCGGCCTGCGGGGGTGATCCCGTGTCCCCTTCGTCAGAAGCTGCCGGTTAGCATCGGCTGCTACCATCGCCGGGGGAGCACACTCACCCCTCTGGAGAAGCTCTTTTTAACCTTGCTTCAGGAGACCTTGAAACGGCGACTTAACGTGGGAGCGGCTGCAAGGGAGTAAAGCAAACCGTTCAGGAGACACAACCGGTCGGCCCTCCGCCGTAGTCCCCCACCCGCACCAGATAAAGAGCGTTATCGCTCCCCCCAAGCTCACAGAGGCCGCATCGCCCCGGCATGGCGGCCAATGCCGGAAGATCGGCGTCAGGAAAACGACGGCCCAGCGCCGCCCAGAGCGGAGCATTCCACTCCCCGGCGCTCTCCATCCATTCAGAGACCACGATCAATGCCCCCCCGGCGTCGACTTGGCAGACGCCGAAGTTCCCTAGTTGCGCTCCACGGTTCTCCACCACCGCCTGCTCGCTCTCGCGAATAAGGGAGAGCCGCCGAGTGAGCGGATCTTCCGCCACCTCCGCCATCCAGAGAGGAGCGCGGAAGCGGATCACGTGATCATTCTCACCATCCCGCCGGGTATAAACCAGAAAGAGCCGCTCTCCCGCCAACAACCAATGCTGCTGAGTATCGACACTCTCCAGCGGTGCACCGTCATCAAAGTGCCACGGCTGCGGCGTCTCAAAATGCAATCCATCGGAAGAACTGGCGTAAAACGCCCCCTGCCCACCGCGCAACGTCAGGTGATAACGCCCCATCGCATAGACTAGCGAAGGCTCCATTAAACCACGATCTGCAGTGACCGCTACTTCGGAGCCGATCGTCTCCACCGAGAGTTCCTCGCCCTCAAAACGACAACGCAAAACCACCACTTTGAAAGGAAGCCGCGCCCGATCGTTCGCTTCACAAGTCTCCCGATCCCGGAAGTAGACCGGCACTAGCAAGGTGCCATCCGGCTCCTCCCACCACTGGATACTCCCCGCGCCGCAACAGAAAAAGCGCGCACCCTCCTCCATTACCAGTGGCTTCGCCTTTTTCCAGATCCCTCGGTCGGCGTCGAAAACGCTATAGTAAGTTTGCCGGGGGCGCGGGGCGGGGAGAAGCGCCCCATCCCGGTAGCGGCAGGTATGGCCGAGGCCGAGAAGTTGACCGCTGGCCCGGTGCCACTGCGGAGTAAAATCGGAAATCTCGACCCGCACGTCCCCCGGTTCCTCCCATCCGGCAAGACCGGGTTCCGGGGAAAGGGCGCTCCAGCTCAAACCGCCATCCCGACTGATCCGGGAATGGAGCGAGCGGAAAATGTCCCATTGATCCTCCCGCGTCCCCATCGCGCTCTCCTGCACCGTCAGCACCAGATCTCGCGCCCCATCCTCCCGCACCACCACGCCACACCGGGCATGGACCCAACAGCTCTTGCGGTCATAACCGTGTTGAATGATTCGTGACTCGACCCCCGGTTGCTGCCCCCTAGGGTGTTTCATTAGCATCATAAATATACTGAGGATTGAAGTAAGTTTCGACCTGTTCACGGTCGAGGGCCTCGATATGGCCATCCATAAAGACCGTGAGCGCCCTCCCCCGATGGCGCAATTGAATGCCATCGGAGACTTTATTGATATTAACCCGAAAGATCTGCGTCCGCTTTCCGGGAGAAATAAAGCGCACCGTCGAGCTATCGACCAACATTGGGCGGCGTCCCGGATGAGCTACCTGTGAAAACCGAAGGGTATAGACTTGCGGGTCTCCAACCGCCGGGGTCAATCCGCCAGCGGCTGTGGCCATGTTAAACCCATAGGTATTCCAATACCATGCCTGCGCCTCCAGAGCATATTCACTCGCCCCGGCAGGACAACGCAGCGTCGCGCGATCCTGAAGATAGCGTCCGTCGATCAACTGCTTGCCCCAAATATCAACACCGCCACCACCCCCTCCCCGGGCAAAGGAACGAAAAATGCCATTGCGATCACTCGTCATCAAATGAAGTGCCAAAGCGGTCTCCCGCAGATTAGTCAGACACCGGGTTTGCTGATACTGATCCCCGCGCACCCGCTGCAACACCGGCAAAATCAGGCTCAGGAGCGTTACCATCACCACGATGGCAACTAGTGTCTCTATTACCGTAAAAGCACGCTCAGGGGTCGCACGCATAGGATTCATCAGGAACGGCGATGACGGCGGCTCACCAAAAGCGTCACACCGCCAAGAACCAGCAAGGCAACCGTACCCGCTTCCGGGACGACATTCGCTGAAATACTAACATCATCCAGACGCCACCCAAGCGCCGTTTGACTAGCTGGATTCACCGGTTCAAAGCGCAAGGTGTCAAGACTATGAACATCGTAGTAAAGCGCGGTCAACCCGGTGCTCCCGCCGACGTTGGTGGTAAGGTTCGTGATGGTAAGGTTGTATTTCTGAGCATGGAGATCAAAAAGGAGATCAAACTGGTACCAAGCGGAGGTACCTAGGGCCGCCCCTTGCGGGTTCGTGATGTTAGTAGCCCCACCTTGCCCCGGCACTCCTCCCGCACGTGCGAGGACCAGTACCGAACCGTTAGCGGCGATGCGGATGGAGAGCGGGTTGGAATCGAGCGTTTCATCACGAAACCGGATATACCAGTTGGAATCGGTGAGGCTGTCGATCTTGAGTTTGAAGCTCACCTGTAACGTCGAGCCGGGGAGCGCTTCGTGATCCTGACGCACAAACTTCCGCGAGATGCTCGCCGCGCCGCCGTTCGCGTTCACCAGAGAGAGCACCTTTTCGTTCGGAGCGCTTCCCCCCGTGGAGGCGCCGCTAATGACGTTGGAAGTATCCATGCCACTAAAAACCCACGGGTTAGGATTTCCATCGCCCGGCGTACCCGGAATGGCGTTGAGAGCATAGCTTTCAAAGTTATCATTGATGAGCACCGTCGCCGCCTTTGCCGGATGCAGAAGGAACGGAAGCGCCAGAGAAGCAGCGATAACCAAACGTCGGAGGGAGGGGGCAATCATGGGGTAGTCTCTTTGGGTTGGGTTTCCAGAAGGGTAGCGATCTGATCGCGCCATGCGATCACCCGCTCAGGTTCGAGCGTAAATTCATGAGGGCTTTTCACTAAGGAATCGGGCACTTTCAATGCCTTCCGGGCCGCTTCCAGCCAAGGGGTCTGCTCCCCCTCCGCCTCAACCCGGACGACAGCAGCTTCCAGAAGTTTCCAGTAATGGAGATCTTCAAACCCGTCGCGGAAATTTTCCAGACGAATGGAAGCGAGCGGTCGACCATCCGGCCCCGGGTAGGCAAGATACCCTTCTCCGTTATAGCGATCGGTCGGGGTGAAGGCGAGGGCACACGGTTCCCAGTTGGTATACGGGCCATGGTCGACGGCGGTCCGCTTCGGTGTCCCCGGCTGGGTCCAGAGACGGAAGAGACAGTAGTAAAGGAAGCCGTCGGGCTGGAAGCGGGCGCTCATCGCCCCGTGGAGCAAGCGCAGTTCAATCGCCGGATATTCCGTAAACTGATTAGGGTAGGGATGAGCGGGGGTCTTGCAGTTATACCACCAGACCTTCTTGCCGCGCTCCCTTGCCTTTTGCGCTTTAAGGGGGTCGTATTCATGCAGGAGCGGGATCCAGATATCAATCGCATCTTCTTTCGCACCAAGGCCGTAGTCAAAATCAGCCGTAGTGGTAGCGACCGGGACGCCGGGGAAGGCTTCCTTCAAATCGCGAGCGACACGCTGGACCACACCTGCAAAATCGAGCGGCACTTCATCCATCCCATAGAAACGGGCTTGATCGAGAAGATTGCGACGCTTGGCTTCAGCATAAACAGGAGCGATCTCGGCTTTGATTTTGGCTAGATAGCTTCGATAGGCATCCCCGTCGGGTTGATCGTGCATCTCCTTGAGCCGCTGGCGTTCCACGCCTCCAAGCCCAAGGGGGTAGAGGGTAAAGGGTTGAAGACGGCCTTGTTTGCGTTGATACTCCAACACCTCCCAGTCCGGCGGCGTGAAGACATAGAGATTGTCCCAGCCGATGAGGTAATCGGCCTGAAAATCAGCTACCTGATATTTCAGTTTTTCCCACGGTTGCGAAGAGAAAGCTTTGAAATAGGAAGCCGTCCCGGCAGGGATCGAAACCGGGATCGGCGCGACAGCGGGAAGGGTAAAATCGCGCACGTGGATCGCCAGTTGGCGAACCGTTGCAGGGGCTCCCGAAACGGAGACCTTCACTTCGCCACGATAGATCCCCGGCTTCTGTCCTTCGCGGGCATGAACCCGCAGCCAGAAGCTTTGCGCCTCATGTTGGGTCACCGCCACCGAGGGGAGGAAGTCAAGGAGCGGGTCCGGCCACCAGCCGCTATAGTCACGGTCATAGGCCGCCGGGCCGGTTTTGACGAAGCCAACCGTTGAGAGGTGGAGCGATTCGTCCGGCAGAGGCGTCCCATCCTCCATCTTGAAACTTCCCGCTTCCACGCGAACATCATCGAGATGCTTCTCCATCGCTACCACGACAAGTTGGATGCTTTCGTGCTCCCTGCGTGCCAGAGAAACCGTCGGCACCTTCTGCGGCAATACCCCATCGAGCGGCATATCGCGAGGGAGCACCTTAACCATGGGGCTGGCCCACGCCACAGCATAGCCTCCCTCCTCAATCTCCAACTTCGCCAGTGAAGGAAGGCGGCGGATTTGCAGCGCCAACGTATCAAGCTTCCCGGCGAGTGCTTCAACATCCCCTGTCGCACTATTGGCTTGCTCCAGAAGCTCCTTCGCCTCCTGACGCAAGCCGGCTTGCCGCGCAGCGGCCCACGGTTGCGTTAACGCCGCCGACTTCGCTACTTCTGCCAAAGCCTCATCAACACGCCGGATCGGCACACTAAGACGGAGCGCCCGCATGGAGCTAACCCATTCCCCGGAGAGTGGCGGCAACGCCTCCCCCGGTTTGAGAAGTGTTGCTTTAACAAGATGAAACTCAAAGGGAGCGGGAGGACGTGTCGCGTAGAGAAGGAGCGTCTTCATCTGCGTCGGGTCGAGACGATCCTTGAGCATCCCTTTGAGCATCGTGCTTAGCGGTAGTTGCGCCCGCTCATGGGTAAGGGGCGGGAGGAGCACCTTCGTCCCCGCCCAGTGGGCTGTGGCGATCGAAGAAGTCTCCTCGTCCGCGACTTTGATGCCGACCAGTTGGGGGTGCTCCGTCGGGTTGACCATCTCCAGAAGCAGCCGATCGTAGCCGCTCCAGTCGCTGACATTGAGCCGATCAGCGCGCCAAGTCGGCCATTCCGGCTGCCCGGCTTTCCATGCAGGAGCCACCAACCGAAACGAAAAAACTCCCGGCGGCATCGCAAAGCGTTCCGAAGGTTGACGCAACGGCGGGGAAAGGTGAACCGATTTCCAGCGCGCCATTTCAGAGGAATCCTGAAAGGAGAAAAGGGCAGCTTCGGACGCATTCCCCGCCCCGGTCATCCAAAGCAGGGAGCCGAAGGTTAGCAAAAGCGATAGTGTCGAACGTTTCATGGGCGGAATCTCAGACACATTTAACTTACCCCCTGTTCGCCCTTGCCAAAGGGAAAAGGTACGCGTACAAAATGGGAGCATCGATGCCCCGTTTTCCTACCTCCACGGTCTTTCGCAGTCGGGCCGATCAGATCGCTGAACATCTGCGCCAAAGTATCGCCGCCAATCGCTGGACCCGCCGTTTACCGCCGGAGCGCGATCTGGCGCGGGAACTCGGGGTCGGTTTACGCTCTCTGCGGGCAGCGCTGGTGGGGCTTCAGAAGGAGGGGTGGATTCTTTCCCGCACGCAGGCAGGGACGATGATTAACCCAAGGAAAACCGGTGCCGTCCGGGAGGAACGCTCCATTGGCCTCGTCTATGCGCAGCATGTGAAGATGCTTCAGGGCAATAGCCTTCTCATTCTGGAAGAAGTGCGCCCCCTTTTTGCGGCACGCAATGTCGGGCTGGAGATCCATCGTGCTCCCTATCTGGAGGGGGATCGTGTCTCTGTCCGTTTCGAGCGAATGATGCGGGAACACCAGCACGATAGCTGGACGCTGATTTCGCCGACCGTTTCCATCCAGAAGTGGTGCCGCCGCCATCGCGTTCCGGCGATCGTCTTCGGTGCCCGACATGAGGCGACCGGGCTACCGTGCGCGGAGTTTGACTACCATGCCGTCGGCTACCACGCCGTCGGTGAAATGCTGCGTTTAGGCCATCGCCACCTCGCCCTGATTCTCCCGGCGATGTTAAAGGGGGAGGATCTCTCCGTGCGGGCCGGATTTGAAGCAGCATCGAGAGAGATTGGCGCGGGGCGTGCCGTCATTAGCGTTCTTCAACACGACTCAACGGTGCGCGGGGTCTGCCGCCTTGCCGACCGGCTTCTGGCCCAACGCCCGCGTCCCACGGCATGGCTAATCTGTCGGCAGGAACATTTCCTGACGTTCTTTACCCACCTGATGCACCAGCGGATCTCCATCCCGGAAGAGGTTTCGCTCATCTGCCGCGATGGTCATGCCTATATTGGCGATCTCGTCCCGGAACCGACCCGGTACACCCCCAACCTCGCCCTTCTGGTGCGTCATTATGCAAGGCTGGCACTGCGCCATCTCGACGGCCAGGCAACGCCCGGAGAAAAGGTCACGCTCATTCCCGACTTCATCCCCGGCGCGACGCTCGGCGCGGCCCCAGAATGATAGCGATCGCCAGTGTCCCTTTAAGTGTCCGTTCAGTGTCCCTTCAGTGGCGGCAATTCAAGGCGCAAAACGCCTATTGATGCTCCACATTTCCTCCTCGAATTCATAGCCAACCCCACAACATCCGCTGATTTTCAGGCACTTGCGAAGGAACTCGACAGCAAAGCGAACACTTTGGCTGGATGGAAAATGGAGCGGGTAGCGGGAATCGAACCCGCATAGCCAGTTTGGAAGACTGGAGCTTTACCACTAAGCTATACCCGCCTGAAAGACGCTACGCTCGGAAAAAGAGCGGTGCGCAGGGGTTACTCTTAAAAGGACGCCGCCGGTTTGGCAAGCGCCGTTTTTGGAAAAAAATGAGGAATCGGCCCCGGTCTTATGCAGGGGCTTGCGCCAGCTTTTTGGCGTACCAGTCGCGGTAGACCAGCGGGGAAATCTCCGAGGGCTTGATCTCGCTGCGGCCACCCCAGAAGACGTTCGTGTAGAGCACCGGGATGCCGCACGCCTCCAGATGCGCATCAATGGCTGCCTTGTGCTCAAGGAGACGCGGTTTCTCCGTTCCATGGGCGACGGCCATGATGTTGACGTTGCCAAAATCAGGCCCACCTTCGCGCCAATAACAGTGCGTAAGAATCTCGTGCCGCCCGATCTCCGCCCCGGCCTCGACCTCCCGCCCCGGAGGGACAGCCCAGTGAAACAACCCGTTGAAGCGAGTGACGCGCACGCCGGTCTGCAACGGCTTGACGTGTTCGAGAAAGGTCGAAAAACGCCCGATCACCTTGCGCTCCATCAGCGATTGCGCCACTTCATAGAACGTCTCCAGCGCCACTCCCGCCTCCTGCGCACGGGCGCGCCACGGTTCCGGCGTGATCTCCTCTTCGCGAAACTCCCGCTTGAGCGCGACGAGCACCTGCCACTCCAGATCGTTAAGCGAAACCACGCCGGTCTCAATCATCGAAGCCGGTTTCTCCACCCGGTCCCCCGGTTCGATCGTCTTGCGGCGCACATGCCCGACGCCGAGGGCAAAGATCCCCTTGGCAGGCATAAGGCGGTATTGCGTACAGCCGGTGTACCGCATCAGTAACTCCGCGTGATCCTCCATGGAAATCCCTTCCGGCACCTTGAGCGTCGTCCAAAGCCGGTATTGCGAGCCGGTCGTCTCCGCGTCGGTCGAACGGACGACGACATGGCCGGAGAACGGGTCTTCCTTCGACATGAAATCAAAAGCGGTGTTGAGCTTCTCCTCAGGCACTTTCCACGCGACCAGCGCCCCCTTGGCGAGATTGGTGGCGATGAGCGTCTGGCGCACGCGCCGGATCGTCCCGGCTCGGAGCATGAGACGGATGCGTTCGATCACCGTCGCCTCGGGCAACTCGCAACGCCGGGCGATCTCGCCAAACGGCTCTCGCGTAAAACCCTGAATCTTGTCTTCCGAGATGGCCAGGATGCGGGCGTTGACCGGGTCGGTGTGGTCGATGGGTGCAGAGGTGGACATGATGCCTCCCATCCTTCTGCGGGAGGGGAAGAAAATCAAGCGTATCTCCCCGCGACGTTTTGCCGCACCGGAACCGAAATCGCCCCCACGCCAGAGTTGCAATTCGCCGCCCGTCCGGCAATCATCGCCCCTACGCTATGGCAAAACCTGTTGTGCTCATTATTCGCGACGGCTGGGGGATCAACCCCAACGGTCGGGCAAATGCCCAAGCCGATGGCAACGCGACGCTGCTCGCCGCCACCCCGTTTCACGACGCCCTCTACGCCCGTTACCCCGGGGCGACCTTGAGCGCCAGCGGCCTCGACGTCGGCCTCCCCCCCGGTCAAATGGGAAACTCGGAGGTCGGCCACCTCAACCTCGGCGCAGGGCGGATCGTTTATCAGGATCTCACGCGGATCTCCAAAGCGATCGCCGATGGGGAACTGGCCAGCGACCCGGTCCTCACCGCGCTCTGGGCAAAGGCGCAAGGCAAGCGGCTCCATTTCATCGGGCTGGTCTCCGACGGCGGCGTTCATAGCCATCAGGATCATCTCATCGCCCTTGCCAATGCGGCGCGGGCCGGTGGCGTCACCGATATCCTCGTCCATGCCATTACCGACGGACGCGACACCTCGCCGACCGGCGGACGCGGCTATCTTCAAAAAGTGGAAGCGGGGCTCGCCCCCTCCGGCGCAAAGATCGCCACTGTTATCGGGCGTTATTACGCCATGGACCGCGATCACCGCTGGGAGCGGACCAAACTGGCTTGGGACGCCATCGTCCTCGGACGCGGCACATTCTCGCCCCTTCTCCCCCATGAGGCGATCAGCGCCGAGTATACCAAGGAGTTGACCGACGAGTTCCTGCCGCCGCTCATCTTCTCCCATGCCGACCAGGCGCGGGTGCGCGATGGCGATGTCGTCTTCTTTTTCAACTTCCGCGCCGACCGCGCCCGGCAATTGTCAGACGCTTTTCTCTACCCGACCTTCAGCGGCTTCGAGCGCGAAGTCGCCCCGAGCGTAGAGTATGTCACGTTAACCGAATACGACAGAACCTACCCGGCGACGGTGATCTTTGCCCCTCAATCGCTGGCTGATCTGCTCGGGGAAGTCGTCGGCCGGGCGGGGCTGCGCCAGTTACGGATCGCCGAAACGGAGAAATATCCGCATGTCACCTACTTCTTCAACGGCGGGGTGGAGACTCCCTTTCCGGGTGAAGATCGCGAGATCGTCCCCTCCCCTAAAGTGGCGACCTACGATCTCCAGCCCGAGATGAGCGCCCCCGCAGTGACGCAAAAAGTGCTCGACCGACTCGCAGAGTATGATTTGGTGATCCTCAACTTCGCCAACCCCGATATGGTGGGGCATACCGGCGTGGTGGAGGCTGGCGTCCGCGCCGTCGAGACGATCGACCGTGGGGTCGAAGCGGTCGTCAACGAAACGCTACGCCTCGGCGGCTCCCTGCTGATCACGGCTGATCATGGCAACTGCGAGCAAATGCGCAATCCCGACGGCTCCCCTAATACAGCGCACACCACCAACCTCGTTCATCTCCTTTATGTCGGGGCGGATGCCGAGGGGGCGCAGCTCTCCAACGGTATCCTAGCGGATGTCGCGCCGACGCTCCTTGCGCTACTCAACGTCCCGCAGCCAGCAGCCATGACGGGCCACAACCTGCTCCAGCGCCGCGCTTAACCACGACCGCCACACACCCCGTCGCGGTCTTAATCCGCGTCGGGGCGCCGGGAAGGGCGGGGATGCTCCCTCTCCAGCCGCAACATCAAGGCGGAGACACCCGCTGTCACCACTCCGGCCATCACGCGAGCCGCGCTGAGCCGCAAGTTGGCCCCCTCCGGCCCAAGGAGGAACATCACCCCTGCCGCGCCGGAGAGCGAAAGCGCCAGCATCCACCGCCCGCCGACGCGCCGTGCCAGCCACCACTGCCCCGCCGTCATCCCCCATACCAACGGCAGGAGCGCTACGCCGAAAAATCCGATGATCGGGAAAAGCAGGAACGCTGAAATCCCAAAAACCACCAACCCAAAGCCGAGACACCCGGCCAGAAACGGGACGAATCCAAACAGAAAAGCCCGTCGCAACAAAGTCGCCCTCTTTTCCGACAACCACGCGCTCACGCCATCCTCCTCTTCTTCATCCACCGCCAACAGAAATCAAAAAGCGCTACCGGCCCATCGGTCAGACACCAATAGAGGGCCTGCATGACCAAAAGCCACGGCAGCACCGCAGGAAGCGCATCGGAGATAGCACCCGGAAGCAACACCACCCGCTCCACCCCTAAAACCGCCACCATCAGCAGGAGCGCCAGCGGAAGCCCTACGATTCGAGGCCAACCGGTCAGTGCAATGATCCCTTGCGCGAGCGCACACGCCGGAAAAAAGAGGAACAGCGCCACCCCAATCCCGCACGCTACCAGAACAAGGCCGAAGGGGTACGCCAACGGACCGCCGACCCCTCCGCCGGTCGCCACCGCAAAGAGCAGGAGTCCGAAATAGAGCAGACTCCAAAACGTCACCCCAGCCACCGCCAGCAACGAAGCAAAGGCGAAGTGACGCAAAGGGTAGAAGAGCAGTTGAAACCAAACCATGGGAGACGGCACATCAGCCGTGCTCTCAGTTTAACCGGAAGCAGGAGGTTTCTTCAAACCTGATTGCGCACGCCTGCCCTTGCGCAGCAAAATCAGACGTTTGGTGCAAAATTTTCATTCCAACGCTTGCATTTGCCGAAGCCCTCCTGTAATCACTCTCTCCCGCCCTTCCTCCCGGAAGGCGCAAAACGGTACCCGATGGTGTAAAGGTAGCACAGGGGTCTTTGGAGCCTCTAGTCATGGTTCGAATCCATGTCGGGTAGCCAAGACACACGGGGAAGTCACTGCAACCGGCGTTTTTTGCCCTGCCTAGATGGTGAGATTAGCCTCATCAGGCCATCCACCGGCCCTCTTTCACCCATTTTGGACGGGCACACACCCGCTCCTGCTTGCGCCGCAGCGCGCAGATTTCCTGAGCGATCAACAAAGTCGGCAGCAGCATCGGCGAACGCCCGATTTACTCCGCTTGCCGACCCGGCAGGCTGATCAAAATCCCCGCAGGGGGAGTTCCTAGCGAATCCGGGTTAGCCTGAATTTTCAGATGAGTAAACTCATAGCTCTCCCGCCCCCGCTGGGCGGCGGCTACTTTGAGCGTTAGGCCGGTTGGCTTTGACCCGCCGCGCACTCGGAAGACCACCAGCTTCTTCTCTGGCGTCGCCGTCAGCGTCCGCTCAAACTCCCCGCCCGGACGCTGCGGAACCTCCATCCCGTCAATCCACATCCGAGCTTCCCCTTCCACTGCCAGATAGAGAGAGCACTCCACTGCTTCGCGAGCCGACAACAGAAACGCCCCGACGTAGCTCTGCCCGGTCGCCATGCCAAAACGATAATCACTTAACCACGAAAGCTCCGCCCCCCAGCGATTGGCCGGTTCGAGCCCCCACCACGGTGCCACGTTCAAGTCAGCCTCCTTGAGCGCCATCGGTCGAGTGACATGCAGGAAGCGATCCGCCGTCGTTCCGAAGACGGGGCCGCCCTCTGCCGGTTTTGGCAACGGCCTCCATTCCATCACGGCATTCCATTGGGCAAGCTGTTGATCCAGAAGCGCCATCGTCGCTTCGTCACGGGCAAAAGGCCCCGCCATCACCATCACCGGAGGCGCGTACCCCTCCAGCAGACGTTCTTCTCCCGAAGCCGGGGCTTGAGGAAACCAAGCTTGAGAGGAGGCGTGCATCTCCGGAGCGGGGTAGCGTTCGACAAATTGCTGCCGCTCCTGACGACGCTCACGAGTGATCTTTTCCGCCTCAGCAAGCACGGCTTTTCCCTCACCGAGATAAAACGCGCGAGTCTCCCCCTTGCGCATGGTCAGCGTGATCGACGACGCGTTCTCCGCCACCAACTCCTGCGCAAAGAGATCATAGAGATCACTCTTATGCGGCAGGGCGATCTTCTTCTCGCCATCGCTGGAAGCATGCAGGGCGATGATATTGCCCCCACCAAAGAAGACATCATCGCCATCATGATAAAGGAAGGCCCCCGCCTTTCTGGCTAGTTGACGTAGCAGAGATGGATCGATCGTGCAGAGCGCGGTGTAGACTGAGGTCCATTGCGGAAAATGACGGATAGCCAGATAGCTTCGCCCCTGCTCATCTTCCAGACACGAGATGGCATCGCTATCCTCGGCATGGAAAGGCGACGGATGATCTCCAACAATCCGACCCTCGGCGGCATCCGATGGAGAGACATGATGAAAGAGCTTGGCGCGGGCTTGATCAAAAGTTTTCTTCTGCATCGTCGGCAGTTCGAGGCCAGCTTGTTTGAATCCCTCTTCCATGAGATGAACCTCCTCGGGAAGCTCCCCCTCGCGGATCGCTATCCCTGTCAATTCGGAGATCAACTCCTGCGCAGAACGCCCCCGGCTGGAGAGGTCGATCACCCCGGGATCGTGCATCCACAGGAGAACCCTCCCCTGCGATTTCCATGCAGCAATGCCATTCCGCTCCGCATCCGTCAAGGCCCGGAGATTCAGAAAAATCACCATCCGATAATCATCCTTACGATCCGCACGCAAAAAATCATCAAGCCCATAGCTATCCCACCCCACGCCGATCCGGTCCAGAATCCCGGCGTTCATATAGCCAACGGGGGTAGAGTAGTAGCTAGCGTAAAGCTGGCTTTCCTGATCCGTCACCACGGCGACGTCAGCCCGCCGCTTCCTCCCCATGCGGCGAATCAAAGCGTCTGCCTCAACGATTTCACTGAGTGATTCCGTCACCGTCGGGTCATAGAACCACTGCCAGCCGAAATCCATCAAATAAGTTGCATAGTCAAACACCGCCCCTCGGGCAAACTCTCGACGCAACACCTCACGCATCGAGCGGGCATCCGCCGGAGGCTCTCCCGCCGCTGCCGTGGGAGTGCCGAAGGCGAGATGGGTGCGGTAATCCCCCTCGTTCCACCATAGCTTCCCGTGGTCGGCCACGGTCCTCGCCGCCACACGGTAGAGAGGGGAGGAGCCGGGGCGCCGGTGCTCATACGCCGACGGGCCTCCAAGGAGGTCGATATCGGGCGAGCGCAAAAGGTGATCCAGAAACACCGTGCCATTGTTGGGTGCAGTGTAGTACGAAGCATGGATCTCCATGCCCGAGAGAGCCTTTCCATGAGTCACGGCCTTGATCACTCTGCCAAAATAGAGCGCCGCCTGAGTGATCGGAAGATTGAGCGTTTGCAGGTAATCAGCCGATTTGGTGCCGGGCATGACCGGAAACCCTCGCCGTTCCTCAAGACTGGGGAGTTCAAAGAGCCTCTGGTCATTTGCCACCCCCCACACCTCGGCGGCAGCCGCTTCGCTTCCATACTTGGCAAGTGCCAACCTGCGGAAAGCGTCCCGACGACCGGGGCTATAGTCCCAGCCCGGATCTCCCTTCCCTTTGTAATACCACCATTCGCCAGAGTTCATTGCCGCGAGGTAAAAACCACCCACACTGGGAGCATATTGGGAAGACCCCAGCCGATGAATAAACCGGGAAAGATGCTCCGCAACATAGCGCCTCCACTCATTGAGCATATTGGGTCTCTGGTGATGAAAGGCATAATAATAGCCCCACCCCCAATCTGATTGCCCCTCAGGACCTTGCAACACCGCCTGGGGATAAAGCTCCACGTAATCACTAGCGACATTGAGCGCCCAAAGCCGGACGATGATTTTAGCGTCAGGGACGGCTTTGAGCAATCGGTCCGCGCGCTCGCGAAACTCCTCAAAGGCAGGCTCCGGCGCGGATGCAAGGCGGCGATCCCCGAGCTTCTCGCCTTCCGCTGTCAGGTTGACATCAATGACAAAGAGCTTGATCCCGGCCTCCCGCATTTGCCGTTCCACTGACATCCCTTCCATCGGCACCTTGCTCGCACGGCTCCATGAAGGCATCGGCTCCCCGTCGATCACGATCGTACGCACTCCTTTGATCTCTTCGAGTTTCGCCTGTGCAAACGGATAGGGCCGGGAAGGGGGCTCGATCCATTTGGCATCCAGCGCCTGCTCCTCCGGCGGACTAAAATCAAACGGGCGGGAGAGAAAGCTATGTTCATCCGGCAAAGGAGTGCCTTCACCATCGGAAACAATCATGATGAAAATCAGAAGGGTTGAGAGCAGAAACTTCATAGGAACAAACATCAGGTCCTCACTGGGCGGGGTGAACCTGGTAGGGAAGGGAGCCGACGTGATAAGGGGCCTGCCGCAGATGCAGATCTCCGAAATAGGAAGGTTCCTTAATCGCCACATGGCCATCGGCGAAAAGCGCCTTAACGCGACGGCCATCAGCGGCATTAACCCGCCATTGACTATACCCGTCGATACAATACCCTTGACGCCCTGTGGAATGATTATAGCTTTCAGCCATCAGGAAAAAATCGGCGCGGTTTTCAATACTGAGCAGGCTCTGGCTAATATCCGGCGCACCGCCCGGCGAGCGCCACCTCCTGAGGCCATAAGCTTCCATCCCCCCAGTGGGGGGGAGGAATTCAGGGCAAAAATGAAGACTCTGCATCGTGAACGGCCCGGAGGGTGTGTAGCCGCCAGCCCGCAACGCCTCAAACCAGATCGGCGCACCCGGGTAGTACCCAACGCCTTTGGGATCATGTTGTACCCGGGGCGGAATACGGTGATGGTGGTCATTAGCATAGGCAAAGAGAGCCACCCCGATTTGCCGCAAACGACTGACGCACTGAACTCCTACCGCCTCCCGCCGCCCCTGCCGCGTCACCCCCAACCCGATCAACAAGATCACCGCCATCACCAATAGGGTAAGGAGAAGCTCAAGCAAAGTAAAAGCCTCCCGCCGAGAAGAACGCGATCGAAAAGTCAGCATCATAGGCAACCTAGTATCTCCCTTAGAGTAACCGCTTCCCCCCTACCATCCAACCCAAAAGCAACAAGCCGCTCATTCCCAAAAGGGCTGTTACCCCCGGCTCGGGAATCGACGTAACCTGTTGCACATAGAGAACCGCTTTCGCCGTGCCACTTCGCGTAAAATTGGTCCCGGCTGCATCACTATACCAGAACTGAGAAGCAATCGTGCTCCCCGTGCCATTGAGAATACCCAAAGAGCGTTGGGTTGAAGTCACATCCATACTCAAGAGTAAAAGATAGTAACGCGATGCCGTAATCGAAATCTCCTCACCGAGATCAAAGCTTAAATAGTTATTGCTAGCAATTACCTCCGGCAACACTCCTGTGAACGTCCCCTTGGGAGTCGCGCTGGTCGGATTGGCGATCAAGGGATTTGTCGTTTCATAGATCCTCAAAGTGAATCCGACTCCGCCGGCAGTGGTTGCTGTTCCTGCCTGCAAGGTAAAGGAGCTAAAGCCACCCGTTGCCGGGGCCTGAAACGAAATCGCGATATCACGCCGGGCGGGGGTGCTGTTCCAGTTAAAACTAGTTAAAGAGCCTGCATCCGGCTGGCTGCTCCAGATCACCCCATCGGATGGGGCTACCGTCGAAGTTGAAGTAACCACTTGGGCCTGAGCTGTTGCCAACCTAGCGGAAACCAGCAGCACGGAAAGGGCGAGGAGAAGAGGGGTGTATTTCATCTTGCTATTATCAATCTTTGAGTGAATCCATGCCATGTTCCTGCCCCCAGAGCCAAAGCCGTCCAGCTACCGTTCCCGTTTCCCTGATTTTCGGGGTTGTTTTCTGCGATAGGATGAGATTCATTCGGAGGAAGATGTGACGCCGACTCTACCTCATCCCCCATGCCGACCGGCAATGCAGAGAAAGGGGATTTTGTGTACGTTTCGGATAAGAATCTCAAGTCCCGAAATGACTGACACCCCTGGAAATTCCCGCCTCGCCCCCTCCCGCCTCCGAGAGAGCTTACCACCGGGCTACCGTGTCCTGACCGATCTGGATGACCCTTGTGTCCGCTTGCTCCTATGTGGCTACAGCCCACTGGTTGCAGGGCGCTGGAGATTCCATCGTCACCATGAACCGTTCTGGCGACTTTATTGGAACGACGCCCCGGGAGCAACGATCCAGTGTGGCGATCTTACCATTCCGCTTGATCCTTCCGGTGTGGTTCTAGTCTCCCCAAATGTGGCGTGCACCACCGAAGCCACAGCGATGACGCACCACCTCTACCTTCACTTCCATAGCATCGCCCTACAACAGGAAATGCCAACAGAGGTGATCGTTCTACCGATGGAGCAACCACTTGAAGGCATTGTTAAACATCTGGTAGATCTCATTAAAGCATCGGAGAACGGTTCATGGGAAATCTCCCTGGCTGCGCGAGCTTTCATCAGCACCGTCTTGACGCTGGCACGCCCCGCACAACGAAAATCCCCCCGGCTCGACCGCCGCGTCCTCAAAGTGCTCTCATGGATCGAAGACCATTTCCACACCCCCGTCACCAACGCCGAACTGGCCCGGCTCGCGGGAATGAATGCGCATACGCTCAACCAATTCTTTAACCAACAGGTCGGCCACTCCCTGCAAACCCACATTCGCATTAAGCGGATCGAGAAAGCTAGCTTAATGCTTCAATTCTCCGATGAGTCGCTGGAACAGATTGCTGAGGCTACCGGGTTTTGTGATCGCTACCATTTCACGCGAGTCTTCCGCACGATCCAAAAAGTGACCCCAGCGGCCTATCGCCAATCATGCACGCCGACTCATCCACCGAACGCACCCCTTGCTACCCCCGGGCCTTCTCTTTCCCAAGCACATCAACCGGGATCGCCGACCGCTTGACGCGCCCTGTTGCTACTTCGTTGTCGTATCGAGCCAGAGCGGCTGCCATTGGCCCGGTTTTCCACTAGCGATGCAGACCCAGCCAAAGAGCACCTTGTTCTCCTTGGAAAGTGTCGGTGTGAGGTTGAGCAGGAGATCTCCGGCCTCCCGATGAATCCCGGCATCCGCAGGCGGGGCGCTGGCATAGGCAATGGCCCGCACCTTCTGCCCTCTGGGCTGGAAGCGCAACCCGTGAAGCGAGTGAATCCCGACACTCCCGAGAGGCCCCTTCACGGCCCACTGCTCGGCCTGATGAAGAGATCCCTCTGAGAGTTGGCCAAGATAATCAGCAGGATTACCCGCACTCGCTCCCACGATGTCGCCGATCTCCGGCGGGTTGTTGAGGGTGTTGGAGATCAGGTTAACCCCCTGCCCGATCGAGGCGCTCTCTGGATGCAGCAGATTGGAGCCGGTCGTGAAATTGCCGGTGATCGTTGTATCGAGCACCTTGACCAGTTTGATCGGGCCGTACTCCCCTTCTCGCTGGTGCTTGGCCGGTTGAAACGTATTGGCAGCAATGGTAATCCCGCGCCCCCAACCATCTTTTGGCCCGGAGACAAGCTCCACATCCCCGCCAAGATTGGCCTCGAAATAGTTACCCACCACCTGAGCGCCAATCCAACAGGAGCCAGAAATCGCAGGAGCACCCCAGCCTAACCCTTCGATCACATTATTAACGATGCGGATTGTATTCGCTGCTGCATCAAAACCATCTCCGGTTTGGCCGATCATGATCCCGCCGACGCCGTGTTCGATCTCGTTATTCTCAATGGAAAGATCAAAGATGCGCCCTAGCTTAATGGCGTAATCACGGCAGCCATAAAAAAGATTGTTCTGAATACGAATGATAAAGACAGCTAGGGAATCGGGCGTATCCTCCTTCTCCATCTGCGATTGCTGCAAGGAAAAGACCCCGGTTTTCAAGCCGACAAAGTGACAGTCGCGTACCGACCACCGGATCATATACGAAGTATCAATCCCGCCGCAGACCACCTTTTCCTTGGGAGCAAAGGGAGCAAGGGTCACGTTATGAATGCTAAAGCCATTCACCCAAGTCCGCTTCTTCGTCTTCTGATTGATATGACTGGCGGCTCCAATGATATAGTCAACTCCATCCCCCAAAAGACGGGTTGCATTGCGCCCCGCCCCGGCGATTTCGATATAGTTAAGGGCGCGATCTGCCTTGGGGTGAGAGCCGCTCACCGACAGGCGACGGGTAATCCGATAGTTACCTTCCGGGATAAAAAGAACACCACCAGAGGGAGCAAGCTCCTTGAGGACGCTCTCGAAGGCAGCCGTATCATCGGTCTGGCCATCGCCCTTTGCGCCGTATTCCTTCACATTGAGCAAGCGCCGTGCAGCTTCCTCCTTCGCGGGGGCACTTTCTGTTTCCTGAGCCATGGAATGGGGAATAACCAGCGGAGACAACACAGCAGTGGCCAACAAGGAGGCCAGATAGACGGTTTTCATCAAAGGAGAGGGAGCTTTTACTTCAGGCTAGAGGTGAGTTTTTTCGATAACGACCGACGCCACAGAAGAGCGCGAGCAGAAAACCGATCGCTGCTAGATGGCCGGGCTCCGGCACAGCCGTGGCGTTGATCACAAAGGAGTCAAAAAGAACATAGGAAGGGTTCACTTGCCGCGGTTGCACAAAGAGCCCAAAAGCAGTAATGTCGCCACTAGGGAGAGTGATCGCTGTTGTTCCAACTGCGAAAGGGGAACCGGTCGCAGCACCTAAGGTGTACCATTCCGCCGATTCAAAATTAAAAATCCCCCTTTCCGCCGCATTCGTAGAGAAATTGGAGGGCGCGTTACCAGTAAGGGCTGGCATTTGCGTCTTCTTACTCACATACCATGAACCTCCGATCTGCAAAGCCAATTGAATCGACTCAAGATTGCTCCCTCCAGAGGTACCTGCCGCGTACCAAGTGACGCTGTCGAGTTCCCATGCAGAGCGATCAATCGTATACTGATTGGTGTAAATCAGCGTATTGATATAGGAATAATCAGCCTGAAAGAGCCGTACAACCCCTTGGGTCGCACTGGCTGAAACCGGAGCGTTGACATTCTGGATATTGGTAGGCCGTCCCGTTTGATTGGTGATGCCGATATAGTAATTTGAGTTATGCACCGAAACATTACCACCCGAACTAGTAGACCAGAGAGAGGTCCATCCAATACTGGAAACCGCGGCATTACCGCTTCCAGCGTTCCCAAAATTCTGAGCGTAAATGACCGCGGCGTGACTTTGGGAGTTAAAGACTAGTATCGATGCAATCAGGGCACAAAGGAGGGGGATTCTCTTCATAAAATTCGTAAGGGAGAGGAGATGGAAGGAAAAACCGAGGGGAAAGGCGGTTATCGATAGTTACCCGTTCCGTTCCACTGCATGGCCGTCCATTTCTTGATTTCATTGCGGCTCACACGGCTAATATGCCCATCAACCCATAAGACATTCAGCGCGTTATTGTGCGAAAAACTCGCAGCAGGAATATGGCCGTCGTAGTAAAAAACATGCCCGCCTTTGGGTGGTGCAAAGTTTGGCGCACCCGCAACATGGGCAATATCCATGAGCATCGACGTACGGGAGCGTTCCCTGAAACGGAGCAGATTGTGCAATTCATACAACCCTGGCGCTGCACCGTTGTAAGTAATCTTGCGCAGGCCATCAGCACCAACATTGCCGAAGGCCATATTATAGGCGTAGTTGGAATCCGTCGGAGCAATGGCCGGTCGACTTGGGCAAATCGAGACCTTTGAGGAACTAAGGTAGGGAGCAATCAGCGCCCGCCATGCTGCGGAATTATTCGCCATAGCAGGCGGGAGGTAGTTTCGATTCTCCTTGGCGTAAGAGAAAATGGCTAACCCAATCGCCTTTTGTTGATTGATACAGACAGCTGCTGTGGACGACTCCCGGATATTTTTGCTCACCGGATAAGCAACAAGCGCGAGGATAGCGAGAATAGCGATCACCACCAGCAGTTCGAGCGTCGTAAATGCGCGGTGTAAAGCTAACGACTTAACCCGACAATCATTCTCGGGAGTGCGTTTCAAGGGGATAGCACGGGTCGGCGGAACGATCGGTTTACCTTCCCGAAGTTTGCGCTCCATCTCCACCAGCATTTCTGCCGCTAGAGAGGCATCGGTCTCCCACGTGATCATCGGAAAGGAACTGTGCGCCATCGGCAGGCGGGAAATCCGGACTGCAATCTCCAGATCCTGCGGAACATCGAGATGGATCTCCTCCAAAGCAGAGCTAACCCCTCCGAGGAAATAGTCATCAGAAATCACTAAGCCATCAGGACGTTGTGAACGAGCGCTCCAGATCTCCCGAAAAGCAGCCCAACCCGCACCTTCGAGCGTTGGGTAAATATCGTCCTTAATCCACGAATCGACAACGGGCAACCCCGCTTCGCTCAAGACCCGCCTGAAGATCTCCCGGTCTTCCGTTCGTACCTTTTCAAAACCGCCCCAACATAGAAGACTGATCCGGCGTTTACCGCGGCGGACGAGGTCTTCCACCGCCGATCGATAAAAAGCAGGCGTGTCGTCATCAATAGCATAGGTTTTGTCCGTGCCAAGTCCAACGAGATGAACCCCTTTCTCCGGTAGCGTTGAAATCCACGGTGCCTGTCCGTAAAGAAGCACGCCGATGATTGAGGTAATCTGCCCATCTTCAAGGTCCTTGAAAAACTCAGGACAGAGAAAATCAGTTTGAGCCTCTGCAGGAATGTTGCGCCCAATGTAAAGACGCGAAGCACGCCCCTCTTTTTCCAAAAGCGCCCGCACTTCCTGTGCAATTCTGAGGTAAACGGAGGAAGTCCTCGGGTCGGTCACATCCTGATCAATGGTGATAGCTACCCATCCATTTTTGCGGGTTGCCGCAACCATCGTTCCCTTCCCCTGCTGGCGTTCAAGCACCCCCTCGGCAGCCAGAATACGAACCGCCTCGCGGATTGTGATCAAACTCACGCCATACTCCTCTGCCAAAACGCGTTCCGACGGGAGGTAAGTCCCCGGCGCCATCGTAGGAAGCCGACTCCGCAACGCGGCAACGGCCTGTTGGTAGAGGGGCGGATGGCGGAGCAGATTGCGAGGTTGACGGGGGGCCTTCATTTAAGGACACAGATTATCAGTCATTATAATATGTGTCAACGACAAAAAAATAATGATGCGTACCCACTTTTGAAAGCACCATGCGATCAGACGAGCCACTGGGAATCCCCGCCATCCCCCCCTGATACACCTGCTGCCTTTCCCGCGAAGAGGGAGACTGCGACGAAATGTGACTTCGCTTCTCACCCCGGGAGACTGAACAAAATCCCGGAAGGTGGGGGCAAGCGAATCGGGATCCATCTGAAATTCTGCCCGCAACTTCCCTGGAAAAAGAAAGACAGCATTCTTCTCTTTTTCCTCGTTCATCGAAAAATTGACGCCCCTCCCTCTCAAGGGAAATAGGTTCGCAGGGCCTGATCGCTGTCGATCGAGCGTTCGATATGGCTTATCGCAAGAGAGGATATTCAGCGTACCGTGGTGAAAGCGCCGAAGGTTGCACAAGGTGTCGCGGTGGCTGTCGCCCGGCGTTGCCAGCCCAGAAGACACCGTCGCGGCTTAAAGCAACCGAGAGTTGGCGAGGGAGCTCCTCGACATTGACAAACCGATAGCCGCTGTCGTGAGAAGGGAGCCTCAGAATGGAGTGTCTCCCTTCCGAGTTGGGCAGGTAATATGCCGGAAATGCCAATTGCTGTAAACCGGCATGAAACGGAGGGAAGGCATAGTCGAAGCGCAGTTTCATGCTGCGGCCAAACCTCCTATCGTGAGGAGGACATCCAGCTATGAGCGCCGCATCTCCATCCCCCAATGAAGACGTCCAGCGTTAGACAGCGAAACGCAAAGCAGCCGTCGTCCTTGACGTCATCAAGGGCAAGACGACATCCGTTGAGGTCGCCCGACAGTACAACCCAACGGTTTCGGAGGTGGAGCGTTGGCGAGATGACGTCAGCGCCCAAGGCTAGGAGGCGCTAGTCATCCTTGCGATCACAGAGCCCAGTTTGAGTTTGAGCCCGTGAACAGCAGCTTCTAACGAAAATCCGTCTATCGAATAATGCGTCGTAACGGATGGACGATGCGACAGTGAAGAGCCGGGCGACGCCCCATAGTGGAGGTATTTCCCTCAATCGCCGCCGGTCCTAATCAATGCTGGGCGACCGATATTACCATGGTCAACTGCAGCGATGACGGCTGCTGTGCCTATCGTCCCTGTCATTGATTACTATACCGATGAAGTCCTCAGATGGGTACTGGAGTCTACCGCTCGCACCAAGACCGCCGAACGCGTGTTGGAAAAAGCTCTCCTTACCCGATTCGGGTGGACGCACGGCGCCCCCAAAGAACTGAGGCTCCGCCACGATAACGGGCTGGTCTTGGGCGCCAAAATCTATCGAGCACTCGTAAAAGATTACGGCATTTCAAAGGAATACACAACGTCCTACACGCCGGAGCAGAATGGCCTTTATGAGTATTTCAACCGCTCATTCAAGGAGGAGTGTACGCGTAGATCAACTCCTTCGACTCCCTCACCGAAGCCAGAGTCAAAATCGTAGCCTATATCCACCACTATAGCCATCGCCGTCCTCACTAGGCGCTCAATTACCTCACCCAAAATCAATACCACAAAAAACTATGCGCTATCGCAGCCTGATTAACACAAAAGGCTGCCCAACTTCCGAAGGAGAGTTACAGACCTCCGAAAACAAAAAAAGCGCCTCACCAAGCTTTCACTTAGTGAGGCGCATAAAACTGGCAACGTCCTACTCTCGCACAACCTATAGAAGCACTACCATCGGGGCTGCAACGTTTCACTTCCGTGTTCGGAATGGGAACGGGTGGGACCATTGCGCCAGGGTCACCAGAAATCTGGCGGAGT
>JBBCIW010000006.1:0-2710 GCA_037189865.1 Chthoniobacteraceae bacterium | reverse complement strand
GCTGCAAGGCCGCATTGACGGCATGGCCGACGATCTCGGCCGCGCCCAAGATGCCGAGCGTAAGAGCCGACAGCGTGAGGGCTTTTGGCGAGCCTGGGCATTTCGGCTCGGCGCTGCGGCCAGCCTCCTCCTCCTTTGGGCCCTCCGCAGACCCCTTTTGCGGCTTTGTGGGGTACCTGCATTCTGAGAAATTTAGCGTAACCTACCCCCCATGACATAGCAGATTGAATTCGAGTTTCTAGCTTTAGACCAACGTGATATTTATGAAACGGATCTTATCTAATTGGCAGGGTCTCGCTGCGCTCCTGATTTCGGCGACCGTATTCTGGCTTTCGCCCGCGCTGCTTCGGCAACTTGATCCAACGGCGGGGGCCTTTGATGTCGGCTACCTCCAACGCCCCCTTGTGGCTGCCGCGTACTTCTTCTTCGCCACTTTCTGCGTTTGGAGCGCTGTGCAGATTGATTGGCCTACCGCTGACCGCTGGATTGACGGCGGCGGCTTCCGCAAGGATTGGGAGGTGCTCTTGCCCAAGCATCGCATTGCTATCTTGCTTTGCGTGCTTGGAGGGTTGCTAGCGGCGTTTTTGGTGGCCTTGGCTCTGGTTCCGGTATGAGGCACGCGCTGCTGTTTTCTCTCGCGCTCCTGCTTGCCGCGTGCAGGCCCCCTGTTGCCTCTCACGGAGACAGCCTCAGCGAGAATCAACCGCCAAAAGCATCCACGGATGCGACGCAAACGGATTGGCCTGCGCAGTTTCGCGCGGTGCACGGCGGCGTCTTTGATCCGGCCAGCGCGGTGGATCGAGCCAAGATGGCAGCGCTCACCGGCAGCGCAACCGTCAAGGATTCCTTGACGGTTCCAGTGGTCAAGGAATCCTTGACGACTCAACCTTCGTCGACGCTACCCACTCGGGAGCGAGTGCTCGCCGTGGCGCGTGGGCTTGTCGGCCAGCGGGAGACGCACGGGGCCAACCGCTCGCCTTGGATCGATGCCGCCAACCGGCTCACTGGCGCGCCGCTTGGGAGCCCCTACTGCGCCAGTTACAACGCATGGTGTTACAGCGAGGGGAAAGCTCCGGCCGGCTGGCCGCGCTCGGCTTGGTCACCAGATTGGGTCAAGGCCCCCACGTGGACAGCGGCGAAGGGCGGGAAGACGCCGCGTCCTGGAGATGCTTTCGGGGTTTGGTTTACGAACAAGGGCCGAGTGGCCCACACGGGGCTGGTCGAGATATGGGATGTCTCAACCGCTGTGACGCTCGAAGGCAATACCAGTCCGAGTGCGGAATTTGGTTCATCTTCCGACCGCGATGGGGATGGTGTCTGGCGCAAGCGGCGGCTTGTTCGGCAAATGCACTCTGCCAGAAATTGGCTCGACTGACTGAGCTTTATCAGAACGGGTTTGGAACCTCTTCCAAATCCTTGAGGCGTGCTTTGAGGAGCTCAAGATGATATAAAGCAGCTCCCGCCTGTCGCCCTACACCGCCCGCTCCCCCGTGGAGAACAACGAACATTGCTTGCTGTTCACAAAACTTCTTCCATGCTTCCTGCGCCCCCTTCAGGCTTTCCAGCATCTCCTTCTGATTTGGCGACTTGTTCGACTTAATCTCTTGGACAAGCTTATCATAAGCCTTTTCCACCCGCTTCTCATATCTCTCAACCTCACGATTGATCGACTTGATCTCTTCGCGGGACTGGGAAAAGGCCATGGGTTGGATGATAACAAGCGCCGCTACAAGAAGAATAATCTGTTTCATCCTCTGGATGCTGTACAGCCCAACGCTCGTTGTCCATCCGTTAAATCAATCAAGGTACATTCATCGGGCGCGCCGTGACGCGCCGCTAGGAGATGCGCGAGATCCGCAATGCGGCGGCGAGAGCAGACTATGGGGCGATGGCGCGGGCCAACCGGGCATCGGTACGGATCTGGCGGGGGACGGCGATCGAACGGGGGATGGCGCGGCGGCGGGAGGCGGAGGCGAAGTTGATGGAAACTGAACCGTCAAGGAATCCTTGACGACTCAACCTACGCCGACACCGCCCGCCCGCGAGCGAATGATCGGGACGGTGACGGCGTTTGGCGAAAAAGGCGGCTGATTCGGCAGATTTATTTGGTTCGTGACTGGGTTGGAAAATAGTTTCTTTTCGTCTTGACGGTTTAGAAACCGGCGTTATGCGCGGCGGTTGTATGCCAGAAGACGATGAAGCGAAACAGCAGGCGGCGGCCGCTGAACGCGATAGCGAACGAGCTGACGGAGGCGATACGCCCCGGGCGGCTGAAACTGATGGCGATTTCCGTCCTGAAGATCTTGATCCGTCTGATCTTGAAGCGGCGAGAGCATTTCTCCGCGGGGAAGCCCCGGCAGATAATCAATCTCACCTATCCCGCCTAAGGGATAACCAGCACGGGGGCGGGGGAGGAAGCTCTCTCGCCCCTTTTCTCTGAAGTTATGAAATTCATTCTTTTCATTGAGCGGGGCCCTCGGAACCGGAACATCACTCAACGTGGGGTGGGGGGGGTGCCTTACATTTTCCAGTGGGTGGAAGCTCGCAGTCGGCATGAGCTGCGGATTGATTCCCGCGAGGCGTTCGTGAAAGCGGAGAGGGCCATCCGCAACGCGCCGCAGATCTGGGTGATCCTGACGGAGCCCGTGGAGCCCGTGGAGCCCGTGGAGCCCGTGGAGCCCGTGGAGCCCGTGGAGCCCGTGGAGCCCGT
>JBBCIW010000005.1:0-2171 GCA_037189865.1 Chthoniobacteraceae bacterium | reverse complement strand
CTCTTGACAGATAGGGGGAGAACCCCCCTATGAGCACGCCTTACGATCTCGATGATGATGATGCCAACTTGCCGCTAGGGGACGAGGAGGTTGCGCAGGGGCCTTCACCTCAGAAGGTGGAGAGTTCTCAGCCGGAAGATCTCATGGCGCAAAAGCTGGCGCCTGTCAGGGTGGGTCTTGAGACGCCGGTTGCGGCGTTGGAGGAGGAGCGGCGGGAGATGGAGGCGGCAGGCACGTTTTATCCGCAGGCTCCGGGGAGGAGCTGGTAATGGATTTTCGCGCCATTAGAGAAGCGGCTGCTGCCGGGGCTTATGTGCGGCGGAGCGGGTGGATTGATCGCGTCTGGAGCCGGAAGGACGGGTTGTGGTGGCAGACGTCATTTGATCAGGTTGAGAGGGTTTTTGGTGCGCCGTTGATTGTGAGGGCGGATGATGTGACGCCGTTTGATTATCTCGCGACGGATTGGACGCTGGAGCCGGTGCCGGAATTGCAAAAGGGAAGGTGGGAGGGAGCGCCGGTGTCGGTGGAGGTGGAGGTGCGGCACGCGCTTGGGGCGGCAACAAGGTTTGGTCACCGTGCGTTTTTAGGGAACAAGGTGTATTTGACGCGTCGCCGATCTCAGAAACTTTACACACTCGAAGAGTCCAGTGAGTTGCTTCGCTATTATTCACCTCACCGATACTCTAAAAGAGAATGGCGTTATGAAATTGATCGGCTCATTGTCAATCAAGAATCCGTTTTTATCCCCGGCACCCCTAATTGGGTATTCTCTACACCAAACAAAGCCGTTGGTTTTTCGACATTTTTTCGTCAAGATCACGATGCGACCTCCCCTGTACTTATAACAGGTCGAATTGATTGGGTGGATGGAATTGAAACAGTAACAGGCGCTCATCCTATTCACGAGAGGCAATTGATGTCTCCAAACGGGGTTCGCAAACCTCAATTTAGAACTTCCGGGGAAGATTTGATTTATGATATAGTCAAGCCCACTTATCGCGCCCTAGAAATTAACGATAGCAAAGGTAAGTGGTTTCGTGCAGGGCCGGGAACATTTGATTCCCTTGAACTTCACTTGAACGAAGTGGTTTATCGCTCCGATTTAATCGAAGAGCTTAGCGAAGAATTTACCGATTCAATGCTGCTTGATCTTGCCTTGGCGGCTACTACTTCATTTTCTGAAGAATTGATGAGTTCGGATGTAGTGGGTTGGGTGCACAGGGGTAACCAAAATGGATTCGAGCGGTGGCTGGTTGGGGTGGGGCAGTATCGCCTTGTCGCCAAGGTGCCGCCATTTGAGTCGGGGCGGTATCGGTTCGTGTGGGGGGTGCGCTCCCCGGATGGCTTGATTGAGCGCTTTGAGGAGGAGGTGGTTCCTGAGTGGCAGGCCACGGTGTGCCGTACTGCCGAGAGGGCCTTTGCTCCATCCGCGCAGGTTGGGGATTTCAGAGTCGTTGACGCGGCTGCCTTCTGGATCGAGTGAGAGATTCACGCGGTGGGCAGGCCGCTTGAAATTCGCGGGCGGGATGAAGTGAAAAAGGGGCAAACCTATGACTTTTTTTATCAAACCGCGTGACGCAGGAGACTTCGCTTCTTCCAGTTGTTTTGATTTCAAGTCGTCGTCTGTCGATTTGTGGAAAAAGGTTGATCAATGCTGGTTTCCTATCTTTTCGGCGACTTGGGTCTGAGTTTCGGTAGACGCTCTTGACAGATAGGGGGAGAACCCCCCTATGAGCACGCCTTACGATCTCGATGATGATGATGCCGACTTGCCGCTGGGGGACGAGGAGGTTGCGCAGGGGCCTTCACCTCAGAAGGTGGAGAGTTCTCAGCCGGAAGATCCCATGGCGCAAGAGCTGGCGCCTGTCAGGGTGGGTCTTGAGACGCCGGTTGCGGCGTTGGAGGAGCGGCGGGAGATGGAGGCGGCAGGCACGTTTGATCCGCAGGCTGCGGGGAGGAGCTGGTAATGGATTTTCGCGCCATCAGAGAAGCGGCTGCTGGCGGGGCTTATGTGCGGCGGAGCGGGTGGGTTGATCGCGTCTGGAGCCGGAGGGACGGGTTGTGGTGGCAGACGTCATTTGATCAGGTTGACAGGGTTTTTGGTGCGCCGTTTATTGTGAGGGCGGATGATGTGACGCCGTTTGATTATCTCGCGACGGATTGGACGCTGG
>JBBCIW010000004.1:0-601282 GCA_037189865.1 Chthoniobacteraceae bacterium | reverse complement strand
GCGTGCCGCTCGGCAAAGAGGCCGTAGCGGAGCACATCGCGCAGCGGCCCGGAGTTGCCCGCCTCTGCATCCAGCTGAGGGCGCGCCTCTTTGTGGCAACACGGCGCAGCGAGGATAATACCCGCCCCGGCCCGCACTCCGGCGGCAAGGGCATCATCTGTCGCCGTATTGCAGGCATGCAGCGCGACCAAGATATCAGCCCGCTCAAGCGGTGTCTCGCCAATGCGCCCCTCGATAAAGCGGAGCCGCTCTGCAAGCCCGCACCGCTCCGCTACGCCGTTGCAAAGCGTGACTAGCTCCGCCCTCGCCTCCACCCCGGTGACGCGCACCGGCTGCCCGGTAAGGCGCGCAAAATCGACTGCCGCCGCAAAGGTAAGGTACCCCTTGCCCGCACCCATATCAACAAGCTCCACCGCCTGCCCCCCGCCTTCGAGCCCACTCTCGCGCCATGCGGAGGCAAGCAGATCGAGAAAGCGCTCGATCTGGCGGAATTTATCTCCCATCCGCTCGCGCACGCGGCCTTTCGCATCGCACACGCCCAGCTCGGCCAAGTAGCGCTCGCGAGGGTCGAGCCGTCGGGCTTTAAGCCGGTCGTGCCCCAAAGACGCCGGGGCTCGCTCGGCGGCGCGGGTGCGGAGCCGCCGCCCGTCAAATTGGATCTCCTCCGTTTCCGTAAAAAGGTGGGCGCTGCCGAAGACGCCGCCCAGCCGCTCGGCAACGAGCGCCAGAAACGCGGCGGGCAGGAAGTTCTTGGTTTCATCCCGCGTGGCAAACCGGCTCACCACGGCGATGTGGCGCTCTGCGCGGATCTCCACCGGCCTTGCAAGCAACCGCCGCGCCCCTTCGCTTAAAAGCGGGTGGCCCAGCGTGAGCTTTACGAAAGTGCCCGCCTCCACCGCTTCACGCAGCTTCTCCAGAAGGCGCTTCATGGCTTGGCCCCCTTCCACTCCAAGGTGGCAACCACGGCCCGGTGTTGAGATTGCCGTTTCCCCTCCACCCAACACCTCAGCGGGCGCCACTGTTCGTCGGTAAAGACGTAGTCGAGCCGCAGCCACGGGCCGAGCTTGAGCAGCGGGTTCCCCTTCTCGGCCAACACGGTGAAGCCGAAGCCGCGCCCGCGCGCATGAAACGCATCGGTAAACCGCCCCGCCACAACCCCGTGCAGATACCCCCAGCTTGGCATGTTAAAATCGCCCAGCAACAACGTCGGGTTGGGGTCTGCCGCGGCGACTTCGGTAAGGTGGCGCACTTCCTCCACCCGTTGCGCCATCGACTCCCGTAGAAACCGGATTCGCCCCTCTTGGTAATCCTTCCGGGGTTTAACCCGTTTCTGCGGGTTCTCCAACCGGCCGGCTCCCAACCCGCGAAACTCCGTCCTCGGCGTGGGAATATGGACTGAGTAAATGGAGAGCAAGCGCCCTTTCCACTCGACTTCGAAGACGGCCGCCGGGCTCCGCCGCCAACGCACCGGCAGCAGCCGCGCCGAGCGGATCGGGTAGCGACTCACAAGAAGGTGCTGGCCGCACGATTTCACATGCCACTCGGGTGGCCTGAACGTCTCCTGCACCAGTTGCCGCCGGTGGGATACATCTTGAAGCGCAATAATATCCGCTCCCTCCTCTACCAGAAACGGCACCACGGGCAGGTCATTATCCTCCCCCATGTTGTTAGTGATCACCTTGAGCACCTCTGCCCCAGGGGCGGGCTTCTCAGGAGAGCCGAACCGGTAACCAAGCAACCCCAATACCGCAAACAGAAAGGCCGCACCCAGGCAAAAGCGCGCCTTGCGATCCTTCACCCAGATAGCCAGCACCAAGAGCCCCGGCAGTGGCAGGAACCACAAGTGCGGCGGCACATAGATGAGCACGCTACTCAGCCACCACTGCTCGCCCACCAGCCGCATCAACAGCGTCAGCGCCACGAGCCCGAGCAGGTAGGCCACCGCCCCCCACCGGGCAAGCCCGCCCGCCAGCTTGCGAGCGCGCGTCATCATTGTTGGGCAGGCGTTTCTTCACCCTCCGGTTTACGGCTACCGCCCGAGATCTTCTCCACAAGGTAGAAGCACGCCGGGACGACGAAGATCGCCAGCAAGCTGGCCGCCAGCATGCCGCCGATCACGGTGGTGCCCATCACCTGTCGGGCCACGCCGCCTGCGCCGGTGGCCGTCCAGAGGGGGATACAGCCGAGGATAAAGGCGAAGGAGGTCATCAAAATCGGCCGCAACCGGAGCCGCGCGCCTTCCAGCGCCGCATCCACCAGAGGAGCCCCTTTCTCGTAGGAGTCTTTGGCAAACTCGACGATGAGGATCGCGTTCTTGGCCACGAGCCCGATGATCATGATGAGGCCTATCTGCGCGTAAACGCTATTCTCCATCTGCACGAGATAAGCCGGGGAAATCTCCTGGGCCACCACACGCCGCAGCCAAAGGGTGAAGAACGCGCCAAAGAGCGCGATCGGCGTGCTCAAAAGTACGCTGAAGGGGAGGCTCCAGCTCTCGTAGAGCGCCGCAAGAATCAGGAAGACAAAGAGGAACGACATGGCAAAGATAACCCCCGCCGAGACTCCCTCTTGTGCCTTCTTCTCCTGGAAGGACATGCCAAGGTAGTCGTACCCCATTTCGCGCGACATCGTGGCATCAAAGGTCTCCTCAAGCGCCTTCATCGCCTGCGCGGAGGTGAAGCCCGGAGCCGGGTCGGCATTGATCTGCGCGCTCCGGTAGAGGTTATAGCGCATGGTAAACTCCGGCCCGCTGCGCCGCTCCAGCCGGGCGATGGAGTTGATCGGCACCATCCCCCCCTGCTGGTTGCGCACATAGAAGTCGCCCACGGATTCCAAATCCGTACGCGCGCTTCCTTCAGCTTGCAGGTAGACCTGCCATTGGCGGCCAAAGTTGTTGAAGTAGTTTACAAACGTGCCCCCCATGAAGGCCTGCAACGTCTGGTAAATCTCGCTCAGCTCCACGCCTTGCTTGAGCGCCTTCACGCGGTCCACATCGATAAAGACGCCGGGCACATCCGGCAGGAAGGTGGTGCTCACGCGGGCCACCTCGGGCCGCTTGCGCGCGGCCTCCATAAAGACATCCACATTCTTGGCGAGGAACGGGATGTCTCCCCCCGAGCGGTCCTGAAGCACGAAGGTGACGCCACCCGAAGCGCCGATGCCCGGGATCGCCGGGGGCGAAACCGCCACCGCATCTCCCGAGGCAAAGTTCAGCAGCTCCTGGTTGATCCGCGCTTTGATCGAGAGCGCCTGCTCCTCCTCGCTCGTCCGCTCCGACCACGGTTTGAGGCTCACGAAGAAGAAGCCGTTATAGGTCGTCTCCACGCCGCTCACGAGGCTGGAGCCAACGGTCGTCGTCACGGCTTCCACACCGGGGATTTTGGTGAGAATCGCCTCGATCTCGCGGCACGCCTCATCCGTCCGCTGGAGCGAGGCGGCGTTGGGGAGTTGCAAGTTGACGTAGAGGAACCCCTGGTCTTCATCCGGCAAAAAGCTCGCGGGCACGCGGTTGGCAAAGAACCATGCGCCTCCGCCAAAGAGGATGAGCAACGCCACCGAAACGCCCCCCTTGCGGATCAACCCCGCGCAGACCGAAACGTACCCGTTCGTCGCCCGGCCAAAGACGCGGTTAAACGCATCAAACCCTTTCCCCAGCCACCCGCGCTGCTGCTGGTGCGGCTTGAGCAGGAGCGCGCAGAGCGCCGGGCTCAAGGTGAGCGCGTTAAACGCGGAGATGAGCACCGAGACGGCGATCGTCACCGCAAATTGCTGGTAAAGCCGACCGGTAATGCCGGGCACAAACGCCGTTGGCACAAACACGGCGGAAAGCACGAGCGCGATGCCAACCACCGGCCCGGTGATCTCCTTCATCGCCTTCAGCGTGGCCTCGCGGGGCGATAGCCCCTTCTCGATATGCGCGCCCACGGCTTCGACAACGACGATGGCGTCATCCACCACGAGCCCGATCGCCAGCACCAGCCCGAAGAGGGAAAGCGTGTTGATGGAAAAGCCAAGCAGCGGGAAGATGGCAAACGTCCCCACCAGCGAGACCGGCACCGCCAGCAGCGGGATCAACGTCGCCCGCCAGTTTTGCAAAAAGATAAAGACGACGAGGATGACTAGCACCAGCGCCTCCACCAAGGTCTGGACAATCTCCTTGAGCCCCTCGCTCACCGCTTCGGTGGTGTCGAGCGAGACTTCATAGTCGATCCCCGTGGGGAAGCGCTGCTTGAGCTCCGCCATCCGCGCCCGCACTTGCCGCGCCGTCTCCAGCGCGTTGGAGCCCGGGGCCTGGAAGATGGAGATAACGGCCGCAGGCTTGCCATTAAAGCGCCCCTTGGTGCTGTAGACCTCGGCCCCAAGCTCGATGCGTGCGATATCCTTGAGGCGCACCACGCCACCCTCCGCAGTTTCCCGGACGACGATGTCGCCAAACTCCTCGGGCGTTACCAGGCGCCCCTGCGCCGTGGCGGTGTAGGTATAGACCTGCCCGGTCGGTGCAGGCTCCGCGCCAATCTGCCCGGCAGAGTTCACCGTATTCTGCGTTTTGATGACCTGCACGATCTCCGGCACGGTGATGCCCATGCGCGCAAGCTCCTCGGGCTTCACCCACAGCCGCATCGCATACTGCCCCGCCCCGGCCACCTGCACGTTGGAGATACCGGGCAGGCGGGTCAGCTCGTCGTTGAGGTTGATGAAGGCGTAGTTGGAGAGAAAGAGCGCGTCGCGCGTGCTCTCCGGAGAGTAAAGCGCCACGACCATGAGCGGCGCGGCGCTCGACTTCTGGACGGTGACCCCCAGGTCGTTGACGGCCTGTGGAAGCTGCGAGGCCGCCTGTGTCTGCCGCATCTGGGCGAGGATCTGGTCCGTCCCCGGGTCGGTATCGAGCGCAAAATTGACCGTCAGCAACATCTGCCCATTGTTGCTGTTGAGCGAGACCATGTAGTTCATGTGGTCTACCCCGCTCATCTGCTGCTCGATGGGGGTGGCCACAGCCTTCTCCACCGTCTCGGAGTCTGCCCCGAGGTAGGTGGCGGCGATCTGGATATCCGGAGAGGCAATATCCGGGAACTGCGCGATGGGCAGAAACGCTGCCGTGATCCCCCCTACAATCAGCAGGAGGATCGAGATGACCATCGCAACGATGGGGCGGTTAACGAAGAACTGGGACATGGGCGAAAGGTAAAAACATCACTTACTACTCTTGGCCGGGGGAGCCTCGCCGCGCGAAGCCACGCGCTCCACGAGGCAGAAAATCGCGGGCACCAGCAGGAGGCCGAACGCCGTGGCCGCCAGCATGCCGCCAATGACGGTGACGCCCATGATGTTGCGCGAGATCGCCCCCGACCCGGTGGCCATGCAAAGCGGCACACAACCGAGGATAAAGGCGGCCGACGTCATCAACACCGGGCGGAAGCGAAGCCTCGCCGCCGCCAGCGCCGCCTCGGCGAAAGAGAGCCCACGCTCATGCTCCGCCTTGGCAAACTCGACGATAAGGATCGCATTCTTGGCCGCAAGGCCGATGACCATGACAAGCCCGATCTGCGCATAGACGTTATTCTCCGTCTGCACGAGGATCGGCGGGAAGAGCATGGAGGTGATCGTCCGTTGCAAATAAAGGAGCCCAAACGCACCAAACACCGCCACCGGAGTGCTCAGAAGCACGCTGAAGGGGAGGCTCCAGCTCTCATAGAGCGCCGCGAGGATCAGGAAGACAAAGAGCAGCGACATGGCAAAGATGGCCGAGGAGGGGATGCCCTCCTGCGCGCGCTTCTCCTCAAACGACATGCCCAGGTATCCAAACCCCATGCCGCGCGGCATCGTCTGCTCGAAGACTTCCTCCAGCGCCTTCATCGCCTCTCCCGAGCTGTACCCCGGCGAAGCGGTGACGTTGATCTGCGCACTCCGGTAAAGGTTATAGCGCATGGTAAACTCCGGGCCGCTCCGCTCATCCACGGTGGCCAGTGTTGAGATCGGCACGGAAAGCCCCTCGCTGTTGCGGACATGGAAGTCGCGCAGCCCCTCGGTAGTGGCGCGAAACTCCGGCTCCGCCTGCACGTAGACGGGCCACTGCCGCCCGAAGTCGTTAAAGAAATTTACAAACGCGCCCCCCATGAAGGTCTGGATAGTGGCGTAAAGATCCGTGAGCGCCACGCCTTGCTTGAGCGCCTTGTCGCGGTCCACATTTACGAAGACTTGCGGCACATCTCCCATAAAGGAGGAGCTCACGCGCGCCAGCTCGGGCCGCTTGGAAGCCTCCGCCACAAAGCGGTCGGTATTTTCATTAAGATAGGCAACATCCTTCCCCTCGCGGTCCTGAAGTACGAAGGTGACGCCGCCCGCTGTCCCCACCCCGGGGATCGCCGGGGGTGACACGGCAAAGACCATTGCATCCGGCAGCTTGAGCAGCTCCTGGTTGAGCTTGCCGCGGATGACCGGGTAGCTATTCATCCGCCCCGGGCGCTCATCCACCGGCTTGAGGGTGACAAAGAAGGCCCCGCTATACGTCATCGGCACGCTGCTCAGGAGCGAGTAGCCGACCACGGTGGTCACATGGTCGATCCCCGGGTTGGCTTTGAGGATTTTCTCCACCTTTTCGCACACCTCGCGCGTGCGCTGGAGCGAGGAGGCATCCGGCAGTTGCAGGGAGACGAAGAGGAACCCCTGGTCTTCATCCGGCAGGAAGCTGCTCGGTAGCCCGCGCGCGCACCACGCCGCCGCCCCGCCAAAGAGCCCCAGCAGGAGGAGTACTACGACCCCCTTGCGCACCAGCAGCCCCGAAGTTTTTACATACCCGTCGGTAAAGCGCCCAAATACGCGGTTAAACCACGCAAAGAAGCGGTTCTCCTTGCCCCGGGGCTTGAGTAGGAGCGCGCAAAGCGCGGGGCTCAACGTCAGCGCATTGATGGCGGAGATGAGCACGGAGATCGCAATCGTTACCGCAAACTGCTGGTAAAGCCGCCCCGTCAGCCCCGGGATAAACGCCGTGGGCACGAAGACAGAGGCAAGCACAAGGGCGATGCCGATCACCGGGCCGGTAATCTCGCGCGAGGCCCGCAGCGTCGCCTCACGCGGCGAGAGCCCCTGTGCGATGTGGTGCTCCGCCGCTTCGACAACCACAATGGCATCATCCACCACGAGCCCGATTGCCAGCACCAGCCCGAAGAGCGAAAGCGTGTTGATGGAGAACCCGAGCATCGGGAAAAACGCAAACGTGCCGATGAGGGAGACCGGCACGGCCAGCAGCGGGATCAACGTCGCCCGCCAGCTTTGCAGGAAGAGATAGACGACGAGGATGACCAGAATAATGGCGATGACGAGTGTCTCCACGATCTCGTGGATGCCGTCGGTCACCGGCTGGGTGGTGTCCAGCGAGACCATGTAATCAATCCCGGTGGGGAAGCGCTCTTTGAGCTCCTCCATCAACTCCCGGGCGCGGCTCGCCGTATCGACCGCGTTGGAGCCGGGGAGCTGGTAGAGGGCGATCACCGCGCACGGTTGCCCATCGAGCCGCCCCTCCATGTTGTAGCTCTGGATGCCCATCTCCACCCGGGCGATGTCTTTGACTTGCACCGTCGCCCCGTTGGCAAGCTGCTTGAGGACAATATCGCCAAACTGCTCCGGCGTCTCCAGCCGCCCCTGCGTGCGCGCGGTGTAAGTAAAGGCCACCCCCTCCGGCGCGGGCTCGCCCCCGAGCACGCCGAGCGGGTTGGGCTGGTTTTGCCGTTGGATGGCGCTGATCACCTCCGGGGCCGTAAGCCCCATGCTGGCCATCTTCTGGGGGTCCACCCAGATACGCATGGAGTACTGGCCGCCAAAGACCTGTACCTTCCCCACCCCGGGCGTGCGGATCAGCTCATCATTGAGGTTGATGAACGCATAGTTGGCCAGAAAATCGGAGTCGCGGCTTTTATCCGGCGAGTAAAGGGAGATCATCAACAACGGCGCGGAGAACGATTTCTGCACCGTTACCCCCAGCTCATTGACCTGTGGGGGAAGCTGCTGCGACGCCTCTCCCACGCGCATCTGCGCGAGGATCTGGTCGCGGTTGGGGTCTGTCCCCAGCGCGAAGTTGATGCGCAGGTTCATGCTCCCGTCATTCGCGTTGACGGAGTACATGTAGTTCATCCGGTCCACCCCGCTCATCTGTTGCTCGATGGGGGCGGCTACGGATTTTTCCACCGTCAACGCATCGGCTCCGGTGTACGAAGCGCTCACCCCCACCTGCGGCGAGGCGATGTCCGGGAACTGCGCCACCGGCAAAAAGAGGAGCGCAATGCCGCCGAGGATCATCACGAAAATCGAGATGACGATGGCAACAATCGGCCGGTTGATGAAGAAGCGCGTCACAGAGCCGTGGGTTTAGAGGCCGGGGAAGGGCTACGGCTGCGGGGCGGCCGCCTTGGGCGCGGAGCCACCATCGGGCACGGGCGTCGGCTCCGGCGTGGCTGCCGCAGGCAGGGTCTTGGGCACGTAGGGGCGCGGCACGAGCAAGCGGCCGTTGGTCGCTTTCTGCACTCCTTCCACCACTACTTCCTCACCCGGCTTCACCCCTTCGGTGAGCACCCAGTCAGAACCAAAGCGGGGCCCCGTCTTTACCTGGCGGATCTCGGCCGTTTTGTCGGCCTTTACCACCGCCACCTGGTAGCTCCCCTGCACTTCCTGCACCGCCTGCTGTGGCACCAGCATCGCCCCCTGCTCGTTGGCTACCTGAATGCGCACCCGGGCAAACTGCCCCGGGCGCAGAATGTTACCCGGGTTGGGGAATTCACCCGCGAGGCGGATCGTCCCCGTACCGGTATCCACCTGCCGGTCCACGGCGATAAGCCGCCCGGTGTGCGGGTAGGTGGAGCCATCGGCAAGGATCAGCTCGATCTTCGGCCCCGCCGCTTCGCGCGTACTGGCATCGGTGGAGTTGATCGCCTCGGCGACCTTCAAATACGCCTGCTCGCTGATCTGGAAGTACGCGCGCACCGGGTCCACGGTGGAGACCGTCACCAGGGGCTGCGCATCGCCCGGGCCCACGAGGTCGCCAATGCCCCGGTTGGCAATGGAGGCCACCCCATCCACCGGCGAGGTGATCCGGGTGAACTCCAGGTTCAACTGCGCCTGCTGCACCTGAGCCTTCTGCGCTTCGATGCGTGCCTTCGCCGCCTCGTTCTGCTGCACGGCGGTGTCGCGGTCCTGCTCGCTAACGGCTTTCTGGGCCGCGAGCGGGATGTAGCGGTCTGCCGTAAGCTGGGTCTTCACTTGGTCGGCCTCGGCTTGCGAAAGGTCTGCCTTGGCCTGGGCGAGGGCGGCCTCAAACGGGCGGGGGTCGATCTCAAAAAGAAGGTCGCCCTTCTTCACCGCCGAGCCGTCTTTATAGACCTGCGCAATAATATAGCCGGAAACGCGCGCGCGGATCGCCGCATTGTACGAGCCGTCAATCGTCCCGATCCATTCACGGAAGATCGGTACATCGCCCGTTGTCACTTTGGTGACTTCCACCTCAGGCGGGTCGAGCAGCGGGTTGTGCATCTCCTTCTTTTTGCAACCACCCGCCAGCAGGCAGGCTCCAACGGCAAAAACAGCAGCGGATCGTAAAATGACGGCGTTTGATCCCATAAACGGAAAATAAAAATAGTTCGAAACTTGCAGCGGCGGCAGACTCTGCGGGGAGGCTAGGCAGGCCAGCCACCCGGCACAACCCAAAAACACCCCACACCCCTCTTCCAGCCGCATTGACAAACCACCCCCCACCCGGTAACGACTCACCCAACCGTCGTGATTGCCACCCACCGCCACCCTCTCCTCGTCTGGCTGCTGGCCGCCCTCTTTCTGGCTGGCTGTGCCGCCCCGGGCACCCGCCCCTCCCGCGAATACGCCACCGAGCTGACTCACATCGAGCGGCTGCTCAAAAGCGCCCGATCCACCCGGCTCCACCCGCTCAAGCAAGCGGGCCTCTACCTCGACACCGCAGACGCCGCCCTCACCCTCGCCGTGCGCCGGGGAGAAAAAGGCCAGCGCAACCAGCGGGCCATCGGCGTCTACAACGCCTCCTGCGCGGAGCTGACGCTTCTTTTAGAAAAAAACCCGAATCTCTGGCATCCGCAGAAGGGGTTTATCAGCATCGCCTCAAAGGCAAACTACGCCTTGGAGATCGAGAACCCCCGCAACAACCGGGAAGTCTGGTCGCCCCTGCCCTTCACCGGGTTTGAGCTACCGCAGAAGATCAACCGCAAGGGCTTCCAGCAAAACGTCATCCGCCCCGGCTATGGCGGCGCACTGGTGGGCCTTCTCAAAACGGGGGAGGAGCGCACCTCCAAAGACCCGTTTGCCTACAAGGTGGGGCGGACCGCCCCTGTCACCGCCACCCTTTCCTTCGCCCCGGGCAAAGGCGGCACCCGCAAAGCCACGCTGGTGCTCAACAACCCAATCTACCGCGACACCGCCCCCCTCTCCAAGGCCGACAAGCTTCCCCTCGCCGCAGACTTCACCGCTCCATATGCGTGGTACCCCCGGCGCAGTGAGTTGATCGCCGGGTTTATGGCAATGATCCGCATGGAGGAGTACCTCGGCTTTACCGGCCTCTACATGCTCCAGCCGTATGATCCCAATCGCATCCCCGTTCTCTTTGTCCACGGCCTCGCCTCCACACCACAGATGTGGCTTAACGATATTAACGAGCTGACCGCAGACCCCGAGCTGCGCAAGCGTTACCAATTCTGGGTCTACTGGTACCCCACGGGCGCGCCTATCGCTTACAGCGCCTTCCGCCTGCGGCAAGACCTCGCCGCCGTGGAGGCGAAGTACGGGCTGGACAAAGGCCTCGTGGTGGTGGGCCACAGCATGGGCGGCATCCTCTCGCGCATGCAGAGCACCGATAGCGGCCGCGCCATTTGGGATGCCACCTTCCAGAAAAGCGCCGAAAAGCTCTACCTGCGGCTCCCGGCAAACAATAGCGTCAAATCCGCCATCGTCTTCAACGCCAACCCCAAGGTCGAGCGGCTCATCTTTATCTGTACCCCACACCGGGGCAGCGAGATGGCGCTCACCTCCATCGGCGCGCTTGGCACCCGGCTCATCAGCATCCCGATGGCGCTGGTCGATGGCCTCAAGGATACACTCGGCTCCTCGCTCGACCTCATTACCGGCGGCAAAGGCATCGGCAACCTCACCAGCATCCAGGGCCTTTCTCCGCAAAACCCACTGCTCGTCTCGATGGCCCCGCTCGCCATCCGCGCGCCGCACCACTCCATCATCGGAGACCGGGGCCGGGGAGATACCCCCAACAGCTCCGACGGCGTCGTCCCGTACTGGAGCTCGCATCTCGATAGCGCCCAGTCGGAGCTGATCGTCCCCGGGCCGCACGGCTCCTTCCAGCTTCCCCAAACGGTGAAGGAGCTCAAGCGCATCCTCCACCTGCATCTCGACAAGAAAGCTTTATGAACTGGCTCCTCGGCATCGGCATCCTCCTCGTCCTCATTGGCGGCTACTTCGCGCGGCGCGAGCATGCGTGGCTCAAAAGCGCCAGCTTCACCGAAGGCACCGTGGTGGAGTTGATCGCCGTCAAAGGCTCCAAGGGCAAGACCAACTATAAACCGCGCGTTCGCTTCACCACCACAGAAGGCCAGGAGCATGAGTTTGTACGCAGCTTTGCGAGTAACCCTCCCGGGTTCCACGCGGGGGAGCGCGTCACCGTAGCCTATGAGCCCGAGACCTTTGCCGGGCGCATCGTCACCTTCGGCCAACGCTTTGGCCTCGCCACCTGGCTGATCGGCGTGGGTTGTGGCCTCGCCCTCATTGGCGGCCTCCACTACGTCGGCCGGCAATACATCCCGGCTATTTACCTGCCGTAAAGCGCCGGTTGCGGCACCCGGCCGTCCCCTGCCGCCGTAAAGAAGCTCTCCGGCTCGTAGCCCAGCTCCGGCACTGCCACCTCGTGCGGCGGCACCCCATCGGAGGCCAAGGCCACGGGGAAGACCCCGTGCGGCAGCGTCTCACACTCCAGCGCGAGACAGATCGCCTCATTCGCCCTTTCAAAGATGAATGCGCTTGGATCACCGCCTTCGCTTCAATCACTGGAGCCAGAGGTGAAATCGCCAGTTACATCCACCACTACAATGACCGCCGGCCTCACCAGGCGTTCAATTACCAAACCTCAAGCCGATACCACCAAAACCGATGTTCCGTCTCAGCCTGATTAACACAAAAGGCTGTCCAACTTCCGCGAGAGCACTACACCCTGCCGATATCCGGAAACTTCTCGCTACTGCAATTAGGAATGATATCGAGATGATTCCGGCGATTGTTCTAGGGTTCTTCCAAGGGCTACTTCCTGACGGGTTTCGTGGCAAAAACGCAAACCGTTGTCCGGAAGCCCGGGATAAGATCAACTGGAATGACGAACTCCTCCATTTGAGCAGGGATAAGGTCACAGATCGGATGGCATCGGGCGCCGCTTTAGTCTCGTGCAGTTAATTCACCCCAGAATAGGCGAATGCTTTTGGGATTGTAAAAGTCATCGCGTGACAGGCGCTCCACGTGGCCGTCAAAGAAAACCGTATTCTGGCGTTCTGTGTGTGGGAAAGCAAGTTGTGCTGCAGTGTCAGCGCCGAGGTTTTTACGTCTTAGCCAAACGCCATACGCATCCTTGCCTGTCGCTGAGGTATAGCATCCATCGGTAAACAGCCACATCTGAGAAAGGGAGGGGATGTTAAAAATCCGTTTCGGGCGTTCATCTGCAGGACTGCCGTTAGCAGGGTTATTCTCGAAAGCCAGCCAGTTAGCACTATAATTCCTATTTAAGTAACTAGGATACTTTTGCGGGTGAAATCCTTTGAGCACCCTACATGTAAAAACCGTGTCACGCTGAAACTCGGGGTCAGTAATTCTGTTGCTAGTGCTGGAAATAACATAATCTCGCATTCCGGGGCTTGAATCCCAACTTGGAGAATACCAATATTTACTAGGAAACAGTCGGCCACTGTTGTCTCGAATATAGTTGAGAGACGCAAGAGAAAGAGTGCGAAGGTTTGCCAAACAATTAACATCGCCTGACTTTTCGTTAATCCGGGAAAAAGCGGGAAGCAGCACAGCAACAAGAACGCCCACGATACCCACCACAATGAGCAGTTCAACAAGAGAGAAGGCCGAATCCGTAATTCGGATTCGATGCCTCTCCTTTCGGTTCTCGGTGTAAATTCTGCTTAACGACAAAAGCCCAGTCAATTCAGACAGAAAAAAAAAGCGATAAGAGTAGCTAGTCATAAAATAATCCAATTCATCTTGATTGCCTAGTCTACTGGTGAAAGGTTTCTTCAAAGTCTGGAGTTGGAGAAGAACATCACGCTATTTCTCCGATTTGATATAGGATAAAAGATGAAATCACTCGGCTTTTAAGGTTTCTTCCGTTACCCGGGACGGCGTGGTGATTCCCAGGTGTTTTTTTACCGTGGTATGCCACAGAAGCCCCTTGGGATTATTGGCAACATAAGCGTAGAGGCCTTCGTCAATCGCTGCCCAGTCGCGGTGTCGAAGAAGTAGATCTTCACGCTTCTCGCCGAGTTCGTAGGCGCGGCGGAGTAAGGTATTGATCTTTACTCCGTCTTTAGGAAAATTCTCTAAATTCTCGAATGCTTGCATTTTAACTCCAAAGTTTGCCAAGCCTTGATAGCAGCCGATAAGCTCAAGCATAGTCCGGGTATAATCAAATCCGAATTTTGCGAAAGCTACCCGGTCACTGTATTCACCGGGAGGCGCCAGGGCTGCAGCTTCTTTAAGGCGTCCTTCTGCCTCTTCCAGCACTTCAGATGGATAGAGAATGTCCCAAGAATTAATAATGTTTAAATAAGCCATGCCTCGGGTTGGAGTTATAAAGCGACGTTTGGGCCAATTAGATTCAATCGCTTTGCGAAACGTCCCAAAGTATGCTTGCATGGCATCCGCTGCGGGACCATAGGCGGACTGATAAAAATCCCGCATGAGATTTGTCGTATCCTGTCTTGGGTTCCACATCATACGGGTTATAGCCCAGGCATTAGGAGCTTGGGTTGAAAATGCCTTGCTGCCCTCGCCATAAGCAGCAAGAAAGTTGCATTCCGCTCCAAAAGAGAACTCCGTGATGATTTCATTGTCATGAGGGAAAGGCATGTCGATCAGGTAGTGGTTTCCCCAACCTTCACGCATGACGAGGCTTGGAGAAACTTTCTTCCATGCAAGAGTAGCCTGTTTCCATTCTTCCTGCACTTTCGGATCCACATGAGCCATTGCCTGGAATACATAAGCAAGATATATGTTAGATTCCAGTTTTTCAATTTTTACGGGAGGAGTATTATAAAAGGTATAAGCATACATACCAACGCCTTTAGCGGGATCTTTTTCCCGTACACGGCGAGCGATCTCATTGGCATAAGTGAAAATCCGGTCGCTAAGTTGCGGGCGCACGCCATCATACGACAATAAGCCGGGGATATCTAAGGCGCGGCAGCGTTCACACTCACAGAAGCCACTTCCATCGCTGGGGGATATCGTGCTGATGGTGCGCGCATCGTCAGCGAGTACGTGGTTGATGATGCGTTCGATTACCTCAGGGTTCGTCGTGCACATCTTCCCCAGTTGGCGGCGGCCATTAACCAATGCAAACCAGTCTGGATGCTTTTTCAGGAGCGCCTCAGCATTGTCTTTATCCTTCAAACCAAAAATAGCTGTCCAACTGTGTCGAAAGAGTGCAGTGGCCACCCAACCCTGACGAGTGCGGCGCTTCCATTTTGCGGCATCTTCAGTAAAGCGCGCCGTATGGTAGCGAGGGTATCCGACTTGATAACTGCGGATAATAAACTCCGGTTTTTGTCGTGTTTGAAGAAATGGAAGCTCCGCAGCAGGGGAAGATGGAACGTACTCACCTAAGGGCCCTGGCCAGAACCATTTCACGCCGAGAGTCTCATCGAGAAATGTGTAGACGGCAAGTTGCGAACCTGCAGCCACTCTCAGCTCCAAAGCATCGCCAGCCCGGTCATCGCCGGCAAGCACCAAGCCCTGCGGAATGGTTCGCAGCATCCATTCTTCCGTTTTCCATGGGCTAATCTTTTCTTTAAGAATCTCTTCGCTCGCCTTGTCGCCAACAAAAAAACTAAGGCCTGGAGCGTTTGGCTTATACTGAGAAGAGGGTATTACTTCGACTTCCCGACCGAGTATACGGCCGACATAGTGGGCCAACTCCGTTGCCGCATATTTTGTTACGGGAAATGCTTCATCCGCCACCACGACACGGTGAAAGTCAGCGAGTCGCTGCGGTGTCTGCTCGGCGTTGCAGAATAATGAAAAACAAAGAAAAAAGACAAAAACCAGTAGGGGGTGCCGGGTCATTTTATTTTAACGTGTAGAAATTTTATAAATCTATTCTGATGCAATGTTTCCAACAGAAAGGTTGTCGATCTGGATGTTATTGCGAGCGCCATGGATTCGGAAATGAGTGAAGTGGGTGGCGTTAAATTCACTGCCCCACCATGACATGCGCACCCCGTTGAATTCAGGCAAGACGTTATACTCCGTCTCTCCTAATGCTCGATAATAAAGGTATCCCACAGAGCTTGAGTGCTCTACTGAATTGATTTTAACTGCCAAAACTATTTCGTACCATTTATGCCGATCTGCGACGATTGATGAACTAGCAAGGCCAGGAGAGCCGCCTTCATCCGTAAAATATGTAAAATAGCTAGAGGGGCCGCCAGTAATTCCGAATCCACCTAATGTCGAGGCATAACCTTCAATCAAGAGGTTTGAGTTAAAGAGTATATTTCCTCCGCCGCGGTTCCTGAGGAGCCAAGCAGAGAAGTAAAGCGTGCTGCCGTTTGGGGTATCAGTGAACGATGGCGGTAGTGTCTGCGGTGGACTGAAGGCGCCCAGCCTTTTTGTTCCCGGAGCAGTAATCACCATCATGCTGGAGTTCTCATAGGCTTCTGGATGAACGGCCAAGATGAGGGATGCGTCTGCTCCGGTCCAAGGAGGCGAAAGCGTATCAATCGCCTGACCTTCTCCTAATTGGTCAAATTTTATTGTCACCGCAGGCTTTAGGTTAAGCTCGATACACTGCGCCAGAGGCGAGGATGCAAGTAAGGTAGATACAGCGATAAACAAGAAATATTGAGTTGATTTGCGCATTAAAGATAGAAGCGAGGTTTAGGTCATTGCTCGGCAGACAATGAAACAGGTATTGATTGCTGTAACTCAGCAGTTGATGAAAACCTTCAACCGTTTCTTATGCTGACGAATCCCAAGGGCAACTACCGCAAATCCAAACAGAGCGTACCCGCTAGGTTCAGGGATCACCATTCCAGCGGAAATATTATCAAACTGAACATTGTTACGAGCGCGCTCAATTCGATAATAAGAAAAGTCTGTGGTATTGAGGGTTTCGTTCCACCAAGACATCTTGACACCATTAAACTCCGAAAGAACGGTAAACTCTGCAGCTCCTGCCGCGCGATAGTAGAAGTAACCCAGCGAATTTGAGTAGTTCGATGTATCCAGAGTAATAACAAATGCTATCTCATACCACGTATTTCTATCCACAACAACTGATGAGTCTACTAATTCAGGAACGCCATCACTATTGGAATCAGCAAGATAGGTGAAGTAGCCCAACGAGCCGCTTGTGATCCCGAAACCTACGAGCGAACCGCTGTATCCATCAACGTCACTATTGGAACTGAAAACGATGGTGCCACCGCCGGTGTTTCTAATAATCCATGAAGAAAAATAAAGAGAATCACCGGTGGTGGCATTGGTGAAGGAAGATGGCATGGTCTGCTGCGGGCCCACGGCACTGAGCCTTACTGCCCCGGGGGCAGTGATCGCCATCGCGCTGGAGTTTCCCGTACTTGCAGGTGTGGTTGCAAATATAGATGACGCTCCGCTTCCAGTCCATGCGGGTGAAAGCGTATTGACAGTTTGACCTTCGGTCATGCTGTCAAAATTAGTGCTCATCATCGGATCGAGGGTGAGAACAGCAGAATACGCTGTAGGGATAGACGCCAGCAGGATGTGTGCAATGGCGAGGAGAGAATGTTTGGATTTGGTTTTCATTCTAAAACAACTAAGGGGTTTTGAGGGTATGGCTTGGGTGGTAAACATCGAGGGCTTTGGAATTAAGATTTCGACCACACGAATTCCGATAGATCACTTCAACAGGGCAAGGTTCAATTGGTTTCGCGGGGCGCCCCGTTTTGATCTCATGGATGAGCATCTTTAAGACTTCGTTGCAGGCCGCGTCGATATCGAAGCGGATCGTGGTCAATTCAAACATCGGTAGTTTGGTGAACTGGTCATCGTCGCAGCCGGTGATGGCTAACTGCTCTGGCACGCGGATTCCATGTCGATAAACGGCATTGAAGATGCCAAATGCCCCTTGGTCATTTGGAGAAACAATGGCATCCGGTATGGGACCACTCTCAAACAGACGGTGGCAGATTTCATAGGCGGTCATGACAAAGTCGTAGCCGTGGCGGTCGCTATCGACCCTTAATATGACTCCAGATGGGCTGCCCTGCATTTTGCAGAGTTTAGGCCATTCCTCAAAAAACTCAGATTCGGGAAGATGAACGCAAGGCCCGGCATCTTGCAAACCCTCCCGGAAGCCTTCTATACGCCGTTGTACCGTCCAATCGAATGAGTCGCGCGCGATGTGCAAAAGGCGCTTGCGACCGCAAGACAAGAGATGCCGCGTAAGAGTTGCAAACGCAGATTTAACATCAGAACGAACCGTCGGCACGTTTAGGCGATCGCTTCCAAAAAGCGACACGACTGGTATGCCCGCCTTGGCCAGGAGTTCGGTGTATTCAGGGCCGAATGCTACCGTCATAAGAGAGACGACGATTCCTTCGACGCGGGCGTGAATCATCTCATTGATAATTCGCTCTACGTTCCCGCCATGCCACCGCAGCTCCACTACTAGATAATCATAGCCGTATTCATTGACGAGTTGCGGAAGGCACATCGCAATTTTGCCCGCCATTTCGAGATCGCCACCGAAATGAATGATGCCGATCAGATTGCTGCGACCCTTTCGCATCACAAGGGAGGCGCGATTTGGCGTATACGCGATCTCCCGGGCGATCCGCCTCACTTTCTCCTGAGTTTCGTCGCTGTACTTTTTTCCAGCGGTTTCATTGAGGATTTGGGAGACAGTTCCTTGAGAAACACCGGCCAATTTTGCCACCTGAGCTTGAGTGGCGCTCCTTTTCTTCGCGGTCATGGTGAAATTGAATGAGGTTGTCAGATAATCTTTACGTATTGATTTGTAAAGAAAAACTGTTCTCAGACAGCGCTTTTTAGCGGCTGAGTCGATATTTTAGATTTTGATGGGCGTTTGCACGCTTCGATCCCGTCGGAAAAAGTTCATTAGGAGATCTCAGGGATAAGACTTGGGTCTATCGGGAGAAGCGGAGGGAATGAAGGATGGGCTGGCAGAGGATTTGTGGAGAATTTTGCGTTAAATGGATTTGCAACTTTCAAGAAAATCTATACGTAATGACGAGTCAACCAGAAACTTGGCTTTCAAAGCCAACCGTTTAGATGCCCTCCCCTTCAAATTTCCTATCTGCAACGAAGCCGACTTAGCACTACCCCATGACCTCTCCCGTCAAACTTCCCTCCTGCGGTATTTTCATTGGTTCTGGCATTTACCAGGGGCAAGCTGGCTATCTTGCGCGTTCAGGGCGCACTCATACCGCCTGGCTGCCCCAGAGCTTTTCTCCTGAGGATATTCTCGACCTCGTCATTAGTGAAAATCAGGGCAATCTGGTACAGTTCTGGGGGCTCGATGGCGGTTGGGGATTCAATGAGGCTCCTGTCACCGTGGCCCGCTTCCACGCCTTGGAAGATATCGGCATTCAAGCGCCTTTGCCGGATTGGGAAGGACGCCGGAATCTGACGCTCAAAGATTGGGATACGCCTCTACACTATCCTGAACGCAAAGGAGCCGGTGCACTCAAATTCCTACACGCTGCTGCAACTCGCGGTCTCTATTCCATTCTGCTTTATACAGATGCGCACCCCGATTGGTCGCAGCGTTTTCAGGAGGTCGGCGACTCCTATCTCGGCTACGATTTCGGAGAGATTTTCAGCTTTCGGTGGGAGGAGAGCCGTAGCAATGATCAACCCGGGAAAGCGGTGACTCTGGAGGAGCTTTCTGCGGATCTGCTCCGGAGGATTCGTGCCTTCATTGCCAATCGTAAGGCGAAAGGATGGGGGCGCATAATGGCGACCAGCGCCAACTTCTACCTCGATTATGAAGTGGTCGCAGGAACTGAAATCCCCCTCGCGGAAGATTTCGCATTTGCACACCTCCATATGGCCTCGGCTCTCTCCCGAGGGCTCTACCGCCAGTTCTCCCTACCGCTTTGGGGTGCTCATCTGGCGCATGAACATTATTCATGGATTCCCTTCGGCTGTGAATACAAGTTCCCCCTGCTGCGGGCCGCATTTTATCATAAAATGATGGCCGGAGCGAAGCTGCTGATCAACGAAAGCGGTAACTGGTTCCTACAAACGACCAAGGCTGTTGATTCACCTTTGTTTGAGATGCCCCGCGTCGAACTTGGGAAAATCTCCAACCGCGACCCGCACAAGGTAGCTCCGCTCGTCAGGGAGGCTGAATCGCTCTTTCACAAGGTCGACTATCATTCAACCTACGCTAAAGAGTACCGCCGCGTGATCTCCGAGTTTTACGACGACATGAAGGCCAACCCCGCCCCGGCGGGACAGCCGGAAACCACCGTGGCGCTTGTAAAAGGACATCATGATCTTTGCAGCCATGAGTACAACCCTAACTGCGCAATCGCCGGGATGTACACACTGGCTGATCAGGACTCAAACTGGCTGCCCGGGCCTCCCGAGCGGAGTTGGGAAATCGCCCGACGGACCTTCTTCCCGCGTCCGGAGGTGCTCGCTCCTTATCCGAACCGTTATCTCTCTGGCACTCCTTATGGCATGGTGGATATCGTCAGCATGGTGGAAGACCGTTTGAGCGGGAAGTTTCTCTCGGAGAATTACAAAGCGGTGCTTTTTTCCGGGTGGAACACTGCGTCGGAGGCGCAGTACCTGACTCTTTGTGATTACGTTCGGATGGGCGGCACTCTCTTCCTCGCCATTCCCCACCTCTCTACAAATGTGACTCGAAATCACTCTGCCTATGGGGTTGAAGAGCTGCTCTTTGGCGGCGATTTCTCTGAATTATGCGGTGTAAAGATCCACGGGCGGGGGCGGCGCTTCTACTGGGCCACCGCTCCCGATGACAAAGGTCGGCTTGGCTTCACCTTCCCGCGTCGCTTCGGCATTCTGACGACCTGCATGGGAATGATGGAAATCACCGATCCGAATCACGAAGTGTTAGCTGTCGACGACGAAGAGATGACCCCTATCCTGATCCTCCGTCGCTACGGAAAGGGAAAAGTCTATTTCCTAAACACATGGTCGTACCCCGGGATCTTTGATCAGGACTATGGCCCCGGGGCCACTCTCGATGCCCCTGGATTGATCGGGATGCTTTATCAACAAATCGCGCAAGAGGCACGAGGCTCAACATGGATCACCGACGACGGTAAGCGTCCCGGAGCCGAATGCGATTACCTCTCCCACGCCTATTTTCCTGAAGACGGGACCGTGTGCCTTCAGAATATTGATTTTAGGCAGGCCCACAGTTGTTGGTTTCATCATTTGAAGGGGGTGACAAAATTGACCTTGGAGCCGGGGGAATTTCGGCGATTTCCGCTTTCAAGCCTGAGCGGAGAAGTGAAGCCTGAGAAATAGAGGATAACTGGCCATTCAAGAGAAATATGCCCTAGGTTCTGTCAGACAAGTAATTGAAATAATTCCCGGATGATTTTTTGAAGCTCCAAGGCGCGAGTAAGGGCGGTATCCGAAGATACCGACCGCACGAGCAACGCTGGAGATTCGGAAAAGCATCAGGAATTATGAAAAGTAATTGGCTGACAGGACACTAGGTTCTGTTAACGAACTTTAAGAAAAAGCTTTCAGCTATGGTGGGAATATAGTGAGGACTTTGCATGCAAAGATCCCAAGTTCGTACCGTGATCAGCAGTAGAATTTGGAAGAAGCTCGAAGCTGCCATTGCTGTGGCAAAGAACTCAAAGGCCGGATCACCCGCGAAGATGAGTGACCGAGCATTCATGGAAGCATTGCTTTATCTCAACCGAACAGGCACTCCATGGCGTGATCTTCCTCCAGAACTGGGGACATGGAATGGTGCCCGGCTTTTCAAGCGCAGCGGCTGTATTTCCAATACTGCCCAAGCTTGAAGAGCCGGGCAACGACCCGCGCCGCCGCAAAGCGTGTAAACAGATGACTCAAAAACGCTCTAAGCCTCGCCAGATACCACAGCCCAATCCACTGCGCGCTCGCCCTGCGCGGTAAAAAAGCTTTCCGGCTCATAGCCGATCTCGGCCACCGCAGCGGTATCGGGGAGCGTCGCGTCGGAGTGGGAGACGACGGGGTAAACCCCATACTCCACCGAGTCCGCCGCCAGCGCGCACCGGATCGCCCGGGCTGCGTCGGGAAATGAAATAAGGATCTTGCGCACCCGCTCACTTTTCAGGTGCAGCTCGTGCCCCGGCAGCGGGTACGGCTGCCCCAGCCGCAGGCAAACCACCGGCAACCCCTGCTCGGCATAAAACATCCCAAGCTGTTCGCCAAAAAGCTTCGTGCAGGCGTAGAAATTGAGCGGAGCCACCGCCCCCCGCAGCGGAATCGGCTCCAGCGGCTCAAGCCCGCCCATCACCGCCGTCATACTGCTGATAAAGATGAACCGCTTCACCCCCGCCTGCAAAGCCGCCTCGTAGAGATGGTGCGCGCCACGGATGTTCACATCAATACACCCGTCGCGATAGCCAAGGTCGCTATCCTCCATGCCGGGCTTGCCTCCATGCGCTTTTTGGAAGACCTCCCAATTCTGAATCGCGAGGTTGATGACCGCATCCACCCCCTCCAGGAATGGCGCAATCTTCTCCGGTTGCCGAAGGTCGAGCTGCGCCACCGGCAGGCCCGCCACCTCACCCGTATCCAACGCGGCAAGCCGCAGATCAAGCCCGCTCATCAGCAGCGGTACCACGCCCCGGCCCACATGGCCCGAAGCCCCCACCAGCAGCACCCGCATCGGGCGGCTCTGGGTATCAACTAAAGATCGGATCATCACTCTTTCTCCGGTTTGGTTTCAAGGGGGGCGCGCTCGAGGATCACCACATCCGCCACATCCAGCGGGAAGGCTACTTCCAGCCGCCCGCCTTCCCCTGCCTTAAGCCGTACCGGCTGCCCGCGAACGGTGTGTGCCGCCACAAAGCCCCCCGCATCCGGCAAGCGCAGCGAGAAGCCCGGCTGCGGGGTGCCGCCATAATCCACCACGTAAAGAAGCGTCCGATCCGGGTGATCCCACCGGGCCACCTCCACGAGCGGCGCTTCGGCCTCCACCACCGGCTCCACCCCCGCCCAGCGCGCGGGCCAGGCGATAAAGTCGCGCAGCTCCCGCCGAAACCCCTGGGGTAGCGATTGCCGCCCCTCCGGGGCTTGCCGCATCGCCTCGTGGAAGTAGGCGAGCCCCGGCAGGCCCGCCAACCGCAGCGTCCGGCCCTTGCCATGGGCATGGAGCACCCCCACCGGGTTCCCCTCGTGCTCCAAGGCCATTTGCGCCCCGGGTAGCAGCTCCAGCCGCTCCCGCAGCGCCAGCAGCGGGAAGGCAACCGACGGCATCTCAAGGCCCGCCGTGGTGCGCACCTCGCCAAGGCTCTGGAGCTTCCGCGTTTCGTAAAGGGGGCGCCCCGCGTTGCCTACCTCGTGCAGCCGCGTGGAACGCGCGCCGAAGACCGGCTCCAACGTAGCGAGCGGCTGGTTAAAAGGGTCGCGCGTGCCTGCGCCCGCCGTCGCCACCAACGTGCCGCCCTCTGCCACCCACGCCGCGAGCTTCTCGGCCGCCTCGCGGCGAAGCTGCACACCATTGAGGTAAATGAGGCCGTAGCGCTCCAGCTTCCCGGCCTCCACCTCATCTTCGGAGATAAAGTCGGCATCGTAGCCCGCATGCGCCAGCGCCCAGTGGGTGTAGCGCGCATCCTGCTCCGTAGCGAACGCCGCGCCCCGCCAGATGCCCGCCGTGCGGTTGTAAACGATGGCAATGCGAGCAGGCCGCCGCTCCATGCCGACGAGGTAGGGATCAAGCCGCCGAATCTCCGCGCCGACCTCCGCGATGGTGGGGTAAGCCCCGTAGCGGGTGCTCCACGAGTCGATGCTCGCGTAGTAAGGCCCGTAGCAATAAAGATTGAGCATCTTCACCCCCGCCGCCAGCCAGAGGTACATCTTGATGCGCTGGATCGCCGGGTCCACCACGGGAATCTGAAAGCCCCCCAGCGGCTTGCCCGCCCCGGCCACGCGCAGCATGGCCAGGTAGGCCGACATCTGCTGCGGGCTCCCGCCGTAGCCGGGCCAATCCTCCGTCCACACAAGGTCGAGCCCTCCTTTTCCGTAGAGCAGGTATTCGTCATGCCCCTGTTCATCGGAGATGCCGCTAAAGACCGAGGGCGAAAGGTTCACCGTCGTCAACGCCGTCGGCGGGAAGTGGCGGCGATAGATCTCATGCACCTTCCCCAGCCGCTCGGCCAGCGAGTGGAGCCGGAAAAGCCCACTGTAGTAGTAGAGCGCCGGTTGCTTCTCCTTCTGCGCCGGAGTGGCCGGGGCCACCTCCTCCCAAGAGGTCACGCCAAGGGTTTCGAGAGTCACCCCCCGCGCTTGCAGCCACTCGCGGAAGCGCTCTTTCCAAATCGGCTCTGCGGCCTGTTTCTCCAGTGTCGTCGCCATCGGCTCATCCACAAGCATCAACCGGTGGATGCGGTCGAGGATCGGCCCATTCTGCTCCACCCGCTCGGCCACCACCGCGTCGAGCTTTGCCTCGCCCTCGCGGTCGAGCGTGGAGAGCGAGGCCAGGTGGGTGTAGCCAAAAACCGTGGGCAGCCCGAGCGCGCGGTTCCACTCCACGGCCTCGGAGGCTGGGGCGGCAGGGGTGTAGGTATTATCCATCCCCAAGCGGCGCATCAGCTCCAGCTCGTGGTGGACCAAGGCGGGGTCATCCAGCTCCTTGCGCAGGGTAAGGTGGCCGCCCACTTCCAAATTTTTAAGGTTCCCCTTGGGTGCGGTGGCCGTGGGTGGCAGCGCCTTCGCCGCCTCAGCCTGGTAGTCTGCCCCGAAGCGGAGCTCCCCCTGCTCCAGCTCGGCGGGGAGAGTGAAGAGAATCCGGGGGGCTTGCTGGTCTACCTCCACGGTGCGGAAGACGTGGCGCTCCGGGCCCCGGGCAAACTCCAGCGTGCCCCGGAGGCGCTCCTCCACAAAGCCGCTGGTGTGCATCTTGCGCGTGGCGATCATCTGTACATTGTTGCGCCCTCCCACGGGGAGCAGGTAGTCGCCCAACGACACCCACGGGCTGCTCTCGCCCGGGGCCAGCCAAAGCTGCCGCTCCGAAGGCACCGCATAGCCACCCGAGAGCCCGGCGTGGCTGAGGATCCCCGGGTTGGCATACCAGTGCGGCCCGATGTGGCGGCGGATGTGGAGCCAGAAACAGAACGGCTCCACCCCCTCCGAGCGGTTGGTAAACCGGAAGTAAACCGGCGTGCGAAAATCGGCATCGCGCGGGGTATAGTCTCCGACATTGGTGAGGTAGAAACGGTCTACCCGGCGGCACGTGGAGCTGGCAGCCTGCGGGGGCCGCCGCAAGATCAGCTCCGCAGGCCCCGGCTCCAGCGTGGCCTCCAGCGGAGCCCACATCCATTGCCACGCCTCGCCGTCCTTCTCGGAGATGGTGGACTCCAGCTCCCGGCTGGCAACCACTTTACCTCCCTGCCGCACTTCCACCGTAAACGCGCCAGGCAAGTTGCGCGTACGCAGGTAGCGCGTCCAGAGCCGGTAGCTCCCACCCCGGCGCACGGTAAAGGCGTGGCTCGCCTCGCCAGTAGCCCCCTTCTCCAACGCCTTCGCGCCAGAGAGCACCTCGGCGTTGAAGGCCGGGTCAAAATACATCGTCCCGCCATCGGAAGGAATGAGGCTCCACCCGCCGCCTTCGGTACCGAGCTTTACGGCATCGAGCACCCACGCCTCCGCGTTATCCACCACAGCCTCCCCCTTCTCCCCGGCAAAGAGGCCCAGGCAATCCAACTCCACGCGCACCCCCGGCTGGCCGCCGGAAACGCGCAAGCCAAGCCGCCCCTCGCCTGATGGCAATGCCGCCCCACCCTCCAGCGTGGCCCACTCGGGGCCCGCCGACCCACTGGCCAAAACGGCGAGCGGCTCTTTCCCCTCGGCATCGAGAAGGAGTAGCTCCAGCGTTACCGGCACCTCCGGCGCATCTCCCACGAGGCGGGCCCGCACGCTGGCGTGGTAAGGCCCGCCCGCAAGCGCGAGCTTGGGCGATAGCGCCATGCCGCCGCGCTCCCCCCACCCCGAGAGCGAAAGGATAAACTCGCCCTCCGGCGCTCCCGCCGCTTTCTCGCGCAACAAATGGCCACCGCGCGCCTCCAGCCACGGGCGCGAGCCCGCTTCGAAAGAGGCATCCGGCACAAGGTTGGCCGCCAGAGCCGTACCCGCCGCCCCGAGCCACAGGGCCGCGTATTTTAGAAATGGTCGCATCATTATCGTACTTCGTTCTGAGCGGCTTCGACATAGTCGCCCGCCGCTGCTTTGGGCATTTGCATCCGTGCGTCCTCGGCCACCACCAGCCGCTTGAGCTCGATATACCCGCGCTTGGGCGATTCAAACCGCTTCACGTGCAGCACCTTCTCGGGCATCTCCACAATCACCTTCCGGAGCTTGAGCGGGTAGCGGACGAACCCGTCGCCACTCGCCTTCCACTGGCTGTTGGCAGGCCAGTGGAAGCCCTCGCCCTCGTACTGCCCCGGCAGGGGGAAGCCGACGTAACGCCACCCGTCAAAATTGATCCGGCTAAGGCCAAAGACATCATCGGTATTCCAGTCGGCGACCTCCCCGGGCTCATACCCGGCGAGCACTTCTTTGGGAAGCCAGTCGGCCATCCAGGAAGATTGCTCGGCCGCCTTCGCGCCGATGGAAGTCCAGCGCTGGCCGGAGGCATCCTCCACCTCGTAGATAATGCGGCCCCACCCGGAGTTCCCATTGACCCAAAGGCCAATCTCCGTCGGCTTGCCGGGTAAAGGGAGCCCCTTTTCATGACGCAGCTCCACCACCATCGGCATGGTTGGCTTGCCCGTCTTTAGCGGCTGCGGTGTAACGCGTAGCGCGCCCTCTTTCGGCTCGAAAAGGAAGTCCCCCTTTCGGCGTGGCGTCATCGGATTATAAATTTCGAGCACCGGGTTGCGCCGCTTGGCTACCTTCCACCCCTCCAGCGAGGCAAGAGGAGCCACCTCGCTGACTTCCCCTCGCGGAGAGGCATCGTGCCGAGGCTCGCCCAGCGCTACCGCCGCCACCGTCGCCCCCGGCTCAAGCACGAGATACTGCGGCGTAGCCGAGATCGGCAGCGACACAGCGCCTCCCTCCGGCTCCAGCTCGCGCGAAACCCCACTCCCCCCCACCACGCGCACCGGCCCCGCCTTGCCGCCGAGTGTTACCCGCAGCTCCCGCTCCCCGCGCACCACCCAAGAGACGAGCACGGTGTTTCCATCTTTGCGGCGGAAGCGCAGGAGGTACGCGCCATCGCTCCCCGTCTCCTCCGAGGCTTCGAAGGTGGCCCCATCAAGCACACTCGTGAGCGTCGCCAGCGCCACTGCGGCGGGCTTGGGTTCCAGCGAAGGCCGCGCGGTAAAGAAGGAGCTGCTCCCCCAATTGCTGAAGTAGTAGCTATTGCCGACATCCACAATGCCGCCGATGCGGATGCGTGGGATCTCCCACGCCAGCGAGTGGAGAATATGGCGCACAAAATAATCAGCCTGCGTCTGGTAGCTCAGGTTGCCCGGGTTGGTACCGGGGTAGACGATCTCGTAGCATTGCGAGACGGACTTTTCCCCGTAGCCGTAGGCATCGAGCATTTGCCGGTCCATCCAAAGGCTGGCGTTGTTGGCCACCGGGTCGGGCGGCTGGGTCTCCGGCGGGCGGCCAAATGCGCCTGCTTCGTTCCCGGCAGAATCAAAGAGCTCCTTGGGGAAGCCCGCTCGGTAAAACTCCTCGCGCAGCGGCAGCGGCCCGTTGCCGAGCGAGAGCTGCACCTCCGGGTGCTTCTCGCGAAAGAGCTGCGCGCTCTCGCGGGCGATCGCCATCATTTCCGCAAAGCGGGTTTTCTCCACATCGTTGAGCTGATAGGGCCGCCGGTCGTGGAAGAAATCCGGCACGCGCGTCACGTGTGGCCCGGAGATCGAGTCTTCATGGAAAAGGAGGACGCTCGGCAGCGTATCCGGGTGTTTGGCAAGCGCCTCCGCATACCCCTCCAGCGCTTTGGCTCCGCCTTCGCGCCGCACGGCGTATTCGTTACCGCGCAGCACGCCGTACTTCGCGCGCTCTTGCGGGGAGGCTCCGAAAAGCCCGTAGCGAAGCCCGAGCTTGCGGTAGAGCGGCCCGGTGGTGGTGTAATCTCCATGCGGAGTAAAGTGCGTTCCCTCAAACTGCCACGTCCCCAGCGGGCTCTGCGCGCGGTGTTGCCGCACATCCGCGGGGAGCACGCCGAACATCGCCTTGCGGCTAAAGAGCGCCGCACCCGGCCCGTTGGCCACGCGCACCTCCATCTCGTAATGGCCGGGGGGCAACGCGGGGAGCTTCAACGCCAGAGCGGCATGCTCCCCGGCAGGGATACTCCCCTCCAGCGTCGCGAGCGCCTTGCCGCCCACCCACGCCTCCAGCCGGTACGGCTGCGGCTCCGGGGTGATGTTCTGCAACCCTGCGGTGAAGTGCGGCGCTTCCCCCTCAAAGAGGCTGCCTTCCGTCCCCGCCGTGAGTTGAAACTGAAGCGGGCTTTTCTCCAACGTCACCGCAGCCACCTTCACCCCGCTCGGTAGCCCCAACGGCCGCCACCGGAAGCGGCACGGATCGGGCGAGCGCACGGCGAGCCGCAGCTCCTTGGTCAGCTCCAGGTCGAGCACATCCCCCTCGATCCAGTGTGCAAACGCCTCGGTAAACGGGATGCGCACCACCTGCAACTCCTTACCACGCGGCACCTCCGCGCCAAAATCGTAAAGCGCCACCTGGCTGTTGACCCCCGCTCCCGCCAGCCGCCGCCCGGCGCGCAGCACCACGCGCGAGGAGGTTGCCCCTGGGTCGTCCGTCGCGTGCGCCAACAAATGCGCGGCCACGTAGTCGGCCTTGGGGGCTTGCGCAAGCGGCAGCCGTGGGTCGCCAATGTAGCGCGCCCCGGCATCATAGGCCTCGTAGAAGCTCCCCGGGTCTTTCTCCCACTCGGGCCACCCGGCCTGCGCGAGCGAGAGCGCCTCCCCGCCGCGCACCTCAAAAGGCACGCCCTCCACCACCTTTTGCTCCGGGGCTCCGGGGCCAGCCAACAAATGCCCAAGCTCCACCGGGACCCAACGCCCCTGTGCCTCCGTAGCCTTCGCCGCCTCGTGCTTGAGCACCGCACCCTTGCCTGCCTTTACTTCCAACGCGCCAGCAGCCCCGGGCAGGGTCGCGAGCAACTGCCCCTCCAGCCACACCGTGGCAACGCCCGGCTCCCGCCGCACCATGCCCGCAAGCACCCGCCCCGGCCACCCCGGCCCGAGCGGCTCGGCCTCTTTGCGCACCAGTTGGAAGACGAGCTTGCGCTCCCCCTCGCGCTTCCATTTCCCCGCCTCGAAGCGGAGCTGCCGGGCCACGATGGCCTCCCCCGTCTTATCCGGGACCAACTCCACGGCAAACGGCTCCGCTCCGGCAAACTCCAACCTCGTGGCTGCCGCGCCACTCTCCATCTCCAGCGTAAAACGCTCGGTGGCAGCGGCCTCGGGCGCGGATTGCAAAGTCGGTGCAGGGTTAGCATACACCCCCTCGTGCATCATCATTACAGCCATACAGCTTGCTCCAAAAAGGATTCGGGCATTCATCATAAAGAAACGGACAGAAGAAAGGTGGGCTGCCCGCCCACGGGTTCTCCCTAAGAAATTTACGGCACGTGAAGATCGCCCTTCGTCATTTTGTTAAAATGGCGCTGGTCGTAAAAATAGCCCCCATTCGTGGCGCTGCCGGAAGTCGGCTCGTTTTGCCACTGCCTACCAACCGGGTAGACCAGCTCTACATGCCCATCGAGAAAAAAGAAGTGCAACCCGCGCCGGTTGCTGCTGCCATGGTACTGCGGCGTGCGCACCTTGCCCTCCTTCGTCTCAAACCCCTCTCTCGAAGACTCATCTGCGCCGCCCCCCCAGATCGTGGAGTTAAAGTGCACGTTGTCGTAAAAGTACGGGTAATAAACCTCCGCTGCAAAGACCACACGCGAGGCAGGCACCGGGATACCCTTGAGCTTGGGGTAGTAACGGCTCAAACTCAGGTTGCCGCCATACTCAACTCCATAGGAGGCTTTCTGGTCCGTGAGGGTGGCCAGCGGACAGTTCATTCCCCAATTGCCACTGCGCCGTTTGACATTGAGATACGTAGGCGACATCAACGCCGTATAATTGATCCCATAGTCCCCCGGCCCAAAGATATCAGGCCTGCGATCCGGCAAGCCATCGTGGTCTCCCGCGTAGGCGAGCAGCGCCGTCCCGTAGTTGCGGATGTTGCTAAGGCACTTCATCTGCAACGACTTACGGTAGACGCCGCGCGTCGCCGGGATGAGGAGCCCCATCAGCACAATGCCGATGGCCACTGCCGTGAGTAGCTCCATCAACGTCCACCCCCGCTTTTGCCGAAATGGTCGGGCCAGCTTCATGGGGTAGCCTAGCAGGTCTTGCGGCGGCGCGCGAGGCTACGGCCCACCAGCGCCGCTCCTGCCAAGAGGGCAAATACACTCCCCGGCTCGGGGACAACGGTGACATTGCTCAGGTAGATCGAGTTAGCCCCCACCACCAGCGCATCATAAGAAAAGCCGCCCAGCACATTGACGGTAAAATCCCCCGCCGTCGGCGCGCCGGAAAGCGAGCCAAAGCGGAACAGCTCCAAGTCGCCCCCGCCCCAACCCGTGCCGTCGTAGGTGATGTCGAGCACCGCACCCGCAACCGTGAGCGCGCCGGTCGCCTCGATCAACCCCGAGTTCTCCAACCCGAAGGTGAAGGCCACTGTCGGATCCACGCTCACGGAGGACTGGATGTTCACCGTCGTCGCCTTGAGCGTGAAGTTCGCCACATCCAGGCGGGATTCCTTGAGCACCGTCATCCCCCCCGTAGTCGTGAGGTTCTGCCCCAAGCGCACGTTGCCCGGCGTGCTGACGTTTTGGCCAATGGAGAAGTTTGTTGTCAGCCCCTGGCGCCCCGTGGAAAGGGTGCGCTCGGTGGCGCGCCCACCATTGAAGAGAAGCGTGCCCGAGCCGTAGTTCTCGTTATCGCTACCTTCATCGCGGAAGTTCCCGGCGATGTAGATATTGGCGTTATCGAGAAATGTCAGCTTTGCGGCGGCACCACCGGTGGCTCCGGCGTAGGTGAGCACATCCACATCGCCCTTGATGTAGAGTGCAGTATTGGAAAACCCGGCCCATGAAGCGACGGTGTTCGTATGGTCGCCAACAATGAGATGGTGCAGGCCACTTGCCAGCGAGCCGGGGTGGTAGATCGTCGATTTGACAACGTTATTATACGAATACTGAAAGGTGGAGCCGACACCCCATGTCACCCCCTGAAGGTGCTGCGAAGGCGGCGTGCCATTGCCAAACACATTGACCTTCACATTATCGCCCACCGCCGTGAGCCCGCCGCTATGGTAGAACTGGCCCACCCGATAAGTGCCACCCCCGGTCAGCGTCATGTAATTGACGCTCCCCATCGTCCCAGCGACCCCATTGACCGTCATCGTATGGCCATTGAGGTCGAGCACCAACTTGCTCGCGCTGGCTGGGTCTGTCGTATTTGCCAACCCGCTGCTGACAGAGCCAATGTTATTGGTGATCGTAAAGTCGCCCCCCAGCTTCAGCGTATTGCTCCCGGTATTGGAAGACTGCGACATGATCAACCGAGAGATCGTCAAGGCCCCGGAAGTCTGGATCACACGATCCCCCGGGGCATCGTTGATGTAGACAGACCAAGTATCGACCCCGTTGCTGGGGTACGGCTTGCCGGGGGTGAGCGGGGTCCAGCTTGCGTCATTCTCCCAGGCAAAGGCACCGGAGTCGCCACCCGTCCAGGTGGAGGTGATATGGGCCGCCCGGGCAGATGCCGTCAGGAGCAATGCCGCCGCGAGGAAAGAGGAAGTCTTGGATTTCATAGGGAGGGGGTCTTCGGGTTCAGGGTTTCACAAAAGCTTCAAGGCCGTGTTCGTAGACGGCGGCGATCTCCTCATCGGTGAGGGCGCGGCTGCCAAAGAGGGCGAAGTCATCCACCACAGTCCCGGCATCCACGCCGGAGAAGGCTTTCATGGAGGGGTATTGCGACTCCATGGCCGGGAGGGTGGAGATGGTGGAATGGAGCGGAACTCCCAACGGAGCGCCATTGAGGTAGAAGCGGACTTCACCTTCATCAAACACCATGGCGAGGTGGCTCCACTCCCCCGGTGGCAAGGAGGCCGGCAGGGAGCTCATGCCATTCCACCCCTTGCCTTTCTCGCCGCCTTCCTCCGGAGCTCCCGTCATCGAAGCGTAAAAGCGCCCCTTCTCTCCCCCCAGGAAGGAGAACTGAAGGTAGCCGGGCAGGTAAGTCGCCCCGGGGATGCGCCAGAAGACGATAAACGGCTCGATCCCCTCCGGCTTCACCCATGCCGTCACGGTGCACTTGCGGATCTCTTCTTTGAAGGCCTCCTGCTCGGGCCGGGTCAGCAACGTCTCCCACCCGAGGCCGACCGGCTTCTCGCTTTTGGGGCGCTCGTTAATCAACAACGCTCCTTTGCCAAAGCGGTGCTGCTCGGTGCTCACGCGGGAGCTTTCCGGCAGCCGAATGGCCAGCGCCCCGGGCGCGGAATCGACCACCATCTCCCCCCCGTCTTCCTCAAATGTATGGAAAAGGTCGGGCACCTCGGCGCGTGCGCCCCCCACCAAAGCGACCGAAGCCACGGCCACACAAGCAAATGACCGCGCAAAACAGGAAAGAATCATTGAAAGGGGAACCATGGGAACTTTCAGAAAATGAGGAGGGGAAGAAAGAAACTCATCGGTATAGAATCGTCTCTGTATAGAGAGGATTCTATAAATTCCGAACGTCGTCAAGCAGTTTGTCGGCGCCTATCGGTCTTAACCCGCGCTTTCGAGTTCCGGAGCAAGCGGCGCGGTGGAGATACAAAGCTCCAGCGGCTCTCCCGCACCCACCATCCGGCCGCACGATTGGCGCAGCACCAGTTGCGAGGGGTAGTATTGGTCTTGCTCGCCGGTCTTTTCGCCGCGGATACGCGCCAGCAACATGGCCACCACGGCTGTGCTGGAACGCTCCACATCCTGCCGCACACTGGTGAGCCGGAAGAGAGGGAGCCGCGAAAGCTCGTCATCATCCGCTCCAGTGACGGCAAGCCCCCCCGGCACCCGCAAGCCCGCCTCGTGCGCTTCGCTCATGACGCCGTAGGCGGCGCGGTCGTTGGTGGCGAGGATGGCGTCGGGCACTGCGCCCGAGGCAAAGAGGTGGCGACTCAGGAGGGCGGAGGCATCCATCACACTGCGAAACATGCGCGCGTGGTCGAGATAGACGATAATGCCCACCTCCCGCTCCCGGTACTCCCTGCAAAGGCGCGGCCATTGTTGGGTAAAGAGGGCTTCATCGTACTCCAGAAACTCCCCCCACCCCCTCACGGCAGAGCGGAACCCATGGATGCGCCCCTCTGTAGAGCGGTAGAATTCGTCGCGAGGGCAGGAGAAAAAGAGGAGGCTTCGGTGCCCCACACCCTGAAGATGCCGGGTAAGCGCATAGAAACTCAGCGCCGCAGAGTCCCCCACCACGGGCAGGCCAAGCTGGTTATCCCCATAGAGCGAAACCACCGGGATCCCCGCGCGCTTGAGGACGGCCAGCACTTCTTTGGTAAATACCGCGGAGGTATCCGCGCAGAGGATCACCCCCTCCACCCGGGCCTGCACCATCTCGTTGAGCACCCGGCGCGCATCCCCCTTATGCCAATGGAGATCAACCACCAAGTAGCTGTAGTCGCTCTTGGAAATCTCCTGCAACAAAGCGTAGACGGCCTTCTGCCCCACCTCAAACGCCGAGCCGGTATGAACCACGCCGATCAGGTTGCTGCGCCCGCGTTTGATCGCCCGCGAAGCCCGGTTGGGCTGGTAACCAAACTCCTCCACCGCCTTGCGCACCCGCTCCACGGTCTCCTTTTTATAATGCGGCGTGCCATTAAGAATATTCGCCACCGTGGAGGTGGAGATCCCCAACGCTTCCGCAATCTTCTTTTGGGTAATCATCAGGTAAAAGGAGTTATAGAGACGTCACTCTAATCCATCCTTCCCTTCGTTCCCACCCCTGTCAAACCTGAAAGAACCCCTTGCTTCCACCTTGCATTTCGCGGGAAAACCGCTAAATTTTCCGCCCTTTCCCCGTTTATCAGGGCGGCCAGACGTTTGGCAGCCCCGGGGAGAGATAACCAGTGGCAACCGTGGCGTGAGTATTAACAACATGAACCAAATGCAAGAACTGATCGCGAAGACGTTTCGCGATTTCAAGGAGGGCAGCATCGTCAAGGGGCGCGTTCTCGAAATCCGCTCCCGCGAAGTCCTCGTCGACATCGGCTACAAGAGCGAAGGCGTTATCCCGCTTTCCGAATTCGACGACATGGAAGACCTCCAGGTCGGCGATGAGGTAGAAGTCCTCCTCGTCCGCCTCGAAAACGACGAGGGGATGGTCATCCTCTCCAAGGAGAAAGCCGCCTACAAACAGAACTGGGACAAGATCGTCAAGGTCTTCCAAGGTGGCGGGCTCATCAAGGGCAAGGTCAAGGCAGTCGTCAAAGGCGGCCTCACCGTCAATATCGGTGTCGAGGCGTTCCTGCCCGGCTCCCAGATCGACATTATCCCGCCCAAGGATCTCCAGCAGTTTGTCGGCAACACCTACGATTTCAAGATCGTCAAGATCAATGACGAGCGTAAGAACGTCGTCCTGAGCCGCCGCGAAATCATCGAAGCCGAGCGCGCCGAGAAGCGTGCCCGCTTCCTCGAAGGCGTGAAGGTCGGCGACAACGTTCGCGGCACGGTGAAGAACCTCACCGACTTCGGCGCGTTCATCGACCTCGATGGGATGGACGGCCTGCTCCACATCACCGATATGACGTGGGGCCGCCTTGGCCACCCGAGCGAACTGCTCAAGGTGGGTCAGGAGCTCGAAGTCATCGTGCTCGACATCAACAAAGAGAAGGAGCGCGTCTCCCTCGGCCTCAAGCAGACCCAGAAGAACCCTTGGGAAGAGACCGAAAACCGCTTCCCGATCAACACGAAGGTCAAGGGCAAGGTCACCAACCTCGTTCCTTACGGCGCGTTTGTCGAGATCGAGGAAGGGGTCGAAGGGCTCATCCACGTCTCCGAACTCTCCTGGACCAAGCGGATCACCCGTCCTTCGGACGTCCTCTCCATCGGGCAGGAAGTCGAAGCGGTTGTCCTCGGCGTCAACAAGGAAGAGCAGAAGATCTCCCTCGGCGTTCGCCAGCTCGAACCCAACCCGTGGGACGAGATCGAGCACAAGTACCCGATTGGCAAGCAGGTCAAGGGCACCGTGCGCAACATGACCGCCTATGGCGCCTTCGTCGAACTCGAAGAGGGCATCGACGGCATGATCCACGTCTCCGACATGAGCTGGACGCGCAAGATCAATCACCCGAGCGAGATGCTCAAGAAGGGCGACGAAGTCGAAGCGGTCGTCATCGACATCGACAAGAGCGCCCAGCGCATCAGCCTCGGCGTCAAGCAGCTCGACGAAGATCCATGGAAGTCGATCGACCAGCGCTACAAGATTGGCGATCTCGTCAACGGCAAGGTCACCAAGCTCGCCAGCTTTGGCGCGTTTGTGCAGTTGGCTGACGACATCGACGGTCTCGTCCACATCTCCCAGCTTTCGGAAGATCGCGTGGAGAAGGTCAAGGACATCCTCAAGGTCGGTCAGGAAGTCGAGGCGCGCGTGATCAAGGTCGACAAGGCCGAGCGCCGCATCGGTCTCTCCGTCAAGGCCGCCAACTACTCCGAAGACGAACTGCGCCGCGAAACGGAAGCTTTCGACAGCATCCGTCCGGGCGAAGACCTCGTCGGTCTGGAGCAGGCGTTCCAGGCTGCGGAGGAAGAGTACCGCCCCGGCGAGCGCAAGAAGTAATTCTTGAGCGAAGGAGACTTCGCCGTTCCATTACACCCGGTCGGGAGCCATCGCGGCTTCCGGCCGGGTTTTTTGTTTTGAGGGGGGGATTCCCGCGATGCGCTATGGCTCCGGTGGCGCGCCGAGCGTCTCTCCGGGGGAAAGCTCCGGCATCTCCAGCACCGCTTCGCCGGGATGCACCTGACCGAGAGCAACCCGGAGCACCAGCCGTGCGGCCCGGTGGAGGAGACGGGACGTGTCGAGGCGGTAGCTGGTCGGCGCGGGCATGAACTCCCCGAAATAGTGGTCCCAATCCCGGCAGAGGATGGAGAGCCGCTCCGGCAGGCGGACTCCACGGTGGAGAAGGTGGGTGTAAAACCGGGTGAAGCTCCCTTGGCGACAGATCAACCACGCCGTCGGCGGGTTGCGGCGGGCCAGCAGGCGGTCGGTGAGCCGGATGATCGCCTCATGGGACTGGTCATGGACTTCGTACGTCGCTTCCACCTTGCCGTGGGAGGAGTGCTCAACCCCTTCGGCGAAGCCGAGTCGGGAGAGGTGGTCATCGCTCTTGACCGGTTCGGAAAGGATGAGCGCCAACCGGCGGTGACCACGGGCGATCATCGTCCCGGCAGCGTGGCGGCAGAGGGCGCGGAAATCGAGCGCGGCATAAGGGAGCCGGGAGGCCTCCATCGCCGTTCCATAGACCATAACCGGAAAGCCGTGCTCCGCACACCAGAGCTGCATCGACTCCAGCGGGGAGAGGAGCACCCAACAGTCGTGACGGCGGCTTTGGAGGAGCTGCTTGAAATGAGCAGAGACCCCACCGCTCCGGAGGTACGGGGTGAGGCAGACCTCCAGCGTCGCTCCCTGAATATGCAGGAGATGGCGTAGCTGCTCAATCAGGAAGGCAATCCGGGGGGCGAAGAGGTCCATCGTCCGGTTGATCACGAGCCCGACCGAGATCGCCCGCACCTTTTTGTGCGGGGCCGGGGCGCGGATGATCTCCGTCCCCGCCTGCGAGCGTCCGCCGATCAATCCGTCACGCTGTAACTCTTTAAGGGCGACCCGCAAGGTCCAGCGGCTGACGCCCAATTCCTGGACCAGCAATCGCTCGGGCGGGAGGCGATCGCGCCATTGGCCTGAGGCAAGACGGAGGCGCAGATACTCCAGCACCTGATTGGCGCGGTTACGAAAGATCGGCTCTCCTTCCATCATGGTCTGTTTTTCTAACCATGACATTGCTTTTGTCTCAAGGAGAAAAACTTTTATTTTGGTGGACATGAAGCCGTTCCTGCCCCCGGAAGCTCCCAAAGCCGTTGCGCCCCGGCTGGCGGCGTTCACGCTCCATGAGCTGTTGGTCGTGATCGCGTTGGTTGCGCTGGTTATGGTGCTGGCTTTTGGCGGCTACAGCCGGCTGCGCGAAAAAGGGGTGGAAGCGCAATGCATCTCCAACTTGCGCACCCTTGGCGTGGTCCTGACCCAATACGCTTCTGATCATCGGGGGCTCTACCCGGCGTACTATGAAATGATGCAAGGCAAGGAGCGATCATGGGGGGAGCAGCTCATCCGCCGTCACTATCTCCAGAGCCCCGAGGCCCTCTTTTGCCCCGCTATCACGCCCAGAGGGCGGGAGGTTGCTACCCTCACCGATCCTTTCCCGGCGCAGACCAACCTTGCCTTTGGCGAAATGACTTATGGAATGCGCACCCGCCTCCCCGCTTTTCAGGATAACAATGCGGGGGATAAAAGCGGCTACCGCGTCGCGCGGATCGGTAACCTCGCGCAGTTCATGCTCATGACCGATTCGCTCCGCACCGTTGCGGGGGGGACGGCAGGTTGCTTTCGCTACGATTGGGGGACGCGCGCATGGAGCGGTGTCGACTTCCGCCACTCGGGAAAGGCCAACGCTCTTTTCGCTGACGGTCATGTCGCCGGGGTGGACCGGGCGGCTTACGTCGATCTTCTCCGTCAGGATTCCACCTATAACCTTCGCCCCGCTTACTGGAATGGAACGGGGTTCAGCATCCTTCAATAGTCTAGCCTTCCTCTCTCCTCATGATGTTTTTCCCTTGTTTTGCTGCTCTCACGATCGCGACGCTTCCTCTACTGGCCATGCCTACCCTTGCCGCCGCCGAACCCTCACATTTGATTAGGCTCGTTTCCGAAAATGATCTCCCCCACTGGGAGGTGATCTGGAATGAGGATAAGGAAAACGCCGTCGCTTTCTCCAAAGAGTATGCCAACGGCAGCAACTATAGTGTTCTCTTTACTGCACCCAGATATGAAGTCGGCCAGCCGGAGTGGCCGGTCTGGGACACGGTCCCCCAGATCGCAGATTGGAGAGCGTATGACCGTCTGGTCTTTGATATCGTTAACCCGACGGGGACCGCGGCAAAGCTCTACTTTCGAGTGGCGGATGAGTCTCAACTTACCACGCCGCGCGGCAAGCTTCCGACGACTTATACGAAGGTTCATGCCCGCAGTTATAGCCGGATGGTGGTGCCGATTAGCGAAAAACCGTGGACGGGACAAGACCTCACGCAGATGGCCAGAATTTCGTTTAACGGGCAGCGCCCGATGGATGACCTCCGCTTTTATATCTCCAACTTCCGGCTTCTGAAACCGGGGGAGCCGCTCCCGCCCCTTTCCAAAGATTACTTAAAGCAAATCAGTGATCTCGGCATTCTCCCGCTCCAGCAGAAGGTAAAAGCGCAGTTTGCCAAAACCGCAGCGATCGTCGCTCAGGCCGGAGAGGAGATGGCATGGAGTCGCACCGCTTTAGGCGAGTTAAGCAAAGAGCGGACGGCGCTGGAGGCTAAAGTGGCCACCTTCACCGGCACGGAGATGCCTTTTCATGAACTGGGGGGAGCGTTGGCACTTTTAGCTAACCGGGTCGAGCGTTTGGCTCTCCTCGTCCGGTTGGGGCAGCAATCCCAAGCCACCTTTGGCCATGGCGGCTACACGGTAGGGTGGGCCGGTTCAACCGCGAAAGTGCGTCCGCAAGCGATGCCGCCGCATGAAGTTGAGGTGCGCAAGGAGGCGCTGCTTAAAGTAGCCGGGAATGAATCTGCCCATGTGCAGATCGCCGTCGCACCGTGGGCCGCTTCACTTAAAAATGTACGGGTGAAGGTCAGTTCGCTAGTGAACTCGCAAGGGGAGGCGCTTCCAAAAGAGGCCGTTGACGTTCGCACCGTCGGGTTTGTGAAGACGATTGAGCCCGATTATCCGACTGACTATGTCGGCTGGTGGCCGGACCCGTTGCTCGATTTCCTTGATGCCGTCGACGTGCCGGAGCAGGAGGTGCAGACGTTCTGGGTGCGCGTGCGCACGCCGGAGAAGCAACAACCGGGGCTCTACCGTGGAACGGTGACGGTTTCGGCCGACGGCGTGCCACCGACGGAGCTTGCCCTCAACGTGCAGGTGCGCCACTTCAGCCTCTCCAAAAAGTCCCCGCTTCCGTTGGCGACAGCCTTCGCCGGAGAGCACTTTTTCCGGCAGTTTACCGACCGGCCATGGGAGGAGTTGAAGTTTGAGGTGGCCGACTTTTTAGCTGACTACTTTATTGACTTTAACTCGATCTATCGGGAAGGGCCGCCTGATTTTGAGGTGTTGGAATATCTCCATCAAAAGGGAACCTTAAGCGCCTTTAGCATCGGGACGCTTGGCTTTAATCGCAATCAGAACTCGAATCTCCCGACGGTAACCAGTGAACTGCTTCAAAGCGCTGAAGCACGGTGGGAGGAGATGATCACCCCGGCGTATGAAGAGGCCCGGCGACGCGGGCTGGCGCATCTGGCCTACTCGTACGGGTTGGATGAAATCAATAGCAACAACTACGACGGATTACGGGCCATTGCGCAGGCTTTCAAGGCAAAGTACCCCGATCTGCCGCTCGCCTCGAGCGCGCTCGATAGCTCGCTGGGAGTGACCAGCCGTACTCGCGAAGTGATCGACATCTGGGTGCCGCGCCTCAACCATTACGACATCGCCACAGCGGAGCAGGCGCGGGCGCAAGGGCGCACCGTTTGGTGGTACACCTGCCTCTCCCCGGCTAACCCGTTCCCGAATTTCTTCACGGAGAACCCTGCGATGGAGATCCGCCTTCTGATGGGGGCGATGAGTGCCAAATACCAGCCCGATGGCTTCCTCTACTATAGCATCTTTCGCTACCAGAATCTCAATAGGGACGATCCCCCCCGCACGGCAGTGGATGATGGGCCGTACACCAGTTGGAACGCCTGCGCCTTTGGTCAACCCTTCAACGGGGAAGGGTATTGGGCCTACCCCGGCCCGGACGGCAAGCCGCTCGCTTCGCTCCGGTTGGAGAATTTGCGCGATGGGTTGGAAGACCTTGCCTATTGGCAACTCCTCTCCCGCAAGGTGGAGGAAGCCAAGCGCCAGAGCGGAGCCGACGAGGCTTGGTTGGCGAAAGCAGAGCAGGCGCTCGAAGTCCCTCAGGCACTCGTGACGGCGATGAATCAGTTCAGCACCGATGCCGCCCTGCTTGAAAAATGGCGCGACCGGTTGGCCGACCTGATCGAAGAACGCCCTGACGCTGCCGAAGGAACGCTCTCCACCACCAACCCCAAGAAACCCCTGAATGAACCTTGCCCATGAAATCCATCGCTTTTCCATCTCCTCTCACCAGCTTGAAAAAGGCTGTGGCCGCGCTTTGTCTGATGAGCCTCACGCTCACCCCGAGCGCCTCGGCTGCCATCATCAATGGCGTTAATTTTGAGACTGCCTATTTTGGCGATGTTCTGCCAAACGCTGCCGCGCCATCATGGACGATCGTCGGATCCGCAGGGGTAGCCAATGCCGCAACGCAGATCTATACTGTTTCCACGACGGGCACCCAAGCCAGCTATAGCGAACGGACCTTGAGCATGGCCGGGGTCAATGGAGTGACGATTGAGTTTCGTGCTAATGTCAGCACGATGGCCGGGACGCTCGCGGCAGGAGATCTCCGCTTCTACACCGGGTCTGAGGTCTTTCTCTTCCGTCTGGCAGACGATGTGGTGTTTTTCGGAAACTCAGTCGAAAGCGCCAGTTCCTACGCGATCTCCACGGATGCCATGCACACTTACCGGATCACGCTGGAGCGGCAGGAGAGTGGTTTTCTCGCCAATCTCTATATCGATCATGCATCAACTCCAGTGATCAGCGGAGTTGCAGCAGGGAGCAGTTCCACCGGCGCCCGTATCCAGTGGGGGGATACCGCTACCTCTGGCGGCGTTAACGGAACCATGGGGTGGAACTACGTTGCCTATACTACGAGCGGGGCGTATGCCCCCGTCCCGGAACCTGCGACGACGGCCCTTCTGTTTGGAGTTGGGGGCGGAATGTTGTTTTTGCGCCAACGCCGCCATGCCCGGAACGCTTGAAATCGCCCGTCGCCCCGGGTTGCCCCGGTTGGAGTTGTTGACGGTCAGCCGAGGGTATGACCGCAAAACCTGTTGGGTTCACCCGCGCGTCGCTCTGGTTGATAACGACCCTCATCAGGCGATCATCACGATGCAGAAACTTCACCTGCAAGGGGATGACGTCTTTCTGGGGACTTATGACACCCGCTCGACCGATAGCGGCATGAGCTGGAGCGTGCCGCAGGAGCAAGTCGCGCTCGGTCCGCGTGTTCTCCGCGGCGATTTCTGGGAAGGGGTTAGCGATCTTGCCCCCGGTTGGCACGCAGCCTCGCGCTCGCTTCTGGTCACCGGGCACACCGTCCGCTATCAGGGGTTGGAATTAACGCCACTCCCCCGTTTTCGTAGTACCGTTTACTCGGTCCTCGACATGGAGAACGGATTGGCGGGAGGGACGTGGCGACCCTGGCAGAAGCTGCCGATGCCGCCGGGGCGCAAATTCTGTATGGCGGGCGCAGGGAGTTGCCAGCGTTGGGATCTCCCCAATGGCGAGATTCTCCTGCCGATTTACTATGTCATCCGCGCTTCGGTGCGGCACAAGGTCCCGACTCAGGCCGGGGCGACCGTGTTGCGGTGTGCGTTTGATGGAGAGAGGCTGCATTACCTCGGTCATGGGACAGAGATGATGCGGCGCGACGGGCGCGGTTATGTGGAGCCGTCGCTCACACAGGTGGGCGGGATCTTTTACCTGACGTTGCGCAACGATTCCGCCGGCTACGTCACGCGCAGTCCCGACGGCCTTCATTACGAAGAGCCGCGGCCGTGGCGTTTTGATGATGGGAGTGAGCTTGGTAACTACAACACGCAGCAACATTGGGTCGTCAACGGTGAGCAACTCTGGCTGATCTATACCCGGCGCGGGGCGAATAATGACCACGTCATGCGTCACCGTGCGCCGCTCTTTCTCGCGCAGGTCGACCGGGAACGGCTCTGCATTCTCCGGGAGACCGAGCAGGTGCTCGTCCCGGAACGCGGCGCGCGGCTTTGCAACTTCGGCGTGGTTCAGGTCAGTGAGAAAGAGAGCTGGGTGAGCGTGGCCGAGTGGATGCAAACCACGGAGCCGACCCCGCTTGACTCTCGCATCTGCGAGCGGTACGGGAGCGACAACAGCGTCTTCCTTGCCAAAATCCATTTCGATGATTGATCCGGCGATGCCCGGCAACGGCTCCAGTGTCAGGCTAGCGCCATGGTGTGAAGATCACCCCGTAAAGCCTTCCTCGTCACAACATTTGCTTTTTCCCCGGATTTCACCGATGATGGTTTTCCCGACCACCCGTGAAGGGTGGAGCCGACACCTTTGCTTTTTTTATGGAAAAACCTCAAATCACCGCTTACCTCAAGACTCACTGTGGCTGGAGCCGTGGCGTGCGCGCCGTGCTCGCCAAGTATGACCTCCCGTACACGGAGAAAGACATCATCCAGAACCCGGCTTTCCGCTGGGAGATGGAGCAGCGCAGCGGCCAGCCGCTCTCCCCCTGTGTGGAGGTCAACAACGTCATGCTCCCCGACATCAGCGGCGAGGAGGTCGAAGCCTATCTCCTCAAGGAAGGGCTCGTGCAGAATAATGATAAGCCGGTCGACGTCCCGCTTAACTCCTCCTGCTCCGATGCGGAACATGAGGCGATGCGTGCTGGCGAGCCGATTCGCTTCCAGTCGTAACCGGTCGTTAAAACTTTGAAAGGGAGGGGGTGAAATCTTCACCCGCCTCCCTTTCTTTTTTTACGGTTGGGCCACCGCCAAAGCCTTCGGTTTCTCCCCCCAGATTTCGACTTCGGCGAGGTGGAAACGCGCTCCGGCCTCGAATTGGAGTTGCACTTTGCGGTGCGTCCCTCCGAGCGGTACTTCGATCTTTTTAACGTCGTATTCCCCGAGCTTGACGCCGGGGTGTTCGCCGAGCGCTTGCTCCCCGGCCTTTACCTTTAACGGCGGCATCTCCCCTGCGACATACAGGACCAAACGGTCAAGCGTGGTCTCCGCCTTGAAATCGAAGGTGAGCGAGAGGGGGGTATCGGCGCGATCCCAGTGGATGCTCCAATCGCCCACTGTGGCGGCCTGGTGGTTTTTCGGCATTTTCTTATGCCCGCGGATGGCGTGGGCAAAAGCGCGGGCACGGTCGGTGAGCTTTCCTTTGGAAAAGGGGATCGGCACCCCGTCGCTTCCCTCCTGCTTGGGCGCGACATCGTAGGAATAACTCCCTTCGGGCACTTCGTGGTTGAGGGGGAACGCCGCGCTGCTGACCATCTTCATGTAATTACCCGTCAAGGCGCTGACCTTACCCGTGACCGGGATCGTGGCATCGGGCGTGGTCATCGGGAGGGTAAAACGCCAGATCTTCTGATCGAGCGCGCACCCTGCCCATTGCTGGATGGCGCGGAAGAGGGAGAGCCACTCCGGTTGGCTCACACTGCTGACATTAAAGGGGTTGGTGGCGAAGTAGAGCGCTTTGCCTTTCCCAAGCGGGTAGAGGACCAGCCCCGGCGAGCCATCTTCAAAAGCGAGCAGCGTGCGGGTTCCCCTGAGTGGGATCAGTTTTCCGGGCGCTTCAAAGAGCGGGTAGCTCTCTTGCGCCGTGAAGTTTGGCCCCTCTGCGTCGGCAACCGGCTTGAGCGGCATGAGCGGTAGCGTCCCCGCTCTCTTAACGCCAAAGAGACGCTCCCTCCAGTGGCTAAGGTTCTCGCCGGTATCGCTAAAACTTAAAGCTTCCGGGTCGCCACACACCAGCACGCCCCCCTCTTTGACATACTTCTCCAGCCGCTCGACGACCTCTTCGCGCAGGTAACGGGCGTGGGGGAGGTAGATCACTTTATAGTCTTTGAGAGGGCGGCTGCCGGTTAAGACCTGTCGTTCGCTAATGAAATCAAACCAGCTTTTTGCGCCATCAGGCCCGATGTAGAGATAGGCCGAGGCGGATTCACTCTTTTTCAAGGTCATCTGGACTGTCGCGCGGGATTGTTCACTATCCACGGAGTAGAGAATAGCGCAATCGGCCTTGGGGAGCTTGAGCCGTGGTGTCTTGCGTACGGTTTCGATCAGTTCGAGCATCGCCTGCCAGCGATCCGGGGCGCTCCATTTGGGGTGATTGAACTCCCGGTCATACCATTCCACGCCGTTGATCCAGAACGACTCGCCGCCATTACGCAGTACTTCGCTAAAAAGCTCTCTGGCCATCTGGGGCGTCGAGGCATGATCGTAGGCAGAGACCTGCACAAAGGTCATCATCGGTTTGAAGGTCAGATCGGCGTAGAGCTTGGTATTGTAACCTACGCTGCGCTTGTAGGTCGGGCTCCAGGCGGGAAGCGCCTGCCCGGTACTGATATCCCACGTTTGTGCTAGTAATTCCCAGTCCCGCGGCACGCCGGCAGCTAGTTCATCCGGGCCGACGATGCGGATCGCAGGGTCTTTCTTTTTGACTTCCGTATGCACTTTTTTAAGAAGCTCGAAGAACTGCGTATCTCCCCATCGGCGGAAGGCGATCCATGAAAAAGGTTCATCAAGGGAGTTGGGGATGCCGTGCCTGCCGGTGGCTTTGAGTTCTTTGTCGACCGATTCCCAGTAGGCGCGGTCCTCCTCCAGCCGTTTGTCGGGAGGGGGGGTGGTGCGGTAGTACGGTTCATCGGCATAGAACAACCCCCAAGGGGAGGTTTCCCTTTGCGTCAGCTTTCGGGTAGCCTCAAGGACTAGCTTCTGCATCTCGGGATGCACGAGGGGCAGATGCGCCGGGCGTCCTTTGGCGGAGGCGGTATAAAGTTGATGGGAGTAGAGGTAGGCGAGCTCAGGAATGTGATGTTTGCGGGTTAGCTCCGAGGTTTCAAAGCTCGTGAGCTGGTAGCGCCCGGCTTCCCGCAGTTCCTCCTCCCCGATCGACTCGATGCCTAGTTTCAGCCCATAGGGGAAGCGTCCCTCGCTCCTGAGATTGTAAGCCCAGTTTAGAAAGACATCCGTGTCGCGCTTTTCGGAGGAGAAGAGTTCTTCGTAAAGAGGGTCCTTCGGCGAGTCGGCGAAGGCGAGGATCTTCTCTTCACCCTTCGGCTCCGCCGCTTCCATCTCCAGCGAGCTTAGCCAGATCGTGTTGCCGCGCACATTGAGTTCCAGAGTGCAGGAGCGCGCCAGCGGATGAGTGCGCACATAGAGCACTTTCTTTTTCCACTCGCCGAAGGTGCTGGCGAACGGTTCGTTGCCGACGTAGCAGAGATGGCGCTGGGTATTGGTCAGGACACCTTCCGGCGTTCTCATCGGGATTCTCAAGATGGTGGAGCCGGGGTCTTCCTGAAGTTCCGCCAGATCGCTCACGCTTCCCTCGGGGACCTCGCCCTCCTGAAGCTGTGACTCCGTACGATAGAGAAAGGTAAGGCGGTAGACGGTGTTCGGCTCGATTTTGATCTCTTGCTGCAGGATCAGACGCTTGCCCGCTGCCGCCGTGAGGCGCAGGGAAGGGGTTTCCCGGTAGAGGACATCGTGATCGAGTTCGGCGCTGCCGTGTGGACGCGGCGGCACGGAGAGGTCCCAATATTCAACCTCCTCCTCAAAGTTGCCGTTGACAATGAGATTGCGCCCTTGCGCGGGGAGAGCAAGGAGCAGGGCGGCCAGAAGAGAGGGGAGCGTTCGTGATCGGAGAGGGGAGAGAGGACGTTTCAACATAGAGCAAAAGGGAAGTGGCCCGGGAGGGGCGTTCGCGGGAGAGGAACGGGTTGGCAGGCAGGCTTTACTGCGTGGGATTCCACCAGAGGTCATCGTCGAGCTTGGTTCTCCAATGGGTGGAAACCTGAACGCCGGTGATGAACTCGATATGCCCGTCGACGAAAGCGACGTTCACGCCGTCACGATGTTTGGGCATGCCATACCACGGGATGGCGTTCTTGGTGACACCCGCGCGGGAAGGGGAGAGGAGGATGCTGCCGCGTTCGGAGAGCATCACAATCCGTCCCGGGGAGCGGATTTGCAGGAGGCGGGTCACGGGGATGGAGGAAGTTGGCGCGGTGGCATCGAGCCGGGCAAGCCAGTCGCTCAATCCGTAGGTGGTGGAGTTGAAGGCCGCGAAGTAATAATAGTAATTATGGGCGGCGGGGTTCTCGATCTCGCGATGGTCGTGAACGTTGGGGCAGCGGAAGAGTTGCGGTTCGATCTGAGCCCCTTGGTGGATGCGCTGCTGCCACATCCGGTTGTTCAACGGCCGTCGGCTGTCGCTGTTTAAGGGGAAAGCGCCTCTGTTATCGGTGACGAAGGTCAGGAGCATCGCCGAGATCTTCCTCAGGTTGGTGACGCACTGCACTTTCCGGGCTTCTTCCCGGGTGCCGCTCATGATGGCCGAGATCAGGGCGATCAGGACACCGAGGACCACCAAAGAGATCAGCAGTTCCAGAAGGGTAAAGGCGCGACGGAGGCAACGCATAGCTCAAAAGGGGGAGAAATGGAGAGAAACCCGGAACTCTATCGGGAGCGTCGGCGCAAACGGGCCGTCAGCAGCAGCACGCCGGCGCTACCGATCAAGGTAGAGACGCCCGGTTCAGGCACGGCGGTATAGGTGATCGCAAGGTAAGGCGCGGCGTTGGCGGTTTCTGTGTTAGGGCCGTGGAAGTAGATCACGGCTCCCGCTATTCCAGCCTTCCCTTGAGAGACATAGAGGTAGAGGTCTTCCTTCCCGGCATCGATCTGTTGCTGGAGGTAGGCCAGCATTTCGGGAGAGGTGAACTCATACCATGTGTCGAGGGTGGAAGGGTTGGAGACGACGGCGAGCACATTAGGGAAGGGGGGATTGGTGCGCCCTGCGTCGATCCCTGCATTGTGCCCGAGCGTCCACGGGTTGGTCCCATCGTAAGTGGTCGCGTTGAGGACCGCAGGATTGAAGGGATCGTCCGTGAAGCCGATGACGACCGAGGCGGAGGAGTTTTCAGGCTCGGTGATGGAGGCAGTTTTGAGGAAAAGGGAGACCTGATCGAGTCTCACAGCACCCAGTTCGGGCAGCGTTATCTTCACAAAACTTGTCGCAGAGTATTGGGAGTTATTAGCGTTGCGACGCGTCCTGATCTCTTTCCCGGTCCGGTTCGGGTTGTAACCGGCGATCGGGTTGCCGCCGACGGGGTAGCCATAGACCGCCGTGGCGGACATCTCCGTGACGGCCAGGGTGGCGGCTGTGAGGGTGCCGGTTCCCATGAGGGCCGCACAGGAGAACGCTAGCGCGGTTCGGGAAATGAAGCTTTGGAGGAGGTTTTTCATGGGTAAAAGGGGGGTGACAGCGAGGGTTAAAGCGGTGCCGGAGTGGCAGGCGGTAGCCCGGACGGGTCTTCCTCGACTTCGGGCTGCCGGGAGGCGGAGCTTTCGCCGGGGAGAAAGGTGCACGGGAGGAGCGAGGGGATTTCGAGCTTTTGCCCGGGAAGGTGGATCAGATAGCGGGCGATGTGACGGGCGATCTCGTGATTGGGGAGCAGGATGAGAGAGGCCTGCTGCACTTTTGGCCCGAGGTAGATGACGTTTTGGCCCGATGGGGCAAAGAAGATGAACTCGACGTCTTGAGGGCAGCGGAGCCCGGCGTTGAAAAAGGGAGCGCTCAGGATGGAGGCGGTGGGAATGGAGGCGAGGATCACCTCGGGCGGTTGGCGCAGGGCTGCGAGAGCCTCTCCATGGGCGAGAACTTCGCGGAACTCCTGATGGCTTCCGTTGGAGTGGGCGGCGGAGACCTCCAGCGTGGGGTGATGGGCGGCGGCATAGGCGAGCAGGGCGGCGGAGATCGCCTCCGGCCCCGGGCCAGAGGGGAGGTAGAGGTGAAAACGTTGGCGGCCCGCTGCCGCAGCGAGATCGAGCTGTTCACACGCTGCGGCGATCATGTCGGCAGCGATTCTTGGCAGCTTCGAGCTGGGGGCGGTGTTGGTGCCGATATGAGCCATCGGCACTCCGGTAGCGAGCAGTTGCTCCTCGATTTCCGGGTGGAGATAACCGGCCAGCAGGACGCCATCAGCGCTCCGTTCCCGGACGAAATGAGGGATATCAAACCGGGAAGGGCTTTGAAGATCGGCAACGGTAAAGAGGCACCGGTAGCCGAGCGGATCGCAAACATCGTGCAGCCCGGAGAGGATGCTCATCGTGTAGGCACCGGAATCCTGATGCGGATCGTGGGGGCGATTGACGATCAGGCCGAGGGTTTTGTTGCGGCGGGTCGCCAACGCCCGGGCCGAAGGGTTGGGGACGTAACCCATCTCTGCCGCCACCCGTTCGATCTCCTGCCGCCGGGCTTCGCTGACGCGGATTTTTCCCAGACGACGGTTGAGGACGCAGGAAACGACCGCGTGAGAAACGCCGACGCGGGCAGCAATATCATTGAGAGTCACCATGGATGGGAAAAAGAGGGGAGGGTGGGAAGTGAGAGTTGATTACGCCTTTAATCAGTGTTGATAAAGGGTGTAATCAAACGAACTTGGAAGCGCAACCCTTTTTTTGGTGGAGGAGGGTTTTTTACCGGAACGCCGGTCGGGGAGCCGGGAGAAAAGAGGCGGTTTTTTGACCGGGATCAAGAAAACGGCGCTCCGGCCTCGCCTGCCGGGGGCGGGAGTGTCACTCTTTGATGGTATGAAGCCGTTGTTACCTGATGCCGGTGCGGAGGGGAGATCTGATATCGAGGGGCGGGCGGAAATCGTCACGCTGGTCGATGCGTTCTACACGAAAGTGCGCAAGGACGATCTGCTTGGGCCGATCTTTGATGAAGTCGCCAAGGTCGATTGGAGCGAGCACCTCCCCAAACTTTACAATTTCTGGCAGACGATCCTTTTTGGTGATGGTGGGTATCGGGGCAACCCGATGATGGCCCACTTCAAGCTCGTCGTCGAGACGCCGATGGACTGGCCCCGTTTTGAGCGGTGGCTTGCTCTCTTCCACGAGACGGTGGATGAGCATTTCGCCGGACGCCGCGCGACGCAGATCAAGAAGGCTGCGGCAGATATGGCCGCTGTGATCCACGGGCGGATCAATCAGATCCCCGATCCCCGCTTTGACCCGGCGAATCTGACGCCCGAGCAGCGGGAGCGTTACGCCCGTTACCGCGACGGCTCGGCGTAAGCGAGGCGGGAGGGGAGGCGTTCTCCCCGGAAGTTTTGGGGTTGCAAACCAAACGCCCGTCAGGCGGGACGGCGGGTGCCGTCGCCCCCCTGACGGGATCGCTAAAGTTTGCTTTTCCTACGCGTTGAGGCGGTCGCCGAGGCGTTCCTTGGCGGCCCACAACCCGGCGGATGGTGTGCTGATGAAGAAGATCTCTTCCCCGTCAGGCAAGGTGTTCCACCCTTCCTTCATGTTGGCGTAGCGGGTCTGAACCGCAGCGAGGTCGGCGTAGGCGAAGTTGACCCCCTCGATATCGGCACGGCTCAGGTGGCCGGGAGCGTAGCGGATGGTGAAACGCTCTTCGGAAGAACCGTGGAGGAGATGCGCGGTGGCGTGGGCGAAGGTCTGGAGATCCTCCTGCGTCTTGTACTGTTCGAGCGCCTTGGGGGTGCCACAATAACCGTACTTGCGGATGATCGCTTCGACCTCCGGCTGCTCGCCGAAACGTTCCAGACCGGGGGCGAGGATGAGCAATTCCCCGCCATCTTCCATCGCCATACGGGTGCGGTAGACCGCCTTGTTGGCGACCCACGTGCTGCGGAATTCATCCGCCTGCATGACGGCGACGATTTTCTTGATCGGCTTCTCGAAAATCGTGATGTTCTGCGCACGGCTGGCGCGGGCCGCTTCGAGGTAGGTCTCCAGATCATCGCCGACGTAGATGCCGGTGGTGACGAGGTTGTTCTCCGCGTCGCGGTTCATGACGATCTGAAGGTAGACGTCCGGGTAGTGGCCCAGAAACTGATCTTCCGCCCAGTTGAAGCAGGCGCGCAGCGGGGTGATCAGGTTGCCGAGGTTGTTCTCAATCCCGTAGACGGCGGCAGCCATGTGGGAGGTGCAGATCGTCTCCTTGCCGCCCAGCCCGATGAAGTAGTTCTTGTTGTGGTTGGCAAAGCCGAGAACTTCATGCGGGACGACGTGGCCGAGGTTGACGATGAGATCCCACTGCTCCTCGACCAGCGGAGTGTTGAGGTCGACCGGGATGTCCCAATCGGCCTTGCCGCCGGTCGTCTCTGCGACGAGGGAGCCGGGGATTGTGCCGATGCGCGTGCAACCATCGCGCCAGTCGTGCGCGTGGATGCGGGCGTGCGGGATCGAGCCAAACATCCAGCGGTTCTCCTCCTCGGTATGCGGGACGTGCTGGCCGAGCGTGGGGATGACGTGGACTTCCGCGCCGGAGCGGGTCAGTTCGTTATAGATGATTTCGGTGATCTTGCCGACGCCGCTGTGGGCGCGGGTCAGGTCCGGGGGAAGCAGCAGGACGCGCTTGAGGTCTTTCTTGATCCGCTGGCGCGACTCTTCAATGAGGCGCAGCGAGAGGGCTTCAATTTCCTGCGGGGTGATGTGGGCGGCTTCGTGTTTGAACCAGGGCATAAGTTTTTAAGCGGTTTCATCGCCCAGCCGCAAATCGGGCTGGAGATAGGTCTTGATATAGTCGCTGACGGCCTCTTCCAGCGAATGGAGCGGCTGGTCGTAACCGGTGGCAAGGAGCCGGGTGATGTCGGCTTTGGTGTAATATTGGTATTTCTCCCGCAGGCTTTCGGGCATCGGGATGTAGTCGATCTTTTCGGGTTGCCCCATGGCGGCGAAGATGGCGCCCGCGAGTTGCTTCCACGTCTGCGCCTTGCCGGAGCCGATGTTGTAGAGACCGTAGGCGCTCGGGGTGGCGGCGAGGTGAAGGGTCATCGCCACGGCGTCCTTCACGTAGAGGAAGTCGCGCATCTGTTCGCCGTCGCGGTAGTCGTCGCGGTGGCTCTGGAAGAGGCGGATTAGCCCTTCGTCACGAACTTGCGCGTAGCTTTTGTGGACGACCGAGCGCATCTCCCCCTTGTGATCCTCATTGGGGCCGAAGACGTTGAAGTATTTGAGGCCAACGATCTCATTGAGCCACCCGCGCTGTTGGGCGTAGAGGTCGAAGAGATGCTTCGAGTAGCCGTACATATTGAGCGGCCGGAAGGTGGGGGAGGCCCCGGCGCTATCGGCCATCCCGGCGCTTCCGTCGCCATAGGTGGCGGCGGAGGAGGCGTAGAGGAAACGGCTCTTGTGGGCGAGCGCCCACCCGGCAAGCTGCTTGGTGAGCTCGAAGTTATTGGCGATCAGGTAGCTGGCGTCCCGCTCGGTGGTGGCGGAGCAGGCGCCGAGGTGGAAGATCGCGTCAAACTTTCCGAGCGCTCCGCTTTCCAACCGGGGGAGGAGGTCGCCCCCCTCCAGATAGTCGGTGAAGCGGAGCGGGACGAGGTTGCGCCATTTCTCCGAGGTGCCGAGCAGATCGCAGACGACGATGTTCTCGACCCCCTGCCGGTTGAGCGCCCAGACAAGAGCGCTCCCGATCAACCCGGCACCGCCGGTGACCAGATAGCGCTTCTCCCCTGAGTATAACTTGGCGGCCATGAGAACGGTTTACCAGCCGAGCACGTAGGCGAAGACGAGCGGCGCGACGATGGAGGCGTCCGACTCGATGACGAACTTCGGCGTGTCGATGCCGAGTTTGCCCCAAGTGATCTTTTCGTTCGGGATCGCCCCGGAGTAGGAGCCGTAGCTGGTGGTCGAGTCGCTGATCTGGCAGAAGTAACCCCAGAGCGGCACGTCGGGGCGCTGGAGATCCTGATGGAGCATCGGGACGACGCAGATCGGGAAATCACCGGCGATCCCCCCGGCGATCTGGAAGAAGCCGATGCTCTGCTTGGCGGCGGTGCTCTCGTACCATTCGGCGAGCGCCTTCATGTACTCGATTCCGGTGCGCACGGTGTGGACGTTCTTGACGTCGCCGGAGATGACGTGGCCGGTAAACATGTTGCCGAGCGTGGAATCTTCCCACCCGGGGACGAACATCGGGAGGTTGCGCTCGGCGGCGGCGAGCAGCCAGCTATTCTTGGTGTCGATCTGCGCTTCGAGTTTTCCGCTCAGGAGGATGCGGTACATGAACTCGTGCGGGAAGTAGCGCTCGCCCTTCTGATCCGCGGCGACCCACTCTTCGAGCACGACCGCTTCAATCTGCCGCATCGCTTCCATCTCGGGGATGCAGGTGTCGGTGACGCGGTTGAGGTGGCGATCGAGGAGCTCCTGCTCATCCTGCGGGGTGAGGTCGCGGTAGTTGGGGATGCGGACGTAGTGGTTGTGAGCGACGAGGTTGAAGACATCTTCCTCAAGGTTCGCCCCGGTACAACAGATGGCGTGGACTTTCCCCTGCCGGATCATTTCGGCCAGCGAGACGCCAAGCTCCGCCGTGCTCATCGCCCCGGCGATTGTCATGAACATGATCCCGTCTTTGGCGAGATGTTCGTTATAGGCGATGGCGGCGTCTTTAAGAGAGGCGGCGTTGAAGTGCCGGTAGTGGTGGTCGATAAAGGCGCTGACAGGGCCGGAAGAGGTAGGTGTGGACATAGAAAAAGAGGTTAAGCTTCGGGGACGATCAGTTTCTCCCCCTTCAACTCCAGAAAGTTCGGGAAGAAGGCGTGGAGGGTGTACGATTTGCCGGCTTCGAGATCGCGCGTGGAGATCGTGGCGGCGTACTCGATATGTTCGCCGGGGTTGATGGCGACGTAGCCGATCGTCGGCTCAAACGAGCGATCCTCGCTCCACTGGGTAACCACTTTGCCATCGGAAGCACGCAGGAGGATTTCGATGCGCTGCGTGGTCGGGAAGGCGAGTTGGATAAAGCGTTTGGAGGTGTTGACGAGCCGGATTTTGACATCGAGCTGGCGCGTCTCGGAGAGCTTGATGACCTCCGGGGTGACTTTCAGGACGAAGGTGATGTTCTGCGTGTGGACGACGGTGTCGGCATCCTCCCCCGGTTCGATGAGGGTCGGCTCTTTCTTTTTGGCAAACGGGAGCACTCCAACGACGCTCTCGGTCACCTTCGCGGTGGAACTGCAACCGCTGGTACCCACGGCCACCAGAACCGCCAGAGCCAGCATCTTGAAACCGAACGGAAAAGTCATAGCCCAAGTGGTGTATCCAACTCGGGGAGGAGTTGCAATTCGCATTTGTTGGGCGCACACTCTTCTTCCATGCACTTGCGATTTCTTTTCCCCCTTCTAGCGCTCCTTTTTGTGGCGGCGGCCAAAAAACCGCCGGAGATGCCGGTCCGCTTTCATCTTCAGGCGCAGGAGAGCGATGGGAAGCCGTTTGTCATGCCGGTGCCGGTCCATGCCGGGCGCGGTCCGGCCTTTATCCGGAAGGTGCCGGAGATCTCCGAGCGCGACATTGAAGCGATTTTCCCTTTCACGGCGGCGGACGGGACGCTCGGCTGCGCCCTGAAACTCACGCCGCACGGGCGGATTCAGCTCGATACGGTCTCGATTGAGGAGCGCGGGCGCGTGTTGGTCTGCATGGTCGGCAACCGGGTGGTGACGGCGATCCTCATCGACAAACGGGTCGATGACGGCATTTTGACGATCCCGAGCGGGTTGGCTCCGGAAGAGGTGACCAAGCTGGAGCAGAAGTACCGCCTCATCGGCGATCCCTCGGGTAAGCCGAAGCCAGTTCCCAAGAAGCAGCGCGGCTAGATGGCTCGTCACTACACGCTCCATCGCAAGGCTCTCCCCGGGGGGCCGGGGATTGATTACGCTGCGGAGTTAAACCCGCAACAGTTCGCCGCTGTGACCGCTTCGCCCGGACCGGCGCTGGTCATCGCCGGGGCGGGGAGCGGCAAGACGCGTACGCTGACCTACCGCGTTGCCTATCTGTTGGAGAATGGGATCTCCCCGGCGAACATCCTCCTGCTGACCTTTACCAACAAAGCCGCGCGGGAGATGCTCGAACGGGTCGAGACGCTCCTGCCCGACCGGACGGCGGGGCTTTGGAGCGGGACGTTCCACTCGATCGGCAACCGTATCCTGCGTCGCCACGCGGAAGCTGCCGGATTTGCGTACGGTTTTTCGATCATGGATCGGGAGGATCAGAGCGATCTTGTCGATGCGGCAGTGGTGGCGGCGGGGATCAATCCTAAGGAGAAGCGCTTCCCGAAGAGCGATGTGCTGGGCGATATTTTCAGCTTTGCGCTCAATACCGGGCAGACGATTGAGGCGGTGCTGGAGGAGAAATACCCCTATTTCCTCGAATTTGAGGAGCAGATCGGCGAGGTGGCGCAACATTACGCCAAGCGCAAAAAGGCGGCGAACGCGCTCGATTTTGATGATCTCCTCATCCAGCCGCTCCGGTTGCTGGAGCGGGAGGAGGCGATCGCGCAGGAGTACCAGAAACAGTTTCAGTTCATCCTCGTTGATGAATATCAGGATACGAACCGCTTGCAGTCTGATTTTATCGACATTCTGGCGCGGCGGCATCGCAACGTGATGGTCGTCGGCGATGATGCGCAGTCGATCTATTCCTGGCGCGGGGCTGATTTTCGCAACATTCTCGAATTTCCCAAACGCTACCCGGGGGCGCAGGTTTTCCGTATCGAGACCAATTACCGGAGTATCCCCGAAGTGCTCGAAGTGGCTAATGCGGCGATCGCGGCCAACACCCGGCAGTTTGAGAAAGTGCTTCAGCCGGCGCGGAAGGCGAGCGGGGTCAAACCGGCGGTCGTCGCGCTGGAGACCGGGAACGAGCAGGCGCTTTTCATCGCCCAGCGGCTGCTGGAGTTGCGCGATCAAGGGGTCGAACTCAACCGGATGGCGATCCTTTATCGGGCGCATTATCACTCGATGGAGATCCAGATGGAGTTGACCCGCCACGGGATTCCGTTTTCGATCACCAGTGGATTGCGGTTTTTCGAGCAGGCGCATGTCAAGGATGTCGCGGCGCATTTGAAGTTTGTCGTCAATCCGAGGGATGAGGTCGCTTTCAAGCGGATGGTGCGGCTCTTGCCGGGGATCGGGAACCGTTCGGCGGATCAGTTGTGGGCGAAGGTCGAAGCGGCGCTCCCGACAGCGGCGGGGGAGATGCCGCAATTTGGGGAGTTGCTCCTTGATTTGAAAGTCCCCTCCAAGGCGGCGCTGGCGTGGAAGCAACTCGCGCACACGCTGGAGGAGATCGCCCCCAACGGCGTCCCGCGTGCTCCTTCGGAGATGCTCGGCAGTGTGATCGAGGCGACTTACGACGATTACATGAAGGCGAAGTTCCCCAACTACGAATCGCGCCGGGAGGATCTTCACACCCTTACGCAATTCGCCCGCCAATATCAGGACGCGGCGGAGTTTCTCACGCAGTTGGCGCTGGAGACGACGCTCGATAGCGGCCCCGCCCCGGCTCGTAGCGACGATCAGGAGAAGGTGACCCTTTCGAGCATCCATCAGGCGAAGGGATTGGAGTGGCCGGTAGTCTTTGTGGTTTGGCTGACGGACGGGATGTTCCCGAGTGCGCGTTCCATGGAGAGCGATGAGGCGATTGAGGAGGAGCGCCGTCTTTTTTATGTCGCCGTCACGAGGGCAGAGGATGAGCTTTACCTCACCTACCCGCACCTGCGGCTTAACGCCGGGTATGGGGAGATGCACCAGCGCCCGTCGCGTTTCCTCGGGGAAATTCCGACGCAGGTGCTCGAAGAGTGGCGGGTTTCATAAGACCGCCTCCTCCGGCATTCCCGTAATGATTTTCATGAAAACGATCCGACTGACCTTTGCCGCCCTGCTCCTTGCCACCTTCCCTGTTTTGGCAGGAGAGATGATCGCCCCCAAGGATCTCCCCAAGGAGGTGACCGAGGCGATTGAAAAGCGCTACACAGGGGCGAAAGTCCTTTTCGTGGAGAAGGATACCGATGACGGGAAAGTGGTCTTTGAGGTGAAGATCGAGCACGAGAACCGCAAGCGCGACCTCGACGTGACGCCCGGTGGCGAGATCGTCAAGGACGAGCTGGACGACTGAGCCGGATTTCAACCCCCTCCCGGCGTTCACCGGGGCGGAGTGTCATCGGCGCGGTGGAACCTTCGCCCCAGTGCTGGCTGGCGTCGAGACGCTGGTCGCGCGCCATGAGTTGAATCGGTTGATCGTGGCTGGCCGGGAGTTGGAAGGCGAAGGTGCCGTCGGCGGCGGAGCGTGTGGTGAGGGGTAAAGCCTGCTTGGAGTGGGAGGGGACGGCGTAAACCATCGCCTCGCCGATCGGCTTGCCGTCGGGGTCGGTGACGATGCCGCGTAAGGCGACCTCTTTCTCCATCACGACGGTGACGCTGTTTCCTTCTTTGGAAAGGGAGAAGCGGAGGGGTTGGACTGAGAAGTGAAAATCGCTTCGACGGAAGGGTTGGCGATCGGTGGAGGATGGTGCCTGCTCTGACCATCTCCGGCCATACCCTTCGGCTTCAATCCCGAGGGAGTACTCTCCCGGAACCACGTTGGGCCATGAGACGATGCCGTGAGCATCGGAGACTCCCTCCAGAGGCGCAAGCGCATGGAGGCGGCCGTCATGAAGGGTGGCTTTGGCATGAGGGATCGGTGTTTTGGTTTCGCTGTCGATCAGTCGAGCGGTGAAGGTCGCCCCCGGTTCAAGGGTAAGATCGAGTTTCCGGTTTTGGTTGGAAGTAATGGCGTGGGAGCGCGTGCGTCTTCCGCCGAGGGCGTCGGCGCGGACCAGAATTTCGTAGCGGTCAGGATGGACCGCCAGCCGGTAACGTCCATGGGCATCAGTGCGCGTTTCGTAAGCAATGGGCGGGATGAAGTGGCGGTTCCCGGCGGTTTTTACGCCGGTGTAAGCACGGAGGGGGTGATTGCGGAGCGGTTCCCCCTGTTGGTCGACGACCGTCCCTTCAAAGAAGGTAAGGTTGGAAAGGGTGATCGGTTCGCGCAGCTTTCCTGCTGGTTGCTGGACGATATGGATCGGACTGAGCCCTTCTTTCTGAAGATGAAGATCGAGGTAGCGTTCTCCCTTTGTGGGGAAATGAAAGTGGCCGTCGGCTTGCGTCACTTGCCGTTGGTGTCCGGCTGTGATGGAAACACCAGCGAGCGGTTTCCCGGTCGTGTCGCGGACTTCGCCCGAGAGGGCTTCCCCCGGTTCCACGGGGAGGGGCGCGCCGCTTAACGCCTCTAGTGACCCGTAAGGGAGGGTATACGGCTCCAGCGTTCCGGCGTTGGCTTGTTCGAGAATTTCACGATCCCGCTCAAGGGTCCTCTCTTCGAGTTGGAAGGTCCGCCGGGTGGTCTTGCCGCTTTCGAGCTCGATTTGCGCGGTTCGTTGCGGTTGTCCATGGAAAAGAAGCATCGGTAATTCCAACTCCCGGCTTGAAGCACTCCAGCGCGCTTTGCCGGAAGGCAGGTGCTTGACCGTGGCTCGGCCTTGCTTATCAGTAATGGCCTCATATTGCGGAGCGGGGCGGGGAGCGGCTCGGCCCAACAGGTAGGCTGCGGAACTATGCAGCGTGCCGAGGATGGAACTGCTCTCTTCCAGACGTTGATTGGGCCAGAAGGCGACTTCAGCTCCTTCCACCGGTTTCCCTTCCGGGGAGAGGAGGGTGATTTCCGCCGTGGCCGTCGCTTCCATCGCGATTTCCAGCGGTTGGGAGGGGTCGGGAAAGGTTTGCGCTTTAAGGGAGCCGCCCATCTCCCTATCGGCAGAGAGGGAGACGTACCCTTCGCAAAGCGCGACGAGGTAGAGCGTTCCTTCGGGTAGAGCTTTGAAGGTGAAGGTGCCATCTTCTTTGACTTCCGTCCAAGCCTTCCAGTGGTGCCCCGGTTGTCCTTCCACGGCGGAGGGGGTGGTGACGGTGGCGATCACTTTTCCGTTTTGGATCGGGCGCGGGACATTGGCGGAAAGTCTCCCTTGGCGATCAGGGAAACGGGTCAGTTCCAACTCAAGCGGTTTTTCTTCCCCCGGCGCTCCTTGCACCGCGACGGGGCGGCTGAAAAGGGGTGTCCTGTCTTGATCGAAACTGATGGCGCGCACGGAAACGGGGGGGCGAAGATGAGCGGCGACCATGCCGCCGGTTCGTTGCCATTGGACGAGATAGTTATCATGACCATTGCCGGTGTCACCCCAGAGATCGGACACCGGTTGATCGCTCCCGGTGCGGCGGGCTTTGAGCGTGGTCCTGATTCCGGCTTGCAGCGTGATCGGTTGTGGATTTTCCATTCTGACTTCAGCCGCAACGCTGATGTAATCGGGGTGGATCAGGTGGAGAGAAAGGCCGGAAACAGGTAAGCCGTCGTTCGTGGTGATCGGGTAGGGGATGGCGGCGGTGCCATCCGGGCCGGTGAGGATGGGGTGATCCGATTTTGGAGCGAGGTAGGCGCTGCCGGGTTGGAGATCGGTGCGTAGACCATTGAGGCGAACTTCCGCATCGGCTACCGGGTGGCCCGCTTCATTGCGGACGGTGAGGAGGAAGGTTTCCGTCGGGGTTGGCGGGGGTGTTGGTTCGGGTTTGGCGGCGACGAAGCGGAGGGTGCCCAGAAGGAGCGCGAGGCTGAGGGTGGCGATGGAGAGACTCAGGCGCATTCCTCGCGAGGGGGCGACGCGGTTGACGGCTGCGGCGAGAATCCGGCGGATGCGTCCGGAGACTTCGTGGGACGCGGCCATGCCGATCGCCCCGGCGGGGATGGCGTGGCGGCGGGCTTTGACGATGGCGAGCAGGCTCCCGGCGTAGTCGGCTTCGCTTCCCCAGCGGGTGACGACGAGATCGTCGCACGCTCGTTCCCTTTCCTTTCGCAAGCGGGCGGCGGCGAGGAGGAGGATCGGGTGGAACCAATAGAGGGTCAGTGCGAGTTGGACCAGCAAACGGGTCACCAGATCGCCTCGGCGCAAGTGGGCGATCTCATGGCGCAGGACGGATGGGAGGCAGTTTTCGTCCCATTGCGGAGCGTCCGGCGGGAGGAGGATCATCGGATGGCGTATCCCGAACACCATCGGGACGGAGGCTGCCGGGTGAAGCCCGATTGCCGGGGGGCGGGAGAGGCCCGCTTCGGTGCAGAGGGTTTGCAGGGTGTGGTGGGCAAACGGCGCGGCGGCTGCCTCCTGCCGGAGATGGTGGAGCCGCCATGCGCAAAAGATCGAGCGCAGGAGGGCGAGTGTCACCCCGGTTAGCCAGAGGAGAGCGATGATTTCCTTGGCACGCCATGGTGATGGGGGCGGGGTGATAAGCGTCCCCTGTCCGATGGCAAGAGGAGTGATGGCAGGGGGTGGCGTGGCGGGTGTCGGAAGCGCGGGAACGGCGGCTGGAAGAGTCTCCCCGATGGACTCAATGGGTGTCAGGGACGCGAGGGGGACTTCGACTTTTGGGCTATAAGACTCCCCCAACGGCAGGAGGAGAGAGCCGATCAGCGCTATGGCGAGCAGGAGATGTTTCTGCGCGGCGGAGCCACTGCGCCAGAGGGTAGACGCCAGCCATGCAAGGCCGACCAGAACGGCGGCGGCGGCGCTGCACCGCACAATGAAGGTTCCTAGAGATTCAAGCATCGTTCTCTTTCTGTTTGCGGGCTTTTTCGATCAGTTTGGAGAGTTGCTCGATCTCTTCTTCGGAGAGATGGCCATCCGAGGGGTCGAAGAGGGTCTCGGCGAGCGCCGTTCGGGAGCCGCCGAAGAAGCCGCGTAAGATCTCTTTCAAGGCGCTGCGGCGCATCCCTTTGGGCGGGGTGAGGCTTTCGTAGACGTAGCGCGGCCCCTCCTGCCGGTGGGTGAGGAGGTTTTTATTCTCCATCACTTTGAGCAGGGCGCGCACAGCGGAGTAGCTCGGCGCGTCGGTCATGGCGGAGCGGATCTCCCCCGCAGTGGCGCCGCCGCCACGCGAGGCGAGGATTTGTACCACCTGCCGTTCGCGTGGGGTCAGTTTTTCAGGATGTTTCATAGGGAGGGGAGAGAATGGTGCTGGTTTTGCAGCATGATGCTAGAAAAGCAGCACTTCTTTGAAAGAGTCAACCTTCTTTCTGCGGGGGATTCGTTTTTTCTGGTATTTGGGGCGCGAGCGCGGAAACTGGAAGGTCTCTTTTTATGGCTCACTGGAAAGCGCGAGAGACGGTTTTCTCTCAATACGGTTTTGAAGTTACCCTTCCGGGGCATTGGCAGGCCCGGGACACGGGCGATGCCGAGCGTTGGCTCTATCGTAGCGGCGATCGCAAGGAGCAACTCACGATCACGCGCTGGGAGATCACCAGCATTGATGATGAACCGGAGGTGGTCGAGCGGACCGTGGCGCGGCATCGCCGGGCGGTGGAGCTGGGGTTCGGGCGGCTACCCGATCTGACGCTGGAGGAGCCGGTTTACGACGACCGCGAAGGGTTCCCGCTTGTCGGTTTCGCCGGTAGCGCGGAGGGGGAGCTTCACCGGATGCGCTCGCAGCTTGTCTTTGAGGAGCGGGTGGTCTGGGTTCTTTTTTATGAGGCGTTTCGCATGCGACCGCAGGAGGCGGAGGAGCGCGGGGCTCAGATTGTCGCTTCGGCCAGTGTCACCCCGGAGTGGCAGCGGCAGCGGCAACGGCGCTAATTTTTACGGAGCCGGGGGTGGCGTCGCCGGAGGGATGATCAGGATCGGCTGTTGCTGGATCAGGTCGACCTGAGAGCCGTTGAGGTTTTTGTCGTAGGCGCGTGCTTCGGTGAAGTAGGCGATGACCGGTTCGGGGTCTTTCATCGTGCCATCGAGCAGGAAGAACATCAGGATCAACGTCGCTACGGCGGTGACAAAGGCGCGGGCGCGGCCAAAGCCGCACGCTGCGATAAACGGGAGCAGCAGGAGGAAAAGGGTCAGCGTCGAAAGGTGGAGAAAGTAAGTTGGGGTAAACGGGTCTTCCCCCCGTTTATCAAGGAGGAAGGCGGAACTGACGACGGAGAGGATGAGCAGCAGGAAGGTGTGGTCGACGCTGGAGAAATCACGCTCCTTGACCGGCTCGACCGGTGCCGGTACGCGGGGGCGTAGGCGAAGGTAGACGGCGAAGCAGAGCCCGAGCGCCAGAAGCGGCCAGAGCGGGTAGCCGTACTCGCGAAAGTCGAAGGCGTACCCGATCAACGCCTGAAAACTAAAACGGACCATCGCCAGAAGCAGGACGACCCGCGCTGCCAGCACCAGACGCGAACGCCACGGCTGCCCTTGCGTAGCCGGTTCCTGTGCGGCGGCAGAGGGGTTGGCCAACGGGCGCGGGAGGGCGTCGTGCTTGGTCATGAGAGGTGCGTTAAAAAGAGGCGTGGTCAGGGTTGGGATGGGAGCATCTATCGCGCCAGATTAGGCAGGTTGATCTCTCTATTTACGGGAAATCGGCGTGGCGGGGGCGCCCCGGGGTCGCCTCCCGGCGAAACGGCTCCCTAACATACGCGACATGGAGAGCAGTCAACTCAAGGAGGGGAAGCGTGCGTCGCGGCGTTCGCATTCCGTGGAGTCGTCGCAGAAATGCAACCCGAGCGAGCGGGAACGAGAGGAGGCGCTGGCGGCGATCGCCCAGAGTGCCGCGCTCTGGTTTGCCTCATGCGCGACGATTTTAACCAAGGAGCAGCAACTCGTGCGTCCGCTGCCCAATCTTTATCAGCTCCGGTTGCTCGAAGCGTACGAGTGGTGCATGCACCATCGGCTGCCGTGTCGGCTCCTCGCGCTCAAGCCGCGTCAGAAGGGGAGCAGCACGGTGAGCGCGGCGATTATCTATCACCACAGCCGCCGCTTCCGCACCCGGGCGTTGCAGATGGCCGATCGCTATAAGAACTCGGATAACCTCTTTGCCATGACGTCGCGCTATGCGGAGTACGACGATTTCCCGTGGGCTTCCCGGTGGCAGGCAACGGCTTCGAGCGCGATCCTCAACCACGGCGGGGCGCTCTGGAGTCGGCTCGATAAAGATACGGCGGAGAATCCGCGCGCGGGACGCTCGGGGACGTTGCAGGCGTTGCATGTCTCCGAAGCGGCTCATTTTCCCAATGACGGGGAGAAGAGCGCGGACAAGACGATGCTCTCGCTCCTCAACTCCCTTGCTGATGTTCCCAACAGCGTGGCGCTGGTTGAAACGACGGCCAATGGGGCAGGGGGGTGGTTTTACGAGCATTGGAGCGGGGCGGTCTCCTTTGAGGCGTTTGTGCGTGGGGAGCGCGGGAATGGGTGGATTAAGGTTTTCGCGCCATGGTTTGAGTTTGAGGATGGGGCGATGCCGGTGGAGGGGGGACTCGGGGCTTTAAGCGAGCGCGAGGAGCGGGGGCGTCTCCTCTATGGCTGGAGCCCGGAGCAGATCGCCTGGCGGCGCTGGACGTTGGCCCAAAAATGCGCGGGGCGGGAGGAACTCTTTGATCAGGAATACCCGGAGGATGAGCGCGGGGCGTTCCTTTCCAGCGGGCGACCCCGTTTCTCTTCAGCGGCGTTGACCCGGTTGCGGGCGATGGAGCGCGAGCGGGTGGCGCAAAACGGCTTTCTTCACCGCAAGGAGGGGGAGGTTCGCTGGGAGGAACACGACGGGGGGTGGGCACAGATCTGGGAACACCCGCGCGAAGGGGCGCGTTACCTCCTCTGGTGTGATACGGCGACGGGGCGGGAGCAGACGCGGGAGAGCCGCGACCCCGATCGCCATTCGATCCTCGTTCTGCGGCAGGCGTTTGCCGAGGGGAACGGGGAGGCGGGGAATGCGATGCTCGTGGCGCGGTTGCGCCCGCCGTGTTTTGATGACTGGCACCTGTTGGAGGAGAAGGTGATCGCGCTCTCGCTCTATTACGGGAAGTGCTTGATTGGGGTGGAGGTGCCGATGGGGTTGACGCTTCTGGAGGGGTTGCGCCGTGCGGGGATGGCGCTCTTTAAGCGGCGTAACGGGGCAGAGGGGAGTTACGGCTTTCAGAGCAATATGGCGACCAAGCCGCTGGTGATCGCCTCCTTGAGCCGTTGCCTCGATGGCGATCCGCCGCTTGATCTTTATGATCCGCATGTGGTTGGGGAACTGGAGAGTTTTGTGACGCACGAAGATGGGCGGGAGGCGGCGCTCTCCGGGCGACATGATGACGACGTGATGGCGCTCGCCATGGCGGTTCACCATCTTTCACAAGCGAGCCTATATCGCGAATCGGCGGTGGCGGCGCGGCACGGGCGGCCTGCTGATCTCCACCGCTGGCGGCCGTTACATCGCTAAACACGCCCTAACACGGTCGGGCGACTTTGAGGATATGGTCGGCGAGTTCCTTGCGCGCGGCGTCGGTGAGGTTGGGAGGGTAGGAGGCCGAGTAATGGATGCTCTCCTGCGGAGAGAGCCCTTCTTCGAGCGTCGCGGTTTTGCCCAAAACTGATTGGCGCACGTTGCGCGACTCGCCGACGTCGATCACTTCCCACTGCTGGCCGTTCTTGCGCCAGATCACCCAAAGACCGGAACGCGGTTTAAGAAGATCGGTGTTGGGCCATGGGCCATCAAATTCGCAGCCCCAACGCTTAAATGCCATGAGGAGTCAGGGAGTAGGGCGCAAGCGGGTACAGGAGGCACGTGACCGCCCCGGAGGACCGGGGAAGCCTGACTCTTGCGCAAATAAGGTACTGGTAGCTTCCATTCTTGATTTGCCGACGCGATCACCGCCCGGCAAAAAGGCTCGCTCGGTATTCCATCAGGTGCAGAGAAGGCTCCGATGGATCAGGAGAGGGGGAAAATCCGGCGGAAATCTCTGCAAGGAGAAAGCGAGAAACTAACGTACCGGTTTTTCCCGGAGATGGGTATCCGGTAAAGTACGTAGGTTGTGCCGGGTGGGGAAATTTTACGTGATGAGGCCGGTTCAGGCGTGCGAGGGAAGGGGGGCTTTCTATAGTGCGCCGCCATGTTACCGAAAGCTTCCCCATCCTCCGAATCTGTCGCTGTTGCTCCCCGTCGTGCCGGGTTGCAGACAGCGTTGACCCTCTCTCGTGATCAGTTGACCCGCATGGCCCACTATGTCCGGGGGCGAATTGAGGCGATGGAGGAGGCGCGGCGTGACGGTTGGCTGCCGGAGCGGGAGCGTTTCGAGCGGGAGTGGAACGACGATTTTTCTCATCGCCAATGGGAGGGGGCGGTTTTTACCAAGTCCAATGAGTCGCTCAACATGATCGGTTCGGGGATTGATTACATCCGCTCGCGGGTGGTTGATGAGATCTTCGGGAGCAAGCCGTGGTTCTCCGCCGATCCCCGGCCCCGTTCGGAGTGCGATGTGGTGCTGGCGGATCAGGTGGTGCGGCATTTGCAATGGAAACTCGGGCCGGATCAGATCAACTTTGAAGGGATCGCTTCGGACCTGATCACGCAGGCGTGCAAGCTTGGCGAGTGCGTGGCGAAGGTCTTTTACCAGACGCGGGAGGAGCGCTATGAGCGTTTCGCGACGATCCTCTGGGATGCGGAGCGCGAAGCGCCGGTGCTCGATGCGCAGGGGGAGTTTATCTTTCGCAATGCTGAGGGGAAGCCGGACCGGCTCCCGGCGTTGGAGGGGGAGGAGTGGCGTCCCGGCGGGCGTTCCTCTCTGGAATGGCGCGAGCAGATTATCTCCGAGACGAAGGTTCACTACAGCGGGGCCAAAGCGGTGCCGCTTCATTACCGGGAGTTTTTCTGCCCGTTGACGGCCCCCTCGATCGACGAGGCCGATTTTGTCGCCCACCGTACTTCGATCCGTTTTTCGGAGTTGTGTGCGCACCTCGGGGTGACGCCCGATGAACTTGCCCAGCGCCCGGATGAGTCGCCGGAGGAGGGGAGTGGCGATTATCTCATCGAGACTTTGCGCCGCATCCGTTCGGAGGCGGTTCATATCAAGAGCGAGGCCGGGACGCCTGCGCCGGGCGAAGGGAGCGACACCGAGCGGCTGGAGGGTGACCCGGAGTTGCGTCTGCTGGAGGCGTACTTCGAGTTCGACGTGCGCGAGGAGGGGCGTCCCTGCCGCATCTTCCTCCTGATGGCGTATGACTATGAGTTGCCGGTCTTCTGGGATTATGTGGCGAATGTCACCCCCAACGGGCGCTACCCTTTTGAAGCGGTGGTGATCAACAAGGAGCCGCACCGCTGGTATGGCCGGAGCTGGTTCAAGAAGTACGAGAAGTTTCAGCAGTTGATCGACAAGCTTCTCAACCAGATTCTTTACCGCAATGAACTGGCGGCCAATCCGGTGAAATTCCGTCGCAAGGAGGCGGTGGTGCAGTGGCAGGATGATCAGCCGATGGAGATCGGACCGGACAAAGTTTTCGACCTCAACGAAGGGTACTCGGCTGACGACGCGCTTCAGACCGCCCGCATCCCGGAGCTTGATGATCAGACCAAGTATCTGCTGGAGATGGTCGTCTCAAGCTGGCGCACCCGCTCCGGGGTGACGACGGCGACGCAGGGGGTCTTTGGCGGGCTTCCTTCCGAACGGACGGCGACGGGGGTCAACCAGATCGTCCAAAGCGGGGCGACGATCTTCCGCCCGCAGGTGATGGACATCAAGCGGGGGCTCGAAGGGGTGTTGCGGCAGGTGGTCGATTATCAATACTCCTGCCAGACGGGGGATGAGACGTTCTCCTATCGCGATGGGGAGCAACGGGTGGAGGAGGTCCTCTGTCGGGAACAGTTGGGCAATTTGCAATTCCACGTGGAGTTGACTTTGAGCCGCGCCCATCAGTTGCAGCGGCTGGAGGCGGCGCGGGTGGCGGTCGATTTCTTCGGGCGTTTTCTTGCGTTGCCCGATGCGTTTAAGCCGGTGGCTGCTCCGCTCTTTGCAACGGTTTACAAGTCGCTGGAGATCGATCAGGCCGAGGGGTACTTCCAGCAGGTGGTCGAGATCACCCATGAACGCGCGGAGGAGGAGGCTTGACCCCGGGCCAGCGGATGGAGCGGGTCGCGGAGATCGCGACGGAACTGGGGCATCTCCAGCGGGTCGCCCCGGAGGCACGGGCGATCCTCGATCGCGAACTGGAGCGTCTTTTTGCTTTTCACACGGAGAAGTGTTGCGACCCCCGCCTCTCCTCAGAGGAGAGCGCCCGGCACAAGGAAGCGCGGGCGATGGCGCGGGGGTTGCTAGGGTTTTTCACCCGGCGGCAGGCGGTCTTGAGGGCGGAACTCGCCTCAGTGAAACGGTGAGAGGTAGACGCGGAAGAGGTTGACGCGCCCTTTGTTGAAGTACCAGCGCGGTTCGAGATCAAAGGAGCGCTCTTTGGCGCTATAGCGCAACCAGGTCGGGCGGCCGGGGTAGTTCGGGTCATAGGTGAGGAACTCGATATCCCCGCCGCCCAGCGGTTTGTAGCCGTAGATGACGACGCAGTGGTTCATCTTCGGAAAGCGGGCGAGGTAGACCGCCTGAAGCCGCCCTTTATCAAGCTGGCGGATGATCCGCTCCTTGGCCAGTTCCTGCCCCCGGCGCGGGAAGACGAAGAGGCCGACGCGAAAGTTCCCAAAGCGGATGTAAGTCAAGCGCCACGAGCCGAGCGTCTCTTGCAGGAGCGCTTTATGGTCGGCGGTAAAATCCCAGACATTGCGATAGCCGGGGATCGCGATTTTCCCCCTTGCTCCGCGATACCAGACCGGGATGCGGAAGAGTTCCTTGAGCAGGCGGCGGTATTCCTTTTGGGAGAGCTTCGGTTTTTCCGGTTCAAAGCGTGCGAACTGGGCGAACTGCATCGTGGCGCGGCAGAGCAGGAAGCAGGCGTGGGCGAAGTTGGGCTCTTTGTCCCGACGGCGGGAGGTGATGTTGCCGTGCTCATCGGTGAGGTATTCCCGTGCGGTGTCGTTGGCGAAAGAGAAAGCATCGCGCCGGGGGTCGAAACCGGTCCGCCCGAGGTGGAGAGCCGGGGAGACCGGGGCGGGCGGGACGACGGTGCGCTGTCCCTTGCGCTGGGAGATGGGATTCTTTCCGGCCCAGAGACCGTTGCTCCCCGCCAACAACAGCGCGATCGCCAAGAGCAGGGCAAAGGGGCGCAGGGAGCGGAGGGCGGGTGGAGGCTGTGGAATCATCGCGGCATCAGGAAAAGTCAAAAATCAGGGAACGCCAAGTCTCAAAGATCGCATCCCGATGGGAGGCCGGGTGTTCCCGTTTTTTATCAGACGCGACCCCCTCCCGGGGTGCGAATCCCTCAAAATGGTCCGGGAAATGCTTGATTAAACAGGGGGTAAGCGCATACACGTCCCCCTTGGCCTGCAACCCACGGCCATCCCATTTTTTTACGCCAATTGACGTAGCGCCCCTTTCCGACCATGTTTCAGGCCATCCCCGATCAACAGACGCTGGAAGCCCAGCTTGCCGACCTCATCCGGGAGCGGCTCCTTGATCTTCCGTGTGATTTCGGTGCCGAGACCAATCTTTACGAAGCCGGGCTCGATTCCATGGGGATCATGCATCTGCTCCTCGCGATTGAGGATCGCTTCGGCATCCTTCTGCCGGAGGCCGATGTCTCGCAAAAGAATTTCTGCACGCTTGCCAACCTCGGGCGGCTGCTCCGTAACCGGCTGGTGGCGGAATGAGAGTGATCGTCGCCGGAGGGGGGAGCGCCGGGCTGGCGGCTGCTGTGGCGGCGGCACGAGCCGGGGCGCAGACGCTCCTTCTGGAACGCCACGGCTCGCTCGGCGGGATGGCGACGGCGGCGTTGGTGCATTCGATTTGCGGCCTTTATTTTTTACGGGAGGAGCCGGGGGCGCTCCCGGCTCATCCCGGTTTCCCGTCGACGTTGGTGCGCTGCTTACAAGAGGCAGGAGGGGCGGGGGAACCGGTGCGTCTGGGGCGGGTCGATGTGCTGCTGACGCGTCCGCCAATTTTTGCCGCCGTGGCCGACCGGATCGCGGCGACGCAGCCCAATTTAAGCGTCCGTTTTCATACGGAGCTGATCGGCGTTGAACGGTGTGGTGATCGGATTCAGGCGGTGGAGGTGATCTGCCGGGGGCGACGCGAACGGCTGGAGGGGGAGGCCTTTGTCGATACGAGCGGCGATGCGACGTTGGCGCACCTCGCTGGCGTGCCGTGTGAGATCGCTCCGAAGCTTCAGCGTCCTGCGATGATCTTCCCGATGGGCGGGGTGAAGCTCCTGCTCGATGGGGATGAGCGGATGCGCCTTGCCCGGTCGCTGATCAGTGCGACCCGCTCCGGGCAACTTCCGCAAGGGGTGCTCGGCGCTCATTTTCGCCCCGGGGCGGAGCGGGGAGAGGTCTGGGTGACGCTCGATCTCGATGATCCCCCCGGCGGTCTGGCGTTTGATCCGTTTTGCCCAGAGGCGCTCTCTGCCGCCGAGCGGTATGGGCGGGAGCTGGCGTTGGAACTGGCCGCTTTTCTCAAAGAGGAGCGCTCGGGGTTTGAGGGGAGTTACATTGCCGCATGGCCCGCGCGAGTCGGCGTGCGCGAAAGCCGCCGGGTCGTCGGGCGTTATCGGTTGGAGGAGGCCGATCTTCTCCGCGGGGCGAGCTTCCCCGATGCGGTGGCGCGCTCGACTTGGCCGATCGAACTGCGGGAGACGACTCACGGGCCGCGCCTCCGTTTTCCCGAAGGGGGGAGGGCGTGCGACATTCCGCTGCGGGCGTTGCGTCCCGAGGGGATGGATCATCTTTTCGTCGCCGGGCGAGCCTTGAGCGCGAGCCACGAGGCGCAGGCAGCGCTCCGGGTGATTGGGACTTGTCTGGCCACCGGAGAGGCTGCCGGGTATGCAGCGGCGATGGCGGCCAAGGGCGGGGAACCGAAGGCATCCGACATCCGTGTGGCTTGCGAAATGGAGACGAATCTGCCTTATTGAAACGCTCTCCCCCGATTCGGAGCGGTCTGATCGTGCAGGTGGGCGATTGAAGGTATTCCATTTTGCTTTTGACCCGATGAATGTTGTTGATCTCCTCTTTTCCAAAGCTGACCCGCAAGCGATCGCCTTAAAGGATGAAACCCGTTGTCTCTCCTACAGCGCGTTACGTGAGGCGGTGGAGGAAGCGTGCGCCCAGCTCAAGGCGGCGCGTCTGCCGATGCCGAGGCCGGGGCGGGTCCCCCGAATCGGGCTGGCGTGTCCCAATGGGGTTGATCATGTGGTCCTTGCCTTAGCGATCCTGCGCGGGGGTGGCTGTCTGGTGCCGATCGCCGGGGAATTGGCCGGGCCGGAACGCGAGGCGCTCATCCAAAGCGTCGGGCTGGATGCCGTGATCGTCAACGAAGCGATCCCGTGGGCGAAGCGGACGCCGCCCGCCGGTCATGCCGTGGCGCTCCCGGCCCTGCGGGCGACCTTGTTCCCCGAACTGCCACGCCCGGCGGCCAAGGAGTGGGATGAGGGGGAACTCGCCGCGCTCAACCCGGCGTTTATCCGCTTTAGCTCCGGCACCACCGGGCGGGCCAAGGGGGTGATTCTTTCCCATGAAACTTTGCTGGCCCGGATCGAGACCGCCAACCGTCTTCTTCAAATCACGCCGGAGGATCGGATCATCTGGATTCTCTCCATGGCGCATCATTTCGCCGTCTCGATCATGCTCTACCTTCTGAAAGGGGCGACGACGGTGATTGTCGGGAGCCATTTGGCGGAGGCGGTGCTCGATGCCGGGATTGAGCACGGGGGGACGGTTCTTTACGGCTCCCCGTTTCATCATGCGCTGTTGGCGGCGGAGCCGTCGGGGCGCCGCTGGCCCGGGCTGCGCCTCGCGGTGTCGACGGCTGCGCCATTGCCGCTCCCGACGGCGCTCGCTTTTGACGCCCGCTTCGGCGTCCCGCTTTCGCAAGGGTTGGGGATGATCGAAGTCGGTCTGCCGCTCCTGAATACGACCGCGCCAAGGGAAAAACCGACTTCTGTCGGCATTCCGCAGGAGGGGGTGGAGATCACGCTGCGCGATCCGGTGAGCACGGCGCCGGTGGAGGCGTGTGCCGTTGGGGAGTTGTGGGTGAAGTGTGATGGGATGTTTGATGCCTACCTGACCCCGTGGCAGCCAAGGGTGGCGCTGCTCGCCCGAGGCGGCTGGTTTCGCACCGGCGATCTCGCCCGGCAGGAGATTGACGGGCATCTGCACCTCGTCGGTCGGTGCAAGACGGTGATCAACGTCGGCGGGATGAAATGCTTCCCGGAGGAGGTCGAGGCGGTGTTGCAACAGCACCCGGGCGTCTGGTCGGTCCGGGTCTTCGGAGAGGAGCATCCCCGGTTCGGGAACGTGCCGGTGGCAGAGATCGTCCCCGCGCCACAGACCCCCGCCATTTCCGAATTGCTCACGCTCTGCCGCAATCAACTGGCGAGTTATAAGATCCCGGTGCAGATCCGTTTCGTGGCGGAGCTGGAACAGACGGCAAGCGGCAAGATCCGGCGCGAGGCGGCGTTGAATCGGGCGTAGTTCCGGGTGGCAAGGGGGTGATCCTTGCTTCTGATACGGGAGAGGGAAAACCCTATCGATCACCTAAGGAAACGCTGAATAAAGCAAGCTCCTCTGCAAGCTGGTCATTTTCGCGTCTTTTCGAGCCTCTTTGTCCTCACCTCTCTTGGGAGAGGTTGCGGGAAAGTGTCTCAAAAACCGATCGAAACTGCCTGCGCTTTCGTCGGGCTTCATTTCATCAGCGTCTCCCTAAGGGATCTAAAAAAACGATCATTGGGAAACGTCAGCCAGAAAGATGGCGTCGCTAACGGTTTGTCTGGGTCGGGTTGAAAAATGTTGAGCCCCCCGCGACCGAGTGGCCGCGAAGGGCTCATGTTCCCCCCAGAACAATTTATAAAGCTGTAGAAACGGTAGCACTTTTTTCCCGGAACGCAAATAAAATTTTTATTTTTATTTGGCGTCTGCCGAGCGCTGCGGTTTTGACGATTTTTGGATTACTCCGTGGATCGAACCGTTAGCGACGGCTTCATGGGAAACAGGTCCTCCTGTCTCTGAAAACGAAAGTAGGGGGAGGGCGCGGGGATGGCAAGAAAGAAAATGGCGTGGCGCGTTCTTTTTTTGTTGGAGCGGGAGGGGGGGCTCTCTGCGCCGGGAAACGCCTTGCTTTCGCAGGGGGTGGGCGGTAGCCTCCCGGTGCAACGATTCCTTCTCTGTGACACCTGACTTGCGGCTCTCCCTTCCTCTTTGTTTTGCAGCGGCCTCCCCGGAGGCAGGCGGAGCGTCGCCGCATGCCGAGCCGGTCTCCCTCGCCGGGGCGCGTTGTGGGGAGCGGTTGCGCATCGTCGGACTGCGACCCGGTTCCTCGGCCTGTCTGCGATTGCGCGAGCTTGGGTTTTGCGAATCGGCAGAGATCTGCAAGGTCGTTGATGGTGGTGCGTTGATCTGTGTCCTGCAAGGGGTGCGCCTTGCGATTGGTCGTGATCTTGGGGCAGATGTTCTGGTAGAACGCCTTCGCCCATGAGTACCGCCACAGAAAACAGCATCCCTCTCCCTCAACTCCCTTTGGGTGGCAAGGGGCGGATCACCCGTTTTGAAGCCTCTCCGCAGAATCGCAGCCGCCTTTTCGAGATGGGCCTGACGCCGGGGGCCACGGTGGAGTTGGTTCGGATCGCGCCGCTGGGAGATCCGATTGATTTCAAGATTCGCGGCTACCACCTCTCCCTTCGCCGACAGGAGGCGGAGGGGATTTTTGTTGTTCCCCTTAGCTGATTTTTTCTCTCATGAGTCAGGTTCAAACCAGCACCGCCGTACGGCAGGTCGCCATCGTCGGTAATCCCAACTGCGGCAAGAGCACCCTTTTTAATGCGCTGACGGGGTTGCGTCAAAAGGTCGGCAACTACCCCGGTGTCACCGTCGAGCGCAAGACCGGGCGCTTCCGCGGGAGCCACGGCGAGCCGATGGAACTCCTCGACCTCCCCGGGAGCTATAGCCTGCAAGTCCGCTCTCCCGATGAGGCAGTGGCCCGCGATGTTCTGCTTGGTCGCCGCCCCGAGACGCCGCGCCCCGATGTGGTGATCGCCGTTGTCGACGCCTCCAATCTGGAGCGTAACCTCTACCTTGTCGCCCAGTTGCTCGACCTCGGGCTGCCGACGGTGCTGGCACTTAACATGGTCGATGTTGCCGAGGCGAACGGCATTCGGATCGACGTCGACGGCTTGAGCCGGGAACTCGGCGTCCCGGTGATCCCGATGGTTGCTTCCAAAGGAGTGGGGTTGGTGGAACTCAAACAGGCGCTCTCCCGCGAGCCATTGCCGAAGCCGACGGTTTTACCGCCGGTCCCCGAGGCGATTAACGAAGAGGCGATTGCGCTGGCGCGGGAGTTGCCGGTCTCGCGCGAGGTCGCTATCCCGGAGGCGCTGCTCCTTCTCACCCTTCATGACGAGGCGATCGCCGATCTCGCCGAAGGGGAGACGGAACGGGTTCGCAAGGCACAGGCGCGGTTGCGCGAGGCCGGGATCGAGCCGCTCTCCGCTCTGGTTGAAGCCCGTTACGGCTGGATCGGCGAGGTTTGCGAGCGCACCCTCCAACGTCCCGGTGACGATCTCTCGCGCCTCACGCTGACCGATCGCCTCGATCAGTACCTCACCCACCGGCTCTGGGGTTGGGTCGCTTTTGTGGCGATGATGGGGTTGATGTTTTTCTGCATCTTTACCGTAGCCCAAGGGCCGATGGACTGGATCGACGGCAGCACCGCCGCCGCGCAGGAGTGGGTGACCAAAGCGATGCCGGAGAGCGAGTTGCGCAACCTGCTGGTCGATGGAGTGCTCGCCGGGGTCGGTGGTGTGGTGATCTTTTTGCCGCAAATTCTCATTCTCTTTTTCTTCCTCGGGCTGCTGGAGGATAGCGGTTATATGGCACGTGCCGCCTTTATCATGGACCGCGTGATGGCCTCGGTCGGCCTGCACGGAAAGTCGTTCATCCCTCTGCTTAGTTCCTACGCCTGTGCGATTCCCGGGATTATGGCGACGCGCACGATTGAAAACCGCAAGGACCGGCTGGTGACGATCATGGTCGCCCCGCTCATGAGTTGTTCAGCGCGGATTCCGGTCTATAGCCTCATGATCGCGGTGCTCCTCCCGGCTTCGAGCGGGTGGGCGAAGGCGGGGGTGGCGATTTCGATGTATGCGCTCGGGACGTTCATGGCCTTCTTCATGGCATGGGTGTTCAAGAAGACTTTGCTCAAGAGTGAGACGCCGATGCTCCTGCTCGAACTACCGCCGTATCGCCTTCCGTCGTTGCGTTCCGTGGCGCTGCGGATGGTGGAGCGCGGGGGGATTTTCCTCAAACGGGCCGGAACGATCATCCTCGCCCTCTCGATTCTCTTGTGGGCTTTGGCAACTTACCCCAAACCGGCGGACGGGGTGGATGAAAGCGATGCGCTGGCCCAGAGCTATGCCGGACGGATGGGACACCTCATTGAACCGACGATCGCCCCGCTCGGCTACGACTGGAAGATCGGCATCGGCCTGATCGCCTCTTTTGCCGCGCGGGAAGCGTTTGTGGGAACGATGTCGATCGTCTACAACGTCGAGGGGGATGTTGATGAAGACGCCACCCCGCTTCAGGAGACGATGCGCAACGAGACGCGGGCGGACGGGACGCCGGTCTATACCCCGCTGGTCTGCATCGGGTTGATGGTCTTTTACGTGCTGGCGATGCAGTGCATCAGCACCGTGGCGATCGTGCGGCGCGAGACGGCTTCATGGCGCTGGCCGCTCTTCCAGATTATCTATATGACGGCGTTGGCGTGGGTCTGCGCCTTTCTGGTGTATCAAGGCGGGCGGCTGTTGGGCTTCCAATAGAGGCGGCTGACGACACGACCTACGGCGTCGGTGATGGCGTTGGCGTCGGTGCCTTGTGGCGGGGCGAAACATCGTCGACGATCCACGGATCGACGATATTAGCCGACTGGCGCAGGAGGTTGTCCTGCTTGTTGTGCTCCATCCAGATGTTGGTAAACGTGCCGATCAGGGCGGCCACCAGCGCGAAAATGAAAAGCATCAGGCCGATATAGATCGGGCTATAGGCGCTGCGGGCCGGAGGGACGACCGGCACTGGGGGCACCGGTGTGCCGCCATCACCGGGAGCGGAAGGATCTTGGGAAGCCATCCGCTACTTTTCACCGGAGAGAGGGGCGGCGTCAATGGTGATCACGGCAGGCGTTTGCCTTCCGCTGCGAGGAGGATACGATACCATTGTTCGCGGCTGAGCGGGAGCCGTGTTGCCCCGGTGGCGCGGACGATCGCTTCGGGCCGGGTCGAGCCGATAACCGGGATGATCCCCGAGGGGTGGCGCAGTAGCCACGCCAGCGCGACGAGCGTCCGCTCTGTGTCGAGTTCGGCGGCAATTTGATCGAGCGTGGCGACGAGCTGGAGCCAGTGCGGATCGCCCGCGAGCGCAAAGGCGGGAAGATGCCCGGTGGCGAGTTGTCCCCGGTCCAGTGGGCTCCATGCCATCGGGGTGATCTTGCGCTCCAGACATTGGTCGAGCGTCCCGTCGGTAAAAGAATCGAGATGGCGCAGATGAATCTCCACCTGATTGACCTGCAACGGGAACGGGAGCGCCGCCTGTACCGCACTGAGCAGCGAGGGGCGGAAATTGCTCACCCCGAATTCGCGCACTTTCCCCGCATCGCGCAGGCGGGTGAATGCCTCGGCGATTTCGTGCGGATCGGCGAGGTAATCGGGGCGATGGAGCATCAGGAGATCGACCCGGTCGGTGTTCAGACGCTGGAGGGAGCCTTCGAGCGAACGGACGATGTAATCGGCGCTGAAATCGTAGCGGTGCGGGCCCCCTTCATCCCCTTCAAAACGGATGCCACACTTGGTGGCGACGATGAGCCGGTCGCGCCAGTCGGGGTGACGGCGCAACGCTTCGCCAAAGATCGATTCGCACGCGCCGCGCCCGTAAATATCGGCGTGGTCGAAGAAGTTGTACCCGGCTTCCACGGCCGCTTCGAGCGTGCGGATCCCGGTTTCGACCCCCTCCTGCGTGACGGCGGGTGGCTGCCACGCCAGACGCATGCAGCCGTAGGCAAGGCGGGTGACTTGCAGCGAACTGCTGCCGAGCGGTTGGGTTTCCATAGGGACAAAAGGATTTTAGCGGGCCAGCAGACGGCGGTAGAGGGCAACGGTTTGTTGTGCGATCGCTTCCCAGCCGAACATCGCTTCGACGCGCCGCCTCCCGGCCAGCCCCATGGCGCGGCGTTGCTCAGGATCGGCCATGAGTTGGTTGATTCGCGCGGCGAGGTCGCGGGAGAAACGCTCTGGCTCGACCGGTTCAAACGGCGTCTCGGTCATCTGCTGGAGCGGGACGAGGTAGCCGGTCTCTCCGTCGACGACCACCTCCTTAATCCCTCCGACGGCGCTGGCGACGACCGCTGTCTCGCACGCCATCGCCTCAAGGTTGATGATCCCGAACGGTTCATAAATGGACGGGCAACAGAAAACGGCGGCATGGGAGTAAAGCTCCAGCGCCGTCGCGCGGTCGACCATCTCTTCGATCCAGATAACTCCGGGGCGGCGTACGGCCTCGACGGCTGCTTTCATCTCTGCCGCGATCTCTGGCGTATCGGGTGCTCCGGCGCAGAGGACGATCTGGTAGCCCGGGTCCATGTGCCGGATGGCGTTGACGAGGTGGATGATCCCCTTCTGTCGCGTGATCCGCCCGACGAAGAGGAGGAACGGTACCTCCGGGTCGATCCCGTAGCGGCGCAGCGCCTCGACGCTGGTCACCTTCCGGTATTGCTGGAGGTCGATCCCGTTGTAGATCACTTCGACCCGTTCTTCGGGGACGTTGAAGAGACGTACGATGTCGGCTTTGGTTTCGTTGGAAACAGCGATGACGGCGTCGGCCTGCTCGATCGCGCTCTTTTCAAGGTAACAGGTAAAATCGTAGCCGCCGCCGAGTTGCTCGCGTTTCCACGGGCGGAGCGGTTCGAGCGAATGGACCGTCAGTACCATCGGGATGCCGTAGTTGAACTTCGCCAGAAGCGCCCCCCAATGGGTATACCAGGTGTGGCAATGGACGAGATCGGCATCGACCCCGGCGGTGTTGAAATCAAGCGAGCGTTGCAAAGCGCCGAAGACCGGGGCGAGCGCTTTGGGGGCAGCGTGGTCGCTGGAGTCTATCCCGAAGCCGCGGACGTCGAGCTGATGTCCTTCCGGCGTGGTTTCCGAGAGTTGCTGGGCACCGAAACAGCGCACTTCCACGTCGATCAAACGGGCCAATTCCCGGCTCAGGTAGTCGGCGTGGACTCCGGCGCCTCCGTAGACGTGGGGCGGGTACTCGTTGGTGAGGAAAAGCGTCTTCATGGAAAGGCGTAGGAGTTGGTTAGGGACTCCCCGACAGCCGTCCGGGGAGGCAAGCCGAAGATAATCACTGGGAGCTTTTTCCCAAAGCATCAAATCACATCAAATCGACAAAAGAACACCCTCTTTATGATGGACTACGCATCGCTCCACGACCTCTATCTTCACGAATTGAAAGACCTCTACAGCGCCGAGAAGCAGATCATTCGCGCGCTGCCCAAGATGATGAAACAAGCGACGAACACCAAGTTGTGTGAAGCGCTGGAAAAACACCTCGCAGAATCGCGCACTCACCTCGAACGGTTGGAGAAAATCTTCGATCGCATCGGCAAATCGACCCGTGGCGCCAAATGTCGCGGCATGGAAGGGTTGATCGAGGAAGGGCAGAGCTGGATGCAGGAGCAGGGGAACCCGGATGTTATGGACGCCGGGATCATCGCTGCGGCCCAGCGCATCGAGCATTACGAGATTGCCGCTTACGGCTGCGCCCGGACTTACGCCGGTCTGCTCGGGTACAAGCAGGATGAATCGCTCCTCGATAAAACGTTGCAGGAGGAGGGGGCTGCCGACAAGAAACTGACGACCCTCGCCGAAAAGATCAACGTGAAGGCACAGGCTGAGAAGCAACCGGCTTGAGTTGCCTTTTTCCGTGCCGGGGTGGTTTTTCCACCCAGCGTTTGCCCCTCGGAGCGGGTGGACCGGGGTTCGCCAGTTGGAATTTAAGAATCCGGCGCACCTCGGTCACCGTCTCCGGGAGTTGGTAGGAACCGTGTGGCCCCGGGACGATCAACTCGGACTCTGCCCCTTCGAGGTGGGAACTCCAATACGGCACGACCCCGTCGGAACTATTGGGCGTGTCGCCCCGGCCCCGGTCGCCGATGACCGAGTGGTACGGGGCTTCGATCGGAAGCTGGTTGAGCGCGATGAGGCTCGGGTTCTTTGGTGAGAGGCTCTCGATGGAAGTCGGCCAGTGATCTTTGCGGTTGCCGACGAGCCATTGGAGCGAATCGCCGACGCTCGACTGGATGGTGTTGACCAGTGTGAGGGGCAGGGTGATCAGGCGGGTGGCCAGTTGACCGAGCCTGCCGGTCGCCAACTCGCTGCCGCGATGGGGGACGCAAATGAAGACCAACCGCCGCACATCGGGATTGGCTTCAAAGATCAGAGCGCGTTTGAGGAGGTTATCATTGGGAACCTTCTCATAGAGCGACTCTGCCCGGTCGCGGAAGTTGTGATCCCAAAGCGCGCGCTTGGTGTTGGCGGTCTGCATCCGGGAGACGAGCCCCCCCATGCTGTGGCCGACGAGGACCATCCCGTGAGGCATCGGGTAACGCGCCCGGATCGTGGCAAGATCTTCGCGCAATTCGAGCGCGGAGTAGGAGACCGGGATGCCTGATGGATAGGAGAGCACCCAGTATTGGCAGCGCCCGCGCAGTTCCGGGTCGCCCTCGATCTCGTTGATCACGTTGTTCCACATCATCGGTGTGGAAGCCAGCCCGTGAATGAAGATCACCGGGAGACGCTCCGGGTCGTATGGCTGGAGCATGTAGAGACCGGTGTTGGAGATATATTTCTCCACCTGAAGCATGGAGAAGAGGCCGGTCCAGAATTCGCTGCGGCGCGGGTAGTAAGCGAACGGGGCGGTGAAATCAGCGGCGAGCTGGCGCTCGGATGATGCTTTCTTCTTGGCCGGAGCGGCGGGGCGTGCGGGATCGTGGAGGGAGAGGAGCACGGGCCGTTCGGCCTGAGAGGTTCTCGCAGGGCTAAATTCCAGCAGCGCGGTGACCGGTGCCGAGACGCCGGCGCGCAGGACAAACGGTTCTTTCTTTCGGTCAAAAGAGGTTCTCTCGCGGACGCCGACGAGTGAACCGCCGACCCCTTCCTGCCGGAAGGTTTGGCGGAAAGTGCGCGTGCTGACTTTCCAAGCCGGTTTGAAGCTGGAGAAATAGGCCGGGTCCCAGAGGGCATCGTGCTTTTTACCGGGTCGGTTGGCCACTGCTCTCCCCGGAGCGTGGGAGAGGAGGTAGACGCCATTGCCCGAGGGGGAGGGGATGCGTACGCTCGGTTGCCACAACTCCCGGTGGTCACGCAGCAGCGTGGTCAGTTCTGCCGTGGCTTCATTATGAATCTGGCGGCCATCGAGTGCGGTTTCATCCAGAAGCGGTGCACTGGCGGCGGCGGCGTCGAGGTAATGCCCCGCACGGACTTCCGCAGAGTAGTGCGGCTTACGCCCTGCCTTGAGGCTGTGCTCGGCCCGTTGCAACGCCTCGTACTCACCGGTCCGGTAGCTGCGGGTGGCACAGCCGCTTAACACGATTAGCGGCAACAGGGAGCAGGAAAGCAGGGGAAGGGGACGCACTCGGGAAAAGTTTGGGTTCCCCGTGGATAGGGAAACGGCCCCCTTTTGTCAATCCTGCACGCCGGGGCGAGCGATCAAGTCTTGCAATCCTCTCCAAGAGAAGGGATTTTGCCCCGCATGCAGGATGACGGCCATCTCTCAGAACGTGCCCGCAAGGCAGAGCGCATCATCGCCAAGCCGACCGATTACAAGGTCTGCGAGGGGTGCGACTCGATTGTGACCTCTCGCGTCGCCACCTGTCCCAACTGTCACGGCTACCGCTTCGATGACGACCCGGACACCGTGATCACGCAGGCGCGGCTTCTCGCCTCGCGCCCGCAAAAGAGCGTCGCCTCAGACGACCTGTTCTGAGGGTGCTCCTTCTTCCTCGACACGCGGTTTCCCCGCGCGACGGGTCCGCCCGGTGATGAGCCGTGCGCCCCGGTAGTAATTGAGGTAGCTCCAGAACCATTGCAGGAAGACGAGCACGCGGTTGCGGAAGCCGACGAGGAAGATCAAGTGAACAAAGAGCCACGCCAGCCATGCGGCAAACCCGTTGAAGCGTAACCCGCGGATGTCGGCGACGGCGGCGTTGCGCCCGATGGTCGCCATGGAGCCTTTGTCGATGTAGCGGAACGGTTTGAGTTCGCGGCCGGTTTCCCGTGCTTCGATGAGCCGCGCGACATAGCGCCCTTCCTGAATGGCGACCGGAGAGACGCCCGGGAGTGGCGCATCGCCCTGATGCGCGAAGTGCGCCAGATCGCCGATCACGAAAATTTCCGGGTAGCCGGGGACGGAGAGGTCGGGATTGACGATGACCCGTCCCGCCCGGTCGGTCTCCACGCCGAGATCTTTGCCGAGGCGCGAGGCGGCATTCCCCGCCGCCCAGACGACGGTGCGGCTGGCGATGAATTCGTCTTCAAGCTGCACCCCTTCCGGCGTGATCGCCTTGACCCCGGTGCCGATGCGGACTTCGACGCCGATCCGTTTAAGCTGCTCCAGCGCACTGGTGGAAAGCTCCGGTGCGAAGGTCGGCAGGACGCGCGGCGCGGCATCGAGCAGGATCACGCGAGCGTGGCTCGGGTCGATGCGGCGGAAATCCTGCACCATCGTGTAACGGGCGACTTCGGCGATGGAGCCAGCCATCTCCACCCCTGTCGGCCCGGCGCCGACGACGATAAAAGTGAGCGCTGCCTGTCGCGCTGCCGGGTCATCGAGCACCTCTGCCTCCTCAAAGGCAAAGAGGAGACGGCGGCGGATCTCCAGCGCGTCATCGAGGCTTTTTAAGCCCGGGGCATCTTTCTCCCACTGCGGGTTGCCAAAGTAGGAGTGGCGCGCGCCGGTCGCGAGGATGAGGTAGTCGTACGGATAGACGTTATCACGCGAGATCACCTCTTTTTTGATCGGGTCGACCCGTTCAATCTCGGTCATTTCGACCGTGATATTCTTCGCGTCGCGCAAAATATGGCGCACCGGCTGGGCGATCTGCGCCGGGGAGAGGGCCGCCGTGGCGACCTGATAGAGCAAAGGTTGAAAAAGATGGTGATTGGAGCGGTCCAATACGGTAATCTCCCCCGAACCCCCTGCCAGTTCCTTCGCTGCGGCCAGCCCCCCAAAGCCGGCTCCGGCAATCACGATCCTCGGTTGCTTCTTCATGTCTGATAGCGTATAGAATTAGAACGTAAAAGCGAGCGTCTCCCCTCCTGCATCACAGAACAGAACAAACATTTCATTCCGTAAACCGGTCTCTTCGCCGCCAAAGTCTCCCTTTAGCACGGCGCCCCGGTGTACATGCGGCCCGCCCTTGAAAGATGGGGGGAGCCTACCCCTTTCCGGTAGAGGAAAGCGGTCGGGCTCTCGACTTCAAAGAGGGCCGGGTGTTGCTTTGAAAGCCAACGCATCGCACCGGCACCGTGCATCAGGAGTTCGGCTTGCGCAAGTACCTTGTGAAATTTTTCACAAACTTTAACGCTTGCTTCCACCTCACCCCCTCCCTTTACTGGAAGAAATATTCTCCTATAAGCAAATAGCATGGCTGTAACCAAGCACGAGTTCGATACCTCCGACACACTCGGCCGGGCACAAAAGCATCTGGATCAGCAGGCTTTTGGCTCTGCGCCGGGTGGTGATATTCTGGGGGAAAAGCTGACGATTAACATGGGCCCGTCGCACCCTGCGACGCACGGCGTGCTGCGGCTCATCCTCGAACTCGACGGCGAGATCATCACCAACTCAATCCCCGATGTCGGTTATCTCCACCGGGGGGATGAGAAGATCGCCGAGGCGATGCAGTACAACCAGTTCATCCCGTACACCGATCGGCTCGACTACCTCGCCCCGCTGGCCAACAACGTCGCTTATGCGATGGCGGTCGAGAAGTTGATGGGGTGGGAATTGCCGCCGCGCGGGCAGGCGATCCGCGTGCTTTGTTGCGAGTTGGCCCGGATTTCGGCCCACCTCCTCGGGCTGGGAACCTTCGCGATGGATACCGGCGCGATGACGGTTTTCCTCTACACCTTTACCGAGCGGGAGAAGATTTATAACCTTTGCGAGCAGTTGACCGGGGCGCGTTTCACCACGAGCTACACCCGGATCGGCGGCCAGATCCGCGATCTCCCCGACGGGTTTATCGCAGCAGTGGAGACCTTCCTCGACGGGTTGATCCCACAGGTCAACGAAATCGACAAACTCCTCACCCGTAACCGCATCTTCGTCGACCGGACCAAAGATATCGGCATTCTTACCAAAGAGATGGCGATTGATTACGGGATCACCGGGCCGAACCTGCGCGGCTCCGGCGTTGACCACGATCTGCGCCGTAAGCAGCCGTATCTCGGTTACGAACAGTACGATTTTGAGATTCCGGTCGGAAGTGTCGGCGATTGTTACGACCGCTACTACGTCCGCCTTGAGGAACTGCGCCAGAGTGTGGGCATCATCCGGCAGGTGATCGACAAGCTCCCCTCCGGGCCGATCAACGTCCTCGACAAAAAGAATTTCCGCCCCGACAAGCGTGAGGTGTTGACCAAGATGGAGGAGTTGATTCACCACTTCATCCTCCATACGGAAGGGATCGACGCCCCTCCCGGAGAGGTCTACTTCGGCGCAGAGAACCCTAAGGGCGAACTCGGCTTTTATATCAACAGCAAAGGCGGCGGCACTCCGCACCGTCTCAAGATCCGCAGCCCCTCCTTTATCAACCTGAGTGTGCTGCCGGAGTTGCTCAAGGGGCATATGGTCGGCGATGTCGTCGCCATTCTGGGCAGTCTCGACTTTGTGATGGGGGAATGTGACCGATGAAACAGGCCGGTTCCAGTCTCGTCCTCGCCGCGCTCGCTGCCGCGCTCTTTTTGAGCGGGTGCCAGCGTCAGATCGATAACGACAACCTTGCCGCCGTCCGTCCGCAGATGTCGACCAAGGAGGTGGAGTCGATCCTCGGCCAGCCCGACCGGACGGAAACCACCCCGGCTCCTACGGCTCCCGCGCCGACCTCCATCACCCGCTATATCTATGAGCAGAACGGCCAGACGGTCGAACTGACTTTCAAAGGTGACCGTCTGGCGGAAGACGGCATCCGGGGTTCCTTTCAATAAAACAGCGATTTATCTGATGCAGATTCCAACCGAACTACTGGCCAAGGTCGACGAGGCTATTTCGCACTACCCGGTCTCCCTGCGTAGTGCCTCCCTGCCGTTGTTGCATCTCTTTCAGGAGCATTTCGGCTATATTTCCGAAGAGTCGATCCTCTGGATTGCTGAAAAGCTCGAACTCCAGCCGATCCATGTTCTCGAACTGGTCACTTTTTACCCGATGTTCCGGCGTAAACCGGCGGGCAAGCATCACATCCGCGTCTGCCGGACCCTCTCCTGCGCGATGGCCGGGAGCTTTGAGTTGAAGGAGAAGTTCTGCAAAGAGGCGAAGATCGCCTGCCACGGGGAGGATCATGACCATGGCGACCCGGTGAGCGTAGGGGAAAACGGCGAATATTCCATCGAGTTTGTGGAGTGTATCGCCAGTTGCGGCAGTGCTCCGGTCTGCATGATCAACGACGATTTTTACGAAGGAGTGACGCAGGAAGAAGTCGCCGAGCTTCTTGCCAAGTACCGTTAACTTTTTTCTTACCATGCCCGCGCCACAACGACGCTCTCCACACCCCCGCGAACGGCGGATGATCTTCGCCAATATCGACCGGGAAGGATACACGCCGGATATCGACTGTTACACCCGCCACGGCGGCTACGAAGTCTTGCGCAAAGCGGTGACGATGGACAAAGACGCCATCGTCAACGAGGTCAAGGCGTCCGGCCTGCGTGGGCGCGGCGGTGCGGGTTTCCCGTGCGGCGTCAAATGGGGGTTCATCCGTCGCGGCGGTCCGAAGCCGACCTATCTCATCTGCAACGCGGATGAATCGGAGCCGGGGACCTTCAAGGACCGCTACATCATGCATCAGGACCCGCACCAGCTCATCGAAGGGATGGTGATCTCCTGCTTTGCTCTCGATGTCCACCTTGCCTACATCTACATCCGTGGTGAATTTCCGCTCGCGGCGAAGATTCTCGAACAGGCGATTGCGGAAGCTCGCGAGAAAGGGTTCCTCGGCAAGAACATCCTCGGCACCGGGTTTGACCTCGATCTTTACGTTCACCGGGGTGCCGGGGCGTACATCTGCGGTGAGGAGACGGGGCTGATCGAATCGCTCGAAGGCAAACGCGCCTACCCGCGCATCAAGCCGCCTTACTTCCCCGCCGTGCTCGGGCTCTATCAATGCCCGACGATCGTCAACAACGTTGAAACGCTCTGCCACGTGCGGCATATCGTCGACATGGGCGGCGCCGAGTACGCGAAGATCGGTCGGCCCAACAACACCGGCACCCGCATCCTTTGCGTGAGCGGCGACGTGCAGAAGCCCGGTTATTTTGAGGTCGAAGTCGGCTCGCTCACGATGGGCGAGGTGATCAACGATCTCTGTGGCGGCCTCAAACCGGGGCGCACCCTCAAGGCGGTTATCCCCGGCGGCTCCTCCGCGAAGGTGCTCCGTGCTGACGAGAAGTACAAAATCAAGGAAAAGGGGCCCGAGGGGGAGATGGTCGATAAGGAGATCGGCATCATGGACATCCGAATGGATTTCGACTCGCTGGCTGCCGTCGGGTCGATGGCCGGTTCGGGCGGGGTGATCGTCATGGACGATACCCGCGACATGGTCTGGGTGCTCAATAACCTCAATGCCTTCTACGCCCACGAAAGCTGCGGCCAATGCACTCCCTGCCGCGAAGGGTCGCTCTGGATGCGCAAGATCACCGATCGCATCCTCGCCGGGGGCGGGGTCGAGCGCGATCCTGATGTCCTCAAGAGTGTCGCTGACAACATCGCCGGGAAGACGATCTGCGCTTTTGGTGAAGCGTGCTCGTGGCCAACACAAAGTTTTGTCATCAAGTTCCGGGAGGAATTTGCCGCCAAGGCGAAGAAGCCGCTCCCACCGCCGACTCCCCCTGAGTTCGTGCCGGAAACGCTCATCGGGCGACAGCAAACCCCGCAACTGACCACCGGAGACTAGTTCATGATGGGCGTCCCCATTCTCTATCTCGGAATTAACCTCGCTGTTTTCGTCTTCGTCCTTTGGATGCTTTGGCGGGCAGTCAAGGCATTGGAGACGACCGCCCAATATCAACGCACTATCGCTGAACGACTGACTGAAATCGTCCGCCACCTGCGCCAATAGATTTTTACTGTGAGCACTCAAACCGCCACTCCTGAAGCCCCGCCGCCTGTCCAGATGGTCAACGTCCAGATCGATGGTGTCTGGATGCAATTTCCCAAAGGGACCCGCCTGATCGAAGCCTGCGGTCAGGCCAATAAATTCATCCCGCGTTACTGCTACCATCCGAAGCTCTCCTCGCCGGGGAACTGCCGTATGTGCCTCATTGAGATGGGGATGCCGCGCATGACGCCCGACCGCAAGCCGGAACTCGGGGAAGATGGCCGCCCGCTCATCAACTGGATTCCGCGTCCGCAGATTTCGTGTGCGCAGGATGTCGCCGAAGGGATGGCCGTGCGGACCAATTCACCGATGGCACAGGAGGCCCGCAAGGGGGTCATGGAATTCCTCCTGATCAATCACCCGCTCGATTGCCCGATCTGCGATCAGGCTGGGGAGTGCCGTTTGCAGGAGTTTTCCGTCGAGTACGGTAACGCCGAATCGCGTTTCCTCGAACATAAGGTTAAAAAGCCAAAGAACGTCGAACTCGGGCCGCGTGTGACGCTTGATGACGAGCGGTGCATCCTTTGTTCGCGTTGCGTGCGCTTCATGCGCGAGGTCGCCAAGGACGACGTGCTCGGTTTCGTCGAGCGCGGCAGCTACAACACGCTGACCTGCCACCCCGGCAAGAAGCTCGATAGCAACTACTCGCTCAACACGGTCGACATCTGCCCGGTCGGCGCACTGACTTCCAGCGATTTCCGCTTCAAGATGCGCGTCTGGTTTCTCAAGGAGACGCGCAGCATCTGCACGAGTTGCTCGACCGGTTGTAACGTCACGATCAGCAGCCGTGAGAACGTCGTCTACCGCCAGACGCCCCGGGAGAATAACGATGTCAACGAAGTCTGGATGTGCGACTACGGTCGGCTCAACTTCCACCATCTCCATAGTGAGGAACGGCTCACCGGCCCCGGGGTCAAGGTGCTCAAGCAGTACGAGGAAGCACCGACGTGGGAGATCGCGCTCACCCGCGCCAGTGCCGGGTTGAAGAGCTTCTCAGGCGAGCAGATTGCCATCATTGCCTCGGGCCACAACACTAATGAGGAGCTTTTCCTTATTAAAGCATTGGCCGCGAGCCTCAACACTTCGCTCCACGACATCATTCCGCATGTCGGCATCGGGGATGAAATCCTGATGGATGCTGATCGCAACCCGAACACCGCCGGGGCGAAGCTCCTCGGAGTCGCCGCGCCGACGCCGGGGGCCAATCTTCCCGCCATTGCGGAGGGGATTCGCAAAGGGGCGATCAAGGCGCTTGTTATCTTCGGTGAAGATGCGATCGATGCCGGGATTACCGAGGCCGATCTCAAAAAATTGAGCCTGCTGGTCGCTGTCAATATCCTCCCCAACGGGACGACCCGCCTCGCCGACTTCCTCCTCCCCGCTTCGGCCTTCGCTGAGAAGCGCGGCTCGATGATCAACCGCAAGGGGCGCCTCCAGCGTCTCAACCGGGCGATTGAAGCGCCGGGGCAGGCCCGGGATGATTGGGAAATCCTTCGTGACCTGATCGCCGGGATCAACGGCAGCAACGGGCTCCACGCCATTGAGGATGTCTTCCGTCGGATGGCCTCCGAGGTGCCTGCCTTTGAAGGCTTGAGCTTGAGCAAAATTGGCGATCTCGGAGTGCAACTCCCACAGCTTTCTTAAAATCCATGGATCTCCTTTTGCAACTGGACTGGTTTTTCATCCTGACCTCGCTTGCCAAGACGGTCTTCCTGCTTGGCGCGGTGCTGACGCTGGTCTCCTACACCGTGTATGCCGAGCGGCGGGTGAGCGCGCTCATGCAGGATCGTCTCGGGCCGAACCGGACCGGCTTTCCGATCACGCTTCTTGGGGCGAAGAAAGATTTCTCGCCGTTCCTTGGCGGTCTCGGGCAGCCGATTGCCGATGCGGTGAAGCTCCTTCTTAAAGAGGATTTCACCCCGAGCTACGTCAACAAGTTCTACTACTGGATTGCGCCGGGCCTCGGCATTGCGGCGGTGATCATTGCGCTGGCGGTCATCCCGTTCGGGAGCGAGATCGCCGGGGTGCCGATGGTGATCGCCAATATCGACATCGGGCCGCTCTTTATCTTCGCGCTCACTTCGCTCGGGGTGTACGGCATCGTGCTCGCCGGGTGGTCATCGAACTCGAAGTATTCCTTCCTTGGCGGGATTCGCTCGACCTCGCAGATGATCTCCTACGAGCTTTCGCTCGGCCTTTCGGTGATCCCTCTCTTTTTGATCCTCGGGGAACTGAACCTGATGGAGATCGTTAAGTACCAGGCGGCTAACGGTTGGATGCTGCTGCCGGGGGTGACGGCTATTTCGCCCAAGCTCCCGACCGGCGAACAGTGGCTGCTGGCGATTCCCGTTTTCATCTCCTTCATTATCTTCACCGTCGCCATGTTTGCGGAGACCAACCGGTTGCCGTTTGACTTGCCGGAAGCGGAGACGGAACTCGTCGGCGGTTATCATACGGAGTATTCGTCGATGAAGTTCGCCCTCTTCTTTCTGGGTGAATACGCGGCGATGATCCTTGGCTCGTCGCTCATCGTGGTCCTCTTCCTTGGCGGGTGGTCAGTGCCGTTCATCCCGGACGGGAGCGCGGAAGGGCTTCCGGGGATCATCTTCGGGTTGATCAATATCGGCGTCTTTTTCGCTAAAGTCGTCGCATTGTTGATCTTCTTCATCTTCATCCGGTGGACATTGCCCCGTTTCCGCTACGACCAATTGATGAAACTGGGGTGGATCTGGTTTTTTGAAATCGCGCTCGTCAACATCTTCCTGACCGCGATCATCATCGCCTTTACCACTCCCAAACTGTAACGTTTTTCTTCTGAAAGTCTCATGGCTTACACTGTCCCACGTCCCAAACTGACCTTCGCGGAGAAGATCTACCTGCCGACTGTGATCGCCGGGTTGAAGATCACCCTTGGGCACCTCGTCAAAATGCTGCGTGGCAAGCGCGAGGTGATCATGGAATACCCGGAGCAGAAATGGGATGCCAACCTCCCCGAGCATTACCGGGGCGCTCCCACGCTGGTGAGCGACGAGCACGGGCGCACCCGTTGCGTCGCCTGCCAGCTTTGTGAATTTATCTGCCCGCCTCGCGCGATCACGATCACCCCGGGGGAGATCCCGCAGGAGAACAGCTTCGCGAAGGTCGAGAAATTCCCTCGCGAGTTCGAGATCGACATGATCCGCTGCATTTATTGCGGAATGTGTGAGGAGGTCTGCCCCGAACAGGCGATTTTCCTGCGTAAAGATTACGCGATCACCGGTGGCAGCCGTAAGGAAATGGTCCACAACAAGGCCCGCCTCATCGAGCTTGGCGGCGTGCGCACCGGGTTGGTCCATAAGTGGAACGAGAAGAAGTAGAACCTTATGTCACCCATTCTTTTCTGGATCTTCGCCGCGCTGATGCTCGGGTTTGGCCTTTCGGTGATCCTTCAGCGTAATCCGGTCGCCAGCGCTTTGAGTCTCGTGGTCTCCTTCCTTGGGCTGGCCGGGCTTTACGTCTCGCTTAACGCCTACTTTATCGGGATCATTCAGATTCTCGTCTATGCCGGGGCGGTGATGGTGCTCTTCCTTTTCATCATCATGCTGCTCGATCTCAAGGCGGAGAAACGGCGCAAGCTCAACTGGCCGGGGGTCATCGGCGGGGGCGGCATTGCGGTCTTCTTCGTGGTGCAGCTTTTGACCGTGCTCAACCGTTTCCCCGCCGGGCAGCGGACGCTCGAACCGCTCGCCGCACCGCTCGATGATGTGCGCGAGGTCGGTAACATGCTTTTCTCCAACTATAACTTCCCGTTTCAGGTCATTGGCGTACTCGTGTTGGTTGCCTCCATCGGCGTCGTCATCCTGAGCAAGCGCGAACTCAAGTAACCGATGGTCACGCTCAACGATTACCTTCTTGTCAGCGGCCTCCTCTTTGCTCTCGGTTTTACCGGGGTGCTTCTGAGGCGCAACCTTATCATCATCTTCATGTCGCTGGAGATGATGCTCAACGCCGCCAACCTTTCGCTGGTCGCTTTCTCCCGCTTTAACGGCACGGAAGGGCTTCCCAACTACAACGGGCAGATGCTCGTTTTCTTCATCATCACCGTTGCCGCAGCGGAGGTCGCCGTGGGGTTGGCGATCATCGTCGCCCTCTACCGTTCGCGGCAGACCGTCCACGTTGAAGATATCAACAGCCTCAAGTTTTAACGTATGTCTCTACCTTTGATCGTCCTTTTCGCGCCGCTGGTGAGCGCGGCCCTGATCGGGTTGTTTACCAAACGTTCCGGGAATCTGAGCGCGTTGATTTCCGTCGCCGCCGTTCTGGTGACGCTCGGTGCGAGTATCGTCGTCTACCAACAGCCGACCCCGGCCGCCGGAGCGATCTCGCTGCCATGGATCGAACTCGGTGCCTTCAAGATCGACATCGGGTTCACGGTTGATGGGCTGGCCAAGGCGATGATGCTGGTGGTCACTTCCATCGGCACGCTGATCCATCTCTACTCGCTCGCCTATATGGCTGATGATGAGGGGAAAGGGCGCTACTTTGGGGCGCTCTCCCTTTTCATGTTCTCGATGCTCGGCATTGTCTTTGCCGACAACTTCGTGATGATGTTCATCTTCTGGGAACTAGTCGGCGTCTCTTCCTATCTTCTCATTGGCCACTGGTACTTCCGCACCGCGCCGCCCGCTGCCGCCAACAAGGCGTTTCTCGCTAACCGGATCGGTGACTTCGGCTTCATGCTCGGCATCCTGCTGGTCTGGACCGCGACCGGTTCCATTCAGTTTGCCGGGATCGAGGGGAATCTCCAGCCGCTCATCGACAATCCGACTTTTGCCACCGTGGCCGCCCTCGCGATTTTCTGCGGAACGCTGGGTAAATCGGCGCAGTTTCCGCTGCATGTCTGGCTGCCGGACGCGATGGAGGGGCCGACACCGGTCTCCGCCCTCATCCACGCGGCGACGATGGTGGCCGCCGGGGTCTACATGCTCGCCCGGGCTTTCTTCGTTCTCGAAGTTTCGCCCGACGCCTTGAATGTCATCATGTGGATTGGTGCGATCACGGCGCTGATGGCCGCGCTCTTTGCCACGCAGCAGAACGACATCAAGCGCATCCTCGCCTACTCGACCCTCTCGCAGTTGGGTTACATGGTGATGGCGATCGGTCTTCTGGCACGCGACGCGGCGATGTTCCATCTGATCACTCACGCCTTCTTCAAGGCGCTTCTCTTCCTTGGCTCCGGCGCGATCATCTACGCCTGTCATCACGAGCAGAACATCTGGAAAATGGGCGGGTTGAAGAAGCTCTTCATCACCGCGCCGATGTTCCTGATCGGGACGCTGGCGCTCATGGGGATTCCATTCTTTAGTGGTCACTATAGTAAGGATGCGATTCTCATTGCCGCTTCGGAGCAGAATCAGGCTGTCTATTACATCGGTCTGGCGGCTGCTTTCCTCACCGCGTTTTATATGATGCGTCTGCTGGTGGTGGTCTTTCTTGGTAAGGGCCGCACGGAGGAGGCTGATCATGCTCACGAAGTCCCGGTGCTCATGTGGGGGCCGCTGGTGCTGCTCGCGATCCCGTCGGTCATCGCCGGTTACGGCTTCTTTATGAACTATTTTGTCCCGCAGGGGGAACATGCGGCATCGAGCGTGCCGATGGTGGCAACGGTGACCGCCGTGGTCGGTGCTCTCGCCGGGTTGGCCCTTTATTGGGGGCGCGACAAAGACCCGCTCTATATCGAACCGTTCGCCAAGAAATTCTGGTTTGATGAGATCTACGCTTTCCTGATCCGCAACACGCAGGATCTTCTCGCCCGCGCCAGTGCGTTCCTCGACCGCTGGGTCTTCGGCTTCGGTGCACGGCTCGTCGGCGCGTGCACGTGGGGGGCCGGGTTTGTCCTGCGGGGCTTTCAGGTCGGTAATCTTCAGGGATACGCGCTCCTCTTCGGGGCGGGTGTCGTGGCTCTCTTCTACTTCGTTATCTTCAAGTAACCGTGCTTAACCTTCTCATTGCCATCCCTATCGTTGCGGCGGTCGCCATTCTGCTTGGCGCCCGTGCCAAGTCGGGCGCGCTCCTCGCGGCGGCGCTCAACCTCGCTCTTACCTTATGGCTGCTCTTCCGCTATGACCACGGGGCAGGGGGCTTCCAGTTCCAGACCTCGGTGCCGCTGGTGCCGGAGTGGGATCTCAAATATTTCCTCGGCGTTGACGGCCTCAGTCTTCTGATGCTGCTCCTGACCGCTGTGGTGACGCTTGCTGCCGTTTGGGTTGCCCCTAAAGTCGAGAAACGTGAAGGGTTATACTACTCCTCGCTCCTCTTTATCTCCGCCGGGGCGACCGGAGCGTTTGCCGCTCTTGATCTCTTCTTCTTCTACGCCTTCCACGAACTGGCGTTGATCCCGACCTTCCTGCTGATCGGGATCTGGGGTTCCGGCGACCGGTTGACGGCGGCGTGGAAGATCACGATCTACCTTGCTGTCGGCAGTATTGTGCTACTGGTTGGCCTGCTTGCGCTCTATCTGAGTGTGCCAGAGGCGGTTCGCACCTTTGACATCGTGCGTCTCCATGCGCTTGCTGCGAGCGGCGATATTCCGCAGACCTCGTGGATTTACCTGACGCTGCTCATCGGCTTTGGCATCCTGATTTCGCTCTTTCCCTTCCATAGCTGGGCTCCGCAGGCGTATGCCTCTGCTCCGGCTCCCGCTGCGATGCTTCACGCCGGGGTGCTCAAGAAGTTCGGTCTCTACGGATTGCTCCGCGTCGCTCTGCCGCTGATGCCGGTTGCTGCGCAGGAGTGGACGACGTTGTTGCTCGTCCTCCTCGCCGGGAATATCCTCTTTATCGGTCTGGCGACGATCGCCCAGAAGGAACTCGATATGACGATCGGCTATTCGAGCGTCATGCACATGGGGTACATCTTCCTCGGGATTGCTGCTTTCAACACGCTTGGCTTGAGCGGGGCGGCGTTGCTGATCTTCTCCCACGGCCTTTCGGTCGCCGCGCTTTTCGCGATCTGCGGCGCGTTGCGGGAGCGGACCGGGACGCTGGAATACGCTCGGCTCGGCGGGCTTGGCAAGCCGTTGCCTTTCCTTGGGTTTACCTTTGGGATTGCGACCTTTGCTTCGATCGGCCTTCCCGGCTTCGGGAACTTCGCTTCGGAAGTGCTCGTCTTCTTCGGTGCTTTTAGCCACGCCGGTAAGGGGCTTGATTTCTCCACCTTCCAGTTGACCACGATCATCGCTCTTTGGGGGGTCGTGATCTCCGCCGTTTACATGCTGCGGGCTTATCGTTCGACCTTCATGGGCGAAGTTGCCCCGCGCTGGAGCGCCCTTCCTGATCTCAAAACCTGCGCCCGTCCGGCGATCATCCTGCTTTTGGCGGTGTTGCTGGTTGCCGGTTTCCGCCCACAGCTTTTCCTGAACTTGGTCACCCCTGTTGTGACGACTTTAACTGACGCCAAATGAGCTCACCGCTGCCCATCTTTCTCGACATTACCGTTCTCGCCGTCGGGCTGATCCTGATTCTTTGGGAAGCCTTTGATGACGACAAGGAGAAGACGTTCCTTGGCTGGTTTGCCGTCATCAGTATCGGAGCGATCTTTGGCCTCTCCTTCCTCTCTCAGCCGGTCGATCTCTCCGGCATGGGGCAGCTTGCTCAGTTCTATAAGGCCGATGCTCAGGCGCTCTTTTACAAGCGGATCGCTCTCGGGGCGACGCTGCTGGTGCTCCTGATGGCGGTGGAGTTCCGTCCGCTGCTCTCCCGCGCCATTCCGGGGGCGACCCCTCTCGCGGGGACCGGGGAGTTCTTCGCTTTGCCCGTCCTGACCTGTGTCGGTTTGATGTGGATGGCCTCGGCGGTCGACTTCATCATGATCTTCGTCGCGCTGGAACTGGTGACGATCTCTTTCTATGTGCTGGTGAGCTACATGCGCCGCCAGCCAGCCTCGCTGGAGGCAGGGGTGAAGTATCTTATCTTAGGCGCCTTCTCCACCGGTTTTCTGGTTTACGGGATTACATGGATCTTCGGTGTGACCGGAGAGACCAATCTCGATCGCGTCGGCGCGGTCATCGCCACCCTTCCGGCAGAGCAACACCCGGCGCTTCTCTTCGGGATGGCGTTGCTGTTGGTTGGTCTCGGCTTCAAGGTCGCGGCTGTTCCTTTCCAGATCTGGGCGCCGGATGTCTACCAAGGGGCTCCGACGCCGATCACCGCCTTTCTCTCGGTTGGTTCCAAGGCTGCCGGGTTTGTCGTGTTGATGCGGGTGATGGAGCCGTTCCTCGCCTCGCCGGTCATCGGGCAGAAGCTGCTCGCAGTGCTTGGCGGGATGGCGTTCCTCACACTTCTCTACGGTAACCTCGCGGCGATGCCGCAGGATAACCTCAAGCGTCTGCTCGCCTATTCGAGCATCGGCCATGCTGGCTATCTCCTGATGGCGCTGGCGAGTTGGGGCAACGGGGTGAATGCTCCGATTACGGTTTCCTATTACCTTGCCGGGTATCTGGTGATGACGATGCTCGCCTTCCTCGTGATGGTGATCGTCAACCGGGAGACGGGCGGCGACACGCTTAACCATTTCAACGGTCTGGGGCAGCGTTCCCCGGTGCTCGCCTTCGGGATGCTTGTGGCGATGCTCTCCCTGGCCGGGGTGCCGTTTACCGCCGGGTTCCTCGGGAAATTCCTCGTCTTCCGCGATGCGATCGCCGATCAGCAATGGGCGCTCATCGTCGTCGGCGTGCTGACGGTCGGGGCCGGGTTCTACTACTACCTCAAGGTCGTCCGCTCCATGTACTGGAACGCCGCCAGTGATGAAACGCCGATCGCCACCTCGACTGCTGTCAAGACGACGATCGGGGTCTTGGCCGCGCTGATCGTCGTGCTCGGGGTCTACCCGCAGCCGGTCTTCAAGATGTTGAAGGCCGAGATGCAGCCGCTCAAGGAAGTGGCGACTGAGCAGCCGTAAATCTTCGCCTTATCTGGGGTTGACCACATTTTGTGGCGCTCCGGTCAGAAAAGCAGCGATGTTTTGGCGGGTGGTTGTCAATAGATGGCGTCGCGCCTCGATGCTGGTCCACGCGAAGTGAGGGGTGATGATGGCGCGCGGCGCTCCGATAAGTGGGTTGTCGTTTCGGGGTGGTTCCTGAGTGAGCACATCGACAGCGAGACCGCCGAGCCGACCTTCTTCCAACGCTTCGCGCACGGCGATTTCGTCGAGGAGGGCGCCCCGGCTCGTGTTGACGAGAAACGCCCCCGGTTTCATCATCCGCAACGCATCGCGGTTGATCATTTTTTCCGTTTTTGGCGTTAAGGTGCAATGAAGGGAGAGGAAATCCGAAGTGGCGAGCCACTCCTCCCAATCCACAAACGTTGCTTCCCCCTTTTGGCCGGTGGCCTGTTGATGACGGCTAAAATATTGGACTTTCATTCCAAAGGCTTCGGCGATGGAAGCCACACGCCGTCCGATGCGTCCGTACCCGGCGATCCCCAAGGTCCGTCCGGCAAGTTCCACGAGCGGTGATTTCCAGAAACAGAAATCTTCCCGTTTACCCCATTCTCCAGCATGAACGGCCACACTGTGATCGCCGCATCGGTGGCAGAGTTCCAGCAGGAGGGCGATGGTATGCTGGGCAACGCTGTTGGTGCTGTAGGTTGGCACATTGCAGACGGTGATCCCCCGTTCACGCGCCGCTGTCGTATCGACGATATTATAGCCGGTGGCGAGGACGGTGATGAGACGTAGCTCTGGCAGGGCGGTGATTGCTTCGCGTGAGATCGGTGTCTTGTTGGTTAAAAGGATGGTCGCCCCTGTCCCCCGTGCCACGACTTCCGTGGGAGGTGTCCTTTCATGAACCGTCAGTTCAACCAGCGTTGAAAGTTCGTCCCAGCAAAGATCTCCGGGATTAGTGGTGTAGCCATCGAGGACGACAGCTTTGGGGCGGGTGTTGGACATCATGGGAAAGGTATCGAAATTCACGGTCTGCCGTCAAAGTGCCAGACGAGCGGATCGAGTGGGTACTGCGCTTTTCCGGCGTGGCCATCGCTATAGAGGAGCTGAATCGCTTTGCCGTTATAGTGAGGGCGGTTGAAATTAAGGTTTCCGTTAGGTTGGGTGTTCTGGTCGGCTCGCTTGGTCCAGAGTGCCTCGTTAGGGGTCCAGAGGGCATAACGGATCGGTCCGGTGTACGCGATGCAGAAGATCATCCCATGAGTAGCCGGACGGGCGATCTCCCGGAAGAAGGTGGGGACATAGTTCTCCCGCTTATAGACAAGGCTTGCTCCGGTGGGGCTTGGGTAGGTATGATGGTAGCGATAGGTGCGCAACTGTTTGGGAGAACGGGAGGGATCGGCCGGGCAAAGGAAAGCTTCCGTATGGGGGATGTTTCCACCTGCGCTGACGGGATCGAGATTAAGATAGGGAGCAATATTATAAGCCCATTTGGTATCAGCCGGAGCGGGGACTTGAACGAGGGGCAGTCTCCCCTGATGATCGGCGATATAAAGATAAACAGCAGCACCGAGCTGTCGCAACTTGCCTAGACACTGGGCTTTGTGCGCTTCGTCCCGATTTCTGCCGGCGACCCGGAGGCCGAGAAGGAGGAGGACGCCGATAATCACCAGAGCAACCAGGAGTTCGCTCAGGCTAAAAGCAGCACGACGGAAAAACAATCGGGGGGATGGGAACATAGTTATTGCAACGATCTCCCTGCTCCGTGTGGAAATCTTCAGAGGGGGAGCAAGGCAGGATGAAGGATCGGCCCGACCATGAACGCATTGCGTGCATCGTCGATCAGCCATGCGACGCGCGTCGCCGAGAGTTGACGGACCTCCCGTGTCCATGAGAGGGAGCTCCAGACTTTGTATTGCGTGTCGGCATGAGCCGGGTCGGCATATTCGACTTCAAAGCTCAAGGGTAGTTCTGGTTTCCAAGCTGGCGGGAACGGGTTTCGCAGGGCTTGCGCCAAGTCGCTAGTGATCTTTGTGCGAACCTGATCAGGTGTTTCAAGTGCTTCACACTGGAGCCAGTCAATGCCTCGCTTGGTGGTCGTCGTGGTCACGCCGGGAAAAAGGCGATGAGCTTCCGCGCAAAGGGCGTCGTCCCCGCTGACATAGACGAGAGGCACACCATAGTGACCCCCATAGGCTGCAAACTGGCTCATCTCGCCGTGTTCGTTGCCATCTATGGTGACCTTGGTGATTTCAGTCAATGCTTGGGTGTGAGAGAGAAAAGCCCCCGGGGTTCCTGCCATGGAGTGTTGGCCAATCATCACAAGGGCATCAATCCTCTCATCAAGGGCTTCCAGACGCTGGGGGAAACGAGCGCTGACGCTAACCTGCTTCGCTCGGGGGTCGAGTCCCTTGGCTAGCCCCTTCCCGTGGTTGAAGCCGTGGCCATCCCAGACAAAAACCTCTGTAGCGCCGCCAAGGAAGGCTCCCTCGATGGCTGCATTGGTCTCCGCTACTAAATGCCGCAATCCTTCCTGACGGATGGGAGCGTTGATGTCGGGTTCATAACACGCATCGATGGATTCAATCCCGGCAAGGCCCTCCATGTCGGTGCAGATCCAGATGCGTTTGGAAGGGGGGGAGACCATAGGTTTAGGTAAGGCAGGTGGCCACTTCCGGCGCATGGATGTCGGGAGGGGCTGAAACGTCATCTCCTGCCAAGGCCCGGAGGTTGCGTAGTTGTTCGTTCATGGCGTCACGCATCACCACGATATCAGCACCATTGATGATCCAGTTCAATCCTGCATTAAGGAAACGGCGCAACGTCGTCTCCCCCAGTTTGAGGAGCTGGGTGTGCAACCCAACGCCCACCTGATAGCGGCGGCAAGTGCGAATGACCTCTTCCACAGCTGAGAGGTAGTCAGGGTGGTCATACGCTTCGGGAATGCCCATGGAGGTTGTCAGATCATGTGGTCCAAGGAAGACTCCATCTACCCCCGGTTGGGAGAGAAGCGCTTCCAGATTATCGATAGCAGCGACGCTCTCCACACCGATAATCAGATAGTGATCGCGATTGAAACCACGCAGGAAGGCTTCGGTCTCCGCGTCGGGTGCCTCTGTACCATTGAGCAAGCGTTGCAGCTTCCGACCCTTGATCGGGCGGTAATGGACGGCTCCGATAGCGGCGCGGACTTCGCTAACCTCCTCAACATAGGGAACGACAATCCCTTCTGCCCCTGCATCAAGCGCCATTGAGATGGCGTGGGGGTCAGGGGAGGGTACCCGGACGATTGGGGAGATTCCCGCATTAGCGTAAAAACGACAGAGCCAGCCAATCTCAGTGCGATCCAACGGCATATGTTCCGTGCAGAAAAAGGCGAAATCGAGCTCCATTTTCAACGCGATGGAGGCGGCGTTGGGATTCATCAGGCTGGCGACATGCGTTCCGTAGATGCGTTGACCGCTGTGGAGTCGCTCGCGGATTTGGGTTCCTCTCATAGAAAATTAACAGGTTGAAGGCGAACTGGAATCTCGTAACCTCTCGGTTCGGGGATTTCGTTTTTAAGAAGGGTGGCAAAGAGTTGACCGACGCGTTCACCAAAGCCAAAAGCGGAGATCTCCGGGACGGCACAGGTGAAACGACAGTGCTCCAGATGGGTCGGAGCGTTGCATTGGGTGATTTCGATCGTTTCCAGTTTGCCTAGTGAGGCTGCGGCATCGGCGACGTGACCCGCCTGAAACTCGTTACGGCAGATAAAGCCGGTTGGAGGGTTCTCGCTCTGTAAAAGATCGCGTACGGTTTCGATAATCGCAGAAGCCTCATTGGGAACGCTCCGCATTCGGAGGGAATTGGAGAAAAGCCCTGCTTGTGCCAGCGCTTCGTTGATCCCTTCGTGCAACAGCGGCTCCCCCATGGACCAGACATCGCGCATGATGGTCGCCAGTCGCCGATGGCCCTTGCCCAGAAGGTAGGAAGCGAGGTGATAGCCAACCTGCGTCTGGTTCCATTGAATCCAGCAAAGGTTAGTCAGATCGGGCTCGACTCCCCCTTCGACAACAGTAGGGATGCCAGACTGATTGAAGAACGCCCGCATTTGGCGGGAGGGAAGTACCAGAATCACCCCATTAAGAAGCCCTGCGCTGGAGGCTCTCTCAACAATCTGGCGAGTATAGTCAAGGTCCTGATTTGGGATAAAGTGAAAGTGGGCGGAAACCTGTCCAAGAACGTGGCGCATCCCGTCGATCTGCGCCCAATAGTGTTCGCGACTGTCGTTCTCCGTTTGGGAATGCTCGGGGAGCAGGAAATGGAGATTGGTGATGTCGACTTGCGACGCCATCGCCTCACCAATAAAAGTCCCGGCTTTGGGGCGACGCTCCAGAATCCGGCGTTTGGCGAGGAGAGCCATCGCTCGCTGGGCAATAACGACGCTTTTGCCAAGTAGCTTTCCGGCTTCTTCGGTCGTGATATAGCGATCACCCGGCTTCAGACCGCATGCACGAATGTGACGCTCCAGCTTTTGTGCCGATTCGAGCACCCTGGCGGAGACTTCGGGTTCGGGGATGGGCTTGGCGGAAGAGGCGTGCATGTGGAGAGAAGAAAACCTCAGGTATAATATATTGTCAATAAATAAAAATAAATGGGCGAGTAGACAGGGATTTTTACAAGTTTTTCCATTTTTAAGGAGGTGTAAGATATAGAAAGATATAAAATATATTGACTTTAATTGAAGGTGTCGGCAATTTCCGTGCTCATGAAATCCCTCCTCCTTTCATTTGCCTTGAGTGCTGTGGCTGCGGCTTCGCTGCTAAATACAGGGAAAGCTGCCTCCATTCCTGTGGTCGATTGGGGTGGTAACTATGTTTCGACGACATCAGTAGATCTTAACGGCAGGGCGGGCGATTATACCGTGCCCAACTATGGAATCTGGAAATATGCTCCCTTGACACGGAGTAGCCCGCTGTCGGGGTACAGCGCCCCTCCGGGTAAGAGTGCCACCTTCTATTGGGGGGCGTATCTTCATCGTAACGTCAATGAGATCCCGAGCTGGCGGAACTGGTCGAATGCCTTTATCCGGGATCAGGCTGGTGGGGATGGGTTGGAATTCTACCGCTTTAACAATATGGCAGGCGTGACCTATAGTGGTGCGGCTTTCCTTTCCTTTCACAAGGTTGATTTCCTCAATGGAGGAGCCGAGACGGAGCAATCTTTTAATATCGATAGTTCCCTTTCGGTGACCACGAACTGGACCCGGGCGGTTACCTATCGCTTCGCGCTTCAATCTGAAGGAGTCTGGTACGTCAGCTCCGCTTCGAAGACTCAGGTGGCTAACCTTGAAGCGAGTGATACTTTTTCGCTTTCAGGGGCCGCGCTCCTTGTTAGTGCTTGGGGTGTGTGGGACCCCGTTGGCGGCCCGAATGGCCGACTTGGAGCGTTGCCGGTCAGCTATGATGTGACCGGAGCATCGTTTGATGAGATTGAAGGATTTGGGCTCTATATTGACTTTCATCCTGATACAGCAACGCCGACTGTCTTTCGTATGACTAACTTCGTGGCTCGGACGGCTGAACCCGCGGTGGTTCCTGAGCCATCGGTGGCTGCGATCGGCTTGGTTCTGTTAGCCTTCCTGACCCGTTTCCGGCGCTCTTTTGCATCATGAAGATCACTTTTCTGATCTGGACCCTCTTAGCGGGGGTAGCGTTGGGGGAAAGCGCGATCGAATGGAGCGCTGCGGAGGCTGCAGGCAGGTTGCAGTTGGTGCCGCCGACTAACCTTCATCCCGGTGAAGGGGTTGAGACCTCGATCTATGATTGGGATGAGCGTGATCCATCCTCATCTACAGCACAGCCATTCCATACTGGAAGCTGGTTGGAGGCGAAGTCCAGCGGTGAAGGGCTTCGCGGGGCTTCCCGCTGGAGCGTGGCTGAAGTGTTGGAGGAGAGCGAAGAGAATGCTCCACTCCTACGAATCTTCCGTGGTTCCACCGCGGCGACGCAGCATCACGGCGCCTTCTTTCTCGCTTTTCTAAAAAAGGATTTCCTCCATGGCTATGCCAATGATGCTCTGACGCTCAATGAAGGTAGTCTTTTTTCCAGCGGGATCAGCGGATTGCAATGCGGTGAAGTTCGCTATGTGATTGCTGCCGGAGGGCGCTGGTTTGTCAGTGAGACAGCTTGGAATCAGGCAACCCGGATTGATTTCGGAGGGGCTGAGTTGTTGAACGCCCGTTGGGGGCAATGGGAGCCTGTTGCCGGTAGAGGGGGGCGGCTCGGCTCACTTCCTTCTGCGTTTCCTTTCGCCACTTCTTCGATTGCCAATCTCGAAGGGGTCGGTCTGCTGGTCATTTTTGATGCTCCACAGCCCGGGAATTCTCTTCGCTTTGAACTGAGCGATTTTCGGGTCAAAGTAGCCAGGAAGGCATCCCCCAACGATTCTCGTTCCATCACAACCTCTCCCTGATTTTATGAATAGGTTTTTCATGTTTGCCTCCACTTCTGCTCTTGCCGCCAGCGCTTTGCTTATGTCGATATTCCCCGCTGCTCATGCTCACTCTGAGGATCGCTCCCTCGTGCTTCATTATCGATTTGACCAAGCCCCAGAGGGAGGCGTCCTCAAGGATCTGAGTTCCTATCAGCATGATGGGAAGATGATTGACGCCGAATGGCACCCCGAGCTGGAGGGACGCAAGGGCGTTCTTCGCTTCAATGGGACCAGTGCTTATCTTGATGTTCCCAATTACGGCCCGCTCTGGTTTGATGGGGATGCGACATTTGAACTCTGGGTTCGTCAGCATTCCGTGCAAACCACGGGGGCGATGCTGATCTTTGCGGAGAACCCTCCGCATGTTAGCTATACCCTGAATGTTTCACAAGATTACGCGATGGTCTTCACGACGGCTAAGCTGGAGGAGGGGATGGAGCGTGAAGTGATGTCCCATCCTGTGCCGCGACGTTTTCTTGATGATCAATGGGCGCATCTTGCGATAGTCGTCGAATATCCGAGATGCCGCTTCTATCGTGATGGGAAGCTGGTATGGGATCAGTTCATGCCGCTCGATGGTCTTCATCGGATGGAGAAACGCGAGCTTCGCATCGCCGGAAATCCAACCAGTAAACAGTTTTCCCCTATTGATCTTTCGGAATTTCGCTTTTACCGCCGGGCGCTTTCCGCCGAAGAAGTGGCGGCGCATGCTCAAGGAAAGGAGGCGGATCTCAAGCCGCGAAGCGAACTCCAAACCCACGCTGATTGGTATCGCAAGCAACTGGAGGTTCGCTACTTCCTTAAAGGTGAACCATCGACCTTGGAGACGACGGTGACCTTGACGCCGGAAGGGGGGGCGCCACAGGAACGCAAGGTAACCTTGAAGGAGGTTTCCCGCAATGGCTCCCACCGCTACGAAGCCCGGGCCGATTTCGACCTTGCCGGGTTGGAAGGAGCCAAGGTTTCCCTTGAGGCAGGGGAGGGGGCCTTGTTGCAGACAAGCGCTTTGGCGTTGGTTGCCCCGGATTGGATCAAGGCAAAGGCGGGGGTGAGCCCGTCGATTCCTACCCCATGGATACCGGTGAAAGTGAGCCAAAGCGGGCCGGACGATCTTCAACTCGATGTGCTACTGCGTCGCTATCATCTTAATGGCTCCATTTTTCCCGAACAGATTACGGCGCGAGAGGCGGAGTTGCTTTCCGCACCGGTGGCTTTGAGCGCTCAGGTCAAGGGCCGAGAGCTTGAGTGGAAGCGCGGTGAACTGAAGGTGACCGCCAAGGGAGAGCGGGAGGTAAAGCTGGAACAGGAGTGGCGGGCTGGCCCTTTGGTCATGAAGGTTAAGAGTGAGACAGAGTTTGATGGATACATGATCTTTGAGTGCGAATTGACCGCTTCCGAAGGAACCGATCTGGAGGGGTTGAAGCTCGATCTGCCGCTTCAGTCCCGTCATGCCAGTCTCTGTTATGGAGATAAGGTTTTCCCATTGGATGGCGTTAACTATACTTCTATCTACTATAGCGGGGCTATCTCCGGGCCTCTCGATTTCCTCTTTAGTCCGAATATCTGGGTGGGCGATCGCGAGCGGGGATTGGTCTGGCAGGCGGAATCGAATGAGGATTGGCGCAATAGCGATCCGCAAAAGGCGATCCGGATCACACCGAAAGGCGAAACGACGCTGTTCGCCGCTCATTTCGTCGATCAGCCGACCCGGTTGGAACCGGGAAGCCGGCGGGTTTATCGTTTTGCCCTGATGGCAACGCCGGTTAAGCCGCTTGCGCGGGATGGCTGGGATCTGAGGATCGCCCGGTATGAGCCGCTGGGAACCGACTTTGAACTCCCTTATCGCTATATCGGTAAGCAGCGTGAGGTTGATGCCATTGCCGGGTTAGGGGTGCGTTATCTCTACAACTTTATCTCTGATATCTTCGCATGGCCGATGCCGGTTCATGATGCTTACGCCAAGGCTTTGCGCACTTATGTCGATACCGTGCAGGGAGCCGGGGTGAAGGTTCATCCGTACGTGATTCACCAGCGTTTCCCGGTGAATGTGGCCGAGTTTGATGGCTACGGTTTTCATATGGCCAAGCGTCCTCTGGCGGGTAACTATGTCCAGCCGCTTAACCATTGGCCGATCAACTGGAAGCGGCCCGGAACGCCTGCGGTTAACTACGGGGCGGATTCTGCGGCCTCGATTTTCATGTGTCCCAAGAGCGAACCGTTGCAGGATGCCTTTTTGCATAGTCTTCAACAGCGGCTTCGGGAGTATGGAGAGGACGGGGTCTACCTTGATGGAACGGTTCATATCGTCCCGTGCTGTAATGAGGAGCACGGGTGTGGCTATCTTGATGAAGAAGGAAAACGGCACGATACCTACCCGGTCTTCGGGGTGCGCCGGATGATGCAGCGAATCTATACGCTGGTGCGTGAGGCAAAGGGGGAGGAAGGGATGGTCGACGTGCATTGCTCGTTTGGCTATAACCCTGCCGGGTTGGCTTATGCGGATATCATGTGGAATGGTGAACAGTGGCACCATTTGCGCCATACCGGGGCGGAATATGTAGCTGGGGAACTCCCGCTTGATATGTTCTGCACGGAGTTTCTGGGCCATCAACTTGGTATTGCTTCGGAGATTCTTCACTACCGTTTGCGCCATACCAGCAAGATTGCGGCGACCTCGCTGCTTCACGATATTTCTCCTCGCTACAGCCTTGGCGGGTTTGATAACTCCACTCAGTCGGTTGGCGGATTTATGACTGTGATTCCCAAACTCTGGAAATTGCGGGATGAGTTTGGCACTAAAGAAGCCAAAACGCGCTTCTATTGGGATAACGCTGACGTGGTAACACTAGCTAAAAAGGAAACCTACGCAACTCTCTTTCATCACCCTTCCAATGGTGTATTAGTGTTGATCTCCAATCTGGGCAGGGAGGGGACGCAGGTTGAAGCGCGCTTCCAACTCGCGGGGCTGGGGTTGGAGGGTAAGGAAGTGGAGGTCTTTGATCCGCTGACTCAGGAAAAGGTAGCGATGAACGCACAAGGAGAGATCAGCTTCCCGCTGGGTTCTGAAGAGTGGCGTTATCTCTGGATGAAACCAACCTTGCCATGATCGTTCCTTTTACCATTGAACTTGCGACGATTTCGCAAGGGTTCGACCGGCAGCATTGCTGGGTTCATGCCCGCCCGGGCGTGATCCCCGGCGATCCTTTGACGGCGCTGGTGACGATGCAAAAGCTGCGGCTTTCAGGCGATGACGTTTTCTATGCCTTGCACGAGATGCGCTCCAATGATGGCGGGGTGACATGGGGTGCACCGGTGGAGCACGCTCAAAGTCTTGGACGGCGGCGACTGGAAAACGGGATGGAGGAGGGGGTTAGTGATTTTACCCCGGCTTGGCATGCCGCCTCAGGGACGCTCCTTGGTACCGGCCACACGGTTCTCTATGAGGGGGATTGTCTCCCCTCTCTCCCGAGGGCACGTAGCACGGTTTATAGTTGTTATCGGCCAGCAACGGCGAGTTGGAGCCCGTGGCGCAAATTGCGCCTGCCGGAAGGGAGCCGCTTTGAGAGTGAAGGTGCCGGGAGCACTCAACGCTTCGATCTCCCTAATGGAGAGATTCTGCTGCCGACCTACTATGCGCTCAATGAAACCGTGCGTCCGCCCTATTTCGTCCAACATAACACCACGGTGTTGCGTTGTCGTCTGGAGGGGGAGGAACTGATTTATCTCGAACACGGCAATGAACTTCGGCTCGATGATGGCTACGGTTATGTGGAACCGTCACTAGCGAAACTGGGGGAGCGCTTTTACCTGACCTTGCGCAATGGCGATACCGGTTATGTTGCGGTGAGTGATGATGGTTTGCACTACGAAGAGCCGCGCCCGTGGTGTTTTGATGATGGGAGCGATCTGGGCAATTACAATACCCAGCAACACTGGGTCACTGGCGGCGGGGCGCTCTTTCTGGTTTATACCCGGCGCAGTGCCAATAACCACCACATCCCGCGTCATCGCGCTCCCCTTTTTATCGCTCAGGTTGACCCGGAGCGGCTCTGTGTCATCCGGGAGAGTGAGCGCATTCTGGTCCCCGAACGGGGGGCGCGGCTTTGCAACTTCGGTGTGGCGCAGATTTCCGAACGGGAGAGCTGGGTGGTCGCCTCGGAATGGATGCAGACCACCCCGCCCGATCCGTTTGACTTCACCCGGTGTGAAGCGCGCGGGAGCGACAACACGATCTTTCTGGCAAAGCTTCGGTTTTAGAGCAAGTTAAGAAATTCTGCACAGATTCCTTTGCGGCGGCAAAGGTCGCTGCAAAGCCTTTCAAGCTTGGGCAGTATTAAAAAATACAGCCACTGCGCTTGAAGAGCCTCCGCATCAACCTTCGGCGCTCGCAAATGAACCTGTGCATCCTATCTTAAAATGCTCTAGGCGGGGCGCGGGTAGCTCTTGGGTTCCTACTCCTGCTCGTACGGAATTTGCAGGTAGGTGTAGTTCTTCAGGCCGCGCTCATAGCTGGTAAGCAGCTTCATCCCTTCATTGGGCTTGAGGCGATCGCCCTTGATGGCGGCGTCGACCTGAGCCTTGAAGCGGCGGATGAGATCGGTCTGGTTCCATTGCGTGAGCGCGAGGACTTCGGCAATCGTGCTCCCGTTGATCGTCTCCTCAATGTAGAAGCCGTCGTCCTCATCTTCATCGAGGAAGACGTGAGCTTCATTGACGCGGCCAAAGAGGTTGTGGAGATCACCCATGATGTCCTGATACGCCCCGAGCAGGAAGATGCCGACATAGTACGGCTTTCCTTTTTCAAGCCGATGCAGCGGGAGGGTCTCTTTGACATCCTGTAAGTCGATGAATTTGCTCACTTTCCCGTCGGAATCGCAGGTGATGTCGACCAGCGTGCCGTTGCGTTCGGGCCGGGTGTCGAGCCGGTGAATCGGCATGACCGGGAAGAGCTGGCCTAGCGCCCAATGGTCCAGCAGAGATTGGAAAACGGAGAAGTTGCAGACGTATTGATCGCCGAGGGCGACCTCCAGTTCCTTGACTTCATCAGGGACGTACTCGGTCTCCTCCTTGAAAAAGGCGACGATTCTGACGGCGATGCGCCAGAAGATGGAATCGATCTTCGCCTTGCTTTCGAGGTCCATCAGGCCGAACTCGAAGAGGGAGAGGGTCTGCTCTTTAATCTCCTGAGCATCGTGGAGCGTCTCGGTGCGATTGCCGATCTTGAGGTTGCGTTCGACATCGAGGATGTCATCGACCAGTTTGTGATCGTTCGGCCCCGCTTCGGTGATGGAGGAGGGTTGCTCTTTTTCGATCGATCCGAACGCTTCGGTGATCAGGATGGAGTGATGCGCGACGACGGCCCGCCCGCTTTCGCTGACGATGATCGGGTGCTCGACCTCTTCGGAGTCGCACACTTCCATGATGTTATAGACCACATCGCGGACGTACTCCTGCAAGGTGTAGTTCATCGAACTATCAAACGCCGTTTTCGAGCCGTCGTAATCAACCCCCAGCCCGCCGCCGACGTCGAGGTAGCCGATTTTGTGCCCCTGTTTGACCAGTTTGGCGTAGTACCGGGCGGCTTCGCGCACGGCCCGTTTGATCGTGCCGATGTCGGGAACCTGAGAGCCGACGTGGAAATGGATGAGCTTGAGGGCGTGGGCGAGGCCCGCTTCCTTGAGCGTGTTGCTGGCAGTGACCAGATCGGCGGTGGAGAGGCCGAACTTTGCGTTTTCCCCGCCGCTGGTGGCCCATTTTCCGGCCCCTTTGGCTTGCAGCCGGACGCGCAGGCCGATCATCGGCTCAACCCCGAGTTCTTTTGAAATGGCGAGGATGTGAAAAAGCTCCTCCAGCTTTTCGACCACCATGATCACCTGCTTGCCGAGCTTGTTGCCGATCAGGGCGCTCTGGATATATTGGCCATCTTTGTAGCCGTTGCAGATGATGACGCTCTCGGGGTCATTGTTGACGGCAAGGGCGGCGATCAGTTCGGGCTTACTTCCGGCTTCAATCCCGAGGTGGAATGGCTTGCCTGCTTCGACGATCTCTTCGACGACCTCGCGCAGTTGGTTGACCTTGATCGGGAAGACGCCGCGGTAGACACCCCGGTAGGAAAACTCGGCAATGGCCGATTGGAAAGCGTGGTTGATCGTCTCGACGCGGTGGCGCAGGAGATCCTGAAAACGCAGGACGAGCGGGAAGGTGAGGCCGCGGTCGCGGGCATCTTCGACGACCTCCATAATATCGACGGCGATCTTCGGGTCCTGTGTCGGCAGGACGGCGATGTGGCCGCGTTCGTTGATGGTAAAATAACCGGTCCCCCAACGGTCAATATTGTAGAGGGAGATGGCAGAGTCGATAGTCCAGTCTTGCGTCATGAGCGGGGTCATCTTATTGCCGCTTTCACGCTTTGCAACCACGGGGAAGTGAATTTTTCGTGACAGGAGCCAACGAGGCTGTCGCGCGGCAGATGGCCATCTTCGCCGAGCCTTGTGCGCCCCGCTTTTCTACCCGCCGAGCACGCTTTTGCGCACGGCGAGGAAACTCTCGTAATACGACTCCTGCCGCACGATTCCTTTGCCGACGATCGTCTTAAAATCAGGCAATTCGTCGAGATGCAGCGTCAGGTCAACACTATGGAGGAAGGCGAGCATCTCCGAGCGGCTCTCCATCCCCGGACCGAGCAGGACGGCGTAGCTGCGGCGGCGCTGGTCGAGCGGGAGGCGGCCCAGCTCGCTCAAAACGCTGTTGCTCCCGGCGTCGGCGCCGCCGAAATGTTCGCCGATGACGATGATTTCATACGGATGAGCGGTGAGCAGCGCGGGAGCCTCTTCGGGGTGGACGGCGGTGTGAATGGCGAAGCCGAGCTGGGAGAGTTGATCGATCACGCTGGCTTGAGTCGCCGCGTCATCGAGGCAAAGGAGCGCGGAGAGATCGCCGTGTTCGACCGGGTCGTGTCGGGTTTGGAGCATTATCGGAAAAAGCCGCGTTTGGCGGGTGGTTTGAGGGTGGGAGGCTGATCGGCAGGGGTGGAGGAGGTGCGCAATGGTCCCTTGGCGGCTTCCTGCGGGGTGTCGAGCCGCAGGCCGGTGCTGATCTCCGTCTCCAGACCGCGCTGTTTGTTGATCTGGTCGATGTTGCGTTGCACGATCCCCTTGCGCGTTGCGTATTGGTTGGCGGTTTCCTCGGAAATGACCCCTGCTTCGTAGGCTCGAGTGATCGCCTGATCGAAGGTTTGCCAGCCGAAGGTGGCGCTATCGGAGATGATCTCGTAGAAATCGCGGTTCTCCCCTTCGCCGAGCGAGATCGCTTCGCGCGTGCGCAGGTTGCTCCCCATGATTTCCATCAGGAGTGCACGGCCACCTTCCTCGCGCGGGGCGAGCCGCTGGCTGACGACGTAGCGCAGCGTCTCCGCAAGGCGCAGGCGCAACTGCCCCTCCGCATCGCGCGGGAACATCCCGAGGATACGCCCGATCGCCTGTCCGGCATCAATCGTGTGAATGGTGCTTAAAACGAGGTGGCCGGTCTCTGCCGCGGTCAGCGCGATTTCCACGGTGTCGCGGTCGCGCATTTCGCCGACGAGGATCACCTTGGGCGCCTGTCGGAGCGCGGCGCGCAAACCGCTTGGGTAAGTGTCGAAGTCGGTCCCGAGTTCGCGTTGGTTGAAAGTCGCCTTTTTGTGCCGATGGACGAACTCGACCGGGTCTTCCAGCGTGACGATGTGGACCGCCTTGGTTTGGTTGATCTCGTGGAGGACGGCGGCGAGCGTTGTCGTTTTACCCGAGCCGGTCGCCCCGGTGACGAGGACGAGACCGTTCTTCTGGTTGACGATTTCCTCAAAGATGGAGGGGAGGTTAAGGCTCGCCAGCGTTGGCATCTCGGTTTGCAAACGGCGCATGACGATCGCCCAGTTCCCGCGTTGCCGGAAGATGTTGACGCGGAATCGCATCTGATCGCTCAGGCCGTAGCCGCAGTCGCACGCCCCGGTGCGGAAGAGTTCCCCGAGCAGTCGCCGATCCTCCCCGATGAGCGAGAGGACGATCTGCTCGATCTGGTAGGAGGTGAGCGCTGGGATATCGGGCTGGGTGCGCACGGGGCGCAAGACCCCCTGCGCCTCGACCTGTGGCGGGCGACCGACGGCGAAGAGGAGGTCAGACACGCCGGTGTACGCCCCCATCATGGCGGAGAGGATGGCGTCGAGTTCGGGCTTTCTCATAACGGGTTATTCGTCAAAATCATCGGGCGGCTCGGCGAGGAGCACGCGGAATTTCTTCTTATCGAGGCATTTTTCGTAAGCCTCCTCCGGGGAGATTCGCCCGGCGCGCAGGTGGGCCATGATCGAGTCGTCGAGCGGCTGGTTCCCCTTCTTTTTACCGACCTGCATCATGCCGGGGATCTGGTGCGTCTTGGCCTCGCGGATCAGGTTGGCGATCGGGCTGTCGACGACGAGGATCTCCAGCCCGGCGACCCGGCCCGGTTTGTCGATTCGCTTGAAGAGATTTTGCGCGACGACCCCTTTGAGCGATTCGGCAAGGGTGGCGCGGACCTGATTCTGTTGGCTGGAGGGGAAGATGTCGATGATACGGTCGATGGTCTTGGGGGCGCTGGAGGTGTGGAGCGTGCCGAAGACGAGGTGACCGGTGGCGGCGGCGGTCAGCGCCAGTTCGATGGTCTCCAGATCGCGCATTTCACCGACGAGGATGACGTCGGGATCTTCACGCAACGCTCCGCGTAGCGCAGCGGCGAACGATTCGGTATGGACGCCGACTTCGCGGTGGTTGACGAGTGAGTTTTGCGAACGGTGGACGAATTCGATCGGGTCTTCCACCGTCAGGATGTGGTCCTTGCGGTGGAGGTTGCAGTAGTCGATCATGGCCGCAAGCGTGGTCGATTTGCCCGAGCCGGTCGGCCCCGTGACGAGGACCATCCCTTTTTTGAGGCTGGAGAATTTCTTGAGCACCGGCGGCAGGGCGAGTTCATCGAGAGTGAAGACCTTGCTCGGGATCAGGCGGAAGACGGCGGCGATGCCGTATTTCTGATTAAAAAAGTTGGCGCGGAAGCGGGCGACACCGGGGTATTCGTAGCCGAAATCGACGTCTCCGGTCTCTTCAAACTGCTTGATCTTGATTTCCGGAGCGATTTCGTAGACGAGCGCCTTGAGGTCATCATTGCCGAGCACGGGGGAATCGACCCGGACGAGTTCGCCGTTGATGCGGAGGATCGGTTGATTGCCGGTGGAGAGGTGGAGATCGGAAGCTTTCTGCTCGATCATGAACCGGAAAAACGGGTCGATACGGGCCATAGGAGGGGTGGAGTTGGGAAAAGAAAGGTGCTCTGGAGGAGAATCAGCAGTTTTTGTGCGAGCGGGCGACCTGCCGGGAGGGGAGGCGCGTGGCGCTTGGTAGGCGCATCATGCCGTGAAGCGTCTTTGGGAATCAAGGCAAAGTGAATAGGAGGCGCCGATCGTGACGTCATCATTTTGTCGTCCCTAAGGTTGGGATCAAGGCAAAGGGGAAGGCAAAGGGGAGGGCAAAGAGAGTGTCGATGGAAGGGAAGAAGTCGCTCCCGGGGATCAAGGAAAAGGATCAGTCAGCGCGCTGAGCATCGGGAAAAATCAAAGGGGTTGCAGTGTGAAATTCACTGCAACCCCTTTGAAGTGAGGTGGTTGCTATGAGCTATCTTGCCACCCTCGGTTTTGGAATCAAGGCAAAGCCCTGCGCAGAAAGACCAAAAACTATGGAAAATCTTGCCACCCTCGGTTTTGGAATCAAGCCAAAGCTGGCGTGGTCATCGCAAGGTTAGGGGGAGGGAAGAAAATCATGTGCGCTCCAAATCCTTGAGGCATTGGCTTGGTTATAGCCCGGCATCGTTATGTTCTGCCGCCGGGAGATAACATTCAAAAGCGATGTTCCAAGCAACGCTTGTCTGCTTGAAATTAAATCGCTTCATGGCAAGAACTGCTCCGGTGGCCGCATCTTTTGCCACGTTAAGCCCGGTATAGCTCACCGGTTTCCACCCCTTGGGGATTGAGAAATAAAGATTCCCCGTTTCGCCGATAGGTCGGCTGCAAACACCCGTTAGCGTCCGCGTTGGCCCATCCCAACGAAGCTCTTCTACTTCCACTGCCCCTTGAGTAACGTGCATATCACTAGCTAACAGCCACGGATGCGAACGCACGCGGCAGATCCGTACCACCCTTGCACTACGGGCTTGAATCTCCAACAGGCAGGTATCCATTGCTTCACCCAGATAAGCTTCGTCCCAGAAATCAAAGAGCGCATAGCGAACCTCGGCATTGAGCCCAAGTTGCCGGAAATCCAAACGCTGATGAAGCGTCTCGCTCCCGGCATTAAGAATCCCCACCACCTCCCATTCATCCCAATCGCGATGGAGGTGCAAATGAAACACTTTCGGAACATCGGGATGGACCGCGCGGAAGAGATCAACCGGTTTTGCCATGGTATGATATTGCGGCAGGCACTTCTTGATAAGGGTCAGACGTTCCTTGGCAATGGTGGCAATATCATCCCCCAGCATCACAGGCCCGCCGGAGAGGGCAAACATGGTGATCGTGGCTTGAGCCTCTGTCAGTGGCACCGGTCGATCGACCGTTAAGACGTTAAAGGCATCGTTGTAATAGAAGCGGCGATCGGTAAAATAGGTAAACGCCATTGTTGCGGCTACGGTCTGGATCAACGCCCAGTTGCCGATTTTGTAAGTCGCCGGATAGGTGGCCATTGTTGGAATCAACGGGCGGCCTTCGCCAATATCCGGCCCGACCCGCACGGCATCCACACACCCGATGTGTTGAAATGTCGTGCCCGTTGAGGAAAGCAGATACGTCTCCTCGCCTACCGATTCCCGAATCACCTGCAAGGCTTGGCGGTAAACCTCGGGGCCGCGAATTTTGCTTTGGTCCCAATGGAAGTCATACGGAAAATGCCCCGGCGTGCTGCCCGAACCTGCGTAGAGGAAATCAATCATGAAATAACGAACGCCCAGCTTCCGATAGTGACCGAACACCTCACGCAGAAAGGCTAGACTCCTCGGATGACTCCCATCCAGACTGTAGAACCCTACCCGCTCGCCTTCCGGCAAGGTCCCCGATACTCCGTAAGGAAGCTGATAGTTGTTCCACACATATTGATTGCCCTGCTTTAAGAGATGGTCGCGATGCGTTTCAAACAGGTCGCAAAGTTTGTCAGGAATCCAGAACGGCGCAACCCACAGGCCCAGCTTCATCCCGTAGCCTTTGAGTTCCCTCACGAGCCACTCCAGCCCGTGAGGGAAGGACTCCGCATTCTCCTCCTGCCACAGGCCAGGCAGCATCCTCTTAATATTGGCGATGCTTACCCAGATATGTTCTACGCCAAAACCGCTTAATTGATTGGCAATCGCGGCGATATTCTCTCTTACCAACTCCTCGTAGATTTCCTGTGTAAAGCCATCCCGCCACGTCCACCCTCCAACCCAGCCGATGGAGGGACGCTCCGCAAAGCGCGGTTGGTAACGGGTGGCTGCGCGTTGAGCCCACTTTTCCAAAGAATCAAATGGATCGCAGGAACCTTCCAGATAGGCCACTTCCGATGTTATGCTCCCTCCCGCTTTCAAGACAAAGCCTGCAAAATCGCAGCGTCCCTCCAGCGCGAGCTTTCCGGTCTCATCGGTATAGACCACCTCAGTGGCCGCACGATCGAAGCTCAAAAAGCTACTATTTAACACGCCTCGAGACGACGGATGGTACAATAGACCGACCGTTCGACTAAGATGTCTGCCTTCGCCCACCCGCCGGAGGGCATTGCCAAGCACCCAGGCCGATTGACAAAGCAGCCGGATTTCACTAGCATCAGCCCCCATCTCCACCCTCCCCACAGGGCTGTAACAAAACGGTTTGAAAAGACCAAGGGCAATCGCTGCCTCCCCGAGATGCTCAACCCCCAGCGCGATGGTTAAAAACGCCCCTTCGTGATAGAGCCTGAAATCCACCACCAGCCTTAACCGCTCCGGGGTAATCAAGCTCGCCACTGTGAGTTGAGCAAACGGCCCGAAATCTTCATCCGCACCGCTCCCCTGCTCAACTAGCGGATGTTCACCAAAACAGGAACGCAACGTTTGGTTGATCTCGATCTCCGAGGTCATCGCTTCCATCATGACACCTCTCTGAAAGCGGAAGGACCAAAGGCCGCTACCCGCATCAAAAAAGAATTCGCTTTCACCGCTCTGGAGAAGATAAGTTTTCATAAACCTCACATGAAGTGATGCCAACTTTTTTACTCCGCTAGTCACCTCCTCGTCCATGTTTAGGCTTGCCTCTTGCTGATACAATCTTGCCCTCCCTTATCATGTCGTCACCCCAGCCTTCACAACGCTTTCTCTTCTCAGATTTACTCACTCCAAGCGAAGCCGTGCACTTTCAGAACACCGCTAACTGGAAGTGGGTGACCTCCATTGGTGCTCCAGATGTCGAGCCAGCGATCCGGCACCGCAAGCATCAACAATGGATCGCCAACCATGCACACATTCATCGCCCCGGCATGAGAGAGATCATGTTCTGCCTACGGGGAAAGGCAGTATTTGGCTATCACGGCAAGGTGTATCGCCTCGAACCGGGCACTCTCTTCCTCTTTGACCACCATCAGGGGCGCGATTTTGTCCCCGCTCCCTACCAAAAGAACTATGCCACGCTTTGGCTCCATTTCGATCGGCGGGACTCCTTCCGCTACAACACGTTCGCTCTCGATGTTCAGGGAAATCCGCATCGTGATCTATCGACCCGCTTTTACGAAGGGGAGCTATCCACGCTCATGAGCGATGCATGGGATCAATGCAACGCCTTTCCTTTCGATCCCCTTTGCTGGACCCTTCTCAAATCAGCACTCGCGACCACAATGTTGGCCCTCATCGGCACGGCGCGCAGACCAACGGTACAACGCAATTTACAAGCCAAGGTGGTCGCCTCGATGCAAGACTACATCCGCCATCATCCCGGCGACGATCTGAACTTACAGAACCTGGCCCGGATGGCCGGCTACAGCCCCTTCTTCTTTCACCGTACCTTCCTGCGATACACAGGGCTAACGCCCAGAACCTTTGTTAACCAAGTACGTATCGAGCGAATCAAGGAACTGCTGGCTAGCCAAGACACCCTCGAAAGGATTGCAGAGAAGATCGGCTTTCAACATGCGTCCTACCTGAGTCGCCTCTTTAAGCAATCCACAGGCTGTACGCCTAGCCAATGGCGGGCACGGTTTTGCCAACCATCGTAACGGGTTGACTCTGTTTTGTGAATTCATCCTTCATTTTCGACCAAAAACCCGATAGGTTGTTTTTCAACCCGTTGATTTGCTTCCCTATGAGACGTCTTCGCCGCTTTCTTTGGCTGATTCTTGCCTTGTTGGTGGGGGGCGGTCTCTTTTTCTATCAGGTCTCCCTCATCCGCCATCCGTTGCCGGGAAGTTCGTCTTCTGGTTCCCCTTCTTATCCTGAACGGGCAAGGGGCGCGTCTTCTTTGTCTCCTCCTGCGTTAAGCGTTCAGGAGCTTGCTCTCCAGCGCTGGCTTTCTTCGGTGACTTGGCAACTCCCCGAGGAACGGCGGGATGAGCATTGGGCGATTGGCGGGCGTCAGTATGGCCCGGCTGCCATTCGCTACCATGCCGCCATGGTAGGCTATACGGCGGCGGCGCTCGGGATGCGCACCCCGGCCTACCGTGGAGAGATGCGCAAGACGCTCGGTAATGTCATCGAACGTCTCCTCGATCGCCGGACTTGGGCTTATAGCGATCGCTATTGGCGCGCGACGGCTGGTGACCCGTGCGCTCAGGAAAACATTATGTACTCGGGGCATCTGCTCCATCTCCTCGCCCTTTACGAAGCGTGGACCGGGGAGAGCCATTACCGCACTCAAGGATTCGCCTTTGTTTCCGGTGAAAATCGCGTTGCCTATACCACGATGACGTTGGCGGAGCGGATCGCCGCGGAGATGCGTGCCAATGCCTCGGGCGGGGTTTGCTGTGAGCCGGGGTTGATCTTCTTTCCGTGCAATAACCACCCTCAGGCGGCCCTCCTCCTTCTGGAAAAGCTTGGACTTGGAGAGTGGGCTGATGAACGCCGCAAGTGGGAGGAATGGTCGCTCGCCAGCTTCCGGGCGAAGATCGGTGACGGGCTGCTCCGTCTCTTTTATCATCAGCCGACGACCGCGTTTTACCCGATGGGCCTCCCCGGCGGGGATGGGTGGTCGCTTCTCTGGTATGCCCCTTGGGCGAGTGATTTGGAACGGCCCCGTCGGCTATGGGAGGAGGTGCGCGATGGGCTTGATTTCAAAGCGCTGCTCCCCGAGATGCCCTCCGAAATACTTCCCGGCGCTAAAGATCCGAGAGATCCTTCGCTGGGTGGCGGTTTTTTCGCTCCCTTGCCGCCGACGGTGGTTTTCCTCGCGGCCGCTGCCCGGGCCTGTGGCGATGCGGAGAGCGCGGCCCGGATGGAGGCATGGCTCGATCAACGCTATTGGCGGGAGGAGGGAGGCGCGGCCTGGCTCGGGGTGGAGCCGCAGTGGCGTATCGCCGTCACCGCGCTTCGCGCCCTCTCGCTCGCCTTGGAGAACGGCTCCGATCTGCGCCGTCTGACACAAGCGCCGCCGCCGCGCTCTGAGTTTTCCCTGCCCGCGATTGAAAGCGTTTTGCCCTCTTCGCTTTCCGTGCGGCAGGCGTACCGCGATGGTTCGCGCCTGATGGTCGAACTTTGGCAGCCGGGTGAAGCGGCGATCGCCGATGCGACGCTGGAACTGGCCCATGTCGCCGGGGTCAAGGCGGTCGAGCCGTTGGGGGCAGAGGATTGGAGCTTCCGCAACGGGCGGCTTCACTTAAAGAATCCCGGTTCGCGGCTCCTCGCGATTGAGGTCGTCCCGGCGACGGCGGGGGAGGGGGGCGTGGCAACCCGCTAAACTCCCTTGTTGCCGCGCGGGCGAAATCCGCCTATAGCTGATCGTCCGATGAAACCCGATCTGCTTCCCGATCAAGGGGGCCACTTTGGCCCTTATGGCGGCATGTTTGTGCCGGAAACCTTGATGACCGCCCTTAATGAGCTGACGCAAGAGTATGCGCGGGCGCGGGAAGATGCCGCCTTTGCCGCGGAACTTGACGCGCTGTTGGCCGACTTTGCCGGACGCCCGACGCCGCTCTACCACGCCGAACGCCTGAGCGCTCACCTCGGCGGGCCGAAGATTTACCTTAAACGCGAAGACCTCCTCCACACCGGAGCGCACAAGATCAACAACGCCATCGGGCAGATCCTCCTCGCCCGGCGGATGGGCAAACGCCGGATCATCGCCGAGACCGGCGCGGGGCAGCACGGGGTCGCTACGGCGACGGTCGCCGCCCGGTTCGGGATGGATTGTGTGGTTTATATGGGCGCGGTCGATATGGAGCGACAGGCGCTCAACGTCGCGCGGATGCGTTTTCTGGGAGCAAAAGTGGTCCCGGTGACAGCCGGACAGGCGACGCTCAAGGAGGCGATCAACGAAGCGATGCGCGATTGGGTCACCAACGTGCGCCATACGCACTACATCCTCGGTTCCGCGCTTGGTTCCCACCCTTACCCGATGATGGTGCGCGATTTCCACCGCGTCATCGGGGTCGAGGCGCGTCGCCAGATTCTGGAGCGCGAGGGACGCTTGCCCGATCTCCTCGTCGCCTGTGTCGGCGGCGGGAGCAACGCCATCGGCCTTTTCCACCCCTTCCTTGAGGATGAGGCGGTGCGGATGGTCGGGGTCGAAGCGGGGGGCGAAGGGATTCTCCCGGGACGGCACGCCGCACGCTTTCAGGGGGGCAAGCTCGGCGTTCTGCAAGGGACCAAGACTTATCTCCTCGCCGATGCCAACGGTCAGATCGAACTGACGCACTCGATTTCCGCCGGGCTTGATTACGCCGCGATCGGGCCGGAACACGCGTGGCTGCGCGATCGCGACCGCGTGCAATACGATTACGCGACCGATGACGAGGCGCTCGATGCCTTTCAACTCCTCGCCCGGCAGGAGGGGATTCTCCCCGCGCTGGAGTCCTCTCACGCGATCGCTCATGTGATCAAAGTCGCCCCTCAGATGCCCAAGGAAGCGATCATCATCGCCAATCTCTCAGGGCGTGGGGATAAGGATGTTGCGCAGGTGGCCGAACGGCTCCTGAAAGATGAATAGGAGCCCCTACTGATGAGAAGCATGACCGGCTATGGCCGGGGCCAAAGCGCCACCAACGGCACGCAATTTAGCGTCGAACTCAACTCGGTCAACCGTAAGCAGAGCGATGTCACCGTCGCCCTGCCGCGAGAGTTGGCGGAGTTGGAACCGCGCGTGCGGGACCTGATCAATTCGGAGATTTCGCGCGGACGGCTCAATGTCGTCATTGCCTATCACACCAGCGCCTCCAACGCCGAGGCGGCGATTGATACACCGCTGGCCCGGACTTATTACGCCGCGATGCTTGCCTTGCAGAAGGAACTCGGCGTCGCCGGGGAGGTGAGTATCGACACGGTGTTGCGAGCGCCGGGGGTGGTCCGCGTGCCGCAGGAGCATCTCGGGGTCGAAGAGGCGTGGCCTTTCATCCAGTGTGCGCTCAAGGAGGCGCTCGGCGACCTCATTAAAATGCGCGAGAAGGAGGGGAAGAATCTCGCCAAAGATCTGATTCACCGGCTCAAAGCGGTACGCGGGTGGCTCCATCAGATTCGTGATCAGCAGCCGCATGTCACCACCCGCTATCGGCAGAACCTGCTGGAGCGGATTGCCAATGCCGGGCTGACGCTGCCCGTCGATGACGAGCGGATTCTTAAAGAGGTGATCTTCTTCGCCGACAAATCGGACATTACCGAGGAGGTGACCCGTCTGGAGAGTCACTTCGCCCAGTTTGCCCAGCACTTGCGCAAGAGCGAGCCGGTCGGGCGGACGCTCGATTTTATGACGCAGGAGATCTCCCGCGAGTTCAACACGCTTGGGGCGAAGGCGAACGATGTTTCGATTTCGCAATACGTGGTGCTCTGTAAGGCAGAGATGGAAAAAATCCGCGAACAACTGCAAAATATCGAATGAGTATTTCGCGCATCAACGGCGTCCTTTTTATCCTCTCTGCTCCGTCGGGCGCAGGGAAGACGACGCTGCGCAACGGTCTGCAACAGACGCCCGACTTCACTTATTCCATCTCCTGCACCACCCGTGAGCGGCGGGAGGGGGAGGTCGAGGGGGTCGATTACTACTTTCTTTCCGAAGAGGCGTTTGAGGAAAAAGTCGCCGCCGGGGAATTTCTCGAACATGCCGTGATCCATGGCAACCGTTACGGGACGCTTCGGAGTACGGTGCTGGCGAGCTTGCGCGAGGGGGGCGATGTCGTGATTGATATCGATCCACAGGGAGCAGCGCAAATCCGCGCCTGTGAAGATGCGGAGATCCGCGAAGCCTTCGTCGATCTCTTCCTTTTGCCGCCGAGCCTCTCCGAACTGCGTCGCCGCCTTGAAGCGCGGGGGACCGAGTCGTCCCAACAGATCGAAACCCGCCTGCGCAATGCGGAGGAGGAACTCGCCCAATGGCCGCACTACCGCTACGCGATCCCGCCCGGGACGGTGGAGGAGGTGCTCGCTTCGGTCCGCGCCGTGATGCAGGCGGAGCGGATGGCGGTGCATCGTCTACGGGTGAAAGTCGACCAACTTCTGACCACATGAGCACGATTGTCCTCGGAGTGACCGGTTCCATCGCGGCCTACAAGGCGGCAGATCTCGCCAGTCGCCTGACGCAACGGGGGCATGAACTCCACGTCGCCATGACGCGTGGTGCGCAGGCGTTTGTCGCGCCGCTTACCTTCCAGACGCTCTCGCGCCATTCGGTTTTGACCGATGTTTTTGAGCGCAACGATTGGCGTCCCGGTCATATCGATCTTGCGGATCGGGCTGATCTGCTGGTCGTAGCGCCGCTGACGGCTAACACGCTGGCCGATCTCGCCCATGGGCAGGCTTCCAATCCGCTCACAGAGATCGCCTTGGCGACGCTCGCCCCGGTGTTGCTTGCCCCGGCGATGAACGGCAAGATGTGGCTCCACCCGGCGACACAGGCGAACGCCGCTCTGTTGCGGGAACGCGGGACGCATTTCGTCGGACCGGAGGAGGGGCAACTCGCCTGTGGCTACGAAGGGATCGGGCGGATGGCGGCGGTGGAGGCGATTCTGGAGGCGATTGAGAAGCTTCTTCCCACATCATGAAATGGTTGATCACCGCCGGGCCGACGCGTGAACCGCTCGATCCGGTCCGTTTTTTAAGCAATCGCTCCTCGGGAAAGATGGGGTATGCGCTCGCGGCGGCGGCAGCGGCAGCAGGGGAGGAGGTGCTTCTTGTGAGCGGGCCGACGGCGTTGCCGGTCCCCCAAGGGGTGACACGGATTGATGTCGTGACCAGTGACGAGATGGCGGTGGCGGTCGATGCCGGGTTGGAGGGGGTTGACGTAGCGGTTTTAGCGGCGGCAGTGTGTGATTTCAAACCGGCGGAGGTTTTCTCTTCCAAGATCAAAAAGCACGACGGGATTCCGGCGCTTTCGCTGGTGCCGACCCGTGACATTCTGGCTTCCCTCGGAGCGCTGGAAGGGCGCGGCTTTTTCCTCGCCGGGTTCGCGGCAGAGACCGACCGCGTGGCGGAACATGCGCAGCGCAAGCTGGAGGCCAAGCGGTGTGACCTGATCATCGCCAACGATGTCAGCGTGCCGGGGATCGGGTTTGAGGGGGAGGAGAATGAGGTGACGCTTTTTTGGTCGGGCGGCGGGATCGACCCGCTCCCGAGGGCGGGGAAGGGGGCGCTCGGGCGTCAACTCGTCGCGATCATCCGGGAGGCGGCGTTGCGCCGCAGAAGCGGTGGCTGAAACGCTCGCCCCGCAGGAGTGGCAGGCGCGGCGGGCAGCGCATGAAGCGCGGGTCGCCCGTTGGACCGGGCCTCACGCGGCGCGGCGTGCGGCGGGGGAGCGCCATCCGGTTTACGATTTTCTCTTCGAGTATTACCATTACACGCCGGGTCAATTGACCCGCTGGCATCCGGGCTTGGGGACGATTCTGCTCGGGGAGGAGGCGTCCCTTTTTCTCGATTACCCCGGTTATCATCGGTGTTGGGAAGGGGTGACGGCTGATCCCCACTGGCTGAAACCGAACCGGCGCGAGGCGCTTGGCTGGATCACCACGTTGCTGGAACAATGCCGGGAGCGCGCTCCTTTCTTCGGCTGCTTCGGGTTGCATGAATGGGCGATGGTCTATCGCGAGCCGGAGGTGCGCCACGGGAGTTGGCCATTGCGGCTCGGGGCTGAGGGGGTGGCGGCGGTGGTCGAGGGGCAGGTGATCCGTTGTTCGCACTATGACGCGTTCCGCTTCTTTACGCCGCAAGCGCGTCCACTCAACCGGCTCTCTCCGCAAAAGGCGACGATCCATGCGCTCGAACAGCGCGGCTGTCTCCATGCGAATATGGATCTCTACAAATGGTCGTTCAAACTGACGCCGTTTACCCCTTCGGAGTGGATCGCCGATGCGCTGGAGTTGGCGTGGGAGATCCGGGAGGCTGATATGCGGGCCAGTCCGTATGATCTGCAGGCGCTCGGGTTTGAGCCGATTGCCATCGAGACGCCCGAGGGGCGTGCGACCTATGAGCAGATGCAACGCCGCTTTTCAGAGCGGGGCGTGGCGTTGCGGGAGCGTTTGCTGGGCCTTTGCCACCGGCTTGGGGCGGCGATCACTCCTCAATAAGCAGGACGGCGCGTTGCCCCTGCACGGCGGCTCCGGCAGCGAGGAGGTGCCGGATGGCGCGGATGGTGCGCCCTTGGTGGCCGATCACTTTGCCAACTTCACCCTTCGGTAATCGGAGCCGGTAGGTAATCTTCTTGGCGGTTTCTGTCCGCACGAGCGAGACCTCCCCGTGGGGATCTTCCACGAGATGATCAAGAAGGTATTGCAAAAAGGCATCCATGAAAGGTTGGCGTAGCGTCCCTTTCTGCCCTGCACACCACGCTTGATCCGTCTTCGTCACCTTTTGACGAAACGGAGAAAACCGGCTCCCCGAGAAAGGAGCCGGTTAAAAAACAAAAATCAGGCGGTTGCCTGAGCCGCGGCCCGGCGGGCCTTGCGGATGATGCTGCGAACCGTATCGGAAGGTTGCGCACCGGCAGCTACCCAGTAGTCGATCCGGGAGAGGTCAATCTTCGAGTTGTCCCCTTCCTTCTTTGGGTCGTAGTTGCCTACATGTTCAATGAATTTCCCGTCACGCGGGCTGCGGCTGTCGGCCACAACGATGCGATAGTAGGGGCGGTTCTGTGCGCCTTCGCGCCGGAGTCGGATGGATACTGCCATAAAAAGTGGAGGGGACTTGTACGCCGGACTGCTCCGGTGGACAAGCCTTTTCTCGTGAATTGTTGCTAAATCAAAAAGTTTCTAACGCAAACCCGGGATGCGTGGTCCGCCGGGGCGACCGGCGCGGCCCATCATTTTTTTGAGTTTGCCCATATTTTTCATCATCTTGCGCATCTGGTTGAAGCGCGAGAGGAGGTCGTTAACTTCCGTGACGGAGGTGCCACTCCCTTTGGCGATGCGTTGCCGCCGCCGGGCGTTGATGATGTCGGGTCGGCTCCGTTCCTCCAGAGTCATCGAGAGGACGATCGCTTCGATCCGTGTCATCTGCTTCTCATCCACGGAAAACCCCTTGAGATTACTCATTCCCGGCAACATGCCAAGGATACTTTCAAGCGGGCCGAGTTTTCGGATCATCCGGAACTGGCTGAGGAAGTCGTTGAGATCAAAGGAGGCGGTCCGGAGTTTTTCCTCCATCCGCTTGGCCTCTTCTTCATCAATGACTTCCGCCGCCTTTTCGACGAGGCCGACGATGTCGCCCATGCCGAGGATGCGCCCGGCGAGGCGATCGGGGACGAACGGCTCAAACTGGTCGATCTTCTCGCCGACACCGGCAAACTTGATCGGCCGTTGAGTGACCTGCCGCATCGAAAGGGCGGCGCCACCACGGGCATCGCCATCGAGCTTGGTCAAAATCAGGCCGGTGACCCCGAGCGCTTCGTGGAAGTGGGTCGCGACGCTGACCGCCTGCTGCCCGGTGGCCGAATCGGCGACGAGGAGGACTTCGCCCGGGTTGAGAAATTCTTTGACCCGGCGTAGCTCTTGCACGAGCGCTTCGTCGATCTCCTGCCGTCCGGCGGTGTCGAAGATTTGGACGTTGCCGTTTTGGGTCGCTGTCCATTCCACCGCTTCCCGGGCGACTTTGAGGACGTCGGTCTCCCCCGGCTGTGGACGGAAGACCGGGACGTCGATCTGTTTGCCGAGCGTCACCAACTGCTCGATGGCGGCGGGGCGGTGGAGATCGAGCGCGATCAGGAGCGGCGTGCGCCCCTCTTTTTTAAGCCAGCGGGCGAGCTTGGCGGAGGAGGTTGTCTTCCCTGCGCCGTTGAGGCCGACCATCAGGATGCGGGCCGGCTTTTCAAGGAGGAGCGGGGAGGCGTCGCCGCCGAGGAGGGCTGTCAGTTCGTCATGGAAAATTTTGACGATCTGCTGCCCCGGGGTGACGCTGCGCAAGACCTCTTCGCCGAGGGCCTTTGCCTTGACGTTGGCGATGAAATCCTTGGCGACCTGATAGTGGACATCCGCTTCGAGCAAGGCGAGGCGGACCGCCCGCATCGCGTCGGTCACGTTGCTCTCGGAGATCTTCCCCTGCCCGCGCAGGTCTTTGAAGACATCCTGGAGCTTGTCGGCGAGTTGGTTGAACATGGAGGGTTACTGCTGCGCGGGAGTGAAGTTGAAGTTCCAGCGCGTTTCGAGCTTTTTCTCCCCCTGCCGTGCCGAAATGATGACGGTGTAGTGCTTGTCGGTGAGCGGCTGGCCCTCTGCGGGTTGGAAGGAGAGGGTCTTGCTCGCCGGGTCGTAGGTGGCGGCGACGAGACCGAAGCCGCTGATGCGCATCTCGATGCTATCGGCGTCGATCTCCCCGAAGGTGGCGAGGTTGGCGCGGATCGTCGGACGCGGGTCGGAGATCGTCTCCCCTTCCATCGGCTGGGTGATCATCGAAGCGGCGGCGACCTGAGCGACGACCGGGCCGGAGTCGACCACTTCGCTCCCGGCGGCGCCGACATCGCGGAGGGCGGCGGCGAAGATCTGTGGCTCGCGCGAGCCGATGGCGTAACGGCCAATCAGGTCGATCTCCGGGTTGGAGAAACCGACGCGCTGGCCGTAGACGGTAAAGGCGGCTTCATACCCGGCGGCCTTGATCGCGTCCCGCGCGGCCTGATTGTACATCCCGTACGGGTAGGCGAGGGTGTTGACCCGGATGGCGAGGCGTTGTTCGAGTTCCTTTTTCGATCCGGCGACTTCGCGCTCCAGCCATGCTTCGTACCCCATTTCCTTGATTTTGGCGGCGACGCCGCGCCCAAGCCCCGGGGGACGCCCGCGCAGGCTCTGGTGGGTATAGGTGTGCGATTGGATGTCGACCCCGCCGTCGCGCATTTCGGCGAGTTGTTCCCACGTCATCGCCTTCCCGCCCGAGGAGAGGTACTCGACGTAGACAAACATCGTGAACGGGTAATCAAACTTCTTGAGCAGCGGCCACGCGACGGTGTAGCCGGAGATGTAGCCGTCATCAATGGTGATGACTGCGCTCCGGGCCGGGATATTCTTCTCCCCGCGACGCCAGGCGAGGAAATCCTGCATTCCGATGACGGTGATCCCGGCATCCTTGATCGCCTGCAACTGTTTCTCAAACTCCTCCGGGGAGATGGCGAGGTTGTCACGCGGGTTCTCCTCAAAACGGTGGTAACAGAAGACGACGACGGAGGCGTTGCGGTTGATCGGCTCCGGCGTCGGTTGAGGGGCCGGGGTTGGCTCTGCGGGAGCGGCAGCCGTGGTCGTTGCCGCCGCATCCGGGGTGGTTTCACCGGTTTCTTGCGGCTGTGGGGTCGCCTCGACGGCAACCGGCTCCGACTTCTTGAGATTGAGCATCTTTTTCACCCGGTCACACCCGGAAAAGGCGACGACAAGGAGCAGGAGAAGGGAGGTCAGGAGAAGGCGTTGTTTCATGGCGACCATAGCGATGGAGAGCTTAACGGGACGGGCGGGGTCCATCCAACCTTAAAGATGAGCAAAAGGCGAGATGAACCCCACGGTGAAGGCGTTCTTTTTTATTCGTCGCCGGTCGGCAGACCGACTTTACGGAAACTTTCGTCGACGTGACGGAAGTGGATCTCCAGCGAGCAGAACGTCTCGATCTCCGCCGGGGTGAGCCGCGCCATGATCTCGGGTTCTTCGAGGAGGTTCGCTTTGAGCGGAGCTTCTCCCTGCCACGTCTTCATGGCGGCGCGCTGGACGGCCTCGTAGGCGGCCTTGCGCTCGCTGCCCCGTTCGGTGAGCTTGAGGAGGATTGACTGCGAGTAGTACAACCCCTTGGTGATCTCCATATTGCGCTTCATGTTCTCCGGGTAGACGATGAGCCGGTCGACCAGCTTGGTGAGCGTCTGGAGCATGTAATCGAGCAGGATGGTCGAATCGGGCATGATGACCCGCTCGACGCTGGAGTGCGAAATATCGCGCTCGTGCCAGAGGGCGACGTTCTCAAGCGCCGCGATGGCGTTGCCACGGATGATCCGCGCCAGTCCGCTCAATTTCTCCCCGGTGATCGGGTTGCGCTTGTGCGGCATGGCCGAGCTTCCTTTCTGCCCCGGGGAGAAGTATTCCTCGACTTCGAGGACTTCGGTCCGTTGCAGGTGGCGGAATTCGGTCGCCCAGCGGTCGATGCTCGAAGCGATGAGCGCGAGGGTCTGGAGAAATTCCGCGTGGCGATCGCGCTGGACGACTTGCGTGCTCAATCCGGCCGGGATCAGGCCGAGGCGCGTGCAGACTTTCTCCTCAACGGTCGGGTCGAGGTGGGCGTGGGTGCCGACGGCGCCGGAGAGTTTGCCGACGCGCACCCGCTCGCGCGTCTGCTGGAGCCGCTCGATGGCACGGCTAAATTCATCGTACATGAGGGCCAATTTCAGCCCAAAGGTGATCGGCTCGGCGTGGATGCCGTGGGAGCGCCCGATCATCGGCGTCTTTTTGTATTCAAGGGCGCGGCGGGCGATGACGGTGCGCAGCGCTTCGAGATCGTCGAGCAGGAGGCCGCTCGCTTCGTTCATCTGCACAGCGAGCGTGGTATCGAGCACATCGGAAGAGGTCATCCCCTGATGGATCCAGCGCGCTTCCGGGCCGACGTAGCTGGCGACGTTTTCGAGGAAGGCGATGACGTCGTGGTTGGTGCGCCGTTCGATCTCCTGCACATCGGCGAGGTTGAAGGCGGCCTTGCGGCGGATCACCTCGGCGTCGGCTTTCGGGATGACGCCAATCTCGGCCTGCGCTTCACAGGCGAGGACTTCGATCTCCAGCCAGATTTCGTACTTGTGCTGCTCCTGCCAGAGCGCGTTCATCTTCGGTAGGGTATAACGGTCGATCACCCCGGCGAGGATAGGAGCGTTCCCGCGACTGGAAAGGAATTTTTTTACCCCCGGGTGTGAAAAAGCATGCCCGTGGTTGCCAAATTGATGCCGCTCCTTGCCAAAGGCGCTTTCAGGGGAGGCGCGATCGGGGAAAGTATGATTGATGGGAAGGGTGCAATCTCAAGCAACCCGATGGCAAGCGCAAGAAAGCCGCTCTGCCGAGCCAGTGTTAATGTTGAATGCCCGGAGTCGTGCAGATGGCGGCCCCGGTGCCTTTGTTGGGGCCCCCTCTCCGCAAATGGCAGTTAACACAAACGGGTGCATGTCCAAAAAAAAACTTTCCACTAAAGAGCCGCTTTCCGGGATGGAGACTGTCTTGCAGGAACAGCCGCTCTGGAAACAGGTGGAGGGTCTCTGGAAGCCGTTGTATGGCGGCTTTGCCGAGCAGGGGGTGAGCATTGAGTGGCACGATTTCCGTGTCTCCGATCCGTTGATCTGGTCGGAGAGCTTCCACCCCAACAGTCTGGAAGTCTGCCTGAACTACACCGGGACGGCGCAGTTGCGCGAGGGGGGGAAGCTTCACCACCTCGGCAATGAGCAGGTGGCCGTTTATACCACGCGCGATCAGTTTCCACACGCGGTGCGCAATGCCGATTCGATGCACCGCTTTCTGACGCTGGAGCTTTCGGTCGATTTTCTGCGCGGGCAGTTCGCCGCCGTGCTCGACGGGTTGCAGCCGGGGGTGCGCCGGTTTCTGGAAAACCCCGAGAAGCTCAACCCGTGGCTGGAGTTATCCTCTCTGCCGACGCCGCTCCTCTCGGTGCGGGCCGGGTTGCTGGAGCCGCCGGTGCATCAGGCGGCACTGCCGGTCTGGTATCAGGGGAAGATTCTGGAGATTCTCTCCCTCATTCTCTTTCGCCCTGATCAGCCGAACGAGCTTTTCTGCGAACGGCACAAGCGGCTCAACCGGGAGCGGATCGAGCGGGTGCGCTACCTTCTCCAGCGTGATCTGGAGAACCCGCCGAGCCTCGACATGCTCGCCAAGGAGGTCGAGTGCAGTCCGTTTTATTTAAGCCGCCTCTTTGCAGAGGAGACCGGCGTCTCGCTCCCGAAATACCTGCGTCTCATGCGGGTGGAGAAGGCGGCAGAATTGATCTCGGAGAACGGGATGAGCGTGACCGATGCGGCGATGGCGGTCGGCTATTCGAGCTTGAGTGCGTTTCACAAGGCGTTTGTGGAGCGGCACGGCGTCTCGCCCAGCCAGTTTGGCTCCAAAAAGAAGCGGAAATAAAAAAACGCCGCCCCTGTTTCCAAAGGCGGCGTGGTAGAATTCCCTCTAGCGTGCGGTGAACCCGCCGTCGACTGGGAGGTTGACGCCGGTGATGTACCGGGCGGCTTCACTCAAGAGGAAAACGACCGGACCGCCGAGGTCCTGATCATCCCCCATCCGGTTGAGGTAGGTCTCGCGGTTGTAATTTTCCAGAAAGCTCTCGGGTTGGTTATTAAAGAAACCGCCCGGAGAGAGGGTATTGACCCGGACGCCCTGAGCGCCGAAAAGGCCGGCGTAGTAACGCGAGAGGTTCACCATCCCGGCTTTGTGGAAGTAGTAGTCGGGCCGGGGGTAGAGTTCCGGCGCGTTACCGTAGAAGTCGAGGTGCGGGCCGACCATGCCGTAGATCGAGCCGATGTTGACGATGCTCCCTTTGCCCTGTCGGGCCATCTGTTGGCCGAAGTGGTGGTGCATCAGGAAGACGCCGGTGACGTTGATTTTCACCGAGTGTTCCCATGCCTCAAGGATCGGCTTCTCCTTGCCCATCGGGCGGGCGACGGAGTTGTTGACGAGGCCGTCGATGCGTCCAAAGCGTTCGATGATCCGCTCCAAGAGCGCCTTGATGGAGGCTTCGTCTCCCTGATCGTACTGTTCAGCGGTGACGTTGCCGCCAGCGGCGTTTTCGGCATCGGCGACTTCCTGACACGCTTGGAGGTTGCGCGAGGCGATGATCAGCGTCGCCCCCGCTTTGGCTAGATCGGCAGCGAGACCGCGCCCGTAGAGACCAGCCCCGCCGGTCAGCAGGACGACTTGGCCTTCGAGGGAAAAACGGGTGAGAAGAGGTGGTTGGCTCATAATAGGAGAGGGGGTTACCAGGCGGTCCAGCCGCCATCGACGACGATCTTCTGGCCGGTAACGTAGGTGGAAGCGTTGGAGACGAGGTAGGTGACGGCTCCGGCGATTTCGTGCTGGCGACCGATCCGCCCGAGCGGGACTTTGGAGGCGAGCCGTTCCATGAAGTCGGGCGCGGCGGCCTGTTGCGGAGGGTTCGGGAAGGGACCGGGGACGACGGCGTTGGTCCGCACGTTCTGCGCTCCCCAGAAGACGGCGAGGTAGCGGGTCATCTGGAGCAGGGCGGCCTTGTGCATCCCGTACGGGAGCGGGTTGGGGTGCATCGGCGCGTGGTAGACCCGGGGATCAGGGGAGACGATCCCGTACATGCTGGAGAAGAGGACGATGCTGCCGCCGCCGCGCTTGGCCATGCGGGCGCCGACCTCGCGCACGGCGAGGAAGAGGCTGGTTAACCCGGCGTTGTTGTAGAGGTCAAACTCCTCTTTGCCCAAGGTCATCACCGGGGAGTTCGGCCCGCTGGGTGTGGTAAGGAAGACGACGGCATCGGCGACCCCCTCCGCTTCGCTCGTTTCGCGAATCCAGCGGCTGGTCGCTTTGTCATCGGTCAGGTCGAGGTCGACGGGGGTGACCCGGTCGCTCAAACCGGCTTCGCTCACGAAGGCTTGCGAACGGCCTTTGAGGTCGATACAGGTGATGTGGCCCCCTTGGGCATGGAGGCTCTGGATGACTTCCTGCCCGAGATAGCCTGCGCCGCCGAAGACCCAGATGCGCTGACCGGTCAGATCAAAGAGAGAACGGGCGGCGCTCATGCTTTTTTGGCGTAGTAGTTGTCGCTCTGGGCGAGGTTATCATTGAACCCGGCGATCAGGTTTTTGAAGGCAGCGGCGAGGGAGCCGACATCCGAGGCGAGGTTGAGAACGCCGTAACCGCGTTCGCGTAATTCCCCGGGGGAGCCGGGGGCGCCGACGGCGAAGCCGAGCTTGCCATGGCGGCGGCACGCTTCCTCAACTTTGAGGCGGGCGGCGGTGACTTCCGGCGCATGGATCTGGCCGACTTTGCCGATGCGGTGAGCATAGTCACCGGGGCCAAAGAGGAGAAAATCAAACCCCTCGACCGCAGCGATCTCGTCGACCGCTTCGACCCCTTCGGGCGATTCGATCTGAAGGATGATCAGCTTTTCGCGGTTGCTGGCGGCGATGTAGTCGGCCCCGGGGATGGTAGCGAAAGCGCCGTCGACATTTCCGCCATCGAGCGCCCGCCGCCCGAGTGGCATGAAGCGGCACTGGTCAACGATGGCGCGTGCTTCCCCGGCAGAGGTGACATGCGGGACCATGATCGCCGTGGCATCGCATTCAAACGGTTTGATGTAATCGCTATAGGAGCCTTTGGCGATGCGGACGATCGTGTCGACGTCGTGGAGCTTCGCCGCTCGTACGGAGTTTTCGATCCCTAACCAATCACCGGGGACGTGTTCGTTACAAAGCCAGACAGCGGAGAAACCGCACAGACCGGCGAGTTCGACGATGCGGGGATCGTTGGTGTTGATCTTCATGCAGGTGGCGAGGCCACGCTCTGCGATTTCTTTGCGGATACGACTGTTTTTCATGAATGGGAAGGGAGGTCGGCGTTGACTTCGGCGAGGATTTCTTTGACAGGGACCGGGCGGCCTTCATCGCGGCTGCGAATCCCGGCGATGATGACGGCCATCTGCTCGATCGTTTCGGCAAAAGGGTAGGGATCGACGCCGCTTTGGAGCCATTCGACCATCGCTAGCATCTGGCCGCGGAAGGCGGGGTAGGTTCCCTGAAGGTGGACGCTCTCGTGCGTTTCGGCTCCGTAGGCATGGATGACGCCGAAGCTCTTATAAGCATCGGGTAGGACGGCGACGGTCGCTTTTGCGCCGCTGCGGTGGGTGGCGGAAACGAGCGTGGAGCCGCCTTGCGCCTCGGCTGTGACGGTCTCAAACCCCGGCCCGAGGATGCCGTAGAGCGGTTCAAAGGCGTGGATGCCGTACTTTTCCCAAGTCTTGATGGTGGTAGCGCTCACCCACTTCCAAGGACGCCCTGCGAGCGGCTTCCACGCCGGGGCGTAGCGCATCCCGCTGGAGGAAAGGAGACGGGCTCCCGCCTTGTGCCAGTCGATGAATTGGCGGAGTTCCTCCACGGTGCTGGCGAGCGGTTTGTCGATAAAGACCGGCAGACCGGCTTCGATAAACGGTTTGGCACGCCAGACGTGTTCGCTACCATCATCGGTGGTGATGACGACGGCATCGACGTGTCCGATGACCTCTTCCATCCTCTCGACGACGTTCGGGATGTTTGAGCAGCGGGCGACGTGGCGTGCTTCTTCGATTTTGTCGGTCCAGATGTGGGTCACCTGAGCGCCGGGGATGCGGACTTCCTCATACGGTTCCGCACCGAGGTAGACCGGGATGACCGGGTAGGGACATTCCGCCATCGCTTCGCGGTTGTAGCCGTTGATGATGGCGGCCCATGAATAGGGATGGCCGTTGCCGTCGATCATGCCGAGCATGGCGAGGCGCAACGGGCGGGCGGTGGTATTGCTCATAGTTTGACCTCCCGGCGGGTACGGACCGATTCGAGCGCGGCGAGGTTGACCCGCAAGGTTTGTACCCCTTCGGCAAGGGTAGAGAGATAGCAGGGGCGGCCTTCGGTAGCGTCGAGGAAGGCGTCGGCCTGTCGGATAAACGCGGCGTCGCGTTCCTCGGGCTCAATCGCTTCCCAACTCCATTCGCTATCCCCTTTGAGGAAGGTGCCGACGCGCTGGGTGTGCAACTCGGCCCGCAGGCTCCCTTCGCCACTATGGAGGGCGATGAAGCTTTCATTAGGATGCTGGAACTGGTTGAGGGAGAAATTGGCCAAGGCTCCATTGGCTAACCTTGCATGGAGACTGACGGTGTCTTCGACTTCAACGCCGTCGAGTACCTGATGCGCCGCATCGGCAAAGACATTGGTGATCGGGCCGACGAGCCATTCGGTGGAGTGAAGCTGGTGGGTGAGCGCATCCTGAATCGCGCCTCCGCCCTTGGCGTGATCAGCGTAGTAGATGGTGCGATAGGCAGGGCGGAAGGAGGGGAAGTTCTGGCCGGAGGTGACGGTGACCTGTTTGGGTTCGCCGATGACACCGCTCTCCAGCTTCTCCTTGAGCCGCCGGATCACCGGGACGCTCCGTAGGGTATAGGCAACGCGAATCGCCTTATCGCTGGCTCTTTCCTCTTCCAACAAGGCGTCGACCCCTTCGAGCGAGACGGCGAGCGGCTTTTCAATGAGGAGGTGCAACCCGGCAGCCAGGCATTGGCGGGCAACGGCGATATGGGTATGCGCAGGGGTAGCGATGACGGCGGCTTCGTAGGCGATGCCGGAGCGGAGCGCTTCTTCCAGCGAGGCGTACCATGGGCAGCCGTAACGCTCGGCGATGGTGCGGCCCAGTTCCGCATTGGCTTCGACGGCGGCGACGGTGGCGCGGCCTGTGGCTTGAAAGCAGCGGAGATGGCGTTCGCCAATGCTCCCGGTGCCGATGATGAGGAGACGTTTCGGAGAGCCGGGCTCGGCTTCCGGAGAGTCAGAGGTAACCATGTCGCCAACGATTGCACGGAGGCTCCTTGGGGTTAAAGGGGAATGTATTGACCCAATCGCTTCTTTTTTGTTTGAATCGCAGGAATGCGCGTCTGTTTTCACGGATTGGGCCTTTATCGGGGGGATGGCCCTTCGTTTGGTCCATCGGTCTGGCCCCGGCACGATATCATCGTGGCGTTTAAGGGGCGGATCGCCCTTGAATCAGACGGGACGCGTTACGAGCTGCGCGAGGGGGATGCGCTTTTGATTCCACCTCACAATCCATTTGGCGGGAGGGCGCTTTCCGAGGAGATGGCGATGTGGGTCTTCCATTTTGAGGAATATCGCCCGGGGCATCCCGACTCGCCTTTTGCCGTGGCGCGGGAGCCGTCGGTCATTCCGGGGGCGTGCCGGACGCGGGGCGATCGTCTCTTGATGGAGGAGTTTACCCAACGCTATAAGAGCAACCGCCGCACCGCAGCGGAGGAGCGGGTGCTGGCTCTTTTGGGCGAGGCGTTGCTGACCCGTTTTGAAGAGGCGTGGGCCGATCCGCCGCGGGAGGAGCCGCCGTGGTTGCGGAGAGCGTTGGAGGTGGCGCTGGCGGCTCCGACGGTGCAGGGCGTCGCTTCGATGGCTCAACAGGCGGGGGTCTCGCCTAGCTATTTTCGTCTGACCTTCCGTGAATATTACGGGACCAGTCCGCAGGAGTATCTACAAAAGCGTCGGATGGAAGGGGTGAAACGAACGCTTTGTGAAACGCACGCACCGCTCAAGGAGATCGCACTGGCGGCGGGATATAGCGAACCGGCGGCGTTTCACCGCGCCTTCCGTCGGGAGACCGGGATGACCCCCGCGCAATATCGCAAGCTTTACGGCGGGGTGGTCTGATCTTTTTTCCCCTTGCGCGTGGGGATGCTTCCCTCTAATCTTAGAGAAGCGTGTCGCACTTAACCAGCCAATCTAGCCGCTCCTGTGCCGTTCCGGCCTCGTGGAAGCGGCTGTTGACGGTCACCTTTTTGCTGATCGGGTGGCTGGTACTTGCCAATCATTGTTTGCTGACGGCTTCAGTGTTGGAGGAGCGGAGTGGCTGCTGCCTTGCGGCGGGAGGTGATGCGCCAACTCCCTTGGAGAACACCCGGGAGTGTTGTTTTTCGCTGAAGGTTTTAAGCGAACAGGGGCATCATTGGCAGGCAACGGTCGTGGAGGGGGAGCGACTTCCTGATGCTCTCGCCTTAGTGGCCGGGGAACAGACCCGGCTTGACTTACCTTGCCGCGTGGCGACTTTCCCGCCCCGTTGGGGCACGATGTTGTTGGAGACGATTCTTCAACGGACTCTTCCGGCGAATGCTCCGCCGGTCTGCGCCTGATTCTGGGCTCTTGCTTTCTCACCTTCGTGGGAAGGGCTGTTTTTTGCTAACCTCCACCTTGTCGGTGGGTAACGTCTCTTTCTATCTATGTTTAAATCATTTCTCTTTATCGCTACTCTTTTGGTTTCTGTCGGTTTTTCTCATGCTGATGATCATGGGATTCCCAAGGAATACCCGCTCACTATCTGCCCGGTTTCCAAGGAGAAACTCGGCTCGGGCAAGATGATTCCCTTCCGTCTGGAACACGACGGGACGGAAGTCTGGCTCTGCTGCAAGGCGTGCGTGCGCAACTTCAATCGCAAGGCTGACGAATACGTCGCCTTAGTGCGCGAGGCTGCCAAAAAATAGCCTTATATTAGCGCCCGGTTCGGGTGCTGAAATAGGATGAATACTATACTACGCATCGGCGTGTTGCTGATGCTGGGGATCGTCGTGGGGTGGTGGCTCGGGCGCAACAGCGCCTCCGGGCCGGTCGGGACCGGGAAAGGAGGAGGGGAACGCCAACCTCTCTTCTACCAGTCGCCGATGCACCCTTGGATCAAAAGCGATCAACCCGGCCAGTGCACGATCTGTGGGATGGATCTCGCCCCGGTTTATGAACAAAGCCAATCGCTCGAAGGGGGGGATGTGGTGATCCTGCCGGGAGAGAGCCCCCGGATCGCCGGAATTGCTACCCGGGCGCTCCGGCGTGGGCCGCTCGTTCGGACGATGAGCTTCTCAGGACGGCTGGAGGCGGATGAACAGTTGGTTAGCTATATCGCTGCACCAGTCCGTGGGCGGGTGGAGAAACTGTTGGTCAATCATGTCGGCGCAGAGGTGAAGGCAGGGGAGGAGTTGGCCCGTTTCTTTAGCCGCGAATGGCTGGCGGCTCTGGCGGAATATCGTCTCGCGGGAAGTGATGCGCTCAAGGTAGCAATTGGTGAGCGTTTGCGGCAGATGGGGATGGACCGCGCTACGTTGGAAGCTTCCTTGCAAACCAAAGGGGAACTTGGGGTTCCGCTCCGCTCGCCCCGTAGCGGGACGGTGGTCGCGCGGAAGGTTTATGAAGGGCAATGGGTTGACGAAGGAGAGGTGATGCTGGAGATCGCCGATCTCGACACCCTTTGGTTCATCTTCGAGGTCTATGAACGCGACTTACCGTGGTTGAAGAAGGGGCAAAAGGTTAGGGTGCAGACCCCTTCGCAACCGGGGAAGGAGTTGGAAGCCGAGATTACCCTGATTGAACCGACCCTTGACGGCGCCACACGCACAGCGCGGGTCCGCGCCCGCTTGTCGAACCCGCGTGATCCGGCGACGGGGGAGCGCCTTCTGCTCAACCGGCTTTTTGCTCAAGGAAGAGTGGAACTGGCCGCCCCGGAGGTGGTGCTCCTGCCCCGGAGTGCGATTCTCCATCCCGGCGGGGAGCCGCGTGTCTTCGTTGAAGAGGCGCAGGGTAGTTATCGGCTGGCCAAGGTGCGTCTCGGCCGGGAAGGGGATGAAGGGGTGGAATTGCTCGACGGTGTGAAAGAGGGAGCGCGAGTGGTCACGCAGGGAGGGGTGCTGCTTGATGGGCAGATGCAGCTCAATAGCGGCTTTGGCGAAGAGGAAAAGCCCAAGGGGGAAGGGCTTTGCCCGGTCTCCGGGGAGAAGCTAGGCTCCATGGGCGAGCCCTATCGTTTCGAGCACGAGGGCCGGAGCGTAGAGCTTTGCTGTAAAGCCTGTCTTGAAGAATTTCTGGAGGAGCATCGCAAGCCATGATTCACGCCTTGATCGACTGGTCGCTCCGCAACCGGTTTCTGGTCGCGGTCTTCACCCTTTTTCTTGTCGGGATGGGGGTGCGGGCGCTTTATCAGACGCCGGTCGATGCGCTCCCGGACCTGACGGAGAATCAGGTGATCGTCTTTGCCGACTGGATGGGGCGTTCCCCGCAGGAGGTGGAGGATCAGGTGACTTATCCGCTAACGGTGAATCTCCAGGGATTGGCCGGAGTGCGAACGGTACGGGCGACCAGTATGTTTGGTTTCTCACTGGTCACGGTGATTTTTCACGACGGGATCGACCCGTACTTTGCGCGGCAGCGGGTCTTGGAGCGGCTCAACTATCTTGGCGGATCACTACCCGAGGGGGTGGTGCCACGACTCGGGCCGGATGCCACCGGGTTAGGGTGGATCTATCAATACTATCTCGATGTTGATCCGAAGCTGGCTCCCGATGGAGGGTACGATCTAGCCTATTTGCGTGGCGTGCAGGATTGGTTTGTGCGCTACCAGCTTAATGCGATCGAAGGGGTGGCGGAAGTCGGGAGCATCGGCGGTTTTGTCAAACAGATTCAGGTGGAGGTCTCCTCCGCTTTGTTACGCGATCGCGGTGTGGCGTTGATGGAGGTGAGCGAAGCGCTCCGGGCGGCAAACCTGAATATTGGCGGGAGGACGCTAGAGGAGAATGGGCAGGAGTTTGTGGTGCGAGGGGTGGGGTTAGTGACGTCGTTAGCGGATTTGGAAACGACGCTCGTCGCGCAACGCAATGGGATTCCGATTTATCTTCGCGATGTGGCGACGGTAACCATTGGTGGGGACTTCCGGCGGGGGACGCTTGATATCAACGGGCGCGAAGTCGTCGGCGGGATCGTGGTGATGCGCTCGGGAGCCGACGCCAGCGGGGTGATCCAAAAGGTCAAGGCGAAGGTCGAAGAACTCAATCGGAGCCTGCCCGAAGGGGTAGCGATCAAGGCGTTCTATGACCGAAGCGATTTGATCAACCGGACGATTGAGACCTTGAAGCACGCGCTGGTTGAGGAAGTCATTCTCGTGACGCTGGCGCATGTCATCTTTCTCTTTCACTTCCGTTCCATCCTGATTGTGACCTTCCCGCTGCCGGCCAGTATCCTGATTTCATTTCTGTTGATGCAGGTTTTTGGCATTTCCTCCAATATCATGAGCCTCTCGGGGTTAGTGATTGCGATCGGCGTTCTGGTTGATGCCGGGATTGTGATCACCGAGAATGTCTTGCGCCACTGTGAGCGGGAGGAGGAGCGGCTCGGGCGGCGGTTGACTCGTGCTGAGACGCTGGCGTGCACGCGGAGTGCGTCCAAACAGGTTGGCAGGCCGATCTTCTTCTCAATGGCGATTATTCTCCTCTCGTTTCTGCCGGTGTTCGCCTTGCAGGGGCAGGACGGGAAGCTCTTTCACCCGTTGGCGTTTACCAAGACGTTCGCGGTGATCGGCTCTACCGTGTTGGCGGTGAGTATGGTGCCGGTTTTGTGTAGTCTGCTGGTGCGTGGGCCGTTTCATAAGGAGGAGGAGAACCGGGTGATGCATTGGCTCATGAGGATTTATGAGCCGGTGCTCGATTGGTCGCTCGCCCATCGGCGGACGGTGTTGCTGTCGGCTGCGGCATTGCTTGGAGCCTCTCAGATCGTTTTCTGGGGATTGCCGAAGGCATGGGTGGCGCGTTTGGAGGGGTGGCCGGGGTTGCAGCAGCTAGTCGCCGGGGTGGGTAGCGAACATATGCCGAAACTTAACGAAGGTAGCCTTCTCTTTATGCCGGTGCTCTCGCCCGCGACTTCGCTTCCAGAGATCAAGCGGGTGATGGCGTGGCAGGATGAAGTCTTTGCCAGCTTCCCGGAGGTGGAACTGGCGGCCGGTAAGTTGGGGCGCGCGGAAACGGCGACCGATCCCGCTCCGATCGAGATGATCGAAACGACCATTATCCTGAAACCGAAGAAGGAGTGGCGCGAGGGGATGACGCTGGAGAAGCTCAAGGAGGAGATGAGCGCGCGGTTGATGCAGGTCCCCGGCTTCGTTCCGGGCGGCTTTCTGCAACCGATTGAGAATCGCATCCTCATGATTTCCACCGGAATCCGGGCGCAACTCGGGGTGAAGATTTTGGGTGATGATCTCAATGCTTTGCAGAAGAAGGCGTTCGAGGTTGAAAAGCTCGTGCGGACGATCCCCGGTGCTTCCGGTGTCGCGGTCTCCCGCGTGGTCGGTAAGCCTTATCTGGAGATCCACCCTGATCGCGAGAAGCTTGCCCGTTACGGATTGACGATGCGAGGGGTGTTGGAGGTGGTCGAAACCGGATTGGGCGGGATGGCCGTCTCGACGGTGATTGAAGGCCGGGAACGCTACCCGATTCAACTTCGCCTTGCCCATGACGAACGTAGCGACCCCAACCGTGTCGGCGATCTTTTGATCCCGCTTCCCTCCCGGGATGGAATGGAAACGGCGGGTTCGGTTCCGCTTGGGCAGTTAGCGAAGATTGAGCGGGTGACCGGACCGAATGAAATCGCTAGTGAGAATGGGCGTTTGCGTGTCTATGTTCAGGCGAATGTCGCCGGGCGCGACCTCGGCAGCTTTGTGGAGGAGGTGAAGGAGAAGGTCGGTTCGGAAATCGCGTTGGGGGCAGGGATGACAGTGGAGTATAGCGGGGAGTATGAGAATCAACTGGCGTTCGTGAAGACGATGCGACTGGTGATCCCGGCGGTGTTGCTGATTATCTTCGTGTTGCTCTATATAGTTTACGGCTCGGCGGGGGAGGCGGCGCACGTCATTCTTGCTGTCCCGTTTGCTTTGAGCGGGAGTGTTTTCCTGCAATATTTTCTGGGCTTTCCGTTTACCGCAGCGGTCGGGGTTGGCTATATCGCTCTCTTTGGAATGGCGATCCAGACCGGGGTGGTGATGGTGGTCTATCTTGAGGAGATGCTGGAAGCGCGGCGCAAGGAGCGGGGCGCGGCCTTTAATGAAGCTGATCTTATCGTCGCGATTAAGGATGGGGCCAAACTGCGCCTGCGTCCGAAAGTGATGACGGTGGCGACAACGCTCGCTAGTCTTTTGCCGGTTTTCTGGTTGGAGCGTACCGGTAGCGAGGTGATGCAGCCGCTGGCGACACCTGTGGTCGGCGGGTGTATCAGCAGTCTCATTCATATTCTGATTGTAACCCCCGTCATCTTCGCGTGGATGCGCACGCGGGAACTGCGCCGGGAGAGGAAGGAGGAGCACGCGTGAAGTTTCAATGGTTTATCTTTTGGGTGTGGGCAGGGATGGCGGGGGCGATGACGCCGGAGGCAGCGGTGCGCGAAGCGTTGGCACAGAGCCGGGAACTGGCGGCGGTTCAATGGCGCATCTCCGAAGCGCAGGGGCGTCTGGTGCAGGCCGGGCTTTGGAGTAACCCGGAGTTGATGGCCGGGGTGGAGAGTGACTTGGTGCGCCCGGAGGGGCGGGGGGAACTTTGGAGCGTTGGGTTGATGCAGCGCTTTCCGCTGGCGGGCAGGTTGGAGAAAGGGCGGGCCGTGGCACGGGTGGATGTTGCGATGGCGCGGGAGGAGTGGCTTGAAGCGCGGCGTAAGTTGGCGGGGGAGGTGTTAAGGCAAGCGAGGAAGTTGTTAGTGATGGAGCGTCGGCTGGCGCTCAATAGGGAGAACAGGGCGTTGTTGGGGGAGTTGAGCGAACTCGCTGCTGCACAGGTGGCCGCAGGCCGTTCCAGCGCTGGTGAGGTTGGGATGATCGCGGTGGAAGAGGCGGCACTGGAACTCTCGGCAGCGACGTTGGAGATGGAGCGCGAATCGCTTCAGATCGAGCTGGCTTCCCTCCTTGGGGGGCGGCGTCAGAGGGTAGCGATCACAGGTGGTTGGCCTTCGCTCCCTTCGGCGGCTGCTCTGGCGAAGGGAACGCGGGAGGTGTTCCAAAAGCGCCCCGATTGGCGGCTGGCGGTCTTGGCACAGGATCGTTCCCGGGCGGAAGTAGCGCTAGCCCGCTCGAAACGCTGGGAAGCGGTCGGGGTAGGGCTGGAATTGATGCGCGAGCCGGAGATGGAGGCGACGACGGTTGGGGTGAAGGTTTCGTTGCCCCTTCCGCTCTGGGATCGGCAGCAGGGGGAGATCGCTAGTGCGAAGGCATCCCACCAAAGAGCGCTGGAGGAGCTTGCGGCGCGGAAAGTGGCTGTGGAGAGTGAGGTGCGGGAAGCGGCGGCGCGTCTGCAACGTGCCATGGCCATCGCTGCGAAGGCGCGTGGTCCCGCGTTGGAAAAGGCACGGGGCAGTTCCCGTCTGTTGCTGGAGGCGTATGCCAACGGGAGTCTCCCTTTCGTGAACATTCTTGAAAGCCGCAAGCAGCAGTTGGAACTCGAAGCGATGGCGTTGGAGGCCGATGAACGCTTCCTCGAAGCATTAAGCGACTGGCAGACGCGGACCGGCAGGGTCAGCGCGGCGTTAGAATAATCACCCCGGCGCCGATCAGGCAGATGGCCGCTCCGGTCAAATCCCAACGATCAGGAGCGACCCCTTCCACGGCACGCATCCAGAAGAGTGAAGCTAGGAGGTAGATCGCAGCATAGGCAGCGTAGACTCTCCCGGCCTGTTCCGCCTCAATCCGGGTTAAGGCATAGGCAAAAAGGAGGAGCGCCGGGAGGCCGTAAAGAAGCGCCGACGGCCCCTCCTTGAGTCGCAGCCACTTCCAGAAGGCGAAGCAACCGGCGATCTCGGCAAAGGCGGCGATCACAAACCAGAAAAGCGATTTTGGCATCGTGTGGGAAAGCGTAGCGGGAGGTGCCGCCCGGTGTAAAGGTGGTAAAAACCCGACAGGGTGTGGCGCGATTTGACCAGTATTGGGCGCATGCGTGCGCGGTTTGGCGGGGAGAGAAGCGGTTTCCACCCGGGGCGCAGTGGAGGTTGCGTGGTTGGCACAGCGGATGCTAAAGGGCAGCGGCGATGAAAAACCTCACTCCGTTTACCACCCTGTTGCTTGCCTTGATCCTTTGGCTTGCGCCATGGATGACGCAGGCGCAGCCGACGCCGCCCCCTCCGCCGCCATCGCTGGAAGCCCGTGTCGCCGGGCTGGAAGCCTACCTTCACAATAGCGATCCTTCGGAGGCGCTACGTGATGAGAAGGGCGATCTCCCCCCCGGCGTATCGACCGCCGCTATGGGGGTGGCGGGGCCGGGGCATAATGCGTGGATGATGGCTTGTGCAGCGCTCGTGCTCATGATGACGTTGCCCGGTTTGGCGCTCTTCTATGGAGGGCTGGTGCGGCGAAAGAACGTCCTCTCCATCCTCGCGCAATGTCTGGGGATAACCGGACTGGTGACGATCCTCTGGTGGGCGGTTGGCTATTCCTTAGTCTTTTCGGGCGGGCGTTCGTGGATTGGCGGGTTGGAGTATGCCTTCCTGCGCGGGGTGACTTCGGCACCGAATCCGGAGATCGCTCCATGGGTGTCGCATAATGTTTTCGCGATGTTTCAGATGATGTTCGCGATCATCACCCCGGCGTTGATGATCGGGGCCGTCGCGGAGCGGATGCGCTTTAAGGCGATTCTGAGCTTCGTGGCGCTTTGGATGTTTCTGGTTTACTTCCCGCTTGCTCATATGATCTGGGGTGGTGATGGGTTGATGAACGGTCTTTGGAATGCAGAGGCTTCGATCAAGGCGATTGATTTTGCCGGGGGGACGGTGGTCCATATGTCTTCGGGGTGGAGTGCGCTGGTGCTTTGCTTGATCCTTGGGAAGCGTCTGGGGTTAGGCAAAGAGTCATTTGCTCCGCATTCGCTGGTTCTCTGTATGGTAGGGACCGGGTTGCTCTGGGTTGGGTGGTATGGATTTAACGCCGGGAGTGCGGTGGCGGCAGACGGGATCGCCGCCAATGCCTTTATGACGACGACGCTGGCGACCGCTGTCGCCTGTGCGACATGGGGCGTTGCGGAGTACCTCCTGCGCGGGAAGGCGAGTGTGCTCGGGTTTTGCTCCGGCGTGATCGGTGGTTTGGTCACGATTACTCCCGCTGCCGGGTTTGTGAATGCGAGCGGCGCGGTGATCATCGGCGTGATCGGTGCTTTGGTTCCCTTCTTTGCCGTGATGAAGCTCAAGCCGCTCCTTGGTTATGATGATGCGCTTGATACCTTTGGCGTGCATGCCGTGGGCGGGACGGTTGGCGCTCTCCTGACCGGCTTTCTCGCGACTCCGGAAGTCAACCCTGCCTTGCTGGAGAATCTCGGTGGCGTCGTCGGTAGCACGCTCTGGTGGGAGCAACTCAAGGCCATTGCGCTGACGCTAGTCCTCTCCATTGGAGCGACGGTAGCGATTGCTTCTTTACTCAAGCTAGTGATGCCGCTGCGCCCCACGCCAGAGGATGAAGTCAGCGGTCTCGACCTCACAGAACACGGCGAAGAAGGCTATATTCTCTAATCTCTCCTTATGAAAAAAATCGAAGCAATTATCAAACCCTTCAAACTGGAGTCAGTGAAAGAAGCCCTCACGGAACTAGGGATCGAAGGGATGACGGTGAGCGAAGTCAAAGGCTTCGGTCGTCAGAAAGGGCACACCGAAATTTACCGGGGGAGCGAGTATGCGCTCGATTTCCTCCCTAAAGTGAAGCTGGAAGTCGTCGTCCCCGAAGCGATGGTCGAACGGGTGAGTCAGGCTGTGATCGAGGCGGCGCGGACTGGGCGGATTGGTGACGGGAAGCTTTTTGTCGTCCCGATGGAAGCGGTCACGCGGATTCGTACCGGTGAGCAGGGGCCGGCTGCTTTGTAGAGTGATGGGGGAGGGGCTTTGCTCTCCCGTGATTTCCCCCTCAACGCCGTTTTTCGTTGATTCGATGTGGGTCAACGGGGGCTGGTTCGCCCCAAGGGGTCGGTTGAAAAAACGGGCGTTGGGGGGGCTTTTTCTACTTGCGTCTTAAAAAAAGTGCCTGCTAAAGAGTGTAGCACGTTTATGCCTTCTCGTTCTACGCTCACGCTGGCGCTCTCCTTGCTGATGGCGGCCGTTCTTCATGCGGAAGCCACCGTTGTCGTAAAGATTGACGCCCAACGAGGAACTCAATCGGGCGGAGGCGTGAGTTGGGGGGCCTATACGGCGACCGATGAAAGTTTTAGCTTTCAGGGGTTAGTCTGGAGCGGAGATGCCAGTGCACTCTGGTCCTTCCATGATTCGATTCTCCCCGGTGTTCTCAGTGAGCCGACGGTGCTGACTATGGCTAACCTCGGGAGTGCGCCCTTTCTGGCAAGCTTACCCCTTGGGGGTGGAGCCTATGTCCGGCACGGCGGCTCGGGAGTGTTTACGACTCCGCCGCTTTATTTTATTGAGCAACCAACCTCCAGCTCTCTGACGCTAACCCCTGCGGGAACCAAGACCAGCCTTTCGGGTACGAGCGCGGGGAATGTGATCGGAGGTGGGACTTATACTCTGACGATTGGAGGTACGCTCGCCGGCGCGAATGATCCTGATCCTTGGGTGGTTAGTCTCGCGGCAGTTCTTTCTTTAAGTGGAGTGGATGCCACTGCGTGGGGAGCGGAAAATGTGCTTGTTTCCACTCGGTTGACCGGGATGGTGGTCCCGGAGCCCGGTTTGATGGGCTGGATGGCGGTGATAGGTAGCCTTTTCCTGTTGTTGGGAAAGAAAGAAAAGCGGGACAGAGTTGGCGCCACAACCCTGCCCCGCTTCTCAAAATCTAGGAAGACATCTTAGTCCATCGGCTCCGGCTCCGGGATTTCCAGAGGCGTCGCCTTAGCCCAGCCGAGGATGTCGGGGCGGTCGAGGGAGGAGCAGATATCAATTTTGCCGCCTTCGTCGGAGGAGCGCTGCAAGCCTTCCATGATCTCGATGACGTGAGCGGCGTGTTCCGCCGAACCGAGATGCGGGCGCCCTTCGCGGATCGCCTCGGCCATGTCAACCAGCCCCAAGGCGCGGTCGAGCGTGAGCTTCGGTTCGCGCAGGAGTTCAATGTTGTACGGCTTCTGCGGCACGGGTGGCGCAGGGTAGGGAGCGATGCGGCACTTGGCGTCAAAGTTATGGTAGTCGCTTAGGATGAACGAACCATCGTCCCCATGGAACTCCAGCCCGCGCAGATGGGGGAGGTGGGTCGTCGGGACGTAGTAGTTGGTCGTGAGTCGGGCGACGACGCCGTTCTCAAATTCCATAATGCCGGTGGTGAAATCGGGCGCGGTGACCGGGAACGGGTTGCCGTCCGTGCCAGCGCGGACTTTCTTGAGGATCGCGGAATAGCCATGGACGCGGCGCACCGGCCCGAGCAGGAAGGTGAGCGCCGTGATCGCATAGACGCCGACATCAAGAAGCGGCCCGACCGTGTAGTACGGCGCGGGACGGGGAATCCACCGTTCGATCTGGCCCCAGTTGACCTCCGCATAGACGAGCCGGAGTTTGCCGATTTTATTTTCAGCGAGGATGCGGGCTGCCGTCTGGACCCCTTCGCCCATGAAGGTGATCGGTGCAGCGCCGAGGCGGACGTTGTTTTCCTTGGCTAAGGCGATCAGTTCCTGCGCCTGCTCAAAGGTGAGCGCCATCGGTTTCTCGCTAAAGACATGCTTTTTGGCACGGAGCGCACGGGCGTTGAGGTCGAAGTGCGCATGGTGAACGGTCAGGTTGACGATCGCGTCGACATCTTCCGCCTCCAGCACCTCTTCAAACGTGCGGAAGGGGCGCCCGCCGTGCTGCTCGCAGTAGGCATCAGCCCGCTCCGGCTCAAGGTCAAACGCTCCGATCAATTGGAGCAACTCAGGGTATTGGGCGATGTGGATGCCATAGGCCGTGGAAATGTTGCCACAACCGATGATCGCGAGGCGCAAGGGTGTCGTCATAAAAAAGGAATCGTACGCTTCCTGCCTTTGGGGATTCTTCCTGCTCCTTGAGATTCTTTTGCGGTTTTTTGATTAGGGCGTGCTCACGAATTGAGAAAGATGGATGAAACGACGAATTTTGAGGCCAAAATCGGGCTTCTGAGGGGGTCGAATCGAGATTCGGACGCCCGAAGAAATCGACTTTTGGGCCAAAAGGCGGCTTTCAGCCGCTTTTCAGCAAATTCGTGAGCGCGCCCTTAAAAAGGGCGCTTTCTTTGAAAGAAACAAGTTTCCAAAACCGGCGAAGCACCTTAAAAACCGGGTGCTCATGGCCCCACACGAAATTTTTGCCCGTATGCCGTCCGATCTCGCCGCTGAGATCTTCACCTTTCTCTTTGAAAAACAGAAGGCGCTCTACAAGGCGACCATCGATACCCTCGCCAAGAAGCGCAATCTGCGCCCGGTCTTTGTGGAACGCAAACCACGGGTCGAGCGCTTCGAATGGCTTCAGACCAATCTCGGACGTCACGCTTCGAGCGACATCGGGGCGCATCTCCTTCAAATCTGGCTGGTCGAGGGACAGGCGACGCTTCTGTGTGACTTTCTCGATGCTCTCGGGATTGAGCACGATGAGAACGGCACGGTGCAGGAACTCCCCCCCGCTCCTTCCAAAGAGGCGCTGCTTGCTGCGATTGATGGCCTGCTGGCCAAGGAGCACCGGCTCGAAGTGGTGAAAATCTACCTGCACGCTTTTCAGGCGCTTGATGACGAAGGGGGTTGGTCGACGCTGGAGGAACTCCTCGGCAGCGACGAACGCTTCGCGCTCTGATTCCGACGGATCATCAACGGGAGGCGGAGGCTCAATGGAGAGCGATCCGCCTCCACTCTCCTGCGTGGGCCTGTCCTCGGCAGGCGTGAAGCTCACCAGTTTGCGGGCTTAGGATGACGGCGGCGTTGGTGCTGACATTGCCGGGCATGTTGCGGTGGCGACAGAGGGAGAGTTCCCCGCCTTCGTGATCAGCGAAGAAGGCTTTGAGATCTTCAACGGAAATCGGGCCATCATGGGTGTCGATCAGCGCTTCGAGGCGTTGCTGTCGGAAACAGGTCGATTCCGGGGTGGCTAGCGGTTCAAGGAGTTGAAACTCCGGGTGAAGCGCGTGATTGCAGCGAACCAATCGGCCGCCTTCGGGCTGAAAACGGTGGACTTTGCGGGCGGAGCATTCCAGCCCAATGCCTTGGCCTCCGGCATCGACAAGGTAGTAGTAGTGCGCGGCCATGCGAGGGGCTTGCTCTACGACGGCGGCGGCTTCCGCCACGGTGCGGGAGCGCAGGAGGCGGTGAATGAGTTGCAGATAGTGAATCCCTGTCTGGTTTTCCCGGAAGATCAGATTGGTGGTCCCGACACCCACCCCTTCGTTGTTGAGGCCGATCAGGCTCAGACACCCGGTGAGGGTGAGGCTCACGGTTTCCGGTGCATCGGCAGGCTTTCGCCGCACAAGGACGACGTAGTCCATGTTGGAGGTCTCCAGATCCCAGTTCTGCCCGGCGAGCAGATGCCCCCCTTGCGTGCGTTCCCCTTTGAGAATTAGGGATGAGCACCCTTCTGCCTGCGCTTCATCGTAGAAGGCCATCCGATCGCGCAGATCGGTCAACCCTTGAAGGATGAAGAGTCTCTCCGGGGTCAAATTAGCCCCCCGTGCGATTCCGAGAAATTCCGCATGGGTCGTCGGGTCCCAGCTTGCTGACACCGCGAGGGCAGCGTGGGCTTCGCTCAGGAGTTGTGGCTCGAGCAGATGTTGGCCGGTGTGTTGCTGGACAAAGCTTTGGGCGGCTTCCAACCGGAGGGTTGCGAGGCCGTGAATGCTCTCCCGGCACGCTTCCCCGAAGGCTTCACCCATTTGTCGAGGGGAGCCTTGAAACGTGAAAACAGGCAGGGAGAGGAGAGCTGGAGAGTCAGGCATGGGGTGCAAAGGGAGAGAATGGGAAGGAGCGTGGCAAACAAGGAATGCCCATACAAGGAACTTGTCGGGAAAGACGCGGCAAATTGCCGCAGGGAGGTAACGCTTCGTCATCGACGGCGGGGCGTCCAGCCGCTACCCTTTGAGCTGTCATGGCTGCTGATTCATCGGTCTGCTCACCCGGATTCTGGCATTTAACCGGGAAGGGGGAACCGTTCCGATTGCTCTTTCCGCTCGGGATGGTGCTCGGAGCGCTCGGGATTATCGTCTGGCCTTTTTACCTTTTTGGCTGGGTCGAGGGGTATCCCGCGCTTTCGCACCAGCGGGTGATGATTGAAGGGTTCCTAGGCGCTTTTGTCATCGGCTTTCTGGGAACGGCGATGCCACGGATGCTCGATGCTCCCCGGTTGTCGCTGCGAGTGACGCTCGGTTTCGCTGCGATGCTCTCTTTGTTGACGGGGCTACATCTCGGCGGTTGGCCGGTTGCGGGGGATGGAGCGTTCCTGTTGATGCTTCTGGCGCTGGTGGTGATCATGGGGCAGCGTTTTCGTTTGCGACGTGATTTGCCGCCGCCCGGTTTTCTCTTGGTCGGGCTTGGGATTTTGTCGGCGTTGGTCGGGGTGGCGATCCCGCTTCTGCCGGTGCATCTCCCCGATTTTGCGCATGCCCTTTCGCCTTTGCTGCTCTATCAGGGGTTTGTATTGCTGCCGATCATGGGGATCGGAGCGTTTTTGATGCCGCGCTTTTTCGGCCTGCCCAACAAGAGCGATTTCCCGGATTCACCGGCGCTGCCCCCCGGCTGGCTGGCGAAGGCGGCTTTCGCATTCGGGTGTGGGACGGCGGTGTTGATCAGTTTCGCGCTGGAGGCGGGCGGAGCGGTCCGTTCCGGGGCGGCGTTGCGCGCGGCGGCGTTGCTCCTCTATTTCTGGCGGGAGGTGCCGGTCCATCAGGCGAAGTGGAACGGCGGGACGCTCGCGCTCACCCTCCGGCTCGCGCTGGTGGCGATCCCTGCCGGTTACCTGCTCATTGCCCTCTGGCCGGAGTGGCGGATGGCGTGGCTCCACCTGCTTTTTATCGGCGGGTTCAATCTCCTGACGTGGACGGTGGCAAGCCGCGTGATCCTCGGACACAGCGGCCAGTCGGAGCGCTTCCGTGCCCGGTTGCGCCCGGTGAGCATCATGGCCGTGCTCCTGCTTCTGGCGTGGATTTCACGCCTTGGGGCGGAGTGGGTGCCACAGGCGCGACTCTCCCACCTCGCCTACGCCTCGCTCTTCTGGCTGATCGCCGCCGTCGTCTGGGGCGTGGCGCTCCTCCCCTCGGTCCGGCGGCCTGATCTGGAGTAAAGGCCCTAGAACCCCTGCTTGCTCAACTCGCGTTCGAGCATGATCTTGAAATCGGCCATGTCCTCTGGCGAAGGGCGGTAGCCCGGCTCGGGCGGGACGAGGCCGAAGCGCCCCATCTGGTCGAGGTACCACTCGGCCTTGATCCCATCGCTGAAGGTGACTTTGCCGCTGACGAGCGCTCCGGGGCGGACCACTTTGTCGAGTGAGACGTCGACGCCACCGGCTGCCGGTGCTTCGAGCGCTGCCTCGGCGTCCGGGATCTCTTCTTCCTCCGGCGGGGTCGCTTCTTTTTCGACCTCTTTCTCCGGGAGGGTGATTTCGAGGTCGTCGATCAGGAAGCGCGCCTCCATATAGGTTAAACGGAGGTTCCACGTCTCCGCCAGCCGCTGCTGGACTTCGGCGAGGGTTGCACCTTCGGCCACCCATTGGGCCACCTGCTGTTTTTGTTCGTCGGTCAGTTGCATGGTTTTAGAGTGTGATCCACTTGGCGAACTTCTCTTCCACTTCCGGGGAAGAAGCGATCTTAAAATTCTCATCCGGGATCAACCGGAGGGTTCGCTCCTCCGTGTCGCGGATCACCAGTTCCACCCGGCGTTGCCCCGGATTTTGCCAGATCGTCTCGCGGATGAGGAGGAGGTCGTGTTCGGTGAGCGATTCGCGTTGCAGGCGGAGGATGAGCGCTTTTTCCGTGTTCTCCTGTTTGCGGATCACCTTGACCTCGTTGGCGGAGATGCGCGGCCCTTCATCGCGCAGGTCGAGCCGCCCGGTGATGGAGACAACCGCGCCGGGCTGGAGCAGCAATTGCGATTTGTTGTATGCCTCGCTCCAGATCATCACCTCCAACTGGTCGGTGAGATCCTCAATCGTCACGATCGCGAACGGCTTGCTATCCTTCTTCGTGTACTTGCGTTCCACGATGGCGAGTGCTCCGGCGATGGAGACGGTGCTCTTGTCCTCCTGCTCGGTCAGCTTGGCGATCGGGACATATTTGCCCCCTTCGAGCACGGGGCGGTATTCATCGAGAGGATGGCCGGTGACGTAAAAGCCGAGGAGTTCTTTCTCAAAAGCGAGCTTCTCGGTCAACGTCCACGGCTGCACGGTCGAGCCGACTTTTTTCTGCGGCTTGGGTGCAGCGTCGAACATATCAAAGAGCGAGACCTGCCCCGCTGCCCGATCGCGGTGGGAACTGGCGGCGACCGCCATCGCGGCGTCGATCCCGGCGAAGAGTTGCGCGCGCTCCTCCCCCGTGAAGTCGAACGCCCCGCATCTGACGAGGCATTCGAGCCCCTTTTTGTTCATCTTGCGCGAATCGACCCGGGCGCAGAAATCTTCGAGTGAGGCAAACGGGCCGTTGGCGTCGCGCTCGGCGATCGCGGCCTCAACCCCGGCCTCACCCACGTTCTTGATCGCCGCCAGCCCGTAGCGGATCGCCCCGTGGTACGGGGTGCCGTCGGCCTTGGGTGGGAGATCGGCAGCGACCGCTTCGGGCGCAAATTTGAGCGAGCTCTGGTTGACGTCCGGGGAGAGGATCTTGATCCCCATCCGCTCACACTCGGCGACGAAGATACTGATCTTGTCGGTGTTGGAGATCTCGTTACTCATGACCGCCGCCATGAACTCCACCGGGTAGTTCGCCTTGAGGAAGGCGGTCTGGTAGCTCACCCAGGCGTACGCCGCCGAGTGGGAACGGTTGAAGCCGTAACCGGCGAATTTTTCGAGAAGGTCAAAAATCTCGTTAGCCTGTTCGGCAGGGATGTCATTGGCCTTCTTACACCCTTCGACGAAGGTGATCCGCTCCTTGGCCATCTGATCCTTGTCCTTCTTGCCCATCGCGCGGCGCAGGAGGTCGGCTCCACCAAGGGTGTAACCGGCGAGCACCTGTACCGCCTGCATCACCTGCTCCTGATAGACAAAGATCCCCTGCGTGTCGGCGCAGACCTGTGCCAGAAGCGGGTGGGCGTACTTGATCTTCGAGGTCCCTTTTTTACGTTTGATGTAGTCGGGGATGAGGTCCATCGGCCCCGGTCGGTAGAGGGCGAGGATGGCGTTGATATCTTCAATATCCTTGAGGTCGAACTGTCGGCAGACGTTGACCATGCCGCCGCTTTCCAACTGGAAGACCGCCGTCGTCTCCCCCCGGTTGAGGAGGGCGTAGGTCGGCGCGTCATCGAGCGGGATCGTGCTGATATCGAAGCCCGGGGTGTGTTGGTGGATGAGATCCTGCGCGTCGGTGATGACGGTGAGCGTTTTGAGGCCAAGGAAGTCGCACTTGAGCATCCCGACATCGGTGAGCGGCCCCATCGCGTATTGAGAGACGATCGAGCCATCATTCGCGCGGGTGAGCGGGATGTATTCGCTCAAATCGCACGCTCCAATGACCACCCCCGCCGCGTGGACGCCGACGCCACGGGTCAACCCTTCGAGTTTGACCGCCGTTTCCCAGAGCTGACGGGTGGCTGGTTCCGTATCGACCGCTTTTTTGAGTTCAGGGTTCTTGTCGATCGCCCCGTCGACATGCTCGGTCGTCCCGGTCTCTTTATTCTCCTTGTCGAACCCGGCCAGCGTGATGCCGAGATCGTTGGGGATCATCTTGGCAACCCGGTCGGCATCGCCGTAGCTCCAGCCGAGGACACGCCCGACGTCGCGCACGACCGACTTCGCCCCGAGGGTGCCAAAGGTGATGATCTGGGAGACGGAGCGCTCACCGTATTTCTGGCGGACGTATTCGATCACTTCCGGGCGGCGGTTCTGGCAGAAGTCGACGTCGATATCGGGCGGGCTGAGACGCTCGGGATTCAGAAAGCGCTCGAAGAGGAGCTTGAACTTGATCGGGTCGATGTCGGTGATCCCCATCGCGTAGGCGATGAGCGAGCCCGCCGCCGAACCACGCCCCGGGCCGACCGGGATGCCGTGTTCCTTGGCCCAGTTGATGAAGTCCCAGACGATCAGGAAGTAGTTAACGAACCCTTGCTTTTCCAACACCGCGAGTTCGAGTTGGTAGCGGTCCTGAATCTCGGGTGAATCGGCCTCGCGCCCGTAGCGGCGGGTGATCCCCTCCTCGGTGATCTCGCGCAGGTATTGGTTCTGTGTCTTCCCGGCGGGTGGCTCGTAGTTCGGGTATTTGGGAGAGGTGTCGAGGTCGAAGCCGCACCGTTCGGCGATGAGCAGGGTGTTGTCGCAAGCCTCCGGGTAATCGGCAAAGAGGGCACGCATCTCCGCCGGGCTTTTGAAGTAGACCTCCGGGATGTATTTCATGCGCCGTTCATCGGCGACGTTCGCCCCGGTGCCAATGCAGATCATGACGTCGTGCGCCTCGTGGTCGCTCCGGTTGAGGAAGTGGACATCATTGGCGGCGACGAGGCCGAGCCCCAACTCCTTGGCGATGGCGGGGATGGAGCGGTTGGCCCGGCGCTGTTGTTCGAGCCCGTGGTCGTGCATCTCCATGAAGAAATTCTCCGGGCCGAGGATGTCGCGATAGGTGGCGGCGATCTCCCGCGCCTTCGCTTCGTCGTCATCGTGATGGAGCGCCATCGCCACTTCGCCCTTGAGGCAGCCGCTCAAGCCGATCAAGCCCTTGGAGAATTTGGCGAGGTGTTCGCGGTCGATGCGCGGTTTGTAATACATCCCGTCGAGATGGGCGATCGAGACGAGGCGCACGAGGTTGCGGTATCCCTCTTCATTCTCTGCAAGGAGGGTGAAGTGGAAGGAGGCATCCCGCGCGGAAGTCGATTTTTTCTCAAAGAGCGAGCCGGGGGCCATGTAGACCTCGCAGCCGATGATCGGCTTGATCCCCGCTTTTTTGGCCGCTTTGTAGAACGGGACCATCCCGAAGAGGTTGCCGTGATCGGTGAGCGCCACCGCTGGCATCCCGAATTCCTTCGCCTTTTTCATGAGCGCGGGGATGCGGACCGCGCCATCAAGGGTGGAATACTCGGTATGCAGATGGAGGTGAACAAACGAATCAGCCATAGGAGGGGTCACTATAACCTGCCATCGGCGTAAAAAACCATGCTCAAAAACAGCCGCCGTTGCCACGAGGGGGGCTTTTCCCGTATCGTGACCGGGTGTTGACCACGCCGCCTCTCCCATTTTCCCTCTACGGGTTGGAGTACGAGCAATTGGAAGGGCAACTCCGGGAAGCCGGGGTGGCGGCCTTCCATGCCCGTGCGCTTTGGCAGGCGCTTTATCGCGGGGAGAACGCGCCGTTGCTCCCGCCGCCTGCCCGTTGGCTCGCGGCGGTGGCTCCCTCTGCGTGGCCCCTCCCGGTGGAGATGCACGAAAGCAGCGATGGGTTGACGCGCAAGCTCCTGCTGCAACTCGACGATGGCGAGCGGATCGAGTGCGTCCTCATGCGTTATCGCGACCGCTACACGGCGTGTTTGAGTACGCAGGCCGGGTGCGCCATGGGGTGTCGCTTCTGCGCGACCGGGCAGGGGGGCTTCCGGCGGCATTTGCGGGTGGAGGAGATCGTCGGGCAGGTGCTCCTCCTGCGGCGTTGGTTGGAGTCGGAAGGGGCAGCGTTGCGTAATCTCGTTTTGATGGGAATGGGGGAGCCGCTTCATAATTTTGATGCCGTGATGGCGGCGCTCGGGATCGTGACCGACCGGCGCGGCCTCGGGATTGCGCCGCGCCATGTGGCGGTGAGTACCGTCGGGGTGATCCCGGGGATTTTACGGATGGCGCGGGAGAAGGTGCCGTATCGCCTCGCCGTCAGCCTCCACGGAGCAAGTGAGGAGGAACGGGCGGCGCTCGTCCCGGTCAGCCGTCGCTGGCCTTTACGTGAACTGCTCGAAGCGTGCCGGGTCTATAATGAGGCAACCGGCTCGCGGATTCTCTTCGGGTGGACGCTGATCGCCGGGGTGAACGATACGCCTGCTCACGCGGAACAACTCGCAGCTCTTTTGCAGGGGTTAAACGCCCACATCAACCTCATCCCGCTCAACCCGACGGAGGGGTTCGCCGGGGCTGCCCCCGACCGCGCCACCTGGGATCGCTTCCAGATGACCCTCCATCGGGCCGGTTTTCCGAACACCGTGCGGCAGAAGCGCGGGGTCGACGTTGCCGCGGCCTGCGGGCAGTTGGCTGGAGCGGTTTAAGGAAACGCTGAATAAAGCAAGCTGCGTCGTAAGCTGGTCATTTTCGCGTCTTTTCGAGCTTTGTTCTGCCTCATTTTGCGATGCGGCTTCTGCGACGCCACAGCCGTCCGCCGAGCCAACCTGCTGAGGCGAGGAAAAGCAGGCTACTCGGCTCCGGGACGGGTGTCACGCCCGGCCCGCCCAACGCGGCAATCTCCGCAGGGCTGTAAACCCGGTTATCGAAGAAGAACCGGGAGACATAAGCGGGGGCGGTCTCCCCGTCGTTGTCGGTAAAGAGGGCCGTCTGGCTCCCCACGCCGGAGAGGTAAAGGGAGAAGCGCATGTCCGTACCGGCCTCGACGTCGGAATCCCCCAGGTAAACTCCATTGAGGTAGATGGAAACGGTCGATCTGGTGGCACTGGTATCAGTCACGGTGAAGGCAACACGGTGCCACTGGTTAATGACGGCATCCCCGAGATAGACACCGCCGATGCCGAGGCCTCCAATGCCGTTACCAAAGCGCCGGAAGAAATCGGCGTCGTGTCGGGCTCCGTTGACGCCCTCGGCATTGTAAAAGGCATACCAAGATCTGTTTTCTTGCCAGTAGACGTCGAAGATCATGGTATACCGGTTGATATATTCAATTCTTTCGGCGTCGGGGCGGCCATTCGGCACGGAGATCCCTGTATCAAACAGGAAGCCTTGAGTGCTTGAAAACGCAGGCATGAACATGACGTGGGGGTCCCCTCCGGGAAGCGGTGCCAAACCGAAGCCTGAGACCGTGTTGACCACAACGTGGTCCGCGGTATCCCCCCGATAGGTAATGCTCCCCTCTCCTGAGACGGTGGGGGTGAGGCTATCAAAGAGAATGAGGGTCGAAGCCCGAAGGGGCATGGCTACTGCCGATAACGCAACGGCAACCGCCCCCGCCCGCATCAGAAAGGAAGAAAATAACATCATCCCCACCCTAGCGGCAGAGCACGTCCCAAGGGTACCCCCACGCATGGGGGATTCAGGCCCGGATTCTTAATGTGGGATGTGGAGGGGGGCAGAATGGCGTTAAGTTAAGACCTGAGCTGCATCAATGACTCTCTTTTCGGAGTTTCGCCTCAGCGAGAATTTCAGCTGCATCAAGCGGGATAAATTCCGAATCAGGAGCAGCCATTGCCGCTTTCAACTCGTGATGTAAAGCATCCCACCGCTCCCCCTCCTCGCGCTCGTCATCACGCCGGACAAGATCACGGATGTACTCGCTTGCAGAACTATAAAGCCCACTACCTGTGGCTCGTTGCTTCACAAACTTTTTCAAAATTCCGGTAAAGCGGACGTTAACGCCTTCGGCCGTATTTTTTTCTTTCCCCTTCATTCGATCATCCGTTCCACAAAAGATCAATATCGTGGGACAAAGCTCCCGGTTTGAGTCTTTATCCTCCAAAATTACACCCATTTTACACCCGATGATCGCTGGTAGCGATTGCCAAGCGTTCGATTCGGTGTTCACAGCCAGTGGCGTTATTTGTCAATCATTCTTGACCGACCCCTCTTCCTCTTCGGTCACGCCTTAGTGCCATTCAATAGTGGGTAAGGTTAGATTAATTACGAGTGGATGATATCGATGGCCCTGGCGGTGGTTTTGGATCATATTTATATAAAGAGTTTTCGTTTATAAATTTTTCAAGAAATAGCAATATCTTTTCATTAGAGGCAGGACCCTTGGTGGTGATGTAGATATCAACCGAAGTCGGAGCTTCGTCTAGGTATACGACAATTCGAGTGACCCAATTCTCCTTTTCCACACGCTCTTCTTTTGCATCGATTAGAATCTGAAGGTCGTGAACAAAAGCTTCAACTCTCTTTTGAGTCATCTCTTTATAAATCATTGAGCTTAGCAACCATCCTGACCTTTGGTTCACTCCCACGGCAACACAGGAAACGACATTATCTTCTCGAACGATTAACAGAGTCTCCTGATTGAGTGATCTATCACGTATATAGCATCTAACTTTATTAGAAAGCGCCCCTCGACTTTCATCTATTGAGAGTAAAGCCAAGCAAAAAACTAGAAAAATAAAATAAGTCCCTTTCATCTCATTTTGAAATGCTGATTTCGTGGGGATCAGGCAACAATGATTGACAAAGCTCATCCATATCAAAAGCGATGATTCTTTCCCAGCCCAATCTCATCCTCCCTCCATCGTGATCTGTGGCTGCCACATCCCTCTCATGACGACTCTCCCTAGCGCTTAGCCGTCTCTTCGGTTTTCGGGAAGAGCGAGGCGAGCGATCCGTATTGGAAGCTCTCGCAGACAGCGGTGAAGTGCCGCTGGTCGTCTCTTCGCGAAGCGAGGTAGCGCTCGATCACCGTTCGGGCGAGTTCCGGCTGGCGATGGGTGAGGTAGTAGCCGATCAGGGTGCGCGCATTGGCGGGGGAGTGAGGATCGTTTCCGGTGAAAGAGGGGGTGATTTCATCGAGCGTCTTCTCACCCCGGATGACGGCTTGCACTGCCTTGACCCCGGGGCGGTCGATCTTTGCCGCAGCGAGTTCCTGCGCCAAGGCCGCGCCGCGTGCCTCGTCACGCTCGTGCGCCGCAGCGAGGAAGAGGGTGCTCTTGCCCATCAGATTCCACGGGCGCGCTTTGTCAAAACGCTCTCCGGCAGCCTTGAGCTTCTCCCAATCGCCAAAGGTGATGTTACTGCCACAGAAGTAGTAGAGTTGATCGAGCGAGGCTTTCTCCACATCGCAATCGCGATACTCGGCGGGGTCGGCCGCCCGTGCTTTCTCCCCCATCCCTTGGCGGATGTAAAAGAGGGTGAGCGCCTTGCCCGGCTTCTCCGCTTTGGTGGTGAGATACCCCTTCTCGGCCTCTTCGAGCTTTCCGGCTTTTTCGAGGTCGGTCATCTCCTGCTGCCATTGCGGCAAGCCAAGCTCCTCCAGTGCAGCGCGGAAGCCGTCGATGTCCGAGTCGAGCCGTCGGGGCCGGATCGGCCAGCCGACGTTCGGGTAATAGACCGCCGCCAGCTCCTTGTCGCGCCGAAGCACGGCGGTGTAAGCCATCATCTCTCCTGCCGAGGTGGCAAGGTCTTTGTTGGGCGAGGTGATCACGGCTCGCAAGCCACGCTTGAAGCGTTCGTAATCGACCGGGAGTTGCGGGTTCTCCTCCATGGCGATCGAAGCGATGACGAAATAGATGCTGTCGCGCTCGGCCTCCACCGGGTGTTGTTCGGCGACTTCCCGGGCGAGTTGATCGATGCTGTCAGCTTTTCCACCCCATTTGGGAAGCAGGAAGTAGCCGTGGGCGCGGTAAAGCCCGTGGTAACCGGGGAAGCGCGCCTTGGCTTGAGTAAAGATCGCGTTGATATCGGCATCCTCCATGGGAAGGGCGTGGCTGGCGGTCAACCAGTGGCGAAAGAAGCTCGGGTCATCAATCGTGTCGTGGTCAATCTCGGCGGCGTAGGTCAGCGCTTTGGTGAGCCGTTCGCGCATGAGCACACAGTCTTCCTCCTTCACGGTGTTCGCCCAGCCGGTTCCCCGTGCTTTCCACGCGTAGGCGATCCACCAATCCATCAGCGCGATCCGCGCGGCGGTGGAATCGGGCTTGGCTGCCAGCCATGCTTCGAGCTTTTGGCGGTGTTGCTGCCAGAGCTGATCATTGGTGGAACCCTTTGGTGGCTCCATTCCGTAATAGAAACCGTCGATATTGGCCCAGAGGTCGAAGAAATCAAACGGCTGGGCGCGGAGGGCGGCGATCTGCGCTTCAAGAGCGTCAAAATCGTTTTTCTGAAAGGCGGGGGCTGCTTTGGCTTTCGCAGCCCTGCGGCCTGCGAAGGAGGCATCGGCAACGGGCATCCATACCAAAAGCATCAGGAGGGGGAAAAACGTGCGTACCATGGCAAATAGCGTTATAAAAGAAAGGGGGTAGCGAGGACAATCACCGATTCTTGAGGAAAAAGGCTCGAAACGCCGGGGAACGCTCGGCTACAACCTGCCCAGCAGAAAATCGCGGTGGAGTAGTTCCTCCGGCGCAACCAGTTGCTTGAAACGATGTTTGTCGACCAGATTAAAATTTACGCCAAGGCCGGGAACGGCGGAGACGGATGCGTGAGCTTCCGCAGAGAGAAGTTTGTCCCGAAAGGGGGGCCTGACGGTGGAGACGGCGGGCGCGGCGGCAGCATCATCCTGCGTGCCGACCCGCACATTGATACCTTGAGCCCCTTCCTCTACGAGCCGATCATCAAGGCGCGTAACGGCGAGCGGGGACGCGGCAAGCAATGCTACGGCAAGGGGGCGCAGGACAAGATTGTGAAGGTGCCGATCGGCACGCTGGTGCGCCGCCTGCCCGAAGGGGAGCGCCCGTTTGCCCCGAAAACTCAGGAGTGGGAGGAGGAAGAGGAAGTCTCAGAGGAGTTGGAGGAGGGCGAAGTGGTCCTTGAAGAGGAAGAGGAGGACCTCTCCGAAGACGAAACTCCCGAGGAGGAGAGCGCCTCCGGGGAGTACGAGCTTCTCGCCGATCTCGACCACGAGGGGGCCGAGTTTGTCCTCTGTCGCGGCGGGAAAGGGGGCAAGGGGAATATCCATTTTAAGAGCGCTCGCAATCAGGTGCCACGGCAGTTCACCCCCGGAGAGATGGGGGAGGAGGGGTACTTCCAGCTTGAGATCCGCAGCATCGCTGACGCCGGGCTGGTCGGCTACCCCAATGCCGGGAAGTCGACGCTGCTCACCCAGATTTCCTCCGCCCATCCGAAGGTGGCTGCTTATCCCTTTACGACGCTCCACCCCGTGATCGGGATCGTCGATTTTGGCGATTTCCGCCGTGCGCCGGTTGCCGATATTCCGGGGTTGATCGAAGGGGCGCATCAGAATGTCGGCCTCGGCCACGAGTTTCTGCGTCATATTATGCGGTGCCGCGTGCTCCTCTTTGTCCTCGATATGTCGGGCAACGATGAACGCAGCCCGCTGGAGGATTTCGCCAGCCTGCGCCGCGAGTTGAACCTCTATGATGAGGAGTTGAGCCAACGGCCCTGGCTGGTCGCCGCCAACAAGATGGATGACCCTCGTTCCGAGGAAAATCTGACCTTCTTCCGGCAGCGTTTCCCGAAGGCGGAGGTGGTCCCGATCTCTGCCGGTTTGGGCGAGGGGATTGACGAACTCAAAATCGCGCTGGAGCGTCACCTCTTCTCCGCAACGCCGGAGGAGGAGGAGCCCTCGACCCCACCGCAGCCGGAGAGTTGAACCCGTGCCGACCCGTCCGCTGGTAGCCAGCTATTGCACCACCTTTCTCAAACCGGAGATGCTTCACATCTACCGGCAGGTGACCGGTCTGCAACGCTACCGTACCTTCATCCTTGCCAAAGAACGGCTGTGTGAAGATCGCTACCCGTTTGAGGAGATCGAGCTGCTCCCGTCGCCGCCGCGCTGGAATTGGCTTCGCTATGCGTGGCTTAAATATGCGCGACGTGCGCCGCAGCTCGATTACCGGGGGGAGTTGCCGATTTTGCTCGATCGGGTAGAGCGGCGTGCGCCCGCGCTGGTCCATATCTATTTCGGCCACACCGGGGCGCACCTTCTCCCGTTTGTGCAGCGGTGGACGAGGCCGTGCATCGTCTCTTTTCACGGGGCCGATGTGATGGTGCGGGAGGATCGGCGTGACTATCCCCAGCAACTGCTCGCGCTCTTTGACGCGGTGCCGCTGGTGCTCGCCCGTTCCCATTCGCTGGCGCGGCGGCTGGAAGAACTTGGCTGTCCCCCGGAGAAACTGCGCATCAACCGGACCGGCATCCCGCTTGATCAATTCCCGCTGGCGCAGCGGGCTTGGCCCGTTGACGGCGCGTGGCGGTTGGTGCAGACTTGCCGTTTGATTCCCAAGAAAGGGTTGCGCACGGCGTTGCAGGCGTTTGCCCGGTTTCGGGATCGTTATCCCAAGGCGACCTTCACGATCGCCGGAGAGGGGCCGATGTTCGGGGAATTGCAGGCCTTGGCCGGAGAACTCGGCATCGCCGAAGCCGTGACGTTTCCCGGCTTTTTGGATCAAAAGGCGTTGCAGGCGCTCTACGCCGCTTCGCACCTCTTCCTGCACCCGAGCGAGACCACCGCGCGGCAGGATCAGGAGGGGGTTCCCAATGCGATGCTCGAAGCGATGGCCACTGGGCTGCCGGTCGTGGCGACGCAGCACGGCGGGATTCCCGAGGCGGTCGCCCATGGCGAGAGCGGCTTCCTTGTCCCGGAGCGTGATCCCGAGGCGCTTGCTGCCGCGTTGGAGGAGGCGACGGTGGAGGAACGGTGGCGGCAATGGAGCCACGGTGCAGCGCAGGGGGTGCGAAAAGAGTTTGAATGGAGAAGCGCAGTGGCGAAGCTGGAGGCGTTCTATGACGAAGCCATCGCGACTCCATGAGGCGTCGCGTGTTTTTTTTACTATGATACTCCCTGCTATTCCCCGTCGATGCTATCTCGTCGCTTTTGCGTGGCTGTTTTTCGTCGGGTCAACCTTTGCACAGACGATTTATTACCATGATTACCCGGATGATCTGGAGAGTGATTACATCACAGCAAGCGGAGCCTTGCAGGGCTCCAGCGCCCAACCAGCGGGATGGATTTACAGTAGCGCACAGGTCGGTTCATGGCGCTCAACAGGTCAAGCCAGCTTGAGGCTTCAGGCAGACGTGCTCTTCCCCGGCCTGAAGGTCGAGAATCTTTCCAACTTCAAGTACGCGGTGCTGCTTCCGAACTGGTTTAATAATATTTCCTTCACCATCTACACCCATTCCTCCGTCTCCTTCAGGCTCTCTGGCAGGCCCACCGGGTCGGGATCATGGCAGGGAGTGAACATGGCAGATCTCGATTTTACCCCGTCAGATTTTGATGCCGTTTCGCGAACCTGGCAGGCGATTCAAGCAACCGAGCGTTACAAGGATTTAGCCATTTCACATATCATCTTCTCCCTGCCTGATAGTGGCACTAACTTGGCTCACCTCGCGCTGACTTCTGAAGGGGAGGAGAAGGTTGTCGTCTTTAGTTCGTCGCTTTCCGGTGAGAATTTGGTGGTTCCTGAGGCAGGTAGTGGCCTGTTGTTGCTGGGGGGTGGAGCGGTGCTTCTTCTTTTGCGCCAGCGTAGAGGTGGAGCAAATCGCCGTTTGAGAACGCGGTCCTTTCGCCTTTGATTGGGAAAGTGCTTTTTTCTTGAGCGCAAATGAGGGAGCGTTAGCTGATGGCCTCCTCTTCCTCCAATCCCCGTGTCCGCAGTGTGGCGGAGCTGGCGCGTTACCTCGGTCTCTCCGATTGGACGGTTTCACGCGCGATCAACGGGCATCCCGCCGTCAAAGCGTCGACACGGGAGCGGGTGTTAGCGACGATGCGCGAGGTCGGTTTCCAGCCCGACCCGATGGCGCGGGCTTTGCGCGGGAAAGTGAGCGGGTTGATCGGGATCTGTTTCGGGGAACTTCACAACACGATCCTCATTGAGAAACTGGCCTACCTTGAGGCGTTCCTTCATGAGCACGGGATGCGCAGCATTCTCGCCTTTACCGGGAATGACAGCGCGGCAGAGGCGCGTGCGGTGGAAGATTTCAAGCGTCTGCGTGTCGAGGGGATCGTCTTGGCGCAATCCCACCTCACGCCGGAACTCGGGGCGAAATTGCTCGCCGGGCAGGAACATATCTTTGTTGATCCGATTGAAGAGCAGCCCGGCCCGTCGATCTCGCTTGATCGCAATTGGGGGATGGAGCTTTTGGTTGAACACCTCGCCGCACTCGGGCATCGCCGCTTTGGTCTCTTGGGGATTCCCGAAGCTAATATCTGGCGGCGGCCCGGGTTTTATCGTGCGTTGGAGAAACTGGGGCTGGAGGTCGCTACCCACGCCGTTTTTTACGATTATCCGCCGTCGTGCTCCTCGCCCTTTGAAGCCGGGGTCCGGATGGCGCAGCAGGTGCTCGCCTCGCCAAACCCTCCGACAGCGCTTCTGGCGTTGAGCGATCGTGTCGCCGTGACCGTGATTGCCCATCTCCGGGCGCACGGAGCGCAGGTTCCGGGTGATTTTTCGGTTACCGGGTTTGACCATCTTGAAATGGGCCGCTGGCTGCCGCCTTCGATCACCACGATTGACCAGCAGCCGCAGCGCCTGATGCGGAGCGCAGGAGAGGTGTTGGTGGAAAAACTGCGCCAATCGCCCGGGACGGCTCAGCCGCAGAAGCGCTTCGTGGAGCCTGTGCTCGTGATCGGCGATTCCACGGGGCCGGTGGCCTAGGAGTAAAAAAAGAACTTGAAATCGGAAGAAGATGGGGTAAATTCACATACGTCTGTGAATTTGGAAATGATCCCTTCTCTCCCCATGCGTTTTCTTTCAGTTCCCTTTGTTTTGAGTACCCTTGCTTTCACCCTTTCTGCGACGGCGATCGGGGCGGAAGCGTGGTTGGTGAAGGGAGGCGAGCCTCAGGGGCGGGTCGTGATTGCTAAGGAGGCTTCCCCGGAGTTGCGCGAAAGCGCCCGGTTGCTGGGGGAGTATCTGGAGAAAGCGACCGGGGCCACCTTGCCGGTGGTCCATGAAGCGGGGGCGGGAGCGAATCTTCACCTCGGGCGTACCCCGTGGGTAGAGGAGCACGCCGGGGTGCCGGAGAAGCTCGATGAAGATGGCTATCTCCTCAAACGGGTCGATGCGGAAAACTTCGTGATCGTCGGGGGCGGTGCTTCGGGGGATGAGTTTGGGATTTACGAATTTCTGGAGCGTTACCTCGGCGTTCGTTGGCTCGCACCAACGGAGTTGTTCACGGAGATTCCCAAGCGTAGCGATCTGGCGTTGCCGGAGGGGGAGCAGACTAGCGAACCGGTCTTCCTTTCCCGTGAATTTTTCCCGATCGTCAGAGAACGCTCGCCCGAGGAGGTGGCGACTTTGGAGCGCCCACACATGCGGCCCTACCTCTCCGGCGACCAATGGGGGCGCGTCAATCGTCTGCGGGCGCGGATCGACTTTCATCATTACCTCAAGCGACTCCTGCCACCGAGCAAGTACGGGAAGTCGAACCCTGAGTTTTTCCCGATCCTTAATGGCAAGCGGATGATCCCGCCCGATGATGAGTATTACCAGTGGCAGCCGAACTTCTCCGCTCCCGGCATTGTGGAGGCATCGGCGGCGGAGATCCTCGATTACCTTAAGCGTCATCCGCAAAAGACCAGCTATTCTTTGGGGATCAATGACAGCCATCGTTACGATCAATCAGAAGCCTCCAAGAAGCGGCGTAGCGGAAGGGTCAACCGGATCGGGCTTGAAGATGTCTCTGATGACTATTTCCAGTGGGCGAATGAAGTGGCGCAGGCGGTCAAGCGCGAGCGCCCAGAGGTGAAGTTTGGCTTCCTGGCATACCTGGCCTTGCTGGAAGTGCCGACCGCCGTTTCACCCGATCCATCGCTCGTCCCGTTTATCACTTATGAAATGACGCGGTGGTTCGACCCGGAGTTGCGCGAGCGCATGCAGCGTTTGACCAAGGAATGGGGAGCGGTCTCGCCGGAGTTAGGGTGGTATGACTACCTCTATGGCGGTTACTATCCAGTGCCGCGCTTCTTCCCCCATGCGATCAGCGAGGCGTTGCGCTGGGGCCGCCAGCACAAGGTGAAGCATTACTATGCGGAAGTGATCCCCAACTGGGGCGAGGGGCCTAATCCATGGATTATCACCAGGTTGCTCTGGAACCCGGAGCAGGAGGTCGGGCCGCTCCTTGATGAATGGTACAACGCCGCCGTCGGCCCGGAGGCGGCACCGAGCCTCAAGGCTTATTACGCCCTTTGGGAGAAGTTTTGGGAGGAGGATGCGCGGCGCTCTCGTTGGTATAGCAATCAGCAGCTTTGGCTTGACTACACCAGCGTAGAATACCTTTCAGAAGTAAGCGCGGAACTCCTTGAAAAGAGCGATGCTTTGCTCAAAGAAGCGGTCGAACGGACCGATACACCGGTGCGTCGCCAACGGGCGGAGAAACTCCAAACGATGTGGCAGATTTACCGCGCCGCTGTCGTCGGCGTGCAGGGGGATGGCATCTGGCGTGAGGCTGATCTTACCGATGAAGCGGCGGCGCTGGCATGGCTCGACCGGTGTGAAGCGATCATTGCCCAAGTGCGCGAACGCCAGCGGATGCTCGGTGCGTTGAAAGACGATCCTCTCTTTGCGCACAGCATCTATCGCTATACTTCTTCGGAAATGCAGGGGGAACGCTGGGGTGCGACACCGCTCTGGGCGCTGGTCCCGTGGGTCGGCAAGAGCGAGGCGGTGCGTGCACGACTGGGGGAACTTGCCGCGACGGGTGCGCAAGCGGCGGGAGAGCGTTACTTGTCGGATGGTTCCACCGAGGCTATGAAGCACGACGCGTCTAAGGTCGCCGCCATGGTTTTGCAGGCGGGGCAGGGGCGTGCGGTGGCGCTGCTCAACAACGGCTCTTTTGAAGAAGGGTTGGAAGGGTGGCCGGAGGAACAGGCATTCCAGACCTCCACCGCGCAGGCGGCCGACGGGAAGCATAGTCTCAAAATCAGCGGGATTCAGCGTGCGGAGCTTCGCCAGAGCCTCCCCTATCAGGTCGGGCAATATTATGTCACCGCGCAGGTTTACCTGCCGGAAGCGACTCCTGAGGGGGTAGCGACCCTCACTTTGCGGGCTAGCGATGCCAAGGGAACCCAACAGGGGCCGCTTCTGCCGGAGGCGAAAGTTGCGCTCCGCCCGGGCCGCTGGAATACGATGATCTTTCCCTTTGAATTACAGCATCTCTCGGTCCCGGTGAAAGAGCTGGAATACCGCCTGAGCTTTGAAAGCTTTAACATGACCGAAGTGATCCACGTTGACGGGCTGGGGCTGTATCGGGTTGGCGATGAAGCAGGCCACTCTCAGGAGGCGACTAACGCAGGGGGGCGCGATCAATGAAAGCGTTCCATGCCATGATTGCAGCGGCGTTGCTAGCCGTGAGTTTCCAGCCGCCCGCTCCTGCGGCAGAGGTGGAGGTGATCTTCTCGCCACAACTCCCCGAAGCGATTCCCTTTGCTTCCTTCACCGGGCCGCAGAGGAGTGGCGGTTGGGGGTGGTATCGGCATGATGGCTCGGCACGGGACACCGGTTTCTCCTTCCAAAGCGAAGGGGATGAACAACTCGGGATGCTCACCTTCCGGCTGATCCGCGTGCGCGAAGGGTTTGCCTCCCCGGCTCCTTTCCGGGTCGAGTGGTACGAACTTCCCGCCCCCAACGAGTCGCCAGCCAAGGGGAAGTTGCTCGCTCAACATCGCGGGGAGATGCAGTTGGAAGCGCAGCCGCAGGAGGGGTATCTGAGCTTTGTTTTTCCCGAGCCGCTATCGCTTAAATCCGGGGGAGCCTATGCCGTCCTTCTGGTCTGGGAGGATGCTGCTCCCTATACGGTTCTGGAGTTTGAACTCGGAGCGCCTTTGCCGGGCGGACGGGTCTGGTATCGCTCGGGGAATGATGACTTCAAACCGATCATCGGTGATCCGCTTCCCGGTCTTCTTTACTGGTTTTATCCTCCTGATTCCACCTCCAACCCCTGAAGTTCCCTATATGAAAACTACCCTCCTTGCCGGTATGACTCTTGCAACGCTCTCCTGTGGAGCGGCTGCTGCTGTTCAGGTTGCAATTGATTCGATCAAGCCGACGCAATCGATCGTCAGTTCCTATGAAGCGTCGGGTAGTGTCGGGCAGTATGGGCCTTTCAACTCTCCCGGCGATGGAAGGCGCGAAGTCAGTATTCAGTTCCGCGTGGCTAATGACGCACCGGCTTATCTGCTGGAGGAGGTCACGATGCGTCTCCATACAGTATCGGGTGCCTATGCTGCCCCTGCGCCGTTTACCTTGGAGTTCTCCCGACTGAGCGCTCCCGGTTCTCCGGCGGGTGGGACGTTATTGCCCGGCGGGACACAAACCGGCAGTTTTACCCTCGATTCGTCGACTCACCCCAGTGGTAGTTACATTACCTTTACTCTGGAGACGCCGTTGTTACTGGAAGGCGGCGGCCTTTATGCCTATCGCTTTGCTTTTGATACTACGGCGAGCTATCATTACCTGCGATTGGAGATCGGTACTCCCTCGGGTTCCAGCGGGGCCGGGTGGGTCAGCAGCAATGGAGGAGCGTGGGTCAATGCCGGAGTTAACTATACGCATTTTATCACAGCGAGTGCCGTTCCTGAGCCGGGCGCGTTGGCGCTGGCCGGGGTGGGGCTGGTTTTCGCTTTTGGAACCGTCCGCCGCCGCTGGAACTTTTTTGCTTAAACCTACCATGAAAACCGGGACGCAAGAGAAAGCCGTGACGTTGACCGAGATGTTGATCGTCTTGGTCATCGTGGGGGTGTTGGCGATCATCGGTTTCCTCGGGGCCGGTTCCCTCGCCGACAAGGCGCAGCAGACGACCTGCCTCTCCCGGATGCGGGAGGTCGGGATGATCGTCCTGCGCTATAGCATGGAAAACCAGCAGCGGGTGCTCCCGACGGTCAGCGGGCCGAACGCTTTCATGAACGACGTCCCGTGGTACGCGATTCTTGATGAACAGGGATTGCTCCCCGGCAACGCCAATAACCCGCGCAATGTAGGGGAAATCCTCTGGGGTGGGCGGCGGGACTCGATCATGTCGTGCCCGACGCGGCCTGATGTCCCCAACCCGACATGGGTCGCCAAGACCCACGATCTCCACTTCGCTCTTAACCACCATCCCGGTTTCCTCAACCGGGTCAACACCACGCGGGGGAACTGGAAGCGGCTCACCGACATCAAACACCCGGGCCGCACCTTCCTGCTTGCGGAGGCGAAGACCTTCCTCGCCTACAACGACGGGACCAATTTCGTCTACCCGCACCCTTCCAAGCGGAGTGATCCGTACGATGGCAAGGGGATGAACCTTTTCTTCTTTGATGGTCACTCGGAGTATTATCAGGGGCGCCTACCGGTCCTCCCGGGAGCGGACTTTGGCGCGGTCCCGTACGCCCAGATCCCGCCGGAGAAAAGTTTCCCGCATTTTTAGGAGTGGCAAGGCGTGGGGGCGCAGCGGTATGTTCCCCTTTTCCATGACCACTCCGTCCGCTGCCCTGAAGATTGAACGCGCCTATCTTTTCGAGCGCTTCCCTTCCTACACCCAGACGTTTTGTTACCGGGAGGTCGCGCAGATGCTCGCCGGAGGGATGGAGTTAGAGATTTACGCGATTCGTCGGCGCGATGAAATCCCTGCCGATTGCCCGGAGGAGGTGACCCGGAGGATTACCTATCTGCCCGAGCCGGAGACGTTGATGGCAGAGGTCGACGCCGCTGTGCGCGATGGGAGCCTGACCGGGCGGGCGGCGCTCGGCCCCGCGAAGTTGGCCGGGGGGAGTGATCGGTTGCGCGTTTATGAAGCGATCTGGCTCGGTTCCCGTTTGCGGGCCGGTTCGGTGCGCCATCTCCACATCCACTTTGCCGGGTTGGCGGCACGGACGGCATGGTGGCTCAAAGAGCTTTACGCGATTAGCTACAGCTTTACGGGCCACGCCAACGATATTTTCTGTCCGCGCGAGTTTCCGGTTTCTCTCCGGGATCTCGTGCGAGATGCGGCGTTTGTCGCGACCGTGGCTGATTTCAGCCGCGACGGGTTGCGCCGTCAGTTTCCGGAATCGGCGGCGAAGATCCACCGGGTTTACAACGGGATTGACCCTTCGCTCTTTACCCCCGCAGTGCCGGTGGCGGGTCTGCCGGAGATTCTCTCCGTGGGCCGTTGCATTGAGAAAAAGGGGTTTGCTGATTTGATTGAGGCGAGTGCGATCCTGCACCGGCGCGGCCTCGCTTTCCGTACCACGATCATCGGTGGCGGTCCCTTGGAGGAGGAACTTAGGGCGCAGGTCGCGCGGCTCGGCCTTGAAGGAGTGGTGACGTTGACCGGCGCGATGTCGCAGGCGCAAGTGTGCGAACGTCTCCCGCAGGCGACACTCTTTGCGCTCGCGTGTGCGACCGAGCACGATGGCGGGATGGATAATCTCCCGACCGTCATTGCCGAAGCGATGGCCACTGGCCTCCCGGTCGTCTCGACCCGGCTCGCGGGAGTGCCGGAGATGGTCGAGGAGGGGGTGACCGGCCTGCTTGTCGGCGAACGGGAGCCGGAAGCGCTTGCCGCCGCGTTGGAAGAACTGCTGCGCCATCCCGAAAAAGCACGGGAGATGGGGGTGGCAGGGGCGGCCCGTGTCCGGGAACGTTTCGCGTTGGAGGTGACGACGGCTCAACTCGCCGCGTTGATCGACAACGCCGTGGCGGCCCATCAACAGGCGTACCCTCAATGGCCCATCCCGCAGGAACGCCCCGGCTGGCTGGAGCGGATGGCCCGTAGAATTTTTTAGCAGGTGTTATGGCAGATCTGGAACGTTTCGGCGGGATTGCCCGTCTCTATGGCAATGAAGGGTTGGACCGGCTCGCACGGGCACACGTCGCCGTGGTCGGTGTCGGCGGCGTCGGGGCATGGACGGTGGAGGCGCTGGTCCGCTCCGGTGTGGGGCGGTTGACGCTGATTGATCGCGATGATGTCTGTATCACCAACACCAACCGCCAGCTCCCGGCATTAACCGGAGAGGTGGGGCGTCCCAAGGTCGAAGTCATCGCCGAGCGGATGTTGCGGATCAACCCGGCGTTGGAGATCACCCCGATCACCGAGTTTTTCCTCCCCGGTAATGCGCAACGGCTTTTTTCAACCCGTTTTGACTGGGTGGTCGATGCCGTGGATCGGATGTCGATCAAGGCGCTTCTCATCGCTACCTCGCGGGAGCGTGGCTACGGGGTGGTGACCGTTGGCGGTGCCGGGGGGCGGCGTGATGCGACTCAGGTGCGCCTTGCCGATCTCTCCGTGAGCGGTGGTGATCCGCTTTTGAAACAGGTTCGCCGTCAGTTGCGCCGGGAGTACGGCTGGGACGCCGCGGCGCTCGCAGCGATTCCGAGTATCTTTTCCGCCGAGCCGCAGGTCTTCCCGACCGGGGATGGCGGGGTTTGTTCCACGCGGGAGGAGAGCGACGGGCCGGTGCGGCTCGACTGTGCTGCCGGTTATGGCGCGGCCTCTTTTGTCACTGGGACGTTTGGCTTTGCCGCCGCCGGGTTGGTCGTCGCGAAGCTCTCCGGCGCGGTTTGAAGCAGCGTGGCGGGGAGCAGGAGGAAGACGCTCGTTCCATTGCCCGGAAGGCTTTCGATCCGCAGATCGCCGCCGATGGAATGGGCGAGATCACGGCAAAGGGTGAGGCCGATCCCGGTCCCTTTTTCCCCTTTCGTCCCCCGGGTGCTCCGTAGTCCCCCCTCGAAGAGTTGTTGGAGCCGCTCACTCTCCATGCCGATCCCGGTATCCTGCACGCCGACCTCCAGCGAGCCGTCGCCCAACACCTGCGCTGAGAGGCGGATATGCCCGCCGGGCGGGGTGAACTTGATGGCGTTGCTCACGAGGTTGCGCAAAATGGTTTCAAGGAGCTGCGTATCGGTGCGGACCGTGATCTCCCGGGGGATGCCGTTGGTCAGAAAGAGCCGCTTGGCGCTGGAGAGGCTCTGGAAAATTTCCGTGACGCTATGGGCGACCTCCCGCACGTCGAGCGGCACCGGGAGCGGCTTCCACTCCCCGGTCTTGAGCCCGCCCCAGATGAGCAGGTTATTGAGAAGTTCAAGCTGGAGATCACACGCCTGCCCGATCTCCCGTGCGAGCGTTTGCAACTGATCGCGGGAGAGGGCGCTTTCGTTTTCACTGACGATCCGGGTGAGCGAAGTAAGCGCCACCGCCGGACCGCGAAGGTCATGCCCGATGATCGCCATCACGCGGTCTCGCTCTGTGACGGCTGCCGTGAGTGCCTTGTTGACTTCCGCCAGCCGGTTGGTCCGTTCGTCGACTTTTTCTTCGAGTTTCTCCGCATGGATCTGTTGCAGGGCAATCTTCTCCTCGATCGTCCGTCGGTGGCGAAAGGCGGTCGCGAAAGAGAGGAAAATCAGGCTCAAGGAATGGCTGATGGAATAGATCACCCGCTCGGTATCGTGCTCAATGACCAGCGTCCGCGCCCGCAGACCCGAGAGGAGCAACCCCAGAGCGAGAGGGGCCAGCGCCAGAACCAGAAACGGCGCAAGGCGCGACCCCGAGCGCCAGCATCGGACCCCCGCCGCCAACAGCGCCGTCAGGACCCCCGCTGCCATGATCAGGAACCCTTGGAGGTAGAGGAGCGAGGTTGGCGGCCAGTAAGCCAGCGGGAGAAAGGCCAGAGAGGCCCACGTCCCACGTTGGAGCAGGGAGAGCCACCAGTCGAGCCGCGGTGCCTCGTCGGCGGTTTCGAGAAAAGTGCGGACAAAGAGGCAGAGGCAAACGAGCATCCCGGTCGACGTTAGCGCGCTCACGGTCTCGATGAGAGGCCAGTAGGGGTCGGGCGCAAAGCGGAATGCCGCCGGGCTGTTCCAGAGGGTTAATAACCCGGCCAACAGCAGAAAGCAGACGTAGTGAAACTGCGAGCGCTCCCGTAACATGGCGAAAAGGAAAAGGCTATAGGCGGTCAGCGCCGTCCAGAAGCCGAGGTAGGCGATCTTGCGCTCCCGGGATGCTGCCTCTTTTTGGAAAAAGATGTCGGCATCCTGCCAGAGCCGGAATTGGGTCGGTAGCCGGTAGTAATCACGGACGAAGAGGAAGAAAGTGACCGGCTTGGCTGCCGGGATCTCCAGTTCATATGCCTTGCGCAAAGGGGAGGGGGGGAGGTCGCCACGGTTGGGGTGGCCGGTGAGGAGCGCCTCCCAGTTCCCTTCGTCGTTTTGATGGTAGAGGAGGGCGCGATCATAGACAGACCAGATCAGATCGAGAATCATCCGGCGCGGCGTCGGCTCGGGGGCAAAGGTGAAACGGTACCACTGTTCTCTGCCTGGTGAGGGGTTGACCCCGGCGCTCTCCTGAGAGGGTGGGAGCGGGAGGAAAGCCTCCTCCAGCAATAGCAGCGCTTCGGGAGAGTCGACCCCCCGGGAGAGGTGATCGGGGAGTACCGCCACTTCCACCCCTTTGAGACCGGGGAGCAGAGCGTGCGAGCCGTCGCTCTCCAACAGGAACGCCTTCTGGTGGAGCATCACCCCCAACCCGAGCAGGGCGAGGACCAGCAGCGCGATCAACCACCACGCAGGTGGCGGCGGGGGCGGCGGTGTCCGGGTAAGGGGAGGCATGGGCTTCGCTCCCCATTGATCCCCCTTCCTGTCCCAAGATCAAGCAGAGAGAGTGATTTAACGCTCGCACGCGGGAGCGAACACGGTAAGGATCAACGGCGTGGCCCCCGTCTTTTCCAAGAGATCTGCCCTGCGTACCGTCGTCATCGAGGATCAGGATGTGATCCGCCTTGATCTCCTCCTTCAATTAAGGAAGTTCACTGAGATCGAGGTGGTGGGAGAGGCGCGCAACCTTGAGGAAGCGCGGGAAGCGGTCGCCACGCTTCGGCCTGACGTCCTTTTTCTCGATGTGGAACTCGGTGACGGGCTCGGGTTTGATATTCTCCCTGCATCAGTCAACGGGCCGAGGATTGTCTTTGTCAGTGCGCACAACAGCTATGCCGTCCGGGCTTTCGAGGTTAACGCGCTCGATTATCTGGTCAAACCGGTCCGCCCGGAGCGCCTCGCCCAGACCGTCAGCCGTCTGGTCCGTAGCGCCGGGGCCGAGATTCCCGAGACGCCGCTCAACCTCGATGACCGCTATTTTATCCCGATTGGGGAGACGCTCGGTTTTGTCGCCATCGGGACGATCCTGCGGCTAGAGACCGAGGGGAACTATACTTCGCTCCTGACCATTGATGGGAAGAAGGTTGAAGTAAAACAATCGCTGGCGATCTGGGAGCGGCGGCTTCCGGTGGAGCATTTCGTGCGGATCAATCGCAATGAGATCGTCCAATGGCGCTACATTCTGCGCGTCGGCGCTGATGAGGCAGGGCGCCATCTCCTTTATCTTCAGGGGGAGAGTGAGCCGCGCGGGATCAGCCGCCGCGCCTGGAGTTCGCTCAATGAGCGGATTCGTTCCCGGGTTGAGAAATAGGCAGAGCATCTCTTGCCGGAATGGGGAGAAGCCGCTTATCCCCTAATTTTTGCCGCTGGTGTCTTTCCACTTGAGGGAAGGGGATGGGGGGCGGCAGCCTTCTTTTTGAAGCGGGGGAATCCTCTCCCGCTGAGGTCTCTCTTTTTTGCGAAACACCCCATGAAAACATCATCCCTCTACTCTTCGCAGCCGCGCGTGTTGCTGGTTGATGAGCATCCGGCGATTCGGGAGTCGCTCAAGGCGGCTCTTGTTGGTTCGGGGGAGTTTGTCGTGACGGCGGAAGCCGGGCAGGTGCAGGAGGCGCTTGATTTGATCAAGGTGCTCAAACCGTGCCTGCTGGTCACTGAGATCTCCTTTGGCAAAGGGCGTAACGGGTTGGAACTGATTAAACAGGCTGCTCACGCCAACGGTTCCGCACCGCTCTCGGCGCTGGTGTTTTCTATGCACTCCGAGTCGCTCTATTCGGAGCGGGCGTTGCGTGCCGGAGCGCGTGGCTATGTTGTCAAGACGCAGCGCCCGGAGATCGTCGTCGAGGGGCTGCGCCGGGTGATGGCAGGGGAGATCTTTCTGAGCGACCGGATGAATGCTCATATCGTCGAACAATTTCTGAGCCTCAAAGGGGGCGGCACACAGAGCGCCTTCGATCGTCTGACCGATCGGGAACTGGAGGTCTTTGAATTGATTGGGCGCAGCTTTGGCAGTCGCCAGATTGCACAGGAACTTTGCCTTGATCCCAAGACGATTGAAACCTATCGCGGGCGTATCAAGCGCAAGCTGCGTTTGAATAATTCAGTAGAACTTCATCAACGCGCCTTGCAATGGTTACAGACCGGGGAGTTCTCCGGGAACTAGGCTGCCGCTTGCGTTTCCCCCTGACGGGGTGCTTTCCTTGGCTAACATGCGTGGAATTGCGGTCGATTTCATCCAATGCAAGATAACGCATAAAAAGAGCAATACGAGGCAAGCGCCGATTTTGAAAAACACGCATATTCATCAGCGTGTCGAATCACTTGCCCGCTCACTCCCGGTGGCCTTCCAGGCATCCCCAACCCCCGCTGCTTTCGCCGATGCAGGGGCGGCGAGCTTCGTTCGTTTCGGCGGGTAGCCCTGTCGCTCCTGCGCGGGGGTCGCTCGGCGGTGCGAGTTTTACCGATGGCATTGATGAAGCCAACCTGAGCATCAACAGCGAAGGGGCGCTTCGCCTTCAACTCGACTCCTGCTGGCAGCCGATGCTGGCCGATCTCGCCGCCGTAGGGCAGTTGCTGGTGATCACCCGCAATGAAGCGGCCGTGATCGCCCGCTTTATGGAATACCCTAACCTTCGCGCGATCGAAGGCGGGGAGACGGCGGAGGATGAAGAGGGCGATTTTCACTTCGATTTCCACTGGTGGCATCGGGCATGGGCGCGGCACTCGCCGATGCCGCGTGGCCAAGGTTATAGCGTCGACTTTCTTGATCGCGAACAGCAGGCGTTTCACTCCGTCGTCCTGACCGGGCAATCCGGTTTGGGTGCCTTCTCTCAATGGCTGCAACGCCATCAGGCGCTCTCCCCGCTGGCGGCCGCCCGTCGGCCAAGGTGGGAGCCGGGGGTGCCGCTGGCTGATGGTTCACCAGCCCCGTCGCCGACGCAGGAGCAGGAGGAGAGCACCCCGCTGGATGAAGCGCGCTTCCTCGCGTTTCTTGAACAACTTAAAACGCTTGAAGTGCCGATGCGAGCCGCTGTCGGGCACGAGGGGGCGATGCAGCAACATTGTTTCCGTCCTCGCAAGGTGCGCCAGAGCGGGCGCTGGCTCTTTTGTTCCGATGACGAAACGGGGCTGCATATCGACCTCGATGGCATCGCTTCGCTCACCCTTCACCACTTTTCCCTTCAGGGCCAACCGTGCCGCTCGATCAAGGCATGGCACGCCAACGGGCGGCTTCTCTTCTTTCTGGCGCCGACCGGCCCCGCTTACCTCAACCTCTGGAGCCAGCTTCTGGAAGCCTGATTCCCCCTTAAATCCAAATACCATCCTTTATGAAAAAATCGCTACTGATCCTCTACGCCACCTTGACGGGTAATGCTGAAGACGTGGCCAAATCGGTCGCTACCGCTGCCAGAAAGCGCGGCTATGACCCGACGACCACCAGCATGGGTGATTTCCAGTTTGAACTCCACGCGCTCGAAGGGCGCATCCTCCTCATCGCCAGCACGCATGGGGAAGGGGAGCCGCCACCTGATGCAGAGATCTTCTACGAATGGCTTAAAGCCCATTCCACGCCCCTCCTGCGCGTTCGCTATTCGGTTTACGCCCTTGGGGATACCAACTACGACGACTTCTGCGGCTTTGGCAAAGCGCTCGACGCTGAGTTTGAGCGGCTCGGGGCGACACGGATCGCCGAGCGCTCCGACAACGACATCGATTACGAACTCGGGCTGGAATCGTGGCTCGATAACGTCTTCAACGGTTTTGCCGCCACGGAGTCGGAACTGGTCGCCTCTTAAAGAAAAAGTGCCATGAAGCGTACCCGCCCTTCTTCCGAGCGGATTCATCCCTTTGCTTTCCCGTCTGCCCCGGCCATTGATCGTGGCTTCCGGGGACACTTCTTCCGTGCGGAAGGGGGGGAGATCTGTGTCCCCCTTGGCAACCGGTGGGAGGAATTGCTCGGCGAACTCGAAGGGCTGGGGCCGGTGGCATTGATCACGCACAATAGCCACGTGCGGCTTGCCGCGTTGACGGCGGCTCCGGAGTTTGCCCCGGAGCCGGGGAGCACCTCCTATACGGAACTGCGCAGTGGTCTCCACGTGGAGAGCGCTGATTGGGCCTACGCCCTCGCCGTGCAGGAAGAGGTGATCCTCGGGACGATCTTTGGCTTTCAGTTCTTCGATCACCACGGGAAGGGGCAACTTAAAATCCTCCTGAGCCGGGAAGCGCAGATTGAGCACTTCCTCTGGATGCTCCGCAGGCACGGGGTCGGGGGGTATCCGCCTGACCCGGAGGCGGAAGTCCCCGGTTGCGGACCCTCCAACCCGGTGATGCCGGATCGCGAGGCGCTCCGCGCCCTTTGGCCGATCACCCGGCACGAGATCGGCGGGCATTTCTTCCCCGGTCTCCCCGGTGTGACCCGGCTGGCGGCGGTGCAGGCGGTGGGGGAGCCGTACGCGCGGCAAGTCGGCTTTGAGGCGGTGCTCGCATGGATTTTGCAACTGCGGCGTAAGGGGATGCTGATGCGTTTTTCCCTCTACAGTCGCCGGTTGACGCACGCTGCCACGCTCGCTCCGCATCGCGTTGAGCGTTGCCCGCAAGGGTTGCATCTTTTTGATCAGGAGAATGAACTCCACTTCCTGCGTGGGGAGGAGCTTCTCTACTGGGTGATCCGGGCTGGGGGGCATGACGCCCTTGAGGTGATCGATGCCTCGGGTCGCCGGATCGGTCTGATTAGTTGTGGCGAGCCCTCGGAGGCCCCGCTGTGGGATCGTTGGCTGGAGGCGGTCTGATTTTCTGTTTCATACAGCAGAGAAAAAAGTCCGGGGGCGCTGATCACGAGCGGCGCTCCCGGACTGAAAAACGGTTGCCTTCACCCGCAGGCCCGATAGCATTCCCTTTTCCCATCAAGAAAATGAAATGTTTTCCTATTCTCGCATTGGCGCTGGCCCTTCTCACCCTGCCCGGTTGTGGCCCTTCGGGGCAGCCGGAGGCAGCCGTGGAGGAGAAACCGGTGATCGCTGAAGATGGCACCTGGCAGTTGATCTTGCGGGCGGATGATCGGATGAATTTTGATAAAACCACCCTTCGCGCCAAGGCGGGCGTGCCGATCCGCCTCGAATTGATCCACACCGGGCGCGCGCCGAAATCGGCCATGGGGCATAACGTCGTGATCCTCAAGAGTGGCGTCGACCATGCCCGGTTTGCCCAAAAAGCGGCGCTCGCCTCCACGACCGATTTTATCCCTGCTGCGGAAGCCGAATCGGTGATTGCGCACACCCGGATGATCGGTGGCGGGGAGCGTGATAGCGTTGAGTTTACCATCGCCGAGCCGGGGACGTACGTCTTCCTTTGCTCTTTCCCGGCGCATTACGCCCGGATGCGCGGCCAACTGATCATCGAGTAACCCTGCTTGAGCGCCAAACCCGGCAAAGAACGGCTCGATTGCCTGCTCGTGCGCCGCGGCCTCTTTGAGAGCCGCGAGAAGGCGCAGCGTGCCATCATGGCAGGAGGCGTGCGGGTCGGGGAGAAGATGGTCGATAAAGCCGGGACGCGCGTTGCGGAGGATGTGGAGATCACGCTTCGGGAAAAGAGCCGCTACGTCGGTCGCGGCGGCTTCAAGCTCGAAGCGGCGCTGCGCCATTTCGCCATTGATCCCACCGGGAAGACGGCGCTCGATATCGGCGCTTCCACCGGTGGGTTCACCGATTGCCTCCTCCAGCACGGGGCGGCCCGGGTTTACGCGCTCGATGTCGGCCATAGCCAGCTTGACTGGAAAATCCGCAGCGATCCGCGCGTGGTCGTGCATGAGAAGGTCAACGCCCGTCATTTAAGTCCCGACTTTTTCCCGGAGAGGATCGACCTTTGTGTGATCGACGTCTCCTTCATTTCGCTCACCCTGATCCTGCCGCCGATCTTCGCGCTTTTGCCGCCGGAAGGGGTGGTGCTCGCGTTGATCAAGCCGCAGTTTGAGCTCGGCAAGGAGGAGGTCGACCTCGGGCGCGGTGTTGTGCGCGATCCCGAGGCGCAGCAACGCGCCGTGGCGAAGATCGAGGCGTTCGTCCGGGGGCCGTTGGGAAAAAGGTGGCAAGGGGTGATCGAATCGCCCATACTCGGCGGCGACGGCAACCGGGAGTTTCTCGCCTGCCTGCTGCCATAACGATCTTCCCCCCTTTTTTTATCCGTGATGAGAGTGCAAACCATAGGGCTCGTGGCTCATGCCCGTAAGGCGAAGGCGGCGGAACTGGTCGCGCTGCTGGCCGCCGGGTTCGAGAGCCGGGGGGTGGAACTTCTCATGGAGTCGGAAACGGCCGAGTTGATCGGACGTCGGGGGCAGAGTGTGGCTGAACTGGCGCAGCGCGCCTCCATGCTGGTGGTCCTCGGTGGGGATGGGAGTCTTTTGCGGGCGGTTCATCAAATGGGGGAGATGATCTGCCCTGTTTTCGGGATCAACCTCGGCTCGCTCGGTTTCCTGACTTGTGTGAACTCGCTTTCGTGGCAGGAAGCGGTCGAGGCGATCTGTTCCGGGCGTTTTGTCTTGAGCGAGCGATCGCTCCTGAGCGTGGAAGTTGAGCGGGAGGGGGAGGTGATCTGCCGCGCCTTTGCGCTCAATGATGCCGTGATCGGCCGGGGCCGCCAGTCGCGGCTGGTGAAGCTCGACACGGCGATTGATGGCAAAATATTGACCCAGTACAACGCCGATGGCCTGATCGTCGCCACGCCGACCGGTTCGACCGCCTATTCCCTTTCCGCCGGAGGGCCGGTGGTGTTGCCGGACTCCGGCGTCTTCGTCATCAACCCGATCTGCCCCCATGTCTTGACCAACCGCGCCGTGATCGTCGGGCATGATTCGGAGATCACCGTGCGCCCGGTATCGGGTCAGCGCGGCGTGCTCCTCACCGTCGACGGGCAAGACCCGTTCGCCATCCGCGAAGGGGATCTCATCCGGTTGAAAAAGAGTTCCAAAAAGTTGCCGCTCGCCATGTTGCCCGATCTTTCCTTTTGCGAAGTGCTTCGCCAAAAGCTCAAGTGGAGTGGGTCTGCCTTGTAAGTTTTATGATCTCGATCGACGACATCCTTTTCCCCAATCGCGTTTGCCTTGAACTGGCGGCGACGACGGCAGCCCCCGCCGTGCTGGAAGTGGCCCAACGCCTTCGGGGCGACGCTCACGTGCTCGATTGGAACGGTTTTTTCGGGGAACTCAAGGCGGGGAATTCGTGCATCGCCAATGAGAACGGTTACGGCGTCTGCATCCCCCACGCCCGGACGCGCCATGTCTCCTCGATGGTGATGGCGGCGGGTCGCGCCCGGCAGGGAATCTGGTTTGATGATGCGAAGGTGCAGGTCCATTACATCTTTGTGATCGGCGTGCCGGTGGCGCTGGCTGCGGATTATCTGCGGATTATCGGAGCGCTGGCCCGGATCTTCCGTTCGCCGCGCAATGAACAGGCGTTGCGCGAGGCGGAGACGAAGGAGGCATTTATCCGTCTGTTGACGGCGGGGGAGCAATCGCTCTAACGCACGCCATGGGTTCTTTTAGCGTTACCCTTCTCGGGAGCGGCAGCGCCGGAAACTGCGCGTTGATCGAAGCGGGCGGCGAGCGTCTCCTCATCGACGCCGGGTTGAGCGCGCGGCAGATCACGCTCCGGCTCGAAACGCTCGGGGTCGATCCCGAGAGCTTGAGCGGGATCGTGTTGACCCATGAACATTGCGATCACGTCGCCGGAGTGCGGGTGCTCTGTAAAAAGCGGGCGATCCCGGTCTACTGCACCCGCTTGACGGCGGAGGTGCTCGGGAAACATGAATTGGCCGAACACCGCGACGTGCGCCAGTTCTCGCCGGGGGCTGATTTTACCATCGGGCGATTTGGCTTTCACGCTTTTGCCGTGCCGCATGATGCCGTGGAACCGGTCGGTTTCGTGGTCGAACATGGCGGCGCGACCCTCGGTTTTCTCACCGATCTCGGGATCTGCACCAAGATGGCGATGGAGCGGGTGCGCGGTGTGCAGACGTTGGTGATTGAGACCAACCACGACGAAAAGTTGCTCCAGAACGATACCCGCCGCCCATGGTCGCTCAAACAGCGCATCATGTCGCGCCACGGCCACCTCTCCAACCACGCCGCCGCCGCCGTCATTGCCGAATTGCGTGAAAGCGGGCTGCAACGCGCCATCCTTGGGCATCTGAGCCGGGATTGTAACGCCCCGGACCTTGCGCTCGCCGCCGTCCGCACCCGTCTGGAGGAGGCGGGGGGAGCGCATGGCGTCGAGCTTTTCTGCGCCACCCAGCAGGAGGTGACGCCCCGTTTTAGCGTGAAATAGCGTCCCATGCCCCCGCGCTATCAGGAATGGCTTGCCTACCTCTTTGAGCACCCGGTCACCGAGCCGGAGTGGTACTTCGAGGTCGATGCACCGGTCTTTGAAGCATCGGAGACGGAGATTGTAGCGTTGATGGAGGCGACCTTTCGCCGCAGCGCTCAAGACCTCGCCCTCTATAGCGATGCGCAGGTCGATCAGGGGCTCTGGTATCTTCTCTCCTCAACGTTTGACCATGGGTATGCGCTCCGGAGTGACGCAGTTCCCTTGGAGCTTCGCCGATCGGCCATTGCTGCGATCGCTATCCTTTACCGCGATCTTTTTGTGCAGCGATGCACCCGGACCCTGAGTCATCTTAACGAAGAACCCTCCTCTCCCCTCAATTCCATTTGCTATATGCTCTGGGATGTCACTCCGCTGGGTTGGCTTCAAGGCTACCGCGATGAGTCGGAACTTGCCGATGCCTGCTACGCCGTGCTAGCCGATACCTTGAAAATCGACCATCCGGCTTGTCAGGAGGCAGCGATTCACGGCTATGGCGAATTCCATAGCCAATACCCCGAACGATCGCGGAAAGCGATGGAGCGTTTCCTGCAAACGCCCCCCTCCGATCCCCGTCTGAGAGCCTACGCGGAGCAGGCGGCGGTGGGGGATGTGTTGTAGTGCATCTTCCAAACACGAAAAAGGAGGAGAACGGCACCCTCGCCCTTCTCCTCCCCTTTTTTCACTTCACCCTAAAGTTACGCGGCTGCCACTGCCAGATTGGCGGTCTCGATACCGAGGAAGTCCCGGACGAAGGCGTTGGCGGGCGATTTTTGAATCCCGTCTGGTGAGCCGACCTGCTGGACGTCGCCTTCGTGCAGGACGATCACTTCATCGGCCACTTCGAACGCTTCGTCCTGATCGTGAGTGACAAAGAGGCTTGTGATGTGCGTTTCGTTGTGGAACTGCCGCAGCCATGCCCGCAACTCTTTACGGACCTTGGCGTCGAGCGCTCCGAACGGTTCATCGAGCAGGAGCACGCGCGGCTCAATCGCGAGTGCTCTCGCCAACGCGATCCGCTGCCGCTGCCCGCCGGAGAGCTGGGAGGGGAAGCGTTTGACCAGCGCCTCCAACTGCACTAATCGGAGCAACTCATGCACGCGATCGTGGATCGCCTCCTTGCTCGGACGCAGCTTGCGCGGGCGGACTTTGAGACCGAAGGCGACGTTATCAAAGACCGTCATGTGGTTGAAAAGCGCGTAATGCTGGAAGGCAAATCCCGCGCGGCGTTCGTAGGCGTTTTTCTCCGTCACTTCCTCGCCGTGGAAGAAGATCTGCCCGGCGTTAGGGAACTCCAGACCCGCGATCAGGCGCAGGAGCGTCGTCTTCCCCGAACCGCTCGGGCCGAGCAGGGCGACGAGCTTGCCGGTTTCCACCGTGATGGACGTTGGTTTGAGGGCCGGAAAGCGACCGTACGATTTGCTGAGATTTTTGACTTCGATACTCATGGCTGCTTGGCTCCTTCTGCGGTGGCGCTCACCAGCGCACGGGCGTGGTCGGCCAGCGCCGTGCTCAGGTAACGCTCGCCGGTGCTGGCCCCGACGGTGACGATCAGTTTTCCGGCATTCTCCGGGAGCGCCGCCAACTGGAGCGCAGCCCAGACGTTGGCGCCGGTGGAGATACCGACCAAAAGCCCTTCGAGGCTCGCCAGCTTTCTGGCCGTCTCAAAAGCATCTTCATTGCTGACGGTCACGACGCCGTCGATGGCGTCAAGGTTGAGATTCTTGGGGACAAACCCGGCGCCCAACCCTTGAATCTTGTGCGGGCCCGGTTTGAGGACTTCGTTCGCGCGGGTCTGGGAGATGACCGGGGAGTCTTTCGGCTCCACAGCGATCGCACGGAAGGAAGGCTTGCGCGATTTGATCACTTCGGAAACCCCCGTGATCGTCCCGCCGGTGCCGACGCCAGCGACGATGAGGTCCGCCTCGCCATCGGTATCGGCCCAGATCTCCTCCGCCGTTGTCTGGCGATGGATCTCCGGATTGGCCGGGTTCTCAAACTGCCGGGGAATCCAGACATTGCTGTTTTCACTAGCGATCTCCTCTGCTTTGGCGATCGCGGCCTTCATCCCCCCGGCGGCGGGGGTGAGGATCAGTTTTGCGCCGAGAAGCGCGAGGAGCGTGCGCCGTTCCAGGCTCATCGTTTCAGGCATGGTCAGGATCAACTGATAGCCACGAGCCGCAGCGACGAAGGCGAGCGCGATCCCGGTATTGCCGGAGGTCGCCTCAACAATGAGCGTCTCTTTATTGACCAGCCCGTCGCGTTCGGCGGCGTCGATCATGGCGCGGCCAATGCGGTCCTTGACGCTGCCGAGCGGGTTGCGGAATTCCCCTTTGATCACGACGCGCGCGCCGAGCCCTTCGCTCAGGCGATTGAGAGCGATTAAAGGGGTGTTGCCGATGTTTTCAGTGATGTTTGGGTAGATCTTGGCCATAGAAGGGATGTCTGTTTTTAGGTTGAAGGTGAAAAAAGGTTATTGAGCCCCGGCGTCGAGCTGCTGTTGGGCGCGCCATTCGACATACCCTTTGATCCCAAGGGTAATGAGGGCAAGGATCGAGAGGACGGAAGCTAGGGCAAACGCCCCGGCGAAGGCATATTCATTATAGAGGATTTCGATCTGCAAGGGAACCGTGTTGGTGACATTGCGGATGTGGCCGGAGACGACCGAGACCGCGCCAAATTCCCCCAGCGCCCGGGCGTTGGTGAGGATCACCCCATAGATCAACCCCCACTTGATCTTGGGCAGGGTGACATAGCGAAAGACCTGCCACCCCCGCGCTCCGAGGGTAATGGCTGCCTCCTCTTCCGCGACCCCCTGCGCTTGCATGAGAGGGATCAACCCGCGTGCGACAAAGGGGAAGGTGACAAAAATGGTAGCGATGATGATCCCCGGCGTGGCGAAGATCACTTTATAGTCATTAGCCTGTAGCCATTGACCTAGCGAACTGTGAGAGCCAAAGAGGAGCACCAGCATCAACCCGGCAATGACCGGGGAGACCCAGAGCGGCAGGTCGATGAGCGTGGTAAGGAGCTGCTTGCCCCGGAATTCAAACCGGGTGATGGCCCACGCCGCCGCCAGCCCGAAGACGGTGTTGATCGGCACGGTGATCGCCGCTGCGATGAGGCTTAACTTGATCGCATGGAGCGAGGAGGAATCCCTGAAGGCTTCGAGGTAGATCTCGAAACCGCGCCGGAACGCTTCAAAGAAGACGGCGACTAGCGGCAGGATCAGGAAGCTGATGAAGAAGAGGAAGGTGATCGCCACTAGCGTCCAGCGGACGAAGGGGCTCTCTTCCGTCGCGCGGCGGATGCGCTGGCGGGGGATAGGTTGGGTCAAGGTATTGACGGCTCCGGCCATAAGAAAAGAGAGAAAAAGGTTAGAGACTGCGGCCCAGCCCGAGGCGTTTGTGGTTCCAGACTTGAAAGGCGTTGGAGAGGGCGAGGATCAGGAAGGAGAAGAGAAGCATGACGACCCCGATCGCTGCTGCCCCCTGGTAGTCATACTCTTCGAGCTTGGCGACGATGAGCAGCGGGGTGATCTCGGTCTTGAACGGGAGGTTGCCGGAGATAAAGACAATCGAGCCGTACTCCCCGACCGCCCGGCCAAAGGCGAGCATGATCCCGGTCAAAAGGGCGGGAAGCGTCGCCGGGAAAATAACGCGGCGGAAGATCTGCCAGCGGCTCGCCCCAAGGGTGGCCGCCGCCTCTTCAACATCATCGGAGAGGGCGAGGATCACCGGTTGGAGCGTGCGAACGACAAACGGGAAGCCGATAAAGACAAGCGCAATACCGATGCCAATCGGGTTATAGACCGCCTGTACGCCAATCTTCGCCAGATGCTCGCCGAGCCAGCCATTGGGGGCATAGAGCGCCGTGAGCGAGATCCCGGCGACTGCCGTTGGCAAGGCAAACGGGAGATCGACCAGCCCTTCAATCAACCGACGACCGGGGAAGCGGTAGCGAACCAGCGCCCATGCGGTGATATAGCCAAAGACGCCGTTGATGAGCGAGGCGATGAGCGAAACCCCGAAGCTGATCTTGTAGGAAGCGATCAGCCGCTCAGAGGTCACAACGTTCCAAACGTGGCTCCAAGTGCCATCCGCCGCCTTGAGGGTCAGGGCGATGATCGGGATCAGGACGATGAGCGAGAGGTAGGTAACGGTAAACCCGATGGTGATCGGGAATCCCGGAAGAATTCTTTTCATGGAAAAAAGTGCTAGAGATTTTGACCGATCGCCAGAAACGGCCGGTACTCTTCAAGGATGCGGTCGAGCGCAGCGATGGTCGCCTCCACCTGCAACTCTGAATCGGCGAGATGCGGGGTTTCAAAGATGATCTCGAAAGGGACCGGGTTGAGTTCGGAAGGGTTGGTGAGAACGCCTTCGTAGCAATAGTGATGGATGAGCGCGTCTTGCGCGGGGAAGTTGTCGATCACCTCGCCGGTGGCCCGGGGCAGGAAAGCTTCCGCCGCTTCCAGAGCGGGGCGGGCGAGTGCCTCGGTCAACGTTGCTCCGCGAACGAAGGCGTAGACGCCGTTGGCGGTATCGTCAGCATGGAGCGAGATCACCCCCTGAAAGGCGAGCACGCCGAGTTCCCGCTCCAGATAGTAAACCTCTGGCTGGGCTGATCCTTTCCAGAACTCGCGGTTGAGGTCGAGCCCGGCATGGGAATGGCGCGTTCCGGCCTGAATGCCGCTCGGGTTGCAGATCGGGTAGACAAAGAGCTGGTAGCCACGGGCGCGTTCCGGCTCCTCCAACAATCGGGTGAGAAATTCCAGAGCGGCAAACCCGGTCTCAGGTTCATCGCCGTGGATGGCGGCGAAGATTGCGATGCGCACCGGGGAATCGTCCGTCCCGGGGCCGAGGAAGACAAAGCGCGGGATCGAGTACGCCTCCTTGCCATGTCGGAAAGAGCCGATCTCCGAAAAGAAAAGATGCTCCCCCGTTTTTTCCCGCAACGCTTCGACGCAACCAAAGAGACGATGTTTCCGCATACGGCGGGAAGCATAACGCCGGGTGGCGGGGCGAGGCAAAGAGAGAGTTCTCGGCAGGTAAGTGGAGCGCATTTTTTTCGATCCGGTGGAGAGCGGGGCAGGTGGCCGGGGAGGCGCAAGGGAGGTGGCTTCGGGTGAGGAGGCCACCCCCCTTGGCTTGTTTCCCAAACAGGCGAGCGTTACTTCTTGGAGTAGATCTGATCGAAGATGCCGCCATCACCGAAGTGTTCCTTCTGGGCCTTCTTCCAGCCGCCGAAGACGTCGTCGATGGTGATCAGTTTCACTTTCACAAACTGGCTCTGGTACTTCTCCACCGCCTTGGGATCGCGCGGGCGGTAGAAGTGCTTGCCGGCGAGATCCTGCCCCACCGGGGAGTAGAGGTATTCGAGGTACGCCTTGGAGACTTTCTCAGTGCCGCGCTTCTTCGCGTTGGCTTCGACCACGGCGACCGGCGGCTCCGCAAGGATGCTGATCGACGGGGTGACGATCTCAAACTTGTCGCTCCCGAATTCCTTGAGGGCGAGGTACGCCTCGTTCTCCCAAGAGAGGAAGACGTCGCCGATCTCGCGCTGCACAAACGTCGTTGTCGAACCGCGCGCGCCAGAGTCGAGCACCGGGACGTTCTTAAAGAGTTTGCCGACGAACTCGCGCACTTTGGCCTCATCCTTGTTGAACTTCTCTTCAGCAAAGGCCCATGCGGCGAGGTAGTTCCAGCGGGCGCCGCCAGAGGTCTTCGGGTTCGGGGTGATGATCTGCACCCCGTCCTTGACGAGATCATCCCAATCCTTGATCCCCTTGGGGTTCCCCTTGCGGACGAGGAAGACGATCGTGGAGGTATAAGGAGCGGCGTTGTCCGGGAGCAGCTTCTGGTAGTTGGTCGGCAGCAACCCCTTCTCGGCCACGATGTCGATGTCGTAAGCAAGGGCGAGGGTTAGCACGTCGGCCTCCAACCCGTCGATGACGGCGCGGGCCTGCTTGCCGGAGCCACCGTGGGATTGGTTGATTTTGACCTCTTCGCCGGTCTGCTCTTTCCAGTGTTTGGCGAAAGCCTGATTGAACTCGGAGTAGAGTTCGCGCGTTGGGTCGTAGGAGACGTTGAGGATTTCCGCTGCTGAAGCAAGCCCGTGAAGGGAGAGAAGCGCGGCTGAAAGGATAGCGACTGTTTTTTTCATCGGATGTTGGATTTCTGAAAGTTTTTGGCTTTTGAGGAGTTGGGAGGCCCGACACCCACACACTAAGTGCCGGACCTCCCGCTTTTTTGGGTTTGCCTCCCCGTCGTTAGGACGTTTTTAGAACTTCACGTTGAGATCGACCTGAAGCGCCTGACCGTTGTTGAGGTCGGCCAGCTTGGCTCCCCCGGTCGCCTGACCGCCGAAGAGGTCGTTGCGCAGGTTATCGGCCTGCGTGTAGGTGATGGCGCCGAGCACGTTGTCGGTGAAGTTGTAAGCTACGGCGGCTTTCCAGCCTCGGACGTTGACGTGACTATGTGCCCAAGTGGAGTCGTTGAGGTTCGGGTCGATCGCCGAGAGGCCGACCTGCCGGTAGTTGACTGAAGCGGACCAGTCGCCCTTCTTGCGGTTCTGCCCGACTTCCAGCCCGACGAGGAAGGCCCAATCGTCATGCGAGTTGTGGTCGACGACGCCGTAGATGTCGTGCGTGCGTTTGCCGCCGCTGGCGTTGTAGGCGACATCCCAGACGAACTTTGTCCGCTGGCCAAAGAGCTTGAAGGTGACATCACCCGGGAATTGCAGGATGTGGAGATCACGCGTGTGGCCGATGTTGGCGAAACCGGCTCCGGCTGTGGCTGCGGAGAACGACTTCGCGTTGTTGGCGGAGGCGATGTTCGCGGCATTATAGAGCAGGAACGACGGCGCGAAGGTGACCTTCAAATCCTTGGAGAACTTGTAACCGAAGATCAACTGCTGCTCAAAGAGGTAGGCGTCGGTCTTGAGATCGGTATCGCCGAAGGCGGCTTCGTTGTTGTCCGAGAAGATGAACTGACCGAAGACCAGCGCGAGTTCCCATGGCGAGTCCTGCGTGACCGTCGTTGAACTGACGATCGGTTTGCCATCCTTGTCGTAGCCGGTGATCGTCTCTTCGAAGCTGTCGCCACCGAAGAGTTTATCAAGCTGGACGCGCTGGCTCAAACCGGTCGGGCTGAGGTCGCTCCCCCAGACCAGTTCCGTCTTGTAGAACGGGTTGGCCTGCTTACCGGCGACGAGCGTGAACCAGTCGGCGGCGTTCCAGCCGACAAACGCGCGGCTCAGGTAGACGTTGTAGTTGGAGAAGCCACCGGTGTAGGTCTCAAAGCCCGAGTCAGCCGATTGGCCGGTTTGGAGGCCGATCCCGGCAAACCAGTTATCACCCAGCTTGAAGTCCGCATTGACGCGGAGGCGGAAGCGCCAGCGGGAGCGCTGGGAGCCGTGGTCATTGACGACCCGCCCGGTGTTCGGGTTGGTGTAGTGCTGCGTATCGGTGGTGTCGTACTGGTAGCGCAACCGGAGATCGCCGGAGAGTTTAAGTTCCGAGACCCCCCCGGCGAGCTTGATCTTGTCCGCTGAGGAGGAGGCGGGCTTGATCTCGCGGTCGAGGAGCTGGCGGTTTTCCGCTTCCAGACGGCTGGTTTTCTTTTCCAGCTCGGCCAGTCGCTTGTTCAGGGCAGCCAGCTCACGCGAGGATTGCGCCGAAGCGCTCCCTGCGCCAAGGGCAACGGCGGCGAGCCCGGCTGCGAGAAGTTTTCTTTTTTTCATGTCGTTGGTCAATGGTGTTTGTCTACTGAAATGATCGACATTCAATCTCTACCTTTCAGATAGGGTTTATGGCAAATAAAAAATCGGAAAATTTTTGAACGAGGTTGTTTCCTCTCGTAAAAAGAGGAAATGAGGGTGAGTTTGCTGGAATGAAAACCGTAGGGTTAATCCGTTTTCCCTACGCTTTTTATCTGCTTGGCGCGGTTTCTTCTTTTTAGGCTAGGCCGCTTTTTTGGATTCCCCGGCGGCGGGAAATGCTCTTTACTCGCTTTCCAGAGCGACGGGGCCGCCGTAAAGAGTGGCGCTTTGCCCTTTCGCCTTCCAATCCATGTCTCTGACGCCTCACACCAAACTTTTCATTCCCGGTCCGGTTGAAGTCTCCGCGAAAACCTACGCGGCGATGACGCAGCCGATGATCGGCCACCGCAGCAACGATTTTAAGAAGCTCTACGGCGGCATTCAGCCCCGGCTCCAGACCTTGTTCGGGACCCGGCAGCCGGTCTTCCTCTCCACTTCCTCCGCATGGGGGGTGATGGAAGGGGCGATCCGTAATCTGGTTTCCAAAAAAGTGCTCAACTGCATGAACGGGGCGTTCTCCGACAAATGGCTCGACGTTTCGCGCCGTTGCGGCAAGGAGGCGGACGGGTTGCAGGTCGAGTGGGGGGAGCCGATCCGGCCCGAAGCGCTCGACGAGCGCCTTGCCACTGGGGAGTACGACGTGGTGACGCTCATTCATAATGAGACTTCCACCGGCGTGATGAGCCCGCTGCGCGAATTGGCTGCCGTCGTCGCCCGTTATCCCGATGTTCTGCTGGTGGTCGATACCGTTTCCTCTTTCTCGGTGGTTCCCATTGAGATGGATGCCCTCGGGATTGATGTGCTGTTGACCGGTAGCCAGAAGGCGCTCGCGCTTCCGCCGGGGTTGGCCCTCTTCTCGGTTTCGGAGAAGGCGTTCGCCCGTGCTGCTGAACAGAAAGATCGCGGTTATTACTTCGATTTCCTTGAGTTCAAAAAGAATCAGGAAAGCGACATGACCCCGAGCACCCCGGCGATCCCGCACATCTATGCGCTCGCCTCCAAGCTCGACGATATTTTCAGCGAGGGGGTGGAAGCCCGCCACGCCCGTCATGCGCGGCTCAACGCTCTGGTTCACGACTGGGTGCGGCGCAATGGATTCGAGTTCTTTGCCCCGGAGGGGTATCGCTCGCTGGCGTTGACCTGCGTGCGTAACAACCGGGAGATCGACGTCGCCGCGCTTAACGCCCGGCTCAAGGAGCGTTACCACGCGGTTATTGACGGCGGTTATGGCAAGCTCAAGGGGAAGACCTTCCGCATCTCCAACATGGGGGATGAGAGCGATGAGACGATCACCGCGCTGCTCGGCTGGCTCGATGATTGCCTGATCGGCCTGTAACCATCCGGCCACCTTCCTTTGGGGGTGCGATACGAGGGTGACGAAAGACCTCGTATGCGCACCCTTTTTTTGATCATCACCTTCGGCGCTCTGCTCCTGATCGCGGCGGAGTGGCGAGGCTTGCGCAGGAGCACGCCGCCGGACGGTTCCGTTGCACGGGAGGATGCCCGATTGCTGGAGGAGGTCGCCCTCGGGCATTTGCTGGAGCTTGAACTTGGCGCGCTGGCGACCCGGCAGAAGACCGATCCGGCGTTGCAACGGCAAGGGGAGGCGCTCCTTGAGGAACATCGCCGAGGGTTGGAGGAGGTCCGCTTTCTGGCCGCCGCCAAAGGGATCGTCCTCCCGGCCGAGCCGAGCGCTGATCAACGCCGTCTGCTCGCCCCTTTGCAACGACGCAAAGGGAGTGCGCCGCTGCGCAAATTAGGGATCGAGAAGCAGCAGGAGGTGATGGCGCTCTACCAACGCACAGCGAAGGAGGCCCGCGATCCGGAGATCCGCGAGCTGGCCCGCTCGGCTCTGGAGCCGATGCGCGAGGCGCTCGCCCTTTGGCGTGGTTCGAGGCCGGAAGCGGTGGGCGAGCGTCGTTGATCGCTGACAAGTGCGTCAGGGAAAAATGCCAAAGGCTCCTCTTGCCAAAGCCTCCGACCCGGGGCATAGTGCGCCGCGATTTTCCCATGTTTCCCCGTCGAGAATTCCGAAATGGCCTCTCAAAGGTCTGCCGTTGTCCCGGTGCTCCACCTTGCTGATAAAGCTTCGTGGCTGGCATCGCACCTGCTTCTCTTTTTTATCTCACCCCTTGTTTTTTTGTTCGTCTTTTTCCACCGATTCCTTCAGATTGACCGGTCTTACCACAGATCTTCCCTCCTCATGGCTAAAGTTGCTACTCCCGTTATCTGTCTTGGCGTTCTCTTCTCCCTCGTGTTGCTCCCTTCGGTCAAGGCCGACAAGGTGGAACTCAATTCCGGCGAATCGTTCACCGGCAAGGTGATCCGGGAATCGGCGGAAGAAGTCATTTTCTCCCATGAAGTGGCGGCGGGAATCAGTGACCAGAAGGTCTTCCCCCGCTCCGAGGTCAAAAAAGTGACGAAGGAGCCGGAGGACAAGGCCGCCTTTGAGCAGATCAAAGCGTACAAGCCGGGGGCTGATTCGTATGCGGCCAATCAGTACAAGCCGCTGGTGACCGCCCTCTCGACGTTTATTACCAAGTTCCCGCAGAGCGCCCATCTCGCCGAAGCGAAGAAGAACCTCGCCGCCTTGCGTGAAGAGCAGGAGCGCGTGGAGAAGGGCGAACTCAAGTGGAACGGCAAATGGTACACGGAAGAGGAGGTCGCCGAACATCGTTATCAGATTTCCGCGCATCGTCTGCTCACCCGCATGAAAGATCTCGCCGCGCGCAATGATCTCATCGGCGCGCTGAATACTTTTGACGCGCTGGAGACCAACTTCCCGGGAGCGCAGGCTTATCCCGACGCGGTTGATCTCGCTCGGAAGGTGATCGCGTCACTCTCCCCACAGGTCGAGCGGGCGTCGGTCGCCTATCAGCTCAACGAGAAGCAGTACGAGGAAGGGCTCGAATTGATGGTTGAGCCGAAGAAGAGTCAGCTCATTGAAGCACGTAAGGCGCAGGCTGCTGCGACCGAAGCGGCGCTGGCGGCTGCGGCCAACCAGAAGTGGACGCCGCTCATCACCCATTCCGGCGCCAGTCTCGAAGCGATCAAGGCAACGATTGCGACGGAGCTTCCCCGTTTGGCAGCCTTGCCGGTCGCCCAGATGCGTAACAGCGTGACGATGGCCGAAGGAGCCAAGCGCGAGATCGAGGCCAAGAAGGCCGAGGCGGCGGAAGAGAAGCTCAACAACGCCAAGCAGCTTTGGGCCGCGAACGAACTGCTCGCTCGCATCACCCCCAACCTTGACGCCCTCAAGAGCGAACTCAAGGAGAAGGCTGAGGAAGAGAAGAAGGCCGCTGAGGAGAAGGAGAAGGCGAAAGCTCTCGAAGCCAAAGACCCGAAAAAGGGTGACGCCGCTCAAGGCGGGGAAGCCGCCAAAAACGCCTGATTGTTTTAGGTCGTGTCGTCACGAGTTTGATCCGCCATCCACTTCGGCTTTCCGCGCCATTTCTCGTCAATTTTTGAATCAATATTCACCAATATTGCCTCAAAAATTGCCAAAAAATGGCATCGGAAATCCATTGTGGCTGTCAAATCACCCTCCTGACGACATTCCCTAGGTCGGGTGATGGGCAACGGGGAGAAGCGAGGTCTTGCTTCCTGCGGCGCGATGCTTCACAAATAGTGATCTCATGTCCCGTACCGCCGTTGTCGAACGTCACACTGCTGAAACCCGCATCCGCCTCTCCCTTGATCTTGACGGGAGCGGCAAGGGGAAGATCGCCACGAAGATCCCTTTCTTTGACCACATGCTGACGCTTTTTGCGCGGCACGGTCTCTTTGACCTCGACCTCGAAGCGGACGGAGATATCGAAGTCGACTTCCACCACACCGTGGAGGATACCGGCATCTGTCTGGGCAAGGCTTTCGCGCAAGCGCTCGGAGAGAAGCGGGGAATCCGCCGCTACGGCATGGCCTACCTGCCAATGGATGAGACGCTGGCCCGGGTCGTGATTGATTTTAGCGGGCGTCCCTTCCTCGAATACCGGGCGCCGGAGCGGGTCGACGCCATCGGTCTCTTTCCCTTTCAGCTAGTGGAGGAGTTTTTCCGGGGGTTCGCCGTCGCTGCCGGGACCAATCTCCATGCGGAGATCCTTTACGGGCGCGATGCCCACCACATGGCCGAAGCGTTTTTCAAAGGATTGGCCCGCGCCGCCGATCAGGCGACGCAGATCGACCCTCGCGTTGATGGTATTCCGAGCACCAAGGGCGTTTTGTAAGTGATCTTTTCCTCATGATTGCCCTGATTGATTACGGAAGCGGGAACATCCGCAGTGTCCAGAAAGCGCTTGATCACGAAGGGGCGCAAGTGGAACTGGTGAGCACCGGTGAAGCATTGAGCCGTGCGAACGCCGTCGTCCTGCCGGGCGTTGGGGCGTTTGCCGATTGTGTGGAGGGGATTCGCAGCCGTGGGTTGTGGGAGCCAATCGCTGATTGGCTGGAGAGCGGCAAGCCGTTCCTCGGGATCTGCGTCGGCTACCAGATGCTCTTTGAAGGGAGCGAGGAGGCCGACGCTTCCGTGCGCGGTTTTGGCTTCTTCAAGGGAAGGGTCAAACGCTTCACTACCCCGGGGCTCAAAATTCCTCAGATCGGCTGGAACGCGCTCGACCTCAACCCGCACCCGCTCTGGGCCGGGTTGCCGGAGCGTCCTCACCTCTTTTTCGTCCACTCCTTCTTCCCCGAAGCGGCCAACCCGCAGGAGGTGACTTCGACGGCGGTCTATGGTGAGCGTTTCGCCGCCAGTGCCGCTCGCGGCCCGGTCGCCGGGGTACAGTTCCACCCGGAGAAGAGTCAGGCGGTCGGGTTGCGGATTCTGCGCAATTTTATCGCTTCGGTTTGAATCGCTCATTTGCAAGCGGTTTGCGCTTTTAACCGGTCGGTTTTTCGTTGAGACTTCGATTTTTCCTATGATCTTGCTTCCAGCCATTGATTTGATGGGCGGCCAGGTGGTCCGTCTGCGTCAGGGGAAAGCGTCCGAAAAGACGGTTTACTCCGATGATCCCGCTGCCTTTGCCCTTCAATGGGCGCAGGAAGGGGGCGATTACCTCCATATTGTCGATCTCGACGCTGCCTTTAGCGGCCAGTCGCAGAACCTCGAAGCGGTCCGCGCCATCACGCAGAGCGCCGGGATTCCGTGCGAACTCGGCGGGGGAATGCGCGATGAAGCGGCGATCGCCCGTGCGTTTGAAGCCGGGGTGGCCCGGGTGGTGATCGGGACCCGCGCGGCGGAATCGGTCGATTTTGTGGCGTCGATGGTTCAACGCTTCGGCGGGGAGAGGATCGCGGTCGGGATTGATGCCCGCAACGGCGAAGTCTCCGTCAAAGGATGGACCGAGGGGTCGGGAGTCAAGGCGCTCGATCTGGCGCTGGCAGTCGAGGCGGCTGGGGTCGGCACGGTGATTTACACCGACATCGCCACGGACGGGATGCTCGAAGGGCCGAACTTTGCTGAAATGGAGGCGCTCCTCAAGGTGCTGCGCTGCCAGCTGATCGCTAGCGGCGGCGTCTCCAAAGCGGAGGATGTCGTGCGGCTCTCCAAAATGGAAGGGCTCTACGGCGTGATCATCGGCAAGGCGCTCTACGATCACAAAATCAATCTCCCTGAACTGGTGACCACGCTGAAAGGATAACCATGAGCCTGCTTTTTATTGATACCGTTGCCGGGTTGACCGGTCGGGAAGTGGTCGGCGCGCTCTGTGCGCTGGGGGTGAAACCCTCCTCGCTGGAGTGGGAGCTTTCCAAACCGGAACTAGGCCCGTTTCACCTCCACGTCGACCGCGCGGGAGAGGCGCTCCGCTTCGGGATTCACACCGGGGCGACTCACACCCACGATCAGGACGAAGCCGGGGAGGAAGAGGGGTGCTGCGGGGGGCATCATCACCACGATCACGGGGAAGAGGAACATCACGACTGCGGGCATGATCACGACCATGATCATGAGCATCACGACTGTGGCCACGATCATGATCACCATGAAGGGGAATGCTGCCACGATCATGGGCATGAGCATGAGGAGGCTTGCGAGGGTCACGACCACCATGACGCTCATCACGAGCCGTCGCGCTCTCTCGCGCAGGTGCAGGCTTTGATCCACGGTGCCGGTTTTGACGAAACCGTGCTTGCCGGTGTTCTGGCGGTTTTGGAGCGGATCGCAGCAGCGGAAGCGGCGCTGGCTGGCGTCGCGTTGCAGGAGGCGCAGCTTCACGAAGCCGGGCGGCTTGAAACGCTCGCGGGAGCGATCGCCGCCATCGCCGGTGCGCAGGAACTCGGGGTCACCGAGTGGCTCGCCGCGCCGTTGCGTGGAGAGAAGGGAGCGCTTTCGCCGCTGGTCGTGGCGATTCTGGAGAGCAAAGGGATCACGATTGAGCCGGGGCCGCAGCGTTTGACGCTCGACCCGCTCGGCGCGGCGTTGCTCGCCGAGGTCGTGACGCGGTTTGAAGCCGGCTCGGCCATCACGGCTGAGAAACTCGGCTACGGAGCCGGGGCGCATGGCCGTCGGCTCGCTCTTATTCTGGGGCGCTAAACCGAGTCAGCCGGATCGCCCTAAGCGCGATCATTTCGCGAAGAAGATCGGTGTCGAGTTCCTCTGGCTCGGCACCGGGGTGGAAGTAAATCTCACTCAGCGCCTTGGTCGGCAGGGAGGCGAGGTAACGGGCAAAGCGCCGGGTGGTAATCCGCCCGGTATCGCGCAGGCCAAAGGTCTGCTCGCAGAAACGAACGCCGTGAGCGGTCAGCTTCGGCTTTGCCGCGCGGCTCAGGAGACGAAAGATCAGCGGGAGGGCGCCAAAGCCCTTTTCCTGCACCAGCCGGACGGCTTTGAAACCGTGTTCCACGGCGATGGGAAGGGTGAGATCAAGGAGCTTCGGGTGAAGGTGGAGGTGCGTGTGCCCGTCCCAATAGGTCGGCGGCAACTCAAGCGCCTTAAAGTGCTCAAACTGCGTCTCGATCTCCGAGTGTAATGCCTCCCGCAGCCCGGGGATGGCGGCATATTTCAACCCAGCCAGCGCCGGGGAAGGGAGGAACTCCGGTGGATCGCCATGGGTCAGGCGCGAACGGGAGCCGGCGCGTCCGCAACAGAGCGTGAGGTGGAGGCCGACACAGAGCTTAGGGTTGCGCCGGGCGATGCGGAGCGCTTCGTCGACTTTGGCTTCATGAACCATCAGGCTCGCCTGCGTTAGAACCCCGGCCTGATGGTAGCGCTCCACCGTTTCATTGACGGCGCTGTTGAGGCCAAAATCGTCACCGGTGATCACGAGGGATGCCATGTTCCCTCCACTCAAAGCGAAAAAATGGCGCTCCGGCAAGAACGGCCTTGCGTCAACCTGCTTTCGGCAGGCACCCTCCTTCGTTGATGACGGTTAGCGGTTTTGTCAGTTTTACCATCGCAATTATTCTTCTCTTCATTGGTAAAGAGTTGACCTTGCGCTTTGAAATCCTGCGGCGCAACAGTATCCCCGATCCGGTTCTTGGTGGGTTGCTCTGTGCGGTGGTCGTCGGCGCGATCTATCTGATCGCCGGGGTGAAGATTGATTTCCACCTCGAAGTCCGCGACGTCCTGCTCCTCTATTTCTTTGCGGGGATCGGGCTGCAATCGAGTGTGGCGACGTTGCGCTCCGGGGGGAAGCCGATGTTGATCCTCGCCGGGTTGGCAGCGCTCTTTATCCTGTTGCAGAATGCGGTTGGCGTCTCGATGGCCGGGATTTTCGGCCTGAACCCGAAGGCTGGTTTGATGACCGGTTCGATCGCTTTGACCGGTGGCATCGGCACGGTGCTGGCGTGGGGGCCGATGTTTGTCGATAAGCTGCAAATTGTGAATGCGCAGGAGATCGGGATCGCTGCGAACATGGTTGGGTTGATCTCGGCTTGCGTGATCGGCGGGCCGATCGCCGGTTACCTGATGCGTCGTCACCAACTCCATGATGCCCCACCGACAGCAGTGGCCGAGAACGTGCGCAAGGGGGAGGCTGCCCCGGTGGCGATGGATTATTACGCCGTGCTTCGGGCATGGCTCTGGCTCAACATCGCGCTCCTGCTCGGTAGCGCCATCTCCACCCTGCTCAAGAGCGCTGGGTTGAATCTCCCCGATTTCGTCGGCTGCCTGATGGCGGGGATCGTGTTGCGCAACCTCATCGGCCCGTTTTTCCGCAAGAGCCGCATCCTGCAAATGGAAGGGGCGCGGCAGGGGTTAAATCTCATTTCTGATATTTGTCTGGGAATGTTCCTGACGATGGCGCTCATGGGGCTGCGGCTCTGGGAATTGAATGGCGTCCTTCTCTTTGTAGCGACGACTCTTTTCTTCCAGATTGCGCTGGCGATTCTCTTTACGGTCTTCGTGGTTTTCCGCGTCATGGGGCGCGATTACGAAGCGGCTGTGATTTGTTCAGGCTTTGGCGGGATTGCGCTCGGTTCCACGGCGACGGCGGTGGCGAATATGACGGCGGTTAGCTCGATCCATGGCCCTGCGCCGAGGGCGTTTCTGGTAGTGCCGCTGGTTTGCGGCTTTTTCATTGATCTGGTCAACGCCGTGGTGATCAACCTGATGATCGCCTAAAGAGGGGGGAACCACCATGCTCGGGATTCCGCAACGGCGCTCGATGGTGGAACAGGTGGTCGAGGCGTTGCGTGGGGCGCTGGGGGAAGGGCGCTGGGAGCGCTACCTCCCTTCCGAGCGGCGGCTGGTGGTCGAGCTGCAGGTGAGCCGCCCCACGGTGCGCCGGGCTTTGGAAGAGCTGGCCCGCGAAGGGGTGATCGCCATACGGCAGGGGCGGCGCACGGAGATCCTTGAGAAGCCACGCGAACCGGCACAGAGGGTGAGCGTTGCCTTTATCGTCTTACGTTCCGTGCGGCATGCGATCGGGGCGCTCGTCCTGCGCGAGTGCGAGACGGCGTTGCAACGGGCCGGATTTCGTACGGAATGGTATGAGGAGCCGTATGCGCACAGTCGGGAGCGCTTGGCGTTGTTGCGCCACTTGTTGGAGGCTCGGCGCGGCGTGATCTGGCTGGTGGTCAGCGCGGAGCCTGATGAACAGAAGCTCTTTGAGGCCCCGGGGGTCCGGGCGATTCTCTTTGGTAGCGCGCACGAGGGGGTTTCGCTCCCGGCGGTCGATCTTGATTACGCCGCCGTCGGGCGGCACGCGCTTGGCACCTTTCACCGGCTTGGCTATCGGCAGGTCCATGCGATCCTGCCGCACAAGGCGCTGGCGGGGGATCGCCGGACGGCAGCCGGTTTGTTGGAGGCAAGTCGGGAACTCCCCGGGATCGCCTACCGCCCGTCATGGTTGGAGGAGGAGTCGCCCGAAGCGCTCGCGCGACTGATTCGGCGGCAGTTGGCGCAGGCACATCCCCCGTGCGGCTGGTTTTGCACGCACCACCACCACGCCGTGCAACTCCTGACGACGTTGTTGGCGAAGGGGGGATGGCAACCGGGCCGTTTCGCGCTCTTGAGCCGCGATGACGGCTTGGCGCTCGCCTACACCACGCCGCCGATCGCCGCCTACCGGGCTGACTATGGATTGGAGGTCCGCAAAGTCGTCCGGCTGGTGCAGGGCCTCGCCAGTCATTACACTCCGCCGCCGGGGCCGACGCTCTTTTTCCCCGGGTTTGAAGCGCGGGGGACGATGGTGCCGGCTACGGTGAGTTCACCGTGAACCGGGCGGGGCGAGCTTCGGGTAAATGAGCGCTTGCGGGTTTTGCTGGAGTTCTGTTTTGGAGATGAGACTGACATGGCCATCCAGCCAGAGCGCTGGCGTCTCGCCGCTGGAGTAGAAGCGGACCCCCAAGGTTCCCCCCGCGTGGTCGCCACCGATCGGGCGGGTGAGGGGAGAGAACCGGGCCTGCGCTGTCGGCTCCGCAACCTCCCCCTCTCCCGGGAGGAAGTAGAGCTTGGCCGAGGGATTCTTCACTTCGGCGTAACGATGCGCGGTGGTGCTGTCTTTGATCGTATAAATATCGCCTGCGAAATAGTTGACCGCATAGGAACGCAGCGGACTCAGGAAAGGGGGCTTGCGCTCGTCGCCGGGAGAGAGCCAGAGGGCGAGCGCCTTGCGGTCGGGCTGTGTGGAGCGCAGATCGGCGGAGATCCCCATCTGCCGGATGAGAAGATCGTGCACGTAGGTCGGCCCGTTAATTCCCGGTGTGCCGGGGGCGATCACCGGCGGGAGGTGGTAGCGATGCTCTCCCATATAAAGGTGGGCGGCGACCCCGATCTGGCGCAGGTTGTTGACGTCGCCGCTGATTTTGCCTTGCTGGGAGAGGTAGCTGTGGCCGGTGAAGAGGAGCGTGCAGAGAATGGCCGCCACACCGAGGGTGACTATCAGTTCCACGAGCGTGAAAGCGCCCGACGTCGAGCGGTGTTCAGGGGGTAGTGACATGCTGGAAGAGGGCTTCATCGCCAACGCCGTAATCGTAGACCGTGACCACCTCCCCCTCCTTCCCAAGACCGTCGGGGAGCGGCGCGTCAAAGCGGAATTTCTGGTAACCGTCACGGATGAGAACGCTGGAAATATCGGCATACGCCATCCGTTGCGGCAGGAGGGTCCCGTTGATGGCAACTGCTTTTCCATCAAAGAGGGTGGCTGCGACGATCAGTTTTTCACTCACCCGGTCGACGGAAAGGAGTTCGCGGCTTTTCGCCATTTGGCGGATGCGGGTTCGGGCGATGATCGGGTGTTGCTCCAGCGTGAGAACCCAACTCTCCGGCCCGGCAGCCCGGACAGAGGCAATCTCAAACGTCGCCGCTTTGGTATAGGCAGGATGCTGGAAAGCGATGCGTTGCCCTTTCATTTGACCAAGATCGTGTGTGCAGTGCACGGTGACTTCGTTGGCGTCGTAATCGACCGCTTTCACCTCGGCGATCCACGGGGCAGCCTTGGTCCCTTCCGTGGGCCAGTTCACAGCGAGCGTCCCACGCGGTCCGCTGATTTTCACCTGCTCACGCCCCCGGTGTTCATAGCGGGAGGGAGAGCCATCAAGCGCCGATTCAATCACCCACGGCGTTCCTTCCTTCAATTGGAGGGTGACTTTGATCGCCATCTGCCCGGGTGGGTAACCGGCGAGCGGTTCGCTCCTGACCTCGAAATCGAGCGGTTGGGAGGCGAAGGTTTCATGCACGGCGACGAAATGGGTCGTGAGAGGGGCGGCCCCTTCGTGTCGGAGGAGGAGGTAGCGATCCCAGGGTGAAAGACCGGGAGGTCCCTCGCCTTCCCCCTTGGCCAGAAGTGCCTTGCCGGGGAACGAGGCCGGGAGGCTCACCCGGTAACCGGGGCCGCCGGGCCCTTCGGGCCGCCACGTGGCGTGGAAGGCTCCCTCTGTTTCCAGAGGGGTGGCTTCCTTCAGATACGAATACCCTTCGTGATCGCGTTCGCCGTACGGAATGTTTGCACCGGCAAGCGTCCCGGGGAGAGGCGTTCCGGCCGTGGCTCCTTCGATTTCAAAAAATTGTGCATCGTCCCCGGCAGGGGCGTGGAACGGAAGATCATGGGAAGTGCCGCCGGTGACCCGGAAGAGATCGACAACAACCTGTCGCCCAGGGGCAACTTCGAGCAGAATAGCGCTACGGTGATAGGTCGGGACCGGGATGGTCGCTCCCGCGGCGAGCAGGCGCGGGGAGGGGGTTCGCCCGTTGACATCCCGCGCGGCTCCCGGTTGATAGACGTTATTGGAAAAGGCGGAGGCGACAGCGGCCCACGGCGTTTGGGCAAAGAGGCTCAGTGAAGCGGTCGTCCCGACGTTTTGAGAGGCGCGGTCGACCACGACGGTCGGGTGCGAGAGGGTGCCGCGAGTCCATTCCGTCCATTTGGTGTGGGTGAAGTTGGCAGGGTAGCCGAGATCGCCGCTAAAATCATACCCTTCTCCATAGATTTTGAGCATCAGTTGGTGGAGATGTCCATGGCCGTTGCCTGCATTGCCGTGGTAGAGCAGTGCGGCGCTGCCGTTCTCCTTACCAGCCTCCGTCCGCAGGAGGGTTAACCCGGTTTCATGCGCGGTCCAACTGGTCAGAAAGGGGGCGCTGGCCCGGAGGATGGGGGAGCGGAAGATCTTGGAATCGCCAATCCCGAAGAGCCGCCCGCTCACCTGCCAATCATCAAGCCGCGTCTTGAGCGCATGGAAGGTCGAAGTGACGGCGGGGTGGAGTTGCAGGCCGTCGGGGTAGCGATCGGAGCGGTAATGGGTGATCTGGCCGAAGCTGTCGGCGAAGGCGTGGTCGACAACCCAGCAGTAGGTACACGAATCCTCCCAGAAACGGCCGTCGCGATAAAAACTCCCGGGGACGCTATAGTTGAGGCTCTTGGGGCCGTCGAGCACGTATTCCATGATCGTGTCATTCCCGAATACATTCCCGAGGACGAGGGCCGCCTGCATCTGACGAAAGAGGGTATTGCCGGTGGAACCGCGTATCGCCCGTTTGACAAATTCCCAGCAATAGGCAAAGAGCTTCCCTTCAATCTCCTCGCCGAGATCTTGAGGGGTAGCTAATTCGACCCCCTGTTGACGCAAAAAGGTTAGGGAATTTTTCGCATCCGGGAGGGCGTCCCAGACCAGATCGTAGGCGAGCGCCATGTTGAGGATCATCCCGTTCTCGAAGTTATGATCATCCACATAGCCGCGTTGTGGATACCAGTGCCAGCCGACGCCGGTGTCATCGAGCGAGGTGTATTGGGAGTAATACTGCGCCAGTGTAGCGAGGATCAGTAGCACGCGGTCGGCGTACTTCTGCTCTCCGGTCACGGCATAGGCATAGGCAAGGGCGTAGAGCGGGCTGCCGTGTTGGCGGTAGTCCGGGCCATCGAAGCCGTGTTCCCCATTGTACGGGTAGTAAATGAGCTTGCGGATCAGGTAGGTGCGGTAGGCTGCAACGAATTTGAAAGGGGTCTGAGTGGCGAATCCTTCAGGGGGACGCCAGCCGGTGCCGGGGTCTTCGACGGTGACCGGTTCGCCGGTGCCGGGGTTGGTGACTTCGACGCCGGGCCCCCATTCCATCCCGTCACGCGGGGAATGGAAGCGGTTGGGCTTGCCCCAGATCGGGATAAGGGCCTGGAGATTGCCAGCCCAAAGCGGATGGCCGCTATGGTAGTTGGGGACAAGCGCGCGGGGATTTTCCGGGGAGATCATGGCGAAGATCTCAGCGTCGCTTTTGCTCATCCAGTAATGAACCCATGTGGCATCGGGAAGGGTGCCGTTTTGCCGATATTCCTCACGTGCTTTCGCTAAGGCTTCGGGCGAGGCGACGCCGGGGTAGAGATCGGCAAAGGTCCGTTCCGCGTGGGGACCGCCATCGGCAATCCGGTGGTAGCCGCTCACGGCGCGGCGTTTGGGCGAGGCGGCGAATTCGGTAAGGGCGGCTTCGACCGTCGCGCGGGGAGCGTAGAAGGTTTCAGTGCTGGGCGGGCCTTCGATCGGGCGGGCTTTTTCCTGTGATGCGAAGCTCATGGAAGTAGCGGCCAAAAGGGCGAGGAGAGTCGGCTTCATGGGGGAGGAACGTGCTTTATTGCTTGGCTTGCGTTGCCCGGAGACGACGCCACCCCGCTCCGAGCAGGAGCGTCCCGGTGGCCAGGGCAACGGCGCCCGGCTCCGGGATGGTAGCCTGAAATTCGAGATCATCCAGAACCCATGGCTGGTAATTGGCATGGTTGTTATTGAGCGACATTAACTGGATATTCGGGTTGATCTGCGTGCTGCCGGGGGCGACAAAGGCGAGATCAAAATTGCCGTTAGCGTCGCTCTGGTCGACATTGTTCATGCTCAAGCGGTAAGTCTTGCTTGCATAGTCAATCGTGCCGGAAATGGTGTAGAACGTCCCGGCGGTGGCACGGAAGTCGGAGTTGGTAGCGGTTTTGGCGGCGCGGGCTTGCGTCGTTCCTCCGGGCATTCCGATGACATAGCCAATCCCGCCATCCGTCGTCCAGTAAACGCGCAGGACATCACCGTTAAAGGCGGTTTCCGAATTTCCACCGACGAAGAAACGCCCCTGATTGACGAAAGTGCCGGTGCTTTCCCATTTGAGCTGGAAACTGAAACGGATCAGAGAGGAGGTCGGGTCGAAAAGGTCGCCGAGCGCCTCATCGCTCATCGTCAGCACGTAGTTGGACGCGCTGATGGTCGAGGCTGCCGCTGAACGGAGAGCCTGACTCCCTCCGGTGCCGACGCCGGTGGTAACCGAGATGGCTCCTGTGCCGATATTATAGGCGGGGGTTTTCCATTGTGGCCCGCCGGAGATGGCGGGCTGGTTGTGGAGATCGCCGGGGAGGTAGCCCGAAGCGCTCTCGAAGTCGATGACGATCGCTTGTGCCGCCGGGGTAGCGAACAGCAGGAGGAGGGAGGCGAGGTGGGGGAGTCGGTTCATACGATTTTCAGGGTTGTGGAGGGGTAGAGACGCTGGCGCGCTCGATCAGTTTGCCATCAAGAATGATGTGGCGCGGGGGCCGGTCGGGATCGTCAATCTGTTGCAGGAGAACCTCCACGGCGGTGGTTCCGATGGCGGTGAGAGGGAGGCGATAGCTGGTGAGTTGGGGATCGCTATAGAGAGCGGCGAGGGTATCGTCAAAACCGACAACGCTGATTTCCTCGGGGACACGCACGCCTAGTTCCCGGAAGGCGCGCAGGAGCGAAAGGGCGTAAATATCACCGGTGAAGAGGGCGGTGGGGCGCTGCCCCGGTTTCTTCGAGCGAATCTGCCGCGCGATCTTGCGGGCATATTCATGGAGGAAGGCGTCATGGTTAGGGGTCGTGATGCCGTGAAGCTCTTCGAGTTGATGCTGGCAGCGGGGGAGGTTGCTCTGACTAAAGAACTGATCCAGACCTTGGATGAGCGCCTGATGGTGGTGAGAGCGGGCCGGGGAGAGCGTCAGGAGGTTTCGATGGCCGAGGTCGACCAGGTACTCCATGCTATCGTGGATCGCCTTGGCCATGTTCGGACTGACGGAATTGGCGTTGGTTCGGGAAAAGGAGTTGAAGACAAAACAGGTAGGGATGCGCCGGGTGAGTTCCTCGCGCCAGGCGTCATTGAAGCCACCTTCCACCAGCACGCCATCGACCTTTTTCTCCAAAACGAAATCCGGCATCAGATCCTGATGGACGCTGCTTGGTTTCAGGAGCAGGCCATAGTTGCCCTTGGCTACCCCACGCTGGATGCCGGAAAGAATCAGGCTGTAGAACCCGTCCGCAGCGGCGGCCTGTTCGTGGATGTTTTCGAGGGAAATAAAGGCGATCACCTGATGGCGGACCCTGCCCCCGGCGTTGCGTTGAAGGACGGCATCGCGGTAGAGCGGGTCGGGGGCGTAACCAAGTTCCGTCACCGCTTCGATCACCCGCCGCCGCGTCTCTGTGGAGCCTTTGAGCTTGTTGTTAAGGATTTGCGAGACGGTGGCTGGGGAGACACCGGCAAGCTGGGCGACATCACGGATACCTGGTTTTTTGGGAGCGGTCATTAAACGTTTAGCTAAACTGTTTACTTCATCGACAAGAAACCACTCCCGGTCGAAAGTGTCAACGACTTTTTAGCTCCCCGGACCGAATCGACTAGGGATGAACCGCCGCAGCGGGGGGCGCGTTCCGCCACGGTTTCTGGCGGTTGAGGTAATCGGCGACGGGGCCGTGGAGGGTTTCCCATTCGACCTGTCGCCAGAGCGGGAGTTTCTCTTTGGGTTGGCCGCGTTTTTCCATCTCGCGGTAGCGGTCCGCGATCGCTTCCCCCCACAGCGTATCTTCCCCAAGGGAGGCGGTGAGGTAGGCGGCCCAGTTGTTGAAGAACCAGCTTCCCGAGACGTTGCGGTGGAGGAAGCCGCTCGGCCCGCTCCAATGCTTCGGGTTCTCGGTGACGCTTTGGTAGAGCGTGCGCCAGTTGAGCCGCCGCCAGTGGTCTTCGCGTAAGCTTTTGAGGAGATGTTCGCGGTAAGGGCGGGGGTTGGAGGCGTGCATCGCCGCGAAGGCAAGCGGTGCGATGAAGTTGATTTCCTCGATCGGCTCCTCCGTTGGGGCGAGGGTCGCATCGGCCATGGCGATGATCGCCTTGGCTAGTTTTGCATCGGCAAAGGTCTGCTGGTATTCGAGCAGAAAGTGCATCGCGCCGAATTGGTGGAAGAACATCCGGTTGGCATTGAGCGATTCCGGCGCTTTGAGGACTTCAGGGCCGGGGAAGCCGACCTGTGGGTTGAGGTAGAGACCGTTGGGGGCGATGAAGTGGTGAGCGTAACGTTGAAGCTGGGCGAACTCTTCGGGGTCGCCGCTCAGTTCCGCATGGAAGAAGAGACCACCCCAGCGCCCGCTGTGGCTCGCTTCCCCGGCGGTCGGGGTGGCGTTCCATTTGGCTTGGAAGAGTTTTTCAGCGACTTCTCGCGTGCGTCCTTCGCCGCTCAGGAAGTAGTGGAGGCGGTATTCAGTCGCGGCGGTCTGGCGCTCTTCATGGTTGCCATCGCTCCACGGCTGGACACCATGGCGCGTGCCAAGCCCCAGCCAAGGCCCGCTGTGGCGCAGAACCACATCGCGGCTGTGGCGGGCGAGCGCTTCCATGGCGAAGTAGACGGCGCGGTTGCCGTGGCGCAGGTATTCGTGGGAGAAGAAGAGGCCGGGCAGCCCCTCGGTGTTCCCCCAGCCCCAGCGGCCGTTGTCAAAGGCCCAGTCGTTGGCAGGTTGGTAGTCGAGCGTGAGCGGGGTCTCCGGGGGGAGTTCCCGCTCCGGGTGGGTGAGGGCGGCAGCGGTCGCCTCCGGGGAGACAAACCAGCCGTACCCATCCTGAAAACGGTGGCGGAAATCGCCGTGATTCCAGAAGCCGTACCAGCGGTGGAGGCTTTGATGATGGAGCCAGAACTGTGCGTAACGGGTCCACGCCGCCCAGACGCGCGGCCAAGCCTCCTGTTTGGAAACCGGGAGGGTCACGGCTGCCGCTTCGTAAACCGGCCAACCGGCGTAGAGCAGGGGCGGGCTTTGGAAGTCGGCGGCGAGGGTGGCGCTCGCCTGCGCTGTTGCAGCGGGTTGAAAGGCAAGCAGGAGGTGGTGGGAGCGGGTGATCCCCACGAACGGCTGTTCGCGGTAGTAGTCGGTCTGGACCCAGTCGTCGTTCTCGCCCGTCGCCTCGCCTTGACTGCGGTGGGGATAGTCAGAGTAGCGGCGTCCATCCATCGGCGGGGCGTTCCGGGGCCAGAGTTCAAGGAGGAGGGCTCCGTTTTCGCCAAGCGAGAGCGCTTTGGGGGCGCTTTCGGCGAAATGCCGGATCACCCCCGTAAAGCGGACGCCATCGGCGAGATCGCCTTCGACCCAACCGCCGTCACCGGTGGTAGGGCGGAACATGGCGCGGTTGCCGCGTTGGCGGGAGTCGAAAGTCTCCGCAAGCAAGGTGGTCACCTTCGGGTCGGCAGCGGCTCCCCCAAAGGCGACGCTTCGGGGGTTGAGCCCGGCGAGCGGCAGCTCCAGCCCGAGGGCGCTCAGGAAGGTGGTGCGTGGATCGTCGAAGAGGAACTCGATACTGTGTTCGAGGGCGATCTCCGGGCGGCCTGCTTGCACGGTGGCGCGGAGGATGATGCGGGCCGCTTTAGTGGCGCTCCCTTCGAGGCGGACGACGGTTCGCAACGCTCCGCTCTCTTCTAAAGTCACTTTGGCGATGGAGAAGGTTTCCGGTTTGACCTCGCCTCCTTGCGCCCGAACGGCCATCGGTGCCAGTCGCTGGGGAGAGAGGAGGTAATCGGCATAGGCAAGGCGGTGATCCCCGCCGGGGGCAAGGAGCGGCTTCCCCTCCCATGAAGGGTGGAGCCAGTCGCGCCCCCGGGTGAAGCGGATCTGCAACGGGCCGTTCTCCACCGTCACTCCGTCTTCGTTCTGAGAGGTTTTGAGATGGGGCGTCGAGCCGTTAGTGGAAGGGGGGCGGTTGGGGGTGATGATGACCGGAATCGCTTGGCCGTTGCGCGAGGTAATGCGGGGGCCTTCCACCGCCTCCCGCGCTTTGGTTGGGGAGAAAGGGAAGGTGAGTTGCGCCCATTTCACCGTCCCGTCGGGCCAGTAACCGAGTACCTCCTTTTGAACCGGGACCGCTTCGCCATCGACGGCGACATGCACCGGCGCTTCCTCCCCAAGCACTCCTTGAGGGAAAGGGTAGCCGCCGGTGACGTAATGGGTGGCATCGTTTCCCATGGGAGAGGTGCGGACCCATGGTGCTTCCTCAAGCGCAGCCTCCGGGGCGGGTGGAGGCTCCGGCTCGGGGCGCTGGGCGTGGAGCGTCGCTTCATCCGGCGCAGCATGGAGGGTGATCTCGTGTTCGCTGCCAAAGAGTTCTTTGGTATCAGCCTGTTCGCCGGGACTGGCTCCCGACCAGAAGCAGACCTCCACCGTCCCCCCGTCGCGGGTATCGACGCGCAAGGCCCGCTGCCCCGTTTTGGAGAGTTGGTGATAGTGAAGCGTCACCCCGCCGTTCTGGTCGAAGAGTTGCACTTGCGGGGCGGGAAGGTGGCGGCCGTGCTGCATGACGAGCGGGCTCGTGGTCTCGCTCTCGGCTTTCCAGATGCGGAACGCTTCCGGGCCGAGTTGATCGAGCCCAAACCAGCGCCATTCGTTGCGGTCGGGGTGGGCAAGGAGATGCTTGCCGGTGGTGCTGACGGTGTATTGGTAGAACGCACGGGTTTCCCACGAGAGCCCATGTTCCCCCTGAAAATGAACCGCCTTGTGGTGATCGAGCCGGAAGGCGAATGGCCAGTGCCAGCGGCGTACCGGTGTGGTCACACGGCCCAACGGCGCTTCGACTTTGAGCGAAAGCGTCAACTGCTGTGCCTCCTTGCCGATCCGGTAGGTGAGCCGGGCAGGGAGGCGTAACCCTCCCCCTTCCATGGCTCCATGGAGGATGAGGCTTGCCTCCTCCTGCCCCGGTAGCGCGGCCGGTTCCTCCACTTTGAGCACCCGGAAGTGGGCATGGGAACCGTTGGGACGCTCGAAGAGCATCGCAGGCGGTTGCGGCGAGTCGATCCAGGTTCGTCCCCCGTGGCTCCAGCGAACCGGTGCGCCGCTTTCGGCGATGTCGATCACGACGGAACCGCTTCCGTTTTTCCATTCCCATCGAGTCGCCGCCGGGGTGGTTTTGGCGGTTGCTTTTTCTTCCGTTAGAGCACGGGGCGACGTCGGCTCCGGTTGGCGCTTCCACAGGAAAAAAACCGCTCCGGCAAGGAGAAGCAGGCAGGGGAGTAGAAGAGTCGAAACGTTTCGATTTTTGGGGTGGTGATGAGCCATTGGGGAAAGAGGTCGCTTTACACCGGTGTGACGGCGGCGGTGGAGGCTCGCTCGATGAGCGGCGTCGGGATGAGGTAGTTCCGAGCCTCCGGGCGCTCCCCTTTCATCCGGGCAAGGAGGAGGTCGACGGCGAGTTGGCAGGTTGCCTCGCTCTCCTGAGAGGCGCTGGTGATCGGGACCGGGCCGAGCGTGGAGAGGTAGGAATTGTCAAACCCGGTAACAGCGAACGCTTCCGGGATGGCGACACCCCGGGCGATGCAGATGGCGATGGCCGCCGCCGCCCATTCGTCGTTGGTGGCGAGCAGCCCGTCGGTTTCAAAGCCGTGATCGAGCAGGTGACTCATGATCGTCCGGGGGCGGGTGAAGATGTCGTTGTACCCTTTGGCGATCGGTTGATCGCAGAAGATCACCTCGCCCTCAATCCCGGAGCGCCATTGCGGGCTGTATTGCCCGAAGAGGGCCGGTTCCCGGACCCGTCCGCCAGCTTCTTCAATCGCCCGGCAGAAGCCACGATGGCGCAAGGCGCCGTGCCATTGAGCCTCCGGGGCAGAGGCGAGCAGCAGGGTCAGCCGCCGACGCCCGGTGGAGAGGAGATGGCGGGTCAACGCGTAAAAGCCGCCTTCAAAGTCGGCATTGACTGCAGGGACATCGGGCAGAGAAGGGGAGGAGATGAAGACCGAGGGGATCTCTGCCTCCTGTAAGGTCTGGAAGATGGTGCGCGTGGTCGGGTCGTCCTGCCCGCCGCTTCCCGAGAAGATGAACCCTTCAATGCGCGAGGCGAGCATGTGCCGCACGAGCGAAAGGATGTTGTCATGGGTTTGCCATAGCCAGTCGGCCAGCAGGAGGTCGTAGCCGGTCTTCGCCAGAGAGTGCCCCAGGTGGATGGCGCGTTCGTTGAGCACTTGCAGGTTGCCGCTCGTGTGGAGGACGCCGATTAAGTTGCTGCGTCCGCGCCGGATCGCCTGTGCGGAGCGGTTAGGCTGGTATTGCAACTCATTAGCAAGTTCAAAGACGCGTTTGCGGGTTGCTTCGGCGTAGCGTTCCTGTCCGCCGAGGATCTCCGAGACAGTGGCACGGGAAAGGCCAAGTTGATCGGCGATGCTCTGGAGCGTGGCGGTTTTTTTGCGGGGCGCTTTCATCCAACAGGTGGCGCAATCAGTACCATGGGCTAAAGAGTTGATAAAGCTCGTCCTGAGTTTTCGCGGCCATGGTGGCGCAAGGGATGGTTTCGACGTGGCCGTCGAAGAAAAGGGCGTTACCCGAGCCGCCGTGGCGCTCGAAAGCTTGCCGGGGCCAAGCGTCGTGCCACGGGGTTTCGCGCTGCCAGCGGTAGTGGGAGACGTTCTGGATGTCAGGGGTGGCGGAGTCAGCCAGCCAGATTTTGCTGGAGAAATTCTTAATGTGGTCGCGGTGCAATTGCTGGATGGCAAAGCCATCGCCGAAGCGGTTGGGCTGGGCCGGGACGGAGACGGTGCTCGGCGCGTAGCTGACCGGGCGTGGGGTCGGGTAGACGATCGGCCAGCTCTCTTGCGTGCTGTGTGCCGGACAGGTGAAAACGACCGGACCGCGAAGCGTGCCGACATCAGGCCCCAACTGGTCGCTGCGGGAGGTCCAGCGCTCCACGTGGAGGTAGGGGGCGAGGTTCCAGAACCATGTCCCGGCGTTGGGGCCATACCAGAGTTGTTGTTGGGTGTTGAGATCGGTCTCCAGCCCCACGGGGTAGAAACCGCGATGTTCGTTGACGTAGAGAAGGGTCGCCGCGCCAAGTTGCCGGAGGTTACTGACACATTTGGAACCCTTTGCTTTGGCAGAGAGCATTTGCTGGCCGGAATAGAGAATCACGGCGAGGACTGCCACCAGAGCGATGGCGATGATCAACTCCAGAGCGGAGAACGCAGCGCGGCGGTGGGGGCGGGAGGGGCGCATGATTACAAGGAGGCTCAGGCGAGGCGGTTACGGCGCTGCCAGCGGACGCCAACCCCGAGGAGTGTGAGACCGACAAGCCCGTACGCAATCGGAGAGCCTTCGGGAATCGTCGTGGTGGCGGTGAAATTGTCAATATAGGAAGTGGAGGCCGGGTTGGAGTGGCTGAAGCTAAACCAAGTGTAGTCGGTGGTCGGCTGGAAGAAGCCGGTGCTCTCGCTCCCGAGTAACGTGGTACCATCGGCAGCATAGACCGAGGTGCTGTAAGTGCTCATCGGGCCGGGTTGGGCGGGAAGGGTGATTTCAATGTGATACCACGTATCCGACAATAACCCCGAGGCGACGATCACACTCCCAGCGCTGTTGTACATACGCACCATTCCGCCGTTGCCGAAGTAGACTAACCCGGCGATTCCTTCGCTTCCGTAAATGAACGTTTCCGTCCACGTATCATCCGGCTCTAAAGAGCGGCGGATGGCGAAGCGGAAGGTTAATTGATCCGTCACTGCCGTTGGGGTCAGGCCATCCTCGCTGAAATAACCGGAGACTTGCGCCCGCTGCCCGGAGCCGGGGGTGGTTAGCGCCAGCGAACGGGTGGCGGAGAGGAAGGCGGTGGTGGAAGTGGTGACGGTGCCCTCATTGTTATTGAAGCCTGACCAGTAACCGTGGGCGAGTTGGCCTGTGCCGAGAACCAAAGTCGCATCGTCGCTGTACTGCGGGCCATCGAAGTTATCCGAGAAGACCACGGCGGCGCAAACATCGGCTTTCCCGAGGAGCGCCAGGGAGAAAAGAGCGGTAGCAAAGGAGAGGATGGGATGTTTCATAACGGAGGGGAGGAGGTCGGAGGTTTAGGAATCGAAACGATTCGACAAGCGGTTAAAAGAAAGAGCTTGAATGGAGTGAATCAAAAAGGGCGGAGGGATTTGCATGAGTCGAAACGATTCGATTTCTGATGTTTAATGGATGGACGCTTTCGTGTCAAATGGTTTGAGGCGGAAAAAGAGTTTTTGGGAGAAGGGCGCGATCCTTGCCACTGCCCGGGGGATCGTGGCATGGTGAGCAGCCATGGCTCATTCATCTCATGATCAGCAAAAGCTCCCGCGCGTTGGGGTGGCCGGGCTGGGGATCATCGGCTCGCAGGTCGCACGCCATCTGACGGTGGCCGGATTTGCCGTCGCTACGTGGAACCGGACGCCGAAGCCGGGTTGCGTCGTCTCTCCGGCGGAATTGGCGCAGGAGTGCGAGGTGATCCAACTCCTCGTCGCCGATCCGCAGGCGGTCTTTGAGGTGATCGCGGCGATGGGGGAGGCTCTCGGGGAGCGACATCTCGTGTTGTGCAGCGCCACGATCGGCAAAGCGGCGACGCTGGAGGCGCAGCAACTTGTGACGGCACGCGGGGCGCGTTTCCTCGATGCCCCCTTTACCGGGAGCAAAGCGGCGGCACAGGCGGGGCAGCTTCTCTATTATGTTTCCGGTGAGCCGGAGGTGATCCGCGAGGCGGAGCCGGTGTTACGTGCTTCGGGTGGTAAGGGGATTGTGGAGATCGGCCCACGGGCGGGGGATGCGGCGGTGATCAAGGTGGTGACCAACGTCCTCAACGCCGTGACGGTCGAGGCGCTGGCGGAAATGCTCGCTCTCCTCAAGGCGACCGGCGTGGCGCAGGAGGCGCTCGGTGCAGCGCTGTCGGCAGGCCATGCGGTTCGCTCCGGTTTGAGCGACATGAAGCTCCCGACGATGGTGGAGGGTGACTATGGGACGCACTTTGCCCTCAAGCATATGCTCAAGGATGTCCGCTTCGGCGATGATCTCGCCAAGGAAGCGGGCTTGCACCTCCCTGCGATGCTCTCCAGCCTCAAGGCGATGGAGGAAGGGGTGGAGCGCGGCTGGGCAGACGATGATTTTTCAACCCTTCGGAGGCTTTATCCGTGAATACTTCCCTTTTAAGAAAACGGCTGCGTGAGGAGCCGGCAACTGTGGCTCTTTTCGATCTCAATGACCGGCTCAAATTCCGGCTGACGGGGGAGGACCGCGTCCGTTACCTCAACGGTCAGGTCAGTCAGGATGTCAAACGCCTCGCCGCCCGTCCGCAAGCCGGGGCGCAACCCGGCTGCGTTATGAACGCCAAGGGGAAGATGAACGCCCTTCTTTGGATCAGCGCGACCGATGGGGCGCTCCGCCTTGATGCCGATCCGCTCGATGACGATTACCGCGAAGAACTCGCGATGCGGCTGGAGCGTTACATCATTTCCGATGACGCGGAGTTGAGTGATGAAACCGAGGAACGCGGTTTGCTTCATCTCCTCTGGAGCGCCCATCGGGAGGAACCGCCGGCGCTTCGCGAATGGCTCGCCGGACAAACCGGGGTGGAACTCGTCCCAAGCCGCCGCTACGGGTTGCCGGGGCTTGATCTCCTCGGAACACGTGAAACGCTGGCAGCACTGGCATGGCCCCCGGAGGTGATCGCGGTCGATGCGACGACGGCGGAGACCTTTCGGATCGAGCAAGGGGTGCCGCGCTGGGGGGCGGAGTTGACGCCGGAGACGATCCCGGTCGAAGCGGGCCTCGACGCCGGGGCGATCGACTACCATAAAGGGTGTTACATCGGGCAGGAGATCATCTCCCGCATCAAGAGTGTCGGACGGGTGAACCGGAAGCTGACCGGCTTCCTCAGTGCGACGCCGCTGGAACCGGGGACCCATCTTTATACCGACGCCACGATCGCCGCCGCCCATCCCGAAGGCGGGGCCGAGGTGCGTGAGGCCGGGGTGATTACCAGCAGCGCGTGGAGTTTTGCCTTGGACAAGGCGGTGTCACTCGGATATTTGAGAAGAGGAACCGACGCCACCCGCCTCCATGGAGGAGCACAGGAGGTCGAGGTCCGCACGTTGCCGTTGGTTGAAGAGTCATGAAATCGTATTTTTTTGCAATCCTTGGTTGCCTTGCCGTCATGGCCGGGATGGTCCGCGCTGATGAAGTGGCGGTGCTCGATCTGCGCACCGGCAAGAGCAAGCAGCTTGAGCGCATCGTGATCGAGTTTTACGATAACACTGCGCCGCAGACAGTCGCTAACTTCAAGCGTCTCGTCCGCTCCCGCTACTATAACGGCACGGCGTTTCACCGCGTTTTCCCCGGTTTAATGGTGCAGGGGGGCGACCCGCTCAGCCGTAAGAAGGATCGCAGCAACGTCGGCACCGGCGGCCCGGGTTACACCCTCCCTGCCGAGTGGAGCGCGCGCAAGCATGTCGCCGGGACAGTGGCGATGGCGCGGCTGCCCGATAACATCAACCCCGCCGGAGTCTCCAACGGGAGCCAGTTTTACATCACGCTCGCGCCGATGCCACAGTACGACAAAAAGTACACGGTCTTTGGCAATGTGATCGCCGGGCGCGAGGCGCTTGATGCGATCAGCCGCAAGCCGACCGATACCAACGATAATCCGACCGAGCGCGTGGTGATCGCCAGTGCGCAGATCGTCCCACGGCAGGCCGTCGGGGTGGTCAAACCGCGTACGGGTGGGTTCTTCGGCTGGTTCGGACGATAAGCGAGAAAAGCGGGCTGCGACGTTTTGCCGCAGTGAAAACCGCTTCCCGCTTTGCGTTCGACGCTCTATTTTCCCTCGGCCATGCAGAAACAGCGCGCCGTCCGCCACCTCCGTATCATCGCCATCACTGAGGCGATTTCGTACCTGATCCTCCTCTTCATTGCCATGCCGCTCAAGTATTGGGCGGGACTGCCGGAGGTGGTCAAATACACCGGCTGGGCGCATGGCGTTCTCTTTATCGCCTTCTGCGTGGCGCTCCTTCTGGCGTGGATAGCGGCCCGCTGGTCGATCTTCTTTTCAGCGGTGATTTTCATCGCTTCGCTGATCCCGTTTGCGCCGTTCTTCCTCGATCACCGCCTCAAGGCGTACGAAACGGAGTAACCTTACGGGGCCAACAGTCGCCGGGCAAGGGCGACATAGGTTTCTACCCCTTGCTCCAACTGGCTGATCTCCACAAACTCGGCGGCGGTATGCGCTTGGGCGATGTCGCCGGGGCCGAGGATCAGGACCGGGATGCCGACGGCGGCGATCTTGCTGGCGTCGCAGCAGAAGAAGGCGACGTCCGGGGCCTCCGTGTCGGTCAGTTCACAGACGGTGCGGGTGAGAAGGTGGTCGTTGTCGATCTCGAAGGAGGGATCGAGCGCGAGCACTTCAAAGGAGAAATGAATCCCTTCCTCCTCCGGCACGGCTTGGGTGAACCAGTTTTGCAAATCGGCAAGCGTTTTGTCCGGGTCTTGGCCGGGGATGAGCCGGATGTCGATGCGGATGGCGCATTCTGCCGGGACGATATTGATCCCCGTGCCGCCGGAAATGAGGCCGATCGAGCCGGTGCTCGGCCCGAATTGCGGACGCTGGATGTTGCCGAGCGTGTCGCGGAAATAATCCTGCAAGGCGAGGATGGCGCGGGCCATGGCGACGATGGCGCTGCGGCCCCGTTCCGGGCGGCTGCTGTGCGCGGCGCGGCCATGGGCGCGGAGGATGAAGCGGATGCTCCCTTTACAACCACGGAGCGGCTTGAGGCTGGAGGGTTCACCAACGACGGCAAAATCGGGACGCGGGATCTGGGTGACGAGCGCACGAATGCCCGCTGTTCCCGCCTCTTCATCGGGCGTAAAGGCAAGCGTGAGGGTGCCGCGCCAGCTCTCGCGTGTGGCGTTGAGTTGCTCGGCGGCGATCAGCATGGCGGCGACCGGCCCTTTCATGTCGCAGGAGCCACGGCCCCAGAGCTTCCCGTCACGCAGTTCGGCGCTGAAAGGTTCCTCCGTCATCCCGGCGATGCTGACGGTGTCGATATGACCGTTATAGAGGAGGTGTGGCCCTTCGCCGTTGGTCAGGCGCAGGACGAGGTTCTCCATCTCTCCGGGGACCGGAAAACGTTCCACCTCGAATCCCCGTTCCTTGGCCCATGCTTCAATATGAACACCGACCGGATGCGCCCCGGGGCTGGCCGGGTCGTAGTTGGTATTGACGCTGGGGATGCGGACGAGGGTTTGGGTGAGGGCAACAACGGGGCTCATAAAAAAGGTGGGCCGGAGGTTATCAGAGTCGTCGGGAGAAGGCAAATCTATCGGCTAAAGTAAGCGGCGACCCCTTCGGCCACGGCGTCGGCGTATTCGCGGTAGATGCTCTTGCGCGGGCGACCGTTGATGGAGCGGACCCCTTCGTAATCGCCCTGCTGGACGTGGGCGAAGACTTCGTGCGAGTTCATCACGTACGGTTCGCAGAAGACGACCGGGCCGTGGTAGAGCCGGTTGGCGAGGAGGTTACGCGCCCAGACGTACGGGCTCGGAGTGACGCGCCGGGCGTGATTGTGGTAAACGTAGGGCGGGAGACCGGTCGCTTTGGCGAGCGTTCCCGCCACAGCGTCGGAGAGGGGAAGCTCGACGCGCGCGCTCCGGTTGAGGAGTTTGACGAGCATGTCGTGGCGCATATCCTCGATGGCGAGTTCCCCCGCGCCATACGCTCCGTTGACCAGCAGGTGAAGGTGATTTTTATCCGTCAACTGCGGCTTGGCCGGGTCGCCCCATGCTTCGGCATTGAAGTGCAGGCAGAGGGTGACGTCGGGCTGGATCTTCTCGTTGACGAGGCGGGCGCGGGTGCGGATTTCGCTGGTGCGGTAGAAGAGGATCTCGCTCTGCCAGTCGAGGGAGTTCATCTTGAGCGGGTCTGCCGGGCCGTTGTAGCCGGAGCGGATCTTGCGAATCCCCTGGCGTTTGAGTTCGGCCCGGGCGACGGAGCGCAGATCCTTCGGGCGGACGCGGGTGACCGGTTCGGTGCGGTTGCGGATGAAGGCGACCTCGGCCCCGAGCGCTTCGAGCCGCCGCGAGAGATGCCGCGCGACGACGAGGACCATCTCCCCCTCCATCACCGGCTTCGTGTTGCCGATCTGAAACCAGCGCTCTTCCATCTTGGCCCAGCGTCCGCCGATGTGGCCGGGGTCGATGGCGATTTTGAGCCCGTGGAGCGGCTGGCCCGGTTTCGGTGTGCCGCGTTCCTTCCAATAGCGCGGGAGCGGGCGTGCACTTGCCTTGTCGGGGGCAAAGGTGAGGCGGAAGAGGACGCGCTTGCCGTTGGCGGAGCGGATGGTCGCCTCTTTTTCACCGATGGAGATCGTCTTGCGCCACGTCCCGCCGGGGGCGTAGATCGTGTTGAGGAGGTGGAGGAATTCGGCGCGGGTGATTGTCTGCTGGAAGCGCTCCAGTTCGCTCCAGTCGGGCTTGGGGGCGAGGGCGCTGATCCGGTCGGCGCGTCCGGTCGATAGGAGAGGCCAGCATAAGAACGTGGTGAGCAGGCCAAGGAGAGCGAGGCGGCGGGAGAGTCGGAGGTTCATCTTCATGGAGGTTAGCCGGAGATCTTTGCGACCATGGTGGCGCTTCTTCGCCCGGTGTCACGGTTTTTAGGTTTAATTGGGAACGGTTTTTTTGTTAAAGCATCCCGGATGTTAACGATTTTGTTTTTGGGCGATGTGGTGGGCGAACCGGGGCGGCGTGCGGTGATCGAGCGTCTGCCCGAGTTGAAAAGGGAGCACGCGCTCGATTTCATCATCGTCAACGGCGAGAACGCCGCCGGTGGCCGGGGGATTACGCCAAAGATCACCATCGACCTGCTGCGGGCCGGGGCTGCCGTCGTCACCACAGGAGATCATATCTGGGATCAGAAGGAGATTTTCAACTACATTGACACCGAGCCGCGCCTCTTGCGTCCGATCAATTACCCGCCGCAGACGCCGGGGCAGGGGAGCATCGTGCTGGAGACGACCAAGGGGAAGATCGGCGTCATTAACGTTCAGGGGCGGACCTTTACCCAGCCGATTCTGGAGAACCCTTTCCACGCGCTCGACGCCGCCGTGGAGGCGATGCGGCAGGAGACTTCCGTCATCTTTGTCGATGTCCACGCCGAGACGACCAGCGAGAAAATCGCCGTCGGTCGCTACCTCGACGGGCGGGTCTCCGCTGTTGTCGGGACGCACACGCATGTGCAGACGGCGGACGAAATGATCTTCCCCGGTGGGACGGCGTTTCTGTGTGACGCCGGGATGTGCGGGCCGACGGAGTCGATCCTCGGCCGTGCGATTGACCCGATTCTGCACCGCTTTGTCACCAATCTGCCGGTCACCTTTCCGGTGGCGCACGGGCCGGTGGCGTTGCACGGAGCGCTTCTGCGGATCGACCCGGAGAGCGGCCGCGCCCATGCCATTGAGCGGTTTCGTCAGGTTTGTGGGTAAAAACCGTCTCTCTTTGACATTTCAGGCTTGCTCCGGGGGCCGTCTTGCTCAAGCGTAGCCGCTTTCAACATGTCCACAGCCACTCCTATTTTATTGGCCTCCGTCATCTGTGAAGATGTGCGGCAGGAAGTCAACAACATGCAGTCGCTCATCGGCGTGCTCAGCGTGATCCCCGCTGCGCAGGTGCCGGTCGGCGTCCTCAAGCTCTGTATCTGGAGCCGCTGGGCCAACGGCGAAGGGAAGTACAAGCAGACGGCACGCATCATCGCCCCGGACGGCAAGACCGTCGTCGGCGAAGCGGCTGTCGACTTTGAACTCAAAGGCGGCAATGCTCATGCCACCAACGTTAACTTCTTCGCCGGAATCCAGTTCAAGGAATTCGGGCTTTATGCCGTGGAGATCGCCCTTGATGGCGTGGTCGCCTCGCGCTACCCGCTTCTGCTCGCTCAGGTGAAGCAGAACCAGCCGCAGGGCTGATTGATCCCCTCCTGTCCATTTTCCTCCGCCAGAACGGGTCGCGATTGCGATCCGCTGGCGGAGTTTTTCGTTGATTCCATGGTGAGTCGTCATTGACTCGTCCCCGGAGTTGGCACAAGTTCTGCATCGGTTATCGTTTTTTAATTCAGATGAAAGTTCGCTGTTGTTTCTGGCTTTCCCTGTTGCTGGCGGCGCCGCTCTTTGAAGCGTCGGCCCAGCACAGCTTCCCGCAATCTCCCGGGCGTGCCTTGCCGCCGGTGGTCGTGCCGTCGTCGGCTCCGGTACAGGGGATCGAAGGGTGGCAGCAGCCTCAGATTCAGGATGAAGAGACGCTCCCGCCGGTTCCCACACCGACGCCGATGCCGCAGCCGGTGGAGATTCCCGCCGAATTGCCGGTCGCCAGAGCCGAGCCGGTCAACGAACTGGAAGTGACGGCCCGGCTTCAGATTTTCCTCGATCAGAAGCATTTCGGCCCCGGTAAGATCGACGGCGCTCCCGGCGAATTTACCTCTAAGGCGCTCGCGCGTTATCAACGGGCCAACGGCCTGCCGGTGACGGGCGATCTTAACGATGTTCACAACCTCCCGCTTAACGACGTCTACCCGATCTATACGACGTACACGATCACCGAAGCCGACGCGAAGCAGGTGGGCGATGTCCCGGCCAAGCCGCAGGATCAGGCCAAGCTCAAGCGGATGCCGTACCCGACGCTGCTCAAGTTCCTTCAGGAGCGTTACCACAGCGACCCGAATTTCCTCCGTTACCTCAACCCCGGCAAAGATCTGACGCGGCTCGCGGTCGGCGATACGGTGCGGGTTCCCAACGTCAAGCCGTTCCGGATTGAGGAGGTCAAGCCGGTGGCCAAGACGCCGGTCAACCCTGCTTTCAAGGGCCGGCGCATCATCGTCGATACAAACGAGAAGATCCTCGACCTGTACGAAGGGGAGACGTTGCTCGCCTCTTTCCCGATCACCCCCGGCTCCTCCAAAGTCCCCGCTCCTCCGGGGCGGTGGAAAATCGTCGGGATCGCTACGATGCCGTGGTTCCGGTATGACGAAGGGGTGCTCAAGCGCGGGGTGCGCACTGATACTTTCTACAACATCCCAGCCGGGCCGAGCAGCCCGGTCGGCGTCGTCTGGATCGGGCTTAACCGCCGCAGCATCGGTCTCCACGGGACCAACAACCCGCAGACCATCGGGCGGGCGGCGAGTGCCGGGTGTGTGCGTCTCGCCAACTGGGATGCCATCCGTTTGGCCAAAATGGTGAGCCCGGGGACGCCGGTAACCATCGATCCGCACCTCCTCGAAAACGGCTCATCCTCAACCGCTTCCACCAAAGTTCCTTAAAAACCGGAAGTTACCGGTTGACACTCCTTCATTCCACAGCTAACAAGAACGCCCCGCAAATTTCTGGCCGGGAGATGCCCTTATGTCTACTATCGAAGTTATCCTTACTGAAAAAATCAACTCGCTGGGTGCCGAGGCGGATGTTGTCAAAGTCAAACGCGGCTATGCCCGTAACTTTCTCGTCCCTTACGGTAAAGCGCTTGAAGTCACCCCGGCCACGTTGCGCCGCCTCAACCAGTTGAAGACCAAGCGTGCTGAACGCGAGGCACGTGAACTCAATGAGGCAGAGGAGCTTGCCCGCCGCATCAACAAGCTCAAACTCACCTTCACGCTCGAAACCGGCGAGACCGGCAAGGCGTTCGGTTCTGTCACCGCGAAAGATATTGCTGATCGCGTGCTCGAAGAGCTTGGTCAGGAAGTCGACCGCCACCGTATCGTCCTCGATCGCCCGCTCAAGGAAGCCGGGACGCAGGAAGTCACCGTGCGCCTGCACAGCGACGTCACTGCCCGCCTGAGCGTCACCGTCAAGTCGGCCCGTCAGGAAGAGGGCGAGGACGAAGAGGGTGGTGAAGACGACGGCGAAGGTGGTTTCAAGGCCAAGCCGAAGGCCAAACACACTCGCTAAGCGATGCCGCCGGAGGCCGCTGCTCTCAGGCAGGAGGGAACTTCTGCCACCGGGACAACCCCTTACGGCGGAAAGTCGCCCGATTTTCGGGAGAAGGGGAAGTATGCCCCTGACTCCCACCGTCTCCTGCCACAGAGTCAGGACGCCGAACTCGGCGTCCTGAGTTCTGTGCTGCTCTCACCCAAGGAGGTGATGGGCGAATGCGTGGAGAAGCAGATCACGCCGGAGCATTTCTATCTCCCGGCGCACGCGATCATTTTTGAGGTCCTTCGTGAGTTGTACGACGAAGGCCGTCCGATCGATTTCATCCTGCTCACCCAGTTGTTGCGGGATCGTCAGTTGCTCGACAAGGTCGGCGGCGCCGCCTTTGTTACCTCGCTCTTTACGTTTGTCCCGACGGCGGCCAATGCCGTCTTCTACATCGACATCCTCAAGGAGAAGCACACGCTGCGTCAGGTGATTGTCACCTGTAACGAGTTTGCGCAGCGCTCCTATGAGGAGCAGGAGCAGATCGACACCTTTCTCGATCAGGTCGAGACGAAGATCTTCTCCATCGCCCAGAGTCGGCTCGGGGATAAGACCTTCCGGATCAAAGATTCGGTCATGGACGCCTTGGAGTCGATTGAGAAGCTCTACGAACGCAAGGGGGAGATCACCGGGTTGCCGACCGGGTTTACTGATTTTGATCAGATGACCGATGGGCTCCACGCGGCGGAAATGATCGTCGTCGCGGCGCGTCCTTCGATGGGTAAAACGGCTTTTGCGATGAATATCGCTGAGCATGTGGCGCTCAATGTCAAAAAGGCGGTTGCCATTTTCTCGCTGGAGATGAGCAGCCAGCAGTTGGTGCAACGTCTGCTCTGTTCCCGGGCAAAGGTGAACCTGCAGAAAGTGCGCGATGGGTTTTTGGCTGATCGTGATTTTCATAACCTGACGGTTGCCGCTTCCAAGCTCGCTGAGAGCAAGATCTTCATCGACGACACCGCCGGGTTGAGCATCCTCGAACTGCGGGCGAAGTCCCGGCGACTCAAGGCACAGCACGATATTCAACTCATCGTCATCGACTATTTGCAGCTCCTCAAAAGCCCGAGCAAACGCGGGCAGGAGAACCGGCAGTTGGAGATTTCGGAAATTTCCAACGGGTTGAAGGCTTTGGCTAAAGAGCTGGAATTGCCGATTATCGTCCTTGCCCAGCTTAACCGTAACCCGGAGGCCCGCGCCGGGGGTAAACCTCGTTTGAGTGACTTGCGTGAATCGGGTTCCATTGAGCAGGATGCCGATTTGGTCGGGCTGCTCGTGCGCTCGGAGTATTATGCCGAGGATGACGAACAGCGGGCGGAAACGGCGGGCGAGGCGGAGTTGATCATCGCCAAGCAGCGTAATGGCCCGGTCGGTGATGTTCCGCTAACTTTCCTCAAAGAGTTCACCCGCTTCGAAGACCGCGCCCGGACGCCGGGGGAGGAGTAATTTTTTTATGAGTAGCGAGCCGACGCTTCAGCTTTACGTCAAAACGTGGTGCCCGTGGTGCATTAAGGCGATCGCCATGCTCGATCAACTTGGGTACAGCTACGAGCAGATCGATGTCGAAGCGAGCGAGGCGGCTTATCGCAAGATGATCGAGCTTTCCGGTCAACGATTGACACCGACGCTGGTTGTGGGAGAGAAAGTGTTGCCCGATTTCGGCCCCTCTGAATTGACCGCCTTTCTCGAAGAACACGGGATCAGGCCGTAGGAGTGCGTATCGGCCCTCCTTTTTTCTGATATGTCGCAGTTTTTGCTGGTTGCGGGCGTCCTGCTCCTGAGTATGGCGTTCCGTTCGATCGCGCACCCGCTGGCGCAGCGGTGTGCTTTTCTCGCGTTATTGACCGCTTCGTATCTGATCGGGTTTTACCTGAGTGGCTCGTGGCAAGTTGGGGCGCTCTGTGTGGTGAGCTGGTTTCTGCTCCCATGGGTGGAAATTCTCACGCGGGTGCGCCGGATGCGGCTTTCCACGGTGGAAAAACTTAAAAGCCGTTTCGCTCCCGGGCGTGATGATTTCCCGGCGCTCGTCCCGTTGACCGAGGAGTTGGAGGAGGCGGGGTTTGAGAAGCTTGATGACGCCGGTTGGGATTGGGGTGAACAGGCGCAGTTTGTCCGTCTTTTTGCTAAAGAGGACGAGGCGTTGCAGGCGACGATCTGCCTCGTCGATCAGGAAAATTTCGCTTTTTACTATTTGAGCCTCACTTCACGTCGCCGGGATGGGGCGCTCTGGACGACATGGAATTACCCCTTCTCCTATGCCATGAAGCTCCCACCCTCGATCCGCGTGCAGCGGGTGCCGGGAGAGGCCGGAGTGGAGGAGATGCTCGAAGCGCACCGCCGTTTTCTGGAGCGGGAGGGGGTGGAGCAAGGCTCGCTTGAAGTCGTCGACGCCGAAGGGGTGATTGACTCCCTTCAGCGTGATCTTGAAATGCAGATCGACCATAACCTGAAAGTCGGTCTGCTCCGGCCCGGAGAGGAAGGGAGCGTCCGCTATTCGTGGCGCGGCTGTTTCTTCATCTGGTGCCAGTTCTTACGTGATTTCGTCCGCCTCTCGTAAAGGGAGAAGCGGACGTATCGAGCGACATTAAATCAGTTCGTTGAGTCGAACCGCTTCCGGCCGTAATGGCAGGAGGTCGTCAATCACGACGGGCAGGCCGGTCCTGATCGATTCGTTCGCGGCGATGCCGATGAGGGCCGAAGCGGCTCCCTGCTCGTGCCCCGCAGAGCGGAAGTGGGGATCGTGCGGAGCGCGGGGGGAGAAGATCTGCTCCTGAATGAGCGGATCGCCGCCGCCGTGGCCCCCTTCAATGTGTGGGATCTCCACTTCATAGGCCGGGCCGTAGAGTGGGAAGACCTTGAGCGTGCGGGTGCCTCCGGCCTGTTCCTTCGCCAGTTCTTCATCGGACTTGCCGAGGATGGTGTGGCTGCGGTGAAGCTCTTCGTACTCGATCCGCCCCTTGTCGCCGCTCAGATGAACGCGATACCCTTCCTTGGGGCAGAAGGCGTTGAGGCAGTAGTTGAACATCACGCCATTGCGGTAGCGGACGATGACCGACATGGAATCTTCAATGTCGATGCCGTCGCGGAAGACGTTGCGATCGCGGATGTAGCCGCTTTCGGCTTCGGCGTCGCGGTAGAGCGCCTTGCTGGCCGGGGTAGCGTCGAGGTCGAGGACGAACGGGTCGCTATCATCCTTGGGGGCGTCGGTGTAACGCTCGTAGCGGGTGAGCGCTTCGTCGCCACGGGCGATGGCGTTCGCCTTGCCGTAGAAAACGAGGTCGCCGACGGCGTAGACCGTTTTCGGGATGCTGTTGACCAGCCAGTTAACGAGGTCAAAGTGGTGCGTCGACTTGTGGACGAGCAACCCGCCGGAGCTTTCCTTCTCACTGTGCCAGCGGCGGAAGTAGTCGGCACCATGGTTGGTGTCGAGCATGTACTCCAGATTGACGTGCTTGATGTTGCCGATGACGCCCTCCTCGATTAACTGGCGTACTTTGGTCGGCCCCGGCGTCCAGCGGACGTTGAAGGTGACGCGCACTTCCCCGCCGGTCCGTTCGACGGCGGCCTGAATAGCGCGGGATTTTTCGGCATCGACGGTGATCGGCTTTTCGCACACGACGTCGCACCCTTTATCGAGACTGCGGATGATGTAGTCGTGGTGGGTGGAGTCTTTGGTGCAGACGATGACGACGTCGGGGCGGATCTCATCGAGCATCCGGTCGAAATCATCGGCGAGGTAGGTCTTGATTTCTCCCTTGAAGCCGTAGCTCTCGGCCAGACGGTGGCGGTGATAATCCATGCGGACCTGACTGAGATCACAGAAAGCGACGAGATCGCAATCATCGGCGTAATCGCGCACGATCGGGTCGATGAACATGGTGATGCGCCCGCCTGTTCCGACGGCGACAAATTTTTTCTTGGCTTGAGACATAGAGAGAAGAGAGGGGGAGTTCCGCCCGGGACCCGGGGAGGGATACGCCCTGTTTTTTAGCGATACGTATCGCCACCCCGGGGCGGCAAGTCAATGCGATTGTCATGCAAAAAGCATGATTTATCGCGTGATAGCTCGGTTTTAGAGCCCAAGTTCCAACTGGTTGTCTTCCCCGAGCGCCCATGCTTCGACTCCCCGGCGGCGGAGGTCGGCGGCGAAGGGCGCGGTAAAGCCGTGGACGGTATAAACGAGCCGGGGGGCGACGGCTTCGACGTAACGGAGGAGTTCGTCGTAGTCGGCGTGGTCGGAGAGGGGGAAGGCGGCGTCGGCCTGATAACGGTAGCGGGCGCCGCTATCGAGCGCCCAACCGCTGACGACGGCGGTGCGCCGAAGCGGGAAGCGCTCCAGCCATCCGCTGCGGACGGCTCGCGGCGGGGTGATGATGGCGAACGGCTTCTGATCGGCTTCGAGACCGGGGAGCGTGGCTTCTTTTTCCAGCCGGGTGTAGCCGAGGGGGAACGGGACGCCGAGCGAGCGGTAGATCTCGGTCATTTCCCAAACGGCGGGGTGAAGGGCGCTGCCGATCCCGTGCGTGGCGAGGAGGGCGATCAACTCCTGCGCTTTGCCAAGGGAGTAGGCGAAGAAGACCGGTTGCGCCTTGGCCTCCCAACTCTCGTGGCAAAAGGCGGCGATGGCGGCGCTGATCTTCTCGCGAGGCGGGAAGCGGTAGCGTGGCAGCCCGAAGGTGGTTTCTAAGATCAGAATGTCGGAAGGGCGGGGGAGGGCGGTTTCGGCGGTGAGGCTCGGGCGTAGTTTGAAGTCGCCGGTGTAGAGGAGGCTCGTCCCCGAGTCGGTGGTGAGGTGGAGTTGTGCGGAACCAAGGAGATGTCCGGCGGGGAGGAGGCGGAGGGTGGTTCCCGGGAGGCGGGGGTGGTGGAATGGCTCGTCGAAGGGGAGGTGGTGTTCGATCCTCTGCCCCGGCAGGCGCGCTTGCAGGAAGCGGGCCGTGGCCGGGGTGAGAATCACCTCGCGGTGAGCGCCGATGTGGTCGCTATGCGCGTGGGAGATGAAGGCAAGGGGGCGCGATCGGCGCGGGTCGAGCCAAAGCCCGAGAGCGGGGAGTTCCAGCCCGACCCGATGATGGCGCACCTCCATGGAGAAGTGACGCTTTATTACGCCGGACCGCGACCGGGGAAGGTCAGCTCGGCGATGCCTGATTTATCGAGTTCGCCTAGCCCGAGGGCGACCATCCGGTCGTATTGCGCCTTGGCAGCGCTGGCGAGCGGGAGGGTAAGCCCTTCAGCCTTTCCTAGCGCAAGGGCGATGCCGCTATCCTTGGCGGCATGTGAGGCAGAGAAGTAGCATTCGTGATCACGGGCAATCATGTCGGCCCCGTCGGTTTGAAGCACGCGGGAGGCTGCGCCAGTCTGTGAGAAGACTTCCGATAGCATGGTAAGATCAAGCCCGAGCGCGGCCCCAAGGCCCAACCCTTCGGCCAGCCCGGCGGTGTTGATATTCATGACCATGTTGACCAATGCCTTGACCTTCGCGGCATTACCGCTGGCGCCGACATAGCGAAGGGAACTGCTCAGATCACGCAGGAGCGCTTCGGCCCGTTCAAAAGCCGCACTTTGCCCTGCACACATGAGGTAGAGGGTCCCTTCGCGTGCTTGGGTGATGCTTGAAGCCATACACGCTTCCAAGGTCTGTGCGCCGAGGGTAGCGGCCCGCGCTTCCACTTCGAGGTGAACGGCAGGGGAGAGGGTCGCGCAGTTGATAAAGAGCTTTCCGCTGGCGTGCAACAGCAGGGAGTCGCCCGAGGTAGCGAAAATCGCCTCCATGGCTGCGTCGTCGGGAACGACGGTGAGGATCACTTCTGCGCTGGCCGTGACAGCGGCGAGGGTCTCGACAGCTTGGGTGCCGAGTTCCTCTGCCAATGCTGTAGCCGTTGGAGTATGGATGTCGTAGATGGCGCCGATTGGGTAGCGACGGTCTTTGAGGCGGCGCGCCATGTTGGCTCCCATGCGGCCTGCGCCGACGATGGCAACAGTGGGAAGGGAAAGGGTAGTCATAGAAAAGTCAGGAGATGGAGGCGTTGAAGGTAGCGGCGAAGAAGGGATTGTGTCGCCGTTCTTCGGCGACGGTGGTTAGCGGACCGTGGCCGGGGCAGAGGATGGTCTCCGGTGATTGGGTGAGGATGACTTCCCTCCCTCCACGGAGCGCCTCTTGCCATGCGGTCGGCGCGCCGCCCATGGAACCGGCAAAGAGGGCGTCGCCGACGATAGCAACCGGACGTTCCAGCCCGCGGACCTGATAGGTAATTCCGCCGGGCGAATGGCCGGAGGTCTGGTGCGTGGTGATCTCCAGCGAACCGCATTCAAACCGGCGCCCTGCGGCGAAAGGGTTCGCGCCGTCGAGCGGTTCGCGCTCGCAAACCCATGCTGTGGCTCCGGTTTTCTCTTTGATTCGGTCGATCTCCAAGACGTGATCGCCATGGGTGTGGGTCAGGAGAATCAGTTTAAGGGTCAAGCCTTCACGCTCAAGGGTAGCGAGCAGGTCACTCGCATCGGTGCTGGTATCAAAAAGGACGGCCTCTCGTGTCGCCGGGTCGTGGAGGAGGTAGGCATTGACGGTCATGTCGTTCCACGGGGTGTTAAAGGAATGCAAGCCTTTGAGGGAAATGGGAGCCGGTTGGTAGGTGGCGTGGCCTGTGAGCGCTTCGGGGTCGAGGTTGAGCACCGGTGCGACGGCCTTGAGAATAGCTGGTGAAGCTTCTCCGGCAAGGGCTGAAGTCCACTCCTGCGCGGTGATGTTGGCGCGTTCCTCAACGGCTGCGGGGGAGAGTCCAAGACCGCGTGCTGCTTTGCCAAGAACATCGGCAAACGTATCTTCCAATGGAATGATCATAAAAATTTGAACAATAGGTTCTCTTTGCCTGTCAATGAAATGGGGTGCTAGTGACAACCGCAACCGGAGCCGCAACCGCCCGTTGGCGCAGGGGCAGAGGAGCCGGAAGATTTCTGAATCCATCCATAACCCCCGGAGATGACTCTCCGGACCGGTTCGCCGGTTTCGGGATCTTGCTCCAGCGGTGCATCTTTCATGCTCTGGCGCACTTCAAAGCGGCGATGCGGAGCTGCAATTGTTTCATAAACATAGGTTGGCATCGTGATGAAAAAGGAAAGGCTAGTTTTTATTTGCGAGGTTATGAAGAGGTGCCCGGGAGGCTCTGTTCAGGCATGGAAGCGGGCGTCAGGCAGGATGCGGCCATCACTGAATCTCCCGTATCCATCCGTGAAAAAGCGCATCAGAGAGCACTCTTCTATCAATCGAGAGCAGACCCTACTATCGGTTGCGCCTTTTTCAAAAGGTTATTCCGGAATTTCCATACCCAGCTATTCAAGATGATAAATATCTGAAAATTTTTAGTGACATTAGCTGGTGAACGTTGTTAAACGTCGTGGTAAGGAACTTCTGACAAGGGATTGTCAAGAGGGTTAGTGTTCGGGTTGAGACCGATGCGGAATCGTTGCAAGACAAAGGATAACGATTTTTGCAGAGGATAAAAGCTCAAGCATTCAAGCCCTTTTGCGAAAGCTTGTCAGGAAACTTGCCCGAATGATCGGGTGAGCAATCTGAGAACAAGATCCGGGGGGAGCTTGAAGGAAGATGGCAGACAGTCGATTCTCACGGGAGAGAAATCATGGCTGAATGTAACAAGGCAAGCTCGCGTGCAGCACGGTGCTTTTGCAGGTTAGGTTCAGTAGTGATTTTCTTTTCGTTAAGGTGAGAGAGATTCTCAACCAGATTTCAGAATTGAGAACCCGCCGGAGGAGGAGCATCGATGCCGAGATCGGGCTTTGCGGTAACGCAAATGCCGCTCAGCAGAGGGCAAAAAGCAGACGTCCATACCTCATGGGAAGAGATCCCCGTGGCGGCATGATGAAAGAAAAGACGTTGCTCTTTTTACCCGAAACGGTGCTCCCGCTGGTTTTTTCAGGGCTCCTTCCGTACCAACTAACCTTTATTGATCTGAAATTTTTGATCACCCTATTATGACAACCAAAACCCGTCTCGCTCAACTCAAGGAACTGCTCACGCTCGAAGAAAAGCGTGCCAAATTGCAACAGGAGATTCAGTCGCTTCAAAGCGAACTCTACCCGGCTGGTGCGGGCGCTTCCTCCAATGCAGCATCCGGCAAGGGCGGCCTGCGGGATCAGATTGTTAATGCACTCAACGCTGTCGGCCACAGCGGCGTGACGGTTCAGGAACTCTCCAAGCTGATCGGCGCCAAGACGGCGAACCTTCATAGCTGGTTTAACACCAACCTCAAGAAGATCGAAGGACTGCGCAAGGTTGGTGAAGGACACTACGCCCTCGGTGCAGAGGCCGCTCCGAAAGCGACCCGCGCTCCCCGTGGCTCCAAGGCCAAGGCGGCTCCCAAGGCTTCTGCCAAAGCCGCCAAAACCGTGAAAGCTGCTGCTCCCAAGGCCTCTGCCAAAGCTGCTCCTAAGGCTGCCAAAACCGCTGCACCGAAACCGGTTGGCCGCCCCAAGACGGTGAAGAGCGCTCCCAAGGCTGCCGCTCCGGCCAAGTCCGGCGCGTTGAAGCCGATCGTCGGGCCTGCCCGTCGTGGTGAACTCAAGACGCAGATCGTCGCCCACCTCACCGCCGCCGGTGCCGAAGGGATCACGATCAAGGAACTCTCTGAGCGTATCGGAACCAAGTACAAGAATCTCTACATCTGGTTTGTGACCACCGGCAAGCGCATCGCTGGCGTGGAGAAAGTCGGTCCGGCGCGTTATCGCATCAGCGCCTGATCATTTGGGCTTCCCGGCGGTATTTGGTAGCCGCACGTTTTTCTACCTGATGGCGTTGGAGTGATCTCGCGCCGGTCCGGTAGCGAAGCATTTCTAACAGGGCGAAGGAGAGAGAGTTTCTTTCCTTCGCCCTTTTTTTCGTTTGGCAGAAAAACTCAAAAGGAAAGGGACTTTCCCAGGGACTCGGTTTTTGCGTCACCAAGTGGACTTCCGCCATGCCCTTATCTATCAATTTGGCCCTTTGATGCTTCGTCTCGCCCTTGAAGGGATACCAGTAACTCGTAGATGTAGATATAAGGATCTTTTTCGTCCGGAAACCGTCGGATCTCAAAGGCAAGGGTATTGTTGCCTGAGCGCAGGAGAGCCGGGGGCAGGTGAAGCGTGACTTTCTGATGCGGGCCGAGCGTGAAGCCGGAGGCGATTTGGTTTGCCGCTTGTGGCTCCACGCGATGGGGCTCGATTTCAGTGCCGTTGATAAGGTAGGTAATCCAACCTTTCGGGATGGGTGGGGGTTGGCTTTTGCGCCATGCGTCGGTGTGCGGGTTGGCTTCCGCTGACTGGAGGAAGGTTAGCTTGATCAGAGCGGTCGGTGGCGGCGTTTCGTAGAGCGTCCAGTTCAAGGTCTGATGATACTGCGGAGGGCGCGCCGATTCGAGCGTCAGAGGAAGGTTTTTCCAGAAGACGTATTCTTTGGGCAGGGCGGCTGTCGCCTCCAGACTGGCTGCGGTTTTAAGAAGGTGGGAAAGGGAAGCCTTCTCTTCTTCCGTACGTTTGATCTGATAGAAAAGGCATGCGTAGTTGAAAAAGTAGAGGCCTCGCGCCCCTTGCGAGAGAAAGTGTCGGGCGGCTGCACACTGGCGGGCGGTGATCTCCGCAAGAGTCTCAGGCGGAATATGATTGTGGGCTGGCGCACGGTGCGCCGGGCTCATTTCCAGTGAGGGATAGAAGGCCACTCCTTTTTCGTGGCAGCGACTGGCCCACGGTTCGATCTTTTGATCATAGTCGTTCAAAAGAGCACTCATGACGACGGTTTCCATTAACCCCTCCTCCAGCCATTGACTAATATCCATACCGGCTTCGCGCTGCTTTTTCTCATCGAAAGGGAGCCGCAGAATCAATCGCTTTTTACGTTTCCACAGGCGCTCCGCTTCACAGAGGGAGGCGCGGATCTCTTGTAGGAAGGAGGTAAGAATCCCGCGACGCTCCCACCCTTCTCCGGCGGGGAAAAGGTAGGGGTTCCGGCAGAAATCAAGCTCTACACCGTCCATGTCGTACCAGAGCAACGCTTCGCGGATGCCGTTCAGCCGGCGCTGGCGCACTTCGGGCCAGCTATAGTCCAGCGCAGCATTGTAATAGGTTAAACCGTCGGTCACATCCCAGAGGCGGTAGTGCTGATGCTCTTGCCAGAAGGTGCTGGCCAGCATTCCGCGTGGATCGCTTTTGAGATGGCAATCGTTCATGCGGAAGCTGCCGTAGAAGCTGATCCCGGCTTCCCTGCTGGCATTGATCAGATGAGGGAGGTAGTCAATGCCTTGCCGATGAAGGCTTACCATGAGGTTGGTCGGGTCTTCGCCCGGCTTCAGGTTCGAGAAGCGATTGGCATTCTCCCCCGTGGTATCGAACCCGGCTTCGTCGTCGAAAAGGCCGATCCGGTGGCCTGCATCGAGCATCTCGTAATAGTTCTGCCAAACCTTGGAGGGCCAGGCATAGGCGATTTCGTCGCCCATCCCCCAGCAGAGGGCCCCCACCTGCCCCCCTTTCAGGTAACGGAGAGGCTCGGTGACTTGCTCCAGCGTATGAGGGGCATCGATATAGCGAAGGGAGCACGAGTCGTCGTTGTAGATGATCAGGGGGGCAGACATAGGGGGAGGATTTTCTTTAAGGGGTGCGCTTCAGGGCAAGGTCGATTAGCTTCTCGCGAACCTGATCGGCCACGGCAGGGGAGCCGGGCTGCGAGGTCACCTGTTGCACCAACGCCTTGAGTTCCGGGTGTTTTTCAGCATCGAGGACGCCGGTTTCCCCGAAGGCAACTCCGGCCAACCGGTAGTCGTCAATCGTTTCGCGGAACATCTCCCATCGGCGGCTCAAGAAGAGTTCATCGCCTTTGGGGTAGATCACCATGCCGCCACTGCTGCTTCCGGTGGTCCCGTCCCATGGATCTTCGGAACCGACGTTGTGAACCCAGAAGACGATGGTGTCAAAGCGGTGCTGCATCGCGTACCAGCTCATCAGTCGGTAGTATTCATAGATATTGACACCGAGATTGTTTCGGCTCATCAGGCAGCGATAAAACCCCATGCGTTTGGTGCGGTGGGCCAGCGCACGCCCGACGGCTTCCGGACGGCCGATGAAGAGCTGCTCCCAGTTGGGAAACCAGATATCAGTCTCGCGGGTATATTCAGCCAACTCACGGTCATCACTAGGTACGGCGGAGCCGTTGTCATAGAGCTTGAATTCCGGGTAGCTCTTTCGGACGCGCTTCATCCACTCGACGGTTTGACGGATTTCAGGGAGCTTCGGCTCATCCCAGAACATAAGGAGTCGTTTGTCTTTGGGGATCTTGAATTCATCGAGGATGGCGCTGATATCGCCAAGGTAGCCTTCGAATACCCCCTCTTTCTCCAGTACGGTGACTAATTCATCACGTTGGAAGCCGAGCCAGACAACGATTTCCTCCTCGGGGTGGCCTTTAAGGAAGTCGAGCACCTTGCGAAAGGGTGGCACGCTATCGGGTTTGAGGCCGACGTATTTCCCTGAAGCATCGACTTCCGGTAGGGGGACCTGAATGTAGTCGAGATTCCACGCTGTCATGCCATAGTCGCGCAGGTTATCAAGAATCGCCGGTTCCAGACCACGGCTGCTTGCTACGCTGCCGATGAAGAAATAAGCCCAATTGCTGAGGTGAAGCGGCGCTTTATCCGGCAGTCGGACGTTGACGATCTCAATTTCAAAGGGAATGCTCTGTTGTTGCTGGTCACCGAAGGTTAATTCAACGGTTCCTTTCAGGACGCCCGGGGTGAGGCTGGCGTGCTTCGCATCGACCCAAAGGAGAATCTGCTCAGTGGAAAACGGGGCCATCTCCAACGTGATCTCTCCGGTGGGCGAAGAGAGGGCATCGGCGGTGCGGGATTGATCACGCGCTTTCACCCACAAAGCTTGCCGTAGACCGATTCCCTTGGGATGTTCCGTGGCGAGGCGAACCTTCACCGTAGCTGGCTCCTCTGAGGTGGAGAGATTCAAGGGCGTGGCCTTGTACTGATTGAGGCAGATCCGCTCCCGGATGGCGCCAAGGGCTGGTACTTCCGGCATCGGTAGCATTCCTTCCCGGATGGACACTCCGAGGGGCGTGGTCCATACGGTTAGCTTGCTGCTGCGCGTCTGCACGGCGACGCGGGCGATGGCTGAGCGTGTTTCGCGGTTTAATTCATCGAGTCTCCTCGCATAGCCGGGTTCACGCTCTTCAAATTCCTTTGCAGCGGCGCTCATCCGGGAGCGGATCTGTTCCAATGGCTTCTGGAAACGCTCCTCCGAAGCAACAGAGGCTGCTACCGATTGGAGATCCCGCGTGATCTCGTCGAGTTGCGCCTGGAGGGAGGCCCGCTTGGAAATATAGTCGGGATTCCTGATCGCGGCGACTTTCCTGAGGATAAAGGTGAAGTCTTCAATCGGTTTGTATTGGTAGATATGGATCTCGTTGAGACTGGAGACTTCAAGGGTTTCCGTATCTCCTGTTGTATCAAGCAACACCTTGCCTGTACTCTTTCCGGGGATCTGACTAGCTAGCCCCACCACCTCCTCCCGTGCGGAGAGAGCGCCAATCGTGATGGAGTTTTGTCTTTCCTCCGGGTTCTCCAATTCGACCATCAGCCGCGTGAAGTCGGTGACGTCGGTCGGATTTCCTTTCAGCACAAGACGGGGCCAAAGTTGTTCCTCGTTTTCGTGAACGGCGTGGATCGTGAATTGGATCCCCTCAGGAACGTAACTCCAGGTGACATTCCCGACGGCAGAAACTTCCCATTGTTCGGCAAATTCACCGCGGTGATAGAAGGTGAGCTCTTCGGGTTGTGCGTGGAGATGGGTGCTCAAAATGCTAAAGGCGGCGATAACGTATCGGATGTTCATGGGAGGTGGTAGATCAGGACAGGCTTAAAGATGTGGTTGCGAACGCCGCCGGGAAGGACCTCTTCGACAGGGATTGATTCGATATGTCCGTCCAGAAAGGCAAAGAGGGCGGAGCTTCCATCATACCAGTCCCTCGGGATGGCATCGCGAGAATAGTCGATGTCGATGTCAATCCAGTGGGTTTCCTCTTCTCCTGCGCGGTGACTACAGAAGAAGAGGAGCTCTCCGGGTTTGGCGATTTCGTTCTTTTTCCAGGTATAGGTGCGGCTGTAGGTATCGAGGGTTCCGGTGTTAAAGCTGTAACTGCGCCGCAGGTAGGCGAAATCGGGATGGGAGAGCTTCCCGTTTTTGGCGCCGTGGCTCGGGTCCCCGGTGGCGATAAAGGCAGCGACTTCGGTAGTGTTGTCATCAAGACGCGCGTTGAGGTAGGGGCGCAGATAATGGTACCACCCCGTCAGGCCGTAGCCATAGCGGTCTTCATATGCATCATGTCCCATAAAGATGCGGCCTTGATTGGGGTGATCCTGTCCGAATAACTCCGTGGCAACGTGGAGCTGTCGCATCCGGGCGAGGTCGGTAGCCTTGTGGACGCTGCGACGGATAGAACCGGTGAAGAAGAAGAGGAGCAGGATCATGATCCCGACAAGGGCGAGAACGAAAAGAAGCTCCACGAGAGTGAAGGCATCTGCCGGGGCCCGGGCGGCTTCGGCACAAGGTTGCCGAAGCCACCGGGTCCGGCGTCGCCGGATCGGCTTGGGACGGGAGGGAAACATTGGGAGCAGAGAGTAAAAGGAGGGCCGTGTTCTTTAGTGGCGTTGATGCCGCCATAGAAGAAGACAACCGATCCCGATCCCAAAGGCTAAGCCGACGCCCGGCTCTGGAACCTGTGAAGCATTGAGTGTAAGCATCGGACGCGCGGAGAGGGTGGCGTGGTGATGGCTGTCAAAGACCAGCGGGGCGACATCGAGGGTGCCGAAGTCGCTAGTGATGATGAACCCGTAGTTGGTCGAAGGGTTATTGATCCAGCTTTGAACCAATGCCGTATCAAGCGTAATCACGACGGTGCTGTAGTTGGTGTTAGCCTGGGTAAGATGGAGCTTGCCCGCAAGCGTCAGACTGTAGTCCTCTCCGGCAACCGGTCCGGTGTTGGTCATGCCGCTGGCTCCCCAGCCGACCCTTAGGGCGGGGTCGGCATCGTAGGAACTCCATGCCTGCGTCACTGTACCATTTTGGAGAACGGAGTCTCCATTCCCGTAGTAGAGATCGGGGCGGACGACCGCATAAAGGTTGTAGCTGTAGGAGTATGATTCCGTATCGCGTTCCACCGCGCCTCCTACGCTAAGGGTGATGGTGGCATTCTGAACCGAGAGCGGCCCTTCAATGGAAGAGAGGTCCCAGCGCAGGAAGCCATAATAGCGATGGGTCCCGTCATCCGAAACGCGGATATAGGGAGAGCCGCCATGGCTATAGTCCGCCCAGATCGGGTGGGTAAAGGTGGAGGTGGCTCCGGTGTAACCGTTCTCGCCTTCTCTTAGCTCCCATGTCTCCGCATGCAGACCGGGAAGGAAACTCAGAAGAGCACTAACGATCATCAAGGTGGGGGTTGGGTTCAGTCTCATGATTCGTTGAATTCTTTGGGGGTTAAGGGAGAGTCTGATTGAGGAGGAAAGGTTGAGCCGGGGGGATCAGGTCGCCGGTCTTAAAGTAATGGGTGATCATCCCCAGCATCCGTCTGGCATAGCGTTGGTCATTCATCCGGTACACAGGGATCTCTGGTTGAAGCATGGCATCGGGATGCGGGGGCAGGATAGCAAGGGGAATAGCCTCCTGCGGGATGCGGATACCGTGGTAGAGCAGAGTCATCATGATTAAAGGGGGTTGCACGGGACCAAGCAGGATCAGGCCCGTGCGGCTACCGGGGAGCAGACTGCGGGCGTAGCGGTTGGCAGCAGACGCGGCTTCCGGGCTTTTGAGGGGCATCACGACTGTTTGGAAGGAGACAGCCTTTCCGCGCCACTGATGGCAAGCGGCGGAGAAGGCAGCATTTGCCTTGGCGAGGCCGGGGGCAGAGAGTGGACCGATCAGGAGATGCAGGGCATCAATCTTCTGTCGGTGAAGGTAGTGAACAGCGTGGACGACAGAGCTTTCAATATCAACGCCGTCAGAGGGAAGTTGCACCCCCGGTGCCGGTTCCCCAATGATGATGGCGGCGTGTCTGGCCTGATCGAAGCATTGTTGCAAACAGGGGTTGAGCGAGAGCAGGAGGAAGATTTCATGAGGCCGTGGGGGTTGTGCCGCGATCAGGCGCATCCGAGCTTCATTGGCGGGTTCAATCCGAAAGCGGATGCCCCCTTCGCGAAAGCGTTCGGCAAGGGCCGTAACCCATGTGAGTGATGAAACACCGTGGTACTCTCTGGTTTCAAAGAGGAGGCGTACGATCGGCTCTCTGGCGGGGCGGGGAGTGCGCCGTGCCTGAATAATGCGGGTTCCGCGTGGATGGATCGAAACCAACCCTTCGATGGAGAGAATCCGAAGCGCACGGGTGAGCGTCATGCGCGCGACGCCAAGGCGCCTGCTCCACGTCTCTGTGCCGGGCAGAGGCTCCTGAAGTTTGCCTTGCTCGAGAGCTTCGCGGAGGTGCGCAGCCAGAAGCTCAGCCTTGTTCCGGGTAAAGTTCATCTTGATGAAAGCGGATTTCCACGTCGTCGAGGGTAACGTATCCTTCCGGGAGATCGGAACGCCAGACGGGGTAATCCCGCTCGGGGCGCAACTGGTGGGGAGAACCGGCGATTTCCCCCATTGGGACGACATCGAGGGGGAAGAGGATGAAGAGAATGTTAACGTTAACGTTGGAAAGGACTTTCTCCAATGGGGCGTGTCCGTAGAAGTCGCTACGGCCGTCACGGGCCCCCAAACAGGTCCACTGGTTTTCCTCCGGTCGAAGGTGAAGGGTGTGGGTAGCCCAATCGGAACTGATGGGGATCGGTTGCCCCGTGAGCATCCATCCTGTGCAAATGTCGCGCTTGATCGATTGAACCAGCAGGATGAGTTTCGCATTTCGGGCGCGGAGTTCACCCCGGAGCCGGACGGTGAGGGTAGCGTTTCTGAAATCGAGGGGATAACCGGTTTCAGTAAACTGGTTGATTCCGGCTACCTCCTTCATATGTTCCCCTGATTTTCCGCTGGTGTTGAGGCAGAAAAGCATGTGGAGGTAACCAGCCCCGGGCGGGGCGTGATTGTAGTCAATCCACCATGGGCTTCGCGAGGTCAGGGTGCTTTCGCCTGACTCCAGAGACTGGATGCCTTTTTCGTTTCCGCCCCATCCGCTCCATCCTCCGGGACCGGTGTCAAAGGTTTCCCGGTAGCAGAGGAGTGCTTTGGAGGGGCATACGGTGTAATCAGGGGAAAGGGAAGAAGACATAAAAGCGGGAATACGTTGGGTAGACTACCGCTTTGCCGTTGATGCCTCGACAAAATTCCCTCTGTCTATTTTGTAGTCAGAACCTTTCAGCTGGCGGCGCCCTCTGTGATGAGGGGAAGGGGTTAAAAGGTTAGCGAGTGGCGACGGCTCGGGAGCATAACAGGATGACGACGCTTAAAAGCGCGACGATTCCCAGTGCTAGTTGGAGCGTCGTGGTTTCTGCCAGAAAGCCGATAATCGCCGGGCCGAGCAGGAAGCCGGTATAGCCAGTGGCGGCGACGGTCGTGATGCCAGTCGGGGCGGCGACTCCGGGGAGTCGGGCGGCGACACTCATCAAGGTAGGGAAAATACAGGCAAGGCCGATCCCGGTAATCGCAAAACCGGCAATAGCCGGGAATGGAGTCGTACTAGCCAAGGCTAATAGCATCCCGCCTAGGCAGATGGCCGCACTGGTAGCGATCAGGCGTAGGGGAGACCAGCGGGTTAAGAGCCAGTCACCGGTAAAACGGACGATCGCCATGAAAAAGCAAAAGGCGCCAAAAGCAGCCACGGCAAGGCCGGGAGAGGTGCCGAGGTGATCGCGCAGGTAGAGGGCGCTCCAGTCCGCGATCGCCCCTTCTGCCATAAAGGCGGAGAAGGACATCGCCCCTAATCCGATCAAGGCAAGGGAAAAGCCACTGCGGGTAGCGAAAGCGGCATCGGGAGAGGTGTCGGAGGGCGCGGCTGAGGGGAGGGGGCTTTCCATCAGCGCTGGGAGAATCACGGCTTTCAAAAGCAGCGCCAAGGCGGCAGCGCAGGCAAAGTGGGGTAGCAACGCGACATGATGCGAGGCGGCCCACCCCCCGGTGGCGGCTCCGAGAAGACCACCGGTACTCCAAAGCCCGTGGAGGGAAGAGAGGATCGGCCGATGGTAGCGTTTCTCGTATTCCACCCCTTGGGTATTCATGGAGATATCGAGCATCCCGTTGAATGCCCCCATGACGGCGAGCGCTCCGCACAGGGAGGTAAACCCGATGGCAAACGCTGGCAGGAGGAGCGCCGCGCAGAAGCCAAGCGCGCCAACCTGTACGAGTCTCCTGCTGGAGAAGTGGCACAGCAGGCGGCTGGTCCCCATCATCGCGACCAGCGCCCCTAAACCGAGCGCGAGCAGGGCGAGGCCGATCTCGCTCTTGCTTAAAGCCAGAGTTTCGGCGACGTAGGGGATTCGGGCGACCCAGTTGCCAAAAAGCGTGCCATTAGCCAGAAAAACCAGAGAGATGGCCGCTCTGGTTTTTGGGTCGCCTTTCATCAAGCGCCTGCGAGTGGATGATTAAGGACGCGGGCGACGGGCAGGCGGAGCGCCTTGTGGCTTGCGCGCACCGGGACGGCTACCGGAGGTCGGTCGGGGGCCTCGGGCTGCCGGGCGGGAGCGTTGGGCCGTTCCCCCGGGTCCGGACGTTCCGGTTGGGCGGGATGGTCGGGTAGGCCGGGCCGTACCCCCGGCGCCGGACGCTCCGGCAGGCCGTGCCGGACGACGGGCCGCATCTGCTTTTGGGCTTCCCTTTGCCTCACCATCGGTAGCGGCGGGAGAGGGGCGGCGCGGGGCGAGCGGCTTCCCGGCAGCGAGAAGGGCGTCGATCTCCCGCTGCGTGAGGATGCGCCATTCCCCGGGAGGGGTCTGCCCAAGAGAGATCGGCCCGATGCGCACGCGCTTGAGTTTGATCACTTCATAGCCGATCTCATAAAACATGTGGCGGATCTGCCGCTTCAACCCTTGCCGCAGGACGACTTTGAGCTTGTTGCGGGCGAGCCGGTGGACCTCTTCCGCGTAAGCGAACCCTTCGGGCGTGTTGACGCCGTGGAGGAGCTTGGCGCTCAAGGTGAAGTCAAAGGATTGATCGAGAACAACCTCATACTCCTTATCGACCTTGTAGCGCGGGTGCGTCAGCTTGAGCGAAAGCTCCCCGTTATTGGTCAGAAGGATCAACCCTTCGCTCTCCTTATCGAGCCGGCCGATATGGAAGAGGCGGTTGAACTGAGGCGGCACGAGATCGTAGAGGGTGCGCCGCCCGTGGGTGTCGGAGGCGGTGCAGAGAAATCCGGGTGGTTTATGGAGGAGGAGCGTGGCGCTCGCCGCCTTCTGGAGAACGCGGTTGCCGATTTTGACTACATCCCCCTCCTCGACCTGAGTGGCCAGATTAGTGCAGACCACGCCGTTGATGGAGACCTCCCCGGCCACAATCCTCGCTTCACAACTCCGCCGGGAGCCTTCGCCCGCAGCAGCCAAATATCGGTTTAAACGCATCAGGCCGCCACCTTCCACCGGACGGCGACGGAAATCAATCCCGATTAGGGCGTGTTCACGAATTTGCGGACGCTTGTTACCTGAACAACCGGAGAACGCTTTTAAGGACATCGTAGGTCAGCTCAAGATTACAGGGGTCGAGCCACTCCTTCCATCCTCCTGAATCGCTCCACTCTGCCGAAACCGGTGGAGTGGTGGAGAGCTGCTTTTCGTAGATGCGCTGGAGCGCTTCGATCTCCCCGGCATCGAGCCAAATCCCGCCGCACGAAGGACAAACATCGATCTCGACCCCTTCGCTTACCTTGATCGCGAGCGGTTGTCCGGCGCAGTCGGGACAGTGGAGGTTGACCCCTTTACGGCGGGCTGGGGTGATCCCCTCGGGGGTGATCGCTTCGCGTGGACCGGGTTGCGTGGCAGGGAGGAAGGTCAGCCGCTTGAGCGCCCCGGCTTCCATCCATAAGCCGTGGCATTGGCTGCATTGGCAAAACGGGATGTCATCATAGTAAAGCCGGGTGAGCGGCGTGGCGTCGACAGGGCAACCGGAAGACATAGTTTTGGAAGGTAAACCTTTTCCGAATGGGAAGGGGAGCAAATTCGCATTGACATTTTATCGAAGCGCTTCGAATATGAGGAAACTTCAAGGTTGCTTTCGTCTTATGAACGGTTCCCTATTCCCCTCTCTACCCTTTGGAAAATGGTTTTTGGTGCTCACGCTCTTTGCGGCAGGTCCGCTGGCGGAGGGTAGCCTTTACCGACAAACCATCCTCGATGATAACCCGGTTGCCTATTGGCGTTTGGGGGAGACGGGGCCGGTGGTCGATGGGGTGACTCAGGTCGTGGATGAGACCACCTCTCACCACGGGAACTGGTACACTTACCCCAATCATGGGAGCACCGGCGGGCCGGTTGCCGGGTTGCCGGGGGCTCTGCTTCACGATCCCGATTCTGCTGCGCAGTTTGGCCAACCGCGCGCCGGAAATCTTTACGCTTCGGGAGGAGCGGTCGTCCTGGATACCTCGGCTGATTTCGATCTCGCGGCGCATCAGACCACCGGGTTTTCGATCGAAGTGTGGTGGAAGGTGCCACTGGTGATCGATGCCCACCCTTCTTTAGCGAACACGTTGCCGTTTTTCTCCCGTGGAGCCGTCAGTAACGGCACCGGCTACACCTTCGGGATCGGCGGGTTAACGGTGAACAATGGAGCCGGCCAGATCGATAATATCCATTTCACTCCCTATGGAGCGGGAAGTGTTGGGTTAAGCACCGGGCCGTTGGCCTATCAGGTTGATCAATGGTATCATCTGGTCTTCACTTTCGACGCGGATCGAACCGGGCGTCTCTACCTTGATGGTCAGCAGATCGCTTCCCGGGTGAACCTGAACCTTGCCACCACGGCTGCCAATCCTGCCATGATCGGAGCGATTTATAATGTGGGCATGACGAATAGCCAAAAGATCTACACCCCTTTTCCCGGTTTGCTGGATGAGGTGGCGCTCTATCACTATGCTTTGACGCCGGAACAGATTCTGGAGCATTATCAGGTCGCTAATATCCCCGAGCCCGGGTTCGTTTCGCTGGTGGCCCTCGGGGGGGTGCTTCTCCTGACACTTCGGCGTAGCCGTCGCTCGCTCCTTGCGCTCGGTTTGGGGGCCATCGTCACGGTCATTCCGCAAGCGAAGGCGGAGATTCTCTTTAAGGCTGATTTTAACGACACGACGGATGCCGTTCATGCCAAAGGAGGCGGGGAAGGGACGGTGGCAGAGGAGGTTAGCTATACTGAAGGGATTAACGGGCGGGCGGCGCTCCTGCGCGCGGGACATCGCTTGGCCTACCCTGCTGAGGGGAACCTCTCTCTGGATGCCGGGACGGCACTCCTTTGGGTCAAGGCGATTAACTGGGATTGGCAGGCGACTCCGTTTGTCGAGTTTCTGACGGTGGATCATCCCGATCCTTCGGACCGTTCGATTTTGCTTCTCTATAAGTACCTTGATCCCGGTGCGGAGAGGGGCCTCTTCTTTCTTCTCGGGCAGATTCGCCATGAAGAGGGGCAGCCGAAGTGGAGCGTTGCCAAAGAGAAAGTCGAGGGAGGGCGGCAGGAGGAGTGGATGCTGCTGGGAGCTACATGGGATCGCCAAGCGGGATTGATGCACCTCTATCTCAACGGGGAGGAAGTTGCCTATACCAAAGTCCCCGCTGACCAGTGGCCGCAGACGTTGCCGCAGCGCTTTTCCGTGCTTCACACGACGCGTGCTCCGTTCGATCCCCTGATGGAGACGGCGGTTGATTCGGTCGTGATCGAAGATCGGGCGCTTTCCGCCAGCGAGATTGAGGGGTATTACCTACAGACTCGCCCTGCGACGGACCAACTCAAGGCGGCTTCGATTCCCCCCGCCCATGCGCTCGCCCCGCGTCTCTCACAGGCGCCGGTGGCCGATGGGCACTATGGCGCCAATGAATGGGCGCAGGCGGCGACCCTTTCAGGGTTTTCGGTTTTCAAGACGCCGCGTACCCCGGCGGCAGAGCAGACCATCGTGCATGTCGGTTATGATGATCGGTTCTTCCATGTTGCCTACCTTTCGCCGCAGCCCTTTGGAGCGCCGCTGGTGGCTGAAACCAAGGATGGGAGCGATCTGCGCGGCCTCTCTCGTGATGATACGATTGAGCTTTTTCTCTCCCCGAAATCAGGTGGGAGTGTCTATCAACTGTTGATGAACTCCAAAGGGGTCTATGCCGGTTTGCGTGGGGAGCATTTCTCCGCGATGAAGCCGGACTGGAAGCCGCAGATCGTGGTTGCCAATCAGATTTACGAACAGCGTTGGCTATGTGAGCTAGCGATTCCCTATGAGGCGCTCGGGCTGGACCGACCTCCGGCGCAGGGGGAGACCTGGCGGGTCAACTTTGCCCGTAACTGGGCCAATGCTTCCAGCTCGGGCGATAGCTTGCAAACCTCGTGGTCGTTCGCTTCACAGGCGTTCGCGCGGGATCTGGGGACACTGACCTTCTCCTCCAAGGGAGCGTATCCGCAGTTGTTGCTGGAGAGTGAGGGGCTGGCATCGCGTCGGCTGGTGGGGCGGCTTTCCCTCGGAGCACCTGATGAAAAGCCGGTGGAAGCGGTGCTCAAGATCACGGCAGCGGATGGGCGCCTTCTTCTGGAGGAAAAACGGGCGCTCTCCGCCGCCCAGCCTGAGTTTCCCTTTGACCTCCCAGTGCCGGAGCCGTTGACCTTAACGACCCTTTCAGTCATTCCTAGTGATGGCGCGCCTTTGCTAACCCAAACCCTGCCGCTGGTCTATCCCGCAGGTGTGGTGGTGACGCCCCAGATTCATGCCGCACGTCAACAGGTCGACTTTCATGTCCAGACCGGAAAGGCCGCCGATGCGGAGGCCCGGCTCACGGGAGAAGTGGAGCTTCTGGATGATGAAGGACGTTCCCGGGCGAAAGTACCGTTGGAGTTTGGGCCGCAAGGGGCGGTCGCTCGGGTGGATCTTGCCCCGCTGCCGGATCAGGAGTACCAGCTCCGCGTCGCGCTAATGGAGGACGGTAAGATCGTGGAGGAGCGGACGCAGATTTTCGAGAAGCTTCTTGAGCCGGTTTGGCTTAAAGAGAAGCCGGGGGTGAGTCGCGCCGTGCTTCCGCCTTGGACGCCGCTTCGGCTTGAGGGGAAGACGATCCATCTTCAGGGGCGCAGCTACCGCTTTGGGGAGGGATTGCTACCCACGGCGATCGAGGTGGGCGGGGAAGCGCTCCTCCACGCTCCCGCAACGGTAGCGATCTCCAGTGAAGGTCGTCCGCTGAATTTTTCCGGGCTTAAAATTAAGGAGGAGGAGGTTGCGCCGGACCGGATCGTTCTCGTGATGGAGCAGGAGAGCGAAGAGGTCACGCTTCGTAGTCGCCTGACGCTGGAGTATGACGGCATGGCTAAGGTGGAGCTGGAAGTCTCCCCGCGCAAAGAGGGGGTTTCCCTTGATCGGCTAGCCCTCCATTTCCCTTTGGTTCGTCAGCCGGAAACGCTTTTGCATACCCATAGTTTTGCGTGGTCGGATATGATCCGCCGTCGGCTGGAGGGGGACTTTCAGAGCAAATTCCGCCCGTATCTCTGGCTTGGCCGCGAGGAGCGCGGGCTGGCGTGGTTTAGCGAATCCGATCAGCACTGGAACAATCGGGAGGAGCCAATCGCCATCCGGCAGAGTGGCGCCTCCACGGATCTGCACCTGAGCCTGATTGATCACGCAACGCCTCTGCGTGCGGCGCGAAGCTATACCTTTGGCTTTCAGGCTACACCGGTTAAGCCACCGCTGGCCCAGCGCAAAGCGATCCGTTTCCACCAGCCGGGGATGACGCACATCTCCCCTTGGGGCCTCGCCGACCGGAGCCTGAAACGTTACCATGAACAAGACCCGGAGTGGGGGTGGCTCTCGCCGCATATCGGTAACTACGAAGGTTTGACAAGGGAGCTAGCTGCTTTCAGGGCCAAAGGAATTACCGTGCCGGTTTACGTCGCGCCGACGATCACTTCGCCCCTTTCTCCGGCGTACCAGCTTTTCCGCGAGAGCTGGCGCAATCCCCATGGTTCCTACCCTTTCGCTTGTGCGGGATCGACGTTTACCGATGAGTGGCTATGGAATGTCGACCAACAGAAACAACGGAGTGCTCTGGAATCAATCTATGTCGATTGCGGCTGGGCGTATAGCTGCGGTAATCACCATCACCACTGTGGCTACCGGGCCGAGGATGGAAGCCCCCGTTTAACCTACCCGATCTTCGCTCTGCGCGAGGCATTCAAACGGCTTTACACGATCATCCATGATCCGCAGAATCCGAATGCTCTGGTTTGGATTCACGCTTCGGGGTTGGCAGCTGCGCCGGTCCATGCCTTTGCCGATATTCTCACGCAGGGGGAGGAGGTCCGCTCTGAGGTAATCGCCAACCCTAATTACTTCGAGATCTACTCTCTGGATACGTGGCGGGTGACTTATGGAAAGGCGTTGGGCATTGAGCACCAGTTTCTCCCGGAATTCGCCGACGCTTCGGTAAAAGAAGAGCGCTATAGCCCGATCGCTAATGCCAAGTTCCTCACCATGGCGCTCCTGCATGATACGATGATCTGGGGAGAGTATTGCGATCCTGCCTACCTGTCGGGGATTTACCAGTTGCTCGATACGCATGGGTTCGCTAACCCTTCGCTTCGTTATGATCCGTATTGGCAACAGCAGATGGTGAGTGTCGCCGCGCCACTGCGCGTTACGCTCTACCATTTGCCAGAGCATACCCTTGCCATTATCGGCAATCCAACCAAGGAGGCGGTCACGACGACACTGGAAGTCGACGCTGCCAAACCGGGCTGGAGCCAAGGGGCTCAAACCGAGGTGCTCTGGAATGATTCCAAGGAGGAGGCGTTCACGGTATTGCCTGAAAACTTCGCTATTGTGAAACTCTCGCCCCGCCGCCTTGCTGCTCCATAAACGATGCGAACGATTTCTCTTTTACTATGGATGGTTCTCTCCCTAGGGCTTGGCGGCTCACAGGGGTGGGCGGAGCCGCTGGAGTTGCGCACCGAAGGCTTCTCCCTCAAGGTGATCCCCGAGCGGGCATGGACCTATAGCCGGATCGGCTACCGCGAGGCCGAGCTTGGCGTGGAACGTGGTTTCTACGGTGCAGTTCTGGCGACCGGACCGGCGCAGTTTATCGGCACCGGTCATGATGAAGGCGGGGTGGAGAAGGTGGAGGAGGTCGAGATCGAGATCGACGGCAGACCATGGAACCCGCAGGAGCGTGGCGTCATCCAATGCCGGGAGGCGCGGATCATCAAGCGTTCGAGGATGGGCATCCTTGAGCATGTCGCAGAGACGCATTTGCAGGCAGAGCGGATCGCTCTGCGCCATCGCTTTGAAGCGGAGGAGTCGGGCTTTCTTGAGTTACTCTATCCTTTCATGTTCTGCTGGAGCCCCGAGACGACGCACTGGTTCGCCCAGACCGTTGAGGGGGAGGAACTCGAAGGGGAGTTCACCAGCGAAGGGGGGTGGCATTTAGAGCGTGATGTCCGTTTTACTTCCGTCTATCATCCCGGTGCAAAGGTAGCGATCGTGGCCCGTTATCCGCGCGATTTTCCGCTCGGGCGGTTGCATCGACACGGGTATTGGGACCGCGAAGTCTACCATAAACAATACTTTCAGGCTCTTTGGCGTGAGGAGGTGGAGCAGGGAGCACAGTATGATTTTAGAATGGAATTGCTACCTGTCTTGGCTGCTCCGCAGGAGTGGAAAGAGCGGGTCATCGAAACACTCCGGGCCGAATGAAACTCATGAAAGGTGCCAGAAAAAGCTTCGGATTCACATTGATGGAGAGTCTGCTGGCGCTAGCGATGATCATCGTCGTGGCGATGATCTCCTCCGGCGTCGTTTCGCGTGCGTTGGAGAGAAGTCGTGAGACGCTTTGTGTAGCCCGGCTCAAAGCAAGCGGGCAGGCGATTTTACTCCATGCCGGGGAGCATCGCGGGGAGGTGTTAATGGCGTGGGCGAGTGCCAGCCCGGGTGATCTGGCGGCCTTCCCTCATCTGGCTACCCATCCGCAGAAGGGGATGATGTGGTATCAATACCTTCACCACCACGGCTACCTGCCGGATCTGAGCGTGTTGGCCTGTCCCTCCTACCCTCCCTACCGTTATGAAAAGGGGCTAAATGAACCTAAAATGCAGACTTATGGGTTGCGTCGTACCTTCGATGACTCGCGGTACGAACCGGCGGCGATCCTGACGCGGGTGCTTGCACCGGGGCGGTTTGTTTTATTGGCTGATAGCTCAAAGCCGCTGACGTGGATCGGCCAGAGTTACTATATTTCCTATCCCGGCAATCGGGCCGAGACGATTCACCTGCGCCATCGCGGGCGTGCGAACCTCTTTTTTCTGGATGGTAGCATCCGTTCCCTCTCTTCACAGGAAATTGTCGATTTGGGTGATGGGTGGAATGATCGTGCGTTTGAACCGTAACTCAAGCGGGTTAGCGGATGGGCGGTGCGGTGGTTTGGCGAATGGCGAGCCGGGTCGGGAAACTTAACAGGGGAAGCGTAACCGGGGGGGCTTCTCCCTTGCGTGGCGCGTCGAGCAGGCTGGCGAGCCGATGGAAGGCGGCGTGCCCCACTTCGGTCCCCGGCATGGTGATGGTCGTGAGTGGCGGGTTGAGGTAGCGAGCCATCGGGAGGTCATCAAAACCGATCAGGCTGATCTCCCGACCGACTTCAATCCCTGCATCGCGAAAGGCAGCCATGGCGATGCAGGCCCAGTCATCATTATTGATGAAGAGGGCACCCGGCAGCCGACGGCTGCGGATAAGCTCGCGCATCTTCTCGTAAATCACCGGCGAGAAATCGCCACTACGTTCAATCTGTGGACCGGGGAAATGTTCGACCTCCAAACCTGCTGCAGTCATCTCGCTATGGTACAAATGCTCTCTGGCCTTGGTGCCGGTGAGGGGGCGGAGCAGGAAGGTGGCTGCCTTGCGGTGGCCAAGTTCGTAGAGATGTCGCGCTGCTTCGCCGATGCCACTGGTGCGGTCGATCTCAATGGAGTGGGGTTGCTGGAGAAAATTGTCGATATAGACGACGCGCTGGCGCTTTTTCTCCATGAGCGCATGAATGGCGGGGGGGACCTGACCATCAAAGATGATCCCGTCAGCGCGGCGGGTGATCATGTCGCGCGCAAATGCCTCGCACTCGGCCTGATATTGGTGGGAAGGGGCGACGGCGTGGATCAGGTAGACGCGATAGCCGTGTCGACCGGCTTCGCTTAGAATGGCTTCGACACGCGCGGCAGCGGTGTAGGTCATGGCGCTGCTGGCGACAAAGAGGCCGATGCTCATGCTCCGCCCTCCGGTCAGCGCTTGACTGATCGGATTGGGTGTGTAGTTGAGCTGGCGGGCGGTAGCGAGGACCTTCTCCCGGGTTTTTTCGTTGTAGCCGGGCTTGCCACGCAAGATCTCGGAGATGGTGGAGAGGGAGAAGCCGGTCGCCTGCGCGATTTCGCTCATCTTGGTCATGAAACACCTCCCGGCAGGTGGAAGGTACGGAAACGAAATTCAAAGAGGAGCGACATGGGAGTGATGATATTCGAAGCGCTTCAAATGATGTCAATGCGTTTCTCAAACGCCTGAAGCGTTGGTCACTCCGAGCGGGCTACGGCGCGGGTTTTAAGCGCGAAATTTCGCCCAGAGCCGGGATTCGGGTAATCTCCTTTCGCTGATGAGTGTCGTAGACGATCCAGAAGGAGGCTCCCGCTTGATCTCTTAGGGCAAGGAGCAGGAGCGGGGAGGAGCCGATGGTCGCGATCCGATAGAGAGGAGAGGCGAATGGGATCGCCGTGACCTTCAAGGCGCCCTCCCCCTCGCCGAGAGCAGACGGGTCGAAGAGAAAAAGATTGTTGCCGGGGTTAGAAGTGGAGAGGAGCCCGCCCGGTGTGCTCGCTTTGGTTTTGCCGGAGATGACGGTGGCGAGGGCTCCCGAGGCGGGGAGGCGCACCGGTGTCTCGGCTCCTGCTTGTGCGGGGATTTTCTGGATCAGGCGTCGACGGGCGATATCGAAGAGGGCAAAGCCGCCCTCTGCCGAAGCGTTGGAGACGAGGAGGTATTCCTTTCCCTTTTCCTCAAAAAGAAGGGCGCGATCCGGGAACGCCTCGCCCCAGCGCCCGGAGAGGGAGGAGGGGTGTGCCTCATAGCGCTCCCAACGCCCGGCAAGCGCCGCGTCAAGATCGGCAAAAGCGATTGCCCCGTAGAGATCAAGCGAGAGCATCAGCGTCCGGCTTTTTTCGGCAAGGAGGATCAATTCCGGCCCCGGCCCTTGTTCGCGCCGGTCCCCCGGGAGGTGAAATTCGGGGCGATCGCGCGGTAACGGGAGATCGTGTCGGATGCTGATCGGTTCGACTTCAAGGATGGCGAGACGGTGGCCCTTGTGCTTGCCCGAGGGGCTATCTTTCTGAAAGGAGAGGAGGGCAACGGGTGGCTCATTCCCGTCGACCCAGAGCAGAAACTCCCCTTTGCGCCCCGGTGGCGCGAGGGCTTCCCGGGCGTTCCAGCGTTGACTGATCACGCTGGTTTCGAGGTCGATTTCGCTCACTTCGCCCTTGGATTGGACGACCCACGCCCGGTTGCCCCGGGCCGAGACGTCGCTGGTTTTCCCCTTCAGGGCAAGGGTGGCGATCCGTCGGGGTGAGGCGTCGAGGTGGTAGAGCCATGCCGTCGGTTCTTCATCGGAGGTGACCAGCAGGCGGTTTCCATCGTGCGAGAGCGCCAGCTTTTTGGGGTAGGTCAGATCAGCAGGGCCGAGCGCTTCGTGCCGGGAGATTGCCCCGCTTTTCTCATCGACTTCCAGCACGGCGACTCCGCCCCGCTTCTTCCCGTAGGTGTAGTAAAAAAGAGCGGCGTGGGCTATGGTGGGCCACAGTGAGAGAAGGAGCGTAAGGGCGAAGGCGAGACTGCGCCCGGACCACAAGGGATGGCGGTGGGAAAGAGGAAGCGCCATGGCTCTCTTTTCGGATAAAACAGGGACGGGTTCAATTCCTTTGCAGCCTCAAGGGAAAAGAAGTAAACTTCTTCGATGGCTCGAAAAGCTAGTTCCTCCACCTCCCCGCTTTGGCTGATTGTGGCTCTGGTCGTCGCGTTCGCCTTTGCTGCGGGCGGGTACACCATCTACTCCCAGCTCAACGATCCCTTCCGCACCATCGCCCCGTTGCCGACGGATGATTACCTGCGCAACGCCAACAGCCTGCGCGGGAATCGCTATCGGATCGAGGCGGTCGTCGCCAACCAGCTCGCTTGGTCTGCCGATGCTGGGCGGCTCTATTCAATGGATCTTGAAGTATCCGGGGAGGTGCTGCCGGTGTTGATTCCGGTGGAGTTCAACGCCATCAATCTTCAAAAAGGACAACGTTTTACCGTGGAGGTCGAAGTGCTCGACCGGGGTATTCTCCAAGCGCGGCAACTCCGCAAAGCCTGACCCATGAAAGCTCGCTATCTTTTTCTTCTCTTCCCGGTATTGGCAGGGGCGCAAGTTCCCGACGCCCCCTCTGCCCCGCCGCCTGCGGCACCGGCGGCGTCGACCCCTACTTCGAGCGGACGTCAGCAGCCAAGAAAGCCGGAAGGGACCGCCGGGAATACTGTGCCGGTTTTTAATCCCGGTACAGAAATGCTCACTTGGGACGGGCAGAGTTGGAATATCAATGACAACCGGCTCTTTCAGGCGCGGTTTGAAAAATACCTCAACGCTCCGGAGGCCGATTCAAAGGAAGACCGCGAATACCGCGAACTCCTGCGCACGGTCATGGATAAGCTTGCCCCGACGAAGCTGACCAGTGCCGCCGTGGACGAGGCGTTTCGGATGCTCCCTCGCGCTTCGGCGTATGAGGAAGATGCCTTTTTGTGTGAAGGGATTGCGGATGCCGTTTACTCCGCTTGGCGTGCCATGGACAATGGCCAACGACTCGCCGAGGCCAACCGTTCGCTGGAAGAGGAGCGCAAGCGCGCCGAGTGGAACACGCGAGTGGTGACGGAGACCTCGACCCTGACCGCACCGCCGACGCGCGGGGGCGAACATGCCGCCAAGGAGTGGGCCCGCCAGCAGCAGCAAAAGCGCGACGCCAACGTCCTCCCCTACGCCACACGGTTGGCGGAGGCGCTTGCGGCGATCAAGGCCAATCAGGTCAAGAAGGAGTTGAGCGAGTTGCAGACGAAGGTCGAGTTCCAGACGCTGATGGTGCAGCTCTTTCTCCAGCGGCGCTTTGAGCATGTGATCATCGCTTCGCGTTTCTACCGCGCTGTCTTCTCGGATGGGGATGTGACCTTGAAGGTCGGTTCTGATTCCAAAGATATTTTCTCCAAAACCACCGGCAACCCGCCGACGGTCAGCACATTGGACAACCTCTCCAACGAAGCGATCCGCGACGTGCGCGAAGGGGTCCGTGCCTATCGTTTTCTGCTGGAGCGCAATGAACTCGAAAGCGCGACCAAGCGGCTGGCCGAGGCGTTTATCATCGGCGAACACCTCCCTGAGATTCGCACGCTGGAGCGGGAGAAGAAGCGCGAGGCGCTTGCTTTCACCCAAAAGTCGTACCAACTCGTCTCGGCGCTGGAGGTCAAGGATTACACGTTGGCCCGTCAACTGGTCGACGATCTCGCTGTGACAGCGAAGGATTTCGACAACTCCAAGCCGATGGCGGCGATTGAAACGGCACGGACCGTCAGTGCCATGCATCTCGCCAAGGCCCGCAACGCTGCCGTGAGTGGAGATAGCGCCACGCTGGAGGCTGAGTTGAAGGCAGCGGCGGAGATCTGGCCGCGCAACCCGGAGTTAACGGCCATTAGCGAAAAGATCTTTGATTCCGCCGATGTTCAGCAAAAGGCGCTGGTCGATCTCGATCGTCTTCTGGCGCAGAAGAATTACCGGCAGATCTTTGATGATCAGATCCGTTTCATCGCAGCCACGGCGCTCTACCCCGAGCGCCAGGGTAAACTCAAGGTGGTCCTCGAAGAGATGCAGGTGATTGAAGGAGCGATCATCCGCGCGACCGAAGTCGCCCGACATGGCGACTACGCCGGGGCGTGGGAGACGCTCGAGACGATCTTCCATCGCTTTCCCGATGATAACAAACTCAATCAGGTCCGCGCCGATCTGACGACTCAGGCCGCCGACTTCGTCCGTACCTTGCGCAAAGCACAGGAGTTGGAGGAGAAGGGGGAGATCGGCTCCAGCCTCGCGTGGTATCTCAAGGCACAGAAGCTCTACCCCGGCACCCTCTTCGCGCGGCAGGGGATCGAGCGGATGGTCAAGGAAGTGCTGCCGGAGGAGGAGGCGCTCACGGCAGCTGGTGAGCGAAGGTAGGCAGTAGGAGGAGCGGGGTTAACGCCCGCCCTTGGGGACAAACCGCGCTGCGTCGACGATCGACCAGAGGTGGACCACCCATCCCATCAGGATAAACCAGAGCAGGAAGGCGAGCACGAAGTGGATGATCGCCGTCAACACCCGTGCTTGTAAAAGCTGGCCGAGCCCCGGGATGAAGAAGCTGCAGAGTGCTGCCAGAACGTTTCCGGCGGAACCTTGTCCTGTTGTTGCCATAATGGGCGGGAAGGTAGCACAGGAGGGGTGCCTCCGCTACGGTTTTCAGGTTGTTTCCAGAAGGCTGCGGTTCTTCCAAAGGTAGCCGACGCCGGAGTAAAGCGTGAGCACCAGCGCGATAGCGACGAGCACGTTCCCGCAATAGAGCGAAGCCCCTTCGAGCCACTCGCCCGGGATGCGCCCTCCGGCGATCTCCTGAAGCGAGAGCAGGAGCAGGAAAAAGATCACCGTGGCAATCTGCCAGCCGGTTTTGTGTTTGCCAATCGACTCTGCCGGGAGGACGACCCCCTTGGAGAGTGCCAGCAAGCGCAACCCCGTGATCAGAAACTCGCGGCTGATGATGATCACCACCGCCCACGCCGGGAGGTGGGGGATCAGGCAGATGAACGCCCCGGCGACCATGATCTTGTCGACGAGCGGGTCCATCAATTTACCGAAATCGGTGATGAGCGAATATTTCCGCGCGATGTAGCCATCGAAATAATCGGTCACCGTTGCCACGATAAAAAAGACGAGCGCCAGCGTCGCGGCGTAGGGCCATGCGATGCTGAGCGAGGCGACGAAGCCCATCGTCAGGAAAAAGCGGGCAATAGTAAGGCGATTGGGCAGATTCATGCGGCTGAAGAAAACGTGAGAGCCTCGACGGTTCTAGTGGAATCGGCGCTGAATGCAACCTTTTGCCGAGGGAATCCTCGGGCGGGAGCAGGGAGAATGAAAAACGCATTTGCCACGCTCGCCCTTTCCCCGATACGCTCGGCGAAGTCATTCATCTGTTCTTACACTAAAAAATTTTATGGCATCGTGTGATATCGGCCTGATCGGCCTCGCTGTTATGGGGGAAAACCTTGTTCTCAACATGGAGAGCAAGGGATTCAGTGTTGCGGTTTTTAATCGGACCACGGAAGTGACCGAGCGTTTCGCTCAAGGCCGCGCCGCAGGGAAAAACATCGTCCCAACGCGCACGCTCGAAGAGTTCGTCGGCTCGCTCCAGCGCCCGCGCAAGGCGATGATCATGGTCAAGGCCGGTGCTCCGGTTGATGCCGTTATTGCCCAGCTCGTCCCGTTGCTCGAACCGGGCGACATCATCATCGACGGCGGCAATTCACTCTGGACCGATACGCAGCGCCGCGAAAAGGAGCTGACACCGCGCGGTCTGCACTTCGTCGGCTGCGGCGTCTCCGGCGGTGAGGAAGGGGCGCTCAAAGGCCCTTCGATGATGCCCGGTGGTTCGGAGGCTTCATGGGAAGCGCTCGGGCCGATCTTCCAACGCATCGCCGCCATCGTCGACGGTGAGCCGTGCTGCCGCCACATGGGGCCGGACGGCGCGGGGCATTACGTCAAGATGGTCCATAACGGGATCGAATATGGCGATATGCAGCTCATCGGCGAGGCGTACGCGATCCTCAAGGCGACGATCAACCCGAGCGCCGAGGAGTTTCATCAGATCTTTGCCGAATGGAACCGCGGGGAGCTTAACAGCTACCTCATCGACATCACCGAGAAGATTTTCACCAAAAAGGACGAAGAGACCGGCCAGCCGCTGGTTGATCTCATTCTCGACAAAGCGGGACAGAAGGGGACCGGGCGCTGGACCGTCGGCCATGCCGTGGAGCTTGGCGTGCCCCTTTCGACGATCGCCGCCGCTGTAGAGGCCCGCATTATCTCTTCTTTGAAGGACGAGCGCGTCGCCGCCAGCCGTCATCTCCCCGCTCCGGCCCCCGCCGCATTCACGGGCGACCGTGCCAAGCTGATCGACGCCGTGCGGGATGCCCTGTATGCCTCAAAGATTGTCAGTTACGCACAAGGCTTCGTCCAACTGAGCGCCGCTGCCAAGCTCTACAACTGGCCGCTGAACTTTGGGGACATCGCCACCATCTGGCGCGGCGGCTGCATCATTCGTGCGCAGTTCCTCAACCGCATTAAAGAGGCGTATGAGACCGACCCGGGCCTCAAGAACCTCCTCCTCGCTCCGTTCTTTACCGACATCATCGCCAAGACGCAGAGTAACTGGCGGCACGCGATCGTAACGGCGATTGAGCATGGGGTTGCCACTCCGGCCTTTAGCGCCTCACTCGCTTATTACGACAGCTACCGCAGCGAGCGCCTCCCAGCGAATCTGTTGCAGGCCCAGCGCGATTTCTTCGGTGCGCACACCTACGAGCGAACCGACAAACCGGCCGGGGAATTCTTCCACACCGAATGGCTCGCTTGAGCGGTTTGAACGGCTGAAATGGTAAGCCGCGTTTTTTTCCTTGGTGAGAGGAGGGAAACGCGGCTTTTTTCTTACCGCCATGAAGCGCGACTGGAACCCCGATGAACCGGAGTGGATGGACCGCCCCCAGCCGGTCAATGCCGCGCTGGAAGGGGATCTGGCCGACCTCGGTGCACTTAACCGTCGCTTTGGCGGTCATGCGCTGATCGCCCGTTTTCTGGAACGCTGGTTCACCATCGCCCGGCCCGCCGCTCAGCCGTATCGGATCCTCGATCTTTGCACCGGTTACGGTGACATCCCGCGCATGATGGTCGACTGGGCGCGGCCTCGCGGAATTCCGTTGGCGATTGATGCGCTCGACTTCCAGCCTGCCACGCTGGAGATCGCCCGCCGCCAGAGCACCGCCTATCCCGAGATCCGCTACCTGCAAGGGGATGCCCTCACGTTCGCCCCGCCCTCAGCCGAGCCGTACCACCTTGCGCATTGTTCGCTGGCGCTTCACCATTTCAGCACGGCGGATGCCGCCGACCTTCTGCGCCGCTGCCGCCTTCTTTCGCCGCGCCGGGTCCTGATTACTGATCTGGAGCGCAACCGACTGGCCCAACTGGCGATCTGGTTGATCACCGCGACCGTCTATCGCGCCCCGATGATGCGGCACGATGCGCGCCTCTCCGTCCGCCGCGCCTTTTCGGGCCGGGAATTCAAAGGGCTGGCGCAAGCAGCAGGGTGGGGGCCCTTCTCCTACGAGCGGTATTTCCCATGCCGACAGGCGATCTGGCTGGAATAAGAAAAAAGGTGAAGGAAGAGGTGCTTTTTTTCTTGCAGGAAAGCCATCGTGAAGGCATTGTCGCCGTCCGCTCTCCAAAAGGGGAGATTTTCGCGGGGTCTTAGCTCAGTTGGTAGAGCGCCTCAATGGCATTGAGGAGGTCAGGGGTTCGAATCCCCTAGGCTCCACCAGATTTTCAAAGCCACACTCTGTGGATTTTTGAAGGTGAATATTCGCGAAACGGTCGAAAGCCCACTCTCCCACGCTTCATATCCCGGGACGAATCATGGTGGGTTAGGGATTCGCCTTAACGTCGCTCCCCAAGATGCGGGATGAGTTGACTTTGTCTTCCCGATCCGGCTGTTGTTCAAGAGAGCTACTGCTCCCCGCGATGGCCGCTGCCGCCTGTGTTCCTCCGTTCTCACTAGAGAACCGATCGGCTAGGCAGCGGGCTGGCGTCATCCTGCCAGCGTGGGATAGGGAGAGAGAGCCTTCCCTTTAAGGATAAAGCTCGATCTCGTACAGTTCGGCGACCTCTCCGGGTTTAACCTTATTCATCAAAACCTTGATCCTGACGGTGCGGACCGGCTCTTCCAGAGCGATCTCCAGAACACCGTCCCGATTCTCGCGGGTTTCGCCTGCTTTAATCCATTCTCCGAATTTCCAGATCCAAACCTCCAGTTCCTCGACGGTTGCGGAGTAGAACTTCGCCTTTGAAAATTCTGGAACGAACTTGGGAAAGGCCATTTCAACGCGCGGAGGATTCCCCGGGGAGGAGCCGCCCCAGTCCGCCCAGCCGTACGTGTCGCAGAGACCATCCGTGAGGCTGTGAAGCCCTTTGCTGGGGAGGTAGGCATTGGAGGCATTCCACTCAATCTCGGTGCCGCGGCCATATAGGATATTCCCTTCCTTTTTTAAGGATTGCCGAATGCTAGCGATCTCCTCCTTGGCCTTCTCGACGGTTGTCAACCCAGCGCCTAGCGGTTTGGAGGTCAAAATATGAACACGATACGGTTCAAAAGTGAGTTCAAACTCTCCCTGCCGAACCGGCGTCTCCCCTTCCTGTCGAAACCCGTGAAGGGTTTGGAATTCCTTGAGTTGCGGTGCGGAGAAGCTGGCCTTTACCGGTTCAGGTTGGAGGTTGACTGCAACAAAGACCAAGACCCCGTCCACGACCTTCGCCCATGTGTCGATGGCATCTTCACCCCCCTTTTTAGCGATAGAGAGGAGAGGGGACGGGCTTAGCAGGTACGGTTCAAGGTGTTCGATGCTTTCAAACTCAAACTCACAGGCGACTCTCAAATCCGGGGAACTGAAGTGACCGCTATAGATAAACGGATACAAACCCGTTGCGCCATTAGCAATCGCCGTCCAGACCGAGCAGCGATATTCATCGAAGGTAGGGAAGTCGGCCCCGCTGACGGTTCCAAACGCTTCGCCGTAGGAGAAGGCTTGCGCGGTGTACCAAGCGGGCACTTTCCCTTGGGAGGCAGTGAGCACCTCTCTAATGTTGGAGCGGATATTCTTGGGGCTATTCTTTAATCGACGCTCCCCTTTGCTATCGACCACAGGGCTAATGTAAGGGTGTGCGCTGATGATATCGGCGCAATCCTTATACCGGCCCGGCTCCCGCGAGATAATCACGACGGGGTGATACGGGTCATTCTCTTTAATGAATTCATACTGGTGCCGGAGATAGACTGGCGAGACACCTCGGCATTCGGGCTCATCATTAAGGTAATAAATGAAGAACTCCTTTCCCCTGTTTTCATCGATGAGGCGTTTCATTTCCGCGAATACCTTCTCCGAAGGGCGGACATCGTTCCTGACGTTCACCGCGCGTTCTTCGGGATCGAGCCGCTCCGCTTCAAAGCTAATGACGCCGCCAAAAAGATTGAGATGACGGCTGTTAGAGACGGGGTGCTTTCTAAGCAGTTCGCGGCTGACCAGAAAGGTTTGATCTCCATACCATCCCCTTGCAAAGATCGGCTTCCCGTTGAGAATAAGACGTTGGTGTTCGTCGAGATAGAGGGAGTTTGCCGGGGCGGGCGGCAGCTTCCTGAGCGCCCGGGAGAACTCGGCCAGTGTCTCTCCCTTCATCGTGATCCGGCAGCAAACCTCGTAGTCACCCACTTCGAGTTCCTGAACATCGAAGGAGAATGATTCATGGCGATCCGTCGTCAGGCGAGTGAGCTTTTTGGTTAGCGTCTCAGGCTGATTAGCGGGGGAATTCCCCTGTTTTTGAAAGATGATTTCCGCCTCAGCTCCCTTGAGCGTTGAGGGTGATAACGTCGTTTCGACCCGACCGGCAATGGATGAGATGGTTTGACCGGGGAAAATAGCATCTCCATAAGAGGGGGAGGAGAGGTGGATCGAGATCGGCTCGGCAACCACATTGGCGGCAGTATAGCTATCGGCTACTTTCTCCTGACCTTTAAGAACGGTCAACCGCAGGGGGGCCTTGCCCCGTTGGGGAAAACGGGCGGGATCAATCCTGACTAAATTCTCTCCGACGCCAACCTTGACCTCGCTTTTTCCAATGAGCGCGCCCTCTTCGGTGGTTAGGTTAATCTGGTAAGAGCCGGTTGCCTCCTGACCTGCGGTGACCTGAAACTGAATGGCACTTGTGGCTCCATCGCCGTCGATTTCCACTTTGTCAACGATGGGGCTGGAAAAACGGAGGTCGTAGCGCGGCGACTTCCGTGCAGCGGTTTTGGCGATGCCCCATTTCTCCTGTTCATTGAAGGCCGAATGGGTGGGAGCCCAATTGGTCAACTCCTGCTTGGGGAAACGCTCTCTGGCGAGGTTGATGCGCCATTGCTCTGAAAATCGTGATGAGAGGGTGTAGGAGAGCGCGCTTAAAGGGATTCTCATCTCGACGCTCCAAAAGTCGCTACCCCTGAAAACAGCCGATTCCCAAACGGGGTCGTAATGCCCTCCGCGATTCTGGCCGCCCTCGATCATATAGGCAGAGAACTGATCGTTATTGACGGTCACAGCGAAATGGTAGAAATCGTCATCCTTCCCGGTAGGGTCGAGGAAAAGCTCAACACTATCGCGCTCCCAGAACGGGCCGTTCCGGTGAATGGCTTGATCAGCAAGTCGGGCCATCAAAGGCTCTTGCGATCGGATGCCGACATAAAGGTAGTCTTCATCGGCCATGAGCCGGAATGAGGTCTGCGCAGGCGTTCCTTCGCCGGTAACGGCTTTCATCCATTGGAAGTCCCCTGCCTCTTGGGCTTGCTGCCAAGCCGCTTCATCCAGCTTTCCATCAATGGAAAGGGTCTCCTTCCCTAACGTGGCGACGTCGTAGAGAGGAGGGCTAGCGATGGCGTGGCTAAAGGCGGCGGCCAGAAGGAGGGGCGTTAGATGAAGAGCATTCATCAGAGGTCGGAGCGGAGGTAGGGACATGATACGGAAAGACTATCGGGTCGGGTTAAAGCGATACTCCTGAGTGTTGGTCGTCCAGATCGGGACGTGCAGGCTTCCCCCAAGGATGGTTGCCTTGACCAGAAAAGTCCCCGGTGCGAATTGACTGCCTCGCTTTTGCTCATCGAGATGATGCCCTTCGACCGAGTTGACCTTGATGCTACCCCTCCACAACCGGGGATTTCTCTCCACCGGCTTTAGTTCGAGTTGCTGTTCTCCGTTGATCCTAAGCTGAGGCATCATATAGGAATGGAGGAAGCTCAAGGTAACCGCTTCCGCCGGCTCCTCCAACGTGACTTCAAAGGTAAGTTCTTCGTGTAGTTCCACCTGCTTTTTGGCCTCGATGGAGGGAGAGGAGATCCTGATGAAGTCTTTGGGTTTTTCTTCAAGTTTGAGATATTTGAACCCGATTTTTGTATTGTAGAGGTAGATGGAAAAGAGTTGAGGCGCCTCCGCGTCCATCGCATCGACAGGGACAGAAAAGATTCCGGTCTGCGGCTCGGTCACCATCTGGAGAAGCATCTCTGGAAAGTTCAGGACGAAAGCGTGGTAGCCTTCCCCCTTCTCGACATGAATGATTTCCCAGGAAAGGTAGGCGCTTGCGCCAGAGGGGCGTGGGAGATGGGCATAGAGGCGATCCTGCCCGTCATGGCTGGAGATGACTTCGAACCCGCCCTCATCGAGCGGCTGAAGCTCCAGATTGCCCGTCCATGGTGAATCACCACCGAGGGTAATCCCGACTCCATCCTCTATCCAGAGGGTGTTGGGATCACTGTTTTTAATCACTTCAGCGAGGGTAGCCATCGGAAGAAGTGCGCCGAGGAGGAGGCTGCCTTTGAGTAGCCAGCGAGGGAAAGAGAGGGTTTTCATTGAAATGAGTTCACTAGTAAAGAAGGAAGTGGTTCCACGGCAGGCGGCTATAGTCGTTCCCTTGTGGGGTCATCTGTTCCGGGGTACAAGCCTCGACATGGCCATCGGCAAAGAGGGTGTTGACGACCCCTTTGTGTCGGTCCCACGCCAGCGTGTCATTGGTCCAGAGTGGCCACGTGGTTTCGCCGGGGTTGTAGGGGGACATACTCCCCACTTCGGTGAAGATGAACGTTTTTGAAGGGGAAGGAATGACGCTGATTTTGATGCCTAGAAAGGGATAGCCGGGAAGCCCCTCGGAGCTGGAGGAAAAGGTAATACTAAGCCCGTAGGAGGAATCATAGTCCCAGTTGATCAGACGTTCGCTGAGTCCGGTTTTGGTTTCGTTCTTCCACGGGCGCCGGTCAGCGGGGCATCTCCACGTGGCTGGCCGATCAATGTTCCAATCCTCAAACTGGCCTCGGTCCGGCGCGCGGGAAGTGCGTCCGAGGTAGGGGGCGAGGAATCCGAAAAAGTTAACGCCGTAGGTGCCGCCGCTCCCCGGGGGGAAGCGTCCGTTGTGATCCGCGGCATAGGAGTTTAGCGCCGCACCGATGAATTTGAGATTACTCATGCAGCCGACGGCATCTGATGACATGCGAGCGCGATTGAGCGTCGGCAGTGCCAGTAAGCTCAACAGGGCGACGATGCCGATGACAATCAGCACTTCAAGGACCGACATCGCAGAGCGGTTGAGGTGGCGATGCTGTTGGTTCATGGGAGGAAGACAAGTTTTAGGCTACAAGCCACCCTGCATCCTGACCCGGCGGGGTCAGCATGATCGGAGGAAGGCAGGAAATGGAAGGAACTTTTTGGCTAGTCGAAGCTCCTAAAGGGAGGGCAGGGTGCGGCTGGTGCGGCGCCTTCGCATGCTTTCAGAAAGCTGAGATTGGCGGTGATTTCGCTTTGCGGATCTTCGGTGAGGAGTTCTTCCTGAGAAATCCAGCCGTGATAGCCGTGGTTCTTCAAGGCGAAGAAGATCTCGACATAGTCAATGATCCCCTGATCAAGAAACGCACCTTGGAATTTCCATTGCATCCGACGCGGTTCAGAGGGTTGCGGATTCGCAGCGGCCGGGGAGAGGAGCAAATTCTTGGCATGCACATAGGCTAGATGCGCGCCGAGCAGTTCGCAGGCGCCCCGGGGGCGGACGAATCCTTCAATGACGGTATTGGCAGGGTCATAGATCGCCCCAACGTGCGTCGGGTCGATGTCGTGCATCAGATGGTAAATCGCCCATGGAGAGGCGGAGATGCTGCCGCTGTGAAGCTCCAGCACATACTTGAGCTGGTAGGTTTTGGCTAGCTCCTCAAGCATGTAAAGGGCATCCTTCGCACGCTTGACGAGGTCGAGGAAGTTGTGCGGTTGGTGCAGTGATTCATAGTAATCCCATGCAAACCACGGGTGCTCCACGCGTAGAGTTTTGGGCGTTCCATCGGCGAGAGCGTCGCTCCAGCGGTACATCACCTCTTTGTTCCACATGGCCCCTGCATTGAGGTAGCCGACCACTTCCAGCCCCGCATCTTGCGTGCGTTGACGCATTTCCTGCACTTCCTCCTTTGCGGAATCGAGACTTCGGATGCCCCATTCGATCCCGTCCAGACCGGAAGCAAGGCAAAGGTTAACGATCTCTTCAGTTGTCTTTTTGCGGAAGAGGCAGTTGGTATTGAGCGAGTATTTGAAGGCGGACATACAGAGAGCTTTGACTAATGATCGGTGGCAGAGGATAAGGCTAACGGGAGCGGGGCGGGGCGCAACTGCCGCGTTCGATGAGCCTGCCGTTGATATAGAGATGGCGTGTGGAAGCGTCGCGGTTTCGGATCCGGTTGAGCACAAGTTCCACCGCTGCTGCGCCCATCTCTTCAAGCGGGAAGCGGTAGCTGGTTAGGCTGGGGGTGCAGAGTTGGGTGTAGAAGTAATCGTCCATGCCGATGATGCTGATCTCATCGGGCACGGAAACGCCGCAGCGCTGGAACTCCGAAACCATCGAGCAGCCGTAGATGTCGCGGGTTAGAATTGCGGTAGGCCGGGGGGTAGCATTGAGGATAGCTTGGACATACTCCGCGATGACCTGGTCGTGGTTGGCTTCATTGAGCACTCGTTGGCGACAGAGATCGGGATGTTGAAGGCTTTCAGACCGTTGGTGGAAGAAACGCTCGAAAGATTGGAGGTACTTCTCTTCGTGAGCGCTCGTTTTGGGGATGAAGGTGACGATATCGCGATGGCCCATCTCCCACAGGTAGGTGAGTTGTTCGGTGACTCCTTGTTCCACATTGGGATTGACGAAATCAGCTTCGATTTTGGGATAAAAGCGGTCAATGATGGCGACAGGAAGCTGCGACGCCAGAATCGATATCATCATTTCGGGAAAGTCATTTTCGATGATCAATCCATCGACCCGGCCTTCTGTCACCATAGCGGGAAGCTCGGAGTTGTCCGACTTTTGCGCCTTCAGGACGAGGTGATGCCCCTCGGCATCAAGGGCGCTCTGGACTCCCTCCAGCGCTCGGCTGTAGTAGCCGTCTGCCACGCGTGAAGATTCAAGAAAGGGCTCCGATACCAGAAAACCGACCATTCCGGTCAAGGCACGCGACCCCGGGGTCGCCTGTCGGCGGCGCATCGCCTGTCGGAAAAGGGGGTCAGGCTGATACTTTAACTTCGCGATGGCCCGTAAGACCTTTTCCCGCGTGATGGCGCTCGGCGCGGGGCTGTTGTTGATGACCAATGAGACCGTCGAACGGGAGACACCGGCCTCTTCCGCGACGTCGCGGATGTTGGCTGAGAGTTTTTTCATCTTAATTTTGTCCATTTGATTGTCCAAAATTTTGAGAAAATTGTCAAGTTACAGAGCTAAAGGGAGGCTTTCGTTAGATGCTGAGGGCCGAATCGCGTGAAGGATTCGAGCGGCGGCGGCTGGCGAGCAGGAGGCCACTGGCGATGATGAAGAGGCCGACGACGCCCGGTTCCGGGATCGCCTCAAGATGGAGGTAGATATCGCCATTATCAAGGGTGAGGCTGCTGGTCCATCCGGCAATGCCGTTGTTAACCCAGAGGCCATCGGTGATGGTGTTGCCTGAGAGGGTCAGGCCGGAGTAGACCGCATTGGAGGAGGCGCTCAGGAGGAGATAACCCCCTGCTTCCAGATTCCCCCCGGAGCGGTCAAAGAGGTCGATCCTTGCGCCCTCAAAGATGACGCTTCCATTCCTGTCGGTGACAAGATCAACGAGATCGGCCGTACGGGTGCTCCCGAGGTCAAAGAGCAGCGTGGCGTCTTCCTCGAAGCGGAGGTTTCCCGTGGTTTCTGAGAGGTCGATCGTGAAGGTGCCGATGCCGCTATCGATCTCGGTATCGCCTGCGGAGAGCCGCCCGGTGGCTTTGAAGACGACCTCGCGATCGCCACCCGGCTGACTGGTCCCGGTGCCGCCAAAGGTGCCGCCTTCCACGATCACGGCCGAGCTGCCGGTTGCTGAGCCAGTCGTATTGATCGCCAGCAGCGCACCTTGGGAAACTAGCGTGGTCTGGCCATAGGCGTTGTCGCCCGCCGCCAGACGCAGGGTGCCATTGCCGGTTTTGGTCAAGCCGGCGCTGGCGCTCATGTGCGAGGTGATCTGGTTGGCGAAGGTGACCTCGTTGCCCCCTGTGTCAATCGTGACGTGGGCGTGGTCGAAATCGATCTCCCGGCGGGAGCCGTCAGCCTTCTTGGTCAGGTCATCGGTATTTCCTGCCGCATAAGTGAGCGAGGGAGAGCCGCCAGAGATGGCGAAACTGATCTTATCCCCAGTGCCAAAGTTATCGACCCCGTCGAAAATGACATTGAGCTTGGAAGCGATGAGCGTGTTTTTCGAGTAGGTGTTGGCGCCTTGGAGTTCGAGATCGCCCCCGCCGTAGGCCCAATATTCGACGGACCCGTTCCCGCTGATCGTCCCGGTCAGAACGGCCTTCCCGCCCTCGATGGTGGTGGAGAAGATCGTGACGCCGGAGGCCGAGTCGTCGATGATGATGTTGTTGGAAAAGGTCTGGGTGTTGGCCGAGCCTGAGCCGAAGCGGAGGCGGTGCGCCGCGTTGAAGATCGAGATATCGTTATTCCCCGCGCTAGCCTCGTAGACCAAGCCAAGCGTGATGATATTGGTAGGCGAGGTGGCGTGAAGTTGAAAACCGCCGGTGAAGCCGGTGTTGTCCCCCGTCAAGGCGATGACGCCATTGCCGCTCCCAGTGTTATGGAACTCCAGTGCTTTGGGAGCGCCCACCGTGGGGTCGAACATATTGACTGAAAGGGTGAGGCTCTTGTAGTCGGACGAATTATCGGTGATCGAAGGGCCTGTGCCGCCGGTGGTCGCCCAGCGGATGCCGCTGGAGCCATTGGTGGAACTGATCTGCCAAGGCGCTCCTGTCATATCGACCTCAAGATGTCCCACTTCCATGATGCCCTCGATCTGGAGGTTTGGCGCATCCGAACCGGCGTTGAGGATGATCGAAGCGTCCGGCGCGTTGGGCACTCCGGCGGGTGTCCAGTTCTCCGGGGTTGCCCAAGGGTTGGTCCCACTGACAGGGATGAAGGTGTGAGTGGTCTGCGCCAGCGAAGAGGTCACTCCCCCCGTTGCCAGAGAGGAGAAAAGCGCGAGGCCAAGCAACCGTAGGGAGAGTCGGGGGGAGGAGGTGGTGTTCATAGGTATAAAGCGTGAATCAGAGCATCAGAGGTGATTTCAACGGGGTCGGATCGGTGGAGCCGGTCGGGGCATGGACGAAAGCTGGGGTAAAGAGAATGGGATGAGGGTTGACCCATGAAATCACCGGGCGGGAGACGCCTTCCTCTCGCACTGCATCACGGATCTCAGCCTGCGGCATGATCGGCTTTTGTTTTGTCCATTTGATAGTCCAAAAGTGGGGTGTGTTTGTCAATATGAAAAGCTGGCATCGGTTTTTCGGGGGATCAGTTTTGTAAAATTGAGAGGAGGGATGAGTCCGTTTGAGGTCGGAGCTTTTCCCTCCGTGATCGTCGTTGACGCTGCCAGAAAGAGGATCTGAACACTCTCCTTACGTGCGGTGACGACGGTCCGTGAAAGGCCGACGCGAAGCTGCGTTATTGGCCAGAGGCGGGTTTTTTGGACGGTCAAATCCCGTAGGGATGCAAGGAGCACCGATCTCCATTTTGCCGCTCAAAGAGGGGATGTGGAAGAGATTCTCTTCATGGTTGAGGCGGGTAGCGATCTCAAAAACGCTTTCGCGGAGCTTCAACCTCATGCACCGCATCATAACGTTTCCTATGCGGGTCATCGGCCATGATCTCTTGCTTGGATATTTGTAGGTCCATTTCCTCATTTGTAAGGTCTTTGCGGGAAATCGACGGCATTGCTTTGTAGGGTCATGCCGTCCTCCTTCACTCCAAAACAATGAACCATTGGCGCGTCAACTGCCGGGCGTATGTATCGGAAGTAAAGACGCGGGACGTGGTTCCCTCGGCTTTACCTCCACGGATAGGCTGAGTGCTCTCGTTCTCCATCGCATACCGCTCCGCTGCTTCCTTGAGGATGGCCTCCACGCTCTTATTCTCTTCATTTGCGTGAGCCATCGCAGAGCGGAGGCAGGAGGTCTTCAGTGAGATAAGAAACTCCCGTTGCTCCACGTACTGCCGCAGACGAGCAGGCACCACGCGGCGGTAGTAGTGGTAGGTGGTGTCGCGAAGGTGGAGATGCGGGGGGAGTTTTTGTTTTTGGGAGGTGCTTACAAGACTAAGACTTCGATCGAGTCACATTCGACAGAAGGCGCGCCAACACTTCAATTCTTATCTGCCGGCTTATTGGCCCCTGAGTCGAAGTTTAGAAGCCCACAAGGAAAAATGGAGGCTCATTTTTATAATTCACAGTGATTGCCAAGGAAGGCTAATCGTTGGGTAATTTTACGCCAACCGGAAGAAAATAGGTTTCCTAATTGTAGACTATTTGGAGAATGCTTTTTATAGCAGTATTGATACAATCTCTGTCCGAGAATAACCCCTATTAAAAATTTTTGCGATGTCCAAGCCTCATGCGTTCCCCCAAATTTGCATTTCCGTAGCTACTTTCAGCCTCATGCCGCAATCAGACGATGGCGTTCGCAGGATGGTCGCACATGATCTATCTCGTATGAAGAAAGCAACGAGAGAAAAACGAGCTTATCAAGGATGCAATGCTTTCCAGGTTTTGAGAAGTAATGAAAAGATTGTGGTTAACTTCATGGATATGGAAAAGCCCAAAGAGACGCAGCTTCGGTTACGGGTGATTTATCAGTTGATTCGTCTCTCCTTTTCGTGACTTCGGATCTCCTGAATGCAAGTTCTTGCATCACTGGCGCAAGTGCTGAAGAGACAATTGCGTGCAGTTAATCCGCGCAATATCAGCGGCCTGAGGGGCTCACTGCTGATTGCAGCCATACTCCCTCAGCTGTCTTCCTTCCCCGGCTTAGTCGCAGAGGCGGTCGATGCGTTGGGGAGAGAGGTCGGCGTTTCGGCAGGCGTCTACGAAGGTATGGCGGAAGCTGCGGATGGCGGGACGGATTTTCTCTCCGAAGGTTTTCTTAAGGAAGACGATGAAACATTCGAATTTCGTCCTTCTCAGCATGGGCTGAAGGGCTTGCGTGACAACGAGGAGGAAGTAGTAGTACCGGCACCACGGTGGAAGAAGTGAGAATGACTGGCCACTTTTCCTGTATTCCCTGATTTAATGGCTTCGCCTCGAGCCTTACTCCGCCTGTGTTCGAGCCGATTTGGCTGCGAAAATAAGTGGAGATAAGGGGATTCGAACCCCTGACCTGTTCATTGCGAACGAACCGCTCTACCAACTGAGCTATATCCCCTTAAACATAAGTCTGAGACTTGCGGTAGGGTTGGAAGAAATATCAGCGCGTCGGAAAAGTCAAGGCAAACGGCTGAAATATTTTGGCTCAGGTCTCATGTCAACGATCCTTCGCGCCACCCCGCCCGTGTCGATTCCTTGTGTCGCGGCTTGCCAGCCTCCCCGGTTTTTTGGAAAGATGCCGCTCCATCCCATGCAACCACCTCGCGTTGAACAAGCCACGCTGGAAGACCTTCCCCAGTTGACCCATCTGCTGGTAGCGCTCTTTGAGCAGGAACCCGACTTCCAGCCCAACCGCACCCGGCAGCGACGCGGGATCAAGCTCGTTCTCGAAAACCCGGCGCGAGGTCGCATTTTTGTGATTCGCGAGAACGGCGAGATCATCGGGATGATCAATCTGCTCTTTACCATCAGTACGGCGGAAGGGGGCTTTGTCATGCTGCTCGAAGATCTGGTCATCACGCCGGAATATCGCGGCAGCGGCTACGGGCGCCTCCTTCTCGAACACGCGATTTCCTACGCGAAGGAGAAGGAGTTCGCCCGGATCACGCTCCTGACGGATCGGGGCGAGACCGAATCGCACAAGCTCTTCCGTCAGTACGGCTTTACCGAATCGAACATGATCCCGATGCGCCTCCACCTCTCACGCGCTCCCAAAGAGAAATGAAGGCGAAGACGGCAGATCTCGGGATGGCGCGGGTCGATCTCGACCGCGAAGCCCGGTGCGGTTTCCCGGAAGTGATCTTCGGCCCGGGGAAGACACCGGAAGCGGTGGTCGCCATCGCGCGGACCGTTGTGGAACATCACGGCGCGGTCCTGCTTACGCGAGCCACGGCGGAACAGGCGAGCGCCATGTTAAGTGCTTTCCCGCAATCGGCCCGCTATCGCGAAACAGCCCGGTGCGTGGTGGTGGAGGAGCGTCAACTGGAGCGTCGCTGTGGGAAGGTGGCCGTCGTCTGTGCCGGGACTTCCGACCTCCCTGTGGCGGAGGAAGCGGCGGTTTCGCTTGAGTTTTTGGGGAGCCCGGTCGCCCGTTTTACCGACGTCGGCGTCGCTGGAATTCACCGGTTATTGGCCGTGCGCGATGCGATTGAAGCTTGCGAGGTGATCGTGGTCATCGCCGGGATGGAAGGGGCGCTGCCGAGCGTGTTGGCCGGTTTGGTGAGCAAACCGCTCATCGCCGTGCCGACGAGCGTTGGCTACGGCGCGAACTTCGGTGGCCTCTCCGCTCTGCTTGGGATGCTCAATAGTTGCGGCAGCGGCGTCACCGTGGTCAATATCGATAACGGCTTCGGGGCTGCCTACGCCGCGGCGACGATTCACCGCCAGATCGCCCAAGCCCGGGAGGCCGGGGAGGCGGCTGCTAAAAAGAGGCTGGAAGAAGCCACTGCTTTTGAGCAGGCTTGAGGAGCCATGAACCTGCTGCGCCCCCTTTTCCTCCTTTTGCTGTTGAGTGCGTTGGCCTTTGGTTGGAATCAACCCAAGGACGAGCCGCCCAAAGAGGTGAAGCTGGAGGAAAAGCCGCTGGAGGCGATGAGCGATCAGGAGCTTGACGACCTCGGCGAACGGGCGATGGCGATCGCTACGCCAAAGTGGCGCCACGCTGAGACCCCGAACTTTATCGTTCATTTCCGCCGCGCGACAGAGGCCCGCCGCGCCGTTCGCGAGATTGAGTACAATCTCTGGTTTGTCGCCAAAGCGCTCGGGGCGACTCCGGAGCAGTACGCGAAGAAGTCCCACGTTTTTATCTTTCAGGATCGCCCCGAATGGGTGCAGTTTCTTCATCGGGTCGGCGCACCGCCGTGGGCTGCGAGTTTCGCCCGTGGGCCGACGCTCTATCTTAATATAGGTGGTCCGAGCGAGCCGTTTGACTCCAAGCTCCTCGCTCACGAGACGACGCACGCCGTCGTCGCCCGGCTCTACCCCGACCGCCGCTGGCCGCTCTGGCTCAACGAAGGGTTTGCCGAATATATGGGGAGCGCGACGATCGCCGCCCGTCGCGGCCAGACCCTCCGAGGGTTGCAAAACAAGCTGAGCGTCGCCGATCATACGTTGCCGGAATTACTGGAACTGGCCGTTTACCCGACCGATCGCAAGGAGATCGACAAACTCTACCAATCGAGCGAGCGTTTCGTGCGTTTCATCATGACGCAGTATCCCAAGGAGCAATTTCCCAAACTGGTCGAAGTGTTGCTCAATGGCGATGCACTGGAAACCTCCATCCCGGCGCTCTACGGGGAGAGTTTTGCCGACTTTACCCGCCGCTACGATCGTTTCAAATAGCCGAAGTTTTCCAGCATGACCCGCGCCGCGTCCACTTCCCGCCCCCGTGCCTCCCGTAAAGCCGCTGCTCCCGCCGGGGGTGGGGGACGTCTTCGTGCCGTTGTCGGAAGCGATGAGGCGGAGGTGAAACGGATCGCCCTGCAATATTCTGTAGAGATGGCCCCGCCCGGCGCGGGTGATCTCGGGGTCGATGTGATTGATGGTGTAGCCGATAACGCCGACGGAGCCGCCACCCGCCTTCATCAGACCATCGAGGCGATCCAGACCTTGCCCTTCTTTGGAGGGGAGAAGCTGGTTTGGCTCAAAAATGCCAATTTTCTCGGCGATTCTGTCACCGGGCGCGCGGCTGCCGTCGTTGAAGCGACGGAGAAACTTGCGGAGCTTCTTCTGGCCGGATTGCCGCCGGGGGTAAGGTTCCTGTTGAGTGCGACCGAGATCGACAAAAGGCGTTCGTTCTACAAAACGCTCGGGAAAGTCGCCGCGCTGGAGGTCTTCGACAAGCTCGACGCCAGCCGCTCGGGTTGGGAGGAGGCAGCGGCCGATCTCGTCTCGCGAAAGGCTCGGGAGAGCGGTCTCCTTTTGCGAGGCGAGCCGCTCGATCTTTTTGTCCTTTTGACCGGCGGAGAAACCCGGCAGATCGCCAACGAAATCGACAAACTCGACATCTATCTCGGGTCTGATCGGCGCGAAGTCACCCTCGAAGATATCCGCCTCATGGTCCCCCCTTCACGGGCAGGCGTCGTCTTTGAACTTGGCAACGCCATCGCCTCGCGTGATCTCAATCAGGCGCTCGGGTTGGTGGAGACGCTTCTTTTTCAGGGGGAAACCGCCGTGGCCATCCTGCTCGTCGCCGTGATCCCGACCGTGCGCAACCTCCTGCTCGCCAAGGATCTCATGGAGCGCTACCGCCTTTCGCGCCCATCGGCTCCGTTCCATTTCAGCGGTGCGATCAACCGCCTCCCCCCGGAGGCGACCGAGCATCTTCCTCGCAAAAAGGATGGGACCATCAACTCCTATTCCCTCGGGATCGCCGCCACCGGGGCGCATCGCTACGACTCAGCCGAGTTGCTCGCCGCGCTGGAGGCCTCTCTGGAGGCCAACGTGCGTCTGGTCACCAGTGCGCTCGATCCTCGCACGCTCCTGACCGACCTGATCGTTCGGATCGTCGCCCCTGCCGAACGGGCAAAAACCACCCAGCCAACGCCCCGTAAGCGTTTTACCCGTTGAAAACGCTTTCCAACTCTGTCGCGACCATTTACAACCCCCACTTTCTCACATGGCATCCTCATCGTCTCATTCCTTGACTTCCGTGGTAACCGGGGGCGCGGGATTTCTCGGCTCTCACCTGACCGATCGCCTTCTCTCCGAAGGGCATCGCGTGATCGGGATTGATAATTTCATCACCGGCAGCCCCTCGAATATCGAGCATCTCTCCGGTAACGCCAACTACCGCTTCATTCAGCAGGACGTCACGCAATATCTCCTCATTGATGAGCCGGTCGATTTCGTTTTTCACTTCGCCTCTCCCGCCAGCCCGATTGACTATCTCGAACACCCCATCCCGACGCTCAAGGTCGGCGCCCTCGGGACGCATAACACCCTCGGGCTTGCCAAAGCCAAAAAGGCCCGTTTTCTAATCGCTTCTACCAGCGAATGTTATGGCGACCCGCTCGTCCATCCGCAGACCGAGGACTACTGGGGCAACGTCAACCCGATCGGCCCGCGCGGCGTCTATGACGAAGCCAAGCGTTTTGCCGAAGCGATGACGATGGCGTATCACCGCTATCACAACGTTGATACCAAGATCGTCCGCATCTTTAACACTTACGGGCCACGGATGCGCCTGCGCGACGGGCGTGTCGTCCCCGCTTTTATCGGTCAGGCGTTGACCGGGCAGCCGCTGACGATCTTTGGCGATGGGTCCCAGACCCGCTCTTTTTGTTATGTGAGCGATCTCATCGATGGGATTTATCGCCTCGCTCTCTCCGATTTTCACGAACCGGTCAATATCGGGAACCCGCGTGAGATGAGCATCCGGCAGTTTGCCGAAGAGATTCTCCGTATCACCGGGAGCGCCTCGGGGATCGAATGTCGTCCTTTGCCGGTCGACGATCCCAAAGTGCGCCAGCCCGATATCACCCGCGCGCGCAAAGTGCTCGGGTGGGAGCCGAAAGTTGAGTTTGAGGAAGGGATCAAGACAACCATTGATTACTTCCGCCCCCGGGTCAATTGACCACGGGTGATCCTCCTTTTACCCTCCCGCTCTTGTGGTGGGGGGTAGCAGGAAAAAGAGCGCGCGCCAGCATGGAAAAGCGCTCTCCGGCGACGAGTTTGGCTCCCAACCTGCTCTGTCAACCTTCACAACGTCCCCTTCGAGCAAGAAAAAACGACTTTTCCTTTGCCTTTTAGGGGAAAACCCCAGTAACGTACCTCCGTCAATCTCCCTCCCAACGAATGAAAAAGTTTACGTTCCTCGCGCTCACCCTCCTTGCAGCCGCTTTTATCCCCTCTGCCTCTGCACAAGGTTCCGAGTACGACATCAAGAAAGTTGACGTCGCTTTTGTCTCCACGCCGGAATATCGGGTCGATCCTCCCGCCCGGCAGGTCCGCGCCCAGAAGTGGATGCAAGTGGAAGTGACTTTTGAAGCGAAGCCTGATTTCACCGAAGAGCTTGTCTTCAACTACTACATTTATTTCACTAAACGGCTCTTCGTGGGACAGGTTCACCACGTGACCATTCAGAAGGGGCGTGACCTTCACTCGGTCGCCTACATTTCACCCAAGGCGATCGCCGACATTCTCCGGGGCAAGCAATTGACCCCTTCCGATGTCGAGAACGTCTCCGTCACCATTACCAAGCCGGGTATCGCCGCGCCGCTTGCTTCCAAGAGCTGGAAACCATCACAGGGTGAATGGTGGGCCACGATGAAGCAGGAAAACGGGTACGTGGTTGATAAAAGCCAGACGCCGTTTGCTCCCCTCTCCTGGGATTATTACGAGGCGCTCAAGCCCGCGACCACTCGCTAAGAAGGGGAGAGAGAGTTTTCCGGTATCATGGCCGCATCCCAACGTATTATCACCCTTAGCCTCGGCTCCCAGACCGTCAGGCTCGCAGAGTTTCGCTCTGATAACAAAGGGGGGTTGATTCTCTGGAATTACGAGACTTCCGAGCTTCTCGCAGATCCCGCCGCCGACGCCACGCGTGTCAGCCAGACCGCGCTAGCCGTGCAGGAGATGATCGGCAAGCTCAAAGGAGCCGGTAACGACGTCCACTATGCCATTCCGGCGCAGTCGGTTTTCACACGTTTTGTGAAGCTGCCGCCGGTAGGGGAAGAGAAGGTCGAACAGATTGTCACCTTCGAGGCGCAGCAGAACGTTCCTTTCCCGATTTCGGAAGTGGTCTGGGACTATCAGTTAGTCTCCAGTGGCGGTTCCGATAAACTCGAAGTCGTCCTTGTCGCGATCAAATCTGATCTGCTGGATGAGCTTAACGGCGCCGTAGAGGGAGCGGGATTAAAAACCCACACCGTCGACGTTGCGCCAATGGCGCTCTACAACGCCTATCGGTACAATTACGCCGACCTCTCCGGCTGTTCGCTCCTGATTGATATTGGAGCACGCACGACAAACCTTGTTTTTGTTGAGGAACAGAAAGTTTTCTCGCGCTCCATCGCCATTGGCGGCAACACGCTGACCGCTGCGATCGCCAAAGATTTCGACGAACCATTCGCCGTGGCTGAGGAGCGTAAGAAAAAGAGCGCTTTTGTCAGTCTCGGTGGTGCTTATGCCGACCCGGATGACGAAGAACTGACACGGGTCTCCAAAATGGCGCGTAATACAATGACCCGGCTTCACGCCGACATTTCGCGCTCCATCTCCTTCTACCGCTCTCAACAGGGGGGCAAACAGCCCGAGCGGATCTTCCTGTGCGGTGGCACGGTGATCATGCCTTACATGCGCGAGTTTTTCAGTGAAAAGCTGGCGCTGCCGATCGAATTCTTTAACCCGCTTCGCAACGTTGCTGTCGGCGGTTCGATCGACGCCAACACCATCGGGCGTGAGGCGCATGTCCTCGGTGAACTCGTCGGTCTTGGTCTGCGGGCTGATAACGCCTGCCCGATGGAGCTTAACCTCCGCCCGGCCAGTGTCGTCCGCGCCCGGGAATCAGAAGCACGTCGGCCCTACTTGGTCATGGCGAGCCTTTGTGCTTTTGCCATTTTGGGAAGCTGGTACTTCTTCCTCAATCATCACATCAAGGTGCAGGACGCAGCCACCGAGGCGTTGAAGCCGAAGGTTCAGGCCCTTCAGGCGCTTGATGCCAAGTTTAAAGCGGCGGAAGCACAGCGCAAACAACGGCAGGATGCCGCCCTTCCTCTTCTCACCGTTGTGGAGGAGCGCGATCACTGGTTGCGTCTCATTGATGATCTCAATGCCCGTCTGCCAGCCCGCCATATCTGGATTACGTCTCTGACGCTTGGCCAACCGGCTACAGCAGCCGGGGCCGCCCCCGCAGCACCCGCCGCCGGGGCTTCGCCGCGTCTCTTTATCGAAGGACTCTATCTCCACAACCCGCTTGGTGCGGCCATCGTGGATGAGTTTGAGAAAGCGCTCTCCGAGTCGCCCTTCTTCGCCCTCGATCTTAACAACAAAGATAGTTACAAGCCCTCCCGGACCGCCCAGACGGATGCTGAATGGACCTTCTCCTACCGGCTTGAACTTCCCCTTAAAAAGACCACACCATGAGCAACGGGGTTCAGGACAAATTTCTGGCAGGCCTTGGAGGCGTCACCTTAGTGGGGTGTGCCGTCCTCGGATATTTTATCTGGAAGGCCAACACCACCTTCACCGAATCGGCGGAAGCGTTTAACGCACAGGCCAACAGTTATAACGCTCTCCGTAGTCAACCACTGGCGTTGACAGAAGAGAATCTGGTCAAACTTCAAGGTCAGACTCAGTTGGTGACTGATACCGCTGCCGCCCTTCAAAAGCGGCTCGCTGGCCTTACTTTTCCAAAAGAAGAGATCACGCCGGAGCAGTTTCAGGATCGGCTTCAGGCAACCGTTGCCAAGGTCGTTCAAAAGGCACGGACAACCAATACGAAGCTTCCGGAAAACTTTTATCTTGGATTTGATCAGTACGCGGCTCGACCTCCGGCCAGTGCCATCGCTCCGCTTCTTCTAAGGCAGCTCAAGGCCGTTGACCTTGCTGTTAACGTGCTGCTCGATAACCGGATTGTCGAAATCAGATCGATCGCCCGTGCTCCGCTCCCCGGAGAAGCAGCAGCCGCTCCCGCAGCTGGCGGGAAAGCAGCCGTAGCGCCGGTGGCCAATACCTCTCCGTTGGTCGTCCGCTATCCCTTTGAGATTGAACTTTACTCCAATCAGGTTGAGATCCGCCGCTCTCTTAATGATCTGGTGAAGAATACCCAGCAATACTTTGTCGTACGCCCTCTCTCCATCCGCAATGATGGCAAGGAATCGGTGAAGCGCGAAGTCGCTGGTGCTGCTACCCCAGCCCCGGCAGGAGCCGTTACCGGTACGCCGACTCCTGCTCCTGCCGCAGCCCAAGCAGCGAATGCCGCCGCCACCCCGCAGGGTGAAGGTGGAGCACGCCAGCTCTCCTACATTGTCGGCACCGAAAAGCTCGACGTTCGGCTACGCCTTGAAATGATCGTTTTTGACACCCCCTTCCCCCAGCAGTAAAACATGGACTGGATCAAAAAATATTACGACCGGTTTGCCCTCTTGCTTCTGGGCCTGGTCCTGATTGCTTCCTCAGTGCTCCTCCTTCAGAAGACAAAAGCATTCCCGGAACGGTTCGCACCGGTCCAGAAGGAGATTCCACCCGGGACGGCCCTCAAAGCAGTTGAAGTGACCACAGTGGAGAACGCGATCAAGGCGCTGGATACCCCCGGTCAATGGAACCAGCACCCCGGTTCTCTCTTCGTTTCGCGCAAGTATATCGTGCAAAACAGCAAGCTCATCGACCCATTGGAGGAAGGGGGGATCACCATTCACCCTCCCGTTCCCAACGAATGGCTCGTCGAGCATGAATTTGACCTCCTTGATCCCAACATCCTGAGTGGCGACCCTGATGGTGATGGATTTACTAATCTTGATGAATTCCACGCCAAGACCAACCCGCGCGAGAAAGAGAGCCGGCCTCCTTATCACACCAAGCTGCGCCTCAAGCGAATCGTCCTTCGGCCCTTCCGTCTTCTTTTTGCCGCTTACGACGACACCTATCACATCAACACCCTTGATCTGCGCCAGCCAACCCAGTTCCTCAATATCGGTGACACGATTCGGGGTACCAAATTCAAGCTGCTCAAGTTCGAGAAGAAGATGGTCACGAACGAAGCTACTGGTGGTCAACAGGATATTTCTGAACTGACCATTCAGAATCAGGAGACTCAGGAAGAGGTCGTTCTGATTGTGAACCGGGCCGTTGATTCACCTGATTCGTTTGCTGATTTCGTCTTCCTCTGGGATGGAACAGAGTTTCGGGTCAAGAAGGATCAGAAGTTCGCCCTCAAGGTTGAGCCTGAAGTTGAGTATAAACTCATTGACATTCAGAACGACGAAGCCGTAATAACAAACCTCAAAACCGACGAACGGATCAAAATCCCTAAGCTGGATGAGAGCCGCCGCTAGTACCTGACGTTTCCTTCCCCTCATCACAACAACCCCGATCCCGATGGTGTTGGGAAACGAATCGGCCAAACCAGCCTTCGTTTCCTGAAAAAAGTATTCACCTGACAGTCTATTCAAGCCTTATTCCCGCAACTATGATTAAGCCCCCTCTGGTCACGTTTTGTTCCATACTTGGCCTCTTCACCGTAGCCTCCACCAGTTTTGCTGATCGGGCTGGCGCTCCTTACACCCGTTCTGTCGTCAAGGTCGCCGAACGCGAGAAAGTTCGTCGTCAGGAATCGGTCGTTCGCGCAGGCGAAGCGATCGAGGCTGGCAACAAGGCCATGAAAGACAAGGAGTATGATATCGCCGTGCAGCAGTATCAGCACGCTGTCGATCTCCTCCCACCCAGTGCTACGACTGACAAGCTGCGTGCCCAAGCGGTTGGCCTCTTTAGCCACGCGAGCATCCGTCTCGCTCACCAGCGGATTGCGGAAGGCCGTTATGCCGACGCCGAAACGCTCGCCAAAACGGTTCTTGAGGACCAGTACAATCCGAAGTATCGCCCGGCCCTTGAGCTCCTCGCTGATCTCGAAAAGCCTGATTACTTCAACAAAACGATCACTCCGGGGCATGTCGCCAATGTCGAGCAGGTCCGCCAGTGGCTCTACGACGCCAAGGGATTCTACGACACCGGCCGTTACGATCTTGCTGAAAAGCGCTATCATCAGGTTCTCGGCGTCGACAAGTACAACTCCACGGCCCGCCGCGGCATGGAGAAGCTCAACGAAGCGCGCTCCAAGTATTACAAGGACGCTTACAACCACACCCGTTCCGAGTTGGTCAATCAGGTTGAGAAAGCGTGGGAGCTTCCGGTTCGCCGCTACGGCAAGGGGCCTGAGACCGTTATCGACCAGCCTGTCCAGCAGGGTGGCAATATCGCCAGTATCACTTCCAAGCTCAATCGCATCATCATCCCGCGTGTTGAGTTTCAGAACGCCACCGTCCGCGAAGCCATTGACTACCTCAAGCAGAAGAGTCGCGAACTCGACGTCGCTGAGCCCGATCCGGCCCGCCGTGGGGTGAACATTGTTCTTCAGCTTGATAGCCCCGGCGGTGGCGCGGTTCCCGCACCCGTCGTCCCGGCAGATCCCGGTATCCCCGGGCTGGAGACCGGCCTCCCTGAAGGGGGTGGTGGTTTTGGTGAAACCACCTCTGCGCCGATGGTTGATCCTAACGATGTCCGCATCACCCTCTCGCTGGCCAACGTGCCGCTTTATGAGGTGCTCAAGTACATCACGCAGCTCTCTCAGCTCAAGGTCAAGATCGACCCGTATGCCGTAGCCATTGTCCCGCTCACGGTGATTACCGATACGTTGTTGACCAAGGAATACCGCGTACCGCCGGGCTTCCTGAGCTCCGCCGGTGGTGCGGCAGCCCCTGCAGCCCCCTCCCCGACGATGGGTGGAGGCGGCGGGTCCGCCCTCGCAACCCGCGTGACGGCGATCGATTATCTTCGCAACAATGGTGTTCAGTTCCCTCCGGGAGCGAGTGCCAACTTCATTCCGAGCAGCAGCCGCTTGATCGTGCGCAACACGCAAGATCAGCTCGATCTCATCGACACGATCGTCGAAGCGCAGATCGCTCAGGCCCCGCAGCAGGTTGAAGTGGAAGCAAAATTTGTTGAGATTTCGCAGAACAACCTCAAGGAACTCAGCTTCGACTGGTTGCTCGGACAGTTCAACGTCCCCGGTTCGGACCGCGTCTTTGCTGGCGGCGGCACTCCCGGTACCGGCAATGCCGTTGACCCGCTTAACTATCCGTTTACCGATCCGTGGGGCCGTACCATCGGGAGCAATCCGCTGACCTCGGGCAACCGTACCGGTACCGGTATGGGTGGTGCGATCAGCGCGAACGCCATTGACGCTCTCCTCTTCCCCTCTGCCGGGTTGAGCAGCGCCGCTCCGGGTGTCTTCAGCGCCGCAGGGGTCTTCACTGATCCGCAGTTCCAGGTGGTGATGCGGGCGCTCAATCAGAAGAAGGGGGTTGACCTCCTCTCTGCCCCGCGTGTGACCACCAAGAGCGGTAACCGTGCTTCGATCGAGATTATCCGCGAGTTCCGTTATCCGACGGAGTTCACGCCGCCTCAGATTCCGCAGACGGTCGGTTCGACCGGTGGCTTTGGTGGGGGCAGCATGGGTTCAGTTCCGGTCACTCCGACTACGCCGACGACTTTCGAAATGCGTAAAACCGGTGTGATCCTCGACGTGGAACCGGTGGTCAGTTCGGATGGTTCCACCATCGATTTGACCATGGTCCCCGAAGTGACCGAGTTTGAAGGCTTCATCAACTACGGCAGCCCGATTCTCGCTCCGAGTTCGAGCATTCTTGACCCGGTCTTGGGTGTCTTCCTTAACAGCGGCCCGCAGGTGATCACGCCTAACGTGATTAACCAGCCGATCTTCAGCACTCGTAAGGTCACCACCAGCGTCAGCGTCTGGGATGGCAATACGGTGATGCTCGGCGGCCTCATGCGTGAGGATGTGCAGAAGGTGGAAGATAAGGTGCCTTTCCTCGGGGATGTTCCTTTGGTGGGCCGTCTCTTCCGCTCCGAGGTCGATCAGCACCTCAAGCGTAACCTCGTGATCTTCGTGACGGCCCGGTTGATCAACCCGGCTGGCGAACCGATCAACATGACGGAAGAAGAGGAAGAAGTAGTCGAACCGCTTCTCGCCCCGCCGCTTCCTGAGGCTCCGCTGCCGCTCTTTACCAAGTAAGAGGGTATTTTCCTCCCGAAGGAACAAGAAGGGACCACGTGCCTGTTCTTGGTATCACAGGAGGCATTGCTACGGGTAAAAGCACTTTTACCCTACGGCTCAAAGACGCGCTGAAAGCGGCCGTCTTTGATGCTGACGCCACCGCGAGGGAGTTGCTGGAAAGCGACCTCGCGGTGAGAGAAGAAATTGCGGTTGTTTTCGGTCCGGACGTGGTCGGACCGGACGGCCTTCCCGATCGCCGAAAGCTTCGGGAAATGGTTTTCACTTCCGGGAAAGGCGCATCTCCGGAATCTGTCCTTCACCATAAGGAGGGCAACATTGTTGATTGGCGGGACGGTTTATCTGGACGGGATTCTTCCCCGGGTAGGGAAGGGGTCATGTCGTCAAAAGAGGGCGGGCGCAATAGAGAGAATACGGACTCTAAGAAGGCATCTTACGGTCATTTACCCTCTGAAGCTCGCGCACGGTTGGCAGGAGATCGACCAGAGGCATTGACAGCAGGAGGCACTTGGGAGACGATGCGAGAGGTGACGGTGAAGGCTCGATCGGCCTCCGGCTTGGCTCCCGTTGAAGATTCTCAACTTCATGGGAAGAAGGGGGCGGAACAGTTGGATGGCCATGAGCTGACGCCACGGCAGAAGCTCGAAGCAATCTTGCATCCACGAATCCGCGAACGCTGGTTGACGGCGGCTCGGGAGCTTCGCCAAAGGGAAGGAGAAGGCGGCGACACTGAATGGTTGCTGGTTGATCTGCCACTCTTGTTTGAAATTGGCGCACAGGACTATTTTCATGAAATCATTACGGTGGCCTGCAGCGAAGCAACCCGCTTGGAACGTTTGCTCAAAGGAAGAGGCTTGGCACCAGAGGTTGCGAGCGGGATCATCCGGGCTCAAGAAGGACTGGCTTCCAAAATGAACCGGTCCTCTTTGGTGATCTGGAGCGAATCGACGCTGGAGCTTCTTCAACAACAAGTGGACCTCCTCGCAGTCTCTTTGAAACAACGCTATGGATGAGAAGTCATTAACGGGTCAGACGGAGGAACAGGGTGATCAATTGGTTGCCCTGCCGCAACGTCTCCACCTCAATGAGCTGCACGGGATGTCCCATGCGGCGTTGGTGGATCGGGCCGCCTCCGTGCGGCTTCGCTTTAACCCGGAGCGGACACGCCACCAGTTGATTCTGGATTTGCTCAAATTTTACAGCCGCAACGGTGTTGAGTTGCAGGCAGAGGGGGTCCTCGAAGTGACTTCCGATCAGCAGGCCTTTTTGCGTTGGCCCCGCTACAGCTTCAAGCCGTTCCCGGAAGATGTTCTCGTGCCGCGTGGCATGGTGCAGCGCCTCGGACTCCAGCCGGGGCATTTGATCAGCGCCCGGATTCGTTCTCCGCGCGATAGCAAAGAGCGGTGGATGACCGTGGATCAGGTTCTGGCGATTGAGGATATTCCTCTTGAAAAGTGGGTGGAGCCGAAATCATTTGAGAACCTCACTCCCCTCTTTCCCAATCAGCGCCTTATCCTTGAGAACAACCTCACGCGTTCGATCAGCGCACGTGCGGTTGATCTGATCACCCCCCTTGGGCGGGGTCAGCGGGCCTTGATTGTCGCCCCGCCTCGCGGCGGCAAGACCATGATGATGAAAGATATGGCAAGGGCGATCCGGGCCAGTTCGCCTGAAACCCATGTCATTCTGCTTCTCATTGACGAGCGTCCCGAGGAGGTGACCGACCTCAAGCGCGAGGTGAACGCGGATGTCTTTTCCTCTACCTTTGATGAGAGTCCTCAGCGGCATGTGCAGGTCGCTGAGATCGTCATCGAACGTGCCAAACGGCTCGTGGAACTTGGTCGGCATGTCGTCATCATGCTCGATAGCATCACGCGGCTGGCCCGCGGGTACAACAATCTCATGCCGAGCAAAGGGCGCATCATGTCCGGCGGCGTCGACGCGAAGGCGTTGACCAAGCCGAAGAAGTTCTTTGGTGCGGCCCGGAACGTCGAGGAGGGAGGGAGCCTCACCATCATCGCAACCGCGTTGGTGGAGACCAATAGCCGCATGGATGAAGTCATTTTCGAGGAGTTCAAGGGAACCGGGAACATGGAGCTTCATCTTGCCCGCGAATTGGTGGAGAAGCGGATTTTCCCGGCCATTCATATCCTCAACTCCGGCACACGCAGGGAGGATCTCCTCTACCATCCCGAGGAGTTCGCCCGGATCAACCTTTTGCGCAAACAGCTTGCCCAATTACCGCCGATGGAGGCGATGGAGATTCTCGTGCGTCAGTTGCGTGCGACCCGGACCAATGCGGAATTATTGATGACCGGGCTGCGTTCCTGATGACGTAAAAGGGGGGAGACCATCTCCCTATTGAGACCAACCACGTTTTTTCTTTTGATTACTACGCCCGAAGCTCTTGAAGCCTTTCTGGAAGCGATGCGCCCTTGTGGCCGGATCGCCGTCGATACCGAAGCAGACAGCCTTCACTGTTATTTTGAAAAGCTGTGCCTCATTCAGGTCGGCATCCCGGGGCAGGATGTCCTGATTGACCCTTTGAGCGATCTTCCGCTGACCCCGCTTTTTGAGGCATTGAGAGAGCATGAATTGGTGATTCAGGGGTTGGATTACGACCTGCGCCTGCTGCGTCGTGTTGGATTGGAGGAAACCTCCTTTGTCTTTGATACCATGATCGCCGCCCGTTTGGTCGGTATTCTTGAGTTCAGTCTTTCAGCGCTTCTGAAACGCTTCTTTGATGTGGAGCTTGCCAAAGGTTCCCAGAAAGCCAACTGGGCGCGGCGTCCCCTCTCGGGGCAGATGGAGGAGTATGCTCGTAACGATACCCGTTACCTTCTACCTTTGGCCGAGAAGCTCGAAGCAGAGCTTCGCCGCCTCGGGCGCTGGGAATGGTTTGTGCAATCGTGTGAAAAGGCTCGTCTGGCGACGCAGGTGCAACGCGAACGTGACCTCGATTCCCTCTGGCGGATCTCTGGCAGCGGCGAATTGCGCGGTCTGGCCGCTGCGGTCATGCGGGCGCTTTGGCAATGGCGTGATGAGGAAGCTCGCGCCGTCGATCGCCCCGCCTTTCACATCGCACGCAACGAGTTGCTCATCGAAGCCGCCCGGAAAATCAGCGAAGGGGGAACTTACCAGATTGCCCACCTTAAGGGTTCACGGCGCAAGCGTTATGAAGAGGCGCTGGAGCGGGTGCTGGCCCTCCCGCCCGAGGAGTGGCCCCAGCCGGTTCGTGGCGTTCGTTATCGGGTCACCCCGGAGCAGGAACGCCGTTTTGCCGAGTTGAAGAAGATCCGGGATGCTGCCGCGCAGCACCACCAGTTGGAGGCTTCGCTGATTGCTCCCAAGCAGATGCTCGAATCGCTCGCTAACGATCCGGAGAACACCTTGCCTAAGCTCCTTCCGTGGCAGCGGGAATTGCTCAAGGTCTGAATAGCCACCCTGTCATAACAGGATTGATTTCGGCCTCTGCTCCGGGCATGATGACCTTTCATGGCCAAAGAAGAGGAAATTCACACCGAGGGCATCGTGGTCGATGTGCTGCCGGGGACCATGTTTCGTGTCAGATTGCCCAATGACACCGAAGTCCTCGCCCATATTTCGGGCAAGATGCGCAAACATTTTATCAGAATCGTCCCGGGAGATAAGGTGACCTTGGCGCTCTCCGCCTACGATCTGAGTAAGGCGCGGATCACCTTCCGGGAAAAATAACCCCCCTCTTTCTCCCGATTGGGACGCGCGACCGCCCCGGCGGCATCGTTTCTGTGGTGGATTGATCCCATCCAAGGGAAAAACCGCCTCAAAACCTTGCCAACCCCTGACACCGGTTTTACCTTGGAGTTGACGGACATTTTCCCGCCAAAACCTGATTATTTTTGAAAATCTTATGAGCGATACATCCAGCCAAGAACCGAAACAGGCCGCTACCGAGAAATTTGAGAGCGGCAAAAGCCACGCCAAACAGGCCGCCCAGGATATCCGGTCCGCTGCTGAAGCAAAGGCGCAGGATCTCAAGCAGGTGGCTGAATCCAAAGCGCAGGAATTCCGTGGCCGCGCCGAGGAAGCGTATGATAAAGCCCGCACCCGCGCCCGCTCCCTTCAGGAAGAGGGCGAGCACTACGTGCGTGAGAATCCGGCACGCGGCGTTCTGACGGCGCTTGCCGTCGGATTTGTCGTCGGCCTTCTCTTCCGTCGCTAATTCCCTAATTTCACCGGCTTCGGAAGCACCTCTCGCCATCAGGAGAGGTGCTTCCTGCCTATGAAACGAAGATCCCCCCACTATTTTTCGCCGCACATTTTCTCATACTTATGAGCTGGACTGAGCTACCGCCGGGGGAGGGGGATGAAGCCGGAGGCAACCCCGGTTTCCCTGAACATTTGCGTCATCTGCTCGCTTCGGCGCTCGGTTACGTCAGCGCGCGGCTGGAACTGGCCGGGCTGGAAGGGCGTGAGGCGCTCGTAGCGTATGGCAAGGTGATTGCCTTGCTGGTGCTGGCGCTCGTGCTGGTCGCCTTTGGCTACATCTTTTTTCTTTTTGGGGTTGTGGCGCTCGTCACGTGGTTCTCCGGCTGGCACTGGGGGTGGGTGGTGCTCAGTGTCGGGTTGCTTCATTTTTTGGGAGCCCTCGCAGCAGTGTTGATCGCGCGTGCGGGGTGGGGGCGACCGCTTTTCCCCGCTACATTTGAGGAATTCAGAAAGGATCAGCAATGGTTGAGCCGTCGCTCGAAGAGAGAAAGTCACAACTGATTGCCGAACTGGCCCGCTCGCGCGCGGGGATGTCGCAACAGGCGCGCCGATTGGAGCACGATCTCGACGTGCCTGCGCGGCTCAAGGAAAGCGTCGTGCGGCAAAAAGGGATCTGGCTCACGGGAGCGGCGGCGCTCGGCTGGCTCCTTGCCGGTTGGCCTCGCCGGAAACCGAAAGCGCTCGGCTCTCCATCCAAAGCCGAAGCCCGGCACGCCGCTGCCCATGCTACGACGGAAAATCGCCGTCGTGGCGGTTGGCTCCTTGCTCTTTTGAGTGTGGTGGGGACGATGATCCGCCCCGCCGTCACCGCGTTTGTCTCCCGAAGACTCTCTGATTGGGTCTCCCGGCAGGAGGAGAGCGAGCGTTACCTGCGGCGCTAGAATCGGCGTCACGGCCTCCCTTTTCCTTCCCTCTTGAGGCGAGGGAAGCGGTTTTTGATTGCTTTTGGTCGCTGCCTGTAGTGGTTTCTGGCTGCACGATAATGTCAGAACATCCTCCCTTGCCGCCTTCGGTTTCCTCTGAAGGAAACATTCAGACCCTCGATCACGTTGACCGTTATCTCCTGGTAGGTCAGGAATCGGGCGCGTCCGACATCCATCTCGGTGTCAACGCCCTCCCGATCTGGCGGCGCAATGGTATTCTGGAGCCGATCTGGTTGCAGGCCCCCCTTCTGACGGCAGAGGATACCCGGCGCCTTGCCGATGGGTTCCTTACTGATGCCCAGAAACAGTTGCTCGAAGAACGGGGCGACGTTGATTTTGCCTACGCCACGGAGTTCGGGCGCTTCCGGACCAGTGTCGTTCGGCACCGCCTCGGGGTCGATCTTGTCTTCCGTATCATTAGTACGCAGTTACGCTCGATGGATGATCTCGGTCTCCCAGAGAGCCTCAAGCTTTTGACCCAGTACCATAACGGGCTGGTCTTGGTGACCGGTGCGGTCGGCAGTGGTAAATCGACGACGCTCGCCGCCCTCATTGATGAGGTCAATAAAACCCGGCGCGATCACATCATCACGCTGGAAGACCCGATCGAATACGTGATCCCTTCGGGCGGGTGTCACGTCACCCAGCGCGAGGTCCACACTCACACCAACTCCTTCGGAACCGCGTTACGTGGAGCGTTGCGTGAAGATCCGGACGTCATCATGGTCGGTGAAATGCGCGATCTGGAGACGATCCAGCTTGCGATCACCGCCGCTGAGACGGGGCACCTTGTTTTGGGAACCCTCCACACCGGCAACGCCTCCCGAACGCTCGACCGTGTGCTTGACGTCTTCCCGACCGATCAGCGCGAACAGATCCGCATCATGGTGAGTGAATCATTGCGCGGCGTGATCAGCCAGCAGCTTGTCCCCCGGGCCGACGGGAGCGGGCGCGCTCTCGCGTTGGAGATTCTGGTCAATACCCCGGCTGTCGCTAACGTCATTCGTGAAGGGAAGACCTTCATGCTCCCCGGGATTATCCAGACCGGGCGCAAGCTCGGGATGAAGCTCATGGATGATTCCCTGATGGAACTCTTTGATGAGAAGATCATCACGGCAGACGAGGCAATCGCCCGTGCCGAGCAGAAACAGGTCATGCGTCAACACTGTATGCGCCGCTAAAAGAAACCTTTTTTCCCTCCTCTTTCTCATGGCCTACATCGACCAGTTTTTTGAAGTTCTTATTGAAGCCGGTGCCTCCGATCTCCATTTGGGCGAAGGGCAGCCGCCCAAGATCCGCCGCCACGGTGATATTGTGCCGATCCGTGATGAGATCATCACTCACGAAGAAGCGGCCTACATGTTGAGCGAAATCGCCGGGCCACAGCGTTGGGCGCAGTATGAGGAACGCGGTGATCTCGACTTCGCTTATGAGATGAACGAAGACTCGCGTTTTCGTTGTAACTTCCTCAAACAAGCCAACGGCTACGGCGCCGTCTTCCGTCTGATTCCGACGAAAATTTTGACGCTTGAGCAGCTTGGCGTCCCTCCGGTGATCAAGGAGTTTGGTGCCTTGCGCGGCGGGTTGGTTCTGGTGACCGGGCCGACTGGCTCGGGTAAGTCGACCACGCTCGCGGCGCTCATCGACTACATCAACACCAACTTCTCACGGCATGTTGTCACCATTGAGGAGCCGATTGAATTCGTTCACCGCAATAAAAAGAGCATCATTACCCAGCGGGAAGTGCCGGAGAATAGTGTCTCCTTCCCGGCTGGCTTGAAAGCGGCGTTGCGTGAGGATGCCGACATCGTGCTCGTGGGGGAAATGCGTGACCTTGAGACGATCTCTCTCGCCCTGACGGCGGCGGAGACCGGCCTTCTGGTTTTTGGTACCTTGCACACCAACAACGCCCGCAAGACGGTCGATCGTATGATCGACGTCTTCCCTTCCGACCAGCAATCGCAGGTTCGTACCATGCTCTCGGCATCGTTGCGTGGGGTGATTGCCCAGCTTCTTCTCAAGCGGCACGACAAGCCGGGCCGCTTGGCGGTGAACGAGATTCTGGTCGGTAACAATGCCGTCTCCGCCATTATTCGTGAAGGGGCGACGCAGAAGCTTCAGGACGTCATCGTCGCCGGCAAGGGGCAGGGGATGCAGTTCATGGATGATGCTATCTGGCACGTCATGCAGCAGGGGATGGTCTCTCCGCACGAAGCGTACATGAAGGCGATCGACAAGGGGCGCTTCAAAGTCTTCCTCCCCGAAGACGAAGCGGCCTTGGGTAACTCCGCCGGAATGGCCGTTAACTAAGTTGTGCTTTTGGCGTGTGCAATGGTGTTGCTTCGCGTTGACACGTTCCGGGCCAATCGCTTTACTCTCTGTTCACCATGATGCGCCGGTTTTTGATTTTGGGCCTTGTTCTCGCTGCGACCACTTACGGGCAGGCGGCGGAGAACCGTAAGAAAACACCTTCCCGCTCCACGCAGGCGGCGCAGGTGCGCCCGGTGCCAGTCGCTCCCGGCGAGGTGCAGACCTTACAGAAGGCCGACGTCCTCCCGCTGGCGCTTGATGATCAGTTTGCCTTCCGCAAAAATCAGCTCTTTCTTCACGACTCGACGATCAACAACGACGCCGGGGATAAGATGATCGATTTTGAGCGGCTGCGTTACGATTACGGAGCGGTTTCCAATGAGGAGCGCCGCCAGCGTCGTGGTAATTACTTCACCTTCTGGTGGCACGCCGCCCGGCCTGCCAACCTCAAGGTCCGGCTGGAATATCGGCAAGCCAACCTCGGCGCTTACGTGCAGGCCAAGGAGGTCGAAGTGATCGCCCGCCGTGGCAGCAACAAGACGAAATTCGAGATTATCGGGGATGAATACCTCGATGACGGGCGGGTGCTCGCCTGGCGCGCGGTTTTGATCGAGGATGGGAAAATCGTCGCGCTGACCCAGTCGTTCCTGTGGCATTGACGGCTCCTGATTGAAAAAAGGTGCAGAGTATGTCAGATTTTTACCAACGACGAACTCCGGGGTGGGAAAAACCCGAAGATCAACCTCCGTTGGCGCAGGACTTGCGTTAGTTTGAAATTCGACGCAAGTTTGACATTCCTTCGGAGAAACCTCTATAGTTATTACAGGTGAGCACTCAAAGCAGCATTCTGGTTGGTTGTCGCAACAAAGTGGTTTGGGTTCGGGTCGAAGGAAAGGGGTCTTTTCTCAACAGTTCCGGCCTCAAGGAGTTCGCCCGCGAGATGATCAGCCGGGGACATCGGGAGTTTGTGGTTGATCTGCGCCGTTGTCCGGTGATGGATTCCACGTTCATGGGGACGCTTGCCGGGATTGCCTTGCGCCTGCGCGAGATCGGGCAGGGGGAGCTTCATGTGATCAATCTCAACGAGCGCAACACCGATTTGTTGAGCAACCTCGGGCTGGATCAGCTTTTCTCTCTCAATACCGATGGGCTCTCTGCCGATGAGGCAAGCGAGCCGGTCGATCCCGAGGAGGTTCCCGTTGACCGCTCCCTTCAGGCTCGCACCATGTTGGAAGCGCACGAGGCGCTCATCGAAGCGGCCCCCGAGAATCTCACCAAGTTTAAAGATGTGCTCGAATACCTCAAGCAGGACCTTGGCCAGAGCGAAGGGTAGCTCCTCCAGTCTGGTGTGAAATCCCCCTTTTTGCCCCTTGATCCGCCGCGTTCCACGTTTTTTGTCTGTCGGAATAAGAGAGGGCCAATGCTGCCGTCGCGACCCTTGATGTTATGAGCAGCGTTCTCTTTGGATTGCTGGTCATCACCCTCGCGGTCGGGCTATATTTCTTCCGCCGCAAGCTCGACCGGATTGCTGATCTCGAAAAGGCGATCGGGAAACTCCGCACGGAGGAAGCGCGGATGTTCGATTTCCTGCACGAACTCGGGACCGCTTTTGCGGAGGCGGACGATCTGCGCCCGACCAACCTCCACAGCCTGATCGTCGAGGCGGCGATGCACATCCTTGATGCTCACGGTGGGGCGATTTACGTTCCGGAGCGTCATTCCGATTCGCTTCTCCCTGCTTTTATCTCCAAGGGATGCCCGCCGCTTCTGGAGATCCCGCCCCATATTCTCGCCCAGGCGGAGCAGAACCCGGTCGCCCTTCAAAGTTATCTGCGCCGCCACGCCGTCATTCCGGGGGAAGGGGTGGTCGGCACCGTCTGGAAGCAGAAAGAGGGAGTGCTCCTCGCCAATAATGACCCCCGGTTGGCGATGATGCGGGATACGACCGTGCAGACCGCTTCGGCCATGATGGTCCCGCTCTCTTATGCGGGGCAGCGCCTCGGGGTGCTCGCGCTCGCCAACGGCGGGATGAGCGGGAACTTTTCCGTCGCCGATTTTAATCTCTTCAAAGCGATCGGGGAGCAGGCTGCCTTTGCTCTCTATAGCGCGAGTATCTATTCGGAAGCGGGGGAGAAGCGTCGGCTCGACCATGATTTGACCCTCGCGCATGAGATCCAGCGCATCCTCCTCCCGAGTGCTGCGCCAGAGGTCGGCGGGTTCGAGATCGCCGGGATCAACATCCCGGCCTCGCACGTTGGGGGCGATTATTACGATTACCTGAGCGTGGATGAGAACCACACCGGCGTCGTGATTGCCGATGTCTCCGGCAAAGGAATCCCGGCGGCGCTCATTATGGCGATGTGCCGTAGCGTGATCCGCAATGCTGCCCCGGGGAAACTCTCCGCCGCCGAGGCGCTCCATCAGGTCAACCGGCAGCTCTACCCTGATATTAAAGAGGATATGTTTATCTCGATGGCGTATGTGGTCCTCGATCACGACGCCAGCACGGTCAATCTCTGCCGGGCCGGGCACGATGCGCCGCTCCACTATTGTGCCAAGGCAGAGACCGTCTCCCGGGTGAACCCGCCGGGGATGGCTGTCGGCATTGACAGCGGAGGGGTCTTCAGTAGGATTACCAACGATTTTGTCGTCACGCTGGAGCGCAACGACTGCCTGATCCTCTACACCGATGGCGTGAACGAGGCGCTCGACCCCAACGGTAATGAGTTCGGGATGAAGAACCTCATCCAGTCGATTCAGGCCGCTGCGCCGGAAGGGGCAGGTGCGTTGGTCGAACGGTTGACGGATGACCTCCGTGCCTTTATTGGTAGCTCCCCGCAGAACGACGACATTACCTTGATTGTAATCAGGAAGACATGAGCAACGAATATCCAGAAGAGAAGAAAGCCGCCGGGAACGCTGAGGCGGAGAACCTTGAGAAGAACGACGCGGGCCAAGCTGCCGGTGACAACGCCGAGGAGATCAACCCGCTTGAGGCGATGCAGGCCGATCTCGAACGCTTTCGCGATCTCGCCGCCCGGAGTCAGGCCGATTTCGAGAACTATCGCAAACGTTCCGCCCGGGAGCGCGAGGATGCGATCAAATCGGCCAATGTCTCGCTGCTGAGCCGGTTGCTGCCGGTGCTTGATAACTTTGAACTTGGCCTTCAAGCCGCGAGGGGGGAGGGGAGTCAGGGCGTGATCATCGGTTTTGAGATGGTCTCCCGCCAGCTTCACGATTTTATGAAGGAGAGCGGCGTCGACGTGATCGACGCTGAAGGGGAGGTCTTTGATCCCAATCTCCACGACGCTCTTGGGCAGGAACCGAGTGACACCGTCCCGGAGGGAAGCGTGCTCCGTCAGTTGCGCAAGGGGTACAAATACAAAGATCGACTCATTCGTCCCGCTAACGTCTACGTCTCCAGCGGGCCGCAGACTGCCCCAGCATCATGATGGCGACTAAACGCTGCTACTACGAGGTCCTTGCTGTTGAACGAACGGCAACCAGTGACGATATCAAACGTTCCTACCGCAAATTGGCGGTAAAGTTTCACCCGGATAAGAACCCGGATGACCCTACCGCTGAGGAGCGCTTCAAGGAATTGGGCGAGGCGTACGACATCCTGATGGATGAGAACAAACGCGCTGCCTACGACCGTTACGGCCATGCCGCCTTTGCCCAAGGGACCGGTGGGCCGCGTGGCGGAGGTGGTGGCGGCGGGCATGATCCCTTCGACATCTTCCGTGAGGTTTTCGGCGGCGGCGGGGGTGGCAGCGGCGTTTTTGAGCAGTTTTTCGGCGGCGGGCAGGAACGCGAAGGGGCACGCACGCGTGGCTCCGATCTCCGTTATGACCTTCAGATCACGCTGGAGGAGGCGGCCTTCGGGTGTGAAAAGGAGATCGAACTTCAGAAGCTCGACACCTGTAAGCCGTGCAACGGCAGCGGTGGTGAGCAGGGGGCTAAAGCGGTCACCTGTTCGACTTGTCACGGACGGGGGCAGGTGATCAGCGCCCGGGGTTTCTTTCAGGTCTCTCAGACCTGTCCGCGGTGCCGCGGGACGGGGCAGATCATCTCCAATCCGTGCAAAAACTGTAACGGTGAAGGGCGAGCCGATGGGCGTTCGCGGATTAAACTCAAAATCCCGGCAGGGATTGAGGATGGCTCCCGGATGCGTTCGCCTCGCAATGGCGAGGCGGGGTTGCGCGGCGGTGCGCCGGGCGATCTCTATGTCGTCATCCATATCAAGGAGCACGAGATTTTCCAGCGGGAGGAAGATAACCTCTACGCGGAGATTCCGATCGCTTTTGCCACAGCAGCTCTCGGTGGCGAAGTCACGGTGCCGACGCTGGAGGGGAAGGCTTCGCTCAAGATTCCAGCGGGAACGCAGGGGAGCACCGTCTTCAAACTGCGTGGCAAAGGGGTGCCGACGTTGAGTTCCAGCCAGCGCGGCGATTTGCTCGTGCGGGTGCAGGTGGAAGTCCCCAGCCGTCTCAACGGCGAGCAGCGGCGTAAGCTCGAAGAGTTTGCCGAACTGTGCGGCGAGGAGAATACGCCGATTCACCGCAGCTTCTTTGAGAAAGCCAAAGATTTCTTCCGGTAGGAGGTTTCCATGCACCGCTTTTATGTAGAACCCGCCGCCTGGAACCCGGAGCATCCGGTGCTCGAAGGGCCGGAGGCGCATCACGCTGCTGACGTGGTCCGCCTGCGCGTGGGGGAGAAGGCGACCCTCTTCAATGGCCTCGGAGCCGAGGCGACCGTGGAGGTGACGGCGGTTTCCAAGCGACGTGTCGAGTTCAAGACGTTGTTGCAAGGGGTCTCCGCACCGCTTTCGTGCCGGATCACGCTGGCTCAGGCGATTCCCAAAGGGAAGACGATGGACCTCATTGTCCAAAAGGCGACTGAACTCGGGGCGGGGGCGATCGTGCCGCTTTTAAGCGAGCGAACGGTGGTCCAGTGCGACGCGGCGGAAGCCGCCCGTAAGCAGGAGAAGTGGCAGGGAGTGGTGATCGAAGCCGCCAAGCAATGTGGCCAGAATCATTTGCCGCAGGTGGCGCTCCCGGTCAGCCCGAAGAGCTTCTTTGATGCCCGGCCTAAATATGACGTCATGCTGATTGCTTCGCTCCAACCTGATGCGCTCCATCCGCGTGTTGTGCTGGAGGAGGCGCTCGCCGCAGCCGGAGGGGTGCGGCCCAAGGAGGTGCTCATTCTCGTCGGCCCGGAAGGTGATTTCACCCCGGCGGAGATCTCGCTTGCGAAGATCGCCGGGTGTCGCCCGATTACGCTCGGGCCGATCGTGCTTAGGAGTGAGACAGCGGCAATCTATACGTTGAGCGTGCTTTCCTACGAACTGTTGACGTAGGTCTCCCAGATGCTCTTCGCCGCCGTTGCCCCGGTTTTTGTCATCATCTTCATCGGGTTCTTTTTGCGGCAGCGCAAAGTGCTCACCGAAGAGGCTGACGGCTCTCTGCTTCGGATCTGCGTTAATCTTCTTTACCCGTGCCTGATCGCCGAGACGATCATTGGCAACGATCTGCTCGATGATTTCACCAACATCTGGTTTCCCCCCCTCACGGGGATTCTTTTTGTAGGGCTTGGTTATCTGGTGGCGTGGGGCGGTGGTCGGGCGTTGCGGCTCGAATCGGGGAGCGGGCTGCGGACGTTTGTCTACGTGACCGGCCTCTATAATTACGGCTACACGGCAATCCCGGTGGTCGAGCAGCTCTTCGGGATGAAGACGCTCGGGGTTCTTTTTACCCACAACCTCGGGGTGGAGATCGCTTTTTGGGCCGGGGCAGGGTTGATCCTCGCAGGGAACAAAGGAGGCGGTCCGGAGGGAGAGGTGCCGCTCTGGCGACGGCTTTTGAGCACGCCGGTTCTGGCGATCATCGTCTCGCTGATTCTGCACGCGCTCAAGGCAGACGAGATTCTGCCGCGCTGGTTTTTCTCCGCACTGGCGATGGTCGGCGCCGCGGCGATCCCGATGGCCCTGCTGCTGACCGGGGCGACGCTCTCGGATTTTGCTTCGGAGATGAAATTCTCCCGCAGCCAAAGGACCGCCGCTGTGGCCGTGGCGAGCGTGATCCGATTGGCGTTGCTGCCGATTCTTTTTATCGGGTTGGCCCGTTGGCTGCCATGTTCGGTTGAGTTAAAGCAGGTGCTCGTCGTGCAGGCGGCGATGCCGTGCGCGATGCTTCCGATCGTCCTCGCCAAGCATTACCGGGGGGATACGGCGATGGCGGTGCAGATCGTCGTCGTGACCACCGCCCTCGCCCTTTTCACGATCCCGTATTGGGTGAGTCTCGGGATGCGGATCGTCGGGTTGTAACCCGTCTTATTCAAACTGCTTGCGGAAGCTATCGAAGCTCTCCTGCAAACTTTGGAGCGCTTGGGAGAGGGTGTCGACCTGTGTTTGCAAGGCTTCAAGCTCCTCGCGCGAGGCGTGGTTGGAGGGGCCGGGGATGTATGGCACGGCGGTGAGTCCCGGTGCAGCAGTCGCGGCGGCGAGGGCGGCTTCATCCGGCTCCCCGGAGAGGAGATGGAGGTAGCGCTTCTCCTTGCGGCCCGGCCCCGGCGCGATCTCCCGGACGAGGGGCGATTCTCCCTTGGCCATTTCCTGAAGGCTCTCTTCAATCTCTTCAAGAGAGAGTTGGCGGTTGGCCATCCGTTCGCTGCGTTGGCGTAACTCGCCGGGAGTCTGCGGGCCACGCAGGAGGAGGACGGCGAGCAGGGCGAGTTCCGGACGCTCCAGCGTGTAATGGTCGAGAAAATCGTGGCGAAACTTTTTGACCCGCGAGCCGGAGCCGAAGACAGCGGTGGCCAGACGCTTGGAGCGGAGTTCGTCGGCAGCTTCCTGCACGGTGGCTTCGTCAAAAGCGACGACCGGTTCACGGTTGGTTGTCTGATTGCACGCGGTGATCAGGCTGTTGAGCGTGAGCGGGTAGTAGTCCGGCGTGGTCAGTTCCTTCTCGATCAAACAACCAAGAACCCGTGTTTCTGGAAAGGAGAGGGTAGGCATGGGGCTGGCGAAGGTAGTGCGCTCCGGCCCGGCTGTCCAGTCGATCTCCGGGGTTTTTCGAGGGAAGGTTGTATTCCCGAGATATGGGACGAGGTAGCGTTAACTTCGTCTCCGGTGGTCGGTTATGAATCGCCGTGATGCCGTCGCGCTTTTTCCAGCGCCTGACGTAAGGCTTCCCGGCGGCTTTCGGCCATGGCGATGTATTCCTCGCCTAAATGGGCGACTTTAGCCGGGTCGAATTGGGCGCAGAGCCGATGGTACTGTGCCTCGATCTCTTCCATGGTGGCATCGGGTGGGAGGACGAGGGTTTCGTTCCACGGCTCCTCCCCATCTTCCGGCGGTTGCGCAGCGCTAAAGAGGCGTGAGATGCCGATGTAGCTCGCGATGGAGACAAAGAGCAGGACGCCCCATTGGATGAAGGTTTCGTCGGTCATGGACACGGTTGGGGGGTAACGCCGGGGCAATCGGGGCATTGCTCCGGCTCGTTAAGGAAGGTGGCGTGGCAGCGCGGGCAGTAGCAGAGGGAGCCGTGCGGGATCTCCTCCGGCGGGGTGTCGAGGCTTTCGGGGGTGATGCCGTGGCGGCTCAGGAAGCGGGCGGTGTGGCGTTGCTCAAGGGTACGAGCAGCGCGGAGGAACCCGCTCTCCTCCTCGGTCAGCGGATGGATGAGATCGCGCCAGAGGGTGGTGGCCAGTTCACGAAATTGGTTCTTGCAGAGCAACTTCTCCCCGAGGGCGAGGGGTTCGGTATTCGGGAAACGGTGAAGGTGAAGATCCTTGGTTGTTGCAAAAGCGGTCGGGAAGCAGAGAAGGGAGCGCAACACCGTTTTGTGGCGAAAGTCGCTCGCCCCCGGCTGATCGCGGCGGTGGAGCCTCGCGAAGAGAACGGTGGAGATGATGGCGCAGAAAAGGGTGGTGATTAGCCCCGCCAGCAGTGTGAGGGCGCTCGGATACCAGAGGTAAGCCAGCGGGGCGAGGAGGAAGCTGATTGCGAGCGCGACGCTGTTCCAAAGGTGGAGCGGCGTGCTTAGGGAAAGCGAAGGGGCGCGATAGCGTTGCAGGAAGAAGCGGTCGAGCAGCGCGGGGCGGCGCTCTGCCGGGGCGAGTCGGAGATGGTCGAGCAGGTCGCGCAAGGCACGGGCCTGTTCGCGGGAGTGGCAGGTGGCAAAGGCTTCTCCATTAAGGAAGAGGGTGGTCTCATCCTTCAGCGCGATGGTTTCGAGGGCGTCGTAGCGGATTGCCCGCAGGGGGGGTAACTCCGGGCGGTTGAGGCTCTGGAGCGGGTGATTGGCCACCCCTTCCGGGGCAAGAGCGATCGGCAGATGCGCGCAGAGGAAGGCGTTCTGCTGCCACGGGAGAGGGGAGGCCGGAGCGAAGCCGCCTCGCCGGTTGCCCGGTGTTGCCTCGGAGGAACGCCAGCCGCGTCGCAGGCCGGTGCGCAGCAGTAGCGTGCCGCGCGGGAGCCAGAGGAGCGTTTCGCCGAGATAGAGCGCGAGAGCGATCAGGTAAAGGAGCAACTCATCGCTCGGCGCGTTCATTATTCCCGATCGCGTTTGAAGAACTTCGTGATAAAGCTAAAGGCGGCAATGACCGGGATGATGAGGATTTTCCAGAATTTCTGGAGCAAGCCGACTTTGCTGGCCACCGCCGCTCCACCACCGAGGATCAACCCCGCCAGCCCGTATTGGGCAATCTTATCGCCCTGCCGCCATTCGGCGTACCGGTGTCCGCTCTTGTATTCGTAACCGGCTAGCGTTTGTTGAAAGGAGGGGAGGACGGCGTCGAGTTCCTCCGGGTTGACGACCAGTGTCGCCCCCATAACGCCGGCGCGCCCGAGGATGCGCGAGTTGTAGTTAATGACCAGCGTGCCATCGCCGCTTTGCGCGCGGGTGGCCCATTCGAGGTGGTTGGTGACTGGATTATAGAACGGCGCTTTGGCCCATCCGAGAATCTCCAGCGTGTCCCAACCGCGTTTGCGCCGCTCGATGTTGGAGGCTTCCGTCCCTTCACGGATCGACTGGAGGATGGCGTCGGCGTCGAGCTTGTCTTTCTCGTCATCCTTGATGTAGCCGGTGTCGGTGAACTCAAAAACGATAAACCAGTCGCCCTGTTGCGGGGCGAGGAAGCCGAGTTCCTCTCCGCTGACCGGATTGCCGAACGCCTCCATGATCCGTTGGGTATCTTTGGCTCCGGTAAAGACATACCCTTCGGGGACGGCAATCTGAGCCATCTGGCCGAGATCGCCCACCGTCGGACCGTCGACGAAGTTGTAGTTCGGCTTTTCTTCTTCCTGCGGTGTTGCCTGTTGGGCAAAGAGGGGAAGGGTGAGGAGGAGAAGCAGACCGGCGAGGCGCAGTTTCATGGGATAGGAGATAAGGTGCTGACCAATGCTCACGGAGCATAAAGTAGACTCAAAACGGTCACAAACTCATTCTTTCCCGAAAAAGGAGAGCGGCGCGGCGGGAGAACTCGACCTCCACCCCATTGCTCATGGTGGCTTTGAGCGAGCCGCTAAACCACGGGACGACTTCCGCAATCTGGTGCGTGTTAATGATTTGCGCCCGGTTGATGCGGAAGAAAAGCGGCTCGGGCAGTCGGGCCTCCAGATCGGAAAGGGAGCGGTAGAGGAGGGTGCTCCGGCCTGAAAAGTGGACCTTGGTGTAGCTCCCTTCCGATTCGAGCAGGAGCAATTCGTTCACCGGAACAAACCAGCATTGCTCGCGGTCGCGCAGGAAGACGCGGTCGCTCTCGCTCAGACGCTGGCGTTGGGTGTCGTCCTCCCGCAGCCGGTTGCCGACCCGTTCCTTGAGCCGCTGGACGGAGGCGGCCAGCCGCACCGGGTCGACCGGTTTGACCAGAAAGTCGGTGGCGTTCATCTCAAACGCCTGAATGGCATGTTGATCGTACGCGGTGACAAAGACGACCCATGGGATCGGCGGGTCGAGCGCGGCGATGACGTCAAGCCCGTTGGCCCCGGGCATGGCGATGTCGAGGAAGACGGCGTCAGGGTGGTGCGCAACGATAGCGGCGAGCGCCTCCTCGCCATTAGCGGCTTCCCCAACGATCCCGATCTCCGGGTAGGCGGCGAGGAGACGCTTGAGTTCCTCACGGGCGAGCCGTTCGTCGTCGATGATGAGCACTCTCATAACGGAAGGTGGAGCGTAGCGGCGACGCCGGGATGCGGTTCGCCGGGGATTTCGCGCAAGGTCAGCTTTGCCTCCGCACCAAAAAGGAGGCGGATGCGGCTCTGCAGATTACGCAGGCCGACGCCGTGGTGCCCCGGTGCCGGGCGAAGGTGGCCCGGGGTGTTGATGACGCGCAGGAGGAGTTGCTCCCCCTCCCGGCAGGCGGTGACGGTGATCTCCCCGCCGGTCGTGCTCGGGCTGATCCCGTGTTTGACGGCATTTTCCACCAGCGTTTGCAGACAGAGCGGCGGGACCGGGGTGGTGAGCAGTTCGTGCGGGAGGTAGTATTGGAGTCGCAGACGATCTTCGAGCCGGATTCGCTCTAGCGCGAGGTAGCTCTCGACCGCCTCCCACTCCCGCCCGAGCGGGATGACCCGATGTTCGCTCGAATTGAGCGAGCCGCGCAGGAGATTGGCCAGTAGCGTGATGGCGTCCCGTGCCCGGGTCGGGTTGCTTTCGATGAGCGAGCGGATGCTGTTGAGCGCGTTAAAGAGGAAATGGGGGTTGAGCTGTCCACGCAGGGCGCGTAGCTCCGCTTCGTGCAGGGCGGCGTCGAGTTTCACCCGCTCGAGCGCCGCCTTCTGGTAACCCAGAAAGTAGTGCCAGCCGAAGTAAAAGCCGCACCAGACCAGAAGCGCGCTGTAGGTCCAATAAAGCGTATCGAGGACGACGCGCCGCTGCTGATCAGGGGCGGTTTCGTACGGATCAAAGTGCCAGACGAGTGGCAGGAAGAGGACGGCGTAGAGAATCGCTGCGGGCAGGCAGGCGAGCAGGTAGCAGAGTAACTGTCGGGGCCACGGCCAGGCGAACCAGTTGCGCCACCAGATGAGCGCCCTCAAGAGATGCGTCACCGCGATCCCGAGACAGGCACCAAGCAGGGTGAAGCCGATCTCTAGCCCGCTGCGCCGCGAGTGGAGGAGACTGACCATGATCTCCCCCGCTGCCGAGCCGAACCAGCCGATGCACTGACAGATCCAGTAGGCGGGGTAGCCAAGGATGATCCAGCGCCACGGCGAGGCGGGCGGCCCGTCGCTCTCGGAAGAGGCGTCGAGATGGAAAAGCTGGGACATGGGGAGGTGTCCCTCTTTTCTCCCGCAGAGCGGGGCGTCAGACAAGGAGAATCACCGTCGCAGGCGCAGCGAAACGAGGAGTTGCGGGTCGATCCGGCTATTGACCGGTAGGCCGAGGTGGCGCTTGAAGGCGCGGATGGCGCGGCGGGTTTGCAAGCCGTTGATCCCGTCGACGGCTCCGCGATAGAAGCCGTATTGGCGCAGCGCCAGTTGGACGGCGACAATGATCTGGCTTGCGCCGACGGGCGGCGGTTCGGCAACCGGGGCCGGCTGATGGACCGGGATGGCGTACGGGATCGACTCGATGCTCTGCCATGAGTCGAAGGGATCGCGGTAAACGGTGACGCCCGGGTTGTAGTAGACCTCCGGTTGGGTGTTGGTCCAGTAGACCGGGGAGGGGGCGTAACCACCGTAATAGAGGGTGCGGGGGTGGGCTTGCCAGCGGCGCTGGGCGACGTGATGGCGGAGTTGTTGGCGGCGGGCCGTTTCGTAGTAAGAACGCGAGATGCCCCCGGTCTGATAGCGTGGCCAGACTTGTTGGCGCGGTGGCAAGGCGCGGGTGGCGTTGATTCGCGCCGGAGCGGCGACCGGATGGTGGTGGTGGGTGGGTGCAACCCGCTGCGCCGGGGCCGGGAAGTGCGCCGGAGCGGCCCGTAAACCGGGGTTGGCGATCCCGCCTGTGAGCAAGGCGGCCCATAAAAAGAAAAAGCTCATGCGTTTCATCACATGAGCGGTTTCGGGGGCGGGTGGCTCTGGTGGCGGTCAGTTGCTGCCGGATGCGGGGCGCAGGGAAACCGGTGGGTGGTAGAGGCCAAGCTCCTCCCGGTGCCACCATGCGGGGCCTTCCCCAGAGCGGGTGAAACGGTATTGGTAGAGGACGGCGCGGAGGTGTTTGGGCGGACCTTCCGGGAAAGGGTTGGGGCCGAGGAGGGCGAGCACGGTCGGCTCCCCTTGTAAGAGCCGCCCCATCAGGTTGAGCAGCCAGCCGTTGCGTTCGGCACTGCCAAGGGCAGCAAACCACATCTGCCAGTCGAGCCGGGGTTGATGGGGAGCAACCAGGCGTGGAGCCGCGAGCGGGTCGCCCGGCTTCCAGCGAAACCGGTATTCACGCCAGTCGGTTCCGTCGGCACTCCCTTCGAGGATGATCTCCGGGCGTTTCTGCGTCATCACGGCGAAAAGGCCGTAGCGGTTAAAGGAGCGGAGCGGGGCGAGGGTGTCGGCGAATTGCTGGAGCGTGGCCGGTGCCTGCCATGCTTTTTTCTCCGGCAGAAGCGGTATGGTGGTTTCCAGCAGACCTTTGGTACCGATGAGGAGGCTTGCGATGGCGATCGGGGCGAAGCAAAGGAGATGCACCGGTCCGAAAGCGACAGCGGAGGGGCGCGCAGGGGGGAGGGGGCGGGCGGGATCTTCCCCGGCGGGGAGGCGCGGAGGCATCCCGAGCAGGCGGCGGCATTTTTGCGGCCAGAGGTAGTCATCGAGCATCAGCAGGCAGAGCGAGGCGCTCAGGAGATTGAAGAAGGTGTAGTTGCCGGTAGCGGCGATGCCGATTTGCAGGCTGACCATCGCCCAGAAACCGATCACCCGCAGGCGGCGCGGCCCCAGCAGCGTGAGCGGGGCGAGGAATTCGATGGCGAACATCCCGAGGGTGGCCACCTTGAGGAACCCTGACGGGAGCTGGTGAGCCCACCAAGCGGTCGCCAGCGGGAGCGGTTGCGTCTCAAAATGGAAAGAGAGGGCAGTCAGGGAAGCCCATGCCGGGTCGCCGCTAATGATCTTGACGGCGGCGCTCTCCACCATCAGCCGCAGCAGCAGGAAGAGGAGCAGCCAGCGGCTCAGACGATTGGCGAGGTTCCCCTTGCGCAACGCCCGCCGCGCATGGAGCGGGACGAGGAAGGCTGCAAGCAGGGCGGTCTCCAGCAGGAGCGCGTCCCATTGGAAGTTCATGAAGGTCTGCCCTGCGACACAGAGCGAGAGGTAGAGCGCCCATGCTCCGAGGAGTGCCGGCCCGGCGTGCCACCCGGCAAAGACGGCAAGGCCCAAAAGCACCCCGAGCAGACACCCGCCAATGAGGAGCGGATCGCTCGCCCCCAGCCAGAAAAGGGTGGGAAACTGTCGGAACGCCCCTTCGCTCACCTGTTCGCCGACCGCCGCGAGAAATTCGCTCGCCGGGAGAACCCCTTTCTCCCCGATCAGGCCCCGGACCTGCCAGAGCAGCGAGCCGAAGGCGATCATCAGAATGATCCCCAAAAGACGCAGGAAGAACCACGAGCCGAGGTGATAAGTCGGCGGTTCCCCGGCTTCCTCCCCCCGCCCCCAGAGGAGGGTCGTCAGGCGGCTCCAGCGTTGCCGGTGGTTGGCGACGAGCGGGTAGCAGCGGCGCCCCAGCGGCATCACCCCCGGGCAGGCGATCGCCGTGCGGGCGAGCAGGCGTCCGACCGGGCGGCCATACCGTGCGAGCAGGCGAAAGAGAGCGTCGGTGCCGGAAAAAGTCGCCCCTTGCTCCTCCCCGGTGCGTGGGGCGTCAAAGAAATAGACCGCGTTTTCAAAACCACCTTCACCCACTTCCGGGAAGTGCTCGTGCACGGCCTGATACGGGTGGTAGGCGACCTTCTCGCCCGTCTGGGCCCGGCAGCGCAAGATCCAGAAACGGCAGAAACGGCAGTCGCCGTCGTAGACGACCACCGGTCTTGACGGTGATGGAGATGGCTGGACTTCGGGCATGGCGCGGTGCTCTCCTGCCACGATAACGGCAGGAGCCGGGGCAGCCACCCAAAAAGGGGGGGCGACCGTAAAAAGTCGAGCTTCCTTGCTTCGGAAAGAGGCTTTGGTGTACGATCATCAGCCGATGGCACATCATCTGCTTTCCTTTTCATGCCGAAGGTATTCCCCATGGATCAACCCCATTTAGAGATCAATCTTCCCCGGCTTCGGGCGTCGCGTCGGCGCGCGGGGGTGACGATTGTGGAAATCGTGACTGCAATGGCGGTAACGGCGGTGATTGCCGCCGGTGCGATCGCCAGTCTCCTGACCTCCCAGACGTACGCGGCCCGCGCCCGGTTGTTGACCAACGCACGGGTGCTCGTCCAGCGTAACATCGATACCGCGCTCGGCGTTGGCTATACCAGTGTCGATACCCCGCCGATCCTTGAACTCACCAGCGGGAGTGTTTATTCCGATCAGGATGGGGTGAGTGGGGATAGCATTCCCGTCGCCATTAACGGAGAAGGGGATACGATTGTCACCGGGACCTTGACGCGGATCGTGACAAACCTTCCCAACAATCAGAAACCGTCTGATGCGCAAAATTCCGTCATCCGCCGGGTGACGTTCCGCATCGAATACACCTACCTCAACCGCCCGTATCAGTACGAGATGACCACCTTCCGGGCGCAGGATGATCAATCGCAATGAAGACGCTCCTTTGCCAGCCGCCCCGTCGTGCGGGAATGACGCTTCTGGAGATCATGGTCGCCACGGCGATGTTGGGCGTTTTGATCCCGGCGGTTTATGCCATCGTCTATACCGGTACACTGGTGAGTGTGAAAGGATTCGCCATCAACTCCACGGGGACGGCGGCCCGTCTCTCCATGGACCGGATGCAGCTCATCTTCCAGAGCGCCTATGAAACGCCGACGCTGGTCGACACCACCGGTAAGGCGATCACCGGAAATGGCCCGGCTGCGGGGGTTCGTTTCTATCGTTATGTGGCGGCTCCGTATGTCCTGCAGATCCCCCAAGGGGGGCTTTCCGGTAAGACCAAGACGTTGACGATCGTCTGTGATGCCCGCGCCGAAGGGGGGCCGCCGACGCCGGAGCCTAATGACGCTTTGGTGATCAATACCACCATTCTCATGACCGGGCAGACCAACCAGTTGCGCGCGGTGGTCAGCGCCGTTGAGTTAACCGGCACGGCCAACAATAAGCGGACTTACAAGATTACCTTGAAGTCGGAACTCACGGGGCATTCCACCGTCCTGCCTGATGATGGAACCACCGTAACGGCGACGTTGCTACGCCCGACGGCGATTTTGGCCCGGGGGAATCGGGAACTGGTCATGGTGGAATCGTACCCGGAACAGGCGACCATCAACTTCAACACGGCCAATCCCCGCGTGTTGACCGATCAACTGGCTCCGCCTAGCGGGGGGCTTCAGCAGGATAAGCCGTTTCGGTTGGTGACCATTGAGCAGCGCCCCTTTTTGCAGATTGATCTCAATGTACGTGATAATCGCTACGATAACTATCTCTCCAAAAAGCAGAAAGGGGGGTTCGCATCGTATTCGACCCTCCAGTCCCGGGTCGCCTTCAAATGTGACCCCAATCAGCTTTGATCTCAACGCACTGATACCATGAAAACTCCCAACTCCAGAGAAGGCAATGTCCTCATCATTACACTCGGGTTGTTGACGGCGGTATGCGCCTTTGCCGGGGTGACCCTGAGTGTGACCAGTCACACCGCTCGGAACATCGACCGCAGCCGCGACTTCGCTCAGGCGCAGGCAGCGGCGGAGGGGGCGCTGGAGTATGCCTATGCTGTCTGGAGCCAACGCATCGGGCGGGGTGAGTATTCGACTGAGGATGTCAGTGAAGGGTTGGTCCCCCCAGCGATTCCGGGGATTAAGTTTGATGAAACCGATGGGTTAACGGTCTCGGCGCTTGATGCCTATGGGGTAGCGACGGCCAATGGCGTCCCGGTGACGGGGCGTGTTCCCGGTTATCAGGGGTGGTCCGGGCGGACCCGTAACTATGCAGCGACGGCGAGGGTTAAGCTTGATGACGGAACGACCGTCGGCGTCCGACGCCTCTTCCAGTACACGGAAGTGCCGCTTTTTCAGGCGATGTTCTTCTTCCAGCACGATCTGGAGCTTTACCGCCCCGCGCGGATGATGGTCAACGGCCTTGTCCATAGCAACGGCCGGATGTACATGGTCTCCGATGCCAGCAATATTGTCACCTTGCAGGGGAACGTGACGTACACGACCTCTTTTGCCGAGACGGAGACGCCGTATGCGAAGTATTGGTCGGGGTATGATAAAAACGCCAAGACGCCGCCGCAGTGGCAGATCGGCAAGGCGGCGCAGCTTAGTCAGGTGCCGCCGATCCAGCCGATGGGCGGCAAACCTGAGGAGGTTTTTAATACCACGGATAATAATCCTAACAATGACGGCTATCGCGAATTGATCGAGCCGCCCGTGGCCGGAAAGCCTGATCCGGAGGCGATTGCCTCGCGCCGGTTGATCAACAAGGCTGGTTTGGTGATTGAGATCAATGAGAAGCGCTCGCCCAGCATTCAGGTGACGGCGAAAGGTGGGGCTTATGTTTCGCCGCAGACAGCGGCCTCCATTCGTAACGCGATCACCAAAGTGCACGGGAAAGATAGAGTGATGGGCGGGAGGAACAATACCGTAGAGATTTCCAAGGCGCAGGGGTTGCGCGATGCCCGTGAAATGACCAGCGGCACCAACGCCGCCGGCGGTGGTTGGGTCGATGTCTCCACGGTGGACATCAAGCAACTCAAGGACGCGCTGGGCGGGGTGCAGCATTTCAACAACGTGATTTATATTCACGACACCACGCCACGTGACGCCAGCGACCCCGAGCCTAAGGCGATTCGTCTCGTTAATGGGAAGGAACTTCCCGAAAAAGGGTTGACCATCGCTAGTGAGAATCCGGTCTATATTCAGGGCGACTACAACACGGGGGTGACTGCCACGGGCGGCGGGCCGCCTGCCAGCGGGTCGGGCGGGAATCCGCAGAATAAACCGGAATTTGCTACGGTGGAAGGGTATGAACGCAAACCGGCGGCGGTGATTGCGGATGCGGTGATGTTCCTCTCCAACGCGTGGGAGGATGTCAATTCACACACTAATCCCAGCAACGCTCCGAAAAATCGCAACGCCAGCAACACGACTTATAATGTTGCGGTTCTGGCGGGTTATAAACCTTCCGAAGAAGGGTATTACGCCGGCGGGGCCAATAATTTCCCCCGTTTTCTGGAGAACTGGGAGGGGAAGTATTGCACCTACTTCGGCTCAATGGTGGAGCTTTTTGAGAGCGAGACTTTCAATGGGCGCTGGGACACCGGTAAGATCTACCTTCCGCCGATCCGGGCGTGGAACTTTGATACCAAGTTTCTGACGACCCCGCCGCCGGGGAGCGTCGAGGCGGTGGTGCTCAACCGGGGGCCGTGGTCGAGGTTGTAACGATGATGAAGGTAAAAACAGGGTTAGGGATGGTGGCGCTGGCGTTGGGTCTTTTCGTGACCGGGCCGCGCGTCGAGGCGCTTAATCTGACGCCGCAGTATGCCGAAGCGACCTCTCCTAACGGCTCGCTCTTGCGTCGGCTCTATTTTCTTGATGGAAAGGAGAAGCTGGTTGCTTTTCCTGATGCCGAGACGACGGTGATGCCCGAGGAGGGAGGGGTACTCTTTGCGTTCAATGATTTGCAGGGAGCGACCCTTCTGATGCGGCCTTCGCCTCACCCAAAGGGGGCGCAGCCGTTTGATGTTTCAACCGTGCAGGGTTATCGCCAGACGGCACAATCCCTGGCGCCTTCCGGGGCGGAGAGGGTGAGCGAAGCGCGTGAGCGCCCGCAGGCGGTGATGTCGGGGGAGTGGGATTCGTTTGGTTTTTTAAGCGACTATGCCTTGCCCGGCACGCGGATTACCCAACTCGTCGCTTTCGTGAACTGGAAGGATGGGACGCAATTCGTAGTCGTTCTTAGTGCTTATACCGACGATTTTCCGAAAGCGCAGGAACGGGTCACCCGGCTGTTGAATACCTTGCGTTTGATGACCGATCAGGAACTGGCCGAGCCGGAGTTTAGCTGAGTCGGTGATTTGCGGTAGAGAGTCGGCGAGAGGCCGTACGCCGTCTTGAAGGCGCGGGAGAAGGAGTAAAGGGAATCGAACCCGCATTGTTGGGCAATTTCGGAAACCGGCTGTTGGGTGGCATGGAGCAGCCCGCAGGCGCGGCGCAGACGTAGCTGGCGGATGTGCGCGCCGATCGGTCGCCCGGTGACTTCGCTAAAGAGATGGTGAAGGCGGCTTGGGGAAAGGCCGACATGCCTCGCCACTTCTTCGAGGTGGAAGGGACGGTGCAGATGATCGCGGAAGAAGTGGCCGAGTTGTTGGAGCAGTGCGATCTGGCGTTCCGGGATCGGTTCGCTCGCCTGCCCTTCGCTCATCTCTTCGAGCAGGAGAGCGAGCAGGAGCGCCGTGCGCCGGGGTGTCGCGCCGGAGAGCCATCCGCCCAGAAATTCGCATAACGTATGGTGCCCGCCCGGGGAGAGATGGAGGCTTCGGCTTCGGAGGTGACCGGGAAAGGGGGCAGGGAAATCAAACGTGATGTAGAGCCAGAACGCATCGGGGGAGACCTTTGGGTAGAAATGGGTCTGGAAGGGCTGAACCAGTGCAAGCCAGCCCGGCTTGAGCGCCACCACTTCGGTGTCGATGCCGACATAGCCGCTCCCGCGCAGGCAATGGATGAGGACGGTGCGATGGTGCTGTTTGTGGAGTTCGGCGTTCTGATCGTCGTGAAGATCGCTCGCTGTCCGGGTAAAACAGAGGAAGTTCTCCGGCAGGTTGATCGCGCCGCTACGCACCCCTTCGGAGTAGTTGTAGGGACGGGTCGGGTTGGTAACTTTTCGGGCGAGATCGAGCGCCCGGCGGAGGGCGGAACGGGCATGGCGGGAGGGCATAGCAGAAAATGTTAAATAAACAGCAAATGGGGCCATTGAGCTATCAGAAAATATCGGCGAAGCTTCTCTCCCGTATTACCGAAACTCCCTCTCTTCTTTTACGATGAAAAAGTCTCCCCATTTCCGCCGACTATCCGGATGGCTCGCCATCGCTTCCCTACTTTGTACGGCCCCTGTCTTGGAGGCCGGGACGTTGCTCACCGGTCAAAAACACTCCTTTACGCAGGGTGACTTTGAAGATCAAAAGGCGCGTTGGAACTGGAGCATCTCCGCCGTTAACCAGAGCGCTGATACCGAAATCTGGAGCCTCGGCAGCGGTTTGAACCTCGGGGGTAACAATGCCAACCACGCGCGAATCGGGACACAATCAGCAGGGGGCGCTTTCAATACGCAGATTGTCTGGGCTGTGGAATTGCCCGAGGAGATGAGGGTGACTTCCTTTGTTTGGGCGGTGGATACGCTCCGTTACGCAGGGAGCGCTGGTGGAGATACGCAACTTCTTTGGCAATATAGTACAGATAACAGCACCTGGGTTGATCTGATGACGCCGATCACGCTCAATGCCGGGTTAACGAACCTGAGCGCTCAGGTCTATCAGGCGAATCTTGCCAGCCCGTCCTCTTCGCTCTACATCCGCCTCTTCCGTCAGGTGAATGCTAATGCAGCGGGTAATCAGTTCTTTGTCTATAGTAACTACGGGAGTGACGGGCAGGCGGGGGGCTCCAATTCGCTAACCTCGTATCTGGAAGTGACGGCGGTGGCTAGTGTTGTGCCCGAGCCTTCAACGGCGTTGCTTTGGCTCTTTGGTGGCGGGTTGCTGGTAGCCGAAAGATTGCGGCGTCGGGGTGTTCAAAAAGGTTAGTTATGATCCGCTGGTTTATCGCATTTCTTTTGCTTTCGGCGTGGGGAATGGTGGCGGCCCCTCTTCCGTTGGTGGAGAAGGGGCGCAGCAGCTATTCGATCCTCCTTGCGCCTGAAGCCTCCCCTGCTTTAAGGGAAGCGGCAAGGGAGTTGCAGGAGTGCATCCGGCTGGCGACCGGCGTGGAATTGCCGATCGTAGAAGAGGCGGAGGGCCGGGCCGTCATTAGTCTCGGGATCACCAGCCGCTTTTCGCAGGCGGGGATAACGCTGGAAGGGGTGGGGGAAGAAGGGTTTCTCATTCGTACCCTTGGCGCGGATCTCTTTATCGCAGGGCGGGATACTCCGGTTGGCGAAACGACGGCCACGGGAGGGGTTAGCAATGGGAGCGCCAACGGAGTCTATCATTTCCTTGAAGAGGCGCTTGGCGTGGCGTGGTTAATGCCCGGGGAGATGGGGCGCGATGTCCCCCAACGCCGTGCATGGCACCTTCCTCCAATCGAAATCCGGGAGACGCCGCTCTTTGTCTATCGTCGCCTTCCCTATACTCAGGATACACCGGCCGTTCGTCGCTGGCAGCAGCGCCAGAAGCTTGGGGCAGCCTTTCACCTTGAGATGGGGCATAACTGGATTGAGACGGTGACGCCTGATCTCTATAATCAACACCCGGAGTGGTTTCCGCTCCGCGAGGGTCGCCGCGAACCGCCGCGAGGCCATTATAAGCTAGAGGTAACGGCGCCCGGACTGGTCGATTTTTTTGCTGCACGTGCGGTGGAGACGCTACAAAAATATCCCGCGCGGCATACGTTCTCCCTCTCTCCCAGTGACTACCCCGGGGGGTGGAGTGAAAGTGCGGAGAGCCGCGCTTTGATGGAGACTTTGCCGGATGGCAAGGTCTCTGTAACACCGTTGATCCTTGATTTTTATCGAAAGGTTTCGGCGAAGGTGGCTGCGCAATGGCCACAGGGGAAACTGGCCGGTTACCTCTATTCAGATTTCCTCTTTCCCCCGCAAGGTCAGAGTGAGTCGTTGCCGGAGAACTTTTATCCGGTAATCGCCCCGCACATTAACTATAGCTATAAGCTCTTCCATGCCGGTACGCGGGAACGCTTTTCCCAACTGCTTAAAGGATGGTCGGCGCTAAGTGACCAACTCTTTTATTACGATTTACCTAATATCTTCCCTCATGCCCGTGGAGCTTTCCTCTCCCCTCCGGGAATCGAAATCATGAGCTATCTTTTTCCGAAACTGGCAGAGGCCGGGGTGAAGGGAGCCTATATCTATGGAACGCCCGATTGGGGGGCGGGGGCGATGACGAACTACCTCCTTGTCAAGCTGCTCTGGAACCCGCATCTTGATGTCAAGGCAACGCAGCGCGAGTGGTTGCACCGGGCGTATGGTGCCGAGGCGGGGGAGGCGGTAGCGGGGCTTCAGGAGAAGCTTGATCGCTGGTTTGCCGCCGCATTGGAGAGTGGGGCCTTTTTGGAGGAGGAGGTCGTCGTCGATGATGTTTTTGAGTATTTTAACCAGAGCCGGATTGATCGTCTTTACGCTACCCATCTTGCAGAAATGGAGCGCGACCTTGCCGGAGCCGCCAAAGCAGGAATGACGGCGGCGCAGCGGTATCGGTTTTCGATGTTAGTCAATAACGTGGCCGTCCTGCGGTGGCGATTGGAAGGGGAAGGATTGATAGCGAAAGGACCAGCCAGCCGTGAGGAGGAAGAAATCTTTCAGTTGATTTTCGAAGAGGATGAGGCGTTTGACCGTTTCCCGACGTTGGCGGATCGCGGGCCAATGCCCCCGGCGGTGGAGATTAAACTCGGAGAGCCGTTGCCTGATGCTGAAGCGCGGACGGTGCGCGTTCGCCATCGCAATCTCATCGCTCTCTACCCCTTGCGTGAGGGGTTGCTAACCATCACGCCTGTGATCGCTGCGAGCGGGGGGCAACTGCTGGCTTATTGTTTGAAGGATGCCGGGAACCGCGTGGTCAAGGCTGGGGCGCTCCGGCAGGGAGAGGCGATCAGCTTTGAAACTAGCGAGCCGCTCTTTCTCTACATTCCCCGCCATCCGCCGAGTTACTTTGAGTTGGAGTTCGACGGGCTGGCAGCCGCCTATTCCACCGATTTTTATTACAAACGGCTCAATCTCCTCTTCAAACCGACCGCCTTCTATGTCCAGACAACCGAGCCGGAGTGGGAGATGTCGATTCAGACCGTCGCCCCGAAACATACGGCGCGGGTCACCGTGATCGACCCGGAGGGAAAGCTCGCGGGGTCTCTGGAGACCGGTGCGGAGGAGAGCGTGCGCGGGAGGTTCCGTGGGAAGGTCGGCTTCTGGCGGGTGGAAGTCGATAAGGGAGAAGTCGGCACCCTCAATGATCTTTTCCTTTCGCTTGGCAAAGGGGCGGTGAAATGGATTAGTCTCGATGGTCACCATCCGCTGATTTTTTCAGCAAAGGAGGAGCGTCAGCCATGAATTTATCCCGGGAAAGCGGAGTTACCTTAACAGAAGTGCTTGTTGCGATGGTCGTCGCGGCTTTGTTGCTGGTTTTGTTTCTCCCGGCGGTCTCCAGTGTCAAGGGGCGCTCCCTCGATGCCCGGTGTATGGCGAACCTGCGCGCGGTGAATGATGCCGCGCTTCGCTATATCAACGAGCATAACGGGATGCTGATCCCACATGGTAGCTGGTATGCCAATGGAAGCTCGACGCCGCCCTATGGATTGCGCGAATATCTTGGCTATGCTGAGGCTGACTATCACGATTCGGTGTTGACTTGCCCGTTGCTCAAGGCCGAGCATCCACGACGTTTGACGAACCTGCTCCATTGCACGACAGCGGTGAACTTCTTCCTTTTTGTCAAAGATCCGTCGAGCACCTATAATAAGGATGAGGCAAGTCGCCCATCATCAGGAGGGCCGGGGCGGCTCTCCAATGTACCGGCCCTTTCGCGGATGTGGTCGTTTACTGATGGCTATATCAATCCGGTCTATCCGACCGTGATCTTTACGGCGCTCCGCCCGACAGAGGTGCGCAACCCCGATTTTCTTTTTTATCACCATCGGGAACGGCAAATCGTGGCATTCCTTGATGGCCACGTGGAGACGATCCCGCGCGGCGGTTTCCAGATCGGGGAGCCGGGGGCTTACCGTGAATTTTGGGGTGCGATGAATCTCCGGTTTTTTTGAAGATGAAAGTCGATATTTTAATTGCAGGTGGTGGAGTTGGTGGAGTCGCTGCGGCGCTGGCCGCGCTTTCAGCCGGGTGCCGTGTGGTGATGACCGAAGAGTATTCGTGGTTAGGTGGGCAGTTAACGACCCAGTTTGTCCCACCGGATGAGCATCGCTGGATCGAAGCTTTCGGGCGGACCGCTCGCTACGCAGCGTTGCGCGAGAAGATCCGCGCCTACTACCGGGCGTATTTTCCGCTGACAGCAGAGGCGGCTGGCGACCCGCGTCTGAACCCCGGGCGCTCGACGGTCTCCCGCATTAGTCATCTCCCGTCCGTTTCGTGCGCGGTGATTCGGGACGCGCTCGCGCCTTACCTTGCTTCAGGGCAATTGAAAGTCTTTTTGGAGACGGTGCCGGTGGCTGTTGAGCGCAATGGGGAGAAAATTCAGGCGGTCACCTTTTTGGATAAGACTAGCAACACGCATCGGGAGATCCGGGCGGCGATGGTGCTGGATGCTACCGAGTTGGGCGATCTCCTCCCGCTGGCAGAGGTGCCGTATCGCAGCGGCGCGGAGTCGCGGCAGGAGACCGGGGAGCCGCATGCGATTGATGGCCCGGCAGAGCCTGATAATGTGCAGGCGATCACTTGGTGTCTTCCACTAGCGTACGACCCCGATTGTCATGAACCCAGAGAGGAATACGCGATGCCACAGCCAAAGCAGTATCGCTATTGGCGTGACTATGTTCCCGAGACGATGCCGCCTTGGCCGGGGAAGTTGCTCGGCTGGGAGTATTGGGTAGGCTGGAAGGTGACCGGGCATCTCTTCCGGCCTCCGCAAGACCGGAGCGAACGTGACCTCTGGACCTATCGGCGCATCTTTTCGCAGGAGGTCTCGCGCACGCCGGTCCATGAGGTCACCGTCGTCAACTGGTGGCATAACGATTTCTATGAGGAGAACATTATTGACCGCGCGCCAGAGGAGAAGGCGCGGCTCCTTGAGGCGGCGGGGCAGCAGTCACTGAGTCTGGCATGGTGGCTTCAGAATGAAGCGCCGCGCCCGGATGGAGGCGTTGGCTACCCCGGTCTCTATCTTCGCCCTGATCTGACCGGGCGCGCGGATGGTCTCGCCCCCGCTCCCTATATTCGTGAATCGCGCCGGATCAAGGCATGGGTGACCGTGACGGAGAATGAGATTGGCGTGATGGCGCGTGAGGGGCGTCCGCCGGAACCAGTAGCGGAGAGTTGTGGCATCGGTAGCTATGGGATGGATATTCATCCTACCCGGCATGAGACGATGCAGCGCGAGGTCGGCTGGGCGGAAACCTTTCCGTTCCAGATTCCACTTGGCGCGTTGATTCCTATCGGTGCAAGCAATCTGCTCGCCGCCGCCAAGAATATAGGGACGACCCACCTGACCAACGGTTGCTACCGCCTTCACCCGGTCGAGTGGAACATCGGGGAGGCGGCTGGTGCGTTGGCTGCCTATTGCGTGCAGCGCGGGTGCGAACCGGCGGCAGTCCGCACCCGACCCGAATGGCTGGCGGAGTTTCAGGCCCGGCTGGTGGCCGATGGGGTGGAGCTGGAATGGCCCCAACCTTTCAGGCGTCTTATTTGAAGTACGAACCGATGAGCCCGATCGACTTGCGCCCCGCTTCCGCATAAGTGCGGTAGTGCTCCTGCTGGGCGGCATAGACATCGCCACCAGAGGCGGCGTTGTAAGTCATATAGAGTTGGCGACGACTTCCCGTGGAGCGGCTCCAGAAGCCGTGGGTCGGTGACGGCGCGATAGTAGAGATCAGAGACATCCACTACCGGGTCAAAGCGTTCGACGCTGCGGTTGCCGTCTTCGAGCGTGCGCATCGGTGTTCGATAGTTAAGCGGGTCGACCAGATCGCTCTGGTAGAGTCGCTTTTCCCCGGTGTCGGCCAAGGCGATTGCGGCTGGAGCCGGTGGCGGATTTTTGGTTCGTCGCAGCGGGAGAGAGGGAAGGGGCGCCCGGGTATTACTGCGCCGCTCCGGAGTGTTTGGTCGGGGCGATGCAGCGCGCGCTCGTGGAAGTGCGTTGTCGGGATCTGGAGCGCCTTGAGGCAAAGCCGGGGGCGAGGTTGACCTTGCAGGAGGAGCAGGAAGCCTTCTCCCTCGCACTAGCGGAAGCAAGGCGGGGAGAGGCCGGGGAGGCGCTTGCTGTCTGGGCGCGCGTCGTTCTCCACCGGCACTATCTTCAAATCAATGCCGTGCGGCTCCGATGGGTGGAACTCCTTACGGCGCTCACCCACGGGAGTGATGCGCCGACGGCTTACACCACTTCTTCGCTCATTCGGGCGATCTATGCTGAACATCTTCTCTCGGGGCAGGAGCGTTTTCCCGCTGAGATTGTGACGCGGCTGGCTCCTTTGCTGGCCGGGAGGCAAACCCTCGGGCGCCATGCGGCACCGTGTCATCCTTTGCTGGAGCGGGCTTTCGCCGTGATGGAAGCCCGCTTCGGCGAAGGGATCGGCTTGCGAGAGGTTGCCGCAGCGGTTCATTGCACGCCAGAGCATCTCGCGCGGGTCTTTCGGCAGGAGACCGGGCAGAGCGTCGTTGCCTACCTTCAGCGGTTGCGGCTCGATCGGGCGCGGGAGCTTCTCTCCACCACTTCCCGCCCGCTGCTGGAGGTGGCCTTTGAGTCAGGCTTTGAATCGATCGAACACTTTCATCGCCTCTTTAAGAGAGAATGCGGAATGACCCCGCGAGCTTATCGGAAAAAAGTTTCGATTTTCGGTTGATTAAGTCTATCTAATTGATAGAAATAAGACGTGCGCGCTTTCCGAAAGGTCAGCGGCATGGCAACCTGAAATCTTCATAACCGGATTCCTGATAACTGATGAAACCGTCTTCTTTCTTCCTGATAACTACGGCCTTGGTGGCGAGTGCCTTCCCATCCATTGGGGCGGAGCACGATGCTCTTGTCTCTACTGAATGGGTCGTCAAAAATGCAAATAACCCCAAGGTGCGGGTGATTGAGGTGAGCACCAACACCGGTCTTTTTGAGAAAGGGCATCTCCCCGGTGCGCTCAATGTCAGTTGGCACAATGATCTGGTGGATCGGGTCAAACGCGACATTATCTCGAAGGAACAATTCGAAGCCCTTGCCGCACGTCTTGGGTTGGAGCGCGACACAACGGTGGTGCTTTATGGTGATAACAGCAACTGGTTTGCCGCATGGGGGGCGTGGCTCTTTACGGTCTATGGCCATCAGGATGTCCGTCTGCTCGACGGTGGGCGTCAGAAATGGGAAGCGGAGAAGCGCCCGTATAGCGTGGAGGTCGCCTCGGTGAAGCCGACCGATTACAAGGTCGGGAAGGTCAATAGCGAGTTGCGAGCTAAGATCGGTGATGTCGTCGCTGTAGCAGAGGGGCGCGAGAAGGCAACGCTCGTCGATATTCGCTCTGCTGATGAATATTCAGGCAAAGTGATTGCCCCTCCCGGCTTTCAGGAGACGGCGGTCCGTGCAGGTCACGTTCCCGGGGCGCTTAATGTCCCGTGGAAGAGCGCGGTGAATGAGGATGGGACCTTCAAATCAGTGGAGGAGCTTCGTAAGATCTATGGGGAGAAGGGGATTGATGGAAGCGTCCCGCTCATTGTCTATTGCCGTATTGGCGAGCGCTCGGCGCACACGTGGTTTGCCCTCAATCGTCTCCTTGGCTACCAGAATACGCGCCAGTATGACGGTTCATGGACCGAGTACGGCAATGCGGTTGGCGTGCCGATTGAGAACCCTGCCGGGACGGTCTGGACCGGACAGTAAAAGGTAGCTTTACGTTAGCTAGTGGGCCGCTTTCGGGGGAGATGCCCATCGTCTCCTCTGCGAGCGGTCCGTTTCTGTTGATCATGACCTTTCAACGTATCGCTAGTCTTTTACTGTTGGCTGGGGCAGTCGCCGTCGGGTACGCCTTTCATCAATGGCACCCGTTGGAGCGGGAGGCTTCGTTGAGCTGGTGGGTAGGGATTGCTTTTGGCGTGGTGCTGATCCGTTCGCGGTTTTGCTTTTTTTGTAATCTGCGGGAGGCTTTGGAGGAGCGGGAGGTGCGGCCTTTGCTCGGTATCTTACTGGCGCTGGCAGCGGGGACGCTCGGGGCTGTCGTGGTCTTTGGCGCATGGATTCCTGACCCGGGGGCCGGTTTTCTCCCGCAGCGCGGGCATATCAGCCCGGCGTCGTGGCCGATGGTGTTGGGCGGGGTGGTCTTCGGCTTCGGGATGGCCTTGTCGGGTTCTTGTATCAGCGCCCATTTTTACCGGTTGGCGGAAGGCTCGGTCGCTTCGGTGATCGCGCTGGCAACGGCATTATTAGGGTTCGCGCTGGGGGATCTCTTTTGGAATCCGCTCTACCTTCATTCCTACCGGAGCGCGGCACCGCTCTGGTTTCCGCGTTGGCTCGGTTTTGGGGGAGCGTTGTTGCTTCAATTTGCGGTGCTCGGATTGCTGGCGTGGTGGCTATGGCGGCGACAAGGGCCTCGCGACAAAGAGGCGACGCCCGCTCGCTCTGCTGCTGACGCCGTTCTGGTGGAGCGTTGGCCATGGTGGGTCGGTGGGATCGGAGTGGCGGCAGTCGCTACCGTAGCCCTGTTGCGGACGCAGCCGCTCGGCGTTACGGCGGAACTGACGCGGCAAGGGCATCAACTTTACGAACGGTTCGCCGGTCCGGTTCGGCTCGAAGGGGTCGACGGGTTGCGCGGTTGCCTTCTCCCTGAAAGCGCTGCGCTCTTTTCACAGAATGCCATTTTACTCCTCGGGCTGGTCGTGGGCAGCTTCATCGCTTCGCTGGCGGCTAATGGTTTTTCCGTTGATTGGCAAGGTTGGCGCAAGGTGGCGGGGGCCGCTCTGGGAGGGGTGTTGCTCGGGGTCGGCTCGCGCATGGCGCTCGGTTGCACGATCGGCACGCTTTATGGCGGGATCACGGCGCTCTCTCTGGCCGGGTGGCTTTTTGGGGTTGGGGTGGTGATCGGAGTGGTGGTGCTGCTGCCGTTGCGCCGGAAGCTTTTCCCAGCGTAGAGCGATTGAAAAGATTGCGCAACCCGGGGGGAGTTGGGCATCATCCCCGCTGTGCTTAATCCAATCTGGCTTTGGCTGGTCTTGCTTTCAGTCCTGATCGGCGGTTTTACGGGGAATTTGAACGCCGTTACGGAGGGGGCGTTCGCCAGTGCCAAAGACGCGGTCATGGTGATCGCACTGCCGCTAGTCGGGATGTTTGCGCTCTGGCTGGGGATCATGCGGCTGGCAGAGCTTTCGGGTCTGGTCAATATCATGGCGCGCGGTCTGCGCCCGATCACCCGCTGGCTTTTCCCTGATGTGCCGGAGAACCATCCCGCCATTGGGTCGATGGCGATGAACATCGCGGCGAACATGCTCGGGCTGGGCAATGCCGCGACGCCGCTCGGTCTCCGGGCGATGCGCGATCTCGAAACGCTCAACCCCCGCCCCGGCGTAGCGTCCAACGCCATGTGTACCTTTTTGGCGATCAACACCAGTTCGATCCAGTTGATCCCGACGACGGTGATTGGCATCCTTGTCGTCGCCGGTTCGCGCAATCCGACAGCCGTGATCGGGAGCGCTTTTATCGCTACCCTTTTTTCCTCAATCGTCGCGATTGCCGCGGTGAAGTTTTTGGAGAAGCTCCCGGCCTATCGTCTGCCGCCGGTGGACCCTTCGGCGCTGGTGGACAGAGAGGGAGCCGTTGAGGAAAGCGGCACCCCCTCACCGCTCCCGCCCCCGCCGGAGCCGATGACGAGCAAGGGGCGCTTCCTCTTTGCCGCCTATGGCATCCTGATGGCGCTGATGTTCTTTACCCTCGCCTTTCCGGATGAAGCCAACCGGATGGTTGCCGGTCTGGCATCGACGTTCGGGTTCCAACCTTTTACCTTTTCACCGCTGACCGAAGAGATGGCGCGTGTCGGTCTTTTTAACCGGTTGGTCATGGCGCTTTCGATGATCTCAATTCCGCTGATGCTCACCTTCTTCCCGCTCTATGCGTGGCTGCGGGGGATCAAGGTGTATGAGGAATTTGTCGAAGGAGCGCGGGAAGGGTTTCAGGTTGCTACCCGGATTATTCCTTTTCTGGTGGCGATTCTGGTGGCCGTGCGGATGTTCCGCGAGGCAGGGGGAATCTCGATGATCGCTACCGTCCTCGGGCCGGGCCTCAAGGCGGTCGGGTTCCCGGTCGATCTCCTCCCGCTGGTGTTGATCCGACCTTTGAGCGGCGGGGCGTCGACGGGAGTTTTCACTGACATTGTGCAGACGTTCGGCCCTGATCACATCAATTCGCTCATGGCCGGGACGATTCTCGGCAGTTCGGAGACGACCTTCTACGTGATCGCTGTCTACTTCGGCTCCGTCGGCATCAAGCGGACGCGACACGCTGTTCCCGCCGGGTTGCTGGGCGATCTGGCCGGGGTCGTGATTGCGATTATTGTCTGCCGCATGATGTTTTTGTAAGGCGGTTAAAAATCAAACGCTTCCACGACGTACCCGCTGGCGGGTGCCGCTTCTTCGCCACGGGCGAGTTCGAGCAGATACGCTTCGAGGCTCTCCAGTGTCTCTTCGGCATCCGGCCCTTCGGCGATGAGCGTGAACGCCTGCCGATAGCGGAAGCGCCCCGAGAGTAGATCCATGATCCGGCTTCCCGCATACTCGCGCCCCTCGGCCCAGAGCGTGACTTTACTGCGATGTTGCATGACCCGCAGGACGAAACCCCGTGCGGGCGCGGCATGCAGCCCGGTGCGATTGAGGATCATTAACTCTTTTTGAGCGCGGCGCGAAGGCGGGCTCACGGCGACAGGCGAACGTTTCCTGAACATTCGCCTTTTCTATACCGACTTGATAGGGAATGCAAGAAGTCCCTAGGCAGAATCTTTCTGCAACCCACCCCGACCGGTGTCAAATGAGAGGCCAAGGAGCGAGCGTCCTGTCCGCAGCCAGAGGGTCGCGAGGAAGAGGAGGCCAAAGAAAGCGAGAAGCACCCGACGCAGCGTGAAGAACGCCGTTTTGTGAGGGATTGAGACATGGAGGAACGGGGAGGTCCGCTCGACCTTCCCGCCGCCATCGAGAGCGGCCACGCGCATGGTGAGCGAAGCGCCGGCTGGCATTCCGGTGATGACGGCGTGGCCAGAGCCGTCCGCCTGAGTCTCGATCGTGATCTCCGGGAAGGCGTGCCACTCTTCTTTCAAGCGTTCGGCGGGGTCGCTCGCTTCCGGATTGACGCTCCATTGACGCGCCTGCACTTCATAGGCCACGGGGAGGGGAGGGGCTTCCTCCTGACCGGGAATCACGGTTGGTTTCCATACCAGTTCAATCGTGGAAGTAGTGATTTTGGTGACCTCTGCCGTGAGTTGTCCATCGGTCGTTTCAATATGGCTGGAGCTTTCCAGAACGCGGAGACGGCTACGCATCTCCTCGGGGATTTTCATGTCGGCGACGATCTCTGGAGCGGTGCTCTCTTCAACGAGTTCCTCGACAGGGAGGCCATCCGGGCGCAAGACCTCCGCAGAGAGTGCTGCTGAGAGTGGAGGTCGCCCTCCGGCCTCCAGCGTGATCTCCCCCTTGAGTTGCCCGGCCCATGGCGCTTGCGTCGTCACCTCAACCGTCTTGCGCTCACCCGGTTCCAACCGGAGCGTGGCCGGTTCGACTTCAAACGGCGGAGTCGCCCGCAGCTTCACTTCGCCCGCGCTTCCGCCGGTGTTGCGCAGGGTGATCTCCTGCCGGTAATCGCCATTTTGCCGGACGGCACCGAAATCAACCTTTGCCGGTGCGATCTCCACACGAGCCGACTCCGGGGCGGCTTCCAGAGCGATCTCGCGGGTCCCTTCGCCGATCACGATCTGCAACTTCTCCTGGAGCGCATGGGGGTCATCCACCGTGATCGTCATGGTCGCTTCTCCGCCCGGGGGGAGGGTGAGCGATGGCGAGGGATGAAGGGCGACGCGGCGGGGGGCTTTTAGCGTTACTTCGCGGGGTTGCTGGCCGGGGTTGGAGAGGGTGAGGGTGCCTGCGCGTTTCCCTGCCTCCCCCTGTGGAGAGAGGGTAACGGTTGGCGAATCAACCTCTACCGGCCAATAAGCCGTGGCGCTTAAAGCCACTCCCTCCCGTGGAAGAAGGGGCGCTTCCAACCGGGCCTGATAGGGCCGCGCTTCACCCGGCAACAGCGAGACGATGACCTCAAGCGTCTCCCCTCCCTTGATCCGGTAATTCTCAGGCTCCGCTTTCCACGGAGCAGGGAGGGAGAAGCGCCCGAGCGCGGTCTCCCCGCCGACATTGGTGATCGTGAGGCGTCGCTTCGACCAGGCTCCGGCTTCGACGTTTCCAAAAGAGAGCCGCTGCTCGCTCACCAGTTCGGCGGGGAGCGGGGTGACGCGGACGCTGATCGCGGCGGGCGCAGAGCTTCCCTCCTCCCCCACAGCGACGAAGTGGAAAAGATCGGTGCGGATCTCTCCCACATGGCCGGAAGCCGTCGGCTGGTAGACCAGCATGGCGCGGTCGACATCCTCCTGCACAGTTCTGATAATGCGGCCGTAGCGGGGATTCTCCCGCAATCGGTAGGAGATCCGTTGACCGCGCCGCCCGTAGACACGCAGCGGAATCTCGACCTCTCCCCCGCTCGAAACGCTCACCTCCACCGGGACCGGCTGGGGCGGGGCCGCGAGCCGCTCCGGGATGACGAGATCGTCCTTCTTTTTCTTCTTTTTGGGTGGGCCATCAAGGTAATCGGGCAAGCCGATCTCCGCCTGCAATGGCCCGGCCGCCAGAAGCGCGATGAGCAAAGGGAAGAGCGCAGCGCGACAGCGGGAAGGGGACCGGAAAGGCGGGGAAAACTTCATGTTGGACAGACGGAGCATCACCTTTGCAGTCCCTAAGGGGATGCGCAACGCCTTTTTTCCCGAACCGGAAGGGTGTTTGGCGGAAAAAACGCTTTTGGCGTTGACTCTTTGGACGAAAATCGGCTATTTTGCGAAGTTGTAAAAAAACGGAATCTTTGACGAAGAGATCAAGTGTTCTCTTCCCGGAGAAACCTCAAAAAGTTCGTCACGACAACGCCTTCTTCCTTTAAGGAAACACTGAATAAAGCAAGCTCTGCCGCAAGCTGGTCATTTTCGCGTCTTTTCGAGCCTCTTTGTCCTCACCTCTCTTAGGAGAGGCTGCGGGAAAGTGTCTCAAAAATCCATCGAAACTGCCTGCGCTTTCGTCAGGCTTCATTTAATCAGCGTCTCCTTAACGAAAAAAATCCCGCTGACATCGAAGCGCTCTGATCCTTCGCGACACGTAGTCCTGAAAAGCTCACGAAGCCATGTCTGCATCACTCTTCTCCTTCATCACTCCGCGCCGTGCGGGGGATAGCCACCGACTGGTGAGCCGCTCCCTTGTCGCGATGTCGGTTTTTCCACTGGTTATGGCCGGAGGGGTTCGCCTCCGCACCGTGCGTCCCTGAGATTTTCTACGCCGCTGGCGTCTTCGCCCTCTCCGTTCCATTGTAGGAACGAGGTGATGGGAAGATCCGGCGGTTTTTTCGTGCAGTTATTTTCCTTTCTCCCTGCGGTGAAACCGTTCCCCCCGTTGCTTTCAACCCATACGGTCCACCATGAAAAGCCACACGCCCTCTGCCCGGCCTGCGCCTGACTCCACCCGCGACACCCGCGTTGACGATCTGCCGCCGCCGGGTGCTCCACGCCCGGAAACGCCACGGCTCGCCAGCCGTTTCTGGTATTTCATGGGGCGGCACCGTTGGTTGATCACCGTCGCCTCCTTTGGTAGCTTCATCACGGTGGCGTTGGCGATGCTCCCGCCGCTGATCACTAAGCTGATCATTGACGAAGCGCTCCCCGGGCAGAATCTGACGCTGCTCATCGGGCTGGCCGCCGGGTTCCTGCTCCTTCAGGGGTTGCGGGTGATGATCGGCTACGGGCACGATTTTCTCATTATCTATGTCGGCCAGCGCACGGTCTTTGACATCCGGCGCACCCTCTTCCATCACCTCCAGCTTCTGCACCTCTCCTTCTATGAAAAAGAGCGCACAGCTAGTCTGGTCAACCGGGTGATCCATGATGCTGCGACGATCCAGCAGTTCGTCAACACCGCCTTTACCACGCTGGCTAACAGTCTGGTGAGCCTTTTTATCGGGGTGACGATCATGTTTTTCCTCAACTGGTCGCTCACGCTCGCCTGTATAGCGATCTTGCCGATCTATTTCCTGATCATCCACTTTTTCCGCAAGCGGCTGCGGATGCAGGATCACGAGGTTAAGGAGCGGCAGTCGCGCCTCGCCGGGAGTCTCGGGGAGGTCTTTAGTGGCATCCGTGTGGTGAAATCGTTCGCGCAGGAAGATCATGAACGCCGCCGTTTTATCCTGACGATCAAGGAGAACTTCCATAGTGAGCTTGAACTGCCGCTGCTCGGGATGCGGATGCGCAGCCTCCTTTCGATGCTCTCGATTTCGGTCTGTGCCTTTGTCTGGATCTGGGGCGGGATGGCCGTTTTTCAGGGGAAGATGACGATCGGCGGTTACGTTGCCTATATCAGTTATCTGACGATGCTCTTTGCACCGATCGAGAGCCTCTCGGGTCTCCTCCTTTCATGGACCAATGCGCGGACCGGCTTCGAGCGGATTTTGACCCTGCTCGACATCAAGCCTAAGATCGCCGAGCCACAGAATGCGATCGAACTACCCGAACTGCGGGGAGAGGTGGAGTTTAATAAAGTCTCCTTCTCTTTTGATGGGAAACGGGCGATCTCGGATTTCAACCTCAAGGTCAAGCCGGGGGAGGTGATCGCGCTGGTCGGCCACAGCGGTTGCGGTAAATCGACTTTGATGAGTCTCCTTACCCGCTTCTACGACGTGGAGGAGGGGGCGATCCTGATCGACGGGGTTGACCTGCGGCGCCTTAATTACACTGCGTACCGGCAGCAGGTCGGGATCGTCTTGCAGGAGAACTACCTCTTCTCCGGCACGGTGGATGAGAACATCCGCTATGGCCGCCCCGAGGCGACGGAGGAAGAGGTGCGCGAAGCGGCGCGGCAGGCGAACGCCCTGGAGTTTATCGAGGCGATCCCCGGTGGCTTTCAGGGACAGATCGGGCAGGCCGGGGTGACTCTCTCCGGCGGGCAACGCCAGCGGTTGGCGATCGCGCGGACGATCCTCAAAAATCCGCGCATCCTGATCTTTGACGAGGCGACCAGTGCGCTTGATAACCAGAGCGAAGCGCTCATTCAGGAGTCGCTCGACCGGCTCATGGCAGGCAAGACGGTCTTCATCGTGGCCCACCGTCTGAGCACCATCGTCAAGGCCGACCGCATTGTGATGATGTCGCACGGGGAGATTCTTGAGATCGGCTCGCATCAGGAACTGCTCGCCCGAAAGGGAGCCTATAGCGCGCTCTATCAACCTTCTGCCGTCTTACGTGAGGAGGTTGCCGCCTCCGCCGCCGTGATTTGACCTTCTCTTTGACTGACCATGCAACCGAACTTACAGCAACGTCTGGAACGGATTCGCAACCGCGTCCTCCTGCTCGGAGGGGGGACGATGGTGGCCCTTCTGCTTCTGTTGATCTTCGTGCCGATTGATGAAAAGGTGCAGGCCCGGGGCCGGATTCACGCCGAGCGGGAGACTTATGTGCGCTCTCCGGTCGAGGCGATTCTGGTCGACCTGCCGGTGACCGTCGGCACGCGCGTGGAGAGCGGGGTGATCCTTGCCCGGCTCGACGCCAGCGAGGAGGAGGGGGCTTTGCAAACGCTTGAAGCCCGGATCACGCAGGCCGAGGCGGAGCTGGAACTTCGGCGCAACAAATTGGCACGGATCAGCCGCCAACCGCTTCCCAATGAGTTCCTCCACACGGAGGAGGATTTCGAGATCGCTCAAAAAAAGATGGAGCAGAGCAAAGTCGAACTCGAACGGCTCGAAGCGCTCGGGCAGGCCGGGGCGGTGAGCCGTCACCATCTGGAAAATGCCCAGCTCGCCGCCGCGCTGGCGGAGGCCGAGTTCGCCAAGGCGAAGAAGAAAGTGCAGATCATCGGGCATGGTCTCGAATCGACGATCCTTGATGAAGCCAAGGCGGAGATCGAAGCGGCGCAGGAGCGGCTCAATATCCTGCTCGCCGAGCGAAAGGCGCTACGGGCCGAGGTCGAGCGGCACACCATTCGCGCGCCGGAAGCGGGCGTGGTGACGCTCATTCGCAAGCGGACCCGTGGCGAGCATCTGGAGAAGGGGGAGACGCTCTTTCACCTCGCCCATGGGGAGGAGCGTTTCGTGAAACTCCACGCCACGGAGCGGCAGTACCACCGCATCCACCCCGGCCAGAAGGTCTTGATGACGACCCCTTCCTTCGATCGTCTCCGCTACGGCTACATCAAAGGGAGCGTCGAACAGACGGCGATGGAGTCGGAGCCGACCCCGGGGGGGGAGGAGGAGACTTACCGCGTAGCCGTCCGGGTCGATCATGCGCCGCAACCGCTGATGCTCGGGGCCTCCGTCGAGGCGGAGATTATCCTGCGTCGCACTCCGCTCTGGCGTCTTCTCGTGCCGGAGAGCACGGCGGCGACACCGTGAACCGGGGTTACGGCTGGTGGCGCTGGAAGCGGGAGGGGATTCCCTCGGTCTGTTTGTTTAAGTCTCTGACCATCGGGCGGATGTGCCGATAGGCGACGCGTGGCTTGAGCACTTCAAGGCTGCGGCGCGGGGAGCCCCATTGGAGAATGTCGATATGAACCCAGCGCACGCCCCAACGGCGGACGCCGTGTTTGCCGGTCTGGGCGAGGTCGATCGTGTGCGAGCCGACCAGAGCGGAGCCGTAGTCATCAATTTCGTAGACTTTCCCGGTCTCGCGGATGCGGAAGCGGGTGCCGAGCGGAAAGCGCGACCAGTCGGAGGCGGCGCTGGTGACCTTGCCGTGGGAGATCCGCTTGCCGATGGCGTTTTTCTTACTGGTGTAAGCGGTGGTGCGGACGCGGAAGGTGTTGCCGACGGTGATTTTTCCCTGCGGAGGGTGCTCTTTGGTGAGGGTGCGATAGGGGGAGGGGGCTTTCGGCGTTCGCGGGGGGAGCGAACGGGTCAGCCCCGGCGGGGTAGGGGAGGGCTTCGCCTTAGGCGGGAGGGAGCGGGAGGCCGTTGGTGACTTGGGTGGCGGCGGGGCCGGTTTGCGGTGCGCATGAGTCTGGGCGCATCCGGCGAGCAGCGCCACCATGCAGACCGTCAGCAGGGAGGCCAGAACGGTTCTGGCGGCTAAACAACTTTTTTTCATCAGCGGTAACAGTTCCGGGGGAGGGGAAGGTTGCCATTGTGACACCCCCCCCGTCAATCCCGGAGCCACCCCGCTCTAAACCACCTGCCCGTCGGCGAGCAACTGCGCGCGCAAGGCGTCGTAGGGGAGTTCGTGGAGCGGGCAACCGCGATCAAGCGCGAGAAGGGCCGCCGTCGCCGCGCTCTGGGCGAGGATCATGAAAACCGGCTCCATCCGGATCGACCCGAAGGCGATATGAGAGGCTGAAAGCGCGACCGGGACGAGGAGGTTCTCCGCCTCGTGACGGCGTGGCAGGAGGCTCCCCCACGGAATCCCGTACGGGTGAACCCGTGCCTGAAGATCGCCTTCGTTGAGCACCCGCCCCTGCCAGACGAGCCGCCGACAGTTGTGGGAATCCATCTGATAGGAGCCGATGGCGACCGGTTCCTGTGTTTGGCGGCTGCCGAGACAATGGTGGTCAGTGACGACTTCTTCCCCCATCATCCGCCGTGCTTCGCGGATGTAGAGCTGCGGAGGCCAACCGTCCGTCGCTGTGAACTCATCGGCGGCGAGACCCCAGCGGCGGATCTGCTCCCGGGTGGCGAGGGGGACGCGCGGGTCGTTGGCCCGAAACCACATCAACCCTTTTTGATAACGGAGATGATCGGCAAAGATCGCCTCCCGTTCCGCATAAGTTCCGGCGGGCCACCGGTAGTTGGCCCCGATGTAGTCGGTGGAAAAAGCGCCGTGGTTGTTGAGGTCGGCTTTGTTGCCTTGGATGGGATCGAAGCGGATCAGTTCGTCGACCCACCCGGCGGCGAAATAGCGGGCAAGCAGTTCGTAATCGCGGGCGTCGTAGCCCGGTGGCCGTTCAAAGGCGATCTGATTAGATGGGTCCGCCGAAAGGCAGAGCCGGAAGTTGTACGCCTGAATGCGTTGGTCTTCCTCCAAAGGGTCGGCGGGCGGCAACGGGTCGATCCCCGGGAGGAGACCGCTCGCCGGGTCGCCGGGGCGGCACCATGGGTCAACGGCGCGATCGAACTGGTGGATCACCGCAAGCGAGCAGCCGTTATAAAGCTCTCCATACCGCGCGTTCCCTTCCCGCCCGATGTGGTGGCTGACTTGGGCGGCTGCCAATAGGTCGCCTTCGTAGGAGGTGTCGAGGAACGACTTCGCCCGCACGCGCAAGCCGCTTTCGGTGACCAGTTCGATCAGTTTTGCCCCTTCTTTGGTGACGCCGCGCAGATATTGGTAAAAGAGGACCTCTACGCCCGTCTCTTCGAGCCATTGCCGGAAGACGGCGCTCGCCACCTTCGGCTCGAATTTCCATTCCTCTTCCTTGCCGTAAAAGCTTCCGCAGGCGCGGTAGAAGGCGCGGGAGAGGCCGCCGATCAGTCGTGAGTCGCCGCTGTCGGTCCGGGAAAGGCCGCCGGTGGTCATCCCGCCGAGGTGGCCCCCGGCTTCGAGCAGGGCAACGCTCCGGCCCATCTGGCGGGCCTGAACGGCAGCGACGACCCCTGCGGCAGTTGCGCCGAAGATGGCGAGGTCGACTTCGAGCAGTCCGCTGCGGGTGGCCTTATCAGGTTGGTAATAGCGTGGAGTTGCCATGGAGAGGGGTGATTGACGGGTATTGCGGAAGCGGGTTGGCTCGGAGCCATGCTTCGAGTTCCTCTGGTGTGGGGGCTTGTGGCCAATACTTGAGGCGGTAGCGGAAGCGGTAGTCACCCCCGCTCCACGGGCTGAAGTTGGTAAACCAATAGGTATTAAGTGCCCATGAGACGAGCGTTGGCGTTTCCAGCCGGTTGCTGGCTTTGGGAGGAGTCGGGCAAGGGGCGTCAAACATCGTCAGCGGGGCGTCCCATGGGGTCCAGAGAAGCGCCGCCTTACCAAAACGGAGCAGGACGCCGTGGTGCACCGTCCACCAGTTCACACACGAGCCGGGGAGTTGCTGGTGACGTGGATCGGCCCATGCGCCGCCGATTTCTGCGGTGACGGCGTTGGCTTTCGGCTTGAAGGGGAAGTTGATGTAAAGCGCGCGCGGCTCGGTCGTCGTTTCCAGTGAAAGGGTGACCTCGATGTGAAGTTCGCTACCCTCTTCCCGAAGCTCCCGGGTGGCGGAGGGGTAGGGGGCGCGGTGGAGGAGGCTGCCATCGGCCCATTGGCCAGCGCTCTCCGGCGCGCGGAAGGAGCCTTTCTCAAACCATGCCCGCCGCCCTTCTCTGATCGGTGTTTCCAGAAGAGTTTCGCCGAACCGTTCGCCGATCAGTTCTTCCCATGGAGCCGTTTGATCCTCTTTTGCAGCGGGAATGGACGGTTCCGGGGTGGCGCTGCCGACGACCGCCGCCCACGCCGGGTCAAAGCTCTCGTATTCGCTATCATACATCACCTTCCCTTTGCCTAGTGAATGGCGCAGCGCCTCATTGGCGCTATAGGCTGCTTTATAGATGAGATGTTGCTTGGCGGCGAGTCCTGCCCGTGATGAAAGGCGGAAGGGATCATTCACGCTCGTGCTCGCCCCCCAGGTATGCTCTGCGGCGAGGAAGATTTGCTGACGAACCATAGTGCTGTGGCTAGGCTCTAGCCCATTGGCTTCCGCGAGGGCAATGCGCCTTTGCGCATCGAGCAATGTCGCCGTCTCGCGCGGGGTGCTCGCGACCCCGGCGACCCACCAGTCGCTCCAGTCGCCTTCATAGAGGGGGATCTCCCCGGCATGGTGTCGGAGCCAGTCGCTCCATTCCCGCAGAGTGGCGGGGCGCATCGGTGGCCAGTTGTTTTCGGCGGCAAGGCGGTTGTATTGGGCGAGTCCATCGAGATAGCCGGGGTGGGGCCCCATGTTGTCAGGAGGGATGTTCGTGACTTGGAGGAGAAGCTTCTCCCAAGGGAGACTAGCCAGTTCGCTCACCCGTTGTTCGGCGACTTCGTCAATCGGGTAGGCATCGTGGTTCAGTCCCCAATAGGCTCCCTGATTGTAATGAGTTCCTTGCCAGCAAAGAAGCTGTCGACCCGAAGGGGTCTTCCACTGAAAGGCGCTCCAGCGGGGCATCCCGCCGCCGCAGACAAAGTTCATCGCCATACAGAGGGTCTCGACGCCGTGGTCGAGTAAGGCATCGGCCCACGGCCAGCTTAACCCGTTGATGTCACACCCGAGCGCCACGCTAACGGGAATCCCTTCCCCCCGAAGGTCATCGAGAAGGGCGAGGGTGGCGCGGATCGTGCGGGCGTCTGCCAGCGGTGTTGGCTGGAGCGGGAGGGCGGCGACCTCGATCTCCCCACGAGTGATGCATTCGAGAAAAGCGTCATGCTCTTGCCGGGAACGTCGCCGTAGATAGTCCCTCACGACCCATGCCGATTCGCAGCACCAGCGGTAGCGCAGATCATCGTCGCGCTCCCGGCTCTCTTGACAGAGCCGCACGGCGGCATCAAGGAAGCCGAGGTGCTTTTCGCCAATCTGGCTTTGATGGGTGGTGTAGCCCCAATCGGTATGGGAGTGGTGGACGACCAGAATTTCTTTTACCCGGTTCATGAAGATAGGGTAGATTCTGGGGGAGATCGCTGCTAAAAACTAGTTTAAGCCATGGTTTGAATTCGTGATGTACGGTATTTTTTCGTAATGAATGCTTCTGATTGGAACTCCATTGCCTACCCATGGGAGGAAGGTGACGCTATTCGGATCGCGCCAGTGGTAGTTTATCACGATGCGGTTTCGATGCTCTCAGCCGAGTATACCCATCCCTATTACACCTGGTGGTGGCTGGAGTCGGGTTCGCTCCGCTTGGAGGCTGCCGGTGAAACTAACGTGATCGGGCCGCAACATTCGATTTTTATCCCTAGTGGTCTCCGGCGTGCGCATCATTTCGCGCCGGGTAGCCGTTTGATTTCGATCAACTTCTTCGCCCATTGGCCCCACGGGCTCCCGGTGCTTTCTCTCCCCCATCCGGTTTTCGGGGAAGGGGCGGCTGCTGTTGCCTTGCGGCGGTTGGCGTTACGGGTCTGCGCTGTTCTTAAACGGAGCCGGAGTCAGGAGCGCCTTCTGCATCGCAGGGCGTGGAGCCTCGCGGATCTTTTGGATCTCAAAGCGGCGATGATCCGCTTTGTGAACCAGCTTTTTGGGGAATTGGCGCGTCATGGCGGCGTGGTAACGACGTTGCGACCCGGCGATGCCCGGCTGGCCTATGTTCTGGGCGAGATCCAGACGCATTTACGGGCCGGGCCGCTCCCGTTTGAGGCGTGGCGGCGGGAGACCGGTCTGGGTCGCTCTCAACTGGAAAACCTCGGGCGCAAGCATCTCCAAATGACGCTCGCGGCTTACCGCAATCAACTGCTGATGGCAGAGGCGTGTCGGCGGCTAGTCGCCCCCTGCGGCTCGGTCAAGGAGATCGCAGCGGCGCTCGGGTTTGTCGATTCATCCCATTTCTGCCGTTGGTTACGCCAGCAGACCGGGCGCACTCCCGGTGATTTTCAGAACCTACAACTGCTCGGGGTTGACCAGCAGATCGGCCACCCGCGCTAGCAGTCGCCCGGCAGCGCCGCCGTCGAGCACCCGATGGTCAAAGCTCAAGGTAAGGTTTGCCTCCATGACCGGGAGGAAGCTCTCCTTCTCCTTGCTCCATTGTGGGACGATCCGCCCGGCGCCGAGGCCGAGGACGAGGGTCTGTTCCGGGAGCGGGATCGGCGTCGCCCAAGTCAACCCGAAGGTGCCAAAGTTGGTGACGGTGGCGATGGAACCGCCGGTGGCATTGCCGGGAAGTCTGCGCTGACGGGCCAGTTCGACTAATTCGTTGTAGCGGCCCACCAGTTCGGAGAGAGGGGTGGTGTCGACTTTGCGCAAGACCGGGACGAGCACCCCATCCTCGGCTTCAACGGCGAAACCGATGTCGATGGAGGCCGGGTGGACGATGCGATCGCCGACCAGCCGCCCCGCCGGAGCGCTATTTTCAGAAAGGGCGAGGCCGAGCGCGCGCAAGGCGTAGAGCGCCGGACCCGGTTTGTGGGGCGACTCCTTGCGGTGGCGCAGGAGCGGGTCGAGCCATGCCGGTTGGCCCACGGTTGCCAGCGGGCGGGTCCAGCTCCGGCGCATCGCATCGGCAACGGCGACACGCATGCTGGAGGCGGGGGTCATCCGATGGTGGTCGAGCGCTTCAAGGAAGGCTTCAAAATCGTCAATCGTCACCCGCCCGGCGGCACCGCTCCCGGCGATGCCCGAGAGGTCGGCAGCGTGCAGGCCAAGCTCGGCCATGCGTGCCTTCATCCGGGGCGACATGTAGCTTGCCCCGGAGGCGTGGGCCGGGACCGGAAGGCCGCGTACCGTCGGCTGGACGAGGTGAGAGCCGGGTCGCGGCGAATTGGCCCTCCCGGAGGTTTCATCAATCGCCCCTTGTTCATCAAGGAGGTGGTCGGCGGGGAGGTTGGAGGGAGCCGGGGCGGTATCGAGGCCGAGCCGGGCCGCTTCCTCCTGCGAGACTTCGATGAACCCGAGGGTCGAGCCGACGGTATAGCTCTGGCCCTCTTGCGCGGTGATTTCGCCGATGGTTCCTCCCGCGGGAGTGGTAACGCTCATGACCGCTTTGTTGGTCTCCACTTCGATCACTTCCTGATCGGCTTCGACGCATTCTCCCGTTGCGACGGCGATGCGGACAATGGTGGCCTCGGCGATCGATTCGCCAAGCTGGGGCATGATGATCGGGATCAGGGGCATGGGAAAGAAAAAGAGAAATCAGAGACGCAGGAGATCGCGCATGGCGCGGGCGATGGTCTGGGCGGTCGGGCGATGCGTCCCCCAGAGGTTCGGGTGATACGGAACAGGAGTATCCTTGGCGTTGAGGCGACGCGGCGGGGCGTCGAGAAGGGCGAACCCCTCCGCAGCGACACGGGCGACGACTTCCGCCGTCACGCCGCCCCACGGCCACGCTTCCCCAACGGCCAGCAGGCGTCCCGTCCGGGCGACGCTGGCGAGGATGGTGTCGGTGTCGAGCGGTTTGACCGTGCGCAGGTCGACCACTTCGACTTCGTACTTCTCCTGCGCGAGTTCGTCCGCCGCCGCGAGGCATTCATGGAGCATCGCGCCGGAGGTGACCACCGTCAGGTCGCGCCCCATTCGGGCAATGCGCGCCTTGCCAGCCGGGAGCGCCTCTGTCGGCAGGCGGTCGGCTTTGAGGTGGTAATAAAGGTATTTGTGTTCGCAGAAGATCACCGGGTCATCAATGGCGACCGCTTCAAGGAGCATGGAGTAGGCATCCTCCACCGTGGCCGGGGTCATGACAATCAATCCCGGGTACATGGCGTAGAGCCCCTCCATGCTCTGGCTGTGGAACGGGCCGGAACCGGCGGTGCCGCCGGAGGGGAGGCGGATGGTGATCGGGCAAGGGACGCCGGTTCGCCAATAGAGGGTCGCGGCGTGGTTGACGATCTGGTTGAAGCCGACGGTGGAAAAATCGGCGTACTGGATTTCGATAATCGGGCGCATCCCCTCGATGGCCGCGCCGACAGCGGAGCCGAGGATGGCGTCTTCACTGATCGGGGCATCGAGCACGCGTCCCGGGAATTCGCGGGCGAGGTTCTTGGTCGCCTTGAAGGCGCCGCCGAAGGCTCCGATATCCTGTCCGTAGATGTAGACTCGCGGGTCGTCGGCCAGTGCCTTGGCCTGTGCTTCACGGATCGCTTCGAGGTAGGTGATCATGGTGCTTCTGGCGGGAGCGCGTGTCCGTCGATGAGTCGTTCGGTGGCCAGGGCGCTCCAATGTTCGGTATTTGGATCAGGGGGAGCCTCGCGCTGTACGGTGGCGACGGCTTCTTCAATCTGCTGGAGCGCTTCATCACGCCAGCACGAGAGATCGGCCTGCGAAGCCCAGCCGCGTTCGAGCAGGAGCGCGGCGGCCTGATCCAGACAATCGCGCCCAAGCGGGGAGGCTTTGAGTTCTTCGGAGATATAGCTGGCGTCGTCGTGCTCCCCGTGTCCCGCAAGGCGGAGCAGATGGGCGACGATGAGTTGCGGCCCGCCGCCGTTGCGCGCTTGATCGGCCGCGATCGAAAGAGTCTTCAGGCACGCTTCCAGATCGGTCCCGTCGACCTGATGGCCGGCGATGCCATACCCGGCGGCGCGGTCGCAGAGGTGGGCGCAGGCGAACTGGCGCTCCGTCGGCGTCGAGTAGGCGTATTGGTTATTGGCGACGATCATCAGGAGCGGGAGCCGCTCGACGGCGGCGAGGTTCATCGCTTCATGGAAAGCGCCGGTGGAAGTCCCGCCTTCGCCGAGACAGGTCGCGCCAATGACGCCGCCCTCGCCCTTAAAGCGCCGGGCGATCAGCGTCCCGCAGACGGCGGAGATCATCGCGCCGAGATGGCTGATCATCGGCAGGAGCCCTTCGCGCGGACGGCCCCGGTGGACATTGCCATCGCGCCCGCGCATCGGGCCGAGCCGGGAGCCGAGGTAAGTCCGTACCGAGTCGAGGAGCGGCTCGCCGAAAGCCAGCCGCCCGGCCTGATCACGGATGAGCGGGGCGAAAATATCGCCTTTCTGCAAGGTCATCCCGATCGAAACACTCAGCGCCTCCTGTCCTCTGCCGACGAAGACACCACCGGTGATCTTTCCGGCGCGGTAGAGACTCGCCATCTTCTCTTCCAGCAGCCGGGCAAGCAGCATCCACCGGTAGGCCGTCGTGAGGTGATCACAGGCGGCGGCAGCCGGGGCAACCCGAAGGGCAGAATCAAGCATGAGCGCCAGTCTAACGATGATCCCGCCTGCGGCGCAACCGTTCTTTCGCGGGAAGTCGGGGTCTGTTTTTACTCCACCTTGACCCAGCCGTAGTCGGTGGCCGGGTTGATGTCGCCCCATGCCAGTCGCGCTTTGAGCGGTTTGCGCTTGATCCACGAAAGTTCGCAACGCTCGGTCGTCTCCCGGTTAAAGAAGGTGATCCGCAGGTTGAAACGGAACGGGCCTTCGATCTCTTCCAGTTCCAGACTGGAGAGGGGGACGCGCAGCCCGGCTTCCCAACCGTTCTCCCGCTTTTCCCAACGGGTGTCGAAGGGGGGCTGCTCGGGGGCGACGTACCCTTCGTCAATGAGGCTGAGTTTCTCCCCGTTGGCGTAGAGGTAGAAGTGGCGGCGGGTCTGGAGGCGGCGCGGCTCGATGTCGAGCGTCACCGTCGGCTCCCACGCATCCTCGGGCAGTGCGAAGCCGTTCTCGGAGGCAAAACGGACCCAGAGATGAAGCGCCCCTTCGTGTAAGAGGGCGCGGTAGCTCGCCCGGACCGGGGCGGGGCCTGCGGGGTTGGCGATCCAGTCGCCGCCGTAGTTGTTGCGTTTATCCTTATCCTCCGCGCGCGGCTGGATGAGCCAATGGCGCAGCGGATGGGTCGGCGCTCCCTTCCAGAGTTTCGCCTCGGGAGCGCCGAGCGCATCGCCGCTCTGCTGCCACGGATTGGCGGTGGCTTCGCGCAGGGCGAGGACTTTGCGGCGTGGGGCGTGGCCGGTATAGTCGCCAAAGAGCGGTTCGCCTTGAGCGGCGAGGAGGCGGACAGCGGGGAAATCGCGTTTGAGAAGCGTCTTGAGCGCGCGAAGTCCACGCCGGACTTTATCAGGAGTCACCTTGTACCCTTCGGCTTCGGAGTGGTAGCCGAGCGTCGGCTCGTCCCGCAGGAGTTGGAGGTAGACCTTGCGCCGGTCGATCTCGCGCCCGACGATTGCCTCCATTTCATCAAGGAGTTCCTTGCGGCGCTTCGGCGAGGCGTCCCCGACGAGCTCCTCGCGCAAGGCGTAGAAACGCAGAATATCGAGCCCTCCCTCGAAGTGGATCGCCACGGCGTGGGCGATGCGCAGTTCGTGCGCTTGTGCGGCGGTTTGTTCGCTGGCGGCGTAAGCTTCTTTCAGGAGAGCGAATCCGTCATTCCATCGCCGCGACATCGTGGTGCAGAGGGTCAGTACCTCATCGAGCTTGAAATAAGCCGAGAGGCAATCGGCCAGAAAATCACCGCTTGGCGGGAAATCGAGCCTCCACGTCGGCGCAAGCGGGATGTTACGCGGGATGAGGTGCAACGGCCAGACGACGCCATCCTGCACCGGTCCGTAGTAGCCGAAGAAGTGGGTCGAGGGGTAGTTTTCGTACGCCTCGCCAAAGCAGGCCCATGCCTGAGCGACCGTGTCGGCTTGGGTTCCCCAATCGCGACGGGCGAGGTCGAGCAGGAAGGCCGACTCGCTTTCCGGCAACGGCGCGAAGGAGAGAAGCCCGGCAGCGCGGGTCATGAGCGAAGGGTAGTTCCCGAAGTACCACGATTGCATGGCGGAACTCACCCCCAGCTCGTGCATCGCCTTGTACTTGCGATAGATCAACCCGGGGACCGGAATGAACGGGACGGTGGCGATCTCATGGGAATTGCCGACCTGCAACTTGGCTGACATCCGACCGCCGCGTTGGGCGGTGTGCTTGGCCGATTCGGAGAAAAGACGACTTGGGCCGACCCACGAGAGCCAGTAATCCCAGAGCGGACGCTGCTTGCCGAGCTGAACGTTGAAGTCGCCGCTCTCAAAGTTGTGCTGAAGGATTACGCCATCGGGGATATGCTTGGCTGATTCGATCAGTTCTTCCTTCCCCCAGAGGATCATCTGCCCATAGGGCCATGCGATCAGTTCGGCCTCCGGGTTGGCGGCGTCGATCCCCCGGCGCATGGCAGCGAGGGTATCGGCGAGGATATCGTGGATCGAGCGATCTTTGCAGCGGGGGCAGTTGCAGGGCGGGTGGTTCTGACCCGGGCGGCTCTGGTAAGCTGAGGCGCAATGGGTAAAACGTTCCCCAACCGGGATGGTGATCGCTCCGCCCAATCCCGGGACGAGCTTGAAGAGCGTGGCAAACGCCTCCTCTACATACGCCTGCCCGATGGCGGAACTGGTGCAAAAGGCGGCCGCATCGTCAATGAGATGCCCTTTGAGTTCCGGGTAGCGTTTGAGGACGGGTGAATCGATCGGCAGCGCTGCCGGTTCGATGCAAAAGACGTAGATGCGGATGCCGTAACGCGCACATCGGGCGACGGTATCGCGCAGTTTGGCGAGGTGACGCTCCCCGTTCGCCCCGAATTCAGGGATCAGCTTGGATGGGACCGATTCCTTGAACTTGATCGTAATCCAGAGGACGTCGACGCCATCGTGCGCCAGCCGGTTGAGGTACGGCTCGGGGTAGTAATCGACGTCGTCATCGAGTTCATGCCGGTTGAAGGGTGGGCGCTGGATTGGGCCGAAAAAGCAGCGGGAAATGCGGGTGCGAATCACCGGTGTGCGTTCGTGTTCACCAAGCGGCAGGAACGGCCCGCCGCGTTTGAGCATCTCATCCTCCAGCCAGACGAGCGCTCGTCGCCATCCGTCACCACTGGCGGCATGGAGCGTGACTCCTTCCGGGGTCACCGTCGCGCGCCATTGATCGCGGATCATCTCCGGGGCAACGGCGGTGCGCAGCGGCGCCCCCTTTTTCCCTTCGAGTTGTTGAAGGGAGAGAAAGGTGCGGAAATCGGCCAGCGCCGTCTCCGGGATCGCCGAGAGCACCTTTTTGTCGAAGGTAAAACCGTCAGGAAACGCCGCCTCCCCACCCTGTGGGGCACGGGGAACCCACGGGATCGTAGAGTGTTGCGCTTCGGTGAGAATCGGGAAGCATTCCGCATCAAGCGGAACAAAAGTAGAGGAGGTCATGAAAGAGAGAGGATGCTCTGACTAATCCCTGTAGGCTCTCCATTGCTCGTTGGTCAAGCGTTGAATGGAACCATCGGCAAAAGCGGCATTCATTGCGTCCCTTCCATGCCGGTCAAAAGCGGCAGGATAGGTTGGCGTGTTCATCTTTGGAGAATTGATATAAAGATTGGCGGCATCGCCCACGAGCATCGTCCCCGGCCGCAGTTCCGTCAGTCGCGCGCTATCCCCATAAGGCGGAAAACTAAAAACCCGGGGCCGGTAGGTGAAGGTGTAGTTGACACCATAGGTGGATACCACTTTTTCGTCCGCTCCCGGGCAGCGCAGATAATCCCGGCCGACATGCAGGCCGCGAGCCGGGGTAAAACGTCGATCAAGGGTGTTGTGCTGGCCAAGGTAGGGACCGATGACGCAAGTCCAGTAATCCATCCCGTGATCGGGCGTGCGAGCCATCAGGTTCACCAGTTGCCCATTGTGATCGCCAGCGTAGGCAAGGAGCGCTGTAGAGATGGAGCGCAAATGGCTCACACACTGCGCATTCTGCGCGGAGCGGCGGCTGATGGTGGTTCCCGCGAGCAGGAGAGCGATCAACGTGGCTAGAACGACGATCGCTGTCAGCAATTCTGTCAGGGTAAACGCAGCTTCTTTCTCCCCCGGGAGGAAAAGGGGTTGCTGTTTGACTCTTGCTGGCCGTCTCATGTTGGGAAGGGCGTGTGCGAGCATAGCGACCAGATCTCAGGCCGAGCGCCGACGCCGCTTCAGCCACCATAGCCCGAAAGCACCGCCGAGCAAGGCGACACTTCCCGGTTCCGGGACGGCAGCGACGCCGAGGCGCAAGGTCTCCCCGTTGTTGAGTAACGTTAAGGTAAAGCCATCGGTTACGGTGAGATTGTCCAGCGTGATGACCCCGGATGAGGTGGTCATAATATCCCAATAATCACCCTCATCAGGAAGGTAGCCATTGAGCAGAGAGATATCCAGAAAGCCTTCCAGTACCGCGCCCTGCGTCAAGGAGATCTTGTCGTGAGAGGCAAGGCTGGCAAGGTCAAAAGCAATGCGGCCTAACTCCCCCTGAACATAAGTCCCGGCCATCTCCGCTACGCCGATACGTTGCGGCCCCGCGGCTTCGCCGATGGCAAAGGTAGTCGCTGTATTGGTTAGGTCGAATCCGATCTTCCCCGCGCCTGAGGTATGGAGCGTGCCGCCGTTGAGGTTAATATTATAGGTGCCGGAGGTGCCGGTGTACTTCCAGTCCGCTACCGTAAAGACGCCGCTGCCAGAAAGGGTAAAAGAGGAGGTTCCCTCACGGAAGGCGAAGATCGGGGTTTTGTAGCTACCTGCGCTTAACTCAAAGGTGCCGTTGCTCCCGGCTAAATTGCCGAGAACGCTTTCATTCGAGATGACAGCGTTGCCCCCGGTTTGCGTCCAACTGCCTATCCCATTGTGGGCGATGGAGATGTAGGTGGATTGGTAGTTGCCACCGGAGAGGGTGATCTTGGAGGTGGCAGTTGCGTGATTGGCAGAGAGGTAAACATTGGCGAACGAACTGGTCCCTCCGGTGATGTTAAGGGTAGAATTCGATCCTGCGCCATCGCCAAGATAGAGGCCGCCATTGGCGGTCAGATTCCCGGCTGCGTTGATCGTGCCGGTGCTTCCCGTGCTACCGATCCGGACATTGGCGAGGGTGCTTCCCCCGGCGTCGATGACAAGGCTCCCGGTGGAAAGGATATTGAGCGTTGCCCGATTGTTTGCCCCGCTGCCGACGGTAAGCGAAGTAGCTCCGGAATTGTCTCCGACGAGTGCGGGAGCGTTGATATTGGCGGTGACGCCGCCGCTGGTGCCCAGAAGGGAAGCCCAGTTGCCATTGGAAGCCGGGACGCCATGACTCCAGTTCGCAGGGTTGAACCAGTCCTGATCAACGCTTCCGTTAAACGTACTCGCTTGCTGTCCCGAGAGAGGAGCGCCAGCGCTCAACATCACCATGGCGAGTGCAAGAGCGGTAGCTTTGCCTTTCATAGAGGGGGAGGATGTGGGATTTTTCATGAAGGAGATGGATTAGAGGTGGGTGCGGTTGGGAGAGAAGGAGCAGTCGTCAATGTAAAGATCGCCATAGGCGAGGATCACATAGCGAATCTGATTGATCGTGGTTTCCGGATTGGTGAGACGAAAGGTATAGCGAACTTCCTGCCACTGGTTGGGATCATTGATCGAAAAAGGGAACTCCTCGCCATCTTCGCGCACTAAAGTATAGTCGCTGACATGGCTCGCGTTCTGCCCGTTCTGGTAGGGGTAGACTCCAAGTTCCACCAGTCCATCTCCCTTGACCCAGCATGCCAGTGTGTAATCGACCTCTGGTTGCACCGGTAGTAACGCATGAGAGAAGACGGCGCCCCGCCGGTCGGTTCCTCCTTGGAAGACGAGATGCAGGGAGGCAACGCCATTGCGGATCTCGCGCGGGTGGTCGACATTGAGTTCCAGCAGATCGGGTTCTGCCACAGGGTTGGGTAGCCAGCTTCGGAGCGTTTCGCCGGGTGCCGTCTGCTCGAAGCCGGGGTCGGCAAGGAGGTTGGAGCGTTCCTCCGTTGCATAGGTAAGGACGGGAAGCATCGCCAACATGAGGGTGATAAGATGCGTTCTCATTACTGGCCGGGTGGGTTAGGCAGGAGCCGGAACACGCGCAGGTCGTGAGCGGGTATTTTTGCCTTTAGGGTTTGCGTTACCGAGAGTTTCTCTCCGGTTTCAAGATCGGTGGCGGAGGAGAAGGACGCCAGTTTTTCTGGAAGCGTTACCGTTGCTTCCTGTCCTTGATCGGACCAGTTAGCTATTGCAAGGAGAACCCCAGCCCCGGCGTCGGCCTTGGTCCAGTAACTGGCCCGGACCGATTCCGGACTTGTGGAAATCCCATTGTTCCAGAAAGGGTGAAATTCTGTGCCACCCATGCCATAGGCCATTTCAACCTTTTCCCAGAAACGGTAAACCGGTTGTGGGGGGAGGTAGGCTGGCCACAGGAGATTATTGTGCAGGAATGTCCATGAAAGCGTCTCCCGCGAGTGGGTATTGTGGTAAAGCTCCTTGCGGTAGCCATACTGCGGCAGGTACATGATCGGGAGGTTGAACTGGGGGCCATGAGCTGCCCGGTACGACAAGCCGTCATAACTCCGTTTGTCCGAGTCAACCGCCGGTTTGGCGAGAGGGGCACCGCTGGTCTTTTCCTGTAGATTCCAGCGCGTAAACTCAAAGGGCGTAAACGGCTTGAGCGCTTCGCCGTGGAAGTTAACATCCCAGAAGGTAGCAATCGGCTGATCGGAAGGGAAACCATGGCCCAGAATATACGGTTTGCGCGCCGGGCCGCGGTATTGGTCAAAGAGGTAGTAAAGGCGCTTGTATAGATCGCGGGTAGCGAAGTGTTCCTGCGTCCCTTCCTGCACGCCGTCGCGGGTGGTATAGGCAAGGCCTTTGCTGGCGTCGAAATTCTGAAGCGGCATCGGAAGATCGAAATAGAACCCGTCGACGTCACTCTGTTTGAGGATTTCCTCAACCTTACCGGCAAAATAATCGGACCACGTTCCCGACGGGCTCAAACAGGCCATCTGGGTCGTCTCTTTGCCCGAACCATCGCTATTGAATTGAAGGGGCGAAAGATTCCAATCCTCGGCGTGATACCAGTAATCGTCGATTTTTGGTGTTCCCTTAGCTTGAGTGTAGAGCTTCTCCGGTGGGACTGGTTGATCGGGCTTGAGATAGGGAAGGTCGCGGTGGACCATATCGTAGAGCGAAATGGTAAAGGGAGTAAGGTAGGGATAGACCCGCTGGCGGTTCTCCCGTGCATGAGTCACAAGATCTTCCACGACTTTCCAGCTTCGCGGGATGGGAAGTGAGTAGCTTGAGGTCCAAGTGCGCGGGTCCACAATGAAGAGGTTCGTCGGCGGTGGCGTCCATCCCCAGCCGTGGGGGCGGATGTCGCGCCAGTTGGCGAAAGACGGTTTAACAGGGGTGGCCTGAAGGGCGAGGGTGATCTCCATCGGCTCGCGGACGGCAGCGACGTGGTTGATGAAATGGTAGGAAACCGTGCTCGTCTCCTGATCATTGCGGAGCGAGACGCGCGGCTTTTTGGAGTGGATCTGCCATCCCTTCGAGTTCTCGGCGAAGATCACGCATCCCGCGCGGTCGTTCCCGAGCCAGAGGTGGGGCAGGGAGGTGAACTCGCGATCGCTCGGCGTACCGCTCTCCCATGAAGTCCCCCATTTGACGACACTTAAAGCTGCGCGATTAAAGGGCATTTCCAAGGCAAGCTGGTTGATCACCGGTTCTTCCTGCGTCGGCTCCAATCGCAGGCTGATCTTGTGCAGGCCGTCAAACTCAATGGTATGCAGGATGGTGCACTTGAAGTGTGGCGACTCGCCTTGCTGGGTCAGAGTCACCCGTCCCACGTGACTGCTCTCCACGCGTGGCGTCTGGAGTTCTACCCGGTGCTCTTTGCCTTCACTGGTATAGCGAAGAATCAGGCCGCTTTTGAGCTGTGCTTCGCCTTGACTGGTGATCCCGCTTAAAAGCGATCCTGCGGAGAATTCCAGTTCGCGGCCCCATGCTTTGATGACGAGCGGCTCTCCCTCTTTGACTTCAAGGGGTTGCCATTCTTTGGGAACCCACTCCGGGGAGAGCGCCTCAATCCCTTTGCGTTGAGTAAGCCATGCAGGGGTTACCCGTTTTTCAAAAGGGATGGCCCGCCGCCCGATCGGTTCATTGGCCTTGTTGAAAAGGGTAGCTTCAACGTTATAGAAGCCCGGCTTGAGCTTCGCCATGGAGAAGGTTCGCACCTCGCTCGGCCGTTCAATGGTGAAGGCTTCGCTCTGGACCGCTTTTCCTGATTTCTTTTCATGGAACACTAACTCGGCGCGACCAAGGAGGGAGCGCTCCACGCCATAAAAAGAGCAGTGGGCGCGAATCTCATCACGGGAGGGGATGGTCTTGAGTTCAACCTCAACCGGAGATGCATAGACAAAGGGGATCTGTTGTTGGTAGAGCATTTTTCCGTCAGCTTCCAACGAGGCGATCAAGGTATAGGTATCAGGCGTCTCAAGGCGGACGTGGTGAGTGACCTTGGTCGGCTTGGCGGCTTCAAGCTTGAAGGGGGCTTCCCACTGGTTAACGATCTCTCGCAGTTCGACCCGGATCTCTTCACCGATCTTGTGCTCAACGACCATACTTTCGGCAACTTCCTGAATAAGGGGGAGCCCGACGGTGACCTTTCCTTGGCCGTTGCCGGAAGTCGCTCCCTGAAGGACTCCTTCAAATGCGATGGCCCCTTCGTTGAGTTTACCTAGAGAGGTCTGGACCTGGATGGGGGTGATCAAGCCGACGGAGAACGCTTGATAGTGGTCAAACCAGACCGGATGATCGGTCAAGGCTACCCGGTTGCCTGCGATTTGAAAACCGAGCCCGAAGGAAAAACGTTCGCTTTTGCTGATGCGGAGATCTTGACGCGCTATTTTAATTTCAATCGTCCAGATCCCTTTCTCGATGCGGCTTTTGTGCTCAAGGTGGGCATTAAAGGATTCCTTGCGATGGGCGAACATTCGGGTCCAGCCGACTTCCTCCCAAGCGTCGTAGACGTTTCCATTCGGGGCAATGGTCAGGTAATACCCTTCAAAGGTTTTGAGGTCGAGGTTATCGTCGGGACGGATAAAGAGCGTGAAGAGATCGCCTTTGGAGATCTGTTCCTGCGCATCGCGGGTGGTGGAGATGGAGGAGGGAGTGTAGCCATCGGGGAGGGCGATGGAGGCTCCGATGTAGAGAAACTCTTCATCTGAAGCGGTGCGGATCGCATGGGCCTCGCGATAGGCCGTGTGAGTGTCAGTGCTGATTAGTCCGCTGTAGACGCCGGTGTACTCATCCTCCTTGAGAATGCCGTCGATCACGGGTGGGCGATTCCCATGGTCCGGGAAGGCAAAGAGATTGCGAGTTTGCATGGCGGAGGAGGAACTGGGGGCGGCTTTCTCTGAAGCGTCGGAAGGCTTGTTACGTGCCAGTAAGGCGATTTCCCCTTCGGAAAGAAGGCTGGTGCTCAGGTAGAGATCGCGGAAAAGGGTTTGAACTTTGCTAGCGGCTCCGAGGGTTAGCCCGGTCATGGATTCTGGGAAGACAAAGCTCCCTTCGACCGTGTTGGTTAGCGTTCCATTCACGTAGAGACGTGCAAAAGCGCCTCGTTTCCAGACAAAAGCGAGGTGATACCATTCGCCTTTTTTCCAGTCTTTAAGTTCGTTATAGGAGAAGTTGATGTTGACCCGGCGGCGTTGTCCTTCCGCGCTCGGGTGTTCGCCGTAAAACCAGAGTTTGTCGGTGTCTAGATATTTGTAGATCAGGAAGGTGCCCCCTTTTGCTTCCCGGGGGCTGATCAACATCACATTCTCTTTGGTCTTGGCATCCCAGTCTTGAGGTTGGAGCCAGAAGGCAACGCTACCTTGTTCGCCATCCCAATCGGCGAAGGCAAAGTCAGCTCCCGGTTTCCCTTTTCCAGCTAATAGTCCTCCTTCCTCCATCTGGAGTTGGGTGCCATTAAGGAGTTTGATGTTGGTTTGTTTAGCGGGGAGCGGTTGGTTTCCGTGGAACGGGAATCGGGTGCTGCGCTGGCTAGCGTTGGCAGGGAGCAGCGTGGCAAAGAGAATCAGGCTCAGGAGAGCTGTCAATGTTTTCAAACTCATGGAGGAGGGGTAAGGAACTGATTTATTCATCAACGACGATGCTCCCCTGATGGAGAAGAGGGGCGATGCTGACTTGGCTATCCTGCATCCGGCGTGTCAGGATGGAGAGTAGGGTTTCCGCGATGGAGCGGGGGGAGAGTTGGTAGCGGATTACGGGAAATCCGTAGTGGAAGCGGACACCCTCGTTGCTCAAAGTCAGCACTTTGAGGTTGGTAGGAATGGAAAGCTGCGCCTCCATTAAGGCCGGGGCAACGGCTCTTAGAACGATGTCATCGTTAAAGATGATCCCATCGGGTCGCTGGGCTGCGCCTTTCCGGGTCTTCCAGAAGGCGAGGAGCTTGCGGAAAGATTCAAAGAGCGCCTTCTCGGACTCATACCCTTGTGAAATGAGGTATTCACTATGGACGACCGGTGCAGGCAAACCGCATTCCTTGGCGCCATCAAGCATGCCGTCCACAATGGGCGTCATGGTCTCCCAAGACCATAACGTCTGGAAGTAGAAGGGCTTCTTACACCCCATGGCGGCGAGGCGGCAGACACTTTCATGACCAAAATGGTGCGTATCAACCGTGATGTCGCAATTAGGCATCGCATACGCCATCGAGGCGCGGGGGAGGTAGGGGAAGAGTTGCTGGGCGATGAGCGTGGTGGAAGGAGGGGCGATTTCGATCAGGCCGCTATAGGCGTGGTTGCCGTGATCCTGCTGCATGGCGTTACGCTGGCGTTCGCTAATCCCTTCAGCGGCGACGGCGGGGTTGAGGCGGTCGTAATAGCGGGAACCCCAGCGGCGCTCAAAGGTGAGGTTTTCGAGTTCGCGCAACAGAGCGCGGTAGTAATGCGCCGTTTCATTAGCAATGTCAGGGCCGAAGATGATCCCGATGGAGGTCGAGACCGATTTGACAAAGGTCCCTTTCCCTTGCCGCCGTTCGACGACCCCTTTCCTCACTAGGAGACCGACCCCTTGGCGGACCGTCATCACGGCGACGTCGAACTCCTTGGCCAGCTCCTTCTCATTAGGCAACTTGCTGCCGACCGCGTAGGAACCGGCGCTGATGCGTTTGAGAAGCGATTCGGCAAGGACGACGTAGCGCGGCGAATTAGCCTCTTTGGGGAGAAGGGTGGAAATCACGGTATGTATCATCTAGATGATTTGGAGGTTAAAAGCAAGGGAAGATTTCAAGACGGGTTGAAAATCTTCCCAGCGGGCGAAAGATCACGCCGGGTTGCGGGCGAAGAAACCGTGTTTGACCAGCGAGATCGCCTGTCGGATGCCCTCTTCGAGCACCTGCGGGTTCTCCAGATCGAGCCCGACGGTGCGCGATAAGGTGTGCCGGTTGGAGAAGTAGATCATGCAGATCCCGATGAGGTGGATGAGCATGTGCTGGGCGTCGAGGCCGGGGCGGATTTCTCCGTTGGCGATCCCCCGTTCGATCGTCCGCCCGAGCGCTTCGAGGATCGGCGCTTTGGTGAGCGAGGTCGGCAGCGTCGGGAGATGACGCCCGAGGTTTTCCCAAAGGATCAGGTCGACGAAATCGGGGTTCTTCACCAGAAAGGCGAAGTAGGCATAGACCAGCCGCTCCACGGCGACGATGGCGCTCGGGTTATCGTGGAAGATGCGCGTCTCAATCGGCGTCAGGCGTTCGTAGACCTGTTCGAGCACAGCGGTGTAGAGTCCACTCTTGCTGCCGAAATAGTGGTAGACCATCCGCTTGTTGACCCCGGCGCGCGTGACAATTTCATCCACACTCACCCCGGCGTATCCCTTGCGGGCGAAGAGCGAAGTCGCCGTGGCGAGGATGCGCTCGCGCGTTTTCGCGGGGGGCGGGGTAGGGTCGGCGGCGCGGCGCGGCATCTCCTAGGGCGTGTTTACGAATTTGCTGAGAAGCGGCTGAAAGCCGCCTTTTGGCCCAAAATTCGTCATTTCATCCATCTTTCTCAATTCATGAACACGTCCTACAACAATTGTTCGAGGAAGCGGTGGCGATCGAAGAGTTCGAGATCGTCGAGCTTCTCCCCGGTTCCAATAAAACGGCACGGCAGCCCGAGTTCATGGGCGATGGCAACGACGGTCCCCCCCTTGCCGCTGCCGTCGAGCTTGGTGACGATGACGCCGGTCAACCCGATCGCCTGATGGAACTCCCGCGCCTGCGCCAGCGCGTTGCTCCCGGTGGTGGCGTCGACGACGATCCACATCTCATGTGGGGCATCGGGGTCGTGTTTGGCGAGGGTGCGGCGGATCTTGCTCAACTCCGCCATCAGGTTCGACTTGGTATGGAGCCGCCCAGCCGTGTCACAGATCAGAAACTCGATGTTGCGCCGGTCAGCCGACTGGTAGGCGTCATAACAAAGAGCCGCCGGGTCGGCGTTGTATTGCCCCTTGATCATCTCGACGCCGATCCGCTGCGACCAGACTTCCAACTGCTCAATGGCCGCCGCGCGGAAGGTGTCGGCGGCTGCGAGCATGACGGTATGGCGTTTGGTTTTCAGGTAATGGGCGAGCTTGGCGGTGCTCGTCGTCTTCCCTGCGCCGTTGACCCCAACCATCAGGATCACCTTTGGCTTGGCTGGGAGCGGGCGTAGCGGCGGGTTCTCCAGCGGGAGGACTTTGGCGATCTCTTCCCGGGCGACCCGGGCGATGTCATCGGCGGAGACATCCCCTTTTTCCTGAAGCGCGGCGATGATTTTAAGCGTCATCGGCACACCGAGGTCGGCCCGGATGAGCGTCTCTTCGAGATCGTCCCAATCGACCGCCTTGCCGCCGAACTTCTCCAGAATGTTTTTGAAAAAACCGATGGCCATAAGGTGTTGCTCTAAGCGGGATCAGCCGGGGGACCGCCCGCCGGATGGGCGATGCGGGGCGGGCGCGGCAGTTCAGCGCGAATCCGGTCGAGCACGCCGTTGACGAAACGCCCGGAATCCTCAGAGCCAAAACGTTTGGCGATTTCGATCGCCTCGTTGATCGAGACGACCGGCGGCACTTCCGGGCAGTAGAGCATCTCGTAGATGGCGATGCGCAGGATGTTGCGATCGACCGCGGCGATGCGGTGCAACTCGTAGTTGGAAGCGGCCTGCCGAATGCGGGCATCGATCGCTTCGAGATTGGCGAGCACCCCTTGGGCGAGCGTCATCCCGAAGTCGCGCACCCGCCGGGTGGCAGGGCGAAGACCCCAAAACGCTTCAATACTCTCGGCATTCCCTTCACCGTTGAGGTCCCGGTGATACAAAAACTGAACAGCCGATTCCCGGCCTTCGCGACGTACGCCCATTGATTTGAAAAGAAAAGATCGGTGTGTGTGAAAAAACCAACGGAGCCAGAGGACCGTTGAATCGTCGATCCTAATTCATCTTTTCCTAAAAGAAAAAGCTAATTACGGAGAGAATCGAGCACGGCGACGACGCGGACAGCGGCACGGGCCGCTTCCAACCCCCGGTTTTTCTCCTCGCCGGTGGTCCGTTGCTGCGCCTGTTCCTCGTTTTCCACGAGAAGGACTTCATGAATGACCGGGAGCCGCTCCCGCACGGCGATCCCCTGAAGGGCATCAGTGACCGAGCGACCGACCAGATCGGCATGCGCTGTCGCCCCGGCGATGATCACCCCGAGGGCGATGACGGCGTCGATCCCCTTGCGGCTGGCGACTTCCTGCACGATGACCGGGATTTCAAACGCTCCCGGGACGCGGTAGAGCGCGACGCTGGCGTGCGGCGCAAGGCGGCCCAGCTCCTCCTTGACGGCGGCGATCAGGTTGGCGACCAGTTCCGGGTTATATTCGCTGGCGACGATCGCGAAGGTATGGGGCCGGGTCGGGGTGAGCGGCGCCGGGCGGGCGGGCGGGTTTTCAGACATGGGAAGATTGTGCTTAGAGAAGATGCCCCATCTTGAGCCGCTTGGTTTCCAGATAGCGGGCGTTGTGTGGGTTGGCTTCGGCGCGAATCGGGACGATCTCGACAATCTCCAACCCGTACGCCTCCAGTCCGATCACCTTTTTGGGGTTGTTGGTTAAAAAGCGCATCTTGCGAACGCCAAGGTCGGCGAGAATCTGTGCTCCCAGCCCATATTCGCGCAATTCCGCCGGGAAGCCGAGGCGCAGGTTGGCTTCAACGGTGTCGAGCCCCTCTTCCTGAAGCTTGTAGGCGTGGATCTTGGCCGAGAGGCCGATGCCGCGACCTTCCTGCTTCATATAGACGAGCACGCCGCGCCCCGCCTTTTCGATCTGCTCCAGAGCGGAGTGGAGCTGCGGGCCGCAGTCGCACCGCATCGAGCCGAAAATATCGCCCGTTAGACATTCGCTGTGAACCCGGACGAGCACCGGTTCCTCTCCCGCCACGTCCCCTTTGACGAGGGCAAGGTGGTGCGCTCCGTCGATGATCGAGCGGTACATGTGCAGCCGGAAGTCGCCGTAATCGGTCGGCAAGTGGATCTCCTGCTCACGTTCGATGAGGCGTTCCTGCTGGCGGCGGTAGGAGATCAGGTCGCGGATCGAGCCGATCTTGAGCTGGTGACGCTCGGCAAAGGTGATCAGTTCCGGGAGACGGGCCATGGTGCCGTCGTCATTGAGAATCTCGCAAATGACCCCCGCTGGTTGCAGACCGGAGAGACGGGCGAGGTCGACAGCGGCTTCCGTATGTCCCGCGCGTTGGAGGACGCCGCCCCCCTTCGCCTTGAGCGGGAAGATGTGACCCGGTTGCACGAGGTCGTCCTTGCTCGCTTTTTCATCGGCAAGCAGAGCGATCGTGATAGCGCGGTCGCGGGCGCTGATGCCGGTGGTGATGCCTCGGCTGGCGTCGACGGAGACGGTGAAGTTGGTCTTCTGGCTCTCGCGGTTCTCCTGCACCATCTGCTGGAGATCAAGCGCCTCGGCCCGCTCCGCCGTGATCGGCACACAGACAAGCCCCCGCCCGTGAACGACCATGAAGTTGATCGCTTCCGGGGTGACTTTTTCCGCTGCCATGACGAGGTCGCCCTCGTTTTCGCGATCTTCGTCGTCGGTGATGATCACCATCTTGCCGGCACGAATATCGGCGAGGATCTCTTCAATAGGATGAAACGGCTCTGACATGGAAAAAACATCTCCCCTGTGGGTGCCGGTCAATAGGACCGGTTGAGGGTGAAACAAATTATCTTAAATACCGCGAAGGGCAAAGCAAGGATTACGGAATCAACGAGCCGGGCTGGCGGTAGAAACTCAAGAGCGGGGTGCCGGGAAATCCGTGATGGTGAAGGTCAAAAAAAGCGGCGAGGGTGGCGGCGAGATCAGTCGCGCTTTCGCGCAGGCCGAGCGGTCCGCGCCGCCCGTCGTAACAGAGGAGGATCGGCCCTTCGCGCTCCGGGGCGGCGTTGAGCCCGGCAAGAAGAAGCAAATCGTCAGCCTCGCTGGCGTGGAGGAAGTCGGCCAGCCAGTCGTTGAGCGCGAGCAGATCCCGGTGGCCCGGGGTGCCAGCCTCCCAAGGACCGGGACCGACCGGGAGATGGGCAATGGCAACGCCACGGTCGAGCGCTTCCCAGCGTCGCGTGAGGGTGGCGAGCGTTGAAGTCGCCTCATTTTCCGGGTAGGCGGCGGTGATCCCGGAATAGGCGAAAGTCGCGCCAATCGGACCGATCGCTTCGACCTTGAACCCTTGTTCCGAAAGGGCGTTAAAGATCGTACGTGGGGGGACGAGGGAGAACTCCTGCGGTTCCCCTTGCGGCTGCCACGCACCGGGCGGCCCTTCCATCAGATGGGCGCTTAACATGGTGAGCCGGAGATCGTCCCCGGCGGAGCGGATCGCGCGGCAAAGCTGGTAGAAACGTCCTCCGGGGAGGACGCTCTGGTGGGCGATCAGTTCGAGCCGGACGCCGTCGGAGCTAAAGAGAATCGGAGCGCCGGTCGCGAGGTGTTCGGCCCCGTATTCGGCGATCATTTCCGGCAACGTTCCTTGCCGTTTCCCGAGGAAACGTTGCCCCGTTGCCGCCTCAAGGCTTTCGATCAGGGGAGGGGAGAAGCGGGCGAATGACTCGCGATTGATCACCCCGGCGGCTTCCCAAAGGGCGCTTAAAAAGGAGGGATCACCTTCGGGGTGGCGGCGCATCCGGCCATAACTTCCGTCGCAACGGCGGGCGGGGGGATCGAAGATACGCCCCTGAAGACTCTCGCCCAGCCCGATCGCCTCCAGCGCCGGGAGTTCACCTTTGAGGAACGCTCCCGCCTGTTGCCGGGCGGCGCTCTCATCCTCATGGAAGGCGGCGGGGAGTTCCACCCCTTCGAGTAACAGGAGAATCGCTCTCATTGAAAAAAGGAGAACGAGGGATTCCGGCGTGAAAGCCGAAATCCCTCGTTCGGAAAAGAAACTAAGGAAAGACGAATCTTTCTTACGCTTCAGCTTTCGGCTCGCTGGCCGGGGCTGCGGGAGCGGCGGCAGGAGCGTCAGAGGCGGCGGCGGGAGCCGCTGCGGAGGTGGTGGTCGTGGTCGTCGTGGAGGCGAGCGCTTCCGGGCCTGCTCCTTGATCAACCCACTCCAGCAGCGCGATTGGCGCAGCGTCGCTCTTGCGGTAGCCGAGCTTGATGATGCGCGTGTAACCGCCGTTGCGGCCGTTGGTGCGCGGGGCTACTTCGGTGAAGAGCTTGCGGACGGCGGCCTCGTTGTGGTGGAGGTAGGAGAGGGCGATACGGCGGGCGTGCAGGGTCCCCTTGCGGCCAAGCGTAACGAGTTTTTCTGCGAAAGGACGCACGGCCTTCGCTTTGGCGAGGGTGGTCTGGATTCGCGAGTGTTCGATCAGGCTGACGACCTGATTGGCAAGGAGGGCCTTGCGATGCGAGGCGCTGCGGCCGAGTTTGACGGTCTTTTTCTGGTGACGCATGGTGTGAATGGCTGGACTTTAACGGCCGTAGTTTTCGTTCGGTTGCGGTTCGATCAGGTTGTTCTCGAACTTCATCCCGAGGCTCAGGTTGAGCTGGGTTAACTTTTCTTTGATCTCGTTGAGCGACTTCTTGCCGAAGTTGCGGTACTTGAGCATTTCCCCCTCGGTCTTCTGGGCGAGTTGGCCAACGGTGGTGATGTTGGCGTTGTTGAGGCAGTTGGCGGCACGGACCGAGAGTTCGATTTCGTTGACGCTCATGTTGAGAAGCTTTTTGAGGGCGGCGTTCTCCTGACTGACTTCCTTCGGCGTTTCGTCGAACTCGACGGCATTCTCGTCGTAGTTGACAAACGGGTCGAGGTGGTGGCGCAGGATGGCCGAGGCGTGGAGGAGGGCGTCGTCAGGGTTGACGCGGCCGTCGGTCCAGATTTCGAGGATCAGCTTGTCGTAGTCGGTGCGCTGACCGACGCGGGTCGCTTCCACGGCATATTTGACGCGGATGACCGGGGAAAAGATCGAGTCGATCGGGATGACGCCGATCGCCATATCAGGGTATTTGTTCTCGTCACCCGTCGCGAAGCCACGGCCGACTTTGACGTCGAGTTCCGCTTCAAACTTCTGCTTCTTGTCGAGCGTGCAGATCACCAGATCTTTGTTGAGAACTTCGATGCCGTTGACTTCCTGAATATCACCGGCGGTGACGGCCCCTTCCTTATTGACGGAGATCGTCAGGCGGCGCGATTCGTGATCAGCCGAGCGCAGCTTGACTTTCTTGAGGTTGAGCACGATGTCGGTGCAATCCTCCAGCACGCCCGGAAGCGTGGCGAATTCGTGTTGCGCACCGTGGATGCGGACGTTGGTGATCGCGGCCCCTTCGAGCGAAGAGAGGAGCACGCGGCGCAGGGAGTTCCCGATCGTGTGTCCATAACCGGCCTCAAACGGCTCGGCGATGAACTTCGTGTACGTATCGGTAGCGGTACTCTCGTCTTTGGCGAGAGACTTGGGCATTTCAAATCGTCCTAAACGGATCGGCATAATGTCAAAAGATGAAAAGAGGGAAAGACACACCTTGCGGCCTTCTTCGCCCGCTCCCTTGAAGGGGACCGGGGCAGAACGCCGTGTCTCATTTCAGTACGAAAATCAAACGTGAAAGGGTGTTTTTCCTTTTTTTTTCCTGGGCTCCACCGGGTTACCTCTGGCGCAGGCGACCCTGACCATTTCGGTTCAGAGGTCCAGAGACCAACGGCGGATTCTGGTTCGCGCTTGGGAGGGGCGAAGAAACACGAAGATGGGCGCTTTGTCCACTCAAAAATGCGCCGGTCAATGTTTTTGTGTCGCGGGGAGGTAAAAAAACTACTTGGCGCGGCTCTTGAGAATGAGCGCTTCTTCAACCGCCGCCTGTTCGGGCGATTGGCCACAGAGGAAGCTCGCCACATGGCGCGACCCTTGGGAATAGCGGGCGAGGAAGCTCCCTTTGGCTGGGTCCCCCTCGATCTCGTAACGGACCGGTGTCTGGCGGAAATCGCCGATGAACTCCATCTTCGTTCCAAAAAGCGTCACGGAATGGCGCGGGAAGCCTTTGTATTTCTGGCGCTTTTTGCCGGTGATATTCCCCCCGGCGATCGCTGCTTGTTCGAGCGTGCTCTCCCAATGCTCGCTACGGCGCACGCTGCCGAAGTGGGGGTCAGGGAAGAGGGCGATGTCGCCCACGGCGTAGATCCCTTTCTCGTCGGTCTCCATCAATTCATTGACCGGCATCCCGTTGGGCGTCCCCAGTGGCGTGTTGGCGACCAGTCCGAGATTGGGCTCTACCCCCGTCGCCATGATGACCAACCCCGCCGGAAGGCGTGTCCCCCCCTTGGTCTGGATATTGCGCAGGACGGTTTTTCCCTCAAAGCCGTTGAGCGTTTCGTGGATGACCGGAACGCCGTGGCCCTCAAACCATTGCGTGAGCCAGCTTGCGCTCTCCGGGTCGAGCCACCGTTGCCAGAGATGCTCGCGCCGGTTCATGATTCGAGGGGAGAGGCCGAGTGCATGGAGATGGCTGGCGCACTCCGCCGCCAACAGGCCGCCGCCGATGATGACGATATTTTTCTGCCCCGGAAGGACTTCGCGCAGGGCGAAAAGGTCGCGCACGTTGCGCAAATAATGAATGCCCCCGAGGTTGGCCCCGGCGAGTTGGGGGCGGCGTGGGCGGCTCCCGGTGGCGAAGCACGCTTTGCGAAACTCGATCACCTGCCCGGTGTTGAGCACGGCGAGGCGGCGGTCGAGGTTGACCTGAGTGACAAGGGTCTCCAGCCGCAGTTCGATCTTTTTCTCTTCATACCACCTCGGTGGATGGAGAAGCAGGGCGGCGGGATCGGGCGTTTTTGGGAGGAGGATCGACTCGAAAAGGCGCGGGCGATGGTAGGGCGGGGTCGACTCATTGCCGACCAGGGTCACGCTTCCCTTGCTGTCATATTCCCGGAGGGCGCCACAGAGGGCAGCCCCGCCGATACCGGCTCCGATAACAAGGTAGTCGCGCTGGATCATGGTGTTTGGAGTCGCTGACGCCGCGATTCGTTCAAGAAAACTCCCTCTTTTAAGAACGTCACCCCAGCCATTACCGGTCTGCTTTTGTTTCAGTACCCCCTTCCCAGATAAAAAGACGGCGGAATTTTTGCTGAAACTCGCCACCCATCAGTAACACACTATAGAGAAACCCGAGATCACTCCCGGCAAGAATCAGAAGCTTCGTGCTCCCACCCGGCATCAGGTGGGGTACGTAGGCGTAGAGTGCCATCGGCACCCCGTTGAGGATCGCCGCGCTCAATCCGCAGTAATAGCGTAACCGGGAGACCGAACGTTCCGTCGTTCGACCTCCCAGTAAAGCTGCCGCCGTAAGGCAGAGCCCTTCAGGCACCCCGGCCACCAGTAGGCTGACCGTTAGGCTTGATGCCGCCGAAGGGAGGCCAAAGAGCGGAAAAAGAAGGGCCGCTACTGGCAAAAGGGCTGCTAATACCAGAAGGGCCCATGGCATGGCGTTTACCCCTTGCGAGTGGCGACCCCTTCGGCCATCAGCGTCACGATGTCGTGCATGATGGCGCTGGTATGGAGGGCGGTCACTTGGGACGGGTCGAGATGCGGGACCAGACAGACCGCATCCCCGCCGATCACATCCATCCCCCGGAAGCCGCGCAGGAGCCGCTGCATCTCGCGCATGGTCAATCCGCCAGCCTCCGGGTCGGCCACAGCGGGGGCGTCGCTCAAGGTGAGGGCATCGAGGTCGACGGTGATGTAGACCGGCCCGTCGCCGATGATGCGCCGGGTTTCCTCCAGAGCGGCAGGGATGCCGATCTCCTCGATCTCCGCGAGGGAGAGGAGGCGATACCCGGCGTTGCGCGAGAAGCTGTCCATCTCGAGGCTGGGCATCGGCCCGTTGAGCCCGATGTGAACATAGCGCTGCGGATCGATGAGCCCTTCCTCCAACCCAATGCGGAAGCCGTTGCCCGGATGGCAGTGGACCCCGGCGCTATCGCCGTAGCTATCGGTATGGGAATCGAAGTGGATGATCCCGACGGGGCCTTTGCGCCGGGAGTTCGGCCCGGCGATGGCGCGCAGGATCGGCAGGGTGCAAGCGTGGTCGCCGCCGATGGTGAACGGGAGCGCGCCAGCGGCGTCGAGAGCGGCGTAATAACGCTCGACATCGAGCACGGCTTGGTCGGCAATCGTCGGCGTGGAGAGCGGCACATCGCCGAAATCGCGAATCCGCGCCAGTTCAAACGGGTTGATCCCAAACTCCCGGTGGCTGCGGTGGTACGCCTGTGAGCGGTGGCGCACGGCACGGGGAGCGAGGTATTGCGTGCGTTCAATCGGATTGACCGCCAGCGGGAGGCCAACGAGCGCAATGTCCGCTTTGGTGAAATCGCTTTCGATCTCACACCCCAGCAGTTTCGGGAAGCCGTTCCAGTAGAAAAAACGGCTCAACAGGTCGAGCGCCTCGGTGGCGTCAGGATTAAAACTCATATGAGCGGGGAATCTACCGCTCCCGCCTCGCCCCGCCTACCCCCACACGTGGGGGTTAACCGTGCCTTTCGCGGAGGGAGCGCAGGGCAAACACCGTCGCGGCGTGGCGGTTTTCCTGCCCGAGTTTCTCCAGAATCCGGGCGACGTATTCCTGCACCGTCCCGAGACGTAGCCCGAGGATTTCGGCAATTTCCCGATTCTGCTTCCCTTCGGTCATCCAATAGAGAGCTTCTGCCTCGCGCGGGGTCAGGCCGAGTGCTTCGAAATGTTGCCGCGCCGCTTCTTCGTCAGCCTTGGGATCGCGCCACGGGTTTTCGTGTCGTTGCCACGCCTGCCGGAAGTGGGGGCCGAAGGCGTCGAGCAATTCGCAGTCGTGCGTGCTGAAATCATCCCCCCGCCGGCTAAAGGAGAGGGCGGCGACGATCGAGGGGGTCACGGTAATCGGCAAGGCGAGGCAGTGTGGCAGGTCGAGCCGTTGCAGACAGACGCGATAGTAGCGGCTCTTCACCCACTCGCACGGGTCGATCACATCAGAGATCCGCCGTGCCCGGGTGTCACCGGTTCGGGCCACATAAGCAACCAGCGGCATCTCCTCGGAATGAGTTGTGTAGTAAGCGATCTCCTCAGGCGTGAACGGGTTGGCCGGGGTCATGCGCGTCACGATCCGCCCGGTGGTGCGGTCGAGCACTTGAAAGATCGCAACTTCGGCGCGGATGAGCCGGATCATCCCCGCCACCACAGCGTCGGCAAACGCGGTGTGATTGCCGGCGGAGTTCATCTCGTAAACCGCTTCGAAGAGTTCGCGCCAAGTTTGAGGGGCGATGGGCATTTATTGGACCTTTTTGCGTAGGTTTTTGATCTCTCCACGTCGACGTTTCCCTTCGACCATCCGGCGTTTGGTCGAGGGGGAGCGCCGCGCAGCTTGTGCCCGTTTGCGGGAGCGAAGGGCGGCGCGTTCCTGCACACGTGCCGCGCGTAAGGCTTCAAATTTCTCCACCAGTCGCTCCCACGCGAGGAGGCGGTTTTTCAAGCGGGAACGATGTTCGGAGGCCGAGGCGCTCACCCCGGTCGGCTCGTGGAAGAGTTGCACTTGCGTCTCCACTTTGTTGACGTGCTGCCCGCCGGGGCCGGAGGAGCGGCTGAAGCGTTCACTGATGGCTGCCGGGTCAATCCCAAGACGCTCCAACCTCGAAAAAAAATCGTTTGGTGCGTTCATGGTTCGCGTTACGATACAGCATCGGCCCCGGTCTTTCCAAGAACGGAAAACCGGGCGTTTTTCTATGACCACCTTCGCCCAACCGTCTCGCAACCTTCTCTTCAAGAACGCCCGCCTCGTCTTCCCTGACCGGATCGAGCCGCAGGGCGATCTCCGGATCGCCCATGGCAAAATCATCGCCGCCGCCCCCGCCCTTTCGCCGGAACCGGGGGAAGAGGTGCGCGATGCCAGCGGCCTCTACCTCGCCCCCGGTTTCATTGATCTTCACCTCCACGGAGCGGTCGGGCGTGATACGATGGAGGCGACCCCGGAGGCGTTTGAAGCGATCACCACCTTCCACGCCTCCGGTGGAACGACTGCGCTGGCGTTGACGACGATCACCGCCCCGACGCCGGAGATCGTCGCCGTGCTGGAAGCGGTCTCGACGTTCCAGACTCAACCCCACGGCGGTTCCCGCGTTCTCGGGGTTCATGTGGAAGGGCCGTATTTTTCGCCGGCCAAGCAAGGGGCGCACCGGCCTGAATTGATCCGCAACCCGACGCCGGAGGATTATGCGCCGCTTTTGGAATGGGCGACGCCGGAGCGCCGGGTGATGATCCAGATGACCCTCGCGCCGGAACTCCCCGGAGCGCTGGAGTTGATCGACAAACTCCGTAGTCGGGGGGTGCGCGTGAGCGGGGGGCATAGCGATGCGTGGGATGAGGAGGCGTGCGCCGGTTATGCCCACGGGATGGAAGGGGCGACGCATACTTTCAACTGCATGTCGGGCGCGCGGCGGCGCGGGCCGTATCGGGTCGCCGGATTGCTGGAGTTTGTCTTGAGCGAGCCGGGGATCGTTTGCGAATTGATCGCGGACGGGCAGCACGTCGCCCCGACGTTGATCCGGATGCTTTACAACGCGAAGGGGCCAGACGGGGTGATCCTCGTAACCGACGCCACTTCCGGGGCCGGTCTGCCGCAGGGGAGCACTTTTGTCTTGGGAGAGATCGAATGTATCGTCGATGAGCGGGTCTGCCTGACGGCAGATGGGAAAGCGCTCGCCGGAAGCTCGGCGACGATGATCCAGCTCGTCCGCACGATGACCTCCGAAGTCGGTATCCCGCTGGCCGAAGCGATCCGCATGGCGACCTTCAACCCCGCCCGCGCTCTTGGGATCAGCGAGCGCAAGGGGACGCTTGCCAAGGGCTCGGACGCCGATCTCGTTCTTCTGAGTGAAGACCTCGCTGTCGTGGAGACGTGGGCGGAGGGGCGCCAGATCTACGCCGCTACAGCGTGACCCACGCGCGCCGCTCTGCACTCTCCTGCACAGCGGCGAGGACGCGCTCGTTGGCAAGGCCGTCGGCAAACGTCGGCTGAACGCTTTTGCCTCCCGCCACCGCTTCGATAAAATCGGCAAAGGTGTTCACGAAAGTATGCTCGTAGCCGATGATGTGGCCGGGGGGCCACCATGCCTTGAGGAACGGGTGGCTCGCTTCGGTCACCAGCAGATCGCGGAAGCCGCGCCGCCCCTCGGGATCGTCAGCGTTGTAGAATTTGAGGCGGTTCATCTCTTCAAAATCGAAGACGAGGCTCCCCTTGCTGCCGTTGATCTCCAACGTGATATGGTTCTTGCGCCCGTAGGCGAAGCGGGTCGCTTCAAGGTTGGCGATCGCTCCGTTGGCAAAGCGGCCGATCCAGCTCACGGCGTCATCGACGGTGACTTCCCCGGTCGCCGCACTCCCTTGGGCGCTCAACCCGGCTCCGGTGGCATCGAGCACCGGGCGTTGTTTGATGAAAGTCTCCATCACCCCGCAGACTTCCGTGATCTCGCCGACGAGGTAGCGCCCGAGGTCGATGATATGGGCGTCAATATCGCCGTGCGTCCCCGATCCGGCGATCTCCTTCTTGAGTCGCCACACGAGCGGAAACTCCGGGTCGGCGATCCAATCCTGCGCGTAGCGAGCGCGGTAGTGGTAGATGCGATCGCCCAGTTCCCCGGCCTCGATCATCGCTTTGGCGAGGGCGATCGCCGGGATGCGCCGGTAGTTGTGGCAAACCATGTTGACCACCCCGGCCTCTTCAACGGCGGCGACCATCGCCTCGCACTCCGCCACGTTCATCCCGAGCGGCTTTTCGCAAAGGATCGCCTTCCCGGCTTTGGCGGCGGCGATGGCGATCTCCGCATGGGTATCATTGGGGGTGGTGATGTCGATGATGTCGATCTGCGGGTCTTCGACAACGGCGCGCCAGTCGGTCGCCGCCTCCTGCCAGCCGAGTTGCGAGCGGGCGGCTTCAACGGCTGCGGGCGAGCGGCCACAGATCGTTTTCAACTCCACCTCGACGGGGAGATCGAAAAAGCGCCCCGCCTGCCGCCAGGCATTGGAGTGCGCTTTGCCCATAAAGTTGTAGCCGATCATGCCGACGCGAAGAGTTTTTTTCATAGAAGGAAAGAGGGGTGGCTTACCGTGCCGGGGCCGTGCCAAAGGCTTTCAGGAAGGCGACTTCGACGGCAAGTTGCTCCTGCACGTTGCGGTTGAAATTCTCCCGTAACCCTTCAAGCGCTTCGACCCGGCGGAGGATCTCGGGCGTTGGGAAGCGTCGGGCGAGTTCGGCGGTTCGCGCGGCATAATCGGGGAAGTCGAGCGCTGCGGCTCCTTCCAGACCGTGTTGCTGGCGCAGGACATCGCCCCACCATTGCAGAAGACGCCCGACGAGCGCAGCGCGGGCTTGCAGGTAGCGCGATTCGCCCAATGCCTTGAAGTGATCCTCGCGTTGGGAAAGCCACTTGCCGTCGGTGGTCTGTTTGTAGAGCGCTTCCTCTTTTTTGAGTTCGCTCTCCCCTTGTTCCTGAGCCGAACCGCGCGTGGCGGCGAGCAAAGTCGTGAACTCACGCACGAGGTAGAAAATCTCCCCGAGTTGCGGGTCGGGTTTCTGGAAAAAGCGGTCGAGCGCGTTGAGCAGGCCGTGCTCTTCTTCGCTGAGCGCCTGCCGCGGCGGGGCAAGCAGCGGAACTTGGATGCAGCGCGAGAGGATCGTATCGAGCAGCATCTCCGGGTGCGCCGTGAGGAGCAGGAGTAGGGAGTTGGCGGGCGGCTCCTCCAAGGTTTTGAGAAAGGAGTTGGAGGCAGCGGCATTCATCCGATCGGCATCGACGATGATCGCCACCTTGCGCCCGCCGAGGGAGGAGCGCATCTGCAACGCTTTCTCAAGCTCGCGCGTCTGCTCGACCCGGATGATCCGCGATTTGGACTCCGGTTCAATGAGGTGGACATCGGGGAGAGTCAACCCCGCGCCCTGCGTCGGTTCGCCCCCTTCGCCGCGATGGAGGAGCCATGCCAGTTGCGAGGCGAGGCGACGCTTGCCGCTGCCGTTCGCCCCGGTAAAGAGGTAGCCGTGGGCTAGGCGTCCGCTCCGGTGGGCGCGGTGGAGAAATTCAAGGGCGGCTTCCGGTGAAAAGGCCATGGAAGGTCTGAGTCAGGAGGTTGAGGAGGGCTTGCTCGACTTCCTCTGGCGTGCCGGAGGCGTCGAGCGTGCGGATGCGTTGCGGTTCCTGTCGGGCGAGTTCCCGGTAGCCGTCGTAAACGGCTTGATGGAACGCTTCGGGGAGCGCCTCCATCCGATCCGGGGCGGCGGCTTCGGGGGCGAGTCGCGCTTGAAGCCGACGACGGGCGAGAGGCGGGGGGAGATCAAAGAAGAGGGTCAAATCGGGCAGGAGCGGGCCGAGGACAAAACGCTGAATCGCGGCGACGGCTTGGAGATCGAGCCCTCGCGCATACCCCTGATAGACGGTGGTGGAATCGAGAAAGCGATCAGCGAGCACGATCACCCCGGCTTCGAGCTTCGGCGCGATCACCTTGCGTACCAGTTCCGCCCGGCTTGCGGCAAAGAGGAGCAACTCCGTCTCCGGGGCCATGCCGTACCCTTCGCGGGCGCTTTGGAGGAGGGTGCGGATTGATTCGCCCAAGGGAGTCCCCCCCGGTTCACGGGTGCGAAAGACCTCCCGCCCGGCTGCTTCGAGCCGTTGGGTGAGCCGGGTGATCTGGGTCGACTTGCCGCAACCGTCGCCCCCTTCCAGTGAGATGAAAATACCGCGCTTCAACGCCGGTGATTGGAACCCGGAAGAGGGGGTGCTGTCAATCCGATCAACGCGTCCCTTGGCGGCGTTGCGGCTGTTGGGGTTGCTGGCGACCCGGCTGTTGGGCGACCTGCTTGGTCATCCCGCGTGCACGTTGGACGAAGGTGTTATTATCACCATAGCGCGACCATGGGCCGTAAGGGACGTCGGCGAAATCCACGAACTTCCAGTCGCAGACATCCTTGTTCGACATCCCGAGGTAATCACGCACCGCCGGGGAGACATCGAGCCCCGCCCCTTGGTTCAGGTTCGGTTTAGGCCGTTCGTTGCCAAAGACGTATTGCCAGTGATCGGTACGGAACGGGCCGCAATCCTCCCACTGGGCGTAGCAGACGCGCCCACGGTGGCGAATGGCGAGCCAGCGCCCTTTGCAGACCGATTTGCCGACCCGCTCAAAATCGGTCTTAAACCATGGGATGACAAAGCGCGACTCCGGCTTGGTCGTCCCCCGGGTGACGTCGTTGTAAGGGAGAGCGATGTAAAAAGGATTCTGCCGTGGGACGAAGGAGGCGGGGATGTAACCGCGCCGATGCGCCGGGTCGGGGTTGTCGTACCCACCGTAATTGATCGCCCATTTCTGATCCCACGAACTGGCGTGGTTGGGTGTCGGGTTGTTGACGGTAGGGCGTTCGCCGACCCAGAAAACCGTGGTGACGATGTTCATCTTCCACGGGTATTGCGTCGAGCGGCGGCCGAAAATGGAGCGCGAGGAGCTGCTCTGGAGCGGCTGCTGTGAAGGGCGACCGGTCGAGCGGATCTGCACGCGCGGTTCCATCCGGCTCAAGGCATCCTCCCTTAATTTCTGGGCGTATTTGTCGAAATCAGCCTTCTTTTTCGGGTTGGATGCGGGGTTGGCAACGGCCGTTGTCGCCATGACAAGGCATCCGATCACTGCCGGGAATATCGCTGGGATGAGGGTTTTCAAGCTCATGCAGTCTGGATCAGAAACCGCCATTTTTAACCGGGGTAGGAGGGGCGGTAAAGGATAAAGTCTTGTTTCTGCTCTTTGATGGATGGGAATGACAGAAACCGGTCATAAAACGTCCGGTTAGACCGTTGCGGCCCCCGGTCGTTCAAAAATAATCACGATTCCACCACGCGCAACCCGGAGGCAAGCTGCTCCTCCAGCGCGGTGATCATCCCTTTGGGATCTTCGAGCGCAGCGAAGGCGCCGACTTCCGGCAGGGTGACCAATGTCCCGTGCCGGGCGAGTTGCAGGAGCCGACGCCCCTCTTCAATCGCAGGGTAAGCCGGTTCGCTCCCCCAGAGGAAGGTGATCGGGACGGTCACTTCAGCGATCCGCTTCTCCAGCGAGAGATTGAGCCGCCCGGAGTGGAAGTTGCGAATGGCGTACTCGGCCCCGCTTTGTTGGGCGCAGGTGGTGAAGACTTCGAGCATCTCCTCAGTCACCTTGGCCGGTTTGAAGAAGGCGCTCGTCATGAGCCATGCTTTAATCGAGGCGCGGCTGGAGTGGTAGTTGCGGTAGAGGAAGCGCTGGAGGAGGTCGATCCGCGCGGCGATCCGGATGCTCCGGCGCAGGCGTACGAAGCCGAAGTTGTTGCGCCCGGTCGGCATGTGGAGGATCAGGCGCGAGACGAGATCGGGGTGCTGCGCCGCCAACTGGATACAAAAACCGGCGCTCAACCCGCTCGCCACGATGATCGGCGATTCCCCCCAACAGGTCGCACGGATAAACTCCGCGAGCATCTGCACGTAATCCGAGGCGCTACGGTGGGCATCCGGGCGTTGCGACTCCCCGAAGCCGAGGAGATCAGGCGCAAGGACGCGGTAACGGCGGATGAAAGCCGGGTAGACCTTCGACCACTCGAAGGAGGAGCCACCCATGCAGACGCTGTGAAGGAAGATGATCGGCTGGCCCTGCCCGGCCTCGTGGTAAATGAGATGCCCGTGGCTGGTGTGCTGGACCTTGGTGGTGAAGATCGCCGGGGAGATCGTCTCGGGCAGCGGCGATTTCCCCGCCGGGCGGATTGCATACTTGAGGGCGAAAAAGATCGCCCCGAGCAACCCCGCTCCGAGACCGACGCCGACCAGTTTTTTGTTCTGTTCACCAGACATGGAACTCTCCATCAAAGATCGACCCGGAAGGTGGCGTCGCGTTGGAACGACGGTTTGTTTTCGTAAACGAAGCGGTAATAATCGGCGCGGCGCAGCTTCGCGGCGGCGGCTTCGTCCGCAATGACGATCGTCTGCGGGTGCCATTGGAGGGCGGAGGCGGGGACATCGGCAGTGAGCGGCCCCTCGACCATCGCGGCCACGGCATCGGCCTTCCCGGCTCCGAAAGCGAGCAGGAGGCAGATTTTGGCTTCCATGATCGTGCCAACCCCCATCGTGATCACGTGGCGGGGGACTTCCGACTCATCGTTAAAGAAGCGGCGGTTGGCGGCGATCGTCCCTTGCGTCAAGGTCTTGAGCCGGGTGCGCGAGGCAAGCGATGAACTCGGTTCGTTAAAACCGATATGTCCGTCGTGCCCGATGCCGAGGAGTTGCAGATCGATCCCCCCGGCGTCGCGGATCTGCGCTTCATAGCGCCGACAGTAGGCCGGAATATCAGCAGCCAGCCCGTCCGGGACGTGGGTCTTCTCCGGGGCGAGGTTGAGGTGGGAGAAGAGGTTCTCCTTCATGAAATAGCGGTAGGAGGCCGGGTGCTCCGCGCCGAGGCCGACATATTCATCAAGGTTAAAGGTCGTCACCTTTGAGAAATCGAGCCCTTCCTCCCGGTGCCGCCGCACCAGTTCGCGGTAGAGCCCGAGCGGCGTGCTCCCCGTCGCCAGCCCGAGAACCGCTGCCGGTTGGGTGCGAACGAGGTGGTCGATGATGCGGGCGCCCGTTTCCGCCCCGCTCTCCGGGGTGGAGGTGATGATGACTTCCATAGTTGCCTCCACGATTAGCAGAATCTGTGCAGCGGGACAACCGGTATAGGCACGAAAGGCGACTTTCGCATCATCGGAAAAGATAAAAAAGAAGAGGAGTTGACAAAAACGATCTTTTCGCGTTGATTGCCCGTGCCTTTCCCCTCTCTCCCTTTCATGAAAAAAATCCTCGTTACCGGCGGTGCCGGTTATATTGGCAGCCACACGGTGCTCGATCTGCTCGCCGCCGGGTACGAAGTGGAAGTGGTCGATAATCTGGTCAACAGCAAGGAGGAAGCGCTGCGCCGGGTCGAAAAAATCGCCGGACGCACGATCCCCTTTCACCGTGTCGACCTGCTCGATCGCCCGGCGTTGGAGGCGATTTTCGCTCAAGGGAGCTTCGATGCCGTGATCCACTTTGCCGGGTTGAAGGCGGTGGGCGAGTCGGTCTCGATCCCGCTCCGTTATTATCACAACAACCTGACCGGGACGCTGATCTTGTGTGAAGTGATGGCGGCGGCAGGGTGTCACCATCTGGTTTTCAGTTCTTCGGCGACGGTTTATGGAGACCCGGCCTCAGTGCCGATCCGTGAAGATTTCCCGCTCTCGGCGACCAACCCTTACGGTCGCACGAAGTTGTTCCTCGAAGAGATCCTGCGCGATCTTCAGATCAGCAACCCCAAGTTCAACATCGCCCTCCTGCGTTACTTCAACCCGGTCGGCGCTCATCCAAGCGGGCTGATCGGCGAAGATCCCAACGGGATTCCCAACAACCTCGTCCCTTACATTGCACAGGTGGCGGTCGGGAAGCTGGCGCAGCTTTCCGTCTTTGGGGGCGATTACAACACCCCGGATGGGACTGGCGTGCGCGACTTTATCCACGTCCTCGACCTCGCTGCCGGGCATGTCCGGGCGCTGGAGCGGCTCGCCGCCAACCCCGGTCTGGTCACCTACAACCTCGGGACCGGGCGCGGGTATAGCGTTCTGGAGATGATCCGCGCGTTTGAAGCCGCCTCCGGCCGCCCTGTTCCTTATCAGATCACTGGCCGCCGCCCCGGCGACATCGCCGCCTGCTATGCCGACCCGGCGAAGGCCGAGGCGGAACTGGGCTGGAAGGCGACCCGCGGCATCGAAGAGATGTGCGCCGACACGTGGCGCTGGCAATCGCAAAACCCCAACGGATTCTAAATCGTATCCCCCGATGTCTACACCTACCCGACACGACGTTGCCGCCATCGGCGCGGTTTTCACCATCCCCGGTCGTTTTCTCTCCGCGATCCCGTACGGCAGCGGTCATATTAACGACACTTACGCCGCGACTTATGAGGAGGAAGGGGGCGGGCAGCGCCGCTACATCTTCCAGCGCATCAACCACCTCATTTTCAAAAACCCGCAGGCGCTCATGGAGAATATCGACCGGGTGACCAGCCACCAGCAAGCCCGCTTTCGGGCGCAGGGGGAGTGCGAACCGGAGCGTCGGGCGCTGACCATTATCCGCTCGCGCGAGGGGGCAAAGCCGTTTTACGTCGACCCCGAGGGGAACACTTGGCGGACTTACCTTTTCATCGAACGCGCCCGGACGTATGACGCCGTGGAAACTCCCGCGCAGGCGGCGGAAGCGGCGCGTGCTTTTGGCGATTTCCAGCAGCAACTCGTCGATCTCCCCGGTGGGCGCCTCAACGAGACGATTCCCGATTTCCATCACACCCCCAAGCGGCTCGAAGCGTTGAAAGCCGCCATCGCCGCCGATCCGCTCGGTCGCGTCAAGGAGGCGGGGCCGGAGATCGAATTCGCCCTTTCGCGTGAGAAAATGACGCATCGCCTGCTCGATCTCAACGCCGCCGGGGCGATCCCGGAGCGGATCACGCACAACGACACCAAGCTCAACAACGTCATGCTCGATGACCAGACGCAGAAAGGGATCTGCGTGATCGACCTCGACACCGTGATGCCGGGGTTGGCGCTCTACGATTTCGGCGACATGATCCGCACCGCCACCTGCCTCCGCCCGGAGGATGAGACTGACCTCTCGCTCATCAAGATGGAGATGCCGATGTTCGAGGCGCTCGTCGACGGGTATCTGAGCACGGCGCACACCTTTCTCACCCCCGCCGAACGCGAGCACCTCGCCTTTAGCGGCAAGCTGATCACTCTGGAGATCGGCATCCGTTTCCTGACCGACTACCTCCTTGGCGATACCTACTTCAAGATCAAGCGGGAGCGTCACAATCTGGAACGCGCCCGTTCGCAATTCGCGCTGGTCGCTTCCATCGAAGCGCAGGAGGAGGCGATGAACCGCTACGTCGCCCAGTGGCAACCGTGATTTTTCCCATGAGTGCAAAACCGTCCCTTCTCATTCTCGCCGCCGGGCTTGGCAGTCGCTACGGCGGGTTCAAACAGATCGACCCGATCGGCCCACAGGGGGAGATCATTATCGATTACTCGATCTTCGACGCCGTCCGTGCCGGGTTTGGCAGGATCGTCCTTGTAACGGTGCCGGAGCTTGAGCCGGTCTTGCGCGAGCATTTCGCCCGGACGCTCGGCGACGCCGTGGAACTGGTCTTCGTTTTCCAGAATCTCGCCGATCTCCCCGCGCCCTACTCCCTCCCGCCGGAGCGCAAAAAGCCGTGGGGAACGGCGCATGCCATCCGCGCCGCTCGCGAGGTGATCGACGGGCCATTCGGCGTGATCAATGCCGATGACTTCTATGGACCGCAGTCGTACCGCGTCCTGCACGACGCCCTCGTCAACCCGGAGCGTGGCGCTGACTACTGCATGGTCGGCTTTGAACTCGCCAAGACCCTCTCCCACCACGGGACGGTCTCCCGCGGGATCTGCCGTGCGGATGGGCAGGGCAACCTCGTCGATGTCGTCGAGCATACCGTCATCGAACCCGACCCGGAGCATCCCGGTGAAGCCCGTTCCAAAGATGCGGCGGGGAACTGGCAGCCGCTCTCCGGGCAGTCGATCACCTCGATGAACCTCTGGGGCTTTGATGCTTCGATCTTTGGTTATCTTGAAGAGGGGTTCGCCGCGTTCCTTGAGAAAGGGATCGCGGAACTCAAAAGCGAATACTTCATCCCAAGCGTCGTCGATCAACTCATCGCGCAGGGGCGGGTCCGCTGCCGCGTGTTGCGGAGCGGGGAGCAGTGGTTCGGCATGACTTATCAGGAAGATCGCCAGCTTGCCGCGCAGGCGGTGCGCGATCTGACGGCCACCGGGGTCTACCCGGAGGCGTTGCGGATCACCGTTCCATGAAGACGCCGGAGGAAGAGATGATTGCGACGACGCTCGGCAAGCTCGGGCGTCCCGCGAGCTATTTCTCCGGGTTGACGCTGCGGCATTCGCTCGCGCCGGATAATATTCTCTTCTTCCGCCAAACCGACGTCCGTGCCTTCCAGCCCGAGGGGGTCACTGATAACTACCATCACCGCTTCGAACTCCTGCTTACCATTGAAGGGGGTGGTCCGGTTCGGATCGGGGAGAGCGGCTACCTCCTCCACGGCGGGGAGGGGGCGTTGATCTTCCCGCATCAGTTCCATCACTACATGGACGTCGAGCCGGGGCCGATGCAGTGGCTTTTTATCACCTTTGAGCTGGAGAACGCCAAAGCGCTTCGCTCCCTGCGCGATTCCCCGCGGGTGCTCGACCCGTGGGCGTGGCCGCTCCTTGCCGGATTGCTGGAGGAGTACACCCGAAACGATCGCCCGGCAGACCCGCTGCTGATCTCGTGCCGGCTGGCCGGGTTTTTGCGGGCGATGCTGGATGCTCCACGGATTCCCAAAGCGCGGCGGCAGCTCCATGGCGGCGACCCAACGCGCGATCTGTTGCTGGAGAAGATCAACCAGCACGTCCGCTCGCATCTTGGCGAAGCGCTCAGTATCGAGAAGCTCGCGCAGGCGATCGGCTATTCAGCAAGCCATGTCCGCTCCGTCTTCCGCAACCGGCTCGGGATCAGTCTCGGGCGTTATATGCGCGAGTCGCGCCTTGCCGAAGCGGCCCAACTCCTCCACGGGGGGGAGAAGATGAGCATCGCCGAAGTGGCCCGGCTTTCCGGGTTTGATTCCCCGTTCAGTTTTTCGCGTGCTTTCAAGAACGCTTACGGTTTCTCCCCCAGAGCCTACAGCAAACGCCTCACACCACAATCTACCACTCCACCTCACCTCTTATGAAAATCGGTATCATCGGTCTTGGCCGCCGGATGGGCGACCTCGTCAAACTCCTCAAGGAAAGGGAGAGCGACCTCGAAATCGTCGGCGTCATCGACACCAACCCGGAAGCGGCCCGCGAACACTTGAGCGAGGAGGAGCGCGGTAAGGTCCGTTTCTTCGACTCGGTCGAGGCGCTCATCCGCGAAGGGAAGCCCGATGGCGTGACGATCGGCACCCGATGTGACACGCACACGCCGTTTGCGATCGAGGTCTCCCGCACCGGCCTGCCGATCTATCTGGAGAAGCCGGTTGCCAACAGCATGGAGCAGGCGATCGCGTTGGAGGCGGCTTTTGAAAAGAGCAAGAGCCGTGTCGTGGTCAGCTTTCCGCTGCGGACCTCGCTCATCTGCGAGCGGGCGCGGCAGCTTATTGATCAGGGGGTGATCGGGCGTCCCGAGCATCTCCAAGCGGTCAATTACGTCGCTTATGGTGATGTCTACTTTAACTCGTGGTATCGCGATCACTCGGTCACCCAAGGGTTGTTCCTTCAGAAAGCGACGCACGATTTCGACTACCTCGCCTATCTCGCCGGAGCGCCAATCACGCGGGTGGCGGCGATGAGTTCGCGCGGGCGTGTCTTCCGCGACACCAGCACCCGGACCGCTAATCCCGACCCGAATTCGCTCTATTACGATCAGATCGGGACGCCGGAGAGCGGGATGAACGAAGATTCCTCCAGTGCCCTCCTTGAATTTGCCAACGGGGCAAAGGGAGTCTACACGCAGGTCTTTTTTTCCGCCCGGTATCAGCGGCGCGGCGCAACGGTTTCCGGCTTTAAGGGGACGATTGAGTTTGACTGGTACACCGGCAAGCTCCTCACCACGCACCACCGCGCTCCGTTCACCGAGCACACCGACATCGACATGGGCGACGACCACTTCGGCGGCGACTCAGCCCTCGCGGCGAGCTTCCTCGCAACGATCCGGGACGGAGCCGAGCCGATCGTCTCCATCCGCGAAGGGATCGAGAGCGCCTACGCCTGCCTCGCCGCGAAGCAATCGGCGGAGAGTGGCCAGTTCGTCAATGTCCGCCAGTTGGGCGGGTGTTGATCCGGTAGCGATGATTCAAAATAAGGAGGGTGCGCCACAAAGGTTGGCGACCCTCCTTGTTTTTTGAAGGCTCCCGGGTGGGAAGCGGCTTTCAGCTATGGAGTGGCTTCCGATGACGGAACGGCGTCCGGCTATGAAGTGGCTTTTCCGATGGTGAGGCGACTCCCATCCTTACCCTCAATCACTCCATCAAATCCCACCCTTTTGCCTTGCCTTCGATTGTATACAGAATACAAAAACCGGATCCATGAGTGACTCCTTCCGTTTCCTGACCCGTTTGAAGGCGGGTGAGTTTGTCCGCGCTGTCGCGCTTGGCTCTTCCAATACGGAACGGCGTCTGCCGGGGATGCACTGGTTTGATTGCTTTGAACTGGTCTGCCGACGGACGTTGGGGCGCAGCATCGCGTGCATCAACTCCGGCATCGGTGGGGATACAACGCTGGGCGTTCTGGAGCGGCTGGAACGCGATTGCCTCGGCTATCACCCCGATCTGGTCATTCTCACCCTTGGCGGTAATGATTCCAACCCGACCCGGGGGATTGCCTCCGAACAATATCGTGATGCGTTGAGCGAGATCATCGGGCGCATCCAGACGCAGGGTGGGGAGGTGGTGCTCCAGACGTACTATTCGTTTGACCTTGAACGCTTCGACCCGGTGCATGGAAGGCAGTTCCTTGCCCTGATGGAGATCGTGCGGGAAGTGGCGCAGGAGAGGGGATGCTCCCTCCTTGATCATCTCCGACGGTGGGAGCCGCTAAGGGCGCGACATCCTGAGCTTTACCGGGAGTTAATGGCCGACGCCGCGCATGTCAACGAAGCGGGAAATCTCCTTTTAGGGATGGAGTTGCTGCGGCACTTCGGCCTGCCGCTCCCCGAGGAACCCCACTTTCGCGAAGCACGGGGATGGCAAGCGTTGTTGGATCGGTTGGCACCGTGAACGAGATCGCAGGGAGATGTCTACTTTGCTTACGCATTCGTCGGGTTTCATTGAAGGAAACGCTGAATAAAGCAAGCTGCGCCGCAAGCTGGTCATCTTTGCGTCTTTTCGAGCCTCTTTGTCCTCATCTCTCTTTAATTAGCGCTTCTTTCATTCTCCCCCTTGTCATCCGACCTGATCACCATGGAAAATTTTCCGTCCTTCCGATCCTGAGATTTTATCGCCTCCAAAAGATGGTTTGTTTGAGGCGTCTCCGATTCTGAGCGAAGGAAGGGCAGCATTTTCCATCCGGATGAATCCTTTTTGATTCGATTGGCGTTGAGAAGCCTTTGGTCCCCAAAGATGTGCCAGACGTAAAGAACCACTTGACCCTCCTCCTCCAAAGTCATGAGAACCGGGATCACCGATTTCTGGCTTTCGTAGCGTTTTGAAACTTTGGAGAGGTGATCCGGCCTTGAATAGACCTTTTTAATCTGCTCAGGCACGGAGGGATCATTGGTAGCGATGAGAAAATCAGTAGCCATTTTTGCGTATCCGCCCTTAGCCAGCTCCTGAAAGAGCATAAAGGAATCGAAGGGGTCCTGCATCCTTGCATGGAGACTCCCACCCGCGTCGAATAGCTTTTCGATCGGCTCTTGGCGATCATGCTTGAACGGAATGATCATCACTTCCTCTTTTGGAAAAGTCCTTCCTGAAACGGTGTATTCAATAGGCTTGGCGTGCTCGTGTTGATCTGACGTTTCAGTGATAACAACGGTGATATTTGACCATTTTAATTCACTTTGACCTTCAACTCGAAGGCTGCTCATCACCAAAAGCCCGATAATGGGCGTCATGAATCTCCTGAGTTTGGCTCGGCTTATCGTCATGTGTGGAAGAGGTTGAATGATAGATGATTTCAATTCCGTTGAATCCTTCAACTTTTTTGAAAACATCATTAGCGTTGAAATGAATATGCAGGGTTGTCTTGCTGCTCCAATAGATCCTGTAATCCTCTAATGCGGTGCAGGTGAAGACAACCTTCTTCGGTTGGTATTGAAATGGACGATCACGGGAGGTGATCATGACATTGTAGGAAGTGGTAGTCGTTGCGCCGCAACCTCGCTCGAACAATACCGCTTGGTTTGCACTGTTCTCAAAAGAGAAAGATTCGATTATATCATTCGTGCAATCCGAAGCGAAGAAGACCTGAAATAGAATCGTGAACGCAAAAGCGATCGCCAAACCCAAAATGACTTTGATCAGTTTTTTTTGGTTCATCAATCCGATCCTGAATCAAAACTGTGGTTTGCGGAAACAGGCGAGCGGCAAGCGTGGAGTTAGGAAGCTCTGCTATTTCACCGGCTTTATCTCGATGACCCCTGCGTTTAAGCCGAGCATGACATTGTAGAGAAAACCGGGGCGGCCTCGCATCATCTCCAACATCACCTTGCCATCTTTGCTAACGAGGCCCAGCGGTGGGTAGCCGGGGGCGGAAGCGGCGCTGGTGGTCATTTTGGAAAAGGCGACCGCCTTGCCCTCGCCCCCATATTCGACGATCAGGGTGAGATCATACGATTGGAGATTGGCGTATTGGGCCATCAACGCTTTGGCCGATTTCGGGTCTTCAAGTGCTTTAAGCATCGGGGCGGCTGAGTCGGGATGATAAAGGGAGCTTACCGTTTTGAGGTCGTTTTGCTGCGCTGCTGCAATGAACTTTTTTAAGAGTTGGACGGTGGGATCGCTGTTTTCCTCTTTGGAGAGCAAGGGAATCGCAGGATCGAAGAACCTGCCTTTGACCCGATAATGCCAGTGGCCTTGTCCATCAACCTTAACACCATGATCTTCCACCATGGTCGGTTTCATCATTTCAGTCGGTTTGATGATGATCTCGATCTCTTCGAGTCCCAAGGGGGATTTGGAATCGGCTTGCGCAGAAATGGAACACCAGAGGAAGCCAGCAAGAAAGGCAAGAAGCAGACGGGGGAGATGGGTCATAAGGTGATCCAATGAGGTAAAAATGGGCGGAGAAAGTCAAGCAATCGGGTGACTCGTTTCACGGCGTAACAGGCTTCCTGCTTTGCGGAAAAAATCGTCCCCGGAAGGAAAAAACGCGATTTCATCCCTTGGGAGGCAGGTATCTGTTGTTTTTCCGATGAAATGGATGTGGTATGGATGAACGACCGATCATGGACCCGCAACCGATTCAGCCGCTTAAAGATACTCAAAACGAACCTGACCACCGCAATATCGCGATTGACCGGGTGGGGGTGAAGAACCTCCGCTACCCGATCTGTATCCGCGATAAAGCGCACGCCACGCAAAGCACCGTGGCGAACGTGGCTCTGACGGTCGACCTCCCCCACCAGTACAAGGGGACGCACATGAGCCGTTTCATCGAAGTGCTCAACGAGCACGGGCCGACGCTCCATGTCGATAATATCCGCGACATCCTGCTCAACCTCCGGCGCAAGCTCCATTCGCAGAAGGCGCATGTCGAGTTCGAATTCCCCTTTTTCCTCGAGAAACGGGCGCCGCAATCGAAGGCCGTCGGTCTGATGGATTACACGGTGCGCTTCTCCGCCACGATCGACGGGGATACCTCCGACTTTGTCCTGACGGTGATCGTCCCGGTGACCACTCTCTGCCCCTGTTCCAAGGCGATCAGCCAGTTTGGCGCGCACAACCAGCGCGGGCAGGTCACCTATTCCGTTCGTTTCCACCAGCCGATCTGGATTGAGGATCTCATCCAACTCGTCGAAGGGTGCGCCAGTTCGGAACTCTATTCGCTCCTGAAACGGCCGGACGAAAAAGTGGTGACCGAGCGCGCTTATCTCAACCCGGTTTTTGTCGAAGATCTCGTGCGAAATGTTGCAGCCCGCTCCGAAAGGGAGGAGAATATCTTCTGGTTCCGGGTGGAAGCAGAAAATTTCGAGTCGATTCATAACCACAACGCCTACGCCATGCTGGAACGCCACAAGGAAGCCCCCCTCGCGACGCTCCCTTGACCTTTTCGCGCAGCGCTCCCCCACCTGCTCATGTTTACCCGTCTGCTGGCCGTTGCCATCGTCCTCTTCTGGGGGGTGATGAATGTTTCCCTGCTCCAGCTTTGGATCAGCCCGGGGGGGAGTGATGTCCTCTCCATCCCGGTGGCGCATGTCGGTAAGCAAATCTTTTTGCATGAGCAGACCTCCGACCTTTCGATCTCCCAAGGGGGGAGACCGGTCGGGAGTGTGACGTTTCAACCGCGTCGCTTCGATAACCGGGACGTTTTTCTCGTCGATTACTCGGGGAACCTGCTCCTCTCTCTCCCGTTTCTGCCGCAGCAGCCGCTAAGCTGGCACGGGACCGTGGAGATGAATCAGGCATTTGCCGTGCAATACTTCAAGATCCACGTCGACGCCCGTTTGCAGGGGGTCTCCTTTGAACTGGAAGTCGACCCACCCAACAACATCGGTCGATACACGGTGCGACAGGATGGGCAGGAGCCGCAGAGCGCGCAAGTGCCGCTGAACGAAGCGGGGATCAAGCAGGTGATGACGGAAGTCGGCGTCGAACCGGCGCTCTTCGAGTCGCTTCTCTCCAGCACCAAGGCGCAGACCTCCGGGGAGGGGGGCGTGGTCGTCAGCGCGCGCAAGGCGCAGATCAAGATCCACGGCGAACAGGTCCAGACCTTCAACATCCTCCTGCGCCAAAGCGCCACGACGCTGGCGGAGGTCGACATCAGCCAGTTGGGACAGATTCTCTCGCTTAAAACCGCCTTTGGCTTTTCCATGGCTCCGCAGGAATAACCCCCCTTCTTAAAGCCCCGTGATCCAGACCTTCACCCTCTGTAAATATTTTGGCGAACTGCGCGCGGTCGATCGCCTGAACCTTGACATCCCCCAAGGGCAGTTTTTCGCCTTTCTCGGCCCGAACGCCGCCGGGAAGACGACGACGATCAAGATGCTCTCCGGGTTGCTCCGGCCCTCGGTCGGCTACTGTATGGTCGCCGGGTATAACGTGCAGAAGAACCCGGAAGCGGCCAAATCGCTCATGGCGTATGTCCCTGACTTTCCGTTTCTCTACGACAAGTTGACCTCCCGCGAGTTCATGCAGTTTACCGGTGACCTCTTCGGGGTCGAACGCCGCGAAGCCGCCCGGCGTACGGAGGCGCTTTTTGAGAAATTTCACCTTGATGATTACCGCAACGAGCTGACCGAGAACCTCAGTCACGGGACGCGCCAGCGCCTCGTCATCGCCTCAGCCCTTCTCCATGAGCCGAAGGTGATCATCATTGACGAGCCGATGGTCGGGCTCGACCCGCAGCACGCCCGGATCGTCAAAGAAGAACTCAAAGCCCGTAGCCGCGCCGGGACGACGATTTTCCTCTCCACCCATACCTTGAGCATCGCCGAGGAGATCGCCGACCGGATTGGCATCATCCACCACGGCCACCTCATCGCCGGGGGGACGGCGGATGAACTGCGCAAACAGGCAGAGGAGACCGGCGGATTGGAGAAGGTTTTCCTCGCCCTGATCGACGCCGAACAGGCCGCCGCCGAGCGCCACCGGCGTCTGCTCCGCGAGGAGGAAGAGCACTTCCGTAAAAAATAAACCTTTTGTTTCCCCTCCCTCCCTTAGTACAACGACCCGCCCATGTCTGAGTCTCAGCAAACCCTGGCTTCCAGCGCCTCCCTCGTCGGGACTTCCCTGCACACCGGGGAGAAAGTCACCCTTACCCTCCATCCGGCGCCGGTCGGCTTTGGCAGAAAATTCAAGCGGGTCGACCTGCCCGATGAGCCGGTCATCCATGCCCACTGCTCCAACGTCAAGACCGTGGAGCGGGCGACCACGCTGGCCGAGGGGAACGTCAAGGTCCAGACCGTCGAGCACGTCCTCGCCGCTCTCTCGGGCCTCGGGGTCGACAACGTGCTCATCGAGATGAACGCGAACGAACCGCCGATCGGCGACGGGAGTGCCGCTCCCTTTGTCAGTCTCATTCAGAAGGCGGGGATCGTCGCACAGGATGCACCGCGTCCCTTCTTTCAGGTCAACGAGCCGATCGCGCTGGAGACCAAGAACGGCTCCGTGATGATGATCCTCCCGGACGATAAATTCCGCGTTTCGTGTACGAACGTCGGCCCGGATGGACGCTTTACCCAGTTTTATAGCACTGAGATCACGCCCGAGACCTTCGAGCGCGACATCGCCCCGGCCCGCACCTTCGTCTATTATGAAGATGTCAAACCGCTCTTGGATAAAGGGTTGATCAAAGGGGGGAGCCTCGAGAACGCCGTCGTCGTTAAAGGCGACTCGGTGTTGAGCAAGGAGCCGGTCCGCTTCAAGGAAGAGTTCGCACGGCACAAAATTCTCGACATCGTGGGCGATCTCGCCCTCTTCGGGCGTCCGATCCGGGGGCATGTCGTCGCTGTTAAGCCGGGGCATGGGCCGAATACCGAACTGGCAAAGATCCTCACCAAAAAGCAGGCGCAACTCCTCGCGCTGGTCCCGCCGGCGATCACGCCGCAGGGCGGTTCCATCCTCGATATTCACAACGTCATGCAGGTGCTCCCGCATCGCTACCCGTTCCTGATGGTTGATCGCGTGGTGGAGTTTGAGAGCGACGGGAAATGCACTGGGGTCAAGTCGGTGACGATCAATGAGCCGTATTTTCAGGGCCACTTCCCCGGGCATCCGGTGATGCCGGGCGTGCTCCAGCTTGAAGCCATGGCGCAGGTCGCCAGTATCGCCTTCCTCAAACAACAGGGTGGGACGACGGCAAAGATCGGCTATTTCATGAGCGCCGATTCGGTCAAGTTCCGCAAACCGGTCGTGCCGGGGGATACCTTGTTCATCCATGTTGAGGTGACCAAATCGAAACGCAACATTGCCAAAGCCAGCGGCCGGTGTGTGGTCAATGGTGAAGTCGTCTCTCAGGCAGAGATGATGTTCGGCTTCCTCGCCTCGTGATCCATCCAACCGCCATTATCGACCCGAGTGCGGAGATCGGCGCTAATGTCGAGATCGGCCCGTATTGCATCATCGGGCCGGGGGTGGTGCTGGGGGAAGGGTGCTGGCTTCAGCATCACGTGACCATCTGCGGCCCGAGCCGGATCGGCAAAGGGAATCGCTTTTACGCCTACGCTTCCATCGGCCAACAGACGCAGGATCTCAAATACCGGGGCGAACCGACCGGACTGGAGATCGGCGACGGGAACACGTTTCGGGAGTTTGTGACCGTCCACCGCGCCACCGCGCCGGGCGATACCACGCGGATTGGGGATCGGGGCAATTTCCTCGCCTACGCGCACATTGCCCATGATTGCGTCGTCGGTAACGATGTCATTTTTTCCAACAACGGCACGCTCGCCGGGCATGTGACCGTGGAGGATCGCGCCATCGTCGGTGGCCTAACGGCGGTTCACCAGTTCTGCCGCATCGGGCGTTACGCCATTCTGGGTGGATGCACCAAGATCGTGCAGGATGTCCCGCCGTTCATGATCGCTGACGGCAACCCTGCCGAGATCCGTGGGATCAACAAAGTCGGGCTGGAACGCAACGATTTTACTCCTGAAACGCTCAAAGCGATCCGCGAAGCCTACCGCCTTCTCTATCGCAGCGACCTCAACGTCAAACAGGCGCTTGAACAGATCCGCACCACCCAGCCGCCACTGGCAGAGATCGGCCAGTTGCTGGAGTTCATTGAAGGCTCCCAGCGCGGGATTGTGCGTTAAGGAAACGCTGAACAAAGCAAGCTCCGCTGCAAGCTGGTCATTTCCGCGTCTTTTGGAGCCTCTTTGTCCTCACCTCTCTTAGGAGAGGTTGCGGGAAGGTGTCTCAAAAACCGATCGAAACTGCCTGCGCTTTCACCGGGCTTCATTTCATCAGCGTCTCCTTAAAGGGGAATCGTCTCGACTGACACGGGTGTGGTAATGCTGCTGATTCCTTTGTGTTTGTCATGCAGGGAGCGTTTGACGGTAACGATGATGGCTACTTCACTGGGCATTGGATTCGCAACTGGTAGGGATACGTTGTTTTGCGGACCTCGGAGGTGTTGGAGTGGGGTTCGTCACCCAAAACGGCGGTTTCGTCTCCACGATGTTGACCTTTGAAGCCGGGGTTGGCTTTCTGCCGCGTATGATTTCCATGCGTCGCCTCTCATTGTTAGTGATTCCTCTTTCCCTCCTGATTGCTCCGGCCCCGGCGCAGGATCTTATCTACAATAGTGATGTCCCCGAGCAGCAGTTTATCTCCGGCACCGTCACCATCAACCCCGGTTACAATCTGATCCTGAGGGGAAGTGATGCGGTGGGTCAAATTGAGGCAACGATCACTGGCTCGGGTTCGGTCTATAAGGAGGGGACAGGACATTGGCTCTTCCACCAACGATCCCCAGTTCATAGCTATACCGGTGACTTCCATATCAATCAGGGAACCGTTGAACTCGCTGTAGGAGCAAGCGTTGCCGGAGATCTTATCTTTGGCACGGGTTCCAGCGGCAGGTTTTTGGCGCGGGGTCACTCTACACAAACGGTGGAGATCCATAATGACATCTTCGTCGATGCAGGCGCGGGCCCGGTGGTCATTGGCTCGCAATCGACAGGAATGCCTTCTTATGGCCAGTTTTACTATCGGGGTGATCTCAACCTCAATAGCGCGGTGACGCTCTCGGCGGGGTTGGGGGGATTTAGTTATAATCAGGCTAATGACGGGAGGACGACTTTTAGCGGCGTGATCTCTGGAAATGTAGGGACACTGACGCTCAAAGGTGATAATCCCAATTTTCAAAGGCGGATTTCGCTGGAATCCGCCAATACCTTTGTTGGCGACGTGGTGTTGGAGGGGTTGACCGTGCTCCAACTCCACAATCAAAGCGGGGTGGATCAACGTCAGATCCTTCCGATCGCATCGACGCTTGATCTGGGGGAATCGGGGCATCTTTGGCTGGTAGAGAACAATACGGTCGGAGCCCTTAATGGCGGTGAGTCGAGTCGGGTGGAGATTGCCGCAGCAGGAGGGGTGCCCGCCGCAACGTTGACCGTTGGTGGCCTTGGGAACGACAAGGATAGTGTTTTTGAGGGGCGTCTGCGCAACAGCACTCCGCTTGCGTTAACCAGTCCCGCGCTTTCCCTCATCAAAGCCGGAAACCGGAAGCTTACCCTCGCGGGTGATAATGACCATTCAGGGACGAACACGGTACAGGGCGGGGTCTTGAGATTGACTGGCACGTTCAGTGGTAACGGTAAAACCACGGTGGAGCAAGGTGGCGCTCTCAGTGGAACCGGGAGGATCAATGGGGAGGTAGCCGTGAAAGGGGGCGGTCGGCTTGGGGCGGGAGAGGAGATCGAGTCGCTAGTGATGCGGGGGGGACTCACTCTGGAAGATGGAGCGGTCGTGGAGATGCGGCTGGGAACCAGCTCGGATCGTTTTTATGTCACCAACAACTTCGTCCATCTTGAGGGCACGATTGAACTCAGGATTTCGGATGCTGGTGGCTTCGGCGAAGGAACCTATACGCTCATCGATTTTAACGGCGCGTCTCTGACCAGTGATAGCTATACTTTTGATGTCGTGCACGACATGCACGGTTTCTCCATGCAGGCCTTTATCTTCGAGCGCGAACTCATGCTGGTCGCAACTGCCGTCGTGCCTGAACCTTCCGTTTGGCTATTGAGCGGGGTGGGGATGATCGCCCTTCTTGTTCACACCCAGCGTCGCAGCAGAAAACGGATGGCTTGAAAAGCGCAAAGGCCTGCCGCTCTTCATGGAACGAGGAGCGGCAGGCGTCTTGAACGATCTTCGATCGCTAGCGGATGACTCTGGCCCCGTAGGGCCACGGTCGTTCCCAGTTTTGCGTGTTGATGTCGTAGATGCGATCATCACGACGCTCCACCGGGCGCCACGTCTCCACGATGACCCGGCGTTCCCCGATCGCGTCGGGGCGCTCGGCGCCGATCTGGATGCTCTGGCGCGTGACGGTGTATTCCCGCACGGCTGGCGTTGACGAACAGCCAACGCTCAGGAGCACCGCACCGGAGAGCCCCGCAAGCCATGCCACGAGCTTCCAGTCGACCTCTTGGGTTTTCATGGCGTCCATGCCTAGTACCATTGTGACGGGCTCACCGGCGAGTTCGGCCCGTAGGGGCGGTACGGTTGAGTGCGCCATCCGTCGCTGCGGTAGCGATAGCGTGGCGTGGTCTCCAGCACACGGGTGCGTGTTCCTCTGGTATCAATGTAGACTCGCTCGCCCACCGGTTCCAGGGAGCGGTAACGCATCTCCGGTTGGTTCACCACGGTGCGGCGGATGATCCTGTTTTCCCCGTAACGCGGTGTGGTTTCATAGACGGTCCGCTTGACGCTATATTCCCCGACCGGCTCCACGGCGCACGCGCCAAGGAACCCGACCGCGACAGTCAGCAGCAGCGGTTTGCCCCATTTCGTCAGCTTATTCATAGATGTTGTGTTCTGTCTGTTGTGGTTGCGATGCAGCGCCGCTCATGACGACGCCGTGTTTCAGAAGGGGTAACGGATGGCGGGGTGAAATTGGCCGAGGCCCCTCGCAATCAAAGCCGAAAGCCTTCTGTAGACCGAACCCGGTTTTGTGGAGAGGCAACGTAAGCAGTGGGCGCGGAGGCTCGTCAGAGTGCTTCTGCAAGGGGGTGGAATCGGGTTGGCGATCGCATTACTAGTGGTAGTTCTTTATTGGAACCACTTCGAGGAGCGGGCGCAAAGCTATGATCTGGCACTGGTTAACCGGATGCCGGAGAAGAGCATTGTCTATGACCGCCATGGTGTGGAAGTGGCGTGGATCGACGGGGAAAACCGGAAGGTAATCCCGTTGGAAGCCGTCCCGCGCGAGTTGGTTCAAGCGCTTCTCTTGCGGGAAGACTCCCGTTTCTGGGAGCACGGCGGGCTCGATTGGCGGGGGATCGTGCGTGCGGCGGTGGTCAATGCGCGACAGGGGGAGGTTAGGCAAGGGGCCAGTACGCTAACCCAACAACTCGTCCGCAATACCTATGGATTGACCGAGCGCACTCTCGATCGAAAGCTGCTCGAAGCGATGTTGGCGCTCCGCTTCGAGAAGACCTTCACGAAACGCCAGATCCTTGACTGGTATCTTAACCGGGTTTACTTCGGGGCAGGGGCGTATGGCGTTGAGCGGGCGGCGCAGCGTTATTTCGGCGTTCCGGCAGCGCACCTCGATCTCGCGCAATCCGCTCTTCTGGTCGCCTTGATCCGCAGTCCCCATCGCTATTCACCCTTCGATCATCCCAAGGAGGCGATGGCCCAGCGGCATCAGGTTCTTGGCAGGATGATGGAAGAGGAGCGCGTTAATTGGCGTCGGGTCAGAGAGGCGCGGCGCACGCCCTTACAACTCCACCCGGCCGATTCGCTACCCAATCCTCAAAATTATGTGATGGATGCGATCCGCCGGGAGATGCGGGAGCACCTTTCCGCGGAACAGATCGCACGCGGAGGGTTGCATATCTATACAACCCTCGACCCGGAGCTTCAGGAGCTGGCGCAGAAGACGGTCGAGGAAGGGGTAGGGCGTCTGGAACGTCAGAAGGGGTGGCGTCACCCCCGGCGACCCGCCAAAGGGTTAGCGAAGGAGAGCGCCACAACGCCTTATCTTCAAGGGGCTTTGGTCGCCGTCGAGAATCGCACCGGAGCGATCCGGGCGTTGGTCGGCGGGCGGAGTTATCACGATAGCCGGTTTGACCGCGCCACACAGGCCCGGCGGCAGGTCGGCTCCACCTTCAAACCGCTCATTTATGCGATGGCGTTTGAACGGGGGCTTTATCCCGGCTCTCTGGTGAATGATGATCAGATACGTCCGGGGGAGTTTGCCGATATCCCCAAAAGCTGGTCTCCGGTGAATGCTGACGGGCGTTACGGCGGGTTACAGCCTGTCTCGACGGGGTTGATCCGGTCGCGCAATACGATGAGCGTGCGCGTCGGGGAGTATGTCGGCTTGCGGGAGGTGCTCCGGCGGGCGCCACAGTTTGGTTTTAGCCAGCCGCTCCCGCCCTATCCCGCTATCTTTCTTGGTGGTTTTGAAGCGACCCTGCGTGAGATGGTCGATGCCTATACCATCTTCCCTAACCACGGGCGAAGGGCGGGGGCGCACCTCATTGAGCGGATGGTCAATCGGCGGGGGACGACTCTCTACACGCTTCGCCGAGAACAGCAGCAGGTGATCCGCCCTTCAGCGGCGTGGATGACCTCGCTGCTTCTCGAGGAAGTGCTCAAGAGCGGGACCGCCTCCCGTGCACGGCGCTGGGGTTTCCATCTCCCTGCCGGGGGGAAGACCGGGACGACCAACCGCCACCGCGACGCATGGTTTATCGGCTACACCAGTTCGTTAACCTGCGGGGTTTGGGTCGGGTTTGACCGCCCGCGCAAAATCGCCTCCGGCGGGTATGGATCGACGCTGGCCCTTCCGCTCTGGACTCGTTTTGTCGGCTCGATCCCCGCGTCCCAATACCCGGCGCTCCCGCTGGCCTCGCAGGAGCGGACCTTGCCGGTCTACCTCTGTATGACGAGCAATCAACTCGCCGCCAACGGCTGTTTCCATGCCGGGACGGCGTACGACACGCAGTTGCCGCTCTCGATGCTCCCCGGGGGACTGTGTCAGGAACACGAAGCGTGGCCAGAGCCGGTGCTCGCGGATCAACCGCCCCAGCCTTCTCCCTCGCCTCCGCCCGTGGCCGAGCGTAAGCCGACACCGCCCAAAGTGACCCCGGCCCCTGCTGCAACGCCGGTGCAGGTCCGCGTGACCCGCCCGGAACGTGCGCCGCGCCTGAAGCCGCCAGAAGTGGAGCCGCCGCGCCGCCCTTCACGCCGGACGGCCCGAAGGGCAACCGTGCGCAGGGTCGAAGCGGTGGCCGAGCGGCGCGAACCCCGCCGTGCACGTCGCCAGCGGGAACGTCCACGCGAACGGGTGCGGCACGATGGGGTTCCGTTTGAACCGGGGGTGCCGGTGCGCCGTGCGATTCCGGTGGAGCAATGAGGTGAAGAGAGCCTAAGCGCGTCGCCGCTTCATGCGGCGGTAGCCGCTCATGAGAAGTATTCCAGCCCCTCCCAGAAGCATCGCGACACTTCCCGGCTCCGGAACGACATCGGGCGAAGGCACGGCTGAGAGGACGTAGACATTCGCATACCACGGCCCCTCAACGCCGAAGATGGGGCCATTATAGAGAGCGATATTGGCGAGTCGATGGCCTGAAGGGCCTTCTACCGTGATAGAGGTAATGACGGAGTCTGTCCCGATAAAGGGAGGATCACCAACGTAGGACGCAAATCTCGCCTCCCACCAATTGGGAAGGGAAGTGGAACCTGATGTGAAAGCGAGAGAAGATCCCGTGATGGTTTGCCACGCCGAGCCGCCAGCGGTAGTGACGGCGGCTGAGGTCAGGAGGAAAGGGGTTCCTGCCCCGTTTTCGCCTGCGATCTTGAAGGTCCAACTCCCGGCAGTCTCTGACCAGACATCAAAGCTGAACTCGTGCAACATCGAGACGGTTAGATTATTGACGTCGACCGTGACGGAGGTGGGGGCGTTGAGTGTCCACGAACCGACGGTGTTGGTATCGTAGTAACGACTGTAGTGATCGCCGGAGGTTGGTTGATGGGCGAGGTCTCCTGTGACCTGCTGAGGCATCGGGATTGTCACGTCGCCACCGATTTTGCCGCTGCTATCCACGGTCGAGAGGCGTCGCTCGTGATAGGTGTAGGTGAGTACCTGAGCGGAGGAGGGAAGCGATTGCAGAAGAAAGGCTCCCACCGCTATTGCTGCCAGTTGATAGGGAAGTTTCATGGTTATCAATGGAGAGAGTGATAAGAGGTTGATCGTGCCGGGAGGCGGTGGGAGATTGTCGTTATGTAAATTGAATGTCAATCAAGGATTTTGAGAAGAATCAGAGGGAGAGCGGTAAGGATGGTGTGCTTATCTTCAGAGTGATCAATGAGGATTCTCCTATGGATTTCGATTGTAACAGCTTGAATGATGGGTGGTTGTGCTTTACATGATGGTGGTGTCGTGTTTGCACTTCGGGTGCAATCGTGTTTTTATTACATCTGGTGTAATCATTGCTTGTAAGATTTTATATGTAGATATCTATAGATACTGCATGGGAGGCGGAGAAAGATGCTATCGTCATCGTTCTCGTCTATCTATAGATGCCTGAGGATTGGCTTATGGGTATGCGCTATGGACGATACCTGTTTTGCTTACAGGCACTGCGGGAATGCCATAAGGCTTGAAATCGTCCCGGGACGGCACGAAGGAGGCGGGTTAAACCGCCTTGGGATCGAACGCCCGGCGCAAGGCATCGCCGAGGATGTTGAGCGCGAGGACGAAGATAAAGAGCGCTCCGGCAGCGGCGGTAACCGTCCACCAGACCATCGGATCGCGGCTAAGTTCCATCCGCGCTGAGTCGATCATCGCGCCCCAGCTTGCCGTGCCGACTGGTGCACCGACGCCGAGGTAGCTCAGGATCGACTCCGCCATTACCAGCCCCGAGAAGCCGAGAACAGCGTTGATAATGATGAGGTGGGAGACATTCGGCAGGAGGTGGAAGAAGATAATCCGCCAATGGCTCTGGCCCAAGGCACGAGCCGCTTCGACATACGGCCGCGCTGCCTGCCGGAAAGTCTCCCCGCGCACCAGACGGCAAAGGCCGATCCACGCGGTTAGACTGAGCGCCAGTGCCATGTTCCCCAATCCTTTGCCGAGGATCATCAGTACCGAGATCAACAGGAGGATGCCGGGGATGGAGGCGAGCGTGCTGTAAAGGTACTGGATGAAATCATCGACCCGCCCTCGGAAGTATCCGGCGAGCACGCCGAGGAGTGCGCCAATCGGGATGTAGATCGCGCTGGTGATCCCACCGATCATGAGCGCCGTGCGACACCCCTTGAGCGTCTGGACGAGGACATCCTTGCCGAGCAGATCGGTCCCGAGCGGGTGAATGCCGTTAAGCGGCTCGGGGTTGCGTTCATCAAAGGTCGTCCTGGCAAAGGGGGCGCTGTAGCCGCTCTCCTCCTTCATCCCTGAAAAGATCGTATCGAGAACGCTCACTCCCGGTTTGACCATCAGACAATCGAGCAGACCGATAAAGAGATAGGCGAAGACGATCGCCGCACAGAGGGTCCCGGCCCGTTCCCTGCGGAAGCGTTGCATGGCGCGGCGGGAGCGTTCGGTGCGGAGGTAGCCCCGCAACAGGGCGATCACCCCGGCGGTGGCGAGCAGAAGGAGGAGGTTGTTGAGCCAGAGAGACATCGGTTTATTGGAGGCGGATGCGCGGATCGGCGATCGCGTAGCAGAGATCAGTCAGAAGCAGGCCAAAGAGAAAGAGAAGCGAGCCGACGTAGACATTGGCTCGAATCAGGGCGAAATCCGAAGTGGTGATCGCGTCGACCACCATGTTGCCCAACCCGGGGATGCCGAAGAAGTTCTCGATCACCAACGTCCCCATGATCAGGAACGGGAGCGAGGCGACCACGAGGGTGATGATCGAGATCATCCCGTTTTTGAGCACATGGACCAGCAGCACCCTCGCTCCAGAAGCCCCCTTCGCCTGTGCGGTACGGATGTAGTCGGCTTTGACCTCTTCCAAAAAGATCGCCCGGTAGAGCCGGACATCGCCGCCAATCCCGCTGATCACCATGATCGCCACCGGCAGGGCGAGGAAGCGCGCGGTCGAGAGCCCTTCAAGGTTAAAGCCAAAAGCCGGGAAGTAGTTAAAGAGATTGGCCGCTACCCATTGGCCGAAGATGACGTAGACGGTGATCGGGATGCTCATCGTCGCCACGGCGAGGACGACTCCCCAGAAATCGAGGAGCGATTCGCGCACAAAGACCAGCAGGAGCGAGATCGCCAGCGAAAGCGCCAGCCCGAGCGCAAACGCCGGGAGCGTGATCAGGAGCGAGGGGAGAATCCCCCGTTTGAGCATGGCGCTGACCGGCTCCCCCGTGGCATCGGAGACGCCGAGGTTGAACGTGGCAAATTGCCGCACGGTATGGAAGAACTGCGAGTCGTAAAATGCCCCTTCGCCCGTGTTGAAAAAGAGCGGTTTGTCGTAGCCGCGATTGTGGAGCCAAGTAGCGATCGTCTGCTCATCCGCCTTCGGGCCGAGGATGTTGAGCGCCATGATCTCCGGCTTGTTGACGACGTTAAAGAGCAGAAAGGTAAATAGCATGACGCCGAAGAGAATCGGCACCATGTAGAGCAAGCGGCGGATCAGGTAGGCGAACATGGCGTTACACGTTGCGGCGGCGGGCGTGGCGAATGGCGATGGTGACAACGAGGGCGACCACCCCGGCGAGGGTCCAGAGCGGCCATGTCTGCGTCTGGTTAAGGCGGTGGCGGGCTTCGACCCGCTCCTCCGCATCGATCACCTGATACTTCATCCCACCGCCGGTCGCGAGCATGGCATTGGAAGAGATGCGCGGAACCCACGGTTGGCTCAAGCTAAAGATCACCGGGTGTCCCATAAAGACGACCGGGCATTCCTCAACCAGCAGATGGTTCATTTTGGAAATGATGACGGCTCGTTCCGGCCCGTTTTCCATCATCGCCATTTTTTCGTAGAGAGCGTCAAACTCCGCGTTGGCAAAGCGGGAACTGTTCGGCCCGGAGGGGGGAAAGTTTTTGCTGTAAAAGAGGAAGAAGAAATTCTCTGCATCGGGGTAATCGGCGTGCCAACCGGAACCGGTATTCATCTGGCAAAGCCCGCGCTGCTGCTTTTCCTGAAACCGGGGCCAGGTGTTCTCCTCGATCTTGCAGACAATGCGAAGCTGCTCGATCTGCGCCTTGTCAAACTCCGCGCGGCGGCGGGAGGCCGAGTCCATCGCGATGACATCGAGCGTCAGCTCCAGCGGCCGGTTGGTCTTAGGGTCGATCCCACCGGGGTAGCCTGCTTCGGAGAGGAGTTCCTTGGCTTTCTGGAGGTTAAAGACGCGGTACGGGTTGCGGAAGCTCGGGTCATAACCGACGACGCCCGGTGGGAGGAGTTGCTCGGCTTTCAGGTCGATCCCGTTGCGGAAAATTTCGTTGGCCCGTTCCTGATTATAGGCCATCGAGATCGCCTGCCGCAGCTTTTTGTTGGTGCCGACGACCGGATCTTCCATGTTGAACTGGAGGTAATAAGTGGTCGGGTCGACATCGCGGTGGAGGCTGATCCCCTGTTCCTCAAACTTTTTGGAGAGGTTCTGGCCGGAGGTGATGACGGTGTTAAAGACATCTTTACTCACCCCCGAGCGGTCGAGATACCCTTGCCGGAAGAGGAGCCACGCCGGGACAGCTTCGCGGATGATGGAGAGTTGAATCTCGTCAATCATCGGCAGGGCGGCTCCGGCGAGTGGGGCAAAGCGGGCCTCCTCCTCTTTGGGCCAACCGGTGGTCGGGAAGTGGGTTGCGTTATAATGGGGGTTGCGCACGAGCCGGATCACCCGTTTGCGTTTCCATTCGTCGAGTTGATACGGCCCGGCGCCGACCGGTCGGAAGCGGAACTGTTCGCGTCCCTCTTTGCCGTGGTAATACTCAACCGCCTCCCGCGGCACCGGAGCGGTGAACGGCATCGCCATCCAATAGAGCATCTGCGGATAGGGGCGCAGAAGGTGAAGCTGGAAGGTATAATCATCAACGACGGTGATCGCGCCTGTCGGCTTGTCGTAATCGAAGCTCCCCGTTTTCTGCGCCTCCTCAAAGGCTTCGCGCAGGCCAACGACAAACTCCTGAAGGCTGGAGAGCACCGGACATTCCACCTTGGGATCGGCAATGCGCTGGAAAACGTAGACGAAATCATGCGCGGTGACTTCGCGCCCCTTCCCGTCGGGGAAGCACGGAGCATCGTGGAAACGAATCCCGCGTTTGAGGCGGAATTCGTAGGAGACGCGTCCATTCTCGTGTTCGATACGGCGCGGCATCGCCTCGGCCAGCGACGGCTCCAATTCGTACGGATCGGTCTTAAAAAGGTTGTATTGGAGAAGGCTCTCGTAGATCTGGGAGACGACGACGTTGCCGGTCGTATCGTAGCTGACCTGCGGGTCGAGCGAGCGCGGGTCACTCCCGAGATTGCGATAACTGACGATCCACGGGGAGCCGTCCGGGCGGCTCTTGTGCAGCGCGTGGGGATGCGGATCGTTCTCGCACCCGCTTAAAAAGAGGGCAGCCAACAGCGCCACCAGCCATCGGCAGCGGGCAAAGCCGGGAGCCGTAGCGCGGGGAGTGATGGGTCGGGTGCCGGGAAAGTTCATGGGTGAAGGCTCAGATTATCACGGGGCCACCGGGAAGAATCAACCCGCTTTCGCTCGCTGGCTTCGTTTACCCTAAGCAAAAGTGTAACGGCTCTCCACGTATCGGAACGGGTGGCTGGAACGCGGTTCCTCTTTTTTCTTTTGACGCGGTGGTAGTTTGACTTTCGAGCGCTTGACCTTCTGGTAGGGGATCGAGGCGAGGAGGTGGGCGATGCAGTTGAGCCGCGCCGATTTTTTATCATCGGCCTGAACGACGTGCCAAGGAGAGATCGCGGTGTCGGTCGCAGCGAACATTTCATCGCGGGCGACGGTGTAATCGTGCCAGCGGGCGTGCGATTCGAGATCCATCGGGCTCAGTTTCCAGACCTTGCGCGGATCGTTGAGACGGGCTTCAAAACGGCGCGTCTGCTCCTCCATGCTGACTTCAAACCAGTATTTGAGCACGATCACGCCGGAGGAGAGGACGCTCGCCTCAAACTCCGGGCAAAGGCTCTTGAAGCGTTGGTACTCCTCTTCTGTACAAAATCCCATCACCCGTTCCACTCCGAGCCGGTTGTACCAACTCCGGTCAAAGAGGACCACCTCTCCAGCGGCGGGAAAGTGTTTAATATAGCGTTGGTAGTAGATCTGGGAGCGTTCGCGCTCGCTCGGCGCCGGGAGCGCGGCGACGCGGAAAACACGGGGGCTGGTCCGTTCGGTGATCCGCTTGATCGCCCCTCCCTTCCCGGCGGCATCACGTCCTTCAAAGACGACGATCACGCGCGCCCCGCTTTCCTTGACCCAGAGTTGAAGCTTGACCAGTTCGGCCTGAAGCTCCGCCAGCGCTTTGTTGTAGGAGGCTTTGCGCCGCTTCTTCTTTCCGGTTTTCTCTTGGTGTTTTCCCATCCTGGGGTGAGGAGTTTAGGGGATTTCGAGGGAGGAGGCGAATGAAAAACAACGCTCGGGATTGACCCGTGCGGGTGCTCTCTTTAACATAGCCATCCGTATGCTCAGCCCTGAACCGATCGACATTGCGGATATTATTGAAAAACGCCGTCAATCGGCGCAGCAGACCCTTCGCGAAGCGACCGATGCGGAGCTTCACGCGTTGATTAATGAGCTTTTCCCCGATGTCACCCATGCGTGGTATGAAAGTTCGCTCCAGTTTCTCAAAGATCACAGCGGCGAACAGGCGTATCGCGGAGAGACCGAGGATGGGTACGGGTTTGTCTTCTTTCCCAAAGCGCACCGTGGCCTCTGGTACATGACGGGGCCGGTCCGCGCCGTCGGCATCCTCAAAGAGCGGGCGCTTGCCGCGCTGGACGCCATTTTGGTCGGGCAGAAAAAGGGGTAAACGAAGAGAGGCACGCGCCGGTTGTCACAGAAAAGTGAAACTTTTTTTCACCGGATCGTTGCATTTTCAACCTTCCCGCCGTATCGGGTTTTCCTGTAAAAAATCCCCCTACATGCCACGCCTGCTCTCCTGCCTCTTCTTTTCTCTCGCCGCCTGGGTCATGTCGGGCTCATCGCTCGAAGCCCGCCCACGCCCCGAGATTATGATCAGCGTGGCGGAGCAGCGGCTCAAGCTGGTGCAAGGCGGGGTCGCGCTCGTTTCCTATCCGATCTCGACCTCCCGCTTTGGCCTTGGCGATACCTTTCGCAGTTACAAGACGCCGGTAGGTCGTTTTCGGGTCAGTAACAAGCATGGGGAGAATCTTCCGCTCGGCGCAGTCCTCAAAGGGCGCCGCTTTACTGGAGAAATCCTTGCGCCCAACGCCCCGGGGCGCGACCCGATCGTCACGCGCATTCTGCAATTACAGGGGCTCGAATCGCAAAATCGCCATGCTCTCCAACGCGGGATCTACATTCACGGCACGCCGGAGGAGCGCAACATCGGTCGTCCGGTGAGCTATGGCTGCATTCGGATGCGTTCGCGCGATGTCGCTGAACTCTTCCGACTCGTCCCGGTCGGCACCCCGGTGACCATCACCCCGGAGACCATCCGCGTCCACGCCCAGCGTCGCCTCGCCCGTCGAACGAACGCCGCCGCCTCCGGCCAACAGGTCGCCAGCAACACCAAAGCTGCCACTACGACCGAAGGAAAGCAGAAGGGCCTCGGGTGGAGTTGGGCGTTTTGATGCTGCGAAGCCCTCACTCTTGCGCTCGTGGAGCGGAGGAGCTATTGCTTTGAAGGCATGGCGCAGACGCTCCTTAAAATTTCTTGCCCCGATCAGGTCGGGCTGCTGGCGAAGCTGACCGACTTCATGGCTCAACAGCACGGCAACCTGCTTGAAGTCCATCAGTTTACTGACCCGCTCAATAACTGGTTCTTCGCCCGGTTGGCGATTGATAGCGCAACGCTGCCGGTCGACATCGACGCTTTGCGCCGGGCTTTTACGCCGCTGGCCGAGTCGATCAACGCCGAGTGGCTCATCCATGATGCCTGCCAGCGCAGCCGTCTGGTGATCATGGTCTCCAAGGCCGATCATTGCCTTTACGACCTCCTTGGCCGGTGGCGCACGGGGGAACTCCCGGTCGACATCCCGCTGGTGATCGGTAACCACGATACGCTTCGCTCGCTCGTCGAGCGCGAAGGGGTTCGCTTTGAGCACATCCCGGTCACCCCGGAGAACAAGGTCGAGGCGTTTGCGCAAATGGAGGGGCTCTTTCATGAAGTGCAGGCCGACCTCGTGGTGCTGGCCCGGTATATGCAGATCATCCCCCCGGCGCTCTGCGAATCGTGGCGCAAGCGGATCATCAATATCCATCACTCCTTCCTCCCCTCCTTTGCCGGGGCCAATCCCTACCTGCGTGCGTACGAGCGGGGGGTCAAACTGATCGGGGCGACTTGTCACTACGCCACGCCGGAACTCGACGAAGGGCCGATCATTGATCAGGAAGTGGTTCGCGTGGAGCATTTCCATACGCCGGATGATCTCCTGCGCATGGGGCGCGATTGCGAGCGGCTCGCACTGGCGCGCGGGGTTCGCTACCATGTCGGCGAGCGCGTGCTCATCCACAAAGGGCGCTCGATCGTTTTTCGTGATTAAAACTTGCAACCCTCCTCCATGCGCGATAAATCGTTATTCCAAGTGAACACGATTTCACATCATTGGTGGCATCCTTGACGGGCTCGCGGCTTTTCCTGCCGCGGTCTGCAAGCACCGATGTGTTGCACGCTTTAGCCCGATGAATTGGACTCCTCCAATCGTCGGGCCTTTTTTTTCCCGAATCTTCTTTTTTCTTATGAACCTCGATTTCAAATTCAACGCCGATGGGCTCATTCCCGCTATTATCCAGCAGACTCAGAACGATAAGCCGGAGGCCGGGCGCGTGTTGATGATGGCTTGGATGAACCGCCTTGCTCTGGAGAAGACGCTCGAAACCGGGTTCATGCACTACTGGAGCCGCTCCCGCCAGAAGCTCTGGCTCAAGGGTGAGAGCAGCGGTCACACCCAGAAAGTGATTCGATGGTATGTCGACTGCGACGCTGACACCCTTCTCTTTGAAGTCGATCAGGCGGGCGGCGGCGCCTGCCACACCGGCTACGCCTCCTGCTTCTACCGTGCGCTCGACCCGAGCGGCACAGCCCTCCCTACCACGGAAGCCAAACGCTTCGACCCTGAAAAAACTTACTCTAAATGACCGGATAAAGGCCCACGAGCCGCCGGTCGATCCAACGCTTCTTTTTTGTCTTATGACGACTCATCTTATCATGCCGGATCGCGAAACCTTCCGGCAACTCGCTACTCAAGGCAATCTCATCCCGGTGAGCACGATTCTGGTTGCCGATGTCGAAACGCCGGTCTCGGCCTTTCGCAAGCTCGACGATGGCGGCACCTCCTTCCTGCTCGAATCGGCGGAGAACAACGGGGAAGGGGGGCGCTACTCCTTTGTCGGGACCGCTCCACGCCTCCTCTTTGAAGCCAGCGGCACGACCGTCCGCGTCACCACTGCCGGGGAGGAGCGCGAATACGAAGCCGCCAGCGGCGACCCGCTCGCGGAGTTGCAATCGATCATGGCGGCCTACCGCCCTGTAGCCCGGCAGGAGGGGCTCCCCCCCTTCCTTGGCGGAGCGGTCGGTTATATGTCGTATGACACGGTTCGCTTTTTTGAGCCGTCCATCGGCGAGCTTCCCCCCGACACCACCGGCGTGCCTGACATGATCTTCATGGTCACCGACACGCTGCTCATTTTTGACCATCGCCTGCGTCAGCTTCGGCTACTGGCCAATGCTTTAGTCGAAGGGGATGTCGATACCGCTTACGACATCGCGTGTGAGAAGATCGAGGCGATCCTCGAACGGCTCGCCCGCCCGGTCGTCCTTCCTTCGCTCAACACCTACCGCGATCACGATACCACCCCGCCGCAGAGCAACATCACGCGGGAGGCGTTTCACGCCATGGTCACCAAAGCGCAGGAGTATATCAAAGGGGGCGATATTTTTCAGGTGGTCCTCTCACAACGCTTTGCCGCTGATTATGAGGGTGATCCGCTCCTCCTCTACCGGGCGTTGCGCTTCATCAACCCGTCGCCCTATCTCTTCTGCCTCAAGTTCGGCGATCGCTTCTCGCTCGTTGGCAGTTCGCCGGAGGTCCACGTCCGCGCGATCGACCGGCAGATCACCATCCGCCCGATCGCCGGGACGCGCCGCCGGGGGGCCACCCCGGAAGAGGATGACGCCAACGCAGCCGATCTCCTCGCCGATCCCAAGGAGAGGGCCGAACACCTCATGCTCGTTGATCTCGCCCGCAATGATGTCGGCCGTGTCTCGGAATTCGGGAGTGTGCGCGTGACCGATTTCATGACCATCGAGCGCTACAGCCACGTCATGCACATCGTCTCCAATGTCGTCGGCCACCTGCGCGACGGGGCGAATGCCTACGATGTCCTGCGCGCTACCTTTCCCGCCGGGACCGTCTCCGGCTCCCCCAAGGTCCGGGCGATGCAGATCATCAACGAATCGGAGCCGAACAACCGCGGCACCTACGCCGGGGCGGTCGGGTACTTCGGCTTCGATGGCAACCACGATTCCTGCATCACCCTGCGCTCCATCCTTCTTAAAGAGGGGAAAGCGTATGTGCAGGCGGGCGCGGGGATCGTCGCCGATTCCACCCCGGAGGGGGAGTATCAGGAGTGTCACAACAAGGCGATGGGGATGATGCGCGCCATTGACCACGCCGGCGCTGTCGCAAAGAGCCATTCCTGCCGCCACTAAGAAGAGAGAGGATTTCCTATGTTGCTTGTCATCGACAATTACGACTCGTTTACCTACAACCTCGTCCAGTACTTCGGCGAACTCGGGGCTGATCTCCTCGTGCGCCGCAATGACGAGATCACCCCTGACGAAGTCGCCGCACTCGCCCCGGAGCGGATCTGCATCTCACCCGGGCCGTGCACGCCGAAGGAGGCGGGGGTTAGCAACGCCATCATCGAACGCTTCGGCCCGCGCCTGCCGCTTCTTGGCGTCTGTTTGGGCCATCAATGTATCGGGCAGGTCTTCGGCGGAGAGGTGATCCGTGCTGAACGACTGATGCACGGGAAGACTTCGCCGATCCTTCACGATGGGAAGGGGGTCTTTGCCGGGCTTTCCAACCCATTTGAAGCAACGCGCTACCACTCGCTACTGGTGCGGCGCGACAACTTCCCCGAAGCGTTGGAGATCACTGCCGAGACTCAGGAGGGGGAGATCATGGGGTTGCGCCATCGGCACTTCCCGATCCACGGTGTCCAGTTCCACCCGGAGTCGATCCTCACCCAGCAAGGCAAACAGCTCCTCGATAACTTCCTCCATCTATGAGCTACGATTTCGATCTCCTGATCCTCGGCGGCGGCAGTGCCGGTTATAACGGGGCTTCGACCGCTTGCGGGCTGGGGCTCAAAGTCGGCGTCATCGAAGGGGGGGAGGAACTCGGCGGCCTCTGCATCCTGCGCGGGTGTATGCCGAGCAAGGCGCTCCTCGAATCGGCCCATCGTTACGATACCTTGCGCCGCGCCGGGGAATTTGGCCTCGCTGCTTCCGACCTTGGCTTCGCGCTCAAGTCGATCCGGGAACGTAAGGAGCGGCTCGTCGCCGAGTTCGCCGATTACCGTGCCAAAGGGTTGCAGAACGGGCGCTTTGAACTCCTCCGCGCCCGGGCCGCTTTTGTCGATCCGCATACGGTGGAGTTGACCGACGCCCAAGGCAACCAGCGCCGGGTGAGTGCACGCGCGTTCCTGCTCGCCACCGGTTCGCGCCACCATTGTGTCAAGGTCCCCGGGCTGGAGGAGAGCGGTTTTCTGACCAGTGACGATGTGCTTGACCTCAAGGGAGGGATTCCCGCTTCGATCATCATCCTCGGCGGCGGGGCGACAGCGGTCGAGTTTGCCTATTTTTACAATGCCCTCGGGGCGAAGGTGACGCTCATCCAGCGCAGCCGCCAGCTTCTCAAGGCGATGGACCGGGATGTCGCCGATTGCGTCGCCGATCATTTCCGCGCACGCGGGATCGAGGTTCACTGTCACACGGAACTCAAGGAGGTACGGACGCTCCCCGATGGCCGCCGCGCGGTGACGTTCCGGCAGGTCGCCGAAACCGTGACGGTGGAAGCCGAGCAGATTTTCTGTGCCCTCGGACGGGTGCCAAACACGGAGGGATTGCAGTTGGACGCGGCAGGTGTCAGGACCACGCAGGGGCGCCTCCATGTCGAGCCGACCCAGCAGACCTCCGCACCGCACATCTTCGCCGCCGGAGATGTCGCCGGGCCGTATGAGATTGTTCATATCGCCATTCAGCAGGCGGAAGTTGCCGTCCGCAATGCCGCCCGCCTTTTGCAGCACAGCGGAGCCACACCGCTGCGCACGCTGGAGGAGACCGATTATCGCCTGCGCCTCTCCGCCGTGTTTGGTTCGCCGGAGGTGGCGATGGTCGGCTTGAGCGAGCGGGAGTTGCAGATCGCTTCTGTTCCCTATCGCGTGGCATGTTACCCCTTTGCTGATCATGGCAAGGCGCTTGTGGCGGGGGAAGAGGTCGGGTTTGTCAAACTGCTCGTCTCCGAGGAGAACGGGGAAATCATCGGCGGGGCAGTCGTCGGTGCTCACGCTTCGGAGTTGATTCACGAGATCGTCGTCGCCATGCGTTTTCGTGCCACGGCGGCTGATCTCGCCGCCATTCCGCACTATCACCCGACCTTGAGCGAGATCTGGACTTATCCCGCCGAGGAGTTGGCGTGAACAAGCACGGAAAAGATGACTTTTTCAGAGAGAAAGGGAATGCCGATTGACATCCCTTTTTAGAGCCGTGATAGTCGCTCTGTTTGGGGAACCGCTGATGCAATTTGTGGTAAAAAACAGGGCGGTTTTTCCCGGTTTTGGAGGGAGGCACTTCGCCTGCCCGAGAAGCTGGTGAAAAAGAGACCTGTTCGGCTCTGATTTTATCAGCGATTCTGTATGATCTTTTCCATTTCCCCCCGGAAATACCCCCGAAACCTTCGGGTGGAAAGGGTCATTCCCAAAAACCTTGAAAGTCCCCGCGTGCGAGGAAAAAGAGAGGGCCTTACGCCGCTCCCTGATTTCGCGCCGATTCATCCTTACCACTCCTTTACCAACCTCAACCAAAGATTATGGCAGAAATCAACACCACCACCACGAAGAACACCCTCTCCTCCGATGTCGAGATCAAAGGGTCCATCAAATTCTCCAATGACCTCACCATCGACGGCAAGGTTGAGGGCGAGATCCTCTCTCCCGGCGTTCTGATCGTCGGTGAAAACGCCGAAGTGCGCGGCGAGATCAAGACCAAGTCGGTGACGGTTCACGGCAAGGTGCAGGGGAACATCACGGTTGAAGAGCGCTGCGAACTCAAAGGCCGCGCTCAGTTGATCGGTGATCTCAAAGCCGCCCGCCTCGTGATCGAGGAAGGGGCCACCTTCGTCGGTAAGTCGGAAGTGACGCCGAATCGCGTGGCGATGAAGCAGCCTGAAGTCGTCCGCCCGCCGGAGCAGCTTCACAAGGCCGCCGTCATCACCGGACGTTAACATCTTAACGCTGCTACGTGATCGGAAAAAGCACACCCCCGTCAGGGAGGGTTTCCGTCAAGTGTCCGCACTGCGAGTTTGAACAGCTCGAATCGCCCTTCGCGAAGAGCACGTTCTGCCGCCGTTGCGGGGAGCACTATGATTTAGGGAAACCTAAGGAACCTGAAGTCGGCGAGAAAACTGAATCGTTTCTCACCCGGCTGAGTGGGCTTTTTTCCAACGTCAAGGAGCGCGAGGTCACCTGCTTTAACTGCAAGGGGACCCATATCGTCACGACGTCGGCCAAGTCGACCCTCTGCCCTCATTGCAGCGGGTATATCGATCTGGCCGATTTCAAGATCAAGACGGTGGTCAGCCGCCGGATTGAAACACAGGGGTGTGTCCATATTGCCCCGAAAGGGGAGATCACCAGCCCTAAGGTGATCTGTGGAGATGCCTATATTGAAGGGATCATGCGCGGGAATCTCCTTTGCTCCGGGGAAGCCCGCTTGAAGCTCAAAGGGAAGTTCAGCGGTGGTCTCGATGTCAATAAACTCATCATTGAACGGCGCTGCGACGTGGAGGTGATTCGACCCGTCAAAGCCCGTTCGGTGGAGGTTTCCGGGAAGCTCTCGGCGGTGGCCGGGCTGGAGATCGACGGGACGGTCACCGTCACCCGCAAAGGATGGCTGGAAGGGGATGTCACCGCCCGCGCCCTCAATGTCGAAAAAGGGGGCCACTTCAAAGGGCGTTTCCAGTTCTTGGGCCGTAGTCTCGCGCCGTTCAAACCGCTTGATGGCGGTGCCGATGGCGATGAACTCAACGGTAACGCAAGAATCGCCCCGCTCCGCAGCATCGCCCCGGATCGCAACGGCGCGACGCCGGAGGAGGATGACGATGACTTGGACATGCACGTGGTGAAGTAGGGCGTTACCCCGGACCGGGGAAAAGGGAGCTTGCATTTGTGATGGAGGCCTCTATCTTTAGAAACTAGTGATTTCCTTAGAAACAGAATCCAACGCTGCCGAGTCGGCGCCAGCCGGTTCGGTTCCATCATGTCAGATAGCATCGACTGGGATCGGATTTCAATTTGCTGCCCCGAAAACCGGGAACTGGCAGGAATCGTTCGGAGATTGGGAGGGTTTGGCGGCTCACATCGAGTGTCTGGTGGGCCGCAAGCTCGAACGCGGGATATTGACCTGCTCGGAGACATCCGCCGCTCCTGTTTAAAAAGTCAGTCGATAATTCAGCTTCTCGATCGCGCGGAGTGGTTACGCGGGGGCGACGAACATCGGTTAATGAAGGTGCCCGGAATCCCGGAGCGACTTTATAAAGTCACTTTTGCAGACATCTGGAGAGCTATGGTTTCCAACGCATCAGCGAAGAAACGTTTCTGCATTCTCAATCCGGAATTCTTCTGGCGGATGTTGCACCGCGTAATGTCCGGCTTGAAGCAGCGAGTCATGCCATTTCGCCCTTTTCGACGCGATTGCCGAAGAGGTCAGCCCCCAAGTTGCCCGATGGGCGGAGGGGTGATCACCCGTTGCGCCGTAGTAGCGTGATCCGCTTGATGCGTGCGTCGTCATCCTGACTCCATGTGGTGACCTCCGGGTCGCCCTCATAGGCGCGGTGGATCAGTCGGCGCTCGTAGGCTGGCATCGGTTCGAGGTGGAACGGTTCCCCGGTCTCGCGGACCAGTTGAGCGTATCCGGAGACCTCATCAAGCAAGCGACGGTTGCGTTCTTCCCGGTAGCGGTTGACGTCGAGATGGACCTTTGGCGCTTGGCTATCCTGAAGCTGGAGGAGGCGGTTGACGAGGAACTGCAAATCCTCCAACGTCTCGCCGTCGCGCCCGATGAGCAACTCCTGCTGAGGGGTCGTGATGTTGAGGACCGGCCCGGTCAATGCCCCGGCCTCCTCCACGCTGAACTCGAAACCGAGTCGGGAGAGAAGGGTGGAGACCACTTCCAGTGGTGAGGCGCAGGAGGGGGCGGTCGTCATCGGCGTTTATTTACGCTTCTTGCCGGAGTTCTTCTTCGGCGCTTCATCGCGGCGCACCAGTTCGGGCATCGGCTCGTTGCGGGTGACAAAGAGCTGGATGATCGAAAGGATGTTCTGCACCGTGTAGTACAAGGCGAGCGCCGAGGCGAAGTTGTAGGTGAAAACCACAAAGATCAGCGGCATGAACATGAAGATGCGCTGCTGAAGGGCATCGCCTGATTTCGGCGTCAACTGCATCTGCAACACCATCGTCCCGGCCATCAGGAGCGGGAGGATGTTGATCGGGAAGCCGAAGATCGTAGCAATCGTATCGGGGTGGGAGAGATCGTTGACCCAGAGGAAATGGCTGTTGCGCAGTTCCACCGCCGTCCCGAGCATCGAGTAGAAGCCGAAGAAGATCGGGATCTGGATGAGCATCGGCAGACACCCGGCAAACGGATTGATCCCGTAAGTTTTGTAGAGCCCCATCAGCTCCTGATTCATCTTCGTGGGATCGTCTTTGTACTTCTCGCGCAGTTCCGCCATTTTCGGCTGGAGAAGCTGCATCCGCTTCATGGAAGTGGTCGCCTTCCCCTGTACCGGCCACAGAAGGCCACGGACGATGAAGGTCAGGACGATAATCGCCAGCGCGTAGCTGCCGAGATACCCTTCGAGCCAGTTCATCGCTTTGAGCAGGAAGATACAAATGAGCTTGAAGATGCCAAAGTGCATCAACTCGGATTCCCCCTGCCCGAGTTGGGCGAGGCGGCGGTACTCCTTCGGCCCGGCGTAGATGCGGAACTCTTGCGTGACGGAAGCGCCCGGGGCGAGCTTGAAGACCGGCATCACCAAGGCCCCTTCAAGCCCATACATCGGCTTGCCGTCGACCTTGACGTCAAAGCGCCGCCCGACCACACCGTTGGCCGGGTTCTTGAGCGTGGAGATCAAGCTGGTGAAGTACTGATTCTTCACGGCGGCCCAGGCGATGTTGCCGGGCATCTCCGAATAGAGCGTCTTGGCGGGGGAGCGTTCGATCCCGGTCAGCGGAATCGTGCTGGCGTCAAACCAATGGATGTCGACGAACTCGGTGTCGAGATCGCGATGCCAGTCAAGCCCGGTGTAGTAGGTGTACTCATCCTTGTGCAGCGGCGCGGTGGAGCCGATGGAGAGGTGGTAAGCGGCTTTCTCAAAGGGAACTTCCGACTGGTTGGTGAAGGTGACCGTGAACGGGACGGCGTACTCGTCTTCACCCTCTCCGGGTTGGGCGAAGTGGTAGACCTTCGTAATCTTGATCCCCTGCGGCGTGACCCGTTCGGCGATGACCTTGCCCCCTTCCTCCTCGCGGATGGTGTAGGCTTCGAGGCGCTCGGTGGAGGCGGGGTCATCAAAGATGGCGCCGATCGGGAAGCGTCCCTCGGTGCCGAGGATGACCTGCTCGCCCTCTTTTTCCCCTTCGTGCTTGAGGAGCTTGATCGAGCGGATACCGCCACCGTGGTTGGTGATGCGATACTCCGCTGAGGCGTTGGTGATCGTGGTCGTCTGTTCAGGCACCAACGGGGCAGCCGGGCTTTGAGCGGACGGGGTGGCGGCGGTGGGAGCGTCAGGGGAGGTCGCCGCGATCGCCGTCTCGCCCGGGGTCCCTTCCGGGGTGGGGGAGGCGGCGGCCTCGATTTGCTGCTGCTGTGCTTTCCACGCCTGAAACTCTTTTTGGGTCTTCCATTGCCACCAGACGAGGATGACCAGCGAGAGAACGACAGCGATGATGCCTTTGCGATCCATAGAAAATATCAAAAAAACGTGTGCGGCGGAGCACTCTACGCATCACCCCGCCGAATTGCCAAACCAAGAAACCAATTCATTTTTCACGGTTCATCGGAAGGAGGCTTCCCGCAGTGGCACTCCTTTGGCGGCGGGACCGGGTCATACCCTTGCCCGCCCCACGGTTGGCAGCGGGCGAGCCGCCGGAGGCCGAGCCAGCCTCCGCGCCAGAATCCGTGAACTTTGAGCGCTTCAACCATGTAGTGGGAACAGGTCGGCTCGAAACGACACCCTCCCCCGGGGCCGACCAGCGCAGAGAGAAGGGGAGAGATGCACCATTGGTAGACGCGGATCAGGGCAATGACGATCCAGCGCATGGGATGATTACTCCGGTTGGCCAGCAGGCGGGGTGGTGAGAAAACGGGCGCGGTTGGCCAGCCTTTTCCATTCCGCCTCCAGTTCGTGGTAGCTCGCTTTCGCGGCAGTGTAGCGGGCGATGACGACGATGCGGTATCCCGCTGCCCATTGGGGGCGTGCCTGCCTCAAAATCTCCCTGAGTTGACGGCGGACCCGATTGCGGACCACGGCATCCCCCACGCGGCGCGAGGTGATCATGCCAACTTTGCTCTCCCCGGACACTTTGAGAAAGCCGAGGACCATGAAGCGGCCACCGAAGGAGCGGCCCTCACCCTTGACGCGGGCATAGTCGCTCCCTCGCGTCAGTCGAACGGTTTTGGGAAACGTCAGGGCCAAGCGTTCAAACGAAAAAGCGGCATGGAGGGAGGCCCCTCCATGCTGCCTTTGGGAAAAGTGAGACTTCCGGCTTGATTAAGCCTGCGTGTGACGCGCGTAGTGAATCTCCACGCCCTTGGGAACGAGGCGCTTGCGACCCCGCTGGCGACGGCGAGAGATGATCGCACGGCCATTGCGGGTTTTCATACGGGCGCGGAAGCCGAACTGGCGCTTGCGCGTCCGCTTGGAAGGTTGGTAGGTACGTTTCATAAGACTTTCGGAAAAGTGATCGGGAAAAGAGGCGAAACTCTAACGGGTGGCGGGCGGATGTCAATCGACTTCAAACGCTTTGAACGGGATTTCTCGCATTTTACTGCGGATTGGAATATCTCTTTCACCCATGCCCTCTGCTTCGCCCCGCCCGGTGATCCTCGTTCATGGAATCAAAGATGACTCGCGCAAGATGCGCCATCTCGCCCGTTTTTTACAGGGTGAGAGCGGGCGAAACGTCTTCGCCTGTGATCTGCTCCCGAACCGGGGGGAGGTTGGGCTGGAGGTGTTGGCTGAGCAATTGGAGCGATTTGTTGCCGAAAAGCTTCCGGCAGGGGAGCGCTTCGATCTTGTCGGCTTTAGCATGGGCGGGTTGGTGAGCCGTTTTTACCTGCAACGCCTCGGCGGGTTGGAGAGGGTGGGGCGCTTTGTCACGATTGCTACGCCCCATCGCGGGACCGTCCTGGCGTGGTTGCTCGGGCGGCCCGGTTGTTGCCAGATGCGTCCCGGGAGCCGCTTTTTGGAGGATCTCGCGAGCGATGCCGACCGGCTCTCGACTCTCTCCTTTACCAGTATCTGGAGTCCGCTCGATCTGATTATCCTCCCGGCCAACAGTTCCGTCATCCCGCAGGCGACCTGCCGCAAGGTCTGGAGTCTGGCCCATCCGTTGATGGTCTGGGAACCGCACTGCCTGCAAGTGGTGGCTCAAGCTCTCTCGCAGGAGGAGGCGGCGGCGTGAAAGGGGGCTTTTTTCTTTGGTTGATGGTGATGAGCACGCTGCTGGCGACTCAACCGGTGGAGGAGCGACGTGCAGAGATCGTCACCGCCGCCCGGGCGCAGATCGGCGTGACGCTCCGTTATGATCCCGCCTACGTGGTCCTTGATTATCCGGAAGGGGATGTGCCGTCGGAGCGCGGGGTTTGCACCGATGTGGTGATCCGTGCCTTACGGGTGGCTCTCGGGTTGGATCTGCAACGCGAGGTTCACCTCGATATGAAGGCTCATTTCTCCCGCTACCCAAAAACATGGGGGTTAAAACGCCCCGATCGCAACATCGACCACCGCCGTGTGCCCAATCTCCAGACCTATTTCCGCCGCCACTTCCTCACCATCCCCAAGGAAAGCGATGATTATCTCCCCGGTGATCTGGTGACCTGCATGCTCCCGGGCAATCTGCCGCATATCATGGTCGTCAGTGACCGCAAGAACGCGCAGGGGCGTCCGCTGGTGATCCACAATATCGGGAGCGGCACGCGGGAGGAGGATGCGCTCCTCCAATACCCGCTCACCGGTCACTATCGCCTCCCGAAGTAACTCCACCCGTTACGCGGATAGGAGGCTGCGCAGCGTCGCCATGTTCTCGACATCCTCGGCCATCTCCTTCCCCTTGGGGGTTTCGAGCACTTTGGGAAGCGCGGCGAGCCGGGGATCGTTCATGATGGCGCGGAAGGCGGGGAGGCCGATCTTGCCTTTGCCGATATGGTCGTGCCGGTCGACGCGCGAACCCATCGCCGCCTTGGAGTCGTTGCAATGGAGGGCGACGAGGCGTTGCAGGCCGATGAGGGCATCGAAGCGGTCAAAGACAGCGCGGGTGCTCTCCTCGCTGGTCAGGTCATACCCGGCAGCGAAGATGTGCGCGGTATCGAGGCAGACACAAAGGCGCTCGGGGTAGCGGCTGCGTTCAAAAAGCGAGGCGAGTTCCTCAAAGGTCCGCCCGAGGGTGGTTCCTTGTCCGGCGGTTGTTTCCAGCGCGATGCGGGTGCGCACTTGCGGGATCGCTTCGAGCACGGCGTCGAGGCTTGCGGCGATTTTGGCGAGGCCCGCCTCCTCCCCTTCGCCCATGTGCGCCCCCGGGTGGAGCACCAGAAAGGGCAGCTCCAACTGGTCCGCGCGGATGAGTTCTTCGCGCAAGGCGCGGGTCGACTTTTCGTGGAACTCAGGGTTGATCGCTCCGAGGTTGATCATGTAGCCGGTGTGGCCGAAGACGGAGCCGAGTTCCCCCCGGCGTGGGTGGTGCAGAAAGGCGTCAGCCTCCGCTTGCGGGAGCGGGTCGGCGAACCATTGCATGTTGTTTTTGACAAAGATCTGCATGGCGGTGCAGCCGACCGAGAGGGCGCGTTCAATGGAACGGGAGACGCCACCGGCGATGGAGACATGAGCACCGAGGAGGAGAGAGGCTTCTGACATGGAGCGGGATGTTACGGGTTGAAAGAGGGGAGGTGTTTAGGGCGCCACTCTGGTTTGGAGAGGCTCCCTTGCGAGACATATTCAAAGAGATGGCTGACCGGCGTCAATAGCACCCCGGCGGCTCCCTGAGCATTGATGCGGATGGAGAAATCAATCTTGTCATCGAGAAAGAAGAGCTTTCCCTTTCCGTACATGGAGAAACCGGTCCCTTTGACCTCAAGATCTTTCGCTTCGATCACCCCCTCTTTCATGGAAAAGCGGGTGTTCGCCTCGCGCGCAACGTTGTAGCCGGTGCCGGGGAGAAGCCCTTCGAGGATTCCCGAAAACGGCCCGAAAAGCGGAATCGCAAAGACGTTGCCGTTGATCACGGCGACTTCGCCCTCCCCGGTGATGTTACGGGCAATATCTTTGACGCCGGAGAAACGGTAACGCCCTTTGAGTTTCCCCTTGGAGGTGTCGTAGTTGAAGTAGAGCTTGGTCAGGCTCGGGAAATCGACCTGATCGACTTCGAGAAACGCCGTGTAATCACCCTTGCGCGGGTGGATGGAAATATCGGCGTGGCCTTTGACGTTGCCGCCGTAGAGGCTGGAGCGGAGGTTGTCGATTTTGAGCCGCTCGCCGATGATCCGCAGATCGGCTTTGACGAACGGGAAACGGAGGTCCTTTTTGACGAAGGTGTATTCGAGCGCATCGGTATCGACATCGACTTTGAGGTCGGTGAGGTGCTCGTACTTGGGCAGACCGACCGTGCCGTCGAGCTTGAGCCGGGGGGGCGAATCGGGGAAGCGGTACGGGCGGACGGCTTTGGGGAGATGTCCCCGGCGGTCGACCCAGAGCGCGACTTCCGAGGGGGTAACGGTGGTGGTGATATTTGAGAGGCGGGCGAAATGCCTGCCGAAATCAAAGGAGAACCCGCCGCTTGCCCCCCCTTCGGAACGGCGAAGGCGGAAGGAGGGGAGGTCGAGGATCAGATCTTTGAGGGTGAAATCGGCTTCGAGCGATTGGAGCGGGATCTTGCGGTAAGAGGAACGCCCCAGCGTGATGCTGCCGCTGCCCTTGATTGCTTTGGGATCGGCCGTAGCGGCGCGGCCTTCAAAACGGAGGTGGGGTAAGGCTTCAAAGCTCCAGTCATCGGCGACGGCTCTCGACTTGGGGGGGAGGAGCGGGTTGAAGATGGTCGGGTCGATCCGGCTATCGAGTGAGAAGCGGTATCCCTCCGCGTTGTGGAGGAGCGAGAAAAGCAGGCTCCCTTGTTGATGGTTGAGCCGGGCATGGCGCAGATAACCATGCCCATCCTTCCATGCCACATCGCCCTGCGCTCCCAGAAAAGTGATTCCGCGCCAGGCAAAGGCACCAAGGGCGAAGCGTCCGGTCATTTGCGCGGAGAACGGGGCGTCACCCCCGGTGGCAACGGTTCCGGCGGCTTCCAGCATCGCCGGGGCGTGGAGCGTGAGGTCTTTGATTTTCCACGGGAGATCGAGCGCGGCGAAAAGCGCCGGGAGATCAAGCGTGGAGCGGAGTTGGAAATCGAGCGTGCGGGTGGACGGGCGCAGCGTGGCGCTCAGGTCAAACGCCCCTTTTTCGTCATGGAGGACGCAGCGGTGGAGCCGCAGCAGCCCTTCCTGCCAAGTGGCATCGAGGGCGACTTCCCCGAGGCGGTAGTTGCCGATGCGAAACGGCTCGCTGCGGAAGGTTAACTCGACGTTGAGGGCGTTGGCTTGGCTGACGTCGCCGTGGAAACGGACCTCCATCGTCGGCTTGCCGCCGTGGAGTTGCAGGGCGGCGAGGTGGCGCACGCTCTCGCGCAGTTTCAAAAGGTAGGCTCCCCGTTCCCGGGAACGTTCTTTGGAGAGAGGAGGGAGATCACCAAAGCCGGAAAGGCGGCTGTCGGTTGCCGTCAGGCGCAGGCCGTGGACGTCGGCTTCGGCTTGCGGGATGTAGATCTGCCCATGGGGGAAGAGGATGCGGGCGTTGATCCCGGTGATTTCCAGCCGGGGGCTTTTGCGGTCGGTCGGGTCGACGGGGAGGGAGACGCTCGCCTCGCGCAGATCCACTGCGTGGATAAACGGAGTGCCGTAGACGAGGTTGGAGTAGTTGATGTCGAGGACGATTTCATCAAGGTAGGCGAGCACCTGCCCCCGTTCCTCGCCGTGGACAATGCGGACGTTGCGTGCGATGAGCCCCTTGAGCGGGTCGAGGTTAAGCCGTCCGATCTCGGCGTGAATGCCTCGTTTGACCAGTTCCTTGGTCACCATCCCGCGCCATTTGCGGGTAAACCCCCGGTTATTGACATACCAGAGCGCCCAGAGGAGGAAGGCGATGAGCATGCAGGTCAACGTCCAGAAACCACGCACGATCCACCAGCGCAACGTCATGCGCCGCTGCCGGGGGGGCGGCGGCGGGGTCGAAGGCAACGCTGGCGACGGAGAGAGGGTGCTCACAAGTAAGCGGGCACCATAACGCGGTTGCGCCGCTTTTGCATCAGGAACCGACCGGGACGGCCGTTTTGGCCGCCTTCTTGCGCCCGAAGAAGCGCCGCCATGTCAGGAAAAGGCCGGTCCAGACCAGAACGACGCCACCTGCGGAGGCGAGGCCCGCGATCGTCTGACCGATCCAGCCGCCGACCTCCCCGGTATGCACCGGACGCATGATCCCGCGCACGCGCCGCCCGAGATCCTGCTCCAGATACGGCTCCCAGCGCACGACAGCGCCGGTGGCCGCGTCGAGGGTGAGGGAGGAACGGGCATACGGGTGCCATGAGAAGGTTTCAGTGACGGTCGCGGTTGTCGTTTTGGCTCCCGGTTTGGGAAATTGGAGGTTGATGGAACTCCAGTACGGGCTTTGTGCCATGGCGGTGGCAAGGAGCGGGGCGAACTCGACTCCTTCGGGGAGTTGCGCCTTTTTCTCGCCGCTACCACCACGTCCCCCGGGGCCTCCTCCTCCGCCCGGCCCTCCGCGCGGTGGCGGCGGGGTAGTGCCGGTGAGGTGATAGATCAGGTTATTGGACCAGGTGTACGACCAGACCGTCCCGGTCACGCTCAGGACGAGCAGGATCGGAGCGCACCAGATGCCGATGACGTTGTGCCAATTCCAGTCGCGGGCCTGCCCTTTGAGCTTACGGTTAAAGAGGAGGCCGGGGCGCAGCGTTCGCCAGTTCCATTTCCACGGCCAGCGTCGGGGACACCAGAGGATGATCCCGGTGATAATCAGGACGACAAAGGCGAGGTTGCAGGCGCCGGTGATCGGACGGCCAATCTCCGGGGAACCGAGCCAGCGGTGGATCTGCGTCGTCCATGCCAGAAAAGCGCGGGTAGCGGAGCCTTTGCCGAGGACTTCGCCGCTGTACGGGTTGAGGTAAAGCGTATCGCCGCGACCGTAGGAGATGCCGAAGGGTTCGCGCGGGTCGACTTTAAGCGAGAGGCCCTGCGGCTGGCGGGCGGGGTCGTGTTCGAGCGCTTTGGCCAGCAGGAGATCGGCGCTCAGGCGGTTGCCGGAGGCGACCTGCTCGGGCGTGGCGCGGTAGTGGCGCTCGCTCAAGGCGACGATCTGGCGCTCGTAGGCGAGGAGCACCCCGGTCACCGACATGACCAGAATGATACTCCCGGCTACGACACCGGCGAGGAGGTGAAGCCAGAAAAGGAAGCGGCGCATGGAAGAAAAAAGAGCGGGTGCACCGTACAGAAAACCGACTGTACGATGCACCCGAGGGACTGCATTAAGGGAAAATGCTGTTTTAGACTTCAGCCCACTGGCGCAACAGGTTGTGATAAACGCCGGTGAGTTGAACTGCGGTTTGCGAAGCGACGGGATCGTTCGGGAGGTCCCGGCCGAGCCGCTGGATCGCAAGATCAAGGTCAAAGAGGAGGCTCCGTTGCCCGTCGTCGCGGATCATGCTCTGCAACCAGAAGAAGGAGCAGACCCTTGCCCCGCGTGTCACCGGGGTGACGTGGTGGAGGCTTGTCGACGGGTAGAGGACCATGTGCCCGGCAGGGAGTTTCACCTGCTGAACGCCGTAGGTGTCCTCAATGGAAAGCTCCCCGCCGTCGTACTCCTCCGGCCCCGTAAAGAAGAGGGTGCAGGAGAGGTCGGTACGGATGCGGTGCGACGTCCCGGTGACCTGTCGGATGGCATTGTCCACGTGGGTGCCAAATGACTGACCGCCGGAGTAGCTGTTGAAGAGCGGCGGGAAGACGCTCAAGGGGAGCGCTGCCGAAAGGAAGAGCGGATTCTGCCCGAGCGCCTTGAGGATCATCTCCCCAAGTTGTCTGGCAGCCGGGCTCCCTTCCGGCAGTTGCATGTTATCTTTGGCCTTGGCTGACTGATGGCCTGCGGTCACTTTGCCGTCCACCCAGTCGGCGGCGTTAAGAATGGCACGGGCCTCGGCCACCTGTTCAGGCGTTAGGACATCGGGAATACGCAGGATCATCGGTAAGCTTCTTTTCTGGTTGGATTAGAAGGAGAACGCCAGCGTGAGCGTACCCGAGCGACCAGCGCCGGGGACGAACTGCTGCGAACCGGGGCGGTCAACGTACTTCTCGTCAGCGAGGTTGTAGACGTTGATGCGGGCGGTGAGGTTCTCGGTGATCTTGTAGGAGACCATCGCGTCAAAGATCCAGTAATCGGGAGCGATACGCTGGTTCATGTTCGGCTCGGCGTTCGGGTGCGTGTAACGCGTCCCGACGTACTGGGCGCCGCCGCCGATGGTGATGTTCCATGGAAGCTGGTAGGTCGTCCAGAGCGAGAAGGTCTGCTGCGGGGTGTTGACCATCCGCATGCCGATCTCCTGTGGGCGGTTGGAGCTGATGACTTCGCTATCGAGGTAGCTATAACCACCGATCACCTGCCAGTTGCGGGTGATGGCCCCGGCGAGGCTCAGTTCAAACCCGTCGACGCGCTGCTTGCCTTCGAGCACCGTCACGTTGTTCGGATCGAGGAGATCCGGCGTGCGGGCGTTGGTCTTCTCGATACGGAAGATGGAGGCGTTGACCGTCAGGCGGTTGTCGAAGAGGTCCCACTTGGTGCCGAGTTCGATCGTGCGGGTTTCTTCCGGATCGAGGTCGACGGTGGAGGCGCTCAGGTTACGCGCTTCCGAAGAGGGGTTGAACGAGGTGCCGTAGGCGAGGTAGATGCTGCCGTTCTGAACCGGCTTGAAGACACCGCCCACGCGCCAGCTCACGGTGCTGTCACTGTGGTTGTAGTCAGCGTTATTGGCCGGGTTGGTCAGAGAGCGGACGTGGTAGTCAGCGTGGGAGCGATCCCAGCGGACGCCACCGTTGATCTCGAACTTCTCGTGCAGCTTAATCGTTTCGCCGATGTAGAGGCCGTAAGAAGTAACCTTGCCTTCGTTATCCCCGGTGTGGGTGATCAGGAAGGAGGGTTTGTCCTCCGGATTGGGGTGGTTGAAGGGAGCGGGGCCTGCGGTGCCAGGGGTGGCACTGCGGTTGCGCCACTTGGTCTGCTCGTGGGCGAAGTCGAACCCGAAGTTCACGCTGTGACCGATGCCGAAGGTGTCGAACTTCGCGTTGAAGTCGAGACGGTTGGCGATGATGTTATCGGTCTGGTCGCGGAATTTCGGCGAGCGCGAGATGTCGGTGTTGAGGTGCGGGGTGGCAAAACGAGGCGCGGAGATGGTGTGCTCCACGCTGGTCTGGCCCCAGCGGAAGGTGTTGTGGAGCGAGAACGACTCGTTGAAGTCATGCCCGAACTCGACGGTGACCATGTCGGTCACGCTGCTGTAGTTGTCGAGCTTCTTGAGGCCGTACCACTTGCTGAAATCAGCCCCGGGAGGGACTTCACCGGCGTGGCCGTTGAGCGGCTTGACGTGGGGAACCTGAACGCCACCGGCGGTACGGTAGGTGGGAACCCACGGAATACCGAAGTCAGGCACGTTGTGCTCTTCGTAGTGGAAGTAGCTCAGGATGAGGCGGGTATCGGTCCCCAGACCGAAGGCGAGCGAGGGAGCGACGCCCCAGCGGGTGTTTTCGACCCAATCGCGGCCCGGGACGTCGAGGTTCGTCCAGAGAGCGTTGACGCGGAAGGCCGTGCCGGGGATGCCCCACGGGATCGGCTGGTTGAGGTCGAGCGTGAAGCGCTTGTAGTGGTCGGTGCCGATCCCGGCTTCACCGTTGTAGAAACGGTCGAGCTTTGGCGTCTTGGTGACGATGTTGATCGCGCCGCCCGTGGTGCCGCGGCCGACGTTGGTGGAGGAAGGTCCCTTGGAGACTTCGACCTGCTCGATGTTGAAAGGATCGCGGGCGTTGCTACCGAAGTCGCGGATGCCGTCGACGAAGTAATCGGTACGGGCAGAGAAACCACGGATGGTGAGGGAGTCACCGGTTGGGAAGCCGCCTTCACCCCCCTGCATGCTGATCCCCGGGACGTTGCGGAGGACTTCGCGCATCGTCGTTGCACCCTGCTCTTTGATGACCGCTTCGGTCACGACGTTGACCGTCTGCGGGACGTCGAGGATCGGCGCGGTGTAGCTCGGCGATTGGAGAAGCTCCGGCTTGTAGGCGTCACGCGTGGCGGTGACGACGACTTCGTCGAGCTGGGTTTCTTCGGCGACGGCTTCGTCGGCTTCAGCGGAAGCAGCGCGGGAGGGGGCTTGTGCCTGAGCCGTCCCGGCGAGGACGACGGCGTTGACCAAGGCGACCGTGGCTACGGAAGCGCGGGTGAAAAGGGAGGCCGGATCGGGGCGAAGGCTGCCGAAGGCCGAAGGAGCGTTAGTGTGGTGTGGTGTGCGTTTCATCAAAACGGGTTAAGGGGTTCTCTGTGTGTGACATCCGGGCAACGGCGAGCCGGGGCCGGACGGAAGGCAGAAGGGGACAATAGGGGGTTCCCTTAGGCAAGCGCTTTCGCTTCCTTGCTATAAATTGTCGGCTCGTTGCTCTATCACCCCCGCAATTGAACAAATTGGGGGGAGGAGCGTCAAAGCGCCTGATGCGCCTGAGAGGTGGTCGCCAACGGGTAGAGTCCGGGGCAGCAACCGAAGGTTTCGTGAAAAGCGGTGCTGAAATGGCTCGGGCTGGAGTAGCCGACTTCGAGTGCCACCTGCGTCACGTTGAGGCGCCCTTCGCGCAGCAATTCCGCCGCACGCTCCATCCTAAGATTGCGCAGGTATTGGAAGATCGGCTTGCCCATCTCCTGCGTAAAGATGCGACTCAAATAGTAGTGGCTGCACCCGACACGCCGCCCGATCTCTTCGAGCGAGAGCGGCTCCGAGAGGTTTTCCTTGAGAATGGCGATGACCTTCTGGACCCGTTCATGGTTCTGGCTCTTCTGACGTTGGCAAAAGAGGCCATCCTCGGGAGAGGGGTGGTAGAAGAGAGCGGCGGCGACTTCGAGCGCCTTGGCGTGATACCAGATCCGGTGGGCTCCGGCGTAAACCGGCGGTTTGCGTAGCCCCATGATCATCTGCTGGTGATCGCTGGTGAGGCGGATCGGTTCAGAGACGGCGGTCGCCGTTTTCTCCGAAAGAAATTTGCGTAGCAGGGGGTGTTGCCCCTTTTCATCGGGGAGGAGGTGGGTTTGCAGGAAGGAGTACGAAAGCTCGATGGTGATAAACTGATGGTGCTGCCCGGCGGCGCGGCAACCGGTCAGGAGCGACTCTTTCTGGAGATAAAAACCGGCGGTCAACGGGGCGAGTTCAAGGCGTTGTTTGCCGGCTTGCACGATGCCGGTCCCGGCAAGGTTAAGGCAGATCTCGACCCCCCCGGGGTGGAAACTCGGCGACCAGTCGAACTCGGTGGCGGTCTCAAAATCGTGCCACTCCATGCTATAGCCCAGTTGGCGAAAGCTGCCGTGGAGATGCTGCCAGCCGCTGCCGATGTCAGCCCAAGCGGCCCCTTCCGAAAAAACTTTCTTCGGAGCGGCTTTGGCAATTTTTCGTGGACTTGAGGACATGAAGTGCCAGCCATCCCGGCTCCGGAAACGGCGGGGAAAAGAGCGCAAAGCGCCGTCGGAGAGGGATGAACTTGAAGGCAAAAGAGGCTCCCAAACCCCGGTTTTGTCAAGTCGCCAGTCGCCGGCAGGGCGTTTCCACGCCGCAGCGATTCCTTTACAAACGGCGATTTTCGCAGAAGATCACCTTTTTTTCCCATGTCCGAGATTTCCAAAGCATACGAGCCTCAAGCGGTTGAGGAGAAGTGGTATTCACGCTGGCTGGCAGAGGGGTGTTTCCGGGCAGACCCGGCTTCCTCCAAACCGGCCTACTCGATCGTCATCCCACCGCCCAACGTCACCGGCGTCCTGACCCTTGGCCACGTGCTCAATAACACCTTGCAGGATGTCCTCGCCCGGCGGGCGCGGATGCGCGGGGCGGAAGTGCTCTGGCTCCCCGGGACGGACCATGCCGGGATCGCCACGCAGACCGTGGTGGAGCGCAAGCTGCGCAAAGAGGAGAAGAAGACGCGGCGCGATCTCGGGCGCGAGGCGTTCCTCGAACGGGTCTGGGAGTGGAAGGAGAAGCACGGCGGGATCATCATCGAACAGCTTAAACGCCTCGGCGCTTCGTGCGACTGGGAGCGGGAGCGTTTCACGATGGATGAGGCGTATTCGCGCGAGGTGCAGGCGGTCTTTGTCGATCTTTATAACAAGGGGTTGATCTATCGCGGCAAGCGGATGGTCAACTGGTGCCCGGTTTCGCTCACGGCGCTCTCCGATGAAGAGGTGATCATGAAAGCGCAGGAGGGGCTCCTCTACCACATGCGCTACGAACTGGTCGAGCAGCCGGGGCAATACCTCGAAATCGCGACGACGCGGCCCGAGACACTCATGGGCGACACGGCTGTGGCGGTTCATCCCAATGACGAGCGCTATCGCCACCTGATCGGCCAGAAAGTCTGGCGGCCCTTCCCGCGTGCGGCGATCCCGATCGTGGCTGATGACCATATCGACCCGACGTTTGGCACCGGTGTCCTCAAAGTGACCCCGGCTCATGACAAAGCCGACTTTGAGATCGGCCAGCGCCATCAGTTGGAGATCATTGATGTGCTTAACCCCGACGGGACGCTCAACGAACTGGCCGGGCCGGAGTTTGCCGGGTTGGACCGCTTTGTGGCGCGTAAGCTCGCAGCGGAGAAGCTCAATGAACTTGGCCTGCTGGTTAAGGAGGAGCGTTATCAGAACAACGTCGGCTTCTCTGAACGGGCTGACGTGCCGATTGAGCCGCGTTTGAGCCTCCAGTGGTTCCTGAAATACCCGGCGGTGGAAGCCTCCCGCGAGGCGCTCCGCAGCGGGGAAATCCGCTTCCGGCCCGAGCGCTGGGCCAACGTGTTTGAACACTGGATGGAGAATATTCAGGACTGGTGCATCAGCCGTCAGCTCTGGTGGGGCCACCGCATCCCGGTTTGGTACCGCAATGGGAGCGAGGAGACGGAGTTCCACGTCAGTCTGGAGCCGCCTGCCGATCCTGAAAACTGGCGGCAGGAGGAGGATGTCCTCGATACGTGGTTCTCTTCGTGGCTCTGGCCGTTTGCGACGATGGACGACCCGACGCGGGAGAAATTCTACCCGACGAGCGATCTCGTCACCGGGCCGGATATCATCTTCTTCTGGGTTGCCCGGATGATGATGGCCGGGTACGAGTTCACGGGGAAGAAGCCGTTCTCCAACGTTTTCTACACCGGGTTGATCCGCGATCTGCAAGGGCGTAAGATGTCGAAATCGCTCGGCAATTCGCCCGATCCGCTCGATCTCATTGCCAAGTATGGCGCGGATGGTATCCGCTTTGGTCTGCTGCGGATTGCGCCGCAGGGGCAGGATATCCGCTTTGATGAAAAGCAGGTTGAGGAAGGGCGTAACTTTGCCAACAAGCTCTGGAACGCCTCGCGCTTCCGCCAGATGCACGGGACCGAGAGGGTCGCGCTTGATCTGGAGACGGCGACGCTTTCGAGCTACAGCCTCGACATCCTCGCCAAGCTCGACCGGTTAATCGCGCAGGTCGACGCAGCGTATGTCGAGTATCGCTTTAACGAAGTCGCGCAGTTGCTCTATGATTTCTTCTGGAGCGAGTATTGCGACTGGTATGTCGAAGCGGCTAAGAGCGACATCTTTAGTGGCGATGAGGCGGCCAAGGCGGGGACGCTCGCGGTGATCGACACCGTGCTGGCGCGTCTGCTGCGCTTGCTCCAGCCGCTCATGCCGCACCTGACGGCGGAGTTGTGGGAGATCCACGGCTTTGAAGCGCCGACGCACGGATCATCGCACCTCATGTACACCGCCTGGCCGGAACCGGTCGGGGTGGAAGCGGCGTTGCCGGAACGGGTCGCTACCGCCAAGCAGCGGGTGGGCGATGTTTACCAGAGCGTGCGTCTGGCGCGTAACCTCCGTGCGGAGTACCGGATCGCTTCCAACAAGAAGATCGCCTTCCACCTCAAGGCCTTCCCGCAGTGGGCGCAGGAGGAGGTCGGGACGCTAGCGCGGCTGGTCAACGCCGAGTCGATCTCGCTCGATCCTGATTACACACCGGCCTCCGGCGTGCCTCGCGTGCTCACGCCGCTGGGCGAGTTGTACATGCCGCTCGAAGGGGTGGTCGATCTGGAGGCGGAACGCTCCCGCTTGCAGAAGGAGATCGGCAAAGTGGAGCAGGAGCTTATTACCGTGCGGCGTAAGCTCTCCAGTGAGAAATTTGTCAATCAGGCTCCGGCAGCGGTGGTCGACGAACACCGCCAGCGCGAGGCCGATTGGGGACAGCGTCTGGCGCATCTCCAGAAGATGCTCTCTGCGCTCGGAGCATAAAAGGGAACGCCCCTCTGTGGGGCTAATTCCTTTACCGGAAATCAAAAAAACCCGTGATCCCAAAGGTCGCGGGTTTTTTTACGGAGCTTTAGAATTAACATGAATTTTCGGATTGACCGCGGCGCCTTTTCCCGGTTGAATCGGTGGCGTGATGAGAGCGTGCCGACCTCTGGTTTTCCCCTTTGCCGCGTTAGGTCGGCGCGAGGTTTCGCGTTCGCGGCTTGGCTTAACGCTCCCCGAACTGTTGGTCGCGCTGGCGCTTCTGGCAGTCTTGGGTGGGCTGTTGCTGCCGCTGGTGTCGCGTTCGCGGGAGGCGGCTAACAGCGCGCGCTGTATCAAAAATCTGCGCGACATCAGTCAGGCGGTCTTCCGCTATGCGGACGATCACAACCGTAACCTCGTTCCCGCGCTCGACCGCACCCACCCCTCCGGCTCCGGGCGGGAATGGATGAATACCTTGCGGGAGGCCGGGTATGTCTCCATCTGGCACAACCACCCGGAGAATATGATGCAATGCCCGTCGCGGAAGGTCCCGGCCACCCATGCGTGGAACGGGATGCACTACGGGATGAATTTCTACCCCGGATTCTACAGTATCTCCGGGGTTCGGGCCGATGGGGGGCGCGACTCCTTCCGGAAAATCTCCGAGATCATGCGCCCGGCCCAGACGCTAATGGTCGCCGAGACCGACTCCTACTACACGATCAACGTGCGAGATCCCGCCTACCGGATCGCCCCGCACCACGGGGTCTGCCACATCGTCTTCTTTGACGGGCACCTCGAAGCGCGTTCCGAACCACTCCCGGTGATTCCCTCTGCCTTCTACCCGGCCCGTCGGGAGGCAGCTCCTTTTTATTAACACCAAAAACACCATGAACCTCACCCCCTCTCTCCCTGCGTTGATTCTGGCGGCGGCTTGCGCCTGCCTTCCCCTCCATGCCGAGGTGATCCTTGATGATCGGTTCGTCGATGGGGATCGCTCCACGCAAAATCTCCCCGCCAGTTCCCGCTGGTTTTTTCATAGTGGTGCCGGTTCGCTCACCGCTTCTCCCGGAGCGATGAACTGGACGATCGCCGGTGGTTATGGATCAATGTTGACCTATTTCAGTGCGAGCGGTTCCCCAGTGCAGCTTGCTGTCGGCGATACGTTGGCGGTTTCCTTTACGATGAACGTCGCCAATCCCGGAGCGACGCCGCTGGATCAAAGCTTGCGCTTTGGTCTTTTTAATTCTCAAGGGACGCGTGTCTCCGCCGATGGAGGCACCCGCTTTAACAACATCTTTAACAACTATCAGGGGTATTACGGTTCGATCAATCCGCTCTCAAGCGCGGCGAACAAGTTTTATGCGTACCGCCGGGGCGGGACGGCCGCGAACGATCTTTTTACGCAAAGTTCCATTTTTCTCCCCAGTAGCGGGGCCGGTCTGCAATGGAGTGCCGGGGTGATTAACGGGAGCCTGAGCGTGACCCGTCTGGCGAGTGGTTTACGCTTCCGCGCACAGCTTGGGGATGCCGTCGTGGATGTGACCGATGCCACATCGACCTATTTCTCTTTCGATACGCTCGCCTTTTATACAGCAGGGGAGACAAACACGGCGGCCAGCCTGACCTTCACCCACTTTGAAGTGGAGCGCTTGCAAGCGGTGCCGGAGCCGGGCGTCGCCGCTCTGCTACTGGGGGTGGGCGTTCTTTTTTGCCGGAGGCGATGGAAACAGCGTGGCTAAGCTCTCCGCTGCGCCGTTGCGCACCAAAGGAGCAACGCCGTATGCTGGGCTTATGCCCCAAAAGGTGAACCACCATTCGGCCGAACTCTCCTCTCAACAGATTTCGCGGTTTTACCGGCAGCAGATTGTTACCGGGGCGATGCCACCCGGCTCGAAACTGCCGACGAACAAGGAGCTAACGACTCAATGGGCGACCAGCACGCTCGCGGTCCAACGCGCTCTGGCGATGCTCGCAGCAGAGGGGTTGCTCAAGCGGACGCAGGGGCGTGGCACCTTTGTCAGCGACCCGGTTCACCGCGCCTGCATCGGCATCCTCGTCGGCGGGAACCTCGATCTCGCCGCCTCGCCGTTTTACCGTCATCTCTGTTCGACGCTTCAAACGAGGATCGAGAGTCCTTTTCTCTCCGCCCGGATTTACGACGGCCTGACCCATGGGCGGATGGAGGGACACAGGAGCACGCTGGAACACCTTCGGCTCGATGTCAGTAATTATGATTTTAAGGGAATGGTCCTCATCGGCACCTCGAATGTCCCGAAAGCGAAACTCGATTTCCTCTCCCAACCTGCCGTTCATTTTCAGGATGAAGTGCGCGGGATCGATGTCCTCCATGATTTGCACCATTTCGGGTGGGAGAGTTTTCGGGAATTGAGCGCCCTTGGTTTTCGTCGTTTTGCTCATTTTACCCCGTTGCTTTGGGCGTCGTCGAACCCGGAGCGGACCCGGCCGGATCGGATTCAATGCGCAGCGAAGGAGTTGGGGATCTCTTCGTTGGCGGATTGGGATGTCGTCGTCGAGGGGACGCCGGGGAGTTTTGAGCATCAGATCCACGATCTTCTGGATGATCTTTTCAGCCGCCGCCCCGAACTGCTCGATCGCTCGCAGTTGCCGGAGGTGATTCTCTGTAATGACGACATCAGCGTTCGCCCGTTGGTCTTCCAGTTGATGAAACACGGGATTCGCATCCCCGAAGAGGTCCGTCTTTGCGTCCAGAGCACGGAGGGGGTGGAGCATTATTACGGAGTGCCGGTCTTCCGCTACGAAATTTCCAATGCCATGTTGGCGGAGGCGTTGCTGGAAGTGCTCCAATCCCGGATGTGTTACGAGAAACCTGAAGGGCTGCCGCTCAAGATCCGGGGGCATTTCCGGTCGGAGGCGATGCTGTGATTTTTTTATGAGAGCAACGTTGTCGGAATGTCGGATGATCTGGGAGCAAGCGCCGCATCAGGCTTTTACGAGCCTGACATGGTTCGAAGGCCGCTGGTACTGCGCCTTCCGCGAAGGGGAGGAACATGCCTGTCACCACGGAGCGCTACGGGTCATCGCCTCAAGCGACGGGGTGGTGTGGGAGAGTGCGGCGCGGTTGACTTCTCCCGAGCCCCGCCTCCCTGATCTGCGCGATCCGAAGATCGGCATCACCCCCGGGGGCGAACTCCTGTTGCTCGGCGCGGCGACTTCCCGCGATCCCTCCGAGCGGACGCGCAGTTTCTGCTGGCGTTCCCGGGAGGGGAGCGACTGGAGCGCCCCTGCGCCGATCGGGAACGACGGGATCTGGCTCTGGGGATGGACGAGCGAAGGCGGGACGCTTTATGCCAGCGGCTACGGCAGTCCCCGCGAGCGGATCGGCGTGACGCTCTATCGCGCTGATGCACCACCGGCCTTTGAGAAGGTGGCCCTGCTTTGCAATGAGGAGCGCCATCCTAATGAAACCGCGCTTCATTTTCACCATGGCCACGGCGTCGCCATTATCCGGCGTGAACTGGCCGAGGGGCAACTCGCCGTCCCGCCCTTTAACAATGGAACGGCGCTGCTGGCGACGGCAACCGCTCCCTATACGGAGTGGGAATGCAGCGATCTTGGCCTTTATATTGGCGGTCCGATGTTGCTGCGTCTCCCGAGCGGGGAACTCCTGTTGGCAGGGCGGCGGCTCGATGAAAATCGGGTCCACCAATGCGCCCTCTGGCGGGTCGATGAGGCGGAGCGGAGGCTGGAGCAACTGCTCATTCTCCCCTCCGGGGGCGATTGCAGCTACCCCGGGATGGTCTGGCGCGATGGGGCGCTTTATCTTAGCTACTACTCCGAACACGAAGGCCGTGCGAAGATCTACTTCGCCACGATCACCTTCTAAGCTTCAAGGAAAGAGGCCCCGCAGGCGTTTGGCTTCGACCACTTTGGAGATGCCGATCGTCAGCGCGGCGGTGCGGTGGTCGAGGTTGCGCAGCTTCGCTTCGCGCAAGACCTGATCAAACGCCTGCCCGAGCACGCGGTAGAGCTTGTCGAAGATCTCAACTTCGCTCCAGAAGAAGGTCTGCAAATTTTGCACCCATTCAAAGTAACTGACGATCACGCCGCCGCTGTTACAGAGAATATCGGGGATGACGCAGATATCGCCCCGCTCGCGTAGGATGGCGTCGGCTTCAAAGGTCGTCGGGCCGTTGGCGGCTTCGGCAAGAATGCGGCACTGGAGCTTCCCGGCATTTTTCTCGGTAATGACGCGATCAATCGCCGCCGGGATGAGCGCTTCGCACGGTTGGAGGAGGAGTTCCTCTTTATCAATGGCATCGCCGCCACAGAATCCTTCCAGCGTGGAGTGGGTCGAAAAGTGGGTGTGGAGGTCGTTGATGTTCAAACCGCCATTGTTATAGACGGCACAGGTGTGGTCGGAGACGCCGATGATCCGATACCCCTGTTTAGCGAGGCTGTAGGCGGCGTAACTTCCGACGTTGCCAAACCCTTGAATGATGATGCGGCTATCGGTGGGTAGTTTGAGGAGATCAATGGCGCGTCCGGTTAAGAAGGCAACGCCGCGTCCGGTCGCCTCTTTGCGCCCGAGTGAACCGCCGATGCTGACCGGCTTGCCGGTGACGATGCTTGGGACGGTGTGGCCGACTTGCGTGGAGTAGGTATCCATCATCCACGCCATCGTCTGCTCATTGGTCCCCATGTCGGGAGCCATAACGTCGGTGTGCGGCCCGATGAACGGGATCATCTCGGCGGTGTAGCGTCGGGTGAGCCGTTCGAGTTCGGTCTGCGACATCGTGTTCGGGTCGCAGGCGATTCCGCCCTTCGCACCGCCGTAAGGGAGCCCGGCCAATGCACATTTCCAGCTCATCCACATCGCCAGCGCGGCGACCTCGCCCTGATCGACCGCCGGGTGGTAACGCAGCCCCCCCTTGGTCGGCCCGAGCGTGAGGTGGTGCTGCACGCGATGCCCTGCGACAACGATCACTTCCCCGTTATCCCGCTCGAAAGGGACTGTCACGGTGATCAACCGCTTGGGCCATTTCACGCGGCCACGATAAACTTCCGGGATTTGGAGATAGTCGGCTGCGGCATCGAACTGCTGGCAGGCCATGTGGAAGGACGGGTTGCTCAGAAGGGATTTCATGCGTGAAAAAAGGACGCTTTCATCATCCCTGTTACGCTGCCGTAAAGCAAGCCGCCACTTGTGTTAAGACCAACCGTTCATGGAAACACCCATACCCCCGGAAAGGCAAAACAATTGAAACAATTTTCTATCGGAACGTCGCAGCAAAAAGCGTGGCGACTTTTTGGAGAAGATCGCTCTCACTTGCTTCCTGTAACGCCTCTACCTGCCCGCCGAGTTCTGTATCGCGGATGAGGAAGGTTTCATCACTTTGCAGCATTGGGTTTGGCTCCCCCTCTTTTTGCGGGAAGGTCGGCTGGACACGGTAAAACTCATAGCGCCGCAGCCGGGCGGTGTAGACTTCCCCATCGGAGAAGATTTCCAGACGGTAGCAGAGCGGCTCCCCGTCGCTCAGGATCGGTTCGAGTTCAAAGACTTTGACTAGCGTGCGGATAACGAAGCTCATAAAGAATCAGAGGCCGCGGCCAAGGTGCGGAGCAGGGCGCGGGTTCCTTCAAAATGTTGTTGAGCGCATTGCGCGACCATCTCCGGGGTGGTCTCATCGTTAATACAGCCGCGCGTCGCCGGGTCGTTGTCCCATTCGAGATCGAAGCACGGGGTACGACTCTGCTCAAAAAGCCAGTGGGGGAGACTCCCGGCGCTACAGGCGAAGCGGACCGGCGACTGGCGCGCTTCACCGTAATACCCGGCGAGGTAGGGGGTCGTCAGCGCTTCACAGCGGGCGGCGAAAGCGGCCTCTTTCTCCCCCTCGCGCGTGGTCAGGAAGACCGGCGAGCAGATACTCGCCAGACAATGAAAGGAGAAGACCGCCAGCGGGCGCTCTTCTTCCATAAAACGGATAACAGCGCGGGTCTCCACCTCCGAAGCAGGGCGCGGCCCGCGATAGGTCACCGCATCAGGGTCGCTGGAGACCAGCCCGTAGCCGTATTCCACCTCTTCCCATGCAGCGGGGAAATTGCGGTTGAGATCGACCCCGTTGCGGTTCACCCGCAGGTACGGGGGGAACCCGGCGACTTGCCGCTCGCGTTCATCCAGATTGACGCTCGGGAGCGCTGCCACGCCGACTTGCTGGAGCAATTCCGGCTCCTCTTTGGCAAGCCGTTCGAGGATCGGGACGATCAACTCCGGCCCGGCTTCCCCGGCGTGGATCAATCCGACGAAGGCGATCTGCCGTTCCCGGTTCCCAAGCGCGATGCCGGGGAGAGGACGGCCCCCGGTGGTCTCGCCGAGGGAGAGGAGTCGCGCCCCGGGGGTGCGGGCGAGTTGGTCGAGCCGCTCGCGCAGCTTTGCTTCTGGCCACCAGACTTCGGGGTGGCGCACTTTGACATAAGCGGGGCCGCTCGCCGGTGGGGCCTCCCCCTGTGCCCAATAGGCATAGGTCTGCCCGATCTGAGCGGTGGTGTCGAGGTACTCCCACTTGCGGTGATTGATGAGCGGGAGGGGGCCGTCGAAAAGGAGGGTCGCCCGGTCGCGCTCCAACCCTTCGAAGAACTCGACCCCGTGGCCGTTGAAGTGGAAGCCGGGGAGCGCCTTGCGCCAGAGCCGTACTTTGGCGCTTTCCTGTTTCGGATTGGCGATGAACGGCTCATTGCCAAGATAGGCGCAGAGGCGAACCCCTTCGGGGGTGTTCGTCGCTTTGAAACGGTAGAGTTGTTTTTCAGCCATGGGGAATCAGGATCAGGAATGGAGGAGAGCGCCGAGCGTTTGAATTCCCCTGACCAGATCGGCCTCACTCGCTTTGGCGCAGTTGAGGCGGACATACTGTGGCCCTTTCGGATCGAGCGCTTGGGGGAAAAAGACCTGTCCGGCGGCGAAGACGACCCCGGCCTCCCGGGCGCGATCACGCAGGGCGGCCATGTCGGTCCCGTTGGGAAGCTGGACCCAGAGCATGAAGCCGCCACACGGCTGGTCGACGATCGCCTCCTTGGGGAAGCTCCGCGCGATCGCGTCGAGCGCGAGGGTGCGGCGGCGGCGGTTGCGTTCCCGGGCGGTGGTGAGGTGGGGTTCAAGCGAACCGCGCCGGAAGAACTGGCGCAGGCCGACTTCGGTCACCACGGCGCTATGGAGATCCTGCTGCGTCTTGCGGGCGGCGAAGGCGTCGTGCAACTCCGGCGTACCGGGGATGCAGTAGCCGACGCGCAACCCCGGCGCGACCGATTTGGAGAAACTGGTGACAAACGAGACGGTCGAGCCGTCGTCATAGGCGAAACACGGCTTGGGAGCGCCGCCATCGGCAAATTCACCATAAATATCATCCTCCACCAGCCTCACTCCATTGGCGCGGCAGATCTCGACGAGGCGTTGGCGGGAAGGTTGATCGAGCGTCGCCCCGGAGGGGTTGGAGAGGGTGGTGCAGACGACGGCGCACTTGGGCTTCCAGCGTTCAAAGAGGGCTTGCGTGACGTCGAGGTCGATCCCCGCGCCGCCCGGTCGCAACGGTAGGGGGAGAACTTTGGCCCCGAAGAGGTCGATCAATTCAAGCAGGCCGTAGTAGGCCGGGGCTTCGCAGGCGATGATGTCGCCCGGTTGGACAAGGATCGAGAGCATCACCTGCAATGCCTGCGTGCAACCGGTCGTCAGGACAAGTTGGCCACCGGTGAGGCCGTGGACTTCGCGCTCAGCAAGGCGGGTGGCGATCCGCTCGCGCAATTCGTGGTCCCCCTCCGGGTGATGGTAGGCAAAGATCGCCGGGCCTTCCGCAGCGAACGCTTCCGCATAGGTTTCATGGAGCAGCGCGGTCGGCAGCGCGTCATGCCCCGGGACCCCTGCCGCGAGATTGATCAACCCCGGCTGATCGGCCTGACGCATGAAATCGACAAGGCGGGCGGAAGCCCGGAAAGAAAAAGGCTCTTGCATGAACCGGAGATTTTATAGACATCTCTGGAGTGAGTGCAAGCCTTGCCGGGAGCAGGCTGCCCTCCCGTTTTTGACTATCATCCTTTTCCTATGATTCTTCACGATTGCGACCTGCCGGGGATTCGTAAATTGCGCAGCGGCAAGGTCCGCGAAGTCTTTGACCTCGGGGAGACGCTCCTTTTTGTCGCGACCGACCGCCTTTCGGCCTTTGATTGCATCCTCCCCGATGCGATCCCCGACAAGGGCGAAGTCCTTACCCGCCTCTCCTCGTTCTGGTTTGACCGGCTCGATTTCGTCCCCAATCACCGTCGTGCGGTCGAGTTCAGGGAGTTCCCCGAGGTGCTTCATCCGTTCCGCGAGGAGTTGGAAGGGCGCTCGATGATTGTCGCCAAGGCGCAACCGCTCCCGATCGAGTGCGTGGCGCGCGGTTACCTCGCCGGTTCGGGCTGGAAGGAGTATCAGGAGAGTGGCACCGTCTGCGGCCAGCGCCTCCCCGCCGGTCTGCAACAGGCCGACCCGCTCCCCGAAGCGATTTTCACCCCCGCCACCAAGGCGGAAACCGGGCATGACATCAATATCTCATGGGATCAATGCCGTGAAATCGTCGGTGATGAAGTGGCTGAACTCGCCCGGCGCTACACGTTGGAGCTTTATAACGCCGGGCGGACCTACGCTGCCGAGCGGGGCATCCTCGTGGCCGATACGAAGTTCGAGTTCGGCATTCTCGACGGGCAGTTGATCTTGATCGACGAAGTGCTCACGCCTGATTCGTCGCGCTTCTGGCCGGTCGATGGTTACGCCGCCGGGGGGAGCCCGCCGAGCTTTGACAAGCAGTTCGTGCGCGATTACCTCGAAACGCTCGATTGGGACAAAACACCCCCTGCGCCGAAGCTCCCGCCCGAGATCATCGAAGCGACGAGCAACAAATACCGCGAGGCGTTTGAGCGGATCACCGGACGCCCGTTCCGCCCGTGAACGAGGCGATCGAGCGCTTCATCCTTTACCTCGCAACGGAGCGGGGGCTCTCCACCGCTTACCAACTCTCCAACCGCCAGTCGCTCGAAGCGTTCACCGCATGGCTGGCGCAGGAGAAGGGGGTCACGCGCCCTGATAGCGTGACCTTTGCCCAAGTGACCGAATACCTCACCGTGCGGCGTCACGGAGGGTTGGCTCCGGCCTCGATCATGCTGGCGGTCGTTGCGATCAAGCTCTTCTTCCGTTTCCTCCACGCGCGCAAGGAGTTGGTGGAAGATCTCACTCAATTTCTCGCGCTGCCCCGGCTGGAGGCCCAACTCCCCGAGACGCTCAACGAGATGCAGGTCGAGCAACTCCTCGAAAGCCTTCCGCCGCCGCAGGAATACGCGAGGGGTTCGGTCGCGCTGCGGGATCGGGCGATGATCGAGCTGCTTTACGCCAGCGGGCTACGGGCGAGTGAACTGGTTGGAGCGCGGCTGGAGCATCTTTATCTCGAAGAACGGGTCATCCGCGTCACCGGCAAGGGGGAGAAGACCCGACTCGTCCCCTTCGGCCAACGGGCGCGGGAGGCGCTGGAGCGTTATCTCGCCAGTGAACGCCCGCTTCACGTTACCAAAAAGAGCGGCAGCCACCTCTTCCTCTCTATCCGCGGCACCGGGTTGACGCGGGTGCGCCTCTGGCAGATCGTCCGGCAACGGGCCGAGGCCGCCGGAGTCATCGGAGCCTATCCCCACCTGTTACGCCACTCCTTCGCTACCCACTTGCTCAACAATGGAGCCGATCTGCGGGTGATTCAGGAGATGCTCGGCCATGCCGACATCGGCACGACGCAGGTTTACACGCATGTGGATCAGACGCATCTTAAAAGCGTCCACCATCAGTTTCACCCCAGAGCTAAATAAAAGATGATTGCCGCTATCGTTCCCCAATTTTTCACGACGAATCTCGACGCGACGCTCCGTTATTATCAGGAATCGCTCGGTTTTGAGACGCAGTTTACCTATGGCGACCCTCCCTTTTACGCCGGTGCCATTCGCAATGGGCATTCCATCTTTTTCCGATGGGTCGAGGGGATGCCTCCCCAAAGCGAAGCCAAGGAGAAGGAGGAATACCTCGATGCCTATCTTCGGGTCGATGGGATTGATGCTCTCTACGCCGAGTATCAGGCCAAAGGGGTCGCTTTCGCGCGGGAGATCGGTTCGATGCCGTGGGCGTTCCGGGAGTTTGTGGTCAGGGATTGCGACGGGCGATTGCTCTGTTTCGGGCAATCAACGGAGTAGCCTCTATCCCTCCCCCAGTGATGCCATGTCGATGACGAAGCGGTAGCGGACGTCGGAGCGTTCCAGCCGCTCGAACGCTTCGTTGATCTCGTCGATGCGGATCATTTCGCAATCAGGGAGGATCTTTTTCTTCGCACAGAAATCGAGCATCTCCTGCGTTTCGCGCAGCCCGCCGATCGGCGAACCGGCGATGCGCCGCCTCCCCATGACCAGCGGGACGCTGTCGACCTCACCGACCGAGCCGAGTTGTCCGACGAGGACAAGGGTGCCGTCAACATCGAGGAGGGGAATGTACGGTTTGAGGTCGTGTTGCACGGGGACGGTGTCGATGATCAGGTCGAAACGATCCCGCGCGGCAGCCATCGCTTCCGGATCGCTGGAGATGAGAAAGTGATCCGCGCCGAGTTCGAAGGCATCGGCCTCTTTCCCGCCGGAGCGGCTGATCACGGTCACTTGCGCTCCGAGCCCGGCGGCGAGTTTGACCGCCATATGCCCCAAACCGCCTAGCCCGATCACGCCGACGCGGCTACCCGGCCCGACGTTCCAGGTCCGCAGCGGTGAGTAGCTGGTGATCCCGGCGCACAGGAGCGGTGCGGCATAAGCGAGGTCAAGCCCCTCCGGGACGCGCAGGGCAAACTCCTCGCGCACGACGAGGTGCTTGGCGTAACCGCCGTAGGTCACCGCCTGCGTGAGCCGGTCGCGCCCGTTGTAGGTGAAGGTCGGTCCTTCGCGGCAAAGTTGCTCCTCGCCCCGGTGGCATTGGTCGCAACTCATGCAGGCGTCGACCATGCAGCCGATCGCCACGGCGTCGCCGACCTGATGCCGTGTGACTTCGCTCCCGATCGCGGTGACACGCCCGATGATCTCATGCCCCGGGACGAGCGGGTAGACCGACCCGTGCCAGTCGTTGCGGGCCTGATGGAGATCGGTGTGACAGACGCCGCAGTAGAGGATTTCCAGAGCGACATCATCGGGGCGCAACTCACGACGTTCAAAGGAGAACGAGGCGAGCGGGGCCGTGGCGGAGGTGGCAGCGTAACCGATCGTTTTCATGGTGGATGAAGGAAAAATTTCAGTCGGTGACAAACGGTTTTCCGGCGTCGATCCGGCGAAGCGTCGCCGCTTCGAGCCGGTTGAACCAATCGGTCTGTGATTGGTCGATTTCGCGCATCTTGTTAAAGAGCGCCTTGGTGTATTCGCGCGAGGCGGCTTGTTGCGCCTCTCCGACAGGGAGAGCGTCGAGTTTTTCTGCCATGGCAGCGATGGCCGGGTCGGCAGCCGCCTCTTTACGGACTTTCTGGTAAAGCTCCCGGTCGAACTCGGGGAGTGGCGCCGGGGTCGGCAACGGCGTGGCGAGCGGTTGCTGCGGTGGCAGGGTGGAAGGGAGTTGTGTGGTGGCGGTCGCTGGGGGTTGCTGTTGGGGCTCCTGCTCGATGGCGGCAGGGGGTTGAAGCGGTGGGGCGGTGCGCGTAGCAGTGGCGGATTGGAAGGGGGGGAGCCCCGATTGGTAGGCGCTATTGCCGGTCTCGATCATCGGCCCACGGACAGCGGCGGTCGGGACTTCGTCCTCCTGCGGGTCGTAGAGCGGCTGCTCGGGCAGGGTGGGGCGAGGGGTCGGGCGGCGCGGGCGTGCCGTCGGCGCGGGGGTGGCGGTGGCGAGCGATGGTGCTGCCTTCTCGCCTTCTTCCGGTTCAGGGGTGGCGGCGCGGCGTGGGCGTTCCTTGGGGATGCCGCCGATGCTAAAGACCCGCTTGAAGAAGCCGGGGCGGCCCGGGGTCGCCTTCGCTTCGGTCTCCTCGGGTTTCTCGACTTCCTTCTTTGGAGTCGGTGTAGGAGCCGGGCGTCGGGCGACGCGGCGGGGTTGTGGCGTCGGCGTTGGCGAAGGGGTCGGGGTGGAGACGGCGACGGCCCGTTTGACGAAAACGCGGCGGCGTTTCGGTTCCGGGGTCGGTTTGGCTTCCGGTGTGGGGGTTGCCTTGGCGGTGGCCGGTTTCGTGGCGGTCGCTTTACGGACCTTGGCCGGGGTGGGGGAGGAGGCGGGCGTTTGCGCCAGCGCCGGGAGGGTGCCGAGCAACAGAAGCAAGGGGAGGAGTTTCATGAACTAAAAAAGGCGGGAAAAAGCGGGTGGAGCCTAGCACGCGCTCCTGCGCCCCGCAATAAACGTTTCCCACCACCGCTGTTTTGATTTATAGAGTAGCCCCCGTGTCTACGAATGAGACGTTGCTCCGCTGTTGGGTGGAGATTGATCGAAGCGCCCTGCGGCATAATCTCGCCGCCATCCGTGAAGCGTTGACGCCGGGGACGGCGGTCGCCGCCGTGCTCAAAGCCAATGCCTATGGGCATGGGTTGGAGAGCGTGGCGCAGGCGTTGGCCGGGGAGGTGGAGGCGTTTGCTGTGGCCAATGTGGCCGAAGCGCTGGCGTTGCGGGCCGTGGTGCCGCAAGCGCGGGTGTTATTGCTCGGCCCGGTCCTCCCACATGAACGCCCGGAGGTGGTCACCCATCGGTTGATCCCGTCGCTTTCTTCCTCGGAGGAGGCCGAGGCGTTTGCCGCTTTGCTCGTACCGGGGGCGGAGCCGTTGGAGGTCCACCTCGCGGTCGATACCGGGATGGGCCGGATCGGTGTCTGGAAGAGTGGAGCGCTTTCCGTGGCGCAGGAGATCGCGGCGATGCCGCAGCTTTTCCTCGGCGGGATCGGGACGCACCTCCCGGTAGCCGATGATGACCCGGAGTGGAGCGAGCAGCAGCTTGGCCGTTGGCGCGAGTTGATCGCCCGTCTCAAGGAAGAGGGGGTCGAGCCGCCAACGATCCATGCGCTCAACAGCGCCGGGGTGATCCGCTTTGGCCGACAGGAGGGGGCGCTCTCCAATGGCAACCTCGCCCGGACCGGTCTGATGCTTTATGGGAGTTCGCCGATCCCTGAGTTTCAGCATCACCTGCGCCCGGTGTTGACCTGGAAAAGCCGGGTGACCCTTGTGCGCGATGTCCCTCAAGGGAGGCCGATCAGCTACGGGCGTACTTTTATCACCCCGAGCCCGATGCGGCTGGCGACGATCGGCGTCGGCTATGGCGACGGCTACCTGCGATACCTCTCCGGGAGTGGAGCGCAGGTGCTTATCGGCGGGGAACGCTGCCCGGTGCTCGGTCGGGTGACGATGGATCAAATCGTCGTCGACATCAGCAAAGTCTCCCACATCCGCCCGGGGGATGAGGTGGTGCTGCTCGGTCGACAGGGGGAGGAGGAGATCCTCGCTGCGGAACTGGCCCAACAGGCCGGGACGATTGCATGGGAGCTTTTCACTGGGTTGACCGCCCGTGTGGTCCGGTGTGTGATTTAGGTCGTCTAAGAAAACCTGATTTTCCACACTGGCGCAATCGCTGTCGCGTGAGGTAAGGTAAAAAGCCTATGTTCCAGATTGTGTTCAACGAAATCAGCGCACGCGAGATGACGGCTCTTCCGATTGAACTGCAACTCGATCTGCTCGAACAATTTCAGATTCTCCCTGAGGAACTCGATCAACTCGACCCGGAACGCTTCGGGAGCATCAACCGCGACGGCTCCACCCTCTACCGCTATCGCGCGGGGGATTACCGGATCTACTTTGAAAAGGGGGAGGAGGGGATCATTGTCCACCGCGTTCTCCATAAGAATACGATTCGCGATTTTCTCTTCCGCTCCAAGCTCCCGATGGTGGAAGAGGATCAAACCCTCGCGGAGAAACCCGGTTTCTGGAAACTCATTGAGGAGGGGGAACGCGCCCGCGCGGCCCGGCAGCCATGAAGCGCAGCCGTCTTATCCTGCTGATTTCGGGAGTGGCGGCGCTGCATGTCGGCCTTTTCCTGTGGCTCTTTGATCATCCGTTGCCGAAGCGGATCGTCAAAATGCCGGAGGCGTTTTTTTCCAAGCGGGAGGCTTCGTGGCACGACGAAGCGACCGGTGAAGCTTTTACTTATCGGGAATTTAACGTCAGTACGCGGCTGGCGATGCCCGATGTCTTAATGGAACGACGCGAGAAAGAGTGATGATCAACCTCCCAATCCTCGATGATGAAGCCAAGCGGCAGGAAGCCTTCCCCGTTGCCCGGGAGAAGATCTTTTTCGGCCACGCTGGCGTAACGGTCCTCCCCAAAGTGGTCGCCGATGCCGTGGTGGACTACACCCGCGCCTCCAGTGAGAACCATCAGGAGTTCGGCTCCGTCTTGCGCGACATCAACCGGACGCGGGCGTTGGCGGCCCGTTTCATCGGAGCGCAGAGCGATGAGATCGCCCTTCTCGGGCCGACCTCCCTTGGCTTGAGCCTCTTTGCCAACGGGATCGAGTGGGCGGAAGGGGATGAAGTTCTCTGTTATCGCGATGATTACCCGGCCAATGTTTACCCGTGGATTAATCTGCGCCGCCAAGGGGTGGTGGTCCGCTATCTGGAGCCGCAGGAGCCGGGGGCGATTACGCCGGAGTTGGTCGAGGCGGCGCTCACCCCGCGCACGCGGCTCGTCGCGCTCGCTTCGTGCCATTTTCTGACCGGCTTTCGCATTGATGTCGACGCAATCGGGCAGATGCTTGGGAAGCGTGGTGTCCTCTTTTCGCTTGATGCCATCCAGACGCTCGGGGCGTTTCCGCTTTCCGTCGAGCATGTCGATTTTCTGAGCGCCGATGCGCACAAATGGATGCTCGGCCCGTTGGCGATCGGGATTGTCTTTGTCAAAAAGAAGCACTTTTCGCTCGTGCGTCCGACGCTCCTCGGGGCGTGGAATGTGGTCTCGCCCGATTTCGTGGCGCAGGATGAGATCCGCCTCCCCGAGAGCGGGATGCGGTATGAGCCGGGGGTGCTCAACGTCGCCGGGATCTACGGGATGCACGCGGCGCTCGAATTGATTGAAGCGTACGGGATTGGGAATGTCGCTGCGCGACTCCTCGCGCACAAGGTCCATCTCGTCCGGGCGTTGCGTGCGCTTGGGTTTGAAATCTACGGGCCGGCGCACGGCCCCAACGCCTCGGGGATCACCACTTTTTTCCATCCCAAAGCCGAGATGGCTGCTCTCTATGCCCATCTGGAAGCCAACGGCGTTGTGGCGTCGCTGCGGCACAACCGCGCTGGGCAGGCCTTTATTCGCTTGAGTCCGCACTTCTATAATACGACCGAAGAGGTCGACCGGGTGATCGCCCTGTTGCGTGGGGGGCTTGGGTAGCGCCGCTACGGATGACCGCGACGCCTGAGAAGGAAGGGGCTTCGGTTCTGCTCCCATTTCGCAACGTGATCTTTCGCCGGATCTGGGGGGCGAACATCGCATCGAGTTTCGGCGGTCTCATCCAGATGACCGGTGCGGCGTGGTTGATGGCGATGATCTCCGACTCCAGCCGCATGGTGGCGCTGGTGCAGGCTTCTGTCGCCCTTCCGGCGATGCTCCTTTCGCTTCCGGCCGGGGCGATTGCTGATAACTACAACCGACGGCGCGTGATGCTCGCGGCGCAGGGGTTCATGTTTGTGATGTCGGTGGCGCTAGTGGCTTTTGCCTATTGCGGGCTACTGACGCCGTGGTTGCTTCTCGGGTTTACCTGTCTGATTGGGATCGGGGTGACGCTTAATAACCCGGCGTGGCAGGCTTCGGTCCCCGATGTGGTCCCGCGGGACCGGCTCCCGGCGGCGGTGCTTCTCAACAGTGTCGGCTTTAATCTCTGCCGGAGTGTCGCCCCGGCGTTGGGCGGTGTGGTGCTGGCGACAGGGGGGGCGCTTCTGGCGTTTTCCCTTAATATGTTGAGCTACCTGCCGCTTTTGCTGGTGCTCTATTTTTGGCGTCCGGTCTATCCCAAAAAAGATCTGCCGCGCGAGCGGATCTGGATGGCGATGTCGGCGGGGCTTCGCTATGTGGCGATGTCACCCAACCTCGGGCTGACCTTTTTGCGGGCGTTTATTTTTGGTCTTTCGGCGGTCTCAGTGCTGGCGTTGCTGCCGCTGGTGGCCCGCGATCTTTTGCAGGGCGGTCCGAAAGATTACGGGTTGATGCTCGGTTTTTTCGGAGCGGGCGGGGTGGCCGGGGCGTTTCTGAGTTCGCGCTTGCGGACCAGTTTTTCGAGCGAAGGGATTACGCGGCTCTGTTTCGCGGCGTTTGTCTTTTGTGTTTGGGGGGCGGCGTGGAGCCCCCATCGCTGGGCGAGCTGTCTGGCGCTGGCGTTTGGCGGGGCGAGTTGGGTGGTTTTCCTCTCGCTCTGCAATGTGACGGTGCAATTCTCCGCTCCGCGTTGGGTGCTCGCCCGGGCGTTGGCGCTTTACCAGACCTCCTTTTACGCCGGGATGGCGGGGGGAAGCTGGCTCTGGGGTGTGACGGCGGAACGTTTCGGGACGCAGAATGCGCTCATTGCCTCCGGGTTTGCCCTGTTGGGCGGGGCGCTCTTAGGGCTGCGGCTGCCGCTCCCGGGGTTGAGCCGTCTGAACCTCGATCCGCATACGACGTGGAAGCCGCCCCGGCTCGCGCTCAATATCACGCCGCAGAGCGGGCGGGTGGTCGTCTGGGTGGAGTATATCATTGATGAGGTGGATGTTCCCCGTTTCCTTGAAGCGATGAACGAGCGCCGCCGCATCCGTCTGCGCGACGGGGCGAGTAACTGGATGCTCCTGCGCGATGTGGAAGACCCCGATCGGTGGCGGATGAGCTACCAGTTGCCAACTTGGCTCGAATACCTGCGCCACAATCAACGCACCACCAAGGCCGACCTGAGCGTCACCGAGACGATCCTCGCCCTCCATCGCGGGGAGGAGTCACCGCGCGTCTTCCGTATGATCGAGCGCCAGACGGAGTGGCCGCTCCCTGATGAGGTGGCGCGACTCCTTCCTTGATCCCTCCGCTGCTCGAAGCGTTTACTTCCCCTGAAGCCAGCTCTCGAAAATCCGCGTCAGGGCGGGGACGAGGACGTAGGTCATGAGGATGACCATCATGAGCGAGGTGATCAGCGCTCCGACCGCAACCGGAAGGGTGGCGAGCAGCGGCGCTCCCCAGAGCGACATCACCAGCGAGAGCGGGTAGGTCACCAGTAGCATGATCACCGCCATCTTCCAGAGCGGCGGTGCATCCGGGGCGGCAGCGGTGACAAAGAGCGACTCTAGCCCGCTGTAACGCCGGATTTTCTCGCGCCCCGCCAGCCATGGTGCGAGCGCATCGCGCCATTGGATAAACGCTGGCGAAGCGAGCCAACGGTCGTGCTCTTCCCCGGTCTGGAAGTGTTGCAGGACGGAGATTTCCAATAGTTCCCCCTCCTCCCGACGGAAAACCTTGTGCCCTTCCGCCCCGGGGACTTCCTCGAACTTCGCTAGCAGCGTGTTGAGCGTTTCAAGGAAGGTCGCCTCTTGCGCTACCGGCACACGAAACGGAAGCAGCGCCGTGACGGTTCCATCAGCGGATGCTTTTTCCGTGAGGGGGAGGAGGATTTCAACCGAAGGGGAGGGAGAGGCGGTGGAAGCGGAAGCCATGCCCTGAAATTTTAACGGATTGGAAGGTGCTTGGGTATGGAATTTCCCGGTTTTTTCAATGGTGAGCCGGTAGGCGCTACTAAAATGTCGACATTTTGAGGTTGTCGGTTTTATTTTTATCAGTAGATGAAGATCGGAGATCTCGATACCCCTGCGCTGTTGGTCGACCTCGACCGGCTGGAAAGCAACATGGCCCGTTGGCAGGCGCGATGTGAGGAGCGTGGCTGGAAGAATCGGCCCCATATTAAGACGCACAAAATTCCCGAGTTGGCCCGGATGCAGATCGCCGCCGGGGCGGTCGGGGTGACTTGTCAGAAGCTCGGGGAAATCGAGGCGATGGCGGCGGGCGGTGTGGATGATTTCCTGCTCGCTTATCCGGTCGTGGGGGAACTCAAGCTTGCGCGGCTTCGGGCTTTGTTGGAGCGCGTTGGTCGATTGCGCGTGGTGGCCGATGGGCCGGAGGTGATCGCCGGGTTGGCGCAGGTGGCCCGGGAGAGCGGGCGGGAGCTGGAGGTGATGGTCGAGGGCGATACCGGGATGCACCGGATCGGTGTCGGGACGCCGGAGCGTGCGGCGCAACTTGCGGCGGAGATCGCCGGGGAGCGCGGGCTTCGTTTCGCGGGATTGATGAGCTATCCGGCTACCCGTGAGGCTGTCTCGTGGATGGCGCAGGCGCGGGCGCTTTGTGAGGACCGCGGCCTTGCCGTTCCCGAAATTTCGCTCGGCGGGACGCCGGGGATGTGGGGCGATTATGATGGCGTGAGCGAATATCGCGCCGGGACTTATCTCTATAATGACCGGATCATCGCCGCTGGTGGGGCGTGTATGCTCGCCGATTGCGCTCTGAGTGTGCTTCTTACCGTCGTGAGCACCGCCGGGGAGGGGTGGATCACGCTGGATGGCGGGACGAAAACTTTCGGCGTTGATCAATATGGGCAGGAAGGCTTCGGCGTTCTCCTCGATTGCCCGGAAGCGATGCTGGTGCGTGCCTCGGAGGAGCACGGCGTCCTCTCGATGCACGGGACGGGGGAAAAGCCGCCGTGGCGCGTTGGCGAAAAACTGCGCGTCCTCCCCAACCACGCCTGCATGGTCTCCAATCTCCACGACTTCGCTTACGGCGTGCGGGGGGAGGAAGTGGTCGCCCATTGGGAAATTACGGCACGTGGTAAACTGCAATAACCAAGCTCTATGCTAATCGACGTTCATGCTCACTATTGGCCCGATGAGAGTGGGTTCTCCCCCGGGTTCCTCGAAGAAGCGCAGCGGGCGCGGGGCGGCCCGGTCGATCTGGTGACCGATTATGACCACTATTGGCAAAACGCCACGCGGTGCGAGGTCGGGAAAGTCATCCTCTTTGGTGGCAAGGCGCGGCGTAGCGGCTTGTGGCAGGGGGATGAAGTCGTGGCCCGGAAAGTCGCCGCCGAGCCGGACCGCTACCTCGGTTTTTTGAGCGTCGATCTCACCCAACCCGGCTGGCGCGATGAACTCGAACATGGCCACCAGAGCCTTAAACTCTCCGGCGTCAAGCTGCTGCCGATGTACGCCGGGTTCTATCCGCAGGATCGGCAGTACGACGATTTCTGGGCCTACATCAGCCGCCACCGCCTCCCGGTGCTCCTCCATAGCGGGACGACCTTTATCTCTCAGGCTCCGCTCGATTGCACCTTGCCGCGCCACCTCGATGAAGTGGCGATGCGCTTTCCCCAAGCCCGGATTATCCTCGCCCACCTCGGGCATCCGTATGAGGGCGAAGCGCTTGTGGTCGCCCGCAAGCATCGCCACGTCTACACCGACATCAGCGCCCTCCATTATCGCCCGTGGCAGTTGTTCCATAGTTTGATGCTGGCGAGCGAATACAACGTCTGGCCGAAGCTCCTTTTCGGGACCGATTACCCGTTTACGACGGTCGACGCCACGCTCGCCGGGTTGGAGCGGCTGGCGGCGGTGGAGATCGGCGGTTTTCGCCTCCCGCCGGGGGTGATTGAAGCGTTGATCGCCCGCGACACCCTCGCGCTTCTCTTTGAGTAGAAACCCTGATTGCCATGCCTTCACTCCTTGAAACGAAAATTTCCACTGGCAAAATCGTTTCCTCCGGCGCATCGTCGTTCGCCATGAAACTTGCTCAAATCCTTGGATTGCTTTTGCTGCCGTTGACAGCGATGGCCAGTGACACCGCTTATCAGGCGCTCCGTGCCGTTGGCGTGGAGAAGGACAAGGCGTTGCTCAACCGGGTGATCGAAGTTAAGGGCGAGAGTGGAGTCCCCCAGCCGGAGCGCTGGATCGTCGTGCTTGATGATCCTTTGGCGCGGGGCGGGGTGCGCGAATTGGAGATCGCCAACGGGCGGATCGTCTCCGAACGGACGCCGGTGCGCAAATACAGCGGGGTAAGCACCGACGCCGCGATGAATTTTGAGCGTCTTAATCTCGATTCCAAAGGGGCGTTCACGGTGGCGGAGCAGGAGGCCAAGCTCGCCAAGATCAGCTTTGATGCCGTTGATTACGTCTTGCGCAAGGATGACGAGCGCGGCACGCCGGTGTGGGATCTTCAGTTGCTTGACCCCGATTTGCGTCTGGTCGGCAGTGTGCGGATCGCCGCCGACACCGGGGCGGTCCTCTCCCGGCGCTTCCCGGTAGCGGGGCGTTCGGAGGATCGCGTGGATGATGACGATGATATGGAGGATGTCGTCGAAAAGGGGAAACGCCACGGCAAGAATATCGGCCACCGTATCGACAGAACCTTCCACCGTGTCGGTGCGTCGCTCGAAGAGTTTTTCACCGGCAAGCGGACGCTCGATCGCCGCTTCCGTGACGAGGAGTAAACTTTCATGGATTTAAGTGACCCGGCGGCAGCGCAGCGCCTTGTCATCGCCCTGTGTGCCGTTGGCACGCTGCTGCTAGCGTTGGAAGTCGGACTGCCGGGTAATGGGCTGGCTCCGATAGGCGCTCTCGCGTTTCTTGGCGGGGTCGGTCTGGCGTTTTACGCGATCAGCGTTGAGATCGGGAGTCTGCTTCTCTTGGGAGGGACGACGCTTTTGAGTCTCGGTTTCCTGCTCGTGCTCACTTATTTGCCGAAATCACCCCTTTCGAGCCGATGGTTGCTTCGCAGCGCCCGCGATATTGCTCGGGAGGAGGCCGCTGCCCGGGCGGCGGAGCAGGAGCGGGAGTAGGTTTTTCCCTGATTACCCCGGTTTGGGGTACTTTTTTGAGGTGAATCCCTTGCACTCAAGCGGGGTTCTCTCTATTTTCCGGCGCATGATCTCTGCTACGAGTCTTGTTTCCTCTCCGCTGGCTGTCTCTCCGTTGACGATGGCGATTATCGGGATTCTCTTCCTGATCCTGCTAGTCATCGTGCTGGTACTCTTTAATTTTATCGGCATCTGGGTGCGCGCCAAGGTGGCTAATGCCCCGGTGAGCATGTTGACGATGATCGCCATGCGCCTGCGCGGCGTGCCGGTCGCCCCGATCGTCGATGCCCGCATCACCGCGCTCAAGGCAGAGATCGAGATTTCGACCGATCTGCTCGAAGCGCACTACCTCGCTGGTGGTAATGTTCAGCAGGTGATCCTCGCGCTGATTGCAGCGGATAAGGCCGGGATCGTCCTCGACTTTAACCGCGCCTGCGCGATCGACCTTGCGACCAAGGGGACCGGCAAAACGGTACTCGAAGCGGTGCGCACCAGTATTAACCCTAAGGTCATTGATTGCCCGGCCTCCGGCTCCGGCCGTTCGACCATTGACGCCGTTGCCAAGGATGGGATCGGCGTGAAGGTCAAGGCCCGCGTGACGGTTCGCTCGCACCTCGACCGCTTCGTCGGCGGTGCGACGGAGGAGACGATCATCGCCCGTGTCGGCGAGGGGATCGTCAGCGCGATCGGTTCCTCCAATTCGTATAAGGAGGTGTTGGAGAACCCCGATCGTATCTCCAAGACGGTGCTCGCCAAGGGGTTGGACAGCAACACCGCCTTTGAAATCCTCTCGATTGATATTGCCGACGTTGATGTCGGGGACAACATCGGCGCGAAATTGCAGGCCGAGCAGGCCGAAGCCGACAAGCGCGTGGCTCAGGCCCGTGCGGAAGTCCGTCGTGCCGCCGCCGTCGCCGCCGAACAGGAGATGATGGCCCGTACGCAGGAGATGCGCGCGAAAGTGGTCGAGGCCGAGGCGCAGGTGCCGCAGGCGATGGCAGAGGCGTTCCGCGCCGGGAACCTCGGGATCATGGATTACGTGCGGATGAAGAATCTTGAGAGCGACACGCAGATGCGCGCCTCGATCGCCGGACATCCCGGTGAAGAGAAGCGTTAAGCGATTGCGGCCTTAACACCGTATTCCTACGATGGATCAACTCGTTATCCTCCTGATCTTCGCCGCGTTTGCCGGTTTGAAGTGGCTGGTGGAGAATGCCCATCGTTTTAAGAAACAGGAGCCGCCTTCCACCCAAACCGAGCAGCAGGAGGAAGCGCCGCTACGCCGCCAACCGTTGCCGGAGCGTGGCGATAGCGAAGAGGAGAAGATGCGCCGCTTTATGGAGGCGCTTGGGCTTCCAACCGATGGAAGCGCCGCACCCCCTCCCGCTCGTCGTGCGCCAGCGCCGCCACCCGTGGCCCCGGTGGCGCCTGCTCCGCCGCCACCCGTTGAGCCGGAGGTGATCGTGAAGGAACGCCGGTTCCCGCAAGCGCCCCCGCCTCCGCCGATACCGAGAGCGCCGGAGCCGGTCTTCCGCCGGGAACCGGAGCCGCCACCGATCGTGACCCGACCGGTGATCCCGCCGCCGCCTGTTCCCACGCCTCGTGCGCAGTGGATGGAGCCGTCGGTCGCCGTCGCTCCGATGGAAGCCTTGGTGCCGGAAATGCCGGCACCGCGCCCGAGCGCCTATCGCATTGAAGATCGCAAGGCGCTCCCGCTGGAGTTGCAGGAGCTTCACCAGCGGCTTCGGAGCGTGAAGGCCTTGCGCGAAGCCTATATCCTGCGCGAAATCCTTGGGCCACCCAAGGCGTTGCGCGAGTAATCTTTTTCTATGCCAGCCTTTAGCCGTTTTCATCGCCGGATCGAGGAAAAGAGGGCGAACCGCGCTGCGGCACCCGTCTTGATAGTCGCCTTGGGCGATAGCGTCACGCAAGGGGTCGGCGCGCATCAACATCTCTACCACGAGGAGGTTTACCACGCCCTGCTTCGCCGTCGTTTGCAGGAGCGCCATCCGCTGACCACCTTCTCCGTGATCAACGCCGGGGTCGATGGCCAGCAGGCGAGCGATGCCTTTGCGCGGCTCGATCGCGATGTGATCTCTCATCATCCTGATCTGGTGATCATCGGCTTTGCGCTCAATGATGCGGTGATCGGAGGGCGCGAAGGGGTCGCTGCTTATCGCGCCAATCTGGAACGCCTGATCCGGGAGATCCGCGCTCAGTCGGAGGCCGACCTTCTTCTTCTAACCCCGAATATGATGGTGACGCGCCCGAACGATGCGGTGCATGAGGTGCACCACCATTGCACCGAGCGTTTCATCGCCGTGCAGCTTGGCGGAGTTCTCGCCGCTTATGCGCAGCAGATTCGCGAAGTTGGCGTGGCGCTGGAAGTGCCGGTGGCCGATGTCTATGCCCGCTGGGAGATCGAGGCGGCGCTCGGGACCGATACCACGGCTTGGCTTTCCAACGGCCTTAATCATCCTTATGCCGAGGGGCATGCCGTTATCGTCGATACGATCTGGCCGTTGATCTACCCGCAGGCGTAGGGCGTTGTCGCTTACCCGAAGCGATCGTGCGTCGGTTCGACAAAGACCGCCGGGCCTTGGGTGATCGGGTTCACCCCAAGGGTCGCCCGGACATCAAAGACGCTCCCGATGAGCTCGGGGCGGAGGACTTCGCTCGGGGTCCCATGGGCAATTAGATGCCCTTGCTTGAGGATCAGGATCGAATCGCTATATTGCGCGGCGAGGTTGAGATCGTGGAGGATCACCAACACCGCCACCCCGCGTCGGGCCATCTCGCGGCTCACCTGTAAGGCTCCGTGCTGATGGGCCGGGTCTTGACTGGAGACCGGTTCATCGAGAAAGAGAACGGATGGCTCCAGATCCTCTCCGAGATTAAGCTGCACGAGGATTCGTGCGAGGTTGACCCGCTGCAATTCCCCGCCTGAGAGGGTTCGTGCGACGCGGTCGGCGAGGTGGGCGCACTCGGTCCACTCCATCGCCTTGCGGGCCATGGCGAGATGGCGCACCCCATCGCCATATGGGGAGCGCCCGAGGAGGACGATCTCCAGCGAGGTGAAATCAAACGGGACCGAGGAGTGTTGGGGGAGGACGGCGCGGCGGCGGGCCATCTCCCGCAGGCTCCAGTCGCCGAGCGGACGGCCATCAAAGGTGACTTCGCCCCGCGTCGGTTTGAGTTGGCGACAGAGGAGCTTGAGAAAGGTCGACGTCCCCGCGCCGTTCGGGCCGAGGATCGTCGTCACCTTGCCCGGTTCGAGGTCGAGGTGAAGCCCGGAGATCAGGGAACGCCCGGAGATGGTGAAATGGAGATCGCTGGCTTGGAGCAGGGCGGGCATGGCGGTTGGCGTCGTCATGGTCTACCCCCAGAGTGCACGGCGGCGCTGGCTTAGCAGCATGAAGAGGAAAAACGGCCCGCCGAAAGCCGCCGTTAGGATCCCGATCGGCATCTCTGCCGGGGCGACAATCGTCCGCGCCGTCGTGTCGGCCATCACCAATAAGAGCGCCCCGCCGAGCGCCGAACCGGGGATCAGCCAACGGTGGTCCGGCCCGATACAAAGCCGGATGAGATGGGGGACGACCAGCCCGATAAAGCCGATCATGCCGGTAAAAGCGACGCAAACACCGACCCCCGCTGCGGTGATCACGATCAGCACCCGTTTGGTCCGTTCCACGGAAAAACCGAGATGCTCGGCCTCGGCTTCACCGAGCGACATGGCGTTGAGCGCAGAGGCGAAGAATGGCGCGATGATCAAGAGGCCGATGCAGAACGGTAGCGCCAGCCCGAGCGTCTCCCAAGTCGCCCCGCCGAGGCTGCCAAGGGTCCAAAACGAGAGGGTGCGTAGTTGCACATCGGTCGCCAGAAAGGTCGCCAGCCCGATGAGCGCACCGACGATCGAGTTCATCGCCACCCCGGCGAGGAGCAGCGTCGCTACGGCGGTGTAGCCCCCGCTACTGGCAATGCGTTGGATGGCGATCGTCACCAAAAACGCCCCAACAAAGGCGGCTGCCGGGAGAAAGCGGATGTCACTCAACCACGACACTCCGGGGAAGAAGTGGCCGCCGAGGATAATGATCGTCACCGCGCCGAGTGCCGCCCCGCTGGAGACACCGATCAAACCGGGATCGGCAAGGGGGTTGCGGAAAAGCCCTTGCATCAGCGCACCTGAGACCGAGAGTGCTGCGCCGACGATGATGCCAAAGAGGAGCCGCGGCAGCCGCAGATGCCACAAAACTGATTCATGCGCCGCCGCTTCCGGGCCGAGTGTCGCCTCCCCCCCTCCGGGGAGATGGGCGCGCAAGATCGCCAGCGTATCAGCCACCGGGATGTCGACCGCCCCTTGTGTGAGCGAAACAAGGGCGACCACGCCCAGTACCCCTCCGAGCAGGAAGAGAAAAGGGGTGCGCAAACGGCGCATCACGGTCCGCAGGTCCATTAGTGAGCCGTGGCGGTGGCGACAGTTTCGGTTTTGACGTCAGGATGGAGTTTCTGGAACAGCTCCTCTGCCGCTTCCCCAAGGCGTGGGCCGAAGCCGAGCAACAGGAGATCATCCATTGCGATCACCTTCCGGGCTTTTCCCGCCGGGGTGAGGAGGAGGCCCGGTTGCTTGAGCAGATCGTCAATCCCGCCAGAGCTTTCCAACCCGCGCGAAGTGATGAGCAGATAGTCGGGCGCAGCGGTCACCGCTCCCTCTGCCGTCAAGGGGCGATACCCTTCATATTCGGTGACGGCGTTCACACCTCCGGCTAGTTCGATGATCGCTTCTGCCGTTGACCCTTTTCCGGCCACGTTCATGAGCGCCCCGCCGCGTGTGTAGATAAAGAGGACTTTCGGGCGCTCCGTCGTGGCCTCGACCTTTTCTTTGACCCGGGCGAGTTGAGCGCGAAGATGTTTGACGAGGTCGAGCGCTTGCGGTTCGCGTTCCAGCGCCTTGCCGATGGAGAGGATGCGCTCGGCGGCGGCGTCGGGGGTATGCTTGTTGGTGAGCTTGAGCATCGCCACTCCGGCGCTTTCCAACTGGGTAATGGTCTCGTTGGGTCCGGCATCTTCGTTAAGGAGGAGGAGCGTCGGACGCATGGAGAGAATCCCCTCTGCCGAGAGCATCCGCGCGTAGCCGATCTGTGGGAGCTTTGTCGCCTCTTCCGGGTAAACGCTTGAAATATCGGCAGCCACCAGCTCCTTCTCTGCGCCGAGCGCATAGATCGTCTCGGTAATGGCACCGGCGGCGCTGACGAGGCGGCGTTGGGCTTCCTCAGCGTTCAGGGAGAACGGCAAGGCAAGGGCGAGAAGAGAAAGGGCGATGTGGCGCAACATGGAGTCGTCCACGTTGACGCAAGGCGCACCGGCCGCGCAATCGGCAGATTGACTTCGGTTTGTCCCGGATTGCTAAAGTTGGGATGAGATAGGTTTTGAAGTTGATGAAGCCGTGAAATGGAAAATCATCGTTCAACTGATTTGAGGAGAAGATTTGCCGTCCAAGGAGACGCTAATTAAATGAAGCCTGACGAAAGTGCAGGCCGCTTCGATGGATTTTTGAAACATTTTGTCCCCACCTCGCTGTTAGTTGGGCTGCCGCTTTGAGTTCCTCATCGCTGAGGCCCTTCCATCCGAGACGGCGCGGTTGAGGTGGCTGCCATTCATTCTGCTCCTCCGTCGGTACGGAATAGACGGTGAGGATGGATTCGATGCCACGTCGGGCCAACTCGGTAAGAGAGATTTCCCGTGCCTCACAGACTCTCTTGGCCCGGGCGAAGAGTTCGTCTGGTAATTCGATTTGGGTGCGAATCATGCCCACAAGATGCCGATAAACTGAAGGGTTATCAAATTTCCATAGCGAGCGGCGGGCACCGGTCACGGGAATGAAGTGCTCTCCATCTCCGTGCCAAGGCTTATCCGTTCACCGATTGGAATGGCCTGCGCCTTCTCAAATCCTCGGCAACTCGTGCAGCAGATTGCGCCAGTTGCGGTCTTCGGGCTGGCTGTAGCCCCGTTTGCCGAAGAAGAGGGCGAGGTTGTCGCCTTGGGCGTCGAAGAGTTCCAGTGACGTGATGATCCCGTCGAGGGTCGGTTTGCGTACGACCCATGCCGTGGCAATGATCGGGAGGTCGAAGAGGAGGCTGAAATCGGGCTCCTCAAGGGTGAGGCGTTCTCCGCCTTCATCCAACGAAAGGTCGCAGAGGGTCCCGGTACGGATTTGCAAACAACCGGGCGAGCGCAGGAACGTCATCAACCGCAGCCGGTGGGCGACGACGACACGCAGGAGTTGAAGCAGGGCGGCGCTCCCGTCGACGCGCCATGCGTGTCCCGGCGGGGCAAGGCGCAGTGCCTGTTCCCGGCGAAGACCGAAGGCGCGCAGGAAATCGGCGAAAGCGGCGGTATCCTCCATCGCCAACCATGCGGCGCGGAACCCTTTGACGTCGACCAACTCGTCCGGGCGTTCCATCGCCCCGGGGAGCGGGAGAAAATCCGGGAGATCCTGCGTGGGGGAGGGAAAGGCGGCGCAAAGGGCGTCAAAACGGGGGAGATCGTCCTCTCCTAAAAGGGAGATGCGGTGGAGCAATCGCCCGTAGAGGTCAAAAAAGCAGAGGCTCTGGTGGCGATCGTTCCCTTTGCCTTCCCGCAGGGCGTAGCCGTAGGCCCACTCTTCCATGAAGAGGCGCAGGTCGATCCGCTCGCCGATGGCGACGCCGATGTCACCATAAAACTCAAGTTGCTCAAACGGTCCCCACTGTTCCTGAACGGCGGCCTGATTGCTGGTCAGACATGCCACGGGGCCGAATTCGCCGAAGCTCTTGAGCAGTCGCTTCCAATCCCCCGCGAGACGGGTGGCGTGAACTTCTCCGCACTGGCTAAGGAGTTGTGCCGCTTCGCATTGGCCGCGTTCCCGGGCTTCGCGGCGTAGCGTTGCCGTCGTGCAGGCCAGCCGTCGCCACTCAAAGGAGGGGGGGGGAAAGGTGTTCATATCTGTTTGGGAGTAGGGGCGACCGGGAGCGGGTAGGCTTGCGCTCTGCGCCGGGTGCCGAAAAAGAAGATCACCAGCGCCAGCACGCAGAACAAGGCACCGCCCCAAAGCGGCGTGCGGGCGTAGAAACTTTTCTCCAGCGGCAGATCGAAGGCGAGGAGCCAGCCGGCCAACGCGGGACCGGCCCAGCGGGCCAGACTGCTGGCCGATTGCACGACCCCCATGGCGCGGCCCTGCCATTGCGGCTCCACCTGTCGCGAGGCAAAGCCCGAAAGGGTCGGGGTGACCAGACTGTTACCGATCCCGACGCCGCAGCAGGCGACGATGAGCCACCCGTTCCCCCCGAGAAGTGGGAGGAAAAAGAGACTCGCTCCTAAAAAAAGCATCCCGATGATCGCAAGCTGTTCCTCGCTGCATACCTTGAGGAGTCGCCCGATCAACCCGCCTTGAATGATCACGCCGATCAATCCGATGAGTGCCAGCAGGTAGCCGGTCTGGCGCAGATCGAGCTGGTGGCGTTGCCAGACAAAGAGGGCGAAGAGGGTCGTCATGATCGAAAAACCGGTGACGACACAGAAGACGGTGGCGAGTGTGGAGAAATAGTTGCGTTTCTCCAAATGGGCAAAGAGATGGGGAAAGAGCGGCTCGCGCACGCCGCCGCGCGCTTCCTTAGGGTGGGTCTCGGGGAGAAAGAAGATGATGAGCAGCGCATTGAGCACCGCCAGCGCTCCTGCGAAGTACATCGGTGCGGCAAAGCCGTAGGCCGCCGAGATCCAGCCCCCGAGTGCCGGGCCGAAGACGAAACCGAGCCCAATCGCGGCACCGATCACCCCCATGGCGCGGGAGCGCCCCTCGGGCGGGGTCACATCAGCCACACACGCCTGCGCCGTCCCGATCTTCCCCCCGGCGATCCCGTCGAGAAGGCGGCCAAGAAAGAGCGCGAGGAGCGTCGGCGCCGCCCCCATGATGAAGAAACCGGCGGCAGTCCCGAGCGTGCTGCAAATGAGGACCGGTTTGCGCCCGATCCGGTCCGAAAGATGGCCCCAGAGCGGGGCGCAGATGAATTGTGCGAGCGAAAAGATCCCCACCAGCCACCCGATTTGCAGTGGCGTCGCCTCGAAACGGACCGCATAGAGCGGCAGAATCGGAATGACGATGCCAAAGCCGATCATATCGATAAAGATGGCTAAAAAGAGAATCCCTAACTGAAGACGTCGCACAGACATTGGCTCATCGTACGACACCCGGGAGTTCTTCGACAAGTGCTCGCCAGTCGGTATGTTCCTTTTCCAGTCGGCCCCGTTTTCCGTAGAAGACGGCGACGTTTTCCCCCTCAGCGTCGAAGAGTTCCACGGAGGTGACGTTCCCAAAGAGGGTCGGCTTGCGTACCACCCAAGCGTGGGCGATCGACGGCTCGTGGATGTCGAGGTGGAAATCGCTCTCGCGCACGCGGAACCAGTCGCCGCCGTTGGCGAAGCGGCTGGCGGTGCCGTTGTGGATCTGAAGGCAGCCGCGATTGCCCGAGAAGGTCATGAAAGGGACGTTGCGCTGCGCCCCGTTTTCAAAGAGCGTCCGTGCGACATCGCGCGGCATCGGCGTCACCAGTTCGGGCGGTCCGAGCCGGAGCGCCTGCATCCGCGTCAGGCCGAACTTGCGGTGGAGCGAGAAGAACTGGTGCGTGTCCCACATCTTGCGCCAGCGGGTGCGGAAGGCTTCGAGGTCGATCTCGGCATCGGGTTTCTCTGGCTTGCGCACTTTCGTCGGGAACGGTTCGCCCCGCCCCTGATCGGTGCTGCGATAGCGGGTGGTGATCGCTTCAAAAGCGGCGAGGTGACTCTCCGGGGTGAGGAAGATCTTGTGGATCGGGTCGCCGTATTTGTCGAAGAAGCGCAGGCTGCGTTCCGGCGTGCCGTCGGGTTGTTCCTCGGTGACGGCGAATCCGTGCTGCCAGTTCTTCATAAAGAGGCGCAGGTCGACCTCCGGCCCGCCGGTCTGTCCGGCACTGAAGATGAAACGAACCCAGCGGTACGGGCCGAAGCGGTCGTGCGCGATGGCGCGGTTGGCGGTGTGGCAGCGGATCGGGCCGAGCTGGGGCATCTCTTTGAGGAGATGTTTCCAGTTGCCGCTTAAACGGGTGACCCCTTGGCCGCAGCGGGCGGCGAGGGTTTCGGCTTCCGGGGCGGAGGAGAGAGGAGACGGGTGCATAACGCAGACGATGCCGTTTCCGGCGCGGTGTGGCTTGCTTGTGGTTGCTGGGGAGCTTCGCCTGATTGCCTAGCGGTCGTTGAGGTATTGGCTCGGGAGAACACCGAAGTGTTCCACAAACGCTTTGATAAAGGCGCTCAAACTCGAATAGCCGACGGCCATCGCCGCGTCGGTGACGGAGATGGAGCGCGAGCGGAGGATCTCCGCCGCTTTTTCAATCCGGCGTTGGCGCAGATATTTGGGGATGCTCAAGCCGCACTCCTGCGAAAAGATGCGGCTGAGGTGGAAAGCGCTGCAACCGACTTCAGCGGCGAGGAGTTCGAGGGAAGGCGGGTCTTCCATATCGCGCTCCAGCAGGAACCGGGCATGTTCGACCCGCTCGCGGTTGAGCCGCTTGTGCTGGCTGCAAAACATTTCCGCCGGTTTGTTCTCGCGAAAGAGCGTGGCGGAGAGGATCTCCAGCACCTTCCCCTGATACCAGGTCGGCTGGGCAGAGGGGAAGACGGGCGGTTCGAGCAGGTGCATCCGCAGCGGGAGCAGAGAGGTCGGGAAGGGAGTGTTGCCGAGCAGACCGGCGGCGCTGCGCGGTTTTTCCATGAAACGGACGATCTCGGGCTGAAGGCTTTCCAGATGGCCGCCGAACTGGTGGAAGAGAAATTCCGGGGTGACTTCCAGCGTGAAAAAGCGGTGCATCGTCTCCTCGGTGCGGCGTGCGGAGAGGTCGCGCCCATAGATCGCCAGTTGCTGGCCTTCGAGGTTCTGCTCCCGCTTGCCGGAGCCGAACGTCGCCCGTCCGCCGAAGTTGAGGCAGATTTCGAGCGTTTCTTCGTGGAAGCTGCGCGCCCAGTCGAGCGGGCGGTTCAAGTGAAAATCGTGCCATTCGAGGCTGAACCCCCGGCTGAAGATGCCGCCGTGGAGCGGTTGCCAGATGCCGGAGATCTCCTGCCAGGCAGAGTGTTCAAAGCACGACTCGGTCTGTGGCGTGGCGGCAGGGGTGGACGGCTCGGTTTTCAGGATGATGCAGCGTGCCATGCCAGCGGGAGGCTTGGCTTGCTTGTCGTTGCTGGCGGGGTTCGTGGAATTGCCGGGAGGGGGAGGGCAAGCCGGAGAAGTTCCGGCGCAAGATGGAGGAGGTTTTTTGGCCGGTTTTTCTCTAAAAAGGGCATTTCCAAAACAGAAGCGGCCCTCTATAGCATCGGGACAGTCACGATCCACTCCTTTACCTTATTCCATCCATGACCCGTATTATCTGTTTTGGCGATTCGATCACCGCTTCCAAAGGTCTCCCTGAAGGCCGTCGCTGGAGCGCCCTTTTGCAAAAGCGCCTCGATGAGATTGCGCCGGATCAATATGCCGTGCATAACGCCGGTGTCGGTGGCGATACGACCCACCTCGGGCTGCTCCGTTATGAAGCTGATGTCCAACCGCACTTGCCGGGGATCGTGTTGCTGGAGTTCGGTTTCAACGACGGTTCCGTGCCTGAAGGGCGGCACCTCGCTCGCGTTTCCATCCCCTCTTTCCGCGAAAATATTGCGGAGATCGTCCGCCTCGTCCGGGAGAAGGGCGGGAAGGCGGTCCTCATTGCCAATCACCCGATCCGGGATGACAGCCCGGCTGATCAGGGCAATGGCCGCAGCTATACCGAGAATTTCCGCATCTACCAGCCGGTCATCCGTGAACTGGCCAAGGAACTCGATCTCCCGCTCATTGATCTCGAAAAAGAGATGCTGGATGCTGAGGTCGATCTCGGGGAACTGCTGGCTCCGCACGACGGGCTCCACCTTAGCCTGAGTGGTCAGCAGATCTACGCCGACTTTATTTTCACCCGTCTCAAATCATTGATCCGTTCCGGTATCCTTTCATGAAAACGCTCTCCCGTCTGGCTCTCTCCCTGCTTTTGACCCTTTCGCCCTTTGCCGGGGCGAGTGATCTCCCTTCTCCCGGTGTGGAGAAAGGGCAATTTGCCGCGTGGAGCCAGTTGGGACGCGATACCATTCCGCAAGCCAATCGCGATGCGGAGCCGTGGGAAAAAGGGCTCGAAGCGCAGCAGGGCGAGGCTGGGGCGCTTTTCCGCAAGGCGGGCGGCTCGGGCTTTGCCGTGCGCACCGGGCTCTATAGCGCGAGTGCGAAATATGACGGGCCGCTCTCGGGCAAGCTGATGGCCGGGACGATCACCCCCGAAGAGGTCGGGCAGATTAAACAGGAGGACTTCAAGAATCTGAGTCTCTACGAAGTCGCCTCTGAGAAGCCGCTCCCGGGGCTCAAACAACTGGTCTTGAGCGTTCGCGTCCTTGGTCTCCCTTCCAACGAGCATTTCACCCCGTTTCTGCTGATTGAAAAGGCGTTCCCTGCGTCGCTCTACCTTAACGGCGGGGCGAAGCCGCTGGAGGCGAGCGCCCGTGTGCGTCTCTCCAATGAACTCGTCAACGGTTTCCCGCAGGAGGTGACCGCATTGCAATGGGACTTGAGCAAGGTGGAGGAGCCGATTACGAGCTACCGTGTGGAGTGGCGCGTCTACCCTCACGCCAGCCTCTCGGGGGTGCGTGTTGATGAGGGGGAGAGCTTTGCCCCGCTGTCGGCACCAACTCCCAAAGCGGAGGAAAAGAGCACGCCAGCGAAGGATTAAGTCTCTTTTTCCCTTGTCATTGACGCTGCCCGCCCCTGTAAATGCGTGACGCCATGAAGATCGAATACCCGCAGCTCTCCGACACGCCTGTCTCTCACCTCCCGTTTAGCCCGGTCGTCCGTTACGGCGACCTCCTTTTCGTCTCCGGGCAGGCTTCGGTCGATGCGACCGGGAAGATTATCCCTGATACGTTTGAAGGCGAAGTGCGCCGTTCGCTCGATAATCTTAAAAAAGTGCTCGAAGACGCAGGGAGTGATCTCAAGCACGTTCTCCAGACGCGCAACTACCTGCGCGATCCCGCCAACAGCCCGGTTTATCAGGAGATCTACAAAGAATATTTCAGCGAGCCGTACCCGGCGCGGACCACGATTTCCAACTGTCTGCCGGTGACGCTGCAATACGAGGTCGAGTGTGTTGCCGTGGTGAAAAAGAGCGAAGCGTAGTCTTTGGGCAAGAAACGATTCCTGTCTTGATCCATGAAGAAAATCGAAGCGATCATCAAGCCGTTCAAGTTGGAGGATGTCAAAAACGCTCTCGCCGACCTCGGGCTGGAGGGGATGACGGTCTCTGAAGTCAAAGGGTTTGGCCGTCAGAAGGGGCATCCGGAGATCTATCGGGGGAGCGAATACACCGTCGACTTCCTCCCGAAGATGAAGCTGGAGGTGGTGGTGATTGATGAATTGGTGGAGGAAGCGGTGCAGGCGATTGTTTGTGCCGGGAAGACGGGGAAGATTGGCGACGGGAAGATCTTCATTCTCCCTGTGCAGGAGGCGATCCGCATTCGTACCGGCGAGATCGGCGATAAGGCGGTCTGATCTTCAGGTCGTGTCGTCACGAGTCTGATTAGCCATCCACTTCGGCTTTTCGCGCCATTTCTCGTCAATTTTTGAATCGATATTAAAAATATCGCCTCAAAAATTGCCAAAAAATGACATCGAAAATCCTTTGTGGCTGTCAGATCATTCTCGTGACGAGACTCCCTTACTTATTTCTGCGGGACAAATCGGGAAAACGGGCGTAGGATAGCTCGTTTTACCACCTTCTTTGCCTTATGCCTGCTCTCGGAGTTGACCTTGTTGAAGATATTCTCGCCCTCAAGCGGGAACGCAATGCCGTGATTCTGGCCCACAATTACCAGATCAAGGAGATTCAGGATATCGCCGACTACGTGGGCGATTCCCTCGGGTTAAGCTACAAAGCGGCGGAAGCCGACGCCGATGTGATCTGTTTCTGCGGGGTCCACTTCATGGCAGAGACGGCGAAGATCGTGAATCCGAACAAGACGGTGATCCTGCCCGATCTTGAAGCCGGGTGTTCGCTCTCGGACTCCTGCCCCGGGGATCAGTTGGAGGCCTATCTCCAGCGGCACGCGGATAAAAACTATTACGTGATCGCCTACATCAACTGTTCGGCTCACGTGAAGGCGCTCTCTGATGTGATCTGCACGAGCGGGAATGCGGTGAAAATCGTCAACGCCGCGCCGCCCGATCGCAATATCCTCTTCGTCCCCGATCAGAATCTTGGCGCGTGGGTGATGGAGCAGACGGGGCGTAAGATGGAGCTTTGGAAGGGGCATTGCTACGTTCACGTCGAGTTTACGGCTCAAAGCATCGAGCGCATCCGTGCGAAATACCCCGAAGCGCCGATCGTCGCTCACCCGGAGTGCACCTACGCCGTACGGATTCTGGCCGATGAGGTCTGCTCGACCGAGAAGATGATCAGCTTCTGCCGCGAACATCCCTCACAGGCTTTTGTCATCGTGACCGAGGAAGGGATGCTCCACCGTTTGCGCCGGGAGGTGCCGGGGAAAACCTTCATCTCCGGCCCGACGGAAGCTTGCGCCTGCGCCGAGTGTCGCTTCATGAAGAAGAACACGCTTGAGAAGCTCCACGATGCGCTGCAATCGCTTCAACCGGCGATCGAGATCCCGGAGGAGATTCGTGCTCGTGCCGAAGTGCCGATCCGGCGGATGCTGGAGATCAGCGCCCGGTAGGGGTGGCATCCATAAAGGTCTTCAGGTCATCAAGGTTGACGCGGATGCGTTGTTGGTGATCAGCCGGATAGATCCGGAAGTGGTAGTCAGCGCCGGTCGTTTCGGCTAGACCTTCGTAGCATCCGTTGAGGTAGTTTTCAGCGAGAAGCTCAAGAACGCGGCATCCCTGTGGGCTCCAGAGGAGATTGGTGAGCGCTGCTCCATGGAGGGCGATCACCGCACGGGCTCCGGCGAAGAGGGCAATCTGTTCGACGAGTTCCATCGCTTCGGGATCGACGACGGCCCAGTTCTTTTCCCGGCATAGAGCGAGGATTTCTTCCTCATTGACCAAGCCGCGTGTTTTCCCTTTTCGAGAGATGTAGAAACAGGTAGGCGCATCGGGGAGGGGCGTTGCTTTGGGGAGGAACTTTTGACGCAGAAAGGCGACAGCGTGAGGGTTGTGGCACCCGGTCATGGAGGAGGGGCTAGCGAAAAAGAAACGCTCGATGATGAGGTGCTCTTCCTGACATTCCCGGATGCGATGCTCCAAACCAAGGAGTTTAAGTGAAGCCCGTTGGTAAGCTGTGAGCGGGTGATGGACGAGCAGGCGGGTCTCCGGGGGAAATGAATCCAGAAGAGCCAGCCGCGAAAGGCCATCCATGAACCAGTGGTAGTAATTGGAACTGTCATTCCACTCGCTGATGATGCTTGTCCATGCACCTTCGAGCCGCAGGGGCGGTGGTTGCCACGGATAAAACCGGTCGGCAGGGTGGTAGCGTTCGCGGATGCCCGGGACCGCGAACATGGCTTCCATGGCGCCCCGGCCTGCGTGGTCGGTCAGAATCAGGTGCGGACCCACGAGGCGGGCTTCGGGATGCTCACTCCAGAAAAAGGGCCATGGCTGAAAACTCTCCTGCCCCCAGCCGCGGATGGCGCGTAAGGAGTTCCGGGCGGGGGAATGAGGGGAGAATTGGCTTTCGAGGAGGATTTGCCCTTTGACCTCTCCCTCGCGCAGTTTTTCGCAAATAGAGAAGAAACCGTGCATTGGCCCATACTCGGGCGAGCGTCCATGGAGGAACCGGGATCGGAGAAGCGAAAATTGCCAGACGGCCCAACGTCCGCTCCGGTAAATGGCACGGAGCGGGCGGTAGAGCCAGACTTGTCTAAGAATGAGCGAGCGGAAGCGTTCTCTGGAGAAGAGGGGCATGGCTCGCAGAAGCCTTACACAAGGCTCATCATCATCGCGGGTTGATGAACCCGGCACCGGAGGCGATCGTCTTTTCGACGAAGCCAGTGTTGTACTCCCCGCGCATGAAGTCGGGGTTCCCCATGATCGCCTGCTGGAAGGGGATCGTCGTCTTGATGCCGGTGATCAGGTATTCGTTGAGGCTGCGGCTCATCCGGCCGATCGCGTTGGCGCGGGTAGTGCCGGTGGTAATCAGCTTGGCGATCATCGAATCGTAATGTGGCGGGACGGTATACCCGGCATAAGCGTGGGTATCGACGCGCACGCCGCGCCCGCCCGGTTGGTAATAGAAGTCGATCTTGCCGGGGCTCGGCTGGAACTGGTTGACCGGGTCTTCCGCATTGATGCGGCACTGGATGGCGTGGAAGCGGAGCTTGGCGTCGCGCACGTACGGCGTCAGGCGTGCTCCGGCGGCGACGCGGATCTGTTCTTTGACGAGATCGCACCCGTACGCCTCTTCGGTGATCGTATGCTCGACCTGAATGCGGGTGTTCATCTCCATGAAGTAGAAGTTCCCCTTGTCATCGACGAGGTACTCCATCGTCCCTGCGCCGACGTAGTTGACCTCTTTGGCGAGACGCACGGAGGCTTCGCCCATGCGCTGGCGCAACTCATCGGTCATGATCGGGGAGGGGCACTCCTCGATGATCTTCTGGTTGCGGCGCTGGATGGAGCAATCGCGCTCGCCAATGTGGACGATGTCGCCATGCGTATCGGCCATGATCTGGAACTCGATGTGGCGTGGGTTCTCGATCAGTTTTTCGATGTAAACACCGGGGTTGCCGAATGCTTTTTCCGCCTCCATCCGTGCGGCGTGATACCCTTTGACGAGGCTGATGTCGTTGTGCGCGGGGCGCATCCCCTTGCCGCCACCACCGGCGACGGCTTTGATCATCACCGGATAGCCGACCTGACGGGCGACCTTGAGGGCCTCTTTTTCGGATTCAACGCACCCGTCGCTCCCCGGCGTTACCGGGACGCCGACGCGCCGCGCGGTTTCCCGGGCGATGTTTTTATCGCCCATGGAACGGATGGCGTGCGAAGAAGGGCCGACGAAACGGATGTTACAGCTCGAACAGATGTCGGCGAAGTGGGCGTTCTCGGCGAGGAAGCCGTAGCCCGGGTGAATCGCATCGACGTCGGCGATCTCCGCAGCGGAGATAATCCGGTCGATTTTCAGATAGCTCTGAGCGCTGGGTGCCGGGCCGATGCAGATCGCCTCATCAGCGAGCTGGACATGCATCGAGTCGACATCGGCCTCCGAGTAGACCGCGACTGAGCGGATGCCGAGTTCCTTGCAGGCGCGGATGACCCGCAGGGCAATCTCGCCACGGTTGGCGATCAAAAGTTTGTCAAACATCGCTCAGGTGCGTTGGTGAAAAAAGGTTATTTGAGCTTGAAGAGCGGCTGGCCGAACTGGACCGGCTTGCCGTTTTCGACGCAGATCTCGGCGATGACGCCACTGGCTTCCGCCTTGATCTCGTTCATCACTTTCATCGCTTCGATGATGCAGACCACCGTATCCGGCGTGACGCTCTGGCCGACGGAGACGTAGGTCGGCGTGTCGGGAGAGGCGGCGCTGTAGAACGTCCCGACCATCGGGGAGGCGATCTCGCGCAGGTTGGCGTCCGGTGCTGCCGGGGCGGCTTCAGCGGGAGCGGCTGCCGGGGCCGGGGCGGCGGCAACGGGCAACACCTGCGGGGCTGGGGCCGCCGTGGTGACGATGACCGGTTCGTCTGAACCGCGTTTTAAGGTAATTTTGAACCCTTCTTTCTCCATCTTGAAGGTGGAAAGGTCGTTCTTTCTCATCAGGTCGATGAGGGTTCTGATATCTTTGATGTCCAAAGGGAGCCTCCGGGAAAATGGGTTGTTCTCTAAAAAAGAAGGGGGGTCATCTAATCGTTCGCAAAGCGGCAGGTCAAGCTTCGGTTAGACGATCTCGGCATCCTCCGACCAGCCGGAGTCCTGACGGATGGAGTCGAGCTTACGGCGCATCCCCCGTTCCGTCGTCGGCCCGAGCCAGCGGCGGGAGACGATTTCAAAGACGAGTGGCAGCGTCGCCAGCGCCCCGACCGAGAGCATCGCCAGCGCCGTGTTCCGTTGGGCATTGCGTTGGAGTTTGCTCGCCAGAAGAATCCCGACGCCACAACTGAGCGCGGTCTGCGTAATGGTGGCGAGACTCTGGACAGGGAGATCGGAGCGGAACAACGGTTTGGGCATGGTAAAGAAGGTGGGTGATTGCCCTGTACTATTTGTTTGACCTCTGCAACATGCAAGCCAGATTGCAGCTACGATGGATACGAATCTTTATGCTCTGGTGTTGGCAGGGGGGAGCGGGGAACGTTTCTGGCCGTTGAGCCGCCGGGAACGGCCCAAGCAGCTTCTCTCTCTTTTTTCAAAAGCAACCTTGCTCGATGGGGCGCTCGAACGGCTCCACGGTCTCGTCCCCCAGGAGCGCATTTTGCTGCTCACCAACCACGAACAGCGGGAGGCGATCGTGAAGCTCCTGCCTGATTTCCCCAAGGAGAATATCATCGCCGAACCGGCCAAGCGCGACACGGCGGCGGCGATTGCGCTCGGCGTCGGCTGGGTGGCGCAGCGCGATCCACAGGCGGCGATGGTGGTCCTCCCCGCTGATCAGTTGATCGAGGAGGTGGAACTCTTTCAGGCAACGATCCGGCGTGCGGTTGCTGCGGCCCGGCAGGAGAAGGCGCTGGTGACGATCGGGATCACACCGGGCTGGGCTTGCCCCGCGTTTGGTTACATTGAAGAAGGGGAGCCGATCGCGCTCCCCGGAGAGGGGCCGACGGTTCGGGTGGTCCGGCGTTTTCGCGAGAAGCCCGATGCCGCAACGGCGCAGCAGTTTCTCGAAGCCGGGTGTTTTCGCTGGAATGCCGGGATGTTTGTCTGGCAGGTGGCGGCGATCACGGCGGAGTTGGAGCGTAACGCCCCGGAACTCGGTGCGTTCGTCGGACGGCTCCGGGGTGGGGAGGTGCTGGAACGGTTGCTGGAGGAGTTTCCCCGGTTGCCGAAAATTTCGATCGATTTCGCCGTGATGGAGAAGGCGCAGCGGGTGCTCGTGGTGGAAGCCGGGTTCGATTGGGACGACGTTGGCGGCTGGGCGGCGGCGGCTGGGCGGTGGCCACAGGATGAGGATGGGAATGCCGTAAAAGGGGCGCTCACCAGTGTCGATGCGTCGGACAACATCGTCTATGCGGATGATCCCAAGCTCCGGGTGGCGCTGGTCGGGGTGAGCGATTTAATCGTCGTCCAGACCGGGGATGCCGTGCTCGTCTGCCACCGTGATCAGGCGGAGAAGATCAAACAACTCGTGGCGAAACTCCCGCCGGAACTTACTTGACCGGTTGGGGCGGGGCGATCGTGATCCGGTTGCGGCGCAGGGTGGTCCCGGTGCGGCGGTCGTACTCGACGATGGCGTTGCGGTAGTCGGCTTCGGCTTTGATCAGGGCGGCTTGGGCGTCGGCTTCGCGCCGTTGGAGTTCGAGCACCTCGAAGGTCGTGGCGTTTCCGGCTTCGAGGCGGGCGTTCCCGGCTTTGAGGCTCTCTTGAGAGAGGGCGTGCGCCTCGCGCGTGGTGGCGATCCGCAGGCGGGAGTTGCGGATGTGGCTCTCGGCATTGGCGATTTCGACGATGATCGCCTGTTCAAGCCGGGAGAGTTCGACCAGAGCCTGCGCCTTGAGGAGCCGCGCGGTTTCGAGTTGGCTACGCGCCGTCCGGTTGGGGACCGGCAGGCGCATCACCAGCCCGGCGCTCCAGCTTTGGGGCGTGCGAGCCTCCCCGCCAAACACATTGGAGCTGGAGATCAGATCGCCTCGGGTGACGCCGAGGAGTTCGAGGCTCGCCGTCAGGTCGAGGCGCGGGAGGGTGGCGTTGCGGGCGGTGACGATGCGGATGTCGCGGATGGAAAGCTCCAGCAACAGTTGGCGGTAATCGGGGCGCAGTTCCAGCGCGTCGCGGATCCCCGCTTCGAGATCAATCGGGCCGAGCGCCGGGGTCGGCGGCGGGGTGATCGAAAGGCGTGTGGCGAGGAGAGTGGCGGTGTCGCTGGTGACCAGTTGTTTGAGGAGCCGTTCGTACTCTTCAATCCGGGCTTGGGCGACGATCACCGCTTCTTCCCGGGCGGCGGCTTCGGCGCGGGCGGTGATGACGTCCAGAGCGATGCGCGTGCCGATCGAGGCGCGGACCTCCTCATCGGCTTCCAACTGCCGGGCGAGGTCGCGCGAGTGGCGGGCAGCGGCGAGTTGCTGCTGGGCGGCGTAGAGTTCGTTGAAGACGTAGTGCACCTGCGTGACGACGGCGATCACCTGTTGGCGCAACGCCCAGTCGCTGCTCTCCTTATCGAGCCGCGCGATCCGTAGCCCGGAGAGGTTAATCGTCGGGCCGAACCCGCGCAGCAGCGGCTGGTTGATCGAAAAATTGAGCCCCGAGCGGTAATCGCCGTATTCGCTGGCGAGGGTGTTGACCCCGGCGTTGTAGGTGGTGCCGAGTGGAGTGAATCCCGAGAGGCCGAACTCGGCGCGACCAAGGTGAGTCTCGGAGCCAAACATGTTGCGCCCCGTTTCGTGAAGGAGAGAGGCACGTAACTCCGGGTCGAACTGCCCGGCTTCCGCAGTGATCCGTTGGCGGGCGATTTCGGGGCCGAAGGCGTCGACCTTGATGGCGAGGTTCTCCTGCAAGGCAAGCTGCACGGCGCGTTGGAGGTCGAGGTGCAACGTCGGGGCCGGGGTAGCCCGGGTCGCACGTTGCACCCGGTCGCCTTGCGCGGCAAGCGGGGAGATCAAGAACAGAAAAGAGAGGAGGAACCGGGAGCAACGCATCACAAACAGGGAAAGGCCCTTACGGTAAAACACCCGCCCAGCAGTGCCAGTCAAAACATGAGAAAAACCAGTGGGTGCTTGCCGCCTGCCGTCTTGAAACAGTAAAAACGGCGTGCAGGTACCTTTTTTTCTCTATGAGTAAAGACAACGATTTCAAGGGGGGCGATCCGTTTGGCGACGGGCCACCGCGCCGCAGCGGCGGGGGAGGTTCGCCTCTTCCGTTTTCATGGCCGCTCATCGGCGGGGTGGCGTTATTGGCGCTCCTCATCGTCGTGCCGTTTTTTCTCTGGGTCTTTTGCCGGATCGAGCCTTCCTCCGGCCATTTCGCGGTGTTGATTCACAAGACCGGTAAAGCGTTGGAGCCGCAGGAGATCATCGCCGCTGACAACGCTTCGCAGGGGATTCAAATCGAACTCTTGCCCGAAGGGCGTTATTTCCGTAACCCTTACGCTTGGGCGTGGGAGATCCATCCGGTGACCGATATTCCCGCCGGGAAGCTCGGCGTGTTGACCCGCCTCTATGGGAAAGATCTTCCCCCGGGCGAGATCATCGCGCGGGAGGGGACCAAGGGGATCGTCGCCGAAGTGCTCCGCCCCGGTAAGCACCGGATCAACCCGTACGCTTACGATGTCGAGTTCTTCGACGCCACGCGCATCCGCCCCGGTTTCGGCGGGGTGGCGACGGCGCTCGTCGGTAAGGATCTCTTTGATACCGAGATTGCCCCTTCCGAGCGCAACGCTTTCCTCGCCCCGGAAGGGTTCAAGGGGGTGCGCCCGACGATCTATGAGCCGGGGACCTATTATCTCAACCCGTACATTGTGAGCGTGGCGGAGGTGAACCTCCAGAGCCAGCGCTTCGAGATGAGCGGTGATGATGCGATCACCTTCCTCACCGTCGACGGCTTTACCGTCTATGTCGAGGGGACGATCGAGTACGCCCTCATCCCGAAAAAAGTCGCGCAGTTGACCCATCAGGTCGGCGACATGGATGACATCATCAAAAAGATCATCATGCCGCTTGCCCGTGGGTTTAGCCGTATTGAGGGGAGTAAAAACCCGGCGAAGAACTACATCACCGGGCAGACGCGCCAGCAGTTTCAGAATAATCTGGAGACCCACCTCAAGGCGCAGTGCCTCGAATCTGGGGTGGCAATCCGCTCGGTTCTGATCCGTAACATCAAGCCGCCGGATCAGATCGCAAGCATCATCCGGGAGCGCGAAGTCGCCGTACAGGATGCCCGCAAGATTGAGCAGCAGATTGCACAGGCGAAGTCGCAGGCGGAACTGACACGGCAGGAGGCGCTCGCCCAGCAGAATAAGGAGAAGGTTGAGTCCGAGACCGTCCGGATTCGTGCGGTGATCAGCGCGCAGCAGGACCGCGAGGTTAAATTGATCCACGCCCGTCAGCGACAGGAGGTGGCGCGGCTGGAGGTCGAGACCGCCAAGGCGCAGGCGGAGGCGATGCTCTTGAGCGCTGAGGCGCAGCGGACCGTCATTGCAGAGGCCAATGACGCCGCTGCCGGGGTCTTTGCCGCCGAGGTGGCTGCTTTCGGGAGCGGGCTGAACTTCGCCCGCTATGAACTCAATCGCCGGATCGGGCCGCAGATCGGCTCCATTTTAACCAGTGACGACGAAGCCGGTCTCGGCGGGTTGTTCCGTCCTTTTGTTCCCAGCCGATGAAAAAACCAGCTTTATTTTTGGGCGTGGCGGCTCTGCTCGCCGTGGCGCTTTTGTGGGGATCGTGGCAGTGGCTCTTTTGCCGTTTCTACGTGCCGCCGGGGATGCTGGCGATTGTGATCGCCAAGAACGGGGAGCCGCTTCCGCCCGGGGAGATCCTCGCACGGGATGGGCAGCGCGGTGTGCAGGAGCGGGTGCTCGGGGAAGGGCGCCATTTCCTCAACCCGGTCAATTACGAATACAAACTCCACCCGGCGCTTCATATCCCGGCGGGGAAAGTCGGGATGGTGACGGCGAAGGTCGGCAAAGATCTGGCCGAGGGGGAGTTTATTGCCAAGGTCGGGGAGAAGGGGATCTGGGGCTCGGTCCTTGGGCCGGGGAAATATCGCCTTAACCCGGTCGGGTATCAGGTCGATGTCGTCGATGCGATCAGTGTGCCGGTCGGCTACGTCGGTGTGGTGACTTCGCTTTCGGGCAAGCAAGCGCCGGAAGGGGAATTTGCCAAAAGCGGGGAGAAAGGGATTCGCGCCGAAGTGCTCCAGCCGGGGCTTTATTACGTGAACCCGAGGCAATTTCAGATCGACGTGGTGGAGGTCGGGGTCAATCAGGTCGCTCTCTTTGGCAAGACCGGCAGTGGCGTGATCACCAAGAGCCAGATCGCCACGAGCAACCACGCGATCAACGAGTTGCAGGACAACCTCCTCGCTGAACAGCGGGCGCGGCGCGAGGAATACCTCAAAGCAGGGCAGACCGAGGTGTTGCAGGCGGTCCCGGTGCCGCAGGCCGCCGCTTCCAAGGCGAAACGCGCCCCGGCCCCGACGGGGGATCAGGCTGGTGCGGTTCCTTCGGCCCCTCCAGCGCCGCCGCGTCATCACGGGCAGGCGGAACCGGCGTTTATCGTCAACCAGTTCGTTGAATTCCCTTCGCGTGACGGGTTTGAGATCAGCCTCGATATGACCGTGGAGTTCGAGTTGCTCCCGGAGAATGTCGCGTGGATTCTCCGTAACTACGGCGACCTCCCGGCGACGGTGGAGAAGGTGATCCTTCCGCAGATTCTCTCGATCTCCCGGCTTAAAGGGTCGGCCTATGGGGCGCGGGACTTTATTGTTGGTGAAGGCCGCGAGAAGTTTCAGAACGACATGACCGAGACGCTCGCCAAGGCGTTGGAGGAGAAGAAGATCATTATTAACAACGCGCTGATCCGCCACGTCAACGTGCCGATGCAGATCCTTGATCCGATCCAGCAGGCGAGCATTGCGCAGGAGCGCGATCTTACCATTCAGGAAAAGCAAAACACGGCGAAGAAGCAGGCGGAACTCAATACCGAGACCAGTCTCATCGAACAGCGCAGCCAGCAGGTGACGCAGGAGACGGCGAAGCTCAAAGCGGAGATCGAGGCCGATCAGGTTAAGCAGGTCGCCGAAATCGTTGCGGAGACCGAGCGACGCGTGGCGGAGATTGATCGCGAGATCGCCAGAGTCCGCGCGGAGAAGACGACGACGATCGGGCGGGCCGAGGCGGAGGTGGTCCGCATGGTCGAAGGGGAGAAGGCGAGGGGGTCGCAATCGAAGGTACGCGCTTTTGGTGATCCGACCGCTTACAACCTCTATACGCTGGCGCAGTCGCTCAAAGGGGATCTTAAAATCAACATTCTCCACAGCGGCACCGGCACGCTCTGGACCGATCTGCAAAAGGCAGGGTTGGGCGAACTCGGCGGGGCGAAGCTCCTCCAGCAATCGCCGCAGAAACCGCAGCAACGCTCTCGCGTGGAGACGAACTCCCCGGCTGCACCGTAACCGATGCGGCAACTGGCGACACCGGGGGCTCAACGCCGCAGCAGGCGTCGCCGCCGCCGTCTTTGGCCCGGTTGGTTTTGGGTATTGCTCACGGCTGTAGCGTTGCCGCTGGGCGGGAAGGCGCTCTGGCGCGACCACGCACCCGCACTCTCATGGCTACCCAAAGGGGAGGCTCCGATGGCTCTCCCGGCAGAGAGAGGGGTGCGGGTCTATTTCTCTCCCGATGGCGGCGTGACCGATGCGATCATCACGCAAATCAACGACGCGCGGGAGGGCGTGCTGGTGCAGGCGTATGTCTTCACTTCCGCGCCGATCGCTCGAGCGCTGGTCAAGGCGCATCGGCGTGGCTTGCGGGTGGAGGTGATCCTCGATCAAAGCCAGCGCACCCAGCAATATTCGAGCGCTGATTACCTCGCCCACGGTGGCGTCACGGTTTGGATGGATGCGCAACACGCCATTGCGCATGACAAGGTGATCCTGATTGACCGACAGACCGTGATCACTGGTTCTTTTAACTTCACCCGTTCCGCTGAGAGTCGCAATGCGGAGAACGTGCTCATTTTAAGCGGGGTTCCCGAGCTTGCCGCGCGTTATCATGAGAACTGGGAACGCCATCGTTCGCATTCTTCCCGGTACAATTCGTCACGACCGGTAAATGTTTTGCCTTAAAGTTGTTAGGCTGTTAAAGATCGCTAATGGGTTGTTCTCCGCCTTTAGCGCTCTCTATCCGGTCTCTTTTTCTCGGCTATGGTTTGTTGTTAACTCAGACTTTGGGGGCTGTTGATTTCACGATTGATCCTCCTCATCCGATCACTTTTTCAGGATTAATACAGCGATTTAGCGTGGAAGCAAGAGAAGAGGGTGGGCCGGTAGCTTCCAAGGAGGTTGCTCTTTCGGTGAAGTGGCCTGATGGTTCAAGCCTAGTGTTGGAGCCTAAGGAATGGGCCAAAGGTAAGGCATCCTATGAGATCGCTATCCCGGATGAAATGAAGCTAGGATATGCAGCGCTGGAATTGGAGGCCCCTTCTGTTTCACGAAAAACGGTAGCGCAGCTCGATATTCTGGAAAAAGAGCGCTTTGAACGATTGGACGCGCTCGCTACGTCGATCTCCCTTCAACGACCGTTGCGGATTCTTTATCTGGGAGACAGCCTCACGGCACAACAGGCCGGGAGCAACCATGTCGACAAGCTGCATTTCTGGCTGGAGAAGTATCATCCGGGTAAGACGACTTTCTACAATGCTGCGGTTGGTGGCGATGCCATCCGGACGGTTTGGCGACGCTTTCAGCATTTACTGAACCCTGCGAAGGCGCCACAGTATCAGCAGGAGTTGTATGAAGGCATCTTTGCCTTTCAGCCCGATGTCATCTTTATTTTTCTGGGGCATAACGATACCAAGGCAACCAGCAGGTCGGGATTGACGCAGCCGTGGATCCGCTTTGAAGTGCAGGAACAGAGTTTCCGCTCGGTATTAGCCTTACTAAAGGAGAAGACTTCCGCAGAGGTGGTCTTGATTTCCTCCGTATCACCGGATCTGGAAGTGACCCGGAAACGAGCTGCTACCAGCGCAGCCAAGGGTAGGGAAACCTACCATCTGCATGGCGTTCCAGCCCTCATGGAGCGTTATAATGAGCAACTCAAGAGAATTGCCGATGAATACGGGTTGGATTACGTCGATGTCTATACTCCCACCAAAAATCACCCGGATAAAGCGAGCCTCTTTAATCCTCATGATGGAGTGCATTTAACAGCGGAAGGGCATCGTGTGATTTCAACGCTGCTGCTGGAGTACCTTGCCGGGTCGAATCGGGTTTTGGGAGAACCTTAAGGGAGGTAACCTGACTTGATCCAGTGGGGGATGGAACCGGGACGCTAAGGTAGTGTTGGAGGGAAATGAGTTGCCCGGAGGCGCGTTTACAGGGTTCCGCCGCTCCAGAAGGGATCTGCGGTGGTTAGCGTTCGCAAAGTCGCCTTGTCCATGCTTCCCACGTGGCCATCCATAAAGACAACGTTAATCCGATCTCCCCCGTGTGGGTAGAAACTGTCCTGCCGGTTCAGGAAGGTGGAGGCATTGATGGTTGCAGGATAGTCGGCATAACCACCGCTGAAGTTTGGCTTTACTCCATCCATGAACATCGCCATCTGTGCGTGATGCGGGATGCTAAAGAGGCGTGGTGCGATGGTATAGGAAGGAATGGCGGGAGTGCCGTCCGGGTTTAATTCAAGCGTCCCCTTGGCGAAGCTATTAAGGCAGTAGGTTCGCCACGCATTGATGGGTGTTCGGTAAGCGCGACGTGCTGCCGGGCACCAGGCTGCATCGGTGGGGGAGCCGCTGCCCTCGGTCCTCCAATCTGCCAGGTAGTCAAGCATCCCGCCTCGGACCCGATAACTTTCATGGGTGCCGGTTCGGAGGCGGCCATTAGGTTGATTCCAGTCCGCACTCGGCATCTGTCCCTGATGATCATAGGCATAGCGAAGTGCCGCAGCTCCCATGAATTTAAGCTTCTCAATGCAGCGCGTGCGGTCGGCGGAATTGACTGCTTTCTGGTAGGCCGGGATGGAGAGGAGCGCCAGAATAGCAATGGCCGCCGCTGTGATCAGGAATTCCACCAGGGAAAACCCGACTGCGGTTGATCTGGAGGGGTGCAGGGTCATAGGAAGGTGAGATCAAGGAGTTGTTCGCTCTTTCTGAGTTTGAGGATCGCTGCTTCTTGCGGAAGGTGGTCGAGAAGTGTCTCTCCGGTGGTGGAGACCGGGTGTTCGCGGAGCGGGTTGCCTTTGGCGTCGCAAAGTTGGAGTGTGGCTTCGGTGAGATCGGTTGGCGTTTTAACCTTTAGGCCCTTCTCCTCGGTGCGTTGGAGTTCCAGCTTGCGTCTGAAAGCGGCAACGACCGCTGTTCGTTTCTCTTTGAGGGTTAGTGTCAATGCCCCGGTCTTTTTACCCGGTGCTAACGGTTGGAGGTTCAGTAAGTCAACATAGTGCCACCCTGCCTGATTTTTTACAGGGAGGAGTTCGCCATCCACGGTGGCTTCGCTGAGGTTGAGTAAGGTCGTGATGGTTTTTCCATCCGTGCGGAATTCGTTGGCATACACCGACTCCCTTAGCGTGGGAACTAGCGCCTCAACATCCATCGAATGGAGGGCATCGCTATTCTCCTTGAGCATCGTGTGGATTTTCTCCGGCCAATAGCGCTGGAAGAGTGAAACCCCGTTCCAGAGCATGATCTGATGGTAGGAACGATCCGGGAGGGAGTGAGAGGTCGTGATATTCTCGAAGATCGTTAGTTCAGGGAAGGCAAAGCGGTAAACATTCAGCGGCACGGGGCGGAGGCCCGGGATGACCTTGCGCATCTCATGCTGAAGGGCGCCATTGAGTTGGCTGGTGAGGCGGTCGCTTCCTGCATATTCAGCAAGGATCAGGATGTCGGGCTTCTCCCGTTCGCAGGCGGCGCGAGTCTGTGTCAGCATCCCGTACATGCCTTGCATCGCGGCGTGTTCCCCCGGTTCGGCATGGAGGTGTTGATGCTCTTTGCTTAGACAGACAAAGCCGGTGTAGCCCATCTGATCGATGCGTAGGGAATCGACCTGTGTGTCGCGAACGATCCGCGCCATATTTTCAGCAAAGAGGCGCTGATACTCGGCGTTGTCGGTGCACATGCTCCATTTGGCATAGGTAATGAGATGATCTCCGGCTGGAGTCTCGGGAAGGGGGCCCGGCGTGTGCTCCACCCATGGGTTGACAATGCTGTGCTTGAGGCCGTGGTTGCGCCCCATCCGGGTCGTGCTATCGACGATGAAGCAGTTGACGTAAAGTTGTGTGAGGGCTCCTTCGCGCCGGGCAATGGCAATCCCTTCCTTCAATCCGTCGAGCCCGCCGAGGCTTGGATTATAGTCATAGTCGCCGTCATTGACGGCGTTCATCAGACGCTGCCGCACCGGATCATGGAAGAAGAAGTAGCGCCATTTACCGTGCATCTGTCGCACTGTTTCGTCGATGCCGCCGCTGAGCGAGACGCCGAACGGCCCCTCTTGGGACCACTCATTCCAGTGACGGAATTCCCCCATGTCGATGCCATCTTTCCGGTAGCCGGAGTACCACTCCTTGGTTTCAAAATTGTAGGCGCTCTTTTGGACCGGGCGTTCTGTTGGGGTGGTAGCGATGATCGTCTGCATGAGCCAGACGCGGTTGAGGTCTTGCGATGGCTTTTGAAAGGACCACGTTTGACGTGCCCAGTTGGTGTAGCGTTTCATCGCCACCTTCCAATCGCCGGTGTGGGCTTCAATCACCACATCCGGGTAGGTATAGCTTTCCCCGGGGGCGCGGTGGTAGCGTTGGTAGTCAAAAGCGATGTTGCTAGCCCGGCTGCGGGGTGGTGGTTGTTTCCAGAGGGCGTTTTTGGGCAGACGGGAGCCGAGGTTGGAGACGGCTTTGCTATAGACAGGGGGAGTCAGTCCTTTATCAAGCCGGATGCCTTTGACGAGACCGTTCGGATCGGTGGAACGGATGGCCAGTCCGCTTCCGCGTGAGGGGGAAAAGAGGCTGACCATCTGCCACAGGGCCTCGTTGGCGGAGTAGTACTGGTGTAACTCGGTGTCGATGGTTTGAATGATGCCGCCGAAGTACGGGAAGCAGTAGTAGTCATCCTTTGGGTCGTCGGAGATGGCTACACCTCCGAGTTGCGGAAAGAGCGCGGTCCATGATGCTTTTTCCGTGGAGTGGTTGGTTAGTTTGAGTCCCAGTCGTAGTGCATCTTCTTCAATCGTAGCCGTTAAGGTTGCCGTGAGGGTAGCACCTTTGAGGGTGATCTCAACGCGGTTCCCCTGAACGCTAGTTTTCTCAACTGGCCAGTCCCGGGCGGAAATCGCACGCCCATCGCCGAGGTCGACCATGAAGAGATGAGTGAAATCTTTTTCAACCAGTAGTTCCGTGGCTGCCAGTTCGCTATAGAGTGATTCGAGTCGAAGCCCTTCCCGGGTAGAGAAGCGTGCCTTCAAGGTAGCGTTGCGAAGCTCAAATCCCTCCGCATGTTCCTCGATCGCAGGTGAGCGGTCCACGGCGTTCCCTGACGGGGGCAGGATGGCGGGGGCCATATTAGCGGGAGGGCCTGAGTGAGCGGGTGCAAAAAAGATGCGCGCTTCAGAGATCGGCCTTTCGGGATCAAAGCGGATGATGGCTTTATCAAAGGCTGTGTTAGCTGTACGGCCGCTGACTTCAAACGATACTCCAGTGAATTTCGTGAACTCCACTTCGCCCGGTCGTTCTTCGGTGAAAGCGCCGCCATGTTGGAGTTTCACCGGAAGGCGTTGACCTTTAATATCGTAGAGTTCCACGTCCAGTTTTTCGGAGGTGGTCTGGAGATGGAACTGGAGCTTTTTCTCTGGATCAAAGCGTTGGGTATCCAAGGCGAGCAGGAGTGTCCCTGCATCAAGCATCCGGCCATCACGTACGGTACGTGTCGGGTTGATGTTGGCCCCGGAGAGGCCGCCACGGTGCTTCCATGTGGAGAAAAGTTCACCCGCATCTGCGTGGATTAAGGTTAGCAGAAATAGTAGGAGGCTGGCTGGGAGACGCAATGGCATCATTGACGGCGCAGTAAGGGTTGACGATAGCGGTGAAGCACGAAGGCTCCGGCGGAAAGCAGCAGCAGGGCTGTTGATGGTTCGGGAATGGAGGTGACTTCAAAAGAGTCGAAATGGATGCTTCGATCAGTGGTTCCAAAGTTGGCTCGCAGGCCCACGGCGCCTTCGCTGTAACTGGTGTCGGTAACGTTGAGGGTTGCCAAACGGATATTTCCAGCAGCGTTAAAGAGCGTTGCGCTCAAGGTGTTGCCAATGAAATCAAATTCCAGACGGTAGAAGTTTTGATGGGTGACGTTGATCTCCACGGAGGCGAGGGTGTAAGTCTTGACGTCGGCAAAACTGATGTCTTTGGCGATGACCAGATAATTGGTATTTCCGCCGCCCGGGTTGTGTCGGAGGATTCCCGCGAAGTACCCTTCCGGACGGCTTCCGTCGGCGAGGGGATTTTGCACCCGTGCCAGCACGCCGGAGGATTGATTAGCGTTGGAAACAAATTGAAATACGGAGGCGATCTGTCCGTTGCTGATCGTTGAATCGCCCGTGTAGAAGGCTCCACCAAAGAGGTTGTTGCTGGTGCCGTTTGAAGGATTGGTGATCTTTAGAAGGCCGTTGCCATCGAGTTCCAGACTCGTGCTCACGGTAACGGCAGACTTGACGACTCTCCAGTCGTTATAACCCGGGGCCGTTTCAAAAGGGCCTGCGCTTCCGGTGAAGTTGGTTTCGTAGATGAGCGCCGCGTGGCTGGTTAACGAAGTCAGCAGGAGGAGTCCTGCTCCCAGAACGGAGTGAAGGAGAGTCGATTTCATAGGGAGAGAGGGGCTGAGGTGGCTGTCATGGCGGGGTTTGGAAGCGGTGGAGCGGAGAGGGTGGGTTGGCATGGATAGCTTTCCCGGTAGAAAAACTGTGGGGCGATTTTGCGCACTTCTTTGTGAGGAAGCTCTCCACGTCGGGCGGTGATAAGCTCAAAGGCTTGTGCGGCGATCTCCTGCGGGTCGTATTCGAGCGCTGTGAGTGGCAGGATTCCTTCATCCCCGCCGTTGCGGTGGCCGATGCTGATGATGGCGAGGTCCTCCGGGCAACGGAGTTGATGTTTTGCCATGGCTGAGGAGAGCCCCCATGCCACCCGGAAGTTACTGGTCAGGACAACTGGTGCACGATCTTCTGCGGCGATGTAGCTTTCGATAAAGTGCGAGATCAGCGCCTGATTTTTGTGGGGCGAGAGGCCTTGTTCCGAGCAGAAGCGGTCGATCTCCTCTTGTTTCCCGGAGGGTGGAGAGAAGATGCGCACCTTCAGATGAGGTGATTTTAACAATCCCTCATAGTGTCCGGCACGCGTGTCGGAGGTTGAAAAGGTGGGGTGGAGAATATCGACGTGTCGATGTCCCTGCCGGAGAAGTTCCTCGGTGAGCAGGGCCGTTTCCGCAGCGTAATCTTTGACGACGGCTGAGGCTCCATCTGGGATCTGAAGGGAGTTGGAGAGATTGGAGAGCAGGCAGAGAGGCGTGCGCATTTTTTCCAGATACTCCCGAATTTCCTCGTCTTCATAGCTGGCCCGGGCCGGATAGTGCAGGATGGCGTCGACGCGGGCCTCTGCCATTTGCCGGATCGCCCGGTATTCTTCTGCCGGCGCCCAGCGGTGGAACTGTACTTGAAGCTGAAGCTCACGTTCGGAGGCCGTTTGCACCAGTGCATCGAGAACGGCGGCGTAATAAGGGTCGCTGGCCATTGGCATGATGACACCGATGACTCCGGTGTACCCCAGAGAGAGTGATTTCGCCTGTCGGTTGGGTATATATCCCATCTCCCTCGCCATTTTTTGAATCCTCCGGCGTGTGCGCTCGGGGAGTCGTTCGTTATTATTAAGTGCCAGCGAAACGGTGGCCGTGGTGCACTTGGCTTTAAGGGCGATCTCCCGGATGCGGACAGGCTTGGACATAGCGGATTGGGTGAAAAAAGGAGGGGCTGAAGGACGGGTTACACGGTTAAATAGTTTAATCGGATAACTGAGTCAAGTGCTTTCCCGTTTTGCCGGTTGGAAACCGATGAAACGCGACGGCGGGGCGCGGTAGAAAAAAACGCTTCCGAAGCGGGCGGCGATGGCGCATCCTTGCAGAACTTTTACTTATGGAAACCGTCCGCGTTCCTGCTACATCTGCCAATCTCGGGCCGGGGTATGATTGCCTTGGTCTCGCCCTACGCCTTTATAACAAGGTCAGCGTCTGGCGGGAGGGGGCTCCCTCCAACGTCTCGCCGATGGCGAAGGCTGCCGCTGCTGCTTTTTTTGAAGCGGCTGAGGTCAAGCCGTTTTCTTTTGATTGGAAGGTAGGGGGCGATGTGCCGCGCTCCCGTGGGCTGGGCAGCAGTGTGACCGTCCGGCTTGGCCTGCTGCACGGGCTCAACCGGCTTTGTCGCCAGCCGTTGGAGCGGGAGGATCTCTTCATGATCTGTTCGGAACTCGAAGGGCATCCCGATAACGCCGCTCCGGCGGAGTTTGGGGGATTCACCGTTGCCGGTGCCGATTCGTGCCTTGCCTTCCCGGTCGAGGAGCGCTTGCAGGTGGTCCTCCTCATCCCCGATTTTGAGGTCTCGACCCCGGAAGCGCGCAAGGTGCTCCCTAAGGAAATGGCCCATCGCGAGGCGGTGATCAGTTCCGCCAATGCGGCGCGGGTGACGGCGGCGTTTGCCTCCGGCCAATACGAGGCGCTTGAAGGGTGCTTTGAAGATTACCTCCACCAGCCGTACCGTACGCCGCTCATCCCGTTTCTCCCCAAGGTGATCGAAGCCGGGGTGAAAGCCGGGGCGATCGGCGGTTTTTTGAGCGGTTCAGGCTCCACGATTGCCTGTCTGACGGTGCGCAAGGGGGAGGCGGTCGCCAAGGCGATGCACGCCGCCCTTCCTCAAGGGCAAAACGCCAAGACGCTTCTGACCCGCGTCGATAACGACGGGGTGCAACCGGCTTAAAACCGTGCGCCGCTGGCTCGACGAGTTTGAGCAGTTTGCCATCGAGGTGATCCTTGGCAAACGCCACGGAAAGCGGGCGGCGCTCTTGCGTTGGTTCCTCTCCGGCTTGGCGTGGATTTACCGTGCCATCGTCCAGCTCCGGCTTTGGCTTTACCGTAAACGGGTGATCCGGGAGCGGCAGCTCGGTTGTCTGGTGATCTCCATCGGCAACCTGACGGTCGGCGGCACCGGCAAGACGCCCGTCGTTGAGAAGTTCGCACGGGCGCTCCAATCGGGCGGGCGGCGGGTGGCCATTTTAAGCCGGGGGTACAAAAGCCGCAAACCGCCTCTCCTCAAACGGCTCGCCAACCGCTTCGGCGCGGAGGAGGAGTTTGTCCCCCGGATCGTCTCAGATGGCAAGGAGGTGCTTCTTAATTCCCGCGATGCCGGGGATGAGCCGTACATGCTCGCGCGCAATCTCAAGGATGTGATCGTGCTGGTCGACAAAGACCGGGTTAAAAGCGGGATCTACGCTATTGAGAAAATGAAGTGCGACACGCTTCTGCTTGATGACGGGTTGCAATACCTGCGCCTCAAGCATCGGCTCGACGTGGTTCTGATCGACCGGCAGGCCCCTTTTGGCAACGAATACCTCCTCCCTCGTGGCACACTACGCGAGCCGCCGCCCAATCTGCGCCGCGCCTCCTACATCTTCATCACCAAAAGCGTGCCGGGGGAGAGGAATGACGATCTGATTGAACGCATCCGCCGCTACAATCGGACGGCGGAGATTATCGAATGCACCCACTCGCCGCGCTACCTCCAGCATATCTATAGCGAGGAGACGCTTCCGCTCGATTACCTCCAAGGGCGGCAGGTCGGGGCGCTCTCGGCGATCGCGCAACCGGATAGTTTCGAGGATGGCTTGCGCAAGCTCGGGGCGAAGATCACGCTCTCGCGGCATTTTGCCGATCATCACCGTTTTTCCGAGCGGGAGATCGCCGGATTCCTTCGCCGCTGCGCGAGCCGCAACCTTGACGCCATTATCACGACGGAGAAAGATTCCGTCCGCTTCCCCCGCATCCGCTCGCTGGAATTGCCGATCTATTTCCTGCGTGTGGAGATCGAGATCTTGAGTGGCGAGGAGAGCTGGCAGCAGTGTGTCGACCGCATTTGCAAGCCGCGCCCGATGATCGCCCCGGAACGCTTTTTTTGAAGAGGCCGTTTCCGTCCGCAAAGCGTTTCCTTTTCTGAATGACTCCCCCTCTGGCAGAACTGGTCGGGACCGCGCTCCTCCTTTTTCTCGGGTGCAGCGTCGTGGCGAACGTGCTCTTGACCGGGACCAAAGGGCATGGCGGCGGCTGGATCGTGATCACTACCGCGTGGGGGTTGGCGGTGATGGCGGCGGTTTACTGCGTCGGCTCGATCAGCGGGGCGCATCTCAACCCGGCGATTACTTTCGGGTTGGCGTTGATTGGCAAGTTTGAGTGGAGCGCGGTGCCGCTTTACCTCGTGGCGCAACTGGCGGGCGGCTTCCTCGGGGCGACGCTGGCGTGGCTTGCCTATCTGCCGCACTGGCGGGTGACGGAAGATGCGGAACTTAAACGGGCGGTCTTCTGTACCGCTCCGGCGATCCGGGCGCCGTTGTCCAATCTCCTTTGCGAAGCGCTTGGGACGGCGGTGCTCGTCTTTGGTGCGCTGGCGATCCCGCGTCCGCTGGCCGAGGTGGAAGGGTGGGCGAGTGGCTTTGGGCCATTGCTCATCGGGCTGCTGGTGTTTGTGATCGGTCTCGCTCTGGGCGGGCCGACCGGCTATGCGATCAACCCGGCGCGTGACCTCGGCCCCCGGCTCGCCCATGCGTTGTTGCCGATCGCGGGGAAGGGCGGGTCGGACTGGGGGTATGCGTGGGTGCCGATCGTTGGGCCGCTCCTTGGCGGGGCGGCAGGTGCGCTGCTGTATCAACTCTTGTACGAAGTCTGACGCTTATGGCTTATCTCCTTTCTCTTGATGCCGGGACGACCAGTGTGCGTGCCATCCTCTTTGATGAAAAAGGGGCGATCCGCGCTGTCGCTCAACACGAGATCGCGCAGATCTATCCCCGCCCCGGTTGGATTGAGCACGATCCGCAGGAGATCTGGTTTACGCAAATGGCGGTGGCGGTCGAGGCGCTTGGCCGGGCGAAGATTCGCCCTTCGGACGTCGCCGCGATCGGGATCACCAATCAGCGGGAGACGGCGATGCTCTGGGATCGCAAGACGGGCGAGCCGGTCGGCAATGCGATCGTCTGGCAGGATCGCCGCACGGCAGCCGCTTGCGATCGGCTGCGGGAGGCGGGGCATGAAAAGCTCGTCAATGAACGGACCGGGTTGCTGCTCGATAGCTATTTTTCTGCCACGAAGGTCGCGTGGATGCTGGAGAATATCCCCGGCGTGCGGGAGCGGGCAGAGGCGGGGGAACTGGCGTTCGGGACGGTCGATACATGGTTGCTCTGGAAGCTGACCAGCCGGGGGCATGTCCATGCGACCGATGTCAGCAACGCCTCGCGCACGCTTCTCTATTCTCTTGAGCGCGGGAAATGGGATGCACAGATGCTGGAGCTTTTCGGGATTCCCGAGGCGGTTTTGCCGGAGATCCGTTCTTCGAGCGAGGTTTACGGGGAGGTGAGCACGTCGCTCGGGCTGGCGGGGGTGCCGGTCGCGGGGATCGCGGGAGATCAGCAGGCGGCGCTTTTCGGGCAGATGTGTGTGCGTCCCGGGTTGGCAAAATGCACTTATGGCACCGGTTGCTTCATGCTTCAGAACATCGGAGGAAAGCCTTTGCTCTCCACACAGCGGCTCTTGACCACGGTGGCGTGGCGGCTTGGAGAGCGGACGACTTATGCGCTTGAAGGGAGTGTTTTTATGGGAGGCGCGGTGGTGCAATGGTTGCGCGATGGGTTGAAGCTTGCCGCCAGCGCGAAGGAGATCGACGAGATGGCCGCCTCCGTCCCGGATAGTGGGGATGTGATCCTTGTCCCGGCGTTTGCCGGTCTCGGTGCGCCGCATTGGGACGCCTATGCGCGGGGGACGCTCGTCGGGATGACCCGCGATACGACCGGGGCGCATCTCGCCCGTGCGGCACTCGAAGGGATTGCCTTTCAGGTCGCCGACTTACTCTCCGCGATGCAGGCTGACACCGGCGCGGAGTTGCCGGAACTGCGGGTCGACGGCGGGGCGTCGCGCAGCGAACCGCTCATGCAGTTTCAGGCCGATCTGCTCGGCGTCCCGGTCGTGCGTCCGGAGGTGACGGAGACGACGGCACTCGGGGCGGCGCTCTTGGCCGGGTTGGCGGTCGGGGTCTGGAAAGATACGGGCGAACTCGAAGCGCTCTGGAAAGCAGAGAAAACCTTTGAACCACAAATGCCGCGGGAAGAAGCCGCCAGCCGTCGCGAACGGTGGCAGGAGGCGCTGGAGCGGTCAAAGAACTGGGCAAAATCATGAACCGGACGACGATGTTAAGGAACGCCGTTGAGCGTGCCACGGTGTGGGATGTCATTGTGATCGGCGGCGGGGCGACCGGCGCGGGGGTCGCTGTCGATGCTGCGACGCGCGGTTACGCAACGCTTCTGCTCGAAGCGCACGATTTTGGCAAAGGGACTTCCGGGCGAAGCACGAAGCTCGTCCACGGCGGGGTCCGTTATCTGGAGCAGGGGAATGTCTCGCTCGTCATGGAGGCGCTGCGCGAGCGGGGGATCATGCGGCGTAACGCCCCGCATCTGGTGCATGAGTTGCCGTTTGTTGTCCCCGGGTACACGTGGTGGGAAGGGCCGTTCTTTGGCATCGGTCTCAAGCTTTATCAGATGCTCTCGGGGAAGTACGGCTTTGGCCCCTCGAAGATGATCTCGCGGGAGGAGACGCTTTCGCGCATTCCCAACGTTAACCCGGACGGGCTCAACGGCGGGGTGATCTATTACGATGGTCAGTTCGATGACAGTCGCTTTTTGATCCACCTTCTCGCGACCGCTGCCGAGCAGGGGGCGACGCTTCTCAATTACGCCCGGGCAACGGGCTTGGTAACCGGGGGTGACGGCGTGGTTCACTCGGTGCAATGGGAGGATCTTGAGAGTGGTCAACGCTTCACCTCAGCGGCCAAAGTCGTGATCAATGCCACCGGGCCGTTTACCGATTCGGTGCGCCAGCTTGCCGACCCGCAGGCGACGCCGATGATTTCGCCCAGTCAGGGGGCGCATCTTGTGCTGGAGCGTTCCTTCCTCCCCGGGGATCACGCGATCATGGTCCCGCATACCAGTGACGGGCGGGTGCTTTTCGCGATTCCATGGCATGGGCATACGCTCGTCGGGACGACCGATCAGGCGATCGAGGCGATCTCCCCCGAGCCGGTGCCGCTGGAAGAGGAGATCCGCTTTATCCTCGATAATGCGGCCCGCTATCTGGAACGCAAGCCGACGGAGAACGATATCCTGAGCGTCTTTGCCGGGATTCGCCCGTTGGCCCGGGTCGCCGGGGGGAAGAATACGGCGGCCCTTTCGCGCGATCATACGATCCATATTGATCAAAACGGGTTGTTGAGCATCGCCGGGGGGAAATGGACCACGTACCGCAACATGGCGCAGGATGCGCTCGATCAGGCGGCGACGCTCGGCGATCTTCCGGAGCATCCGTGTGTGACCAAGACCCTCAATCTCCACGGCTACCATCAACATGCCGAGAGTTTCGGGCCGCTCGCCGTTTATGGGAGCGATGCGGTGGCGATCCGGGAACTGGCGCAGGAGAACGCTGACTGGGCCTCACCGCTCGATCTTGCCTTGCCATACACCGGCGCGGAGGTGATCTGGGCGGCGCGGCACGAGATGGCGCGTAGCGTGGAGGATGTGCTCTCCCGACGCACCCGGGCGCTGTTGCTCAACGCACGGGCGGCGATTCGGATGGCCCCCCGGGTGGCCTCGCTGCTGGCCGGAGAGCTTGGGCGCGATGAAGCGTGGGAACGCGAGCAGGTGGCCGCGTTTGAGACGGTGGCCGCCGGTTATCTCCCTCCGGGGAACGCCTAATTTTTTCTTTTTTGAGGGGAAAAAAGAAAAGCGTTCTTTCCCGCTTGCTTTCACTCATCAGAGGATCGTATAAGTTGTCGCGTTCGCTCAAAATGACCCTCAAACAACAACATCGCACGCTCTACCACCGCGTTGCCGACACCCTTAGGGGGGAGGTCGCCGCGCTGGAGCCGGGGGCGACGCTGGAAGCGGAGAGCCGCCTCGCCAAACGCTTTGGCGTCAGTGTCGCGACGGTGCGCGAGGCGATTCGTGTGCTGGCCGCCGAGGGGGTCGTCGAGCCGCGACAGGGGAAGGGGACCGTGGTGCTCCCGCGTCAGGAACGCTTTGTCGCCCTGCTGCTCGATCTCGATATTCTCGCCCCGCGTCTTTCGCCGTTTTATCGCGAGATCGTCCGCTCTACCCGGGAGGAATTGGAGCGTGCCGGGATTGCCGTGCGTCACTATTACGGGCGGACGACGGTGGCTGACCTCGATGCAGAGACGGAGTGCGATGCGTTCTTTGAAGACCTCGATGCCGGGCGCTTCTCCGGGATCATTGCTTTTCGCACGGTCGTGACCCCCGGCTTGAAGGAGCGGTGCAGCCGGTGGGGCATTCCGTTGATCGGCGGGCGGCCGGGGTATGACTACCGCGTCGGGTTCGATGCCGATTCGCTCCTCGGGCAAGCGGTCGATTACGCCGTTTCCCAAGGACGCCGCCGGATCGCTGCGCTGGCGTGGAATAGTTTTGCCGATGGGGAGTATTGCAGCCAGCGCCAGTTCCGACGCGCCTTGGCCCGGCATCACCTTGAAGCGCCGGACCGCTGGTATCGCGCCGATCTCCACCCGTACCTCCCCGGTGCCGGTTGGGAGAACTTCCGCGAGATCTGGCGGGCAGAGGCGCGTAAGCCCGATGCGCTGATTGTCTGTGACGACTGCCTGCTCGATGACACTTGGGCGGCGATTAGCGATCTGGGGATCTCGGTTCCCGATGACTTGCTAGTCCTCTCCCAAACGATGGCCGGTGCGCCGCCGCGCTATCCCGTGGTGGCGCTGGAAACCTCCCCGCGTACGAAGGCTCGCATCTTCCTGCGTCTGCTCCGCGCCGCGTGGGCGGGCGTTCCGTCGGCCTCTGAAACACTCCCTTTCCGATTGATTCCACCAACCCAACCTGACCATGCACGACTACCCCGCCCGCACCGCCAGCATCAAGGCATTGATTGATGAAGAGCACTTCCGCTTCCGCCGCCACCCCGACGCCGTTGCCGCGCCGGGCGAGGTGACGCTGGGTAGCGATTGGTCGCTCCAACTTGACGCCCCCTGCACCCCCGTCACCCGGCGGATGCTTGAGGATTTCCGTACGTTTTGCTCCACCGGCTTCGAGGTTAGCTTTCCATCAGAAGCCGCCCCGCGCCGGATCATCTGGAAGCTTCTGCCCGGTGGCCCCGACGCCCAGAGCTTTAATCGGCTCGACCCGGCGGTTGAGAGCTTCGAGATCGAAGTCACCCCGGAGGCTGTGATTATTAGTGCCGCCCATGAACGCGGTTTGCTTCAGGGAACCCATCGGTTGGAATGGACGATGGCTGACCGCGGTGGCCCGTTCCTTACCCCCGGTTCGAAGGGGTTTGCCCCCGGGTTTATGCCTAGAATCTCCAACGGCATTTTCATCACAGGGCATCAGGATCTGCACGATCCCGGCGCGTTTTCGGATCGCTACCTCGGCTTGATGTCGCACTATGGCGTCAACGGGATTCACCTCTATCTCGATCTCTGGAAAGTTTTCAAGAGCCGTTCGCTGCCGGAGTTGAACGCTGCTGATGTGGAGGATCAGATCGCAGCGATGCGCCGCTTTACCCAGCGCGTCAATGAATTCGGCATTGATGTCTACCTTAACCTCAATGCGCCTCCGGTGATGGCGGATCATCCGGTTTTCCTTGCTCACCCTGACGCCAAGGGAGCGCCGGTGGAGATCTTCATGGAGGAACTCAGCGGTCGCGCGTGGCACAACCTCTGTAGCAGCAGCCCGAAAGTGCTCGCTGCCTATAGCGAGGCGATTGAGTATCTCTTCTCCACGGCTTCGGAAGTTGCCGGTGCGTTCATGATTATCGGTGGTGAATGTTTTTACCATTGCTATACCCGTCCGACGAGCCGCGAGCACGATACCACCTGCCCGCATTGCGCTGGCCTGAATCCGTCGAAATCGATTGCCGAACTCTGCAATACGATTGGCCGCGCTGTTCGTAAGACCGGGGCTCACAAACCGCTCTTTGCGTGGACCTATTCAGCGTTTGTCTGGTCACGCAAGCACGATCCCAGTCAGCTCGAATTTACCGATCACCTCGACCCCGAGGTTTCGCTATTGACCAACTTCGACGGCGGCGATGAGGCAATCCCCGGAAGCGGTGTGAAGACCTTTGACTACAACATCACGGTCATCGGACCGAGCAAGATCTTTGATGATCAGGCACGCCATCTTCAAACCAAAGGGCGTCCGATTTTCTCCAAGATCGAGACGACGACGACGCCGGATGCCTTTTTCCTTCCCTACCTCCCGGTGCATACCCGTTGGCAGGCTCGTTTTGAATCGATGCGGGCGGTGCCGGTCTCGGGGGTGATTGGGCAATGGCGCTTCTACGGCATGAATGGCGCGCCGACGGAAGAACTTTTCTACCGCGCAGCGTGGGAGGCGCCGCAGAATGGCGCTGGGGGGTGGCTTGAACAGATTGCCCGGCGCGATTTTCTGCTCAATGATGCGGCGGCCAAGGAGGTCGTTGCAGGGTGGCGATTGCTGGGAGAGGCTTGGGATTTCTATCCCTATTCCGCGATGACGTCCGGCGAACGGGCTGCCTATATGCGCGGGCCGTTTTATCTCGGGCCATCGCATCCGCTTATTTTTGACGTGCAGGATAACTACCGTCTGCCGCTCGATTTCCGCTTGCTGCGCGGCGACGTCGCCGAGATCGCTACTGAGGAGGAGCGTATCGAATTGCAGCGGACTTCCAAGCCGCGCTATGTCGCCGATCTGCTGGTAACCTACCCATATGGTGTGGAGCGCTACCTTGAATTGGTCGGCAAAGCGCGCGAGAAGTGGGAAGCCGGACTAGTGATTCTCTACCGCCACCTTGACCAGCCGGGGCGTGCGCGGATGGAGCTTGATATCTGCGAAGCGATCGCTACCCATCTTGCAACGTTGGAGAATGTGGTGCGCTTTTATCAGGTGCGCGATCGTATCCAGTCCAACCCGGGGACGCTGGAGAGCTTCCGCGCCGGGATCGCCGAGTTACAGGAGATCACCACGGCGGAGATCGCCAATGCGGAACGGGCGCTCCCGCTTCTGCGGCGTGACCCGCGCATCGGCTATGGACATTGCTACGGCCCGGTCTATGATGCGTCAATGGTGGAAGCCAAGATTGAACAATGTGCCTTTGTGAGAGACGTGGAGTTGCCACGTTTTGAGCAGGTGGTGGCTTTCCATCTCTGGCTTGACCCTCTTTGATTGATCTTATGCCCTCTCCCCGTATCGCTATCATCGGCCTTGGTGCCTTCGGCCAATTTCATGCACAATGCCTCCCGGCGGGGCATCTCACAGCGGTGGTCGAGCCGGACGAGGGGCGACGGGCAGGGGCGGTTTTTCCGGGAGTGGCGGCGTTTGCCTCCCTCCCGGAGTTGATCCGGGCGGGGGTGGCGGACGCGGTGGTGATCGCGACCCGTTCGGATACTCATGCGCCGCTGGCTTTGGAAGCGATGGCAGCGGGGCTTGATGTTCTGATTGAAAAGCCGGCAGCCGAGAGCGAGGAGGAGCTTGAAGCGCTGATCAAAGCCGCGCACAAGCACCAACGGGTAGCGATGGTCAATCACATCTGCCTCTTCCATTCGCTGATCTCCCCGATATTGGAACGGGTGAGGGCGAGCGGGTTTCGCGCCGTGCATTGCGTGCGCCACCGTCCTTCGGAACTTGCGCGGCGTTTTAGAGAGGCGCATCCTCTATCGCTATTGATGGTGCATGATCTTTCGGTGATCGCTGAAATGGTCGGCGGGGAGGAACCGAGCGACTTTTCACTTCTCGAATCGCGCGGAGCGACCGGGCAGGTCGATATGGCGTGGGCGACGCTCCGGTGGGCTGATGGCCGGGTCGCTACCTTGCAGGCGCATTGCACGCTCCCTGCCTGCGCCCCGGCAGACGGGTGGGATCGGATGGAACTCTTTGGCGATGATCTCCATAGCGTGATCCAGACCAACCCCGCTCCGTGGCAATGGCAGCAGGGGGAGAAACCGTTGTGGCCCGTGGCGCTGGAGATCTCCACCGTGCAGGGGCGACCGGTCGGGATGCTAGTCGAGGCGCAGCGCAGTTTCATCGCCGCGACTCAAGGTGCAGCGATCCCCGGCGGTTGCACACTCGGGGATGCTTTACGGCTAGAGCGTTGGATGGCGCGGCTGCGTCAATCGGTGCGTTGACCGATCAGGAACGATCCGGAACGGCGGCATCGCTGGAGACGAAGATCTCCTCAGCGCCCGCGTCTTCAAAGATCTCTTTGGCCCGGTCGCGGTCCTGATGGTTATTGACGCGAACGGCGAGGACGTAGTTGCCTGAGAGGAGCCGCTCCTCATACCGTTTGGCTTCCAGTTCCGGGATGCCAAGGCCGACCAATCCGCCGACCAACCCACCCGTGGTGGCTCCGATAGCAGCGCCGCTCAAGGCGGCCATGATCGGCCCGGCGGCAATCAGCGGGCCGACCCCGGGAATGGCGAGGGCGCCGATCCCGGCAAGAAGGCCGATCACCCCTCCGGTGACGCCGCCGGCAGCAGCTCCAGTCGCCGCTCCTTCGGGCATTTTGGTTGCTTTGACGTGACCGATGTCGTGATGCCCATCGGTTTCAGGCATCAGCACGGAGATCTCCGAAACAGGGAACCCGGCGTTCTGCAAGCGGGTAACAATATCGGAGGATTGGGCATAAGTGTTAGCGATAGCGAAGACAGATTGTGACATAGGGATCAATTAGGGTTAATCTTGAGTTTCAATTTCGAGCAGGTTCTCCACCGTGCGCCCGTCAGCGTGATCCTTCGCTAGTTGATCAATCGTGTTTTTCTCTGCCTGAGACTTCACCGGGCCGCGCAGGACGACACGCTCCGCATTGGTGACGACCTTCACGTTCTTCGCATTGATGGAGAGGGTTTCGTGAGCTACCAGTGCCTTGCGGATCGCGGCGACGACCTTCAAATCAGCTTCTTCATTGCTTTGATCAAAGGAGGTAACGCTCTCGCCGCTGCGGTCGCGTTCGTTGCGAGCCGAGTTGTCGGCATCTGTGTGGGAATCTGCCATGGCGAGCGGTGCGCCAAGCAGCGGTAGCATGAGAAGGGTAACTAATATTTTTTTCATAGGAGTTTTCTTAAAGGGTTAACCACGGATAAGGTAAATGATGAGGAGGATCGGGAGGGGAATCCCGAGCAGCCACAGGAGAACATAGCCAATCTTGGCTGAAGTTTGTTGAAGCAGGGGTAGTGGATCTTTCATTCTATGGAGCGATACGCACCTGAATAGCGAATCGGGGGTATCTTGCGGAAAGAGTTTCACGGGTAGGGTATCCCCCATAAACCTCACAGCCAAAGGAGGATAGGTTTTCAGGGCATCCGTGTTCTTCCGTTTTGGCGTTGCTTCTTTTAACTAGCTAACTCACTATGAATAAACTGACCTTCAAAGGCTCCTGGAACGAAATCAAAGGCAAACTCAAAAAGGCTTACGGCGACCTCACCGATGATGATGTCGTCTATAACGAGGGGGAAGAGGATGAATTCCTCGGACGCCTCCAGCGCAAGCTCGGTAAGACCAAGGATGAAATCCGCAAGATGATCGCCGAGATCTGAGGTATTGGGGAATCTGCTTGCCAAGCGGGGGCAAAACGCCCAATGAAGCGTTGAAACCTCGCTATGATTGACCCTGCCACCATCCAACGTGATTTCCCCTCGCTCGGGGGGAGGATTTATCTCAACACCGCCGCTGAGGGGATTCCCCCGCGGGCTACCGGGCAGGCCGTTGCTCAGTATATGGAGGATAAACTGCTCGGCATGGATGGGCGGGTCCGCCATCAGCAGGTCGAGGAGGCGTGTCGCGAGATCACGGCCCGCCACCTCGGTCTGCAACCGCAGGAGGTCGCTTTCTGCTCGTGCAGCGCGGAGGCGTACAACCTGCTGGCCGGGGCGCTCGATCTCCAGCCGGAGCATGAGGTGGTGATCAACGATCTCGACTTCCCTTCCGGGGCGACGCCGTGGCTCGCCTCCCGCCGCCAGCCGCGTCTGCGCCTCTGGCAATCGGGGACGGATGGGGCGCTGCCGCTGGAGGCGTTGGAAAGCCTGCTCAACGCGGAGACGCGGCTCGTGCAGCTTTCGCTCGTTAGTTTTTACAATGGCTACCGTCTGCCGTGGGCGGAGGTCGCCGCCACGGTCCGCCGTCTGGCACCGCAGGCCCTGCTCGCCGCCGATGTCACTCAGGCGCTCGGACGGATTCCGCTCGCGGGGTTGGAGGCGGACGTCATCATCTCCAGCACGCACAAGTGGGCGCTCGGCATTCATGGCGGGGGGATCGTCGGTATTCCCGCACGTGCGGCCACCCGGATCACCACGACGGCCGGGGGGTGGTATCATCTGGAGAATGCGTTTGAGAGTGATCGCTTCGAGCGTGCCGCCGTTAAGCCGGGGGCAGCGGGGTTCGCCACGGGGATGCCGAGTTATGCGCCGATCTATGCGCTCAATGCCGGGTTGCGCTACCTTGACGCCATCGGAGTCGAGGCGATCGCCGCCTATGCCGACCCGCTCGTGGCGCGGCTCCACGCCGGATTGCTCGCCCTTGGGCTTTCGCCGATGGCTCCGTATCTGCCGGAAAATCCTTCGGGGATCATCGCCTTCCGTCATCCTCGCGCGGCGGCGATCCACGCGGCGCTTCACCAGCAGGGGATCCACGTCATGCACCACGCGGGGCGCGTTCGCATCGCCGTGCACGGGTATAACACTTTGGCGGAGATCGAGGCCCTCCTCGCCGCCTTGCAACCGCTTCTTGCCCAGCCATGAACCTCGCCGATAGCCACGTCCACTTTTTCCCCGGCGGTTATGCCTCGGGGTATGGCCCTTTCTTCCCGGCAGGGGGAGAGATCGTGATGTACCGGCAGATGCGGCGGGTCCATGCGATCAGTGATGTTCTCGCCGTCGGCTACGAAGGGCCGGGGTATGATGGGAACAACCGTTACCTCGCCACGCTCGCCTCGCGCCAGCATTGGATTCACCCTGTCGCTTACGCTTCGCCCTTTTACCCTCCTACGCCGGAGCGGCTTTCGCGCTGGTGGCGGCAGCGGTTTGTCGGGCTCTCGATCTATGTCAATAGTGCCGCCGAAGCGCAGGCGCTGGCCCTCTGGCCGCAGGAATCTCTGGATGCTCTCAATGCCCGTCGTGCCGTGATCAGCATCAACATTGGGGTGGTCGATCTCCCTCATGCCGTGCCGTTTCTCGAAACGCTCGGGGCGTGCACGATCCTGATCAGTCACCTTGGCCTGCCCCCGGTGGAGGTAACGGCAGAAGGGTTGGAGTCGGCTCTGGCTCCGTTGGTAGCGTTGGCGCGGCATTCCCATATCGGGGTGAAGGCTTCCGCGTTCTATGCCATTGGGACGGCGCATGAATATCCGCACCCCCGGGCCGTCGAGGCGTTTGAACTGCTGCTTGCCGCGTTTGGTCCACAGCGGCTCTATTGGGGTTCAGACTTCGTCCCCGCGCTCGAATTTGTCTCCTTTGCGCAGACGGTGGCGATGCTCGATCGCCTCGGCCTTGGGGAAGAGGAGAAGCGCGCGATCGGCGGGGAGAATCTGCGCCGCCTCTTCGTGTAACACGAAGGGCAATGGCGACACCTTTGTCGCCGTTCGCGACGGTGGCGCAGGGAACCCCCGTCCTCTCCTTCCGATGAACCCTCGCGCCGCAACGTCTGCCCCGCGTCCGTTTCAGTTGGACAAAGGGGGGGAAGTTACATGGAGCAACAGAGGGTGGCGCGCCAACGGGCGAAGCAGTCGGAGTGTCGTCGGGTCGACACGGGGGGAGGGGCATGAAGCGCGTCCCTCCTCCGTTGCCGATCAATGAACCGGCGCGTCTCAAGCGTCTGAACGCCTATCATCTTCTTGATACGCCGCCAGAGCCGATCTTTGACCGGATCGCCTCGCTGGCCAGCTATCTCTTTGATGCGCCGATCGCGCTGGTCACGCTGGTCGATGCGGAGCGCCAGTGGTTTAAGGCGCGGATCGGCTTGCCAGCTCCGGAGATGCCGCGGGAACACGCGATTTGCGCCTACACGATCCTCGACCCGGACGGGCTGGTGATCCCTGACACGCTGGAGGATCGCCGCTTCCGCCACTACCCGCCGGTGGAACAGGCGCCGTGGGTCCGTTTTTACGCCGGGATGCCGCTGGTGACGACGGAAGGTTACGCCCTTGGCACCTTGTGCGTGCTCGATACACGCCCCCGGGATGACTTCGGCGAACAGCAGCGCCACATCCTCGATACGCTTGCTCAGGAGGTGATGGCTTATATCGACCTGCGCCGCTCCTCACTTTTCCTCGCCGAAGCGTTGCAGGACCGTCGCAAGCTCAACCTTGAGCAACGTCTTCAAGAGGCGGAAGTCGCCCGTAGTAGCAAGGAGAAAGATCGTTTTCTGGCGATGCTTGCCCACGAATTGCGCAACCCGCTCTCGCCGATTCTCAACGCCGTGGAGCTGCTGCGGACGCCGCACCCGGGCGATGCGCTCGAAGTGATCGAACGGCAGGTTCGCCACATGGCGCGGCTTTTGGAGGATCTCCTCGATATTTCGCGCGTGGCGACGGGGAAGGTGACGCTTTATCGTAGCGCGGTCGATCTGACCCAGGTCGTGCGCCATTGCGTACGGATCGCCCGGGAGCGCTTTGTCACGCGGGAGCAACCTTTCGAGTTCAGTTCTCCGCCGGAACCGCTTTGGATTGATGCCGATCCGGTTCGCATTGAGCAGATCGTCGGCAATCTCCTGCACAATGCCGCGAAATATACCGGGAGGGGGAAGCCGGTTAACCTGCTCCTTTATCGCGAGGATGGCGAAGCGGTGATTACCGTGCGCGATGCCGGGATCGGGATCAGCCCGGAGTGGCAACAACGTATTTTTGAACCCTTTGTCCAGTCGGAGGAGTCGCAGGCGATGACCCGTAGCGGGCTCGGCCTTGGGCTTTCGCTTGTGCGACAGATGACGCACCTTCATGGCGGGAGCGTCACCGTGCGTAGTGCCGGGGCGGGGCTCGGCTCGGAGTTCACCGTCCGTCTGCCGCTCATTGCAGCTCCCGCGCCGATGGGGGCACCGACAGCGGGGCCGCAGGAAGGGGGGCGTCTGCTCTCCATCCTGATTGTGGAGGATAATGCTGATTTCTCCGGCACGCTGGTCCGGCTGCTTCGGCATTGGGGGCATCAGGTCGAGAGCGTGGCCAGCGGTGCGCTCGCCCTCGCCAAAGCGCAGGAGCTCGACCCCGATCTGGTCCTGATCGACCTCGGCCTCCCTGACCTCGACGGGTGTACCGTCGCCCGTCAGTTGAGCGCCTCGCTCCCGCGTCTGCCCCGGTTGATCGCGATGACCGGTTACAGTCAGGAGGCCGACCAGCGCCGCGCTGAGGCCGCCGGTTTCCTCTATTATCTGCTGAAACCGATCGACCCGGCGGTATTGAAAAAATGCCTCGGCGAACTCCGTGGGGAGGAAGAGGAGGTCCGCCGAGGCGAGAAAGTGGTCAAACTATGAACTGAAACGGGTCGGGAACGGCTCTCCCGGACGCAAGCGGCGGACCGATGGGTGTTCCGGCTTCTCGGGACGGCAAAGCTGGTCAAGCAGCGCGATCCACTCCAGCCACGCCCGGTCGGCGTCGTCTTCCCCGTCGCGTCCTTCCCATTGGGCCGGAGTTCCGGTGCAGTTCGGTGTCGGGCAGGCGAGGCGGCTCCCACCCCGGCGTGCTTTAACAAAGGCAACCTCCGCCCCTTGGAACACTCTCCCACAGAGGCGGCATTGGCTGCTTTGCTCCAATGACTGCCATTGCCGCGATTTGTCGAGGGTCTGGAGGATTAAGAGCTTTTTGTTTTTGGCGAGGAGATGCATGGAGGGTCCGTTCCTTTCTGGTTTCACCGGTCGTCCTGAGGGGAAGAGTCGTTCTTTCCTTCTCTCCTTTACGATCTTTGTCCATCGGTTGGCTTCCTGATTATAAGGTCAGGGAAAGGCTGATGCGCATTTTCGGTTGGAACCTGATCGGCTTCCCGGTACGCTTCCTCTTCCATATGAGGAGAGCTATCATCATTGCCCTCGGCCTTTGTGCCGTTCCTTTTCTAAGTTGGGCGGATACACCGGAGGCGCCGCTCCTGCCTGATCTTGCGCAGCCGGAGAGGAGCGCGGAGGAGGTGCCGCTAGTTCCCTTTGAACGGCTCATCACGCTTCTGCCCGAGCCGCCGCTCCTTTGGAAAGCCGAGAAACCGACCGGGAATACGATGGAGAATGAGACCGTGCGCCTCACCACCGTGCGCCGGGTTTATTACCGGGGTGAGGAGGAGGAATCGCCCCGCGTGGTGGTGACGATGATCGACTCGGCGAATAACCACGAGTATTTCCAGAGTGGCGACAATGTCTGGCCCTCCAACAGCGAGAGCGAGGAGGGGTTTGACCGCCGCGTCGTGATCGAGGGGATGCGTGCCTTTGAGCATTACAGCAAGGCGGCGCGGACCAGCTCCCTCTCCCTCTTTGTCGGGGAGCGCTATTTTGTGCAGATCGAATTGACTTATGGCGATCCGGCGGAACTCAAAGATTGGTTAAAGCTTATCGACATCAAGCGCCTCGCCTCCTTAAAGTAACCCTCTTTTTTTCCGTATGGCCGAAGCTCAATCCGAACGCAAGACACTCGAACAACGCCAGCAAATGACCGATCTGGAGCGGCTCCGCCACTCCGCCGCCCACGTGCTGGCAACGGCGATTCTTGAGATCTGGCCCGAGGCGCAATTTGCCGCCGGGCCGCCCGTGGAGAACGGGTTTTACTACGATCTCGATCTGGAGCATCGGATCACGCCGGAAGATTTTCCGAAGATCGAGGAGGCGATGAAGCGCGTCATCAAAGAGAATCAACTCTTTGAGCGGGTCGTCGTCAGCCGGGAGGAGGCGCTGGAACTCGGACGCAAGGGGCGGCTCTCCGCGCTCTCCGAGCGGGCCGTGCCGAGCCGTTTCAAGCTCGATATTATCGAAAACATCCCCGAGGGGGAGGAGATTTCGCTCTTTAAGAACGGCGAATTTATCGACCTTTGCGCCGGGCCGCACGTCATGCGCACCCGCAACATCGGGGCCTTCAAACTCACCCATGTCGCCAGCGCCTACTACAAGGGCGATGAGCGCAACCCGCAGCTCCAGCGCATCTACGGCACCGCCTTCAAGAACAAGACGGAGCTGGAGGCCTACTTCACCATGCTGGAGGAGGCGAAAAAGCGTGACCACCGCAAGCTCGGGAAAGAATTGGAGCTTTTCACCTTTGATGACGACGTCGGCCCGGGGCTTCCGCTCTGGCTGCCACGCGGGACGGTGCTCATCGAGGAACTCGAAGCGCTCGCCAAGGAGACCGAGTTTGCCGCCGGTTACGACCGGGTGCGTACCCCGCATCTGGCCCGGGAGAACATGTACCTCACCAGCGGGCACCTTCCGTATTACGCCGATTCGATGTTCCCGCCAATGTTGCTCGCTGATGAACATGGGCAGAGCATCCAGCAGATCGAGCGGGCGCGGCTGCGCGAACTGGTCCCCGATCGCCATCAGGGGCAGTTGGATGATCAAACCGTTGATTCGCTTTTGAGCGAGTTTGAGAAGCTGATCAGTGAGCGTCCGCACGATCGCTACTACCTCAAGGCGATGAACTGCCCGCATCACCACAAGATTTTCTCTGCCGTGCCGCGGAGTTACCGCGATCTGCCGCTGCGACTCGCGGAGTATGGAACCTGTTACCGCTACGAGCAGTCGGGCGAGCTTTTCGGGTTGATGCGCGTGCGCAGCATGCAGATGAATGACGCCCATATCTACTGCACTGAGGAGCAGTTCGAGGCGGAGTTCAACGCCGTCAACCAGATGTATTTGAAGTACTTCAAGATCTTTGGGATCGACAAATACCTCATGCGCTTTTCTACCCACGACCCGTCGCGTCTCGGGCAGAAATTCGTCGACGAGCCGGAGCTTTGGCTCAAAACCGAGGAGATGGTCCGCCGTGTCTTGATCAACTCGGGGATTCAGTATGTGGAAGTCCCCAATGAGGGGGCGTTTTACGGGCCAAAGATCGACGTGCAGGTCTGGAGCGCCATCGGGCGGGAGTTTACGATCGCGACCAATCAGGTCGACTTCGCCGTGCCGCGCCGTTTCAATCTGCTTTACCGCGACCGCGATAACACCGAGAAGACCCCGCTTTGTATCCACCGCGCTCCGCTTGGGACGCACGAACGTTTCATCGGTTTCCTCATCGAACACTACGCAGGGAACTTCCCGCTCTGGCTCTCGCCGGTGCAGGTGCGGCTCCTGCCGATCGGGAACGAGGAGGCGCTGGTTGATTACGCCAAGGCGATCCAGAACGAGCTTCGCGCCGCCGGGGTCCGGGCCGACATCGACGCTTCGAATGACAAGATCAACGGCAAGGTCCTCCGGGCCGAGCAGGAGAAGGTCCATACGATGCTCGTTATCGGTCATCGTGATCTGGAGGCCGGGGCGGTCAGCGTCCGTGTGCACGGCAAGGGGAACCTCGGTGCAAGGCCGAAGGGGGAAGTCGTCGCCGATCTCCTCGCTGCCATTCGCGAACGTCGGGCGTAACGGGCGGTTTCAAAGTGGAAGCGTTGCCCCTTTTCCTTGCGGGATGGGGCATCCTCCACTATGAGAGAAGGTGATCTATGGCAGAAGTTCAGAAAACTACCGCATTGGGTGAAATGACCGTTCGTTTCATCGAGTTTGTGCGGTTGCACGCCCAGAACGCCTCGCTCTTTCTGGGAAAAGTCCCCCATCCCCAGACCGGCCAGCCGCAGGTGAACCTTGAGGTCGCCCGGATGCTCGTGGAGCAGCTTGCCGCGATTGCGTACAAAACCCGGGGTAACCTCACGAGCGAGGAACAGAATCTGCTCGATAAAACGCTTACCGGATTGCAGCAAAGTCTCGCTGAAGCGACGCAAAACGCCCGGCCGAGTGATCCGGGCGCGGATGGCTGGCGGACCGTTTGATTTTCGACCCCCTTTTTTTCTTTTATGTCCAGCAAGTCTTTTTCCATTGGGGGGCTTACCCTTGGCGGTCCCGCTCCGGTCTTTATTCTGGGGCCGTGTGTGATTGAGTCCGAGGAGTTCGTCTGGCGGATGGCCCGGCGGCTCAAGGAGATCACCGACGCAGCGGGGGTCTCGTTCGTTTTCAAAGCCTCCTATGACAAGGCGAACCGTACTTCCGTCGACGCCTTCCGTGGGCTTTCGCTGGAGGAAGGGTGTTCGCTTCTGGCCGCGATCGGCAAGGAGATCGGCGTCCCGGTGACGACGGATGTCCACTCCCCCAAAGAGGCCGAGGCAGCGGCGCAGTGGATTGATATTTTGCAGATCCCGGCGTTTCTCTGTCGGCAGACCGATCTGATCGAAGCCGCAGCCGGGACCGGGCGGGTGGTCAATGTCAAGAAGGGGCAGTTCCTCGCTCCGTGGGACATTCGTAACATCGCCACTAAGCTGGAGCGTTTCGGCTCCGAGCGCTTTTTCTTTACCGAACGGGGGGTGAGCTTCGGGTACAATAACCTTGTGGCCGATATGCGCTCGCTCTACTGGATGCGTGAGATTGGGTATCCGGTGGTCTTTGATGCCACCCACTCCGTCCAACGCCCCGGTGGGGGTGGGGATAAGACCTCCGGCGACGGCGTGCTCGCTCCGGTGCTGGCACGGGCGGCGGTGGCTGCCGGGTGTGACGGTGTTTTTATTGAAACTCACGAGAATCCGGCGCAGGCCCTTTCCGATGGCCCTAATCAGATTCCCCTCGATGATCTCCCGGCACTGTTGGTTCAGTTGAAGGCGATCCATGAACTTGTCGTCTGAACCGAGCCGTGCCGCAGATGAACGATTTCCCCAGAGCCCTTGAGACTGGCTGCTCTGCCGCCCATGGGCTTCTGAAGGTGCGCTGGCTTTGTTGCCTGCTGTTGCTTGCGCTGCCGTTGCAGGGCGTGGCGGAGGAGAAAAAGAAGAAGCGTAAGCGCGATCGCAAGCGCCCGCCGGTCAGCTTTCAGGTGCCGATCCCGATCGGCCATCAGAACAAGGGGATCAAGCTCCCCAACCACGACGAACAGGGCCGTTTGCAGATGAACTTTGAGATCGGCACGGCGACCCGTGTTGATGAAGAGAACCTCGAAATGACCGAGCTTAAAATCGAGATCTACGATGAGGCCGGAAAGGCGGAGATGATCATCGAGATGGAGAAATCGAACCTCGATCTCAACACCCGCGTCCTCTCCAGCGTTGACCCGGTGACGATCCACCGGCACGACATGGAGTTGACCGGCAAGGAGATGACCTTTGACACCAAGAGCCGACAGGGGAAGTTTACCGGCCCCGTGAAGATGCTCATTTTTAACCGTGATGATTTCCAATTACCAAAGGAGGAGAAAAGTGAATAAATGGACCTCTCTGTTTGCAGCCATGTTGGCTCTCTGGCTTTGCCCGGGGCCGGTAGCGGCGCAGAACGGCTTCCGCGTCGACCCTTCGACCGGTCTGGGCGGCGGCAACGCCCCGGCAACCCCTAAGAAGCAGGAACGCGATTTTTTCGCCCGGGATGCGGAGCGCACTCCGACAGAAATCACTGCCAGCAAGGAGACCACCTTTGATGAGAAGACGCGCAAGGCGGTCTTCCTCGGCGACGTAACGGTGAAGGATTCGCAATTCAACCTCACCTGCGAGAAACTGACGGCTCATTTGCGCCGGGGGGACTCCAAGAGTGGGGATGAAGCGCCCAAACCGGCCGAAGGGGGCGGGCTGGAACGTGCGATTGCCGAAGGGGGCGTTGTCATCGTGCAGGAGAAGGTCGATGACAAGGGGCGGGCGACCCGCTACGTCGGTAAGGCTGAGAAGGCCGAGTACGACGCCGCTAGCGGAAATGTGACGCTGACCGGCTGGCCACAGATCCAGCAGGGGATCAACACGCAGGTCGCCACGGAACGGGGGACGGTGATGATTCTCAACAAGGTCGGGGCGCTCAAAACGATCGGGCCGAGCAAAACGGTGATCTCCGACTCTTCGGAACCGATCCCCGCGCGCAAGGCCAAAGAAGGGGCTGGCGCTGCCTCCACCTCTGCCGGACGGTGAGGGGGAAGTGGATGGTGTTAAACTTTTGTAACCTCTTGTCGTACCCTTTGTTGTGAATCACGAAACCACTTCGGAAAAGAGCACCAAAACCGGCTCAAACGAGCCTATTCTCTTTACAGAGAAGCTGGTTAAGGTGTATGGTAAACGTGCCGTGGTAAACGGGGTAGATATCAAGATTCACCCCGGCGAAATCGTCGGAGTGCTCGGCCCGAATGGCGCCGGAAAGACAACCACTTTTTATATGGTTGTCGGGCTGGTCCGACCGAATTCGGGACGGGTCATCTTCAAGGGGGAGGATATGACCGACTATCCGATGTACCGGCGGGCACGTGCGGGGATGGGGTACCTCCCGCAGGAAGAGTCGATCTTTCGCAAGTTGACCGTTGAGGAGAATATCATGGCGATCCTTGAGACTACTCCGCTCGGGAAGAAGGAACGCCGTAGCCGGTGTGATGAATTGCTCGAACAGTTCGGCATCACCCATGTCGCCCGGCAGCAGGCTTTGACTTTAAGTGGCGGCGAGAAGCGGCGGTTGACCATCGCCCGCTCGCTGGTGAGCAATCCGAGCCTCCTGATGCTCGATGAACCCTTTAGCGGTGTCGACCCGATCGCGGTCGCCGACGTTCAGGAGATCATCTCGGATCTGCGCAAGACGGGGTTGGCGATTTTAATCACCGACCATAACGTGCGGGAGACGCTCTCCATCGTGGACCGGGCCTACCTGGTCTTTGAGGGGAAGATCAAACGCGAGGGGACTAAAGATTTTCTGATCAACGACCCGGTGAGTCGACAGCTCTATCTGGGCGAACGTTTTCAGATGTAAGCCTGTGAGGGGGAGCGGGTTAGCCCGGCCTCACAGGTGTTCAACCCAAAAACAAAGGAGGATAAAAACGCATGCAAGTTGCCAATGTAAACCTGCCCATTCAGGTCACCGGCCGTCACATCAATGTCTCGGAGGCGATGAAAGAGTACGCGATCAGGAAGGTGGAAGGGCTGCACCTGGATTACCCCCGCATCATTGAGGCGCAGGTGATCCTCGACGTCCAGAAGTACCGCCACAATGCGGAGGTGCACCTCCATTGCGCCAACCATATTTCGATCGAAGCTTCGGCGGAAACCACCGATATGTACGCGTCGATTGATCAGGTGATGGACAAGATCGCCCGGCAGATGCGCAAGTACAAGACCCGCATCATGCGTCAGCACCGCCCGCGTAAGGGGGAAGTGCGGCACATTGAGGAGCATGTGGTCAGCCTTGAAGGGTTTGAGCTTCTCGAAGAGGAGAAGGAGCCCAACGTCGTCCAGACCGAGAAGTACCCGGTCAAGCCGATGTACCTCGATGAAGCGATCCTCCAGCTTGAGATGTCGAACCGGCAGTTCGTCGTCTTCCATAACGCCAAGAGCGACAAGGTTAACGTCGTCTATCGCCGTAAAGATAGCGGCTTCGGCGTGATCGAGCCGGTCTTCTCGTAAGGCACGCTCCAGAGGAGAAAAAGTTCCCCCTTCCTTTCTCGGAAGGGGGAAAAAGGCATGAGTTCCCCCCGACAAAAATATCCGGTGCTGACGGTCGCTGATTTCTACGACCGTCATTCGCGCGAGTTGCAGCTCTCGCTGGTCAATTCCGCTGCGGGATTGAGCCGACGCATCCGCGAGCCGACCATCAATCGGCCCGGGCTGGCGCTCACCGGTTTTTTTACCTTTTTCGCCGAAAAACGGATTCAGGTCTTCGGGAGTGCAGAGCTTGCCTTCCTGAAAAGTCTCACCCCGGAGGAGATGCGGAGCCGTGTCGGCGCCGTTTTCTCCAAACGGGTGCCGTGTGTGATTCTCTCTCGGGCTGCGAAGCCGTCGCGCCAGTTGCTCGAAGCGGCTGATGCCGCCGGGATCTGTATTTTCCGTACGCCGCTGGTGACGATGCACTTTATCAACGCCGCTACGCTGGCGTTGGAGAGCGACTTCGCCCCGACCCGCACCGAACACGGGAGCATGGTCGACATCATGGGCGTCGGCACGATGGTGCGCGGTTCGAGCGGGATTGGTAAAAGCGAGTGTGTCCTCGGTCTGATCGAGCGGGGGCATTCGCTGGTGAGTGATGATGTGACGCGTCTGCGCGTCGTCGCGGGGCGCAAGCTGCTCGCCACCTCGCCCGACCTGACGCGCCACCACATGGAGGTGCGCGGGCTGGGGATTATCAACGTCACTTCGATCTTTGGTGTCGGCGCGGTTCGGGTCGAAAAACAGCTCGATCTCGTCGTCACATTAAAAGATTGGCAAGAGTTGGAGGAGGTCGATAGGATCGGGCTGGAGCAGGAATTTTACGAAATATTGGACATCCGCGTTCCACATATTACAATTCCTGTGCGGACGGGCCGGGATCTGGCGCGACTCGTAGAGGTCGCGGCGCTGGATCAAAAGCTCAGAAGCATGGGGCACAACAGCGCTCTGGAGTTTAACCAACGCCTTTTGAATTTAATGCAGAAACAACCATAATGGGTCTCTTAAGCCGAAGAACATCCAGTCAGCAGGAACAAAAAGTCAGCAAAGAGATCACGATTCTCAATCGCCTCGGTCTGCACGCGCGTCCATCAGCCATGTTCGTCAAGGTCTGTAGTCGCTTCAAGTGTGACGTCTGGGTGGAGAAGGATGGTGAACAGGTCAACGGGAAGAGCATTATGGGGTTGATGATGCTCGCCGCGGGGCAGGGCTCGAAACTGCTGGTGACGTGCGAGGGGCCTGATGCCGAAAAAGCCGTTGTGGAGATTGAGGCGCTGGTCGCCCGTCATTTCGACGAAAATTAGTTCCTGACGTTACGCCTTAAGCGCTTGGAAAAGAGGGGAATCCTCTCTTTTCAACCGGGCGTTTTTTTGGCAGAAAAGGTCTATGTTCAACCACGCTGCCGTGTTCTTTTCGTTGCCGGAAAGGCGTTGCCCCGGAGAATTCCCTCCGGGAGAAGGCAGTCCGTTTTAAAGAAAACCGGATGGCAGACCGACTTTTGCAACAGCCCGCCCTAACGTCGAAGGGAGCCGCCCACGCCCTTCGCGCCGGGTTGTATCCACCCCTCTTATGAGCGAGACGGTGCAGCGAAAGGCAGAAAGGCGCTTCCATGGCGTCGGTGTCTCTCCCGGGATTGCCCGGGGAGAGGTCTTTGTGCTGCGGCCCGATGATGTCGAGCCACCCCACCGCAAGATCACCGAAGAGGAGATTCCTGCGGAGATCGCCCGTTTTGAATCGGCGCTCATTCGGACCCGTGCTCAGATTCTCGAAATGCAGCAACGCATCGCCGAGGCGATCGGGGCGAAGGATGCCGGGATTTTTGATGCCCACCTCCTCGTGGTGGAAGATCGCACGCTCATTGATGAAGTGCTCCGCACGCTCAAGCGTGATCACTGGAATATCGAGTACGCCTTCCAACTGGTTGCCAATCGCTATTCCAAAACGCTGAGCGAGATTGACGATCCGTACTTGCGCGAGCGGGCGCTCGATATCAACGACGTCACCCGGCGCGTGATCCATAATCTGATGGGGAGCGGGGGGCGCAATCTCTCCGAGATGGAGGAACGCCATATCCTCGTCTCCCACAACCTGACCCCGTCGGATACGGCGCAGTTGAACCGGCAACTCGTCCTCGGGTTTGCCACCGACGTCGGCAGTCGGACTTCACACACGGCGATCATGGCGCGTTCGCTCAATATCCCCGCCGTGGTCGCTCTGCATGACGTGAGCGAGGCGCTTGAGAGCGGCGATCAGGTTCTTCTCGACGGGTACAACGGTTATCTCATCGTCAATCCGACCGACCAGACGCTCTGGGAGTATGGCGAGCTGGAGGTGCAGAAGACGGCGGTGGAGGAGAAGCTCACCGAACTGCGCGAAACCCCCTCCACCACGCTCGACGGACGGCATATCACTCTTTCGGCCAACATCGAATTACCCGATGACGTTGAACTGGTCCGCAAGAGCGGCGCCGAGGGGATTGGCCTCTATCGGACCGAATTTTTCTACATCAACAAGGAGGAACTCCCCAACGAAGAGGAGCAGTATGAGAATTACTGCCGCGTTGCCCGGGAGATGGGGGGGGACTCGGTCATTATCCGCACGCTCGATCTGGGGGGCGATAAGTTCATGAGCGCCCTTCAACTCCCCGAGGAGTTGAACCCGTTCCTTGGCTGGCGGGCGATCCGCTTTTGTCTGGAGCAGGAGGAGGTCTTCAAAACCCAACTCCGGGCGATCCTGCGTGCCAGCGCTCTCGGTAATGTGCGGATGATGTACCCGATGATCTCCGGGCTCGATGAACTGCGCCGTGCCAACGCCGTGCTGGAGACGTGCCGGCAGGAACTGCGGGCGGAGGGAAAGCCGTTCAACGAGAAGATGGAGATCGGTGCGATGATCGAGGTGCCAAGCGCCGCGCTCGTGGCGGATCTGCTCGCTAAGGAGGTCGATTTTTTCAGCATCGGCACCAATGATCTCATTCAGTACACGATCGCTGTCGATCGGATCAACGAACGGATTGCCCATCTCTACGAACCAACCCATCCGGCGATCATCCGGCTCTTGCGCATGATTGTGAACGCAGCCCATGCCCATAATCTTTGGGTCGGGGTTTGTGGAGAGATGGCCGGGGAGATCGCGCTCACGCCACTGCTCGTCGGTCTTGGCGTCGATGAATTGAGCACCGGGACGGCACTGGTGCCGCGGGTCAAACGCGCGGTGCAGAGTCTCGATGTCGGCGTTTGTCTCCAGTTGGTCGATGAGGTCAAGAACCTCGAATCGGCGGCGGCGATTATGGAGAAATGCCTCGAAGTGGCCCGGACCTATTATCCGGAGTTGCTTGATTGAGTCGATTGCCGGAAGGTCGGCGGCTACCCGTTTTTTCTGATGAATTTGCCTAATAATCCTTTTGCCGCCTTGCGCCACGATCAGCGTTCGCTCGATCAGCTTCGTCCGATTTCGTTTACACCCCATTTTGCCCCTCATGCCACCGGCTCCGTGCTGGTCGCTTGTGGCGACACCCGGGTGATCTGTTCGGCGATGATCCAGAATGAAATCCCTCGCTGGATGAAAGAACAGAAGGTCCCCGGCGGTTGGTTGACGGCGGAGTATTCGATGCTCCCGTACTCGACGCTCGACCGCAAGCAGCGCGATAGCTCCAAGGGGAAAATCGACGGGCGTTCCTCCGAGATTCAACGGCTGATCGGGCGTGCGCTGCGGGCGGCGGTCGATCTCCGGGCGCTGGGGCCGAATACCCTTTGGGTCGATTGCGACGTGCTTCAGGCCGATGGCGGGACGCGGACGGCTTCGATCACCGGCGCTTGCGTCGCGGCGGCGCTCGCTTTTGGGCGGCTGGCGGCGGAGGGGAAACTCAACCGCAATCCGCTCAAGGAACTGGTGGCGGCGGTGAGCGTCGGCGTCGTCGACGGCGTGCCGATGCTCGACCTTAACTACGTCGAAGACAAAGAGGCGAGCGTCGACATGAATCTGGTGATGACCGAGAAAATGGCGTTTGTGGAGTTGCAAGGTTCGGGCGAGGAGGCATCCTTTAGCGATGAGGAATTGCAGACGATGCTCACCCTCGGGCGCAAGGGGATCACTGAATTACTTGCGGCGCAACGGGCTGCGATCGCCGCCGGATTGAAGGCGTTTGAAAAAACCGCTTGACCGTTGCCGATTATCTCTCCACTTTAAGCCCCTTTCCCAACGAGGAGGACCCTTTCTTTATGTCACGTATTTGCACAATTACTGGAGCCGGCGTTACGCGCGGCAGCGTCATTCACCGCCGCGGTATGGCGAAGAAAAAAGGTGGCGTCGGTCGTCACGTCACCAAAGTGGTGAAGCGGACGTTCACGCCCAACCTCAAGCGCAAGCGCCTCTGGGTGCCTGAATTGAACGGGTACGTCTCCATCAAGCTCTCCACCCGCGCGCTCAAGACCTGCTCGAAGAATGGCGTCCTCGCCACGCTCAAGAAAGCTGGCTTGGTCTAAGGTTTTAGCACCGAAATTTTTTCCAACCGGCACTTGGTGGTGATCAGCCACCAGGTGCCGGTTTTTTTATTGGGGGGAGAAGAGGAGGCCGGTTAGCGGCGTGGGTCGAGGATGTCGCGCAGGGCGTCGCCGAGGAAGTTGAGTGCGAGGAGCGTGGCGCTCATGATCGCAGCAGGGAAGACGAGGAGCCACCAGTAGCTGCGGACCGGGTTGATCGCCTGCGCCCCGTCGGCCAGGAGGGAGCCCCAGCTTGCCTGCGGCGCTTCGATCCCGAGGCCGAGGAAGCTCAAAAACGATTCGTCGAGGATGACGGCGGGGACAGTGAGTGTCAGGTAAATGATCACGATCCCGAGGAGGTTTGGGAGGAGATGGCGGGTGATGATCTTAGGATGGCTCTGCCCGAGGCTGCGGGCAGCGGTAATGAACGGTTGCGCCTTGAGCGCGAGCACCTGACCGCGGACGATGCGCGCCATCGTCAGCCATTCGATGAAACCGAGCGAGAGGATCAGGATCAGGATGCGCGAGTAGGGGATCAGCCCCTCGGCATGGATCGCCGCGAGGCCGTTTTTCATCTGCGCGTCAAAGGCGTTGATGGCGATGAGCAGGATGATCAGGCGCGGTACGGCGTAGAGGATCTCGACGATGCGCATCATCGCCGCATCGACCCGACCCCCGACGTAACCGGAGATCAAGCCCCATGTCGTCCCGATCATGAGCGAGACGAGCGCCCCGGCCAGACCGACGATCAGCGAAACCCGCGCCCCGGAGAGGACGCGGTAGAGGAGGTCGTGCCCGTGGAGGTCGGTGCCGAAAGGGTGTTTCCACGAAGGGGGGGCGTATTGCTGGTTGCCGAGTTGGGAGGCCGACTCCGGGAGGAGCCACGGGCCGATGAACGCGGCCAGCGCCACCAGTACCAGCACCACGAGCGAAACCACGGCGCTTGGTTTGCGCAGTAGTTGACGCCAGGGAGAGGGGTGGTCGGGAAATCTACTCATAGAGTTTGATGCGGCGGTCCATCCACGTGTAAGCGATGTCGACCAACAGGTTGAGGAGCACCAGAACCGTGCAATAGACGATGACGACCCCGCCGAGCAGGAAGCCATCGCGGTTCTGGATCGAGTGGACAAAGAAGCCGCCCGCCCCGGGGATATTGAAAATCGTCTCGACGACGATGGAGCCGGTTAGCAGATGCGCCGCCAATGGGCCGAGGAAGGAGATCACCGGGAGAAGGGCGATCCGGGCGACATGTTTGGAGATAATTTTCCATTGCGGTAACCCTTTAGCGCGGGCGGTCCGCACGAAGTCGTGGCCGAGGACTTCGAGCATACTGGTGCGCGTGAGCCGGGCGATATAGGCGACGTACGGCCCGGCGAGGGTGAGCGCCGGGAGGATCAGGCTCGAAGGGCCGGAAAGACCGCCGACCGGCAACCAGCCAAGATAGAGCGAAAAGAGGAGGATCAGGAGTGGCCCGGTGACAAAGGTCGGGATCGAGATCGCCAGCAGGGCGAGGAGCATGGCGGCGGTTTCGTCCGGCTTGCCGCGCCGCGCCGCCGCCCAGCCGCCGAGGGTCACGCCGCCGACGGTGGCGATGACAAAGGCGATGCTCCCGAGGAGCGCGGTCGTCGGGAGGGTCTGGGCGAGGAGTTCATTGACCGAGCGCCCACGGTACTTCGTGGAAAGGCGCAGATCACCCCGGACCAGATCGCCGAGGTAGCCGGTGTATTGCTGCCAGAGGGTGCCATCGAGTTTATACTTCGCCAGAAGCGCTTGCTCAATGGCGGGGGGGATGGCGCGCTCCCGGCTGAACGGGCCGCCGGGCGCGAGCCGAATCAGAAAAAAGGTGATCGACACGACGCAGAAAAGAACCAACAGCATCGTGACGAACCGGCGTAAGACAAAGGCGAGCATCTGGGGAGAGAAGGGAAACCTAAATTCGCCATAAAATCAAAGCTTACCGCCTTCTTCCTTTTGCAGAAGGGTGGTGACGAGTTGGGGGATGTCGCCTTCCAACGCCGGACCATGGGCAAAAGCGAGGCGGCGGGCGGGGCGTTGGCAGAGGGCGAGCAGGCTGCGGCGCAGTTGCGGCTGATCGAGACAATATTTCGAGGGAAGGAGGGCGAACCCGGTTTGGGGAAGGTTAATCAACGCATCGCCGACGATCCAGAAGCCTCCATCCCGCTCGCAGTAGAAGGCCGATTCTCCTAACGCCCCACCCGGAAGCGAGACGACCTCCAACTCATCAAAGAGCCGGTCACCGTCGAGGAAACTCCGGCTCGCTCCGACTTCTGCTGCGGCATCGCGATGGGCCAGAATGGGTAACCCGAGCCGGGCGGCGAACCAAGCGGAATGACGCTGATGATTGGCGTTGGTCAAAAGAATCGCTTCAGCTTTGAGCGGCTCTGTTCGCGCAAGGAGGGAGAGAACCTCCGACTCCTCCATCGCAATCGGATCAAAGAAAAAAAGCCCTCCGGGGAGGGAGAGCGCCGTCATCGTCAGATCAACGCGGCTCTCAGGGTCGTAACGATGCCAGTGGTGAAGATGTGGGGGCATGGCGGGGGGATGAAGCTGGTTGAGTGTTCGAGGGTAAGATGACGTGATTGGGCGGAAAGGTCCATCGTTGCGACTGCGTTTTAAGGCTATTCCACTTCTTCATCGACCTGAATACCAAGGAGGGTTTCGAGATGAAGAAGCTGGAGCTTTCCTCAAAAGGTATGTTGAAAGAGCTGCCGCGATTCCAACAGTCATTTCTGCTTCTTCAAAGCTGGCGGGTTGCCCTTCTTTAACATGCCTTCCATATTCGGACGCATACCCCCAAAGTTTGTCTAGAGCAGCGTTTAAAGGTGTGGGAAACCTATCGGGATTCTTCTTGAGCCAAGCACCTAAAGTCAAATTAGTATCGCCGCTTACGTCCTTTGCAATACATTCCAAAGCGGCCATAGAATGCTGGATCGAGCCAGTGATCTCAGGCTCTGGACGGCGTGATAGATCGCGAAGAGCTTCATGCAATTCCTTTCGGGCGATACTTCGATTGCTTTGTTCAGTCAGTCCAATCGCGGTACGTAAAGACTCTTCAAAAATTTCAGGGCCGCGAATTTGAATTGTCCCACGGACCAACTGCCATCCAACGCCTTTTTGACGAAACGCACGGTTGATTGCTTTAGAAAATTTTCCAGCGACCGTGTCATTGGGTGCCTCATAGTCGCGATGACCGCCAACTTTCTTGTATATGATTTCGATCAAATCGTAGACGTAAAACCATTCTGCTTTTGAGATCAGATCGCGCACTTCCCCATCGATGTTTGGGAACGGTGACCAATTATTTAGATCGGGCTCTTCTAGTAAAATCCGGCAAAGATATTTTCTTAAATCGTCGGGGCCGAGACCTGCTTCGTAAGCGAGAGCAATGACCAAGATTCTTAACCAATCTGGTGCATCATGACGGACAGTAATTTCCGCGTCTTGAGGGATTAGCCCTTGGCGTTCTGAGAAGGTGTCCATAAAGGGCATATTTTTTACTAATAATAGACGAAAATTGCCAGCTCGATCAGCCCTATCCGATTGGTCACGATGTCAAATGCCCTTGCCAACTTTGGACATATTTACAGGGGCCACTTTGAGACTGGGGTCAAAACAGAGTGCCTACGCTGCGTTCTTATAAGACGCAAGTCGATCGTGACTGCGATATTCCCATCTGGAAAACTAACCGGTAATAGCGCTTTCGGTAGGGTGACCGTCGTCCGGTAGGCTTGAAGCCTCATCTTATGTGATTTACGAATTGCAGCAAACTTGAAGCGGTTTGCATCGAAAGGGGGCGGGCCTGTAATTTCGCGCGGAAGCGCGAACCGAGTCCAGCGTCACGCTGGTGGCGGAGAGAGGGGGGAGGTTATCTTCCGCCCAGAGCGGCGGAAGCTCCGCTTGGTGCTGCTTCGCAGAGGATAGAATGCCGTTATCACGGCGGCGGTCGAACTGAAGTTCGAATCCTTGTTTTTGGATTATTTTTGCTAGCGCAAAAATGGCGGAGAGAGGGGGATTCGAACCCCCGGTACCCTTTTGAGGTACGGCGCTTTAGCAAAGCGCTGCTTTCGACCACTCAGCCATCTCTCCTTAATGGTGGCCATCTTCGCTGTTGGCCTGATGGAGTCAGGTTTCTGAAGAAAATATCTTCAAGGTTGGTCGGCTTGAAAATGTGGCCCCTATTTCACCCAGAAATTGGTTTCTGGCAAGAAACTTTTGACGGGAAGTGAAGGAAACCTCGTTTTTGTTGGAAATCAATTTCGCAACGAGGCTCCTCTTACCGTTGGGGTACTCGATATCAGCACGGCATCGCTTCGCTGATGAGCTTTTCCCTTCCGGTTTGGAGGCGATTACTGTTCGCTCTCTTCTTCCTCGTCGTGATCGTCTTCGTCGTGGTGCTCGGATTCGTCAACGTCGTCTTCAGGAATCGAGAAACGACGCTTGCGCTTGCCGGCCGGCAACGGAGAGAGCGTCATATTGATGCTCCTGCCGATCATCTTGGGCTCCATCTCAACGGCGGCCATCGTCGAGAGATCTTCCTTCACCCTGCGCATGACGGCTTCACCGAGATCCTTGTGCGCCATCTCGCGTCCACGGAACTGAAGTTGAACCTTGAGCTTGTTGCCTTTGTCGAGAAACTGTTCCCCGCGACGGAGCTTGGTCAGGTAGTCGTGTTCGTCAATGTTGACGCGGAACTTGATCTCCTTGAGTTTGCTCGTGTTCTGCTTTTTGTCCTTGTCCTGTTTCGCTAATTCATAGCGGAACTTGCCAAAATCGACGATTCGGCAGACAGGCGGCTGAGCGTGGGGGGCAACTTCGACGAGATCCATCCCCATCGATTGTGCCTTGCGTAATGCTTCCTGTAGTCGCATGACGCCAAGGGCTTCATTGGTCGACGCAACAATCACCCGCACCTCTTTGGCGCGAATGCGTCCATTAACTCTGATCTGCTGTATTTGGATAGCTTTATCTCCTTGGGGTCGCCTTCCCCCCAGGAGCGGAGGCGGGTAACCCGTTTGTTGGTCTTTTGGTTCGATCTCTCCGCTTGATTTCAGAAATACAGGGGGCCTGTATTTCAGCTCTCTGGTGTGGCTCCTTCGTACTCGCGGCGGTGTACGAAGGGTTGAACGCGGGCAGCACGGCGGCTGCACGCGTCAAAGTGGTGCATTTAGGCGACTTTTCCCTTTGCTGCAAGGGGAAAGTCGCGCCAATTGCATTTCCGGTGTCAGAAAACCGAAAATGCTCTCTTTCTAAAAAGGCGAAGTTGGCGGGTGCCGGAGTCAGAGGAAGGGTAGCGAGGTTGAGAGGTGCCCCTTTTCTTTAACCTTGGGCGAGGGCAGCGCGGACGTTCTCCAACTGCCCGGCCGAGCCGAGCTTGACGTTCTTGTGCGCGATGAATTTGGCGTATTCATCCATGAAGACCTTCCCCGGTGGGCGGAAGTCAAATTGTTCAGGATGATCGCGGAAAAATTCACGGTGGACGCGGGTCCAGACAAGGCGACCGTCGGTATCGATGTTGATCTTGGTGACGCCGAGACGTGCAGCGGGGAGGTATTCCTCCTCATTGACGCCGCAGGCGGTTGGGTCAAGCTTGCCACCGGCTTCGTTGATGCGGCGAACCTCTTCTTTGGGAACGCTCGAACTCCCGTGCATGACAATCGGGGTGAGGGGGAGCCCTACTTCAGTGATCCTTTTTGCGATCGCCTCGATGATATGGAAGTGAAGGCTCTGCTGGCCTTGGAATTTGTAGGCACCGTGGCTGGTGCCGATGGCGGCGGCGAGGGAATCGCAACCGGTGCGGCGGATGAATTCGACGGCTTCCTCCGGGTTGGTGAGGCAGGCGTTGCCTTCATCGACGGAGACATCTTCCTCCACGCCGCCGAGTTGGCCAAGCTCGGCCTCGACGGAGATCCCTTTGGCGTGAGCGCGTTCTACGACGCGCCGCGTGATGGCGATGTTCTCTTCAAAAGATTCGTGCGAGGCGTCGATCATCACCGAGCTATAGAAGCCCGAGTCGATGCAATCATAGCAGGTTTCCTCATCGCCATGGTCGAGATGGACGGCGTAGATCGCTTCGGGAAAAATTTCGTCGGTGGCGCGGATGACCGCTTCAAGAACGCGCTTGTCCGAATACTTCCGCGCTCCTTTGGAGAGCTGGATGATGAACGGGGCCTGACTCTCGATACAACCACGGAAGAGGCCCATGGCCTGTTCGATGTTGTTGATGTTGTAGGCACCGATGGCGTACTTGCCATAGGCATGCTTGTAGAGGGCGGCGGTCGTGACAATCATTTGGTGTTACAGGGAGTATCAGGATTGAAGCGCTTTGGGCAAGGCTAAAGGAACCGGCATTCAAAGCCTGCCGCCGTTGTTTCCGGCGGGGCTGAGCATTTTTGAGCGAAGGTTCGCGGTCAGCACGTGAGGCAATTCCAAGGCAGATTCGTCGCCGGGATGAGAGTCGCGTGGCCCTGATTTTGATTGACGACCTGACCTAGGATGCCTGATCGGGCGAGGTTGGTTTGCGCCCGGTGTATTGCCAGCCGCCCGCTCCTTCGCCACCCGGGGCGGGGGAGCCGCCTTCGCTTTGCGGGATGTCCATTTTGCCGAGGTAGTCGGGGAGCTTGAGCCCGGCTTGCCGCGCGAGTTCCTGTAAGGGGGGGAGGCTGCGGATCAACCCGGAGAGAAAACCGGAGGTGGAGCCGCCTTCGCCATTGGAGTTGCCGCTGTCCCAGACGGTCACCTTGTCGATCTTGATGCCGGAGATCGCCTTGGCCTGTGCGTCGACCAGTTTGGGCATCTGTTCACCGAGGAGGAGGGTGATGGCAATCTGGGGGTTGTTCCCGGCGGCCTCGATCATCTCCTTAAACCCGTCGGCCTTGGCCTGAAGAATCTGCTTGGTCCCCTCCGCTTCGGCAGAGAGACGGGAGGCGATGGAGTACGCTTCTGCCTCGGCACCGGCCTTGGTGCTATCAGCCTGTGCGTTGGCTCCGATGCGGACTTTCTCGGCCTCGGCTTCAGCCATAACGGAGATTTTTTTGCGCTGGATTTCCGCCGGAATAATCTCGTTGGCGTAACGGGTCGCCTGTTCGACGGTGGCGCGGGCAGACTCCGCCTCCTGCTGCGCGGTGTAGGAATCACGCTCGGAGTTGGCCGTGGCGACCCGTTCTGCCGTGACGGCCATCCGGTTGGCTTCGGCGATCTGGACGTTGAGCGAGGCGTTCGAGTTGGCGATCTCGATCTGGGCGAGGTTCTTACCTTTGGTGGCTTCGGCGTTGGCGTTGGCGACTTCGATCTCCCGCTCCCGACCGGCGAGGGCAGCGCCGATGTCACCGTCGCGTTCAGCCTGAGCGACTTTGACCTTCGCTTCGTTGATCGCTTTGGAGGCGGCCTCTTTGCCGAGGGCTTCGATGTAGCCGCTCTCGTCGGTGACGTCCTGAATGTTGACGTTGATGAGGCGCAGGCCGACTTTCTTGAGTTCGACTTCGACGCCATTGGCGATGTTGGAGATCAACTTGTCGCGGTCGGAGTTGATCTCCTCAATGCTCATCGTGGCGATGACAACGCGCATCTGTCCGAAGATGATGTCTTTGGCGAGGTCGCGGATGCTCTCCTGCGTCAAACCAAGGAGGCGCTCGGCGGCGTTCTCCATGATGCCTGGTTCGGTGGAGATGCCGACGGTAAAGGTCGAGGGAGTGTTCACCCGGATATTCTGCCGCGAGAGGGCTCCTTTGAGCGGGATCTCGATCGGCATCGGGGTGAGTTCCAAATATTGAAAATCCTGAAACATCGGCCAGACAAACGTCGCCCCGCCGTGAATACATTTCGCCGATTTGCCGCCGCCTACTTTACCATAGACCACCAGAACGCGATCGCTCGGGCAGCGTTTGTAACGGCTGGCAACAGCAATCATCATCCCAAAGAGGATTACAAGGATCCCGCCGATAAGAATAAAAGGCATCATAATAAGGTAAGTTCAGGAACGAAATGCAACAAGGGCCAGGAGAGCAAGAACGAGGACGGCAATGATGATGAGGCTCATCGTAAAGATCAGACTTTCTCAACTTTAACTTGATCAGGCCCGATGACCGAGAGGACTTTTACCCGTTCGCCACTGGAAATCTCCTCTTCACTAATAGCGTGAAGGGTGACCATGCGCGATTGGGCGACGATCTGAATCTGGCCTCCGCTGCCCCCGGCGGGGATGCGGACGTAGGCGGTGCCGATCTTGTCGATGCAGTTCTCGATCCGGAAGGTGTTATCCTCTTTGAGTCCATGGAAGAAGCGCATCAGGAAGAGGAAAAGCCCACCGATGCCGATCCCGGCGATCGCTCCGCCGATCGTTGCTGCCGGGACGCCCATTCCGTTGCTCATCAGCATGGAGCCGACGGCGCCAAAACCGAGGGTAAATCCCGCGAGGGTTGTCCATGAAAAGATCGAACCGCCTTCATGGTCGATCCCCTCGGCATCGCTGCCATCATCAAACCCGATCAAACGGACGAGCAATTGCAATAACCCCATCCCGAGCCCGACGAGGGCGACGATCCGGAACACCTGATGAATCAGTTGTCCTTCGCTTAGCCAGTCTGTGAAAAGTTTCACCGCCATCCTTGGGCGTGATGATAGTCTTAACGAGAGGAAGGCGACAAGGCTCAATCTGCTTTTTTGTTAGGGATGGTTTTTTTACTCAAGGAGCATTGTCTTCAAGCCCGGGAAGGTTTTTAATGGGCGGTTCTCATGGATTTGCGATCCCGCTCCCCACTTCTCAAAGCCCTTCATGCGCTCAAGCCGAACGCGATTTACGCGATGGCTCCCTCGCGCGTGATTGCTTCGGCGGCGGCGATGCTCCCGGAGGACCCGGTGCGCCAGATCCGTTGGGGGACGAGCGGGAAGGTGCTGGAGGTTTGTTTCAACGGGCGGGAGGCGGCGACGGTGCGGTTGACCCTCGCCGGGGGGCAGTTGCAATGGTTTTGTGTTGGTGATCACGAACCCCAACTGGCACAACGTTTTCAGGTTGCCGCGCTGATGATGATTGCACGGCTGCTGCACGGGAGCCGCTTCCATGTCCACGATCTCCCGGCGGCACGGCTGGAGGAACTCAAGGCGGCCTTACTGCCGGAAAAAGAGGAAGAAGAGCCACGCGTGCCGGATCACACCCCCCGGCTTCTTTTCAAGCAGGCCGGTCCGGGGCAACCTTTTACGCTCGATTACCAGACCGGGCGGCGCAGCGGCTCGTGGATCTCACAAGGGGCTCCGGAGGGGATGGAATTCCTTAACTGGCAGTGGAAAGAGCGGGAACGCGTCGCCGAGGGGTTTGGCACATGGTTGCAGCAGAAGCCGCCGGAGTTGGAAATTCAGGTGCAAGCCGGGGGGAGTCAATGGGCGATGAAAGAGGCTTCGTGGCATGAGCTGGAACTAGCCTGCGCTCTTCGGCCAGAGGCGGGGGAGATTTTGAGCCGTACCCTTCTGCTTGGGGAAGGGGGGCGGCCCCGTTTTGAGGGGGTGGAGACGATCCCGTGTGGCTACGGTCTGCTTTTCGCGCCGGAGGAGAAGGCGTTTATTCGTGTCAGAGGGCCGGTGGGACAGGCGCCGCTCCCTTCGCAACGGGTGACGCCGGAGCACTTCTGCCGTCTGGCACCGGAGTGGCCCCAGCCCGGTTTGCGGCTTTATGATCACTCTGGGCGATTGGCCAAGCCGACCGCTTTGCCGTGTCGGGGGCGCTTGGAGGTGCAGATGGAGGGGGATCGGCCCCGGCTTTGTCTCGGGGCGGCGGATGATCTCGGGCGTGCGCTCGTTTTCCCCGAATGGATGGAAGCGGAGTGGAACCAATGGGCGGGGCATGCCGACTGGGCGCTTTTGACCAAAAGCCCGACGCGGCGCCAGCGGGTCTACGAGTGGTTCAACCGCATGGATGAAGGCGATGCCGGGGCGATTCTGGAGGAAGTGGGGAACGATCCTGCTTTTACCAGTTATACGATGTATGGCGAGGAGGCGGTGAAATGTCTCCGCGCGTTGCGCCAGTTGTTGAGGCGCTGGAATCAACCGCGTCTGACGCTCGATTGGAGCGATCTGGAGCAGCCTTGGCGGACTGTCTCCGGCTGGGGGACGATCTTTACCGGACTTTTGCAGGCGGCGACCGGCTGGATTGATCTGTTCCGGCTGCGCGCGTTCTGTGCTCCGCTTGAAGGGCAGTTGGAGCGCCTTCCACTCCTTGCCTCCGCCTCTGCGGCCAATGATACGGAGTTGCGACTCGATGGGGTCCGCGTGGCGACGACCGGGTTGGAGCTTTCCGTCGGGCTGGAGCGGAGCGCGTCTCGTGGAGAGGAGGCGGAGGGGATGGATTGGTTTGAACTCCACCCGGAAGCTCGCGCCGGGGAGTGGGTGATCCCTCCTGATCAATGGAAGAACGTGTTGGAGCAAGGGCATCTGCGTCAGGGTGATCTCCTGCTGATGATTGAACCGCAATCGCTCGAAAACTTCCGGGCGATGCAACGGCTCCTGGAAGAAGGGCGGCAGGTCTCTCGGCTCCAGCTCTTTGACTGGCTGGCGTTGAGGGAGCGCGGCGTCGCCTGTGAGCTTCCCCCTGAGGAGAGCGAGGTGCTCCATTCCCTGTTGCAACTGGAATCGCTCCCGGCCCACCCTCTGCCCGAGCGGCTCTATGCTCAACTGCGCGACTATCAGCGGCGCGGTTACGAATGGCTCGCTTTTCTTTATCAGCATCGCTTCGGCGCTTGTCTCGCCGATGATATGGGGCTGGGTAAGACGCTCCAGCTCCTTGCCTTGCTTGCAGCCCGCAAGGAAGGAGTCGTCACCCGTGCGGGGGGAGGGGAGCCGTTGCCGCATCTGCTGGTCCTTCCGCCGACGCTCCTCTTTAACTGGCAGAATGAGATGGCCCGGTTTACGCCCGATCTCCGCTTCTATGAATACACCGGCCAACAACGTTCGACGGAGGTGTTCCGTGAGGTTGATGTCATTCTGACCACTTACGGCCTTGTTCGTCGTGATATTGAGGCGCTCTCAGCGCTGCGGTTTGACATCGTGGTGATGGATGAAGCGCAGGCGATCAAGAACGCCACGGCGGCCCAGAGTCAGGCGTTGACGAAGATTAACGCCCGCTTCCGCGTCTGCCTGACCGGGACGCCGCTGGAGAATCGCATCGCCGAGTTCCATAGTATTATGGATGCCGCCGTCCCCGGGGCGCTCGGGACGCGCCGCTCCTTTGTCGCGCGGTATGAGGCGGGGGAGCCGGTGCTCCAGCGTGCCAAACCGTTTCTCTTACGGCGCACCCGGGAGAAGATTCTCTCCGAACTGCCGCCCAAGGTGGAGAACGACATCTATTTCCCCCTGAGCGCGGCACAAAAGGAATGCTATACCCGCGCCGTTGGCGAAGTGCGCCGCGACGTCCTCGCCGCTTATAGCGATCGCCCGGCACAACAGGCCGGGATGATCGCCTTGGCCGCGCTGACCCGATTGCGACAGGTTTGCATCGCTCCGGCCATGCTTTCAGAGGAGTTGGAGGCGAACTCCCCGAAGCTCGAATACCTTGTCGATCAGCTCGCTGCCTTGCAGGAAGAGGGACACGCGGCGCTCGTCTTCTCGCAATTTACCAAAGCGCTTGATCTTGTTAGCCGGGCGTTGGAAGAGGCTGCGCTTCCTTTCCTGCGGCTCGATGGCTCGACGCCAACGCCACGACGCAAGGAACTGGTGGAGAGCTTTGCCAGCGGGGAGAGTCCGGGGATTTTCTTAATCAGCCTCAAGGCAGGCGGCGCGGGGCTGAATCTTCCCCGGGCCAACTATGTCTACCATCTCGATCCGTGGTGGAACCCTGCTGTCGAAGCGCAGGCGACGGCGCGGGCGCACCGGCTCGGGCAGGAGAAGGGGGTCTTTGTCCAGCGTCTCCTAATGAGCCATACCGTTGAAGAAAAAATGATGAGTCTCAAAGAGCGTAAACAAGCTCTCTTTGAAGAGGTGATCGAACATGGCAATGCTGCCAGCGCCGACGGTGGGGCGATGCTCACGGCGGATGATTTTCGCTTTCTGCTTGGGGAAGCGGGTGGCTGATTTTCGGCTTCGACTTTCTCTCCTCTTTCGCGCTAAACTCCTCGCCCTGTGCGTGTAGGGGGTATAGCTAATCTTTCGACCAAATCGATCGACGCCCGGCTGGTCTGGGCGCTTACCGGTTCGACCCGCTATGAAGCAGGCAAATGGCGTGACTACCAGCGGCCTGACTGGATTGTCAATTATCTCCATCGAGGCGAAATCCAAACGAGAATCGGTCGTGGAAAGGTGGTGCCTCGCCCTGCGAATACCGGGATGATCTATGCTCCGGAAGTATGCTATGGGGAGAGGGCGGAGGGGAGTGAGGTCAATCATTCCTTTATTGTCTTTGAGCTCCGTGGGTCAACGGAATCGGTGTTAAGAAAGCTGGTGGGGCGCTCAGGTCATTCCCTCCTGCTTGATCCCGAGGGGCAGCTCGGCTCCTCCCTGCGCGAACTGGCTAACCTGTTACAGAACCGCAGGCCGGGGTATGAACTCGCGGTGCATGGTCGGTTTCTTTCTCTATTGGGGCTTTTGAGCATGGCTCCGCTGGTGGAAGCCCACGTGCGCAACATCGGTGGCGGTCATCTGGATGTGAGCCACGGCGGTGATCTCCTCAAGCAGGTTGAGCACTATGTGGAAGCTCATTTGAGCGAACCGGTCAACGTGGGCGATCTCGCGCGTTTTCTCGGCAAGAGTGAATCTGCCCTTTGGCATACCTACCCCAAAGTCGCCGGGGAATCGCCCTATCAGACCATTGTGCGGCTCAAAATTGACGCCGCCAAGCGGCTTCTTCTCAGTCAGGGATGTAGCGTGAAGGAATGTTCCGAGCGTCTCGGTTTTTCCTCGCAGTTTCAGTTTTCGCGGCTTTTCAAACGGATCGAAGGGGTCGCGCCGCATTATTTTCTCCAGCGCTTTTCGCGGTAGATCAACACCGGCGCTTAGGGAGGCAGGAATTGCTATGCCTTTGGCAGAAAGTGCCATAGCCAGAGGTAAGGGGGAGGCGCTACGGTATTGCCATGTTCGCTCCCCCTCCCACGTTTCGACGCGCTGCTTCGGCCTGCGTGCGGGGGGTGACGTTGGTGGAGATGCTGGTTGCCGTTGGACTGGTAGGGATTCTCCTTTCGCTCATCGTTGGCAGTGTTGGCTTGATGCGGGAACGTGCGGGCCAAACGACTTGTTTGGTTAACTTGCGGCAGGCCGCCGCCGCCCTCCTTGCCTATACTGTCGAAAATCAGACCCGCTTCCCTTTCTCGGTGCAGCCGCTCGATCGCGATGTTAGCAACTCGCCCAATCTCTTCTGGCCCGATATTTTAGTCCGAAAAGGTTACGCGGAGAGTCTGGGGGTCTTCTTTTGTCCCAAACAGACCAAGCGCCCCCAACCACTCTTCGCGCCTTACGTTGGCTACGGGGTGAATCGCTATGGACTGATGCCGCACTATAGCCCTGACTTTACGGCGCAGGGGTATGAACCGGTTTCGACCCTTGTTTTAAGGGAGCCTCATCGGGTGATGATGCTGGCGGAATCGGAGACGATCCATCAGCCTAATGATGGATGGTACGAATTTTGGGCAGCGTTCTCCATGCTTTCGCAGGGTGACGATCAGCAGTTGATGGTCGTTCCGCGCCATGGGGGGCGTGCCAGCATCGCCTTTGCCGATGGGCATGTGGAGTCGCTCCATGTCCGTAAAGAACTTTATGGGAAGACGGCTGACCAACATCCAAGGAACTATCCTTGGGTAGAGGCTATCTATACCAAAAAGTCAACTTACCAACCGAAATAGTCTCTATGCGTTTGTCACTGTTGTCTTCTCTTGCTCTATCGTTGGCTCTTGTCTCTTCTGCGGGAGCGGCTCCTCATGATTGGAGTGATGTGGTCGGCCCGGAAGCCGTCGGGATGCGTGCGCAATGGAGCGCTTTTCTGGAAAAGGGGGAGAATCTGGCTTTGGAGCGCCCGGTCACTTTTACCCATTGGCCGACCTATCGGTTGACTTACGATGAGGGGGATACTAGCGACCTTACCGATGGAAAGCTGGCAGGCCGTGTGGATGATCGCATCTGGTTCCACCGCGAGGCATGCGCCTGGTACTCCCAGCCTGCACCGATCGCTTTTTTTGTCGATCTTGGAGAGAGCGAGGCGATCAGTCATCTCGGGATTCGTCTGCTTGGAGGTCGGGAGCAGGATTCGCTGGAGTTCCCCGGTAAGATCGAAGTGATCGCTAGTGAAGATGGGAAGACGTTCTATAACGTTGCTCAACGCGAGAAGCTCCTCCCCTCGGAAAAGGCACAAGCCGACGGGCGCGAACAGTACTATCTCGAAGAGGAGGGGAAAGCGTATGTCTACCCTTTTGCGTTTGAGGTTAACTTCTCCGCCCGCTATGTCGGATTCCGCATCACCTCCAACACGATGATTGCCTCGGACGAAATGGCGATCCTTCAATCCGGTAAAGAAGCGCCGTCGGTTGCGACGTTGAAGCTCCCTGCCGTGCCTTTGATCACCAAAGGGATCGGTCTTCAACCGCGCAAGGAGGAGGTGGTGATCTCGACCAATGTCCTGACAGCCAACTGGTTTTTGTTGCAGGACAGCCGCCCCGCCGAGAATCGCAATCAAGCCTTCTCTCTGGTGATGCAGCTTCCGGTGGGGCTGGAGATCCTTCCGGTGGAAGGGCAGAGGATGAAGAGGGGGGAGGAGAACGAGGGATTGGTTGCCTATACTTTTGACTATCCAGCGGGGAGGGGAGCGCCGGAGACTCTCCAAGGGCCTTTCTTTTTCAAAGCAGGGGAAGGGGTGGCGGCATGGGGAAGGGTCAGGATGTGGATTGAGGCGGAGGGGTTTGCGCCTCATGAACATGAGGCAGGTTATCGGTTGCTGGAGGTGCCAGAGGTGCCGCCGCTCAAGCATCTCCACGTGAGCCTTGCGTGGATGGTGGAGGCGTGGGCGCTTCAATGGCCTGATTTTCTCCACCACTTCAGGCGACTGGGGTTTAACACGGTTTCTTTCTTTCCTCGTTATTACGGGAAGCAGGAAGGGGCTGGCAGCCCTCATCGCCAACGGGCGCTCGCGTTATTGGAGGAGGCTCGGGCTAACGACTTTCGCATTCTTTACAACGAGAGTCCGTTTCATCCGTTGGAGAAAAAGGCGCTTGAAGAGGCTCCTGAAGCCCTCAACCAGATCGGAGGGCAGCCGGGTAAGCATCTCTCGCCTCTCTACCGGGGGGATCTTTATCGGGAGGAGATCGAACGGGTAGCTGCACATGCTGCGTTGATCAAACCTGACTACGTGATGCATGACATTGAGTTGTTCTATGAAGCGACGCGGGAGGCTCGGCTCGACCCTGCGGCACAGGCGGCGGCACAACGTGCAGGAAAGTCATGGGAGGATCTTGCAACTGACCTTGGGGCAGAGATGTTGAGTGATCTCAAAAAGGCGATCCTCGAACGTGCCAGGGAAGAGGGCTTTCCGGCTCCGCTGATTGGACAGTATAATCTGGATGCAGCCAAGGGGGTCTATGAGCTGACTTTTGACTGGAAGAAATCGTACCCATCCGGGGTCGACTTTGCCTCCCCGAGCCTTTATTTAAGGGGAAATGCGGCTCGGATTCATCAGAATATCCGGGAGAACTACCGCTCCATTGGATCACGTAAGATCATCCCTTGGCTCACGGCTGGTACTTACGGAGAGTTTGACCCTTCCCGGATGGAGCCGATGATCTATGAAGCCTTCCTTAACGGTAGTAACGGGATCACCTACTATGAATACCGTGATTTTGACCCGGAAGATTTCTATTACCAAGCGGTAGCTTTGAAGAGACTAGCTCCTTTTGAGCGATTGCTTAGTGAAGGTAGACCGGTGAAGGTCACTAGCGAGAATCCCGAGTTGCTCTGTTCTGCCTTTGGGAATGGGGAGGAGGCGCTGCTTCTGGTCGGGAATTATCTCGGAGCGGAGACGCATCGCGCCGAGTTGGAGCTTCCTTTCTCCGTTGGCACGACGGTTGTTGATCTTCGAGAGGGGAACGCCGCCCCTCGTCCACTGGGGCAGAGGCTCGTAGTGGAGATCCCGGCGCGTGGCTTTAAGCTCTATCACCTCAAAACCCGTTAAGATGAAACGTCTAATCTTTCCCCTTCTTCTTTTAGGAACGCTCCATGCTGATGCTGCCGTTGCCACGATCAGTGCCGTCGATGACGTTTCAGTGGTGACCTTCGGCACCGTGGCATCCAATTTTATTTATGTTGGAAACTACTATAATGCTTCGGCTTATAGCTACGTTAAGTTTGACCTTTCCGGGTTGGTAGCTCCTTCGGGTTATGAAGTAGTGATCCATAGCGTGCGCGTCACCGCTGTCACCAGCACTGGGGTGCCTGTCGAAGGCGGGGGGATTGCGGATGTCGCTATCCATAGTGTTAGCGGGGATGATAGCTGGAGTTCCTCGACGATCACCTGGGCTAATAAACCGGCGCCGGGGGCGTCACTCATGACCTTGTCATGGCCCGGTAGTAACCAGAACATCAATGTTGCAGGGAGTGAAGCGCTCCGCGCCTTGCTGGCTACGGAACTGGCAGGGGATGGGATGCTGACCCTCAATCTTCAAACCACATCAGCGTTGATTGCGCAAGCTGGGCGTGCCGATTTTGCGTCGGTACGGCGCGGGCAGCCGATGAGCCTTTTGGTCGATTACGAGTTCGTCCAGAGCGTGCCGGAGCCGTCGACGCTTTCGATGGTGGGTCTTTTGGGAGGTGTGGCTGCGCTTTGGCGCTTTAAGAAACGGCGCGATCGTCCCGCCACGTGCCGTGGGTGACGCCAAGCTGTGATTGAGCAGAAAGCTCGCGCCAGAGCACTTCTCCGTTTCGCTGCCCGGTGAGGAGTTGATGGTAGCTATCGAGGATGCGCCGCGTTTCTGCTGCCCCTTCTTCGAGAAGCTCCACCCGATAGTGTTCCAGACCAAGCGCGCGTAACCCTTCAAAGAAGCTGGCCCCGGTCTGCGGTACGGCGTTAAACAGGGTATTGCGGCAACCGACATCGGCCCGTAGCGGATGCTCAATCCCTACCCGATCGCGCAGGTGGACCTGATGACTCTCACACGGTCGGCCACAATCAAGAAACGTTTTGCCTTTGGAGAGAAACGCTGCGAATGCGCAATGCTCCATGTGAAACATCGGCATGTGTTGGTGAAGCGTTAGCTCAAACCAATGCGGCGGCGCATGGCGCAGGAGCGATTCTACTTGAGCAAGGTTAAGATCATAGGAGATCGTTACCTGTTCGAGTCCGTGGCTCATGTAAAAAGCGGCACTGAGCGGGTTCGCTGTGTTCAGGGAGAAGTCGCCCATGCGACGCAGTTCCGGGTGATCGGCGAAGAATTCAACCGCTCCGGCATTGCGCACGAGCACGCCATCGGCCCCCGCTCCAGCAATCAACTTGAAGAACCCTTGCTCGCCTGCCTTCTGAATGCGTGGGGTAGCCAAGTAGAGGAGGGGAGCGATGCCGTCGTGATCTTCTGCAAAAGCGCGGACCATCGCAACCGCCTCTTTATAGCGTCGAAGATCTTCATAATCGACCATGATCCGCTCGGCCACGCCGCTCTCCAGTGTGATCGCCAGTTGTTCCTGCGTGCGGCAAAGGACACTCAGGCGTCCCGGTGTTTGCAGGCGATTGGCGGAGGGCTTAGGCCGGGTAGGGAGGAGGTCGGCCAAGGTCGCGTTCCCTTCCGGGCGGGGTGTTTGAGCTTCGAGTTGGAAGAGGAGTTCGCGCCGAAGGCGGTTTAACTCACCGATCGGGAGGATCAGCTCTCCTTCCAGCCGGTTTTCAAATTGCTCAAGGCGGAAGGGTGAATCCCCGAAGCGTCCGAGGTGTTCTTTGAGTCGCTCGGTCGAGAGTGGTGCCTTGTGGGCGCGTTGGAGCGGCATGTTGGAACGCAAAGTCCAACTCGCCCCGGCATTTTGCGCCGTAAGTTCCAGCGGCGTCCCGTCGCGTCCGCTAACCTGAATAGAGACCGGTTTCAAGCGCCGCTCCCGTTGCTGGCGAACATGGCCAGCGAAGCTCTTGCGTAACTCGGCGTGCAGAGCGGGGTCGTCCGTCTTCCAGACGCGATCGCCGGGGCGCAACCGCCGGGGATCGAGATGCCCCCTTCGGAAGAAAAGTGCCGTTCCCCGGACCTCAAACAACCGTCCGCCTTGTTCGTGATTGGTATCGCCTCCGGTGTCGAAGACGACACCATCCCCCGGCTTGAGCGCGGTCTGGAGCGTGTCAAGCTCCACGCCATCGCGCTCCACCCGGCGGATTCGCCCTACGAACGGTCCTCGTTTTTTTCCGAAGCGGGCCGGGACCAGTTCCTGATGGTTGACGCCGTGCATCCAGCCGGAGAAAAGCCCGCGGGAGAAGGTCATCTCCATCGCATAGCGATCCTCCCGGGAAGCGTGCCATGGACGCCCCTCCAGCGCCGCGTCGATCGCTTTACGGTAGACCTGACAGACGGCGGCGACGTATTCGGGCGATTTCAACCGACCCTCGATCTTGAAGGAGACGACGCCGCGCTCCAGCAAAGCCGGGATTTCATCCACCGCTGCGAGATCTTGTGGGGAAAGAAGGTAGCGCCGGTCGCCGAGATCGCGCACGGCTCCGTCGACGATCATCTCGTACGGCATCCGACACGCTTGCGCACATTCGCCCCGGTTCGCACTCCGGCGTCCGAGCGATTCACTCGTAAGACATTGGCCCGAGTAAGCGACACAGAGCGCCCCGTGCACGAACACCTCCAGTTCGACCGGAGGGCGCTCCCCTTGGCCCGGGCTGAATTTCTCCAACTCCCGCAGTGACAATTCCCGCGCAAGGACGACGCGCTCGATCCCGAGGTGGCGTTGGACAAACGCTGCCCCTTCGGGGGAAGTGATCGTCATCTGAGTGGAGGCATGGATCGGCAATTCGGGGGTGACTGCCGCCGCCAGCCGCACCAGCCCAATATCCTGAACAATCAGGGCGTCGACCCCGGCGCGGTTTAAGACTTTCAGATAAGCCGCCGCCTCTTCGAGTTCATCGGTAAAAACCAGCGTGTTGAGGGTGACGTAAGCCTTGACCCCGTGGCGATGGCAGAAGGCGACGACCTCCGGTAACTCTTCCTCGGTAAAGTTATCGGCATGCAGCCGGGCATTGAAACGCGGCAGTCCAAAAAAGACGGCATCGGCCCCGTTGGCGACCGCCGCGCGAACGCACTCCCGGTTACCAGCGGGTGCGAGAAGTTCCGGATCAGCGGCAATCATAAGCGAAAAGGCGAGGGAAACTACCACCCCTTCATGGTGCTGACAAAGAAATCTGCACGGAAATTTCAGATTTCCCGTACACCCCTCTCCTCACACCACCAGCGGTAAAGGCTCCGCACCCCTTCCTCTAGCGAAATGCGGGGTTCCCATCCCAAGGCGCGTAATTTTCCGTTATTGAGAAGCTTGCGCGGCGTTCCATCCGGTCGGGTGGTGTCCCAGCGAACTTCACCTTGGAAGCCGACGACCGATTGGACCTGTTGCGCCAATTCCCGAATGGTGAGGTCTTTCCCGGAGCCGACGTTGACGATTTCAGGGGCCGCTTTGCTCTGGAGCAGGAGCAGGCACGCTTCTGCGAGGTCATCGGCATGGAGAAATTCCCGGCGGGGGTTGCCGCTGCCCCACAAGGTTACGTGATCGCGCCCGGCCCGCTTCGCTTCGTCGAATTTTCGGATCAGGGCCGGGAGGACGTGGGAGCTTTCTGGGTCGAAGTTATCACCCGGGCCGTAGAGGTTGGTCGGCATGGCGCAGATAAAGTCCGCGCCGAATTCCCGGCGGTAGGCCCGACACAGCATGATTCCCGAGATTTTGGCAATGGCATACGCCTCATTGGTCGGCTCCAGCGGGCCGGTGAGAAGCGCCTCTTCCGGGATCGGCTGCGGTGCCTCGCGTGGATAGATGCAGGAACTGCCAAGGAAGAGGAGCTTGCGTACACCATGGCGATACGCCTGACTAATGATGTTGGTTTGAATTTGCAGGTTTTCCTCAAGAAAGGCGACCGGATGGCGTTGGTTGGCCATGATCCCGCCGACCTTCGCCGCCGCCATGATGACCCCGTCGGGCCGGTGGGTAGCAAAGAAACGGGCGACCGCTTCGGAGTTGCGCAGATCAAGCTCCTCTCTGCTTTTGACCAGAATGTTGCAGAACTGGTGACGGCGGAGGGCGCGTAGGCAGGCGGAGCCGACCAACCCGCGATGTCCCGCCAGAAAGAGGGTGCTGTCCCGGTTCATGAGAAAAGGCCCGGCGGTTTTTGGCAGCGTTCCTCTTGTGCCAGTTGCAGGTCATTCTTCATCATGATCGAGATCAGTTCCTCAAACTTGACTTTGGGCTTCCATCCGAGAAGTTCCTCAGCTTTTCGGGCATCGCCCAACAGGAGGTCGACCTCCGTCGGACGGTAGTAAACCGGGTCGATCCGGACGACTTCCCTTCCTGTCCCAATCTCGATCCCGACTTCGTCAACCCCTTCCCCCTTGAAACAGATCTCCATCTCCGCTTTGGCGAAAGCCAGCCGGGTGAACTCACGGATGGAGTGGGTCTGCCCTGTGGCGCAGACATAGTCATCGGGTTGATCGTGTTGGAGGATTCGCCACATGGCATCAGTGTATTCTGGTGCATAACCCCAATCTCGCCGGGCATTGAGATTACCAAGCCGGAGGAACGATTGAAGGCCGTGGCGAATGCGGCTGGCGGCCCGGGTGATCTTGCGCGTGACAAAGGTTTCACCCCGTCTTGGCGATTCATGGTTAAAGAGAATGCCGTTGGAAGCATGAATGCCGTACGCCTCCCGGTAGTTGACGACCATCCAATAAGCATAAAGCTTGGCGGCACCGTAGGGGGAGCGGGGACGGAATGGGGTGGTCTCCCGCTGGGGGACTTCGGCAGCCTGTCCGTAGAGTTCGCTAGTGGAAGCCTGATAAAAGCGCGTTCGTGTCGCTAATCCTGTTTCCTTGATCGCGTCCAGAAAGCGCAGCGTCCCCACGGCGTCGACTTCCGCAGTATACTCGGGGACGTCAAAGGAGACTTTGACATGGCTTTGAGCGCCGAGGTTGTAGATTTCGTCCGGGAGGGTGCGCTCCAGCAGGCGGTTGAGGTTGCTGGAATCGGTCAGATCGCCAAAGTGGAGATGGAGCCGTGTGCCGTAGAGACGCTCATCGTGGATGAGGTGGTCGATCCGGTTCGTGTTAAAGGAGCTGGTCCTTCGCAACACACCGTGCACCGTGTACCCTCTCGCTAGTAACTGTTCGCAGAGGTAGGAGCCATCCTGTCCCGTGATTCCGGTGATCAGGGCCGTCTTCATTCCACGTTGCGCTGGTTTTCGGAAAGAGACTTAGTTTCCGGGTCTCCTGAGATAATCTGAGCAAGAATGTCGTTGAAGATCTGCTCGAGCTTTGCTGCTGTTTTTTGTCCCGGCAAAGGAGAGTTCGTGCGCATCAGTGCAGTGAGGTCTCTGAGAATCCTCACCATATCTGCGTCATCTGAAGGGGTGAATAAGCGTTGCACGGCGAGAATATATGCCTCCAATGCATGTTTTCCAATGGAGTTTTTTTGCCCGGCTGTGTATGAGAGAGCCTTCCGATTATGAGTTATTTTAGCAATGCTTTGGAGAGGTTGATCGAACGGAGGGGGCGGGCGATCGAGTTTGCGACGGCCTGTGGAGTTCATCAGGGGACGATCAGCCGCCTACAGCGCGATAAAGCTGCACCGGATCGGGAGACGCTTGAGCGGATCTGCTCCATTCTCTCTCCATCGGAGAGTTGTGAACTCATTCACGCTTACTTGCAGGATGCGATTCCGGCGCGATTGCGGCCATTGGCGTCTACGGGGGGGCGGTTTCTGAGCGATGATGATGAGGGGGAACTCCTTGAACTGGCCCGGCAACTCTCCCCTGAAAAACGAAAGGCCCTTGAAGCTCTCGCCCGTCTTATGATCGAAGATGAGGAAGCGGCTGAGCTTTTCGTACGGATGATCCATCGGTTGGCGCAAAAGTGAGGCGCTTTTGGGCGCGGCGCGGCGGCTCGTCTCCCGCGTGTCATGCCGCGCGTGGGCGCTTGACCCTCGGGCGCTTTTCCCGGAAGATAGCCAAAACGCTCCATCCCTTTGAAACCTCTCCCATTTCCCTCCCCGGCGTTGCTCAAGCGCGTTACTTTTGCCGCAGCATTGCTGGTTTCTCTCCCTCTCGCCGCTCAGGAGGCGGAGGCCCCTGCCGCCACGGAAGCGACCCCGGCCCCCCAGCCGCCAGCCGCTCCCACCCCGACCCCTGATCCGCTTCTGGCAGAGTTGCAGCCAATCATGGTTGCCTTCGGTAAACTCTTTGACGAACGCCGCTTTGTTGAGGCGGGCAAGGAGCTGGAAGCCGCTGAAAAGATCGCGCCGGAGCATCCCGTGGTCCTCGGAGCACGTGCGGGGATCTATGCGGAAACCGGTGAAATTGAGAAGGCACGGCAGATCTACGAGACGATCCTGACCAAGGAGCCTAACGCCTTCATTCCCAAGTATAATCTCGCGGAGCTTTTCCTGTTGCGCAAAGATTACGTCAAGGGATTGGAGGCCTTTGAAGCGTTGCTCAAGGAATTCCCCGAAAGCGATCTCATCCGCTACAAAATCATCCTCATTCATCTTCATGAGAAGCGCCAGCAGCAGGCCCTCGAAGCGCTCAAGGCGTTGGAGCGTCCCGGTAACCCGACACCGTTCATGTTCTATGGTGCCGCCGCCGTGGCAATTGCGAATGCCGATCTGATGACCGGCAAACGGATGATCCTCGCCGCCGAGCAGACCTTCGGAGCGGGTCGCCAGAAGCTCCTCTACGATAGTCTTGCGGAGATCGGCTTGGTGATGCGTGGGGATTACCCGCCGAAGCCGGAGGAAGGGCAGAGCGCTCCTCCTGCTGCTCCTCAGCCGTAATCACTCTGGGGGGAAATGAGCGTTTTGGCTGAATCGGATTCCGCGACGCGTCGTGCTTCCGTGATGGATTGGGAAGCGCCGCCCGCCGGTGCATGGCGCGGGCGGACCTCTGCCGGAAGGGCGTTGGTCCTCTCTTCGGTTAATGATCTCCCGCTGCCGTTGCGTGAGCAGATGCTCGCCGGGCAGTGTCGTGATCATCGCTACTACGCCATCGTGGAGCAGACCTTACCGGAGGCTTTCGCCTATCGCTACGCGGTTCTGGAGGAGGAGGGGAGTGGAGCCATCGCGCTCCAGCCGTTTTTTATCGTCGATCAGGATATTACGGCGGGCCTCCCCCCCGGTGTTAAGGGGGTGGTCGCCTCCCTGCGACGTCCGTTCCCGCGTGCGCTCAAGCTCAAGATCGTCATGGTCGGTTGCGCCGCCGGGGAGGGGCAACTCGATGTCCAAGCGCCATGGGCGATTGACGCCTTGCGCGAGGCGCTGGAGACCTACGCCCGCAAAGAGGTCCGCGCTTCGATGATCCTCTTTAAGGATTATCCCGCTGAGTACCGCCCGGCGCTCTCCCGCTTGCTCACTCATGGGTACCGGCGTGCGCCGAGTATGCCCGGTGCTGCGGTGACGTTTGAGGATTCCACCTTCGATGATTACGTGCAAAACCGCCTGAGCCGGATCTATCGCAAGGGGTTGCGCCGGAAGTTTCGCGATAGTGAGCGTTTCGGAGCTTTGAGCGTCGAGGTTTGCACTGAGGTCGACGCCATCGCCGAGGAGTTGCACCGCCTCTACCTTCAAACCCATGACCGTTCGGAGTTGAAGTTCGAGGAACTCACCCCCGATTATTTCCGCGAACTCGGGCGGCGGATGCCCGAGCGGGTGCGGTTTTTTCTGTGGCGGATGGAGGGGCGGCTGGTCGCCTTTGCCCTCTGTATGGTGCATGATGGAGTGCTCTACGATCTCAACGTCGGGATGGATTACGAAGTCGCGCTTCAGCTTCACCTCTACTTCATCACTTGGCGCGATATTGTCGCTTGGGCTTTGGAGAACGGGTATCGCCATTACTACACCGGGCCGCTCAATTACGACCCCAAGCTCCACCTTCGTCTTCAACTCGCCCCGCTCGATCTCTATGCGCGACACTTGTCGCCGCTCATCAATCCGATCTTCGGGCGGGCGTTGAATTGGCTCCAACCGGCGCGGCACGATCCGGTGATTGCGAAGTTCCCCAATGCCGCCGAACTCTGAGGAAGAAGGGGCGCTGCGCCCCCGGCCCAGCCTGCGCGATCTCGCCCGGCAACTCGGCGTTTCCCATACCACGATCAACCTTGCGCTTCAAGGCGAGGGGCGCATCTCCGCCGCCCGGCGCGAGCAGATCCGCGAAGCCGCCGCCCGGGCCGGTTATCTCCCGAACGACCTCGGGCCGCGATTGCGCACCGGGCGCACCGGGTTGATCGGTCTGGTGATCCCGACGTTGCGGAGCGGCTTTGTCAGCGCTTTGCTGGAGGGGGTTCTCCCGACCTTGGCCGGGGCGGGATTTTCGCCGCTTTTGCAACTGAGCGGCTTTGAGGTCGCCCGGGAGGCGCATCTCCTCGAACAACTCGCCCGACAGCGGGTGGAGGGGGTGATTCTCATCCCGAGCCGTGAAGATAGCGGGCGGCAGCATTTCGCGGCGCTCCTTGCCGAGCATGTCCCGCTGGTGGCGCTCAATAACCCTGTCCCTAAGTTGCGGCTCCCGCTTATTGCTTCCGATGATACGCTCGGCGGCCAACTCGCTACGCGCCATCTCCTTGCCAATGGGCATCAGCGCATCCTCCATATTGGCCTGCCGCTCGACAACCGCCAGATTGATCGCCGTCGGGAAGAGGGGTATCGGCAGACGATGCTCGAAGCGGGGTTGAAGCCGAAGATTATCCGTTTTACCCATCGCCCCGGCCCGGATGCGCACGATCCCGCTTTCCGCGAGCAACTTGCCCGCACGCTCCCCCGCTATAGCGCGGTTTTCTGTTTCAATGACGCGGTAGCGCTGGAGGTCTACCGCTTTTGCCGGGAGGAGGGGATCGCCATCCCGGGGGATCTCTCCGTTGTTGGCTATAGCAACGAAGGGTATCCGTTTGATTTCCTCTCGCCCCCCTTAACCAGCGTTGACCAGAACGCCGAGCGGATGGGCGAGCGAGCCGCCACGATGTTGCTCGAACGCATCCGCGACCAAAGCAGCCGCGCCGCCGAGGTGCTCATTGACCCGTTTCTGGTGCAGCGCGATTCGGTGCGCCCCAAGGTTGTGACGACACTCCCTACCACGCAATGTCGGAAGGGAGCGGATCGTAGCGCGGATGGGTGACAGCCGGGAGGCGCATCCCTCCGGTTTTGTAAATGACGGGAGGGGTCTCACAGGTGATCCGGTAGACGGCGGGGAGCGCTCCGGCTTCTTTGGGCGCTCTCTCCTGAGCGATGCCGAGCCGCCCGTTGACCAAGGTGAAAGGGACCGGTCCGTTCCCAAGTAAGACCACTTCCCGGACCCGGCTTTCCAGACCGGTGATCACCAACTCGTCACCGGGGGGCGGCGTGGCGACGATCTGGTAGAGATGCGGCCCGCGCACGGTCAAGGGGCCGTGGAAAGTCCAGTCGCCCCGGTGTTCGCCCCGCTGGTACGGGTCGATCGTCCAGAGATCAGTCCCGAAGATCGCTTCTCCGTTGGTTTGAAGCCATTCGCCGGTCCGGCGGAGGATCGCGGCGGCATCAGGCGGGATTGAGCCGTCGGCTTGCAGGCCGATGTTGAGCAGGAGATTGCCCCGGTGTTGCGCGACACGGGCAAGGAGCGCGATTACTTCCCGCGGCTGTTTCCAGTGGTGATCTCCGGCGTGGAACCCCCAGTGATCGTTGAGCGTGACGCATGCTTCCCACGGTCGCCACGGTTGCGGCGCGGCGAGGTGTTGCTCCGGTGTGGCGAAATCGCCCGGTAGGCCGTTGCGCCCGTTGACCAGCAACCCCGGCTGGATCTCCCGCACCATCGCGTTCATTGCCTCCGCGCGCCATCCTTCGGCATCGAAGGGCCACCAGCCGTCATACCAGAGCAGGTCGATCGGCTGGTAGCGGGTGAGCAATTCGCGCAACCGGGCGAAGGTCGCCTCCAGAAAACGTTCCCGCGCCTGAGGGGACTCCAGCGCGTCGACGGCGTCGGGTTGATCGTTCCAATTATTAAGGCTGTGGTAGAGGCCGATCCCGAGGCCGTGGCACCGGGCTGCCGCGATGATTTCCGCCGTCAGATCGCGACGCGACCCCCGGGCGACGGAACTGTAGTCGCTCAAGGCGCTCTCATAGAGCCGGAAGCCATCGTGGTGCATCGTGGTAAAAACGAGATAGCGCATCCCGCACTCCTTCGCGAACCGGGCGATCGCGTCAGCATTAAAGGCTGAGGGATCAAACTGCTCTGCCAGCGCCCGGTAGTCATCGAGCGGGATCTCTTCGCGGTTAAGCACCCACTCCCCCCGTCCGAGGATCGAGTAAAGCCCGTAGTGGAGAAAGAGCCCGTAGCGGGCTTCGACAAAAGCTTCCGGTGTGAACATGCCGAAAGGTTTACGCGTAAACCTTTCGGCTTCGCAAGCTCAAAGCCGTTGCCGCAAAAAAAATCACTCCGAAGGCGAGGGGATTTTCACCTCGGCTTCGGAGTGTCGGTTTGAAGGTTTGAGTTTTCGTTTAATCCCGCAGACATTGGCGCAGGGCGCTGCGCGTTTCCCGGTCGCGACAATGCAGCAGGTACGCATCCTTGAGGATCTGCGCAATCGTCTGTTCCCGCCGCTTTGGAGTGGCAGGCTTTCGAGGTTGGAGAATGGGGGATGTCCGTTGTTGCATCATGCCGACGATGAATACGGATTGAGACAACCGAGTGGCGGTAATGTTAAAAAAAAGTTTCGCTTTTGTGACGCGAATGTCACTTGCCCGCCGCAGCGTTGTCACATCCCTGCGCGAAACTCCCGGTGATCTCCATGAAATATTACCGTACCGGCTGGATTTCGGACGTACACCTCGGCACGCGGGGGTGCAATGCGGAGGCATTGCTCGACTTTCTGCGTGAATATGACTTTGAAACCCTCTACGTCGTCGGCGACCTGATCGACATCTGGGCGCTGCGGCGGGGGATCTTCTGGCCACAGTCGCACAACGACGTCATCCAGAAACTCCTCCGCGCCGGACGCAAGGGGACGCGGCTCATCTACATCCCCGGCAACCACGACGAATTCCTCGCCGGGTTCCTCGGTGGCTATGGGGCGATCTCCGTGCAGGAAAGGGCGATCCATACGACCGCCGATGGACGGCGTCTTCTGGTCATCCACGGGCATGAACTTGATACGGTAGTGCAGAATCACCGCTGGCTGGCGCTCGCCGGTGACATTGGCTACCGCTTCCTGCTCCAGCTCAATCGCCCGGTCAATCTCGCCCGCCGTCGGCTTGGGCTTAACTACTGGTCGCTGAGTGCGGCGGTGAAGCGCAATGTCAAAAACGCCGTCTCCTTTATTGGAGAGTTTGAGAAGGCCGTTGTCCGTTTTTCAGAAACCGACAACGTCTCCGGCGTCCTCTGCGGTCATATTCACTCACCGATCATCCGCAAGATCAACGGTGTCGATTATTACAACAGCGGCGATTGGGTCGAGAGTTGCACCGCGCTGGTCGAAGATTTCGACGGCACGATTTCTCTGGTCGAACATCACACCGCGCAACACGATCAACCGGCGGCGCTCGGTGCCGGAGCGGCGGCTTCCTCACCCGGAGTCGGCGTGGGGGTTGGGAGTTCCGGTGTGACCGTGGGCGAAGGTTGAGGGGTGGCACTCTCCGGGAGCGGAGAGGGGGTGGGCGTCGGGGTCGGTTCGGGAGTCGGTGTCGGGGCTGGTTGGGCGATCGTCTCCCAAGCAAAAAGCGTCCCGCCATAGCCGCCAATCTCCCCGAGAAGCTTTTCAACTTCGGAACGCCACCGGTTAAGATCGGGTGGGCCCGGTTCGGCATCGGCACTGTTGGGGAAGACGACGTAGGTCACCTTGAGGTCGCTCACCGGTCGGCTCAAAAGGGAGGAACGGGAGTTCAACTGCCGCGCCATGCGGAAGGAGGCTTCTCCGGCTTTGAAGCTTGGCCCGGCATCGCCGACGATCGCCGGGTAGATGAGATCCTTGTAGATCACCACACAGTAATCGCCGAGCTTCGGGGTGAAGTGAGGGTCCTTCCCGCTGAACATGAAGGAGGGGAGGACGATGAACGGATCGGTTTCCGAGATGAGAAAGCTCTTGCTGGTCAACTGATTGACCTGATAGCGGGCTGCACCGACGCGATCGCGCAAGGCTTGGAGATTCTTCGCCCCCGGTTTGGCTGCGGCGAGTTCTGCCTGCGCTGTTTTAAGCCGTTCCTGACTGCCCGCAAGAAACGGGTTGGGGACGTTTGTTTGCTTGGGCCAGCCGTAGCTGGTCATCGGTTGGAAGAAGCGGTCCTTCCCCTCCGGATTGGGGATGCGGTCGCCGTCAGAGCCGTCGGTGTCGATGTCCATCTCCGATTGAAGCAGGAGGACGGCGCGTTGGCTCTCGGGGTGGCGCAGGTGGAGGATCGTCTCGCAATCGTAGAAATTATGCGTGGAGAGCAACTGTTCGAGCCGGGGGAGGTTGCGCTCCAGAAAGGTGATTTTGCGCCGGTAGAGATCCTCAAACGTCGGGGAGACCTCCGCCGTCGGCAACATCGCCGCCAGCCCGGGGAGTAACTCGGGCAGTTTCGCGTTGAGACGGCTCAGAGAGGCGAGATCGGTATTGGGCTGCGGCACCTTGACGCGGACGTTGACTTCCACGGTGTAGCTCTCCTTCTCTTCGCGCTGCCACGCGGCGCTGAGAGTTCCCGGCTCGGTTTCAAAGGTGGTTTTGAGCCGGATGCCGCTATAGAGATTGGCGACCTCCATCTGCTTGCGCGGGACGTAGATCGGCGTCGGCGAAGGGGTTGGCGTTGGCTTGGGCGTTGCAGCCGGAGTGGGGGAGGGGGTCGGTTGGCTTTCCTTTGGCTCCTGCGCGGGCGGTTTGCAACCGGGGATCGCGCTGCAAAGGCAAAGGGTGACCAGCAGGGGGAAGAACCTGTTGCGCAACATCATGGCATCTACCTTGGCTTGTGGCCGGAGAGTTTCAACCGTTTTGGTGCACGATCAATGCCTGGTGAGCGAGAAAATGGTTAAAACGAGGCTCGCTGCGCTCAGAATCGCCATCAAAATGGAGTGAATCGGCGCACGGTTGAGCATCACTTTCGGGATGAACTGGCCGGAGAGAGCAGCGCTGACGAGCAACCCGAGGAGGAGGCCCCAGTTGGTCCGGTCATTGAAAATGAAAATGGAAGAAGCGATCAGGGCAATCCCGCTGATTGAGCCTGCGATGAGCGAAGCGCGGCTGTTGGCTTTGACAAAACCGATCACCCCTCCGACGACGGTCAGGAGTCCGAAAAAGAGATAAAAGAATTTGGTGACGTCGATCATCCCCGCGTCATAAGCCAAAGGGAAGCAACTGTCACTTCTATTCACCCCGGATCAGGCATTCTTGCAGGAATCCGTAGAAATGAATCTGAAAAAGGGCAATCTCGCGCTGATTCTCCAGAACCGGGGAGATTGGCTCCTCCATTTCCGCTTCGGTAATGGCGTAACGCGCTGCCAGAACCAGCCGCGCCTGATTGAGCGTGTTGAGCCATGCGTCGACATGCCGTGCAGGGATGACGAGCGGCGGGTCGCCATCGAGTTGTTCGAGATCGCCCCGGACGACCTCAGCTGCCGTCGCGAAAAGGTGGGCCAGCTCGGGCTGAACATACTCGCGCCATTCCTCATTGGAGCCGTCGTCGGCCCCGGAGTTGAGCGGTGGGGGGAAGAGGCGTTCGAGCGCCTCGGCATTCTCCCCCGGATTGCAGGAGGGGACGATCGCCCTCATGAAATCGCTCATCGGTTCCTCCATGCCTGAAATGGCGAAGGAGCCATCTTCGTTACGTGAAATCTCCATGATCTACCCTTCGTCCTGTTCGAGAGAAGCGAGCAGGAGATGCCCTTGAAGCTGTTGCACGTAAAGCTCGGCCCGTTCGCGCGGTCCGCTCCAGAGGATGGAGCGTCCTTTCTGGTGGACCTCCATCATGTGGCGGGTCGCCCGCTCGGTCGAATAGCCAAAAACGCGTTTGAAAATCATCGTCACGTAACTCATCAGGTTAACCGGATCGTTATGCACCACGACATGCCACGGACGGTCGAGCGCGGTTTCAGTGTCGGTTTGGGTTAACGTTTCGGTCATGGGAAAAAAAGGTTCAAGCGGTCGTCTGGAGGGCCCGGGCGAGGAGTTGCTCCTGCAAACGGTGCATCGCGGCGGCTTCTAAAGCCGAGCCATCGCCATAGCCATGAAGGTGTAGCAAGCCGTGGATGAGGTAAAGCGCGAGTTCATCGCGCAGCGTCCGACCGTAGAGCGGGGCGTAGGCTGCCGCCGTCTCGGTGCTGATGACGATCTCCCCGTGCTGGAAGGTGATCACATCAGTCGCCCCTTCGATCGCCATGAACTCGACATGGAGCCGGGCGATGGTGGCGTCGGAGACGAAGGTCACCTCCACCTCCTCAAGTTCTGCCAGCGGAGCATCGTGCTCCTGCCCCAGCGGGCTTTCCAATACCAGAGCGTGCGCGACCGGGGCGAAACGGCGCAGCCACGCCATCGGGAGGGCGAGTTTGCGCTGCCGGTTAAAGAGGGCGATACGCGCCTCCCCCTCCGGGGCTGGACGGGAATGGGTCACGACGACTTCCTTCACGCCGCACTCACCGGCGTCCCTTTACCCTTGCCATCTTCACGCATCTGCTGGCCTTCATCGTCATCCTGCTTGGGATAGGCGACGCGGCTGTGCATCATGCTCAAAAGGGTCGATTTGAAGCTCGCGGCGATCGCCTTGAGATCGCGCAGCGTCAGGTCGCATTCGGCAAGCTGGTTGTCGTTGATCCGGGCGCGGATGATCTCGGAGATGAGCTGCTCGACCCGTTGCGGCGTCACCTTTTCCAGACTGCGTGAAGCACTCTCGACGCTGTCGGCCAGCGAGATAATCGCACATTCCCGCGTCTGCGGTGGCGGTCCGCTGTAACGGAAGCTCTCTTCATGCACCTCCGGGATATCCTCCTCACGGATGTTCATGATCTTGCCCCCCTGCCGGGCGTCCTCCTGCTGTTGCAGGGCGCGTTTGTAGAAGTACCAAACCAGAGAGGTGCCGTGGTGCTGCTGGATGACGTCGATGATCTCCTTGCGCAGCTTGTGCTTGATGGCAAGGTCAACCCCCTCTTTGACATGGGCGATGATGATGAGCGCGCTCATCGTCGGGGCCAATTCGTTGTGCGGGTTGTGTTCGGAGATGTTCTCGGTGAAGTATTCCGGTTTGACCAGTTTGCCGATGTCGTGGAAGTAGGAGCAGACCCGCGCCATCGTGGCGTTGGCTCCGACCGATTCGGCAGCGGCTTCCGCGAGATTGGCGACGACGAGGCTGTGGTGATAGGTCCCCGGTGCTTCAATGGTCATCCTTTTAAGGAGCGGGTGGTTTAAGTCCGCCGCCTCCAGCCATGAAATATCGGTGGTGATGCGAAAGGTGTTTTCCAGAATCGGTAGCGCTCCGCTCACCAGAATGGCGGTCATCACGCCGCAGCCGATCGTTGCGAGGCTCTCCATCCCGATATTGCGCCAGTTAATGCCGCTGAAAAACTCCCAGACAATCGGCCCGATCAGGCCGAACATCAGCGCAAGAATCCACGTCGCCAGTCCGACGAAGACCCCGGCCCGGATCAGGCGGCTCCTCTGGCGGACCTGCAAGGTGATGAAGACGGCGATAAAGCCGGTGATCAGACTGATGACGATAAAGACCGCCGGGGGCATCCCCTTGACCAGCGCCGAGCCCCAGAGGCTGACGAAGATCGCCGCGAAAATCCCGTGGTTCTTCCCGAGCAGTGCCGAGAGAACCAGCGGCGCAAAGGCGTAGGGTATCAAGAGTGGTCCAAACTTGTTACTGATGGCATCGCTCCCGGTCCATGCTAGATAGAGCACCCCTTTGATCAGGGCGAGATGCGCCAGACAGACCCCGAGTACCAGCAGGAGGCGGGAGTTGCGCTGGTAGGTCTCGGGATGGTTGATCCAGAGCTGCGCCAGCGCGGTGAGGAAGATGAGCAGACTGGTGAGGAACTTCTCGGTCGGCTGCGCCTGATCCCCGCGGAAGATCAGAATCGCCAGCCCGACGATGAAGCCAAAGCAGATCATGAAGCGCAACGCGCTGTTGGCTTCCATCCCTTCGAGCATCTCGCTGCGGTTGCGCCGCAGGCGGACTTTCTGCGAAGCCAGCCCCTTTTTGACCAATCGTTTGCGTCCGAAAAACCTGAACATTCCTTTTTATCCTTCCCGGTGTGAAACATCACCCGAGCGATGTCGCTTGTAAGCCCGGACAATGCGCCGGACCAGTTCGTGTCGTACCACGTCGCGCTCTTCAAAGGTGCAGAAGGCAATCCCGTCGACATCCTTGAGCGCCTGCAACCCTTCGATCAATCCCGAGCGGCGATTGCCCGGGAGGTCGATCTGGGTGGTGTCCCCGGTGATCACGCAGCGCGACTCCGCGCCGAGGCGCGTCAGGAACATGAGCATCTGCTCGGTGGTGGTGTTTTGTGCTTCATCGAGGATGATGAAAGCATTGTTGAGCGTGCGCCCGCGCATAAAGGCCAGCGGGGCAATCTCGATAATGTTGCGTTCGATGAAACGCTCCCGCTCGTCATCTTCGAGCATATCCTGCAAGGCGTCGTAGAGCGGGCGCAGGTAGGGGGCGATTTTTTCCTTCAGATCTCCGGGGAGAAAGCCGAGCGCTTCGCCTGCCTCTACAGCGGGGCGCGTGAGGATGATCCGGTTGACCTGCTCCTTGCGCAGCGCCATCAGCGCCATCGCCATCGCGAGGTAGGTCTTCCCGGTTCCGGCCGGGCCGATGCCAAAGACCAGTTCAAACTCCGTCATCGCCTGAACGTAACGGCGTTGCGTCGCCGTCTTCGGGATGATTGGCGCGCGCCGTGGCGAAGTCTGCATCTGGGTATCGAGCAACTGGTACAACTCCTCCTGTCCATCCGGCTCCGCCACAGACATCAGCGCGTAGTGGAACTCGTGGCGGCGGATCGGCATCCCGCTGCGACGTGCGCGCTCAAGCTGCTCGAAGACCTGTTTGGCTTTCTCGACCCCTTCGCTCTCCCCTTCCAGCCGCACCCATCCCTCGCGGGTGGTGACCCTGACCGACAAGGTTTCCTCCAACGTTTTGAGCAGCTTCAGATTGTTCGCATAGAGCGACTGAAGAACTCTTGCGTTTTCAAACTGCAAGGTTTGACTTTCGGGCATCGTGTTAGCCCAACAGACTAACGCCTCCACGCCCGGTGTCAAACCTCCAGATGCCCCGGCGGTTTTCGCACGGTTTTCTTGCGCATCGGGGTGGGGTTTGCTTTTCTTGCCCCCTTCTTATGTCCACCACACCATCTGTCTGGTCCCGAAAGAATCCTTTTCCGGCGCCGCTACTGGTCAACCGCAAGTTGACCGGCGAAGGTTCCGAAAAAGACACCCGCCACTACGAAATTTCGCTGGCAGGTTCAGGGTTGAGCTATGAAGTGGGCGATTCCCTCGTGGTCTTCCCGACCAATGAGCCGGACCTCGTCGACGAAATCATTCGCACCCTGCACGCCACTGGAGGCGAACCGGTCCCCGGAGCAGATGGAAACCCCAAGCCGCTGCGCGAGGCGCTCCTGAAGGATTACGCCATCAAACAACCTTCCCGCCAGTTTCTGACCGCTTTGGTCGAACGGGCCGGGGAAGGGGCGCCGCTCACGCAGGAGCTTCTCACGCCGGAGCGCAAGGCCGATCTCGACGACTACCTCTGGGGGCTTGAATATATCGATTTCCTCACCGATCACCCTTCCGTGCGCTTCACGCCGGAGGAGTTTGTCGCCCTGCTGCGCAAGCAGGTGCCCCGGCTCTACTCGATCGCCTCCAGCATCAAGGCGCGGCCCGAGCAGGTCGACCTCACGGTGGCGACCGTTCGTTACGAGAGTCATGGGCGCGAGCGTCGCGGCGTCGCCTCGACTTTTCTCGCCGAACGGGTCGCGATCGGGGAGACGATTCCCGTCTTCTTTCATCAGGCCAAGGGATTCCGCCTCCCGGAAGATCCTGCGACGCCGATTATCATGGTCGGCCCGGGGACCGGGGTTGCTCCCTTCCGCGCCTATCTACAGGAGCGCAAGGCAACCGGGGCGAGCGGGAAAAACTGGCTCTTTTTCGGAGAACAGCGTGCGAGTGAGGATTTCCTTTATCGTGAAGAGTTCGAAGAACTCGCGCGGGACGGCATCCTGACACGGTTTGACACCGCCTTCTCACGCGATCAGGAGACGAAGATCTACGTCCAACATCGGATGCTGGAAAACGCCACCGAACTCTGGCAATGGCTGGAGGAGGGGGCGCACTTCTACGTATGCGGCGATGCAGCCCGGATGGCCAAGGATGTCGATGTAGCACTTCAAACCATCATCCGTGAACAGGGGGGCAAAACGCCGGAGGAAACCGCTTCCTATATCGAAGCGCTTAAGAAGACCAAGCGTTACAAGCGCGACGTCTATTGAGATAACATCGAACCAATTTAACTAAGCTAAGCCGACTGCTCAAACTGGGTAGTCGGCTTTTCCTTGTTTTGGTGTGTCGTGTTTTGCTTACTGCTTTGTAAGTAATGGAAAATGTATACGTATAGTGTTTTTCACTATGTCTGTATAAGGCATTCCAGCTTCATCCAAAAGGGGGGGCTGCTGGGTAAGATTTCGTTGACCTCTCTTGGGCGAGGCTGCTAAAAACCGGCATGTTCCCCGTTCATGAATGGAAGGGGGAAATGGAGTTATGTGTTGATGTTCAGACAACACATCACTCATGCGAATCATTCCAACCGCAGTTGATCTTAAAGAGCATGAGAACAAATAAACCCCTTAAAGAAATGGCAACACGCAAAGTGCCCAAAAAGTCCCTCTTCAGTCGCAAGAGTCGCAAGCTGGAGCGCTCGCTCTCGGCTGCGGTCATTGCCTCAGCCATGATGGCTGGTAGCGTTTCGGCGCAATACACCATCAACGTGGGTGGACCTTACAGTTACAACGATTACACCACCAACGTTGCTCCCAATCCGTCGGTGACCATTGACCTCGGTCAGGGAAATTCTCTCTATCGTGATGCGTTTGGTCCGAATTTCTACATCGGTGCGAGTTCCTTCAACCTCTATTCCGGAATCGTTGATGAGATCAATCTCACCGAGGGTTTCTGGAGCACCGTTCCCGCAACACTGACGGTTAACAGTGGACTCGAAACCGGCCTCAATGGCACCCATACTTATACCGGTGCGACCTCCATCACCGATGGCCGTCTGACGCTCGGTAACGGCACTTCCAAAAATGGCGTCTTGGGTAACACCAGCGCCATTACGATTGGACAAAACGGTATCCTGCGCATCAATAATGTCAGCGGGAACTTCACTGGAGCTACCAACGGGACGGTGACCAATAACGGTCTCTTTGTCTCCGAAGTTGGGGCCGGCAACTCTGTCGGGATCGCCGCGGAGATCAGCGGTGACGGTGATTTCCAGAAAGACGGCGCCGGTACGACGACGATTCAGAGCAACGGGGACGTTGAGGTCGCTGAGGCTCGTATCAACAACGGTGCATTGATCGTTGAAGGCCGTTTGGCCGCCGACATCATTCAGGTTGGTTCCACCGGTAACACGACGACCTTCTCTGTCCGTGGTGGTGCCACCGAGGGGCAGGTTAATCTCACCAATGGAACTGATTTCGACCTGAACTCCACCGGGACAGCCGCAACGCACACCGGCAACGTCAACGGCTATGGCGCGGGGACGAACGTCAACCTGACTGGCCTTGGGGCTAACCAGGCTGAGATCGACGGTTCTGTCGATCTCGAAGATGGTAACGTCACCCTCAGTCTCGGTACGATTACCGGCAGCGTTACGACGGATAATGGCGACGTTTCGCTCAACAACACCAGTTTTGTCGGAGGCAACGTCACGACTGCCGATGGTGATGTAACTCTCGATAACGACAGCACGGTCGAGGGCAACATCAATGCCGAAGGGAACGTTAAAATCCATGGCGCTTCGACGGTTGGTACCGAGTTTACCGGAGGCATCATCAACGTCGATGCTGATGGCATCGTGGTGGAAGTCCGCGATGATAGCACCGTTAACGGTGGAATCGACGTGGATGGGGTGAATAACCTCGTCGATATTGATGGTAGCAATATCTTTGGCTCGATCGACGTGACCGGGGCAGACAGCAACGTCGATGCTACCGGTAGCAACATCACCGGGGTGATCTCGACGGAAGGTGCCAATGGCACCGTTAAGCTCGTTGGCACCTCCGCCGGTGGGATCTACACAACCGGTGATGGCAGCCATGTGGAAGTGCTTGCCAATAGCATTGTCAACGGCAATGTAGCCACCAATGGTACCAACAGCCACGTCAACGTTAACTCCGATAGCGCTATCAGCGGAAACGTTGAGGTGCAGCACGGTTACGTTGATCTTGACGGTCACGACATCGCCACCACAGCTACGGTCGGCGGTAACATCCGCGTTCACGAAGGTTATGTGACGCTTGATGATAGTGCGATCGTTCTAGGCAACGTTCACATCACTGATGGTAACGCCATCGCTGGTCAGAGCGGCCTCTCTCTTAATTCTGCCAGCCGTATCGAAGGAAGCGTTCTTATTGAAGAAGGCGACCTGCGCCTCTCCAACGTGAGCTGGATCAACGGCGGCGCTTCCAACAGCGTGCAGGTTCTCGACGGCGACGTCGACGTCCTCTCCCGCTCCGCTATTCTCGCCAACCTGACCGTCAATAACGGTTACGTTAACGTTCAGGGCGACAACAGCCCCGGAAACACTCCTGGCGACCGGAGCCGTGTCCAGGGGAACATCGATGCCGGTAACGGCAACGTTTCGGTTCACGATAACGCTGAGGTTGATGGCAACATCATCGCCCGCAACGGCACCGTCCTCGTTGAAGATCGTGGTTATGTCACCGGTTCGGTCACCACGACTGGGGCCAATGGCAATGTCACCGTCGACACCGCGAGCGAAGTTCGCAGCGGCGTTAGCATCCTCAACGGCAATCTCCTCGTTCGCGGCGGCAGCGCTGTCTGGAACGGGGCTGGCCTCGGGGCCAATGTCGGTAACGGCAATGTCGATGTGGAGAACGCCTCTTACATCGCTAACGGCGTCCAGATCGCCAACGGCAACGCGAAGGTTAACACCAACGCCTATGTCACGGGTGGTATTCGGGTGACCGGCGCCGGTAACGTCGACGTGAACAACGGTCGCGTGGAAGGGACCATCAACGTCAACAATGGCCGTGTCACGGTTCTTGATAGCAACAGCAGTGTCGCTCCTTTGCGCTCTGTTGACCGGATTGAGGTGCAGACCGGTTCGGTTGACATCAATAACGGTTTGGTCGAAGGCGGCATTCGCCTTGGTGCCTCCAACGTTGTTGGTGCGGGCGTTGCGATCACCAATGGCAGCAACGTGCTCGGTGGAACCAACATCGGCGTCGAAGTCAGCAGCGGCGACGTGCTCATCGATGACAGCGATGTCAGCGGTGGTTTTGACGGCGTCAATAACCTGCTCGGCCTCCGGATTACGAACGGGAGTGCCCTCGTCGACAACGGCGGTACGGTGGACGGTGGTGTGAACATCACCACGGGTGATTTGACCCTCGATCGCAATGCAGTCGTGACTGACGGGGTGGAGATCTCCACGGGTGATCTTTCTCTGGACAACGACAGCATCGTGGACGGCGGCGTGGCGGTCACGACCGGTAACGTCAGCGCCAATAAAGCTTCCATCATTCGCAATGGTGCGATTGGAATTGGAACGGGCAACCTTGCCCTGACGCTGGGGAGCACGGTTGATAATGCCAACATTGCCGTTCTCAATGGCAATGTGACTGCTGAGACTTTGAGCAGCATTCTCGGCAGCAATGTCGGTGTCGCCAACGGTCACGTCGCTCTCTCGACCGGGAGCCGGATCGATGGCAACGGTGTTGACATCGTCGTCCGGGTGTTGGAAGGCGTCGGAAACAACGGCAACGCCGTTTCCGTCGAAACCGGCAGCTCCATCGTGGGTGATGTGATTGTCGATCACGGCAACGTGCTCGTCCAGTATCTCGATTCCCGGATCACCGGTGACATCGACATCCTCAGAGGTAATCTCAATCTGAATGATCTCGGTCATGTGACCGGCAACGTCGATGTCGCCTTTGGCAATGTCACGCTCACCGGTTTGAGCACGATCGACGGTTCTGTCGAGATTGAGGAAGTCGGTAACGTCAGCCTCAATCGCAGCCAGATCTCCAACGGAAGCGTCACCGTCAATGAGGGAGACATTCTTGTTGATGCGGAAAGCACCATCGCCTCTCCTTTTGACGTTGTTAGCACGCAACGCGGCAACATCATCGTCAATGCGCGGAGTTCCATCAATGCAGACGCCATCAGCATCACCAATCGTGGTAATCTGGTGGTCAATGATAACAGCCGGGTCATCGGTCTTGTCACCATTCAGGAAGGAATCAACGACGGCGGGGTCGACGTTAACGACAAGAGCGCCATTGAAGGCGATGTCAACGTTGTGCAGGGCAATGTGACGGTCGATAACGAGAGCGAAATCGACGGTAATGTCGACGTGGACGAAGGCAGCGTGCTCGTCGACAATGACAGCGCCATCTTCGGTGATGTTTCCGTCGGCCTCGGCAACGTGCTGGTGAACCATGACAGCCTCATCGACGGAAATGACGTGTGGGTCGGTGTGGGCGATGTCATCGTCGACAACAGTTCGGAGCTTAATGCCGATGTCGATGTGGATGAAGGTAACGTTATCGTTGATCACCAGAGCGCCATCCTTGGCAGCGTTTCGGTTGATCTCGGCAGCATTCTCGTCGACAACGACAGCTTGATCGACGGCGCAACGGTGCACACCCTCGAGGGTGACATCAGCGTCCTCAACGAGAGCGAGATCGACGCCGATGTGACCATCCATGAAGGTCTCCTCACCGTCGACGCCACCTCCGCCATCACCGGCCGGGTCGACGTCAACGGGCTGGCGATTGCTGATGTCGAAGGGGTCATCAATGGTGATGTCTTCCTCAACCACGCTACCCCGACGACATGGGGCGGCGTCTTCCGCGGGGTCAACCCGCTGGTTAATGGCGACTTCATCAACAACGGCACGCTCACTCCGGGCAATGCCCTTGAGCCGGTCGGAACCTTGCGCGTCACCGGTGACTACGTCCAGCAGGCGGATGGCAACCTGATCGTTGACATCTTCTCGCGTGCTCACCACGACCGCGTGTTGGTCGACGGCACGGCCACGATTGACGGTAATCTCTACCTGACCAATCACGGCTACCGCCACTACCGCCGCGGCAAGTTCAACCTGATCGTTGCAGCAGGCGGCGTGATCGTGAACGACAAGTTCGAGGTCAACTACGGCAACTTCCACCGCAACACGATGTTGCGCCCGGTGGTCCGTTATCGCCCGAACGCTGTCGTCCTCGACATCCAGCAGCAGAAGTTCCACGCCCTCAAGGGCCTGACTCACAACGAGCGTCAGGTCGCCCGGGCGCTGGATTATGCAGCCAAGAAGAACCAGCTCGACAGGCTCTTCGGTTACCTCAACTACACCGACGTCTCCAACGTCCCGGCGCTTCTCTCCCGGCTCTCGCCAGAAGAGTTGACGGCGATCTTCAAGATCAGCCAGGCCAGCTCGCAGATCCAGAATGTGAACATCGAACGGCGTCTTGAAGATGTCCGCGCCGGTTCCTACGGGTTCAGCGACAACGGCCTCGCTCTGAGCAACGCCAATGGCGCGGCTCTGGTCTCCGACGCCACGGCGGTCAACACGAAGGACGGTCTGACTCTCGCTGGCTGGGATGGCAAGAGCATCGTCAGCAAGGAAGTCGTCGCGCCGGTCATCGAGCAGGCGCGCTGGGGCTTCTTTGCGACCGGTTCCGGCGAATGGGCCCGTATCCGCAACACCAGTGAGTCCCGCGGGCAGGAGTTCACCTCCGCCGGTGTGACGATCGGTGCTGATTATCGCGTGAGCGAGAACTTCGTCGTCGGTATCAATGCTGGTTATACCAACACGCAGTCTGACCTCTCCTGGGATGGAAGCATCGACGTCAACAGCGGTCGCGGCGGCGTCTACGCCACGGTCTACGGTGGCGGCGCTTACCTCAACGCAGCGCTCGGCGGTGGCTACAACAGCTACAAGACCGAACGCGGCACCCTCGGCGGCAAAGCCACGGGTGATAGCGATGGTGGCGAACTCAACGCCCTCCTCGGTGGTGGTTACGACTTCCGCACGGGTGGCCTCGCGATCGGTCCGGTCGGTTCGGTGCAGTACACCTACACCGGTCTGGGCGGCTTCACGGAAACCGGCTCTGCCGCTGCGTTGCACTTCAACGACCAGCACCAGCAGTCGCTGCGTACGACGGTCGGTCTGAAGGCATCGTATGCGTGGAACCTCGGCAACGTGGTCTTCCGTCCGGAAGTCCGCGCTCAGTGGAAGCACGAGTTCCTCGACAACACGCCGTCGATCGCAGCGCGCTTCGATGGTGCTGACAAGTACTTCAGCGTCAACGGGCCGGCAGTCGGTCGCGACAGCCTCCTGCTCGACGCCGGTGCTTCGGTGGAGATCAACTCGAACTTCTCCGTCTTCGCCTACTACACGGGTGAACTCGGGGCAACTAACTACGACTCCCACTCGGTCAACGGCGGTTTCCGCGTCGCTTTCTAAGCGAAACGGTGACTACCGGTTGATTCCGGTTTGAACCTTCAACACCCCGCCCTCTTTCTTTCCAAGGAAGGGGGGCGGGGTTTCCTTTTTTGTGGAAGAGGGTAGGTAGGTGCCTACCGGCTCAGATGCCGGTTGCCTTCCCAGCAAAAACGCCATGGCAAATCGCGCGACCGGGCGATGCCGATGCGGACTCCGGCGATGATCGGCGGCGGGGTTGCGCTTTTTCGTGAGTAGAGCATCGCCGGGGTCGCCGTCGCGTCGCGCCCGTGTAAGCTCCCGGTGATTCCGAGCGCCTGGGTTAACTTGCCGGGACCAGAGCCGAGCGTTTCGGGGAGTTGACGCTGGCGTCTTTGCCGCATCAGGTCGATCCCGGTCAGCGGTTCAAGGGCCCGGATAAGCACCATGCCGTTCCCCTCGCTGATGAGCGACTCGGGGTGGGGAAGTGCGAGGAAGTTCAGGAGCCAGTGGACCCCGTAGTTGAGGTACACATACGCTGTCCCGGGCGGGTGGCTCTCCATAAACAGGCGTGAGGAGGGGCGAAACCATGTGTGCGCCGCTTCATCCCCCACGGCGCTATACGCCTCGGTCTCCACGATCAACCCGGAGGTCTCCCCCCATTGCAGGCGACACCCGATTAACCCCCGGGCGCATTCAATCACCGGTTGCCGGAAAAACTCGCGGGGGAGCGGGGGCATCGGACCTTAAAGACCGCTTGGGTGGTCGAGAAACTCCCACGGCAGTCCGTAGCGCGAGGCGAGATGTTCCGCCACCGCTTTGACGCCGAACGTCTCCGTGGCGTAATGCCCTGCGTAGAAGAGGTTAAGCCCGAGTTCTTCGGCGGCGGCGAAGCTCCAGTGTGGCCCTTCGCCGGTGATGAAGGTATCGACCCCTGAAGCAGCCGCGCGATGGACTTCTCCACCAGCACCGCCGGTCACCAGCCCGACGTTGGAGCAAACCTGCGGCCCTCCCGCGATCAGTTTGACCGGACCGCCGACTGCTTTTTCCAGCCGTCGATGCAATTCCTCCCGTGGGAGAGTCAGCGCGCTACGCAACCCGATGAGACTCCCCTTCTCAGGGAAAAACGGCGTCACGTTTGGCAGTTCCAGAAGCCGTGCAAGTCGGGCGTTGTTGCCGAGGGTCGGGTGGAGATCAAGCGGGAGGTGGGAGCTATAGAGCGCGAGATCCCCCTCAAAGGCGAGCTTGAGCTTGCGGTAAGCGGCACCCGCGATCGGTTGAACCCCGCTCCAGAAGAGACCGTGGTGGACCACAAGGAGATCGACCCCAGCGGCGACTGCCATCCGCAGCGTCGCTTCGCAAGCGTCGACGGCTGCGCCGATCTTGCGGACCTTCCCGCTGTTTTCGACCTGCAATCCATTGAGCGCGTTGCTCCAATCGGTGATCTCCTTTTCGTGGAGGAGGGTGTCGAGGTAACCGGTGACTTCGTGGAGGGTGGGGAAGGGCATAGGAGGTTCGTAAAAGAGGGATGGAGGGTGGGCGGCATCGTAGGCAGGAGGGAGTCGCTTTGGCAAGGAAGTGCTGTTTTGCGTAAATGCCCGCTTGCCCTCTCCGTGGCTTCTCCGTACGATCCCGGGTTTTTCCTTATGTCGATCTGGAACCACGCTAACCAGCAACTCCGTGAACTGATCTCGTACGAACCGGGCAAACCGGTGGAAGATGTCGCCAGAGAGCTTGGCGTCTCCCCTTCGGAGATTATCAAGCTTGCCTCCAACGAAAACCCGCTCGGCCCCTCGCCCAAGGCGCTCGTGGCGATGCGTGAGAGCTTGGAGCGGAGCCATTTTTACCCCGATGGCGGCGGTTACTACCTGCGCGAAGCGATTGCCTCGAAGTTCGGCCTGACCCGCGAGCACGTGATCCTCGGCAACGGTTCCAACGAGATTATTGAGTTCCTCGGTAAAGGGTTTCTCCAAGTGGGCGATGAAATCGTCACCGCGCGTCACGCCTTCGCTGTCTATTCGCTCATGGCACAGCTCTTCGGCGCCTCGACCATCACCGTCGACGATCCACACTTTACCCACGATCTCGACGCGATGGCCGCTGCCATCACGCCGAAAACCAAGCAGATCTTTGTCGCCAACCCGAACAACCCGACTGGCACGATCGTCTCGCAGGCTGATCTCGACCGCTTCGTCGCCGCCGTGCCTGAGCATGTGATCATCGTGCTTGATGAGGCGTACTATGAGTTTCTCGAAAACCCGCCCGATACCCTCAAATACATCCGTGAAGGACGGCGCAACGTCATTCTCCTGCGCACCTTCTCCAAGATTCAGGGGTTGGCTAACCTGCGGATTGGCTACGGTATTGGCCACCCGGAGTTGATCGACATCCTCCAGAAAACCCGCCAGCCCTTTAATGCGAACGGGATTGCTCAAGCCGGAGCCCTCGCCGGATTGCTCGATGAGGAGCATCAGGAGGCGACGCGCAAGCTCACTGATGAAGGGCGCGAATATCTCCAGCGCAGCTTTGCCTCCCTTGGCCTGAAATTTGTCCCGAGCTACGGCAACTTCGTCCTCGTGAAAGTTGGCGACGGGAAGAAACTCTTCGGAGCCTTGCTCAAACGTGGCATTATCGTGCGCGATATGACCTCGTATCACCTACCGGAATGGATTCGTGTTTCCGTCGGGACGATGGAGCAGAACACCCGCTTTATTCGCGAGTTGAATCTGCTCATGGGCGGTAAATAACCGCCTCCTTTCCACTCATCTTCCTCCCCAAAGGCGTTTTTGTCATGAGGAGGAGATGGGATGGCTTCTACGAGAATCAATCGTCGTTACCTGCGTTCGCACCCGCTGTTGGCGGTCTTCCCGCCGCTGACGTTGCGGCGGCTTTTGGCGCAGGCGACGCTGGAGGAGTTTCCCAAAGGAACCACCATTTATCGCGCCGGGGAACGGTGCGAAGCGTTCTGGCTGGTGTTGAGCGGACGGTGTGAAGCACGCACCGCCGAGGGGGTGATCGAGCGGATGCCCGGTCCCGGCGATGCGATCGGCGCGCGGGAGCTTCTCGGCAATGAGCCGTACCGTTCGACGCTCACCGTTCTGACCCACTCCACGCTCCTGCGTTTTCCGGCGCAGGAGTTGGAGCGGCTCTTTGTCACCCGCCCCCGGATTGCCGGGCGTTTTGCAGCGGCGTTGGCCGGTCGGCAACCTTCCCATAGCGGCTGGTTGGGGTATTCAGGTTGGCGACAACTCTCCGCTGCTCCCCCACGGCGGCGGAGCAACGGGCATAGCCGGGTCGTCACCCTCGCCTCCCTTTCCACGGAGCCAGCGCATCATCCGATTTGCCACACCCTTTCGCTCGCCCATGCCGTGCGCCAAGTGGTGCCGGAGGAGAGCCTCCTTCTCATCCGGGTGGTGGCTCCCGGGACCTCGGGGGCTCACGCCCGCTGGCCTGATCTTCTGGAACGGTGCGATCAATTCAATGGCGAGTGTTGTCTTGAGGCGCAGATCCGGGAAGAGGAGGAGATCCCGGTGGTGCTCCTTTCCGCTTCCGGCTCTAGGCGGGAGGCTGATGCGGTGGCGCCTCTTTTGAGTCACCTCGCTAATGCGTTTGACCATGTGCTGATCCATCTTGCCGTCGACCTCCCCGGACGGGCGGCGGTGGAGTGGATGGTGCAGAGCGATCTCGCCTACCTCTTTGTCCGGCAGACCTCGCGCGAGCTTTACGAATATGGCCTTCTCCTTAGGACGCTCGACCCTTCCCAGAGCCATCATCTGCGGCCAGTGGTCTATCTTGATCCCTCCCTTGATGCTTCTCTGACGGCGGAGATCTTCCAGCGGCTCGGGCGTCCGGTCCATGCTTTCGTCCGCGACGCGCCGCAAAATGGGGACGGGGAGCCGTACAGCCCCGCGTTTACCCTTCATCTCAACCGGCTCGCGCGGGAGATCGCCCGGTGCCGCGTTGGTCTCGCCCTCTCCTCGGGCGGGGCGAAGGGGTTGGCTCATATCGGGGTGATTCAGGTGTTGGAGGAACACGGCGTGGAAGTCGACCTCATCGCGGGTGCGAGCATGGGGGCTTATGTCGGGGCGATCTGGGCTCACGGTTATACCGGGGAAGCAATGGAGCGGATCGCGCGTGAGTTGGAAGGGCGTTTTGGGCTTTTTCGTCTTATTGATCCCGTCCTCCCGCCGCGACAGGGGTTCATCCGTTCGACCCGGATCGGGCGGCGGCTGCGCCGGTCGGTTGGGGAGGTCGATTTCGCCGGGTTGCTCCGTCCGTTGCGGGTGGTGGCGACTCATCTGGAGACGATGGAGCGCGTCGTTTTTTCCAGCGGCGATCTCGTCCCGGCGGTCGAGGCGAGTATCGCTATCCCCGGGGTCTGCGTGCCGGTGACGATCGACGGGGAAACTTACATCGACGGCGGGATCTGCGACCCGCTCCCGGTCGACCTTCTCATCGAGGCGGGGATTGAGAAAATCATCGCCGTAAACACGATTCCTACGCCCGAAGGGTTGCGCCGTGCCGTAGAACTAGGGAGGGAGGTTCCAAGGCGGCGAAACGTGCTCGATCACCTCAACCGGCACCTCAACTATTTCGCACGCGGCAACATCCTCGACACCTTGTTCCGCAGTACCCACGGTGTCCAGATGCGCCTCGCGCAGAATGCGAGCCGGGAGGCCGATCTGGTCTTGAGCCCCGTCTCCCTCGATGCCCGATGGCACGATTTTACCCATCCGGGGCGCTACATCGCCCTCGGGCGTCAGATTGCAGAAGCCCAGTGGCCCCGGATCGAGGCGTTACTCCATGAAAAGAGGATTACACCACCCATCCCGAAACGGCGCTACACCGCCGTTTGAAGCCCGGTTGCGGGAGTGGCAGTTGCACCGCCTGCGCCATTATCTGCAACGGCAGGTCGCCCCGTTCTCTGCCCATTACCACGAGCTTTTCCGCAAGAGCGGCTTCCGTCCGGAGCAACTCCGCACCGCCGATGATCTGCGCCGGATTCCCTTCACGACCAAGGCCGATTTCTCGGCTCGTCCCGATGCGGTCAAGCGTTTCATCCTGACGCCGGAACGCAGCCAGTTGATCCGGCGTCCCTCGGTGATTGCGCGGACCCTCTTCTCAGGCAGGGCGGCTGTTGCCCGTCGGCTGGAGCGCGAGTATCGCCCGCTTTTGATGACGAGTACGACCGGGCGCTCCGCTGAACCGGTCCCGTTTTTTTACACCGCGCACGACCTTGCCCTTCTCCAGCAGGCCGGGAGCGAGGTGATGGAAGTCTGCGAAGCGCGGCGCGAGGAGCGGATGATCAATCTCTTCCCCTTCGCCCCGCACCTCGCCTTCTGGATCACTCACTATGCCGGGACTGATTACGGTGTCCTTGTGGTCAGTTCCGGCGGTGGCAAGACGATGGGGACGGAGGGGAACCTCCGGCTGATTAGCAAGCTCCAGCCGAACGTCCTCATCGGAATGCCAACTTTTCTCTACCACCTCTTTTCGACCGCGATCGCCGAAGGGGTGGAGCTTCCTAACCTCAACAAGATCGTGCTTGGCGGGGAAAAAGCGCCGGAGGGGATGCGCCGCCGTCTGCGTGCGATGGCGATGGAACTGGGGGCCGGGGTGGTCGACATTCTGAGCACCTACGGCTTTACGGAGGCGAAAATGGCTTGGGCGGAATGCCCCTTCCCGGAGGATCACCCTTCTGCCGGTTACCACCTCAACCCCGCGCTGGGGCTTTTCGAGATCGTCGACCCGGAGAGTGGCGAACCGGTTGGCGAAGGGGAACCGGGGGAGATCGTCTTCACGCCGCTGGCCGCGCGCGGGAGTGTCGTGATCCGCTATCGGACCGGTGATCTTATTAGCGGCGGGTTGGTCCACGAATCGTGCCCATGGTGCGGGCGGCAGGTGCCACGGCTGGTCGGCTCGATCTCGCGTCGTTCGGAGGTGCGGGAGATGCACCTCGACAAACTCAAAGGGACGCTGGTCGATTTCAACGCCCTTGAACATCTCCTCGATGACTGCGCCGCCGTCGGGACCTGGCAACTCGAACTGCGCAAACGCCACGATGATCCGTTGGAGACGGATGAAATCATCCTCCACGCCGAACGGCCCGAAGGCGGGGGAGAAGAGGAAGTTCGGCGCGAACTCGACCGCCTCTTCTCCGCGCGTACGGAGATTCACCTTAATGCCATCCATTTCCATAGTGCTGCGGAAATGCGCGATCTGCAAGGGGTGGGGCGGGAGTTGAAGGAGAGTCGCCTTGTCGATCACCGCCCGAAAACACGCAAAAGCGTCGCCACAACCGGAGGTAAAGCGTCATGAAGCAACGACTGGTCATCCTCGACGGAGTGCGTACGCCGTTCTGCAAAATCAATACCCGGCTCGGCTCCGTTCCGGTCGATGAACTCGGGCGTCAGGCGCTCTCCGCGCTCTTGGTACGGACCGGGATCGACCCGGGGACGCTCGATGAGGTGATCTTTGGCTGCGTTGCACAACCGGCAGAAGCGACCAACCCAGCCCGGGTGATCGCGCTTCGCTCCGGTGTGCCGCAGCATGTCCCCGCGATGACGGTGCAGCGCAACTGTGCCTCGGGATTTGAGGCGTTGACCACGGCGCAGGAGCGGATGCTCGCCGGGCGCGGTTCGCTCTTTGTCGTCGGTGGGGTGGAGAGCATGTCGCACGTGCCGCTCCTCCTTGGCCATGAGATGGGGGAGAAACTCCACGCGCTTTCCCGGGCGAGCACGCCGCTTAAAAAAATGGCCGCGTTGTCTCATTTCCGCCCGGCAGATCTTCAGCCGCGAGCCGGGTTGCGCCTTGGGTTGACCGACCCGGTGAGCGGTCTGAACATGGGGCAGACCGCCGAATTGCTCGCCCGGGAACTCGACATCACCCGGGAGGAGCAGGATGCCTACGCGCTCCGCTCCCACCAGCGGGCCGTCGCCGCCCGGGAGAAGCTGGCGCAGGAGATCACCCCGGTCTACCTGCGCGAAGGGGAGGAGGCCGGGGGCGTTGTGACGGAGGATCATGGGCCGCGCCATGGTCAAAGCCTAGAGGCTCTTGCCGCCCTTACGCCTGCGTTTGAGCCGCCGCTCGGGAGCGTGACGGCGGGGAATTCTTCGCAGATCAGCGATGGGGCGGTGGCGCTGCTGGTGGCGACGGAGGAGCGGGCCGCGACGCTCGGCCTCGAACCGCTCGGGCGTCTGGCCGACTATGCCTATGTCGGCTGCGATCCGGCCCGGATGGGACTTGGGCCGCTTTCGGCGATCGCCGCTCTCGCCAAGCGGGGGTACGATCCGGCGGGGGCGGCTCAGATTGAGATCAACGAAGCCTTTGCTGCACAAGTCCTTGCGGTCGTCCGACAGCTTCCGGGGCTGGATGGGGTGGATGATCCCCGGCTCAACCCGCTCGGCGGCGCGATCGCGCTCGGGCATCCGGTGGGGGCGACCGGCGCGCGTCTCGTTTTGAGCAGTCTGCTCGAACTGCGACGCACTGGCGGGAAAAACGCCCTCCTCTCCCTCTGCGTCGGCGGAGGGCAGGGGGCCGCCCTCTGGGTGGAAGGAAAGGAGGCGCTCTGATCATGAACGCTTTGATTCAACGAACCACGCTGGAGGGAGGAATCGCGCTGCTGACGCTCGATCGCCCTGATCACCTCGCCAATACGCTTGATGAAGCGACGCTCCTCGCGTTGGAGGTGGAGTTGGAGAGCCTTGCAGCGGAGGAAGGGTTGCGCGGGTTGATCCTCACCAGTGCCAAACCGGCGATCTTTGTTGCCGGGGCCGATTTCTCCTTTTTCCGCACGCTTGATTCGGAGCGGCTCGCCCGTTATCTCGCGCTGGGGCAGCGGGTTTTTAATCTTCTCGCCGCTTTGAAATTGCCAAGCGTCGCCGCGATTCATGGGGCGTGTGTCGGTGGCGGTTACGAACTCACGCTTGCCTGTGACTACCGGATCGCGACCCCGGAGCGGGTGACGCGGATTGGCCTGCCGGAGACGCAACTCGGGATCATCCCGGCATGGGGCGGCTCGACGCGGTTGCCACGGCTGGTCGGCGTGCCGACGGCGTTGGAAGTGATCCTGAAAGGGAAACGCTACCCCGCCCGGGAGGCGTTGCGGCTCGGGTTGATCGACGAGTTGGCCCCGCGTCCATGGCTGCTCAAGGCGGCGCAACGGGTCTTGCGGGGGGATCGTGAACTCGCCCCGCTGGTCAAACGCCACGAGCTTTTCTTTCAACGTCCGGTTAACCTCGCCGTCGCCAGCACGATGGGGGGACGGACGAAGGCCGAAGTCGCCCGGCGCACGCGCGGGCATTACCCGGCACAGGCCAAGGCGGTCGAACTGATCATGGAAGGAGCAGGGGAGAAAGATCTCGAACCGTCGCTCCAGCGCGAACGGGTTGCTTTGCTCCACCTTGCCTCGGGCGAAGAGGTGCCGCATCTCTTCGGGGCGTTTCTTCTTCAGGAAAAGGCGCGTAAACTCGCCCGGGAGGAAGCAGGGGAGCCGATCCGGAGCGCGGCGGTGATCGGTGCGGGGGTGATGGGGGCCGGGATTGCCCAGCGCTTGAGCGCCCGTGGGGTGGAAGTCTTTTTGTACGATCTTGATGTCGAGCGGGTCGCCTCCGGGATGAAGCGGATCGGTCAGCTTTATCGCAAGGCGGTCGAGCGGCATCTGATGGACGAGCGGGAAGCGCGTGACGGTCTCGATCGCATCCACCCTGCCCCCGGTCGGAGCGGGGAGGCGGCGTTGCGGCGGGTCGATCTTGTTATCGAAGCGGCGGTGGAGAAGCTGGAGATCAAACGCGAGATCTTCCGGCAACTTGATCGCCAGACCGGGCCGCAAGTGGTGCTGGCGACCAATACCTCGGCCCTGCCGGTTCATCTGATGGCCGAGGCAACGGGGCGTCCGCAGAAGGTGATCGGTCTCCATTTCTTTAACCCGGTTCACTCGATGCCGCTGGTGGAAGTGGTCTTGCCCGAAGCGGTCGATGCCGCGACCCGCGCTCGTGCGTTTGCGGTGGTGAACCAGTTGGGGAAGCTGCCGTTGGTGGTGGCGGATCGGCCCGGGTTTTTGGTCAACCGACTTCTCCTTCCGTACTTGCTGGAGGCGGCAGCGGCGTTTGATGGCGGGTCGGACGTGGTGGAGATTGACGAAGCGATGCTCCGTTTCGGGATGCCGATGGGGCCGCTGCGGCTGGTCGATGAGGTCGGGCTTGATGTGGCGCTGGAAGTCGCCCGGACCTTGGAGAATGCCTTTCCGCAGCGCTTTGCAATTCCCGCTTTTCTTGAAGCGATGGAGCGGGAGGCATGGAACGGGAAAAAGAGCGGGGCCGGGTTTTATCGCTACGATGCCAAACGGGAGCCTGCCCCGCATCGCGAGATCGAGCGCTTGCGCGGGAAAGGACCGGTGGTACTTGCGGAGCAGTTGGAGGCGCGGATGCTTTACCGGATGATCGACGAGGCGGCATTTGCGTTGGAGGAACGGGTTGTCGCGAGCGCTGCGGAGGTCGATTTCGGGATGATGATGGGGGCTGGTTTCCCGCCGTTCCGTGGCGGGTTGCTTCGATACGCTGACAGCCTCGGTATCGCCCGGATTGTGCAGGAGATGGAGGCTCTCGGGATGACCCCCGGCGAGCCGCTTTACCGCCGTGCGGCGGAGAACCAACCTTTTCACCATGAAAACGAAACTGGAGCCTGAAACCTCGCCGATTGATCCCTCCCGGATGTCGCCCGAACAGCGGGCCGCGCTGGAGTTGACCGAGGCGGCGCGCGAAATCCCCGGCGGGGAAGGGTTTTCCGCCGGTCTCTTTATGGGACGTTGGAAGCCGGAGGCGCTGCTTCCGTACCCGATACAGAGCAGCGAAGATCGCGATCAGGGCGATGCCTTTTTAAGCCGTCTCGCCGAACTGTTGCAAAGCGACGCGGTTGATCCCGATGAGATCGACGCCACCGGGGAGATTCCCGAAGCGGTCCTCGAAGCATTGGCAAAGCTGGGGGCTTTCGGGATTAAGATCCCAACCCGATACGGCGGTCTTGGCCTCTCTCAGACCAACTACTGTCGCGCGGCGATCCTTCTTGGCGGGTATTGCGGGAACCTAACGGCCCTCATCTCCGCGCATCAGTCGATCGGGGTGCCGCAGCCGCTCCTTCTCTTTGGAAGCGAGGAGCAGAAGGAGCGCTTCCTCCCCCGGATCGCGCGAGGGGAGATTTCCGCCTTTGCGTTGACGGAACCGGGGGTCGGCTCCGACCCGGCGCGGATGGAAACGATGGCCGAACCGACGGAAGATGGAAGCGCCTTCATCCTCAACGGAGAGAAGCTTTGGTGTACCAACGGGAGCAAAGCCGGGGTGATCGTCGTGATGGCGCGTACCCCTTCCCGAATCGTTAATGGGCGGGAAAGGCCGCAAATCTCGGCTTTTATTCTGGAGATGGATAGCCCCGGGGTGGAGGTGGTCCGGCGGTGCCGTTTCATGGGGCTTCATGCGCTTTACAATGCTGTGATCCGTTTTGAAAACGTCCGGGTGCCGCGTGAAAACCTCATTTTGGCTGAAGGGAAAGGGTTGCGCGTTGCCTTGAGCACACTCAACACCGGGCGTTTGACGCTCCCCGCCGCTTGCGCCGGGCTTTCCAAGCGGTGTCTGGAAATCACGCGGCGCTGGGCGGCGCAGCGGGTGCAATGGGGGCGGCCGATCGGGCAGCACGCCGCTGTTGCCGACCGGATCGCCCGGATCGCTTCGGAGACCTTTGCCATGGAGGCGATGACCTTTTACACCGCCGCGATGGTCGACCGCGATCGCCACGCGGACATTCGCCTCGAAGCCGCCTTGTGCAAGCTCTGGGCGACGGAGCGTTCGTGGGAAGCGCTCGACGCCACGATGCAGATCCGGGGCGGGCGCGGGTATGAGACCGCTGCCTCCCTCGCTGCACGGGGGGAGGAACCGATCGCCGTGGAGCGCTTCTTCCGCGATGCAAGGATCAACACGATCTTTGAGGGGTCGAGCGAGATCATGCGCCTTTTCATTGCCCGGGAGGCGCTCGACCCCCATTTGCAGGTTGGCGCACCGGTGCTTGATACGCGCCTGCCGATCGGGGGGCGTTTCCGCGCGGCGCTCCGGGCGGGGCGTTTTTATGCCGCGTGGTATCCCCGGCTATGGCTGCCACACGCCGCCGGGGCATGGCATCCGCGCCTGCGCCCGGCGATGCGGGAGGTTGAACGTTATGCCCGCAAGCTCGCCCGGGCGCTCTTTCACGCTATGGCCTTGCACGGTCCGGCGTTGGAGCGGCGGCAGCTTCTGCTCGGGCGGATGGTCGATATCGGGAGCGATCTCTTCGCCATGAGCGCGGCGTGTGCGCGTGCACAGGCGATGGGAGGACTTCCCGCTGGAAGTCTTTCGCCGATCGATCTTGCCCTCCATCTTTGCGGAACGGCGGGGGTTCGTGTGCGTCAGCGCTTTACCGAGCTTTGGGACAATGCCGACCGTCAGGGAGCGGCGATCGCGCGGGAAGTGCTCGATGGCAAGGCGCAATGGATCGAGGAGGGGAAGCTCCCGCTCGCTCCCCCGACCAACTCCCCTTCATAAAAGGGGAGTTGGGGGATCGGTGAGTTACACCTTGAGTGGGTCGACCCCGACCTGACACCAGAGCGGGGCGAGATCGACGATACGCCCTTCGTCCGCGGCCCGGTCGACTCCGAAGGCGACGATGGCGGATTGAATCCCTTGCAGGACCGAGGTGGCCGGTTGGCCCCCTTCGAGCATCGTTTTGCCAAGAGCGGCGGCCATGATCCGGTCGCCCCCGCCGTGGCCGTCGACCGAAGCGGTATCGAATTTTTCGACCTTCGTCTCCCAGCCGATCTGCTGGTACTCCAAGGTGCTCGCGTAGAGATCGGCGCGGAGGGTTCCTTCCGTCCCGCAGATGTAGAAGCGGCGTTCGGCGATCGCGGCGTTGCAGTTGGTGTGGAAGGTCCCGCGCACGCCGTTGGCGTATTGGAGGATGATGACCTGATTATCAAAGATATTGGCGCCACCGTCGAACGGATCGACGGCAAGCGGATCGGGCCAAGCGCGGTACGGCTCCTCGCCGTCGGGGCCGCGCCCGAGCCGGTCGCGCAACGGGGCATGGGCGGGGGTGAAAAAGTCGGTGCCTCCGAAGCTGGCAACCTTGAGCGGGAGGGCGCCGATCATCCAGTTGGCCAGATCGAGATCGTGGCAGCACTTTTCGAGCAGGTGCGTTCCGGCATCTTCGCGCCGACGCCGCCAGTTGCCGAAGATGTAGCCGCCATGGTTGAAGGTGAGCGTTTCGTTAAATTCAAAGGAGATAATCCGTCCGAGCACGCCGGAGGCGATCACTTCCTGCATCCGCTGGTAGTGCTTGGAGTAGCGCAGGACGAGGCCGAAGACAAAGGTCTTCCCGGAGGCATCGGCAGCGGCGCGGATGGCGAGGGCGTCTTCGAGGGAAGTCGCCAGCGGTTTTTCGCAGAAGACATTTTTGCCTGCGTTGAGCGCGCCGATGGCGTGGCGGGCATGGTGGGAGTTCCACGAGCCGATCATCACCCAATCGATCTCGGGATGGGCGAGGAGGGCTTCCTCGGTATCGACGCGTTCGTAGTCGTAGCCGAGTTGCTGGCGCAGTTCGGTGTGGGAATGGTCGAGCGGGTCGTAGACCGCGCGGATATTGAGGCTCCCGGCGGGGGCAGACTCAAGGAGGAGCCGCACCACGGAGCGAAGTCGCCCGCCGATGCCGATCAGGCCGATGGAAACAGGTTTGGAAGAAGAAGCCGCTGTCATATGGCTGGCAATGTGCCACGGTTCTTTTGGATAAAAAATGGAGATAATGACTTTATATTTACCATTTCCGGTGATAGGGAGAGGCGAACTCCGTTTGCGCCTTTGATCTCTCCCTCTGCTACTGCCTCACGTTTGGCCGCTCTCCGCGCGGAAGTGGAGGCGTTTGGGTTGGAGGTGCGCGATCCGAGCGATTTTTTCGTAGGGCGCGGGGTGGCGGCGGCACCGAATTTTCCGGGCAATATGATCTGCTTTTCCCGTGGGCCGCAGGACGGGCATGGCATCTACCATGTCAGTCAGCATCACCGCTGCGTCTTATTGATCTCGCTGGAGGGGAGCGGGACGGTTTGCATCGATGACGGCAATTTCCTGCTCGCACCGGGGGAGGCGATCCTGATTTTTCCGTTCGCGTTCCACACCTATATGGACATTTCGCTGGAGCGTTATCACTGGCTTTTTATGACGTTTGAGATCGGCAATCCTGACGCGTTGGAGCCGATGCGTTCGGCGGCGGCAAGGCCGTTGGGGGAGGTGGAGTGGATGTTATTGGCGGAGTTGGCGCAGTGTTGGCGGCAGGAGAGTCGGCATCCGCTGCTTTCGGTTCACTTGGGTTTGCTACTGGCGCGGTTGGCGGAGCAATGCCAGCAACCCCGGGAGCGGAAGCTCTCCTCCTACCGCGAGGGGGCGCACGCGCAGTTGCTTAGGGAGATTAACCACTACCTCCTGCCGCGTTTGCACGAGCCGTTGACGCTTGGGCAGATTGCGAGGGCGCTGGGGGAGTCGGAGAGCTATCTGCGAGCGCGCTTTCGGGAGGCTACGGGGCGCAGTCTCGGGCGGCATCTGCGAAATCTGCGTTTGGAGCGGGCGTGTAGTCTCCTCCATACCACCACGCTTTCGATTACAGAGATCGCGATCAGGAGCGGTTACGAGTCGCTTTTCGTCTTTAGCCGGGCGTTCAAGGCCCGGTATGGCCGCTCCCCGAGAGCGTACCGCGACGGGTGGTAGAAAAAAGATAAAAATCCGATTGTCATCCAAGGGCGGCAAGACGTACTCTTCGCGTTCTTCATTTCCCCGCACTCTCAAAAGCGAGGGGGAGAAGACGGTAATGGATGGGTGGCAGAGTGGTCGAATGCGCACGCCTGGAAAGCGTGTTTACCGCAAGGTAACGGGGGTTCGAATCCCCCCCCATCCGCCATTTTTGCGCCAGCAAAAATAATCCAAAAACAATGGATTCGAACTTCAGTTCGACCGCCGCCGCGGAAGCGGCATCCCATCCACTGCGAAGCAGCACAACGCCTAGACAGAGGTGGTCCGCATAGCGGAGCCAGTGATTGGCCAAAATAAGTTAGCCCGGCGGGGGGCATGGGGTTTGGCTATGGTTATGGGTTAAAAGTGATAATTGTCAATGATGCGGCGGCGTGATTCGCGTTGGTTGAGGCGTCAGCGCCTCATGTTCCCCCCAAACGCCTGCCGCGGCTAGCGGTCCGGGGTTTGGGGGCGGATAGCCCCCATCAATCCGGTGCGCTCCTTGGCCGCGATCCATCACGCAGCGTGCCTCCAGAGGGTGGGTTCTTCAGGCCGATAGACTTCCCATGGGGTTTGATACTCCAAGGACTGATGCGGCTTGCGGTGATTGTAATCCTTAAACCAACTCCCAAGAGCCCACTCCAGTTCGTGAAGATTGGCATACGACCACCGGTAAACGCCCTCGTACTTTACCGCTCGCCAGAGTCGCTCAATGAAGACGTTATCCATCCAGCGGCCCTTGCCATCCATGCTGACTCTCGCTCCGCTTGCCGTGATGGCGGCCAGCCACGCCACACTGGTAAATTGGCTACCTTGGTCGGTGTTGAAGATCTCCGGTGCAAGGCCGGTGGCACGCAGGGCGTCCTTGAAGGCTTCCACGCAGAAGCCACTCTCGAGCGTGTTGGAGAGCCGCCACGAAAGCACCGCCCGGCTTCGCCAATCCATGACGACCACAAGGTAAGCAAACCCTCGCGCCATTGGAATGTAGGTGATATCCGCGCACCAGACTTCATCGGGCGTTTCCACGGTTCGATCCCGCAGCAGGTACGGGTAGATCCGGTGTCCCTTGGCGGCGTCTCCGGGTTGACTGGTGCGAGGGCGTTGATAGATTGCCTCCAGCCCCATCAATCCCATGAGCCGGCGCACCTTTTTGCGCGATACCCGATAGCCACACCGTCCTAAATGCGCCCGCATCCGCCGAGTGCCAAACTTCGGGAATTGCAGGGCGATCTCGTCTACTCTCCGCATCAACTCATAGTCAGCCTCTGCCAGCTTCGAGGCGGGGGCCTTGAGCCGATTGCGGTTGATGCCCAATAAGTGGCATTGTTTGCGGATGCTCAGTTGGGGATGGGCCGTGTCCACCATGGTCTTTCTCATGGATCGATCCCCAACTCCCTGCACTTTTTTTGCAGCCAGTCGACCTCCACGACGAGTTGGCCCACCTTCCGCTCCAGACGGGCCTTTTCTGCTTCCTGACTCTGTTCCCGGGCTTTCGCCTTGCTGCTGCGCTCAAAGAGCTGCGCCGCTCCCTCCTGCATTTCCCGCTTCCACTGGGTTACCTGCACCGGATGGACGCTGTTCTCCGCTGCAATCTCGGCCACCGTTTTTACCCCCTTGAGGGCTTCCATCGCTACTCGCGCCTTGAACTCGGCGCTATGAACTCTTCTATGCTTTTTCATCGCTTGGGTTTCTTTTCTTACCCAAGCCCTTCGCCTTCAAGCTAACTTAGCCCCTGGCTCCGTTTTCTGGGACCACCTCTGCTAATCACTGGCTCCGCTATGCGGACCACCTCTCCCGTGAAGAACACCACACTAATGGAGATCTACTCTCCATTCTTTTGAGTGAAAGCCTTTCTCGCCGTATGCACCTTCGCCTGATTTGCTTGAGCCCACTCAATAAGCCCGTAGACATGAGGTAAAAAGCTTTTCCCCAGTTTCGTCAGTTGATACTCCACGCTGGGCGGTTTGGTTGGGTAGACTGTTCTGGAGACAAGCCCGTCTTCCTCCAGAGACCGCAATGTTTTGGAGAGCATTCTTTTAGAGATTCCGCCGGGCACCTGCCGTAATAGTTCAGAGAACCGAAGCTTGCCGTTGTGTAACGCGTCGAGAATCAGGGTGCTCCATGGATCCATTACCCGGTAAAGGACATCCCGGACGGGGCAATCCCTGAACTGGTTGATGACGCCCATTAGAGGGTTACCTTTCCGTAACCTTTGGCCGCAAAAGGCCCTTCTTGCGGGATTTTGGAAGTCTCATATGCTGACATGGTTCCAAACAGTAACCACCAAATACTAAAATTCCAATGAAGAAAGTCATTGCCATTTTTGGCGCAGGTAACGGGTTGGCGGCCTCCGTGGCTCGCTTGTATGCTCAAAGAGATTACCGGATTGCTCTGGTTGCTCGCGATCACGTGAAACTTGAAGCGCTGCGACAGGGTCTTTCCGACAAGGGGGCAGAAGCGGCTTCGTTTGCTGCTGATCTGGCTGATGCGCAAGCAACCTCCAGAGCCATCTCCGATATACGTCACCGATTCGGAGAGATCGACGTCGTTTATTTTGCTCCCAATCCGATGAGCACCTTTATTCCGGCTACCCAGGTCACTCCCGAGATCGTTCAGCCGCTACTTGATCTCTACTTTTTTGGTTTGATCAAGGTGATCAACGCCACCCTGCCCCAGATGCAAAGGAGGAAGAGTGGTAGCATTCTCGTGGCGCTAGGGGGCACCGCACGCGAAGGGTTCCCTTTACTGAGTGGGGTCGGCCCTGCAATGGCTGCCGCCAGAAACTACCTGCAATCTCTTCATAAAGAGGTTGCTTGCGATCATGTAGAGATCGGCCTTATCACCATTACTGCCATCATTCAAAGAAGTGCTTTTCATGAAAGCCTTTTCACTGATAGCGGCAAAAAGAGCATGCCGGTCCCGGAAGCCGATCCTAATCATCTTGCGACGCTTCTGGATGAAGTCCTCCATCATCCTCAACAACTGGAAGTGATTTACCCTCCTGAATTTTGAAAATGAAAGCTAAGAAATTCATCTATTGGTCCAGCACGATCCTGTTTTGCCTCTTTATGCTATTTCAGGCTTACTTCTATCTGAATTCTGAAATGATGAAGAAGGCGTTCGAACATCTCGGATTCCCTGACTACTTTCGCATCGAGCTGGCAGTAGCTAAATTCTTCGGCGCGATTGCCCTTCTGCTTCCTGTCGTTAAGGGTAGAGCGAAAGAATGGGTCTATGCCGGGTTTAGCATCGTGCTTCTATCGGGAGCTTTCGCCCATTTCTCAAAAGGTGATCCAGCGAGTGTCTGGATGGTCGCGTTGATTGTATTCGGCGTTCTTATGACTTCCTATTTTTCGTACCACCGCTTGCAAGGGCAGCCTAAAGAGGAGTGATCTTTCGCTAGCCAACGGTTGACCGCCTCCTCTATGGTGTTGAGGGGAGGTGGTTCAACTAAACTTACTCTTTAGACATAAACATTAAAATAATACCCTTATGGACATTTGCACCTCGCAAGTGGACGGGGTGGGCAGGCAAAGTGCCAGCTCAAAGCGATGGTGATCGATGGAGAGGCCTGGACGGAGATCGCCGTGAGTGAATCCATCAATGCCGAAGCGAACGACGGCAAGCTCTCCAGACGCTTCGCTCGATTTCCGACTCCCGCTATTGAGGAACTCAAACCATGATCGCGATGATTTACCGGTCGTTTATCGCGTGAAAATGCAGAAAGCGCCGTCCCGGTTTTAAGATGGAGGCGGGAGCGGGAATCGAACCCGCGAATAGGGGTTTTGCAGACCCCGGCCTTACCACTTGGCTATCCCGCCTTTTTAAAAGACTTCCGAAGCTTGAAGGCTGGCGGAAGGGAGAAAAAAGGTCGCTGTGGTGAGCGAAGAGGTAAAATGCCCAACATACGTTGCGGTTGCAACCGTTTTCGTGTTCGTGAGACCGTTTTTTGATCGCTACGAGGTAAAAATCGCCTGTTTTAATGGGTGAGATTGCGGTAGGCTCCTGTTTTCTGATCATGAATGCTCCTGCTTCTTCCGCCGCTTTTGCCCGTGCCCGTTTGCGTATCCCCGGAGGGGTGAACTCCCCGGTTCGTGCCTTCCGTGCGGTGGGTGGGGAGCCGTTCTTCGTCCAGCGGGCCAAGGGGGCCCGGCTGTGGGATCTCGACGGGCGCGAGTTGATCGACTACGTCGGCACATGGGGACCGGCGATTCTTGGTCATGCCCCGGAGGTGGTGACCGAGGCGATCGCGCGGACCGCCCCGCTTGGCGTGAGCTATGGTGTCTCCCACCCGCTGGAGATCGAAATGGCCGAGTTGATCTGCTCGTGGATTCCTTCAATTGAGAAAGTCCGCATGGTCAACTCCGGCACGGAAGCGACGATGTCTGCCTTGCGGCTCGCCCGTGGGTTTACCGGACGGGACAAAATTGTGAAGTTCGACGGCTGCTATCACGGCCATGCCGATGCGCTGCTGGTGAAGGCCGGGAGTGGCGCGCTCACCCATGGCGAACCGGATAGCGCCGGAGTTCCCCGACAGTTTACCGACCTGACCCTCACCCTCCCTTTCAATGATATCGACGCGTTGCGTTCCCTTTTCTCCCGGCATAAGGGGGAGATCGCGGCGGTGATTCTGGAGCCGATCCCGGGGAATGCCGGGTTGTACCTCCCGGAGCCCGGTTTTCTGGAGGAGTTGCGTCGTCTTTGTACGGAAGATGGGGCGTTGCTGATCTTTGATGAAGTGATGACCGGCTTCCGTGTGGCACGGGGCGGGGCGCAGGAGCGTTTTGGAATCACACCCGATCTCACGGCGCTGGGCAAAATCATCGGCGGCGGCCTGCCGGTCGGAGCGTTTGGCGGGCGTGCGGAGATCATGGATTACCTCTCTCCGCTGGGGCCGGTTTATCAGGCCGGGACCCTCTCGGGCAATCCACTTGCTCTCGCGGCGGGGCTGGCGCAGTTGCGTGAGCTTGATCGGCTCAACGGCTGGCAGCGGCTTGAGGAACTTGGGGCCATGCTGGAGGCGGGGGTGCGTGAAGCGATGGCCCGCTCCGGTCGCCCGCTGACTTTTCACCGCGCCGGTTCCATGTTCTGCCTCTTTTTTACCGACGGGCCGGTGCGCAATCTCGCCGAGGCGCAGAGGAGCGATACCGCTGCCTTCGCCCGTTACTTTCACCACGCGCTCGAAGGGGGGGTCTACATTGCCCCCTCCCAGTTCGAGGCCGGATTCCTCTCCCTCGCGCATACGGAGGCCGATCTGGAGAAAACAGCGCAGGTGGCGGCAGCGGCACTTGCCCGGGAAACTTAAAAGAGAGTCATCGACCGATGCCAGCGAACGCTCCCCCCAGAAATCCGCTCGAAGGGCTCTATAAACCGGGCTACGTCTGGCTTCACCGCTACCCGCTTCATACCCACGAGTTTGAGGAGATCTTCTGGATTGATGACGGCGTTGCCCTTCATGAAGTTAACGGAGAGGAGCAGGTGCTTGAGAAGGGGGATCTCTTCTTCATGCGCCGTGGCGATGTGCATGCCTTTTCGACGAAGAGCGATGATAAACCGTTCCTTTTGCGGAACATCGCTTTCCCTTCCGAGACGCTTGCCTCTCTTTGCGATCGTTTTTATGGCGGTTCGGCAGCGGTCTATGGCGAAGGGGAAGCATTGCCGCGCCGCTTCTCGCTGACAGCCCGGCAGCTTTCGCTCTTTCGTCAGGCGTTTTTCACGCTCTTTCAGGCGCGGCGTACCCCGTTGCAGATTGAGCGTTTTCTGCTCACGATCTTTGGCGAGCTTTGCCCTTGCGATGAGGCTTATACGCCGACCGACTCTGCGCGGCATCTCCCGCCTTGGCTCGATCAGGCTCGGCAGGCGATGCGCGATCCCGATCGGCTTCGTCTCGGTGTGCCGGAGTTTTACCGCCTTTGCGGGCGTTGCCCGGAACATGCTTCCCGGGAGAGCCGCCGTCTCTTTGGCGAAACCCCGGGGGAGTATGTCCACCGTTTGCGGATGGAGTATGCGGCAAGTCTGCTTGGCGGGACTTCGATGGAGATCGTCGACATCGCGATGGAGTGTGGCTTTGAGAGCCTCTCTCACTTCTATGCCTGTTTCCGTAAAATCTATGCGATGACCCCTTATCGCTACCGGAAGCAGGCACAGACGGATATGTACTAGTGTCCAGTCAACCTTGAAAGGCCGGTTTCTCCGGACGTCCAAATCTCGATTCGGCTACCTTCAGAAGCCTCATTTTGATCAAGCGGCAAACTAGCTAATGGTGTCCAGTTCCGATCACTCGGATGCAGGAAAATTTGTACCAAAGTGGAGTTTAGCGCCTCCAAGCCTTCATTTCTCCTCGTCAAAGCGCCATGATTTCGGCTACAGGGGATCGAAAACATCCTCTTTATGTCCCTGCGCTCCTTACTGTCAGCGGCACTGCTTTCTCTCGCGGCGTTCCCACTTTATGCAGCGGATACCCCGGGTTCCGCTGATCACCCGATGCTCAAACGGGTGAGCGGTTCGGAGATCATCTGGGCCAAGGTGGCGAAGTTTGATGAAATGCCGATCGCTCTCGAACGGGTGGAGTTTGACTACAATGCCGGAAAGTTTAAGGAGACGCGCAAGGAAGTGCTCGAAGGGGCGCGGACGACGCTCTATTACCGGCTCACGGGTGATGTCTCTACCCTTGAAGCGATCCGTCAATATGAAGGTGACCTCAAGGCCAATGGCGGGTTTAGCGTTCTTTTCACCGCTGCCAATGATCAGCTTGATGATGGCTACAACCGCTTTGTAGAGCAGCTTTTTCCGCAGGCGATGAAGACCACCGGGCTTCAATACCTCCATCAATTCAATCACGATGAGCAGCGCTACGCCGTTCTGAAAGGAAAGGGGAAAAACGGGGGTGACGTCTACGTCTCCCTTTACGCTTTCGTGCTCAAGGATCTCTCGACCGGCGTTGATCAACTGGTGGAGGATCATCGTTTGGAGAAGGGGCAGGCGGTCGTGCGGGTCGATGTGCTGGAGATTGCGCCGATGGAGACGCGCATGGAAGTCGTCAAGGCGCAGGAGATCACCAGCGCGCTTGATACAGCGGGGCGGATGGCGATTTACGGCGTCTGGTTTGACACCGACAAGGCCGAGATCAAGCCGGAATCGGCAGAATCACTGGCGGAGATGGCCAAGGCGATTACGAGTGGCGGCGGGCGCTACCTCATCGTCGGCCATACTGATAACCAAGGCGATTACGCCCACAATCAGGCGCTCTCCCTGCGGCGGGCTAAGGCGGTGACGGCGGCGTTGACCTCGCAATATGGCGTGGAGGCGGCAAACGTGATTGCCGTGGGGGTTGGGATGGCGGCTCCGGTTGCCTCCAATGGGGATGAGGCTGGGCGGGCGAAGAATCGCCGGGTCGAGATCGTGAAAATGTAGCGGCGTGACTTCCGCTGCGCCGGGTGGTAAGCTTCCTCCTACTTCCCCATGCGCTTTCGTCATCTTTTCATCTCTCCGGCCCATAACTATTTCGGGCATCACGGTCACCCGGCAGGGGAGTCCCCGGTGGTCGAGGTTGAGGCGATCGAGTGTTGCGCGGGACGGGGGATTCGTGGCGACCGTTTTTTTGATTATAAGCCCGATTACAAAGGGCAGATCACCTTTTTCGCTTGGGAAGATCTTGAACTTCTCTGGAGCGAACTCGACGTGATTGATCGCGACCCGGCCGCCACGCGGCGCAATGTCATCGTGGAAGGGGTCGACCTGCCAGCGTTGATCGGGAAGGAGTTTGAGTGGCAGGGGGTCCGTTTTCGTGGTTCCGAGGAGTGCCGCCCGTGTTATTGGATGGACCGGGCCATCGTCCCCGGGGCTGAGGCATGGCTACGGGGACGGGGCGGCTTGCGGGCGAGGATTTTGAGTGACGGAGTGTTGCGCCGTGATGGAGCGTTTTGATGCCGTTGTCCTCTGCGGAGGGCGTTCCAGCCGGATGGGACGGGACAAGGCGCGGCTGGAGGTGGCGGGCGAGTTACTTTGGCTGCGTCAGCTTCGCCTCGCGCGGACGGCGGGCGCGGGGCGGCTTTTTCTTTCGTGCCGGGGGGCGGGTGACTACGAAGCGCCGGGGGTGACGACGCTGGTGGATGCCACGCCCGGCGGCGGGCCGCTTGAAGGGATCGCCGCTGCGTTGGCGGCTTGTGAAGCAGAGCGATTGTTGGTGCTTGCGGTCGACCTGCCTGCGCTCTCGCTGGAGTTTCTCCACTGGCTGCTTTTGGGGGGGAGGGGAGGTGTTGTCCCGCTGGTTAACGGGCAGCCCGAGCCGTTGGCGGCGCTCTACCCCAAGGAGGCGTTTGGCGAAGCCCGGGCGCGGTGTGCGGCGGGGGAGCGATCCGTCCGCGCCTTTGCACAAGCGTTGGTTGGCTCCGGTCGAGCTGTGGCGCTGCCTCTTCCCGAAGCGTACCGTCCGGCGCTGCTCAATTGGAATCGCCCGGGCGACTGGAGCGGCGGGGGCGATTGACTCGACCGTGACCCCACGCCTATATTCTTACCCATGGACCCCTTTGGACGCACGATTGATTACCTCCGTCTCTCGGTGACCGATCGGTGCAACGAACGCTGTCTCTACTGTATGCCCGAGGGGTACAAGGGATGGGCGCAGCGGGCCGATCACCTGAGCGCGGAGGAGATTGTGCGCGTGGTGGAGGCGGCTTGTCGACTTGGTTTCCGTAAATTCCGCCTTACGGGCGGGGAGCCGCTGGTGCGTTCCGATCTGGTCGAGATCGCCACGCGTTTATGGGAGTTGCCGGGGGTGCAGACGCTGGGTCTCTCCACGAATGCGACGCGATTGGCCCCGCTCGCTCCGGCGCTCAAGGCGAGTGGCCTGCGCAGTATCAATATTTCCCTCGATGCGCTGGACCCCGCTCTCTATCAACGGATCACCGGCGGTCGGCTCGGCCCGGTGTTAGAGGGGATTGAGGCGGCGCTCCGGGCACGATTTGAGGTGGTTAAGCTCAACTGCGTTCTGATGCGTGGCGTGAACGAGGGGGAGCTTTGGCCGCTGGTAAAATTTGCTTCGGAGCGGGGGATGCCGCTCCGGTTTATCGAGTTGATGCCGCTCTCCAACACCGATGTCCTTACCGATGCGAATTTCCTCTCGGTTGGCGAAGCGATGGAGCGCCTTGGGAAGCATGACCGCCTCATTGCGCAGCCTGATCTGCGTCTTGGCCACGGGCCTGCCCGATATTATCGGTTGGAGCGGACCGGGGCTCGGGTCGGTTTTATCGGAGCGATGACGACGCCCCATTTTTGCGAAACTTGCAATAAACTGCGTCTGACCGCTGATGGGAAGCTGCGCCCCTGCCTCGGTCGCCATGGGGAGATTGATCTCCTTGCCGCGTTGCGGGGAGAGGGGGGCGATCTCGGCGCGTTGGTGCAGGAGGCGATTGCCAACAAACCGGAGAACCACCTTTTCTCCGATTGCTACGAACCGGGGCGCCCGATGACGGCGATTGGAGGGTAAAAGGGGGCTTTTTTGGAGGAGTTTTACGATGCATATTCTTTTTTTCGCTCAGGCGGCTGATGCCGCAGGAACCCGCGAGTACCGCCCCGATCTCCCGCTTGCTGATCTGGAGACGCTCTGGGTGGATCTACTCACCCGTTTCCCGGAATTGGAGCCGTTGCGTCCGACGATTCGCATCGCCCGCAATGGGGAATATGTCCGGGAGGGGGAACTTTTCCGGCATGGCGACGAAATTGCCTTGATTCCACCGGTCTCGGGAGGTTGAACCGGTTGCCGCCATGCCGATTGAGGTTACCCTGACCCCCGCTGCGATCCCCCGCCCCTGCCCGTTACCGGTTCTGGAAACGTGCGGAGCGGTGGCGGAGTTTTATGGCACGGTCCGGGGGGAGGAAGCGGGGGAACCGATCGGCGCATTGGTTTACGAGGCTTACGAACCGATGGCGCAGCGTCAGATGGAGAGGCTTGCCGCATCGCTTCTGGAGGAATACCCGTGCACGCTGGTCCGCGTGATCCATCGGTTTGGCATCGTGCCGGTCGGGGAGGCGGCGATCTATATCGGCATCCTCGCCCCGCATCGGCGTGAGGCGTTTGGCTTTCTCTCCGCTTTCATGGACCGGTTGAAAACGGAGGTTCCGATCTGGAAAATCAAAACCTTGCCACGATGATCTCTGTTGCCGAACTCCATGCCCTGCTTGAACGGATTGCTACGCCGCTCCCTCCTTGTGGCGTGCCACTGGCTGAGGCGGGTGGGTTGGTTTTGGCGCAACGGTTGCTCTCCGATGTCGATCAACCGGCGTTTGATCGTTCGGCGATGGATGGCTACGCGGTCGTGGCCGGGGCGGAGCCGGGGCGTTTCCGCTTGCTCGGGGCGATTCTTCCGGGGGAGGCGGCTCCGGCGACTTCGCCCGGACGCGGGGAGGCGTGGCGGGTTTACACCGGTTCGGCGTTGCCGCCGGGCGTCCGCGTGGTGATGCAGGAGGAGGTGGTCGTTCAAGGCGAGGGGGAGGTGGAGATCACGCAGATCGGCGGGTCGGATCATGTCCGGCGGCGGGGGAGTGCGGCGCGTCGAGGGGATTTGCTGCTTCCGGCGGGTGGGGTGCTTTCCGCGGCTCATCTGGCGATTGCGGCATCAGTCGGGGTCGTTCGCCCGGTGGTGATTCCGGCTCCGCGTGTTGTTCATCTGACGACCGGGAGCGAGGTGGTCTCCCCGGAGCAGGTTCCCGGCCCCGGGCAAATCCGGGATACCAACGGGCCGCTCATTGAGGCACTTTTACGTGAGATGGGGGTCGCAGCTCCGGTGCGGCGTCACGCTGGGGAGTCGGTCGAAGAGGGGTTGGCGCAACTGCGGGAGGCAGGGGAGGCGCAGGCCGATTTGCTGATCCTTTCCGGCGGGGCGAGTGTCGGTGATTTTGACGGGAGCGCGGTTTTGTTGCAGGCGCTTGGGTTCACGCTCATTTGTCATAAGGTCAACGTGCGTCCGGGCAAGCCGTTGCTGGTCGGGGTCCGTGGGCGGCAGATCGCTTTTGGTCTGCCGGGGAATCCGGTTTCCCATTTTGTGACTTTTCACCTTTTTGTCCGGCGGGTGGTGGAGGCGATGATGGGGCGGCCCCGCTCTCTTTCGAAAACCGCTGTGCTTGAAGCGGGGGCGATGCTCTTTGCCAATCCCCGGGAGACTTATTGGCCGGCGCGGTTGCGAGCGACCGAGAGGGGATGGGCCGTGACGCCGTTGCCGTGGCTTGATTCCGGGCATCTCGGGGCGCTGGCGGGGGTCGATGTGCTCTTACGTCTTCCCGGCGAGGTGGCTCCGCCCCGGGTTGGGGATCGGGTGGAATTTCTTTGTTGTTTTCATGAAGACCCAACACTTTTCACATCTTGATGCGGCGGGAGAGGCGCGGATGGTCGACGTCCATGCCAAACCGGTGCAGCATCGTCTTGCCGTAGCGGTCGGGACGCTCCATTGCTCTCCGCAGACGATCGAACTCCTCCGTGCACAGGCGTTGCCGAAAGGGGATGTGCTGGCTGTCGCCCGGATTGCCGGGATTCAGGCGGCAAAGCGGACGGCTGATCTCATCCCGCTCTGCCATCCGTTGCCGCTGCACCATGTCGCCCTTGAATTTAGCGTGTTTGATGACCGCATTGCGATTACGTGCGAGACGATCACCGAAGCACGGACCGGGGTCGAGATGGAGGCGCTGACCGGGGTGAGTGTGGCCGCGTTGACGCTCTATGACATGATGAAAGCGGTCGATAAGGCGATGGTGATCAGCGGCCTTGAAGTCACCCGGAAGGAGAAGAAGTGAAAGTCGGGCGCATCACCTTGAGTGACCGGGCCAGCGCCGGGTTGTATGCGGATGCCTCCGGGCCGGAGATCGAGCGGGTCTTCCGGCAGGTGTGGGGCGGCGGGGAGGTGGAGATGGTGGCGGTGTTGATGCCGGATGATCGCGAGGCGATCGCGGCGCAGTTGCGGCGGCTTTGTGATGAAGAAGGGTGTGCGCTGGTGATCACGACGGGTGGGACTGGGCCGACGCCGCGCGATGTCACCCCGGAGGCGACCCGCGATGTTCTGGAGAAGGAGTTGCCCGGGTTTGGCGAGGTGCAACGGGCGGCGAGTTTCCCGAAGGTGCCGACGGCGATTCTCTCCCGTGCGACGGCGGGGGTGCGCGGGCGCAGTTTGATTGTGAACCTGCCCGGAAATCCGGCGGCGATTGCACAATGTCTTCCGCCGCTGGTTCCGGCGATTCGTGAAGCGTTAGCTCATTTGCGATGAAAACTTCTCTCTTCGCTTTTTTCCTTTCCTTGCTCCTGACGTTGCCATCCGGGGCGGGGGAGGTGACGCTTTTTGCGGCGGCGAGTCTCACGGAGGCGATGGAGGAAGCGGCGAAACGCTTCGAGGCGATGCGGGGAGGGGAGACGAAGGTGATCGCCAATTTCGCCGGATCGAGCACGCTGGCGCGGCAGATTGAGGAAGGGGCGCGGGCAGATCTCTTTTTTTCAGCCGATGAAGCGCAGATGGATCGCCTTGCCCGTTCCGGTTTGATCCGTGCCGGGACGCGGCGCACGCTTCTCTCCAACACGCTGGTGATTGTTGTGTTGGAGAAAGGGCGGCAGATGGTGCCTGCGGAGTTGCCAACGTTGCGCCGCATCGCCCTTGCCGACCCGGAGGCGGTCCCGGCGGGGGTCTACGCCAAGGCGTATTTGCAGAAACTGGGGCTCTGGGCGGCGGTGGAGCCGAAGGTGGTTCCGACGGAGAATGTCCGTGGGGCATTGGCGGCGCTGGAAGCGGGGAATGTCGATGCTGCGATCGTTTATAAGACCGATGCGGCGCTTTCGCGCAAGGCGTTCGTCGCCTTCGAAGTGCCGCGCGCGGAGGGGCCGTTGATCGCCTACCCGGTGGCGCTGCTTCGCGATGCCCGTGCGGCGGAGGAGGGGGCGGCGTTTCTTGACTTCCTTGAGTCGCCCGAAGGGCGGGCGATCTTTGAGCGTTTCGGCTTTCTCTCCCGCCAGCCATGAGTTCGGGTGATGGGCAGATCATCGCTTTTACCGCATGGAGTGCGGGGTTGGCGGTGGTGCTCAATCTTGCCCCGGCGGTGGCGCTGGCTTGGGTGCTCGCCCGCAAGAGATGGTTTGGCAAGAGTCTGGTGGAGACGCTCGTTGCGTTGCCACTGGTGCTCCCGCCGGTGGCGACGGGGTTGATTTTGCTGAAACTTTTCGGACGCAATGGCCCGCTCGGGCGATGGCTGGAGGCGCTGGGGGTGGAGGTTGCTTTTACTTGGAAGGGGGTTGTTGTCGCTATGGCAGTGATGGCGTTTCCGCTGATGGTACGCGGGATGCGGATCGCTTTTGAAGGGGTGAACCCTCGGCTGGAGCAGGTCGCGGCAACCCTTGGCGCGGGGCCGTGGCGGATCTTCTGGACCATCACGCTGCCGCTGGCGATGCGCGGCGTGTTGGCCGGGGCGGTCCTCGGTTTTGCCCGTGCGCTTGGGGAGTTCGGGGCGACGATCCTCCTTGCCGGGAGTATTCCCGGGAAAACGATGACCCTTTCGCTCTCGATCTATCGCGACATTCAACTCGGGCGTGATGAAGCGGCGCTGCCACTCTTGTTAGCCTCGGTGGTGCTTGCTTTTGGGGCGCTCTGGGCCAGTGAACGCCTCCTCCAACGTGCATGAAACTCTTCCTTGAAGCCCTCACGATTCCGCTGGGTGAAAAACCGCCGTTGGTGATTGATGCTATTTTGAGCGGGTCGATCACGGCGATTTTTGGGCCGTCCGGGGTGGGGAAGACTTCGCTGCTGGAGACGATTGCCGGGTTGCGGCGGCCCATGGCGGGGCGGATCGTGCTGGACGGGCGGGTGTTGGAGGAGGGGGGCTTCTCCCTCCCGGCGCGGGAGCGGCGGATCGGTTATGTTCCGCAGGATCTCGCCCTTTTTCCGCATCTCGATGTCCGTGCCAATCTGCTCTATGGGAATCGAGGGAGCGGGGCGGGGCCGATGCTCTCCGATGTTTGCGAAGCGTTGGAGATTGGTCCGCTTCTTTCGCGTCGCCCCGGTTCGCTCTCTGGTGGGGAACAGCGGCGGGTGGCGCTCGGGCGTGCTTTGTTGGCGGGGCCGCAGTTGCTTTTGCTGGATGAACCGCTGGCCCATCTCGACGTGGCGTTGCGGGAGCGGATTATGCCGTACCTTTTAAGCCTGCGGGATCATTTCGGGGTGCCGGTGCTTTACGTCACCCACTCGGCGCGGGAGGTGGAGCGGTTGTGCGATGCGGTGGTGACGATTCCGTGAGCCGGTGCGCTCCGGCGTAGACGTTCATCGTCTCCCCGCGCACGAAGCCGATGAGCGTCTGTCCGTTGGCGGCGGCGAATTCCACGGCGAGGCTGCTCGGGGCCGAGATCGCGGCGATCGCCGGGATGCCGCCAGCGAGCGCTTTGTGAACCAGTTCAAAGGAGACGCGCCCACTTAAAAAAAGGAGACAGCGCGAGAGCGGGAGCCGGTCGTCGAGCAAGGCGCGGCCAAGTAGTTTATCGACAGCGTTGTGCCGCCCGACATCTTCGCGAGCAGCGAGGAGTTGCCCGTTTCCCTCCTCGTCGATTTGAAAAAGGGCGCAGCCGTGTAGGCCGCCGGTGCGCCGGAAGGTCTCCTGAGCCGCGGCCAGTTGCCCCGGCATGGCGAGGATGGCACGGCTGTTGAAGGTCAGGCCATCGTCCTCCACCGGTGGGAAGAGGGAGGCGATCGCCTCAACGGAAGAACGGGCGCAAATCCCGCAGCCCGAGGAGGTGACGACATGGCGCGAAAGGCGTTCCGGGTCGAACTTCTCCGGCTCGTAAAGGGAGACTTTGGCGACGTTGCCTTGCGAAGCCTCGGAGCGGCATTCTTTGATTTCGTAGAGATCGGCGCGGTGACGGATCACCCCTTCGGTGAGCAGGAATCCGGCGGCCAGTTCGCTATCATGCCCCGGGGTGCGCATAACGACGGCGACGCTTTGGCCCTCGACTCGGATTTCGAGGGGCTCCTCGACAGCCACGGCGTCGTCGCGCGGTTCGCTCCCGGCGGGGGAGTAGCGCCCGATCGGGACGATGGCGTGGCGGCTCCTCATCGGAGTTTTTCGACCGTGACCAGCGCGTTGTAATCGGGGACGCCGCTCATGGCGTCGACTTTGTCGCGCCGGATAATGACGTTCCCTTCCGGCCAATGCACTTGCAGATTGCCGGTGGCGATCGAGGCAAAGAAGACGCTCCCTTCGTATCGCCCGAGGTCGTTGACCAGCGCGATGCGGTCGCCATTCATGAGGCGAAGCTTCGCGCCATCTTCCTCATTCATCAGAACGGCATCGCGCGGAGCGCCGGTCAGCGGGTCGATCTCCGCGTAGATGAGGCTGTTGAACTGCTTGCCGCGCCGGGTGCTGACGTGGAACTGCCCCTCGGGCCGTTGATAGAGCGGGAGGTTGACCGAACGCATCCGCGCTTTCCCTTCGGGCAGCGGGAACTGCCCATCGGCGCAGAGATGGGGGCCGCCGTATTGGAAGGCGTCGCCGAGCTTTCGCAGGTGTTGGATGCCGTCGTAGAACGGGACGATCCGGGCGATTTCCTCGCGCATGGCCCAGCCGGTTTCGCACCCGAGTTGCGCCGTCCGCTCCGGGTAAACGGCGCGGGCGAGGTCGCGCAGGATGATCCATTCCGCCCGCGCTTCGCCGACCTGACGCGGCAGTTCAGGGGAGAACATGACGCGCCGCTCCGTGCTCGTCTCCGTACCGCCGTCATCCTGTTCGTAACGGGTCTTGGCCGGGAGGAGGAGGACTTCGTTGCCCGGTTGCGACGGGGCGATGAACATCTGGTCGGTGACGATAATATCTTGATGAACGCGCAGCGGCACCCGCGCCATGGCGTCGGCTACGTAGTCGGGCTCGGGCATGTTGCGCAGCAGATTGCCCCCCAGCGCGTAGAAGACATCCAGCTCTTCACGGGCGCATGCTTCGACCATCCCGCCGGTCAAAAGCCCCGGCCACGACGGGACTTCAAAGCCGTATGCTTCGGACAATGCGCGGACGTTCTCCGGAGTGATCGGGAGGTTTCCCGGCAGAGCTGTGGCATACGCGCCCATTTCCGCGCCCCCTTGCACGCTGGAATGTCCCCGGATCGGCATCACGCCGCAGAGATCGCGCCCGATGTAGCCGCGCAACAGGGCGAGGTTCAAAATCTGCTGCACGCCGTCGCCACCCCACGGGTGCTGGGTGATCCCCATGCTCCAGACCAGTACGGCGTTCTTCGCATCGCGCAGGAGCCGGGCGAAATCTTCCATCGCTGCGCGTGGCAGGCCCGCCTGTTGTTCAATCGCTTCCCACTCCAGAGCGTCGACGCCGGCGGCCAGTGCTTCGTACCCGGTGGTGTGAGCGTCGATGAAACGGCGATCGACCCACCCTTCGGTAACCAGAATCTTGATGACCCCGGAGAGAAAGGCGATATCGCCCCCTTGGGCGACGGGGTACCAGTGATCCGCTATATCGGTGCCGAAGAGAGCGCTCTTGGCGGTGGAGGGGACCCAGTAGCGCTTCATCCCCGGTTCGAGGAACGGGTTGACCATGACCACTTTCGTCCCGGCAGCCTTGGCACCGTCGAGGTATTTGGTGCTGACCGGTTGATCGTTCGCCGGGTTGGAGCCGAAGAAGATCAGCAGATCGGTGCCATACCAATCTTTGTAACTACACGTGCTCGCGCCGACGCCGATCGAGGCTTTCATCGCCGCGCCGCTGGCGGCATGGCAGAGCCGGGCGGCGTTGTCGACATGGTTGGTGCCGAGGAAACGGGCCACCTTCTGCGCCATGTAATAGATCTCATTGGTGATCCCGCGCGAGGTGAGGAAGAAGGCGACCCGGCGTGGATCGCTCGCGCGGATGCGATCGGCCATTCGGCGGTTGGCTTCCTCCCACGAAATCCGGCGAAACCCCGGCTCCCCGTACTCCCGCAACATCGGGTAGGCAAGCCGCCCCAACTGGCGCAGATCGCGGTTGGAGAGAGCGGCCATCGCTTCGGCATCTTCCAGCAGGGTGTGATCCATCTCCGGCATCGTGTTGAGCCGCAGGAGATTGAGCCGCGTCATGCAAAGATGCGTCCCCGGGATGGTCCAGTCCCGCAGACCGGCGACGCCAAGCGCGCAACCATCGCAGACCGCCTTCGTCACAACATCCCACGCGTAGGGGAGGTTGTCGCGGTTTTGCCAGAGCACCTTCCCCATGTCGCGGAAGTGTTTGGGCTTCATCTGACCGATGCCGAAGGGCATCCAGCTTGCAAGGTCACGGTGCTTTTGAACTTCGTAGGGGTTGGCGACGCTCATGGGGACAAAGGGGTTCCTGAACATCTTCACCCTCCGGGCAGGAGAGTGCAAGCACGTTCGGGGAAGCGCTTAGATGATCCCGTCGGGGCGCTGGAACCAGCCCGGGAGCGGGTGGTCAAAGACGCATTGCAGGAGCCGGTTCTCTTCAGCGCGGGTGCTGCGTCCGACTTTCAACCCGATCGGGAGAAGGCGCGCGGGAAGTTCCATCCGTTGCTGCTCGATCATCTCGAGTAACATCATCACGAGTTGCCGCCCCAGTTCGCGGAGCGGATGGACCAGTGTGGTTAACTGTTGTTCGAAGACTCCTTCGGCAAAACCGGCCCCGGCGATGATGGAGATATCATCGGGATAGTGGATCGATTTCTCCCGCAGTGCCTCGATTGCCCCGAGGGTGATATGATCGCCCGCCGTTAAGAGAGCATCGGGGATATAGTCGCCTTCATCGAGGAGTTTTTTGACCGCGTGGTAGCCATGTTCGGTAAAAAAACTCTCGCAATGGACGACGCGCAGTTCGACTCCATTGCCGATCCGGGTGCCAATGCCGTTGATAATACCTGAGAGGCGTTGCCGGATGGTTACGGAGGCGTCGACATCGGGGTTGATCAGAAAGAGGAAGCGTTTGCGCCCCGCCTGACAGAGCGCCTTGGCGATGCGGTAGGAGGAGGTGAACATCTCCAGTGCGACGAAGTTCGCCATCGCGTCATCGCGCGGCGGGTTGAGGTAGACGACGGGGATGCGATGCTTTTGGCAATACTCCAGAATCGCCGGGTTATGCGGGTCATTCTGATGGAGGATTAACCCGTTGATCGAACGCAGGCGCGAGACCACCTCCCGGTCAGGGAGATCTTCGATGCGTTCATTGGCGGAGTAGAGGGAGGTAAAACCGCCGCGTGGCCCAAGCTCCAGCACCGCTTCGACCGCGCTCATATGGATCGTATCCCCCCACATCCATGTCAGATGGCTGGAGCGGTCGATATGCCGGGTGTTGGCACCGATGCGAACGGTGTCGCCATGGTTGGAAGAGCGTTCAGCAATGAAAATGCCGCTACCCTGCCGGGAACGGAGCCGCCCTTCGTTGGTCCAGCGGCGGACGACACTGCGCACGGTGCTTTCGCTTACTCCGAGTTCCTCCGCAATCTGGCGCGGGCTCGGCAGGCGGTCACCGGGGAGGTGGTGCTGCTGAGCCAGATAGCTTTCCAGAAATTGCTCGGTCCGCTCTGCCGGGCGGCGGCTTTGGGTGTAAACTCGCATGTCTGAGGCGGAAAGTACGGCTTTTTGCCGGGGTGAGCAAATACTTTTTGATAATCTTTTAACAGAGTTGACTCGGTCTTACCGGTGCTTGCTCAAGGGGATCGCAAGAGCTTCTGTAAGAGTATTCAGAAAATAGGTGAAAGATCGTTGACAATCTAAAGACGATGCTTCAACTTTCTCTTGTCCATCTTCCCGCCACACTGTCATGCGTCTCCCACTTCTGCCTCTGCTTTCCATCCTCCTTCTTTCGGGTTCCTTGTCGCTGGTAGGATGGGCGGCTGAAGGGGAACTGGTTTGGCAAGAGCGCTTTAACCAAGGAATGGGCAGCGCGGCGAAGTATCGCGGCGGGGAGTCGGTTGAGATCATGACTGAACCTGAGGGCGCTTTCCTGAAAGTGCAGGTCTCTGGTAAAACTGCGTTGGAAGGGGTGCGGATTCCGATGAAACCGATTGCGGGAAATCGCCTGCTGGTGGTCACCGCGCGGATGCGGGGACAGGGGACCTGGGGGCCGATGATCTCTGCGGTCAACGGTTGGACCCGCCTGCCGCAGATTACGTTGAACGATCAGTGGCAAACGGTTGAGATCCCCAAGACGTTAAAGGCAGGGACGGACGATCCGACGCTCTATTTTGTGACCATGCCCAAGGATGTGCCTCAGCCGGGGGCGGTGCTGGAGTTGGCCGATCTTGAGGCGCGCCTCGCCCCGCCGCTGCCGCTTTCCGCGCAGGAGGTCACCACTCAACGTTATGAAGCGGAGGAGTATAACGCCAATCCGTCGCTGATCAAAGTGGAGGAGGGGCAGACGATCGTCGAGACGAGTCAGCCATACGCTTCTCAGGAGTTCCCTTTCCCTCAAACCAACCAACCGCTCACGCTCTACATACACTACCGCGCCGTCCTTGGGGACGAGAGAGTGCAGGTCTGCACGCGCCGGGGAGGGGTAAAGCAGGCGATTCGTGAGATCGTTCCACCCGATGCCGGTTGGCAATGGCTTACCGTTGGCGACTTGAGCGCCGAGGAGGTGGGAGATGGTTTTAGTATTGAAGTCTGGCCGCCCAAAGGCTCAGCGAACCCGGCGGCGCTCGATGCTATTGTTCTTTCTGTTGATCCCAATCTTGACCCTGCTTCGTTTTGACTATGCTTGTCCGTTGTTTCCTCCCTTCTCTGTTTGCTTCCTGCTCCCTGATGGCGGCGCCACTTGTTGAGGTGGCCCGTACGGAGGTGCCCCCTCCCGCCAAGGTTAGCGAAGAGGCGCCTCCGTGGAAACGGGCGCTGGTGGTTAGCGATCTGATCGTCCCGGATTCCGACCGCCCGATGCAGGAGCGCACCGATGTCCGTTTTCTGTGGGATGCCGGGCATCTCTATGTTCAGGCTCGTCTGGCGGAGTCGACCTTTGTGGTAGCTACCCAGCAGATGCACGAAATCCGCGCAGAGGCGACCGAGCGTGATGGGAACGTTTTCGGCGATGACTCCTTCCTGCTGATCCTGCGCCCGGAAGGGGGCGAGACGGCGTATGAGTTTGCGATCAACACCAAAGGGGTGGTTAGCGATGCTAAGGCAAAGGCTGATCAACTCTGGCAGAGCCGCGACCCTGCGTGGAATGCGAACTTCCATTCCGATGTGGTGATTGAAGATGGCTATTGGATCGCACAACTGGCGATCCCGTGGAAGGAACTTGGCGTCGAAGCACCTAAGGCCGGGGCGAAGTGGCAGGCGATTGTGGCCCGGCATGCTGCCAAACGTAAGGAGACCGGCGGCTGGAACCGCAGTCGTAGCGGGGTCCATAGTCCGGAAGAATGGTCGACGCTGATTCTGGGTGAAGGGGCGGCCCCGGCGCTGACGGTTAAAGAGGGGATCTCCACGCTGGAACCCGGCAAGAATACGCTGGCGCTCACTCTGACGCATCCGGGCAAGGAGGAAGGGGTGTTGACACTAGCCAGCAAGATCACTCCCAAGCAAGGGCCACCGGTGCGTTCGCGACAGCAGATCGCCCTCCAGCCCGGAAAGGAGACGACCGTTCGCCATGAGTTTGATCTCAAAGAAAACGCAGGGGTGAAAAGTTTTTCATGGACGGTGAACGATGCGGCGACGCTCGCGCCGATTTATCAATCACCGGAAATGGCGGCAGAGGTGATCTCCTCCAGCCTCACCCTCCATCTTTCCGCGCCGGGGCCATGGCGTTTACTAGTGAATCACGAGACGGTTGCTACTGGAAAGGGAGGAGAACCGGAAGCGGCGCATCGGGTCCGGCTTCGTACCGGGGCCAATCTGATTGCCATCGCTAGTGAGGAAGGGAGCGCCAAGCTCCGTTTTGAAGGCGATCTCCTTGGAAAGGCTCCGATCCGCTGGAAGATGCGTGATGCTACGGCAAAAGAGGCGCTTGATGTGAAAGCTGACGACGCCCGTTGGGAGACCGCACCGGAGAGTGAGGAAGGGGTCATCGGGAACCCCGGCTCGGCAACGGTGTTGCGTCATACCGTGCTCCTTCAACATACCCGCTTTTTCCCGACGCCTGATCAAGCCTACCATGTCGCCGGGGGGATTACCCAGTTGATGACGTTTAGCGCCTTCGGCTTGCCGGGCAGAGAGCTTCACGATTGGAAGACGTGGTTTGAATTGCCCGAAGGGCTGGAAGGCGTCGGAGCGACCGGGTACTATGGAAAGACGCATGATAAACCGACGTTTGCCTTTGAGGGGGATGGCGACCAACGCTATCGGGTAACCGCGTCCGCGCCGATTCGGGAACGCAATGTCAACAACCCTCCAATCCTAGCAGTGTTCGACGTTGGCGTTCGCAGGAGTGACGAGAAAGAGCGCTCCAAAGAGGCGGCGAAACCCCTCCATTACTATAGCCGGGCTAATGATGCTACCCTCTCTGAAGTGGTGCAGAGTCTGCCGATTGCCTACCATGGAAACGTCCGGGGTCAACAGCCCCAAGGGCTTGTTTTCCAGATTTGGGCCAGCTTTTTCACGGCGATGGATAACGCGGCGTTGAGAGAGGAGATCCTCAAGGCTTCCAAAAAGGCTGGATTTAATGATTTCATCCATGCGGCCCGTGAGGAGGCTGATGCCCAGCAGCTCAAAACAACACAGTTGATTGTCTTTAAAACGTGGGCGATCAATCTTGAACCGTGGTTGAAGGAGAATCCCGATGCCCGGCGGGTCGATCGGAAGGGGAACACCGATACGGAGACGATGTGCACGACCGTCTTAATTGAAAAGGGATGGCGGGAAGTCGCTGCGCCGCTCATGGTCAAGTGGTGGGAGAAGCTCAAACCCAACACGGTTAACTACGACTATGAATACCCTCCCTTTGTCGGACCGCACTCCTGCTTCTGCCCGCGTTGTCTCGATCATTTTCGCAAACAGGCTAACCTGCCGGAAGGGAAGAAGCTCGATGGCGAGATCATCGCTGCGGAACACAACGCGGCATGGGTCGATTTCATGGCGCGTCGGGTGACGGATCTCTTTGTCCAGATGAAAGCGAGTGTACATGAGCTTCCCGGTGACATTAAGTTTGAACTCTATAGCGGCTACCATACCCCGGAGAATGCTACCCGTTACGGGCTGGACTGGAAATATGTTGGCGAGAAGCAGGCGGCAGATCGGGCCGGGGTTGGCTATGGGCGTCCGCTCCCGGCAATTGAAGAGACTGTCAAGGCACTCAAAGGGATTCCGGTGATGTTTGGCGAACTGGTGACGCCGTACATGCTCAAGGAGGTTAATTACAGCCGTACCGCCCGTCAGATCACTAAAGCTGACCTTTTGCGGCGTGTGATTGATTCCACTGGTGGCACGCTCGTCTACCATACTCAGAACATGGATGGCCGCTCATGGCAGAGTGTGGGGGAAATTTCCCGACTGGTCGCCGGACGTGAGGTCCTCTTTGGCTTCCCACGTGCTTCCACGCTCCAAGGTCACAGCGAGGCCGAGGTAGCGATGATCCTCCATGAAGGCAAGGGAGCGCTCTGCGTCCTCAATCCGACACGGGGGGAAAAGAGCTTCCGCATCGCCTTGCCATCAGAGCTGGCTGATACCCGGGAGTTCTATAGCGGCCAGACGGCGAAGGCTGGTGCGGAAATCAACATCACTCTGCCGCCGGGAGAAGCGGCGGTTTATCTTAGTGAAACCAAGTAACAAACCTCAGAAGTCTTTATGAAGAGAACCAAATCTTTTGCATGTGCCATGGTGGTGGCTACCCTCGCCCTCGGTAGCGCAGAGGCTAAGTTGATCGTTGGCTTTGAAGCCAGTGAGGGGTATACAGCCAATTCAGCCATTGGCCCAAATGGTTGGCTTGGGAGTAGTATTAATCAGAACTGGTATATCCGTGTCTCCAATCCTCCCGCCAGCGAGCCGGCTTTTGAAGGGACTCAATCGCTGCGGATTGTTGAGAACCTTGCTTCTTACGCAGCACAAAAGGTGGAGATGGCTTCCCCCACGTTGGGATATAATGCTTTCAGTTATAGTTTTACCCAACGTAATGGCTCATACCGCAATGGGGGGAATACTTCGTGGGTCTACATCTGGCTCGCCGATCCTACTTCGGATAACGGACGTCGCAGTTTTCAGATCACGACGGGTTATACCAGTACGGAGGATGGTCCTTATCGCATTACCAGCACCCGGAACGCGGCGGGTGCTCCTTCGTCGGTTGCCATCAATGTTCCGCAAGTTAGTTTGGACTATGCTGACTGGAATACCATTCAGGTCCAGTTTGACTTCAATGCAGGGACTTATGACCTTTTACTCAATGATACCGCGGTCGCCACTGATCTCCTCCTACCTACGACTTGGGCTCCTACCGCTGTGATCGGAACATGGTTGGTGAGTGCTCACACCGGTACGACCTATTATGACAATATTACGCTGGAATCGATTCCTGAACCCGGCTCAGTTGCCATGCTCGGGAGCGTCGGTCTCCTTGGATTGATCTGGCGTTTGCGTCTCCGAATGGCAGTATAACCTGATAGGTCACGATGAAGCACCCCCCTGCACAAGACGGTTTCTCTCTGGTTGAGTTGTTGGTCACCTTTGGTGTCGTGGCGATTCTGCTTCTGATTGCTTTTCCGGTGATGACCGCGCAGGTGGAGAAGAGTCGTTCTGCCCTTTGCCTGATGAAGCTGCGCCAGCTCTCCATTGCGGTGACGCAGTTTCGCGTGGAGCGCAACCAGAAGCTGTGGGATTTGCGCACCAAAGCCGATGGGGGCGAGGGGAGTCTGACGCCGGTTCGGATTCTCTATTCGATGGGGTTGCTCAAGGATGCGGATGAGATCACCTGTCCTTCTGCCCGGACGCCGAAAGAGGGCGCATGGAAGAATGATACTTCGTTTGTCATTTCCGCTGAGTATATGGAGCGGGTGGGTAATCAGTATGCTTCCTATGCGGTCAACGGCGTAGCGTTTTATACCTTTTCTCCATGGTACACCTCGCGCACGGAGACCTCTTTTCGTTTCTATAACGGGCGGGAGAGCAAGGTGCCGCTCTTTATGGATGGGTTGGCGTTTCAGTTAAACCAGACTTCATGGCAGATGCCGATGCGCCTCCAAAGGGCAACCGCGCGTCATCGCAACCATTGCAATATGGTCTTTCTCGATGGGCATGCCGAAGTCCTCACCCGCCATGAGCTTGAGCGGATTGATCCCTTTGGCGGGGCGCATCCCAAGTGGCAGAGTGATTTCGGGATTGACTAGCGTTTTTGTGCCAGGGCGGCGTTGGAGTAAGCCCGCTGCCCGGTCACTTCTTCTCCCAGAAAGGGTGGCGGCTCAAAAGCCGTGCTCGCTTCGAGATCCGTAAATTCAATTTCCACCACCATCAAGGGAGCGTGCGGGGCTTGGTAACGGTCGATCTCCAGCGTGACCCCTTCCCATTCAAACAAGTAGCGAACTTTTTCGATCCGGCGCCCTTGGGTGTGTGGCCAGAGGGTAGCAAACTGAGTGGGCTCCAGCGCGATTTCGGTTTCACGACGTTGCAGGCCGCTCCCTTCCTTGACCGTGAGCCAGAAGCTCTCCCCGGATTGTCGCAGACGGACTTCACGCTCCGGCTCCAGAGCGAGATACCCCTGACGGATCACTCGCTGCTCTGCTCCCTCCAGCCCGGGCGGCGGGGTATGGAGGAGGAACTTGCGTTCGATTTCAAGCTTCATGGGAGCGGGCTCCCCGTGATCTCCTCACACAAGGCACGGTAGGCTGCTGCCGTTTTAGTGCGCGATGGTCCGGCGAGGAGCGGTTGGCGGGTCACCCCCATCTTTTCGACTTCAGAGGAAAAGGGGATCGCGGTTTTGAGGAACTGCGGGTAGTCAACGCAGAGGCTCTCCATGGTCTCGCGATGAAGCTTCTTGGAGCTTTGCACCATGGAGAAAAACGGGGTCAGGAGGGTGGGGTCGAGCTTTTCGCTTTGGAGGAAGGCATGGAGCTGGTCGAGCGTTCGTACGGAGAGGGGGGTAGGGATCACCGGTACGAGGAGGCGGGTCGAAGCGCGGAAGATGTTTTCTGAAAGGAGGGTGATCCCCGGTGGGCAGTCGATCACGACGGCGTCGTACTCTTGCGGTTCGAGCCGTTCCAGCGTGCGGCTAAGTTGGCGGCGCGGCTTTTTCATCTCCGCCAGAAGGAGGTCGAGGTGGCGGTAGTCGAGATGGGAGGGGAGGAGATCGAGCCCGGGGTAGTCCGATTCGCGAAGGTTAGGGAGCGCCCACTTTGCCCCGAGCTTGCGGCGGCCATCGGGTTCAAACGTCGCGGGGGCGGCAATGCGGAAATAGAACGCGGCAGCGCCTTGCGGGTCGAGGTCGATGAGTAAAGTGCGCTCCCCAAGTTCACGCAGATAGGCGGCAAGGTTGACGGCGAGAGCGGTTTTGCCAACGCCACCTTTGATGCTGTAACAGGAGTAGATCTTCATGGCGAGGGTTCCGTAACGCGGGCAAAGCTACGCAGGGCCTTGCGCATTTCATCTTTGAGTCGTTCGTGTTCCTGGTATTGCACCGCGATCAACCCGCCGAGAGAGAGGGCTGCCTGCGGTTCAGGGCGGCGAAGAAGTTGCTGTTGGGCATAGTCAAGAAGGTAGTGTTGCTGCACGGAGGTGTCGTTAAAGCGACCGAGCTTCCCTTGTAATTTCCCGAGACGTGCGTTGAGGTCGCCGATCTCATCTTGCGGGAGAAGGGAGCCGAAGAATTCGAGCAGGTAGCGCAGCTTTTTCCCGAGGATGCGGATCTGATGAAACGCTTCATCGGGAGATTGCTTGCCGATCCGGCTGGCACCGCGCAGGAGTTGCCGCCGCCGCCGGGCGATCCTCTCCTGCGCTTCTTCGAGGATGGGAGAGGCGCTGCGGGCGGTGTGCGGGAGTTCCTCGGGATGGGCGAAGCCTTCTTCCAGCAGGCGGATGGCTTGAAGATAGTCGGGCGACTCCAGATAGTGCTTGAGTTGGCGGAAGGCGGCGCGCCGTTCTTTGGCGACGTCGGCGAAGAAACGCTCCAGCCCCCCTTGGAGCGGCGGCGGGAGCAGAGCCGTCATCTCTTCCCGCGAAAGGAGGTAGACATCAAGATCGCGCACGCGATTGGTCTGGCGGCTGATCGCGCCAAGCGTCTCTTTCCATTGGGCGAGGATCGCCTCTGGGAAGATCTCTTTAATCGAGCCGAGCACGGAACGGATACGGCGTAGGCAAACGCGGTAGTCGTGGAGAAATTCGCTATCCCAATCATGGAGAATTCCTTCCTCATTGCGTCGGGCGATGGCTAGCGTTCGCATGGCGACATCGGCAATGACCCGCCGCGCCTCCATCTGCGGCTCCAGAGTGAACTCCGGCTTGAGGGTGTAGCGGATCGGAGTGGCTCCGGCAGCCGAGAACGCCTCCTCAAGCCAGTGACGGGCATCTGTGGCGAGCCCGGTCATGGTGGCAAGGAGTTGATGGGCTTTCTCCCCTTCCGACTCGTATCCGCGTAACGGAATGACTTCGACGAAAAGACGTTTCTGCTTTGGCAAAGCGCGGATGAGCAGCCGGGCGATGATCTTTTGCAATGAATCGCGCAGATCCCAATGATGGAGAGTCGTGGTTAGCTTCGCCGTTTCGTGCAAGGCGCGGTGTTTGGCCTCCTTTTCCAGAGCGCGGCGCAACGGGGAGGGGGGCAGAAGGTTTAACTGCCGGGGGGATTGCTTTTTCCAAGGAAGGCAGACAAATGCTTTATCCGGCGTCGGCCATCCCTCCTCACATCGTTGCAGGAGGAGCATCGAGCGGGTCTGGACAAGCTGTAGCCCCGCGTTCCAGAGCGTCCAAAGGTGGGTATCGAGGAAACGGAGTTGCTCCTCTTGCGCCGGATGGGTGACGACTTCGAAGCTCCCGGCAAGGTGGGCCGCGAGATGCTCCGTCGTTGTTTCAAACGGGTAAAGCCGTGGGCGGGATGGCGCTTGGTCGGTAAGCGGTGCGGTATTTTCAGTAACGACAGGCAAGGTGCTCACAATGTTTTCTTCGTGATGAAACCACTGAAAACTCTGCCAGCCGTCGGCCTTGGGGGGCAAGGCGATAGCGCCGGTTTAACGTAATGTCATCATTTTTTAACAATCGCGCCGTCGTGACTGGCTTCGTGTACGACTTTGTAGAGCCGCCCTTTCCATGTCACGCCGTCTCCCGCGCTGCGCCGCCAGGAGTTGAGCGCGATGGCGATCGTCAGAAGCAGGCCAAAGGGATGAAAGATCGCTCCAAACCAGGTGGAACGGAAGCGGATCGTCATGAGAAAACGGATGAGATAGATCAGCAGAATCTGGAGGGCAACGAGCCAGAATTCTTCGCCGAAGGAGATCCAGATCCAGAAAAACGGCAGGAGGAAGAGGAGCGAAACGACCGTCCCGGTGAGGAGGTAGCCGATGAGATTTCCCTCGAAGGCGGCGCGGATGTTCTTGGTCAATCCTTCCCAGACTTCGTCGAGGTTGGTGTACATCCGTACGCTGGAAATCGAGGAACCATCGCAGTTGATCAGGCGCAACCCCTCTCCGGCTTGGGCCGCTACGGCTCGACCGAGCGCGACATCTTCGACCATGTGGCTCTTTTGGGCTTCGTGCCCACCGATTCGCGCATAAGCCTCTCGCCGAAAGAGGAGGAACTGGCCGTTGGCCGCGCCGAACATCCGACGTAGGCGGCGGGGAATCATGGAGAAACGCGACGGCTCAAGCTGAAGCCATTGGAAGAAGCCGTAGGGATAGAAGACCAGCGCGAGGTGGATCATCGGAAGGATGAGCTTCTCGCCCCAGCTTTCGGTCTCCAGCTTGGGCCATGCGGAGAGGAGGTCAGCACGGGCCTCTTGCGCCAGGGAGATGGCGCTGGAGATCATCTGCGGCGTATGATCCGTGTCGGCATCAAGAAAAAGGAGGTAGTCGCCGAGGTCAGCCTTCGCGATTTGGGCGAGCTGGTGACAGGCCCACGATTTGCCGGTCCACCCTTCCGGAAGCGGTTGCCCCCGGACGACGCGCAGCCGCGCCCCGGCCTCGTCGCTGTAGCCGAGGGAGCGTAGCAGATCGCCGGTCCCGTCCTCGGAATGATCATCGAGGATGACGACTTCATAATTGGGGTAGTCCTGCGCGGCGAGCGCCTTTGCGCACGGGGTGATGCGTAGGGCTTCATTGCGTGCGGGGACGAGGACGGAGACGAAGGGGGCCCCCTTGGCCGGCGGCGGGGTGCGTTCAACCGGCACTGTCCAGAACCAGCGCAGGTTCCAAAGTAGCAGGATGATCAACCCGCAGAGGGCCAGAATGACAGCCGAATGGTAAAAAATCATGACGAGCCATCTAGTTTCGCCCGGGAAGGGGAGGGAAGTCAAACCCCGACGCTACCTCGCCGCCGCGGCTGAACTTATCGCTTCAAAATAGAAAAACCGTTGACAAAAGATTCAAAGGGCATACGTTTGCCTTCATTCGGAATTTACCCCTCCGTTTTCTTCTTCGTCTTTTATGCCAACCCTCCGGGATATTGCTGAGCGGGCACAGGTCGATGTTTCGATCGTCTCGCGTATCTTGCACAAGCGTGATTATCGCCGTGCCAGCGCCGCGACCCGCGAGCGAATTGAAAAGACCGCGCGGGAATTGGGGTATGAACCTAACGGGCTGGCGCGCTCTCTCGTACGGCAGAAGACCGACATGGTGGCGTTGATGATTCCCGATCTCTACGAACCGGCCTTTGTCCGCTATCTGGAGACGATTGATGAGTTGCTGGAGGCGGAGGGGATGCAGGTTCTGCCGCTCTTGTCGCGCTGGTCGCCGGAGCGGGAGCAGCGTCTGCTGCGGGCGGTGCGCCAACGGCGTGTCGACGGGGTGATTTCGCTTTTTTATCAGCCGGAGTGCCGCCCGGTTTATGATGAACTGCGCAAGATGGGGTTTCCTCTGGTTTTCCGCAGTGTTGATGATCTGGAGATTGATGGTTTTGATCAGGTTGGTACTGACATCGCCGATGGCGCACAGATCCTGACCCGGCATTTGTGGGAGAACGGTTTTGAACGGGTTGCCCTTTTTGGCGGAATGGCGGCGGAGGAACTGGCCGTTAATCAACCGCTGACCGGGGTGGCCAAAGGGTATGCACGCGCGCATCAGGAGGCCGGGAAGATGCTCGATCCGCAACTGGGTATTGTCTGTCGCGATGATGGGCTTGACGCAGCCCAGCAGCTTCATTGCTACTTCGATTCTCACCCGAAAGGCTGCGATGGAATTCTGGTGCAATCCAACTCCAAACTGCCGGGGCTCTACCGCGCTTTTGCCGAACGCGGTTTGCGCATCGGGCGCGACATCGGGGTGGCGACGATTACTGATTCTGAGTTCTGCCACCTTGGCGAAGTTGGCGTTACAGCTTGGGAACAGCCGATTGCAGAGATTTGTCAGGCTATGAGCGAAGCCTTTTTTGGACGCCTTGCCGTACCGGATGCGCCGCCTATTCATCGTTTTTTCGGTAGCAGACTTGTCGTCCGTGAAAGTTCCAAACGTCAAACCGTATGATCTACCCCCAGAAAAAATTTTATCTATTTGGGCAAACGATTGCTCTCAATCGAAGGAGTGCCTTCCGTGGCGGGTTTAGCCTGCTCGAACTCCTTTTGGGATTGGTGATCCTTTCTGTCCTTGCCGTTCTATTAGTGACCAATGTTCGTTCGATCCGGGGGCAGGCCGCTTCGGCGCGTTGTGTCAGTCATCTTAAACAGATTGGTGCCGCTAATCTCGCGTACACGATTGAGAATCAGGGGCGGATCGCCGCTCGTAACAATGTTCGGGATGCCAATGGAGATCCCACGCCGCGCAAGGAGTGGTATCGTTATATCTGGCGGACCTATTTCGGCGCGACCAACGGTGACGGAACCCCCAAGGGAGATACCGGCTACTGCGATGTCCTGATCTGCCCCGGTGATCCGACGCGCGGCGGGGGGGAGGGGGTGAGTGTGACGCTCCAACGCAGCTATAACGTCAACCAGCGCCTTGCTACGAAAAGCGGAAGCCGCAAGATGAATGAGGTCAGCCACATTGCTAGAACGATGTATGCGGGGGATATTGACTGGGTCGCCGCCGGGAACAGTGAATATATCATTCCCGATAACCTCACTAACCTCAACGCCATCCCTCGTGATCGGCATGCCGGGAACGCCAATTTTGTCTTTCTTGATGGGCACGTGGAAGCGATTCGCATTGAGGAGATCTACCCCGGGCGCAGCCGCCATGCCATTTTCGACCTCGTCCAGCCATGAGAAAACGTAAACGCTATGTTGCCGTAGGGATCGGCGGAAGAATCCCGATGTTTCTGGAGCCGATCGCGGGAAAGTTCCGCGATGCCACGGAGTTGGTCGGCCTCTGTGACACCAGTTTTGTGCGGATGCGCCATCATCTCTCCCGGCTTCAGGAAACGTACAACGTGGGTGAAGTAGCGCTCTTTGCTGCGGAGGCCTTTGATGAAATGCTGGAGCGTCTTCGCCCCGATGCCGTTATCGTCTGCACGCCGGATGCGACTCACCATGACTATATCATCCGCAGTCTTCAGGCCGGGTGCGATGTCATTTGTGAAAAACCGATTACGACTGATGAGGAGAAGGCGCGGCAGATTCTTGAAGCCGTGAAAGCAACCGGCAGGAAGGTCGATGTCGCCTTCAACTATCGATGGGCTCCGGGGAAGACGCGGATCCGCCAACTCCTGCGGGAAGGGGCGATCGGGAGGGTGATTCATGTCAGCCTTGACTACCTTCTTGATACCCGTCATGGCGCCGATTACTTCCGGCGTTGGCATTCACAGCGTGAGCACTCCGGCGGGCTCCTTGTCCACAAGGCTACCCACCATTTTGACCTCGTCAATTGGTGGCTGGATGCGCTCCCGGAACGGGTCTTCGCCTCGGGTCAGCTAGCTTTTTATGGGAGAGAGAACGCCGTGCGCCGGGGAGATGGAGCATGGACGGGTTATGATCGCTATACCGGCGAGCCCAAGGCGGCGCATGACCCCTTTGCCCTTGACCTCGAAGCAGATCCCCGCGCACGTGCCCTTTATCGTGAAGCCGAGGAGGAGAGTGGCTATATCCGTGATCGCAATGTCTTCCGCGATGGGATCACCATTGAGGATTCCATGAGTGTTCTTGTGGAGTATCACAATGGAACGCGGCTTAACTATAGCTTGAACGCCTTCTGCCCCTACGAAGGGTTCCGCGTTAACTTTACCGGGGACCGTGGTCGTCTGGAGTACGGGGAGTTTCACCGTTCTCACCTTATTGTCGGACAAAGCAACGGAGAACTAGGCGATGAACAAGGTGAAAATAATCAGTGTCGGTTGATGTTGTATCCCCTTTTTGGCGAGGCTCAGCGGATCCCGATCCCCCTTGGCGAAGGAGGACACGGCGGTGCCGATCCTCTGTTGCAGGAACAGCTTTTTTCCCCTGCTCCCCCGGCTGAGTGTGAGGGGCGGCAAGCCGGGCATGAACAGGGGATCATCTCTGCGTTGATTGGCATTGCGGCCAATCAATCGATGAAAAGCCGCTCTCCTGTAGCGATCGCTGACCTTCTTCCTGATTTTGTTCCCGGGCGTCGCCGGCTTTCCGAACTCATTTAACCCCATGCCCCCATTGATACCATGAATAGAATGATTACCCTTGGTGCCATCGTCTCTTTGGCTACCCTTACCCTCCCTTGCGCTCAGGCCCTTGATGGTGTCTGGAAGGCAGACGCCGGGAGCGGGAATTGGAGTGACCAGAACCGATGGAAGGATCTTCAGGTCGCTGCTGGAAGCGGGAGTATTGCATCCTTCGAGGTTCCCTCTTCCGCCGGTGGCTATTCCATCACGTTAGATGAGGCCGTCACCATCGGTGAACTGCGCCAACTCGGCAATGGTTGGAATTCAACCTATACTCTCGGCGGCCCTTCCGTCCTGACGTTCGCCCCCGGTGGTAAAATCGCCCTTTCTTCGACCGAGACGAGCAATTCCTTTTTGAATGGCTTTGTGATCAATGCTGCTGTCAGCGGGACAGGCGGGCTTGAGATCTCCGGTAGTGGAAGGCGGCAGTTTGTGACTTGGAATCCTTCGGCCATCGGTTTGAGCGGTGGGATCACTCTCCAGAATGCGGGCTTGCAGGTCAACCGCGCAGCCGCGTTGGGTAGTAATACGGTAACGCTCAGTGGAACGGGGTTGAGCTTCCTTGGATTTGCCGCTCCGGAGGAGGGGGCGCCTGCCCCTGTTTATGGTTCCGCCGTTGTTTTGGATGGAAGTGCTAGTGGCTTCATGAACTTCATCGGAGGCGGCTCCACCACGATCGAACCCGCGACTCACTCCATTTCCGGCAATATCTCTCAAAGCGCCGGCGCGGACAAGGGAATCTACTATATGACCGCTACCAATACCGCAAGAGGTGCCCGGTTTGTGATCTCCGGCGAGAATAGCTACCGTGGATCAACGTGGATCTCTTCTTCCTCCATTGCTGGTGTGAACATGAACACAGGGCCCATCGTTGTCCGGGCTGCGAGCGACCAGGCTTTCGGGGTCGGTACAGGAGCGGTGATTCAGATTCTGAACGCCGCTAGCGGTATCGAATTGGAGGGCGGGATCACTATCTCCGACAAAGTGGTGCGTCTGAATGGGGAGGGTTTCCGAGGGAACGGTTCGGTCAATAGTGTTAGTGGGAATAATACATGGACCGGTAATGTGGTGCTGCGTCACGGGACCGATCGGGGTGTCAAACCGACCATCGGTGTTGAAAGTGGGCAGTTGACGATTTCGGGAGTCATTAGCGATGGGCAGACAAGCGACGGGCTCCATAAAGTGGGAGTGGGGTCGCTGGTTTTGACTGGTGCCAATACCTATGCAACGGGAACAAAGCTGCTCGAAGGCGTTTTGATGGCTAACCATAACAATGCACTGGGTACGGGGGGCGTCTTGTTGGATGGTGGCACCCTTGTGGTTGGTCAGGGGCGTTCGATTCAGAACGCGATCAGCTTTGCGGCACAGGGCGGCGCTTTGGGGGGAACCGGGCGTATCGGATCGCAGGTTGCTTTGAACGGAGTGAACCAGCGCCTTACTCCGGGAACTAGCGCCGGTGTTCTGGAGTTTGCAGGAGGGCAGAGCTGGAGTGCCTTCACTTATGAGTGGGAGATGATCGACGGAAGCGGCCTTGAAGGCACCTTTGATCAGGTCGCGGTGGATGGGGCGCTTGCCCTTGATCCATCGGGGGAATATCGCTTGGAGTTGGCTGGAGGCGTTCCGGTCGACTTTGACGAAGCAATGAACCGAAACTGGACGATTCTTACCACACTTGATCTCTCCGGCTTCGATAACAGCGGGTGGACCTTGAGCGGATTCGAGCTTGCCGGTAGCGGGGTATGGAATCTCGGGCAGCAAGGGGCCAATCTTGTCCTTAGCTATCAAGCCGTTCCAGAGCCGGGGGCTGTTGTTTCTCTGCTGCTGGGGGTTGGGATGCTTTATGGTTACCGCCGCAGGAAGAACTCTCTATGATTGTAGCTTTCATGAAGGCCATTCTTTTGAGGCGCGTCTTTTTTCTTTGCCTTGTGTTAACGACTTCTTTCGCCTGCGCGAAGGAGAACACGATGGAGGTCGTGATCGAAGGGCGCAGCCGCTATGTCATCCTGACCGGAGAGGACGCCCCACAAAGCGTTAGGGAGGCGGCTCTTGAGTTGCAGGATTGCATTCGCGAATCGACAGGGGTTGAACTCAAGCTTGTGCATCAGGCTGAAACTGAGCCGGTCATTAGCATTGGTGAAACTTCCAGAGCGCAGCAGGCCGGGGTGGTAAAAGAGGACGCGCCTCCGGGTAGCTATCAGATCATTCGCCGTGGAGAGGATCTCTATATTATTGGCCCTGACACGCCTGATGAAGGGTGGACGGAGAATGGCGGGATGAGTCATGGGAGCGCTAATGGGGTTTATGCTTTCTTGGAGGAGATGCTTGATGTGCGCTGGTTGCTGCCAGGGGAAGATGGGCGTGATCTTCCTCAACGTAAAGAATGGCGTCCGCAGGTTGCTGACCATATAGAGGTTATTCCGACGCTGACGATGCGGGAGCTTTCTCACCTGAGCGATTTTGCAACTCCGGAACAGACTGCGATCATCCGCACGTGGATGAGACGTCAGCGGCTTGGAAGTTCAGACGCCTTGCGTCACCCCGGTAGCCATCGTGGTGATCATTGGCAACATAATTGGGCATGGATCACGGACGATCCGGAGATGTTCAAAACCCATCCGCAATGGTTTGCGATGAACGCAGCGGGGGAGCGGTGGAATCCCGGCAATCACTATACCAAGCTGGAAACCACCGATCCCGAGTTGATCCGATTTTTTGCTGACCGGGCAATTGCCACCTTAAAGGCGAGTGACCGACCTCGCTATTTCTCGCTGACACCTAATGATGCTCCGAGCCGCTGGAGTGAGAGTCCTGAAAGCCGGGAACTCTACGACCCCGCCATCGGAGAGGGGCGCGAGACGGCAGAGCTTAAACCAAGAGTTCCCTCAAAGAGCTCCCTCGTGGCGAAGTGGTACTATGACGTCGCGAGTCAGGTTGCCAAAGAATATCCTGAAGGGAAAGTAACCGGGTTTATCTATAGTGACTATCTCTACCCTCCGGTTAAGTTTTCCACTCCTTTACCGGATAATCTTTCCCTAATCTTCTGTGCGCCCAATTACGGGTACGAGCTTAATCTTCCAGAGGCGCGGCAACGCCTTGAGATGCTTCTTGAAGCATGGAAGGATTGGACCCCCAATTCTCTCTACTATTACGATATTCCCGCTTTGCTGTTGCGGCAGGAGGATTCTGACGCGCGCTATAATTTCCCGGGAACAACAGCGCTTATTACTCCCACAGCATCTGAGACCTTGCGCTTCCTCTCCCAGATGCTTGATAAACACAAGATCAAAGGTGCCTATCTCTACGGGGCTGCCTCCTGGAGCAATGCAGGGCTTTCCAATTACATGATCGCCCGGTTGCTATGGAAGCCGGGTATCGACCCCCGAGCGATTGAAACGGAGTGGCTGAATCGGGCGTATGGGCCGGTAGCTGGCGATAAGGTTGCTCGTCTTTACCGGCAACTCGATGATGATTACCGTTCCTTTGGCTATATCGGATACAATCTGACCGGGGCTATGATGGAGACGATCTATGCTCGTCGCCTCGCTGAAATGGAACAGCTTGCTCTTGAAGCGCTTGATTCGCCGATGACAGCAGTTCAGAAGCGCAGGTTTGATGCCTGGTTGCGCAACATCGTCGCTCTGCAATGGAGATTGCGGAATATGGGTTTGCTGGAGGAAGGGTATCAATCGGCTTTGACCCGCACCGACGAGGAGGTGATTGCACTGTTGGAATCGCCAGCCGGGGATTATCCGGCGTTTCCGGGTATTATCCCGGGAGAACATGCTTTCTCGGCTGAGAAGGCCTTCGCCAAAGTGCGGATGGTAGAAACGCTTACTCAGGGTGAAACGCCGGAACTCCAGCCGACGACAGCGGCGGTGATTTATGCTAACAAAGCAAGCAAGGTGACCATTATGCCGCAGAAGGTCGAGCATGGAGCCTATGTCGCTACTTATCAGGTGAACAATGCACGGAACGAAGTAGTCGCACGCGGCATTCTCCAACAGGGGCGCCCGGTGACTTTTGACGCGGAAGCGGGCCAAGCTTATACGTTTTCCATGCCGCCGCGCGAACGGCGTTCCCGCTATCCCACGCGGTGTGAGTTGCTTATTGAGGCGGCGGAATTTGCTGGAGTCGTTAAGGAGGATGAAGGGGTAGTCATCAGGAAGAGGGAGGCGACGCTCTACGTCTGGAGCGATAAAGCGGGTGCGAAGGATAGTCAACAAGGTGTCGTTATTAAGAAATGATCATGAGAAAAGTAGTCCCTTTAGTGTTGTGGCTGGCGGCGGTGCTTGCCGTTTCTGCTGCCGAGAGGCCGCTGGTTGAGGTGCTTGCCTCTACGTTACCCTCTGGCCCTCTGGAGGGGAGAGGGCGGGGGGTGGAACTCCCACTGCGGGAGCCTACCTTAGTCCGACATGGAAACGGGCCGGGGATCTTTGTGGTTGAGAGGGATCACCGGGAGCGGCAGATCAATTTCGAGAAGCAGGTCGGTGGTGAGGAGGTTGCAATGCAATTTGAGTGGCCTCGCTCAGGAACAGAACCACGGAAGTTGACAATCCACCTTCGCCTTCAGATCAAGGTGGTTAGTAAAGGAGGGAGTATGAATATTGTCTTTCGATCCGCTGACGGGAAACGTGTGGTTCCGCGGTTTCAGGTGACTAACGGAGGGAGTCTTTCGCTAGTGACTTCGCCTGAGGAAGTCTTTCAGTTTGAAAAGGCGCTGCCCGTCGGGCGTTTTGCGGATCTCTCCATGGTGATTGATTATCAGGAGAAAACCTTCCAACTCTCAATGGATGGGAGCGCAATCTCCGCGCCGGTTCCGATCGCGCCAAGTCAATCAGTGACGCATATTAGCTTCTCCTCCAGCGAAGGGGAGCGCGCCCGCTGGAGCGCTTTTGAGAAAATTGTGATAACCGAAGACCGGTGAGGGAAACGATGGCCCTATTAAGCAGAGCGGGAGAGACAATCGCCAATGCGTCGGTGCGGGCGGTAACAACGGGACCGAAGCATCATTTCTTTGGCTATTATGACAAAACGCCATGGGACTCTACGGGGCGATGGTTGTTGGGGATGGAGGTAGGGTTCATGGATCGCCCTCCGGGACCAACGGATGAAATTGTCATTGGGATGGTCGATACTGCCTCGAATGATCGGTGGATTGAACTGGCATCTACCCGGGCATGGAACTGGCAACAAGGCTGCATGCTACAATGGCTCAACGGAGGCCCGTGGATTATCTTTAACGATCGGGAGGGGGATGCCTTTGTTGCCCGCTTGCTTAATGTGCAGAGTGGAGAAACCCGGATGCTCTCACGGCCCGTTTATACCGTTAGCCCGGAAGGCGCTTTGGCCCTTTCGATTAACTTCTCGCGCTTGCAACATCAACGGCCCGGGTACGGGTATGCAGGAGTTGTCGATCCGTGGGAAGCGGTGGGCGAACCGCAGGAGGATGGTATTTTCGCTATTGATCTTGAAACTGGCGACTCTCGGCTCGTCCTTTCCATTGCCGAGGCGGCCCAACATGAACGCAGAAGTTCCTTTGAGGGAAAGATGCATCGTTTCAATCATCTCCAGTTTGACCGGAGCGGTCAACGCTTTGGGTTTCTCCATCGCTATCGTTCCACAGGGGCTCATGAGACCCGACTTTTGAGTTTGGATCGTCAAGGTGGGGGGCTTCAGACAATTTCTGATCATGGGATGGTGTCTCACTATGACTGGCATCCCGACGGTTCACTCATCGCGTGGGCGCATCGCTACGGGGTGGGCGATGGCTATTTCATCTTCCGTGATGGGGAAGTGGAAGCACTTCAGGACCCGGCATTTACGGGAGATGGGCATTGTTCCTTCTCCCCCTGCGGGCGTTATCTATTAACCGATACCTACCCGGATGAAGATCGTCGCCAAGAGTTGCTCATCTACGATCTTTCTGCAGGAGAGATGGTTTCTTCGGTGGAGTTGATGGCAATGCAACTTCCGGATGAGATTCGCTGCGACCTTCATCCCCGGTGGAGCCGTGACGGGCGGAAGCTTTGTGTTGATTCGACTTTTGAAGGAACCCGACAGATTTATGTGGTGGAGCTTGAGGATCGTTTATGAGTTTTCGTTATCTGCTTCGATATAGTATTGACCCGGGTTTTGAGGCTGAAGCCCGGCTGGAAGAATTGAGACGGTTTTGTCTGGAGGCATCCGTTGAAGAGGTGATGCTGTTCATCGGCGCGGAAGAGTTAAGCACTGGATTCCCCGATGAAGAGGAGTTGGAGGCCTATCTGCGACTTTTTTCCCTAGCGAAGAGAGTGCTCGGTGCAGAAGGGGTCGAGTTGAGCCTGAATCCCTGGTTTACGCTCTATTGCGTCCCTAGAGGTCGACGCCAGCGGAGCGAACACGGTTTTCGCCTGATGGTCGGGGAGAATGGGGCGCGGAGTCCGATCGTTGCTTGTCCCTTGTGCGAGCGTTGGCAGGAGTATCTCTGTACGACGTTTGCCCGGATAGCCCGGGAGATCGAGCCGGTTGCGATCTGGATTGAGGATGATTGGCGGTTGCATAACCATGGGGGCGATCTGGGTTGGGGTGGATGTTTCTGTGATGAGCATTTGCAAAGGTTTGCCAATGGGAGAGCCATCACGCGGGAGGGGTTGCTAGCGGCTTTGCTCCAACCCGGGCCGCCTCATCCGTGGCGGGAGGAGTGGTTGGCGTTGAGTAGGGCGAGTTTGCTTGAACCTTTGGATCGCTTGAAGAGGGCTGTGTATGTAGCTTCGCCTTCCACGGAACTGGGACTGATGAGTTCCATGCCCGATCAGCATTCCATTGAGGGGCGCGACTGGGGGGCGATCGGCCGCATTCTTTCCTCTGATGGACATCGGTTTCTACTTAGGCCGCACCTGCGTCCCTATACGGAAGAGTGGATGGTTAGGGTGCCGCCCTCAATTCTCCGCCAGACCTTGGAGTGTGCTCCGCAAGCTACCTTTTATCCCGAACTAGAGAACTCCCCACGTTCAGGGATTTACTCGAAGAGTGCTAGTGTCACGCGTTTGCAGATGTACGAGGCGGCTGTACTGGGGGCTCCCGGTATCACTTTGAATCATTTTGATATGATGGGAAACGGGATTTCCCTTGATCCCCGCTTTGGAACGCTTCTGAAAAGTTCTAAGCCGATGTTGAATGCTCTCCACTCGCTAGCTTTGCGCAGCGAGGAGGCGTGCGGGGTGGAGGTTCTCTTTTCTCCACAGATTGCAGGAGTGCTTCATCTTAACGGGATGGAGGGTGCTTCTTCAGCTCTGGCTTTGGCGATGCAAGACCCTTCGCAGGCAGGAAACGTTGAGGCTGATGGTGGGATGAACCGGCTGGCGCATCCCTCACTTATCTGGGGGGAGGCTTGTGCGATTCTTGGGATACCGCATCGCTATACATCGCGGGTTGGGGATGGCGAGGCTGCCGTTTTGGTGAGTGGGCAAACGTTGCGGGCATTTGAGCGGAGCGAAGTCGAGCGCCTTCTGGGTGGGAGGGTTGTCCTTGATGGTGAGGCCTTGTCGATCCTGCTGGAGTGGGGCTATGGCAGCGAGGTTGGTGCCCGGGTTGCCGCTTGGAGGAGTCTCCAGGAGAGCGGTTTTAGTTTTGAGGAGTGGGAGAAGGGTGGGGTAAGAATGTCGGCTCAACGGTGTGCCGAGCGGATGCTGGCTATTGAACCGCTATCCGGGGCTGAGGTGGTGAGCTGGATCTGTAACGGTGCGCGTGAGCGCCTATGGCCCGGGTGTTATCGCTATGTGAATCAAAGAGGGGGAGAGATCACGGTGCTTGCCTATCCCCTTGATGGAAAGGCGCAATACTTTATGGGATTCTTTAATCCCTTTCGCCAGCGGATGCTCAGGGAACTTTTTGCTTCGGAGTATTGGGTGGCCTGTGATGCCTTGCGTTGCTATCAATATCAACGGGGTGAGGACGAATTGATCGCCGTCGTTAATCCTACATCGGATGGGTTGGAGGCCATCCGCTTTTTCGCTCCGCAGGAGACGGTCAAGCGTGGCTGGTCAGTCTTGACGCAGGAAGGCGGGTGGCGTCCACTATCTTCGACTAGGGAAGAGGGGTATCTCGTGTTGGAGTATCCGATCTCTGCCCATGGGGTAGCGGTTTTCCGGGCTCAGACGTATTCGGGCTGAGGAGTCGGCGTGTCGTCTCTTCGGAGCGCCTGAAAGTCGATTCCGCTAGGATTCTGGAAAACGCGCAGGCCGAATTCGGGAAGGATAGCCAGAAGATGATCAAAGATGTCTGACTGAATCCCTTCATGGATAGGCCAGCGGGTGTCGTTGGTAAAACAGTAGATCTCTAGCGGCAACCCTTCGGAAGTGGGGTCGAGCTGGCGGACCATCATGCTCATTTTTTGATGAATGCCGGGATGATGCTGCAGGTAGCTAAGGACGTAGGCGCGGAAAGTGCCTAGATTGGTGATTCGCCGGATGTTGGCGCGACAGGCCTGATCATCACCGAGTTGCTGGTTCCATTGGGCGATCTCCTCTTCCTTGGCTTTGAGGTAGGGTTTGAGCAGTCGGAAGGTTTCGAGGCGTCGGATTGCCTCTTCCCCGAGAAAGGAGACGCTGTTTTGGTCAAGCAGGAGTGGGCGTTTAATCCGGCGTCCGCCTGATTCGTGCATGCCGCGCCAGTTTTTGAAAGGGTCGGTAATGAGCTTGCGGGTAGGGACGGTAGTGATCGTTTTGTCCCAATTCTGGATCTTAACGGTGTGGAGGGCAATGTCGATGACGTCGCCGTCGGCGTTGAGGTTAGGCATCTGCACCCAATCGCCGACACGGATCATATTGTTGGAGGTTAGCTGCACACTGGCAACCAGCGAAAGAATCGTATCCTGAAAGACAAGCATCAACACCGCGGCCATCGCTCCGAGTCCTGAGAAGAGATAGAACGGCGATTTGTTGACCATCGCGGCGATCATCATGATGCCCGTGACCAGAAAGAGAACAATCTTTGAGACTTGCAGGTAGCCTTTGATCGGCATGGTGCTTGCCTCCGGGCGCTGCGAATAGACATAGTTGACCGCATCGAGGACGGCGCTGGCCGCGAGGGCAAGGGTTAAGGCGATAAAGGCGGTGCAGAGATTGCTAAAGGTTAGCGAAACCTCTGGCGGCAGATGCGGCGTGAAATTGACGCCATACATCACCACTAGCGCCGGGACCACGTTGGCAAGTCGCCGGATCGCCCGGTGTTGAAAGGAATTTTTGGCCCACGTGGTCGAAAGGGCGCCGAGCATTTTCTTGATCCCGCGTAGCAGGAGCCGTTTGACGAGGAGGTTACTCAGGGCGGCGGCAGCCAGAATCGCCGTGAGATGATAGAGCATCATCACGGTAGGCTGTTCTTTCATCCACTGGAGAAAAAGGGTAAAAACGTCCATGGCGATCTTGGGCGTGGCGGTAAGGGTGCCACGTGGAAAAACCCCGATAGAGAGAGCGGCAACGGCCGTTTTCTGTACCGGGGATTGCGGGGAAGCCTCTCGCCTTACCGGGGGAGGGTCAAGGCTTTACTTTCTCTTCTGTCGCAAAGAAACGGCGCAGGACGGCCTGTTCATCCGGTCGAAGCCGGTCATTCCAGACCGCTTCCCCTCCCGCTCCGGGGGAAGTAATCGCGCCGCCGTCCCGCTGGGTGGGCGTCTCCTGCGGCGGAGCATCCGGGGGCGTTGAGGGGAGGCTCTCCATTTTATCCCCGAGGGCGAGACGGGAGGTATCGTCGCTGGAAAGCGGGAGGGTCTCGTTCGGGTTTAACGGGGGGGTGGATGATTCGCGAAGATGAAGCGGGACGTGATCGCCGCCGGGGCCGGGGCCGCCCGGGCCTTGCTGGAGCTGGGCATCGCCTTCGCCTTGCTTGGCGCGGAGTGCTGCCAACGCCTCTTGAAGCGTGCCGGTTCCCTCTCTGGCCCCGTCAGCGGCCTTTTGGAGCTGCTCGCGAAGCGCTTCCAACTCTGCGGGCGAGAGGCGGCTGATCCCCTCCTGCATCGCCTTTTTTAACGCTTCGGCAAGGGCGGCGTCTGGTTGTAGCGCACCATCCTTTAACCCACCCATCGCCTCTTTCCAGAGGGAGGCCGCGTTTTGGGGATCGATCTTTTCCATCCGGAGCGCTTCAGCGGCAGCGGCCAGTTGCTCGGCCATCCGGGCGGCGGCAGCGGCGGTTTCCTGCTGGAGATTGTCGCTCGCTTCGAGGAGGCTTTGGGTGTACCACGCTTCCTGCGGCTGGCTGCGCAGCGCTTCGAGTTTTTCAGCAAAAGGGCGGATGCTTTCAGGTTCGACGACTTTCTCCTCCTCGAGCCGGGCGAGCGTCTCCTCGGTCTTCTTCCAAGCCAGCGGCTCTTCTTTCGGCACGGTGATCTCCGGTTCTTCGGCGTGGGAGAGGGGGATTTTCCATGCACCGGCGACCAGCAACACCCCTAACAGCAATGGCGCGAGCGTTCGTGGAAGCCGCCAGCGTAACCGCCCATCGGCAGGCGTCGGGAGTGGTTCAGGCCATGGGAGCACCCCAGCGGCGGCACTGCTCAAGGCATTGTGCAATCCGTAGACCCATTCCAGCCGCACCAGCCCCTCCGCCTCGGTGCACCATTTCCGGCGGGTGTGCCACCACGCTTCCAGCGCGATGAGGCCAAGTAGACAAGCGCCGACCGGGTGGACCCATCGGAGTGCGTCTGGTTCGTAACGCCGGGTAAAAAGGATCGCCCCGCCCCAGACCAACCCGAGGAGCGCGGCAGGGAGGGAGAAGCGCTCCAGCCAAAGTGCGGCATTGACCCGTCGGGCCACCCGTTGACCCTCCTTTCTCCAATAGCGTTCGTTCATGAAGCGGCGGGGGTTTCGAGTTCGGTGTGGATTCGAATAAAGTGGAGCAGATCATGCCGGGTGACCATCCCGACCAGCTTCCCGGCATCATCGACGACGCCCAGCCGTCCCTGCCCCGCTTGCAACAGAAGGCGGGAGGCTTCCGCAGCGCTGGTTTGATGCGAGATCCGCAGGATGCTCCCTTGTGGGGAACGGGCAAGCTCCCCCGCCGTGGTGTAGGGCCAGCGCTCGCGCGGGATGCTCTTGAGGAACTCCAGTCGCAGAAGGCCGCAGTAGCTCCCATCCTCCTCCACGACCGGGTAGGCGACATGGTGATTGGCAAGAAAGTAGTCATCCACCACAAAGTTGAGCGGGAGATGGTCAGGGATCGAAATCGGTTGGCGAGACATCACCTCTGCAATGCGCACCCCTTCGAGTACTTCATTGACGACCGTGTGCGAATAGCCACTCTCTGCCGCTCCTTTGAGGAACACCCCGATGAGGATGAAGACCAACCCGTTCCACGCGCCGTAGGCAAAGAGGATCACCAGCCCGAGGATCATGAGTAAAAGGCTGAACCCGACCCCGATGCGTGATGTAATATAGGTCGCTTCGCGCAGCTTTCCGTTGCGCATCCAGAGCAGCGCACGTAGCACCCGCCCTCCATCGAGCGGATAACCGGGGATAGCATTGAAAAGGACGAGGATGAGATTGACTTGCGCTAGCCACGCGCAGACGAGACTGATCGGCGCCCACCCGGCCTGATGCGTCAGCCATGCCACAACGCCGTAAAAAAAGACCAGTGCGAGCGAGACGGCCGGGCCTGCAATGGCGATCTTGAACTCCGCGCGCGGGTTGTCCGGCTCGCGGGAAAGCTCAGCAATCCCACCGATGAAGAGGAGTGTGATGCTGGGGACGGGAATGCCGCACCGTTGGCTGACGATGCTATGCCCGAGTTCATGGAGCACAATGGAGAAGAAAAAGAGCCCGGCAGCGATCACCCCCATTCCGAAATAGAGCGGTCCGGGTTGATCGGGCAACAACGCGGGAAACGTCGAAACCGCCAGCATATAAACGACCATCGTGGCGACGATAAACCACGAGTAATCGATATAAAAACGGATGCCGCGCCAAGTACCCAGAAGCAATCCGCTGCGCCGCCGCTCCGGAGCGGCGGGGGAGGGCTGGGAGGCGTCGGAAGGGGCGGTCATGGCGTCGTCGTCGTCAGGTCGGGAGCATCCGGGCCGGGTGGTTCGGAGGTCGCCGCTTCTTCCTGCGGCGCGGCTTGAGGGAGAAACGGCGGGAGGTCCAGCTCCCCGGCTTCCGTGCCAAGCGGGGCGTACCCCTGGCGAAGATGGAGGAGGAGGTCGGCCTCCGGGATTTCCGGTTGCGTGAGCATGGTGGAAGAGAGCTTCGAGAGCGCTCCGAAATAATACGCGCTGAAGGCGATATCGGACGTGCTCCCGGTGATCCGTGCGGAGAGCCGCGGCTCGCTCTCCCCGGCGATCCATTGGAAGGTCGCCTCCTCAATAAGTGCCGTGGCGAAGGGGGTGAGCAGCGGCTTGCGTGCAAAGGTAAGGCTCCCTGTCGGTTCGAGCACTTCGCCGCTTCCGGCGTAGCGGAGCGCCACCGCTAGCGTTCCGCCGTCCGCGGGATGTACCGGATTCTCACTGACCAGATCGACCCCGATCTGCCAGCCGCGCATCGCTTCGGGGAGCACGGCGACTGGTGGCGGAAAGGCGAGCGCCAGCCCGTCGCCATTGCGCAGGAGCGGGCCCCAGTAAGGCGAAGGGGCTGCCAGAAGTTCGAGCAGTTGCGCCGTGCCGTTAAGCTGTGCCGCTTCCCGCTCTCCCTCCAATCGAAGGGCGAGTGCTGCCTTCGCCTTCCACCCGTGGGCGGCTTCGAGGGTAGCGCCGTCGCTTTCAAGGGCTAGATCGAAGCGGGGGTGATCAAAACGGGTCAGATCGACCCGGCCTTTGGCGCGGTAACTTCCGCTGGTATGCCGTGCGGAGAGGCGCTCCAGTGTCAGCACTGGTCCATCGAGCGTTGCTTCGCCTTCGATGGCATCAAGCGGGGGAAGCCAGCGGTTCGGCGGTAGGGTGCCTTTGGAAAGCGAGAGAACCCCTTTCATGGAAAAATCGCGCAGCGTCCCGTCGGTTTCCAGTTGGCCAGAGAGAACTCCGCCAAGCGGAATCGGGTGACCGGTGAGCGTGGCGACCTCGGAGAGCTGGACCTGATTGGCTTTAAGGTTGGTCTTGAAAGGCGATTCCGGCAGGAGAGCCCCCGTCCCTGGTTCCAGCCACCAACGGCGCAAGTTAACCGGGAGGATTGCCTCCCCTTCAAGCCAGAGCCTTTGGCCCGAAGTGAGCCGCAACCCGCTCAAGCGCAACTCGGTTTCATTAGCGGCGACCTGTGCCTCCAGCCGCGTCTTCTCCTCTGCCAACACAAAACGGCTCAGAGCCACAGCCCCCGGCGAGTAGGTCCCTTCGAGTTCCGCATCCATCGGGAGGGTGGCCGGGATCTCGGGCGTGCCGGGGGTGTGTAGCTTGCGGAAGCGGGCGGTGAACGCTCCGGAGTGCGCCTGCATCGTCCCGTCTCCGCTCCAGTCGACCTCGACCCCGCCGCTTAGTGGCACTGGGGTCACGGGCTTTTGCAGCAGCGGGCGATACGGGTCAAGTTGAGCGATGGAGGCTTTCAACTCTCCCCAATACCGCTTCTCTCCATAGATATTGATCCCCCCCTTGCCCCGGACGAAGTCGCGCCCGTTAGCGATTTCGAGGTTGATGATCTGAATGTCATTCCCCTCCAGCTTCACTCCGGCGTTGACGACCTCCAGCGGCGCTCCCCGGTAGGTGATCCCGGAGCCGGAGAGCATCAATTGTCCGTGGAACTGGCGATCGCGCCCGCGAATGGCCCCGACGACGTTCATTTTCCCGGCAGTATCTGAGAAACGCGGACCGAGGAGAGAGGAGAGCGTGCCGAGGTCATTGATCCGAGCATCGACATCAAAAGCAAACTGCGATTCCCACCACGGAACCCCGTGTTGAGGCAGAAGGAGATCGCCTTTGAGCTTGAGCGAGTTTTCCGATTGGTGAAGGACGAGTTCCGGTAGGTCAACCTTGCCGTTAAAGATGGTTGCACCGAGCAAGAGGGAGTTCCACTTGCGCTTGCCCCACTGGAAGTCGCTGGCTTCGAGACGAACCGAGAGGGTGGCCTGATCGAGCGCATGGGGGGAGCCTCGAAAGGTGAATTTCCCCTCATTGACCAACCCGCCTGCCGGCTCGCGATGATCAAGGAACCGGGCAAGGCCCGCCACTGAGATTCTGGCAAAGTTTCCCGCCACTTCGTAGTGGGGCCGCCCTCCGTCGGTGACGCCGAAGAGATCCCCTTTGAGATGGCCGCCAAAGGCTTCAAAATCAAAGGTCGCCCGCCATTTCCCTTGAGCAAGGTCGCCCAACTCGCTTGAGAGTGTTTTAAGGAGGAGATCTTCGGAAATGGCGAGATCACCAATGACGAGCCGGGTTCCTTGAATGGCGGTCGTTCCGCGCAGGTTCTTAAAGGTCCGTTCGGTTGGCGGTGACGTCCATTGAAGACGGGCGAGGGCGATCTCTCCGGTTCCAGCACGGTTAATACGGAAATTGACCCCGGTGGCGACTAAATGGCGTTCTCCGGATTGGGCGCGGAGCGTGGCATCATGGAGATCAAAGCGGGCCGGGAAGGGGAGCCATGGCCCGGTGCCGTTCTTTTTTGAACCAGTTTCGACCGGGGGGCGTTCTCCAGAAGGGGCAGCGGTCTGCGTCGTGTAGTCGAAACGACTTTCCACCCCTGAGAGTGAAAGCCGGTCAAAAAAAGGGTGTCCTCGCCGGAAAAGAAGTGAGTTCCACGAAAAGTCAGCGGTCGCTTCTTCGATGGCGGTTTGGGAGGAGACGCCGGGACGCTCGGTGCTGAGCGTCACTTTTCGGAAGATCAGTGGCTCAAAAAGACTCCCCTCGACTTTGCCGATGGAGAGGGCGTGTTGATGTCGCCGTGCCTGCTGGATGAGCGCATGCTTGACGGTGAAACGGAGCAGGTGCGGCTCGATCAAGGCAACAAGGAGCAACCCGATCAGGAGAATCAGGGCGAGGCGCAGGCGGCGGAAAGCTGGTTTGGGAGAGGTGCCCACAGATCAGGATGTTTTCAACAAAGGTTGCTTCCCTTCCGGAAGTAGGGTGTGAGCATGTGAAAAGAAGTGGCGCGGTGCAAGCCGCTTTCGTCAACGCTTGAGGGACGGAAGCGAAGTGCATTTTCTTCAAAATTTTTCTTCCTCTTTTAAAGAAAATGGTTATCTTTGCCGCTCTTTCCGGCAGGAACGATTCGTTTCTGCTCATCAGGAGATGGTGGCCGTAGCTCAGTCGGTAGAGCTCCAGATTGTGGTTCTGGCTGTCGCGGGTTCGAGCCCCGTCGGTCACCCCATTTCCTCTCATGTGAATCAGCGATTGACAGAGATTTTCAGGGAATCCACTCCGATGACTGGGACAGTACAGAGAACGATCGGAAGCGCTTTAGGGAGACGCTGATTTAATGAAGCCTGACGAATGCGCAAGCAGTTTAGCGTCTTTTCTTGTCAATTTTTGAATCGATATCCACCCATATCGGCTCAAAAAGGCCAAAAAACGGCATCGGAAATCCTTTGAGGCTGTCAAATCACTCTCGTGACAACATTCCCTAAAAAGATCCTGATAAGGCTCCAGCGAAAGGCGGTGTTTTTATCGGGCGACGAGGAGGCGGACATTCTCTCCTGCAAACACGGGGATTTTGAAGGTGTGCAGCAATTGAATCAGCATTTCCTTATAGGATTCTTAGATCGATGTCGGATTCTTTTTTATTAGGGAAGTATTTTTTTCTGCGTTTAAAGTTATAAAAGAGAGTTCCGTGAATGCCTATGACATTCTCTTTTTTAAGTTCTGCCTTCCATAATTGATTAAGAATTTGCAATAGTTCTTTATTGTCCATTCTTTTATCCAGATCTTCAAAGAATTCGATATTTTGATCTGGTTGCGGGAAAATTTTCCGAAAACTTTCGTCATCTGTTTGATAGATAGGATAGATGCAATTTTCAGCCCCGTCAATCACCTGAATGTTTTTCATAAAACTACTATTTTCCTTTTTGCTCAAACATGGGTGGATGCTTGTTGATGTTTTGTCAATCTCTTTCGTTAACTCCTCTTCTCTTATTTGATTTTCCTGTCTATCTCATCCAATTTTTTCAACAACTCGTTCTCAGGTAGATCAGCTTTTTCGACATATTGAGCCATAAATTGAGCCAGTTTAAGAAAATCCATTACCAATCCGTCCTTGATTTCGTTGTTTTGTATCCATGCTTGCCCATAAATCATTCCGACGCCTTTCAAATAAGCAGAAAATGTGTAGATATCAGCATTTAGGTTAGATCTGAGAGGCTGAGTGGAGTAGCGTGTTTTTAAGAGCATTCTAATCCATAATGAATTGATTTTCTTAAAGGTGTATTAGCTCATTTTCCGATCAAATCTCACTATTTCGGCTCCTTGAGAATTCTCTTCTTCCTGATCAATGTTTTCTCTGAAATAGGTTAACGTGACAGTCGGTTGCTGGTTTTCAAAATGAATAGATAGGTTTTTTACAGGGTCTCGATTTGACGCTATCAAAACTCGGGATGCATTGTTGGATGTTACAAATAATTCGGAATTCGAGTTCACCTGTTTTGCATAGCTTGGAGGATCACAAGGTACAAAGTGATCAGAGTAAGCAGCATGATCTGAAAATGCGTTTGCTGATATTCCGATGATGAATTAGATAATGCCTAATCGCAGGAAATTCATAAAAAAATTCTATTTCTTGATCGAGAGCGTTCCGATGATTGCCTTCCCTGTAGCTTGAAGGTTATCTCTGTTGTTCAGATAAAATCTGAGTGAATCACGATTCGCAGGGAAAATCAAACAGGTGATGCGGAAATATCCTGTTCAACGCCGCGCTTTCCGCCGTAAGGTGCCCCCCTTTCGCTATGGCTTCCTCTCCTCGTCTTGAAGAACTTGATCGTAACTTTCTCGGTACCCCTGCTCTGGAAGGATTGGAGTGGGTGGATGCCTTTGATCCCCGCCTTGCAGTGCGAGGCGCGGGGTGGCCGCAGGAGGCTTATGCGGCGCGCTCTTTCCGGCGCTTTCCCGAGCGACTTGCCAAAAATCAGACGGCTTCGGTTCAGGCGCTCTCGGAGATGCCTGCTGGCTGGTTCATCGCTTTTGAGAGCGATTCGAGCGATCTCGCTGCCCGTTTTTATACGAAGGATACCTATCAGTTGCCGCACATGCCGCCTTCCGGGTCTGCTGGTGGGGAACTCTATTGGCACGATCGGCGTAACGGGCGCTGGGTGCCGGTAGCGACGGCGGTCCCTTCGCTCACGCATCACCATTACGAAGCAGTGCTGCTGCGTGACCAACCGCCCCTTTTGCGCGAGTATCGGCTCTACCTCCCGCTCTACCGCGTTTTGGAAGGACTGGAGATCGGGATCGCACCCGGGGCAACGCTTCGTCCTTTGCCGACGGCAGAGGGGGAGCAGCCGGTGGTCTTTTACGGCACTTCAATCACGCAAGGAGGGTGTGCCAATACGGCGGGGAGTGATTTCGTTTCCGCCATTGGCCGGACCTTGAATGTTGAGGCGATCAACTTTGGCTTCTCCGGCAACGGACGCGGGGAACCGGAAGTGGCGCTAGCGTTGCGGGAGATTGATGCGAGCCTTTTTGTCCTCGATTATGTGGCTAACGTTGACGCTGCGCGTCTCGGTGAGACGCTGCCGACGTTTTTACGCCTGTTGCGCGAGAAGCACCCGCAGACACCGATTGTGCTGGTCGGGATCGTCGCCTATTCACGGATGTTGCTCAACCGGGTCGACCGGGTGAACACAGCAGCGCGGCGTGATGTGATGATGAAACTCTACCTTGAGGCCAAAGCGGCGGGGGATGAACATCTTTACTACATCGACGGGTTTGACCTCCTCCCGGCGGGGAGCACGGGGCATTATGTCGACGGGCTCCACCCGACGAGCGCCGGTTTTGGCGTCATGGCTGAGCGTCTGGGCCAGCATCTGGCGATGATTCGGGTGTGGGAGGAGCAGATGGCAGCGGAGGGGTAGTCGCCCCCTCTTCCTCCTCGGAAGGAGGGAGGCGGATGTGGGCGAGGAAGGCGTTCATCTCGTCCGAATCACCATTGAAGGCGATGACGTAGTGCATCGGGCCGATCGTGCGGACGGCGACGGCCCAGTCATGGTACTGGTACGGGTGCCAGAAGAGGCTATCGAGCGACTCCTCACCGACCGGTTTGCGATAGACAAAGAGGAGCGCTTCGCGGTGTTCGAGGGCGACTTGCGCAACAGTCTGATCGGCAAATTCGTAGACGCGGCAACCGTTGGCGACGGCGTGTTCCAACTCCGGCGGGACGGCGAAATCATCAAACCCTTTGAGGAGGAACCAGTCGGCGAGGCGTCCGGTCTCCGTTGGCTCGATCCCTTCAAGTTCCACGCCGTTGCCGCCGACGGAATCTTCCACCAGCGCGCTCACCTCCTCCTTGCCGGGAAAGTCGTGGCTCTGGCGCATTGCCGCGAGAATCAGGACGCCGATGACCACCAGCAGGGCGCACGCCATGGCGAGGACGGCGGGCTGGCGTACGGCGGCGCGGAAGCCCGGCTTCGCGGCGGGAGCGAACTCCGGCAGGTAGAGATTGGCGGGGAAGCGGATCGCCCCGATCGCCTCGTGCCAGCGGGTGTCGATCGCCTTTTGCGTGGCGAGAGCTTCCCCCTCCTTTTTGGCGGCACGTTGGAGCGCCTTGGTGATTCTCGGGGCGTCTCCTCCCCATGGACGGTGGAAGGCGACGAGCGGATCGCTTGGAAGATCGGTGGGCGGTTGATCTTTCCCCTTCGCAAGTTCCTGCCGTGCGTTTTGCAGCAGTTTGGCGAAAGCGGGCGGGCGGATTTCGAGTAATTCGGAGAGGTCGTCCGGTTCGAGATCAAGGACGTGATGGAGGAGGTAGGCGCTGCGGGCTGGTTCCGGCAGAGCGCGGAGCGCGGCGAGCGGCTCGGGAAGGGGGGCAGCGTTCTCTGGAGCGGGGGCGTTCTCGGCGAGAGCGCCGGTTTTGCTCCGGAGGCGGCGCACGAGCCAGATGGTGCGGCTCTGTGGATTGCGGAAATGGGCGATCTGCTCGGTCGCGGTCGTGATGACTTCGAGCAGGAGTTGCGCCGCCAGCGTGGCGTCCCCGGTCAGAAGCAGCGCCAGCCGGTACCACTCCTGATGCGGAGTGCGGCGGGCTTCATCGGGAGCAGGGGCAGGTGAGGGGGTCACTGGCGGCGTCAGGTCCAAAGCAGGGAAAATAGGATGCAATCACCTCTCAAGGCAACAGATTGTTTCTTTGTTGAAAACGAATCTTCCTGCCAAAAGGGGCTTTCGCAAGTCCCGGGAGGCCCGGGAGGCGAAAAAAAGGCCCCCGCCGCAGCAAGGCGACAGGGGCCAAAACGAGCAGGCGCTTTACGCTTTCCACTCCGCCGCGTGGCGGGTGAAGGCGCGTTCGGCGCGGACGAGGGTCTCGTCAATATCGGCGTCGGTATGAGCGAGGCTCAGGAACCAGAGGCCGCGTTCAATCGCGCGGACCCCTTCTTCGAGCAGGCAGCGGCGCAGGTGCGCGAAGCGCGGAGCGTCGTGCCGGGCGACGTAATCACGGTAGTCGAGGATGCGCCCTTCGGCGGCCCCTTCCTTGAGGACGACGGTGTGGAAGACCAGCCCCGGCCCTTGCGGACGGAGCGGGATGCCGGAGCGTTCGCCCAGCGCACGGAGCTCGGCCATCAGGCGGCTGCCGCGCTCGATGATCTCACGCGGGTGGGAGTCGCCGAGGCTGCCGAGGTGATCGAGGCACCACTTGCTGGCGGCGAGCACGAGCGGGTTGGAGTTGAGCGTCCCGGCGTGGATGACTTCGTTGTTGATGATCTTCTCGAAGGCGAATTTCTTCCCGGCAAACCCGGCAAACGGAACGCCGCCGCCAATCGCCTTCCCGAAAACGGTCAGGTCAGGGACGAAGCCGAAGTGTTTCTGCGCACCGCCGGGGCCGAAGCGGAAGCCGGTGATGGTTTCATCAGCGATCATGAGCATCCCGTCGCGGTCGCACAGTTCGCGGATGGTCTCGATCAGGCCGGGGACCGGCTCGATGCAGCCGGTGTTGCAGAGGACCGGCTCAAAAATGATGGCGGCAATCTGTCCGCGGAACTCGTCGACGCGGCGGCGGAGGTGTTCCGGGTCGTTCCAGCGGGCGACGACGAAGTGGTCGAGCACTTCGGGGATCACCCCCTTGCTCGGGTGGAGGCTGGCCGGGTGTTCGTCATCCCCCCATTTGTCGGGAGGGGTGCCGAAGCCGACGAGCCCTTCATCGCCCCAGCCGTGATAGTGGCCCTCAAACTTGAGGATCAGCGGGCGGCCCGTGTGGTGGCGGGCGAGACGGAAGACGGAGTTGACGACCTCAGTCGCCGAGTTGTTGAAACGGACATATTCCGCGCTCGGGACGAAGTGGCAAAGCCGCTCGGCGACTTCGATTTCGAGGATCGATTGCGCAGCCCAGTGCGTCCCCTTGGCGGCCTGATCGGCGATCGCTTTGGCCAACCCTTCGGGGGCGTGGCCGTAGAGGAGCGCTCCTTGACCGGTCTGGTAGTCGATGAATTCGTTGCCGTCCTCATCCCAGATACGGGAGCCTTTGCCGTGGGTGAAGAAGAGCGGGACCGGGATTTCGAGCTTGCGGATGCCGCTATTGACCCCACCGGCGATGACCTCGGTGGCGCGTTCGTAGAGAGCTTGCGATTTGGGAAATGTGTAAGGCACAGGTTGGAATAACGTTGGTGGAAACCGTTTCGCTGCTCCAAACAAGAAGAGGGACCGGCTTCCGGAATTTTCAGGTTCGCTTTAATTTCTTATAGTGAAATAAATATTTCAGCAAGGGAAATCCTTTGGCGATGATCTTCAATTCCGGGCTTGCATCCCCCTCCGGGTGTGAGCGAGAAAGAAGGCGAATCCTTTTTCTATGAAGCCATCAATGCGGATTGCAGCGGCGTTTCTCACTCTTTTGGTCACGCAGGCGGTTTTCACCGGTTGCTCCAATCTTAATCTCCGTTCGACCGGGAGTGCGCAGCCGAGCGATTCACGGGCCGAGTACGTCTATGACGCCAGTAGCGGCGGCTACCACTGGGAGCGCGACGGGCGCCGGGTGAACTCGGAATATGAGCGTTGACCCTTCGTTGAAGGAGGGATGAATGGGTTCGCGCCGCGTTGCACTTTGGCTGGCCGGGGCGGTGGTGGCGGTGTTTTTTGCCGCGTTTCTGATTTGGCCGATTTATGAGACGGTGCGCGGGGCGTTGATCGACGCGGACGGGCGCTTCACGCTGGCATTTGTCGCGGAGGTTTTCAGCAATCCGATTTATCTGGAGGGGTTGCGCAATGCGTTCCTCCTCGCGGTGGCGAGTACGGCGCTGACGGCTTTAATCGCCGTGCCGCTGGCGTGGGTGGCGGATCGTTTTGACTTCCCGTTCAAGCGGTGGCTGCTGGTGCTGCTGCTGGTGCCGATGATTCTGCCGCCGTTTGTCGGGGCGATCGGGCTCAAGCATATTCTGGGGCAATATGGGGCGCTCAATGCGTTGTTGATCCAGTGTGGTCTGCTCGACCCCGGGGCGACGATTGACTGGCTCGGCGGTTTTGAGCAAGGGCGTTTCTGGGGAGTGGTGGCGCTTAATGCGCTCCATCTCTATCCGATTCTCTATCTCAACGTCGCGGCGGCGCTCGCCAATATCGACCCGACGATGGAGGAAGCGGCGGAGAATCTTGGAGCGCGGGGATGGCGTCGGTTTCGCCGGGTGACGTTGCCGCTGATGATGCCCGGGTTGTTTGCCGGCGGGGCGATTGTGTTTATCTGGGCGTTCACGGAGCTTGGGGTGCCGTTGATGTTCGATTACACGCGGGTGACGCCAGTGCAGATCTTTCGCGGGCTCAAGGAACTCTCCGGCAATCCATTCCCGTACGCGCTGGTGTTGGTGATGCTAGTGGCTTCGATGATGTTCTACCTTTTGGGGAAGTGGGGACTGGGGCGGCACGGCTATGCGATGTTGCCTAAGGCGTCGGGGGCTGCCGGGGCGCGGCGGCTCAAGGGAGTGGCGGCGTGGACTTGTAGCGCGGGGTTTGCCGTTGTGATCGCGGTGGCGCTGGTGCCGCATACTGGGGTGGTCCTCGTCTCCTTTGCGCAAGATTGGTATCAGAGTGTTTTTCCGCATCCATGGACGCTGGCGCATTATGAGGCGGCGCTCGGCCATGAACTGACGGTGCCAGCCATCCTCAATAGTGTGAAGTATGCCGGGTTGGCGACGGCGGTCGATCTCGTGCTCGGGGTGGCGATCGCGTGGCTGGTGGTGCGGACGACGCTGCCGGGGCGGGCGGTGCTCGATGCGCTCTCGATGTTGCCGCTGGCGGTCCCGGGGTTGGTGATGGCATTTGGTTATCTGGCGATGACGCAGGAGGGGCGGCTCTTCGCGGCGCTTAACCCGACGGAGAATCCGCTGCCGATTCTGGTGATCGCCTATGCCGTGCGGCGGTTGCCTTACGTGGTCCGCTCTGTTGCTGCGGGGCTGGCGCAGACGAGCGAGACACTGGAGGAGGCGGCGCGAAATCTCGGGGCGACGCCGTGGCGGGCGCTGCGACGGATCACGCTGCCGCTCATCGGGGCGAACCTTGTTGCCGGGGCGATTCTGGCGTTCTCCTTTGCGATGTTGGAGGTCTCCGATTCGCTGATCCTGGCGGTGCGGCGTAGCGATTACCCGATTACCAAAGCGATTTACGAACTCTTCCAGTTGCTTGGCGAAGGGCGTTACCTCGCTTCGGCGCTCGGCGTTTGGGCGATGGTCTTTCTGGCGATCACCCTTTATGGAGCGAGCCGGATTCTCGGGCGCAAGATGGGGGCGCTTTTTCGGATGTGACGTCCGTTATACCAGCGTTCGCAGCGCAGCCGGGTCGAAGCCGTTCCGCTCCTCGCCTTCGCGTAATTTGCGCACCCATGCGGGGTCGGTGATCAGTGCGCGGCCAACGGCGACGAGGTCGAAGTCGCCCCGCTCGAAGCATTGATGAAGGCTTTCAAGCGGAGTGGCGGTGGAGGTTTCTCCGGCGAATCCGGCGATGAAATCACCCGAGAGGCCGACGGAACCGACGGTGATGGTCGGCTTGCCGGTGATCTTTTTGACCCATCCGGCAAAGTTGAGGTCGCTCCCTTCAAATTCCGGCTCCCAAAAGCGGCGTTGCGAACAGTGGAAGAGATCGACCCCGGCTTCAGCCAGCGGGGCAACCCATGCTTCCAGCTCCTGCGGCGTGGTGGCGATGCGGGCGGTGTAGTCGGACGGCTTCCACTGCGAAAGGCGCAGGAGGAGGGTGAAATCGGGGCCGACCGCATCGCGCACGGCGGTAATGACGTCGAGGGCGAAGCGGTTGCGCTCGGCGATGGTGGAGCCGCCGTAGCGGTCGGTGCGCCGGTTGGTGCGGCTCCAGAAGAACTGGTCGATCAGGTAGCCGTGGGCGCCGTGGAGTTCCAGCGCGTCGAAGCCGAGCGCCTTGGCGGAACGGGCGGCTTCGGCAAAGGCAGCGATGGTTGCCGCGATGTCGGCTTCCGTCATGGCGACGCCGCCGATCTCCCCATTGCCGAGGAGGCCGGAGGGGCCTTCAAAGGGAGTCGGGGGGAGCCAGCCGGAGGCGTGGGGCTGCATGACGCCCATGTGCCAGAGCTGGGGTGCGATCAGGCCGTTCGCGGCGTGGACTTCGCGCACGACTTCGCCCCAGCCACGCAGCGCTGCTTCGCCATGAAAATGGGGAATGTTGGCGTCGTTGGAGGAGGCGGGACGGTTGATGACGGTCCCTTCAGTAATGATCAGACCGACCTCGCCCTCCGCCCGGCGGCGATAGTAGGCGGCGACTTCGGCGCTCGGAACACCGCCGGGGGAGAAACTCCGGGTCATCGGAGCCATGACGAAGCGGTTGCGCAGATGCAGGGAACGGTGCCGGAACGGTTCAAAGAAGGTTTTCATCGCTGGATAGCGCTATCCAAGCACGGCTGTGCGGCGATTTCAACCGCACGCTTGCCCGGTCGTCTCCCGGATGGCTCCCATCTCTTGAGGCGGGAGGAGCGGGTCGGCAGGGGTGTAACGATGGGAGCAGGAGCCGTTGCCCCCTTGCAGACGCATGTCAAAGCCACTTTCCCGGGCGCGGGCGCTGCCGAGGTGGTAGCAATGCTGGCAGAAAAACGGGACGATCTCCCGTTCGCCAAGCCGCAGTTGGGCGATCGCGGGGCATTGGCGCACTTCGATCTCCACGGCACCGGGGTGTTCATGGATGACGACCTCGCCCCCCGGTTCCGCGTTGAAGAAGGCACGCCAGTAGGTGGCGATCGCCGGGAGGCCCCCTTCGCGCCATTGTTGGTTGACCGGGGCGAAGTAGTCGCGCCCCATGGCGTGGAGCCATTCGATCCATCCCGCCCGCCCCTGCGTTGATTCGATGAAGCGGAAGGTCGCGTTGACGGCGTAGTAGAAATCAGGCGCGCCTTGTGGCTTCGTATCGGTGTAGGGGAGGGGGGATTGGGTCATGGGCAGGGGGAGAGCCATTCCCGCTCTGAGGCGAGCAGGCGGTCGATTTCCTGACTGCACTCCGGGGTAAGCGGGTAGCGTAGGTGATTGGCGTTGGTCGAGAAGACACCGAGGCGCACGAGCGTTTCCTTGAGGCCGGTGAGCCAGCAGGTGATGTTCCGGCCGCCGTAGACGCCAAAGAGGAGGGCTTGCATCGTTTCGTCGATCGCGCGGGCGGCTGGTTCATCGCCGTTTTGGAGAGCTTGCGCGATGGCGCGGGCGTAACGGGCGTTGAGGATCGCGCCGCCGAGCAGGACGCCGTCGTAACCGGCCTTGAAGTAATCGGTGCACTGGAACTCGTCGCCGTTGAGGAGGGTGAGGTCAGGGCGTTTCGCACGGGCTTCCAGAGCAAGGGCGCGGCGGGCAGGAGTCCCGGAGCTATCCTTGGCGATGGCGACGCGGGGGTGGGCGTAGATTTCGGGAAGGAGGTCGTCGGGGACCGGGACGGAGGCGTTTTTCCCACGGTCGTAAAAGGCGACGGGGAGGGGGCTGTGTTCGAAGATCTCGTAGTAGAAGGCGAGGAGGTTCTTCGGCGTCGCGTTGAGCAGGAAGTACGGTTGCGCGACGGTGACCAGATCGGCCCCGAGCCGTGCGGCTTCTTCGATCTGCGCAAGGACGCGCGGGGCGGAGTTGTCGGTGGTTTGGACGGTGATTTTGAGGCGTCCGGCGGAGGCGGCGACCGCTTCGGCAATGAGCGGGGCGCGTTGGCTCTCCGGCAGCCACGGGCCTTCGCCACAGGTTCCCAGCAGCATGATCCCCTCGACGCCGAGGGAAAGGTGCCACTCGACCAGACGGGCAACGGAGGGGAGGTCAAGCTGGAGATCAGCGGTGAGCGGGGTGGGGGTGGCGGACCAGATCGGGGTTTGCGGATTCACAGCGCAGAAAGATCGGCGCTTTTCGGGTTGAAAACAAGGGTGGCGACCCCGAGAAGCCGTGGTATAAAAGACAACCAGATGAGACGAAAGGATCACGGTATCGGTACGCAGGTCGATCTCCCCGGGCCGAAGGGGGAGACGCTCCCGGCATTGACCTTGGCGTGGTTGAAGCGGGCGCTCCGGGAAGGGCGGTGGGAGGGGGTGTTGCCGCCGGAGCGGAAGCTGGCCTTTGAGCTTAGGGTCAGCCGGGCGGTGCTGCGCCGGGCGTTGGAGGAACTGGTCAAGGAAGGGTGGATTAGCAAGGAGACGCGGCGACCGGCGCGGATTCTCGGGCCGTTTCCCGGGGAGAAGGTCGGAAAGAAGGAGGTGAGGCGGCGGCGGGTGGTGTTGCTTTCGCCAAGGCCGTTGCCGATGTTGGCGGCGGGGAGTGCTGCCGATCTTTATCGGCGTTTGTTGCACGAGGCGATCGAGCAGGGGCATCGTTTAATCGATCTCCATGATCCACGGTTGGAGGGGGAGGGGGCGGCAGCGTTGCTGGAGGAGATGGTGGTCGAGTATCCGCAGAGTGTCTGGATTTTGATGGGTGTGCCGGAGCCGGTGCAGCGTTTTTTCGCCTTGAGCGGGGAAGCGGCGATCGTGCTCGGGCATCGGTTTGCCGGGGTGGAGCTTTGTGCCGTCGATCTTGATACGAACGCCGTTTGTTGGCATGCGGGGACGCAGTTGCTCCGGGCCGGGTGTCGGCATGTGGCGCTCTTTTTGGTCAGCGAGCGGAGGGCAGGTGATCAGGCGGCGCGGGAGGGGTTTCTTCGGGCGATGACGGGAGCTTCGCAACGGGAGGGGGAGGCGAAGGTGGAGTGGTCGGTGGAAGTGGTGACTGGGCGGGAACAGGCGGTGCGCAAGTTGCGTTCTCTCGCGGCGACCGGGGCTAGGCCGTGCGGAGTAATCGTGGTCTATTCACCGCTGGTGATCGCGTTGGCGTGTGAGGCATTGGCGCTCGGGTGGGAGCTTCAGCGCGATTGGTTCCTCGTCTCGATGTATGACGATCCGGTGTTTTCCATGTTGCCGGAGCGCATTCCGCGTTATTCGCGAGCGAATCTTTGCGGCAAGATCAATGAGCTGGTCTTGCGCCTCTTTCGGGGGGAGCGATTGCGCCCGCGTGAGTATCTCTTTGTCCCCGAGTACACCGGGCCGGAGTTCTGGAAGGCGAGGGTGTAGGAGGGGCGGGGACTATGGCTGACGGCGGGTTCGTTCAGCGATCTTGTCGCGGCCCATTTCAAGGAGGCGGCGTTCGGCGCGGGTCAGGCTGTGGATGCCTTCGCGGGAGATTTTGTCGAGGATCGGGTCGATTTCTTCGCTGATAAATTCGTGGGAGGACATTTGCGGGTAACGTTCTTTTTGGCGTTTGCGTTCGCGGAAATAGCGTTGAAACCAGAAACTGTTGCCGTAACCGTTACGTCGCACGTAGAACCAGCCGGTCAGGGCGCCGCCGAGGTGGGCCATGTGTCCGATGTCGCTGCCGAAACCGCTGAGGGTAAAGAGGATCGAAGTGGCGATCAAGGTCCAGCCGAGCCATTTGGCGCGCATCCGCAGGGGGATGACAAAGAAGATGAGCGCGGTGATTTCGAGTTCGGGGAGGATGGTGGTAAAGGCGAGGAGCACGGCACAGACGCCCCCCGAAGCGCCGATGAGTTCGATGGAGGGCGGGCCGACGATGAGTTGGAGAATTCCCCCGGCGATACCGCCGAGAAAGTAGATCGCCAGAAGGTGACGCGGCCCGCAGATCGATTCGATCTCGCGTCCGGCAAAGAAGAGGCCGAGCGCGTTGACAAGGAGGTGGAGCGGGCCGCCATGGAGGAACATGTAGGTCAGCAATTGCCAGTAGTGGCCTTCGGCGATGCCGTGGCGGCTCAGGGCGAAGCGGTCCAGCAGGCGATGCTGAAAGCCCGGGATGATGAGGTCGAGGAGGAGGACGAGAACGAAAACGGCGACGTTGAGGCCGATCAGGAGGTTGACGGTAGAAAACTTCCCTTGCGACCACGGGTGCGGAAAACGAACGGTTTGATGTCCAAATTGCATGGCTGGAAGAGAGAATCTAAGGCGCGGCCCCGTATTGTCGAATAAGAATCGGGGAGATTCGTCCCTTTGCGTGGGACGGGTAAGGAGAGCGCTTCACCGAAGGGGGAAGCCCGGGGTTGAGGTACGGGCGGGGATGGGGGAGACGAGCAATTTCCGGGACGGAATGAAGATTTTTTGCAAAAAAGAGAAAGTAAACCTTGTCTCATTGAAGAAGGTTCGATTATAAAGCCCGTCCCTTCGAGGGAAGGGTAGGTACCGAAGTGGCCAAACGGGGCGGACTGTAAATCCGCTGTCTCTGACTTCACAGGTTCGAATCCTGTCCTGCCCACCATCCTCAAAATCACCCGCAAAACTCTGGTAATCAGAGGCTTGCGGGTTTTTTGTTGCCTCTGAAGTGGCGCTTTTAAAGGGAGAGGACCGAGTACAGAGAAGCACATGGAAGCATGGAGATGAGGGTGAAATTTGTGCGGTTTTTGTGTTGGTCGGTTTTGAGGCGGAACCCTTGCCTGAAACAGGGCTTGAGGCCAAAATGAGTTGCAAAATTCAAATCACTGCAAAAAAAGCTCCTCATTGAGTCTCTTTGAGCAGGGTAGAGAGCTTCGGGTTCCCATAAAGAGGATTTCGTCTTTTCTCCTATCTTCTTCTGGAGCAATCTGCTATCCCATCGACGTGATGAGTCAAAGGATTAGTCATCGCCCTCCCTATGCCCACACCCTCCCAGGTTCGAATGATTCGAGTACATGGGAGCCGCTTTACTCTGATGTTGCCGCGGGTGAATGTCAGGGACGGGACTGTCCGCTATGTCTGGAACTGGAAAGGTATCACGGACACGCCAACAAGGTGGCTTCGTTAGGTGCCCGTTTTGCGTCGCGGCTGGTATCTGGAGATTCCCCTGACGCGGCTATCTTCTCCGAATGGGGATATCTCCTTGGCCTCTGGCACGATTTTGGAAAGTTTTGGGAGTTGTGGCAACGCTACCTCAAAGGTAAAGCAGGTTGCGACTTGGAAGATGACGAGATCGGCGGACGGGTGAATCACTCTTCGGCGGGAGCTGTCCATGCTGTCCGTCGCCATCCCGCCTATGGTTATTTGATGGCGTATATTATCGCCGGGCATCACGCCGGGTTGCCCGATGTCGATAATGGTCCGGGTACACTCCTGTATCGACTCAGAGAGGAGAGCGTGGTTCCGGATGAGATCCCGAAAGAATTGCTGGAGAGCCCGTTTCCTTCGCTTCCCGACAGATTCCTTAGAACCGCGAGAGATGGCTATGCCGCCGCTTTCTTTACGCGAATGCTCTTTTCCTGTCTGGTTGACGCAGACTTCCTGGCTACGGAAGCTTTTATGTCCCCGGAGCAAAGAACTCAACGGCGCTCGGCTGACGCAAGCGTTCTTCCAGCGATGCTCAAGCTTCTGGAGGAGCATGTGGAAGCCTTCGGATGTGCCGACGACGCCGTCTCCCGCGCCCGAAGAAGCGTTTACGAAGATTGCCGCCGCGCTGCGGATTTCGATCCAGGCATTTTTACCCTGACCGTGCCGACAGGCGGGGGTAAGACGCTCTCCTCTCTGGCGTTTGCTCTTCGACACGCCATCCGTCATGGAAAACAACGGGTCATCTATGTCATTCCTTTTACCTCGATCATTGAGCAGAACGCCGATGTCTTCAATCGGATCTTCGATCCTCTGGCGCAGAAGCTCGCTTCCCTGCTAGTACTGGAGCATCACTCCAATCTCTCGCCTGAAAAGGAAACCACTGAAAGTAAATTGGCTGCCGAGAACTGGGATGCCCCTTTGATCGTGACTACCGCTGTGCAGTTCTACGAATCGCTGCACGCTGCACGCACTTCTCAGTGTCGTAAGCTCCATCATATCGCTCATTCGGTGGTGATCCTTGACGAAGCCCAATGTCTTCCGGTCGACTATCTCAAACCGTGTCTGCATAGTCTCAAGCTTCTGGCGGGAAGTTACGACACTAGCATTGTCCTCTGTACCGCAACACCTCCGGCCATCGGCCTGAGAGAGCATTTTGAGATCGGTATCGAGAATCCCAGAGAAATCATTCGCGATACTGACACCCTTTATCGCGATCTCAAACGGGTTAAGGTTACGACTCGTGGCGATATGAGCGATCAACAGATCGCTGATGAGGTAGCTGGACGAGAGCAGGTGCTGGTGATCGTCAATATCCGCAGCCATGCTCAAAAGCTTATCCGGCTTCTTCCGGAAAGCTCCGCCAATTTTCACCTCTCCGCTTTGATGTGTCCGGCGCATCGGCGAAAGGTACTCGCCGAGGTCCGTCGTCGGTTGGACGAGGGCGAGCCCGTGCGGCTGATTTCAACACAACTCATTGAAGCAGGTGTCGATGTCGACTTTCCCTGCGTCTACCGATCGCTGGCGGGGATTGATTCCATCGGTCAGGCAGCAGGTCGCTGTAACCGCAACGGCCGCCTCCCGGGATTGGGAGAGGTCCACTTGTTTTGTTCCGAACACAAGCAATCTGAACGCTATTTTTGCCAAACGACCAATGTAGCTAGTGAAGTTCTCTCTCTTCACGAAGATCCGCTGAGTCTCGAAGCAGTGAATGCCTTTTTTACTAGCTATTATCACCGGCATGAGCCGATCCAAGGGATGCCGTGGGATGCCAAGTCCATCTCGAAGGAGTTTAAGATCGAGGGGAGGCAACGGCCTCCTTTTCAATTCAATTTTCGAACCGTCGCCAAGAATTTCCGCTTCATTGATGACGATCAGATTACCGTTCTGATCCCTTATGACGAGGCGGCCCGGGACCTTCTGACTACCTTGCGCAACGAAGCGATCCCGTTGCACCGTGGGCTTCTGCGTTCCCTGCAAGCTTACAGCGTTACCCTTCCCCAGAGCGACTTTCGGAAACACCGCATCCAATTTGAAAGTGTGCGCGATGAGGCTTTTCATCTTTTGATTTGCCCAGAGTCGCACTACTCTGAGGACTTCGGCCTTCATTTCGAAAACACTAGCGACCTTATTGTATGAGAACATCCGAGTTTGGAATCCGTCTGGAAGTCTCCGGAGACTACGCCCTTTTCAGCCGTCCTGAGATGAAGACTGAGCGAGTCAGCTATGACGTGATCACCCCTTCCGCCGCTCGTGGCCTTCTGGAAGCCATTTACTGGAAGCCCGAGATCACATGGGTCATCGACAAGATTCAGGTTCTTAACCCGATTAGTTTCACCAACATCCGGCGCAACGAGATTTCTCAAAAGATTCCTGTCCGCAATGTCACAGCCGCGATGGCCGCCGGGGAAGGCTCGCTCCGGCTCGCTGTTGATGAGAATCGACAACAACGCGCTTCCCTTCTCCTGCGTGATGTTGCCTATATCCTCTTTGCGCACTTCCACCTCCGCAGCCGAAGAGTGGAGCGGGGTGGCCCTGAATTGGCGCCTAACGAAGCTTCCGGCAAGCACCTCGATATCTTTAAGCGTCGCGCCCGCACAGGCCGGGTTTTTCAACAACCCTATTTCGGCTGCCGCGAGTTTCCGGCTCGGTTCCGTTTGCTGGAACCCGATGACCCCCTTCCCGAGCCGCATGAAAGCCTGCGGGGCGAACGCGATCTTGGCTATCTTCTCCACGACATTACCTTTGACCAGAACCCCGAGACCAAAGAGGTCCATTCCACCACGCCGCACTTCTTCCGCGCCCGGATGGTTGACGGCCTCATCGAAGTCCCACCGCTAGCCACTGCGTCGCTATGATTCTGCAAGCTCTCTACGAACTCTACCCGCGCCTCGCCGGTGATTCTTCCTACGCACTCTCCCAGCCGGGCTTCTCTCCCCAGAAGATGGCCTTTTATGTCTTGCTGGATCGCCACGGCTGTCTGAAGGATTTCAAAGAGGCACGGATTCCCAATGAAAAGGGGAAGCTCTATACGCCGCAACTCATCGTCCCGGGCGAAGCCAAGCCTTCCGGTTCCGGTATCAATCCCTGCTTTCTCTGGGATAATCAGACTTACCTCCTTGGACGCCAGCCTGAGGACAAACCCGCCGGATTTGCGCAGGTTCGTTTTGAGGCTTTCCGTGATACTCACCTTGCCCGTCGGGAAGCGCTCAAGGATTGTGCCGACTATCAGGCCGTCTGCGCCTTTCTGGAGCAATGGACCCCGGAGCACCTTGATCAACACCCGTTGTTAAAGGATGTCGGCCCCGGATTTGGCTACTTTCGCGTGGAGGGTTCACTCGGGGCGGTTCACCAGCACCCGCTGGTTCTCGCCTTTTGGGAAAAGGAACAGGCCGGTGCCAGAAAGGATAAGGATGCCGTTGTCGGTCAATGCCTTATCAGCGGAGAAGAGGCGATCATCGCTCGGCTTCATCCTAAGATCAAGGGTGTCCCCGGCTCTCAGGCGGCGGGAGCCTCGCTCGTCTCCTTCAATGACAGCGTTTATGAATCGTATGGCAAGACTCAGGGTTACAACGCTCCGGTTAGCGAAGTGGCCGCTGACCGATACGGGACGGCCCTCAACTCCCTTCTCAACGGTCCACAGTCGCGCCGTCACCGCATCCAGATCGCCGGGACCACCTGCGTCTTCTGGACCGACCGCCCTTGCTTGCTTGAAGATATCCTTCCTGAACTAAGCATCGGTGGGTCCAATGCCCCCGAGGAGGCGCAGGACGAAATGGTGCGGAAAAAGCTCCAGACCTTTCTGGAAGGCATCCAACGCGGCCAACTCACTTCAGAAGAGCTTGGGGCCGACCCGGACGCGACCCGTTTCTTTATCCTCGGGCTTGCCCCCAACGCGGCGCGTCTCTCCGTCCGTTTTTTCTACGAATCGAGCGTGGCAGAGCTTGTCCGACATCTTAAAAAGCATCAGGATCACTTAGCTATTGTTCGCCAGTTTGAACAACCGGTGGGCAAACGCCGGGCCGATCCGGTCTTTCCCGCCTTCTGGGAACTCCTCCGGGAAACCGCTCGCAGTGGTGACGATATTTCAGATTTGCAGGTCGGCTCGCTCATGCGGGCGATCCTGCAAGGCACCCGCTACCCGGAAGGTATGCTGGGTAGCGTCATCCGCCGCGCCCGGATGGAATGCGGCAGCAATCCGGTTAAGGTTCCCTACCTCAAGGCTGCCATCATCAAAGCAATCCTCACTCGCAACCACGATTTAACTATCCCCATTATGCTCGACCTGAAAAATACCAACCCAGCTTACCTTCACGGGCGCCTCTTTGCCGTTCTGGAGAAAATTCAGGAGGAAGGTCATCAGGCTCAAAACAAGTCGACTGATCCTTTGAACAAAACCATCGGTGACACCTATTTTTCCGCCGCTTCGACGACGCCTGGCGCTGTCTTTCCGCGTTTGAGCAAGCTCTCCCGCCATCACCTCCGACACCTCCATTTCAAGCGCAAGGAACACTTTGATCGACTCTTGCAGGAGATCTACGGTCCGTTGAGTAACGCGCCTCATATCCATAACGTTAAGCAACAGGGCCTCTTCATCCTCGGCTATTACCACCAGCGCAAAGACTTCTTCACCAAAAAAGAAAAAGAAACCGAAGCTACCGCCTAACCTCTTCTCCCTATTTTTATGAAAAACCGTTACGATTTTGTATTCCTCTTCGACGTTCATGATGGCAACCCCAATGGCGATCCTGATGCCGGCAACCAGCCCCGCGTCGACGCCGAAACCGGGCAAGGGCTAGTTACTGATGTCTGCCTGAAACGTAAGGTCCGCAACTTCATCCAGACTGCCTTCTGCGCTACCCAGCGAATTTATTTCGTCGAGGGAGTTGTTCATAACCTTCAACATAAGGAAGCTTATAGCGCTCTTGACCTTGACCCCAAAAAGGCCACGCCTGCCGAGCGACTGAGAGCCCGGGACTGGATGTGCAAAAATTTCTATGACATCCGTGCCTTCGGCGCCGTCATGTCGACGGAGGTGAACTGCGGGCAGGTGCGTGGCCCTGTCCAGCTCTCCTTTGCGCGGTCCATCGACCCGATCGTTCCCAGTGAACATGCGATTACGCGTACCTCGGTGACTAATGAAAAAGATGTTGAAAAGGAACGCACCATCGGGCGCAAACACACTGTCCCGTACGGTCTCTATCGCGCCCATGGGTTTATCAATCCTTTCCTTGCCCAGCAGACCGGCTTTTCGGAAGAGGATCTTGAGATCCTTTTTGAGTCTCTCAAAAATGCCTTCACCTTTGACGCCTCGGCCGCCCGGCCCCCCGGGTCGATGAATGTGCGTGGATTCTATATTTTTAAGCATGATAATCAACTGGGCAAAGCCCCCAGCCATACCCTCTTTGACGCCGTAAAGGTGACCCGTAAGGAGGGCGAGGCCAGCCCGCGCGCTTTTGCCGATTATCAGGTCAGTATTGACGAGAACGCCATTCCCGAGGGCGTCACCCTCATTCGCAGCGTGGGTTGATCTTCACCTTCCCTCCCGAGTGAAACATGGGCGAGCTTCTCCCCATCTCAGCCTTGCAGCACCTGCTCTACTGCGAACGGCAGTGCGCCCTCATTCACATGGAGCGTGAATGGAGCGAAAACCGGTTTACCGCAGAAGGGCGGGTGCTTCATGAGCGGGCTCACAACGGACCTTCCGAGTTGCGGGCGGGAGTGCGGATCTCGCGTGGGATCACGGTCGTCCTTCACCGGCTGGGGCTTGTCGGGCAGTGCGACATCGTGGAGTTCCATAGTGACGGCACGATTCTCCCGGTGGAGTACAAACGGGGCAAGCCAAAGCAGCATCGCGCCGATGAAGTCCAGCTCTGCGCCCAAGCCCTTGCTCTCGAAGAGATGTTGGGCGTTACCGTTGGCGAAGGGCATCTTTTCTACGGAGAAAACCGGCGGCGCACCGTGGTCGCTATGGATCCGGAACTGCGCCTTTTGACTGAAACCACCTCGGCACGGCTTCATACCCTGCTCTCGGGCGTCACGCTTCCCGCAGCAGTCTACCAGAGCCGTCTCTGTAACGCCTGTTCGCTATTGAATATCTGCCAACCGCGTGCCTGCCGCTCGGCTGCCCGGTGGTTCTCCGCGAGTCTGGCGGCAAGTTGATCCGTTCTCTCCTTTCCCGCTGTGCACCGTCATCTCAATACCTTATTTGTCACTCAGGAAGGCGCCTTTCTTAGCAAGGACGGAGCTACGGTGGAGATCCGGCATGAAGGCAAGACGCGATTACGGGTCCCTTTACATAACCTTGATGGAATCGTCTGCTTTGGCTGGGAGACGACCGCTTCTGCCGCTCTGATGGCCGCGTGTGCGGAAGCTGGAGTCTCCCTCTCCTTTCATACGCCGCATGGGAAGTTTCTTGCCTCTACCCATGGGGGCACTTCCGGCAATATTCTCCTGCGCCGTCAGCAGCATCGCACCGCCGACGATGAACCCCGCTGTGTCGCCATTGCCGCCAACATGATTGCGGCAAAAATCGCCAATAGCCGTACCGTCCTTCAGCGTGCCAGCCGTGAGCGCGACGATCCGCCCGAAGCCCTCACCCGTGCCGTTGTCACCCTTAACCAACGCAAGGAGATCCCCCTGCGCACGGCGACGCTTGATGCGTTGCGAGGTGTGGAGGGAGAGGCCGCCGCGCTTTACTTTGAACTCTTCCCGCTTCTGCTGACTAACCACGATCCGCAAATCTGTATGGCGGGAAGAAACCGTCGGCCTCCGCTTGATCCTGTCAACGCTCTGCTCTCCTTTCTCTATACGCTTCTGATGCACGATTGCCGTTCGGCACTGGAGAGTTGCGGCCTCGATGCGCAGTGCGGCTTCCTTCACCGCGACCGGCCGGGACGCCCTTCGCTAGCCCTTGATCTGATGGAGGAATTTCGCCCGGTGCTGGCTGACCGTCTGGCCCTCACGCTCTTCAACCGGCGGCAACTGACCATCCGCGACTTTGCCTTTGAGGAAGCCGGGGCGGTTACCCTTAGGGATGAATCGCGTAAAACCGTCCTTCTCGCCTGGCAGGAGCGCAAGCAGGATCAGATTACCCACCCTTTTCTCGAAGAAAAGACGACGGTGGGCTACCTGCCTCACCTTCAGGCCCGGTTGCTGGCGCGGCATTTGAGAGGTGATCTCGATGCCTACCCGGCTTATCTCTGGCGATAACGGGTTGTTACGGCTTGTGTCACGGCTTTTTTGTAGACTGCTCTATGGTTATTCTGATTACTTACGATGTCTCCACTGCGAGCGAGGGTGGTGCACGGCGCCTGCGGAGGGTCGCCCGTGCCTGTCTCGACTATGGCCAGCGCGTCCAGAATTCGGTCTTCGAATGTAAGGTCGACCCGGCTCAGTTGGTCAACCTCCGTAAGCGACTTCTCGACATCATTGATGAGAACTACGATTCCCTGCGGTTCTACAACCTCGGGCAGGAATGGAAACGCCGCGTGGAACACTTCGGGGCCAAACCGACGTTCGACATTGACGGCCCCCTGATTGTCTAGGGAGTGACGAGACGAATTTCCAGCTTTGGGTCATTATGAGGGCCAACATGTTTTGAGGGAGCAGAGGAGAAGGAGCTTATGAGCTTGTCTCTCATCGGGTTAAGGTGTCAGGTGGCTGTTTGATTTTGGAAGCAGATCGGGCTACTCTTCTCCAAGGGTAAAAAGGGGGGGGAGGAAGTGTCCGTTGGAACCGGTTCCGCGAACCACCAGTGAACATGGAGGACGGAGAAGATTCGCGTTATCTGTAAACCACTATGGATAAAGGTCTTTGAAAAATGCTAAATGGAACACTTCCGCCTTTCGAGGTAGAAAAGGTTGGGTTCGCGCAAGAAGGGCTTTGAGTCCAACAGCGCGAATCACTTATGAAACAGCTGTCGCACCCCTCGCGGGTGCGTGGATTGAAACTCCTTCACCTGGCACTTCACCGGGGCCGCTAGACGGTCGCACCCCTCGCGGGTGCGTGGATTGAAACCGGGGTGTAACCCAACTCGCGCAGCATCTCCTGAGTCGCACCCCTCGCGGGTGCGTGGATTGAAACGGTTTCCATAAAAAAAGGGAGGCGCAGAGTATAAGTCGCACCCCTCGCGGGTGCGTGGATTGAAACCTCCTTTCCGAGCAGCTTGATTTCAAGGCGTTCAAGTCGCACCCCTCGCGGGTGCGTGGATTGAAACCCTTCGCCGAAAGAGAAGCGATCCGCGAAGAACGTCGCACCCCTCGCGGGTGCGTGGATTGAAACACCGACAAAGACGGTGTTCGGCGGCAACGCTCAAGTCGCACCCCTCGCGGGTGCGTGGATTGAAACGGGCCCGGGCTGTCCCGGTCAATCCTCGAACTGAGTCGCACCCCTCGCGGGTGCGTGGATTGAAACTCTGCATGGTATCGTCGTGTTTTGGTTGAGGTGGTCGCACCCCTCGCGGGTGCGTGGATTGAAACGCCCGCCCGAGGAAGTGATTGCCCTCATGTTTACGTCGCACCCCTCGCGGGTGCGTGGATTGAAACACGGCTTCAGTTGATCTTTTCAACTTTGATAGTCGTCGCACCCCTC
>JBBCIW010000003.1:0-1903237 GCA_037189865.1 Chthoniobacteraceae bacterium | reverse complement strand
AACGAAGCCTGTATAACACAATAGTAGAAAAACTTACGTCGCACCCCTCGCGGGTGCGTGGATTGAAACGGACCCCATGGTTGGCGAGGCGTTGAAGATCCCGGTCGCACCCCTCGCGGGTGCTTGGATTGAAACGGGCGGAGTTGCCCGAGGGGGTTAGAGGGTTGGGTCGCACCCCTCGCGGGTGCGTGGATTGAAACGAGGTAGTCGTTGACTAGCGACATACGGAACGTAGTCGCACCCCTCGCGGGTGCGTGGATTGAAACCCCGTATCCTCCGATGGAGCGATGGTGACCAAGTCGCACCCCTCGCGGGTGCGTGGATTGAAACAGTTTGTGGCGTCTCCGCACGAATCCCCGACTCAGTCGCACCCTTCGCGGGTGCGTGGATTGAAACTTCCGATTGGAGTCGAATGGCGTAGATCATCCCTAGTCGCACCCTTCGCGGGTGCGTGGATTGAAACCGTGGGCGGCCGCCTTTGGCTGCGGCAAGAATCCGTCGCACCCTTCGCGGGTGCGTGGATTGAAACGGGGCCATGATGATGCAACTTCGTGTAAACCTGGTTGCACCCCACGCGGGTGCGCGGATTGAAACCAGGTCGACAAGAAAGGGCGGATTAATATCGCTCGTCGTACCCCACCTCTGCACAAGACTGGAATTCGAGCCACTTTGCAAGGCTGCCGACCTCCGCTTCGCTTGATCCGAGGCGATGAAAGAGACTTGCGCAGGGCGGGGGAGTCGGCCTACTCAAAAGGGAGCAACTCTCTGTCATGAAACTTTGCCACTCCTCCTTTACCTTTCTTTTGAGCCTGCTTCTTGGCATCGCGGTGCAGGCTGCACCGGGGTTGCCGGATGATTTCGACGCGTTTGTCGAAGAGGGGTTAAAGAAGTGGAACGCTCCCGGGATCGCCGTAGCCGTCGTCCGGGATGATCAGGTGATTCTTGCCAAAGGGTATGGCGTTCGCGAACACGGTAAGCCGGAGCCGGTTGATGCCGATACCCTTTTTGCCATCGGCTCCACTTCCAAAGCGTTCACCTCGGCGGCTGTCGGCATGCTCGTGGATGCCGGGAAGCTCCGGTGGGAACAGCGCGTGGCCGAGCTTTGGCCGGAGTTCAAGCTCTCCGATCCTTGGGTCACCGGGGAGATCCGCGTCAGTGATCTGCTGGCGAATCGCAGCGGCCTGAGCGCCCTCTCCGAAATGCTCTGGTATGGTAGCCCTTACGACCGCTCCGAGATCATCCGGCGCATGGCGTTCATTCCGCTCGATGAGGGATTCCGCTACCGTTTCCAGTATCGCAACACGATGTTCCTCGCCGCTGGCGAATTGTTGCGCAATGTCGATGGCCGCACTTGGGACGCATTCATCGCCGAAGAGATCTTCACACCCCTCGGGATGAAGCGGACCTTTTCCAATGAGGAAGGGATCGACGCGAAAGAAAACGTCGCCCGCCCGCATGTGACCGGTTACGAGGGAGAAACGGTGCCGGTTTCATACCGCCCGATGGCGAACATCGGCCCGGCAGGTTCCATCATCTCCTCCATTAGCGATATGACGCAGTGGTTGCGGCTTCATCTTGGCAACGGGAAAGTCGACGGGCGGCCCCTCCTCCAGCCGGGAACGATGGCGTTCATCCATCGCGGTCATACTCCGCTCCCCGGCGTCGGACCCAATGATCTCCCGCTCTTTCCCGCTACGGAGTTGAGTGCTTATGGCTTGAGCTGGATCACCGAGAGCTACCGTGGAATCCGCATTATCTGGCACAACGGCGGGATCGACGGAATGAGCGCATGGGTCGGTTTCGCCCCGGAACAGCAATTTGGCGTCGTGGTTCTGACGAATCTTGAAACGTGCGATCTGCGCAAGGCGATCTTCTACAAACTCCTCTCCCATGTCTGCGACCTTGATGCGGAGGAGCTTGTTCCTACTCTGCTCAAGGAGCATCAGGGCAACCTCAAAGGACGGAACAGCGAGGAACTCCAATGGCAAAAGCTCCGGGCAGCCGCGAAAAAACCGGCGCATCCTCTGGAGAGCTATGTTGGAAGCTACACCCATCCGGCCCTCGGAACGATTAAGATCGGGATCGAAGAGGGGGCGCTCGTTTGTCAACGGCTCGGCACGCAAGCTTTCGATTTGGTCACGATCGACGGCGACACCTTTTTGGGAAAATTGCGTGACCCGCATCAGGATCTCCGCTCCGGGAAGAATACCTACACGTTTACCGTGGAGGAAGGGAAAGCGACCCGGCTTAACGAGGAAGGGATTGCCGACTACATCCGCCAGCCTTAATTGAGCAGGGGGAGCCGGGGCTTGCCTCACCAATAGGTTCTATTTTACCGTCTCGGGATGAGCCCATTCATCCCCATGGTTCGCTCAGGCGAGTCTTTTCCACCCCGCACTTCTCCCTCGATCTCTCCACTGGTTCAAGGCGCCGCTCTCCTCTTTTTGAGCACCTTCTGGCTTTCTGCAGCCCCTCAACCGGTGAGCGAAGAGACGGTAGAGAAGCTCCTCCCCAAGATCGAACGCTACACGGAAGAAGCCCGTCAACAATGGGGGACGCCCGGCATCGCGATCGGGATCGTGGCGCAGGATCGCCTTGTCTATGCCAAAGGTTTCGGCGTCAAAAAACTCGGCGAGACCGATGCGGTCGATGCAGACACCGTTTTCGAGATCGGCTCGACGAGTAAAGCCGTGCTCGCCGCCACGCAAGCGATACAGATTGATGATGGAAGCTATGAGTGGGAGGATCGGGTGATCGACCTCCTCCCCGACTTCCGCCTTGCCGATCCATGGGTCACGCGGGAATTCCAAGTCGTCGATCTTCTGGCGCAGCGGAGCGGCCTGCCTCCCTTCGCGTTAACGGATATGGCGCTTTACGGTTATGAGAGCGGCGAGATCATACGTGCCATCCGCGAGATCAAGCCGGTGAGCAGCTTTCGATCCTCCTTTGCTTACCAGAATGCGTTCCACCTTGTTGCCGGCGAGATCATCGCGCGCACTTCAGGCAAGGCTTCGTGGGGCGACTTCCTGCGCGAGCGTCTCTTGATACCCCTCGGGATGAAGGCGACCGATGACCGGGCGGAGCAGATCCTCAAAGGGAGTAACCTCGCCTCTGGGCATCGGTGGGAGGAGGGGAAGGTAGCGGTCGATCCGCGCAGCCTCTTTCCTTATAACGTCGTTCCCGCCGGTGGCTTGAACTCTTCGGTCAACGATATGGCCCAATGGCTGCGGCTCCTGATTGCTCAGGGGGAGGTTGGGGGCCAGCGGCTGATCAGCGCCGGAGCGCTCCGCGCTACATGGACGCCACGCATCGCTTTGGAAGGGCCAATCAAAGCCGCGATGGGGTGGGGGGAAGATGATCAGCTAAGCTATGGCAACGGATGGTTCATCCATAGTCTGCCGGAAGGGCGGATCGTGGAACATGGCGGCTCGACGGTCGGCTTTACCGCTTTTGTCGGATTTGATCCCGACCGGAAGGTTGGCGTCGTCGCCTTGAGTAACCTCTCCTATAATGGCGGTTACGGGAGCGCCCACGTGGTCGGCCCCTATATTTTGAGCCTTCTGATGGAGCGTGAACCGGGGGACCCGAGTGGTCGGCGTTGGGCTGTTCAGCAGCAGATTCTCGAAAAGGAGAGCAAGCGCTACCATGCCGCGCCCGAAGCGTCGCCGCCCCGTCGCCTCGCTTCCTACACGGGAGCTTATGAGAGTCCGGTGCTAGGGAGAATCACGATCAGTAATGACGCGGAACGTGCGCTTCGCTTTGAACTTGGGCCAAAGAAGCTCCCGGTGGAACTTCTGCCCATTAGCGAAGACCGCTTCAAGGCAAGGGTGACGCTCCATTCCGATCACGGCAAGGGATACACGTTGACCGGGGAGGCGACTTTTGCCCCAGATCGTCATGGCCGACCGGAGCGTTTCATCCTCGATACGCTCGACTCCGAAGGGCAGCCCCCTTTCACCCGCTTGCCCGAAGAATCGGGCGAGGAAACGTGATTTCCATTCCGAAAAAAAGCCGCCGTCACCTCCCCGTGACAGGTAAGGCAACGGCGGCGTGGACTCCTCCCGTTAATCCGACACTACAATTTTGCGTGGTTTGACCTTCTCGGCTTTTGGAAGCCGGAGCGTGGCAACCCCGTGTTCGATCTTCGCGGTGATCCGGCCGGTGTCGATGGCAGGGTCGAGATCGAAGACGCGGCGATAATCATGGGGCCGCGATTCACGGTGGAGCGGCTCGCCTTTGAGGTTGGCGTCGCTGCGGTGGCCGACGATCGTCAGTTCCTGATTCTCTACGGTGATCTCCACCCCTTCCTTAGCAACTCCGGGCATCTCAAGGAGGAGAAGGTAGCCTTCTGCTTCCTCGCGGATATGGGCGCGGGGGATGCTCCAGGCTTGCGTTTGGGTCGGTGCGGTCGTGCGTTCTTTGCGATGGGTTAAAGTGCTCATAGTTTTGTCTTAGTGAGTCGGGTTATAGGTTGGCTCAGGAGAGGTTGACTTCGATCTGCTTAGGCTTGGCTTCCTCGGCCTTGGGAAGCTCAATAGTCAGAATGCCGTCGCGATAAGCCGCTTTGATCGCATCGCTGTTGACGGCGATGGGGAGTGCAATGCTGCGCTGGAAGCGTCCGAAGGTCCGCTCCTCGCGGTAGACCTTCTCGCCCTCCTGCTGATGCTCCCGTTGCCGTTCTCCGGCGATGGTGAGCACCCCTTCGTGCAGGGAGAGGTCGATCTCCTCTTTCTTGAGGCCCGGCAGTTCAGCTTTGATGTAGACGAAATCTTTGTCTTGCGTCACGTCGACGACCGGGTTCCATCCGCTCACCAGCCCCCCACTGCGGTTGAGGCCGAAGAACGGGTTCTCTAAAAGGCGGTTCACCTCTTCGCGTAGGGACTCAAGGCGTCCAAACGGGGAGGAGCTTAATTCAGGTTCCTGATAACGGATGATGTTCATAGCTGTATCTCGTCGTTGTTGTTCTCTTTGAAATGGTTTCGATTCCCGTCTGCTTATTAAGCTTATGGAATGCCATCGAGTAACGGCGGAGGTTTGCTTTTTATAAATAGCTGGAGATGAGTGATTTATATAAAATCATGAGATTTCATGCAATGAGACAACGGAGACAATTTGGCTCAATTTGATGACTCTGTGACAGGGTTGGTGTGTGTCAATTTGACGCAGTTTTCCCCCGTTGCCATCATCTCTCCCCTCGCGGTAAGCTTTGCCTTTCCCGATGCGCCCACACCTTACCCACTCCGAAACCCGCCCCGGTGATGAACGTTTTATGCGTGCTGCTCTGCGTGAAGCGCGGCGTGGCGTTGGGCAGACGAGCCCCAACCCGGCGGTTGGTGCTGTGGTGGTGCGCGGGGGCCGGGTGATCGCTCGGGGCTTCCACCAGCGGGCCGGTTTGCCCCATGCCGAAGTTGAAGCGATTGGCGCGTTGAGCGATCCCGCTCTCGCCCGGGGGGCGACGCTCTATGTCACACTGGAGCCGTGCTCCACCCACGGGCGCACCCCCCCTTGTACCGAAGCGATCATGCGTGCCGGTTTCTCCCGCGTCGTCATCGGCACGCTCGATCCGAACCCACTCCATGCCGGGCGTGCCGTCGGCCTGCTGCAAAAAGCGGGTCTGAACGTCCGCACCCACGTGTTGGAGAAAGAGTGCCGGGAACTCAACCTTTACTTTAACCACTGGATTGTCACCCGCCGCCCGTGGGTGATTGCGAAGGCGGGTCTCTCGCTCGATGGTCGCCTGACCCGTCCCTCGGGCGCTCCACGCTGGATTACCAACGCCGCCGCGCGGGCCGATACCCATCGCCATCGCGCTCAGGTCGACGCCATCCTGATCGGTGGGGAGACCTTGCGCGTCGACGATCCGCAGTTGACCGTGCGCGGCGTCCCCGGTGCCCGGCAGCCGTGGCGGGTTGTCGTGAGTCAATCGGGCAATCTCTCTCCCACCGCCCGTCTTTTGAGTGATGAACACCGCGAGCGGACCCTCCCCTACATCGGCCAACCGCTGGAGGCGGTCCTCACCGACCTCGGCCAGCGTGGGATCACCAGCGTGATGATCGAAGGGGGCACGCGCACCCTCGGTATGGCGTTTGACGCCCGTTTGGTTCACGAAGTCTGTTTCTATATCGCCCCGCTCCTGCTCGGGGGGCCGAAGGTGGTGATCGGCGGCCTTGGCGTCGGCGATCACAGCGAAGCCCCGCGGATCGTCGAGCCGAAAGTGACCGTCCTCGGGGGGAATTTGAAGCTTTCAGGGGTCGTCAGTTATGGAGACGCCACCTGAAATTCCCTCCGGCGAGCGCTGGGTCATGAAGATGCAGGCTTGCCAACTCCCTCTCTCTGCGCCAATTAAAGCCCCGACTGATGAGCTTGAACGACTATCTTTCCACCCGGAGCGCTTTGGTAGACGAGGCGTTGAACACCTTTCTCCCTGCCGCAAAGGTCAAGCCTGCGACCTTGCACAAGGCGATGCGCTACTCCCTCTTTGCGGGAGGTAAACGATTGCGCCCGATTCTGACCCTCGCCGCCGCCGAAGCTTGCGGCGCAGCGCCAGAGGCGGCCCTCCCGATGGCGTGCGCCGTCGAATGCGTCCATACCTATTCGCTCATCCATGACGATCTGCCGAGTATGGACAATGACGATTTCCGCCGTGGCCGGCCCACCAGCCATAAGGTCTTTGGCGAAGGGATCGCCATCCTTGCCGGGGACGCCCTTCTGACTCAAGCCTTCGAGATCCTCACTGCCGCTCCGGCGACGAGCCGTTACAGCGTCGGCGATCTCGTGCGGGAACTCGCCCACGCCTCCGGCAGCCGCTGGCTGATCGCCGGGCAGGTGGTCGACCTGGAGAGCGAGGGGAAGAAAGTCTCCCTGCGCGATCTTAAGTTCATCCACTCCGCCAAGACGGCGGCTCTCCTGAGTGCCTCCCTTCGCCTTGGGGGGATGGCTGCCAACGTCACCCCGGCCAAGCTCGAAGCGCTCACCACCTTCGGGCAGAACCTCGGTCTCGCCTTTCAGGTGATCGACGACATCCTCGACGTCACCCAGACCAGTGAGAAGCTCGGCAAGAGTGCCGGGAAAGATCTCGCTGCCCAGAAAGCAACCTACCCGAGCCTGCTCGGGCTGGAGAAATCACGCAAGGAGGCCGACCGCCTCACCCGTGCCGCGCTCGACGCGCTCGCCCCGTTCCGTAAAAAAGGGGAGCGGCTGCGCGAGATCGGAGCCTACCTCCTGCGCCGCGAATCCTGACGCTATGGCCTACGCTTCCTACGCCGATTTCATCGACGCCCTTGACCGGGCGGGAGAACTCAAACGGATCACCGGGCCGGTTGCGACCGAGTTGGAGATCACGCAGATCGCCGATCGCGAGATGAAGCAGCCCGGTGGCGGCAAAGCGCTTCTCTTTGAAAAGCCGACCGTCAACGGGGTCGTCTCCCCCTTTCCGGTAGCGATCAATGCGCTCGGTTCGTGGAAGCGGATGGCCCTTTCCATGGGGGCGGAATCGGTTGACGCCGTCGCCGATGAACTCGGTTCGCTCATGAAGGCGAAGCCGCCGACCTCCCTGCGCGATGCGATCGCCCTGCTGCGTACGGCGATCGAATTGCGCCACGCCCGCCCGACCAAGGCGAACCACGGGGCGTGCAAAGAGGTGATCAAACGCTTTGAGGCCCCGGCCTCGCGCACCGTTGCGTGGCCACCTGCTCCCGATTGGCAGAACGGGACGGATCCCCAGCCGCCGACGCTCCTGAACCTCCCGATCCTCAAATGCTGGCCGCTTGATGGCGGGCGTTTCATCACGCTCCCTTGTGTCGTCACGCAAGACCCCGACACCGGTGAGCGCAACGTCGGCATGTACCGGATGCAGGTCTACGACGACCAGAGCACCGGGATGCACTGGCAGCTTCAGAAAGTCGGCGCACGTCACGGTCGCCGTTATTATGAGAACAAGACGCGGATGCCGGTCGCCGTCGTCATCGGGGGCGACCCGATGTACACCTTTGCCGCGACTGCTCCGCTCCCCGACGGGCTGGATGAGTTCCTCCTCGCCGGGTACCTGCGCCGCCAGTCGATCGAACTGGTCAAATGCGAGACGAACGACCTCCTCGTCCCGGCTAACGCCGATTTCGTGATCGAAGGGTATGTCGATCCGGTGGAACCGCTCCGGGAGGAAGGCCCTTTTGGCGATCACACCGGCTACTACACCTTGCCCGATCCGTATCCCGTCTTCCACATCACGGCGATCACTCACCGGCACAACGCCATCTACCCGGCAACGATCGTCGGCATCCCACCGATGGAAGATTTCTACATGGGGGCCGCTTCCGTGCGCCTTTTCCTGCCGATCTTCAAGATGAATTTCCCGGAGATCGTCGATATTGCGCTCCCGGCAGAAGGGGTCTTCCACAATCTGGTGATCGTCAGCATTAAGAAGACCTACCCGATGCAGGCTTACAAAATCATGCACGGCCTTTGGGGAATGGGGCAGATGATGTTCACCAAGTACCTGATCGTCGTTGACCACGACATCGACGTTCACAACACGAGCGAAGTCCTCTTTCACCTCTGCGCGGATACCGACCCGCAGCGCGACACGATCTTCACACGCGGTCCCGCTGATGTGCTCGACCATGCGACGACCGAGATCGGCATCGGCTCCAAGCTCGGCTTTGACGCCACGCGTAAGATTCCCGGCGAAGGGTTCAAGCGTGGCTGGCCACCGCTCATCAAAATGGACCCGGCCGTTGCCGAACGGGTCGCGCAGCGTTTCCCCTAAGCTTTCCCCCATGAATGCGTTAAAAAAACCACGAGTTCTCTGTTTACTAGCCCCCGGTTTCGAGGAGATCGAGGCGGTCACCCCGATCGACCTCCTTCGCCGTGCCGGGATTGATGTTACCGTCGCCGCGATGGAAGATGCCGCTCTCGTCACCGGGCGCAACGGCATCACCCTTAAAGTCGACGCCACCCTCGACGCCGTCCTCACCATTTATGGGGAGGAACTGCCGCTCTTTGATCTTCTCCTGCTTCCCGGCGGCCCTGCCGTCGAGCAACTCCGCAAGGAGGGAGTCGCCACCCGGTTGGCCCGGATGTTCTCCCTTTCGGGGCGACCGGTCGCCGCTATTTGCGCCGCTCCATTGATTTTGGCTGATGCCGGGTTGCTGCAAGGGAGGCGTTTTACCGCCCATGCTTCGGTTCACAACGCGCTGCCCGGGGTCGATACCGAGGAGCGGGTGATCGAAGAGGGGGGTGTCATCACCTCCCGTGGAGCCGGGACTTCGGTTGATTTTGGCCTCGCCATTATCCGCCACCTCGTCGGGGAGGAAACCGCACAGAAGATCGCTGACGATATTATGGCGTAAGTCTCTCAAAGAGTTGAGAATCAACACCCTTGCTCTTTTCTTTTTGGAAGCAGCTCATTGCGTTCCGACTAAAAAAGCGCTAAATTTGACCCTACATGAAATTGATCCAATGGAGCCGCTTCTCTTGGGATTTGACCCAGCTCAACCCGGTTTACCCGGAGATTGAGTCACGTTATTCCATGCGGGAGGCGGTGCCGGAAGACCAGCTTGCCGTACGAAATTTGATCCTGAGCACTTTTACGCTCGATCCGGACTGGAACTTTGTCTTTCGCGAACTGCGCGATTCGTTTGAAGAGGCGTTTACCTCCACCTTCCCGGCTGGGAAACGGGAACGCGCCGCTGGCGTGACCCCATGCCTTTTAATCACCCACGGCTCGCGCGTGGTCGGCGCCTCGATTCTCAATCTGCGGCCCGATGCGCACAACCACCTCCTTACCGGGCCGTGTGTCCCGATGGAGTATCGCAATCGCGGGTTGGCGACGGCGTTGCTCGCCCAATCGCTCCTCACCCTCAAGGGGGCGGGCTTGAACATCGCCCATGCCTTAACACCGCAGAGCACGCCGACCGCCGAGTTTCTTTACTCCAAGTTCGGTTCGACGCAGGAGCCGTTCCGGCGTGAGTCGAGTGCGCTTGCGGCGAGTTGAGGAGACGCTGATTAAATGAAGCCTGACGAAAGCGTAGGCAGTTTCGATGTATTTTTGAGACACTTTCCCGCAGCCTCTCCTAAGAGAGGTGAGGACAAAGAGGCTCGAAAAGACGCGAAAATGACCAGCTTGCGGCAGAGCTTGCTTTATTCAGTGTTTCCTTAAGTTTCTTTAACTCCTTTTAGCGAGGAAGTCGGCGATCTGCTCGGCCAGTTTGGTGCTGATCCCCGGCGTTTCGGCGATCTCCTCCACCGGCGTCCGGCGCAACCGGGCGACGGAGCCGAACCGGCGCAGGAGCGCCTGCTTGCGGTTCTGGCTCACGCCGGGGCAGTCATCAAGGAGACTCTCGGCGATGCGTCGTTTCATGAGGAGCTGGTGGTAGCCGTTGGCGAACCGGTGCGCTTCATCGCGAATCCGTTGGAGAAGGCGCAATGCCCGTGAATCTTGCGGCAACTGGAGCGGCAACGGACGCGCCGGGCGGTAAATCTCCTCAAACTCCTTGGCCAACCCGATGATCGGCACCTCGGAGAGCCCGAGATTTTCCAGTTCACGGCAGGCGCTGGAGAGTTGCCCTTTGCCCCCGTCGACGATGATCAGATCGGGAACCCGCCCCTGACCTCTTCGGCGTGCGCTCTCCTGTCGGGGGCTGCGCGGAGCCTCTCCTTCGAGCGGGCTTTCCTCATCCTCCGCTGGGGGGAGATCGTCGCGCTCGTTGAGGATTCGGGCATAACGCCGCCGGACCACCTCGGCCATACTGGCGAAGTCGTTCTGTCCTTTGACCGTTGTAATCCGATAGCGGCGATAGTTGGCCTTATCGGGAACCCCATCGCGGAAGCTGACCATCGAGGCGACAATGTGCGTCGTGGAAATATTGGAAATATCAAAGCACTCCATCACCCGGGGGAGGCGTTGCAGGCCGAGGGCATCTTTGAGCGCGGCGAGATCATCGGCGGGACTCGCCTGTAAGGTCGGCAGCAACTGGCGCGTGAAGCGACGTACCGGGCGGGTTGTCGTTTTCAGGTCGTTGAGCATGTTGCGCAACTCCGCCGCCCGTTCAAAATCGAGATTCGCCGCCGCCTTTTTCATCTCCCCCTCCAGATCGGCGAGCAATTCCCGCGAGGCACCGGCGAGAAACTCGCACGCTTCTTCCACCCGGACCCGGTACGCCTCTGTGCCGAAGCCGCTTAGTTTGGTCAGTACCTGAAAGGTGGACGATTTCAACTCCCGCTCGGTCGGTTCCCCCCGTCCGGCGGTGAGGATACCGAAGCGTTTGCGCATGAAATGGAGCGTCTGGCGCAACGCCCCGGAGTGGGCAAACGGGCCGAAATAACGCGCCTGATCCTCCTTTTTGAAACGCGAGAGCCGGAAGCGGGGCCACTCCTCGGCCATATCGACCTTGACCATCAGGAAGCGTTTGTCATCGCGGAAAGAGATGTTGTAACGCGGCCGGAATTCTTTGATCAACCGCCCTTCAAGGAGGAGCGCCTCCGGCTCGCTCCGTACCGTGTGCCATTCGAGATCCCAAACGCTCTCCAGCAGCGCCCGGGTCTTCAAATCGGCGCTACGGGCCTTGGAAGCCATGAAATATTGGCTGACGCGCTTGCGCAAATCACGCGCTTTACCGACGTAAATCACCCGGTGAAAGCGGTCGCGCATGAGATAAACCCCCGGCTTGTGGGGGAGGTCGTGCAATCTCGCACGCAGGTCAGGCTTGTCTTTACGGGGATCACAGGTCATAGCTACACGGTTACTTCTTGAAAGTAGCGGGTTGAAACTGCGGGGACGCATCGTATTATACACCACCTTTTTTCATGAAACGCACGCTTTTGTCTCTGGCGCTCACCGCCTCCCTCCCGGTGGCCCTCTTCGCTCAGGAGAGCGCAGCGGATGTCGCCGCCGCCGTCGCCGGAAAGACTTCCGAGACGACCCTCCTTGGCCTGTTGCAATCAGGCGGCTGGGCGATGATCCCGCTCAGCATCATGTCGATTCTGATGTTCGCGCTGGTGCTGGTCTTCCTCCTGACCTTGCGCCGCGGGGCTGTCGTTACCTCCCATTTTATGAACACCGCCGAGGTGTTGCTTAAAAAGCGGGATGACACGGCGCTCCTTGCCATCACCAACCGGCACAGCGAGGTGGTCGCCAAGATCCTCCAGCGCACGCTCGATTTCGCGACGCATAACCCGGGTGCTTCGTACGAAATGATCCGCGAAATCGCCCAGACCGAAGGGGCGACCCGCGCCGCCGCGCTCCAGAACCGGACCACTTATCTCGCTGACATCGCCGTCCTCTCCCCGATGGTCGGGCTGCTCGGGACGGTGTTTGGCATCATCAAATCGTTCGGCGTGCTCACGCAGGAGGTTTCGGAAGCCTCCCAGACGGCGCTGCTTGCCGGTGGGGTTTCCGAAGCGTTGATTGCGACCGGGGGCGGGTTGGTGGTTGGCATTGTCGCGATGGCGTTCTACGGCATCTTCCGCAACCGGGTGCAAGGGTTGATCTCCGAAATGGAGCGGGCGACGACGCATCTCCTCGGCCTTTTGGCGATCCGGATGAGCGAACCACGGCGCGACTCCGGCGGACGGACGACCCGCCCTTCCCGGCAGGAGAGTCCACGCGGTGGGGACGATTCGCAGCCACCCCGGCGGGCGGCGGTCTCCATTGACGACGATTTTTAAGCAACCGTTCTCCGCGTCATGAATTTTCGCAAACGCTCCGCACCGGATGTCATGGGGTTTCAGATCGCCCCGATGGTCGACATTCTGCTCGTGCTTCTGGTCTTTTTCATCATGACGTGGAAAGTGGCGATCACGGAGAACTCGCTGGAAATCAAGGTGCCGACCGCCGCCAATGCCACCAAACAGGAGCCGTACATCAACCGCGTCGTCGTCAATGTACGCAAAGATGGCTCGATCATCCTCAACCGCCAAAATATCTCGCGTGAGGAGTTGCTTGAAAAATTAACCACCCTCTCCGACCTTTACCCCGACCATGCCGTGATCGTCCGGGGCGATGAAGAGACTTTGCACCGCGACATTACGGCGGTGTTTGATATTTGCCGTGCCGCGAAGATCTGGAATATCGACATCTCCACGGCAAGGGAGACCCGCTGACAGGAATGGATAAAAGTACGTTCACACCGATTGCCCGCCGCCGCCCGTTTGCCCTTCGCGGGCCGTTGGTGGCGACCCTTGTTTCAATCCTGATTGCGGAACCGGTGATGGGGCAGCAATGGATGGAGCGTTTCCTCAAGGAACAGGAGGCGCAGAAGACGACGCGGGAGATCAGCCGTAAACAGCGTCAGCAGCGTCGCCCGGCTCCGACACCAACCCCGGCCCCTCCTGCGACATCGCTGGAGGAGGTTATCGAGGAGGAGGGGGAAGTCCGCCGCGCCGTACCGATCGAACCGTTTAATCCCCCTGCACCGGTCGAGCCGGAACCGGCAGCCGACGAACCCGAAGCAACGCCACCCGCCGCTGAGCCGGTGGAAGCGATCGACCCGAACCTGCCGATCCGCAAGGCGGAGCCGGTCGTAGCACCGCCTGCCCCGGAAGCAGAGGTCGCGCCCCCGCCCCCTGCTGCGGAAGCCGCGCCCACAACGGCGGAGGTAGCCCCCGAGGTGGAAGAGGATGATGAGGAGGAGGAAGACGAAGCCGCCCCCCGTCGCCGTCGTACCGCACGGGAGGCGCTGGATGCTCCGGTGGAGATTCTCCCGAACGCTCCGGCAGGCCGCCCGGCGGAAGGGATTCACGATCGGGGCGAGGACGAACCGCCCGGGCCGCCGCCGCAGGAGAGCGTGGCTGCCACCCCTTCGGCGGAGCCTTCCAAAGCCGCTGTCAACGAACGGCTTGACCCCGGTACTCAGGAGATCCGTGTCTCTCCCGGAGCGGCGACGGCGCCCCCTGATAAGGTGCAATTTAGCTACGCCAACCATCTCTACGCCCGCAAGAATTACGACCGGGCGATCATTGAGTTTGAGCGTTATCTGGCGATGCACGGTACGGCAAGCGACCGGCAGGCCGCTTACTTCCGCCTCGCGGAGTCGTACCGCCAGACCGGCAGCACCAACGCCGCCCGCAAGAACTACGAGGCGCTGATTTTCAGCTTTCAGGTCGGCGAGTTTATCGGCCCGGCCTCTTACCGGCTGGCTGAGATTTTCTATAACGAGCAGAATTACACCAATGCCGTCACTTTCTTCCGTAAAGCGTCGGTCTGGGTGAAAGACCCGTCGATCATTCTCTCTTCGCAATTCTACGCCGCCCGCGCTCTGGAAGCGGCGGGCCGTCAGAGCGAGGCGATCCGGGGGTATGAGGAGTTGCTCGCCTCCCCGGGGGAGAATCCGTTCCGGGAAGCCAGCCAGCTTGCGCTCGTTGAGCTTTACACGCGCGAGAAGCGGCCCAATCAGGCGCTCGCCCTTCTCCACACCTTGCGCGAAGAGACGCAGAAAGCCTCGGTCAAAGCGGAGGCGACGGCGCGGATCGGCATCCTTTATCTCGAATTGGGCGAAAACCCGAAGGCGCTGCGCGAACTCAAAGAGGCGCTGACCCTTCCCGAGATCGGCCGCTGGCGTGAGTTGGCGGAGATCGGCGTCCTGCGTCTCCTCTATAACGACGGGAAGTATGAGGAGGCGATCAAGGCGTTTGAAGAGTCGGAGAAAAAATTCTCCCGCACGGCGATGCCGGAGGTGTTGCTGGTCATCGGGAACTCCTACCGCCAGCTTGGCCAGCGCGAGGAGGCGAACCGGTACTACGATCAGATCGTCAAGGAGTACCCGAAATCGCCCTATGCCGGGGAGTCGCAGTACGAACGGCTCGTTTCCCTTTATACCACCGACGCGCCGGAGTTGATCGAGGCGATCGACACCTACCTCGCCGCCAATCCTGAAAAGGGGGTCAAACGTGATCAGCTCGAACTGATGAAGGCGGAGTCGCTCTACAAGACCAAGCGTTACCTGACCGCCTCGACGATCTATGCCGGGTTGGTCGATTCGGGCCTGAACCCTTCGCTCAAGGCTGAAGTCCTCTTTAAGCTCGGGTGGTGCTATGCGCAAACCGGCCATCATCAGGAGGCGATCGACGCTTTCAGCAAGTTTTTGACCGGTTATCCCGCCAATAAGTTGACCCCGGTGGCGCTGGCGCAGCGCGGTTTCTCCTACGAACAACTCCGGCAATACAAGGAGGCGCTGGCTGATTTCGACGCGGTTATTTCCGACGGGGAGAAAAGCCGCGAGCGGGAGTTTGCCCTCCAGCACAAGGCGCTCATCCTCGGTCAACAGGAGGAGAACCGGGGGATGGTCGAGGCGTTCAAGCAGTTGCTCGCGGAGTTCCCCGAAAGCCCCGCTGCCGGACAGGCCAACTACTGGATCGGCCGGACCGCCTATCAGGCGCGGGATTACCGCAATGCGCTCGACCCGTTGCGCAAGGCGCGGGAACTCGACAAAGATTTCGCGGAAAAATCGACCCCGTTGCTCCTTGCCGCGTTGCGTTATCTTGAGGATCGCGATGGATTAGCTGCCGAAGTCGACCGGGCTGATGAGAAGACCAAGATCACCCCGGAGATCTTCCAATGGCTCGGCACGCAATATCTCAAAGTGGATCAGCCGGAGCCTGCGGCGAAATACCTCGCCCGTCTGACCGATGGGGAGAATACCGAGGGGGTCGATGCGGAGAATTGGCTCCTGCTCGGGCAGGCGCAAGTCCGGTTGGGCGAGTGGGAGAAGGCGAAGGCGACGCTCGGCCTTTATCTCAAAAAAGCGGAAGGGACGACGGCGCAGGCTCGCGGTCAGCTCACGTTGGCCCAAGCGCATCTCGGCGCAGGAGAGCTTGATGAGGCGCAGCAGGCAGCCAATCGGGTGCAGGAGTTGCAGGCCGAAGGTCGGCTCAACGCTCAGGCGCGGATGGAACTCGGGAATATCGCCATGGCCCGCAGCGATTTTGAAGGAGCGGCCAAGCTCTTTCTGAGTATCTCGATTGTCTTTGATGATCCTCAACTTACCCCGCAGGCGATGGAAAAGGCGTATCTCTCCTATCGCAAAGCCGGGGATGAGACACGGGCCGCCAAGACGCTCAACGATCTCCAGACCCGTTTCCCGGAATATCAGGTCAAGCTGACTTCCAACTAAGGAAGTAGCGGTATGTGGTTAAGACCGAGGCAACCGCTCTTTGAAGCGGGCGTTTGTGCTGCGCTCGGGATCACCTTGGGCGATCTTGCTTTCGAGTCGATCCCGTGGCTTTGGCAGGGGGCGCTCGCCCTCGCGGTGGTGTTTTTCCTCTTTGCCCGGAAGGGACGCTGGTGGCTTTGGCTTGGGTTGGTGGCCTTCTTTTGTTTCTGGCAGGCGTGGCGCACGCACGAAGACCCGGCGCGCTGGCTCGCCACGCAGATTCCCCAGAATGGGCGGGTGCTCGAAGCGCTCGCCGTGGTCGATGAAGATCCCCCCTCGCGCGGGCGGGTGCGGGTCCGACTGCGGGAGGCGGTGCTCGACGGGGTGTCACACGCCTCGGCGGCGCGGATGTTGATCACCTGGCCTCACGAGGAACGCCCTAAGTACGGCGATCTGCTCGAAATTACCGGGACCGCCCGTAACCTCACTGCGCCGCGCAACCCCGGGGAGTTTGATAGCCCTTCGATTCGCCGTCGGCAGGGGATTTACTCGGAGTTGACGGTCCGTTACGCCAACGCCGCCAAAGTGGTCGGTCACGATGAAGGCAACCCGCTCATTGCTGCTTCGTTGCGTCTGCGACATTGGATGGAGGCGACCTTGACGCGCGATCTGGAGGATTCGCCCGCCGTCTGCTCGGTGATCTCCAGCGTCGTGCTTGGCGCGAAGGCGGAGTCGCTCCGCGATATTGAACGGCTCTTTGCACACACCGGGACGCTTCATCTCTTCGCCGTCAGCGGGATGAACGTCGCGATGATCGCGGTGAGCGCTGCGTGGTTTCTCGCTGTCTGCCGGATGCCGTTGCGGGTGATAGCGCTAACGATCATCCCGCTCCTATGGGTCTACTGCTTTGTGACCGGGCTGACGGCGAGCAGCCTCCGCGCGACGATCATGGCGACTTTGACCCTCGGCGGAGTGGCGCTTGATCGCCCGGCGCTTTCGTGGAACACGCTCGGGGCGTCGGCGTTGTTGATCCTGCTCTGGCGCCCCGAACAGCTTTTTACGCCCGGCTTTCAGCTCTCCTTCCTGCTGGTCGCTGCGCTATTGGCGGGGGTGGAGCCGATGCGCACCCTCTTCCACCGCTGGGGCCAGCCCGATCCTTACCTCCCGCAGCGGCTCTGGACGCCGTGGCAACGGAGCCTCGCCGGAGTGACCCGGGCCGGGAGCGGGGCGCTCGCCGTCTCGCTGGTCGCGTGGCTAGGGTCAATGCCGCTGACGGTTTATTACTTCCACCTCTGGTCGCCTTCGACCGTTCCGGCCAATCTTGCCGCTGGGGCGCTGGCTTGGGCGATGTTGATGCTTGGGCTTGCCTCCGCGTGGGTCGGGAGTTTCTGGACGTGGCTTTCCATCACGCTCAATAACGCCAACTGGCTTTTCTCGCAGGGGTTGCTTCTTTCGACCTCGTTTTTGGCAGGGTTGCCCGGGTCCCATTTTTATGTTGATAGCCCTTCGCTTCGGGAGCCGCCAAAGGTGGAGATCAATGTGCTCGACCTTGCCGGGGGCGGGGCGATCCATTTGCGGCTACGGGAGGGGGAAGGGCGCTGGGCCACGCGGCGCGATTGGTTGATCGATTGTGGCAGTGTCTTTGCTTACGAATGGCGCGTCTCTCCCTATCTTCAGAGCCGGGGCGTTAACCAGCTCGATGGCCTGATCGTGACCCACGGCGATTCGCAACACCTTGGCGGAGCGCTCCCGCTCATGGAACGCCTCCCGGTCATGGAAGTGATCGACGCACCGTACAAAGATCGCTCCCCCTTGCGCCGTCGACTCCACAGTGAACTGGCGGCGAGAGGGAAGGGCAAAAGGATCGTCAGCGCCGGGGAGCAGTTGACGCTCGCCCCGGGAGTGAGGCTCGATGTGCTCCACCCGCCGCTGGGGCGCAAGCTGCGGACGGCGGATGACAAGGCGCTCGTCTTTCGGTTAGAAGTGGAGCGTGGGAAGGGCGAAGCACCGCTGCGCCTCCTTTTCATGTCGGATGCCGGGTTTACCACCGAGAAGCTGCTCCTTTCGACTCTCCCACCCGAAGCGCTCCGGGCCGATCTGCTCATCAAGGGGCGGCACGCCGGTGATCTCTCAGGGACGCCGGAGTTCCTCGCGGCGGTAGCGCCGGAAGTCGTGGTGACGAGCGGGGCCGAGTTCCCACCCGAACAGCGGGTGGATGAAGCATGGGCTGCTGCGCTGAAGGCCGAGGGGATCATTCTTTTACGGCAGGATCACACCGGAGCGGTCCGCATCACGGTCGCCCATAGCGGTCAATGGGAAGCCACCCCCTTTCTCTCTGGCCATTGACGCCGCCCTGCACCCCGTCTATGAAGAGAGAGATGTCAGTTTCTCTTTCCGCCCTCGCATGAGTCGTAACCGGGTGACGCTCAACGATCTCTCTCGCGAGCTTTCGCTCTCGACCTGCACGGTCTCGAAGATTCTCAATCGGTCTTTCCGGGGGTATTCGCCGGAGACGATCCGCCGGGTGGAGGCGTGTGCCGCCCGGCTCGGCTACGCCGCCAACGCTCAGGCCCGTAGCCTGCGGCTCAAGAAGTCGATGATGGTCGGCTTTCTCCTTCCCTCGGCGGAGGTTTCGACGTTTGGAGCGTTGACCGACCAGCTTGAACTCGCCCTGCGCGAGCATGGCTATCAACTTTTGAGTTCGCACAGCCACAACGATCCCAAGGAGGAACGCCGGTTGATGACGGCACTTCTGGCGCGTGGGGTCGATGCCCTGCTCTGGATTCCGGCGCGTGATCAGGTTGATCCCAAGGCGGCAGGGTTGAAAAGCAGTTTCCCGGCGGTTATCCTCGATCGCCCGCTTTGTAGCGCTGCCCTTCCGTTTGTTGCCACCAACAATCGGGAAGCCGCGCGGGAGCTTGGTCGCCGCGTGGCCGCGCTGGGGCATCGGCAGGTCGGCGTCCTCAATGCCCCGGAGGGGGATGCCAGTATGGCTGAACGTTGCGAGGGGTTGCGCGATCACTTTGGCGAAGGGTTGCAGGTCCTCGATCTCCCCAATCGTGCGGAGGAGGCACGCAAAGGGGTTGCGCGCTTTTTTACCGGTCGGGATCTGCAGCGCCCCACGGCGCTCATCGCCCTCTCCGAGCCGCTCGCTATCGGGGCGATTGCCGGATTGCGGGATTGCGATCTGCAAATCGGACGCGATCTCTCTTTTGCCAGCTTTGACGATTTTCCGCTCGCCAGCCATTGGACACCCCGCATCACCGCCGTGCGCCAGAACCTCGGGGAACTCGCCCGAAGAGGGGTGGAGCTTCTCCTCGCGCGGATGGCCAACCCGAAGCAACGTTTCGCGTCGATCCGCGTCGATGCCGAGATCCAGTGGCGCGAGTCGGTGGTTTAGAGCGATTTAATCCGGGGGAATCGCGGCGTCGAAAATTTCCGGCTTCTTTTGTGCCAGTTCTTTGAGAGAGCGCTGGTTGGATTCCACCCCGGTCACGACCCCTCGGGAGACAACCCGGACGATCCAGCCGATGCTCCGGGCGCCGATGGTCGTCTTCTCCTCCTTGAGTTCCCCTTCGAGGATCACTCCGTCGACGTTGAGCGTGATCGGCGTGTAGGTCGACTCTTTGGAGGTGCCGTAGAGCGGGGCGGCTTCGAAGAGGAACTTTGTTTTCTGCTCCTCTCCTTCCCTAACCTGTGTTTCGTAGATGAAAAGCTCCCGATCGGCCTCGTGTCGGGCGATGAAGAAACACTCCACCCGGTAGGTAGCCGATGGTTTACGGAAGAAAAAGAGCTCGACGTCGACCGATTGAACGCGCGTCGTTAGCTCAACCACGCTTTGGGGTGAGGTCGGGTGGGAGAACTTTCGCTGCCCCTGTTTGACGGAACGCGCGGTGATATTCGCCTTATCGGGCGCCTCCTTTGCCGCCACAGGGAGGGATAGACCGATGAGAAGAAGGCAAAGGGAGAACGCTCGAACGGGCATAGAAAGGAGATTACGCCTCCCGCGCCGCTGCCGCAAGAGGGCGGACAAACGCGGCAACCCGTTCGGCGAGATCGGGTTGTTGACCATACTCGGCGATCTTGCGCACGATGGCGCTTCCAACGACGGCGGCGTCACCGTGGGCGGCGACTTCCTGCGCCTGCTCCGGTGTGGAGATCCCGAAGCCGATGGCGATCGGAAGATCGGTGGTCGCCCGGATGGCGGCGACGCCCGAGGCGATATTGTTGGCGATGGTCGATTGTTCGCCGGTCACCCCTTCGCGGGAGACATAGTAGATGAACCCTTCCGCGCGTCGGGTCAGTTCGGCAACCCGCTCTGGGGGCGTCGTCGGGGCGATCAGACGGATGCGGCGCAACCCACTCGGGATATCGAATTCACCATGATCTTCATCCGGGGGAAGGTCGAGCAGGAGTACGCCATCGACGCCAGCCTCTTCCGCATCTTTGAGGAAGCGGGCAAAGCCGTAGCTATAAACCGGGTTCATGTAGGTGTAGATCACCAGCGCCACTTCGCAACTGCGGCGGATGCGGCGGACGCTTTCGAGGACTCCGCCCAGAGTTGTCCCGGCTTCAAGCGCCCGTTGCGCGGCCTGTTGGTTGACGATCCCGTCGGCGAGAGGGTCGGAAAACGGCACCCCAAGTTCAATCAGATCAACCCCCGCTTCCGCAAGAGCCGGGACGAGCGCTTCGGTCGCCGCGAGATCGGGATCACCCGCGCCGATATAGGCGACAAATCCCTTTTGTCCGTTCTCCCGCAAGCGCTGGAATGTCTCGTCAATCCGATTGGTTTTCATGTCTGGGGCCAGTCGTAGCAGCTTGGGCCGCTTCCCTCAACCCGATAGTTCTTTCAATGGCGATCCCCCGCCAGCAGTTGGACGCGCAGACTCCAGCTCTCGGCATACGGGGCAATGTGGCTCTGGTAGAGCGGATCGGCAGGGTTGCTCCAGATCGCGGGGGTGAGCGTGTGGCCGCCGAGTCGTTCGATGCCGATCGCGCCGAGCGCCTTGAAGCGGATCTCGATCACGGCGGGGAGTTGCGGGCCGTAAAGCGTATCGGGATAAGCCGTGGCGGCGTTGGTGCCAACGCACGGGCGAAAGGTGAGATCCCAGATATAACGGGCGAGCGGCTCCTCCACCATTCCATCCCGGCTTAAAGGGGAGGCAGGGGTGCTGTTCCCGGTGGCCGGGACGAGGAGAGCGTGCGTGGCGTTGCTCTCCCGCCACCCGCGCAGAAGGACGTAGCAACCAGCCTTCGCATCCCATTGCGCCCGGTAGCCGACGGTGCAGAGATCGCTTTTCCCTGCGTTAGGGATCGAGACGATGGCGTACAATTCCTCAAAAACGCGATCGGTCGCCGGGGCCACAGGGTCGTAGCCGATCCGCAGCGTCGGGGCAGCGGTGAAACGGGCGGTTGTTTCGAGATCACGCTGGAGGCGCTCCAGCGCCGCCCGGGCCTCCCGCCGGGTGTCGGTCCGCTCCTCGCTCCGCCGCCAGATCGCTGCGCTGGAGGAGGAGAGCTGCAACATCAGCCCGACGACGATCAGCGTCACCACACTCGCCACGAGCAGTTCCAGCAACGTAAAGGCGGCATGGGGCGGGCGCATCACAGGTTGCCGATGATCGTCTGGAAAAGGGTCGCCTCTGTGGGTCGTCCGGTCGGGTAAATGAGCGCGGTGATCTGCGTGGCGGCAACGCGGTTGGCCGGCGCGGCGATCGGTTCGCATTTCAACTCCAGCGTGTAGAGCGCGGCGGCGGAGGCGGTGTCGCTGATTGCTGGCGGTTGCCCGTCGGCAAAGGTGGCGTGAAGGAGCAGCGGCGTGGTGCCGCCGTGGGGTTGCGTTAAGTTGAGCGTCGTACCGTAACAGTCGACGGCTTGGAAAGGAGGTTGGCGCAGCGTGGTAAAGAGGGTTGCGGCGAGATGCCCCGCCCGGGTTTCATGCACAGCCGCCTGCTCCTGCCGGAACCCGACGGAAAGGAGCGAGAGCAGGGCTACCGCTCCAAAGGAGAAGAGGGCGAGGGCAAGGGTGACCTCGATGAGCGAAAAGGCGCGGCGGTCTCTCATGGCTCCTGAAAGGTTGCGCGACCGGTGAAGCGGGCGATGACGATTTGATCGCGCCGTAGGATTGCCGCTTCCGGCATTGCCGTTTCCCGATGGCCGATGACGAGAGTCGCGTGTTCCGGCAACGGCGGGTGGAGCAGCTCTCCGGTGGAATTGAAAGCGAAGCAAGGGAGTTGGCGGTCGACCTGTTCGACCGGGAAGAGGAGCGTCTGGTCGTCGGTCGGAAGCCCCAGAAGGCTTTTCTCCTCTTGTAAAAAGAGGGAGTGCCCCGGTAGCACGCGCCATGGAGTGACTTGTCGCAGGGCGCTTGCGCCTTCGGGCTGGTGATAGAGGGCGACGGCGCGATAGGCCCGTTCGGCGTCAAAGGTTGAATCGGCGATAGCGAGGCAAGCCGTCCCCCCTTCGCTCAAGGCAAGAGAGCGGGCCTCCTCCATCCAGCCGGAGAGTTGCCGCAACGCTGCCGCTTCCCGATAGGAACGCGACAGCCCCGAAAGCGCAGGGACCACCGCACCGAGCATCAACGCCAGAATGGCGATGACGACCAGCGTCTCAGTGAGGGTGAAACCCTTCTGGTTAAAACGTGAGAAAAGAGCCAAAAGCAGGCGTTAACAGGTGACCCATCCGTGGTGGTGGCGGCGTTCCTTCTCATGCGCTTCACCATGAGGGGGAAGGGTGGTCGATGACAACCTCTTTTCCTGCCTTGAAACCGGGCGCAGGCGTGGTCAAGGTGAGCGCGATGCTTCAACTTCTCACTCTGGTGAATACCAATGGCTTGAGCGCAGCGCTCGAAGGGGCCGCGACCACTTTTCTGCGCGAGGCCGGGGCGCAGCTCCATGATGTGCGCCGCTTTGGCAACGCGCTCGACCTGACGTTTGAGGGAGATCTCTCCATCGCCCAAGTGCAGCAACAACCATGGGAGGCCGATGCGGCGCTTCAACCGGCGGCATCACGGGCCAAGCGGCTGCTGGTTTCCGACATGGAGGCGACGCTGGTGCGCAATGAATTTCTCGATGACCTCGCTACGCTGGCAGGCGTTGGGGAGGCGGTCGCTGCCATCACGGCACGCGCCATGAACGGGGAGATCGACTTTGCCGGGTCGCTCCGGGCGCGGTTGGAGTTGCTCAAGGGGCAACCGGCCTCCCTGCTTGAAGAGGCGTGGAAGGGGATGGTCTGGATGCCGGGGGCGCAGGAGCTTTTTGCCCAAGCCCGGGCGAACGGTTTGCGTACGGTGATCGTCTCCGGTGGGTTCACGCTCTTTGCCGGACGGGTGCAGGAGTTGCTCGGCGCCGATCGGCATGTTGCCAACGATCTGGAGATCGAAGAAGGCCACCTCACCGGGTGTCCGCGTGAGCCGATCTATGGGCGGGAGACGAAGGTCGAGGTGCTCAAGGCGAGTGCGCAGGAGTGGGGAATCCCGCTCGAAGCGACGCTCGCCGTCGGCGATGGGGCCAATGATCTGCCGATGCTCCAATGCGCCGGGCTGGGGGTCGCGTACCATGCGAAACCAGCGGTCGCGGCGGCGGCAGCGTGTCGGGTACGCTTTTCTGATCTCCGTGCGTTATTGGCGTTTGCGGGGATCGCCTAACGCCGCATCAGCATGATGAAAAAGACGACGCCACCGGCCATGATTGCCGTCCCGATCACCAGCGGCCCGGCGTTGGGTTGTTGAACGGCGCGGATTTGTGTGCCGCTTGCCGGGGAGTCACCCTCCTTCGGAGCATGATCGAGAAAGGTGGCGGTGATCATCCACAATCCGAGGGCGACCATGAGCGTGGCGACGAGGGCGAGGAGCAGGCGCATGGCTGGGGACGATAACGTCAAATTCCCCAGAAACGCAACACCGGGCCACAGAAGAGGAGGACCAATAGAACGGCGAAGACCCCGATGATCGTCCCGGGGAGCGCCATGTCCCGTAGCGAGATTTCCCCCGTGCCGTAGGCGATCGCGTTGGGCGGTGTGCTGACCGGGAGCGCCATGGTGAAGGAGGCGCTCAAGGCAATACTCATCGCCACCTGCGTCGTAAAATCACCCCCGACGATGCTGGCCGAGGAGACGCCGATCGGCAGCAGCAGGTTCGCCGCCGCTGTGTTTGACATAAAGGTGCCCATCACCAGCATGACGGCAACCATGACCGCGATCAAACGCCACGGATGGGTCACCGCTGAGGGGAGCCAGCGGACAATGATCGCGTCCAGACCGCTCATTTGCATCCCCGCCCCGAGCGCGATCCCCCCGGCAATGAGGATGAGGATGTTCCATTCGATCCCGTTGACATCTTCGCGTCGCAGGATGCCGGTCGCGGTGAACGCCACAGCGGGGAGGAGCGCCACAATCGCGGGGGGGAGTCCATGCCACCCATCGCTGATCCAGAAAAGGACCGTGAGGGTGAACGTCCCGACGACGAACCACCCGCGCGGCGTCAGCGGTTGGTAACGCGCATTGATCCGCAACCCCTTGGTCGAGGGTTTGTAGATCGAGGCGAGCAGCCCCCATGTGAAAAGTTGCAGGATCGCCACCAGCGGCAGCGCTACGAGCATCCATTCCAGAAAGGAAATCGTCGCTCCCCCTTTCTGGAGGAAACCGACGGCAACGGCGTTGGGAGGGGAGGAGATCGGCGTGCTGATCCCCCCGATCGCGGCGGAGAATGGGATGCAGAGGATGAGCATCTTGCGGAAGGGATCGCTGCGCGGCACCTGCGCGAGCATCGGCGTTACCAGCGCGAGCATCATCGAGGTGGTCGCCGTGTTGCTCATCCACATCGAAAAGAGCGAAGTCACTAGCATCAACCCGAGGACGAGGAGGAGCGGGCGGTGGCCAAACGGGCGGAGAAGGAGGGAGGACATCGCCCGGTCGACCCCTTCCTTGACGGCGGCGCGGGCCAGCAGGAAGCCGCCGAAGAAGAGGAGGAGCACCGGATCAGCCGCTGCGGAGAGCATCTCCCGGTAGTGGGGCGACTCCCCCGCCTGGAATCCAAGCCCCGGCCATTGCCCCGGGTTGCAAAGGAGGAGGAGTTGCAGGCCGATCACCAGCAGCGCCGTTGCAAAGAGCGGGAGTGCTTCCGTGACCCAGAGGAGCGCGGCGAGGACGAAGATCCCGCCCATGAGCGCCGCCTCCCGGGGCCAGTCCGGCAGTTGGAAAAGGAGGAGCGTCGCCGCGGAGGCGAGCCCGCTGCAAAGGAGAAAGAGCAGGGCGCTTCGCAGATGCCACACCTCCGCCCATGAGGGGGGCGGCGGTGTCTCTGGAGCGGGGCGGGTCACGAAAGATGGCGTTCCATGGCGTGGAGACACCCGAGCAGGTACGGGAGGAGTTGTTTCTTGCGGGAGACGACCCCGTCGAGTTCCCACTGGTTGGGGCCAAGCGCCGGGTAGTTGATCTGACGCTGGTAGGCGGCACTTCCGCAGACCAGCAGGATCGACATCTTGGTGTTAATGTCAGTCACCAGCAGCGCGGAGAAGAGGTATTGGCGTGCGCGGCAATGTTCATCGAGCGCGGCGAGGAGTTCCTCCTGTCGCTCCTTGAACGGCGCGAAGCTCAACTCCTCAATCTGTGCGACGCTAAAGCGATACTCCCCTTCGCTATATTCCTTGCAATCGGCCTGAATCGCCTGTTCGGGAGGGAGGGTCAGAAGCGGCGAGCCTACGGAAAAAATCGCTTCGGCAAGGGTGGTGGGATCGGTTCCGGCGATCGTCGAGAGGCGGCGCAAGACCTCGCCATCGACCGGGGTGGCGGTCGGGGAGGTGAGGTTGAGCGTATCGGAGATCAACCCGGCCATGAGCAACCCCGCGATCGGCGGCGGGATGTCGATCCCGGCCTGCTGGTAACAGAGCGCGACGATCGTTGAGGTCGAGCCGACCGGATTGTTCCAGAAGAGGATCGGCGAATCGCTCTGGAAACCGCCGAGCCGGTGGTGGTCGAGGATCTCGATGATCGGCACCTTGTCGGCTCCTGCGACCGCTTGTGAAAGCTCGTTGTGATCGACGAGGATCAACTGGCGCGGAATGGTTTTGAGAAAATCGCTCTTGGAAAGAATGCCGACGAGCCGGTTGCTTTCCAGTACCGGGAAAACGAACTGTCCGCTCGCTGCCGCTGCCTCCCGGGCACTTTCCAGCAAGGTCTCCGGGGTGAAACTCAGGTAGTCGGCTTCCAGCATCCGCTCGACGTTGATCCCGCCGCGAGCCATCAGCACCGTGGTGGCCGTGTCGCCCGGGGCGCTAAAGAGGGCGACGCCGTTGCGCTCGGCGGCGGCGTGTAACTCCGGTGAGATCGCCAACCCGCCGGTGATCACAATCGCCCGAACGCGCGATTCAATCGCTGAAAGGATAATCTCCGTCCGATCGCCGACGATGACGACGACTTCCCGCGCTTCATAGAGGCCGATGCGCTGGCGGAACGATTCCTGCCCCATCCCGCCGACCACCAGCAGGTAGTCACGCACGGTTGCCGACGGTTTGCCGACGACTTCGCGTGCACCGATCGTGCGGACAATCTCTGTGAGCGAGGCGGTCACCAGCCGGGCATTGGAGGAAGCTTCCGGCGGCGGGAAGAGATGGCTTAAAACCATGAAAAGCGAGAGCAGCCCGAGACACTCCCCCTGCGGTCCGATCACCGGCAACCCGCGCAACTGGTAGCGTTCGATGAGTTGAACGGCGTCATAGATCGACGACTCTTTACCAATGGAAATGACCTCCCGCTCCATGACATCGCGCACGCGGGGGGAGAGGTCGGTGATGAGGGTCGGCGCGGCCACTCCGAATTTCTCCAGCACGAAGTCGATCCGCTCATTAGTCCCCCCGGCGCGTCCGGCGATCACCCCCTCGTTCCCCATGCGTCGCTTGAGTTCCGCGTAGGCAAGGGCGGAGCAGATGGAATCCATGTCGGGATTGCGGTGTCCGATGACGACCGTCTGCATCGGGAGTTCGTGCGTTTGAGCCATAAACCGCTAACCAAACCAGAGAGCGCGGAGGTTCGCCAAGCCTCAAATGCAGTGTTGAAGGGCGCTTTCGAGTAAAAGCGGCTCCCAGCCGGAGGGATCGAGTGGGCGGCCTTCGCTATCATAGACCGATTCAATGGTGATCTGCGGCGGTTCGTCCGGCTCCAGCGGTGCTCCCCATGCGTCCCTTGCTCCCCGGCAGGCGGGGAAAAAGAGGGCTTCTACTTCGATCCACCCTTCGCCCTCCGGGTGGGGTTCACGCCATTGTAGCCGCCGCCATTGCATGACGCCTGACTGTGGGGCGCTGTTGCACGTCGAGGCGAACTTTGACCGCGCCCGGGACGCAAAAAAGCCCCGAAACCGGGGAGGCTTCGGGGCTTAGTGAAGATTTAACCTAGTACCGGTAGTGCGCCGGTTTGTACGGACCGTCGACCGGCACGCCGAGGTAGGCGGCCTGTTTTTCGGTCAGCGTAGTGAGCTTGACGCCGATTTTCTCCAGATGGAGACGCGCGACTTCCTCATCGAGCTTCTTGGGCAGGATGTAGACGCCGGGCTGGTAGCTCTCCTTGTTGGCCCAAAGGTCGAGCTGGGCGAGCACCTGATTGGAGAAGCTCGCGCTCATCACAAACGACGGGTGACCCGTGGCGCAACCGAGGTTCACCAGACGCCCTTCGGCGAGCAGGAAGATCGAATGCCCGTCAGCGAAGGTGTACTTGTCGACCTGTGGCTTGATGTTGGTGCGAACGACTCCCGCCGCTTTGTTGAGCGGGTCGACCTGAATTTCGTTATCGAAATGGCCGATGTTGCAGACCACCGCCTGATCTTTCATCTTCGACATGTGGTCGAGGGTGATGATGTCGAGGTTGCCGGTGGTGGTGACGTAGATGTCAGCCTTGCCGAGCGTCTCCTCGATCGTCGTGACTTCGTACCCTTCCATCGCTGCCTGAAGCGCGTTGATCGGGTCGATTTCCGTCACGATCACGCGGGCTCCCTGCCCTTTGAGCGACTGGGCGCACCCCTTGCCGACGTCGCCATAACCGCAGACGACGGCAACCTTGCCCGAAATCATCACGTCGAGAGCGCGGTTGATCCCGTCGATGAGCGAGTGGCGGCAGCCGTAGAGGTTATCGAATTTCGACTTGGTTGCCGTGTCATTGACGTTGATCGCCGGGACGAGCAGGCTCTTTTTCTCCAGCATCTGGTAGAGACGATGGACGCCGGTGGTCGTCTCTTCCGAGACCCCTTTCCACTCCTTGAGGATGTCGCGGAAGCGGGTCGGGTTGGCAGCGTGGATCTCTTTAAGGAGCGATTTGATGACCGCCTCTTCGTGACTCTCCGAGGGGGAGTCGACCCATTTGCTTCCTTCTTCAAGCTCATACCCCTTGTGGAGCAGGAGGGTGACGTCACCCCCGTCGTCGACGACGAGTTGCGGCCCGAGGTTACCGGGGAAGGAGAACGCCTGATGCGTGCACCACCAGTATTCCTCCAGCGTCTCTCCCTTCCACGCAAAGACCGGCACGCCCGATGCGGCGATCGCGGCGGCGGCATGATCCTGCGTGGAGAAGATGTTACAGCTTGCCCAGCGGACATCGGCCCCGAGAGCGACGAGCGTCTCGATGAGAACCGCCGTCTGGATCGTCATATGGAGCGACCCGGTGATGCGGACTCCGGCGAGCGGCTTCGCTTCAGCGTGCTTGTAGCGGATCGCCATCAGACCGGGCATTTCCTGCTCGGCGATGGTGATCTCCTTGCGGCCCCAGTCGGCGAGCGAGAGGTCGGCGACCTTGAAATCGGTGGTGTTTTGAAGAGTGCTCATGGGAAAAATCAGAGGGCTGCCTTGAGGGCGTCAACCTTGTCGGTCCGCTCCCAAGTGATGGTGTCGGTGTCGTCGATCTTGCCGAAGTGACCGTAGTTGGTCGTCTTGCCAAAGATCGGGCGCAGCAGATTGAGCGTGCGGACGATCTCTGCTGGTTTGAAGTTGAAGACGGCTGCGACTGCTTTTTCGATCCGCTCCTCATCCACCGTGTGGGTGCCAAAGGTGTCGATATGGATGCTCACCGGGTTGGGATAGCCGATCGCGTAGGCGAACTGGATCTCGCAACGGCTCGCCAACCCTGCGGCGACGACGTTTTTGGCGACATAACGCCCCATGTACGCTGCCGAACGGTCGACTTTGGAGGCGTCCTTCCCAGAGAAAGCGCCGCCGCCGTGGCGACCGGTGCCGCCGTAGGTGTCGACGATGATCTTGCGTCCGGTCAACCCGGTGTCGCCCTGCGGCCCGCCGATGACGAAGCGGCCGGTCGGGTTGATGAGAAATTCGGTCCGCTCGGTGAGGAGTTCCGGCGGGAGCTGCTTGCGGATGACTTCGCTGATCAGGAAATCGCGGATTTCGCTGTGTTTGACATCCGGGGTGTGCTGCGTGGAGATGACAACGTTGGTGATCTCCTTGGGCTTCTCGTCCTCATAGCGGACGGAGACTTGGCTCTTGGCATCGGGGCGCAGCCAGTTGATCTGGCCGCTCTTGCGGATGCGGGTCAACTCACGCCCGAGGCGGTGGGCAAACATGATCGGCGCAGGCATCAGCTCCGGCGTTTCGTTGCACGCGTAGCCGAACATCAACCCCTGATCGCCCGCCCCTTGCTCGCCGTGGCCCTTGCCTTCGGCTTCCGTCTCGTCGACCCCCTGAGCAATATCGCTGCTCTGGGAGGTGAGGACGTTCATGATGAAGACCTTGTCGGCGTGGAAAACGTCGTCGTCATTGACGTAGCCGATCTCTCGGATCGTATCGCGGACGATCTGATTGACGTGGATCTTCGCGTTGGTCGTAATCTCCCCGCCGACCACGACCACGTTGCTTTTCACATAGCTCTCGCAAGCGACGCGGCTTTTTGGGTCTTGCTCCAAGCAGGCGTCGAGGACGGCGTCGGAGATGGTATCGGCAACTTTGTCGGGATGGCCTTCGCCGACCGACTCGGAGGAGAAAATGAAGCTTCTTGGCATGGTAATGGAGTTAAGGATAAGACGTGGCTGGGTCCGCGAAGGGATTGACCTATCGTGATGCGATGATAGATGTGAACCCGTGCGAAGCGTTCGTCAAGTGACAAAGCGTGATCGCCGCCCCCGTTCCGCATCATGGCTGCTATCGTCAAATCGCTCAAACTCCTCGCGGATGCGACCCGTCTGCGCCTCCTGCTTTTGTTGCGGGAGGAGGAGCTTTCGGTCGCCGAGATTCAGGAGATCCTCGGGATGGGGCAGAGCCGGATCTCCAGCCACCTTGCCCAACTCAAAAGCGCGGGGTTGATCCGCGATCGGCAGGCCGGTAAGCATCGCTATTATCGCGGCAGTCGCGACGGGATGGGCGGCTTATGGGAAACGGTGATTGCGGCGAGCGCCGCGGAGATCCCCGAAGCGGCGGCAGACCAGATGGCGCTGCGGTTGGTCCGGCGCAAACGGCAGGACAAAGCACGTGATTATTTTAACCGGCTCGCCGGGCGCTTCGGGCGCTCGCATTGTCCGGGGCGTTCGTGGAAAGGATTGGCGCGGATGCTCCTGACACTGGTTGGCCCGATCACGGTGGCTGATCTCGGCGCCGGGGAGGGGACGTTTGCCCAACTCCTCGCCCGGCATGCGCGGGAGGTGATTGCGGTCGATAATTCGGAGAAGATGGTGGAGTTCGGCTCCCGACTCGCACAGGAGAACGGTTTTCTCAATCTCGAATACCGTCTCGGTGATCTCGAAGCCCCTCCGATTGAGCCGGGGAGTGTCGATCTCGCGTTTCTCAGTCAGGCGCTTCACCATGCCGTTAACCCCGCGCGGGCGATTGCGGCGGCGTATACGATTCTCAAGCCGGGAGGGCGATTGGCGATTCTCGATCTGCTCGCCCACCAGTTCGAGGCCGCGCGGGAGTTGTATGCCGATCTCTGGCTCGGTTTCTCTGAAACGCAACTCGCCGGGTTCCTCTCCCAAGCCGGTTTTGTGGAGATTCACGTCGAGGTGGTCGACCGCGAGCGCGAAGCGCCCCACTTCCAGACGATCATGGCGACGGCGCTCAAAAGGGGAGACTTTACAAAGGGGCATCCCGCTGTCGAAGATGCCGGGCGATGAACCGCTCCACCATCCAATCCACGCTTCAGGCTCTCGGCACCCGTCCGGTGCAAAGCCTCGGGCAGAATTTTCTCCATGATGAGGAGGTGGCGCGTTGGATCGTCGATCAACTCGACCTTCAGGGGGATGAACACCTTGTCGAAATCGGCCCCGGCCTCGGTGCGTTGACCGAGCACGCCATCGGGAGGAGTGCCTCGTTGATTCTCATTGAAAAAGATGGCCGGATGGCCGGGTATCTCGATCAGGTCTACGGCGATCGCGTGGAGATTCTCCACCTTGATGCGCTTCGCTTCGATAACCGGACCTTGTTTGAACGCGGGCCGACGAAAATTCTCGGCAACCTTCCCTATTACGTCTCCAGTCAGGTGCTCCTTCAATTTGGGGCCGAGCCGTCGCCGGTGACGCGGATGGTTTTCACGTTGCAGAAGGAGATGGCCGAGCGGCTCTCTGCCGGACCTTCAACCAAGGAGTACGGGGCGTTGACCCTGCTGGTCGGGCGGCGTTGGAAAGTCGAGTATGTCCGGACGCTCCCCGGGAGTGTCTTCCTCCCGGCGCCTAAGGTCGAGAGCGGAGTGATCGTCCTGACGCTGCGTGATCCCGATGAATTCCCTGATTGTGACGGGAAGCTCTTTGACCGGCTGGTGAAGGAAGGTTTCTCCCAACGGCGCAAGATGTTGCGCAAAATGCTCGCCCATCATGAGTTGGATTGGAGCGCTCTCTGTCGGGATCTCGATATTCCCGAGACGGTACGCGGGGAAGCGCTCTCGCTGGGGCAGTGGATTGATCTGGTGCGTTGGGTCGAGAAAGTCAAAGCGCCCGAGGCTTTTTCCGCTACCGCGCAGGAGGTCCATGCGGAGCGTTTCGATGTGGTTGATGAAAACGACGTGGTGATCGGGCAGGCAAGCCGCCATGAGGTCCACCGCGACCGTTTACGCCATCGCGCGGTCCATATCCTTGTTTTCCACCCTCGGGGTGATCTCTTCCTGCAAAAACGTTCCCGCTTTAAAGATGCCCACCCCGGTCAGTGGGATACCAGTGCCGCAGGGCATCTCAACGCCGGGCAGGGGTATGACGAAACTGCTGCACGGGAATTGGAGGAGGAGCTTGGCGTCTCCGCACCGTTGGAGCGCTTCGGCATTCTCCCGCCGAGTGAGGCGACCGGGCAGGAGTTTGTGCACTGTTATCAGGCGACGCATCCCGGCCCGTTTCATTGGCCGAGGGCGGAGATTGAATGTGGCGCTTTCTTCCCGCTGGAGATGTTGGAGCGCTGGATTGCCGCGCGTCCCGGTGATTTTGCGAGCTGTTTTCTGGAGTGTTACCGGCTCTGGAAGTCGCAACGGTAAACCATCATGGAAGGGCCGCGTGTTGAAGTCGGTCGATACTTGAGGCGCGATCAGGCGGAGGATCGCGCGCTGGTCCTCCTCGCGCTTGGATTACCCTATTGGATCGAATCGCAGGAGGGGTTGTACGCTTTGCTGGTGCCGGAGGGAGCGGTGGAGATCGCTGGCGCGGAACTCGCCCGGTATGAAGAGGAGCGGCGCGAGGAACGGCTTGAAGCCCGCGAAGCGCTCCCGCCTCCGGTCGGTAAGCCGGGACATCGCGCGGTTCTCTCCCTTTACGTGTACGGTTGGGTAATGGCGGCGTTCTTTCTCTACCAACTCCATGCCGGGCGAACATGGGTGGAGCGGGGGAGCGCTAATGCGCAGGCGATCGATGCCGGGGAGTGGTGGCGGACGGTAACGGCGCTGACCCTTCACGGCGATTTTGGCCATCTGATCGCCAACATCGGCGTCGGTTTGCTTTTTGCGTGGGCGCTCCTGCCGTGGATTGGCGTCGGCTGGACATGGATCGGGACGCTGCTTGCCGGGGCGTTGGGCAATGCGATCAACGCGTGGTTTTTTGAGGTGCACGATTCCATTGGTGCTTCCACGGCGGTCTTTGGCGCACTTGGGGTTCTGGTCGGCTGGCAGGTGATCGCGATCGTGCGGCGCACTCACCCCGGACGGCACCGATGGCGCCCGCTTTTGACGCCGGTTGCCGCCGGGCTGGCGCTGCTGGCCTACCTCGGTAGCGGCGACGGGAGCGATCTCCATACGAAGGTCGATCTCACCGCGCACCTCTTCGGGATGCTCGCCGGGGGTGGGATTGGTGCGTTGCTCGCCGCCTTCCATCTTCCGCAAAGAACGCCGGTGGCGGTGCAGCGTCTTCTTGCGCTCGCAGCACTGGCACTTCCGTTCCTTGCATGGAGCTTCACATAATCAAGGCACCCCGTTTGACTTTCAGGAGCGTTTTCCCTACATTGCTGCCTTCGTCACATGATCACTGTTACTCCATCCGCCGTTCAACAGTTAAAAACGCTTCTGGCCGAAACGCCCGAGAGCAGCGGCAAGGGGTTGCGTCTCTATGTCGAGACCGGCGGTTGCGCCGGGATGCAATACGGAATGGGGCTTGATTTCCCGAAAGAGGGGGATGAGGTGATTGAACATGATGGCGTCCATTTTTACGTTGATTCGTTCAGCACCAAGTATCTCTCCGGCTCGACGATTGATTTTGTGGACGAACTCGCCGGAGCCGGTTTTCGCATTCAGAACCCGAACGTGGTCCGCTCCTGCGGTTGCGGGACGTCGTTTGAACCTGAGGAGGGTTCCCGCGAGACCCACCGATAGCGGCAGGTCTTCATGAACCGCGATTTTTACCAGCACGAAGAAGAGGAGGAGCCGAGCCGGGGGCGCGATCATCTCTTTCTCTGGACTGTCGGCATCCTGCTGCTCATCGGGGTGGCGCTGGCGACTTGGCTCGGGACGTTCTATATCTTTGGCTATCCTGAGCGGCCTCAGAGCTATGCGATTTTGCAAAAGCTCAAGAAGCTCGACCCGCCGCAACGCTTCCAGTTGACCAAAGCGCCGCCGGGGGAATTTATCTCTGCTGAGAAGGCGTATGAACGCTACGCGGGTCTCAACGCCTACGAACTCAAACGGCTTAACGAACTCCTCCTGCGCGATTACATTCGCAATTACGACAAGGCGAAGACCAAGCGGTTGATCCCGTACCTCACCGGGCGCTACACCATCATGCGGGCCTACGAACTCAAGGAGGGTGATTTCTTTGGTTCGGGTGTTGTGGCGATTGCGCAATCGGTCGATAACCCTAAGGTGGTGATCGAGCATGTCTACCCGGCTCCCAAGGGGGTGGTGCCGGTGTTGGAGAATATGCTCGCCTCTGGGTTGGATATTATGCTGGAGCGGCGTAGCGACCTTGCCGCGCTTATCAACGTCGCCCGGACGCCTGATGGCCGGATGCAGTTCACGGTTGTTCCGCTTCTTTACGGCTCCTATGCGCTCAAGCAGGGTCAGGGGAGTTTTAATCTCGAACCGCCGCTGGCGCTCAATCCGGCAGCCGGGTTGCCGATGATCCGGGAGGAGCTTTTCCTCGAAGGGGCGCGGGAATATGCCGCTTTCCAGCAGAAGCAGCGCGGTGGCATTGCCGAAGCCGGGTCGACACCGACGATCCCTGTCGCGCGTCCTGTGGCTGAAACGACGATTGTCCGCGTGCCGACAGAACCGACGCCCGAGGCGACCCCGGAGATCACCGTGGCCGAGGCGACTCCCGCTGTCGTGGTGACAGAGGAGGCGACCCCGCCGGAACTGGTTGAAGAGGGGACGACGGAGCCGGAGTCGAGTGTTGACGCGCCGTTGGAGGAGGAGGGGGTCGCCCGTGCGCTTCCCGTTCATACGCCCGAGGTCGCTCCAGCCGTTGTCCAACGCTCTACCCCGACGCCGACGCCGCAGCGGGTCGTGGCAGTGGCGACCCCGCTCCCGGCCACGCCGCAGCCGACACCGGTGCGCGTTGCCGTGGCCCAGACGCCCGAACCGCGCCGCGTGGTCGAAGAGGAGAAGCCGATTCTCCAGCCGTTCCTCGCCGCCAAAACGCCTCAGCCGGTCGCCCGTCCTTCGGGTCGGCGCAACTGGCGTACCTATCAGCCGGGGCGGATGCCGCGTGGCAGGTTGATGGATCTCTCTGAGGCGGCGGATCTCGCCGATCGTGGTGTCGGTGGGGAGCGCAGCTACCTGCAAGGGAGCTTTATTGTCACCGCCACTAATGACAACCGTGCCGTTTTGCGCCCCAATAGTCGGATCGGTAATATGATCGGGAGCGTCATCCGGCAGCGGCCTCCCCGTGTCATCGTCGAGTTCCCGGATGGGGCAGCACTTCCCGCCGAGCGCGCTTCCATTTCTCGTGCCGATGATCGCCCTTTTGAGATCCGCGACGTTCAGCGCGGGGCCGATGGGCAGATCAACATCTACGTGCGCGAGGTGACGACGCCGTAACCCGGTCAACGCCTACCCGCGTGTGATCTTTTCGTATTGCTTGGGCGGGAGGCCGTAGACGGCCTTGAACATTCGCGAGAAGGCGTTAACGGAGGAGAAACCGAGGCGTTCGGCGATTTCGGTGACGTTCGCTTCGCCCCGTTGTAAAAGCCGGGCGGCTTGGGAGAGCCGGTGACGGCGGATGTAGTCGCCCGGGGTGCTGCCGGTGTGGAGGCGAAAGAGCGTGCGCAGTTGTCCTGCGCTCTCGCCCATCGCGGCGGCCAACTCCGGCAGGGTGGCGCATTGGGTCAGAAGCGGGTCGATCCGGGCGAGGAAGGCGTCGCGCTCGGGCTGCGGTGTCGGCAGGCCGGTGCGCTCCGGGGGGAGCGTCGGTGCGTCACAAAGCGAGAGGAGCAGTTGCGAGAGCAGGAAGGAGAGTTCCACCCCTTGTGCCCCGGCGTGGTAGCGTTGCGTCAAGTGGTTAAACGCCTTTAGTTCGCCCTCTCTGAGACGGCGCGGCGAGTTGCGGAGCGGCTCCAACGCTTCGCTTTGCTTGAGATCGAATGTGGTGACCGCCCAGCACGGTTGCTCCGGCCCTTCGCTGTCGCGTCCGTAATGGTGCTGGTGGGGAAAGATGAGGACTGCCTCCCCGGCGTGGAGTCGGTAGTCGTATCCGGCGAGGTGGAAGGTCGTCGGCGGGCCGAGGACGAGGTCGAAGACAAAGCGGGGGTGGTAATTGCCGAAGTTCTCCTTTGGTGAGGCCCGCTGTTGGCGATGGGGGAAGAGGAGGATTTCATCGGGAGCCAACCCCTTTTCTATGGCGCGCCCATGCCAATAGTTGTGCGGAAGCTCCAGCGCGGAGACCCGCTGCCAAAGCTCCTTCACGTTCAAATCGGTGTCGGGCCTCTTCATGGTTAACCTCCATTTAACTACCGTTGCAGGTGGGCGCTGACCAGTTTTCTCCGTTTTTTGTCAGGAATGATAAAAAAACAAAAACTTAACAATTTGTTGTTGCGTCATGGGTAGCTAACGTGCGAGGGTGCTGTTGTCGGTAAACCTGAAAACACTCAATTTTTCCATGACGAAGAAAACGCGGATAGGAATCATCGGTTGCGGCGGAATGGCTAATGCTCACGCGAACCGTTTTAATAAAGTGCTTGATCTGGTCGAAGTGACGGCGCTCGTCGACATTCTTCCGGAAAAGGCTGAAGCGGTAGGTACGCTTCTTAAAAATGATCCGGTGATCGCTACCGATTACCGCGAGATCCTCCCGTTAGTCGACGCTGTGCTGGTCGTCCTGCCTCATCATCTTCATCACCCGGTTTCCATGGATGCGCTCGCGCATGGTAAGCATGTCCTACTGGAAAAGCCGATGGCGCTTGATGAGGCTGAATGCCGCGAGTTAATCGCGAAGGCAAAGGAGGTCGATCGTGTGTTGATGATTGCCTATTGCATGCGCTTTCACCCGCTGGTGCTGGAGATGAAGCGTCTCCTCGATGAACGCACCTATGGTGATCCCTATATGCTCTCGATCTGGACTGAGCAGTACACTCATTACCCGGAAGGGCATTGGGGTCTAGCTAAGTCGACTCTCGGTGGGGGACAGCTTTTCAGCCATGGCTGTCACTATATTGATCTCATGCTCTGGATGCTCGGACGCCCGATCAAGGGTAGCCATGTCAGTACCCGCAAGGGAACGCCTTGGATGGAAGGGGAGGGGACGAGCATGGTAACGATGGAGTTTGAAGGGGGCGTCATTGGTTACCATGGTGCCACTTGGGGCGCTGTCGGAACCCGCCTTGGCTACTCTTTTCATGCCCAGTGCACTGGTGGGATGATCGAAGCCGACATCTCGCACGGCAAGCTCTGGTTCCACGGCAAGGCCGAGGCGCACGAACCGGGCGTCGCCCCCAAGCAGGTCCATGATCTTCTCCTTGATATTCCCAACGCCAAGCCGACTGATGAAGAGATGATGCACTTCCTCGATTGCATCCGCACCGGCACTCAGCCGCTCACCGACCCGATCTCCAGCCTCGAAGGGTTGCAGGTGATCTGGGAACTCTACCGCGCGGAGGAAGCCGGGGAGATGGCCGACCTGCGCGGCCTCGGGCTCGGGACGTTCAAAGGATAGGGGATCTTACCCTTCATGGAAGAGGCATAGGAGGGGTTGGAGTTTCATTGCTAAAGAGCCTCTTCCTGACCGCAGTGCTGTAGGGTAATAAAAAGCGCTAATCACTTTTATAAGAATTGAGGTGGTGATTCCCAGATGTCTTGCTTAACATAGCGAGGCAATGGCGCTTTCCCCCGAGATGTCTGGCATGGATAGCGGAGACGATGGTATCAACCGGGAGCTTCGCGCTATGGCGGTGCGATGGCGCAGGGAGCGGGGGTTGGCGGCGCTTTTTGGAGCGATGATGGCCGTCAGTGTCGGGATGGGGGTTCTCTGCCTCATTCTCTGGTTGAGTCCGGCGGGAAACCTTGGTTGGATCACGGCAGCCGGGGGAGTGCTTTGGCTTGGAGCGGCGTTGGTTCTCTGGTGGGTATGGCATCGCCCGCCGACTTTACGACAGCTTGCCTTGCGAGTAGACCCGCTGTTGGGGGGAGGGGATCGCCTCCTTGCCTTGAGTGAGTGGCCGCAGGCGAAAGAGCGCTGGCGGGCCTTGGCGCTTCAACAGCTTGCTGACCGGCTCAAGGCACTCGATCTCGCTAACCAATGGGCGCTCTCTCTCCCGCTCTCGACGCGTTGGGCGGCAGGGGCGGCGTTGGTTTTAACAGCGGTCTTGATCATCGCGGGAGGAGTGCAATGGCAACGCGAGGAGAGGCGGATAGCGCATCAGCAAAGCGTGCTTGAGGAACGGCTCGCTCTTGCAGAAGAGGTCTTGGAGGATTGGGAGGAGTTTGCTTCGCTGACTGAAGATGAGGAACTTAAAACGTTTTTCGCGGAAGCGGGGCGTTTGCGCGAGAAGCTTGCAGAACATGATCCGTTGCAGGCGATGGTTGCCATCGGGCAAATGGAGGAGCAACTCAAAGCAATGGCGGCTCAAGTCGAGGGGGCAAGCATCGCTCCGCACGCTGCGGCGATGGCAGGGGCGCTCGAAGCCTTTGAAGGAATGGGAGCGCTCGGTGCGGCGCTGCGCCGGAACGATTTTCAGGCGGCCAGCCGGGAAGCCGCCCGAGGGGCTGAGGCGCTTGATGGCGCTCCAAAAGCGCAAACCGCCATTCGCCGTCACGCCATCACGTCGGAAACACTCGCCGCCACCGCCCGCCAGGCTGCCGAGAAGGGTCAAAAGGGATTGGCCGATGCCCTCTCTGCCATGGCGCAGAAGGCTAAAGCGAGTGACAAACTTGAGAATCGTTCGCTCTCGCCCTCGCTCCGTGCGCTTCGTAACGAGTTTTCGCAGGAAGCGGCTCGTCGCAACCGGGGACGTATGGCTGCCATCGGGCGCGACCAGCTCAACACCTTGCGCCAACGTTTACAGGGCGGGCAACCGGGCGAATGCCCTTTTCTCTCCCTTGCTCAGACCAACGCGGCAGGGCAGCAGGCGGGGCGCGCCAGCGGCGGCAACCCGTTTGGGGATGAAAAGGAAATCGCCCCTGCCGGGCGGACGGAACAGGCCAGCGTCGGGATGGGGGAGGAGGGGGACTCTGAAATCACCACCCTTTCCGACACTCAAGGGAGCGGCGTCGCCTCGGGAGAAGGGGGCGCGGTTGCTTTGGGAGACTACGTCGAGCTTTCCCGGCGGGCGGTGAATGATGAATCCCTTCCGCTCGCCCATCGGCGGGCGATCCGCACCTATTTCGAGCGCATCCGCCCGGTCGTCGAACCTTCTTCACCATGAGTACCTCCCTCCCCTCGCTTTCTCCAACGGCTGAGCCCGAAGCGGCTGCCATCACCCGGTTTCAGGAACAGTTCGCGGCATTGGAAGCCGCCGTCGGGCAGGTCGTCGTCGGGCAGGAGGCGATCATCCGGCAAACGTTGATCGCGATGATCGCCGGGGGGCATGTTCTGCTCGAAGGGGTGCCGGGGTTGGGGAAGACGTTGCTGGTCAAGACGATTGCCTCCGCGCTTCATTTGAGTTTCCAGCGGGTGCAATTCACCCCGGATCTGATGCCTTCGGACCTCCTCGGCACCACCCTGTTGATGGATGACGGTCGCGGTGCTCACCAGTTTCGCTACGAACCGGGCCCGATTTTCTGCCACGTATTGCTGGGCGATGAGATCAATCGGACCACGCCCAAAACCCAATCCGCCCTGCTTGAAGCGATGCAGGAAGGGCATGTCACCGTCGGAGGGACCACGCGGGCGCTGCCGCAGCCGTTCTTTGTCCTTGCAACGCAAAATCCGCTGGAGATGGAGGGGACCTACCCGCTACCCGAGGCGCAGATGGACCGCTTCTTTTTTCAACTCCTCGTTCCCTACCCCAAGGAGGAGGAGTTTGAGCAGATTCTGGAGCGGACCACCTCCGGCCACAAACTCGAAACGCAGGCGACGCTGGGTGGGGATGATCTTCTGGCCATGCGGGCGTTGGCGGCTTCCATCCCCGCCACGGCGACGCTCCGGCAGCGGGCCGTCCGCCTTGTGATGGCGACTCATCCCGAGAGTCCTTACGCTACGCCGGAGGTTCGCCGTTATGTCCGTTACGGGGCGAGTCCCCGCGCCGGACAGGCGTGCCTTGCCGCTGCGAAGATCGTGGCTGCGTTGGCGGGCCGCGCTCATGTCGCTTCGGAGGATCTCGTGGCCGTGGCTCATCCGGTGTTACGACATCGGATGATGCTTAACTTTGAGGCGCAAGCCGATGGACGCACCGCCGACACTCTTCTCGATGGTGTGATTGCCGCAGCGCGTAGCCAGTGGAGCGCAGAAGTCTGACCTTCCCACCTGCCCTGTGACGGAGCTTTTCACACCTGCTTTTCTCCAACAGTTGGAAGGGTTGCACCTTCTGGCGCGTCAGATCGCGCGGGGTCGGCAACGGGCTGAGCGGCGTAGTGTCAAGCGGGGTACGGGGCTGGAGTTCGCCGATCACCGCCCGTTTACTCAGGGGGATGACTGGCGCTCGATCGACTGGGCCGGGTACGCGCGAACACGGCATCTTTTTCTGAAACTCTTTGAAGAGGAGGAGGATCTTTATGTTCACCTCCTTGTCGATGCCTCTGCTTCGATGCAATGGGGTAACCCGCCTAAGTTCGACCTCGCCCGGCAGTTGGCCGCGGCGGTTGCCTTTCTGGCGTTGGCTCATCTTGACCGTGCGGGGGTCGCTGCGTTGGGACCGTTGGAGCAATCGCCATGGGCGCCGGGCCGGGGGCGCTCCCGCTTTCTCCCGTTACTTCGTTATCTGGAGGCGCTCCATACCGGGAGCGGCCCGATGGAGATGGAGCGGCAGATGGCCCGCTGGCTTGCCACCAACCCTCGCCGGGGGCTGGTTATCTGGATCACCGACGCATGGGGCGCCACGCAGGAGGATGCCTTCCTCGCGCTCGATCGTCTCCGTTATGCACGGCACGACATCGGAGTCATTCAACTCTCCCATGCTGATGAACGGCGGGCGGGGGAGCTTGGCGAATTTGAGTACGAGGAGGTTGAAGGGGCGGGGCGGCGCACGCTCATTGTCGACCACGCCGCCGCCAAAGCTTACGAAACGGCGGTGCGCGATTATGAAGAACGCCTGAGCGGGTATTGCCGCCGCCACGCCATCGCTTTTCACCGTGCGGATGCGGCGCAGTCGCCGCTGGAGATCGTCCGCCACCTGTTGCTGGAGGGAGGTTTTGTGCCGTGAGTTTCCTCTTTCCGTTGGCGGGGTGGCTCGGGTTGCTGGGGCTGCCGGTGATCGTTTTTTACCTGTTGAAGACACGGCAACGGCGTCAACCGGTGAGCACGCTGCTTTTCTGGAATGCCCTTGCGCCCAAGGTGGAGCAGAGCCCGTTCTGGCGCCGGTTGCGCCGGTGGGTTTCGCTCGCGCTTCAACTGCTGATTCTCGCCCTGATGGTGCTGGCGTTGGCGCGCCCTGCCTTTGAGTGGGAGCGGACGGCACCCCGGCGTCTTGTCGCCGTGCTGGATCCCTCGGTCAGCATGACGGCGGGGAGACATCAGCAAGAGGCACGGGAGGCGCTCCTGCAAATGATCGGGCGGTTGCGTCCGCAGGATGAAATGGCGCTTCTTGAGGCGGGGGCTTCGCCGCGTATTCTCCACGGCTGGACTTCGGGCCGTCGCTCCCTGCGCGATGCGCTCAAGGAGGCGCAACAACTCCCTGTTGGCAGCGATCCGCGCCCTGCGCTCGAACTGGCAAGGGAACTGGCACGGTTGCGGGAGCAGGCGGAGATCGTCTTTTTTTCTGATGCCGTCTGGCCTGAGACGATGGAGAAGTTGGAAGGGGTGAGCCTCATCGGGCGGCAGGTGTCGGAGCCGATCAACGCCGGGATCACTCTTTTTGCCGTACGCCGCTCTCCCGTCGCGCCGGGCCAGTGGCAGCTTGATGTAGAAGTCTCCGCACCCCATGGTTTTGAGGGGGAACTCGAATTGCAACGCGACGGTGTGCCGCACGATCTCGTGACGCTTTCAGTCGAGCCGGGAGGGTTGTGGCAGAAAAGCTGGCGAGGCGATTCGGAGGCGCAAGCCCGTTTTAGCGGCCTCCTCCGTGTCGGGCCGGGGGATCAACTTGCGGCTGACAACGAGGCGAGCGCCCTTCTCCCAGCCTTGCGGCGGTTGAATGTTTTGCTGATCGGCTCGGCGGACCCCTTTTTGGAGGCCGTGTTGGCTTCAGTAGCAAAAGTTGCCGTGAGCCGGCTCGATGCCTTACCGGAGCCGTTGCCGCCGGGGGTTGATCTCGTGATGATTCGGGGTGGCGCGCCTCCGGTCGCTCCTCTCCCTGCACCGACGGCGCTGTTGCTGATCGATCCCCGGGAGAGCGGTTTCTGGGGGGAACGGGTGGGGACGCTGGAGCACGCACCGGTGACGGAAGAGCCCGGTTCCTCCCGGTTGTGGCAGCATGTGCGGTTTGACGCCGTGGCGATTCGTGCTGCGGGGGTGTGGAAACCGGCGCCGGGGAGTGAATCCCTTGCCTCCTCTCTGGAGCATCCGCTGATCTTTGGCCAGTGGGATCGTTCGCCGCGTTGGATGGTGCTTGGGTTTGATCTTGAAGCGTCCGATCTCCCCTTGCGTGCCGCGTTCCCGGTCCTGATCGGCAACCTGCTGGAGTCGTTGCGTCCCGAGGATTCGACGGGAAGCGCGGCGCTCCTGCCCGGCCGTAGCGAGAGCGGGTTGAAACCGCATCCGGTGGAACAGAGTACGGAGCCTTCCTTGCAGGGAGGGGGAGGGTGGGCCTTTCCGGGCTGGTGGTGGCTGCTTCTCGCCGCTGTGGTGTTGCTGGTGCTGGAGTGGGGGAGTTTTCACCGGAGGGTCACGGATTGATGATGGAAAGCCCTCTGGAACTGCTGCGCCCCGCTGTGCTGCTGGCGCTTCTCCCCACCTTCGCGTTGCTTTGGTGGAGTCATCGCCGTTCCATCGGCCCGCTGCGGGGGAGGCGTCGGGGAGTGGCGCTGGCTGTTCGGATGGGGATGGTGCTCCTGCTGGTGCTGGCGCTGGGTGAACCGCGCTGGAAAGGGAGCACCCGGGAGCGGGAGGTCCTCTTTCTGGTTGATCAAAGCCGCAGTCTGGAAAAAGCGGCTTTGGAGAAGGCGGAGGCTTTTGCCGCTTCCGCCGATTTGGCCGGGGTGCAGACGGCGTGGATCGGTTTCGGAGGTCGGGGCCGAGTTGGGCGGACGGCGGATGCTCTCAAACAAGGCGATCCCGCTGTAATCCGTCCGGAAGAGACGCGGCTCGATACGGCGCTCTCCCTTGCCGCCGCGACGTTTCGGAGTGGCCACGTTAAGAGTGTTGTCCTTTTTAGCGATGGCATCAGCACCGGAGGCGTTGTCGATGCCGCTCCCCTTGTTGCCCAGCAGATTCGCGTGGAAGTTGTCCCGGTAGCACCGCCGGAGCGCCCGGAAGTGCTCGTGCGCGAAGTCCGGGCGCCGACTCACGTACGGACGGGGGAGCCGGTCGCCATCGAGGCGACCATCGCCGCCACCCGGCCCGGCCCGGTCACGGTTCATCTCTTTCGCAACGGCGTGCGCATCGCTTCCCGTAAGGTGGAGATCGAAGCCGCCGGTTCGCAAAAGGTTCGCTTTGACGACCGTGCCAGCGATGAAAAACTGCTCCATTACGAAGTCGGCATTCAGGCTGAGGCAGACACCCTTGCGGAGAACAATCAGGCGGGTACGGTTGTCATCGCTCAGGGGGATTCCCGCGTGTTGCTCTTGAGTGATCGCCCCGCGGCGGCGCGTTATCTGGAGTGGGCTTTGCGACAGGAAGGGGTCAAACTCGATGTCCGCCCGGCGCAGGGAGTGCCGACAGAAATGAGCGACTTGCAAAAGTACGACACGCTGCTGGTTGATAACCTCCCGGCCTCGGCCTTTTCTGCGCAACAGATGACGCTGGTCCATTCCTATGTCCGCGATTTTGGCGGCGGGTTGCTGATGCTTGGGGGTGATCAGGCGTATGGGTTGGGCGGTTACTTCCGCACGCCGATCGAGGAGGTGCTCCCGGTGAGTTGCGACTTCCAGAAGGATGAGGAGAACCCGTCGATGGCCTTGATGCTGGTGATCGATCGCAGCGGCAGCATGGGCGGCGAAAAGATCGAACTGGCTAAGAGCGCCGCCAAAGGGAGTGCTGACCTCCTTGGACGGCGGGATGAAGTCGGGCTGGTGGTCTTTGATCATGAGGCGCAACTGGCCGCGCCGCTTCAGAACGTCGGCGGCGGTCGGTTGGATGGAACCCTCGCCTCCCTTGTTCCGGCTGGCGGGACCAACATCGCCCCCGCGATGGAGTTGGCGCTGGAGGAGTTAAGGAAAAGCACCTCCAAACTCAAGCACGTCATCCTCCTCACCGATGGGCATTCGAGCGAGGGGCCTTTTGAGCAGATTACGACCGCCATGGCTGGCAACGGGATCACGATTAGCACCGTCGGCATGGGGGAGGGGGCTGATGGGCACCTCCTCTCCCGGATTGCCCGAGGGGGTAACGGACGCTATTACGAGGCGACTGACCCGACCACCGTACCGCAAATTTTCACACGAGAGACGATGACGGCGTCAAAGTCGGCCATTGAGGAGTTCCCTTTTCAGGTCAAGCCAGTGCGGGCGGTCGATTTTCTGGAGGGGATCGAGTGGGCTGGTAGCCCGTTCCTGCTTGGCTATGTGCGTACGAAACCGAAGGCAACTTCCGAAACATGGCTTCTCTCCGAGCGGGGCGATCCGTTGTTGACCACATGGCGTTTCGGGTTGGGGAACACGGCCGCCTTCACCTCCGATGCCCGCAACCGCTGGGCGGTCGAGTGGTTGCGCTGGCCGGGGTTTGGCAAATTCTGGGGGCAACTGTTGCGACACATGGGGCGATCACCCGCGCTTGGTCTCTCAGAGGTGCATCTTACAGAGGCCGATGGACGGCTTGCCATCCGGCTTGACGCGCTCGCTCCCACCGCCGCCGGTTTTCCGGAAGAGGTGGAGGCCTCCGTCCACCTCAACCTTCCCGGGGGCGGTGTCGCCACCGTGCCGCTGGAGAAAGTCCGCCCCGGAGAATGGGCCGGGACGCTGCCTCTGGAGAAAAAGGGGATTACCTTCGGGGTTGCCCGTTTGAACCGTGGGGAGGAGGTGTTGGAGAGCCGCGTTTTCACCCATACCCGCGGGGTTTCCAGAGAATTTCTTTTTGAGCCGCCTGCGCTGGATCTCCTCCAATCCGTTGCCGATGCGACTGGCGGCAGGCTTCACCCCGATCCGCGAACTCTCTTTGAGGGCGATCACCGCACCGCTTTGCGGGAGCACGAGCTTTGGCCATGGCTGGCGCTCGCGGCCCTTCTGCTTTTTGTCGGTGATGTTGGTATTCGCCGCTGGCCTACTCCCTAACCCCCCTTTTTCCATGAAAGCGCTCTTCTCCATCCTCCTCGTTGTAGTTCTCTACCTCCCCCTTCGTGCAAAAGAAGGGGAGACCCCGGAGTTGCTTCAACGCTACGAAGCGATGCTGCTCCAGAATCCGCAACCGGGCAAAGCGTTTGAGGAAATCATCGGCTGGTACACCACCGAGGGCGACGGTCTCGAAACGCTGGAGAAGCGGTGGGCAAAGGCGCTGGAGAGTGGCGACGGGGCGACACGGCAAGCGCGGTTCATCGTTGCCGGAATGCTCGCCCAACGCCGCCATCAGGTGCCGGAGGTCCGACAATTTTACGAGAAAGCCCTTGGGGAGAAAGGCTCCCATCTTCATCAGGCGGCGCGTCTGCTAGCCGCGTTGGAAACGACGGAAGGGAACTTCCCGCAAGCGGTCAAAGCGTATGAACGGGCTCTCTCTGACGAGGCGTTGCCGCCGGTGGATCGTCTGGAATTGATCCGCTCCCTTGCCCTCCTTCATTCCCGTGCGTTTGAGGATGAGAAAGCCCTCGCCCTTTGGCGGGAAGCCATCGCACAGGCTCCGCATGATCCTCAAGTGCTGGAGGAGGCAGGGGAAGCGTTCCTGAGCGCCAATGCTTATGCCGATGCTCGCGCTGTTTTCGGGAGTCTGCGCAAGGTGAGTGAAAACGATCCCTACCGCCGGACCCTCGCTACCATCCTCCTCGCGCGGACTGCTGATCAGGAGGGAAAGACGGAGCAGGCCGCCGCGATCTATCAGGAGGCGCTCGATGAGACGAGCGAAGGGAGCTGGTTTTCCCGGGACTTGCGCGCCCGGCTTGATGAAATGTACCGCCGTAAGGAGGATCTGCCCGGTCTACAAACTTTTTATGAAAAGCGGCTCAAAACGCATCCCCATGATCATCGCACGTGGCAGGCTTTGAGTCGGGTGCAAACCGATCTCAAGCAAACCGAAGCCGCGCTTGCTACGATGCAAAAAGCGGTGCAACTGGTGCCGGGCGACGAGGCCGCGCGGCTGGAGTTGATCGAGCTTTTGGCTAACTCCAAGCGGGATGAAGAGGCGCTTGAACAAGCCGGGGAGCTTGCCCGTTCCGCTGATGCGTCGGAATCGGTCCTTCTGCTGTCGGGAAAACTGCAATGGGAAGCCGCCATGCGGGAGGGGAAGCCCGCCTTGCGCGAAGCCGCATGGATGACCTGGAAGCGGCTCGCCCCGGAAGACTCCAAAGAGATCGGACGTCTGATGATGCTGGCTGATCTCCTCGCCCGGCATGAAGCCCCTCAAGAGGCAATCGCCATCTGGCGGCGCGTCCTCTCGATCTCCCCTGAGGCTATGGATGCCCGCGTGAAGCTGGCGCAGGCTTTCCTTCAGCAAGAGAAGGAGGCCGAAGCGCGGAAGGTCATTGACGAAGCGCTCACCACCCATGACGTGGGGGCGGAGCGCTACCTCGCTGTCGTGCAGGCGCAGATCGGCCTTCAATGGGAGGAGGCTGCGAAGGCGACGCTCGCCAAGGCGTTGAAACAGTTCCCGGAAGATGGAGCCGTGTTGCAATCGGCGTGGCGAGCGGCGCTGGAGAACGGTTCGCTGCCGGAGATCGAGGCGCTCTACCCGAAGGTCCTCGCCAGTGCGTCCAATCTCTTTGCGCAGGAGGCGATTCTCTCCCGCTTTGCCCGGTTCTTACAGGAGCATGAGGAAGCGGCCCGGCGTTGGAGCCGGGAGGACCATGCGCTCGCCCTGCAGATGGCTTTGTTTTCGGGAAAAGAGGAAGCGGCGAGGGCGGCGTTGGCGGCGCTCGAAAGCGCCGGGGGCGATCCTGTGGCGCTGCTGCGTGCGCGAGCCCGTTTGATGCAGGCGTTTGGTTCCGTGGATGAACAAATCGCCGCATTGCAGGCGGTCAGCGAGGCCGATCCTCGCCTTGCAGTGGAGAGTGAGCGGACGATCGTCCGTCTTTTACAGGGCGAGGGCCGCTTTAAGCAAGCGCGGGAGCGTTTGGACCAACTCATCACCCGTACCCCTTCCGATGTTGCGCTATACGAGCAATATGCCGAAATCACCTTTCAGGAGGGGAACTCCCGCGATGCCGTTCAACGCTTGAGGGAGGGGCTGCGGCATGTGGAGGATGGCACGACGCTGCGCCTCAAACTCGTGCAGCTTGCGCAGGCGGAAGGGCGCTTTGACGAGGCGGCGCAAGTGCTCGAAGAAGCTTTTGAAAACGAGGAACGCCTTTCGCGTCGCAAGGAAATTTTTCGCTTACAGGCGGAAGTGGCGCGGAGTCGTAACAGGCTTGAGGATCTGATCGCCTCCCTGCGCGAGCGACAGAGCCGGGAGCAAGGGGGAGCGCGTTATGGAGCCTTCCTTGCAGAAGTCTATATCCTGCAACACGACTATCAGGCAGCGCGGGAGGAGCTGGCTCGCTCGCTGGGCGAAACCCCGGATGATCCCCATGCGTTGCGCCAATTACTCACCTTGTGTGACCGGGGTGGTGATCAGGAGGAAGGGCTGCGACTCGCCCGTCGACTGGCTGAAGTCGAGCCGACTGCTGAGAATCGTGCCGATTGCCTTCAACGCCTTTTCCGGGGGAACCCTAGAAATGAGGAGGAGATCCTGAGCGCCCTTGACCTCGCGCGGGAGGAGATTCTTAGCCATCCGGGGCCGTGGTATTCGCTCCTCACCATCCTGCGGCAAAACGGCTTTCGCAAGGAGATCGATGCGTTGCTGATCGAGAGCGCCGCTCGGCAAACCGGCATCTCCGGCCGGATGGAACAGGCGCAGATGGCGATTCTGATTGGAGACTTTGGGAAGGCCCAAGAGAGTCTCCGTACCTTGCTGGAAGAGGCTGATCTGGCCGGGGTGCTGGTGTCGGTTTTTCCTGTCGGAGGAGTGCAGGGCAAGCCTTACTATCCTCAAAGGGAAGCGATCATCGCTGCTCGTGTTCGCATTCAGACGTTGCTTTCACAACTCCTTCAATCCAACCCGGGGGGGTATTATCTGCTCATCGGCGGCGCGACCTCCTCGTTGCCTAAGGAAACGGTGGAAACGTTGGAAGGGCTTCTGTTGCTAGGTCAGCTCATGGAGGTAGAACGCCGTTCAGAAGAGTACTTCGCGTTTCTTGATTCTGTGATGAGCCGCAAGCGGGTGCCAACGTTGCCTCGCCTCCTGCTCTACCTCCATCTTGATTACCGGGAGGGGTATGAACGTCAGGCGGAGGAGTGGCTTCGGCAGTCGCCAGTGGAGGCGGTGAAGCTGATTCAAAGTTCCCCCGGAACTTTTGCTTGGGTTCCAAACAGGGAGTCGCTGATCGCCATTCTCGAAAAGATCAACCCGCAAGCCGCTCTTCCCCTGCGGGAGCGCTCACCGGAGGAATCGCTCAAGCTTCTTCGAGAGCGGTTGGAAGCCCCTGTCGATCCCGAAAAGCCGATCACGTTCGGGGAGGTCGGGGCGGCGCTTGGGCTCAAGGAGGTCGAACTCGCCCTTGCTCTCCGGGAGAGGGCGCGGGAGGAGAGTGATCCCTCCGCCGCTCCACGTCAGGGCGTCGCGGTGTATCATGATTGGTCATTGGCGATCGAACTGATGAAACGTGACCACCCCAAGGCGTTGGAGGTCACGCTGAATGCGTTGGATTCGATCGTCCAAAACGCGGCCTTTTCATCGCCCCGGATTCCCTATCTGATGATGGGGACAGGGCTTAGTGAGGGGGAGTCAACCCTTCCTCTGAATCTGGGCACTGGGCGACTCGACCTCCCTTGGCTGGTGAAACACCGGGGAGAAGATCGCCGCATTGCCCTCCTTGAGATCTATGCTCTGGCGCAATCGGGGGATTACCCCAAAGCGATTGCGGCCATGGAATCCCTTCAGGCCAGAGAACCGCTACCTGTGGGCGTAGCCTTTCTGATGAAGCTTTATGATGCCGCCGGGGAATACGCCAAGGCGCTCACGCTCCTTGAGAGCAAGCCACCTTTGCACCCGTTGGAGACGCGGGACGAACGGGAGTTGCGCCGGGTACGGTTGCTGCGTCTTCTCGAGCGTGAGGAGGAGGCCCGCCTCGCTATGGAGGCGCTCATGCGCAAGAATCTTCCCGGATTGCTTCGTCAGACCGTTATGGGGGAAGCGCAGCACCTCGGTATCCGTCCTCCCTTCTCCCCTTATCGAACCCACTCGCAGACGAGAGCGGATCGCGTTCAACTCATCGTTGCCAAAATAAGAGCCTTGCTTGATAAGGAACAACCCGAAGAGGCAGAGAAGGTGGGGATAGCGCTCCTCAAAGGGCCATTGCCTGGCTCCCCTAACCAGAGCTATCACTATTCTCTGCGCCGGGAGGTTATCTCCCGTCTCACGCAAAAGGAACTGCTGGAGGGCTACCGCTGGGAGGTAAGCCAGCGCTTGACGAAAGACCCGGCAGACCTTGAAGCCGCCATGCGTTTGTTTGAACTGGCGGGAAGGGACGAGAAGCGGAAAGCCGCCGTTCTTCCGCAAGTGCTGGAAGCCGTTCGCGTCGCTCTGAAAGAGGGTAGGCAACTGGGTGATCTCCCTCTGGTGCTCGAAGGGCTTTCTCACGCATCGGTGCCGGACGGATTGGCGAAAATCGCTGTGCAGATTGTCCAACAACGTCCGGAACTGATCGCTTCAGGGGAGATCAATTTTTCCCAACTCCTTCGCTATATCATCAATGCGAATCATCAACTGCCGCTGACGGAAGCGCTGGTGGCAATGGATGAGCGAAGCTTCCTTTCCATGAGCGCGCGTTATCGGCTGCGTTCCCCTCAGATGTTCCATTCGGAGATCGGCGCGATGGTTGATGGAGCCGTGGCTCAGGGGAAGCCGGAGTGGGCCGTTGTTTTGTTGGAGCGAATCCTCCCGGAATTAGGGAGCGATCTGCGCAGGAACGTCCAGTTAGCCGGGCTGCAAGCCTCTCTGAAACGTAAGGACGAGGCGGTCGCTACTTTTCGCCAAGCCCTGTCGTATCGCAGTAACAACGTAAGGATGACGAGATCCTTTCACGATATGCTCCAGCAGGAGATGTCCGGCTCCACGAACGCTCAAGTGCCGATTCTGGAAGAGATTGGCAGGCTCGCTCAGGAAATCGGTCTGAAGGAGGAACTGCTCGCCACCCTCAAGGAAAGTGAAACGGCAATGAGCACCGTTCCGCTCACGCTCATTCTGAAGACCTACCTCGGCGAAGAAAACTTAGGCAAGGAGTGGAGAGCTTTTCTTTCGCGGGACGATGCGAATCTGACGAGCTTCTCCATTGTTGCCCTCCCTGCGATATTGGAGGCGCTTTCCCGGCAGGAGTCAGGCCGCGAGGTTATCCCACAGCTTTTGGCCAAAGTTGATCTCCGGCAGATGTCGCAACAAGCCTACATTGCCCTCAGCCATCTCTCAAAGACCGTGCCGCTCCTGTTGACGTGGAAAGGGGAGCCTGCCGTCGAGCGCTATCTCGATAAGATGATCGAGGCACTCTCCTCCTCCCACACATCCGGCTCCATTGAACATAGCCCCGATTTTCGGGTTGCTACCACCGCGTTGATTGAGGGCCGTTTCTTCAAACAGGTGAGGGCGCTGCTGGAGATCGCCGACTCGAGACGCCCCCCTTCCCAGGAGGTGGACCCGGAGACCCTTGAGGCTGCCGCCCGGCTCAAGGCGTTGGATCATCCCGAAAAATACCAGATCCTCAGCGTTGCCTATCCCCGGAGAGAAGGGGAACTGAAGGTTGATTGGAAAGTGATACCAAAACCGGAGTTGCGCACCGATGTCGACTATCGTTTGGCGAAGGCGCGGTGGGATGTGGCAACTCCGATCCTCGTGAGAGAACGCTATCCACGGCAACTCACCTTCTACGCTGGTCCCCATCCGCTGGCCATGCGGAAGGTTGGCGCCATTGCCCGGCCCAAAGAGCTTTCGGGATCGCTCAACTTCAAGGCTCCGGGGCCGCTGGGCCTTTTGCAGGTGCGCTGGCAGGATGCCTCCGGGCGTGCGCAGGCGGGGCCGTTGACGCTATATGCCATGGGTGAGAACCTGATGCCTAAGGAAGTCCCATTCTCCGTGCCGCTGGAAGCGGGGAAGGCGCCTTTGGCCGAAGGGGGCTTCGGGTTTCCGTTGAAAACGGGGGGAACACGACTGGAGATCCCTCTGCTCAAAGTCCCTATAGATGCGGATCACGTGGTTGTCGCCACAGGATGGAGTAAGGGAGGGCGGTATACGGGCGAGTCGCTCCAGATCAAAATGTCCTTGAATAAAGCGGGCGTCACACGGAGGAATGCAGAGGACCTGATCCGGAATCCCTCTGTCTTCTTTGGTCAGTGGATGCAGTTCTACAGGGCATGGGGAGAAGAAACGACGCCACTCATTCACAACCAGGTGCCTGGAGGAGGCGGGGAGTTGGAGTTCAAACTGATTCTGGAAGGCAGTGCCGTGCAGCATGCCATTGGTGAGCTCAGGGCAGGGTTTGCTGGAGGTCAAGTTATCCGCATTCCCAAAGAAGCGCTCAAGGCGATGACAACTTACACCGGCCCTTCCTATAAGGAAGCGATGGGGAAGGAAGATTACGCTGAAGCCGTCCGGTGTTTCGAGGCAGAGGCACAGGTGAACCCAGCCATCTTTCTTTCATCCGATTGGTTGAGCATCGTGGAGAAGGGGGGAGCCGTAGCGGATCCGCTTCTGGCGCTGCTCCGGAACCCGATCCTCTACGAACCGAACCCGCTTCTCGGGGATTTGAGAGCGACGGTAGGGGGGGCACGTCAGTTAAAAAGACTGGTCCGCCTTGCTATGGCACCAGATGCCCGGCCCGCTCTGGTCCAATGGCTCAAGGAGATTGAACGGCATGTTACATTGCCATCTGGCGTCCATGCCATGGTTGAGATTCTGCGGTTAAAGCAGAAAAGCTTGAACGCGCCGGAGCATCTCACCGTTGAGGAGTTGATGGAGGCCATCAGGTGGCGGGGCGAGGAGACGGTCAATCTCGGCGATCTCTGGACCATGACGGATGAGAAAGACCAACCCCTCCTGCTGGAGTGGCTTGACACCGCACGCCGCTCGGGCAAGGCAGCGGAACTGCTGAAAGAACTCCGCAAGCGTGCATTGCAACATCATGACGCCTCCCTCGTGATGATGGAGGCGTTCCTCGCCTTGCCTGATGCCCCGGCGCAAGCACTTCAGCATTGGAAGGATGCCCTCTCCCTGCATCAACAGCAGGGTCGGGGTAATATTCCTTATCAGGCGGTAGATCTCTTTTTCCAAAAGATCGCCGTCGTCGAGGTTCCGCCTGATCAGGTCATGAGCCAAATTCGGCTCTGGGCTTCGATCATTCGCACCGGACCGTCTCAACAGGTCGATTTTTTGCTCTCTACGCTTTATCCGTTAACCCGTGATCCCTCCCCCCACCAAGAGGCGTGGCGGGCGATGTGGGCGCAAGAGATGATGGCTAACCTCGAACACCGTCAAGTCAGGAGTGAGGAGATCAGTAGGCTCATTACTTATTATCAGGAGCGTAAGGAGGATGCGAAACTCGATTTGCTCCTTGAGCGAATGGCGCGCGGTACCGCTGCTAACCGGCAGGGTATCCGGGACGAGTTGGCGAAGCTCGATGCCATCCGTCGTTTTGCCAAAGGCGAGGTCGGGAACACGTGGCCTGTGATCTGGTATGCCCCTCCTTCCACCGGTGCTCCGCGCGAAGCGACGCTTTACTGGCAATGGACGACACGCAATGTTGCTAAGGATCGGAGTGCGGTGGATGCCGCCGTCCTCATCCCTGCCACGCCGTTGGCAGACGAAGTGCAGACACAGACCGGCGTGGAGATTTTCTTTGGCGAATGGCCCGGCACCTTGGAGCGTATTGCTAGCGTGGAGGGGAAGGCCACCTCCGGGACGAAAGGGGTGAGCCTCCCGGCAGCCAACGGTTTCCTGCGCGTTGAGGCGGTCTTTGCCGATGGGAACCGGGTCCGTGGGCCGCTGGTTCCCTACCTGAGCGGTAAGCGGATCTATCCCGCCCCGGAGGAGAGCCTCATGAGTTTCCTCCAACGCGGCCCTGAGCCGTGGTCAAAGGAATTGCTGCACGAGGCAGGCACCGCCCCGGATGGCTCCTCGGCCATCGCGATTGGCAAAGAGGGGAGCCGCCGCCAAAAACTCAGGTTTCGGGGTATGGCACATCCTGCCGAACCGGCGCGTTTTCTGGTCAGCCGTGGCTGGTTCCGCCGGGTGAACCGTGGGCACCTCACGGCGGCTACGCTTTATCGCGATGACTCAGTCCCCGATTCCAAAGCACTGAACATGGTCTTAACCTCTGGAAGAGAGGCCACGGATCAATGGATCTACTTTACGCGAGCCGTGCCGTCGCTGCCCCAACACACCTTTTTTGTTCCCTTCAAGAAGGTGCGCCATGTGATTCCCCGCCTTTGGTCGGTGGAACACGGTACACAACTGGCCGGTTGGGAGTTGCTGGAGATCACCGATTGGAGCTACGGCCAGTGGTTGTGTGAGCTTGCCCTCTACCGGGAGGAGGAGCGTCAGCCAAAGGCCGCGAAGGTCTTCGAGTTGGCGCAAAAGGAACCTCTGACCGCGCTGGATTACCATGGGAGCTGGATCGTCGGGCAACTAACCGATGATTCTGTCTTTGCCTCGCGGGTTCCCGCGTTGTTCCGCACGGCGCTGGAGGCCGATCCCAACCCGCTCTTTGGAAAGCCGAAGCTGGGGCGCATCTTTGCTGCTCTCCAAGACTACCTCCTTAACGAGCGGGTTCCAGTGGAGGCGCGGCGGGAGGCGTTGGCTCTTGCGCTGGAACAGGAGCCACGCTACGGAGTGCAGCAGTGGATCGGGTATCAGCGGGCCGCCCTTGCGCTCAATCGTACGCCGGAACAGCGGAAGGCCATCGCTGCTGATTTACGCAAACGTCTTGAGACACCCGAGGGTCGGGGCCGGCTCCTTCCTGTGTTGTTGCAAACGCAGTTGCCCGAAAACGGATCGCCGGACAACGTCTTGTTGAACCTTTGTAGGGAGTTGGAGGACGCGACGCTCATCCGCGCCTTGAGTGCCGGGCTTGAGAAGGATACTTCCAACCAATTGCCCGCTCTCCAGCGTCAGTTTGCGCTTCTGGCTTTAGATCACTTGTTGGCTGACTCCTCCGCAGTCGGGCGGTGGGAGTCTATGATCGAATCGGGCTTCCGGGAGAGCGAGGCGGAAGAAAGTCTCGCCAAAGCCATTGCGTGGCCGACGTTGGTTGCCACCATTATCGGCAAAGATGCCCCTGCATCAGAACAACTCCTCGCCCTACGGCAAGGTATTCTCACTCGTGTTCTGGCACAGAGTGCCGCAGATGCCCGATTCATGCGAGAGTATGTCCGCGCCGCTACCGGGTTAATCGCTGTGACCACCGCGCGGGGGGAGAATGAAAAGGCCCGAACGGCGGTCGGGGAATTGGCGCTCCAGCTCAAGCCTGCCGGGATGACTCTTTCGCAGGAAGCTACCCGGGAAGTGAATGACTGCATCCAAACCTTGAAAGCCGCCGGACTCGACCCGGAGGCCAAGGTTCTTCAGCAGGCGATGCAGTAACCGATGGTTTGGCGTCGTCGGGCGCTGTTCGGTAGTGCCAGCGAGTGGGATGACCGGGTGGGGCCCTTTGATGATCGTGATCCATCGAGTGACGCTCCTTTAGAGGAGAAAAGTCAATCGCTTCAGCGGAATGCTCCTCTTTTTTGATCCGTGAATGAAATAGATCTTGTATGAGTTGAATGACTCATATAGAACAGTTGTCGTCATGCAGGATTCCTCCACTTCTCGCGTTCAGAAGCTCGCCGATGATCTCGGCGGGCGCATCTGTAGTGGTGAGTTTCGCAGTGGCGATACTTTGCCTTCAGAGCGGGCGCTGGCACAGGAGTATGGCGTTGCACCGATGACGTTACGTAACGCGCTCTCCCGACTTGAAGCGCGTGGTCTGATTCTGCGTCGTCATGGGAAACGGACGTTGGTGACTTCCAGCACGCAACGGATGACGGTTGGTCTTCTCGTCGGTCCATCGTTAAATGATGAAAGCGCGGGATATTACCGGGCTATTGTCGCTGGTTTCAGGAGTGCTTATGCACAGCGGGAATGGACCTTCCGGGTCTATGATGGTTTGCAGGTGACTTCGGCACGCCAGTATACGCAGCATCAATCCATTCACCGTCAGTTACGGAGCGATCTTTCCAACGCCAGCTTTGACGGTCTTGTGGAGATCCATGTTCGCCGCGATGTCTGGGAAAACGAGCCTAACCTGCTCCCCTCAGTTGCGATGGGGAGCCGTCGCTGCACTGATGTCGACCTTGATCTCTATCAGGTTAATCGTACGCTGGTTCGCCATCTTTATACGAAAGGCTGCCGTCGGATCGCCTGCTTGCGTACTCGTTTTCAGGATATTGAAACGGCTTGGATGGAGATGGACGATCTCAATGGGATTTTTGATTCCTGCCAGCAGTTGGATCTTCCGGTGCCTGTCATAGCGGAAGCTGTCATCGCTAGTCAGGATGGCTTTCGTAGTCTGGAACTCTATGAAAGAGTGCTCGATGTTGTGAAAAAATGGAAACAGCAGCCAGAGCGCCAACGGCCTGACGGCTTGATCGTATCGGATGATATCGTGATGCATGCTGTTTCTAAAGCACTTCTGACTGAAGGGATTTCCGGTTCTGATGCATTGAAGGTCGTTCTAATGACCCATGACACCAGTGACCATCACTACCTAACCCCCATTGCCCGATGCCTGTTCTCCGTTCGTGAACAAGTTGATGCCGCTGGTGCTATGCTTGAATGCAGAATGCAGGGGCGTGAACCCGAGCGTCGCCCGGTTCTGATTGCTGGTCGGATTGTAGAAGAGTGATTCTGCGACTTGACCTATTGATTGTTTTCTCCTGAAGCACACCGTTTCTCCCAGGCGCGGGTTGGGCGATGGGCGCTACCCTCTATGATCAAACTTTTTATACGCATTCTCTGCTGCACGGTGCTAACTTTGCATGCTAACGCAGAGTTAAACCGCCCGCTCACTCTTGCTCATGAAGGAAAGAGCGATTACCTTGTGGTAGCTGATGAGGAACCGCTGGCGCAGGCAGCCGCGAAAGACCTTCGATATCACTTGGAGAAGGTTACAGGAGCGCCGTTTCGGATGGTGACTGCAAAAGAAGCCGGGAAGCATCCCCGGCAAATCGTCATCGGCAGGGTGGGAGAGGGGAAGGAGCTTTTAGGTGAGTCAAAGCTTTCCCCCAACGAGGGCCGGGTGGTGACCAAAGGAGAGACGCTCTTCCTCCTTGGTGGTGACGGGATGGGTGTGCCGCTGGCTGTCTATTCATTTTTGGAGAAAGAGGTTGGCTGTCTTTGGCTGACGGCTTACGGAGATAGCTATCTCCCCCATCAGCCTTCTCTCACTATTCCGGTCACTGACCGTAAAGAGCGTGAGGCTTTCGAGTTTCGGGAGCTTGAAACCAGTACTTATCAGTTGCGTGATGAATTGGAGAAATTTCTTTTTCGGCACGGTGTTAATCGGTATTCGAGTTATCGGGGGGAATTGGAGGGAGCCAATCAGCTTCCCTACATTGGTCCAAAACACCATAGCTTTTTCTACTTCATCGCGCCCGGACCCACCCACGATAACCCTGACTGGGCAGGATTGAGTAAGCCCACAAAAGCTAATTTCTTCGCTACCCATCCTGAGTATTTTAGCCTTAATCAAAATGGAGAACGGGTGAGTCATCAGCAGCTTTGCTTCAGCAATTCTGGGCTGCGGGAGGAACTCACCCGGCAGGTGCGTGAATTGATCAAACGCGAAGGGAGGAGCAAAGGGGTGATTTCTGTTAGCGCCCTCGATGTACCGGGCCGGTTTTGCTACTGCGAGGGATGCACCAAGCTGGAGGAGCGTCACGGTGTTGCCGGTGGACCGCTCTATGACTGTCTGATTGAACTTTGCAACACCCTAGCGCCGGAATACCCCGACATTCTGATCTCCACTCTTGCCTATCGTAAAGACCAGAGCGAAGAGGCGCCAAGGGGAATCGAATCCATGCCGAGTAACCTCGTCGTGATCTTCGCTCCGATCGACGCCAACTTCGCTCAATCTCTCACTCACTCCTCTAATCGCGATACTCTGGTTAACCTCCAGCAATGGGGCAAAATATTGCGTCATCTGTGGGTTTGGTATTACCCTAACCCGTACTTTAGCCCCAACCCCCCGTTTGGAAATCTGGAGCGGCTGGTGGATGATTTTCGAACCTTCAGGGATGTAGGAGTGACGGGATTCTTTGTGGAACATACTTCCGGCGTTCCTGTTGGGCTTGATCTGGCGGAACTCAAAACCTATCTGATTCTACAGGCGCTTAAAAATCCTGATTTTGATCTCAATCAATCGGTCAACGCTTTCACTTCCCACTACTATGGAGCAGCAGCAGAGGGAATCCGCCAGTGGATGCGCGAGTTAGAGTCGATTCGAAAGGCGCACTCTTTCCTGATGCCATGGAACCCGAATGCCAGTCACTTTCCGGAGGTTCCAGCCGAACGTCTGGTGGCGTGGAACGATCTTTTTGATGAGCTTGAAGCCAAGGTGGCCCATCATCCAAAAGCCCTTCATCACGTGAAGAATGCTCGAATGAGCCTCGACTTTTCCCTTCTTCGGGAATGGAAGCGAATCAGTGCGGCCAATCAGAATCTCTCGATCAACCCTGACTTGGTGAGGCAACGATTAACCAATACGTTTGAAGAGATGACTAAAGCCCGATTTTATACCAATGATAGGGCGAGCGATCACTGGATGAAACGCTATATCAAGCGTGATCTCCCTTACCTTCATCGGATCGCGAGTGTTGACCCTAAGCCAATTCCTGAAGAACTTGCTCACTGCGCACCAGAAACAATCGTGCGTGCCTTCCCAACCGCAGACAGCCCCTATGCCAGCTATGTTGAAGACCCAGAAGGAGCCTTTGGTATTGCCACGAAGGCAGACTGGAAGGAGACTCTAGGCGCCGGGTTGTATAGTTCCATCGGACGTATTCGGCTGGTGACCACCACGATTGCCGTTGATGAGATCGAGCCCGATCGTTATAAGCTCTACCGGCTTGGTTCGACCCGCTTGACATCCAATTGCTATCTCTGGGTGACTAATCAATGGAGTATCCAAATCCCCTTGGATCAGTTCTATAATGTTGGGGACCCCTATCAACAATGGGATGTCTATGTTTCTCTTAAAGTCTCCGGCGATGGGGTAGCCGCAACAAGTAAAGTTAGTTGTGATCAAGTCATTTTGGTAGCTTCTGAGCGAGGAGGGTTAGAGTGAAATCAAGAGGTTCCCTTGTTGGTCGCCGTTTAAGTGGATTGACACTGGTTGAGTTACTCGTCTCAGTGGTAATGGTGATTGCCTTGGCGCTGATTCTGGTTTCGGTGACACGGGGAATGCGGACCCAGAGTGGCGTTGTTGGGTGCCTTTCTAATTTGCGACAGATCGCGGCCGGGGTGGGCTCTTATATGGCGGATCAGAACGGTTACCTTCCCCCGATCCACCTTCATTATCAAGATTCAACGGGGGCTCATATCGTGAAACGATGGTGGATTGAACTTTCCCCCTATCTCCCGTACAAAGCAGTCGACGTCGGTCAGCCAACACGGTTGCGGGAGTTGAGTCCAAAAGGGAGGGAGAGGGTCTATCTTTGCCCTTCAAACTCAAGAATCGCCCAGCTCCCCGGTGCCAATGCCTATGTTAACTATACCGGTATCCTGGAAGCTTCGGGTCATACGCTCGTTTCCAGCCAGTACTTTCGGGAGTTCCGTAAGAAGCCGCTTTCCTTTCGCTCACCAGTGCATCAACTGCCTTATCTTATTGATGGCTATTTGAGTCCGGCTCAAACGGGGTCTGTCGTCGATCGGCCCGACTACGTCAATGTCTTTGTGTCGATTAAGGACGCTGTTGCTGATATTAATCCGACGGATCTTCTTAAAGGAAGTTATGTGCCGGTTCATGGGAGTTCGATTGCTGTCCTCTATATTGATGGGCATGTGGAATTGATCGCATCGGATCAGTTCAGATCACGCACTTATTCCTACGCAGTTCACTAGTTTCTATGCAAGTTCCATCCTACTCCCTCTTTTTTGATAATCATACTTCCGCGGCTTGTCCCGATGTAGGGGCAGCGTTTGATGCCGATGCCTATGTAGTGGCTTTTGAGGCATGCGGTGTTGATTTTGTTACCTTTCATGCTCGGTGTAATCAAGGCTTTGCCTATTATCCAACTGAAATCGGAACTCCGCATCCCTCCCTCCAACGCGACCTTTTTGGAGAGCTGGTTCTAGCCTCCCATCAACGCGGTATACGGGTTTCCGCCTACTTCAACGGTGGTTTAAGTCATGAGGAAGGGCTTCAACACCGCGACTGGCAGGTGGTCGATTTTCGAGGGGTTGCCTTTCGAACTCCCAGAAACTCTCCCTATGTTGCGCCGCTCTGCATTAACAGCGGTTACCGTTCCCACTTGCTCTCGATGCTTGAGGAGGTGGCGGTTCGCTATCCGGTTAGTGGCTTTTTTCTGGATTGTCTTAATCCCGTGTCGTGTATCTGCCCGGTTTGTGTGCAGGGGATGAAAGCCCAAGGGATCGATTGGGGTGATGAATCTGCCGTATTGGAGTTTTCCAGAGAGAGTATTCGTACTTTCGCACTGGAAGCCGCTGCTCGGTTGAAGGCGATCAATCCCGATTATCTGATCTATTTTAATGGACCTGGCTTTCGTGAACAGTTGGAAGCAGCTACCTATTTTGAGATAGAATGCCTTCCTACCAATCCCGGTTGGGGGTATGGCTACCTCCCCGTGATGGCTCGTTATGTGCGTAACCTTGGGACGCAGCCGGTTTTGAATATGACCGGTCGCTTTTATGATTGGGGGGACTTTGGAGGATTACGGCCTCGGGCTGCGTTGGAGTACGATCTTTTTTATGGCTTGGCTAATGGGATGCGCCCCAATATCGGTTGTCACTTCCACCCAAGGGGAGAGCGTAATAACGCCGTGTTTGAGCGCATACAGGAGGTGTACGATGAATTGCGCCGGTATGATTCCTCATTCTCAGAAGTGGAGCCGGGGGTAGACTTGGCGATCTACTTTCCACGGGGGATTACTGAGGTGCGGGTTTCTCCCTCTTTGCGTGGTTGCGTCCAGATGCTGGAAGAGTTGAAGGCGCAGTTTGAGATTATTGCTTCGCTAGAGAAGCTCTCCCGTTTCAAACTCCTGATCCTCCCCGATGATCAGCGTCTTGATGAGCGGGAGACAGCCTTGCTTCTTGACTATCTTAATGAGGGTGGAAGGGTTCTCTCCAGCGGGACCTCCGGCTTGGAGGTTGGTGCGGACCGGTTTGCGCTTGAAGAGGAGTGGGGCGTCCGCTTGAAGGCGATGGAAGTTCCCTCACCCGCTTACTTCGAGACTTCTCTAGCCGGGTTTCCCGCGATGCCAATCGCTTTGCGCTCCGGAGGGATTGCTATGGAATGTCGACCCGGTACGCTCTGTAGCGCAAGTCTAGTGGAAGCCTATTACCCTTCGCATTGGGATGGTGAGCGACCGTTTTTCTATTGCCCGCCAGCAGGTCCGGCAGATTCCTGTGTTCTTTCGTTCTCAGAGCAGGTTGCGCATATTAGTCATCGCATTTTTGAAGCCTATCATCATATTGCTGCACAGGAACTCCGTTATCTTGTTCGGCATGCTCTCGATGCGGTTCTTCCCGTGCCGTTGGTCAAAGCTGATAACTTGCCTTCTTTTGCCCGCTTGTTTGTCGGTCGCAAAGCCAAGTCACTCGTCGTCACCCTTTTAGCCTATATTCCTCAATTGCGAGGCAAGATTGAGGTGTTGGAGGAACCCTCCACGTTGACGCGGGTCACCCTTGCCGTCCGTGATGAGGAGGAACGCTTTTCATTAGCTATAAGGATGCCGGATGCCATCCCTCTCCCCGTGGTGCGGAGGGGGGAATATCTGGAGGTAACCCTAACGGAGTGTTGCGGGATCGCTGTGGTGCATTTCCAATAAAATCAACCGAAGAAATGATATGAAATATACCCCCTTGTCAGGTTTGGTTCTTTTAGTAGCGACAATTCCTTCTGTGGCCTCTTCGTTGCGACCGACGGATGGTGTGGCTAACTATCAGTTTGGTTTTGATGTGGCGCTCTCCAGTGAATACGCCTTGGTGAGTACTAATTATCCTAACGGGAATGGTGCGGCCTATGTTTACTCCGGAGTCGGGACAGGTGGGCAGTATACACAGAATCTCAAGCTCTCTGCCTTCGCCGTTCCTTACGCTCAGTTCGGCGAATCGGTGGCTCTTTCCGGAAAAACGGCGCTTGTCGGAGCGTTGGTTGATGCTTCGCAACCTCCCTCGACGGCACGGACTGGAGCAGCCTATCTTTTCCGGGATCTTGATCTCTACACCGGAACGATGGCTTCTTCGTTAACGTTGAGGGCGAGTGATGGCGTGGCGGACGATTATTTCGGGAAGGATGTGGCGCTTTCCGGTGGGCTTGGTCTGGTTTCCGCTTTTAGGCACAATAGCCAACGTGGCGCGGTTTATCTTTACCGGGGCTTGGATGATCCTTTGCAAACCGGCACGCGGGTGGAGGATGCCAAACTCGTTGCCTCCGATGGTGCGCCACAGGATCACTTTGGGGTCTCTGTTGCTCTTGATCAGGGAACAGCAGCCGTTGGCGCGTTCTATGATGATGATAAGGGGAGTAACTCCGGTTCGGTTTATTTGTACCGTAACCTCGACCAATCGACAGGGGCTACGGTGTTTCAGAGCGCGAAGTTGACCGCTAGCGATGGGGCAGTTGATGATTTCTTTGGCCGTGCTGTGAGCCTTTCTGAAAATCGTCTTGTGGTCGGCGCGGCCAATGCCGGCGCGGCGTACCTTTACACAAACATCGACACCATTACGACCGGTACGGCGGAGGCGGCGAAACTAGTCGCTAGTGATGCTGGCGTTGAGGTTAACCTCGGTTTCTCCGTCGCGCTTTCAGGAGAGAATGCTTTGGCAGGTGCGTTCAAGGCTAATGGAAATCGCGGTGCCGCCTATCTCTATTTGGGCGTCTCGGGGATGAGTGGTGTCGTGACCGAAAGCATACGGATTGAAGCCTCCGCTCCGGCTTCCAATGAGAAGTTTGGCCACTCTGTTAGTTTGGAGGGCGACCGGTTTCTGATTGGTGCCACAGGCGGTGCCGGTAATGTGGCAACCTCCGGCGTAGCCTATTTCGGTTCTGTCAAAGCTTTGACGACGCTGGATGATGGGAATACCACGCTGGAGATTGACAGAATCAGTTTTACCTCTCAGGTCGACTGGATCGTTGGCGAATCGACCGGTAGCAATCAGGTTGTGTTAACCTCTGGTGATCGGGCTACGGTCGAAGCGGCTGGAAGAGCTGTTTACGTTGGCAAGAATGCTAGTGCCAATCACAACCGCCTTACTCTGGAGGGCGCTTTGAAGGCGAATTTTGTTTACATCGGTTCGAGCGATGGGAATAGGGGAAATACGGTTCACCTTGGAACGACGGCGACCTTTGATCCGGTGACATTTAGGCTCGCCGCAGGTAATCATTTGGAACTGGCGGGGGACTACTCCGAGACTTCTTCTCTCTTAACTTATCTTAACGGAAGCTTGTCGATTACCCTTCAAGGTTGGGACGACGGGACGGCTCAATGGGTCACGCTGGATGATAACAATTTCGGGAGCTACTTCCTCACCTCGTACGATCCCGTTCATCATCTGACTACGCTCGCTTCCGTTCCCGAGCCGGGGACTTGGCTGCTGTTGAATGTGACGGTTGGAGCAGGATTTTTGTTGTGGCGCAGACGGTTTCGGCAATAATGTCGACATTTTGCGCCCCTCTATGAAACGTGATCGTCTTCGCCTCGCCGTTGTCGGTTCCCGCCGCGGTCTTACCCACATGCATACGACCGGTCTCCTAGGAGATCTGGTGGAACTGACCGCCGTTTGTGACATCAACGCCTCTTTGCTCACGGAATGGGAGGGGAGTAGCGTTACTTGTTATACGGAGTATGAAGCGCTGTTGGGCGACCGTGAAGTCGACGCCATTTGCATTGCTTCTCCATTGCCGCTTCATGCCTCGCAAGCGATCGCCGCGTTGGAGGCGGGCAAGCATGTCTTGTGCGAGGTGACGGCAGCATGGACGCTGGAGGAGGGGCGGGCGTTGGCAGAGGCGGTAGAGCGGACCGGGTTGACCTACATGATGGCGGAGAACTGCTGCTTTTTCCGCGAGAATATGATGATCCAGCGCATGGTGGAACTGGGACTCTTTGGCGAATTGATCATGGCGGAGGGGAGCTACCTCCATGATTGCAGCCACCTCTTTTTCCACGATGGGGGATTGGCTTGGCGTGGGGAGATGCGGCATACCACCTCCTGTAACTGGTATGCTACCCATTCGCTCGGTCCGGTCGCCCAGTGGCTTGGGATCAATCGCAGCGATCATTTTGCTTCCATGACGACTTGGGGAAGCTCCGCCCCGTCGGTTGCTGCCTATAGCCGCAGGAACTTTGGAAAAGATTCTCCTTATGCCGCTACGGACTTCTGGGCGATGCCCGATTCAACCACGACTTTGATCAAAACCGCTCAAGGCCGCTTGATTGAACATCGCCTCGATAACAGTTCGCCGCGTCCGCGTCCGCAGAATCGCTACGCCCTTCAGGGGACCGATGCCTCTTTTGTCCTCAACCCCGACTTTGACGAAGGGGCTCGGATCTGGCTTCGCGACCGCAGTCCGACGACCGCTGACGGGCGGGCTCAGGAGTGGGAACCGCTGGCGAAGTACGCCGATCAATGGGAACACCCGCTCTGGAAAGAGTTTGGGGAGGTGGCGCTCGCATCGGGGCACGGCGGAGCCGATTATTTTGTTTTGCGGGAGTTTGCCTGTGCGATCCGCGAGCGTCGCGCTCCAGTGATTGATATCTACGATGCTCTGGCGTGGTCTGCTGTTACACCGTTGAGTGCCCGATCCCTCGCCGAAGGAGGGGCGCCGGTGGAGTTTCCGCGCTTTGTCCCCGGTGCCAAATAACGGCTGCTTGCCATGCGGCCAACTCCGGGTAAACGTAGGCAACCTTGAAAGCCCATCCTTCGTTCATCCAGATCCGCGGCGCTCGCCAGAATAACCTCAAGGGGATCGACCTCGACCTTCCGCTTGGGGCATTGACCGTCATTTGCGGGGCGAGTGGAAGTGGTAAATCAAGCCTCGCTTTTGACACCCTTTATGCCGAGGGGCAGCGTCGTTACGTCGAGACTTTCAGCCCCTATACGCGGCAGTTTCTGGAGCGGATGGACAAGCCAAAGGTCGACGCGATCCTTGGGATTCCTCCCGCCATCGCGATCGAACAGGCCAACGCCATCCGCACGACCCGCTCCACCGTGGGGACGATGACGGAGATCAACGATTATCTCAAACTCCTCTTCCCCCGCTTGGCGAAAGGGCGCTGTCCAAAGTGTGAGCGCCCGATCGCGCCAGAAAGCGCCGCCTCGATCGTTGCGGATACTTTTCGGGCCAACCCCGGGGCGACGCTTCTGGTGACCTTCGGCGTTCCGGTTCCCGAAGGGACGCGTCCGGAGGATTTTTTTGCCTTCCTTCAACAGCAAGGTTACCTCCGTTGTTGGCTCGACGGGAAGCCGGTGCGGGTCGATGAACCGTACGCAGGGCAACTTCCGCCGGTCGTCCCGGTGATCGCCGATCGCCTTACGGTGGAGAAGGCGAATCGCGCCCGGTTCGGGGAGGCGGTCGAGACGGCGCTCCGTTTTGGTCGGGGGAAGCTCATGCTGATCGAGCCGGGGGCCAAGGAGCCGCTGCGCCCGCACTCGACCGGGTGGCACTGTGCCCATTGCGACCTCGACATCACCCCCCCTTCCGCCGGACTTTTTAGCTTCAATCATCCGCAGGGGGCCTGCCCGACCTGTCGCGGTTTTGGTCGGGTGATCGGTCTCGACCTTGATCGGGCGCTGCCGGATAAGAGTCTTAGTATTAAAGAAGGGGTCGTTAAACCGTTTCAGACGGAGAACGGACAGGAGTGCCAGCGCGATCTCCTCAAAGGATGCGCCCGGCACAAAATCGCGATCGATACGCCGTTTCATCGTCTCTCTGCCAAAGCCAAGGCTTTTGTGCTCTATGGAGAAGCGCCCGAGCTACCCGCCGAGACGCTTTGGACGAGTGGGCGCTGGTATGGCGTACGCGGCTTTTTCACCTGGCTGGAGTCGAAAGCGTACAAGATGCACGTCCGCGTCCTCCTGAGCCGATACCGCAATTACACCCTCTGTAACGATTGCCACGGGGGTCGCTTCCAGCCTGCGACGCTTAATTACCATTTCGACGGACGGACCTTGCCTGAATTGGCTGGTTTGCCGGTCGCTTCCCTGCTCGATCTTCTGCAAAAGAGTGACGTGATCCCTGATGATGCGACGACGGTGATGCTGCGCGGCGAGGTGGAGACGCGCCTTCGCTATCTGGTTGAAGTCGGGCTTGGCTACCTGAGTCTCGACCGAGCGACTAAGACGTTGAGCGGCGGGGAGGTAGAACGGGTGAACCTGACGTCGTGCCTCGGCGCTTCGCTAGTCAATACCCTCTTTGTGATGGATGAACCGACCGTCGGCCTTCATCCCCGGGATGTCGATCGGCTTCTCAAAGTGATGTTTGAACTGCGCGATCGTGGAAATACGCTCGTCGTGGTGGAGCACGAGGAGGCGGTCTTGCGTGCGGCGGACCATTTCGTCGAGATCGGGCCGGGCCGTGGAGAAGGGGGCGGCGAGTTGGTCTACAGCGGTCCACCGGAAAAAATCGGCGCGACGTTGACGGGGGATTATTTGAGCGGTGCACGCTCGATCGCCCTGCCTGCGCGGCGTCGTCAACCGACCGGATGGCTTAACATCGAAGGGGCGACTCACTACAATTTGCGGGAGGTCGATGTTGCCCTTCCGCTCGGCCTTTTTGCTTGTGTCACCGGTGTTTCCGGTTCCGGGAAAAGCACGTTGGTTCATGATATTCTCTATCACCACCTTGCTCGCGGGGAGGAAGAGAGCCTTTCCGGGAGTGAAGGGGGGACTTGTCGGGCGATTCATGGCGCTGAGGCGATTACACAGAGCGTGATGGTCGATCAATCGCCGCTGTCGCGCACCCCTCGCTCCACGCCCGCGCTGTTTCTGGGGATTTTTGACGCGATTCGTGAGGAGTTCGCTATGCAGCCGAGTGCGCTCAGCCTCGGGTTGACGGCGAGCGCTTTCTCTTTCAATACCGGTCCCGGACGGTGTGACCGGTGTAACGGCATGGGGTTTGAGAAGGTGGAGATGCAGTTTTTGAGCGATCTGTTTGTCCGATGCCCGGAGTGTGAAGGGCGGCGTTATCAAGACCATGTTTTGAGCGTTAAAGTTCGGGATTACTCCATGGCCGATGTGTTGGAGATGACGGTCGATGAAGCGATCCCTTTCTACGAAGCTGCCCCGCCGACTTCCAAAGCTTCACGCCGGGAGTTAACTGCTGCTTTACGTCTGTTGGCAGAGGTTGGCTTAGGTTACCTTCGCCTTGGCCAACCGCTCAATGTTTTGAGCGGCGGGGAGGCGCAGCGGCTCAAACTCGTGCGCCACCTGACGGAACAGAAGGGCAACGGCGCCCTTCTCATTCTCGATGAACCGACCACCGGGCTTCATTTTGATGATGTCGCTATGCTCCTGCGACTCTTTGAGCGGCTGGTGGAGGCGGGTAATAGCCTGCTAGTGATTGAGCATAACCTCGAGGTGATCAAGGCGTGTGACTATATCGTCGACCTCGGGCCGGAGGCCGGGGCCGGGGGTGGCCTCGTGATCGCTACCGGGACGCCGGAGGAAGTCGCTGCCAGCGCCGCCGCCACCGGTTCCCACACCGGCGCGTTTCTTGCACCGCTCCTCCAAAAACGCCGTCGCCGTCGGGCTATCATTCCGGCACGGGTCGAGCGGCAGGTGCAACTTCCGGTCATGTCGATCCATGGAGCGCGGGAGCATAACCTCAAAAATCTTTCGCTCGATCTGCCGCGCGACCGGATGGTCGTGATTACCGGCCTGAGTGGTTCAGGCAAGAGCACGTTAGCCTTTGACATCCTTTTTGCCGAGGGGCAACGCCGGTTCCTTGATAGCATGTCGCCCTACGCCCGGCAGTTCATGGAGGCGCTGGAGAAGCCCGATGTCGATCTGGTGAGCGGCCTCCCGCCGACGGTAGCGATTGAACAGCGTGTCACCCGGGGCGGTGGGAAGTCGACGGTTGCTACGGTAACGGAAGTCTACCATTTCCTGCGCCTTCTCTATGCCAAGCTCGGGACGCAGTATTGCCCGGAATGTGAAGTGCCGGTGGAAAAGCAGAGCTTCGCCTCCTTACTCAAAAAGGCGCAGACGTTGGTGCGTAAAAAGGGGAGTGTCCGCATCCTCGCTCCTTTGATCAAGGCTCGGAAAGGGTTTCATAGCGAAGTTGCCAAATGGGCTGCCAAAGAGGGGTTTGAAGAACTTCTCATTGATGGAAGCCTCGTCCGCGTTGCTGATTTCAAGAAGCTCGAACGTTATCGCGAGCATACGATTGATGTCGTCGTCGGCGAGCGCCATTCCTCTTCCCGGCTCGAACAGGTCTTGCGTCGGGCGCTGGAGATCGGGAAGGGAACCGCCCGTTTGCTCGATAGTGAACAAAAGCTGACCGTCCTCAGTAGTGAGATGAGTTGTCCGGGTTGCGGCCTCTCCTTTGAGGAACTCGACCCGCGCCTTTTCTCGTTCAACTCGCCCCATGGCTGGTGCGAGACTTGCCACGGCTTTGGCGAAGTATGGGAGGGGCCGGAGCCTGAGGCGGAGAGTGTGTTGGAGGCTGAACTACAGCAGGAGCGCCGCCATGAATGGCTTGAGGAAGGGGAGGCGCGCCCGTGTGAAACCTGCCACGGCGCACGGCTCAATCGCAATGCCCGCTATGTCCGTCTCCACGGCGGGAGTATTACTGATTTCTCGTCGCTCCCGGTGTGCGAGGCACTTAGCCAACTCACCCAATGGCGCTTTAGCGGTGCGCAGAAAGTCATTGCTACCGATATTCTGCCCGAGATTCGCCAGCGTCTTGAGTTCATGGGGCGTGTCGGGCTTGACTACCTCTCGCTTGATCGCTCGGCGAAGACCTTGAGCGGCGGCGAATCGCAACGCATCCGGCTGGCTGCACAACTCGGCTCCAACCTGCGCGGCGTTCTTTACGTCCTTGATGAACCGACCATTGGGCTTCACCCGCGCGATAATGCCTTCCTGCTCGATACGCTCGAAGCCTTGCGGGAGAAAGGGAATTCGCTCGTCATCGTGGAGCATGATGAGGAGACGATGCGCCGTGCGGACACGATCGTCGACCTTGGCCCTGCCGCCGGGGTGCATGGGGGCGAAGTGGTAGCGATCGGGAAACTCGACGAGATCCTGCGTCATCCCGAGTCCCAGACTGCGCGCTGCCTGCGCGAGCCGATCCGCCATCCCAGCCGTGGTTCCCGTCGACCGCTCAATCACGATGTTCCCGGTTGGGTTGAGTTAAAGGGGGCTCGGGCGAATAATCTTCAATCGGTGGATGTCCGCTTCCCGCTGGGGCGTCTGAGTGTGATCACCGGCATCTCCGGTTCCGGCAAGAGCACGTTGATGCGTCGTGTCCTCAAACCGGCGCTCACTCAGCCGCAGAAGAAGGGCGATAAGACGCTCTTTGAGAGCGTGCGCGGAGCTGAGGGTGTTGAAACCGTTTATGAAGTCGATCAGACCCCGATTGGTAAAACTTCCCGTTCGACTCCCGCTACCTATATCAAAGTTTTTGATGAAATCCGCAAACAGTTCGCACAGGTGCCGCTGGCGCGGATGCGCGGCTATACTCCTTCGCGGTTCTCTTTTAATACGGAAGGGGGGCGCTGTGAAGCGTGTGCGGGGCAGGGGGTGATCAAGATTGAGATGAACTTCCTTCCGCCTAGTTATATCCCATGCAGCGATTGCCATGGGAAACGCTATAACCCCGCGACGCTGGAAGTTCTCTATAATGAGCGGAGTATCGGCGACGTGATGGAGATGAATCTTGATCAGGCGGCTGCTTTCTTTGCCAGTAATCCAAAGATTGCCCGTCCGCTTGATCTTCTGTGCGAGACTGGTCTCGGCTATCTGAAGCTTGGCCAGCCCAGCCCGACGCTAAGTGGCGGCGAGGCGCAGCGCCTTAAACTGGTGAGTGAGTTGAGCCGTGGCGTGACCCGTCGCGCCAATGATCGCCTTCGTCGCCAGCGTGAACCTAAATCGACGCTCTATCTCCTTGAAGAACCGACGATTGGGTTGCACATGGCTGATGTCGAGCGGTTGCTTGATCTGCTCCACCGCCTTGTGGATGATGGGCAGACGGTCATCGTGATCGAACATAATATGAGCCTCGCAGCCGATGCTGACTACATCATCGACATCGGCCCGGAGGCGGGGCCGCAGGGGGGGCAACTGGTCGCTTGCGGTACGCCGGAGGAGGTGGCGACCCATCGTGTGAGCCGGACAGCCCCTTTCCTTAAAGCGCAACTTGCTCTAACCCCGGCCTCACCCACGCCGCCGCGTACGGACCGCCATCCAGCCAAGGCCAAGGGTGGAAAAGGCAAACAGCGCCAGTGAGGAAGGCTCCGGAACTGCTGTGAAGATCAACTGATCATTGTCAATGGAAAGCACCCCTTGCATGCCGCTGGGGAGCGCTGCCAATTCGAATAAGGAAAGATCAACCGTTCCTGAAATCGTGGCATCGCCCCAGTCCAGCAGGGTATAACTGGCGCTATCGAGTGTCCCCAAGAGGGTGAGGTTGATCGTATTGACTCCTGATGAATTGACGGTAAAGGTTCCCCCGATGTCGATGGAGGAGGCGTTGCTGCCGATGTTAAAGTTGAGTTGATGCCCCCCTGTTGTTGCAAGGGCTAGGCCGCCGTTGAGCTGGAGCGTGCCACCTGCGGCTTCATCTCCTGCTGCAAGATTAGCGTCCGCTGCCAGCGTGACACTGTTGGTCATCGTCCCGCTTCCCCCAAAAGTCGCATTCGCTTCGACGCTGACGGTTGAGGCGCTCAGGGTGCCATTGAGCAGCAACGTGCCTGCCTTGACGGTGGTTGCTCCTGTATGGGTGTTAGCACCATTGAGTTTCTGAAGGTAAGCGCCTTCCTTGGTAATCGCTAGTGATCCAGCCGCCCCGTTTCTGATGCTCCCGTCATAGCGGCGAGTGCCGGAGGTTTGGAGGAGGGTCAACGTCGCAGCATCGCTCCAGCCGTTTTCGATCGTGGCGGCAGCAGAGGTGCCGGAAACCCCGGCGATCGTATTGCTCCCCCCGAAGCTTTGAAAAATGGAACTCCCCTTCATTTCAAGATGACTGGTCGGCGAAGTGCGTCCGCCGATGAAACGGAGCGTCCCGGCTTCCGCTACGGTATCTCCGGTATAAATGGCTGGTCGGTTTCCAATCGCGAGAATCCCGGTGCCTTGCTTGATCAAACCAGCACTCCCGGCAAGGATAGCATTGATGGTCATCCCTTGAGAAGGGGTGCTGCTCGTGACATTGATCACCCCGGTGGTCACCTGAAGTGTCGCAAAGGGGGAGGGGGTAGCGATCGTCACCGTCCCGGTGCCGAGTTTGGTGAGTGAACTGGCATAGACGGTACTCCCTGCCGTCAGTGTGACGGTATAGTTAAGCCCGAGGGCATCGCTTCCGGCTGCAAAGATCATCTCCTCATGGTCGCTCCATGCCGCCGTCGCGACGTCGCCATTCGCCGAGGTCGACCAGTACGGATTGGCCCATGTGTAGTTCCCGGAAGCTGCTACTCCGGACCCGGCGCTAGCCCCGTTAACGTCGAAGTAGAGAGGCGCTGCTCCTGTGGAGGGTGTGAGAGCTATCGCAGCGCAACCCGCAAAGCCGAAGAGGAGAGATTGCCGGAAGAGAGAACGTCTTTTCATAAAAGGTAACCGGTTAGGGAAAAATGAAGCGTCAATGGAAGGGAACAGGTTTCATCTTCCGCTGCTCCCCACCAGCAAACAAGGGTGATAAAGAGGTAAAGACTTTTGACCATTTGAAAGGAGATTGAATCTGCCCACTTTCACCGCTTCAATGAATGCCTATACCCCATGATGACCTTCCCCCTTGCCTTGAGTCAGTTTGACTACGCAACTGCCGGTATCTATCTGCTCGCCTCGCTCTTTCTTGGCCTGATGGCGGGGGGAAAGCAGAAGGATCTTAAAACCTACCTCTTGGCTGACAATCGGATGCACTGGGCTTTGATCGCGATCTCGGTGCTCGCAGCGCTCTTTAGCGGAATTAGCTTTATCGGTGCTCCTTCGGAGAACTTCAGTCACAACATGGTTTATATCTGGGTGCTGATTGCTTTCTTTGTCGCTACGCCAATCACTAACTATCTTTTCCTGCCGTTCTTTTTCCGACTTCCATTCTATACCGCTTACGAATACCTCGAACATCGCTTCGACCTCAAGCTGCGCCGGATCTCCTCGGGCGCTTTCATCGTCCGCGTCTGTTTCTGGCTGGCTCTTGCCCAGTTCGCCCCTTCGCTGGTGATCACCGAAATGACCGGAATTCCGCTCTGGGTGGCGATTGCTGTGACCGGTGGCGTTACCATTCTCTATACCACCATCGGCGGGATGCGTGCGGTGATTTACACCGACGTGATGCAATTTGGCGTGATGATGTTAGGTATCCTCGCGGTTCTGTGGGTTGCTCTCGGGAAAATCCCCGACGGCCTGCCGGGCGCGTGGGAGATTGCCCACGCTGGTGGCCGCACTGAGTTCTTTAACTTCAGTTGGTCACTGACCGAACGGATGACCGTCCTTGGGGCGTTCGTCGGCGGGATGGCGATTAACCTCGTGGCGCTGGTGACCGATCAGGTTGCTGTGCAACGCTACCTTACCGCGTCGGACTTGCGTTCCTGTCAGCGCGCTCTCTGGTTCAAGCTCTATCTCACCTTGCCGCTCGTCGGTCTCTTCCATCTTACCGGTCTCATCCTCTATGCTTTCTATCAGGTCTACCCAGACCTGCTCGCCGGCTTGAGCGGGTCTGACCGCATCCTCCCTTTCTTCGTGGCTCAGAATCTCTTCTCTCCGCTGCCTGGCCTCTTTCTTGCAGCCATCCTCGCCGCCACGATGTCAACGGTTTCCGCTGGGATCAATTCCCTAACCACTGCAACTTTGATTGACTTTACGGATGCCGGGCGACAAGAGAGCGCTACCCAAGCGGAGGAACAACTCAAAGTGCGCACTGCAAGGCGTTGGACGGTTTTTTACGGCCTTCTTACCACGCTTCTCGCGCTGGTGGTCAGCAAACTGGGGACGGTGCTGGAAGCCTCCAACAAGATCAGCGGCTTCTTTGGCGGTCCGTTGCTGGGGATTTTCATTCTCGGCGTCTTCTCCCAGCGGGCCAACGCCCGGGGGACTTTTGTCGGAGCATTGACTGGCTTCGTTAGCGTCGTGGCGCTCTGGTGGTTGACCGCTGTCTCCTTCATGTGGTACGCCCTTTTCGGAACCGTGATCACCTGCGCGGTCGGGCTCTTGGCTAGCTACTGCTTTCCCGCTCCTACGCTGGCGCAACGCCGGTTCAGCCGCCGGGAAATGGCTACAGAGGCGACGGTGCCGGGCCAACCGTCTGTCGCGGCTCAAACTTCGGAATAAAGTGCGTCGCGAGTCCATTTTGGCTGGAGTGCATCTGAATGGCACGGACAATCTTGCGTACGACTAGCTGGACATCAATGGGATAGGCGGCGATTTCTGGCACCGTATGCAAGAAGCACTCGCTATCATCGCGGGAGATGAGCGAAACATCGGCGGGAACCCGCAATCCCATCCCCATCAGGGAGGTTAACAGGGTCAGGCCGAAGAACGAACGGGAAAAGAAAAGCGCCGTTGGCCGCTCCCGGCTGGAGAAAAGCCGCCCGGTGATCCGGCAAAGGGAGGCAGTGCTCCCGTCGGTGTGCGAAAAGGTATAGCTCACTTGCCGGTAGTCAGCGGTGGCGACGACATCGCGCAGCGACTGCTCGGTCCGCAAATCTCCCGCAAGCGAGGAATCGGGGAAAATGGCGTGAATACGACGGTGTCCCAGACGATAAAACGTCTGAAGAGCATGAACGCCAATGGCACCGTAATCGCTATCCACACTCGGTAAGTGAATCCCTTCATGAGTGCTGCCTAGCACAATGATGCGCGCGCCGAGGCCGGAGAGGGCGATCTGTTGCTCTCGTGTCGCGCCGATGAGAAGCGTCGTTGCCTCCTTGCGTTGTTCAAGAAAGGTAGCAAGGAGAGCCATCCGATCGCGCGAATGGCTGTAAGGTTCTTCGAGATAGTCGACCTTATAGCCACCCGCTTGAAGAGCAATCCGACATTCCTGGACGCGATTCTGGGAGATCACATCGGTGAGGCGATGGAGAATCAGAAAGATGACCTTGCGTGCTGTTGCAGGACGTCCCTTTCGGTTGGTACTCCCCCCATCGCCGGGGGGGAGAATGCGGGTTTTGCGCCCGTGAGTGATTTCGATGAGCCCCTCCTGCCCCAGTTGGTCAAGCGCGAGGCGAAGAGTCGGGCGGCTTACCTGAAGCTCCGCGGCCAATTTGCGTTCTGAAGGGAGGAAGCTGCTCCACCAACCGGCCAATAGTCCCCGCCGCAACGTCTGCGTCGTCTGCTCGATCATGGAATGTCGCTTGGGGAGGGCCAACATCTCCGGGGAAGGTACTCCTTCTCCGCTTATTGTACAAACACCTTCCTTCAAGAGAGCCCATGCCCGGTTCATGGCATTCGCGGCGGGGTGAAATGGGCGGGGTTTTCGTAAACATCCCACCGTTCAAGTTCTTCGAGCCGCTTCCACGAATGGTGGGGGCCGACGCCGCCGTTGTTGAACATATAGACTCCGCTTGCCCCTTGCCGGAACGCATCAATGAGGAAAGCCTTGATATCATCGTGAGGCACAGCTCCTTGCGGCGGCATCTCTCCCTTGGCGTCATCCTCCGCCGTGGGATCGCGGGTGCCGGTCTCCTCCGGGGAGTGGCTGCTGTAGAGCTTGACCTTGGTTCCTTTAATCATCCGGCGAAACGGCGCAAGGTCAATGGGATGATTGCGGATCGTATAATCCCCCGGCATGATCGCGTCAATCAACCCTTCCTTAACCCATTGCTCCACATCCAGCGCCTGACCGGCATAATTGCGATGATCAAAGCGGACGGTGAGCGGGTAACGCCGCCCCTCACGGTTGAGCAGCGAGCGGACCTCTCGCATCCAGTTGGTCATCACGGCAGATTGTGCCTTTCGCCACTCTTTCCATTGGGAAAAATCGGGATCCAGCGGTGAGACGCCGTACTCCTTTTTGAAAGCTTCCACTAGCGGTGCGTCGTAACCGACAAAGGGCGGGTGGCGCATGAATTCGAGATGCACCCCGTCCACGCCAAGGTCGAGATATTCCTTAATCATCTCCAGATGAAAACGGCGCACCTCCGGGTAGACATAGCTACGGGCCGCGTAAACTTTCCCCCGATACGGCTGTACGCGCCACTGCGGCCTCTCCCGCCAGTACCGGGCAACGTAAAATTGGTCCATCGGAGCATCATACCATGCGTTCATCCGGTAACCGACAAAGAGAGGGATTCCGTGCCGATGGAGTTGCTGGGCCATCACTTCAATCGGGTTTATTCCTTTCTCAAGGAAGTGCTCGCGGAAGTTTTCACTCACATGTCGGCTGTAATTCGTATAGAATTTCCCCTCCTTACCCGGCGGCTCCGTGAGCGGGTGGCGCGAATGATGCGAGGTGATCATCGAAGAGGCTCCCTGCGAGAAATCAAACCGTTCTACCATCGCATTGCTCCCTTTGAAGGTATCGGCGTACGCGCGGAAGTGATCCGCTGTATAGTTCGCCGGTCGATCAAAGCGTCCGTGAATACTATAGCCATCGTTGTAGAAGATGAGCTTCTTCCCTTCAAAAGAGCGTTGACGTTTTTCAAAAACGAGCTGCCGTTCTTTGGGGGTTAGGGAGAGAACTCGAATGGAGGTTACCTTTAGTCGCTCTTTTGCGTTGGAGAGGGTGATCCGGCCCGCTTCCTTCATGGAGAGGAAGCCGCCGAAAGCCTCGCGCTCCGCTTCTTTTGGCCCTTTCTTCTGAGCTGTGATGTTGAAACGCGCCTCTCCGTGGACCACATCAACACCGATCGCATTTCCTTCCACGCCGAGATAGAGCGCATAATCCCCTTGGGCCATCTCCAACGGAAGCGTAACCGCCTCCCCCGGTTCAAGGGCGAGCGGCTCTGGCAGGCGCAGGGCGAGCGCTTCTCCCGCGGGAAGCGTCCCGCTATCGCTAACCTCGCGGTGGAGGGTTGAAGCGACATAAACATCCGCCACTTCTTCCCAATAACAAAGCGTGCCGTCGGCATTAAGATTGCGTACCCGCAGGCGATACATGCCGGGGGAGAGCTTGGGTAGGGTGAAGGTCACTTCCCGCCATGGAGCGCGTCGCTTTTCTCCCCGTAGTCGTTTGCGTTCGCGGTAGAGCGGCTCGGCACCTCCATGGAGATAAGGGAGGAGGGCGATTTCAAAATCGTGCCTTCGCCGTGGGCGGAAATGCGACGTGTTGAGTTGCAGGGTGTTCTTTCCCTGTTGTAACAAATGGGGGGAGAGTCGGACCCGCTCTCCCACTAGCGGCCCACTGGCGCCCCACGGCGTCACGAGATCACGGGCAAGGAGGAGAAGGCGGAACTCATCTCCCCTGTAGAGCGAATGAACCTTGAGGTAACGGGTCTCCAGCCGGAACCCTTCCAGATAGAGAACCGGTCGATCGGCGTCGTCGACTTGCGGGTTTATTTCCACTCTCTCCACGCGGCGGTAGCGTTCATTGTCAACGCTCTCATAGAGCGCCACGCCGCTCTGGAGAAGGTTAGTGAACGGCTCTTGTTTTCCCTCCGGGGCATGGAGGGCGAGCCGCTCCACCTGCTGGATCTGACCGAGGTCAACGACGATGCTGTTGCCCCTAAGATCGAGGACAGCGTTCAAGGCGTCGCTTGAGACGAGTCGCCGCCCCGGGCCGCGCTCTGGCTCGGAGTCGCCCACCGGACCGCCGCCCGATTGGTAATAGGAACTGCCTGAATCTATCGGCTCTGCCCCAGTGATGGGAAGGCGTTGGAGCTCATCGGCTAACAAACCTAACGGCAGGAGAATGAGGCTCGTCCAATTCAAAAGGCAACAGGTAGACATAGAAACCGGAAATCAGGGTGGTGGGATCGGGAGCGGGTTTCCCCCGTTCCAAAAAGGGGTTTGCGCATTGGAGGGAACATCCTGCCTGCGCAGGCGTTTGACGTGGCCGTCGCCAAAGACGGCGTGGATGGCGCCGTCATGTCGCCAGCTTTGAAGTTGCTGATTGTTAAGATCGCCCGGCCCCCAGACAAGCAACTGGTCAATATCGCTCACGAGCATCACTTGTGAGCGGTCGGGAAGACTGGTCATCTTCGGAGAACGCCCCGCTAGCCAGCTATTGAAGCGATTGGTCCCTGTGACCGGGTGATGGACACCAAAGAGCACGCCGTTAAGCCCGGCCAGCCCGTAATCGGTATAGATCGGGTTCGCCGTGGCGCGGGGGCGCCGATCGCCGGGGCAGCGCAGAAGCGGGCTGTAATGGTAAGTCGGCTCCTTGGGTGGGAGGTAAGGGGCTAACAACAACGGCCATTGCTTGAAGCCGCCAGAGGGATCAGCCGGGTTGACTAACTCCGCATAGGAGATCATCCGCCCATTGTGATCACCTTGATAAGTAAAGATCGCATTGCCGATCACCCGCAAATTGGAGAAACAAGCCGCTGCCCCTGCCTGCATCCGGGTCGACCGAAACATCGGCAACAGAAAGAGGAGTAGCGTAGAAATAATCGCAATGGCGACAAGAAGCTCCGTTAGGGTAAAAGCACGCGAGCGCGGGGGGCTGGGGGTCATGGCTGGGGAAGGGTAAGAGCTGCCCGGCAGATCCGGTAGCGCCGCTCCTCCCCGTGTGTAGGGAGTGTGCGTACCTTGATCCAGAGATCGCACGCTCTTTCCTTCGCCGTGCGATACAGTGACGGGTAGTAATCGCTATTAAAGTAGAGCGGGCCGATGATAGCCGAAGCCGGGCCGAAAAGATAAGCAATTCCACGCGCTGTCGGAGCTTTGATCTCGCCAAGCTTTACCCAGTGGTAGCTCCCTTCCTTGAACTCCGGCAATGGAGCGTTTTGCAGGCGCGTTTCGGTCAGACCAAAATAGCCCCAGCGCAGGGAGGCGGGCGCGAGCCCCTTGAGCGTGACTTCAAAAGCCACCCCGCTATCTGCCTCTCCATCTTCAACCGGAGTGACCTCGATGCTCTCACCTTCCGGCGTGGTAAGCGCCTGTTCACTCCATGCCATCTGGTAGGGAAGGTAGTCATAGATTTGCGCTCCTTCCTGTACTAGTCCCGGGGGGATTGGCTCCTTGCGTAGATCCATAGCGATGAGCTTTTTGTCGATGGCATCAAGCCAAGCTTTTCGATGCTCGGGCAAAACCTCACGCCGGATGATCGTTTCAAGCGTAGCGCGGTAACGGTTGCGAATGTGGGCGAGATCAAGCGGGGTCTCCTTTGTCCACTCCTTGCGCAACGAAACAGGGTAGAGCCGCAACACTGCTTCATCGAGGCTCATCCGTAATTCTCGCACCCGTTGCAAGGCATCCTGCTCCGCTGTCGCAGCGCTGACGGCTGCCTCCGCTTCATCAAAGAGCGCTTGTGTTTTAACTAGGAATGGGAGATTAAGGTAGTCAAAGAAGGGGAGTGGGGCCGTGAACGTATTGCCTTCAGTGCGCGAGGAGGTGGCTGCTTTTTCCAGTTCAGCATAATAGCGACGGATCACCGCTCCGGCAGGGCCGTAGTAGCCATCGGTGAATCGCTTTTCGAGTTCGCTATACGGACGCTCCGGGGCTTCGAGTGACTTCGCCGCGATCCAATAGGTAAAAGGCCGGTCGTGGCCTTGCCATGGCTCTCCGATTTCGACTTGATAACCGGTAACACCCGTCCGATGAAACGTTAAGAGATCGCGGTGAAGGTTGCGCGCAAAAGGAACAGGGAGGCTTCCGCCTTTGATCCCATAGGCATTAGCGTAATCCCAGATCCAGAGATGCTTTGCCTTGGCTTTCCATTGACGGATGAGTTCGAGGAAACGGCGGTTGGCCTCCGGCGCTTCCTTGGCTTCGATAGCGTGTAACGGGTTGGACTCCGTATCGGTCAAAGTGATGATGACATTGTCGCGGGCGGCGAGGGTTTTGGGCGGTCGTTCCGTTGCTTTGTAGGCGAGCGTGCGCAGGAAGAGGTGGGGCGCCGCTTGCTCCACGTGTTGCGCTAGAAAGTTGACGAAATCAAGGAGGGGAGCCATCTCTGTCCCTTCTCTTTGGACCATCTCCCGCGAGGCAGCCCCTTCGTCATACCCTTCATGGTCGTTGGGGGAGACATCGAAGAAGAGACTCGAAGGGGAGGGGAGCGCAGCCTCGCTTTGCGTCACGGTTTTCACATTTTCGAGTAGCCGTTTCAGAAAAGCTTCGCGAAGACCCGGGTCGAGGACATTCAATTGGCCGCCTGCGCTGGTACGCTTGCCGTTGATGAGCGAGAACCACTCCGGGTGTTTCTCGAAATCTTTCTTCGGGTCGATGTATAGGTAATAGGTATGCGAATGGAACGGCGGTCCAAAACGGAGATCACCCCCGAACTCCTCCGCAATTTGGTAGACATGATTCTCAGGCGTATTGATCCGGCTGCGGGCCATGAACAGACCGCGATCATAGCGGATCGGCGAAAAGTGACGACCGTCGTACTGATCGCGTGCGCGCCGCTCCTTGGCATAGTGGTGGCTGATATGGCGGACATCGAACGCCGGTTTGCCATGACGTTTTTCCCGGGAGAATGAGGGCGTCGGGTTGCGTGGGATATTCTGTTGCGTTGGCGTCCACCACTCCACGCCAAGTTCCTCCTCTAACCAGTGATAAACAGCGTAGAGCGTCCCGCGCGGAGAGCCGCCGTAGAGGTGGAGATTGCCGGTTTCATCGACTTCCTTCACCCATGCTTCCGATGAGAGGTCATTGCTAGAGGAGGCACGTCCAATCATGATGATGGGCCCCTTTTCTGTCATGCTGCTCTGCGCTTTGGCGCTAATCGGCAAGCCGGTGATCTTCGCGAGATGGAAGGCAACCTCTCCCGCCGCAAATTTTTCCGCGGCACTGGCGTCATCACGGTAGAGGATCGTGTAAAGAAAACGCCCATCCCGAGTGAGAGGCAGTGCATCGGCGGGGAGAGCGGCTGGCGTTGGTCGGGTGCGCTCCCATTGATCATGCTGGAAGCGCCACTCGCCTTCGACGGCCGCTTTCAGAGGGGAGGTGATCAGGAGGGTCAAAGCCAAGGCGCGGGGAAGGAGCAGGGAGGTCACTCCTTGAATCTACGCCGTCTCCCGCCTGAGACCAACGGCTTAAAAGAGGTAAACGAATTGTACCACTTTTTACGTTAACCCCTTCGCCAGAAAATGGCGTGAAAGGGCGACATACTTTTTTGCCCAGATGGCGATATCGGCCTGTTCTTCAAGAGAGAGTTGCTTGACCACCTTCCCCGGTGAGCCGAGCACCAGCGACCCCGGGGGGATCTTCTTCCCACCGGTGACCAACGCCCCTGCGCCGATGATCGAGCGCGCGCCAATCTCTGCCCCGTCGAGCACGGTCGCCCCCATGCCGATGAGCACCTCATCACCGACGGTGCAGGCGTGCAGGATCGCCTTATGCCCCACGGTGACCAATTCCCCGATCACCACCGGGTAATCGTCGGCGAGGTGAATGACGCATCCGTCCTGAATATTACTGCGCGGGCCGACGTGGATGCGGTTAATATCCCCGCGCAGGACGCTTTGATACCAGACGCTCGACTCCTCCTCCAGCGTGACATGCCCGATGATCACAGCGCCTGCCGCGACGAAAGCGCTCGGGTGAATCTCGGGTGGGTGATGGAGAAAACGCTCCATCCGTTCTTCAAAGGAGATCGACATACGGACGAGAATGCCATGTCAAGAGAGGGAATGGCAAAAAGATAAGAAGGATTTCCCTTGCAGTTCGCTTAGGGGGAGGTAATAGTGCAGCCCTTCAAAGGGGGATTCCCCCCCCTTGCGAGAAACGTCGGGGCGTAGCTTAGCTTGGTAGAGCGCCTGGTTTGGGACCAGGAGGTCGTAGGTTCGAATCCTATCGCCCCGACCATCAGCGTAACGCTGGACCCAATTCGCGCTGCCGCGCGGGCCGCATGGCTGACTCTCTGCTAACGAGGCTTGAGTTCGTATTTCACATTCACTCGCTGGAGCAGTGGCGTGTTTCCCAAAAAGTCATCCCGTTAAAGGAAATAAACTGGGTCGCATCAAAAAAAGTGGCGTAGCCCACACGGAGATTGGTGTAGTCCCCTTGAAATCAGGCTTTTAGCTGGCCAGTCGCCACTCGAGTGAGTGGCGACCCTAACGGGATTCGAACCCGTGTCACCGCCGTGAAAGGGCGGTGTCCTAACCGCTGGACGATAGGGTCTGCTGTAAGAGGGCAGGAATATGGTCATGTTCGCGGATTTGAGCAAGTGGTTTTTTTGAAAAAATGAGAAAATTTCGTTTTTTCTATCGCGAGGTGACTTTGGCCGGTGCCGCAACGCGCAGTCTCTCCGTGTGAAAACTGAAGGTGACCGGTGTCTCTCCTATGACTTCTCCGTCGACTTCCCATGGAGTCTGCCCTTCGAGGGTGGTGATCGTCAGGCGATCGGCGCGCAGGGCGATCAGGTCGCCGGGAGGGCGTCGTTGGCGGAAAAAGATGGCGTGGAGATAGCGGGCGAGATGGAAATATCCGGTCCGCTTGAAGATCAGGACATCAAGAAGGCCATCTCCGTTGCTGGCTCCCGGGAAGAAGGGAAATGGCCCGCCGTACAACCGGCCGTTCCCCATGAGGACAAAGGAAGCCTGATGACACTCTCCCCCCGCCGTCGTCACCATCAGTTGTGGCGGGCGACGCGTCACCTCTTTCGCAGCGGAAATCAGATAACTCAGCGGCCCGAGCCGTCGCTTCGATTCCTGTCCCGTCGCTCGCACCACCTGCGCGTCAAGTCCCACGCCGGCGAGTTGGACGAAGGCGTGCCCGTTGGCAGTGGGAATGTCAATGAGACGGCTCTCGCCCCCCTCCAGAACCTCCCAGCAGGCCCGTGGCGACCGTGGCAGCCCTAGCTCCGTGGCAAAGACGTTCATCGTCCCCATCGGTAAAACTCCCAGCCGCACCCCGCTTCCCATGATCCCGTTAACCACTTCATTGATCGTCCCATCCCCCCCGGCAGCAACGACTTGCTGAAACCCTTCCTCGACGGCCCATCGTGTCAGGCTGGCGGCGTCGCCTGATGCTCGCGTTTCGCGAAGGATAACGGAGTCGTTTCCCTCACACCATTGAGCTATTTTTCGTCGGAAATCACCCGCCCGACCACTGCGGGCTACCGGATTGAGGATAACAACAGTGGGGATCATGGCCAATTCAGTCTTTCTTTTCAGCGTGACAACGCTACTTTGCCACCGTGAACAAGCTTGCCAAGGGGTTTCTTTTTGCTGTTGCAGGGGTGGTCGTCCTGACCTGCGTGGCGGTCTTGGGCATCAATCTTTACGTCGAATCGATCGGGGTGCAGACCCGGCTGGAAAACGCCCTCTCCAACGAACTCAAGATGGAGGTGAAGCTCACGCGCATGCGTTTTTCCCTTTGGGATGGCTTGCGCGTGTTGGGACTGACGGTGCCTGATCCCACGGTCGATCCCGAGGAGAACAATGGCAAACCGGTCTATTTCATGGAAGCACCGCGCATCTCGGCCCGTATTGCCGTGATGCCTCTTTTTTCCCGCCGTCTGGTGGTGCGCGAGTTGGTGATCGACTCCCCAGTGGTCACTTGGCGGCAGACGCGCAAGGGGCGCTGGGAGCTTCCCCGCCTTCAACCGGAAGCCGATTCAGAGGAGGCGCATACCGCAGCCAAAAAGAAGAAACGTAAAAAGAGGGAGCGGGAAAGGGATCGCGAGCGAGCGCTCGCCGCTGCTGGAGAGGATCAGGCCGCCCCGGCTCCGCTCAAAGCGACGCCGCAAGCCGTTCCCGCGCCGCAAGGGACGCCGACGCCACAAGCCGAACCGCCACCGCCCGGGAAGAAGCCGCTGGAATTCCGCATCGTTGCTGCTCGCATGGACAATGCACGGTTCCACTTCCTCGACCGTAAAGGGCGTCCGTTGGCAGTTTTCGAGGGGGTGACGCTCAATTGCCCGGTTGCGGCCAAGCATGAAGCGCGCGGTTCAGCCGTCATCCGTCGGGTGATCCTGCAAGAGAGCGTGACGATCCTGCACGTCGTCACGACGTTTGAGTATGTTGATGGAACCCTTTCCCTGCCGCAACTGGACGCCCGTCTGGCGGGGGGGAACCTATCGGGTTCGTTCTTCCTTTACCCTCTTAAAAGCCTTGCGCCGTTTGTGCTCGATCTCAAATTCGATCGCGTTGACCTTCAATCGCTTCTCGATGAACTCGGGAGTGATGAGGCGATGCAGCAATCCCACGGTAAACTTAACGGTTACCTCCATCTCGAAGGGCGCGCCGGGCGCTCCAGAACCTTCCACGGTTCGGGGCATCTCCGTCTTGACGAGGGGCGCATGGAGCATTATCCGCTCCTCCAAAGCATCGGAATGGTTCTCCAGATTGAAGAGCTGACCCGGTTGGAACTGGAACGGGCGCAACTTCATTTCTGGATTGGCGGCGGCCGGGTGCACATTGATGATCTCGCTCTGGTTTCCAGTAACCTGAGCCTTACGGCCAAGGGGGAGAGCCGTTTTGATGGCAAGCTTTCTCTGGACGCAGGGCTGGCGATCGCGCCTAAGATCAGCCGACAACTCCCGGGGTGGATTCACTCCAACTTTGTACCGGTTGAAGGGAGTGACCAAAAGCAGATCCGCTTCGGCATCTCCGGGACATTGGAACATCCCGAGACCGATCTCATGCGGGTCATGGTGGGGGAGAAGATTGAAAAACAGGCGCTTGATCTCTTTAAGGCCTTCCGTTCCCTCACAGGTGGAAGCCGCAAGAAGCGCTCTTCCAAAGATGATGCGAAAGAGCAGGCGACACCTCCTGCCTCTTCGGAGGATGAAGACGAGGAGGCGGCAGCCTCCCAACCGTGATTTTTTCTTATGCGCGTGGTTTCAGGTATAGCGGGGCGTATCCCCCTTTTGGTTCCCAAGACTGATCTTCGGCCGACGATGGATCGGGTCAAAGGGGCGATCTTTGATAGTCTCGGGGAGTGGTTGATTGGCAAACGGGTGCTTGATCTCTTCGCGGGATGCGGTGCGCTCGGGATCGAGGCGTTAAGCCGGGGCGCTGTCTCGGCAGTGATGGTCGAGAAGGACGCGCCCGCCACGGCTGTGATTGAGAAAAACCTTGTGAAAACCAAGCTTCAACAAGGCGGGAGCGTGGTGCGCAGCGATGTTTTCTCTTACCTCCATCGGCGTCGCCCGGACGCGGCACTTTTTGAGCTGATCCTCGCCGATCCCCCGTATGAGAAGGGCGTCGGCGCCCGTGATTACGGGATGGAATTGCTGGGTGAACCGGCTTTGGCGCAGGCGTTGGCTCCGGATGGGTGGCTCGTGCTGGAGCGCCGCCCGGGTGTTCGCTGGAAAGTGCCACCCGCTTGGGAGGTGATCCGTGAGCGTCGTTATGGAGGGACGGAGACGGTTTGGCTGCGTAAAGCCGGGGCGTTGCAACCGACGGTTTCGGAGGAATGAGGCCACTCCCTGCTCAAGTGCGGGGGCCGTTGCACTGGTATCGTGCGCTCTTCCCTTTGGTTTTTATCGCGCTGCTGCCGGGGTTCGCGCTGCGGATTTGGAAGCGCGGCGGGTATCGCAACGGGTTTGGACAACGCTTGGGCCTCTACGATGCTACGACGCGGGATCGTCTGGCGCGATTGACCGGGCCGCTTTGGGTCCATGCCGTGAGCGTCGGAGAGATGATGATGGCGCTCAAGCTCATCGAAGCCATTCGGGCGGATGCTCCAGAGACCCGTATCGTCCTCTCTACCACGACTTCCACCGGTTATGCTCTGGCCCGCGACCGGGCTGGCGAAGGGGTGGAGGTGATTTACTATCCGCTCGATGCTACCCCGATCATTCGCCGCGTGCTTGCGCTCATTCGCCCCGCGCAACTCGCGCTCATTGATAAGGAGTTCTGGCCCAACATGGTGGTGGAGTGTTATCGCCGGGGGATTCCGGTTTCGATCCTTAATGCCCGGCTCTCTCAACGCTCCGAACGCCGTTTCCTGCGATGGAAAGGGTGGTGTGGTCCTTTTTTTGGATTGTTGCACCGGGTTGGAGTGCAGGAAATCGCCGATGCTCCCCGTTGGGAGCGGCTCGGGGTGCGACAGGAGGCGCTCGTCATCACCGGCAGCCTCAAGTATGACGAAGCGGGGGTGGACGTCACGACGTTGCGGGAGAAAGCGGCGACCCTCGCCAAAGAGATCGCTTCGCTGGGGGACGCATGGGGAGAGGAGCGGATGTTATTATTGGGCGGAAGCACCTTTCCGGGAGAGGAGGCGCTTCTTGCCCGGGTCTGGCTTGGGTTGCGGGAGCGTTTTCCAGCGTTGCGTCTCATTCTGGTTCCGCGTCATGTAGAGCGTTGCCCTCAACTGGAGGGGGAGTTGCAGGCGATCGGGGTGCGAATTGTGCGGCGGAGTGCCTTGCCAATGCCGGGGGCTGACCCGCAGGTGTTGCTCGTGGACACCACGGGGGAGCTGGCCGCTTGGTATCAACTCGCTACCTTGAGTGTGATTGGTAAAAGCTTCGGCCTCTCGCCCAAAGGGGAGGGGGGGCAGAATCCGGTCGAGGCGCTCCAAGGCGGGAGCGGCGTGATTTGCGGGCCGTTGATGGGGAATTTTTCTGCCCTGATGGCGTCGTTCCGGGCGGTGGATGGAGTGCAGGTCGTCGGCGATGAAGCTGAGTTGCAGACGGCGATCGCTACCTCACTGGAGGCCCCATCCGCCCTTGCGCGTCGCAACGCCGCGGCGCTTGCCGTGCTCGATCAACATCGGGGGGCGATCCGGCGCAGTGTTGAGCTTTTGCTTACCCCTGTGAACGCCCCGCAAGCGTGACCCATTTGCCTTTGCGGACTGTCTTTTCAAACGTGATCCCAAGCGCGCGGAAAGCTTGAACGACGTCCCCTTCCTGAGTGCGCAAAATCCCTGAAAGAATTAGCACTCCACCCGGGCGCAGAGCGGCGAGGATCGTCGGTGCCGCAGCAATCAGGACTTCGCTAAAGAGATTGGCGGCAACGAAGTCCCACTGCTTCTTCGGCTGCCAGCACAGCACATCGCGTTGATAAACCGGCAGCGGCGCGGCCCCGTTAAGGGCGATGTTCTCCTTCGCAGTCCGGACCGCGTGGGGATCGAAGTCACACCCTTCGACTGGTTTCGCCCCGAGCTTGCGTGCGGCGATCGCGAGGATGCCGCTCCCGGTCCCGAGATCGAGGAACGACCACCGCCCTTCTTTTGGAGCAAGGTCGCACAGGAGCCGCAGACAGGAGGCGGTTGTCGCGTGGTCGCCGGTGCCAAAGGCCATCGCCGCCGGGACGAGAAGGAGCTGCCGTCCCCCGGTTTCCAGCGCAGCGCGGTCTTCCGGCTCGCGATCGACAATGAGAAAGCGGTCGCGAATGGCGATCGGCTCGCGTTCCGGGGTTTCAGCGATGAATTTGTCGGAGATCTCGCGAACCTGCCCGCCGAAACGTTCCACGAGGTCGTCCCCCTCCTTGCGTGTCAACCCATACGCTTCGAGCCGGAGCGACTTGCGATTGGGGAGCGAGGAGATGACCAGCCGCATCGGGCCGAGAAAGGCGAGACGTTCCACCCAAGCATCTTCCCACTTGGCGGAGGCGAGTTTTTTCCAGACGAGCATAACAGAAGAGAATCTGCCGTGACGCTGCTGAAAACGCCCCGGCAAGGCAAGCCGTTTCTTCTCGGGCCGTGACGTGGCGAACACGGTGGCGATCTCTTTCCCACACTAGACTTTTAAGTAAAAGCATAAAGCCGCCGATATTCCGAAGGGCGCAGCCCGCTCCAGCGGCGGAACCAAGTGACAAAGTGCGAGTCGGAGCGGAAGGCGAGGCGGTAGGCGATCTCCTTGACCGGGCTGCTCCCTCCTTCCAATGCTGTCTTGGCGAACTCCAGCCGTCGGCGCTCCCAGTATTTGCGGGTGGTCACGCCGAAGGTGGCTAGGAAAAGCCGGTTGATCTGCGCCTCGCCCAGTTGCGCGCTTGTTTCGAGCGCCGCTTTGGGGAAGGGGAGGTCGAGCGGTGTTTCATTGAGCGTGCGTAGCAGCGCCAGCGTGCGATCATCCCCCCGTCGTTCCAGCGTCATCCGGCTCCCCAAGGCTTGGCGTGCTTCAAACCATTGTGCCAGCCATTCCAGAAAGACCGCCTGCGTTTGGAGGAACGCGCTGTAGCCGGAAAGTTGATGGGCATGTTGCATCGTCTGCTCACGCTGCCATGGCTGGATCATTCCGAGGAGTCGCATCGCCTCCTCTTCGAGCTTGGGAAAGCGTTGCGAGGGGACAATCAGGATCTCTTCATTAGGGAAAAGACTTTGCCCGCTCGGCCATTGGCAGAGAAATTGTAGTGAGAGGATCTGAGCATCGTCAGAAAAGCGATGCAGCGTATGCTCACGCGGAAGAAAAACCCATTCCCCCGCTTTCGCCTTCAGCTTCGGGCCGGGACCGGTCTGGATCGTCACCCACCCGCGCCGTAGCAGCCAGAGTTTGCTCTTCTCACCAAGGTCGCTGTGGAACACCCGATTGCCGTGATCGACGGCCCGGTCGTAGACCCAGATTAGCTCCGTGCGTAAGCTCGTCCAGTCGTGTTGGGTGAGTTGCTGGCTGCCTGTCGCGTCGGGAGGGGGCATGGGCGTATTCTTAGCAACGTAAAGGAGAGCCGCAATCGGGAAAAAACGGGGCTCGACCACCGCCCGCTCCTCCCGATACGCTCCACCCCCGCGCACGCGCTTTTTTTATCACACACCTTACATGACGAGCAAAAACCTATTGTTGCGATGGGGCGGGCGTCTGGTCCGCCTCTTCTACCGTTTGGAGGTCTCGGGGTTGGAGCATCTCCCACAAGGAGGGTGCCTCCTGCTCCCCAACCACGTGACATGGGTTGACGCCATTTTGCTTCAGGCTGCCTGCCCGCGCCCGATCCGCTTTCTGGTCTTTGAGCCGATCTACCGCAACCGTTGGCTCAACCCCCTTTTCCGCGTCCTTGGTGCGATCCCGGTCGCCGAACGCCGCGCCAAGGATTCGGTTAAACAAGCCGCTCAACAGATCGCTCAGGGGGAGGTGGTTTGCATGTTTCCGGAGGGGCAACTCTCCCGCAACGGCTCGCTCCTGCGGCTGCGACGCGGGTACGAACTGGTCGCACGCGGCGCACAAGCTCCCGTCGTCCCGGTCTGGCTCGATCAGCTCTGGGGCTCGATCTTCTCTTTTCAGGGGAATCGGTTTTTTACCAAGATCCCTAAAAAAATCCCGTACCCGGTCTCTATTTCGTTTGGCGAGCCGCTGGCGCACGATGCTTGTGACGCGGCGCTGCTGCGCGAACGGCTTCAAATCCTTGGCGAAGAGGCCTTTACCCGTCGCCCGTTTTTGCGGGGGCATCTCGGGATGGCCTGTCTGCGGGGGTTGAAACGGCGACAGTTCGACACGCTCGTCGTCGATGGGATGGATGACTCCACGATGACGCGCGGCACTTTGCTCGCCGCCGCCATCGTCGTCGCACGGCATTTGAAGGCGTGTTGTTCGCACCACCGGATCGCTGTCGTCCTTCCGCCCGGGAAGGGGGCGGTGGTGGCTAATCTGGGTATCCTTCTTGCCAATAAAGTCCCGGTGAACCTCAACTTTACCGCCGGGCGTGCCGCGATCGAAGCGGCGATCCGCATCGGCAAGCTCGAAGATGTGATCACCGCCGGTGCGGTTCTTAAAAAGATTCCCGACCTCCCATTGCCGGAGAACGTGATTTATCTCGAAAAACTCCTCCCGCCGCTCAAGAGCCGCATTGCGCTGTGGCGGGCCGCCGTTCTCGTGACGCCGTGGCGTCTGCTGGCGGCGATCCTCAAAGTGCCGCACGAGGGGAATCACGAAGAAGCGGTCGTCCTCTTTACCAGTGGCTCCTCCGGCGAGCCAAAAGGGGTCGTTCTGAGCCATCGCAACGTGTTGGGCAACGTCGCGCAATTTGGCCAGATGCTCAACCTCAGTCGCCGTGATACGATCCTCGCCTCCCTCCCGTTCTTCCATTCCTTTGGATGTACGGTGACACTCTGGTTCCCGATGATCGAGCGCATCCGTATGGTGACCTACCCCAACCCGCTTGATGTCGACAAGAATGCCGAATTGGTCGAGCGCTACGGCGTCACCTTGCTTTTGGCGACGCCGACTTTCCTGCGCGGTTATCTTCGCAAGGCAAAGCCCGAGCAGCTTTCTACCGTGGAACTGCTCGTAACCGGAGCCGAGAAGCTCCCGCGTGAATTGGCCGAAGCGGTGGAGAAGAAATTCGGCGTCCCGGTGCTCGAAGGGTATGGATTGACGGAGACCTCCCCGGTCGTCAGCGTCAACCTCCCGGAACCGCCCAAGCGCAAGCCCGAGGATGAGGTCCAACCTTCCTCCCGCCCCGGCTCCGTTGGCAAGCTTGCCCCCGGGCTGGCGGCGCAGATCCGCGATCCCGACACCGGCGCCTCACTCTCCCTGATGGAGAAAGGAATGCTCTGGCTTAAAGGGGTCAATATTTTCGAGGGCTACCTCTACGATCCGGAGAAAACCGCTGATGTCATGCACGACGACTGGTTCCGCACCGGCGATCTCGCCCGTTTTGATGAGGATGGGTTCCTTTACATTGAAGGGCGCGTCTCGCGTTTCTCCAAGATCGGCGGGGAGATGGTCCCGCATGAGACTCTCGAAACCCGGATCAACGAAGCTCTCGGCCTCAATGCTGATGACGAGCGGGTGATCTGCGTCGTCGGCGTCCCTGATCCGGCCAAGGGGGAGGCGATCATCCTCCTTTCCACGCGCGAACTTGACCTCCCGACGCTCCGCTCCGGCCTTCTCGCAGCGGGCGTTCCGGCGCTTTGGATTCCCAAAAAGGTGCGTCAGGTCGAGGCGATTCCGCTCCTTGGCAGCGGTAAACTTGACCTCAAAGGGTGCCGCGAAGCCGCCCTCGGCGGAGAGGGGTGAAAAAAGGCCCGCGCGAAAACAGCAGATTGTACGAATCGGGTATAGGGGTTTATCATGACTCCTGATTCGGAGAAAAAAAAAGAGGCCATGAGCTATGAGGAATTTCAACAACTGGCAAGGCTCTACACCATTGGAGCCCTTGACAAAGAGGAACTCGAAGCGTTTACCGCCGGGCGAAAGTTGTACGGTGCTCGCGCGGAGGCGTTTATCGATGAGTGCCAGTGTCTGAACGCCATCCTTGCGCTCTCGCTTCTGCCGATGTCGCCATCGGCCGGGTTAAAAGAGCGCCTGATGGCTAAAATCAGGGAAGAGGCCGGGGAGCAGGCTCCCCTTTGGGAGCCGACTTCGAGCCAACGCGCGCTTGCCACCCTCGGTTCCGACGAGAATCAACGGATCTTCGGCGTGAATTGAAGGGTTACGCCTGCTGCGCTTCGCCAAGGCGCATGGCGACATCTTCGGCCTGAAGCGCTCCGACGATCTCGGCAATCTCCCCTTCCATAAACCGGTCGAGATTGTAGAGCGTCAGTCCGATGCGATGATCGGTGACGCGGTTTTGCGGGTAGTTGTAGGTACGGACCTTCTCTTCGCGCCCGCCGCCGCCGATCAGGCTCTTGCGATGCGCGGAGTATTTCTCGGCCTCCTCGCGCTGTTTGCGTTCGAGCAGGCGGGAACGGAGAATGTTGAGCGCTTTCTCCTTGTTCTTTTGCTGGCTGCGCCCGTCCTGACAGCGGACGATCGTGCCGGTGGGGAGGTGCATGATCTGGACGGCGGAGTCGGTCGTGTTGACCCCTTGCCCTCCCGGGCCACCGGCGCGGCAGACTTCGATGCGCAGATCATCGGGTTTAAGTTCAAAATCGACCTCTTCCGCTTCGGGGAGGACGGCAACGGTCGCCGTGCTCGTGTGGATGCGCCCCTGCGCCTCGGTGGCCGGGACACGCTGGACACGGTGCACCCCGCTCTCGTACCGCAGCTTGCGGAAGACTTCATGGCCCGAGGTGCGGAAAATGATTTCACGAAATCCTCCCATCTCCGAGGGGCTGGTCTCCAGCGTCTCAATGCGAAGGTTGTTCATCTCCGCGTACCGGCTGTACATGCGGAAAAGATCGGCGGCAAAGAGCGCCGCTTCCGCTCCGCCGGTCCCGGCCCGGATTTCCACGATCGCGTCGCGATCTTCCCCCGGCTCCGGCGGCAGGAGGGCGATCTGGATGCCAAGCTTTAATTCTTCGAGCCGCTGTTCGAGCCCCGGGATTTCCGAAGCCGCCAACTCGGCCAGCTCGGGGTCATGCTCGCGGGCGAGTTCCTGATGGTCGGCGAGGTCGGTCGTCGTCTTTTTGAACGCGGCGGAGAGGGAGAGCAGTTCCTTGAGCTGCGCATGTTCGCGCATGATCTCCCGCGCCTGCTGTGGGTGGTTAAAAACGCTCCCTTCGGCGATCTCGGCTTCGAGTTCACGGAAACGTTCGGTCTTTTTTTCAATCAGCGGCGCAAAATCCATATAAGAAGCGTAGAGCCTCGGGAACAGCCTGCGCCCGAAACCACGGGGAGTGTGAAGATAACGGCGGCCCGGGGGGCTGCAATCAAAAACTTTTGTCTTTTGCATCCTCCTTGGCTCATGATGCGTTTCTTTTCTTCAGATGGATGCACGCGCCCCTTTTTTGAGCGAGAACCGCCACCCGGTGTTGGCGGCGTGGAGCGGCGTGCTCGCAAAGGGGGGCGAAGCCCCGGCGGTGATTGCTGAGAGCGGGACGATCCTGCGCAGTTTCCACGCTCTGGAGGCCGAGGCGCAGGAATGGGCGCAACGCTTTGCCGCCCTCTCCACCCTTGGGCCGGGTTCCATCGTGGCGCTCCAGATCGGCAACGTGCCGGAGTTTCCTGCCGTGATTCTCGCTCTTTTCCGGCGTGATTTGATCCCGATGCCGCTGGGCCGCCATCTCGGGGAGGGGGAGTTGCGCCTTGCGCTCAAGACGGTAGGAGCCTCGGCGCTGGTGGCGTTGAGCGAGGAACGCACGTTCTCGATTGAAATGCTCCGCGACACTCCGCCGCGCTGGCCGGGGCCGCATCCCGATTTCCTGAAACTGACTTCCGGCACGACTTCGGCCCCGCGTGCCGTCCGCTTCCGGGCGGAGCAACTGGTCGCCGATGCGCGGCAGATCTGCGCGACGATGGGGCTTGGGCCGGGGGATCTCAACTATGGGGTGATCCCGCTCGCTCACTCCTACGGGTTTAGTAATCTGGTGACGCCGCTCCTTTGCTACGGCATCCCGCTGGCGTTGAGTGAGGACCGGATGCCACGCGCCATCCTCAATGGTCTGGTCTGTACCGGGGCGACCGTCTTTCCCGGGATGCCGATTTTCTTTGATAAACTGGCGATGCTGGAGGGGGAGGCGCCGCTTCCCCGTTTGCGACTCTGCCTCTCTGCCGGAGCGCCGCTGGCCTCACCCGTCGCGGAGCGTTTTCGCCGCCGGTTTGGCCTTAAAATTCACAGCTTTTACGGTTCGAGCGAGTGTGGCGGGATTGCGTACGACGCCTCTTCGGCAGGCGATCCGCCCGAAGGGTTTGTCGGCAAACCGATGTCGCTCGCGAAAGTCGAGCCACTGCCGGAAGGGACGATCCGCGTCACCGGCCCCGCCGTCGGCGACGGGTATTGGCCCTTGCCCCAACCGGGGGAGGAGGCGGCGTTGGCTGATGGGGCGTTTGTCCCGTCCGATCTCGTCGAGGTGGGCGAGGAAGGGTTGCGGCTCGCCGGTCGGCTTGGCGACATCATCAACGTCGCGGGGCGTAAGCTCAACCCGCGCGAAGTCGAGACGCGCCTTCTGAGCTTCCCCGGGGTGCGGGAGGTGGTGGTCTTCGGTGTCCCATCGCGCTTGCGGCACGAGGAGGCGGTCGCCTGCGTGGTCGGGGAGATTGAGGAAGGCGCTTTTATCGACTATGCCCGCGCTGTATTGAGCCCGTGGCAGGTGCCTAAAGCGGTCTGGCGGGTGCCGCGGATCGCCGTCTCGGAACGGGGCAAGATCAGTCGCCGCGCCCTTGCGGAGAGCTACCTCTCCGTGGCATCCTCACGTCCATGACGCCACCCCGCCGCTTTCTTGCTGCTTTTGCCATGATGTCGCTCCTTCTCCCTGTTAGCGCTGATGCTGCCACCGTTCGTCTCTCACGTTCAGAGGCGATGCAGGTCGCACGGAAAGTCTGGCAGAATGAGAGCGCCGGGAAGGTCGAGGGATTGGTCGCTTGGAACCGGGGGGAGGAATTCCCTTCGCTGGGGATCGGCCATTTTATCTGGTACCCCGCAGGGGTCCAAGGCCCCTTTGATGAATCGTTCCCCCGGCTGGTCGCTCTCTTGCAGGAACGGGGGGTAGCCGTTCCCGCATGGGCTAGAGGGGCCGCGCCGTGGAAGAACCGTGCCGCCATGCAGGCCGATACCGGGCGGGTCCGCGCCTTGCGCGATCTGCTCGCCTCCCCCGACGCGCTAGCGGTTCAGACCGAATTTTTGATTGCCCGTCTGAACGCCGCTCTTCCCAAGCTCCTCGCCGCAGCCACACCGGGGGAGCGTCCCGCGATTCGCTCCCGCTTTGAGGCGCTTTGCGCAAGCGCTGCCGGGAGTTTTGCGCTTATTGATTACGTTAACTTCAAGGGCGAAGGGGTTCTCCCGAGCGAACGTTATCGCGGCGAAGGGTGGGGGCTTTTACAGGTGCTCGCCGGGATGAAAGGGGGGGAGCCGGTCCGCGCCTTCTCGCAATCGGCCGCCCGTGTCCTGACACGCCGGGTGGAAAACGCTCCACCTGAGCGCAAGGAAGGGCGTTGGCTCCCCGGTTGGCTCAACCGTGTCGGGCGTTACGCGAAGTAAGGTTTACCCTTCGTTGTTCCAAAGGAGGGTCGTCGTCCCGCCGTCGATGAAGATCGCCTGTCCGGTGATCGCGCGGGCTTTGGGCCCGAGCAGGAAGGCAACCAGTTCGCCCACTTCACGCGGCGTCGCAAGGTAGGGGAGGCTCTGGCGTTCCAGCGCGAAATCATCCATCCACTTGCGGGCATCCGGGACGAGGTTGGCGAGGAGCGCCTCGTTTTGCGGACTCTCGACCAGCCCCGGGTGCACGGTGTTGGCCCGTAACCCTTCGCGTCCGTAATCGACCGCCAGCCCCCGGGTGTAGGCTTCGAGCGCTGCTTTCGTGGCAGCATAGAGCGCGAACTTTTGCGCCGCGAGCTTCGCATGGACGGAGCCGATGTTGACGATCGCCCCCTTGGCGCGGAGGAGTTCCGGCAGGGTAGCATTCACGAAGCGGAAAGAGGCGAGAAAATCGACGTTAAAAAGGGTGTAAAACTCCTCCGGCGTCACTTCCCCGGCTTTTTTGGTGAGACCGACGCCGACATTGTTGACGAGCCCGTCGAGTCGTCCAAACCGTTTGAGCGCGGCGGCGACGCTCCGCTGCGGAGCCTCGGCTTCCGTCACATCAACCGGGACGATCTCGACCTCCACCTCCGATGGCAAGGTCGCGGCGAATGCCTCGGCCCGCTGCGGTTTACGGTCGGTGATGACGAGGTTCCACCCATCGGCGGCCAATGCTTCGCTGATCCCGTGGCCGATCCCTTCACCGGCACCTCCGGTAACCAAGGCGACGCGGCGGGGGGGGGAAGAGGGAGAGGTCGTGCTCATGGAGGAGAATGTTACAAAAATAATTTTGTTTCGCAACCGCTTTTCGCGTTCCCGTTCTCCTCGGTAACCAAAGCATTGCCCTCCTTTGGTCGTGATTGGTAGGTTGCCCGGCGTGACTCCCTCCCTAACTCCGCGCGACCGGCTTGAAAACTGGCTGCGCCGTGCTGCCGCAACCCGGCGGAGGGAGGAAGCGCTCCAGCCCCTCCCGCCGGTGCGCGAACTCGGGGAACGCTTCGGCCTTTCCCATGCGACGGCGTTTCGCCTCCTTTCCCGATTGGAGGAGGAAGGGGTCGTCTGGCGGGCTCCCAATGGACGTTTTCACCCGTTTCTCGCGGGGCGTCTCCATGCGCAACCGTTGCCGCTCGCGGCGATGTTGCGGCAGATGCGCGGCTGGTCCTCCCTTTGTCGGGCGGTGATGGAGGGGTTTACAGAGGCGTGCGGCGAAGGTAACCGGGGAATGCTCCTGCTGCCCCATCGCGAGTTGGTCGAAGCCGACGCGCCGCTTGGGCCGATCCGGCTCGCTCCCATCTCCCGGCAGCGTTCCATGTTAGAGGATCACCTTCTCCTCCACGGAGAGGGGGTCGAAGGGGTGCTCCTCGATGAGCTTTGGAGCGATGAGGCGCTGGCAACTCTTCCCGATCTCCCGCGTTCGGTGATTTTCCATCGCCAAACTTCGTTGGACGCGATTGGAAATATAGCGGCGGATCATCAAGCCGGGGCGGCGCTGGCTCTTGGGTATTTGCGCGAGAGGGGGTATCGCCGGATCATCCTCCCCGATCCGCTGCCGGAGTACGAGGCGGCGGCCCAAACGTTGGCTGCCGTTCGCTCGCTGGATTCCGAGGTCGAATACCGCCCTTTACCCGACCCACAGGCGGTCACGGCTTTGCTAAAAGAAGTCGCCGTGCTCCCGGAACGCGTGGCCCTTTTGGTGGCGGAGGATAACCTTGCGTTGGAACTCCTCCGGCTCGGAGCGGGGTTGCCGTGGGGGCGGCAGATCGGCCTCCTTTCGATCATGGGTTGCCCTGTTACCAACGGAACCCCGCTCAGTGTCGTCAGTTACGATTTTCGCGAGATGGGGCGGCGTGCGGCACAGTGGCTTTGCGAGCCGGGGCAGCCACGAGTGACACACCTCTCCCCGACGTTGCGACCGAGGGCGACTACTTAGGGGAGAGAGATCAAGAGATCGCAAGAAAATCTCAAGGCTTCGCAAGAAACCGGAGGCGCTCAAGTGGTAATCTCTCTCCCATCACTTGTATGAAACCCGCCCAACTCTCTGCCCAGCTTTACACCGTTCGCGATCTCTGCACCTCCCCGGAGGCGACTGCCGAGGTGCTCAAGAAAATCAAAGTCATCGGCTACGCCGCGGTCGAAGTGGCCGGGATCGTGCCGATCAAACCGAGTGAGCTCAAAGCAATGGTGGCCGATGCCGGGCTGGCGATCGCCGGTTACAGCACTCCGTACATTCTGGAGGAGGCCGAGCGTTTCCTCGATGAACTCGCCACGCTCGACATCCCGCTCGGCGTCTATTCCTACCCGGGTGGGTTCAACCTCGGGGAAGAGGCTGATGTTGATCGCCTCACCGCCTTGCTGATCGAAGCCGGGACGAAGTTCCGCAACGCCGGCAAGACGCTTCTCTACCATCACCATTCCCTCGAATTCACCCCGTTCCGTGGGCGGACCGTCTTTGAACACCTCTTGGATATCGACCCCGAGCTGCTCAAGATCGAGATGGATTGTTTCTGGATTCAACACGGCGGTGGTAACCCGCCCGATTGGCTCCGCCGCCTCGCCGGACGGGTTGATATTCTTCATTTGAAGGACTTCGGCAACATCCTCGGTACACCGACGTTTATGGAAGTCGGCAATGGCAACCTCGATTGGAAGAAAATCATCCCCGCTGCGGATGAAGCCGGGGTGAAGTGGTTCTCGGTGGAGCAGGATACCTGCCCGCGTGGTTCGCTTGAGAGCCTCAAGGTGAGCTACGATTATATTTCGGCGAATCTCTTTTCCTAAAACCACTCCTTTCTGCTATATGATGACGTTCGATGAAGATCGTCATCGCCGGAGGAACCGGGCAGCTAGGGAGAGTGTTGGCGCGCGCTTTTGAGAAAGAGGGACGCGAGGTGGTCCTTCTTACCCGTGATCCCGCCGCCCCCGGGGTATCACCGGGGCGGGCGGTTGCATGGGATGCGCTCAACTCCGGGCCGTGGTGTGCGGAATTGGAAGGGGCGGCCGTCGTGATTAACCTTGCCGGTCGCAATGTCAACTGTCGCTACGACACCGCTCACCGCGAGGTGATCCTGCGTTCCCGGGTCGATTCGACGTTGGCCATTGGCCGCGCCATCCGCGAGTGTCGCCAACCGCCGCCGCTCTGGCTTCAAGCCAGCACGGCGACGATCTATGCCCACCGTTACGATGCTCCCAATGACGAGGCGACCGGTCGGCTCGACCCGGCCGCGCCCGATTCGCCCGATACCTGGCGTTTTAGCATCGGCGTCGCCCGCGCGTGGGAGGAGGCGGTTGCGCAAGTCGGGAAGTTACCTTCAACCCGCATCGCCCTTCTGCGTACCGCGATCGTCATGGCGCCGGAGCAAGGTGGCGCTTTTGATGTTTTATTAAGACTGGTCCGCTTCGGGCTTGGGGGTGCTTCGGGTGATGGGCGGCAGTATCTTTCATGGATTCATGATGAAGACTTCGTGCGCGCCGTCCGCTGGATCATGGAGCGCGAGGCGTTGAGCGGCCCGATCAATCTGGCAGCCCCGACACCGCTCCCGAACGCTGATTTCATGCGGGGGCTGCGGGAGGCGTGGGGGATCGGGTTCGGCCTCCCTGCCAACCGCTGGATGTTGGAAGTCGGGGCGTTTTTCCTCCGTACCGAGACGGAACTGGTCCTCAAAAGCCGCCGGGTGATCCCCGGTCGTCTCCTTGCCGATGGCTTTACTTTCCGCTTCCCGCATTGGCCCAAAGCGGCGGCAGATCTTTGCCAGCGTTGGCGCGAGAATGCTAAATCAGTTTAGGAAGCGTTGGCAATCCGGGTGAGCAACCCTTTGAGCGCGTCGAGGTCGAGCGGTTTGAGGAGGTGATGGTGAAACCCCGCTTCCCGGGCGCGGCGCAAGTCGGCCTCCTGCCCCCAGCCGGTCATGGCGATGAGCCGTGGCGGGTGTTCCCCGGCCTGTTTGAGGATCCGGCGTGCGGCGTCATAACCGTTAAGCGTCGGCAAGCCAATATCGAGGAGGATCGCATCGGGTTGGAGCCGTTGCGCCTCCACGACGGCCTCCGCTCCATCAAAGACGGTGTGAAGCTCGTGGCCCTGACGGCGTAACAATGCGGCGAGCGTCGTTGCCGAATCGCGATTGTCATCGACCACTAGCACCTTGAGCTTATGCGTCCCACCCTTGGCTTCGGAAGTGGAAGCCGCGCACGTCGGGGTCGGGTCGATCACGACCGGGAGGGTGACGGTAAATTCGCTCCCTTTGCCGAGTCCGGCGCTGGTCGCTTCCACCGTGCCGCCGTGGAGTTCGACCAGACGGCGCACCAGCGTGAGCCCGATTCCCATCCCGCCGCGCGAGTTTTCAAGGGAATGGCGGACTTGCGCAAAGAGGTCGAACACCTTCGGGAGCATCTCCTGCTCGATGCCGACGCCGGAGTCTTTGATGGAGATAATGAGGTTCTCTTTCCCCTTGCGCCGGGCGCTTAAAGAGATCTTTCCACCGGGCGGGGTATATTTTGCAGCGTTATTGAGCAGGTTGGAGATCACCTGCGCCAGCCGTGCGGGATCGACCCGCAGGGAGATCGCCTCTTTCGGGAGATGGATACTTAATTCATGGGCTGAAGCACGCAGGAGTGGGCCGCAGGCTTCGAGCGCACTCCGGGCGACTTCCTCAAACATCACCTCCTCCAGCCGGAGATCGAGCCGGTTATGAGTGATGCGGGAGATGTCGAGCAGATCGTCGATCAACCGGACCATGTGCCGCAGTTGGCGAGCCATCATGGCGCGTGTCTCTTCAAAACGTTGCGGGCGTTCCGTGGCTTCGCTCAAAAGCTCGACAGCATTGGAGAGCGGGGCGAGCGGATTGCGTAACTCGTGGGCCAGCGTGGCGAGGAATTCGTCCTTGCTTCGATCAGCCTCCTGAAGCTGCTGGTAGAGCTGGGCATTCTCAATCGCGACTTCCGCACGCCGGGCGAGGTCTTCTGCCGCCGTGAGGTGGTAGGCTTCAAAGCGGCGCTGCGACTCCGCCGTATAGAAGGTGATCATCCCGTAGATCTCACCGCGCTGGCGCAACGGAACGCAGATTGAGGAGACCATTCCGAGGGAGCGTAGATGGCGCAAATGTTCATCATCGACGGCGACCCGTTGCAGAATCTCCTCAGAGATCGCCTCGATCCGTTCCGATTCCCCTGTGCGAATCGCCGTACTGATTGCGGCGAGCCGTGGGGAATAGCGTTTGATGAGCGCCTTCCCTTTACGGATCTTGCGGGGGTCGATATGGGCCATCGCGACATGCTCAAGCCGCATCCGCTCCTCCGTGGTCAGATAGATAATGCACCAGTCGGCGAAATCAGGGACCGCGCAGTTGGCGATCTTCTGCATGGTGCTGTGGGTATCGCCGACTTCGGCCAGTTCCGCGCTCGCTTGCGCCAGAAAGCTGGCGACTTTCTCGCGCTGGCGTAAGATCTCCTTGGCGCGGTGATGCTCAATCCCTTGCGTGACAAGGTAGGCCAACGGGTCGAGATCGTGCAACACGTTCGGGCCGATCGGCCCATGGAGATCGAGCGTTAAACCGCCATAGAGCACCCCTCGGGTGAGGAGCGGGGTGATCAATCGGGTCAACTCCGGCGCTGATTCGCTTCCTTTAAGCGTGAGGCGTTGTGGGAAACCGGAAGCGATTCGCTCCCCCAAACGACTCTCTGTCAAGGGAAGGCGACTGGCGCTCCCGAGTTTCACCTTCCGCGCTCCCCGTCCGGCGGCTCCCTGAACTTCCACGCTCTCTCCCTCCACTTTCCAGATCTGGACGAGGCAAGGGTGGTAGTGCGTTGCGATCAGTTCAGTGCATCGTTTGAGAATGGCATCGAGCGATTCATCGCGGGCGAGGACGCTGCCGAGCGCCGCGCGCAGTTCCGCGAGCCGGTTTTTCTCAGCCAGCCGCACTTCCGAGCGCTTGCGCTCCAGCATACTGAGCACCTGACGAGCGAGCGTTTCGAGTGCCTCCATCTCCTTGCGGTCGAGACGGCGCGGCTTGCGATCGAGGACGCAGACGGTTCCCAGTGCATGCCCTTGCGCGGTGCGGATGACGGCTCCGGCGTAGAAGCGCAGGTAAGGCGGGCCGCTGCAATACGGCTGTGTGGAAAAGCGGGGGTCGAGCAGGAGATCACCAATCTCCATAGAGGTCGCTACTTCGAGCGTGTGGCGACAGATCGAGTGTTCCAGCGGCGTCTCCCGCAGCTTGAACCCGATCTCGCTCTTGTACCATTGGCGGTGGTCGTCAATGAAGCTGATCGCGGCGAAAGGGGTCTTGCACACCACCGAGGCGAGGTGGCAGAGATCGTCGAAATCGCGCTCCTTTGGGGTGTCAAGAATGCCGTAATGGCGGAGCGCCGCCAGCCGTTCCTGATCTTCAGGCGCTGGAGTGCTGGCTGTTGGTCGACTGGGATTTGTCGCTCCGTTAGACATCCGGGGGAGATCGTTTTTCGCAGAATGCCTTGTTGCGGCGTGATTTGCAAAGGCTTTACCTTGAGGGATTCACAATTTTTTTAACTCATAACTTCGAGGACAATCGCCGCCACAAAAATCGCACCGACCCAAGCGTTGCTGGTAAAAAAGGCGGCGTTGATCGCGTCGAGATCGCGCTGACGCGCAACGCGGTGCTCATAAAAGAGTGCGATTAAAATCGCTCCCAGACCGATGTGGTAGGGCGCTCCCAACCCGGCGCTCCATCCGAAAAGGAGAAGGATGCCCCACATCAAAAGGTGCAGTATCTGTGCCAAAGCAAGGCTGCGCCCGACCCCGAGCCGGACGACCAGCGAATGCAACCCATAGGAGCGGTCAAACGCCTCATCCTGCGTGGCATAAATGAGGTCAAAACCAGCCACCCACAGGAGTACCGCTGTGGCGAGAATAAGCGGCGGCCACGCGAAACTCCCCGTCACGGCAAGCCACGCCCCAACCGGGGCCACCCCGAGCGCGAGCCCGAGGAAGAAGTGGCAAAGCGAGGTAAAGCGCTTGGTCAGCGAATAGAAAAAGATGATCGCCAGCGCCACGGGCGCCAGTGTGAAGCAAAGCGGATTGATCCACGCGGTCGTGGCGATAAAAGCGATCGAACTGCCGACACAGAGCGTCACCGCTCCGCCGAAGGAGATCAGACGATGGCGCCCCGCTGTCCGGGGGTTCTGCTGATCCATTTTCCAGTCGGCAAGGCGGTTGAAAGCCATTGCCGCCGTCCGGGCGAAGACCATCGCTACGATAATGAGCGCGATGATGCTCCCCGACGGCCAACCCTGCGCCGCCACCAGCATCGACCCCAGCGCAAAAGGGAGGGCGAAGATCGTGTGCGAGAACCGGATAAACGTCAGCATCCGGGAAAAACGCTCCGGCAGGGAGGCCGGGATCTCCCGCTCCATCGTCGTCATGGTTGGGAGGCTTCGGCCCCTTCCTGAGCAGGGATCGGGGCGCGGATCAGGGTCGGTTCTTCGTTAAACATTTCCGAGAGGCGATCGCTGATACGGATGTCGATCAGGCGCCAGACTTCCTCGGACTGGTAAAAGTAAAAGCGCCAGCGCAGCGGATAGAACCGCCCGAGGGCCACACAGGTGTAGCTTTTGAGGTGTTCGCCGACGGTTTTGACTTCCACCACGTCGTGGCCGCGGATGACGCCGATCATGGTGATCGCCTCGCGGGTTTTTTCCTTGAGCATGGCGACGTCACCGGGCGTTTCGCCGATTTTGCTCCCGGCGAGGACGGTGTCATAAGCCCCCTCGACCTCTCCCTTGCCGAGTTGCTCAAAGAAGCGGGCGATGCGGGCCTCCGGCGATAGCTCGTGGGGCAGCGGGGCGCTTTTGTCGGTCGGTGGGTTTTGTTTAACTGGTGTCGGCTTCGGAGTGGCGCGTGGCGTCGGCTCTGGAGTGGCCGCTTCCCCTTCCGGGGCTTTTGGGACCCCTTGCCAGCCGCCCGAGGCGGGGGTCTGCGCCCCTGCGCTGCCAAGCAAAAAACCTGCTGCCGTTAGCGAGGCGAGCGTCCCAGTGAACCGATGGAGTGCATTCATAGAAAAAAAGCGAAAAAGGTGCTCTCGCGCCCCATCAACCGGGGAGCAAAGGCTTGCGCGCACTTTCGGAAGTTTGTCCCGTGAGTGCAAATGCTTTTTATGCCGGTCCGCGTCGGGGCAGATCGGTTACGGGGAAGGGATTGGCGTGAACGGTTCGTTTTGATAACGCTCCCGCCACGCCCGGGGAGAGAGGCCATACTCTTTGCGGAAGGTGGTGTAAAAGTGGGAGGCGCTCTCAAAGCCGCACTCCATGCCGATATCCAGAATCTGGCGCGAAGTGCTGTGGAGCAGGACGGCGGCGTGGGCCATTCTCAAGCGTTGGATATAGACCCCCGGTGTCACCCCGGTCATTTTTCGGAAGAGCCGGGAGACATGCTCGGGACAGCGTCCGCAAAGTTCATAGAATCGCGGGACGCCGTGGCGGAAATGCTCCGGCTGGCGAATCGTCCGCACGGCCTTAAAGAGCCATTCGGGCATCGCCTCCTCCTTGACGCGGATATGCGGCGGGACCATGCAAAGCTCTGCGACGACAGCGCCGAGAAAGCTCTCGATATGAAGGAGCGAGTGAGAGGAGCGCTTTAGCGAAAGGAACGAGTGGCGCAGCCACTGCATCTGGCTGCCGCTGAGCCGGAACATCCGGGGTTGAGTCTGATCCTCGCCATAAATCGAGGGATCTCCCTTCCAATAGCGGAGTTTGAGGTAATCATAGACATGCCACGCAAAGCAGACCACGCCGAGGTAAAACGGCTGGGCGTCGCCGAGAAGGCTATGCTGATCCCACGGACGAATAAAGACGAGGTCACCCTTGCTCATCGGCACTTCCTCACCGTTGATGAGATGGAGGCACGAACCGCTATCGCACCAGAAAATCTCGCCATAGTCGCGATGATCATGCAACGGGTAGGCAACCGGCCCCATCAGCCGTCGTCGGTAAACGGCATAAAGCGTGGCCAGAAGTTGATTGTGATGCACGGTAACGGATGGGGGGAAAGTATTGGAAATCAAAATCTGAATAGTTTTTACCGGAGGTGCTGGGAAGCGAATATCAAAAAGATGATACTTTAAGTCAAGATCCCGGAAGATTCCGACCTCTCCTTCGTGGTTAGCTTTCCAACATCATGACCCGAAGCCACTCCCCTCGACTCTTCTCTCTGGTGAGAAATGCCCTCCTCTTAGGAAGTTGCGGTATTGCCCTTCACCCGCTCCATGCTCAAACCCAGATAAGGTGGAACGGTGGCGATGGGGACTGGGGGGTAGCCAATCGTTGGCATACCAATGCGGTCCCTACTTCTTTGCAGTATACTGATTTCCAGTGGTACTCTGGTGATGAGGAGATTGCGGTCACCGTTTCAGGTGCACGGGAGGCTGCCTATATGCGGCTGGCACGCAATCAGAGGTTAACGCTAGAGATGGCGGCGGCATCGACGTTGACCTTCGGCGGCACCTCCCGGGTGGGGCAATCGGCAGATACGAACTTTACTGCGGGGACCGGATCATCGACCTTGACCTTATCCGGGCCAGTCACTGGATCGGCGACGGTCTCCTATGCTGCTCTCTTTATTCAGAACGCCTCTTCCCTGATCCTTGGTGGGAGCGGTTTACAGGTGAATTCGACCAGCATGGTCCTTGGTGTTGGTGCCGGTCATGAGAACCACCTCATCGTCGGAGGGGGTGCTAAGCTAACCGTCGGGACCCTTGATGTCGGCCACTTAACCGTTGGGGCTACTTCAGAGAACCACGTTGGCATTCAAGCCGGTTCAGAGCTCACCGTGACGGGAAAACTAACCGTCGGGGCCGGGAGCGCCGGTCAACACTCCAGTCGGGTTGAGGTGGCCGGAGCGGGTGCGTTTCTGAAGGTTGCTAATCTCGATCTCGGAGATGCCGCCACGGCGAACCTTGGGGGACATCGCCTAACTCTTTCCAATGGAGGCCGGGCGCGCACCAGCGGCACGACTTACATCGGTCGGCATAAGACCACCGGCACGCATTATGGAGCCAACACCTTAGCTATCGACAACGGGGGAACCTATTCCGCCGCCGGGACGATCAATAACTTCGGTCTGGTTTCACTGGCTGTCGGAGGGGTGCTCGAAGGGCGTAACGCCGCAGAAAATCCGGTGGCGATCACTCATGTGGTAAACAATGGTGGCCGCTTTGAAGCGGCGGGAAGCGGACTTGCCAGCAATGTGACGACTCGCGTGCTAGGCGGTGGGACGATGGCTGTGGGAGCGGCTGAAGCCGTGACAGGCCAGACCTTGACGCTCTCCTCCACCACTCTTTTTGAGGCCAACTCCGTCCTCGAACTTTCGCTGCATGGGGATGGGAGCGCTGACACGATTCATCTTTTGAGCGGGGCGACGCTTTCGGGTTCCGTGATCCTTCGCTTGACCGGGCAGCCCTCCCTCAGCGGGCCGTGGAAGCTTTTTACCGGAGTAACCACTGGCATCTCTGCCACGTTTGATCTCACTGAACTCGACTTGCGGCAATGGGATACGTCGCGCTTTAATCAAGCTGGCGGGTGGGAACTGCAAGCGGTGCCGGAGCCTTCGACGCTAGCGTTCGTGTTTGGCGGAGCTATGGTTCTGGGAGTTTATGGTCGCCGTCTGCGCCGGAGGTAACGTAGCTTTGTCCTTCTATGACGATGTCCCGCCCCCCGCTTGTTTTTGCCGTCCCGCCTTCGCCTCAGAAGCGTCATGGCTATACGGTGGCGGAATTGCTGGTCGTGCTAGCGGTTTTGCTCCTCTTCGCTACCTTAATCGGGTCGGTCCTTTCCAATTGGAGAGAGCAGGCCCAAGCGGTACAATGTCTTGGTAACCTGCGGGAACTCGGGATGGCGCACCGCCTTTGGCGACAGGAGCGTAACGATCGGTTATGGGACCACTCCGTGCAGGATATCCGGCCTAGTCTTATGCTTTATCAGACCGGAGCGTTGATGTCGGCTAAGGGGATGCAATGCCCCGCTGCTACCAGAACGGAGGAGGGGGCTTGGCTCGATTATCCGGCAAGCGGGGGGATGAATGGTCCCTATTATCTGGAGTTCAAAAGGGTGCCGATCTCCTATGGCGCCAATCGTTACGCTTTTAGCGTTGGCTATCTCTACGCTTTCGGGGTTCACGATACGCTCAAAATCTATCTCGCCGAGGAGCGCCGTTACCCGGTCTTGATGGATGCCACGTTATGGAACATTGATCAGAGCAGTTGGAACGACTTCACCTCTCGCTCCAGAATTGCCCTCCGGCATGGCGGGCGGGCGCAGGTGCTCTTTCTCGATGGTCACGTCGAGGCTCTGGATCATCAGGGAGTATTGGCTCTCTCCCCGGTTGGGAGTGCAAGGGCTCGTTATTAAGGTGCCGTTTCCGGCTCAAGATTAGTTTGTTATGAATAGATTTTTGGTTTGCGCAATCTTATGCTGCCTCGGGTGGCCTTCTGCTTTGTTGAGAGCGCAACAACCGTTGCCGCCCATTATTTCCCGAACACAACAAGCTCCAAGGATTGACGGAAAGCTCTCCGAAGGAGAGTGGAACGTGGCACTGGGAAGCTTTGGTAGCGAAAATGGAAAGGAAGGGATGCCCAAGACCACTGCGTGGATCGCTCTTGATGATACCTTTCTCTACCTTGCTATCCATTGTCAGGAGCCAAAGCCGGAAGCGATCGTTACCCGTACGTTGGTGGAGGAGCGTAAAGCCGCCGTGTGGGGAGATGATAGCGTGGAGGTCTTCCTTGATCCCGGGAATACCGGCCATCATCTCTTCCAGCTTGTGGTGAACACCCGCGGAACCTACTACGACGGAGCGGTCCGTTTCGGGCAGTCGGACCCGTTGGGCTGGAACTCCGAGGCTGTGGCGAGAACCGCTCTCGGTGAAGATGGTTGGAGCGTGGAATTGGCGATCCCCTTTGCTACCCTCGGTCATGCTTGGGCGCGGGGAGAGGTCGTGGCGCTCAATGTCGCCAGAAATCGCCACGCCACACGCCCCTCGCGGCATGAGGGGCTGGCGGGGGGAGAGTTACACTTCCGGCGCACGGAGACTTACCCTCGCTTCCTGATTGATGGTACGCTCAAGGCGGAGAGCGCCGAACTGGTCTCCACCCGGCGCGGTCCGTTTTTGACTGGTGCACCGGGAGTGTGGGAATTTCAGATTCTTCAGGGGGAGCCGAAGGAGATTGAGGCCCTGTTTGCGCCTGCGGGCGGCCGCCCGACCTCCCGACCGTTGGAGCGCAAAGGGGCGTTCATGACCTTTTCCTTTGGAGAGAAGAGTGCGGCGGCTGTTGCTTCGTGTCGTCTGCACGATCAAGGCAAGGAGATCTATGCTTCTTCTCATGAAGTCAGTCAGGTCTCTGCGGAGGTGGAGCGGATTGCCGTTACCAGAGAACCGATCTTTCAACCCTTGGTTGAACCCTTCCCCAAAGGGTTAGCTCGCCATGGGGTGCTCAATTGGGTGCACGAGTTGATGCCTGCCTATTACAATTTTTCGGTTCGCACCGGTGCCGTATGGTCGCCGGAGCTTGCTCTCAAAGAGTATGGCCGTGATCGGACTTCGCTCGTCTCTTTGCGCGGACATTGGAGTAAGCCGTGGATGAAGCTGGATCAACTGGCCGCCGAAAAGGTCGGGGTTGCTGCCTACCTTGATTCGCGCCCGTTCTTGCAAGGGGGTGGTTTATTTGGTGCGAAAACTTCGCGTCCCTATCCTTTGACACAGGCAGTGGTGAAGGCTTATGAACAAGATCTGACTCGTGTGCTGGAGATCGCCGGCGAGCATGGAAACTTTAACTATATCTTTGCCGGAGATGAAATGTGGGAGCTTGAACTCCATCGCAATCTCCTCGGTTTGTTGGATCAAAAGGAGCGTCCCCCTGAACTGATCGCTATTGACCGTGAGATTCGTGAGAAGTATGGCTTTGGCAAATATGGTCTCCCGAAATCATCGACGGAGAGCGATCCCTTTTCATGGATCGCGACCTTCCGTTGGGAGATCGACCGGATGCTCGCGATTCAGCACAAGGTCAAAGCGAAGATGGCTGACACCGATCTTAAACTGATTTCATGGGATAACATCGGTGGTCATCGCCCCTATGCCATTAGCCGCTGGGGGGAGGTCTTCGATATCATCACCTTCCAGCTCTATCCCTCGATGAATCCCCAGCGTGAGGACTTCGGGTTTGTCACCCGGTTCTACCACGACCTTTCCGGGTCGGCGGAGATCTGGCCTGTGCCTCATGTAGAGCATTATGCAGCGAGCTTCCGGCCCGATGAAGTCGAGGAACTTCTCAGTCAGGTTTGGCGCAATGGTGCTACCGGTCTGCACCTTTATAGCGATGATACCCTTCATTTACGCAAAGGTAGCGGCTACCATGTGACCGACCGGATCGGCGCTCCCGAGCGTTGGCAGGTGGTCCGTTCGCTCATGGAGCGTTTGCCGATGAAGGTCCGCCAGCCGGAGGTCGATACAGCCATTTTCTATAGCAATACCAGTTTTCAGGCGACCGGACCCGGTGGCGGTCACTCCCTTGTTTACAGCGCTCACAATGAGCCGGAGTGGCTTTACACGATCCTTGGGCCAAGGCTTGGTGGGGCTTTTCGCTTCATTGATGAGGTGACGACGGCGCGTGATCCCGCCGCGCTTTCGCGTTTCAAACAGATTTACATTCCCTATATGCCGATTGCGGACGATGCGGAGGTCGCCGCGCTGGAAGCCTATGTTCGCAAGGGAGGAAGCCTCGTGATCTGCGATCCTCTTGCTTTTGGCTATCGCAGCGACGGCACCCGGAGGGAATCGGGGGCGTTGTTGCCTCCTCTGGCTGGCGCGGCACAGGGGCCGCAACCGCTCGTCAACCTGTTGGATGAGGCGCAGAGTGAGCTGATCCGTATCCGTCCGACTTACCCGCTCTTGAAAGGAGCCGGAGAGGCGCTTGCCAGCTATGGCGATGGTAGTGATGCGATTATTGAAACGGAGCTGGATCAAGGCAAGCTCATCTTCTTTGGGACTAATCCCCTCTTCTCCAACCTGATTGGAGATAAGAATTGGATTGCTTTCTTTGGAGCTTTGCAGGCGAGGGTGGAGGCAGCCAAAGATCAAACGGTCTGGCGATTCCGCCTCCCTCCCACTCCGCTCAAGGAGGAAGCGGTTCCCGAGCGTGGTCTCTGTTTGACAGGTAACTATTTTCAGTGGCGTCTGAGTGTGCCGACGCCGATGGCGAACGCTTCCTTTGCAGGTGGCTATACTTTAGGAACAGCCCCGGTGGGGAACAAGGAAGCCGTAGGGCAGGAGATTGCCTTCTCGCTCGGACGGCTGACCAATCGGCTCAAGGGAGCCAAGGGGGGAGTGCCTCAGGAGCGGGAAGCCTACCCTCCGATGGATGATTGGAGCCTGAGCTGGAGCGGTAAGGAGCCGGTGGAGATCACCTTTTCCTTTGCCCGACCGGTTACCCCCGGCGCCCTTCGCTTCTTCTATAGCGAGCGGCTCCCCGCTGGACGTTGCGAGATTTCCACCGATGGCAAGGAGTGGCAACCGCTCGCAGCATGGGAAGGGGGCGAGCTCTCCGAGGAGCCAACGGTAGCACTGGAGCGGGTGGCCCTTTCCTCGCAAACCAAAGGCCGTTACGTGCGTCTTCTTTTCGACCCCGCTGCCGGACCGTTTACCTTGGTGGAAACGGAGATCTGGGGTGAGTGATCACTAGTCGATCGATCGCGGGAAGTGGTTCTCCACCGCTGCGAGCGCCTCTTCCCGGTTGGTGACCGTTCCTTCCAACTGCCATGTCTGAACGGTGTGGAGGATTTCGCCGAGTTTCGGCCCCGGCTTCCAGCCTAGAGCTATCAGGTCGCGTCCATTAACGAGTGGCGGCGGGATGATCGGCTCTCTGGCAAAGGCTTCCCGTTGCTCCTTTAGAAAATGGTAGTTATCGAGCATGCCATGGCTGCTCGTGCAATCGACACGGTGGAGTTCGAGTTCGTCCTCGAAATGGGGCCGCGCCATGAATCGCTTGAGTTTGGCGACCCGCATCGACTGGACATCTTTGAAGACCATGTGCTGCGCGACCGCCTCGACGGTGGTAGCGATCACCTCGCGCGGGAAGCGGAGCCGTTCCATGAGCGCTTGGGTCATCTCGGCGCCGACCTTGTCGTGACCGCTGAAACGGATACGCCCGGTCGGGTCGATCTCAAAGGTCGGCGGCTTGCCGATGTCGTGAAAGAGGACGGAGAAGACGAGCGGGAGGGAGACTTTTTCAGGGAGAAGCTCCAGCATTCTCCGGGTATGGACATAGACATCGCCCTCCGGGTGGAACTGGGGCGGCTGTTCGCACCCTTTAAGGAGATCGATTTCCGGTAGGACTTCTTTCAGCAATCCACCGGCTTCGAGGAGGTCGAGGCTTTGCACCCGTGTCGGTGCAAGAAACATGCGGCATAATTCCTCGCGGATGCGCTCCGGGCTGATCTGGTGAATCTCCGGAGCCTGCTCCTGCAAAGCCTGCCACGTCGGCGGGTCGATGGTTAAGCCGTAGGTTGAAGCAAAGCGGACGGCTCGCAACAGGCGCAGGCGATCTTCACTAAAGCGGGCGGAGGGATCGCCGATGGCCCGCAGCGTTTTCGTAGCGAGATCGGCCCGTCCGCCGACATAGTCAATGACCTCCCCGTTTAAGGGATCAAAGAACATCCCGTTAATGGTGAAATCGCGCCGTTCGGCATCTTCCTGTGCGGTCGCATAGCGAACTTCCTTGGGGTGGCGTCCGTCGAGGTAAACTCCATCGGTTCGGAAGGTGGCGACCTGAAACTCATCTCCTTCTTCAAGGACGATGATCACCCCGAAGTGAGCGCCAACCGCATAGGTTCGCTTAAAGAGCGCCTCGACCTGTTGCGGCGTGGCGCTGGTAGCGATGTCGTAATCATCCGGCGCGATGCCGAGCAAGGCATCGCGGACGCAGCCACCCGCATAATACGCCTCAAAATCGGCATCCCGCAAGCGCTGGACCAGACGGCGGGCGCGGGCTTCCATGAAGGGTCACAAACGCCAGAAGCGTTACGGTGTTTCCGCTCCCTGTGCAGCGGCTGCTTCGGGCGATGCTGCCGGGTCAATCGCAGGGGTCTGTGGGTTGTTGACTGAAATTCTGTATTTGGCGACCACGGCGGCGGCTGCCTTGTCCTCAGGAGCGAGCGCGGCGACCTGCGCGGCGAGGTTCTGGAGAATATTGGTGTTCTCCTGCGCCCGGGTGGCGGCTGGCTGGAGGGCGGTGATCCGTTGTTGGAGCGCTTTGCCGCGTTGTCGGCTCTCTTTGATCTGCCAACCGAAGAAGACGAGCAAGCTTGCCCCCATCAGAACAAGCGGCAGTGACGCGAGGGGAGAGGAGGAAGGTTGAGTCATTTCGAGGAGCGGTTGCGTTGGGAATTGGAGCGGGGGGTAGGGGCCGGGGTCGGTTCCGGCGTCGGCTCGGCGGCTTCCTCAGCTTCGGGGGCGGCAGCCGGCTCGCGTAAGGTCACTTCGATTCCGTTATTTTCGAGCAGCGTTTTAATGCGCGGATGCTCAACGGAGAGTTGCCCGAGATCGGAGAGCAGATTGCGGACGATAGCCGTGTGATTGGCACCCCGTTGGATCTTCTGCTCGACTTGCGCGAGTTCAGTCTGAAGATGTTTGTTTTTCCCTGTCACGGAGATCAGGGCGATGCTCGCGCCGAGTGAGGCAAGGCCCAAGGCAAGGGTGAGGTAGAAGGAAAAAACTTTCATGTGGTGCTTTCCGCAAAAGGGAGGTTCATCAAAGGAGAAAGTGCCCCGAAGGTCAAGCGGATCAATGCGATTGACTTCTTTAAGCCGCACGGTTAGGGAAGGAGGCGATGATTGGCGTCTACGATTATTGCGGACATTATGAATGGACCTTCGAGTGGCTCCGCAAACGCGGGGGCGAAGAGCTTGTCAGACGCTATTGGGAGGATGGCATTTACCGTGATAGTCAAAGCCACGCCACTGAACTCATCCACTCGCTCGGCTTTGAAGGGATGGCCCGCTACTGGGATCATACGCTGGTGGAGGAAGGGGCGCTCTTTACGGTTGCACGCGACGAAGGGGTCTTCCGCATCGACATGCACGCCTGCCCCTCCAAAGGTTTTCTCCTCGATAACGGCCTTGAGCAGTATCACGATTATTGCGATCACTGCATGGGCTGGATCGGGCCGTTGATGAAGGATGGTGGTTTCGGGATTGATCACGAACATAACCACCGGGGCCAGTGCTGGTGGGAAATGCGCGAGGAGGCTTCCTCTCAACTTCCCTCCGAACCGGGAACGCTCGCCGGGGAGAATGATGTCCGCCTTAAAGCCAACTGGCCCGGTGATGTGCAGAACTTTGCTCGGGTCCGCCCTGCCGAAAAGCGGGACGATTGATTGATCGGAAAGACTCCCTCCCCCAATTAAAGAGATGAAAGGATTATCCCTCCTCGTGTTCGCAGGAGCCGTCGCGTTTGCTCCGTTGCCACTGATGGCCCAGATGACGCAGGCGCAATGGCAGGCCAAAGCCGTCGCCGAATTTCCCGACCTCGCCCAGCGCGATTCGGAGTTTAACAAGAAGTTCATCGAACTTCATCAACAGCGGAAGGCTCAGAATCCTGCCTTCTTTAGTGACCCCGCGTGGCCCTACCAACTCGCCCGGGAAGTGGCTCAAACCGTGACACCTGCCGCCGCACAGCCGACGGAGGTCGCGCAGCCAACGGAGGCAACCCCACCGCCCGAGGGTGAGGCCGCTGCGCCCGCGCCGGTTGCCGGTTTCTCCCAACCCTCGCCCGGTGGTGCTTCGGCACAGGAGGCTCCGGTTGAAAACCCAACCGAATGGGAGGAGACGCAACTGCCCGAAGCGTGGGGGCTGGAGCATGCCTCCTTCCGCTGGTGGGCGCCCGAAGGGGTGAACCCGGTGCGCGGGGTTCTCCTCGGTTTTCCGGGGCGGGGTGGAGACGGGCGCGGTTTTGCCACCAATCCCGCGTGGCAGGCGCTCGCGCAGGAGTTGGGGTTCGCGATTGTGGCCGGGTTCCTCAAGAACAAACCGGAAACCCCCGGTAACTATCAGCACGACCCCGGTGGTGGCATCTCCAATCTGATCAACAAAGCCGTCACCACCCTCGCCAAACAGAACGGCCAGAATCTTGAGAATCCGCCGCTTCTCTTTTGGGGTTCTTCCGCGGGGGCCAATGTCTCGCAATGTTACGCAGCCGCTTATCCCAACCGCGTCCTCGGTGCTGTGTTGATGCGTTGTCCCAACGGTTCGGGGCGTTTTAAGCAAGGCAAGCAGAACGTGCCGCTGATGATCTTTGTCGGCGGGAAAGATCGCCCCGAATGGGTCAAGACTTCCAAAGAACATTACCGTAAGGGATTGGAAAACAAGGCGGTCTGGACATGGGCGCTTCATCCCAATGAAGGGCATGAGGTTGGCAATACGTGGGAATTGAGCGCCACCTATCTGCGCGGGATCGCCAACCTGCGCCTTCCCCGCGGGACGTTTGCCAGCGAAACGCCGAAGATGACCCGCGCCACGCGGCAGGAGGGGTGGCTCGGTGATCCGATTACCTATGAGATTGGCGAAGCCAAAAGCTATTCCGGCAAAAAATCCGAAGCGACCTGGTTTCCCGATGAAGCCACCGCGACTTTGTGGCAGAGTTACCTCCGCAATCAGTAAAACCTCTTCATGTATCCGAACCCGCTTCCCGTTGCCGTCCTCGCCCTCAATTTGGAGGGGGGAGATCAACCCGATTTGCTCTTGGAGCGCGCTGCCCGCCGTGGAGCGTTGCTGGCAGTCCTCCCGTTTGGTCTTCCCACTGGTCTCTCTCGCGATTCGCTCGCCGTTCTGGCCCGTCGTCATGCGTTGACACTGGTTGGAGGGTTTGAGGAAGAGGGGCGCCGCCTCGCCGTTGTTGTTTCGCCGAAAGGGGAACTGCTCGGCGAATATGCCCAGACGCACCGGCTGCCGGGCGAGAGTTTCGCGGCGGGAGATCGCCTCGAACCAATCGCTACCCCACTCGGAAGGCTCGGCCTGAGCATCGGGAGTGATCTCTACTACCCGGAGATCCACTGGAGCCTCGTGCAACAAGGGGCCGATTTGCTGATCCACCTCGACGGTCAACGTCCGGTCTACGACCACTTCCACTCTGTCTTGAGCCCAAAGGTGCGCGCGCTTGATCTCAACCGCCCCTTCATCCTCGCCCGGCCGACTTCGTATTCCATCAAGTTGGTTCATAACGAAGAGATGGAGATCTCCGGGACGCCGCTCGCCCCTTCCTCCATTTTTGATCAGAACGGAGCGCTCCTCGCCTCAACCGGCTACCGCAGCGGGTTGGCGCTTGCCGATCTCTCCTCTGAACAGGAAGCACAAAGCCTCGAACGTGCCGCCAATATCCCGATGACGGGAGGGAATGACATCTGGCGCCTCTATTTCAACGATTCGCGGGAACGCCACCTTGCCGCCCTGCGCGAACCGTACGCCCCGCTTCCCAAACCGGCATGGGCCAAACGTCGCATCCGTGTCGCCCTGATTTCTCACTTTTATGGGGTGCAGGTCGGCAGTGGTGACGACACGCTCCTCCCACTTTTGGAGGAAGCCTGCCGCCACTCCCCGGACATCGTTGTGTTGACGGAGATGGAGCAGCGGTGCCGTCCCGACGACCCCGCCATCGCCGCCTCACTGGAGAAAATGGTCGCCCTGACCCGCGCCGCCGGCAGTTACCTCCTTATCGGTGGCGTCCGCGCCCCCTACCGCGCAGAGGAAGGGCTGGCCAACGATGGTCGCCGCTCCAGCCATGGCTGGCTCTGGGACCGCACCGGTTGCCGCGTCTTTGAATCGCGCATCATGCTCTACGGACGGGGCGAGGGGCAGGGGATCTACGACACCGATTTTGGCCGGATCGGTATCCGCCTTTGTGGCGATGTCTATGCCCCGGAGTTGGACCGCCTTTTTGCCCTTCAGGGGGCCGATATTGTCTTTAACCCGAGTATGTCGTGGGGGGCCAGCGGCCTGATCAATACGGAACTCAATCAGGTCCGCGCTCTTGATAACGGCCACTTCGTCGCCTCGGTGCATCTCGCCTTTTCCGACCCGGGTCAGCGTAGCCACGTCATCGACCCGAACGGGGTGCCGGTCGCCGCCTCTGCCTATTATGAGAACGGCGTCACCGTCACCGAGATTGATCTCGACGCCAAACGCGGCTTCTTCGTCCCGACCGGGGAGAAGCGCGAGGTTGCCCCCGGTAGTTATCTCGAAGGTTACCGCACTGGCCTTTCCCACCGGCTGGTTCCCCAGAGCGAACTGCTCGCTCTGCGGCGGCCCGAGCTCTACACCGCGTTGGAGAGCGATCTCCCCGAGCACCCGTACACCACGCGCAATCGTGGCGACGGTGGCAGCCCGAACCCATAAAAAAGCAAATTGCCGTTTGCATTTGAGGGGCGTGATCTTCATGATCTTCCGCTTCCATTTATGTCAGAGCCCGCCCACGTCTCTAAAATCGTTATTCTTGATTTCGGGTCGCAATACACTCAGGTGATCGCGCGGCGTGTCCGTGAATGTCAGGTCTACTCTCAGATCAAAAAATTTGACACTCCGGCGCATGAGTTGCGCGAACTCGGAGCCCGGGGGATCATCCTTTCCGGCGGTCCAGCCAGCGTTTACGCCGACTCCGCTCCGCAGATCGACCCGGCGGTGTTTGAACTCGGGATTCCGATCCTTGGCATCTGTTACGGAATGCAGTTGATGGGGTACCATCTGGGCGGCAAGGTCGAGCATTCCGAACGGCGTGAGTATGGCGCCGGGACGCTTTTCCTCAAAAACGAGAACGGCGAGCGAACCGGTGAATGCGGTCTCTTTGATAACCTCCCCGATGCGCTGGAAGTCTGGAATAGCCACGGCGACAAGCTGACCGGCCTCCCTGCCGGGTTCCATGCCGTGGGTCACACCAGCAACTCCCCTTTTGCCGCGATTGAAAACAGCGAGCGCCGCCTCTTCGGCCTTCAGTTCCACCCGGAGGTTCACCACACCCCGCGTGGCAAGGAGCTTTTAGAGAACTTTGTCTACCGGATCTGTGGCTGCAAGCCGGATTGGACGATGGGTTCTTTCATCGAACAGACCTGTCAGGAGATCCGGGAGCAGGTGGGCAAAGATCACGTCATCCTCGGCCTGAGCGGCGGGGTCGATTCCTCCGTGGCTGCTGCCTTGATCCATAAAGCGATCGGCGATCAACTCACCTGTGTCTTCGTCAATAACGGTGTCTTGCGTGCCAATGAGGCCGAATCGGTCCAGCGGCTCTACGGAGAGCATTTTCAAATCAAACTCAAGTACGTCGACGCTTCGGAGCGTTTCCTCACCCGCCTCGCCGGAGTGACCGATCCTGAGACCAAGCGCAAAATCATCGGCACGGAGTTCATCCGCGTCTTTGAGGAAGCCGTGCGCGATCTGGCGACTTCCGGGGAAAACTACCGCTTCCTCGCACAAGGGACTCTCTACCCCGATGTCATCGAGAGTGTCTCGATCTCCGGTAACCCCGCTGCGCTCATCAAGAGCCACCACAATGTCGGCGGTCTGCCCGAAGATATGAAGTTCGAGCTGGTGGAGCCGCTGCGCAATCTCTTTAAGGATGAGGTGCGTCAGGTCGGCACGCAGTTGGGCCTGCCTAAAGAGGTGGTCCACCGCCAGCCGTTCCCCGGCCCCGGCCTTGCCGTGCGGATTCTGGGCGACATTACCCCGGAGCGTCTCCGCGTTCTGCGCGAAGCCGACGCGATCGTCGTCAGCGAAATGAAGGCGAGCGAATGGTATTACCGCGTTTGGCAGTCGTTTGCTGTCCTTTTGCCGATTCGCTCGGTCGGCGTGATGGGGGATGAACGGACTTACGAGAACACGATCGCCTTACGCATCGTCGAGAGTCAGGACGGGATGACAGCAGACTGGGTCCGCCTTCCGTACGAAGTGCTCGCCCGGATCTCCAGCCGCATTATCAATGAGGTCAAGGGGATCAACCGCGTCTGCTACGACATCTCCAGCAAGCCGCCAAGCACGATTGAGTGGGAGTAAAACCCTCCTCGCGTTAATGAAACGCCCCGCTACCGGTGACGGCGCGGGGCGTTGGAAAAAAATCTGGCGTGATCGGGTCAGGCCCGCTCGACGCCGGCGGGTGGGGCGACAAGTCCCTCTGCATTGCGGTAATAGATCCGCGCGCTAACCTCCTCGGAGAGTTGGAGCGTGTTGAGAAAGTCATCCAACTCGCTGCCATAGTAATCACGAGCGAAGAGGAGCCGCTCTGAATAGCGTTCAAGGAACGTTTTGGCGTGCTCCGGGTCGCGACTGAGCGCCTGACAGCCTGATCCCGCCGAGAGATCGGCGTAAAGATTGTCGTGACGCTCCAGCAGGTGATGAATCTTCCCGGGGGCGGAGACTTTGCCGTTGGGATAGGTCTCGGGGTCGCGATCGGCATCGGCGGAAATCTCCCGCCAGAAGCCCGGAGCATGGCCGATGAAGCGGGTCTTTGGGCAGGCAATTAACGCCCGCTCGAGGTTCTCCACCGTCCCGCCATACCATGCAGGGGCATACTTTTGCCCTCCGTTCCCATCGGCGATGAACGGAACGTCGAGGTGTAACACCACCGGCAGCCCAGCCTCCCCAGCGGCATGGAAGAGGCGGATGGAGCGCGGATCATCAAAAGGGATGCGGAATTTCCACTCGCCGCACACCGTGACGCCGTAAATGCCGATCGCCGATTGCAGGCGCGCCACGGCATCGCCCATGAGCGGGTGGGGGCAGAACCCGAGGACAAAACGGTTCGGGTAGCGATCCCGCGCGATGACGAGGTCCGAGAGCGGAATTCCGATCAGCGTCCCATCCGGGCGGACGTGGTTCGGGTTGAGGACGCGGGTGTAGTGCGGCTCGTGCTCCAGAGGATGAATCTCCCAGGAGAGGAGCCATGCATAGTCGATCCGGTTCTGATCAAGATCAGCAATCAACCCGGCATCGTCACGGGAGTGCCAGAAAACGTGTTGGTGAGTATCGACCACACGAGGCAGCGAATGGGTAGGCATGGAAAAGAGGATTAAACCGGCAGCGGAAGGTTTCCAAGGTTGTTTTTAAGTAAATGCCTAGAGAAGCAGGGATGAGATTGTTCTTAGTGTTTTGAAATGATTTTACTTGAAATGAACGACGATTAGCGGGAGGTTGGCTTCATCTTCCCGTACGCAGGAAGATCAATGATTGATTGTTTTAAGTGTTTCTATCTTACCGATGACGACGCTTTCACCCGTTTTAACCCCGTTTGCCGGGGAACATCTTGATGACCAGAAGCTTCTGGTCGATCGCGCCTCCCGTTATGTGGAAGAGGAGTATTTAAGCGGAAAGCTCCCCCTCGGCTCCCGGCTTCCCCCTGTGCGCAAGCTTGCGCAGCAGTTGGAAGTGAGCAACGCCATCATTCACAATCTTTATCGGCGACTTCAGGAGGAGGGGCGGGTGATTTCCGTCGTGGGGAGAGGAACATTTCTGGCTCCGCAGCCACCCGCTTCCCCGGCAGTCGCCCCGAATCAAGCGCCCGCTACGCTCGCCCTTTCCCTTCTTTATATTCATGGGGAGCTTGATGACTGGCAGGGTGGTTTTTTGAGTGCCTTGATGGAGGCGACCCAGCGCGACGGCAATAGTTTTAACTTCCTTCCCTTTGCTGCTTCCGCCGCTTCCGCCCAGCAGGGAATCGTGCGGACCTTGATCGACGCCATCCCAAGAGTCGACGGTCTCATTCTTTCCCCTCTTCAACGTGGGGAGAACCGGCGGGTCCTTGACGCTTACCAAAAGGCGGGCAAGCCGGTCATCTCGGTGAACCCTCCCTCGGCGATGGCTACGGCCGATTTCGTTTCGTCGGACTATTATCGCTTCGGTCTTCAGATGGGGAAAGTCTGGTTGGAGTCGGGGCGGGAGCGGATGCTTTTCCTCGGACCGGAGGTTTGGGATGCGCCATCGAGCGTGCAGCGTCTGGCCGGATTCCACGCCGCTTTGGGGCCTCACCACGAAAAATTGCGCGTCGTCTACGCTGATGGGACGGATCGTGAAGCGGGTGTGCGTGCCGTGAGAGGGCTCCTTGCTCAAGGGTATCGCCCCGACGCGGTCTTTGCCTTTGGTGACTATCTTGCCATGGGGGCGCTTGAAGCACTGCGGGAGGGAGGGTTGAGCCTTCCCGAAGAAGTCAGCCTTGTGGGCGGCACGGGGACGCGCTTCGCCGCCGAACTGGGCATCTCTGCCAACCGTAATCTGTACCTCGAAATCGGCGACGTCGCTATCGCCATGATGAAGCAACGCCTCGCCTCTGGTGGCGCCTCCGTGCCGGGGCGTTACGTCCCGATGGCGTTTTTCCCTGCCGGGAGTACCCGCGAGGTCGAGAACCGATTGTGGGAGGAATTCTCCCGCTTTTGATCTCTTTTCCAAAATTCATATCTTTATGTCATACCCATCCCAAGCCACGCCCACCCTCCCTCCCTTGCGCCCCCGCCCCACGATGGGGCTTGGCGCCATTTTGATCGGAAAAGAGGAGGAGGAACTTGTCACGCAGGTGGTCCGCTCCGGCCGCCTCTTTCGCTACAGTTATGACCTTCCCGCCGAAGAGCAGGGGCCGATGGCGGCCACGCTGGAAGCGGAGTTCCGCGAAATGGTCGGCACCCGGTACGCCCTCGCTGTCACCAGCGGCACGGCGGCGCTGGAAGTGGCTCTCGGGGCGCTCGGAGTCGGCCCCGGCGATGAGGTGATCGTTCCGAACTGGAGCTGGGTCTCCTGTTTCACCGCCGTCGTCCGGCTGGGGGCGCTCCCGGTCCTTGCCGAAGTCGACGAGTCGCTTTGCCTCGCCCCCGGAGAGATCACCCGCCTTTGTAACGAGCGGACCCGCGCGGTGCTGGTTGTGCACTATCAAGGCGCAGCGGCGGAGATGGACCAGATTATGGAGGAGGCGCACGAAGCCGGGATCGCCGTGTTGGAGGATTGTGCCGAATCAACCGGCGCTTTCTACAAAGGTCGCCGCGTCGGCTCAATCGGCGATATCGGGATCTACAGTTTCCAGTTCCAGAAAATGATGACTAGCGGGGAAGGGGGGATGGTCGTCACCAATACCCCGGCGCTTTACGAACGGGCGGTTCGTTTCCACGATCTCGGCAACATTCGCCCCCATCACCACCAGCACGTCGAACCGAGGCTGGAATGGTTTGCCGGTAGCCAGTTCCGCATGAATGAACTAACCGCCGCCGCCGCATTGGCCCAGCGGCGCAAGGTCGATGCCACGCGCGATCATTGCCGTAAACTCAGCCTGCGGATCATTGAGCAGATCAACGATCTTCCGGGGCTGACTTTGCGCCATCTCCCCGACCCGGAGGGGGACAACGGGATCGAAATTTACTTCTACCTGACGACACCGGAACTCACAGACCGTTTCACCGCTGCGCTCAACACCCGCAACGTTAACTGTGGCCGGATGACCGGCACCTACTGCCACACCGCCAAGCCATACTGTGAAAAAGGATTGGCGCACGCTCCGGGTGCCTCTCCCTTCCGGCAGTTTGAAACGCTCCCAGCTCCCGGGTATCGCGTCGGTGATTTCCCGAAGACCGAAAGCCTCGCTCAGCGTTTTGTCGCCCTGCCGATGGGGGTGCGTTACACGGTGGAGGATGCCGACTACATCGCCCAAACGGTTCGGGCGCTGCATGCGGAAATTGTCCTGCCGGAAGTGGAGGCCCTCGCTACAAGGGCTTGACGCAGAGGGAGAAGCATCGTAGCTCAATGGCAGGCAGGAAACCTGCTCATTAACGTTCATCTCCTTCTTTTCCGGTGATCGGTCAACGGTACGGAAAGGGAGGGGAAAACTCCGCTGCATGAATCTCCCCCGTCATCCCGTCGCTTCCCAACGTCGCTCCCGCAGTCGTATCTTTCTCTTTCGTAACGGTCAACGCCTCGGCCCGTACTATCGCGAGGAGATCAGCCGCCAGTTGGCGCAGGGGGAGATCGCTCTGGAAGACCTCGTTTGGCATAGTCGGCTCGACCGGTGGATGCCGGTGCGCGAATTGCCCAAAGCCTCCTCTCAGGGAGAAGAACGCTTCGAGATGCCCCCCTTGCCCGAGGGGGTGATCGAGGAGGCTCCACCGAAACGGCGCCGAATGAAAGCGCCTGAGGTGCGCTTGCCGCAGGCAGAAGCACCCCCGGTGGAGAAAGTCGGGTGGTGGCAGCGGTGGTTTGGCGGCAACACCAGTGGTCGAAAGGAGGCGGGGGGAGATAGCCGTGATCCTTTGGCTTTGAAGCGCCTGCTCAACGGTCGGCTCGAAGGGGTGCAGGTGGTCGGAGGGCAGACCCTTGTTCTTCATGCGACCACCGTGCGCGGGAGGCGCGTCACGGTGAAACTGGCTGGAGCGCTCAAGGTGGAGTTGACCGGGTTTTCGCTCGCCAACCCGGTGCGCACGCTCCATCTCTACCGCGAATCGACCGTTCCCGAGAATATTCTTCAACGCTTTGGGATGTCTCGCGAAGAGATCACCCGCCATTTCCAGTTCGGGCGGGAAGGGTGGACGCTTCTTTACCTTGGCGGCGGTTCCGAAGGGTGCGAGCTCTTCGCCCTGCTTGACCCTGCGGCCACTGCTCCCACAGACGAGTCGGGGGATGATCTCTGGGCCGATGATTGAGGGGGGACCGGCATCATAGTCCGGTTGGATTGCCTTGTTTGGCTATGGCTTCTCAGGTTGGAGGAGTTGGTTGGCTAGTGAGTCGAGACTGGCGCCGAGAACCGTTCTCGTGGCGGTGAGCTTTGCTTCGATCTGTGGGCTTTCCCAAGTCTCTTCAACATAACGCGCATCTCTGATCGTGAGGGCTCTGGTTCCAAAACGGGGGATCGCTACCTTTCCGAGATGGTCAGTGCGGTCGTATTGGTTCCCGTCATCGGTGTGAATCATCAGCTTGGCAAAGGGGAGAGGATGCCCATCGTGCGCGAAGAGTGTTACCGTCCTTTGAGTCACATGGTGGCCAAAGATCAGCCAACTCAAGGTGCCGGTGAAGAGAACCAACACGACGATCGGAAGGATCGTTGCGGTCCGTGATGAAGGCATCTCTTTTTTGCGCTGGATGCGGCCCAGTTTGAAACCTGCGATGAAGATCCCGATGATCGCTTCAAGAGCGGCAAGGCTGAGATTGGCGACGGGGATGCAAACGGCGAGAGCACCCTCAACAATAAAAAGGGCGAGCGAAACGATGAAGCCGATGATGTCGTCGATGATCACACGTGGGAAGGGGTGAAGTCAGTGCATTCAACGGGTTGAGCCACGGGGGCCATTTCCATGACGATACAGAGATCAGCATCATCTGGCAAATGAGGTTTTCCCGGCTGGCGACCCCATCAGGCAGCATTTCCTAAAGGGTTGATTCTGACGGCATTGCCTTTTAGGATCGCCTGTTTTGGAAGGAGGGGCGATTGGGCTCCTCTTGACCCTGACATCTCATGAAAAAGCTCGCCCCGTTGATTCTCACTGCCTGTATTCTCTCTCCTCTCGCCGGAGAGGCTCAAGTTCAGCAGTACTATTGGAACGGCGCGGGGAATGATCATTATTGGAATACGCCGTTGAATTTTTCGCGGCCCCTGATCTCATCCTACAACTCGGAGATCGTTTTCAACGGGTCAGTGAGACCCGCGAATGAGAACAATATCGATGGCTTGCTGGCGCATAGTATCTCTTTTGCCGTGTGGGCTGATGCCCAAACCCTTAGCGGAAAGGGAGTCACTCTCTGGAGTGGCGTTTACAACGGGTCGTCCAAAACTCAGAGGATCGCTCTGCCGCTGACCTTCGTTCGCAGTCAGGTCTTGAATTCGTTTCACGAGGAGGGAGTCATTGAACTGACCTCCAATGTGATTTTTGATGGGACTGAGTCCACCAACCCTCAGTCGCGTACGGTCTACCTCTCCATTCGGGGAGATGGAAATACCATCATTTCCGGAAATATGACCGAGAGGACATGGGAGCAGACGGGCACCATCTCGAAGGAAGGGAGCGGAACCCTCACCCTATCAGGGGTCAATACGTTCACAGGAGGGTTGGAAATTTACAACGGCACTGTCGACCTTCAGAGCAAAGATGCTGTGAAGGAATACGGAAGTATTTTCGTCAGAGGACGGGAATCGTTCCTCATCAATAGCAAAGCCGAGATTCTGACACGATTCATCTATCTCGAGAATCATAGGATTGAACGTGAAGGGAGAGTGGAGATCATTGCTAATACCGGAGGGAATCTCACCAATGACGCCCTTCTGAGCTCCGACAGTACTTTCACCCTGCTCTCATTGACAGGGGATCTTAGCGTTTTACACAATACCGGGACGATCCGAAATATCAGTGCGCCCCCGGAAACGCCGTCAGATCAAAGAACGACGATCGTGGACACTGGCAAGAGAAATACTGTGACCAATTCCGGCGGTCTTATCAGTTCAATCGGCGGTAGCGCTATCCGTCTATCCGGGTCAGGCTCCACGCTGGTGAACGATGAGGAGGGCCGAATTACCGGCGGGCGCTACGGGGTCGAGTTACGTGGCAGCAATACGCTGACCAATAAGGGGAAATCAACCATTAAGGGCGGGGTGGCGGGGGTGATGCTCTCCTATGGAGCGACTCTTGTGAACGAAGGGGGCGCGCTCATTGAAGCCTCGACCATCACTGGTGATGGAATTCGCGTTAGCAAGGTTGATATTTCTCCTGTTCAGGTCACCATCACCAACAGTGCTACGGCCGGGATCAACGGAGGGGCTGACGGCGCTCACATCCGGATTGAGGATGTCGGCTTCCTGATCAACAACGCTGGGGAGATCGGAACCATGCTCGGCTCGTGGAACGCCGTGGTGGTGGGAGGCGAAGCTCATGGGACGCTCTTTAATGAAGGAACCATCCGGGGATCGGTGACTTTTACGCAGGGGACGACCGGGGGTAATCGCTATACGCTCGCCCTCGGCAGTCAGGGGGAGATCACCGGGCCGGTTGAGTTCGGGAGTAATCCGAACGCCGTTCTCGCTCTCCGGGGTACGAATGACTATTCTTTGAGTGAAGCAATCAAAGGGGTGGTGCTCGGTTTTAGAGGCCATCTCAAGATGGAAGGCACTCAGACGTGGACGATCGACAAGACGCTCTCTTCGCTAGGTCGGGTTTCGGTGGAATCAGGCACGTTGATCGTGGGGGACAATAGGATCAGTGGTGGAACGGTGCAGGTCCTGAATGGCGGGCGGTTGGAGCTTCAGGGGCGGGCGGGTAATCAAGTGATTCTCAATGCAGGAGGGCATCTCCTCGCCGATCGGGTCACTAGTCGCCAGATTAGCACCGGGGCCATGGAGATCAAAAAGGGAGGGAACCTTCATCTGACTCCCGGAGAGACGCAGATCCATGCCGGGACCGCGTTCTCCATTGAGACCGGGGCGCTCCTCCATCTCTCCGGTGGCGCGGGTCTGACGCCGGGTAGCTACGATTTCATTGCCTATACGACGAGCTTGGGCGGCAACCCTTCGGGTGCCTATTTCCTCGCGGGTCAGGAACACCGGGGGCTCGATTTTGCGCTGGATACGGCGACGACGGGTGAAGTTAACTTGCAGGTTTCCACTCTCGAAGATTTTTACTGGAACGGGACGACGACGATCCCTAATGGTCAGATCAATGCCGCCAGTGGTACGTGGACTAATGACACCCCCAACTGGACGAACGCTAGCGGAACTCTCAGCACCTACTGGAACGACGGCGGCAACGCTCACTTCCTTTCCTCGGGCGACACGCTCCGGACGGTTACCTTGGGAAACCCGGTGGAAGTGCGTGATTTCACTTTTGCCGGTGTGTGGAATCTGACCAACACTGAAACGGGCAATTACGCGATCTCGCTAGTGCACGACGAAGATCGGCTCTTTTCCCTTTTACATGCAGAGGAGGGGGCATCAGTGGACCTTGACGTTGCTCTTTCGCAAGCCGGCCCGGGCACTGGCTTGCGGGTCACCGGCCCCGGCACGATTCGCCTTGCCGGGTCGAATTATTTCACGGGAGGGTTGGAGGTTCATGGCGGGAACGTCATTCTGGCAAACTCCGGCGCTCACGGTCAGGCTCCATCGGGTGACTGGCTGGCAGAAGTGAATGACGGAGGGGTGCTGGAACTGGAGAATGGTCATTCGTTTGTTTTCGATAAGCCGATTTCTGCGAGTGAAGGAGCGGTGGTCTCTAACAAGGGGACCGTCGTCGCAGGGGCTTTCGCACTTGATGGCGGCACTTTTCACAATCAAAGCCAAGGGACGATTACCGCTTCTGCTCCCGATTTTCGGATCGGCGAGGAGGGCGGGGTCTTCATCAATGATGGGGTGACCAAGGGACTCTCGGTGACCTACATGGATGATGGGCCTGACGCGCCGCTACGGACGCTGAGGATTGATAACTTCAGGACGATGGCCGGGCTGCTCACTAGCACCGATGCCGACATCGCTATCGAACTTAATAACAAACTGGAGGAGGCCTTGATTGGTGGGGTTTCATTGGCTAGTGCCGCCATTGATAATTCCGGCACGATTGGCTCGCCGGGCGTTGGCGTGGCTATTACAGGAAACGCCACCGCTTCGCTCATCAACCGTCACCGGATCATCGGTGATGTGGAGCTTGCTTCTGATACGTCGAAGGTGACGCTCCATCAAGGCTCGCAGATCACGGGAGATCTGACCTTTTCCTCCAACGCTACCTCCACCCTGCTGACTTTAGTCGGCACCGGGGAGGAGAAATTCTCCGAAGCGGTGAAGGGGGTGACTGCTTTTGGCGGTACGCTCGTTAAGCAAGGGAGCGGAAGCTGGTGGGTGGATTCCGATCTTGCCGGGGGCAACGCCGTTGATCTGCAAGCCGGGACCCTCTACGTCACGGCACTGCTCGGAGGTGAGATGCTCGTTCACGCCGGAGCGACCTTGGCCGGTTCCGGACGGTTGGGAGGGGAGGTCACTGTCAATAGCGGGGGACATCTTTTCCCCGGCACCCCCGAAGGAGGGGCGACGCTTCAGGTGCAGTCGCTAGTGCTTGGGATCGGCTCGGTCACGCATTGGACGCTCGGGGCCACTCCGGCTAGCCAATTGGCCGTGGACGAGCGCCTGCTCTTGGCAGAGAACGCTCTTTTTAACCTAACGACCGTGAGCGGTTTTGATGAAGGCCGCTATCTCCTTTTTACTTACGGTGAACTCGATGTTCAAAGCGGACGCCCTCTTTTTGCCCGGGCTCCGGCTGGTTACAGCCTTGAGCTTGACTACTCGGAAGCTCATGAAATCTGGCTCGAAGTCGGCGAGAAGGGGCTTCAATTCTGGAATGGAACGCAAACCTCCGCCATCCACCGTGTCGAGGGTGGCGATGGGACGTGGAATGCAACTCTGACCAACTGGACCAATCGGCAGGGGAACGTCGCCCACGAGTGGAATCGCCAGAGCGCGGTCTTCGCCGGGGCGAAGGGGACGGTGACGGTCGAAGGGGAGCAACTGATTGAAGGATTGCACTTTGTCACTAGTGGTTACACGCTCACCGGCGGGGAGTCGGGGACGCCCGGGAGCCTTGAACTGGCCGCTGGGGAGGTTCGCTTCGTGTTGGATTCCGAGGTCATCGCAGATCTCGACCTCGCGCTGGCGGGGAGTGGAAAGCTGGTGCAAATTGGGGCTGGAGAACTGACCCTTTCCCATGCCAATAGCCACCTCGGTGGAACGGAAGTTTATGGTGGGCGGCTGATCCTCGCTGCGGACGGAGCGTTGGGGAGCGGCGGGTTGAGCGTTACGGGTGCAGAGAGCTCCGCCCGCATCCTTGCTGGTGTGAATCTCGTTAATGCGGTGGCGCTTCACGACGCAGCCTCCTTTGAGAACTACGGAGAACTGGAGACCGCTAGTAACGCTATCACGGCAACCGGCAGAAGCACCATCCTCAACGAAGGAACGATTTCGTCCAGCAATGGAGAGGCGATCCGCCTTGAGAAAGGGGGGGAAGTGATCAATCGGGGCAGGGTGATCAGCGATTTGGCCGTGGTTTCGTTGGGAGGGCCGGTCTCGATCACTAATGTCGATGGAGGAGAGATGGGGGGTGTTTCAGTCAGTGGTGGCGGGACGATTCTCAACCACGGCACGATTTCCAAAACGACGACTGGCCCCGGGATTTCCCTTCATGGTGTCGCAGCAACTCTAATCAATCATGGAACGATCGAGGGCGGTCTGTTGCTGGACGGGGAGGCTCATCAAATGACGCTTCACAGCGGTTCAACCCTTTCTGGCGGGATGGAAATGGGCAACTCGCAGGCCACCGGGTTGACGTTGACCGGGGCAGCGGTTTCACAGATCTATTCCGATTCCGTGGTTGATTCGATGACCGGGTTTTCTGGCACCCTTCGTAAAGAAGGGGCGGGAGGCTGGACGCTGGACCGCGACGATTTCGGGTCCGTTACCCGTACGGACATCCATCAGGGACGCCTCGATCTCCAAGGGGTGACTCTGGGCGGCTCAGTGAACGTCAAGGCGGGCAGCACCCTTGGCGGGACGGGGACGCTCACCGCTCAGAGCGGAGCCACGACGATTGAAGCAGGCGGACGATTGGAGTTAGCCAACAGCGACGTCGCATGGCTGGTCCTCAACAGAGGGTCGATCACTAGAGTTGACCTCACTTTACAAAATCCGTTGATCGCTCGTACCGGGCGGTTGCAGATTGATCAGGGGGCGCTCTTTGATCTTCAGCTCAACTCAGCGGTAGAAGCCGGTAGCTATCACCTTTTTAGCTATACGAATGAACTGACTCCGCTCGCCCCGGTGCCGTTCTTCCTCGGTGCACCGGCAGGTTATAACCTCTCGCTCGACACCTCCATCGCTAATGAGGTCTATCTTGCGCTCGATTTTGTCGGTTTGCAATTCTGGAACGATTCGCAGTTTGAGCCGACCGGCAGCGTGCATGGAGGCTCGGGCATCTGGAAGACGGGTGATTCCAACTGGACCAATAGCGGCGGCAGTGCCAGTTCCTCGTGGGCCGGGAAAGTGGCTGTCTTTGCCGGGTCGAGCGGCGTCGTCACGGTTGAAGGGAATCAGAGCATCGAGGGATTGCACTTCGCGACCGATGGGTACGAATTGACTAGCGATTCTGGGAGCCTTGAACTGGCGCTCCCCGCCACAGAGCTTCGGATCAACGCCGGCCTCAGCGCCGCATTGGGAGTGGAATTGATTGGCTCCGGTGGCCTCGTCAAGACCGGGGAAGGATCGATCGTGCTGGAGAGCGCTAATCACTATCATGGCAGCACGACGGTGGCTTCCGGGCAACTGGTGCAGGCAAGCGCGGGGGCGCTCCCCGCCGGGAGCGATCTGATCCTCCACGGTGGTGCGCTCCTGCTGACCGCTTACGATCTCTCTGCAACGAGCTTGAGCGGAGATGGGGGAGCCGTCGATCTCGGCACCGCGACGCTGACGCTCCAACAAATGAGCGATACGCACTATGCCGGGGGGAGCCGAGGGGATGGGTCGCTCGTGAAGAGCGGCTCGGGAACGTTGGAGATAACCGGAACGCTAGAGCACACTGGTGCAACGGTTGTACGTGAAGGAACGTTGGCAGCGGGGCATCTCGCCTCTTCGCATCTGCGATTGGAGGGGGGGCGGTTCAGCCCCGGCGGCAACGTGGCGGCGAGTTATAGCGTCGGTAGCCTGACGCTTGATGGCGGGGAGTTTCACTTCCAGTTGAATGCTGCGGGGCAGGATCATCTGCTCGTCGGCGACGGGGCGGCGCAACTCCTCTCGGCGACTCGTTTTACTTTCTCCACGGGCGGTCTCGCGCCAACGGGTCTCTTTACTTTGATTACCGGTCTTGGGACCGGTTGGGATCTCTCCCTTCTCTCTTATAGCGGATTGGGTGAGAGCGATGCCCGCTTCCTGTTGAGCGATGATGGCAAGGAGCTTCTCCTGAGCGTCTATCAGGGCGAGCCGATCGGCGGGGCGATCCTTCAAAACAGCGCTCCGGTTGGGACGCCGCTCAACGCCAACTTTGTCGTCGAGGGAGCCGTCACAACCGGTCGCCCCGACGAGAACAACACTGTGGCGAGTCTCCGGTTTGCTCCTTCGAGTGAATTGAAAGTCCACCAGCAGCTTACCGTCAGCAGCGGTTCTGTCCATGTCGGGGAAGGGCAGGCGCGGCTCACCGGCGGGAGCGTGGTCACGCCCGGTGATTTTGCCAAAACCGGCGGCGGCGTTCTCGATCTCGAGAGCAATCTGCGCACTGGCGGCTCCGCGTTGGTGGAAGAGGGGGCGCTCTATGTGAATGCCCATCTGGAAGTGACCGGCGGTTTGACGGTGGCTCAAGCCGCTTTCCTCGGCGGGAGCGGGACGGTTGAGGGCAACGTCATCAACCATGGTCGGATCAATCCCGGCAATAGCCCCGGCACGCTGGTCTTCACCGGTGACTTCCTGCAACCGGCTGGCGGGGTGTTGGAGATCGAGGTTTTCTCCCATAATCAGCATGACCGCCTTGAGATCAGCGGAGTGGCAACGCTCGGCGGTACGCTCTTGGCGTATGGCCCGGGGTTGACTTACGGGAGCACGGTCGGCTTCCTGAATGCCCAAGGGGGGATCGTCGGGAGCTTTGATCAAATCGCCGTCCCGGTCGGGCTGCGGGCGAGGGTCTTCTTCAACGGCGGCAAAGGTTCACTTCTCATCGCGCCACGGAGCTATGCACAACTGGCGCCCGGCGGGAATGCGGGCAGCGTCGCCAGAGCGCTCGATGGTTTCGTTAATGCCAAGGGGGGGGATCGAGCGGAGATCAGCCTCGCGCTTGATCGTTTGGAGGCGAGCGAATACGCCAAGGCATTTCAGGCGATCGCGCCGACTTTTTACGAGAGCCTCGGGCAGATCCGTAGCGAGCAAGGGTTCAGTCATCTTCAGCAACTCAACATCCGCTTGGGGAGCGGTGTGCGCCCTGCCTTCCAGTCGATCGGTCTCACTCCAACGCTCACGCATGATCGTAATGGCGAAGCGCTCTTTACTCCAGCGCCCGACCATCGCTGGGGGTTGTGGGCCGAGGGGAACGGCCTATTCGCCAAAACGCCGAGTCTCCACCAGCTTCCGGGCTATCGGTTTGAGAGCGGCGGGTTCACGGTCGGTGGCGACTATCGCTGGAGTGAGAATTTCACCACCGGGCTCTACGGCGGTTATCAATACACCCGCGCAGGATCGTCGGTCGGCGGGCAGACGCGGATCGACAGCGCCCTCTTCGGAGGGTATGCCAGTTATGTTCAGAACGGTTTCCACGCCAATTTACTGATCGGCGGCGGTGCCGACTCGTACGATCTGCGGCGGCCGATCCGTTTCTCAGGGGTTGACCGGACGGCACGCACCAGCCCGGACGGCACGCAGTTCAACACCGCGCTCCATCTCGGTTACGAGTGGCAGCTTGGTCCGGTCACCCTCGGCCCGATCGCCGGGGTTAGCTACACGCAGACATGGATCGACGGGCTCAACGAGACGGGCGCGCAAAGCCTCAATCTGCGGCTTGATCGCCAGCGGATCGAGAGCCTGCGCACCGTGTTGGGCGCCCGGCTCGCCTCCCGTTGGGAAGCCGCTCCCGGCGTGGCCCTCTCTCCGGAACTGCGTTTAAGCTGGCAGCGCGAGCACCTTAACACTCCTCGCACGCTCCATGCCGCACTCGATGGCGGCAGCGGCCCCTCCTTCGACTACGAGACCCAATCGCCGATGCGTGATCGCCTTCTCTTGAGCACCGGTGTCAGTGCCGAACTGGGCGAACGCTGGAACGCCTCGCTCTTTTATCAGGCGAGCTTTGGCGAAGGCGAAGCGCTCTCCAACATGGTCAGCGGTGGGATTGGCTGGAAGTTCTAATCCCGTAAGCTGGCAAGGGCGTCGACGAGATGGCGGTACGCCGCCGCCCGGGCTTCGGGGTTGCGAAGGGCGATGATTTCCGCAGGGGAAGGGGTCACGATGGTTTCCACTCCTCCATCAATGGAAAGGCCGCTCCATGCCCGGGCTGCCGCCTCTCCCGTGAGGGCGACTTTTTGCGGTTGGACGCTTTCAAGCTCAAGCTGCAACCACGAGCTGCAGGCGGCAAGTTCCTCCTCCTGTGGGGGGAGCGCCTGCCGCGTTTTGCCGTGCGACTCCCATTTGAAGTGCTTGAGCGCATAGGTACGATAGACCGATGCGATCCCCGCCGCCTCCAGCGCCGCCGAAAGCAACACCCCCGAAGGACCGCTAAACGGCTCTCCGGTGAGATCTTCCTGATCGCCGGGTTGTGTTTCGATCACCATCCACCGTGCAGGCGCAGGCCCGACTCCAACGAGCCCACAGGTCGCCCGTTCCCACAATGGGCATCGACGGCAGGTTTGCACCTTTTGGGCCAACGCTTTCATCGGATCATCCTCTGGTGGGGTGCTCGCCGCCTGCCCGAGTTGTTGGAGATGTTCCAGATAGGCGTTTCCCCGCCACGCTCGCACCTCCCGCTCCGGGGTTTCAAACATCTTCTCCACACGGGCCTCACTCTCGCGTATCAACTCCGGGATGAGCGCCGCTTCCGGGAGGTTTTTCCAGTACCGCTCCGGCATCTCTGAGCGCATCATGCTGATCTTGAGTCGCGCCGGGTTGAAGATGCTCCGGTAGTAGGTTTTCCAGAAGATCTCCATTTCATCGGGCTGATCAAAAGGGGAGCGCTCGATCCCCTGCGTGAAGCGGAGGTTTTCCCCGTCCCAGTGGGCCGATCCTTTTGGAGTCAGGATCGACCAGTTCATCTGAGCGAACCGGTCGCGGAAAAAGGGAGCCGCCGCCTCGACAATCCAGTGGTCGGGTTCAAACCACGCGACGTAATGCTCCTCGCCCAACGCTTCGATGCGACGGAAGCGCACAAAAGCGTGCATCTTATGGATCTCGCGGCTGACCGCTTTGGCGAACGCCGCCGCACGGGCGACATCCGCATCGGTCCGGTTTTGCAGAAGCGCTTTTTTCTCACCCTGCGTGATGCGCCACAGGAGCCGGTAGAGCAAGGCCCAGCGTTGCGGATCAGCATGACAGGCAACCTCACGAGCGAGCCGGATGAAAGTGGCGGGAACCTGTGGCATCGCTGCATGAGCGGCAGGGAGTTCCGCCTCCGGGAAAAGGCTCTCCCCTGTTTCCCAAAGGAGCGTCTCGGGCGCGATCGCGGCTTGTAGGAGGGGGCGAGCCCGTTCGCGCCACGCTTCAAAGCCCGCTCCTTCAGGCATGGAAATGACGATCATAACAGCTCCAATTGCCGGGGCGGCGGGGCGAAACGGGCGAGGAGCCGCTCGCTATCAAGGAGCGCTGTCGAGGGAGAGTGATCAGCGGTGATCACAAAGGGGGAGACTTTCGCGATCGAAACGCGCAGCCGTGCCAGATCGCCGAGCCGGAGCGTCGTCTGCCGCCGCGCTTCGATGATCCGCGCCACGCTCCGTTCTCCCAACCCGGGGACGCGCAGGAGCTGCTCGCGCGAGGCCGTTTGGAGATGGACGGGAAACTCATGCCGGTTGCGTAGCGCCCACGCCAGCTTCGGGTCGATCTGCAAATCGAGGTTGGGCACTCCCGGTGGGAGAATTTCAGAGACTTTGAACCCATAGTGCCGCAACAGCCAATCGGCCTGATAGAGCCGGTGTTCGCGCATCAGCGGCGGCGCGACCAAAGGGAGCCGCCGGGAGGGCTCCGGGATCGGGCTAAAGGCCGAGTAGTAAACCCGCCGTAGACGGTAGGCTCCGTAAAGCTCATCCGCACGTGCGAGAAAATCGGCATCGGTCGAAGCATCGGCACCGACGATCACTTGCGTGCTCTGCCCGGTGGCAAAGCGCAGTGTGCGATCGCCCTCTTTGCGCCGTGCCGCCGCTGCGTCGAGCTTGAGTCGGATACGTCCCATTGCCTGTTTAGTACGATGGAGACTCTTTTCCGGGGCGAGGGTTTCGAGACTTTTCTCAGTCGGCAGTTCGAGGTTGATGCTGATCCGGTCGGCATACCGGGCGGCTTGTTCGATCAATTCGCCCGAGGCTTCGGGGATCGTTTTGAGATGGATGTAACCGCGAAAATGGTGCTCCTCCCGCAACCGCCGCGCGACGGCGACGACCAGTTCCATGGTGTAATCAGCGTTACGAATAATCCCAGAACTTAAAAACAACCCTTCGATGTAATTGCGGCGGTAGAAGTCGAGGGTCAGCGAGATAACCTCATCCGGAGTGAAGGCGGCACGCTGGACGTTGCTCGAACGGCGGTTGATGCAGTAGTGGCAATCATAAATGCACCGATTGGTCAGCAGGAGCTTGAGGAGCGAGATACACCGCCCGTCGGGAGCGTAGCTGTGGCAGATCCCTGCTCCCCCCGCCGAACCGAGCCCTTTTCCGTCGCGGGAATCGCGTCGGTTCGCCCCGGAACTGGCGCATGAAGCGTCATACTTCGCGGCATCGGCTAAGATGGAAAGTTTACGGTCAAGCTCCATGGCGTCCCCGCAACACTACGCCAACTTCGCCGGTCGGCTACCGGTTTTTTGGGCAGGGTTGGGCAGCGGTTACGGGGTGAGCTTGCCGAGCCGGATGAGCCGGGAGCGGATCGCGCCTTGCGTGTGCTGGTGGTTCCCGGCGAGATCGGCGATCGTGGAGCCGCCATCGAAATCAGCGATCAGGGTCTGATTCTCTTCGTCGGTCCACGGTTTCCCTGCGCACAAGGCTTTGAGGATTTGAATCGACGGATTCATGATTTCGGGGGGATTTCAGGGCGGGGTAATCAGCGTCTGAAGGGTATGAAACGTGCGGCGGTTGGTCAAGACCGGCGCAGGATCGCCCTTGAGCTTGATTTCATAGTGATGGTCAACGCCCGGCATGATTCGCTCGATGAGCGTCGTCTGGATCATCTCGCTGCGGCTCACCCGGGTGAAACTCTCCGGTGGGAGTCGGCGCTCCCACTCCTGAAGCGATTGTTTCACCGTGAATTTCTGTCCGTCGATGGTTTGAACCAGCGTGTAATTTCCGGTAGCGGTGATCCGGCGGATCGTTCTCACCTCGATAAAACCGCATTGGTTGCCGACCGGGATATAGAACCGGTCGTGAGCTTCGAGTGGTAACGGTGAGGGAGGGGAAGCCGAGAGCCTTTCAACTGCGCTTTTGAGTCGTTCGACATTGACCGGTTTGAGCAAGTAATCGACGGCATTCACCTCAAAAGCGCGAACGGCATATTGATCAAAGGCCGTGACAAAGATTACCCGTACCGTTTCCGGCAGTTGCGGGAGGAGGTCAAACCCCGAGCGGTCGCCGAGCTGAATATCGAGGAAGACCAGATCGGGGTTGAGTTGTCGGGTCAAGGCGATCGCTTGAGCGAGGTCAGCCGCTTCACCGATCAACTCAACGGAAGGGCATTCACTCAACTGCACTGCGAGATCGCGCCGGGCGAGGCGTTCGTCATCCACGATGATGGCACGGAAAGAGGGGGGAGGCGTCATGGGTGCAGGGTGACGAGGGCTACGACGTTTTCGCCCTTCTGTCCGATCTCAAAGCAGTGCCGCTCGGGGTACAAGGCTTGCAGACGGCGTTTAAGATTAGGGAGGCCGACGCCCGTGGTGGTGCTGTTGACCCCCTTCCATTTTCCGTGATTGGTGACGGAAAGCTGCAACGCCCCCTCAACGATGGAGGCCGAGATGGAGAGCCGGATCGGCGCACCGGGGCTGGAGGGGTGATGGTGTTTGAAGACATTCTCCACCAACGGCTGGAGGAGAAACGTCGGCACTCGCCATGATCGCGCTTCTTTACCAATGGAGAAATCGACCTCAAGACGTTCTTCAAACCGGATCTTCTCCAGATCGAGATATTTTTCAATCGCTTCGAGTTCTTCCCCGAGGGAGATCTCCTGCCGTTCGCCATTCACGAGAGTGTACCGGAGGTAATCGGCCAGTTCCCCCGTCATGACCCGGGCTTTGCGGGGGTCGTCGGCGATTTGTTGGCGCAGCGAGGTAAGGCTGTTGAAGAGAAAGTGAGGGTTGAGCTGAAAGCGGAGCATCGCCAGTTCGGCACGGGAGGCGAGCGCCTGAGTCTCTTCCAGAACTTTTTTGGCCTCACTCGCTGCCCGGGAGCGCTTGAGGGCAAAGTAGAGGGTGCTCCATGCGCAATAGAACATTCCGGTGCTGAAGACGCCGGTGATATAGCGGGTGAAAGTGTGGCCGCCGGGGACGTTGAGGTCCATCCAGAGGTCAAACACAATAGAGACGGCGGGGGTGATCGCCCCGGCCAGAGCGCAGGCCGCGATCACTCGGATGACGATTCCCAGATCCTCCAAACCGCGCCGGATCAGGCGCTTGTACCAGCCATGGAGCGCTTCCATGATCAGCGCGGCGATGATCGTCGCCCAGAGCGTCATCGCGAGGACCGCCCGTAAATCCTGCCCATAATAGGCGACGCAGTAGACAACCCCGGTCAGAAAAACCGCCAGTAAACCGGGGATTTGAAGCCGCCAATAGATCGGGAGCCGCAGGTAGCGGGCGACGAGCCGGTCAACCATCGACAACGGCGGGTCGCCGCTTTCGCATTCCTGAACGGGCGGCTCGTTCATGGTTGCGCAGTGTAGCTTTCGCTTCCCAAAGGCGCAATCCCACAGAGAGTCCCGACTCTTTTTCGGACAGTCAGGGACAAAGGGCAAAGAAGGCGGGCGCGTTTCCACACCGCCGAAAGGAACGGCCTCTCTTCCTTCCGGTCAATCCACCGGGGACGAAACCGCCCGAATCGGGGACGAACGCTTTCGCGTCGCCCCCGTTCACAACGGGAATAGCGCTTACTTCTCCGTCTTACGGACGGTGCTCTGGATGTAGAGCTCGCGCAGTTGCTTGAAATCGACGGCGACCGGCGAATGGGTCATCAGATCGACCCCGCGGTTGTTTTTCGGGAAGGCGATCACTTCGCGGATCGACTCCGCCCCGGCAATCAGCATTACCAGACGATCGAGCCCGAGCGCGATCCCACCGTGCGGCGGTGCACCGAAGCTAAAGGCTTTGAGCAAGTGGCCAAATTTCTCCTGCTGCTCTTCCGGGCCGACGCCAAGCGCTTCAAACAGACGCGCCTGCAACGTCTTCTCATGAATCCGGATTGAGCCGCCGCCGAGTTCCACGCCGTTGAGGATCACATCGTAGGCAGCCGCGCGGACTTTCGCGAGTTCCCCCGCTTCGAGTAGCGCCTCATCCCCCGCTTTGGGCCGGGTAAAGGGGTGGTGGACGGCAACCCAGCGGTTATCCTCCGGGCTAAAGGCGAGCAGCGGAAAGTCGACCACCCAGAGGAAGTTGAGGCTCTCGTCCCCTTTGAGGAGATCGAGCAACTCTGCCACCCGCAGGCGCACCCGCCCGAGAATGGTGACGACTGATTCCCAATCGCCCGCGCCAAAGAAGAGGACATCCCCTTCCTCAAAGCCCATCCGCTCGGCGAGCGCTGCCTTCTCGGTTTCGGTGAAAAATTTGACGATCGGCGATTCCCACACCCCATCTTTGAGGCGGATGTAGGCGAGCCCTTTCGCGCCGAACTCGACTTTGACCCACTCCTCCCACTTCTTGAGCTGTTCTTTGGAGAAAGCGGCTGCCGCACCTTTGGCGTTGATCGCCTTGATCACCCCGCCGCCGTCGAGCACGGAACGGAAGACCTTGAACTCCGAGGCGCCAAAGAGATCGCTCACCTCCACCAGCTCCACGCCAAAGCGCAGATCGGGCTTGTCCGAGCCGAAGCGGTTCATCGCTTCGTCATAGGTCATGCGCGGGAAGGGGGTCGGAATTTCGACGCCTTTGGATTCCTTGAAAATGCGGGCGAGGAGACCCTCGATCAAGGTCTGGATCTCGACATCGGTGATGAAGGAGGCTTCGACGTCGATCTGCGTAAACTCCGGCTGGCGGTCAGCGCGCAGATCTTCATCGCGGAAGCAACGGGCGACCTGAAAGTATTTCTCCACCCCGGCCACCTGCAAAAGCTGCTTGTACTGCTGGGGGGCTTGCGGCAGGGCGTAGAACGTCCCGGGGTTAAGGCGCGAAGGGACCAGAAAGTCGCGCGCCCCTTCCGGCGTCGGGTTGGAGAGGATCGGCGTTTCGATCTCCAGAAAACCGCGTTCATCGAGGTAATCACGCGTCGCCTTGACCACGCGATGGCGCAGGGCGAGGTTGCGTGCCATCTCATTGCGGCGTAGATCGAGGTAACGATAGGCAAGGCGCAGATCTTCATTGGCCACCTTGGAGTCGAGCGGGAAGGGCGGGACCTCCGATTTGTTGAGCACGACGAGGGAGGTCGCCACGACTTCGATCGCCCCGGTCGCCAGTTTTCCATTCTCCGTACCGCTGAGCCGGGCTGCCACGTTGCCGGTAATGGTGATGACATCTTCCCCGCGCAGTTCGTGGGAAAGCTCGGCCACTTGCGGCTGTTCCTCCGGGCGGAAGACCACCTGCGTGATCCCCTCGCGGTCGCGAAGGTCGATGAAAATGACGCCGCCGTGATCCCGGCGCGAATGAACCCAACCGGAGAGGGTCACTTGCTGGCCGATATGCTCGGGACGGAGGGCGTTGCAAAGATGGGTGCGGTACATAGGAAAACTCAAAGGGAAAGAAGATGATCAAGCGCGGCGTCGGCGGCAAGCCGGATCGCTTCGCGCGTGGCGAGGGTCTTGATTTGAAGCTCGGGCCACTCCTCGCCGATGACGACAGCGTGGCGCGCACCGAGATGCTCGGCCATCTGGAACTGCTTGTTGACCTTCGCCGGGGAGAACGGGAAATCGACCCGTAAGCCGCGTTCCCGTAACTGGCCGACCAGGGTCAGTGCTTCCGTCCGCCGCTCCTCACTGGCGATGACGACGTAGATTTCCACCGCCTGCTGCCTGGCGGTCCATGCCGCGAGGCGTTCGGCGGCAGCGGGAACCTCCGCGATCAACTCGGCGAGGACGACATCCCCCATGCCGAAACCGATCGCCGGGAGAGAGATCTTCCCGTCGCTCATATCGTGGAGGAGGTGGTCGTAGCGGCCTCCGCCTGCGACGGCCCGGAGCGACTTGCGCCGGTCGAAGACTTCAAAGACCAGCCCGGTGTAGTAGGCAAGGCCGCGCACGATGGTCGGGTCGAGCTGGTAGAAGCCGTTGAGGCCACGGGCATCGAGATCGGCGGCGAGCGTCTTAAATCGCTCAAAGTGCTGGCCCGGATCGGCGATAAAAGCTTCGAGCGCTTCGAGCGTCAGGCCGAAGGGGGCGAGCTTCGCGCGGACCGCCTCCGGGGTGTCGCGTTCGAGCTTGTCGACGATCTGCAAAAATTCGGGTGCGCGGCTGGCGTCGACCTGATGGGCCGTGAGGAAGGCAAGCCAGGCATCGCGATCGCTCACCCGGACGACAATATCCTCCTTCGTAAACCCGAAGGCGCGGAGCATGTCGATCGTCAGGGCGACCAGTTCGGCATCGGCTGCCGGGGAGGCTTCGCCGATGATGTCACAGTTGAGCTGATAAAATTCGCGCAACCGCCCGCGCTGCTGCTTCTCATAACGGAAAAATTGCGGGGCGCAGAACCACTTGATCGGCTTCTTGAACTCCCGCTCCCGGGCGATCACCATCCGGGCGAGCGTCGGCGTCATCTCCGGGCGCAGCGTCACATGGCGCTCCCCTTTGTCGACGAAATCAAAAAGCTGGCCGACCAGTTCGCCGCCGCTTTTCTTGCGGTAAAGCTCCACGGTTTCGAGCATCGGGCCGTCGTATTCCATGAAGCCGTAGCGGCGGGCGACCTCGCGCCAAGTCGAGAGGATGTAGTTGCGTCGCGCACATTCTTCCGGGAAAAAGTCGCGAAATCCGGGCAAAAGTTGCATAAGGAACGCCGAAACTATCCGGCACAGGGAGCATTTCAAGTTCCGAGTGCGTCAATCGCGCTGCCGCTTGCTTTCCCCGCCGCTTTGAGGCTTTATTTTTTCCACCATGTCCGCGCTTACCGAAGAACTCGTCCGCTCCACGCTCGCTCAGGTCCGCTACCCCGGCTTCAGTCGGGATATTGTCTCCTTTGGTTTGATCAAAGGGATTACGGTGGAGGGGGGCGAGGTGGTGGTGCAGATGGCGCTCGCCACCAGTGACCCTAAGGTGCCGCAGACGATCAAGAGCGAGAGCGAACGGGTGCTCTCCGCGCTGCCCGGTGTCTCCCGCGCGGTGGTGCGGATTGATATTCAGGCTCCGCCGCAAGCGCCTGCCGCGAGTGCGCCGGGGGCCGCCGCGACGCCGCTACCGGGGATCAAGCACGTGATCGCCGTCGCCAGTGGCAAGGGCGGGGTCGGTAAATCGACCGTGGCGACTAATCTCGCGATCGCCTTGCGCAAGGCCGGGGCGAAGGTCGGGCTGTGCGATTGTGATCTCTATGGGCCGAGCATCGCGCTGATGTTCGGTAGCCGCGAGCGTCCGATGGCGACGGAAGAGAACTTTATTATCCCGATCGAAGTCGCCGGGTTGAAGCTGATGTCGATGGGGTTCCTCCTCGATGACGATTCCCCCGCTGTCCTGCGCGGGCCAATGGTGACCCGTTACACGCAGCAGTTTCTGCGTCAGGTCGAGTGGGGAGAACTCGACGTGCTCGTCCTCGACCTCCCGCCGGGGACGGGGGACATTCAGTTGACGATCGTGCAGACCGTCGCTTTGGCCGGGGCCGTGATCGTGACCACGCCGCAGGAGGTGGCGCTTATTGATGCCCGCAAGGCGGTCTCGATGTTTGCCAAAGTCAACGTGCCGATCCTCGGGCTGGTGGAGAATATGAGCTACTTCGTTTGCCCCGATACGGGCAAGCGCTACGACATCTTTGGCACCGGCGGCGGCGAGCGGGAGGCGAAGCGGCTCGGCGCGCCACTCCTCGGGACGATCCCGATCGACATCGCCACGCGCGAGGGGGGGGACCGCGGGATGCCGGTCACCGATGCCGACCCGGAGAACCCGGTCTCCCATGCTTTTGTGGCGATCGCACAGCAGTTGCTGGCGACGGTACAAAAGGGGTAGACAAAACGGGAAAGGTTGGCTATAGGTCTAGGAAAGGAGAACGCCATCCTTATCTCTTCCTTTTTTAGATACCCTGACACCGGGGATGGCACCTGATGAATGAATAGCGATCCTTCGCTGGAAAACCCCGGAAATGAGGGGGGCGATCTCCTCCGCAACTCGTCCCTTTACAAAGAGTTCCTTGCCGAACGGGAGGAGATCCTCTGTCACAAGTGGCTGGAGAGTGAGAAAGTCGGCTACGACATCGGTTTTGAACGGGCGTTGCTCGATTGGAATATCCGGCATCGCTCGGGGTGGCGTGAAAAGCGCTACCAGCGTCGCGATCTCCCGCGTCCGCAGGAAAAGGCTTGAGTTCCCCCCTTCGGGGAAATAAGCATCGGCGTTGCGGAAGAGCATTTGTGGAAGCCAAAGAAAAGGGGGGATCATCTCCCCGGTTGGCGGCGACGGCGAAGCGCTCTCTTCGTCGGGAGGTTCCCCAACGACACCACCGCGCCAGAGAGGCTCCCCGCTCTCTCTGCCGGCCCCCTCCCGCAACACGACGGCCCTTCCATATCTATTATGTCCAATCCTGTAGAGACGATTGAGCTCAACATTACCCACCGCGAGGGGACGATCGAAGTCACCGGCGATGATGATCGCTTCATCCTCGAACTGACTCACCCGGAACTGGTCGACCGCCAATCGGCGATCTTTGCCCTTTGGGCCTTCCTGCCGATTGCGATGACCAAGGGGCGCAACCTGCGCATCCACGGTGGTGGCGATTCGGTGGTAAAAGAGAACGCCGAGCAACTCGCCCGCGTCTGGGCCGCGTGGATGCCGCACAAATTCTCCCCGGTCTCCGTGGAGTTCACGCAGGAGTATTCGACGCCCAATGTCGGCACCGGCAAGGAGTTGATGCTCTTTTCCGGCGGCGTCGACTCGACTTACAACCTCCTCCTGCGTCACCGGGAAGGCAAGCAGCAGACGCTCCTGACCATTCACGGCATCGACTACAAACATGCCGATGAGGAGCGTTTTGCCAAGCTTCTCAAGAAGACGCAGCCGCTGGCCGATCTCGTCGGGAGCGACCGGATTTTCGTTCGCACCAATGCCTACGATATTTACAACCGCAAGTACGGGATCGGCGTTGAGGTCGGGCACGCTTTCGTCCTCGCCTCGAATCTCTTTCTCTATAGCGCCCCGTTTACGTGGGGGGAGATTTCCGCCGATTACTCCCGTTTTCAGGAGGTGATCGTTGCCCCGTGGGGGACCAACGGCTACACCAACCCGCTCTTTACGAGCAAAACCTTTGGGATGAACACGGCGAATCTCGATGTCACCCGTTCGCAGAAGCTCCGTTCCATCGCCGCTTCCGAGGTGGCGCTCCATACCCTCTCGCTTTGCAAGAAGTACGAGTTCCGCCCTGATAACTGCGGGGTTTGTACCAAGTGCCTGACGATTAAGGCGATGTTCCTTGCAGAACTGGGATCGATCCCGGAAATCTTTGCTGATCAGGCGTTTACGGAGGAGTTGTTTGAAACCGTGCCGTTCCGGCGCCGGGGGGATCGCGCTTTTCTGGTCGATATTATCGAGACAGCACGGCGCAATAACCACCTCCACCTTATCCACGGGATTGACAAGAAGATCGCCCAACTGCGTGAGGAGCCGTACGACCCGTTTGCCAAACCGCCGAAGGTGAAGAAAGAGGTGCGCAAGCGCGGCTTCTTCGAGCGGCTGCTCTCCAATAACTAGGGCAGCCCCACGGCTCCACCCTTGCCAAGAGGGCGGCAACCTTTTAGGAATGCCGCTCTCCACGCCACGCTTTTTCCTCTATGATGACCAGTTCGCAGCTTCGCCAGTCGTTTCTCGATTTCTTCCATGAGAAGGGGCACACGCTTGTCCCTTCCGCCAGTCTGCTTCCGACTTCGCCCAATCTCCTCTTCACCAACGCCGGGATGAACCAGTTCGTCCCGATCTTTTTGGCTGAAGCGACGCCCGATGTCGATCAGTGGCCGGGAGTGACCCCGGGGAGCGCCACCCGCGCCGCCGATACACAAAAATGTATTCGCGCCGGGGGCAAGCACAACGATCTCGATGATGTCGGGTTGGATACCTACCATCACACTTTCTTCGAGATGCTGGGGAACTGGTCGTTCGGCGATTACTTCAAAGCCGAGGCGATCGCGTGGGCGTGGGAGCTGGTGGTGGAGCGGTGGGGGTTCCCGCCGGCGCGGCTTTACGCGACCGTCTACCAGCCCGGCCCGGGGGACCCGGCGGAGTTTGATCAGGAAGCATACGACCATTGGGCGAAGCTCTTTAGCTCGGTCGGGCTTGATCCCGCTGTCCACATCGTCAACGGGAACAAGAAGGATAACTTCTGGATGATGGGCGACACCGGCCCGTGCGGTCCGTGTTCGGAACTCCATGTCGACCTGACCCCCAACGGCGACACCGCCGGGAAGCTGGTCAACCTCGGCAGCCCTGAGTGCATCGAAATTTGGAACCTCGTCTTCATCCAGTTCAACGCGAATGCCGACGGCACCTTTTCCTCTCTCCCGGCTCGGCATGTCGATACCGGGATGGGGTTTGAGCGGGTCGCCTCGATCCTCCAGTGCACGGAAAATTTCCGCCGTTTCGATCAGGTTATCTCCAACTACGAGACCGATATTTTCCGCCCGATCTTTGACGAGATCGAGAAGGTGAGCGGCAAGCGCTACGGCTCGACCCTCCCCGCGCCGGGGAGCACCGGGGCCAATGAACAGGAACAGGTCGACGTCGCCTTCCGCGTTATCGCTGATCATATCCGTACGTTAAGCTGTGCGATTGCCGACGGGATTGCCCCCGGGAACAATGATCGTAACTACGTCCTGCGTCGCATCCTGCGCCGGGCCGTGCGTTACGGGCGGACGCTCGGACTTAATGAACCGTTTTTTTACCGGCTCACCGAAGTCGTCGCCCGGACGCTTGGTGATACCTTCCCCGAACTGCGCAAGCAGCAGGGAGTGGTGACCGACACGATCCGTCGGGAGGAGGAGGCGTTCAACCGCACGCTTGATAAAGGGATTGCCCTTTTTGAAGCGGAGACGGCGGCGCTTCCTGCCGGAGCGACGATTGATGGCGCGTTTGCCTTTCGTCTTTACGATGAACAAGGTTTCCCGCTCGATCTGACGGAACTAATGGCGCGCGAGCGCGGCCTCGGCGTCGATGTCGCCGGGTTTGAGCGGTTGATGGAGGAACAGCGCGAGAAGGCCCGTAAGGCACAGAAGCGCGAGGTGATCTCCGTGACCCATGTGGAAGCTGCGCCGACGGAATTTATCGGGTTTGATCTGGTTTCGACGAATGCCAAGGTGCTCGAACTGGTCGACAATAAGGGGAAAACCGCCGTCGTGCTCGACCGCTCCCCGTTCTATGCCGAGATGGGCGGGCAGGTCGGGGATAGCGGGACGCTGAGCGACGGAGCGCAGATTTTCCCGATCGCCGCAACGCGCAAGGCGGGGCAGGTCTGGCTCCATCTCCTCGAAGAAGGGGCAACGTTGCCGGAGGTGGGGAGCGAAGTGACTGCCGCGCTCGATTTGAAGCGTCGCCAAGCCATTCAGCGTCACCATACCGTGACGCACTTGCTCCACTGGGCCTTGCACGAAGTGGTCGGCAAGGAGGCGGTGCAGAAAGGGTCGTATGTCGGCCCGGAGAAATTGACGTTCGACTTTAGCGCCGCTGCCTTGACCCCCGCGCAGCTGCGGGAGGTGGAGCGTCTGGTCAATGAACGGATTTTGGAGAACGCCCCGGTTTATTGGAGCGAGGTGCCGTACGCGGAAGTGCGCCGCCACCCGGAGATCATGCAATTCTTCGGGGATAAATATGGCGAGATCGTCCGGGTCGTCCAGATCGGCGGCGGGCGCGGGAATTTTGACGGGTATTCGATGGAGCTTTGTGGCGGCACTCATACGGCGGCTACCGGGGAGATCGGTCTCTTCCGGATCATTGCGGAATCGGCGGTTGCCGCCGGGGTGCGCCGGATCGAGGCGATCGCCGGTCTGGAAGCGTGTGAACAGAGCCGCGAACAGGCCGAGCGTCTGGCGGTTCTTGCCGGGAAGCTCAATACGCCGCTTGGCGAGATCGAGCGCCGGATCGACGCCCTTCTCATTGAGCAGAAAGCGCTTCAGAAGGAATTGCAGTCCGCGCGGCAACGACAGGCTGCGGCGGGCGTCGGGGAATTGTTGCAGAAGGCGGAGAATCTCAACGGAACTCCTGCGATCTTCGCTGATCTTGGCGAACTCGATAGCGAGACGTTTGGCGTCGTCGCCGAAGCGCTCAAAGCGAGGTTCGACGGGGTGGCGCTCTTGATCGCCCGTCAAGGGGAGAGCGTTGCCCTTGCGGCACTCGCCACCGGCGATCACGCCAAAGCTCACCCGGCCGGGAAGTTGATTGGCCGGATCGCCCCGCTGCTCGGCGGCAAGGGCGGGGGACGCCCCGACTTCGCCCGTGGAGCCGGGAAGAACGCCGCCGCCATCCCCGAAGCACTCGCGGCAGCGCGGCAGTCGCTTGCGGGCTAACTTTTGTAAAGAAAAGGCCGCTTCCTTTGATCGGGAAGCGGCCTTTCTGCTTTCGGAGTTAGAGCTTCTTGCCGACCGGTGCGAGGAATGGCGGGAGATCGGCCATCAACGCCTCGAACGAGCGGAAGTCGACCTGCTGTTGTCCATCGCTCAACGCTTCGGCGGGGTTCGGGTGGACTTCGATGATCAGGCCATCGGCCCCGACGGCGACCGCGCCCCGGCAGAGTCGGGCCACGAGGCTCGCCTTTCCGGCTCCCTGACTCGGGTCGACGATGACTGGAAGGTGCGACTCGAACTTTGCCGCCGCCACCGCCGAGAGGTCGAGCGTGTTGCGCGTGTAAGTTTCAAAGGTACGGATGCCGCGTTCGCAAAGCATCACGTTCGGGTTGCCGTGGGCGAGGATGTACTCTGCGGAGAGGAGCCATTCGTCGATCTTCTGGCTTAAACCCCGCTTGAGCAGGATCGGCTTGCCCGAGCGGGCGGCTTCGATGAGAAGCTGGAAGTTCTGGGCATTGCGCGCGCCGATTTGCAGGACGTCGGCAACCGCGGCGACATGCTCCACATCGCGCTCGCTTAAAACTTCCGTGATAATCTTGAGCCCTGTCTCCTTGCGGGCGGCGGCGAGGAGGGCGAGCCCCGCCTTCCCCAACCCCTGAAACTCATAGGGGGAGGTGCGCGGCTTGTAGGCTCCCCCACGCAGGATCGTCGCCCCGGCGGCTTTGACAGCGTGGGCGGTGGTGAAAAGCTGCTCCTCACTCTCGACCGAACACGGCCCCGCCATCACGGTGAAATGATCGCCACCAACCGGCACGCCGTCGACGTCGATGACCGTATCCTCCGGGTGGGACTCGCGGCTCACCAGTTTATAGCGTTTCTGCACCCGGAGGACCTTCTCGACATACGGGAGGACCGAGAGGCTTTCGAGCGTATGGTGGGTGCGTTCGTCCCCAATGGCGGCGACCACCGTCTGTTGTGCGCCGAAGATCGGGCGGGGATCATACCCCAGCCGCGCGACTTCGGCGATGACGTTGTCGATCGATTCCTGGGGCGTGTTCGGTTTGATAACGATAATCATGATGAAGGTCTCACCAATCAAACCGGAAACCGGTCGTTATCAAACACAAAAAGAGCGGCCTACCCCTTGCGAGCCGTGTATTCGCTAAAGAAACCGGCGAGCGGAAGGCGTTTGACCTCGCTAAACCCGGCATCGCGCAGCGCCTGCTGGAGCGTCTCCGGCCGCACGCAGGTGTCCATCGTCTCCCAGAAATAGACCATCATCTCTTCGGCCTTGCGGCTCCCGGTCAAAAGCCGGGTGAAGAAGGGGTAAATTTTGCCGAAATAGAGCTTAAAGAGCCATGAGCCGAAGCGACCCTCGGGCCGGGTAGCTTCCAGAATGAGAACCTTCCCCCCCGGTTTGAGGACACGGTGGAACTCCCGGAAGGTGGTCTCCAGATCGGCGAAATGGCGCACGGCATAGCCGACGGTCAGAAAATCGTAGGTGTTATCCTCCAGCGGCATCGCCTCCGCACGGCTTTTGACGAAACGGGCCTGCGAGAGCTTGCGACGGGCGACGGCGATCATCCCATCGCTCGGTTCGACACAGGTGATCGTCTCATCGCTCCCAAGGACATCGCGTGAGGCGACGGCGACCAGCCCCGTCCCGCAGGCGACATCGAGGTGGGCCATGCCGGGCCGTAACCCGTTGCGGCGCAGGGCATCGCGTCGGTAGAGGTTGCCGGTGCCAAGGAATCCCCAGCCGACGACCGGGTCGTAATGCTCGGCCCCTTCGTCGAAGAGATCTTTGACATAAGCCGGGCGCTCCTCGGTGGAGGTGTAACGGTGGGAGAGCGTCGGGTGCGGTTTCATGGGAACAAGGTGGGAAAACGACCGGATGGATACGCATCTGCCCGGCGGAAAGGTCGCTTCGTTTTTTTGTCCGAATCACTCGAAGGCGTCAAGTGTATCTTCTCTGGAGGGCAATGGCTGAAAAGGGGTGTCTGCTTGATCAGCCGTCTGCCTATCCGTGGCGAAGCTACTTTGCGGGAGGGATGGAGGGATTTCTCTCCTACGGAAAACACGGTCATACGGAGAAGAGTATTGACGAAAGTATGGATTGGTCTATCTTTCCGGTAGATGAAATTTGAGTGGGACGATGGGAAGGAAGCGGTCAATCTGGAGAAGCATGGTGTTGATTTCTCCGAGGCGATCAAAGCTTTCGCCGATCACAGCCGCGTGATCATGCGCGATGAACACCACTCGAAAGAGGAACCTCGCTTCTTTTGCTTCGGAGTGGTGGGCGGGAAGGTCATGACCGTTCGCTTCACGCTTCGCAAGGCTATCAGAATCATCGGGGCAGCCTATTGGAGAAAAGGAAAGAAAATCTATGAAGACCACCAAAAAGCCTGAGTTTGACGACGGCGGCTACCAGAGAGGTCGCCCTCACTTCGTTGGGGAGGCGATTGATTTTGACTCTATCGCAAAGACACAGCCCCTCACGCGTGAAGAGGAGGCGATCTTCGGCCTTCCATCTCCGGAGGAATTGGTGAGCGAGTCGCCCAGCACCAAAATCACGCTGGCGGTTGATGTCGAGGCACTCGATTTCTTCAAAGGTGAAGCCAAGCGCCTTAATACCAGCTATCAGCGCATGATGCGCAATCTCCTGACGGCTTATGCTTCTCAGGCACGTTTGCGTCAACCAACGGCTGTCAGTCGCAAAGCTCCTGCTGCACGGAAGGCCAAAGCCCTGCGCCCTTGAAACACTGGAAGCCGATTTCCAGATCGGACCTTGTAAGAGAAGAGATCGTTATCTTCAAAAAAGGCTCGGAATTGCCGAGGCGCGTTTGAAGGCTTCGAGAGCGGTTTTAAGGCCCTCTCTGCCGTAGCGTTTGTGGATGGCGGCGATCGCTTCGCTCGCGAGGGTGTCGCACCGTTCGTTGCCGATGTTCCCGGCGTGGCCTTTGACCCAGCGCCATTCCACCTTGTGGCGGAGTCGCTGGCGATCGAGTTCGCGCCAGAGATCGGCGTTTTTGACCGGCTCGCGCTTCATCGTCACCCACCCCTTGGCTTTCCAGCCGGCGATCCATTGGGTGATCCCCTTGCGGACGTATTCCGAATCGGTGTGGAAGATGATTTCGCACGGTTCCTTGAGCGCCTTGAGCGCCTCGATCGCAGCGAGGAGTTCCATGCGATTGTTGGTGGTCGCTGCTTCGCCGCCGCTCAACTCCTTGGTCAACCCGTTCCAGAGCAGGACGATGCCCCACCCTCCCGGTCCCGGGTTCCCTTCGCAGCCGCCATCACTGTAGATCGTTACTTTTTTCAAGAACCGCCCAGCGTAGCATCGTGCCGGGCGGGCGTGCAATTTTCTTTGAAAAAGTTGATAAAGAGGCGATCGTGCCTGCCACCCGTCGCATGTTTTACCGATTTCTTTCCCTGCTGTTTCTGACCTTTGGCATGGCTTCCCTCCCTTCTTCCGCCCGGAATGCCGCCGCTCACGATTATAATGCCCTTGTTCTGGAGGCGATCGGGGTGATGCCACAAGGGGGTGGTTATGCGGTGACGCGCGAGGCGGCGTTGCGACTGCGTACAGCCGTCAATCTTGATCATGGTGGCTCGACCCTGCGCGTGACTCCGCGCGGAGCGACTCCGAGCTACTGCTCCGGGGCGACCTATCTCGTTTTCCTTGAAGTGCTCAAAACGTTACAGGCCAAGGGGCAGCTTCAACTCTCCCCGGAGGTGCTCTCCGCGCTTTTGATCACCGGGCAGCCCGATGGCGTCGGCATCTGGGGCCGCTGGAATGCGAACGGGCCGGGGACAGCGCGGCTCTTTCATGAACTCAAGCTTGGGCCGAATTTTGAGGAGTACGCCAAAGCGCGTCCCGGTGATTTCATGAAAATTTTTTGGACCAAAGAGGTCGGCAAGCGGGAGCGGGGGCATTCGGTCGTCTACCTCGGCCACGGTGTGCGCGATGGGGTGGAGGTCGTCCGGTTCTGGTCGAGCAATCAGCCCGATGGCTACGGGGTCAAGGAAGTGCCGCGCAGCAAGGTCGCCTACACGCTCTTTTCGCGGCTGGAGCAGCCCGGGCGGATCGCTGGTGCGGCGAAGCTTCCCAAGAGCGATCCTTATCTTGCCTCGCTCCTGAAAGTGGTCTCTTCCATCCCGGAAGCAAAGGCAAAGAGCGGGGTGCGTTGAACTTGACATGAGGGTGCGGGAGCGGTTGACTCTCCAACTCCCGTTTTTGCATTTCCGAACATGAAGATCATCGACCGCTATGTGGGGAAGGAGTTGTTCCTGACCTCGTTTTTCGCCGTAGCGGTTTTGAGCCTGGTGCTGGTGCTCGGCAATGTCTTCCAGCGTTTGCTCGATCTGCTGGTCAATCATGATGTGCCGGTGGAATACATCATCAGCTTTATCGGCTATATCCTGCCGTTTTCGCTGACTTTCACGATCCCGTGGGGGTTTTTGACGGCGGTTTTGTTGATTTTCGGAAAGATGTCAGCAGAGAACGAACTGATCGCGCTCCGTTCCAGCGGGGTGAGTATCACGCGGCTCTGCCTCCCGGTGGCGGTTCTGGCAGTGACCTTTTCGATCGTTTGCCTCTGGATCAACGTCAGCGTCGCCCCGCGTGCGCAGGAGAAAATGAAGGCGACGCTCTTTGAAATTGCCACGAGTAATCCGATCGCCATGTTCGGCAGCGATCAGATTATCGACGAATTTCCGGGGAAAAAGATCTACGTCGAGCGCAAGGAAGGGACCGCGCTTTTTAACATCCTTGTCTACAACCTCAATGACCGCAACGTCCCGATCTCGGTCATCCACGCGCGCCGTGGGGAGTTAACGACCGATTTGGAGAACCAGCAGGTGCTGATGCGTCTGAGCGACGCCCGCTACGAACAGCGTGACGAACGGGCGATGCGCGACCTAAGCCGCATCCGGCAAGGGATCACCATGCAGGAGGGGACGATCCCGATCTCCTTGCAGGAACTCTACGAAAAGAACGAAAAACGGCGCAGCCTCGGGCAACAGACCTTAAAAGAGCTGCTCTCCGTGAAGGACGACAAGCAGATTTCCGCCGCACGGACCGAGGCGAGTAAGCGCTTTTCCTTCTCGCTCGCGTCGATCGCCTTCGCGCTTGTCGGTGTGCCGCTGGCGATCACCGCTCATCGCAAGGAGACCTCCATCGGGTTCATCTTTTCGCTGATGGTGGCCTTTATTTATTTCTTCTTCATCATTCTGGCCAATACCGTCCGCAACAATCCGGCTTTTTACCCCGAGTATCTCATCTGGTTGCCGAATGTGATTTTCATCTCGCTGGGTGCGTGGCTTTTTTACCGCCTTTCCCGGCAATAAAATCCTCGTCCCGATCCCGCCCTCCGGGTTATGAGAGGGCGATATGGTAAAAATCGGCATTGAATACTCCGGCGAACTCAATTGCGTCGCCACGCACGGCCCGTCTGGTCGTACCCTCGAAACTGACGCTCCGGTCGATAACCACGGGCGCGGGCTCTCCTTTTCACCGACCGATCTGGTCGCCACCGGCCTCGGCGCGTGCATGATGACGCTGATGGGGATCTACGCCGACCGCCACGCCATCAATCTTAAAGGGACGCGTATCGAGGTCATCAAAGAGATGACCAAGGAAGGACCGCGCCGGATTTCCCGCCTGACGACGCAGATCTGGTTCCCCGCTGGAGTGGAAAAAAACGAGGTGCTCGAACGCGCGGCGCTTACCTGCCCGGTTCACCAGAGTCTCCATCCGGAGATTGAGAAGCCGGTGACGTTTCATTACGCCGCTTGAGTTTACACAAACGCCTCCGCCAATGCATCGGCGACCATTCGGCCCCGGTCGGTGAGGCGGAGGCGCTCGCTGGTTTCGTCCCGGAAGCGTTCCAGAAAACCTTCCTCAAGGTATTCATCGACGGTGGTTTGCCACGGGGCGACCAGTGAAGCGGTGACGCCGTAGCGGGTGCGCAGGCCGAAAGCGACCGCTTCGCTGCGGCGGGTTGCTTCGTCGATCTCTTCGCGGAAGTCGATCGCCTCCTCCCCGGCCAGTGTTCGGCGGGAGTATTCGGCGGTCTCGGCGAGGTTCTGCCACCGGTTTGCTCCACAGGTCGAGTAGGCGCTTGGCCCCAGCCCGAGGTAATCGGCCCCGGTCCAGTAGGCGAGGTTGTGGCGGCATTCGCGCCCCGGGCGGGCGTAGTTGGAGATCTCGTACTGCCCGTAGCCCCCTTCGCCGAGCAGAGCGATCGTCATTTCGAAAAGGTCGGCATCCCATGCCGGGTCTTGCGTGTACTCCCCTTTCTGGAAGCGGGAGTAGAAGGCGGTATCCTCCTCATACGTCAGGCAGTAGGCGGAGATATGCTCCGGGCCGAGCGCGATCGTTTTGCGCAGGGAGGCTGCCCATTGCTCGCGCGTCTGGGTTGGGACGGCAAAGATCAGGTCGAGGTTAACGTTTTCAAACCCGGCTTCCCGCAGGATGGCGTAGGAGCGCTCGGCCTGTGCGTCGGTGTGAACTCTTCCGAGGACTTCCAGCAGCGCCGGGTCCCACGATTGCACCCCCATGCTGATCCGGTTGACGCCAAAACCGCGCAGCAGCTTCGCCTTTTCCAGTGAGACGGTCGCCGGGTTCATCTCCAGCGTCCATTCCCGCAGCCGGGAGAGGTCGAGCCGTTCGTGTAGTCCCCCCAGCAGGTAATCGAGCTGCGAGGGGGAGAGGGCGCTCGGCGTCCCTCCGCCGAAGAAGATGGTCTCCGGCTGGAGGGTAAAGCGCTGCTGGTAGTGCGACAACTCGGCGAGCACGGCGTCCAGAAATGCCCGGGTCTTGTTCCGATCAGACGCTTCCTTATAGAAAGCGCAGTAGGGGCAGACCTTAGGGCAGAACGGGATGTGGACGTAGAGATGGCGCAGCGTCGGGAGCATTGAGAGCGCGGTTAACGGCTGGCGTCTTTAATATGGACCTTGCGCCCCTTGAACTTGATGCCGTTGAGCTTTTCGAGCACTTGGGCGACGACCGGAGCCGCGACATCAACGTAGCTGTGCTTGGCCATCATCCGGATGGAGCCGACGTTATCTTTCTCCACCCGGGAGGCGCCGAGGATGATCCCGAGGATGTCACCGACGCTGACTTCATGATCGTGCCCGGCGTTGATCACCAGCCGCGTCATCCCTGCTTCATGGGAGGAGGGGGAGGGCTCGCGGGTGTCACGCGGGGCGCGTTCTTCTCGGGGCTTTCTCTCTTCCCGTGGCGAGCGCGGGGCGGCGGCGCTGTCGCGTTCCCACGGCTTGGGGAGGTCGCGTCGGTGTTTGGCGAACGGGATCTCCTCAGGTGCTGAACGTCGCTTTTCGGTGCGGGGGATGACCAGTTCTTCCGGTTGATTCTGCCGGGAGGGGCGTTCGCGCTCGTTCTCGCGTTTCTCCGGGGCGGAGGAGCGCCCTTTCTCGCCGTTGGCAAGATGGATGAGCGCGGAGGCGATGTCCGTCGGCGTATGGCCTTGGGCGAGGAGGCGGTCGATCAGGTCGTCATGGCGCTTGTAGCTCCCTTCTTCGAGGGTCTCGCGCAAGGTCTCAAAAAAGAGGTTGGTTCGCTTCTGTTCGACCTCTTCGAGCGAGGGGACGCGCTCGCGACGGATGCGCCCTTTGGTAAAGCGCATGATGTTCTGCAACTTCCAGATCTCGCGCCCGGAGACAAGCGTGATCGCCCGTCCGGCGCGGCCTGCGCGTCCGGTCCGCCCGATGCGATGGACGTAATCTTCGCCATCATGGGGCAGGTCGTAGTTAAAGACGACTTCGATGTCATCGACATCGACCCCGCGTGCGGCGACGTCGGTCGCTACGAGGAATTCAAAGTTTCGCTTACGGAACTTCGCCATGACCCGCTCGCGCATCGCTTGCGAGATATCGCCATGGAGCTTGTCGGCGAGGTAGCCACGCGCAATGAGCTGTTCGGTCAATTCATCGACCATCATTTTCGTCGCACAGAAGATGATGCCAAAGCGGATATCCTCAAGGTCGATGAGGCGGCAGAGGACTTCGACCTTCGAGCGGCGCTCGACTTCGTAGTAGCTCTGGTCGATCGCCGGGACGGTGAGCGTTTGCGCCTCAATGCGAACGCTGACCGGTTCGCGCGTGAAGGTGCGGATCAACTCCTGAATCGGCTTGGGGAGGGTGGCGGAGAAGAGGACCGTCTGGCGCTCTTCGGGCATCCGGCTCAGGATGTCGCGGATGTCGTCGATGAACCCCATGTCGAGCATCCGATCGGCTTCATCGAGGATGATCGTCTTGATCTGATCAAGGCGCAGGGTGCCGCGTTCGAGGTGGTCCATGACGCGACCCGGCGTCCCGATGACCAGATGCGCCCCTTGCTGGAGGCCGCGGAACTGCCGCTCGTACGATTGACCGCCGTAAATTGGCAATTCGCGCACCCCTCTCTTATAGAAGGCGAGCTTGGCGACTTCTTCGGCCACCTGGACGGCGAGTTCACGCGTGGGACAGAGGATGAGGACTTGGGTCGCGGAAAGGGAGGGGTCGACCCGCTCGATCGCCGGGATGGCGAAAGCGGCAGTCTTCCCGGAGCCGGTCTGGGATTGGCCCACGACGTCGACCCCTTCAAGGAGGAGCGGAATCGCCTGCGACTGGATCGGCGAAGCCTCCTCGTAACCGACCCTGCCGATCGCCTTGAGAAGTTCCGGCGAGAGGCCAAGTTCGGTAAATGGTTTCTTTTGCATTCAGGCTTCTAATCCGGGCGGCGGCGCTGCGCGAGGATTTTTTTTGACCGAGTCAGGCGGGAAAGATTCGCTTGTAAAGGGAGGGCCGGGCGCGGTATCGCTCTAGGTTTCCCATGTCCCGATCCACCAAGCGCATCGTTCTGAAGTTCGGCACCGGTATTCTCACCCAACCTGAGACCAACGACATCGACCACGGTCAGATCCGGCGGCTCTCCTCCGAGGTGGCGGCGCTGATGCGCGAGGGGCACGAATGTCTCCTGGTCTCCAGCGGCGCGGTCGGGGCCGGGTTGATGACGCTCGGGTTGACCGAGCGCCCGGGTGATCTCGCTGGGGTGCAGGCTTGTGCAGCGATCGGGCAGGGGCGTTTGATGGAGATGTATGGGCGGGAATTTGCAGCGCACGGTTTCCATGTCGCCCAGTTGCTCCTGACCCATGGCGATCTCGATAGCCGTCAGCGCCATGCCAATGCGTGCAACACGATCGCGTGGCTTCTGGCAGAGGGGACAGTCGTGCCGATTATCAATGAGAACGATTCGGTCGCCGTGGAGGAGCTTCGCTTTGGCGATAACGATCGGCTCTCGGCTGAGGTGGCGACGATGGTGAAGGCCGATCTGCTCATTCTCCTGACGACGGCTGAGGGGTTGATGAACGGCCCGACGCTGGTCCCCGAGGTGCGCAATATTAGCGCGGTGCTTGAATACGTTGAGCCGACCAAGGGGAAGCATAGCATGGGCGGGATGGCTTCAAAGTTACAGGCGGTCAAGACGGCTGTGGATGCCGGGATTGAGACGGTGATCGCCAGTGGTCGCCGTCCGGGGGCGATCGAAGCGATTCTGGCGGGCGATCCGACGGTTGGGACGCGCTTTCACGTCCATCAGGCTTGAGGCGCTCGGGCGCGCTCGTCCCTTGACCTCTACGCTTTTGAGGAGTGTAGTTGATAGGGAGGAATGATGCGCACCGAATCCGATCACTTGAAAGCGAAGGGGCCTGCTGTTGGCGGGACGTCGCTTAGTTTTTCCATTACCGGGATGAGTTGCGCCGGTTGTGTTGGGCGGGTGGAGGCGGCTTTGCGGGAAGTGCCGGGGGTAGAGATGGCCACGGTCAATCTTTTGACGGAACGGGCCGAGGTGCAGGCCGGTGAGGCGGTCAGCGTGGAGACCCTGTTGGCGGCGGTCGGGCGGCTCGGTTATCAGGCGCGGCTGGTGCAGGAGGTCCCCCCGGAGGAGCTTTCCCGGCAGAAGGAGGAGGAAGCGGCTCTGCTCAAGCGTGATGTCTGGGTGGCTTTGCTTTTGGTGCTTCCGGTTTTTTTGATCGAAATGGGGTCGCATCTTTTTCCGCCGGTGCATCATCTGGTGATGGCGACGCTGGGGAAAACAGGGAGTTGGATCACGCAGTTTATTTTGACGACGCTGGTGCTCCTCTTTCCCGGGAGGCGGTTTTACCGTGCCGGGATGGCCGCGCTGTTGCGGTTGGCGCCGGATATGAACTCGCTCGTGGCGGTCGGAACGGCGGCGGCGTATCTCTATTCCGTGGTGGCGACGTTCCTGCCGGGGTGGCTGCCGGAGGGGACGGTGAATGTTTATTACGAGGCGGCGGCAGTCATTGTGGCACTGGTCCTCTTTGGGCGTTATCTCGAAGCGCGGGCGAAGGGGCGTGCTTCGGAGGCGATCCGGCAGCTCGCCGGGTTGCAGCCAAAGGTGGTCCACCGGGTGCAGGAGGGCGAGGTGGTCGATGTACCGCTGGAGGAATTGCTTGTCGGGGAGGTGGTGCAAGTCCGCCCGGGGGAGCGCGTTCCGGTCGACGGGGAGGTGTTGGAGGGGGAGAGCTATGTCGATGAGTCGATGATGACCGGGGAGCCGATCCCGGTTCTCAAAGAGGTCGGGAGCCGCGTAGTCGGCGGGACGGTTAATCAGAACGGGTCGCTCACCTTCCGCGCGACGGCGGTCGGGGCGCAGACGGTCCTCGCGCAAATGATGGCGTTGGTGGAGAGGGCGCAAGGCTCGCGATTGCCGATTCAGGCGGTGGTCGACCGGGTGACGCTCTGGTTTGTGCCGGTGGTGATGGGGGTGGCACTTTTGACGTTTGCCATTTGGCTGGCGGTGGGGCCGAGCCCGGCGTTGAGCTATGCGCTCGTTAATGCCGTGGCGGTGTTGATTATCGCCTGTCCCTGCGCGATGGGGTTGGCGACGCCGACTTCCGTGATGGTCGGCACTGGGCGAGGGGCGGAACTGGGGATTCTCTTTCGCAAGGGGGAGGCGCTTCAGGGGTTGCAGGAGGTGCGTGTGGTCGCTTTTGATAAAACCGGGACGTTAACGCAGGGGCATCCGGCGTTGACTGACCTCGAAGTCGTCAATGGGTGGGAGCGCGGGGAGGTGCTGGCTCTGGTCGCTGCGGTGGAGTCGCGTTCGGAGCATCCGATTGCCCGGGCGCTGGTCGTGGCGGCGAAGGAGGAGGGGGTGGCGCTCCCGGAATTGGAGCATTTTGAATCGCTCACCGGCAGGGGGGTGAGAGCGGTGGTCGGCGGGCGACGGGTCGAGGTGGGGGCGGCGCGTTGGATGGAGGAACTGGGGCTGGATCGCTCGCCTTTGAGTGTGGCGGCGGGGCGGCTGGCTCAGGCAGGGAAGTCACCGCTTTACGTCGCCGTGGAGGGGCAACTCGTGGCGTTGGTCGCCGTGGCAGACCCGATCAAGGCGGGGACGCGGGAGGCGATTGCTGCCTTGCACGAAGCGGGCCTGAAGGTGGTCATGATCACGGGGGATCATGCCACAACGGCGGCGGCGATCGCGCAGCAGTTGGGGATTGATCAGGTAATCGCTGAGGTGCTCCCGCAAGGGAAGGTGGAGGCGGTGGAGCGTTTGCAGGCGCAGGCAGAGGGGCGTGTGGCCTTTGTCGGCGATGGAATCAATGATGCTCCCGCGTTGGCGCAGGCCGATGTCGGGCTGGCGATCGGCACCGGGAGCGATTTGGCGATCGAGTCGGCTGACGTGGTGTTGATGAATGGCACTCTTCGGGGTGTCCCGGAGGCGATCGCCCTTTCCAAAGCGACGATGAGTAATATCCGTCAGAATCTCTTTTGGGCCTTTGCTTATAACGCGGCGTTGATTCCGGTGGCTGCCGGGATTCTTTATCCGTGGAACGGGATGCTCCTTTCGCCCATCTTCGCAGCGGCCTCTATGGCGCTTTCGAGTATCTTTGTGGTCGGAAATGCGCTACGCTTAAAGCGTTTTCAACCCGTACGGGGACAACCGCGCTCGGGTTGAGCTTCCGATTGTCTGATATGAGCGAACCTTCCTCTTCACCTTGCGGGAGTTGTTGCGGCGGCCCACCGCAGCGCTCGGCTGATGGTCATGATCACGGGGCAGGGGTCAGCTCAAAACAGTTTTTTCTGGTCGCGCTGTCGGGGGTGAGTCTCGGGGCGGGATTTCTTGCGGGATGGTGGGGCGGTGGGCCGGAGTGGCTCCCGACGGCTCTCTTTGCCTTGGCGACGGTGGCCGGGGCGGTTTTGATTGTGCCTCATGCGTTGGTTTCCCTGCGTCGTTTGCGCATGGATATGAACCTTCTGATGACCGTGGCGGTGCTCGGGGCATGGCTCATCGGTGAGGGGCGGGAGGGGGCCGCCGTTGTCTTTCTATTCGCCGTGGCGGAGATGCTCGAATCGTGGAGCGTCGGGCGGGCTCGAAGGGCGATCAGCACGCTTCTAGAATTAACCCCGGAGACAGCATGGCTGGTCGATGAGGGAGGGGGAACGCGGGAGGTTTCCGTCGAAGAGGTGACGCCGGGCCAGCGGATCGTGATTCGAAATGGGGCGAGAGTGCCGCTGGATGGCAATGTTCTTAAAGGAGCCTCCTCGGTCAATCAGGCGCCGATTACGGGTGAATCGCTGCCGGTGGAGAAGGGCGTGGGGGATGCGGTTTTCGCCGGGTCGATCAATGGCGAAGGGTCGCTGGAGGTGGAGGTTGGTAAGGCAGCGGGGGATTCGATGCTAGCGCGGATGGTCCGGCTGGTGGAGGAAGCGGAGGAGCAGAAAGCGCCCGCACAACGGTTCGTCGATCGTTTTGCAGGGTATTATACGCCTGCGGTTTTTGTGTTCGCTTTGTTGATCTGGCTGGTGCCGCCGCTTTTGGCCGGGGGAGAGTGGGGGGTCTGGGGATATCGGGCGTTGGTTTTGCTGGTGATCGCCTGCCCGTGCGCTCTGGTGATTGCGACGCCGGTTTCCATCGTCTCCGGCTTGACGCTTCTGGCGCGGCGCGGGGTTTTGGTCAAGGGGGGGGCTTATCTTGAAGCGGTCGGTAAACTCCGGGCGCTCGCGGTCGATAAAACGGGGACGATCACCCGGGGGGAGCCGGTGGTCGTCGAAGTGATCCCATGGGGAGAGGAGAAGGTGGAAGCGGTTCTGGCCACGGCGGCGGCGCTGGATGCCCATTCGACGCATCCGTTGGCAGAGGCGGTCGTGGCAGAAGCCCGGAGCAGAGGGTTAGCGATCGCGGCGACGCGGGACGATCGTGCCTTGAGCGGACGTGGCGTGCAGGCATGGATTGGGGAACATCTCTATTTTATCGGCAATCATCGCTGGACTCACGATCTCGGGCTTTGTACCCCGGAGCTTGAGGCGCGTCTTGCTCAAGTCGAAAGTCAGGGGCGTTCATTAGCGATCCTCGGTCATGCACCCCATGAAACTTGTGAAGGGAAGCTGCTGGGGATCATTGTTTTTGGTGATACCTTACGCGCCGAAGCTCCCGAGGCCTTGGCGCTCCTCCACGCTGTTGGGGTGGAGAAGGTGGTGATGCTGAGTGGTGATAACCAGCGCACGGTCGATGTCATTGCTGCACAAGCCGGGATTGATGAAGCGCGCGGCGATCTGTTGCCTGAGGAGAAGGTTAATCAGGTTCGTGAACTGGTGAAGCGCTATGAATATGTCGGGATGATCGGCGATGGGGTCAATGATGCTCCGGCGTTGGCAGTAGCGAGTGTCGGGATCGCCATGGGGGCGGTGGGTAGTGATACGGCGATTGAAACCGCAGATATGGCTTTGATGAATGATGATTTGCGCCGACTTGCCGATGCGATCGCTGTCGGGCGGCGGACGGTGAGGGTCATTCAGTTTAATATAGCATTTGCTATAGCGATCAAGGTGCTCTTTCTGATTCTTGCGGTGTTGGGTTATACCAGTCTCTGGCTGGCGATTCTTGCTGATACCGGGGCGACATTGTTGGTGATTGCCAATGCGTTGCGTCTCCTGCGTCTCAAATCTTTGAATTGATGGCCAATAGGTTCGCTTTGGGCTACAAGGATTTGCTGGTATAAGGGAAATTGCGAAAGAGCTTTCAGAGAAAACACGATCAAAGTTACAGCTTGCCATGATGCTATAAATAGCGAAGAATCGATGCTGTTCCTTGCGGCATCATCACGCACCTGAGCCGACTCGGGTGGTTTCTTATTCAAACCCCAGTGTTCGTTATGAAATATCATCTTCTTCTCGCAGCAAGCGTCTTTTTAAGTGCCTCCCTGATGGTCCATTCCAGTGAGGCAGATCAGAAACCCCCGAATATCCTTCTCATTGTGGGGGATGATGTCGGGTATGGTGATCTCGGTGCTTATGGAGGCGGTGAGGGGCGAGGGATGCCGACTCCCCACTTGGATGCTCTGGCTAATGGCGGTATCACCTTTTTCTCCTTCTACGGGCAGCCGAGTTGTACCCCGGGCCGTGCTGCTATTCAGACCGGACGCATCCCTAACCGCAGCGGGATGACGACGGTTGCGTTTCAGGGGGAGGGGGGTGGTCTTCCCAAGGGAGAATGGACGCTCGCTTCGATGCTCAAGCAGGCCGGATATCGGACTTATTTTACGGGGAAATGGCATCTTGGAGAGGCCGACTATGCTTTGCCAAATGCGCATGGCTATGATGTGATGAAGTATTGCCTTCTCTATCACCTCAATGCCTATACTTATGGCGATCCGGAGTGGTTTCCGGATATGCCAGCCGAACTACGGGAGATGTTTGGCAAAGTGACCAAAGGGGCTCTTTCCGGCAAGGCGGGTGAAGAGGCCAAGGAAGAGTGGAAGGTCAATGGCAGTTACGTCGATACTCCCGAAAAGGGAATCGTCGGCATTCCTTTTATTGATGCCCATGTGGAGAAAGCGGGTGTGGACTTTCTTGAAGATGCCGCGAAGACTCCCGATAAGCCGTTCTTTATCAACGTGAACTTTATGAAGGTTCATCAGCCGAATCTCCCGGCGCCTGAGTTTAAGCATCGTTCGATTTCCAAGACAAAGTTTGCTGACTCGATGGTCGAGTTTGACACCCGGATCGGTAATCTTGTCGCCAAGCTCAAGGAACTCGGGTTAGAGCAGAACACGCTCATCATTGTGACGACGGATAACGGCGCGTGGCAGGATGTCTACCCGGATGCCGGGTACACTCCATTCCGCGGCACGAAAGGGACGGTCCGCGAAGGGGGAAGTCGCGTTCCCGCCATTGCCTATTGGCCAGCCAAGATCAAGGGAGGGCAGCGCAATCACGATATTGTTGGTAGTCTTGATTTCATGGCTACCTTTGCCTCCCTCGCCGGGCAGAAGTTGCCGGAGAAAGACCGGGACGGCGAGCCGATCATCTTCGATAGCTATGACATGAGCCCGATCCTTCTCGGGACGGGTAAGTCCAAGCGCACGGAATGGTTCTACTTTACCGAGAACGAACTTACTCCCGGCGCCATCCGTGTCGGCAACTACAAGGCAACCTTTAACCTTCGCGGTGATAACGGGCAGGCGACCGGCGGCTTGGCCGTTGATACCAACGTCGGCTGGAAAGGTCCGGAGAAGTATGTGGCCACGGTGCCGCAGGTCTTCGACCTCCTGCAAGATCCGCAGGAGCGTTACGACGTCTTCATGACGAACTGGACGGAACACACGTGGATCATGGTGAGCTTCAATGAGTATATTGAAAACCTCATGAAGACCTACGTGAGCCATCCGCCGCGTAAGCTACAAAGCGGTGCCTATTCCGGCCCGATCACCCTTTCTGCCTACCAACGCTTCAAGTATGTTCGGGAAGCGTTGGAGAAGGAAGGGGTGACGATCCCGATGCCAACCGGCAACTAGCGAACGCAGATCGGCAAGGTGTCGTGCCAGACGATGCGATACACAATCATTCCCGGCTCCCTTCGGATACTGCTGATGCAGACTCCGGGGAGCCGGTTCTCGTTGCGTTGCTGGCGATCTCTCGGCGTGATTGGAGGGTAATGATGAGCTTTGGGCTTTCTCTACTGCGTGACCGATGGTGTCTTGCTAAGACAAGCGCGAGGGAACTCCCGCGTTTTCTTGCAAGCTTGGTATTGATTCTTGCCTTGGCTCCGCCGACAAAGGCCGGGGAGGCTCCTGTCGGGATGGTTTGGATTGCTGCCGGAGAGTTTACGATGGGCAGTCCTCAGTTTCCTGATAGTCAACCGCTGCATCGTGTCAGAGTGGATGGTTTCTGGATGGATCGAACCGAGGTGACCAATGCGCAGTTTGCGCGTTTTGTGGAAGCCACTTCGTACGTAACCGTCGCCGAGCGCAAACCGGGAACGGATGAGTTTCCCGGGGTTCCGCCGGAGGAGTTGGTTGCCGGAAGTCTGGTTTTTTCGCGTCCCGCTGGGCAGGTTTCGCTTCATAACTACCTCCAATGGTGGGCTTTTGTCCCCGGCGCGAACTGGCGGCACCCTTTCGGCCCGTCGAGTTCCATCAAGGAGCGGATGAATCATCCCGTGGTTCATATCGCTTACGAGGATGCTGAAGCCTATGCCCGATGGGCAGGTAAACGGCTGCCGACAGAGGCGGAGTGGGAGTACGCCGCCCGGGGAGGGCTTGATTCCAAAGCCTATGTCTGGGGCGATGAATTCATGCCCGAGGGCAAGTATTTAGCTAATACTTTTCAGGGCCGTTTCCCTGACAGGAACACCAAGCGTGATGGTTTCGATGCGACGGCTCCCGTAGCTACATTTCCCCCCAATGGCTACGGGCTTTATGATATGGCGGGAAATGTGTGGGAATGGTGCAGTGACTGGTATCGCCCCTCATGGGGGATCTCCGCGAAGCCGGAGGCCCTTCGCACGAATCCTAAAGGCCCTAAGTCTTCTTTTGATCCCCATGAGCCAACGGTCAAAAAACGGGTGCAAAAAGGCGGGAGCTTTCTTTGTACCGATCAGTATTGCACCCGGTATATGCCGGGAGGGCGAGGAAAGGGAGAACTCATGACGGGGCTCAATCACCTTGGGTTCCGATGTGTCAAAGATCGCTAGTTTGCCTTATTTCGAGCACAGCGGAAGCCGATCGTGCTTCGGGTATGGTTTTCATACAAGAAGTTGTAGAACCAGATATCACACTCAAAAGCCTCGTTGTTCCATGACCCGCCGCAGATCCGGCCTTGCCGTTTGGGGAAGTTCTCATACCCCTCGCACCACTCCCAGACGTTTCCGGTCATATCATAAAGCCCGTAGTCATTAGCTCGGTAAGAGGCTACGGGGACGGCCCCCTCTTGGAAAGGAACTCCGACACGCCCCGACGCTCGCCAGAAGGTCGAGCCCCAGCTATACCTGTTGAGTTCAAATCCTGTAGCAGCCTTCTGCCACTCCGTCACCGTTGGCAAACGATAGCCGTTTTGTGATAGGTCCGTTTTGAACCCATTCTTAGTCTCGATATAGACCGGGGATAGCCCTTCCTTTTGGCTTCGCCAGTTGCAGTATCTCTTGGCGTCGTTCATCGAGACGTTAACGACAGGCATATCATCAGCTTTGGAGAGCGCGCTTCGCCGATGATTTGGATCGTACTTCTCGTACTCCTGGTTGGTGACTTCTGTGGTGTCGAGGTAAAACTCCTCAACGAATTCCTCCGTAAGTCTCATATCTTCCGGGAAGCGCGGGGAGAGCGCATCATCATGCGGGCGTTTGCTCTTGAAACTACCGGCGGGGATCGCCACCATACCTGCCGGTACGTGATGCCGGTCATTTTTCATGAGCCAGTATACCGTATTCGTGATGAGCTTTGGGGTAGAGAAAGGGTCGAAGGAGAAGTAGATCGCACCGGTATCATGAGTCGCGACAATCCCCGGAAACGATTGGCTGCCATCGGTCACGTAAGCTAAGGTTTGTGCACCCTTGAAGGTGTCCACTTTCACGGCATCCCCTTGGATAGGCATTGTTTCGATACCTTGAAGAACGGGATGGTCTTTAAGGAGCGTCAGACCACTAAAGGGGAAGAGGCTGAGGCTGTAGGATGCCCAATAATCGTGAAACTTGAGATCGGCTCGCGTTTGGGCATTCTCGTTAGCAAAGAGCTGGACGCCTGAATTGGAGATCCCTTCCGCATTCATGCTCCAGTTTTTCTGGATGCCGGGTGCAGCCAAGGCTAGTACGCCATTCGCTGGTCGATGGCGGCGCAATAGTTCCGCGAACGGCTCAAGATAGTATTCACTCCAGATTGATTCTCTGAATTTCCTGAAGTCTTCGGAGTGAATGTTCATCTCACCCTTAGGAAATCGCTGGGTGAATAGTGCTTTACATGAATCGCAAAAGCATTCGTTGGTTTTCAGCATCGGTTCATCCAGACTGATGCCGCTGAGGTTACGGTTTTTGGTAAAGATGCGCTCCAGAAAAGCGAGGGTGGATTGGAACCCCTTGCCGTTTTTCACGGGGCATAGCTCCGCGAGATGCTTCCCTTGCGAGTCAATTTTCGTCTCTTCGGGGTGGCGTTCACTATATTGATGACTAATGCTACGCGAAGGGAAGATGTTGACCCAGAAGGCGATTCCCTTCTTTTCGAGTTCTGGTCCAATGCTTTCAAAGAAAGCTTCCCTTAACTTCTGAACGTCGCCCTTTTTCTCCTCAGGATCGAAAACGCGATCGAGAAATGCCATTTGTACCGTGAGGATATTGATGCCGCTTCGGTAACACGCTTCCGCGATCTCCCGGGGATTCATATCCCTGACCTGAGTATGTCGCAGCACGAGAATCCCGATTTGTGGAAAATCCGGGAGAGCGTTGAGCATCAAGCCGTGTCCCTTCTTCCAGAGTGGTGCTTGGGTGATCGTCTCTGTAACCTCCTTTTCATAACCCTCAAGGTTGTTCCAGTTCTGAATCGCGCCGTTGGGTTGGGCTTCATCAAGGCGAGCGCTCTCGGGCTTGAAGAGTTGGCTATTGGTAAAATAGAACATCCCGTCTGCGCCATTCTTATAAGCCGTCTTTAGCCGGTTAACGATCCATTCCGAGCGGCGCGGGTCGATCTCTTCGCGTCGATATTCCTCCGGCATGAACATTTGGAGATATTCAACACCGATGGTGTTGATATGCTTTCCCGCAAGGAGTAGAGGGGTTAGCTGATACTTTCGCGTCCGGGGATCAAAACCGGCTCCTTGAGTTGCGAGAAGTTTACCGCCTTTAGCCATGAACTCTTTGAGGATGGGAAGGTGCTTTCCGGCCACCGGCGTCTCTCCGATCATCAGGATGGAGATTCCCGGCAATCCTTCTTCAAAGTCAGCTTCAACTACCTCTTTGACATTCTCGCACCCTTCACGGATCAGCGCCTGACGCCATTGCTCGCTAGCTGGGTGTTTCAAGATGCCAATGGCGACGGATCGGAGATCCTTTGCCAATGCAGGAGGGTTCACTTTCCCGAGAATCTCCTTCAGGGAGTCGTGATCGAGTTCTTCGCTGATAGAGTCGGCAAGCTTTTCGCCTAAAATCAGTCCGTCTGGCCCCTGCCTCCAGACACCTTCTGCGGGGCCAACAATCGCTCCGATATAGGCATGGGTGGTGCTGGCTTCCTTGTCTGGCAGTCGCTTGGCAAGCCAGCGGATTCCATCGAGCAAAAGATGCCGTTCTGGCCCTTGCGGGGTGACCTCCATCCCGGTCTCTTCGTCAAAGCCAAGGAGTAGGCCATTGAGGATCACCCGGCCTTGATCCAAAGAGCCAGCAAGGATGACGGGATAATCCATGACTAGCTGTTGGTTAGGTTGATCAACCTTAATGCCGTAAACAATCCGGCTGGCGCCTTTCTCTGGAGCGAAAACCATGTGATCAGGGTAGGTCTGGCGGAAGATCTGATTGGGGATGCTAACATTCGGCGCGGCGTTTGTGGTGATGCTATGGCCAACCTCAATCACGTTCTCCCTTTCTCTGACCAGACGGAGACCCTTGCCGATTTCAGGAAAGAGATTCCACTGATAATGTCGACCGGAGTTAGCATTCGCGCACCCAGCCGTCTCGTGCATTGCCATCACCCCCCCTCCGTTTGCTGCCCATTCCCGCACCTCCTCCTTCCATGTTTCGGGGTGATAACGGTGATCGGTCCACTTCTTTTTCGTGATGATCAGGACGTCAAACCCTTCCAGCGATGCGGCGCTCATTTCCGATAGGAACGATGGTTCCATATCATCGGTTTCCTTCAAGGCGTCGAACATCCCTTTTTCCCCATAAGTGCTCATGCCGTCTTCATCCTCTTTATAGATGGCGACTTTGATCCGCTCGCTGCCCCATCCATGATGGAGGGTGAGCATCATCAGGAGAAGGATAGCTAGTGCGTGGGATTTAAAATTGGTGCTTTGCATTTTGTTTTCGTTGCGGGCGCGGGGGTGCGTCAGGCTTTAGCGACGTTAGTAAGAGATTCCGTTCTGGGCTTTGCCTGAGCTGGTTTTGTAGCTTCTGATGCCGTTAGCTTCCAGTTCTTCGCCGGTGACGGTGGCTCCATGCCCGTCGGCGAAGATGACGTTAGCCTTATTGCCGTGCCGGGTATGCATCAGTCTGGTGCTGGCGCTATAGTGATTGGTTGCTGGTGTCACATAATACCACTGAAGGTTTTTTTCGACTCCCAGAATGGCGGAATCGCCGACGAGGATGAATCGGGACGGCGTGTAGAGGTTATTTCTTACCATGCTCCCCTGATAGGCAGTCGGATGGGTGCGATACCAGGAGACCTTTTCAACAAAGAGAATCTTCCAGCCTCCATGTAACGCGTCGCCGTCGGTGACCATTCCGTAACTCTTCGTTCCGATGGTGGGCGAACTGACGGAATCGGGACACTGAAAGGTTGAACTCTCATTGGGGCCTGTTGATGGGAGGTATCTCTTTTCTGCCAGTTGTTGAAACCATGGTCGTTCATCGGGAGTCGTGATCGGCGGAGCGTAGCCATGGTGCTCTCCTGCGTAGGCAATGATGGCGGTCCCTACCTGTCGCAAGTTGCCGATGCATTTAGCCGCTTGGGCATTGGTCAATGCGTACCGGAAGGCAGGGAGTAGAAAGGCGCTTGCCACCACGACGACGACCAGCACAATCAATAATTCGCTCAGGGTAAACCCGGCGTCCCGCGCCGGATGGAGGGTAGCGGGAGGTGCGGCGTGCGTTGCCTGATGCAAAGGAACGCGTTGCTGCGAGGGCGCGGGTGTCATGGTCTCCATCATGGTGGCTGGTCGTCGCGTATGACTAGATTTTTACGCGTGAGCGTTGCCGTAGGGCGCCCATCCCGATCAATGCAAGGGCAGTCAAAATCCAAGCTGACGGCTCAGGGATGGCGAGTAGCGCCACGTCGTTGCCTCCTGTAAAGGTAGCGTTGACCCCATTGTTGTAGTTGGCCTGATAGCTAATCCTCCAGCGTTGGCCACCGAGTTCAAATTCGGTGTCAGGGTCGGTGGAGCCTCCGTTGATGTTGGCAAATGCGCCGGAGATGGCATCCATTCCGTCATTAACAATCAGGAAATAAAGGCTGCCAACGGTGACCAAACCGTTGTTGAGTGACAGGGCCAGATCGCCATCGAGGGAAACGCTGCCGGTGACGTTGAGTTGGTCATAGTCGACCCCGGGGTTGGTGTTGGGGCCGGTGATTTCTGCGGAGAAGATCGAACCGGTAGCCAGAGAGAGGTTGCCGGTATGGAGGACGCCGGGACTATTGCCGGGGGTTAGTCTTCCGCCGTTGGCGACATGGAGGGCGCCCGTGATGGTGCCGCTTCCGCCAAGCGTAGCGCCATTGGCGACGGTCACCGCTCCATGGCGAAGCGTCCCGTTGACGATCAGGTTTCCGCCGTCGACTTTGATGACTTCGCTATCGATGGTCGCGCCGCTTGAGAGGAGGAGAGTTCCCGCGCTGACCGTTGTAACGCCTGTATAAGTGTTTTGACCCGAGAGGGTCCACGTCCCGGTGCCGGCTTTGGTCAGGCTGGTTTGATAGGTGGAGGAAGGGTCGACGATGGCTCCGGCGATCTCTCCGGTTCCGGCGGTGGAACCTTGCAGGGTCAGGGTTTGGTGTCTGGCGGCCGTTGCAGTAAAATCGCTGGTGAATTTCAGGAGTCCGGCGGTTCCTGACTGATCGAGAATCGGGTTGCTGGTATCGCCGCCGTTGAGGTTAATGATCCTGTCGGTCACCTCGCCCGCTCCTGTGTATTGTAGCCGGGCGGATGTCGCTTGGGCTCCGAGATTGATCGTGGCGTTGTCGACGGTGATCGGAGCGCCCAGACTGCTGTTGGCCGATCCGTTGCTGACGCTATTGAAGCTTGAGACGCTGACAGTTCCGCCGCGAATCGACGTTTTTCCGCTGTAGGTATTCGCGCCGGAGAGGATCACTGTACCGCTGTATTGACTATAGCCGCCAAGGGCAACACTGTGGCCCGTACCCGAGATCGCGCCGCTGATATGAACGGTACCCCCTGCAGCAGATTGGATCACGCGGGTTTGGCCAAGAACGAGGTCGAGTGCGATGGTTTGCGTGGCAGCCGTCGAGTCGTTGGTGATGGCGCCGCCGACGAGGATGGCATTCCCGCTCAACGTGAAGGCGCCCGTGGCACCCGCAGCAAAGGAGATTCGAACATTTCTGCCCGCAGGGAGGTTGTTGACGGGTGTGAGCCGGGTGGCCCCGGTAAATACCGCTTGGAAATCCTGGTTGGGGGCGGTGCCGCCGACCCAGTTCCCACCCGTCGTCCACGAGTTGTCGCCGCCAAGGCCGCTCCAGTTGTACTGCGCGAAGGCAGGGGAGGCATTCAGGAGGACCGAAGAAACGGCCAAGAGAGTTAACAGGGGTCTTTTCATGGGCTTCATGGGTAAGGAGGAGTGGGTGGTGGAGAAGGCGGGGTCTTATGTCGACGGGGAGATCAGGCAGGTTTGATCACGATCGGCTCAAGATATGATCAGTTTCAACTCATTATTGGTGTAAGTGATTTGAAATCGGTCTGCAAGCTATTTTCGGCTGATAGGCTTGTGTTGGGCTTCAAAGAGGTGAGTTTGCGTGAGTGGCTGGGGTTGATCACGAGCGTTTGCTGCGGTGGTTGACGGGTCTTTCGCTGGGAACGAGCCCCGTTACAGCGTCGGCAACGGTGCCTTTCCCAAAAACAATCACTTCAAACCGGGTGCCCGATCAGATGATGGTTTACTTTAACCGGCTGCTATCCCATTCTTTCACCATGACACGATTAAGTGACACCTTGCCTCCCTTGGTGCCGGGGGCCAAGTTGCGGCCAAAGGAGCGGGTTCTGGCTTATTTGGAGGAACAGTTCCGCCGGGGCGACTTCCCCCCCGGTGCGCGGCTTCCTTCCGGGCGGGTGCTGGCGGCAGAGTTGGGGGTGAGTGTCTCGACGGTGCAGACGGTGATCAAGATCCTGACCAGAGAAGGGGTGATCAGCACCGAGGTCGGTAACGGTAGTTTTCTTCTCAAGGCACCCAAAATTAAATCAGATGTCATTCGGTTGGGGGTCACTTTTGGTTCAATTTCAGGAAGTGGGTTAGCCGATTTTTGGCATCTGCATATTTCCAACGCTGTGGTCCATCACCTCGCGGGGTTGGAGCGGGAGGTAAGCATCATCCCCATTCGTCTCTTTGAGCAAAATGCCAAGGAGGCTCGCGCCAGTCTGGAGGGCTATCGGCGGCGCGTTGATGGCATCATCCTCCGCCCGATCGAAGGGCTGATCGATGAGCTTGATGCTGCTTTTCTGGAAGAGGTTCCGATGGTTCACCTTAACCCCCCGATGCCTTGGGCGACCGCTTCCTTTGTCTCGGCCAATTTTATGGAAGCCTGGATCAGAATTGGGCGGGCGCTCGTAGCCGCCGGGCGCAGGCGCATCGTCCATCTCACGCAGTTTGGCGAAATTTTCGGGGTCTCTAACAGTTTGCGCCACGCGGGTCTGACGGCAGCGATTGAAATGGAGCGAAGCAGCGCAGTCAGCTATCGCCTTTTCAACGCCGGGAGTCATCATGAAGAGGATGGTTACCGTGCTGCTGAGGCGATCTTCGCTGCGCAAGCCGAGTGGCCCGATGCGGTGGTCACGGCGGGGGATGAACTCGCCGCGGGCCTTCTTCGCTACTGCCGGGAACACGGTATTCTCGTCCCGGAAGCTGTGAGCCTCATCGGTGGTTCCGGCACGAGCGCGCTCCACGGCGATCGCTCCGGGTTAACGGTTGCCTGTCAGCCGTTGGAGGAGATTGGCCGCCAGTTGGCGGAGATGATTTGCCGGATGGTCGACGCCAAACGTGCCGGGAGCGACCCGACGCAGACCGGGCTTTATCTCCCGATGAGCTTCGCTGGTGGAGCGACGACGCTTCCGCAGGAGAACGAGCTTCTCGGGATTCATCCCTGAGTTGAGCGGGAGGGCGTACGCGTAAGGAAATAAAAGCGATAATTTAAGTTGCACTTGACCCGAACACGGTTACCATGGGGGCCGGATAGTTTATTGTATCGTTGTTATCGTAGCGCGGAAGATCGTCAGATGAGGTTCTCTCATGGGTGATTTGAAACCCGACAGTCGGGGACGGCTTAGATTGCTGACTTTCAAAATCATCATCCACCTTATCTTATGAAACTTTACGTAGGGAATCTTTCCTTCAATACGACTGAAAACGATCTTCAGGATCTCTTCGAGCAGTATGGCAATGTGACCGACGTCGGTCTTGTCACCGACCGCGCCACGGCCCGCTCCCGCGGGTTCGCGTTCGTCACGATGGGCAGCGCCAGCGAAGGCGAAGCCGCGATCAACGCTCTCGAAGGCAAGGAATTTCAGGGCCGTAACCTGACCGTCAATGAAGCTCGTCCTCGTGAAGAGCGTCCTTACGGCGGTGGTGGCGGCGGCGGTCGCTCCTTCGGGGGTGGCGGCGGTGGCGGTGGCGGCGGCGGGCGTTCCTCCTATGGACGTCGGCGCTAAAACCAGTTAGAATCTTATTTCCAACCCCTTGGGCGGCGTCCTTTTGATCTGCAAAAGGGCACCGCCCTTGGTGTCTATCAACAAAAACCAAACACACCCTAACCACTCCGTGACTCGCATCCCGCTCTCGCCCGCCCCCTTCCCGAAGAAGGCCCAGTTGGCGTGTTGGTGCGATTCAGGCTGTACTGCCGGGGCAGCGGAACGCCCGAACAGTCTCCATCCATTATGGCTGTAGAAAACGCGATTCAACTTGAAGGAAAAATTGTGGCCGTCCTTGCCGGAACGATGTTCCGTGTCGAACTGGCCAATAAACACCTCGTTCTTGCCCATATTTCAGGCAAAATGCGCAAACGCTTTATCCGGTTGACCTGTGGCGACCGCGTGAAGCTTGAGATGTCACCGTACGATCTCGACAAAGCGCGCATCGTCTACCGTTTGGGCTGACGTTTGTTCGGGCTAACGCCCGTTCTTTTCATCTTTGCGAAACTCCCCTTTCGGGAGTAGTCGCACGGTTTGAGGGTATGAGGGTACGATTCCGGTTGAGTTTATCCCGGAAATCGACCCGCTCTCCCGCACGCCCTCGTACCGCGTGGTCACCTGCCAACTTTCGGCAGAGGGCGCTTAGAGAGGGTTAGGTCGGACGCTCCGACTCCGGCTTTTTCAGGTGAAGGGTTGCAATCCCGGGGATTGAACTTCACAATCGGGGTGGTATGACCCCTCCACCCCAAGAAGAAGTGACTTTGGCCCGGCGGATGGGCCTTTTCTCCCTGATTGTTTACGGCGTCGGCGACATGGTCGGGGCCGGGATTTATGGCACGATCGGCGTAGCAGCGGGGGTGATGGGAAATGCCGTTTGGATGGCGTTTGTCACTTCCATGGTGGCGGCGATGCTGACCGGGCTCTCTTATGCCTCCCTTGGTTCGCGCTATCCCAAGGCCGGGGGCGCGTCTTACGTGACGCACCGGGCTTTCAATAAGCCGTTTCTCTCCTATGTGGTCGGTCTGGCGGTGGTCGCCTCCGGGTTGACCTCCATGGCAGCCGCCGCCAACGTCTTTTCCACGAACCTCGGGGTGGTCTTCGGGACGGAGCAGATCGGGCTGATCATCATCTGCTTTCTCCTGTTTCTCGGGACGGTCAACCTGATCGGTATTCGCGAGAGCATGGTGACCAATCTCGTCTGCACGGTGATCGAGGTCGCGGGGTTGGTCTTTGTGATCGTTGTCGGAGCGAAGTTCTGGGGACGCGTCGATTATCTCTCGGTACCTGACGGGAGTTCTCTAACGGCGACGATGCTCCTCTCCGGCGCGGTTTTGACGTTTTATGCCTTTGTCGGCTTTGAGGATATGCTCAACGTGGCTGAGGAGGTGAAGGAGCCGGAGCGCAACATGCCGTGGGGGATTATCATCGCCGTTCTGATCGCTACGGTGCTCTACATTCTGGTGAGCATTACGGCGGTCTCCGTGGTCGATTATCGGGAACTGGCCGATACCTCCAAGGGGGCACCCCTTACGCAGATCACGGGGGTCGCTGCGCCGTGGGTCCCCGGGTGGGTCTATACGGTGATCACGCTCTTTGCGGTCGGCAATACGGCGCTGCTCAATTACATCATGGGTTCGCGCTTGCTTTACGGAATGGCTCGGCAGGGGCTTGTTCCCGCGCCGCTGGCAAAGGTGCACCCCCGGTTTCGTACTCCTTATTGGAGTGTCCTAGCGCTTGGGGCGATCGTGCTGGTGCTGGCTTCGATTGGAAACATCCCCGAGTTGGCCTCTGCGACGAGCCTCCTGCTGCTTGGCTGTTTTTGCCTGATCAATATCTCCCTGCTCCTCCTCCAACGGCGTCAAGGGGAGGCGAAGGGGCGGATGGAGATCCCGGCGTTCATCCCGGGGCTTGGGGCCTTGGTCTGCCTTGGGTTGATTGTGGCACGCCTGAGCGGAGGGAGCGGTTGGCGTGCGCCTTTGATCGCTATTGGGCTGGTCTTCCTGATTGCAGTCTTGTATAAAGTGATGCGGCCGAAGGCGGTCGACTTCCCGGAGTGAGACTGGATCTGATTTTCCTGTCCATACATCCGGCGGCGACTCCGGCGGCGATACTATAGATGAAGGAGATCCTTGGCCCGGCTTGAAAAAGCGGGATGCTAAAGGGTCTCTTTCCTTGTTTACCCCTTTTGCCCCCTACCATGCCGTGACCAGGAAGAAAAATACCCATTTTACCCGTCTTGCCCAATACGTGGCGCGTCACTCCGGCCAGCCGATCGCTTTTGGCTTCGCTGCCGGATTTCTGATCTGCTGGATCGTAACGGGGCCGATTTTTTCCTATCACACGGTCTGGCAGGAGATTCTCGGGATTGTGACCAGCATCATCACTTTCCTGATGGTCTTCCTGATTCAGAATACGCAAAACCGGGATACGGAAGCGCTCCACCTCAAGCTCGACGAGTTGCTACGCGTCACCAAGGGGGCGCGGGAAGATATTCTCGACTCCGAAGATATGGAGGAGGAGGAACTCGACGCCATCCGTGCGGAGTATGAGCGGCTCGCCGAGGAGGCCCGCAATCGACGCTCTGGCGAGCAGTAAGTGCGCTTTGCGCTTGTCTTGAGTGGGGCAGAGAGCGGAAAGTAGCGCCGCTTATGAAAGCTCTCCTTCGCGCTGGCATCTGGTTATTGATCTGGTTGGGCTGGTTGGCAGGCACGGGGCTTGCCGAAGTCGTCGTCATCCCGATCAAGGGGCAGATCACCGATGCTCAGTACTTCTTCCTGCGTCGTGCGTTGAGGGAGGCGGATCACTCGTCGACGAAAGCGGTCGTCATTGACATGGACACCTTTGGCGGTAGTCAGGCAACGACGCTTTCGATGCAAAAGGCGCTCGATCGGGTTAAGACGCGGACGATCACTTACATCAACCCGAATGCCGGTTCCGCCGGGGCGTTGATCGCGGTTTCGACCAAGGCGATTTATATGTCACCGATCGCCGCCATTGGCGCGGCGGCACCGGTGACTTCCGGGGGCGATTTGCCGGAGACGATGAAGGAGAAAAACGTCTCCTTTACAGGCGCTTTCTTTCGCAGTACGGCGGAAGCCAATGGACACAACCCCGACATTGCCGAGGCCTTTATCAATAACGAAAAGGAGGTGGTAATCGGGACCGAGACCGTCCATCGCAAGGGAAAGGTGCTCACGTTAAGCGCACAGGAGGCCGCCCGTAAGATTGAGGGCAAACCGGTGCTCGCCGCCGGAATCGCCAAGACGATCGAAGAGGTGCTGGCTCAGGAGGGGTTAAGCGGCCCGATCCGCCGCGTCGAGCCTTCGGCTGCGGAGCATGTCGCTTTCTGGATCACGGAACTGGCGCCGATCTTTCTGACCGTCGGCCTCCTTGGAATCTGGCTGGAGGTCAAGACGCCCGGGTTTGGCCTTCCGGGGATCGCGGCGGCGATCAGTCTGACCATTTTCTTTACCGGGCATTACCTCGCCGGGCTTTCCGGGTTGGAGGCGGCGGCGCTCTTTATCCTCGGGTTGATTCTGGTACTGACGGAGCTTCTTTTCTTCCCGGGGATTTTGATTCTCGCCGGGGTAGGGGTGTTGCTCATGCTCGGCTCGCTCCTCTGGGCGATGGTCGATTTTATTCCCGGTGGCGGCGGATGGTGGCCAACGGCAGATGCTATGACGACACCCTTGATCAACTTCGGCCTCGCCATTTTAATCGCTATGGCGGCGGCGGCCCTTTTGGCGCGATACCTCCCGCGCACGCGCCTTTATAAGAGCATCGTCCTCGGGGCGCAGATTCAAGGGGGGCCGGCCTTTGTCCCGAAACACAATGAATTTAGCGGTCTCGCGCCGGGGGCTGAGGGGGTGGCCCTCTCGATCCTTCGCCCGAGCGGTCGCGCAGAGTTTGAGGGCGTTCCTCGTGATGTCATTTCGACCGGGATCTTTGTCGAAGCAGGGACGCCAATCCGGGTGATTGCCGTGGAAGGAGCGCGGATCGTCGTTCAGCCGATTGAGAGTTGAAAGCTGGGGTCATGATGCAATATTCTTGCATTTATTGGCCTATTTTTCATTCTCACTTTCCATCTTATGAAACTGACTCGCCTCTTTGCTGTTCTCGCCCTTCTCCTGCCGATGGTGCTCCATGCTGCGCCTAAGGAGAAGAAGCTCGAAATCCTCGCCACCTTCCCTCCGATCTATTCGTTGACGGCGAATGTCGCCGGTGACGCGGCCCATGTGGAGCAGCTGCTCCCCCCCGGGGCGGAGCCGCATCACTTCGCCCTCTCTCCGCGTGACTTGCGCAAGATCGCCAAGGCCGATGTCATTGTTGAGAACGGCTTGCGGATGGAGGATTGGTTGACCAACGCCCTGAAAGGGAGCCGCGCCGTCCGTGTAACGGCGAGCCGTGGCATCCGTACCGACGACGGCAACCCGCACGTTTGGCTCGACCCGGTGCTGGCCATCAAGCAGGTGGAGAACATCCGCGATGGATTGGCCAAGGTCGATCCGGCCAACAAAGAGATTTACAAGCGCAACGCCGCTGCTTACATCGGGCGTCTTAAAAAGCTCAATTCGGAGATTGCCTCCGTGACCTCCACCTTCCCAGATAAACGCCTCATGACCGGCCATGCCGCCTTCCATTATTTTGCCAAGCGCTATGGCTTTGAAGTGGTCGGCGTCTTCGGGGATGCTCACGGGCATGAACCGAGCCCGCGTGAACTTCGCCGCCTGCGCAAGACGATTAAAGATGAGAACGTGCGCGTCCTCTTTGTCGATTCGGCCCATTCGCCCCGCGTGATGAAGACGATTGCCAAGGAAATGAACCTCGCTCTGGTTGAACTCGACCCGATGGAGATGAGCCGCCCTTCGGCTGATGTTTACGAAAAGGTGATGCGCGCCAACCTCAAGCAACTCAGGGGGGCGCTCGGTGGCCGACGGTGAGGGAGCCCAACCACCCACGCTATTGGAGGTCGAGGGCGTCTGGGTCGATTACGGGGAGCATACCGTTCTACGGGATGTCTCCCTGACGATTGCCCGGGGGGAATTCGCCTGTCTGATTGGCCCCAATGGCGCGGGAAAGAGCAGCCTCCTTAAATCAATCATCGGTCTGGTTAAGCCGAGCCGGGGAAGTATCCGCTCCCATGCCCGCCGGATCGGCTACGTCCCCCAGCAACTGCCCCTCGACCCGGGTTTGCCGCTGACAGTGGCGGAATTTCTCTCCCTTAAACTCACCCGGACCCGCTGGTGGTGGGGAGCGCCGCGCAACGCAGAGATGCGCCGCACGATCGCGGGGCAACTCGAAGAGATCGGGGCCGACCATCTGATTGACCGGCGCCTTGGGCGGCTCTCGGGCGGGGAGTTCCAGCGGGTGCTCGTCGCCTATGCCCTTTTGAATGACCCTGATTTGCTCCTGCTCGACGAACCGTTGACCGGGGTCGACATCCGGGGCGGCCTCTCTTTTGACGGGCTGCTCCACCATCTCCACGATCACCGGGGGATGACGATCGTGATGGTTTCCCACGATCTCCACTTCGTCGAGCACTTGAGCGATGTGGTCTACTGCATCAACCGGGAACTCTGCTGCCACGGGCACCCCAAGGAGATCCTCCGGCCCGATAATCTCTCCAAGGCGTACGGTCACATTCCCGGGATGGTCCCGGCCAAGGGGGGGAGCGCCTTTATCCCGCTCGATACCATTCGCTAAAGAGGAAAAGTTATGGAGTGGCTGATTGAGTTTTTTGAGCTTCCGCAGATGCGCTACGCCTTTATGGTGGCGCTGATCGCGGGGCCGGTTGGTGGCTTGCTCGGCTCGTTCATCACGCTGCGCGGGATGGCTTTTTTCTCCGATGCGATCTCCCACGGAGCGATGACCGGCGTGACCCTCGGCTTTGCGCTCACGCTCGCTCAGGATATCAACGACCCAAAGCTTCAGGTCGTGCTGGTGCTTTTTTGTGTGGCGCTGGCGCTTTTGATGGCGTGGCTCATGGAGGGGACAACGCTCCAAACCGACACGATCATCGCCTTTACTTACACCGGCAGTGTCGCGCTCGGGATCATCATGATCAAGCGGCTGCGCGGCAGTCAGGGGCTCGAAGGGGCGCTTTTTGGCGACATCCTCGCCTCTTCGGCGGTTGATGTCTGGATCATGGGAGCGCTCGCGCTCTTTACCCTCGGCTTTTTGTTGATGAATTTACGGGCGCTGACGCTGGCGGTGGTTCAGGAGAATCTCGCCCGTTTGGAGGGGTTTAACACCCGTCGGCTCAATTATGCGTTCGTGGTGCTCGTCGCTTTGGTGATCGCGCTCCTGCTGCGGCAGTTGGGGGCGCTACTCATTAGCGGATTGATCGTCGTCCCGGCGGCGGCGGCGCGGGTGGTGGCGGGGAATTTCCGGGGAATGCTCGTTTTGAGCGCTCTTTTTGGCTTTTTGGGCGGGATCATCGGGATGCTCGCTTCATACTATCTTGACACTCCGACCGGTCCGACGATTGTCTTGAGCGACGTTCTGATTCTTACTCTTTGCCTGATCGCTTCGTTCCTGATCGCTGCCCGGCGGCGCAAGGCGATCCGTGGCAGAGTTGGGGGCGGGACTTAGACGTGACTTTTCCCCTCCTCAAGACGCATGGGCTGGTTTAACTTTCAGTTTTCCGATTTCTCCTACTCCTTTCTGAGTATTCTCTTTGAAGGGATTCCGTTCCTGCTCCTCGGGGCGATGATCTCTGGCGTGGTCGATGTCTTCATCCCGGCGGCTTGGATCACCCGCGTCCTGCCGAAGAATCCGACGGCGGCGGTTTTTGCCAGCGGCCTGCTCGGGAGCATCTTCCCGATGTGTGAATGTGGCAGCGTGATCGTGATCCGCCGCTTTCTGGCCAAGGGGTTGCCGCTCGGGAGCGCGGTGGCGTACATGCTCGCCTCGCCGATTGTCAGCCCGATTGTGGCGTTAAGCACCTTTGCCGCCTTTCGGGGGCAGAACCCGGTGGCGATGACCTCGATGCGGCTGCTGATCGGCTATTTCGTGGCGATCGGGGTGGCGCTCATTGTGCAGCGCTTGAGGATCACCTCCGTCCTGCAGCAAAAGATCATCGACACGCTCGGGAAGAACCGGAGTCCCGAAGCGGCCCCCGCCGCCCCGGCCAAACGCGGACGTAAGGGGAAGCTCAAGATCGCCGCCGTGCCGCAGAAGGAGCCGACTTTCCTGTCAAAGCTCCACCGCGCCGCCCGTTCCACCACGTCGGATTTTCTCGATGTCGCCCTCTTCTTTGTGATCGGTTCGGCGGTGGCAGCCGCCTTTAACACGGCGGTGAATCAGGAGGTGGTTCACTCCCTGGCGACCAACGAGATCAAGGCGACCCTTTCGATGATGGTCCTCGCCTCGTTGCTGGCGCTCTGTTCGAGCACCGATGCCTTTATTGCGGCGACCTTTGTGACTTTCCCGTTTACGGCGAAGCTTGCCTTCCTTGTCTTTGGTCCGCTGGTCGATGTGAAGCTTTTCTTCCTCTATGGCGTCGTTTTCCGTCCGCGCTTTGTGATCCTCCTCTCGATTGGACTCTTTATTGCAGTTGCGCTAATCTGTCTTAGAATGAATCTCCTCAATGTTTAATCTCCCATGACCAGAACTCTCGACCGCTGGCTCCCCTCGGTGACGCTTGTCCTCTGGGGGGCGATTCTTCTCTACTTTTTCCAGAGTGGGCGGCTCGCAGCGTTTTTGCACCCTTCCTTCCGGCCCGGGGTGGCGATTGCGGGAGTGATTCTTTTTCTCCTCGCCGTGGCGGTTGCTTTTAGCGGTGGGGCCGAGTGTTGTGAGGAGGAGACTTGCGGCCATTCCTTCGCCCGGTTGACCTCCGGCAAGTTGCTCACCTTTGCGATCCTGATTGTTCCGATCACCATGGCGTTTCGCGGCACGCAGGATAGCTTCGGCCTCACGGCGATTGAGAACCGGGGGGTGATCATGGATGCCGCGACTTTTGGCAGCGGCAGTCTTCAAGGGATGGACGAGTTCCAGCCGGAAGTGGTCGATGGCAATCTTTCGCTCTCGGTGCTCGATCTTCTTTACGCCGCGACGGAGCCGACCTTGCGCAGCGATTTCTCCGGGAAATCGGTGGAGGTGATCGGGCAGTTGATGCAGGAGACCGAGTCGAACCCGCGCGGCAACCGGATGCGGATCATTCGGATGTTTATGTCGTGTTGCGCGGCCGATTCGCGCCCGGTCGGCGCGGTGGCGGAGTTTCAGCAGTTGCCGAACCTGCCGGAACTTTCGTGGGTGAAAGTGGTCGGGGTACCGACGTTCCCGATGGAGGGGGGCAAAAATATCACGGTGATTAAGGTCACCTCGATTGAGCCGACCAGCCCGCCGGAAGAGACGATGCTTTACTGACTTAACGCTCCAACCATCCTGTCATCGGAGGGGCATATTGGTGGTGGCGGCGATGATGTTCCCATGCGATGGCGAGGAGGATGGAGAAGCCGATCGCCAGTTCCGCGATCGCCGGGGGCCAACCGGCCTGCCAGACGCCGTTGCGCAAGACCGCGAGGAAAAACGCGCCGAGCAACGTGCCGAAAAGGCTCGCGCGACCGCCGTTGACCGGTGTGCCGCCAAGGAGCACGGCGGCGATCATGTCGATCTCCAGCCACGCCATTCGGTGGGGATCGTTCCCGGAGCCTGCGGCCATTTGCATGACCCCGGCCAGCGCGAAGAGACCGCCTGCCACAGCGTAGACGAGCGAACGGGTCGGTGTGACCCGCACGCCGCAGAGTCGCGCCCCTTCTTCATCCGCCCCGATGGCGAGGAGGTGGCGCCCCCACACACTCTGCCGGACGATAAACGCAAGCGCCACTGCCAGAAAGAGCATCAGCCATGCCCCGGGGGCGACGCCGATCCACCACGGGCTCGGGTAGACCGCCATCCACGGGTGAACCGTGCCGGGCGGGGGTGGTTGGAGCGTTCGCAGCAGGCCGAGGTAGCACGCCATGGCGGCGAGCGTTACCAGCCACGCCGGAGCACCGCTCCGTGAAATCGCCCATCCGATTGCCCCTCCCAACAGTAGGCCGAGGCCGAGGGAAAGGGCGACGCCAAGCCAGAGCGAGGAGGTGGCGAGCACCCCGGTGAGCGCGGCATAGAAGAGAATCTGCGCACCGCCACTCAAGTCAATCCCCCGGCTGGCGATCACCAGTGTCATTCCAAAAGCACCGATCGCGACGACGACGCTCTGCATCGCGATAAAACGGAAATTACCGAAATCGAGAAAGAAGGTCCGCAGCGGAAGATCGTCACTCCCTTGCAGCATGGCAAAGGCGACCAGCAGGAGCGGCAGCCCGAGCAATGGCACCGGTGCACGCAGCAGCGGCGTGCGGTAAAGCGTGCTGACGAGGGCTTGGGTTCGCATCGGGATCGGTTCACCGGGACTCCGGAAGTTCGTTTTCGGTCCATTGCGCGGCGGGGCGCACGCTTTGGAGATGCCCCCCTTCCATCACGGCGACGGTATCACAAAGCGCGAGGAGTTCATCCGGCGCGGCCCCGGCGAGGAGGATGCCGTGGCCGGAGTGAGCCAGTTCCTGCAACCAACTAAGCAGCCAATGGCGCTCGGCGGGGGGGAGGCCCTCCTCGGGTTCGTGAAAGAGGAGCAGGCGACGGCGTGCGATGAGGAGCCGCCCGAGCGCAACGCGGCGTTGATCGCGCAGGGAGAGTTCCGCAACGGGGGTGTGTGGGTTGGTGACGTTGAGGCCGAGTTTGGCCATCCAATCACGGGTAATTTTTTCTCTCCGCAGGTTAGTGATGAAGCCGCAGGTCGCCTCCAACCGGGGGAGCGTCAGGTTTTCGAGAATCGGCAGATCGCTCATGAGTCGCTCCCCGGCATTTTCAAAGAGGCCGACCGGTTCTCCGGTTTTCCAGACCTCCCAATGGGGATCACGCCGCAGTCCGGCAATCGTCTGAAGAAGTGCGTGCCGCCCCGAACCGGCGCGACCGGCCAGCCCGCAGATCTCCCCTTCATGAAGGACGAGGCGTGCAGGGGCGACGCGCCCGCTTTCGCGCAAGGTGAGGAGCGGCTGGCGCATGAGCGCGTCATCCGGAGCCTTGAAATGGCGTCGGGGCGGGAGGCGACGTTGCCACGGAAGGGAGCCGGGGAGCGCCGTGGCGGTGTTCATTAACCCGAAACGCTCCACGCGCCCTTCGTGCAGGAGCGTGAAACGTCGCACCGGGAGATCGGGGAAGTCGGGGAAAGCCCGGGTGCTATAGAGAATCGCTGTGCCGTGGCGGGTGAGGCATTCGAAGAGGTGGAGCAGGTGGCGTTGTTGAGCGCTCGGGAGGGGGAGGGCCGGTTCCTCAAAAATCACGACGCGCGGGCGTGGGTGAATCGCCCGAAGGATGGCGACCCATTGGCGTTGGTCGGGTGGGAGGTCGGCGACTCTGCTCTGTCGTGCGAGGTCGACCCCGGGCGGGAGGAGGGCGAGGGCGTTCCCCGGGCCTTCCAGTGGGCCGGCGGGGTGGGCGAGGAGGAGGTTTTCCTCCACCGTCAGGCTTTCGAGCAGTCGCGGTTGGCGGCGGATGACGGTTAGGCGTGCGGCACTCGCATCGGCCGGGTGGCGCGGGGTGTAGGGCGTGTCAGAAAGGAGGAGGTGGCCGGTGTCAGGGCGTCGTTCACCGATCGCCAGTTCGAGAAGGAGGGTCTTCCCCGCGCCCCGTTCGCCGAGCAGGAGGTGGACCTCGCCCGGGTAGAGGTCGAGGGTGACATCCTCAAGAAGGTGACTCCCCCATTCCCGACCGCGCAGGTGGACCCCCCGCCAAGCGAAGGCAACCAGCGGGTTTTCCGGGAGGGGGGTGGCGTTGCGGCGGGGCAGACGGAAGGCAAAGCGTGGCATCGGTAGTTCTGGAGGAGGCATCGCACGCGAGGGCGCTTCCACGTGTCCCCCGGTTGTTGGAACGGGGGGTGCCTGAGGGGTTGACAAACCGGGCGGCAGAGGCCGACACTCTGCACCCCTATGCCCCGAATTCTCTCTGGAATCAAACCGACCGGCCGACCCCATATCGGCAATTACTTCGGCATGATGCGCCCGGCCATTGACTGGCAGGAAAAGGGGGAGGCGTTCTATTTTATCGCCGATTATCATGCGCTGACGACGGTGCGCGAGCCGGAGAAACTGCGCGAGGCGAGCCGTAATATCGCGCTCGACTTCCTCGCTTGCGGGCTCGATCCGGCGCGGGCGACCCTTTTCCGCCAGTCCGACGTGCCGGAGGTGGCGGAACTAACATGGCTCCTCTCGGTGCTCACGCCGATGGGGCTGCTGGAACGCTGCCACGCTTACAAGGATGCGCTTGCCAAGGGGGTGAGCGCGTTGCATGGCCTCTTCGCCTATCCGGTGCTGATGGCGGCTGATATTTTGATCTACGACAGCGACATCGTCCCGGTCGGCAAAGACCAGAAGCAGCATGTCGAAGTAACGCGCGATCTGGCGATCAAGATGAACGAAACTTTTGGGATGAACCTGTTGCGTCTGCCCGAGCCGAGCATTTTGCCGGAACTGGCGACGATCCCCGGCCTCGATGGGCAGAAGATGAGCAAGAGCTACGATAATACGATCGAGCTTTTCCTTGAGGAGAAGGCGTTGCGCAAGAAGATCATGGGGATCACCACTGATTCCACTCCGGTCGAAGCGCCGAAAGATCCTGAGTCTTCCTCGATTGTGGCGCTCTACCGTCTCTTTGCTTCGCCGCAGGAGGTGAAGGTGATGGAGGAGGAGTTCCGCGCCGGAGGGGTCGGTTACGGGGAGTTCAAGAAGCGGCTTTTCGTGGCGATCTGGGAGCATTTTGCCCCGGCGCGAGAGCGTCGCGCGGAGCTGGCGGCTGATCCGCAGAAGATTGAAGCGATCCTTGAAGAAGGGGCCAAACGGGCCGGGACGATCGCGGCGGTGACGCTGGAGCGGGTCCGCAAGGCGATGGGGCTTCCCGGTCGTCCGGTGCGTCGTTTTTGAGGCTGGCTTTTTCCGGCAAGCGTGCCACACTCGGCTCCGGTTATGAAGGCGCCGGTGTTTGAGTCTCCTCCGGAATGCCGTCTGCGGTTCACAGTGAGCGGCGGCGGCGTCGCCTTCGACCTCCCGGGTGGGACTTTTTTTGTCGCCGTGGCCGTGGGTGCCGCGGGGTCGCTCGTGATTCCTTATGGGCAGGGAGAGAATGGCTCGACGCTGTTTTTGCCGATGCGGGCGTCGCGTTATTATCGCGTCTCCGGGGGCGAGGTCTCGGCATGGCAATGGGATGGTTTGCAATGGAGGGCCAGCGCTTCGGATGCCAGAATCGCCGGAGGACGGCTGAGCGTTCCTTTTCCCGCGAAGGGGGCGGCGCGATGGGTCGCTTGGGAGAAAGCGTTTGCTGCTCCTGAGGATTGGGGGCGGCTGGTTGCGACGAGTGATCCCTTTTTTGACCCGCTCCACGAAGGGTATGGCGATCAGGCGCTCTCGCTTTATTGGGAAGATCTACGGGATGGGGGAGGGGTGGAGTTGCGCCACCATGGTGACGCCGGACGGTTGCGGATCTATCAGCTTTTTGTCCGCCTTTTTGCCAACACCGCCACGGAGACCCGCCCGAACGGGACGATGGCCGGGAACGGGTGCGGGAAGTTTGAGGGGATCACAACAGCGGTTTTGGATTCTCTGAGGGAACTTGGGGTGACCCATCTTTGGTTGACCGGCATCCTCCAACATGCCACGGCGACGGAGCATCCCGGCCTCCCGGCGGATGATCGCGATTTGCTCAAAGGGATCGCCGGGAGTCCGTATGCGGTGCGTGATCCTTTTGATCTCTGCCCGGACCTTGCTACGACGGCGGAGGCGCGTTGGCCGGAGTTTAGGGCCTTGCTCGCCCGGGCGCACGCGGCGGGGTTGAAGGTCTTGATTGATCTTGTTCCCAATCACCTTGCGCGGAGTACGACCTCGCGGCTTTTCCCGGAGCGGAGCTTTGGGCTAGAGGATGATCGGAGCCGTTTCTTTGATCCACAGAATCATTTCTTTTATCTTCAGCCTGATGGGAGCGGCCCGCCGTTGCGCCTCCCGACGGCGGGGCAGCCCGGTTGCGACGGGTTGTACGAAGGGGAGCGGCAATGGGGGCGGGCGACCGGGAATAATGTCGCAAGCTGGCAGCCGCAGGCCCACGATTGGTATGAGACCATCAAGCTCAACTACGGGTACGACTTCACCACCGGGGCGGCGTGCTATCCCAATGCGATCGAGCCTGAGCATCCTGTCCCACGGACGTGGGAGTGGCTCGATGATCTTATCGCCCACTGGCAGGGCGAAGGGGTCGATGGGTTTCGTTGCGATATGGCCCACCTCATCCCGCCGGAGTTTTGGCATTGGGTGATCGCCCGTGCGCGGGAGCGGCAACCGGAGGTGGTCTTTGTTGCGGAGGCGTATGAGGATGACCCGGCGGCGGTAAGATCGCGCCATCCGATCGTGGCGATGTTGCCCGAGCCGGTGACGACGGCGCTGCTCGATGCCGGGTTTGACGCTGTTTACGAAGGGCAGGTGCGCAAGCTTCTCAAGGCGATGGCGGAGGGGAAGTGGGCCAATGATCTTGATGCGCTTCTGGAAGCGCCGCTCACTGCCTTGCGCGCTCTTCGTTATGCTGAGAATCATGATGAGGTCCGTCTCGCCGCCGCATGGGGCGGGATGGAGATCGGTCGACCGGTCAGCGCGATTCTCTTTGGTCTCTCGCAGGGGCCGGTGCTCCTTTATAATGGGCAGGAGTTGGGGGAAGCCGCCGGGGAGGGGAGTGCACGGGGCTATGGGGGTGGCAACGCGCGTACCAGTATTTTTGACTATGGGGTGATGCCCGAGGTGGCCAAGTGGGCGAATGGGGGACGGTGGGATGGCGCTTCCCTCGGGCCGGAGCAGCGGGCGTTGCGGGCCTTTTATGGAAGGTTGTTGAAAGTGGTGGGGGAGCCGGCGTTTTGCAGTGGGATTTGCGTTGCGCTCAATGGAATCAATACGGGCAATCCCCAGTTTGGCCGCGTTGCCGGGGAGGTGGCGTCGGGGCATTGGCTCTATGCCTTCCTGCGGTATGAGGGGCGGAGCGGGCAGTGCTTTCTGGTCGTCGTCAATCTCCACCGTAGCGAGGCGTTTCGCGATGTGCTCCTCCGCTTGCCCGAATGGCTGCCGATGGGGTGGAGCGCGGAGACGAAGTTGCAGTTGCTCGATCGTCTGGCGCCGTCGTTTCCGTTGCGCTTGGTCGTCACGCCGGGGCAGCTTCTCCTGCCGCTGGTCCCGCCGCTTGGGACGTTTTACTTTGAAGTCACCCCCTTTGCTCAATCATGAAAAAATGGATCTTTTTCGCTATCACTTCCCTTTTCGTTTTGCCGGAGGCGCTCCCGGCTCGCGATCTCCAGAAGCTCGCCGCGCCGTGGTACACGCCGATGCTTGAGAATGAGAAAGTGCGCGTCTATGAAACGCGGCTTTCAGCAGGGGAGGGGACGGAAATGCGGCGCCATCCCCGGTATTTTGTCTACGCGCTGACCGAAGCGCGGCTCAAGGTCTCCATGACCGATGGGGCGGCCAAGGAGGTCTACCTCAAAGCCGGGACGGCGGTCTGGAGTGAACCGGTGCAGCAGCGGCTTGAAAATATCGGGAAGGAAGAAGTGCGGCTATTGTATGTGGAGTGCAAACCGCTCAAAGTAGCCTCTTCCAAGATCATGAAACCGCTGCTCATTCAACGCGACGAACTCGAATGGAACCCGGTCGACAAAGGGGTGCCCGATGGGTGCCGGATGGCGGTTCTCGAAGGGGACCCGGACCGTTCGGGGCCATTCTCCGCCCGCGTGACGATTCCCGCCGGGACGCGCCTGCCGCCTCATTGGCACCCTTCCGCCGAGCGGGTGACGGTTCTCGAAGGGGCGGTCCATATCGGACAGGGGGAGCAGTTTGATGAGGGGAAGGCGGTGGCGGTTGGCAAGCTCGGCTTTCTGGTGATGCCTGCGCGGGAGCCGCATTTCGCGTGGTTTGAGGAGGAGACGGTGCTCCAGCTCAACGGCGAAGGGCCGTGGGAGATTCATTACGTCAATCCCGACGACGATCCGCGCCGGAAGTAGGCGCGGTTGGCTCCACACTGGAAAAAAGTGAAGGAGAGGATAATTTTTACGTTGCATGGTGTATTACACCACGTTATGTGTGAATACGGAACGAACGGGGAGGGTCTCCGTTCTTCCTTCACTGATCTGAACTTTTTCACGGAAAGAAATTTTTATGCCACAGGATGTTACCTTGCGCGGGCCGGTCTATACCTTTGCCTGTTACGGTCTTCACGAAGCCAAGCAACTCGGTCTGATTGATTCATGGGAATCCCCGGGGAGTCATGCCCCGGTCTCCACCGTTTTTGAGCAGGGGGAGGGGAAGCTGCTGCACGACTGGATTGCGCAAGTCCCCGATGCGCTGCTGGTGGCGACCGGGCGTTACCAGATTACGGTTTACCGGCCCAAGAGTCGGCTCGTTGAGGTCCCGGACGAGGAGGACGAGGCGGCTTTCGTCGGGGAGGCGGCGTGAACCGGGCCGTTCAAAACGGGTCGGTGCTGCTCGATCGGATGGTGGCGCAGAGCCGCGAGTTTGTCTGCCAGCGTTGGGGGGATCACGACGCGTACGTGGAGCTTTACGCTCCGGTGACGCGCTGGAATGGCGCTTTCTGGATTCACGCCACTTGGGCAAGGGAGTGCCCGGCGGCGGAAATTCGGGCAAGGGCGACGCGAATCTGGGCGATCAGCGGATCGTTCTGGAACCCCGGGGTTTTCCGGCTCCTCTACCGCTCTCCGCTATCATGAAAGCGACGGCTGAAGTCCCGGCGGAACCGGGTGAATTGATCGTCCTTTCCCAACCGGAAGAAGCGGCGCGGAGGCGTCGGCCCCGCCTCCCCTTTCCCACACGGTCACCCCGTACGCAGGAGGAACGGCGCGAGCGCCAACGGGTGATTTGCATGGAATTGCTCAAAAAATGGGTGCCGCTGGCGACGGCGGAGGAGTTGGCGCTCGCGCGGGAGTTGCGGGGCAAACCGGTGGTTGAGGAGGAGGCGTTTGAGACCGGTTTGAAGGCAGGGGTCTTTGTGATCCGTGTGCTGGAGCGTCTGGCGCGGCTCGACGGGCTGGATGCCGCGGAGCGCAAGGAGGTGGAGGTGAGCGGACTGGCCGATCCGCTCGAACTGGTGCAGAGGGTGCGCACGGTCAGCCCGCTTCTGGCTGCGAGGCTCGCAGGGCTTGGGGAATCTCGCGCGACGCGGGCGGCTGCGGCTTGCGTCGATGGGGTAGGGGCAGAGAGTGGGCTTTCTCAAGGAGGAATCACTTAAAATGAATCAACATGATGATATCGTGCGCAGCATTGGTGCGAGCGCACTTGGGTTTGTGGCGTGGGCGATGACGCACGCCAGTCTCGATCGTTGGCTCGGGACGATCGCCGGAGCGCTGGGGATCTGTCTGGTGCTGCTGACGATCGCTGAGAAACTCTACCAATGTCGGTTGCGAAGGTTGCGCAACCGTAGGCGGGCGCAGTGGCGCTCCCGGCGGCGGGAGAACGGATTTATGGATGGCGCGGTGCTCCTCTTCGGGACCGCGCTACTCATGAGCGGATGCGCGACGCCGCCTGCCGCCCGGCCTGATCCTGCCGCCAGCGTTCAGAGCGCCGGGGCGAGGTTGGCGGAAGCGCAGGAGGCGAACGCTGCCGCCCGGGCTGCCGCTTCCGCCGCGCGCGAGGGGGTCGCCAAGGCGCAGGGGAAAGCGGGGCAGATTGTAGCGTTGGCCCGCAAGCTCGCCGGGGAGGAGGGGCAGCCATGAGGTGGCTTCTGTTGTTGCTATGCTGGAGCCTCCCGGCGGTGGCGGAGTTGACGCGCGAGGAGGTGCGGGAGATCGGGCGGACGATTGTCGGTCTCGCCAAAGCGCAGGAGGCGGAGTTGGCGCTCGCCCGAAGGCGGATTGGCCGCTTGTCGGCGCGGCTTGATCAGCAGGGGGATGCGCTGCAACTGGCGCAGGCGGCGACGCAACGGTATCGCCAGCAGAGCGAAGCGCTTCAGCGTCTTTACGATGAGGGGGAGGAACGGCGGGTGGCGCTGGAGGGTGATTACGCCAAACAAAAGGCGCAGTTACAGGAGGCCCGGGCGGATGGGCGGCGCTTGCGGGTGATCATTGCCGGGTTTGTGGCTGGTGTGGTGTTTCTTGCCGTGCATTCGCTGGTGCGGCGAGTGGGTTGGGTGCTGCCGTTCTGGTGGCGGTGGCTGCTCCCGGCGGGGGCGGCCCTTGGAGTTTTTGGCGTTCTTTTCTTTTTCTTATGAGTGCTCTTTTTATTTTTCTGTTGGCGTGTTGGTTGCTTGATCTTCTGCCGTGGACCCCTTCGTGGCTCAAGCGGTTGGTCTCTTCATGGCAAGGGTTGACGGCGGGGGTGATCGCGCTTGGGATTTATCTGGTGCTGCCGGTTTATCTGCGGCGGCTTGATCCGACAGCGGGGCTGTTCGACGCCGGGTTCCTGCAATGGCTCGGATTGGCGGGACTGCTCTATTTTCTCGGGATTTTCCTCGGGTGGCTTGGGTGGCAGATTGCGTGGCGCTCGGTCGATCGGGCGGCGGATACGGGGCTCAACCGTTGGTTTGAGGCGTTTGCGGAGCGGGAGCGCTGGCTGCTCGCGCAAGGGACGTTTGTGCTGATGGTGGTCTATTACTTGATTTGTCTGGCGATGGTTCCCCTATGAAACGGTTCTGGTGGTTAGGCATCGGGCTGGCAGCTTGTACGCCGGAAGTGCGCGTCGAAGAGGTCGCCCCACAGGAGGTCGTCATGGTGGAGCCGGTGGTGGAGGTGCCGGTGCGGGAGCGGGTGCTTACGGTGGCCCGTTCGCTCGTGGGGCAAACCGAGAAGGGCGGTGCGAATCGCTCGGAGGTGATTGACGCGATGAACCGTTTGACCGGGGTGCCGCTGGGGAGTCCCTATTGCGCCAGTTTTAACGCATGGTGCTACACCCACGGCGAAGCGCCACCGGGTTGGCCCAAAAGCGCATGGTCGCCTGATTGGGTCCGCTCCCCGACGTGGCGGGTGGCCAGCGGTGGCGTGACGCCGGAGCCGGGGGATGCCTTCGGGGTCTGGTTCTCCTCGAAGGGCCGTGTGGCCCACACCGGTTTGATCGAAAGCTGGGGCGAGGCGAGTGCGGTGACGCTCGAAGCCAACACCTCACCCAGCGCCGAGTTCGGCGCGAACGCCGATCGCGACGGAGATGGCATCTGGCGCAAACGCCGCCTCCGTCGTCAGATTCACTCTGCCCGGCGCTGGCTTGATTAAGGTCGGAAGCAGCTCTCCGGCATCTCGCGCAGGTCGGCGGCGATGCGTGGGCAAAACTCCATATGCGCGAGGACATCCTGTTCCAGCGAGATGCCGGGGGCGATTTCGATCAGGGTCCAACCGTGTTCGTCGAGTTCGAGGACGCACCGCTCTGTCACCAGCCGCACGTTCAACCCTTTGGCGAGCGCCTGTTGCGCACTGAAAGTGACCTGAGCGACTTTTTTGACGAACTTGCGGAAGCGCCCTTCCTGCACGACGACGACTTTCCCATCGCGCCATTCTAGATTCACCCCGCCTGCGGTGAGCGTGGCGCAGAAAATGATCCGCCGGGCATTCTGGGTGATGTCGATGAAGCCGCCGCAGCCGGTCGGTTTCCCATCAAAGAGGCTGACGTTAATATCGCCGTTCTCCCCGATCTCGGCAGCGCCCATGACGGTAATATCGAGACCGCCGGAGTGGTAGAAATCAAACATCGCCCCCTGATCGACCCTCGCCTGTGGGCAGACGGCGATCCCGAAGTTGTTCAACCCGATCCCGACGCCGCCGATCACCCCCGACTCGAGGGTCGGCGTGGCATCGTGGAGCCGTCCGGCTTCGGCGAGCGCCGCCGTCACCGTCTCCCCGGGAATGCCGATTCCGAGGTTGAAGACATCGCCGGAGCGGATCTCCTGCGCAGCGCGTCGCCCGATCCAGCCGCGCGGCCCTTCGGGGACCGGCGGGAGTTTGACCTCCTTCTCCGTATCGCCGGAGACGAGCAGGAACGGCTCCTCATCGTAAGCCTCGCATTGGCGGTGGTTGTTGCACGGATCATCCGCGAGAACGAGATGATCAATGAGGATGCCGGGAATGGTGATCTCGTTGGAAGGGAAGCGGCGGTCGGTATCGTGGTAGCGGACCTGACAGATCACCTTCCCCCCTTGGGCGCGGGCGGCGAGGGCGATCTCCAGTTGTGTCAGGCTGAGCGCCTCCATCCCAAGGGCGACATTGCCGTAGGCATCGGCACGCCAGCCGCGAATGATCGCGTAATCAATTGGCAGATGGGAGTAGCGGAGGATCTCGCTTCCGTCGGGGGCGGTTTCAAGCCGGATCATCGAGCCGCTCTCCCGCGCTTTGGCGTTCATACAGCCGCCCCAGTCGCGCGGGTCGATGAACGTGCCGAGGCCGACGGTGCTGGTAAAGCCCCAGCGCGTCCCGCGTGCCATCTCGCGAAAAGCACGGACGATCATCCCTTGGGGCCAGTTGTGCGCCTCGATCTCGTTCTCCGTCATCCCCCGGCGCAGGTGGTTCATCAACCCCCAGTGTGCCCCGACGACTTTGCCGAGCAATCCGGCGGCGGCGAGGCGATCGCACCCCCAGTTGTTCCCATGCCCTGCGGCGTGGTAAGCGGTGAGGCGACCGGGGGAGCCGTCGCGCTGGTAACGCGCGATCATGGCATCCATGACCGCTTGCGCAATGCCGACGGTGGCGAAACCGGAGAAGGCCAGACGGGCTTCATCAGGGATGAGCGCGGCGGCTTGCGCCGGAGTCATCACCTGCGGGAGATGGGAGGGGAGGGTCTTCATCGGGGTAGGGGCAAAAAGGGTTAGATTTTCTCCAGCACGGCGGCGATCCCCATGCCCCCGCCGACACAGAGGGAGGCGATGGCGCGGTTGGCCTCCCCACGGGCGATCCGGTGGGAGAGGTGAACGGCGAGGCGTGCGCCGCTCGCCCCGATCGGGTGTCCAAGGGCGATGCCGCTGCCACAGGCGTTGAAGCGCGAGTCATCCCCTGCCAGCCCGAGTGCCTTGGCGCAGGAGAGCGCTTGTGCGGCGAACGCTTCGTTGATCTCGATGGCATCGTAATCGGCCAATGTCGTGTTGGTGCGGCAGAGGAGTTTCCCGATGGCGTGGACCGGCCCTTCGCCCATCACGGCGGGGTCGCAGCCGATGGTGGCATAGGCGGAGATCTGCGCGAGCGGCTGCCAGCCGTGGCGTTCCGCTGTGGAGCGACGGGTCAGGACGACGAGCGCCGCGCCGTCATTGATGCCGGAGGCGTTCCCTGCGGTGATCGTCGTTTCGCCGCCGAGGGTCGGTTTGAGTTTGGCGAGCCGTTCCGGCGTGGTATCGGCGCGGGGGTGTTCGTCGCGGTCGAGTTCGGGCAGCGCGATCAGTTCGTCGCCAAAGCGCCCGGCCTCGTGCGCGGCGAGCGCTTTGCGATGGCTATGATAGGCGAATTGATCCTGTTCTCCACGGGTGATTTCGTAGCGTTCGGCGAGGCGTTGGGCCGTTTGCGCCATGTTTTCGTTGATCACCGGGTCTTTGAGACCGAGGAGGAGCGAGTCCACCAGCACGCCATCGCCGAGCCGGTAGCCACCACGCGCACGCGGCAGGAGGTGGGGGGCGTTACTCATCGATTCCGTTCCCCCGGCGAGGACGACTTCCGCATCGCCAAGACGCAGCGCGTCGCACCCGAGGAGGATCGCTTTGAGGCCGGAGGCACACGCCATGTTCACGGTAAAGGCGTCGGCGTTCTGCGGGAGGCCAAGTTGCAGGCTCGCCTGTCGGGCGACGTTGAGGATCGGCGGCAGACAGTTACCGAGGATCACGCGATCGATGCGATCGCCCGGGAGATCGCCAAGCGCGCTCCGCCCTGCTGCGACGGCGAGATCGAGGGAAGAATAGGGAGTTAGCGCGCCGAGGAGGCGGCCTTGAGGGGTGCGGCGTGCGCCGAGGATAACAATGGGATCGTGCGACATAGGGAAAGGAAGGGTTTAGGGTGCAAACCAGCCGCCGTTGACATGGAGCGTCTGGCCGGTGAGGTAGGAGGCGAGATCACTCGCCAGAAAGAGGACGGCGTCGGCGATTTCCTGCGGTTCGCCAAATCGCCCGAGCGGGATGGAGGCGACCCATGCCTCGCGGACGCTCTCGGGAACGGTCTTGCCGAGTTCGGTCAAAACCAGACCGGGGGCGACGGCGTTGACCGTGATCCGGCGGCGGGCAAGTTCGCGGGCGAGGCTTTTGGTCAGCCCGATCACCCCTGCCTTTGCAGCAGCATAGTTGCTCTGACCAAAGAGACCGACTGCGCCGGAGACGGAGGAGAGATTGACGATTCGCCCTCCCTCGCTTAGATGGCCGATCGCGGCGTGGCAGACGTGGAAGAGGCCGGTCAGGTTGGTGTCGATGACGCTCTGCCACTCTTCGCCCGACATTTTGGCGAGGGTGCGGTCGCGGGCGATCCCGGCGTTGTTGACGACGATCTCCAGCGAGCCGAACCGCGCGATGGTGGCTTCGAAGAGGGCGGCGACAGCGTTGGGATCACGGATATCGGCAGGATGGCAGGCGGCGCGTTCGCCGAGAGTTTCGACCAGTCGCAGCGCGTTGGCTGCGTTGGCTCCGGCGCTATCGGGGAAGAAATTGAGCATCACCTTGGCCCCGGCTTCGTGGAGACGGGTGGCGATAGCGGCTCCCAACCCTTGGCTGGCACCGGTGATGACGGCGGTTTTGCCGCTGAGGTCGAGTGCGATCATCCCTGCCCTCCCTTCGGCGGGTAGGTGTAGAAGCCGCGTCCGCTCTTGCGCCCGAGGTGTCCGGCGGCGACGAGGCGTGCGAGCGTCGGAGGGGCCTTGAACTTCGCGTCGCCGCTCTCCTCAAAGATGGCGTTGGCGGCATGGAGGAAGACATCCAATCCCGAGAGATCGGCGACTTGCAACGGCCCCATCGGGTAGCCGCAACCGAGGCGCATCGCGCGGTCGATGCTCTCCGCGTCGGCGACTCCGGTCTCCAGCACACGGATCGCTTCGAGCATCGAGGCGATCAGGATGCGATTGACGACGAATCCGGCGGTGTCGCGTTGGACTTCCACCGGTTCCTTGCCGAAGGCGCGGGCGAGCGCGGTGATTTTTTCGATAGTAGCGTCGCTAGTCTCCAACCCCCGGATGACTTCGACCAGTTTCATGAGTGGCACCGGGGAGAAAAAGTGCATCCCGCAAAAACGATCGGGCCGTTGCGTTGCGGCGGCAAGGCGGCTGATCGGGATGGCGGAGGTGTTGCTGCAAAACAGCGTTTCCTCACGGGAAACCTTATCGGCATGCGAAAAGAGCGCTTCCTTGGGAGCGGCCTCTTCGATGATCGCTTCGATGAGGATGTCGGCCTCAGCTGCCGCGTCAAGAGAGGTGACCGGCTCGATCCGGGCGAGGACGCTCGCTGGCTCCGGTCCGCTTTCCGGTGCTTTAGCGTGGAATTTTTCCAGCGACCAGCGGATCTGAGCGATGCCGCGTTCGACGAACTCCGGTTGAAGATCGTAGAGAAGGACGCGGCAACCGGCGGCGGCGGCGGTCTGGGCGATGCCGTGGCCCATGAAGCCGGCTCCGGCGACAAGGAGGGTGGGGAGTGACATAGAGAGTTAGAGTTTTTCGATGAAGCAACAGAGAAACCGGGCGGGTTCCGTGCCGATGAGGCGGGTTTTGTGAGTGAGGGAAGGGTCGAAGTAGAGAAAATCGCCTTCGTTCATCTCGAAGGTTTCGTTCCCGACGGAGATCTCAACGCGGCCTGAGAGCATGTAGATGAACTCCTGCCCCTCATGGTTGAAGGTGCCCGGTTTGTCGTCGGGGTTGATGGTCAGGAGGAACGGCTCGACAAGTCGGTTGGGGAAATCGACCGCCAATCCTTCATAAGCGTAGCCGAAGCGTGATCCATCGCGGACGAGCAGCCGCCCCTCGCCTTTGCGCGTGAGGCTCAAGCGTCGGTCCCGCTCCTCTTCCTGAAAGAAATTGGAGAGGCGGGTGCCAAGCGCGGCGGCGATGGCGAGAAGGGTCGAGATCGGGGAGGAGAGCTGGCCGGTCTCTATTTTTGAGAGGGTGCTCTTGGTGATCCCGGCGCGTTTGGCCACTTCCGTCAGGCTCGCTTTGGAGGCGAGGCGGATTTCGCGAATCTTGGCGCCGATGGTCGTTTCGTCCATTGATGGGAAACGATGTATCGTATCAGGAAACGAATGTCAAGGAAGCGAATTAAGTTCGTGTCGTCACGAGTTTGATCCGCCATCCACTTCGGCTTTTCGCGCCATTTCCCGTCAATTTTTGAATCGATATTCACCAATATCGCCTCAAAAATTGCCAAAAAATGGCATCGAAAATCCTTTGTGGCTGTCAAATCACTCCCGTGACGATACTCCCTACGAAAGTGCGAATGCCGGTGAGGAACATTTCAACGGCGATCGCAGTCAGGATCAGGCCCATGAGCCGTTCAGCGGCAGCCATCGCACGGGGACCGGCGAGCGCCGCGATCCGTCCCGAACCGAGGAGGATGAGGGTGGAGAAGCTCATCGCAAGGAGCAGCGCGGCGTAGCATTCGCTTAAAGGATGCGTCGAGGAGAGGAGGAGGACGGTGGCGAGTGCCGAAGGCCCGGCGACGGTCGGTATCGCAAGGGGAAAGAGGAGCGGTTCGCCGCCGCTCTCGCCAAACATCCCTTCGGGCCGGGGGAAGATCATCCGCAAAGCGATCAGAAAGAGGATGATCCCCCCCGCGATGCCGAGCGAAGTCTCCGAGAGATGGAGCAGGGTGAGGAACCCCTTGCCGATTAAGAGAAAGAGAGCGAGGAGCGCAAAGGCAATTGCGCACTCCCGTAAAATCACCCGTCGCCGCCGCTCCGCCGGAACTTCCCGCAACGCCGCAAGGAAGATCGGAATGTTCCCGATCGGGTCGAGAACAAAGAAGAGGACCAGCGCCATGGAGAGGATGGTCATCCTGAGAGTCTACGGCCGGTTTTCATCCTTGCAAGCTACGTCTGTGGTGGTTGCTGCGGGGGTGTATCGATGGGAGAGAGGTGGCGGATCGTGTGGTAGCAAGCCAGAAAAAGACGACAGTCGATGAGGAGTTTGATACCATGGTAAATCTCATCGAAGCTATCGATGCCCTAAAATGAATTTCCATCCATTACCAGAAGAAGAGGAAATCACTCATTATCTGATTTCTTATCTTCGGAACGGAAATCGCTTGGCACAAACCTTAGCCGATCGGTTTCCGGTCGATCAGGGGAGAAGCTTTATTCTTCTTCCTGATGAGATCAAAGAAGCGCCCAGTAAGTATAGCAAAGGAGGGGTGGTGGAAGGGCAAGGCGTTTTGGACCTTTTAGCGTTCTTTTTCCAAACGGAGATAGGGATCAACGGAAAAATAATCATCCTTGAAAACCCGTTGGCGAATCGAGGCGATTTCCCGTCGAACCAAGATGATTTGAGGTTCGTCTTTGCAGAAAATGAGGTTTACATGGAGCTTGATGAAGGTACCTCAGGATGGAATGAACTTCATCGACATATCGATTTCGCCTTAACAGCGCAGGGATTGATCGGATACGGCTTTGGTCATAAGGTTTCCGATGAACTAACAACCTTATCATACGATCGTCTGGTTGAACGTATTGAGTTCCTAGTTGTGGGGGTTTATGACAACGAGACTTTCCTTGTCTGGCAGAGATCAATGCATTGAAGATAGCAGAATGAATTCATTCCTCCCCATCTTCAGCATCGCAGTGGGGGCAGGTTGGGGGGTAAAGGTCGAGAATGAGTTCGACTCGGTGATGGGTTAAGCGGGCTAGAAGATCCAAGTCGAGTTCCATCGAACCTTGTCCGTGCTCTGCTGAATACATGCAAAAAATATCGCAACCGATCTTATCTCTGTTCTCGCGCCATCGTGGCGGGAACTTTTCAAGAAGGTCCAGGACTTCCGAGATGTGGTCGGAGAGCATCGTTTCCTCATCGAGGGTTGATTCGTAAATCAACATCGGGTTCCCATTGGCGTTCCCGATAGAATCAGCCTTGTGTCCCAGAAGTGATTCGAGCTCCTTGGCATCAAAGGGGCCGAAGATTCTCAGGGAGGCTGCGCAGACGGTGTTTGAGTTCAAACAGGTGATTGACCGGGCGGGGTGGCTGCTTCCCCGCCCGGTGCTGAATGAACGATTTTAGAAATCGAGCAGGAGGCGGACCGGGTCTTCGATCGCTTCCTTGATCTTGATCAGGAAGGTGACCGCTTCCTTACCGTCGATGACGCGGTGATCGTAGCTCAGGGCGAGGTTCATCATCGGGCGGATGACGACCTGTCCCTTGATGGCGATCGGGCGTTCCTGAATCTTGTGCAGACCGAGGATGGCGCTCTGCGGCGGGTTGAGGATCGGGGTGCTCAGTAGCGAGCCGTAGACGCCACCGTTGGAGATGGTGAAGACGCCACCTTGCAGATCGTCGACCTTGATTTTGCCGTCGCGGGCTTTCCCGGCGTAGTCGATGATGTCGCGCTCCAGATCAGCGAAGCTCTTGGAATCGGCATCGCGCAAGACCGGGACGATCAAACCGCGTTCCGTCCCCACTGCGACACCGATGTCGAAAAAGTGGTTGAGGATGAGGTCGTCGCCGTCGATCCGGCTGTTGACCCCGGGGACGCTCTTGAGCGCACGCACCGCCGCCTTGATGAAGAACGACATGAAGCCGAGCTTGACGTTGTGCTGCTTGACGAAGGGCTCCTGCAAGCGGGAGCGCAGGCTCATCACGCCGCTCATGTCGGCCTCGTTGAAGGTGGTGAGCATGGCTGCGTTTTGCTGGGCCATGACCAGTTGCGCGGCGATCTTGCGGCGCAGCGGCGACATCTTCTTGCGCGTGGTGCGCCCTTCGATCTCCGAAGGGGTCGGCTTGGGAGCCGGAGCCGGGGTAGCTGATTTTGCCGCCGGGGCGGGAGCTGAGGGGATCGGTGCGGCGACCGGGGCTGGTTCAGCCGGGGTGGTTGCGGCGGCGGGGGCCGGTTTGGATTCCGGTGCCGGAGCAGCGGCTTCTTCCTTCGCCGGTTGGGCGGCGGGGGCGGCAGCGGCAGCCGGGGCGGCGGCTCCACCCTCTTCAATGGTGGCGACGACGGTGCCGATTTCCACTTCCTCTCCCTCGGCGACGACGATTTTGAGCGTCCCGGCGGTTTCTGCCGTGATTTCCGTGGAAACCTTGTCGGTCTCCAGCGTGAGGAGGACTTCGCCGGCGGCGACCGTCTCTCCGTCGGCCTTGTGCCAGGTGGAGATCAGGCCGCTGGTAATCGATTCACCAACCGGAGGGATTTTGACTTCGATGCTCATAGATAAAGGAGGAGATGGAGAGGCTTACAGGTTAAGGGCATCTTCGACAAGCTGCCGTTGTTCGATCTTGTGGAGGGCGAGCGAGCCGACGGCGGGGCTGGCGCTTGCTTCGCGCCCGGCGTAGGTGATTTCGCAACCGAGGAGTTTGCGCAGTCTCGGTTCGATAAAGAACCATGAACCCATGTTCTGTGGTTCTTCCTGACACCAGACGAACGTCTTGGCAGCGGTGAACGGGGCGAGCGCTTCGCGGATCGCCTCTTCGTGCAGCGGGTAGAGCTGTTCGACGCGAATGAGCGCGACGTCTTTACGATCGGCGGCGTCCCGGGCGGCGAGGAGGTCGTAGTAAACCTTGCCGGAGGAGAAGACGACGCGCTTGACCTCTTTGGGCTTGCCGAGCAGTGGCCCGGGGAGGATCTCGTGGAAACGCCCTTGCGTGAAGTCGTCGATGGTGGAGACGCAGGCGTTGGAACGCAGCAGGCTCTTGGGCGTCATCAGGACGAGCGGCTTGCGGAAGGAGCGCTTCATCTGCCGACGCAAGGCGTGGAAGTATTGCGCAGGGGTCGTCAGGTTAGCGACCTGGATGTTCTCCTCGGCACAAAGCTGGAGGAAGCGTTCGAGGCGTCCGCTGGAGTGCTCCGGCCCTTGTCCTTCATACCCGTGGGGGAGGAGGAGGACGATGCCGCTCGGGCGTTGCCACTTCGACTCCGCCGAGGAGATGAACTGATCAATGATCACCTGTGCGCCGTTGGCGAAATCGCCGAACTGCGCTTCCCAGAGGCAGAGCATCGACGGGAAGCCGAGCGAGTAACCGTAGTCAAAACCGAGCACGGCTGCTTCGGAGAGGAGCGAGTTGTAGACGCAGAATCCGGCCTGATCTTCGGAGAGATTCTGGAGCGGGGTGTAGCGCTCGGAGGTGTTGACGTCGTAGAAGGCCGAGTGTCGCTGGCTGAAGGTGCCGCGGCGGCTGTCCTGACCGGAGAGGCGCACCGGGGTCTTCTCCAGAAGGAGCGAGCCGAAAGCGAGCGCTTCCGCATAGGCCCAGCCGTAGGGGCCGCCGTTGGCGTGGATCTGCGCCTGCCGGTCGAGCACGGTTCGTCGCACCTTGGGCAGAATCTGGAAATCGGGCGGCGTCGTGGTGAGGACTTTGACGATCTGGTCGAGCGTCTCCTTGGCGACGGTGGTGTCGACCGGGTCGTGGCAATACGGCGGCTGGAAAACAGCGGTCGATTCGCGGAACTGGCTGTTGGCGTCGTTGTTCGCGGAGACGGGCTTGCCGGAGCGGACCTCTTCGAGCGAGGTTTCCAGCAATTTCTCGTACTCGGTATCGAGTGCGTCGGCCTCGGCTTCAGTCAACGTCCCGGCTTCGATGAGCGCCTTGGCGAAGATCTTGCTCGTCGGCGGGTGTTTGGAGATCGAGGCGTAGAGGGAGGGTTGGGTGAAGGAGGGCTCCTCGGTCTCGTTATGACCGTGGCGACGGTAGCAGTACATGTCGATGACGACATCGCGCTTGAACTGCTGGCGGAATTCAAAGGCGAGTTCCGTCACGAACCGGACGGCGAGCGGATCATCCCCGTTGACGTGGAAGATCGGCGCTTCGATCATCTTGGCGACGTCGGTCGCGTAATCGGAGGAACGGGCATCAGCCGGAAGGGTGGTGAAACCGATCTGGTTGTTGATGATGATGTGAATCGTGCCGCCGACCTTGTACCCCGGCAACTGCGAGAGGTTGAGGACTTCGGCGACGATCCCCTGTCCGGCAAAGGCGGCATCGCCATGGAGGAGGACCGGCAGGATGGAGGAGCGCTCCGTGGTATCTTCGGCGATGCGTTGTAGCGCCCGGGCGATCCCGAGGACGACCGGGTTGACCGCCTCAAGGTGGCTCGGGTTGGGGGCGAGGCGGATGCCGACCTCTTCTCCGGTGCGGGTTTTGCGCTTGGTCTGGTAGCCGAGGTGGTATTTAACGTCGCCGTCGCCCGCCACCAGTTCAGGGATGTAGTTCTCGGTGAACTCGTTGAAGATGACGTTGAGCGATTTATTGAGGAAATTGGCGAGGGTGGTGAGCCGGCCGCGGTGGGCCATCCCCATGGCGATCTCGCGCACGCCACGCGCCGGAGCGTTTTGAAGCAGGGTGTCGAGGATCACCATGACCGATTCGCCCCCTTCGAGGGAGAAACGCTTCTGCCCGACGTAACGGGTATGGAGGAAGCGTTCAAACCCCTCGGCTTTGAGGAGTTCGGTTAAGACAGCCTTCTGTTCTTCGACCGGGACGCTCGAAGGGGCAGGGCGGTTCTCGACGCGTTCGCGAATCCAGTTGCGCACGTACGGGTTCTGGATGTGCATGAACTCGAAGCCAATCGTGTCCGAGTAAATGGCGCGGAGCCGTTCGATGAGGTTGCGCAGCGGCATCTTCTGCCCGCCGAGGAAGAAACGTGAGGAGACGACCAGATCGAGGTCTTTCTCCGAAAAGCCAAACTCGCGCAGTTCGAGCAGGGGCTGCTCCGGGCGGCGGTGGGCGAGTGGGTCGAGCAGTGCGATGGTGTGGCCGAGCGTCCGATAGCTGTAAACGAGTCCTTCCACCCGGGTCGGGAGCGGAAGCTCCTCATCGCCCTTGGCCGTCGTGGCGGCGGAGGCGGCTCCGTTGTGGAGCGTGCCGAGTTCAAAGCCTTCAAAGAAGGCGGACCAGGAGGGGTCGACCGAGGCCGGGTCCCGTTTCCATTGGAGGTAGTTTTCGTCGAGCAGATTGGCGTTGAAGGCGTTAACCAGCGATGTTCTCATTGGGCGAGTGTGGCAAACATCCATTGTATAAGGTGGGGCGGCAGGAAGAACCAACAAATTTTGTTGATTTTCATAAACCGGCCTCTCGGATACGACGCCGGGGAGGTTGGAAAAGGAAAGATTGAGCATTTCCAGCGGGGGCGTGTCGGATAGAGAGGACGTATGGCATCACCTTTTTCTTTCTCATTTCTCGCAGTTTTGGCTGTATCAGCAGGTCTAAGTTTTTCGCAGGCGCAGGCGCAACACGTGGAGGTCAGGCCCGAGCAGGAACCGGCGGTGCAGGCTGTCTCGAAGGTGCTCCCGGCGGTGGTCAACATCAACACGGAGCGCACCGTGCGCCGTCTCTACCGCGACCCGTATGACGATCTTTTTAACGATTTCTTCGGGACGCAGCGGCGTCCGCGCGAGCTGCGGCATACGGTGCAGAGTCTCGGCTCGGGCTTCATCATCGACCCGAGCGGCTACATCGTGACCAATGAGCACGTGGTCGAGCGGGCTGAGGATCTCAAAATTTCCGTCACGCTCTCCAATGGTAAAAGTTATGAGGCGCGTTATATCACCGGCGATCCTGCCGAGGATCTCGCCCTGCTCAAGATCGAGAGCGATGAGCCGCTCCCGTATATCGCCCTTGATGATGCTTCGCCCAATCTCCTCGGGCAGAGTGTGCTCGTTGTCGGCAATCCGCTCGGGTATGGACATTCGGTGGCTCGCGGGATTTTGAGCGCCAATGACCGGAGCTTTTCGGTGCAACAGATCGAGTTCACCGGATTGGTGCAGACCGACGCGGCAATCAATCCCGGCAACAGCGGCGGCCCGCTCATTGATTTGCAGGGGAAACTTGTCGGAGTCGCCTCGGCGAAGCTCGCCTACACTCCGCAAGGGGTGCCAACGCAGGGGATCGGTTTTGCAATTCCGGCGGGGAAAGTGGCCGAAAAGGTCGCCCTCTTCCGGCGCGATGCCGAGCGGGTGGCGCGTGGGGAGAGCCGAGAGGGGAGTTCCCGCGCTTATGACCGGCTTGGGTTAACCTTGCAGGAATTGACCCCGGAGTTGAGCGAGGCGCTCGGCTTTGGAGGCGGCGGTGGCGTGCTGATCTCCGATGTCCAACCGCGCAGCCCCGCCCATCAGCGCGGGTTACGCCGGGGGATGGCTCTTTACCGGATCGGGCGTTATGAGATCGCCAGCATCACGGAGGCGGAGGAAGCGTTGAGCCGTGCGGGGAGCGGTTCGCAGGTCGATCTGCTCGTTGGAATGTTGCGGCCGGTGGGGCGGCGCGTGGTGGAGCAGGTACGTACAGTGACGGTGACGGCGCGTTGAGAACGAGAAGGCAAAAGCGTTTTCGCCCTTTTGTGGCACATGGAAAGGCAATTCGCTTTCCTTTCCGTCGGTTTTCGCTTTCGATCCTTTCCTGATCTATGACTTCACACTCTCTTTGGGCACGGTTTGGGGCACATTATCTGCGCTACGAGGCGCTTGGTTTCTCTCTGGACATCAGCCGGATGCGGTTTGACGACAGCTTTTTCGAGCGTCTCGCACCACGGACCGAGAAGGCGTTTGCCGATCAGGTCGCGCTGGAGGCCGGGGCGATCGCCAACCCGGACGAAGGGCGGATGGTCGGGCACTACTGGCTTCGCAACCCGCAACTCGCTCCCAATGATGACATCCGCCGGGAGATTGAGGAGGCCGGTGCGGCGATTGAGACTTTTGCTGCTGAGATTCACAGCGGCGCTTTGATGACCCCTGCCGGGGAACGGTTTACGGAAGTGCTCCTCGTCGGTATCGGCGGATCGGCGCTCGGGCCGCAGTTCGTGGTGGCGGCGCTCACCAGCCCGGCGGATCGGATGAACCTCCACTTCCTTGATAACACCGATCCTGACGGGTTTGATCACGTTTTTTCCGAACTGAGCGATCGGCTCGCACAGACCCTCGTCGTGGTGATCTCCAAGAGCGGCGGGACGAAGGAGACGCGCAACGGGATGCTCGAAGCGGAGGCTGCTTTCCGCGCTCGCGGGCTTAATTTTGCCCGACACGCCGTTGCCGTGACCGGTGCGGGGAGTGAACTCGATCGGCTGGCCGAAGGGGCCGGGTGGTTGCGCCGTTTCCCGATGTGGGATTGGGTCGGCGGGCGGACTTCGGTGATGAGCGCGGTCGGCTTGTTGCCGATGGCGCTGGTTGGGTTTGATTGTAAGGCGTTCCTCGCCGGGGCTGCCGCGATGGATGAGCAGACGCGCGTTCCGGTTGCCTCGCGCAACGCGGCGATGCTCCTTGCCCTGATGTGGTACTATGCCGGGAACGGGCGGGGGGAGAAAGATATGGTGATCTTGCCGTACAAGGATCGCCTCGCTCTCTTCTCCAAATACCTCCAGCAGTTGGTGATGGAATCGCTGGGCAAGGCGGAGGATCTCGACGGGCGCACGGTCCATCAGGGGATCGCCGTCTACGGCAATAAAGGCTCCACCGATCAGCACGCCTACGTGCAGCAACTGCGCGACGGGGTGGCCAATTTCTTCGCCACTTTCATCGAAGTGCGCAAGGCCCGCAGCGGTGCCGACTTCGAGGTGGAGGAGGGGATTACCAGTGGCGACTATCTTCAGGGATTCCTGCGCGGGACCCGCACGGCGCTCTATGAAGGGGGGCGCGATTCGATCACCCTTTCGATCGAGACGGTCGACGCCTTCGGGATTGGCTTGCTGATCGCTCTTTATGAGCGTGCGGTCGGTTTCTATGCGAGTCTCGTCCACATCAACGCCTACCACCAGCCGGGGGTCGAGGCGGGCAAAAAGGCGGCAACCGCCGTATTGGATTTGCAGAAGGGCGTGCGTGCCGCGCTTTCGCAGCAGCCACAGACGGCAGAGGCGATCGCCTCGTCGCTCGAGGCAGATGCGGAAGCGGTCTACCACGTCCTGCAACACCTTGCCGCCAATGACCCTGCTTTGTGCCACCACCGCTCCGAGACTCCGGCGCGAGATACCTTCGCAGCGCGGTAATCGGCTTCCCTACGGCTTTCCATGAAAAACGACCCGCAGCCACCGCAGCTTTTGATTCCCATGGAAAGGGTCTCCCGTTTCGTGCGCCAGTTGACGCACGATATTCGCAACGGGCTAAGCGCTATCGATCTTGAAGCCGCCTTTGTCGCCGAATTAGTCGACGATCCGGAAGCCTCCGAGGAGGTGCGCAAGCTACGCAAATTAGTCAGCAATACTGCCAAGTCACTGCGCGATGTCTCGCAGTTCTTCCAACCGGTGACGCTCCATACCATGCCGTGGGAAGCGACGCTTTTTATCGAAGAATTGCGCCGCCGGATCACCACCGGCTTCCCGGAGGAGCAAGGGTGGGGGATCGAAGCGCACTTCGGCGATGAATGTGTCTGTATCGACCTTGAGCAGATGATGGTCGCTCTGGTGCATGTGATGAGCAATGCGTTCCAGTTCCGTCTCCCGGGGACGGCCATCGGGTTGCGTGCTTTTCTGGAGGGGGAGGAGGTGGTGCTGGAGTTAAGTGAGCGTAAACCCGAGCCGCTCCCTTCCGAAACACTCGACCCGTCGCGCTGGGGTTACGAACCGCTCCATACTACCCGCAATGGCGGTTACGGGTTGGGGCTTTACCGTGCCCGGTTGATTTTTGAGGAACATGGCGGGAAATTAAGTGGCCGACTTGAAGGGGAGCAACTCATCACCCGCATGACCCTGCCGCTCTGTCAGGAGACGATGGACTGACTTCTGGAAGGAGGGAGGGGGGCGCGGGCGGCCTCTCCCACGTAACGGGAGCGGCAGTAACGTATCTTTTTTTTCCATGCCCAACTCGCAACGCCAGAAAGATCCACGTTCGATCCTCGTGATCGACGACGACCGCTCCATCCAGATCACGCTGGGGGGGCTGCTGGAGCGCCACGGTTACAAGGTGACCGGGGCGATGACGGCTGCGACCGGCATGACGGCTTTTGAGAAGGAGGCCCCTGATCTGGTCCTCCTTGATCTTGGGTTGCCCGATGCCGATGGGTTGGAGACGCTGGCGATCTTTCAGGAACGGGCGCCTAAGGTGGCGGTGATCATCCTCACGGCGCAGGATTCCCTCGATAACGCGATCGAATCGATCAAACGGGGGGCTTTCCATTTTATCAGCAAGCCGTACGTGCCCGAGGAGTTGCTCTCGCTCATGCGGCGGGCGATGGAACAGTCCGATCTCAAACGTGAGACCGACCAGCTTCGCACGCAGGCGGCTCAACTCTCCAAGCGACTTGAAGCGGCGGAGCAGAAGCTCTCCCCGCTCTTTGCCAGCCGCAAGATGAAGGAGATGGAGGCGTTGATCCGCCGCGTGGCCCCATCGGAGGCCAATGTCCTGCTCTTCGGAGAGAGCGGGGTTGGTAAGGAGGTGATGGCCAACCAGATTCACCGTTTGAGCCATCGTGCCAATGGGCCGATGATCAAGCTCAATTGCGCCGCCTTCCCGGCCAATATGATCGAGGGGGAGTTGTTCGGTTATGTCAAAGGGGCTTTCACCGGGGCGGTGAACGACTTTCCCGGCATGATTTCCGAGGCTTCCGGCGGGACGCTCTTTCTCGATGAGATCGCGGAGATGCCGCTGGAGTTGCAGACCCGGTTTCTGCGTGTGTTGCAGGAGCGCGAATTTCGCCCGCTCGGGAGTACGAAGACGGTTCAGGCCGATTTCCGTTTGATCGCGGCGACCAACCGCGCCATGCCCCACGCCGTGCGCGACGGCTTTTTGCGGGCGGACCTTTTTTACCGGATCAATACCTTCCAGTTTGAGATTCCGCCGCTGCGGGACCGGCGCGAGGAGATCCCTTCGCTCGTCCATGCCTTTGCCCGGCAGTTTGCCCTCCAGCTCAATCGTCCCGAACCGCAGATCACTCCGGAGGCGTTCTCGGTGCTCATGGAGTACGACTGGCCCGGAAATATTCGCGAATTGCAGAATACGATCGAGTACGGGGTGGTCCTCGCTCACAACAGTTGTATCACGGAAAAGGAATTGCCACGCGAATTGCGGTTGCCGCCGGTGTTACGGGCGGTAGCGGCTTTCCCGGTCACGGGTGAGGAAGGGGGTGGCGGGAGCGTTGGCACGCTCGATCTTCAGGCGCGGGAGCGGGAGGCGATCCTTGCCGCGCTCGCACAGGCGCACGGCAATAAAATGAAAGCTGCGCAACTGCTTGGCATCCATCGCCCGACTCTGTACAGTAAGATGAAGCGGCACGGGATCGAGGTCTGATCGCCTCGTCTTTGTTCGTGAAAACACCGGTTTACCCTTCCATCCCCATTTTACCCCTCTGTGGCGAATTTCGAGAAACACCGCGAGAAAGTTCTGGCACACGCCGCCGAGCAACTCGTTTCTCAAGGGCGGCAGCATCCCTCCGATCTGCTCACCCTTTATAAAAAATTCCTCAAGATTGAAAACCACCGCCTGCGCCTCAAGCATTACGCGGGCGGAGGCGGGCGGGAGATCGCGCGGCAGCGGGCCGATATGGTCGACATCGTGCTGCGCCATCTCCACGAGTCAGCGGTGGAGAGTCTCGTGGAGAAGGAGCCGCAACTAGCGCTGGTCGCCATCGGCGGGTATGGCCGTGGGGAGCTTAATCCCTTTAGCGATGTCGATATCATGTTCCTCCATGGCGGCAGCCAGATGTCACCACAGACCGGGTCGATCATTGAGGCGATCCTCTACATGCTCTGGGATGTCGGTTTCAAGGTCGGGCATTCGACCCGCTCCATCCCCGGGGCGATGGAGCAGGCCAACGCCGACATGCTCTCGAAGACGGCCTTGCTCGAAGCGCGCTTTATTGGGGGGGATCGCGAACTTTACGAGAGCTTTCGCACCCGCTTTGAAGAGAAATGTGTGCGCGGGCATGAGAAGGAATATATCGCCCAGCGGGTTGCCAATCAGGCCGAGCGCCATGCCAAACACGGCTCGACGGTCTATGTGCAGGAGCCCAATATCAAAGCCGGGTGTGGCTCGCTGCGTGATTACCATAACCTGCTTTGGATTTCGTTTTTCCAACGCGGGATCTCGACCTCTCACGGGCTGGTCGAGGCGAAGTTGCTCGCCGAGAATGATCGCCGCAAGCTCGATCGCGCGTATGATTTTCTACTGCGCGTGCGGACGGAGTTGCACTACCTCTGCCGCCGTGGGACCGATACGTTGAGCCTTGTCCATCAGTTGCCGGTGGCGACCAAGCTGGAGTATCCACAAAAGAATCCGTTGCGACGCATCGAGGCGTTTATGCGCGATTACTACCAGCACGCCCGGGTGATCTTCCGCTTTACCGAGACGCTCTCTGCCCGGCTCTGCATGAGTGAGGAGGAGAGCGCTCGCAGCGGGTTAGTTCGCTTTCTGATGCGGCGCAAGAAGAACGAGCACTTCGATGGCTTCTTCATCGCACAGGGGTTGCTCTACCCGGAATCCCGCGAGATTTTTCGGGACGATCCTTTTCGGATGATGCGTGCCTTCCAACACGCGCAGCAGCGCAAGGTTGGCTTCTCCCCGGAGTTGCAGACGCTTGTGCGCCGTCGTCTGCATCTGGTCGATCGGACTTATTGCTATGCACGCTCTTCCCGCGAGACGTTCAAGGCGATTTTAAGCCGTAAGGGGGAGGTGGGCCGGATGATGCGGCTGATGCACGAGTGCGATTTCCTCGGTCGCTACCTGCCGGAGTTTGGTGAGTTGACTTGTCTGGTCCAGCACGAGTTCTTCCATCGCTATACGGTTGATGAGCATACGCTGGTCTGTCTGGAGAAGCTCGATGCGCTGGTCGATACGCCCAACCCGCGTCTGCGGGGGTATCGGGAGCTTTTTCTGCGCCATGAAGCGCCCTTTGTTCTCTATCTGGCGACGATCCTTCACGATGCCGGGAAGGCGTCCAATGCCCGTTACCATGCGGAGGCGAGTGCGATCCTCGCCAATCGCGTTGCCGCCCGTCTCCAGCTTCGCAGTGAACAGCGTAAAGAGCTGATCTTTCTGGTTGATAATCATCTGCTGCTCTCCAGCACGGCGCAGCGGCGTAACCTCGAAGACCCGGCGACGATTTCCGAGTTCGCTAATGTCGTGCGCAGTCAGGCCAACCTCGACGCGCTGATGCTCCTGACCCTTGCTGACGGGATGGGGATTGGCGATGACCATACGTGGTCGGACTGGAAGGAGTCGCTCGTCTGGCACCTCTACCGGAGCACGACGCAGTATTTCAAGGATGGGGTGGTCTTCTTCCACGAACGGGCGATGGAGCGCGAGGAGAACCGCCGGGCGGTCACCCGCAAGCTCAACCCCTCCTATGAAGCGGAGATCAATGCCCACTTTCTGTACATGCCTGATTCTTACTTTCAGGCATTTGATGTGCACGATATCTCCGGGCATATCCGTCTTTTTCGTACTTTTTTTGAGCGGCGCGCGCTCTCGGAGGTTCATGCGCTCGCGCCTGCTCTGCGCTGGGTGCCACGGACGGAGCGGGGACATAGTGAACTCTGGGTCTGTACGTGGGATCGCCGCCACCTGCTGGCTAAGATTGCCGGAGCGCTGGCAGCAGCCCATCTTAACATTCTGAGCGCGGATATCTTCACCCGAGGGGATAACCTCGCGCTGGATGTTTTCCGCGTCTGCGATACGAACTTTCAGGCGGTGACGACCCCTCGCGAAACGGAGCAGGTGGAACGAATCCTGACCGAAGCGCTTGCGGGGGAGGATTACGACTTTGAACCGCTCTTAAAAGCAGCACAGGGGAGGCCAAGCTACCAACTCTCTCAGGAGTTGGAGTTCCCTACCCAGATCATGATCGACTCCAGTTCGCACCCTGTCTATACGCTGGTCGATATTCAGACCCCTGATCGCCTCGGCCTGCTCTATCATATCCTCAAGGCGTTTGGCGAAGCTGGGCTTAATATCGCCCTTTCCCGGATTGCCACCGAGAAAGGGGCCGCTATTGACAGCTTCTATGTCGTCAATGCTGAGGGTCGCAAGATCAAGGACCATGAGAGCATCCTGCGCCTTCAGAAGCTGTTGGAACGGGTGACAGAGAAAGGTTAGCCAAAGCGGGCTAGCCAATACTCATACGCCGTCGACGCAGCAACAGGAGTAGCCCCCCTGTGCTGATCAGCAGGGCGTAGGTCCCCGGTTCCGGGATCGCTTCGATATCGAAGTTCTGGATCTGTCCGTTGCGCACGCCGAAGATGGTGTTGTCCCCATCGCCAATGATGCCGAGGAGCGAGGTTGAAACGAGGGTGCTCCCTGTCCAGAGAATCTCCAGCGGCCCGTCCGACTGATCATAGGTAAAGGCGACGCTGGCCCCTGTCACGCTTGGGGCGAGCGAGGGTAGGATCGTGCTCAAGCCGGTCTGTTGATAGAGAATGGTGGAACCGGCCTGAATGGTCAGCGTGAAGTCATTAAAGACGGTAGGACTCAAGGAGAGGAGGTCGTTGCTCAGGACGGCATCAAAAACATAGCGATAGCTTTGAGATGTAACGCTCCATGAGTCTGAGCCTGCAATATTGCCGCTGGTGGCATACCATTGGTTTTGCATGCTCAGGCCGACAATCTGGCTGACGCCGGTGGTATCCAGTTCAAAGTTGAGGGCATTCGGGGCCGTGGAGGTTCGGGTGTAAGTTTCGCCCACAATGAATGCGCCTACCCCAAAGGTAGCCGTTCCGGTAGCGCTCAAGCCCCATCCGCCGCCGGTGCCGAGGCCTGGTGTGGTTGTATTGACACTAAGGCCGATGGCAAAAGGGATCGAGGGTGAGGTGGCGGAACCGGCGGCACCGTTATTGAAGCGGAGGGTGAGATCCGCTGCGGAGCCGCCGGCGTACGGATTAACCCATTGGGCCTGTGCCGTACTGATTCCTATGAGAGTACCCGCCGCTAGAAGGGCGAGTGTTGATGCGTATGGTGTTGGTCGGGTTTTCATAAAAAGCAAAGTCGTTAGTGAATTCGCACCCGCAGAAGGGGGAAGCGGCACAGGAAAGACCTGTTCAAAGGGCGGGGGGATCGGGATTCGTGCTTTCCGTTCGGAGCCGCATGGTGCATAGGTGGAAGGATGATGCAGTGGGACCAATTACTCTCAGCCGCCCGTTTGGGCCGCGATGATTCCGAACGGGTGCAGCCGCAGCGCTCCCCGTTTCAGCGTGATTTCGACCGCGTGGTGTTTACTTCGGCCTTCCGCCGGATGCAGGATAAGACGCAGGTTTTCCCTTTGGCCGAGATCGACTATGTACGCACTCGCCTTACCCACAGTCTTGAAGCCGCGTGCGTCGGGCGTTCCCTCGGGACACAGGTAGGGTACACGATCACCAGTCGCCACGCCCCCGAAGGGATTCACGCTTCGGATATCGGTGCGATCGTCGCGGCAGCTTGTCTGGCGCATGACATTGGGAACCCCCCTTTCGGACACTCGGGGGAGGATGCGATCCGGCATTGGTTTGCCACTTCGTCTCTCGCCCGTTCACTACATGCTCAACTCGCCCCGGGGGAGAAGGCCGATTTCGATCGTTTTGAAGGCAATGCGCAAGGGTTCCGCATTCTCACGCGTCTCCAGATGCCCGACAATCGGGGCGGCTTGCAGTTGACCTGCGCGACGCTTGGCGCTTTTGCAAAATATCCGGTTTCCTCGCTGGCTTCCGGCAAAGGGGGAGGGGTTAGCAGCAAGAAGTTCTCCTTCTTCCACTCCGAGCTTGAGCATTTTGCTGAAGTCGCCGAGCGGACCGGGATGCTCCGGGTCGAGGGAGAGGAAGCGACGTGGCGGCGTCATCCGCTGGCGTTTATTGTCGAGGCGGCTGATGATATTTGCTACCGGCTGGTCGATTTCGAGGATGGGATGCGGATCGGGATTCTCCGTTATGAGGAGGTGCACGACGCCTTCGGAGCCGTGATCAACAACCCCGGGCGTCTGGAGCGCGCCGCCAAGATCAAAGGGATCAAGGAGCGGATCGAGTTCCTCCGTGCTCTGGCGATCGGGGAAGCGGTTGAACAGGTGGCCAAGGTGTTTTCAGACAATGAGGCGGCGTTGCTGGCCGGGGAGTTTGATCGCCCCTTGCTCGATTGCGCACCGCTGGCCGCAGCGATGGATCGGATTGTGGAACGCTCGCACGAGACGATCTATTCCAGCCCGCGCGGGGTGGAGATCGACGCGGCGGGGTTTGAGGTGGTCGGCGGTCTGCTCGATCTTTTTGTTGAAGCGATCGAGGATGTCGCCCGTCATGGTAAGAAGGGGGCGACGGCCCGTTCGCGCAATCTCCTCAAGTTGATCCCCGAGCAGTTCATTGGCCCGGGGCGGCAACCGGCTCCTGACCTTTATACGCGCATTCAGAGGATCACCGACTATGTCGCCGGGATGACTGATTCCTTCGCGGTAGGGCTCTATAAAAAGCTGCGCGGCATCTCGCTCCCCGTGGCATGACCTCTCTTTCCGCCAGCGAAGTCGGGCGTCTCCTCCATGAAAAAATCCCGCTGACCCGGGCGATGGGGGTCGAGGTGGAGTGGGAGGAAGGGCGGCTGATCCTTCGCGCTCCCCTGGAGGCTAATCATAATCATCTCGGGACCGCATTTGGCGGGAGCCTCAGTGCGCTCGGGACGCTCGCGGGGTATACCTGGCTCTGGCTTGCGTTGGGGGAGCCGGGGGCGCACGTGGTGATTGCCGGTAGTACCGTGGAGTATCTCCAGCCGGTGACCGGGGAGTTGCGGGCCGAGGTGGTCACGCCGTCTCTTGAGGAGATTGAGGCATTCCGGCTCCGTTATCAGCGAAAGGGGAAGGCGCGGATGATGCTCGAAGTGATCACCGCCGGGGTGACGGCGGGGAAGGTTGCGTTCCGTCTGCGCGGTACTTTTGTGGCGCTTGGGCCCGCGTCGTGCTCAAAAGATTGAATAAAACGACGCAGGGAGGTGTCAAAGGATCAGCTACGTTATGAAAAATCGAATCTCCAAAACGCTCCCCGTGGCTCTGGTGCTGTTGATGGTGTTGGCTGCGCCAGCTTTTGCCGGTAAAAAGCATCGCCATTATCACGGTCAGAAACACTACCACTCCTCCAAGCATTACCACAGCCGGGGTTATTACTCTTCCCGCCCGACTTATTATCGGAGTACCCGGGTCTCCTACGGCTATTACGGTGCGCCGTATTACGCTGGGGGGTATTATCAACCGTACTACTACGGCCCGCGTGCGGTAGTTTACGCTGCGCCGCGTCCGGTTTATGTCGACCGCCGTCCGGTCTACGTGGAGCGGGGTGCACGTTCCACTGCCGAAGAGGTGCAGCGTGAACTGGCCAAGCGCGGCTATTACGGCGGCGTGATTGATGGGCAGGTCGGCGGCCGCACCCGCGCGGCGATCCGCGCTTATCAGGTTGATCGAGGATTGCCAGTGACCGGTCGGGTTGATGGTAATCTGCTCCGCTCTCTTCGTTTGCTCTAACTTTCCCTTTTACCTATGATGAAATCCCGCTTCCTTCGTTTTTTTGCCCTTGCGATTTTCGCCGGTTCGCTCACGGCCACTCCCGTGTTGGCTGACCGTTATCAGGACCCGTACTACAAAAGTCACGGGCGCGATGATTATCGCAAACGCCCTTCCATCCCGCGGGAAGAGGACCGCTTCCGCACCTATTCCTATGTGAGCAAGGTGCAGCGTGAACTCGCCAAGCGGGGGTATTACCGTGGCCGGATTAATGGCGATCTCAACGTGCGAACCCGCCACTCGATCCGCGAGTATCAGAAAGATCACCGCCAGCGCCCCACCGGGCGGATCGACCGAACCCTCTTGCGTTCGCTCAAAATCCGTTACTGACAAGCACCTGCTTTCCGGCCCAGAGTAAGCCCCCTGTTACTCTGGGCCTTTTTTTAGTTGTGACCACTCCTGATCTCTTCGGCGACCTTCTCGCTTCTGTTTCCCGTTCCTTTTACCTGACGATCCGGGTGCTCCCCCGGGCGCTTCGACGTCCGGTTGGGTTGGCTTATCTGTTGGCGCGGACCAGCGATACGATTGCCGATTGCGCCGGGAATCCGGTGGAGGAGCGGTTGGAATTGCTGCAACGCCTTGGAGAGTCAATCGTCGGTATCGGTGACGGCCCCGGCGAGGCGGCTCTCTCTCGCCTTGCTTTGCGGTTGGAGAATCGTGCGGAAGCAACGTTGCTCGAAGCGTACCCGCGACTGCTCGAATTACTCGAAGCGACGGAACCGGGCGATCGCGGGGAGATCATTCGGGTGCTCGGGATTATTATTGAAGGGCAGATGCTCGACCTCATCCGTTTTGGCACGGGCGGTGGAGGGGGAGTGCAGGCGCTGGAGCGTGATGAAGATTTGCATGACTACACTTGGCGGGTCGCCGGGTGTGTCGGGGAATTCTGGACACGGCTCTCGCTGCGGCATCTGCCACGTTATTCACGGTTGGAGGAGGCGGAGCTTCTTCCCCTCGGGGCGGCGTTTGGCCGGGGGTTACAACTGGTCAATATTTTGCGCGATGCACCGGAGGATCTCGCCAATGGGCGTTGTTACCTCCCGCTGGAAAGCCTGCAACGCCATGGCCTGATGCCGGAGCAACTGTTGCGCGATCCCGAAGCGGCCCGTCCCCTCTTTAACGAATGGAGGGAGGTCGCGCTCGGGCATTTCGAGGCCGGTTTCCGTTATATTGAGGCATTGCGTCCACGGCGGATGCGGCTCGCCTGCTTCCTGCCGTGGGGGATCGGGGTGAAGACGCTCTCCAGCCTCGCTTTCAACCCGCCGCTGGAAGCGCAACGGCGGATTAAAATTTCCCGGCGTGAAGTGCGGGAGGTTTTCTGCCATGGTTTGTGCGTGGCCTTCTGTAACCGGGCGCTCTCCTCCTTCAAAGAACAACAAATGCGATGAAAATCATTTCGATCTGGGCCTTTCTCCTTTTTGCCATCCTCCCGCTCCATGCCGAGTGGGCCAAGCCGGAGGGCTTTTTTGAAGAAGAGGTGATCCGGCGCCAACAGGTTGCGCCGGGGGTGGAGTGGATCTCGGCCAGCGGTAAGCGCGAAGGCAAGCCGCTCCATACCCACGTGCTGGCGATCGATCTCAAAACGCCCGGGGTCTCGCTCAAGCCGCTTTTTAGTTCGCGACCACCGCGCGGTCAGCAGTTTTTTCCTCGGGCGCCGGTTTCCGGTTTGCAGGAGGAGGCCGGGGCCGTTGCGGCGATCAACAACAGCTTTTTCCACATCTCCGACACGCAGACGCCGACCGGCTTGACCGTGCGCGATGGCGTCCTTGTGCGGGAACCGGCTCCGACCTATCCTGCGATCTTTTTTGATTCCAAACGGGGGGTGGCACTGGTGGAAGGAGTCGAGTGGGAAGGGCATGTCCGTCTCGGGGAGCAGGAGCAACTGCCGCTGGCTGCGGTGAACCCTTTTTCGGTAACGGGGGAGGCGGTGGCGCTTTTTCGGCATCCGTGGCAGAGAGCGCCCGGAGCAGGGGCAAAGTTTCTCAAGGAAGGCGGCCCGGTCGTGGAAGTGATTGTCAAGCAGACGGGAACGCAACCGCTGGTTCATGGCGCGCGCTGGAGCGGCGTGGTGAGCGAAGTGCGGCTTGACCAGCCGGCGCGTCCCTTGGAAGAAGGGGAGTTTCTCCTTTTAACCCGGACCCATCCCGCTTTGACCAAGGCCAAGCCGGGCGAAGCTGTGGAGGTGGAGTGGAAGTTGACCGGTGTTCCCGGCGAGGAGAGCTGGCCTGATGCACTGGCCGGGACGCCGATGCTCGTTCGCGGTGGAGAGCCGATTGAAGGGGAGGGGCAGTTCTGGCGTGTTCGCCATCCGCGCAGCGCCATCGGCGTTTCGCCGGATCGCACTGGCGTATTGCTGGTTCTTGTGGACGGGCGTAGCAAGGTGAGCGCCGGGGTCAGCCTTTCGACCTTGCGGGATTACTTTATCCACCTTGGGGCGCACGATGCGCTTAACCTCGATGGCGGCGGCTCCTCTGCCATGACCATCCGGGATGATGGCGCTTTTAAAGTGCTCAACCGCCCTTCTGACGGGCGGGAGCGGTGGGTGCCGACGGGGATCGGTGTTTTCGCTGACGGGGAAACAACCGCTACTGCTGCTCCGTAGCCGCTTTCCGGCGTCCCTTTTTCGGGCGTGTGGCCATGAAGCGCTCGAAGGCTTCGAGCGTTTCCGGGCTGACGTGGTGCTCGATCCCCTCGGCATCGGTTCGGGCCACCCGGGGGGAGACACCGAGAGCCATCAGAAAAGCGACGACCTTCTGGTGGCGCTCCTTGGCTTCGGCGGCGATGGTCGCCCCTTCTTCGGTGAGGAAGATGGAGCGGTAGGGTTGCGTCTTGACCAGCCCGTCGCGCTGGAGGCGTTGGACCGTGCGGATGACGGTCACGTGCGTGACGCCGAGGGCGCGGGCGATGTCGGTCGCGCGGGCTTCGCCGGAATCCGCGATCAGGTCGGCAATGACTTCGAGGTAATCCTCCGCACGTTCGCGGGAGTGTGCCTTGCGGGTGATCTGCTGGATGACGGCCCCTTCTTCCAAGCCTTTTGCTAACGACGGGGTGCGCCCGCGCGTATCCTGAACTTCAGTCGACATCCCTCCTTATGCCACAGGGCAAGCGAAAAGCCAACTTAAATGTTCAGTTTTGTACCTACAGATACAAATTGTACTTACGATAATAATTTGTGTAAAAGTAAAATATTTCTGCGAACGTGTTGACATCTGATTCGGTTTATTGTGTCTTGTGCTGAAATTTCTAGCCAATGATACAAATTAAACTGAATAAAACTTTGGGTGCTTCAGATTGCGATTCTGAAATACCCAAGATGAAGCCGCTCACCCTCTTTCCAAGGATCCTCTCTGGTTGCACAGCCGCACTGCTCCTCTCCTCCCTCGTCGTCTCGGCGCGGGAGACGCCCTCTCATTGGCTGGAGCAGGAGCAGATGAGCGGGGATTGGCTCGGGTGGCGCTCCCGGCTTGCTGAGCGTGGCGTCGAGTTCTCCGCGAATCTGACCGCCGAAGGGTGGGGGAATGTTAGCGGCGGTCTCGAACGGGGGGCGACCTACACCGGCCTTGTTGATTTTAGCCTTACCCTTGATCTTGAAAAAGCAATCGGCTGGAAAGGTGCTACGCTCCACCAGAGCTGGTTTGCGCCCCATGGGCGTGACCTCTCGGGCGAACGGGTAGGGAATGATCTGACGGTTAGTAATGCCGCCGCGTACAACTCGCTCTATCTCTACGAACTCTGGCTGGAGCAGCGCCTCTTTGAGGATCGGCTTTCCTTGAGGATGGGGCAGCTTGCCGCAGACGGGGAGTTTGCGGGGAGTGACTATGGTGGCCTTTTCATCAATGCCACTTTCGGCTGGCCCCCTTTTCTTTCGGGCAATCTTCCCAACGTCGGCCCGGCCTTTCCCAAAGGAACCTTGGGGGTGCGGCTGGCGATCACGCCGATCGCTTCGATCACTTTCCAAAGCGCGCTCTTTCAGGGCGATCCTTTTGAGGATACGCTCAATCGCCATGGAACCCGGTGGCAACTTGGCTCCTCAACTGGCTATCTCTGGATGAACGAGTGGCAAGGGCGCTGGAACCAGAGTGGGGAGGGCCATTCCGGTGGCTTGAAGATCGGGCTTTGGTATCACTCCGGTCGATTTGAACACCCTCATGCCAGTGTTGAAGCACCCCGCCGGGGTAACTATGGAGTCTATGGCATCATCGACCAGATGCTCTTTCGTCCTGTCTCAGAGGACGATTCCGAGGGGCGCGGCCTTGGCTGGTTTGCACGGGCCGGGATCAATCCGCAGGATCGCAACCCGATCGGTTTTTACTTTGACACCGGTTTGAACTGGAAGGGGCTCCTCCCTTCCCGTAAGGACGATACACTAGGGATCGCTTTTGGCTGTGCCAAGCTTTCGGAAGGGGCGCGACGGACCTTGGCTAATGAAGGGATGCGCACGAGCGGTTATGAAGCGGTCGTGGAGTTGACTTACCAATGCCAGATTACGCCTTGGCTCGTCGTGCAGCCTGATGTTCAATGCATTTTCCACCCCGGTTGCCATGCGGATGTTCAGACTGCCCTCGTGGTCGGAGCCCGGCTGGTGCTGGCATTTTGAGGCGGCTGCAAAGGGGGGGCTAACGCCGGATGGCCCGCTCGGGCGTGTTCTCCCGCTGCGCCTGTGGACTCCAGAGGCGGGAGTCGCGCAGCGCCTCCGGGCCAAGCAGTTCGCTATGCCCATCAAGGAAGGAGACGAGCGCTCGTCCTTCGTAACTAAAGAGAAGATTTCCATACCGTGCCGAGTCGGCGCGAGTGGGTGGGCGGAGATCTTCTTGTGCGACCCATCCGGGGTTGTCTTTATCAAAGACCGATTTTGCCATATCGGGCGGCTTAACATAGAAGAGGCTGGAGGTAGCGAAGGCGATGAGCCGCGACGGGTCGGGGACCTGAGTTAGCCTTCGGGCGAGGTCGACCGATTGCGAGCTTCCTCCATAGCCGCCGACTCCATAGGCATTCAGGCCGAAGGCCGGAGCGATGGAGAGGGCGTAGTAGTATCCGCTGGGATTCTCTTTGAACGACTTGCGGTTGGACCACGTGATCATCGAGCGTTCAATCTCCCACCCGAGGTAGGGGAGGAGCCGCCACGGCAGGCGTTGGACAATCACGTTCATCCCGCCAGCCTTAGCTAGCAGATCGCTTCCATCGGGGTAAACGACGTTGAGCTGCGCCACCGGCGTCACCTGATCGAAACCGATGGGGAACTTGCCGTTGGCTTCTGTTGCTGCGGTGAGGTAGGCTTGCGTCACTCGCCGGATGGCGGCGATCTCTTCGGTTTTCCGTGCGTTGTTGATGCAGTAGTCGGCAGCGCCGTAACCAAGGCTACCGAGAACTGCCACGATCGCTAGTGCCACCAATGCCTCAACCAGCGTAAAGCCCCCCGGAGGGTTGATGCGCGGCGTCAGGTTCCGGGGGGAAGCGGAGCGCCGTTGGTTTCTCATGCTCTCTGGTTCTCGCGTCGTGTTCTCCTGCGTGATACAAAGCCGTAGACGGTGATGCCGGTGATGATCAATCCCCATGTCGACGGCTCTGGAACCCCGATTGGGTCGGGGAGATCGAGGACTTGGGTATAGAGATCACTCTGATCAATCCGCAGGCCCCGTGTCGAAGCGTGCGGGTAGACCGTGAAATCAATAGCGAACGATTCAATAGCCAATCCCCTCAGATCCCATTGAAAGGCCCAGGTTTCCGAACCTTCTGCTTCATCTCCGCCAGTGTTACCTCCCCCAGTATAGCTGCCTGCAAAAACCAATTCGCGGTGGAGCGGGAGGATTTCTTGGGTGCCGTTGATGGTTAGCGTCACCGGGAAGAGCATCTCCGTCATCTCAAACGGGGTCACGTAGCCTTCATTGATCTTCATCCCAAAGATGTTGATCTGAAAGACCACTGTTTCCAAACCGGTGACCGGCGTGTCCATTTGAATGCGCAGCTTGAAGGGATCGGTGAAGGTCTCCGCGCTGATATCGGTGCGGCTGGCAAGGTATTCATGGGTGACGGTGCCGTTCATCAACATAGCGATGAGCGGATCCGTCGGCGGCAGGTTGAGGCCGCTGCCCATTCCACCTGTGTCGTAGAGACCGGCGTTGGCGACGATGCCGGATCCAGCAGTCCGGTAGAGTCTGGCGCCGTTCGGCCGGTTTTGCGAGAAGATGTAGTCGAGCGGAATGGCCGCAGGGTGGGTGTCATCCTGTGGACCGTCGGGATGGAGTTGGCCGAAGGCGTTAGTCCCTTCGCTAATACCGAGCTTCTGTCGGGTCATTTCATTCCAGTAGTCGGTCGCGACATTCCCTGTAAGGCCAGGGTGAAAGTTGCCGATGTTGGAATTGGGTGCGGCGATCACCGCCCCGCCGATGCAAAAAGAGGCGGCGATCGTGGCAGAGAGAATCAAATTTTTCATAGTAAGTAACGATTAACGTATGGCCCGTCCGCGACGCATCCGACGCCATCCCAGAACACCGAGACCGAAAACGGTAAGCAGACCGACGGTTCCCGGTTCAGGGACGACGGCGACGTCGAGTTGCTGCCCTCCGAGCCCGGTTTGCGTGACATCCCACCCGGTTTCGGTCCATTGGAAGGTCAAGGTATAGTCAAGGTCCGGGTCGCTCAGATGGTCAAAGAGCTGTAGGGTGAACGTTTGCGTTTCGGAGAAGCCTTCCTGAAGATCGATCATGACACTCCCTGCGATGGAGAGGTTGCCATCGACTTTGATCGCATCAAAATCGGCAACCGGGCCGTTGAGCCCGATATGCAGGACGGCCTCCTCTTCCAGCGTCAAATCGGAGAGAAAATGGAGGGAACCGGTGTCGGTGCCAGCCAGAAGCGTTCCGCTGATCGTGGTGGCTCCGCCGATGTCGCCACTCCCTCCCAGTCTTCCCTCGCTGCCGACTTGGACGATGCCCGCTCCTGTGCCGGAACGGACAAGGAACGTGCCATACTGGTCCGTCAGATATTCCGCCTCCCCTTCGATAAGTAACGTCCCGGCATGAACGAAGGTTCCCGATTGATAGGAATGGTTGGCGGTAAGGGTGGTCGTCCCTGTGCCGATATGCTCAACGCGGAAAGTACCGGTGGAGTTGGCGTTGCCGCCTTGAGTCATGCGGACGCCAAAAAGGTAGCCTTCTTCGTTGTGATTGAAGCGGACCGTGGCGTCGCCGCCGGCGTAGTCGCTCGTGAGGTGACCTAGCTTTCCTTGACCTTGCCCAAGATTTCTGGTGCCGCCGCCCTGAATTTCATACGCTTCAAGGGTCCCCGCACTCCCACCGTCGCCGATTTGCAGAATGCCGATGCCGGGAGGATTGGCAGGCGCCCATCCGCTGGATGAGGTGCTTTGCATCCCGATGGCGAGGTAGCCTTCTCCGGTGGCTCCGACCCGGAGGGTTCCTCTGTCAGCAACCACCAGCCGCCCTTCTCCGAGCCGCCCGACCTCCATCACTTCGGTCTGATTGTGAGCTAGCGATCCGTTTCCGCTAATGGTCAGAATGGCGTTATCACGCGGGCGGGAGCTGGCCGGGTTAATAGGATGGTTGAAAGCCGGGCCGTTACCCACCTGGAGATTGCCTCTTAAAACAGCTCCCTCGCTGACTTCCACGATGCCCCGGGCAAGGTTAAGAACAGCGGGGAGGGTGGCTTGTTGAGTCTGATCGAAACGGGTCAGGTTGAGTTCCGTTCCTGCGCCGGAGAGGGTGACTCGCGCTTTGTTAAGATCGGTAAAGGAGGAGTTGGACCCGACCCACAAGCCGTTGGCCCCTTCGATGTTGACGACAGAACCGTTGACGATCTCCAGCGAGGTGTTTCCCTCAGCCTGCGTGGTCGAGCTTGCCATGTTGGCGAAGCCGGTGATGGTCACATTGGAGGCGTCAATGGTGACCGCGCCGGAACCGGGGGTCGTTGCGGTACTCCCAAGGTTTGAGCTAATGTAGAGGGCATAGAGGGTCGCATGGGAACCACCCGTGATGTTAAATGCCCCGTCTCCGGCCCTTCCGACATTGAGCGTGGTATACTCGCCACCATTCAAGGTGGCATGATCGAGATTCAAACTTCCGCTGCGTCCCTGATGGGTAGCGATGTCAATGCTGTTGCCGGTGACGTTGAGGGTAGCTCCGTTATTGACAGTGACGATTCCGGTGCCCGGGTTGGCGGCGGAACTGCCGTTGGCAATAAAAAGTTGCGTCGCGGTCCACGAAGATCCTGCTCCCGAGAGGGTGACTTCAGCGTGACCACCGGGGAGGTTGCTATAGTTAGCGAGGTAGGCGTCGCCGGTCACCAGTGTTCCTCCATTGATGATGGAGAGGAACGTCTGCGGGGAGGTGCCGCCTGCCGGTTCAGTGCCGAGGCGAAAGACGTTGGCTGCCGCTGTTGTGCCGTCGATCTGAACCGTAGTAGCGCCGTCGATGAGGGTGAAAACGGTGCTGGAGGTAGGAGCCCCTTCGGACCAGTTGCCGGGGGTGGACCAGTCGCCGGTCGCCCCGCCCGTCCATGAAGTGGTGTTTTGTGCGTAAGTGGCGAGAGGGAGGGCAAGAATGGCGGCTGCCAAAAGGGGGGCGGCAGTGCGTCGGAGTGATCGGGATGAAAGAGGCCGTGTCATGCCTCCTTTATGCCGGTTGGGAAGGGCGTCGGCTTTCGCGGCGTTGCTTCCGCACTTCGTCTCCTTGGCATGGTGCGTTTTTTTGTCGTTTCGCCCCTTCGCAAAAAGGGGGCTTTGCGGCATAGTACGCGGCGTTATGCCTCCCATCCTTCTTATAGCCCTGCTCTTGTTTGCGCCTGTTGCCCTTCTGGCTCAGGAGGCGCAACCTTCACCGACGCCCAAAAACGTGATCCCGCTCTGGCGCAGTATCACCCCCGGCGGTGTCTATTCGGTGGCGCTTTCACAGATCATTTCCGTGAGCTGGCACGAGTATGTCGTCGATGGGGCAGCCCGCGTGACGGAGGTTAACGTTGTCTCCTCCGGCCCGGCGCTGGTGCGCTATTACTATCTTGAACCGGTCACACCGCAGACGCCGAGCGCCGTGGGGCAAAGCGCGATTGATAAGCTGCACGATCTCGCCAAGGAGGCGACCCGCCGGGTCGATCAGGAGGAGATCTGGCAAAAAGTGCTTAAAACCCACCCCGGCAGCACTCACGCCAAGACCATTGAGTACCGACTCGCTGACAAGGACGATCTCATGCGGATCTTCGCCAGCGCGGAACGGGCCTTCCGCCTCCAGCACGACACGACGGTTGAAATTAAACCATGAGCGCCACGAAGCCGCAGGGTGAACTTCTTTGGGGGATTGATCTTGGGGGGACCAAGATTGAAGGGGTAATCGTCGATGCTGCCGCTCCGGTACAACCACTCTTTCGGCGGCGCGTGCCGACCCTCGCCGCGGAGGGGTATGAGCGCATTCTGGGGCAAGTGGCGAAGCTCGTCGAGGAGCTGGAGACGGAGAGCGGCTTACTCCGCCCGGAGGTGATCGGGATCGGAACTCCAGGGAATCTCCACCCACAAACGGGGCGCTTGGCTCATTCCAATACCCAGTGCCTTAATGGTCGGGCGTTTGATGCCGATCTGGCAAAAGCACTCGGCGTGGAGGTTCGCATGGCCAATGACGCTAATTGCATGGCGCTGGCAGAGGCGACGCTCGGCGCAGCCCGGGGGCGGGAGAGTGTCTTTGGCGTGATCCTCGGGACCGGCGTCGGCGGGGGATTGGTCTTGGATGGCAAGCTCCACGCAGGACGACACGGGACCGCCGGGGAGTGGGGGCAGATCGTGCTCGATCCGCAAGGCCCTCTCTCCACTTACGGCACACGGGGGACGATCGAGAGTTACATCGCCGGGCCGTCGCTGGAGGCTGACTATCGGCGGCGCACCGGGGTGTCGCTCCGTCTTCCGGAGATCGTCGCGCGACAAGCGGCGGGTGAGGAAGCCGCTATAGCCGTTCTTGAAGGGTTGCGTGCCCGGTTTGCCCAAGCGCTTTCAATCGTCATCAACCTCTTTGACCCGCACGCCGTTGTGATCGGCGGCGGGGTTGGTAATCTCGATCTCCTCTACGATGACCTTACGCGCGAGGCGCTGCGCGGGCATCTCTTTGAGAAGGAGTTTACGACGGAGATTCTCCGTCCGGAATTGGGGGATAGCGCCGGGGTTTTCGGTGCCGTGATGCTTACCACCACGTGCCCCAGCGGGTCGTCCCCCAGTCGTACGCCTTGACGCGGCCTTCGGCGTCGAAGCCGATCGTGCCGCCCTTGGTCTGCTGGGTGAACGCTCCGTAGACGGGGATGAAGTCGCGCCCGCGCCGTTGGGCACGGTAGCGCCAGACTTCCCCCTCGGGAGTCTGCTGGATGGTGCGCGGATCGCCGTAACGGGTGAGCACTTGGGCCTTGGTCATGCCGACTTCCGGCGTCCTGTTCCATTCGCCGCGGGTGCCGCGGTGGCCGGTGTCCGGGGCTTCAACCGGGGGTGCCGGGGCGGGGCGGTTGGCTCCGGCGTTCGAGCTGTTTTGGGTGGTAGCGCAACCGGTGACAAGCAGCGTGGCGGCAAGACCGGTAACAAGGGCGAGATGACGTGGTTTCATGCGTTAGGTGAACGCCGTTTTAGCCGCTTGCCCGAAAGCCGGGAAGGGAAAATTTACGGTATTGGAATCCTAAATTTTTAATGCGGCCAGCGCGAATTGCGGCACCCCGCCAGCGTGACCAGCAATCCGGCAAAGACGTGGGAAAGGAGCACCCAGTGGCAAAGCACCCCGGGGCTGAGGCTCGTCTGTGAGATCGCCTGTACGGTTTCGTAAAAGCGGGTATCGCGCAAGGTTTGCAGGTAGCCGCTCCATCCCCAGTAGGCTGCGATGAAGGGCCGGGTGATCCAGCCCAGTGCATCGGGGAGGGAGAGGACGGCGCCGGAGAGCGGCAACTGGAAGCCGACGAAGTAGATGGAGATCAGCGAGGCCTGCTCTGCCGTCCGCGCGAAGCTGGAAATCCCCAGACAGATCGCCGTCATCGCCGCGTTGACGAGAATTAAGACGGCCAGTTGCGGGGCGGGATCACCGGGAAAGTCGCAGATCACTTTGACAAAGAGCCCCATCCAGAGCGATTGCGCCGTGATCAAGGTCAGCAGAAACGCCCACTTGCTCGCGACATAGGCGAGGGGTCGTAATCCGCCGAACTTTTCTTTCTCAAAGAGGAGGCGTTCTCCGGCAATCTCCCGCGCTCCATTGTTGGAGGCAACTAGCGTCAGCAAAATCACCTGAAACATCACCAGTCCCGAGACCAGCGAACCGGCCTTTCCGGAACTGGCAACGAAGTCGATGCTCTCCTTCATTGTCTCCAGCGGGTTGTCACTGAGATGGAGGGAAAGGTTGGCGATCTGCGGCAAGCCATCAAGGGCAAAGAGGACCACCAGACATGGGAACCCGGCGATGAGCGCTAGCTGCAGCCAGATCGCGGAGGGATCGCGGAAAAAGAGCTTCCAGCGCCTCCCCAGCAGCGTCAGAAATTGGGAAAGCAGGCCGGGGGTGAAATCTTCGGGTTTTTCTTCTTTGGCAAGGGGGGGCTTTCCTTTGCGGCGCTGGTTGCGGCCTTTCTTGCGGATGATCGGGGCGACTTCGTCTTCATCGTCCGGTTTTGGGGGAGGGGTCGGCTCCGGTTTGCGATGGGTCGGTTTCTTCGCAGCGGCGATCGCTTCGATATACGGCTCGCGGTGCTTGGTCCATGAGCGGTGCCACGCATCGGGTTTGCGCGTGGAGAGTTGAGGGTAGAGATCCTCCGGCGCTTCGATCTGAAAATAGTGGGTCAGCAGCGAAGGGGGGCCGTGAAAGGCGAGTCGCCCCTGATAAAGAACGATCACCGTATCGTACCCGTCGAGGTGGCGCAGGGAGTGGGTGACACTCAAGACGGTGCGTTCGTGTTCCTGTGAGAGACATCCGAGGAGGGAGACCATCTCGTCCTCCGCCTTGGGATCAAGCCCGCTGGTGACTTCATCGCACAGGAGCAGCGCCGGGGAGGTCGCCAGTTCGAGCGCCAGCGCCAGCCGCCGACGTTGCCCGCCGGAGAGGACGCGCACTTGCCGGTCGGCAATCTCCGTGAGGCCGACTTGCGCGAGGATGGAGGCGACCCGCTCGCTCCGTTCCGTGGCCCCCATCCCGCGAATGCGCAGGCGGATGGTGGTGTCGAGATTCTCCTCCACGGTGAGCAACTCGTAGGCGATCGAAAACTGCGGAACGTAGCCGACTTCGTGTGGCTCGAAATCGCGCGTTTCCAGATTGCGCATGTTCCAGAAAATATTCCCTTCGCTCGCCTCGCTCAATCCGGCGATGAGTTTGAGGAGCGTGCTTTTGCCACACCCCGACGGCCCGACGATCGCCACGAACTGTCCTTTGGGAATCGAGAGGGTGATATCGCCCAAGAGCACCGTATCGTGCGGCTTTCCGGGGAGGAGGAGGGAGAGATCTTTAAGGTCGAGCACAGCAGAGGGGATCATGCCTCTCTTATGCGTCGCGGTTCAAGCTTTCGCCGATGGAAAATCGCGGTGGTAAGGGGGGTGTGGACACATTTCGTATTGCTTTGCGCTTGCCCTCAGGCTTCGCCTCCCTATGCTGCAGGTCACCTCCAGAGTGAAAAGAGTCTTTCTCTCTCCAAAGAGTGGATCGCCAGCGGTGGCGCTCCATTCCGGGGATACCGATGGAGAACCAGCTTCACACGCTTTTACTAAGTTGACGATTATCGGATTACCTACCGTTTAGAACCCACATGGCCACAGTTACCCTCACTAACGTTTTCAAGATTTACAAGGGCGAGAAAGGCAAAGACGTCACCGCCGTTAAAGATTTCAATCTCGAAATCAGGGACCGGGAGTTCGTCGTTTTCGTCGGCCCGTCGGGTTGTGGCAAGTCGACCACGTTGCGGATGGTAGCCGGTCTGGAGGAGATTTCCAAGGGGGAGATCGCCATCGACGGGCGGGTCGTCAACGACATTCCGCCGAAGGATCGCGATATCGCCATGGTTTTCCAGAACTACGCGCTTTATCCCCACATGTCGGTCTACGACAACCTCGCCTTCGGCCTCAAACTGCGTAAGTACCCTAAGGACGAGATCGACAAGCGGGTGCAGGACGCCGCCGCTATTCTCGGCATTGAGCAATATCTCGAACGCCGCCCGAAGGCGCTCTCCGGCGGTCAGCGCCAGCGGGTCGCTGTGGGCCGCGCGATTGTGCGCCACCCTAAGGTCTTCCTTTTCGACGAACCGCTCTCCAACCTTGACGCCAAAATGCGCGTCCAGATGCGCACGGAGATCATCAAGCTCCACCAGCGCCTTCAGGCGACGATGATCTACGTCACGCACGATCAGGTCGAGGCGATGACGATGGGCGATCGGATCGTTGTCATGAAAGATGGGGTCATCCAGCAGATCGACGCCCCGATGAAGCTTTATAACGAGCCGGTCAATATCTTTGTCGCCAGCTTCCTCGGCAGCCCGCCCATGAACTTCGTCCATGGCAAATTGAGCGGTGAGCGCGGGGCGATCTGCTTCCGCGAAAACGAGGGGGGGACGATTGAGCTTCTCTTTAAGGACCGGCCCGAACTCGAACCGTTCATCGGGCGCGAGGTGGTACTCGGCATTCGTGCGGAGAATATTGTGTTTGTCCGTGGTGTGGACAAGCCCAAGGGGGTCCGTTTCCAAGGGGTGGTCGACGTCATCGAGCCGATGGGTGCGGAGACCTTCTTCTACGTCCAGACCGGAGCGCATACGGTGATCAGCCGGAGCGAAGGGGGCGTCGCCGATCACAGCGAAGCGGGTCACCGCCTCCAGTTTGAGATCGACATCGACCGCGTTCACCTCTTTGACCCGGAGACGACCGCCTCGATCTCCCGTCGCAACGGCGCGGTCAACGCCTAAGCACCCCTCTCCCCGGGTGGGGAAATGATCCGATGAAAGATCGCAATGACCTCCTCGCGCTGATTCTCTCAATCACGCGGGGGATCATTGTCGATCAACGGGCGCGCAGGAACGTCCTCTTCTATGTGGTGATGGGGGCGTTGGCGATGCTGGTTGTCGGGACGGTGGGAATCGGGGAGTGGCTCTTGGCCCGTCCGGTTCTCTTTATCCTTTTTTGGGCGGCGTGTCTCTGGCTGACGCTTCTCTCCGTGGTCATGGCGCTTTTTGACATGCTCATGATCCGGCGTGACGCCCGGGAGGAGCGCAAACGACTTCGCAAAGAGATCTTTGATTCCGAGGATGATCGGTAATGCGTATTGATATTCTGACTCTTTTCCCTGGGATTTGCGAAGGGGCGCTTAACCAGAGTATGATGAAGCGAGCACAGGAGAAGGGGCTCGCCTCCTTCCACCTGCACAACATCCGCGACTGGGCGAGCGGCAAGCATTCCGTGGCTGACGATATGCCGTACGGTGGTGGGCAGGGGATGGTGATGAAGTGCGAGCCGATTTTTGCGGCTATTGAATCGCTCCAGAGTGCGTCGAGCCGCGTCCTGCTGATGTCGCCGGGCGGACGCCCTTTTACGCAAGCCATCGCGCAGGAGTATTCCCACGCGGAGCATCTGATCATCCTGTGTGGGCATTATGAAGGGATCGACCAACGGGTGATCGACCTGCTCGTTGATGACGAAATCTCGATCGGCGATTACGTTTTGACCAACGGGGCGATCGCGGCGCTGGTGGTCAGCGATGCCATCGTGAGGCTCATCCCCGGGGTGCTGGGCGATGCGGTCTCCGCCGTGGATGATTCTTTCTCCTCTGGCGAACCGTTGCTGGAATATCCGCAATACACCCGTCCGCTGGAGTTCCGGGGGGAGAAAGTCCCTGACATTCTCTTGAGCGGACACCACGCCGAGATCGCCCGGTGGCGACGCGAAAAGGCGTTGGAGAAAACGCGCCGTGTCCGGCCCGACCTCTTGCAGTGATGGAAACGCTGCGTCGTTTTCTGGTTTATTACCGCCCTTATCAGCGCCTTTTCCTGCTCGATTTCTCCTGTGCGGTCTTCCTCGCCGTGCTGGAGCTCTCCTTCCCGCTCTTCGTCAACGTCGTCGTCGATCGCCTCCTGCCCGGGCGCGATTGGGGGTTGATCCTCCTCGCCTGTGCCGGGTTGCTGCTCATTTATCTGGTGAGCGGGGCGTTGCAGTTCGTCGTCAACTACTGGGGACACATGCTCGGGATCAATATTGAAACCGACCTGCGCCGCCAACTCTTCGATCATATCCAGAAGCTCTCCTTCCGCTTTTTTGATAACCAGAAGACAGGGCATCTCATGTCGCGCATGTCGAATGATCTCTTTGAGATCGGCGAAGTCGCCCACCACGGCCCGGAGGATCTTTTCATCGCGCTCATGACGTTGGTTGGAGCGTTCTGCGTGATGTTTTACATCCATGCGGAACTGGCGGTGCTCACTTTTCTGGCGATCCCTCCGCTCATCTGGCTGGCGGTGGTTTGCAATCAGAAGATGGCGCGGGCGATTCGCAAGATGTTCGCTGATGTTGCCGATTACAACGCCCGGGTGGAGGAGAACTTCGGCGGGATTCGCGTCGTGCAGGCGTTTGCCAACGAGGAACACGAAAAGCGCCTCTTCGCTGCCAGCAACCGCAACTTCCGCCACGCCAAGCTCGCTGCTTACAAGATCATGGCGTGGAGCCTCTCGCTCAGTCATCTGTTGATGCGGCTGGTGATGTTGTTCGTTCTCCTGTGTGGAGCGTGGTATGTCTTTCATGACGAACTAACGACCGGCACGTTCGTCGCCTTCCTCCTGTTGACCAACGTTCTCTTCCGTCCGATTGAGAAGATTAACGCTGTGGTGGAGCTTTACCCGAAAGGGATCGCCGGGTTCGGGCGTTATCTCGAATTGATCGACACCGCGCCTGAAGTCGCCGATCGCCCCGGGGCGAAAGAGGTCGAAAGCTTACGCGGGGCGATCCGGTATGAAGAAGTCACCTTTGGCTACGAGGAGAACAAACCGGTTCTTAGCGGGATCAACCTTGAGATCACCCCCGGCCAGACGGTCGCCTTTGTTGGCCCTTCCGGCGCGGGGAAGACGACGCTTTGTAGCCTCCTGCCCCGGTTTTACGATGTGAGTGCGGGGCGGATCACGGTCGATGGACATGATCTCCGCGATTTGACGCTCAACTCGCTTCGTCGCCAGATCGGCATTGTCCAGCAGGAGGTCTACCTCTTTGGCGGGACGTTGCGGGAGAATCTTCTCTACGGCAACCTTGAAGCGGATGAGGAGGCGCTCTGGACCGCCGTGCGCCGCGCTCATCTCGAAAAGTTCGTCCACGAGCAGCCACGCGGGTTGGACGCCGTGATCGGTGAGCGCGGGGTCAAGCTTTCCGGCGGTCAGAAACAGCGCCTTTCCATCGCGCGGATGTTCCTGAAAAACCCGCCGATTCTGATTCTCGACGAGGCAACCTCTGCTCTCGATACCGAGACCGAAGCCTATATCCAGCAGGCCCTTGCCGAGCTTTCCCAAGGGCGAACGACCTTGATCATCGCTCACCGCCTCGCCACGATTCGCTACGCCGATCGGATCGTCGTCGTGACGGAAAAGGGGATCGAAGAGGATGGAACGCACGAGGCGCTTATCGCGCTTGGCGGGGTGTACAGTCGGCTGTATCACGCACAAGCGTAACTGTTTGGATTGGCGACAAAGGTGTCGTCGATCCCAACGGTGTGTCGCCGGTGTGAAGAGGAAGGTTGGGCTCTGTTTACCCAAGAGGGGCCGGTTGTTTAACGCCGGTGGCATGTCACACGCTTAAAGAGGGAGGGAAACCTCAATACCATGATTGTGACCCAAGTATTTCAACAGAGTGAAGAGGAGGAGCTATCCACTTTTGAAGCGCCCCGACGGCTCCCCGGCAGACGGGGCGGCGGGAACATGGAGATCGCCGAGAGCGATGAAACGTTAATGACCCGTGTGGCTGCGGGAGATGCGCCGGCTTTGGAAGCCCTCTTCGATCGCCACGCCGGAGTGATCAAGAGCGTGATCTTCCGGATCATCCACAACGAGGCCGAGGCCGAGGATGTCTTGATGGAAGTCTTCAACGAAGCGTGGAAAGGAGCCTCGAAATATTCCGCGCAGAAAGGGAAAGCGCTCGGCTGGCTGGTGACGATGGCGCGCCGCCGGGGAATCGACCGTCTGCGCAAACGCCAAAGCTATTCCCGGGCGACGGATCGGCTTCAGGTCGAAGTGGAGCACGACCCGGAGGCGTGGATCTCCGGACGAGACCCCAACGGCGATAGTGAGCGGGCCGACCTGCGCCACTTCATCCAGTCCAAACTCGATGAGCTTCCCCCTTTCCAGCGTGAGGCGATCGAGTTCGCTTTCTACAAAGGGATGAGCCAGCGCGAGATCGCCGCCCACACCGGCATCCCGCTCGGGACGATCAAGACGCGGATCGAACTCGGCCTCAAGAAACTGAGCGCGTCGCTCGAAGTACTGGCCGAGGAGGTTTAGGAACCGGTGACTGAAATCCGGCTGACGCCACCGGCCAGTTTTTCAACGCGGACCTGTGTCGGGATACGTTCCTTGAGCAGTTCGACATGGGAGATGATACCGACGGTTTTTTGATGGAGCCGCAAAGTGTCGAGCGCGGCGACGGCGGCGTCGAGCGTATCGGCGTCGAGCGAACCGAACCCTTCGTCGATGAAGAGGGAGTCGATGCGGACATTGCGCCCGGCCAGATCGGAGAGGCCGAGCGCGAGGGCGAGGCTGACGAGAAAGCTCTCACCGCCAGAGAGGCTCGCCATCGGGCGCGTGACATCGGCTTGGAAGCGATCGACGATTTCGAGCGCCAGTTCGCCCGAGCGGCGCAACTGGTAACGCTCGTTGAGTCGTTGGAGGTGGCGATTGGCGTGGCGAACCAGCAGATCGAGCGAAAGTCCTTGGGCGTACCGGCTAAAGCGGCGCCCGTCGGCAGAGCCGATCAGGTCGCGCAGGCGTAGCCACGTGGTGAGTTGCTCAAGGCGGGCGGCGTGTTCCCGGCGTCGGGCTTCCAGAGCGCTCCGGAGGCGTTGATCATGGGCGAGTTCGTTTTGAAGCGTGGTCCGCTCTCGGGCAACGGCGAGGAGTTGCTCCTCCAGCGTGCGGTGTTCCTGCCGGAGCACGGCGAGTGCCTCCCCTTCAGGGAGACCGGCGGCGCGTAACGGGGTGATTTGCTCCTCCAACCCGGCGAGGCGGGCGGCGTGATCGCGAGCACGGTGTTCCAGATTGCGTTCGAGGGCTTCGAGCGTCGCGCTCTCCTGCGGGGAGAGTTGGGCTTCGCTTAAAGCTTCGACCGTGGCGAAGGGAGAGGCGCCCAATTCCTTGAGCAACGCGGCGTGTGCCTCATCGACACCTTTTTTGGCGGTGAGGGCGGCTTCTCCCCGTTCACCTCTTAGGATGGCTGCCTCCCGGGCGTCGCGTCGGGCGGCTTCCAGAGCGCCCTCAGCCTCGGCGAGTTGTTGCCACGGCGCGGGCGGAAGTGGAGCGCCGTCGTCGCTGATGGCGAGGGTGGTTGCCTGCCGGCAGAGAGCTTCGAGTGTTTCTTCCTTTCGGGAGAGGGTGAACTGTTGTTCGCGTAGTTCTTTTTCGAGCGTGATCAGTTCCTGTTGGCGTTGCCGCCATTGCTGAAGGCGGGCTTCGAGTTGCGCGGTCATGGCGGCCTCTTGTCCCGGTTCGGGAAGGGTGAGGCCAAACGGGGCGAGTGCTGCCGTCAGCGGGTCAAGGGTCGCCTCGTGTTCCAGACGTTGAAGGGTTTCCTGTTGGCGGGAAATGGCGGTATCAAGCCGGGTGAGATCAGCTTTTGTCGCCTCGCGTTTCCCGGTCAATTCGGCCAAGGTTCCGTGCGCCTTGGCGGTGGCGACTTCATTGGCAGCCGCCTTTTGCTCGGCTTCGCGCACGGAACGGTGGAGTTTTTCGAGCCGCTCGCGCTTCTGCCGATTGGCCTCAAGAGCCGTCGTTAACGATTCCTGCGTGTAGATCCGTTGTTGGCGGGCGAGGTTCTCGAAGGTGTCATACCCGGTCATCTGCTCCTGCCGAAGTTGCGCACGGCGGAGGTGAACCTGCTTGAGGGCTTCCTCTGTCCTGACCAGGTGCATCGTCGCCAGTTCAGCTTCCTTGGCGGCGTTGGCATTGCCGAGCCGGGCGGCTTGCAGGTTGCGCCGTGCGGACTCCATCTGGAGGGAGACCGGCTGGTGGGGCGAGGCGAGCGGATGTTCCTGCGAACCGCAGAGCGGACACGCTTCTCCGGGGACGAGCGCGGCGCGTTGTTCGCTCATCCCGGCGACTTTCTCGAGGTGTGCGAGGTGTCGCTCGGCGAGTTCGAGGAGGTGGGCCTGGTCGCGGGCTTCGCTCTCGGTGACCGTTTTATGGGCTCGGGCCGCTTCGATTTCATCGCTCAACCCGGCCTCGGTGCTGGAGAGTTGCAACGCTTCGGCGGTCGCTTTCTCACGGATCTCCAGCGCCCCGCGCAATTCCACCAGCGCGAGGTGTTTGCTCTTGAGGGCATCGAGCGTCGTGAGAACAGTCTCCGCCGGGCGACCGGAGAGGAGGGTGTTGACGACGTTTTGAGCTGCTTCCCACTCCTTGCGGGCGTGGTCGGCGGCTTTGATGGCGGCGGCGTGCTCGCGTTCCAACCCTTCGAGCGTCTGCCGGGCACGCTGTTGTTCGGATTGAAGCTCCTTGAGAACGGTGCTCGCGGCGGCCACTTCCCGGCGATGGTTGGCGAGGGAGGTCAGACGTGCGGCGAGGGAGGCGAGTTGCTTTTCAAGTTCAGCCTCGCCTTGGCGTGCGGCAAGCCATTCGCTCCGTTCGGTGTGTAGGGCAACGGTCTGACGTTCTTTGGTGCGATCGGCTTCGAGCTGTTGGCGCGATCGGGCGAGCAGGGATTGGGCAAAGCGGTGGGCGCTCAGATGAGTTGAGGCGAGTTGGTGCTCTGCCTGCGCGGCCATCCGTTGGGTTTCTTGCGCTACTTTTTCGAGCCGCGCGGCTTCGAGGCGGCGTTCTTCCAAACGCCCCAATGCCGGGAGATACGGTTGAGCCGTGCGCCAGCGGGCGAGCCGGGCAAGGTCGGGCTGCGCTTCCTCGCGTTGGCGGGTGATGGCGGTCGCCTCCTGCTGGAGCGTTTGGCGTCGGGTTAGCAGCGCGGCCAACTGCTCGCCGCTGGCAAGACGCGCCGCCAGCGTTTCGCGCTGGAGGGTGAGGGTGGCGCTCTGTTTTTCGCTCTCTGCGATCGCCTCTTGTCGGGAGGCTTGCTCCTCGGGGCTTAAAAGGGTGACGCTCTCCATCGCCGTCGCTTCGCTCTTGAGTTCCAACTCGCGTTCCGCCGCCTCGCGGTAGGCAAGGGTGCTGAGTTCCGAGTAGATGGTGGTCCCGGTCAGGCTTTCAAGGAGGTCAGCCCGTTCGCTCTCGCTCGCTTTGAGGAATTGGGCAAACTGTCCTTGGGCGAGGAGGACGGAGCGCAGAAAGCGGTGGTAATCCAGCCCGGTGATCTCCTCAATGAGCCGGTCGGTTTCTTTGATGCTCTGGGCAAGGATATTGCCGTCGGCGTCGTAGAGGCGGCGGGTCGCAGCTTGCAGCTTGCCGTCGGCTTTCTCCCGGGCGCGGCGCAGTTGCCATTCGGCCCGGTAGAGCGCTCCTTTGGCTTCAAAGGTGACCTCGGCATGGCACGCCCCGGTGTGGCGGCTCATCATGCTCTCGGGGTTGGGCGTCTGGTCGTAGCGGGCGGCCCGGCCGTAGAGGGCGAGGGTGATCGCGTCGAGGATGGTCGACTTTCCCGAACCGGTCGACCCGGTGATCGCGAAGATGCCGCTACGGGCGAGAGGACCGCTTGAGAGGTCGAGGTCGGCTTCCGGCAGGGAGTTAAGGTTCTGAAAACGAATGCGGAGGATCTTCATCGGCAAGGGGAGAAGAGATAGACAACCGGCTTTTGTCGCCGTTCAGTTCTTCTCCCGGGGAAAAACATTTACGCTGGAAGCGTTTCGAGCAGGGAACGCAGGGAGGCGACCCCTTCCACCCGCGCGAGGATCGAGCGGAGGGAACCGAGCGCCACCGGGATGTGCTGGAGGAACTCGGGCTGCCCCCGCGTGTAACCAAGGAAACCGTACGCACCGAGCGCCTGCATGAGCCGCTGCATGGCGCAGAGATCATAAATTTCCCGGAAATCGGACGGGAGGGCGAACCCCGCTTCAGCGCTGGCTACGAGGTAATCGCCCAGCAGCGTCTCGCGCTCTTCATCGAGAAGCGGGACGTAAGGGTCATAGAGGAGGGAAGCAAGGTCGTACTGTGCCAGACCCGGGCGCATTCCCTGAAAATCGATCAAGGCCACGGGGCGTTCTCCCCCGGAGCGGATCATCAGGTTTTGCGACTGGAAATCGCGGTGAACCAGCACGCGCGGGAGGGCGGCAAGCCGCTCGGCTATGGCGTGGAGGGTCGGCAGGTTGGCATCGCGGTCGATCTGTTCTCGTGGGATGCCGAAATGCCGCCCGAGGCAATGCTCGAAGAAGTACCCCTGTTCCCAGCGGTAGAGGTCGCCATCGAACGCGATTTGAAAGTGGGGCCGTTCGGGAAGTTTTTCCAGCAGAAGGTGCGCCCGGGTGTGGAGGTGGACCGCCTCTTTGAGAGCGGCCCCGTAAAGGCTTCGCCGCTCCGGCCACGGGTGGTGGCGGAAGCTCCAGAGATCGAGTTCGCCCAGATCTTCCATCCAGATCAACCCCTCTTCGCCGTCGTGATAGTGGAAGGCGGGAACGCTGACCCCAATGGTCTCCAGAAAGCGGGCGATGTCGCAATAGTGCCGGTTCTCTTCTTTGTCGCCGGAATATTTGACGAGGATGATCGACCCCTCCCCCTCCATGGCAATCCGGTAGAACTTGCGGCCCGAGCCTCCTTTTTCCAAGGGCTCGATCTGCACGCGGCCACGGTGGAAACGTGGAAAACGGCTGGTGGTCTGTTCAAGGAGAAGGTCGGAAATCATGGCGGCGGGCTCAATTATTGCCGGGGGAAAGGGGAAAAGCGTTCTTGCTCAAGCGTCAACATCGGTGTGGATGCCATCGAGGTGCTGGTGGTCGGTGATGATGCAACGCTCAAGACGGCTCCCTGCTGCTACTTTCGCGCCATTCCACAACACGCAATCATGCAGGGAGGCGCCTTCGCCGACCTCAGCCCCCGGGCCGATAAAAGTTGCTCCGTTCAAGGAGACGTTGTTGCCGATGCGGGCGGAGGGGTGGAGGGTGCGCAGATCGGGGTTGCGCTCAAGAAGGAGGCGGTGGGCCTCAAGGTAGTGCTCGCGGGTGCCGAGATCGTGCCAGAGGCCGTCGTCAATAACGATCGCGCCGAGGCGCGTGGTCGACGCTTCGATCATCGCGAGAAAAACCGGGATGACCGAGCTGATCTCCAGTCGCAACCGGGCGAAGAAGGAGGGTTCGACCAGATAGATGCCGGTGAAAAGGTGAGTCCCTGCCTGACGGCCCAATTTCTGACGGATATCGACGACCTGCCCTGTCGGATACGGGCCAAACGGCTCTTCTTCTTTGAGAGCGATATGGGGCGGGCCTCCATGCGAGCGGAGGATCAGCGTGACTTCGTTCCCCGCTTGTTGGTGCCAAGCGATTGCCGGTTCGAGCGGAAGATCGCAAAGGACATCCCCGTTATAGACGATGAACGGCTCTCCTTTAAGGAGGTCTTCGACGTTTTTGATGCCGCCGCCGGTCTCCAGCAGTACCGGTTCATGCCGGAAAAAGAGGGTCAGATCTTTGTAACGCCGCTCCGGGAAGCTCTGGGAATAGACCTCTGCGCAATGGTGCGTGTTGATGACGACCCGCTCCACCCCGACCCCGGCAAGGTGGTCGAGGGCGGAGGCGATGAGCGGCCGGCCCGCCAGCGGGACGAGCGGCTTGGGCCGTGCGTGGGTCAATCGGCGCAGGCGCGTGCCCAACCCGGCCCCGAGGACGAAGGCGCGACGGATCGGCTGGGCCGTGGCATTCATGCGCCGCTATTTCCTTTCGACCAGCTCGACGTTGTCGAGGTAAAAGACGCCGGAACCGGGGGCGAGGGTGGCGCGGATTTCAAGCACGGCGCGGTAAGCGGGCTTCTGGTGCCATTCGCGCTTTTCGGGATCGTTGAGATCACGGAATTTCTGGAAGCGGAAACTGACCGGGCGTGTCATCTGCCCCCACATCCCGCCGACGTTGAAGTTCCCTTCGACGACGATGTTTTCATGGTGGCGATCCCACTCCATGACGACGGCGCCACGGGCATCCCGGCTCTTAACCTTAGGGTCACGGCCTTGGGCGTAACCGCCGTAGGAGATGGTCCAGCTTGCCCGTTGGACCCCTTGGCCGCGATGGCTGAAGGAGAGGTTGTAGTCGACTCCGGGGCGGATTTCGTTCCGTTTGGAGGAGCCATCGAGCACCTTGCGGATGATGACGACGTTGGTATCCCAGTTGACCGAGGCGAGGTGCGCTGGCCACGGCTGCCACCACCAAGTGCGCGCCGGGTTGAACATCGTGTTGGGCGGGAGGCTCAGTTCCCGGGCGATCCGGTTATCACGCGAGGGCGGAATCAGCAACTGGTTGTAGCGGACCACCTTGTTGAGCGGCTGGAGGTAGCCGACTTTCAGGACGCTCTTGCCGTGAGGGATCGGGAGGGCTCCCTGATCTTCCTCATCCCGGACGACGGTGGTGTAGCCGTAGAGATTGCCACGGTAGAGACCGAAGTCGATGCTCCAGTCGCTCGGGCTGCGGGTGGTGGTCCGGTTCCAGACGTCGACCCCTTTGATGTCGGTGAGCGCGTCAAACTTCGGCTGTTCCTTGGTGCCGGTGTTCAGAGCGAGGCCGATGCGGCCATTGGTCTTGCCGACGATGATGTCGAAGAGACCGTCGCCATTGAAGTCTGCGACGGCGGGGTAGACCGCACCGGTGAGGCGGCTGCGGCCGAAGCTCAACTCGGAGGAGAATTTCAACTCCGAGCCTTTGGTCCATTTACCGTTGCTCAGGTAGACGTTGATGGTCCCCTTGCGGTCACCGACGAGGAGGTCGGGGTTGCCGTCACCGTTGAAATCGACAACTGCAGGGGCGAGTTGCTCCCGCCCATCGCCGTAAGCGAGGTAGTGCCGATGTTCCAGAGCGAAACGCGGGGCAGCTGGGGTCCCTTGATTGAGCAGGAGGTGAACGGCGTTGGCCGAGTAGCTCCCTTCACCGATCAGGAGATCGGGTTTGCCGTCGCCATCCCAGTCATAAACGATCGGTGCGAAGAGGTTCCCCCAGAGCTTGCCGTCGCGGGAGGTGTTGATGATGATCTCGTCGACTTCCTTGGGCTGGCGGAAATCGGGTGCGGCGACGGAACCGAAATTCTTGAGATAGGCGACCTCGCCACCGTAGTTGCCGAGGATGATGTCCTTGGGTTGATTGGGCGCGTTGTTGACGACGCCGATCTTCCACGTATGGCGGTAGGTCTGGAAGGCCTGATTGCTCCAGTTAAAACGCGAGAGGTAGACCGGGATGATCTCTGCGTGGGTGAACTTCGGTTCCTGAGCGGTGCCGCTGTTGAAGTAGATGCGCAGGTAGCCGTCGAGATCGCTCGTGATGATGTCGACGAGGCCATCGCCGTTCATATCGGCTGCCTGTACGGCGAGCGGCATGGCAAGATTCTCCACCGTACCGCGTTCCGTGATCGCACGGGCGCTGCCACGAGCCCCGGCAAGGAAGCCGTTGCTATCGACACCGTCCCAGAGGTTGTCGACCTGAAAGAATTGCTCGAAACTCCCATTGATAATCAGATTCTGCGGTCCGGCTGGCGGCGCAGCAGGTGGGGTCTGGGCAGAGGCCAGCCCCGGAGCAAGGAGGGCTGCGGCAAAGAGAGCAATGGGTAGTTTCATTTATCAGGGGAACGAAGAGGTTGACCGCTTCGTCTTGTTACGAAAAGTCAAAAAAGGTTTCGGACGGTGGAAGCTTATGAAGGCTTTTGGGCGTTTGTGAAGTCTCTTTTTCAGGGTGAAGTGGGGGGTGTGGTTCTCGGGGGAGCTTCTGGAAGGGGAAAGAGGGAGGCCGGGGTGCGCCCCTCTCAAAAGTAGTGCCATGGAAAAAGAGACTTCTCAAGTCTGCAATGCTGTGCGAAGCATCCTTTTTACTGTTTTCTTTTCGATTTCTTCTGAATGGTTCCTTCTATGAGATTTTACGACCCAGCCACGCAGGACGAAACGGAGCCGACCGCCGGTTCGATCCCCCACCGCAGCGCCGTTGCGGAGGGTGATACGTGGGATCTCTCCGCATTGTATGCCGATGACGCCGCGTGGCAGGCTCACTTCGCCACTTTGCAGCAGGCGTGGCCCGCTCTGCTCGACTACAAGGGACGGGTCGGGGAGTCGGCGGCGACCTTGCTTGAGGTTCTCGAAAAAGAGAAGGAACTCAATCTGACGATCGAGCGGCTCTATCATTATGTGATGCTGCGCGTCTCCGAAGATGCCTCCGACGCCGCTCATCTGGAGCGCGAGGGGTTGTTGCAGAACCTGTTGACCCGGATCGGGGAGGCGACGGCATTTGTCGGTCCGGAGATTCAGGCGATTGAGGAGGCGACCTTTGAGCAGTGGCTGGCGCTGGAGGAACTTGCGCCGTGGCGGACTTCGCTGCGCAAGCTGCGCCGGTTGGCGGCTCATACCTTGAGCGCCCCGGAGGAGCGTCTCCTTGCCCTCGGGGCGAGCGCTCTGCATGGCCACCGCGAGACGTTTGAGCAGTTGACCAACGTCGATATGCGTTTTGGCACTTTGCGCGATGATCGCGGGCAGGAGCATGAATTGAGCCAAAGCTCGTTCTCCTCGTTCCTCGTCCGCCGTGATCCGCTGCTGCGCAAGACGGCTTTTCACCGTTTTTACCGCGAATTTTCCGATCATCAGTACACGCTCGCTTCCAGTCTCGCCCATTCGGTTCGCTCGGATGTCTTTCTGGCCCGGGCGCGGCACTACCCCTCTGCGCGGGAGGCGGCGCTCTTTCGCGATGACGTCCCGGTTGCCGTCTATGATAACCTGATTTCGAGCGTGCGGGGGCATCTCGAACCGCTTCAGCGCTACTATGCGTTGCGCCGTAAAGTACTTCAGCTTGACGAGATTCATCACTACGACACCTACGTGCCGATGGTGGATGCCGTGGAGAGCCGGGTTAGTTTTGATGACGCTGTCACGAAGGTGATCGACGCCTTGGCCCCGCTGGGGGAGGAGTACACGAACGTCCTGGCTGAGGGGCTGCGGAAGGGGCGCTGGTGCGATCGTTATGAGAACAAGGGGAAGCGCTCCGGTGCGTTCTCTTCGAGCAGCTACGGTAACCCGCCCTACATCCTGATGAACTATAAGGAGGATGTCTTCTCTGACATCTACACCCTTGCGCACGAGGCGGGACACTCGATGCACTCGTGGTATTCGCAGCGCCACCAGAGCTTTCAGGATTACGACTACCCGATCTTTCTGGCGGAGGTCGCCTCGACCTTCAACGAGGAACTGCTCACCCACCATCTCCTCGAACAGACCGACGATCCCAAGATGCGTGCCTATCTCATTAACCGTCAGATCGACGACATTCGCGGGACGGTCTACCGGCAGACGATGTTTGCGGAGTTTGAGAAGATCATCCACGAGAAGGAGGAGCGGGGCGATGCCTTGACGCTCGATCTCTTCCGCTCGGTCTATCGCGGCTTGCTCGATACCTATTTCGGCTCCGATTTTGTGATCGATCAGGAGTTGGAGCTGGAGTGCCTGCGGATTCCGCACTTCTACAGCGCTTTCTACGTCTATAAATATGCGACTGGGCTTTCGGCGGCGGTCAGCCTCTCCCAGCAGGTGCTCGCGACCGGGGAGAAGGAGGCGTACCTCGGCTTCCTCAAGAGTGGCGGTTCGCGTTTTCCGCTTCCGACGCTCGCTGCCGCCGGGGTTGATATGTCCCAACCGGCACCGGTGGAGGCGACCTTGCAGCTCTTTGCCCGTCGCGTGGAGGAGTTGGAAACCTTGCTGGCAGCATTCTAGGGCGTGTTCACGAATTGAGAAAGATGGATAAAATGGCACATTTTGAGACCAAAATCGGGCTTCTGAAGAAGGCCGAATCGAGATTCGGACGCCTGAAGAAACCGACTTTTGGGCCAAAAGGTGGCTTTCAGCCGCTTCTCAGCAAATTCGTGAACACGCCCTAAAACCGTGACCCGCTTCGAGCGTACCACCGTAGCCGCGCAAGGCTATTTTGAACTCGGGATGTACCGGGAGGCGATCCGGGCGCTGGATGCGCTCGAACCGGCCGAGCAGTTGGAGCACGAGGTGTTGGAACTGCGGGTGCAGACCTTGATGAAGGCCGGGCATTGGCGCAAGGCGGTGCGGGTTGGGGAGACGATCTGCGCGGTTTTTCCGCAACGTCCCTCGGGTTATATCCATCTCGCCTTCTGCCTGCACGAACTCGGGCGTACGAAGGCAGCCCGGAGTATCCTTCTCGAAGGGCCGCCGGAGTTGGTCAAGGAGGCGACTTACCATTATAACCTCGCTTGTTACGAGTGTGCGTTGGGTAATTTTGAAACGGCGCGGGCTTATTTGGAAACGAGCCTCGACATGGACGAAAACCTCAAGGGGTACGCTGAGAAAGACCCCGACCTGCGGCCACTTTTTTCGACATGAAGCTGATACGACAGCTCGAAGCGGTGACCGGGTGGTTTTCGGAAAATTTCACCCAACGCGGTGAGTTGGGGGCGTCGCTCTCGATTTGGCATGAGGGGCGCGAGGTGCTCTCGTTGGCCGAAGGATCGTGCGATCGCGAGGGGGAGATCCCGTGGGGGGCGGAGACGCCGGTGCTCGTCTGGTCGGCGACGAAGGGGCCTGCCGCAGCGACGTTGCTCCACGCTTTGCTGGCACAGGGGGAGAGTCTGGCGACGCCGGTCCGCGCGATCTGGCCCGAGTTTGCTCAACATGGGAAAGGGGAGGTGAGCGTGGCCGATCTGCTTGGGCATCGCGCCGGGTTGGCGGCGATGGAGGAGAGCCTCTCCGCGCTCGATCACGCCGCCGTCGCCGAAGCGCTTGCAGCGCAGGCTCCGAACTGGATGCCGGGGGAGGAGCACGGCTACCACCCGCGCACTTTCGGCTATCTTCTCGATGAACTGGTCCGTCGGCTCGAAGGGGTGACGCTTGGGGAGTATTGGGAGCGGTGGTTCGCCACGCCGCTCGGGCTCGATTTTTGGATCGGCCTGCCGGAGAAGGAGTGGGAGCGGCCTTCGCCCATTTATGCCGCGCGAGTCACCCCGGGGAAGCCGCCGCGCGAGGAGGATCTCCGTTTCTACGAAGCGATGGCCGACCCGGCTTCGCTGACCGCGCGTGCGTTTGCCTCTCCGCGTGGGGCGCAGGGGGTCTCCGCGATGAATTCGCGCGAATATCGTATGGCATCGCTCCCCGGGTTTGGTGGGATCGGGACGGCGCGTGCGTTGGGTCGTTTTTACGCTTTGCTGGCCGAGGGGGGAGCCTTGGATGGATTGCGCCTTTTTGAACGCCAACTGTGGCAGGAGGAGAAACCGCGTAGTGGGGAGGATCGCGTCCTCCAGCGTGCGACCTCATTCGCCGCCGGTTTCATGCGCGATCCGCTGGGGGCCGGGGGGGAGAAAGTGCGCCAGCTCTTTGGCCCTTCGCTCCATGCCTTCGGGCAGCCGGGGGCCGGTGGGGCGCACGCCTTTGCCGATCCTGAGAACCGGATTGCCTTTGCCTATGTCATGAACCAGATGGAGCCGGGGGTACTCCCCAATGAAAAAGCGCTCGGACTGGTCCGTCATCTTTATGCGTGAATTTCGCCTGTTTCGCCTCCTGCTCGCCTCGGTGCTGGTGCTCGGATTGCTTTCCGGTTGCCAGACGATGCGGGTGCAACACCGCGTTTACGATCCGCAGGCCGGGATTCCGTTTCGGTTTGAGAACGGGTTGATTTGGGCAGAGGTCGATTCGGGGCGTGGCGTGCTTCAATTTATCGTCGATACCGGGGCCGGGGCGACGGTTCTTAGCCAGCAGGCAGCGCGCAAGCTGCGGGTGCGCATCGGGGAAGCGGTACCGATCTATGGGGTGAGCATGGTCGGGGTTGGCTGGAAGGTGAGCGGCTTTGACGGCTCGCTTCAGGGAATCCCGCTCGGGCGTGATCTCTATGCGCTCAACCTGCGCCAGCCGCATGGGGCCAGCCGGGTGCCGGATGGGATGATCGGGGACGACTTCTTCCGTGGGCGCGTGGTGGTCATTGATTACAAGGCACGGCGGATCTTCGTGCGGGAGAAGGCGGGGGCGACACCGCCCGGGTCGATCGTGGTCCCGCTCACGCGGCATCACGATGCGCTCTGTCTCCCGGTCAGTGTGAATGGCCTCAAGGCGCAATGGACGCGGCTCGATACCGGGTGCGTCACGGCGCTGGAGTGGGGCGCTCCCTTTGGTCGCGACCTGAACTCGCCGGTGCGCCGCCCGATGGCCGGAGTGGTGACGATCGGCGGCGTGCGTCACGAAGGGGTGCTCATCGGCGTGCATCCGAAACCTCTTTTTCATGATGAAGCGGGGCTGCTTGGCAACGAGTTTCTTTCCCGCTATCGTGTGACGATTGACGCCGTGGGGATGCGTCTGATTCTCTCGCCATAACGCAGACCCGACCCTCTTTTTCTATGCCTGCCAAAGAACCCTCTCAAGCATCGTTGCCGTGGCTCAACCGCCCCGAATCGCATCTGGTGACCTCGGTCCTCGCCTTCGGCGCGGGGGTGTTGCTCACGTGGCTGGTGATCGGCGGGGCGGTCCCCAAAACCCAGACGCCCCCGCAGGTCGAGGCGGCGCATCAGGCGCATCAACCGGCGATCGGCAGCGCGGCGCTCGGCGGTTCGCCTGCTCCGGCCCCGGTCCTGACGGCGGAACGGGCGGTGACGCTGGGCAATACCTATTACGATCAGCGGCGTTGGATGGACGCCATCACACAGTACGAATACGCGCTCGCCAACGGGATTGATAACCCGAATGTGCGAACCGACCTCGGTAATTGCTTCCGCTTCGTCGGTCTGCCGGAACGGGCGTTGGCGCAGTATGAGATCGCGCAGCGGCAGGAGCCGCGCCACGAGCAGAGCCTTTTTAACACGGCTACGCTCTACACGGAAGTTCTCCATGATCTTCCCAAAGCGGTGGAGATCTGGCGGCAATACCTCCAGCGCTTCCCCGGTAGCGATAACATGCCGCGTGTTCAACGCTTCCTGAGCCAGAATCCACACCTCGCCGCTGCGTTGCAACAGGCCGAGGCGCAACAGCAACCTGCGGCTGCCCATCCGGCGCAGTCACAGGAGGGTGTTAGCGAAGAGGCGGGCTTACCGGAACAGAAAAAGAGCGAAGTGCTTCAATGGATGGAACAGGGCGAACCGGCGCTGCCGACCCAGCCCTAGCGACCGGAAAGGCGACGCTCGATCTCGGCGAGGAAACGTTTCGGGCTGTTGCGCGAGTGGATCGCGACGGGGCCGCGTGTCTCCCGGCTCATGAGGAGGACCGTGGGGTAACCGATGACGCTCAATTGATCGGCCAGTAGCTGGTTGGCCCGCTGTTCTTCGAGGGGAAGGGGCGGGTTTCGCGGGAAGTCGATTTTGAGCAGAATCAGCTTCTCCTTCGCGTAGTCGAGGAACTCTGCCTGCTCAAAGACCTTCTTTTGCAGCCGTTGGCACGGCCCGCACCAGTCGGAGCCGGTGAAGAGGATCAGCAGCGGGCGTTTTTGCGTGACCGCTGCTTCGAGCGCCGTGGCGTAGTCGCTTTGCCACTCTTGCGCCATGGCGCTGATTGGCAGGAAGCAAAGCGCCAGGGCGAGGAGCCGCTTCACGGCATCTCCTCTGGTGGCTCGGCGGTCGGCATCGCTTTGTAGTGAAGGCTGACGGTGCGGTAGATGTCGGGCGATTTTTCGGCGGCGTAGTAGATGATCTCAATCTGGCTCGGCCCCCGGTTCCAATGGTAGCCGACGACGGTTTGCAGCACCCCGTCGGCAACTGTCTCGCGCTTCTGCGCGGAGAGCTTCCCCGTCCCGTAGCGGCGTTCGATCCGCGTGCGCAGTTCGCTCAAAAACTGGTTGTACTGCGCCTGTGACCACCCGCTGTTTTCATACTGCAACTCGACCTCCTCCAGCCCGCTGTTGCGGAAGTGGAAGAGGGTGCGGCGCAGGTTGGCCTGTTGCAACCCTTCCACGACCCAGACGGCGCGGCGGTTGATCGTGCGGCGTTCGACGATTCTTGCCTTCGCGTTCTTGAGCATCTGCTCCATCCGCGTCGTCGATTCCCCCCACTCCAGACCGAAGGGGGGGAGGATGTCGGTCGAACCCGCCGCCCTTGGAAGGAAGGCGGGGGCGAGATGGAGGAGGATGAGGAGGAGAGCCAGCCGCACGACGTTACTTTAAGGTTCGATCGGGTTGAGATCGGTGTCGTAGAGGGTCACCGGCCCGAGTTCCTTGAGTTGCGGGAGGACTTCCTCCGACTTGCCGACGACGATGACGGCGAGATTCTCCGGGTTGATGTACTTCGCCGCGAGGCTTTCGGCGGCTTTCGGGGTCACGCCGGTGATCCGCTTGGCGTACTCATTCCAGTAATCTCTGGGAAGCCCGTAGAGGTCGATCTCTTGGAGACGTTCGGCGATCCGGCGATCGCTCTCCAGACTGATCAGGTAGTTCCCGGCGAGGTAGGTCCGCTGGAGGCCGAGTTCTTCTTCGGGGATCGCTTCGCTGCGCAGCCGTTTGAGTTCGTTAAAGATTTCGGTGGTGGCAGCGGCGGTGACGGCGTTGCGCACCTGAGCCGTGGCGGAGAAAAGACCACCGAGCTTGCGCGCGCCAAACATCGAATACGAACCGTAGGTGTAGCCGTTGCGCTCCCGCAGGTTGGAGAAAAGACGGCCTGAGAAACCACCGCCGAGCACGGAGTTGACCACCTGCAATTCCGGCAGGTCGGGGTTATTGCGGGCGACCCCCTTTGCGGCGACTAGCACGCTGCTCTGTACGGAGGCAGGCCGATCGACGAGGTGGAAGGTGACTCCCTTGTGGTTTGGGAAATCGGGGAGCTTCGGTTTGGCGATCTCGCCCTTTTTCCATGAGCCGAAGGCGGCTTCGGCTTCCTTGGCGATGGCCTCCGGGTCGACGTCACCGACAATAACCAACGTGGCGTTGTTGGCGAGGAAGTGGGTCTGGTGAAATTCCACGAGCGCCTCCCGGGTCAGTGCCTTGACCGATTCCGGCGTGGCGGCCTGTCCGTAAGGATGTTTTCCGTAGAGAACTTTGTTGCGCAGGCGGGCGGCGAGCGCGTTCGGGTTGGCCTTTTCGGCGATCAGTTCGGAGAGGGTCGTGCGTCGTTCTTTCTCCAGTTCCCCGGCGGCAAAGGCGGGGTTGAGAATGGCGTCTTTGAAGTAGCCGAGTAACTCTTTGGCATCTTTGGAAAGCCCGGAAGCGGTGATGGCGATGTAGTCGCTATCGGCCCCGGCTTCGACACGTGCGCCGAGGAAGTCGGTCTTCCGGGCAAACGTTTCTGCTGAGAGGGTGGCGGTCCCCTTGTTGAGCAGGCTGGCGGTCATCGAGGCGAGCCCGGGGAGCGTTCCGTCAAAGAGCGAGCCCGATTTGATCAACATCCGGAAGGTGACGGTCGGTTGGCGTTGATCGCGCAGGATATAGAGTTGGAGGCCGTTCTCCAGCGTGCGGGTGGTCGCTTCGGGGAGGACGACGGCGGGCAGCGGCCCCGCTTTGGGCTGTTGGCTGCGGTCGAGGGGTGGGGTCATCGTAGAGTCGGTTTGGGCAAAGGCGGTCGTACCAAGGGTGAGAAGGGCCAGGAGCGGTGTCTTCATGGTTGCTTTTCCTCCGATGGGGCGGCGACCGGGTAGTGGAGCAGGTTGACTTTCTGCGGATCGAGGTAGGTCTTGGCGACGCGTTGAACATCGTCCTGCGTCACTCCTTCGATCCGTTCGAGCTGGCGGTTGATCTTCCCGGTGTCGCCGAACATGACATGAAAATCGGCCAGCGTGGAAGCGCGGCTGCGCATGGTGCTGTAAGAGGAGGCCAACTGGCTGATCTTCTGGTTTTTGGCCTTCTGCAATTCTTCGGTACTGATCCCTTCCTCCCGGATTTTGGCAACCTGCGCGGCGACCATTTCGTCGAGCTTTTCCAGTGAGGAATCGGGGTTGCCGACGACGAAGACGCCGATCACGCCGCCGTTCTCCAGCAGGTAGGGGAAGACGTCGACATCCGAGGCGGCTTCCGCCTTACGGACGATCTCTTCGTAGAGGCGCGAACTGCGCCCGGTGGCGAGGATGTCAGCGAGGAGTTCGAGAGCGGGGGCATCGGCGCTGGTCTCCTGCGGTCCGCGCCACGCGTGGATGGTCGCCGGGAGCGGCGTGGTCGGCAGGGAGACGACTTCCTTTTTTGGCTCCTTCTGCGGAGGGAGGGTGAAGTCGGGGCGCTTGACTTCGCCGCCGCGCGGGATCGGGCCGAAATAGGCTTCGATCAGCTTTTTGGTCGGTTCGATCTCGAAATCCCCTGCGAGGACGAGGGTGGCGTTGTTCGGGACGTAGTATTGTTTGTAGAAGGCGCGGAACTCCTCAATGGTCGCCTGATCGATGTACTGGACCGAGCCGATCGGGACCCATGAGTACGGGGTTCCCTCGAAGACGAGCGCGGCGAGCTTTTCAAAGACGGTGCCGTACGGGGCGTTGTCGACGGAGGTTTTGCGCTCCTCCTTGACGACGCTGCGCTGGGTTTCGACGCCGGTTTCGTCAATTTGGGCGTGGAGCATCCGCTCGCTCTCGATCCAGAGGCCGAGTTCGAGCTGGTTGGCCGGGAGGTTGAAGTAGTAGTCGGTCCGGTCAAAGGAAGTCGAGGCATTGAGATTGCCCCCGGCGGCGGAGACAAGTTTGTCAATCTGGCCGCGCGGGATGTGCTTGCTCCCCTCAAACATCAGATGCTCAAAAAAGTGGGCGAAGCCGGTGCGGTCGGGCCGCTCGTTTTTGCTGCCGACGTGGTAATGGACGTAGGTCGCCACCACCGGGGTCGCTTTGTTCTGATGGAGGATGACGTGTAGCCCGTTAGGGAGGTCGTATTCAATGAAGTCGATGACCGGCATGGTGATGGCTTGTTGTGCAACGGGAGGCGTCGCTTCGGGCGAAGCTGCTGGCTCCGCTGCCGAAAGATTGGCCGCTGTTGCAACGGTGGCGACCAGAGTAAAGAAGCGATGTTTCATAAATGGGAGTGGCGCTACCCGATATTCGTTCCCGCTTTCCCGTTTTGAGGGAAAAAAGAACCGGTTGCGGGCCGGGGGGCGGTCGTCGCGGGGCGCTCCACGCCTTTATCCTTAACGTGGGAGCGGGCGCGGTGGGAAGTCCCGATTCACTCTTCCTTGGCGGGAGGGAGTTGCGGGTTCTTTTTATTGCCTTTGAGTTTGAGGCGGCGGCGGGCTTCCTCAATCGGTACGCCTTCAATGAAGTAGGCACTTGCGGCACGCCCGAGGGCATAGGTGGCTGCTCCCGCGACGCCGCCGGAGATGGCATTCCCCCAGCCGGGGAGGAGCTTGACGACGGCCCGCGTCCCTTCGCGCAGGGCGAGCCCCGCGCCGACGTTGACGCCGAGCGCTCCGAGAAAGTCGCGAGCGGTCGCGAGGCTCCATGGCCGCCCTGAGACTTGGATGATCCCGGCGACCATCGCTGCCTGTAAAGCGGTGAGGATCGGGAAGTCGGCAAACGGGATCGGCTGCGCCCCGATCGCGGTGCAGACGGCGGCGGCGGAGCGGGTGAGCGCGGAGGCGATCTCGCGTTGCACCGCCTTTTCCCCGGTAAGGCGGGCGAACTCCATGCGCGTGTCATCGGGCAAGGCCCGCGCCATGGCGGTCAGAAACGCCTCGCGATGGGTGATCGGGAGGATGGCGGCGATGTGGCTCTGGAGCGACGACTGCCCGTGGAGGGTTTCCGAGAGGTTGGCGGTCTCTTCCTCCGGGGCGAGGGCGATGATCGGTGCGGCGCTTCCGTAGCGGTCGCGGTCGAGCCGGTGAAGTTCGAGCAGCAGGGCGAGGTCGTCGGGTTGAGAACCACCTCCCCGGCAGAGAAAGAGGTAGAGGTCAGGCGGCGAGGCGGCGAGGGCCGCCTTGGCGTTCTCTTTTCTCCCGGAGGCGAAGACGAAATCGAGCGTCCCCTGATGGGTGCAAGTGCTCCATGGAGAGCCGGAGAAAACCGGCGGCGGTGACTCCTTGCGGGCCGGGGCGAGAATCGTCGAGCGGGTGAAGGCTTCGGCTTCCTCACCGATCACGATCAGCCGGGCGGCGCGGCGTTTGAGGAAAAGGTCGCGCAAGGGGCGCCACTCCTTTTCCAGAGGGCCACGGATCGCCGCGGGAACCCGGCTGACCAGTTTCTCAAAGTGATCGAAGACGGAAGCGTGATGTTTCATACGGCAAAGGTGAGACCGCTCACCCCTACGATACGTTGAAAACCGGTTGGCGCTCCCTCTTTTTTTACAGGACGGAGAGGAGAGCCTCGACGTGTTCCGCCGGTTTGACTTTGCGGAAGATCGCTTTGAGCTTCCCGTCAGCGCCGATCACGAAAGTGGAACGCTCGACGCCGAGGTAGGTCTTGCCGTACATGCTTTTCTCGACCCAGACGTTGTACGCCTGTGCGATCTCCTTGCTCTCGTCACTGATGAGCGGGAAGGGGAGTTCGTACTTGTCGATGAACTTCTGGTGCGCCGCCGGACCGTCCGGGCTGACGCCAAAGACGACGGCCAGTTGCGAAAGGGCGTTCCACGAATCGCGCACGCCGCACGCCTGAGTGGTGCAGCCGGGGGTGCCGTCTTTAGGGTAAAAGTAGAGGACGACGTTCTGGCCGACATAATCAGCCAGAGAGATCGGGGAGCCGACGCCGTACTTGCCGCCGACGGCGGTGGAGGTGAACTGCGGGGCGGGATCGCCCACGTTGAGGGTATTTTCCATGACGGGGAGGAGAGTTAGCATCCCTCCCTTCTCTTTGCCAGCCGATGTCGCGCTTTTTTTCGCTGGAAAAAGGGAGGGGAATGGCGTTTGGTAAGGCGATTCTCAAGCTGATCGGCCTGCCTTTTTGAGAGCAAGGCATCGGGGTGGGGATGGCCGGAAAGGGGACGACCCCGCTCTGCGCCTCTCAAAAACACAATAGATATAGACAGGGACGACCCTGCGAAATCAGTGAAGCTATGAAGGCTTGGATCATTCTTTTTGTCGCCGGTTTGCTTGAAATCGGCTGGGCGGTGGGGCTCAAGTATACGGAGGGGTTTACGCGGCTGTGGCCGACGGTCGGGACGTTAATCTCGCTGGTGGCCAGTATGGGGCTACTCGGGCTGGCGGTGCGCGATTTGCCGATTGGGACAGCTTACCCGATCTGGACCGGGATCGGGGCGATCGGGACAGTGGTCGTCGGCATTGTGCTGTTGGGGGAGTCGGCCTCTCTGGCGCGGCTGGCGTGCGTGGCGATGATCGTCTTTGGGGTGATTGGGCTCAAGGCGTTTAGTTCATAACGCCGGGTTGCGCGTGCGCGGCCAAGGGAGTAACAAAAGGGGGTGTCTGCCCCGCATCCCTTGGAGATCCGAACCAGTGTCCGCGAACTGGTCGGCTTCGTCTGGCGTACGGGCGACCTCGCCGGGGAAGGGGGTGGCCTGCGCTCCTCCAACCAGCGCGCGGTGGAAGGGACGCGGGGGCATCGTCGTCTCCAGCAGAGCCGTGGGGAAGGGTACGAGCCGGAGGTGCCGGTGGAGGCTTTGTTTGAACGTGGAGAGGTGCGCCTGCGTCTCGCCGGACGGGTCGACGGGTTGTGGCGGGAGGGGGAGGTGCCGGTCGTTGAGGAGATTAAGACGGTCGATCTGCGTTGGAAGGGCGAGAGCGATCCGCTCCACATAGCGCAGTTGCGGCTCTACGGGGCGCTGCTGGCGGCGCAATACGGATGGGCTGAAGTGGCGCTTCACCTCACTTACCTTAATTACCTTACGGATGAAGAGACGACCCGTGTGACGCGGGAGGGGGCGATGGAGTTGGCGCAGTTCCTCGAAACGACGCTGGAGCGGTGGTTCGTCTGGCTGCACGATCATGCGGCGTGGATGCGAGCCCGGAATGCCTCGCTCGCGGGGTTACGTTTTCCCTTTGGGAAGTTTCGCGGCGGGCAGCGGGCTTTGGCGCGGCAGGTTTACCAAGCGGTGCGCGATGGGGAGAACCGCTTTCTGGAAGCACCGACGGGGCTTGGGAAGACGATGGCGACGCTTTTCCCCGCGCTCAAGGGATTGCCGCAGTTGCAGGGCGGGCAGATTTTTTACGTGACGGCGAAGCGCTCCGGGCGAATCGCCGCGCGGGAGGCGGCGGGGCGGTTGCGGGAGGCGGGGGCGAAGCTGCGGCTTCTCATGTTGAGCGCCAAGGAGCAGATCTGTTTTGGGGAGCAGTCGTGCGATCCCCGGGCGTGTCCGTTTGCTATCGGGTATTATGATCGTTACCAACCGGCGGTGCGCGAGCTCTTGACGCACGAAGTTTTGGAACGGGCCGGGGTGGAGGAAGTGGCGCGGCGGCACCACGTCTGCCCGTTTGAGTTGCAGCTTGATGCCTCGCTTTGGACCGATCTGGTGGTGGGAGATTTTAACCATGTCTTTGACCCGAGTGCGCGGCTCCAGCGTCATTTCAGCGAAGGGCCAGTGCGCCATGTGGTGCTGGTCGATGAAGCGCACAATTTGATCGACCGGAGCCGTGAAATGCACTCGGCGACGCTCCGGGTGGAGGAGTTGGAGATCGGCCCTTCGACGTTGCAGGGGCGTGGAGCCGGGGCGGCTCGCAAGGCGATGCGAGAGACGAAGGAAATCTTTGAGCAGTGGCTTGCTTCTCTGGAGTCGCAAGAGGCTTTTCTCCCTCCGCGTCCTCATCACGACGGGGCGCTCTCTCTTGAAACGGCTCCGCGCGGGTTGATCACCCGGCTCAAGCAGACGCTTTATACGATGGAGAGTTTTTTAGCCGAGCTTCCCGCCGGGGTTGATCTCTCCGGTTGGCGGGAGCCGTGGCTGGTGATCGGGGCGTTTTTGCGTGTGGCGGAATCGTATGATGCAACCTGTCGCACCCTCGCCGATCCGCTGCGGGGGGAGGTGACGCTCTTTTGTCTCGATCCTTCTGAGCGGTTGCGGGAGGTGCTTGACGGATTGCGGGCGGCGGTCTTTTTTTCCGCGACGCTTTCACCGCTTGAATACTTCCGAACGCTGCTCGGGGGCCGCGAAGGGGAGGGGGCTGCGCAGTTTCCCTCGCCGTTTCGCCCGGAACAGATGGGGTTGCAGATCCTCCCTCTCAATGTCACCTATCGGGAGCGGAACGATTCGCTGCCTGCGGTGGCTGAGGCGGTCGCGGCCCATGTCAACGCAGCGCCGGGGCATCACCTCGTCTTTGGGCCTTCGCTGGCGTATCTCGGTGAGTTGGAGGCGGAGGTGCGCCCGCGTCTGTCGGGGCGCAAATTGCTCCTTCAGCAAAGCGCGATGAACGAGGAGGAGCGCTCCGCTTTTCTCGCCGCGTTTGAGGAAGAGGGGGAGGCGACGCTCGGGCTGGCGGTGATCGGTGGGATTTTTTCAGAAGGGATTGACCTGCCGGGGCGGCGGCTCATTGGCGTGACAGTCATCGGGGTGGGCCTGCCCCGGCTATCGCTGGCGCGGGATCTTTTGCAGCACTATTTCGACACGCAACACGGGGCGGGGTTCGATTTTGCTTACCGCTTTCCGGGGATGCAGCGGGTGTTACAAGCCGTCGGGCGTCTGATTAGAACCGAGGAGGATCGCGGTTCGGCGCTTCTCATTGATCATCGCTATCACGAATGGCGCTATCGTTCCCTCTTCCCGGCATGGTGGCGGGTGGAGCGTTCGCATCAGTCTTTCCCCGAAGAGGTAAGCAGGGATAGCCTTGCTTGATGGTCGGATTGCATCAGGGCTACGCTAAGGGTGACGCTCCTCCCGGTGATGATGGCCTCTGCTCTTTCAAAAAAAGAAAGGCCGCGCCAGTGTGGTCGAGCGATTTTCGTTTGCCGGGATCGACCACTCTTCCTATCTACTTCCAATGAAAAAGTCCGAAGCCACCGTCAAAGTTCTTCTCGTCGATGACCATCCCATTGTCCGTCAGGGGTTGGCACAGCTTCTCAATGGTGAAGCTGATTTTCAGGTTTGCGGGGAGGCTGAAAATGCCCGCAAAGCGATGGCGGCAATCGCCTCGCTTGATCCCGACCTCGCCATTGTCGATATCACCTTGCAGGGGACCAATGGGATTGAACTAATCAAAAACATCGTCGCGCAGTGGCCGGAGTTGCCGATCCTTGTCCTTTCGATGCACGATGAATCGCTCTATGCCGAGCGTGCCTTGCGAGCCGGGGCCAAGGGGTATGTGATGAAACAGGAGGCGACCGAGAAGCTCACCGGAGCGTTGCGTCGCATCCTTAACGGGCAGATCTACGTCTCCGAAAAGCTTGCCGACAAGATGATGCGCAAGGCGATTGATGGTAAACCAATGCAGGATACCTCGCCGGTCGCCATTCTCTCCGATCGCGAGCTTGAAGTGCTCCAGTTGATCGGGCAGGGACATGGAACGCGGCAGATTGCCGAGGATCTGAGCCTGAGCGTCAAGACGATCGAGAGCCACCGGGCGCATATCAAAGAGAAGCTCAATTTCAAGACGGCCCCGGAGATGGTCCGCTTTGCTGTGCAGTGGGTGAATCAGGAGGTTTTCTGACAACAGGTGTAAAATAAAAAGACCGGTTGATAAGTTTAGCTGGTCTTTTTATGAAAGTGGCGTTCTATTTCCGGTATCTACCATGTCTGATGCCGGAAAAGAGCCGTTTGTCCCCCGCTATCGTCGCCTTGCCGATCTCCTGATCGGGGAGATGCGCAGTGGCGTTTATCGCAACGGGGAGTCCTTCCCTTCGGAGCGCGAGATCGGTCTGGCGCATGACCTCTCCCGTCAGACGGTACGTAATGCGTACAAAATCCTGATTGAAGAGGGGTGGATCGTTACCCAGCCCGGGAGGGGGAGTTTCGTACAGGTTCCACCGCGTAAGCCCGGGGGGGGCGAGGAAGAAGGGAGCGGGGTTGGGGTTCGGACCAAGCAGATCGGGATTATCATGCGCAACTCCCAGTTTCGAGAGGTGGCCGCGGCTTTGCCGATTCTGGGGATCAAGAGTGCCGTTTCCGAATGTGGCTATTCGGTGAGCATCAGTGTCTCCAATAAGGATAGTAAAAATGGTCTCCACCCCCAGTATCCGCAATGGTTGAAGGAAGGGGCGATGGAGGGGTATTTGTTGCTTTCCGCGCCGCCAAAGGCGCAGGAAGCATTTTCACGGTTGAAGGTTCCGGTGCTTTCGCTCGGTTATCGTTGGACTGATGCGGAATTGGCGTCACTGGAGGTCGATTTCGGAGCGCTCTATCACAAGGCGGTTGACTATCTGGTCGAGCGGGGGTGTCTACCCTTTTGTTGTATGGTCGGGACGGACCGAAGTGTCGAGGTAGCGAAGTTCAATGGTGAAGTGCTTGAGGGATTTCATGCCCGAGTGGCGGAACTCGGTTTAGCTAAGAAGGTGAGCGTGGTGCGCTATCAGGATACCTGTTTTGACTATGTACGCGCCGTTCGCCGGGTTCTGCGTGGCAAGACGCCGCCAAAGGCGCTTCTTTTAGGAAGCGGGAACCATCTTGAAGAGGTGATGAACGCTATTGAGAGTCTCGGGTATCAGGTTCCCCGTGACTTGTTGGTGCTGGTGATGGATTCATTCAATCTGCCGCGCTCCTGTTCCCGGCAGGTGGCTTATTTCGAAATTGATACACTCGCTGCCGCCCGGCGGGCTGGAGAGAAATTGCTTGAACTCATCCGCATAGGGGAGAGCGTTCCAAAGAATGAGCGATTTGTCGGAGGGGTTTTCCATGATCCTATACCCTAGGTCGTGTCGGCACGAGTTTGATCCGCCATCCACTTCGGCTTTTCGCGCCATTTCTTGTCAGTTTTTGAATCGATATTCACCAATATCGTTTCAAAAATTGCCAAAAAATGGCATCGAAAATCCTTTGTGGCTGTCAAATCACTCTCGTGACGAAACTCCCTAAGATCTTTTCATGGGAGGTGGGTCAGGATTGCTCTGCGGAGTGATCCTTTTTTTAGGCTCATTTTGAAACCGGCATTAAAATTATCTGGACTTTAATTCGGAAATGCTGTTTTCTCACTTTCAAGCCGCCGGACTGCGGTTTTCTCCAATGGAGAACCCTTCACTTCAACCCCTCCCTGTTCACCAGTTATGAAACGCTCCCTCCTTCTTTCAATTTTGGGTCTGGCGCTCCTACTGCCTTCGTCCCCCCTTCAGGCTGCGCCGCCGTGGGATCACGAATTCACCGGGTTGCAGATGACGGCAGGGGCTCCCTGGGGTGTCTCGGGTAGCTATGCAACCAATCCGCCTCAAACGTGGCTACAGCTCAATGGCTTGAGTGGTAGTGATGGACTCGCGATCACGTCTCAAGCCGCAGGGGCGTGGAACCCCGGGACGAACTTCACGGTGGAGTTTAGCTTGAATCTCGTTGCCGCGGCACCTGTCGATCTCTGGGCGCAGGGATTCTATATCTTTACCGGTAATCGCGAATGGCAGATCCTGATCAACTCTGATCGGGTCACGATCTATGGAGCAGGACAATATGACGTGGCGCTGGGCGTCAATGTTGATCACACCTTCCGCTTTGTGGCAACCGGCAACACCGGAAGCCTCTACCTTGATGATAACCCTACGCCGATCTTTAGTAATGTCGCGTCGGTCAATGTCTTCCCTAGCTACAACCAGCTTTATGTGGGTGATTGGGGTGGCAGCCTTGCGGGGGATGGACGTTGGAACTCGGTTGCGTGGAATAATAGCCAAGCGATTCCGGTTGCAGTGCCGGAGCCAGCTATGGCGATGCTCTGGACGGGAGCCGTGGCGTTTTGGTGGGTAGGGAGAAGAAGACGCAAGTGAGGCTTGTCACCGGAGTATCCCCCCCTTGCTGACGGAGAAGATGTCCGTTTGGGATTCTCTTGCTATTCTTCGCACTGAATGAAACACCCCCCATTGAATTGCCGTGCCTTTACCTTGACGGAGCTTCTCGTCACCCTTGCTGTGGTAGCAGTATTGGTACTGCTTTTATTTAGCGGAGGAAATCGGACGTTGGAAACCTCCCGCAATGCGAAATGTCTCCTTAACCTCAAGCAGTTGGGCGCTGCCAATCTCGCCTTCTCACAGGATCACGCGGGTTTGATCGCCGCAGGCGGAACATGGGAGGATTATTGGTGGCACTTTCAGTTGCGTCCCTATCTAGGGTCGAATCCCGATGATTTCAATCAGACGGTGGTGACCCTCATCTGTCCTTCGGATGAAACCAAAGGATGGGGCGATCCGCCTAACCCGACCAATCTCAACGTGACGCGGCGCAGTTACGGCGTGAATAATCATCTGCGGCATTGGCAGACGGGTCCCCGACGGTTGCGGGAGTTCCTGCGCCCTGCAGCGACGGTCTATGCCGGAGACCGGATTCTGGAGGATACCAACTGGATCTCCGGCGACACCTATTTCCTCGACCGGTTGCCACGGAAACGTCACGACGGCCGTGCCAACCATGTCTTCCTTGATGGTCATGCGGAAACGATTGAAATCGCGACTCTTTATCCGGGGAACGACCGGAGTGGTATTTTTACTGGAGAATAAATGAACAAGTTGCTTTTGCTGGCTCTTTTGCTTGCTCCTTTGACCGTAAGGGCACAGGAGAAGCCTCACCACGTCCGTTTCGCGACGGTTTTCACATTTCTCGACGCTGTCTTTATCACCCGAAAGGTTTGGACACAGGAGGATGTCGAGGTGACGATGCGCACCGCTAAAGAGTTGGGGGTGGAGCGGATCTATTGGCGGGTGGATGCCGGGGGGACCTTTGTCTACCCGACGAAAGTAGGGCAGGCCTATCAATGGGACGGGCGGGGGGAGGAGAGCGCGGCGCTGGTGGAATCAATCAGGAGCCTTGGCGATCCGCTTGCTGTTTTTGCCGAAGCAGCCCGTCGCCACGGGATTGAGTTTTACGCCTGGTACACGGTGCGGGATCGCAATGCTACCTCGGAGAGCTATAATCCACATCATCCGGCGGAGGCGGAGATCTTTAAAAAGGTCGGTCGTTATGCTGCGATTAGCCCCTTTTATGCCCAGCATCCCCAATACAACATGGAGCGGAGGGAGGGAGAGGGTGCTGGGGTAGCAATCCCCGAAACGGTAGCGATTGTTTTAAAAACAACGGTGGAGAATCAGAGCGTGACACCAGAAGATCTGGCGATCTGGCAGAGCGATGATAACCTGATGTGGCATCCGGTTTCCGAAAGTTGGGAGGTGACGCAGAAGGCGGACGCTGATGGCGTGATTCGACATGAAGTGACAGGGATTTCGGTGACTAAACCGTGGGTGAAGTTAACTTCCCGGCGGGGGGATTGGACCTTCGGGGGTGGTTCAGTGGGAGATTGGATTCTTTTTCGCGATCAGGAAGGCAGGGAATGGTCCCCTTATGCCTGGATGGCTGCTGCGAGCGATCAACCGGAGTACGGAGAAGCTCGCTACCCCTATAAAAGCGCTCATAGAGCGGAAGGGATCAGGAACGGGGTGCCTTGGGATACGGTTTCCAACTTCCGCTTCGGGCCGGTTGGCGGTGGCCTTGCCTTCTATACCCCCGCGATGCAGCCTGAGCGTTACCTCCTTGGCTACCCATGTTTTGCTTATCAGGCGGTGCAGGATTATGAAGCAAAGGTGATTGATGAATTGCTGGAGCGTCCGATCGACGGGGTAGCGCTCTGCGTTCGCACCCATGTCCGGAGCAGTGAAGGAGAGGCTTACGGCTTCAATCCACCCGTTGCGGAAGCGTATCAGCAACGTTATGGAGTCGATCCACGCAAAGAGGATTTCGATGCAGAAAAGATGGCGCAGCTTCATGGAGAGTTTTACACCGGGTTTCTCCGGAAGGCTTCCCAACAGGTTCGCGCAAAGGGAAAGAAAGTGGTGGCGATGTATGAGCCGGAGCCGGAGTTAGGATTGGAATGGCAACCAGGGCAGATGTCACCCTGGTGGGATGTTGGTAAAGTCCGTTGGCCATGGAAACAGTGGGTGAAGGAGGAACTGGTCGACCAACTGATGGTCTTTACCACTGGATTTAATCTGCCTTGGGACGATAAGTTGGAAGGCTATTTAAGAGAAGTTCGTCGTGAAGCAGGCGCTATCCCCGTCTCCCTTTTCTATGATCCGGATCTCCGTCCGCACTTGCAGAATGTCGGTGCCTATACCCGTATGGTGCAATCGGCCTTCTCCTCACCCCTGATCGATGAGGTCAATGTTTTTGAATTTGTCGAATTTGACATTCCTGAGCGAATCCTCCACGAGCCGACCCGTGCTCTGAAACGCTAGTTGCCTTTATGAAAAAATCACTTCTCGCCCTTCTCTCGTTGGCGGGTATCGCGGTGGCCCAAGAGGACGCGCCCGTTCATCGTGCCCGGTTTGCTACTGTGTTTACTTTCCTTGACGCTGTCTTTGATAGTGATCGGGAATGGCATCGTGGGGATGTCGAAGAGACGCTCAAGATGGCGAAATCACTCGGCGTCGAACGGCTCTACTGGCGGGTGGATGCCGGGGGGACGATGGTTTACCCCAGCAAGGTGGCCGGTGCCTATCAATGGGACGGGAGGGGCGAGAAAAGTTCCAAGCTGGTCACCTCGATCCGTAACCTTGGCGATCCGTTGCAGGTCTTTGCTGAGGTAGCCAAGGCGCAGGGGATTGAATTCTATGCCTGGTATCCGATCCGGGATCGCAACAGCACCTCCAACAGCTATAACCCGCACCATCCCGGCGAAGCTGAGGCTTATGCGGCGACAGGGCGGTACGCGGTTCTTAGTCCATTCTATGGAGCTAATCCGCAGTGGAATATGGAGCGCAAGCAAGGGGATGGATCAGGGGTAACGATTCCAACCGTCACCGCCTTGAAGCTGACGACATCCGATCGCTCTCAGGTTTTCGATTCGGAGCGATTTGTGATCTGGGAGAGTGAGGACAACCTCCGATACCGGCGGGTTGCCGACAGTTGGGAGGTCACGCGGGAGGAGGGGGAGAACGAGACGCTGGTCTACCGGGTCAGTGGTTTGGAGATTAGCCAGCCATGGATCAAAATCGCGCAACGCGAGCATGGGAAAGGGGATTTCCACGGAGGAGTCGTCGATGATTGGATTTCGGTGCAGGATGGGACCGGGCACGAATGGCATCCCTATCCATGGCTCGTGAGCTCCGATACTCTGCCGGAGTTTGGCGAAGGACGCTATCCCTACAAAAGCGCCAGCCGCGCTGCTGACGTTCGCCACGATGTCCCTTGGGATACGATCACCAAGCTGCGGTTCGATTCCAGTGGAGGCAGCATTGCCCTCTATACCCCGGCGATGCAGCCGGAGCGTTACCTTTTAGGCTACCCTTGCTTTGCCTATCCGGAAGTACGGCAGCATGAGTTGGCGGTGATTCGGGAGTTGCTGGAGCGACCGATCGATGGGATCGCGCTTTGTTTGCGGACGCATGTCCGTAGCAATCGGGGTGAGGATTACGGGTTCAATCCACCCGTGCGTGAGGCGTATCGTAAGCGGTATGGCGTCGAGGTCGATTCACCTGAGTTTGATCCCGAGAAGTTCGCGATCCTTCAGGGTGAAATCTACACCGGATTGCTGAGGGAAATCTCCGCAGTGGTTCGCGAGAACGGACGTAAGTTAGTCGCAATGTATGAACCTGAGCCAGAGCTTGGGCTGGAGTGGCAGGCTGGGCAGATGTCGCCATGGTGGGACTTGGGTAAGGTGCGCTGGCCGTGGCAGCAATGGGCCAAGGAGGGGATGGTCGACCAGTTGCTGGTCTTTACGACAGGGTTCAACCTGCCATGGGATGAACGCCTGCATCGTTATCTGAAGGAGGTGCGCCAACAGGCTAGCGGTACGGAAATCTCTCTTTTTTACGACCCTGACTATGCTCCCCACAGGCAGGACCCGAAGGCGTATCAGGCGATGGTTCGCTCCGCGATGGCAGCGGACGAACTCGATGAGGTTAATGTCTTTGAATATGTCGAGTTCTGGAATCCGCAGCAACCGCTTCATCAGGCGACACGCGAGCTTCAACTCGGGGTCCAAACTTCAATCAATCAAACAAAGTAACTTAGTATGAAACTCTTCTCAGGTGACGAAATCGATATTGTCTTCCTTCCTGAATGGACGCGACAGCTTCAGGTTGGAGCAATGGAGCTTCATCAACATCTTGAAACGTTAGGTATATTAGTTCGCTTTAGTGGTGAGCGGAAACCGGCGCGCAAACAAATTCTCTTGGGTCGAGGGTGGGATGGCGGCGCGGATGAAGCTGCGTCGACGCTCTCACGCCAAGGGGTCTTGCTGCGTGATCTCGGGGGAGGGCATCTATCCCTCAATGGTTCTTCCCGTCGCGGTGTGCTCAACGCTGTCTATGTTTTCCTTGAAGAGCAGGTGGGAGTGTTGTGGCTTAATCCTTCGGAGACCTCATGGCCGGAGAAGCGGGAATGGGATTTCGGTGGGCTTGACTATCGATTTGATCCACCGTTTACAGTCCGTTCGGTTTGCAACCAAGGATCTATGGATACTGCGTGGGCCTCACGGAATCGGCTCAACCTGTTTGTCGATCAAACGATCGGCGATGACCCGCGCTTGATGGATGCTGCGATCTATGCCGGTAAGCATTGTCACAATGTCTATAAGCTGCTTTCCCTAGGTTATTATGGATTGCGCGAAGATCCGTTGACGCCATATGAGAATCCGGAGCTGATCCGCGAGCTCCACCGTTTACACCCGGAGTACTTCGCACTGATCAACGGTGAGCGGCTTGCCTATTTGGCGGGTGATAATGCTGATGTTTCCGACCAGACAGGGAATCCGTCCCTAACTCACCCCGATATTCCTGAACTGATGATCAAGGGAGGTAAGCTCTTGTTGGAGCACCACCCGCGGGCGAGCTATCTTAGCCTCTCGCTTCGTGATAACTACCATTATTGCGAAGAAGCCTTGGCGGCCCCGGGGGGGATTGGGGGGGCGGTGTCCCGTCTGGTCAACCGTTTTGCAGAAGGGATCGCGGAGAGTCACCCGGGTATTCTTATTGATTTCCTCGCTTATCACGGAACCCAGAAGCCGATCCCCGGTTTACGCTTTCACCCTAGTGTCAGTGTACGCTATTGCCCGATTCGGGTTAGTCAGGCCCATGCCTTCAATGAAACGGAGCATAATCTGCGCGGAGGGCTGAACTTCGAGACCCCGGTTTCCATGGCCCGTCCCCTTGAGCAGATCGCTGAATGGAAAAAGATCGCGGAAAGGGTGGTCGTCTGGTATTATACCCTTAACTTGCCTTATTTTCACCCTCAACCCTCTTTGCGTGGCCATGGAAAGACGTTCCAGCTATTGGACGAGCTTGGGGTTTCAGGATGTTATATTGAGGATAACAAGCCGATGGAGCAGAATGTGTTTAACGATCTGAGGGGCTACCTGCTGGCGAAGTTGCTCTGGAATCCCCGCTTCGATGTCGAGGCCGGGGAACGGGCGTTCATCCGGCGTTACTATGGTGCAGCGGCAAAGGCGGTCTCTGCTTACATTGAGCTTCTTCACCGCGAAGAGGTTTGGGACTGGGAAGCGTGGCCGAATGCAGACGGTGGATCGCATTGGGACCGGGAGACGCTGGATGCCAGTTGGCGTTGGTATGGGGAGGAGCCGGGGGCTGACTTCCCTAAACGCCATTTCTATACGCTTTACCATACCCGTCCTCCGCTTAAACCGGTTTTCTTTGAGGAAGGGTGGCCGTTGGTCAAGGAAGCATTTTCGTTAGCCGGGGAGGATGAAACCGTTCTTCGGCGATTAGAGGAGCTAAAACTTTCTTTTTACTACGGGGTTTTGTCTCACCCGCCCGGGATGCCTGATCTGGAGGCGGAGGCTCAAGTATGGTTCCCCTCGCGTTATGAGGAGATTCTCCATCGCTACCGACACGCCGACTTTCATGGGTTGGACCGTATTGGGTTGCAATGGCCGCAGGGGAGTAGGGTAGTGGAGTGCAACGGGACTTTACCAGTTGCTGGCGGATGCTGACGCGATTAGTGATCTGCTGGTTGGTGGCGATTGCCTTGTTTTGGATCGTCGGGAGGTGGATTCCCGGGGGAGCGCCCGAGAGGGCGGGGCGCGGGGAACATGAACTGGTGCTCCTTTGCCCCTATGGTTCGATTCTGGAGCGTGCCAGAGGGGTAGCAAAGCTCTTCGAGGAACAGCAACCGGGGTGGACCGTTAGGATTGTTCCGGCACCGGGGCGTGACTACTATATGAAAGCGTTGACACTGTTGGCAGCCCGGGCTGAGGTCGACCTGCTTTGGCTTGGCCTTGGTTTTGGCATGTTTGCCGACCGCGGAGCATTGCTGCCTCTGGATGAGATGGTGAAGAGTGATGCCTCCTTTTCACGGAACGATTTTTCCCCGCAGGCGTTGGAGATGTATCAACTAGGCGGAAGGCTTTACGGTCTTCCCTATGCTCTCGATTTTCAGGCTTATGCGATCAATGAGAGTTTGCTGAAAATGGCTGGGATGGCTCCGCCGGATGCTGATTGGACTTTGGAGGAATTTCTTGCTATTGGCCGCAAAACAACCCGACGGGAGAGCGGTGGGAGAGTCTATGGGTTGGGGATGACAGAGGTTTCTCCTTTGTTATATGGAATGGGAATGTTGACGCCCGATGGCCGACGCTTCGGACTCTCCGGGGAGAGAGGTGTTGATTTGATGCGGCTCAATATTGAACTGGCTGATGAAGGGGTGTTGCTGCGCTCGGCTCACACCGGGCAGTTGGATAATCTTAATGAATTTCTCTCAGGAAGGGTAGCGATTATGTCCGTCTATACATGGGATCTTCTGGAGTTACAGAAGCGGGCAGGGTTTGACTGGCGCTTGTTGCCGCCGCCTCTTTATCGGGATGGGAGCCAGAAGGCGTGGGCTTCCTCTCAAGGCTTTTCGATCTCGGCGCGGACGGAGAAGGCTCAGATGGCTTGGAAGCTGCTTGTTTTGTTGACGAGCGAAGAGGTGCAGAGGGCGATGCCGCGTGATGTTGTGCCGACTCGGAAGTTGGTGTTGGCGGAGTACGAAGCGGCTCTTTCGGAGCGGGAGAAACCGTTGCTCGGTTCGCTCTCTCGCTTGGCTCCTGATCCGCGCATCCGCCAATGGGAGAAGGTCTATTCCGAGTGGCAATACTGGCAGGAGCAGGCGTTTGAAAAGCAATGCACGCCAGAGGCGGCGTTGCAGATCGCGGGAGAACGAATCAATCGGATTCTGGAGGACAAGCGTTGAAAGCTCCTCCATGGAAAACAGCTCTCTTCCTCGCGCCTAATCTTGCGGGGTTTTTGCTCTTCACTCTTGGGCCGCTGGTTGCGACGGTGGTGCTCTCCTTCTTTGTCTGGGATCTATTTTCGACCCCGGAGTTTGTGGGATGGGCTAACTATCTTGACCTTTTGAGGGTAAGGCTTGGGGAAGGGTATGCATTTGCGACGTTTCCACTTGTCGCCGCTCTGGCTGCAGTGTTGTGGTGTCGGGGTGGTTTTCGATGGTTAGCGATTGGGGTAGGGATGGCGGCCAGTGGGTGGATGCTTTCCTATGCTGTGCCGGATTCCCCCAAGTTCTGGCAAAGTCTTTGGAATACGTTCTATCTTCTGCTCGGGTTGCCCCTTGGGATGTTTGGCTCCCTTTTTTTGGCCGTGTTGCTGAATGAAAAGGTGTTTGCAAATCGCTTCTTCCGGCTTGTCTATTTTCTGCCATCGGTGGTGGGTGGGGTTGGGGTGTTTCTCCTTTGGAAATGGATTTTCAACCCGGATATTGGTCCTGTGAATCTGTTGCTGGCGGCGTTCGGTGTCGAAGGCCCTGCTTGGTTTGACTCTGCCGCGTGGGCGAAGCCAGCTCTGATGGTGATGGCCTTTTGGGGTAGTGTCGGGGGGACGAATATGATCCTTTACCTCGCCGCATTGCAGGGGATCGACCCCGGGCTCTATGAAGCGGCGGATCTCGATGGCGCGGGGCGGTGGCATCGGTTTTGGAAGATCACGGTGCCGATGGTCTCCTCCACCACGGTCTTTATCCTGATCATGGGAGTGATCAACGGGTTTCAGGGTGGGTTTGACGCAGCTTATGTCATCACGCGCGGCGGGCCTGCCGGGGCGACGACAACGATCAATTATTTTATTTATGAGAGTGCCTTCCGGCATCTGGAGATGGGGGTCGCCTCTGCGGCGAGTGTCCTTCTCTTCCTGCTCGTGCTGGCGATGTCGTGGGTGAACTGGCGCGTAACCTCCAACCGGGTTCACTATACTTAATGAAGCTCCTTCTGCGTAGTCTATTGCTTGGGGTGATCGCCTTGACGATGGCCTTCCCGTTTATCTGGATGGTGGCCACTTCGGTGAAAACCACTGACCCTGCTCTGATCGCTCTGGAAGGGGCTTCATCCGGGATTTTCCCTAGTGACGGGAAGCTTTTCTCCTCGCTTTTTCCCAAAGTGTGGCATTGGGAGAATTATCGACAGGTGTTTGAGAAGGTTCCCTTCGCGCGATATTACTACAATAGTCTGCTGGTGGCGTTGATCGTGACGTTTGGGCAGTTGGCGACGAGTTCGCTGGCAGCGTTTGCTTTTAGCAGGATTGAGTTTCGCGGACGGGATCAGCTCTTTTTCGCCTTTTTGGCTACCCTGATGATTCCCGGTTCTGTCACGATCATCCCGACGTTCATCCTCTTTAGTCATCTTGGCTTGGTCGATCATCTTGCCGCATTGACGCTTCCGCCGATGTTTGGCGCTTATGGGACGTTTATGCTCCGGCAGTTCTTTATGGGCATCCCGGTGGAACTGGAGGAGGCGGCGGAGATCGACGGTTGCGGGTTGTGGCAAGTCTATTGGAAGGTGATTCTCCCACTCTCCGGACCGGCGTTGGCTACCCTTGGTGTTTTTACGTTTATGGGGAATTGGCAGAGCCTGCTTTACCCGCTGGTTCTGGTTCATTCGGACGAAAACCGGACGCTGCCCCTTGGTTTACTTCATTTCGTTGACTTTAACGCCGCTGATTGGCCGCGTCTGATGGCGGCGAGCCTCCTTTCACTCATCCCGATTGTGGTGATCTTTCTCTTTGCTCAACGGTTTTTTACTTCAGGGATTCGGTTGGGTGGGGTGAAGGGGTAACGCTCAGGGATTGACTTGCGGCGGGATGGCTTTCATGCTGATCCCGTCAATACGATGTCCCCTTTGCGTCTTACCGTTCGTGGTCTGGTTTCTCTACTGGTACTCCTGCCGATTCTGTTTTCGGCGGGGATGATTGTGATCATCGTGGTGGATGCGGGTAGTCTTTGGAAGGGGTTGATGCCCGTGGTGGCTTTTGGGGGGCTGGTATTCTGCGGATGGCGGGGAGCCCGTTTAGCTTCCTGCCTGGATCGGACTCATCTTCACGACGGCTTTTTCCTTCGTTATCGGCCGGTAGTGATCGCTCTTGGCTATACCTTGAGCGTAGCGATGATCGCTATTGCCCTTCCAATACCGGAGAAGGGGGCGGCCTTCTCTCCCTTTACGATCATCTTTGGTTGGAGTCACCTCTTTTCCTCCTTTGGGGTTGCGGTTGATACTCTCTTCTCGCTGGCATCGCCATGGGCTTATCTCGCCCCGCCATTAGCGATTGAGGTTGCTTATGGGCTTGGGATGGCTTTTGGGTATCGTTCCGTAGGTGTGACGCTTCGCGATTGGAGAGGTGGCGTTATGGTTGCGCTGCTTTGGATGATGGGTTTGGGTTTTTTCCATTGGAGAATCACGGAAGTTCGCGGGGAGGTGTTTTTGGCTGATGACGATGATCAGGAAGTGATCTATGAGCGTCCTGAGCTGGAGGCGTGGCGTCCATTTCGTAAAGGGAACCGGCTGGTCGCCGTGGAGGAACCCGGTTTGAAGATTGCAGCCGATCACCCGCGCTGGGATGGTTCAACGGCGCTCTTTCCGGTCTATGCGGCTGCCGTACAGGCGATCTATACAGGGGTTGATTCGGCGTTCGCTAATGATGGGGTGATCTCAACTAAAACCCCTAATGCCATTGAAGAGTTGGTGCGGGGAGAGGTTGATATCATCATGACGACGCCTCCCTCAGCTCAACAGATCGCCGCTGCGGAAGCGCAAGGGGTGACCTTGGAGGTGACGCCGGTGGGGCGGGAGGCTTTTGTCTTTTTCGTTCATGAATCGAACCCCGTGCGCCACCTGACGACGGCGCAGCTTCAGGCGATCTATCGCAAGGAGATTCGTGAATGGCAGGAGGTGGGTGGCGCCTCCAAAGAGATTCTCCCTTTCCAGCGCCCCAACGGCTCAGGCAGTCAGACCGCTTTCCTTCGCTATGTGATGCAAGGGCAGGAGCCTGCCTCTCCCTTACAGCAGGAACGTGCCTCAGGGATGGGCGGGATTATTCGCGAAGTGGCCTCCTACCGGAATTCGGAGAGAGCGATCGGTTATTCCTTTCGCTTTTATCTGACGACGATGGACGCCACTCCGGCGATTCGGATGCTGGCGATCGACGGGGTGGAGCCGACGCGGGAGTCGATCCGTGATGGGAGTTACCCTTTTACCGCGGAGCTTTGTCTGGTCACCGCCGGGAGCCGCAATCCGCATCTTCCACGTCTTAAGGAGTGGTTCCTCTCCCCGAAGGGGCAGGAGTTGATCGAGAAGGTGGGGTATGTCGGGGTGGTCGAGCGATCGGGAGATTGAAGTGGGCGGGTTTTTGATGGAGGTTTGCGAGAGGGGCTGATGACAGCCCCTCTCGCAATTTATTGGGAATAATATCCAATAAAATCTACAGGTTTCAATCCACGCCAACCCGGAATTTATCCGAGCGGACGACACGGTTGATCTTTCCATCATGATCGGCAGGAGTCTACCTCTGGTTGGTTTTTTCTTCCTTGGAGGGTATGATCATTTCCTGTATATTTTATTGGAAATTAAATAAAAGCTTGCATCAAGTGAGGTGAATGGTAAAAAAGAAAGCGTTCAATGAGTTCGAGCTCACTGAACGCTTAAAATTCTCAACTCTTGCGAGCCGAGGTAATCTCTGTGTAAAGATCACCTAATGTGGCCTGTCGCCACTGGTTCGTCAAGAGGAGAGCTACGGAATAAAATATGGAAAAAATCATCTCCTATGACCTCAACGCTCCCGGCAAAGATTATACGGCGCTCTGGGCAGCGATTCGCGCACTCGATCCGGGCGCCCGACGTATCCTCGAATCAGTTTGGTGGATAAGGACCGGCAGCACCGTCCCGCAAGTGATGGAACGCTTGAAGGAACATATCGACCGCAATGATGGTTTACTGGTTGCCGCAGTGGGAGAGGCCACATGCGTCAATATACTCGAATAGAAGATCCCTAGACCGTCACATCAAAATAAAAAAGCCTCCCCGCCGTGGAAGCGGGGAGGCTTTTTTCAATGCTGTGGAAGCCCTTACTGCACCTTCGGCAGCAGATAGCCGAGCAGATCGCTAATGGCGATGCGCTCCTGCTTCATCGAATCGCGGTGGCGTAGGGTCACGGTTCCGGCGGTCTCCGGGCCGTTTTCCCCGAGGGTGTCAAAGTCGATCGTCACGCCGAAGGGAGTTCCCGCTTCGTCCTGACGACGGTAGCGACGGCCAATCGCACCACTGTCATCGTAAAAGACGTTCATGTGCTGGCGGAGCAGGTCGCGGACCTCTTTCGCTTTGGCGACCAGTTCCGGCTTGTTACGCAGGAGCGGGAAGACCCCGACCTTGATCGGTGCGACGCGCGGGTGGAAGCGCATGACGGTGCGGATCTCGCTCTTGCCTTTCTCGTCGGTGACCTCCTCTTCGTCAAACGCTTCACAAATGAGCGCGAGGATGAGGCGGTCGACCCCGGCAGAGGGTTCGATCACGTGAGCGATGTACTTCTCCCCGGCTTCCTGATCGAAGATCTCCTGCGACTTGCCCGAAGTGTTATGATGCTGGGTAAGGTCAAATCCGCCACGCGCGGCGACGCCTTCGAGTTCCTGCGTGCCGAAGGGGAACTGGTAGAGAATATCAACCGTCGCCTTAGCGTAGTGGGCGAGCTCGTCCTTGGTCTGCCAGTAGAGTTCGAGGCTGGTGCGCGGGAGGCCGATGCTCTCATACCAGCTCAGACGCTCTTCGAGCCAGTAGGCGTGCCAGAGTTTCCATCCCCAGTTCGGGGCCGGTTCGCCGGTTGGTTCCCCTTCGGGAAGCTCGGCGACGCTGCCGCACTGGCGCTCGACGACTTCATCGGGCTTGATAAAAAATTCCAGCTCCATCTGCTCAAACTCGCGGGAGCGGAAGATGTAGTTGCGCGGGTTGATCTCGTTGCGGAACGCCTTGCCGATCTGAACGATGCCGAAGGGGACCTTCTGGCGGGAGGTCTCGATGACGTTCTTGAACTGCACGAAAATCGCCTGCGCCGTCTCCGGGCGGAGGTAGACCACGTTATCGGCGGTTTCGACCGGCCCGGCGTGGCTCTTGAACATCAGGTTGAACATGCGCGGCTCGGTCAGGAGCGCTCCGTTCTCCGGGTTGTAGGAGGTGGAGTTCTCGACCTTCTCGGCTCGTTCCCCTTCAAGGACCGGGTTCGCCAGCCCGCGCTGGTTGTAGAACTGGTTGGCGACTTTGCGTGCGCTCTCGACCGGCTTGCCCGGCGGCAGGAGGACGGAGAAAGCTTCGTTGAGTGCTTTGCCCCCTTCGTCCTTCGCCCCGGTGTAGTGGTAGACGGTGCCGCTCTGTGGCTCGATCTGGTCCGCGCGGAAGCGCTTTTTGGTGAGCAGACAGTCGACCATCGGGTCGGCAAAGGTGTCGAGGTGGCCGGAGGCTTTCCAGACGGCCGGGTGGGTGATGATGCTGGCGTCAAGGCCGACGATGTCATCCCGCAGCCGCGTCATGCTCTTCCACCAAAGCTCCTTGGTGTTGCGCTTGAGCTCCGCCCCGAGCGGGCCGAAATCCCAGAAACCGTTGATGCCGCCATAAATCTCGCTCGACGGGAAAATGAAACCCCGGCGCTTGCACAACGATACAATTTTCTCCATCCGTTCGGGTGATTGTTTGGCGGTAGCACTCATATAGGGGCGTGAACTCATCATTGCCGCCCGGAATTGGCAAGTCTTAAACGCCTTGGGGGGAGCACGGTGAAGAATCGGGATTGTCTCGCGCGCCTCCATGCCGTAGCGTCTCGCTGCTCCTGCAACCACGTGGCCAAACCGAAAGCATCCACTAAAACCACTCCTCGTAAGAAGACGAGCCGTCGCTCTGCCAAAGGCAAGCGCGGGTTTCTCGCGACGTTACTCAAGAGCCATTGGCCGTGGCGTCTGGCGGCGGTGGGAGCCGTGATCGGCGTGGCGGTCTGCACGGTTTATGCCGTTTGGGCGAGTTTCTACGACCTTGAGCAGCTCAAGGTGATGCCGCAGCGGACGATGGTCTACGACTTTCGCGGGAAGGCCTTTAGCCGCCTCTCGGGGGAAGATCGCGTGCTGGTGCCAATCGGGAAAGTTTCGCCCCATTTCGTCAATGCTCTGCTGGTGCGGGAGGATACCCGCTTTTACAGCCATTTCGGCGTCGACCCGATCGGAATCCTCCGAGCGATCGTCCGCAACGCCATGCACCTGCGCGCCCGGGAGGGGGCCAGTACGTTGACCCAGCAGCTCGCGCGCAATTCCTTTAGCCTCGGCGGACGCAATCTGCACCGCAAACTGCTCGAAGCCTTCGTTGCCATCCGCATTGAACGCCATCTTTCCAAACAGGAGATTCTGGAGAGCTACGTTAACCGGATTTTCTACGGCTCGGGCTATTGGGGGATTGAAACGGCCAGTCGCGCCTATTTCAGCAAAAGCAGTGCGCAGTTGACCCTCTCGGAAGCGGCGGTGATGGCTGGCCTGATCCGTAGTCCCAACCGTTTCTCCCCTTTTCGTAACCCAGAGGGGGCGATCGCCCAGCGCGATACCGTGCTCGAGCGGATGACGCAACTCGGTTACATCACCCTTCAGGAGCAGGCCGATGCCAAAAACGAGCCGCTGGAGGTCGCGAAAGTCCGCCCGCCGACAGCGGAGCAGAATTATGCGATGGATCTCGTCGAGCAGGAACTCTCCCTCATTCTCGACGACGATCAGCTTGCCGAAGGGGGCTTGCGCGTTTTTACCTCGATTGACCCGGTGCTCCAGCGGGTGGCGCAGGAGAGTCTCGATGCGGAACTGACCCGGATCGAGCAGCGCAAGGGGTATCCCCGGCTCAAACGGGCTGATTACGTCGCTGATCCCCAACATTCCGCCACCCCGTACCTTCAGGGGGCGGTGATGGTGCTTGATAACGCCACGGGGGGGATTCGGGCCGTCGTCGGCGGGCGTCATTTCGCGGAGAGTCGCTTTAACCGCGCTTACCTCTCCTCCCGACAGGTCGGCTCGACCTTTAAGCCGTTTGTCTACGCTGCTGCTTATTCGAGCCGCTCTGTTTCGCCCGGGAGTGGGATTAGCGACGGGCGCATCCGGCCCGGGGAAATCCGGGGGGTGAACAACTGGTCGCCGGGAAACTCGGACGGCACCTTTGGCGGCGTCCTCCCGGCGTCGGAGGGGTTGATCCGCTCCCGCAATACGATGAGCGTGCGGGTCGGGAATCGGGCGGGACTTGATCGCGTGCGGGAGCTTGGGGAGAAAGTCGGCCTTGGGAGTCTCCCGCAGTTCCCTTCGATTTACCTCGGCTCCTTCGAGTCGACGCTCAAGACGTTGACGAGCGCCTACACCGTCTTCCCGAACCGTGGAATCCGCCGCCAGCCCTTTTTGATTGATAAGGTGATGGACCCGGCGGGGCGGACGATCTATCGCTCGGCGCGCTTACAGACGCGGGTGTTGGAGCCGGCGGTTTGTTCGGCCATCAATGAGGCGCTGACGACGGCGCTTCGCCGTAGCGCCGGGGCGAACTCGGCCTTCAAAGGGGTAGGGGCCGGGAAAACCGGGACGACCAATGATTACCGCGACGCCTGGTTTATCGGTTACACCCGTTCGCTGACGTGCGGCGTCTGGGTCGGTCTCGACAAGCCGGAGCGGATCATCGATCGCGGCTACGGGGCGACGTTGGCGCTGCCGGTCTGGGGGCAGGTGATGGCTGCGGCGACGCAGGAGAAGTACGACGCGGGTCAACTCCCGCGTGAGAGCGAGGGCGGGGGCCGTGCTCCGCTCCCGCAGCGGGTCTTCCGCTCGTTTAAGGATTTCTTCGAGCGTGGTGAATAGCAATGGCGACTCCTCCCCCCGGGTTTTCGTTGTTGCTGGAGCGCTTGCTGGTGGCGCGGGTGCCGGTCGTCTTGCGCCATCGACACCGTTACGGACAGGGGTGCGAAACGCCCCGTGCCGTCGTCCCGAGTGAGCGGTTGATCTACTTGCGCCAAGGGGCCTTGCTCTACCGTTGCGAAGATCGCGAGCATCGTTTTGAAAAAGGGGCGCTCTGGTTAGTTCCGGCGTGGAGCCATCGTTCGTGGGTGGCGCTCGGGCCGTGTGATCTGAGCTGGATGGAGTTTCTCCCCGGGTTGGATGGCCTGCCGATGGTCTCCATCGAGGCGGCGGGGTGGGGGAGGCGCTTTGACGCTGTGGCGGCTGCGGCTGATCCGCTCCTTGCGGAAGGCGATCTTAAAGCGCTCCTTGCTCATCTCCTTCATGATGGGGAATGGCATGGCGTCCGAGAGGCCGCCCCTCCGGCGCAACGGCGTTCGCTCCATCCGGTGACCAGTTACCTGCGTGAACATCTTCATGAACCCGATCTGCTCGGCAAGGTCGGGGCGGCACTCGGGATTAGTGCCAGCCGTCTGCGAGCGCGTTTTCGGGAAGAGTTGCAGACCACACCGGGGCAATACCTTGAGGCGTTGCGGATGCAGAAGGCCCGCTACTTTCTCTTGAGTGGCGATCTCCCGGTTAAGGAGGTGGCCGCACGGTGTGGTTTTGAGGATGCGCTCTACTTTTCGCGTCGTTACCGCCGTTTCTGGGGCGATGCGCCGACGCAACATCGCTCGCCAAGTCCATAAGAACGGTTGCTGCGTCCATCGACAAAAAAGCCGGTTCGCGTTGAAACTCTCCCCATGATGAAAAAGCCTTCCCGCCCCCTTCCTGAATTCCTTCCTGAAAAGGTTGAGAACCGTTCTGTTACCGAACCGGCCCGGCAGATTCCGGTGCTGGCCCGTTGCGACGTTGCTGTTTTCGGTGGCGGTCCCGCCGGGGTCTGTGCTGCGGCTGCCGCCGCGCGGGAAGGCAAACGGGTGATCCTCGTGGAGCGTCACGGCTTCCTTGGTGGTGTCGCCACGGCAGCGAACGTCAATATCTGGCACTCCTTTTTCGGGAGCGACGGGGAGACGCAGATCATTTCCGGTATTGCCGAAGAGATCACCACCGAACTGATGGGCCAGCACGCCGCCCGTAATAGCAAGCCGAACGGCACCGGCCACTGGGAGGTCTGTACTGAGACGACGAAGCTGGTGCTCGATGATCTTTCGCTTGGGAGTGGTGTGCGTTTGCTGCTTCATACCCTCCTTTGCGATGTGATTGTGGAGAAGGGGCGGGTCGTGGCGGCCCTCGTAGAGTCGAAGTCTGGCCGTCACGCGATTGAGGCCGACGTTTTCATTGATGCGACGGGGGATGCTGATCTGGTCCGGCGCACCGGGCTGGCGACTCAGAATGGCGACGCTACCGGGGGGTGCCAACCGCCGTCGCTCTGCTTCCGCTTGGGTGGCATGAACGATGAGGTCCTCTACAGCAACATGCAGGGGATGCTCTTTAGCGAACCGATGGACTACAACGGTGCCAATTATCCCTGCTTCCTTTGGGGTAATCGCGGGATTCACGAGAGGAGTGATCATCTCTTTGCTGGGACGCGCGTACCGGGGGTGGATGCTTCCAAAGTCGATGATTTGACCCGTGCTGAAGTCGAGGCCCGCTACCAGATGCGCTGGGTGATCTCACGGCTCAAGGCGCTGCCGGGGGGCGAGAAACTCTTCCTACGTGATATTGCCACCCAGATCGGCGTGCGCGAAACGCATCGCATCCTTGCCGACTATCAGGTGAATCGGCGTGAGATCCTCGAAGGAGTTCCTTTTGAGGATGCCATCGCTTTTGGCACCTACCCGATTGATATCCATAACCCGACCGGGCCGGGGATTATCTTTGAGCGTTTGAGCGGCGAGGTGCTGGAGGTCAGCGGGGAAGGTAAGCATTTCTATAGCCGCTGGGATGGTGCGCCCGAAGGGGCCCCGCTGCGGGATACCCTTTGCTGGTCGCTCCCGTACCGGAGTCTCATCCCGCGTGGTTTGGAGAATGTGCTGGCGACGGGGCGCTGTATCGGTGCTGATCACGAAGCCGCCGGGGCGATTCGCGTCATGGTCACGGCGATGCAGACCGGGCAGGCCGCTGGAGTCGCCGCTGCTCTCTGTAGGAACGGGGCGGTTCGTTGTGTTGAAACCGAGCGGCTGCTCGGGGCGCTGACGGCTCAAGGGGCAAAAATCGTCGCTCCTGCCTGATCCCCGTAAGGCTTAGGGTGGAAAGGCGAAAACGGCACTTGCTAAATGAGTGCTTCCGGGTTACTTCCGATTTTAGCCCGTTTTTTTGCTGCATGTTTTCGCGTATTCCTTTTGACAAGGTGAACTGGACCACCAGTTCCTTCCTGATCGGCACCCTTCTGCTGACCCTCACGGCGGTTCCCGCCTATATCTGGTACTTCGGGATCGACTGGTTTCAGATCGCTCTCTTTTTTGTGATGTTGGCGGCGTGTGGTTTCTCCATCACGCTCGGTTACCACCGCCTTTTTTCGCATCTCACCTTTCAGGCCCACTGGAGCGTGCGCCTTTTCACCGCGGTGTTTGGCGCCGGGGCGTTTGAGAACTCGATTTTGATGTGGGCGTGCGAGCATCGCACCCATCACAAGCATGTCGACCACGACGAAGATCCCTACAGCATTACCAAGGGCCTCTTTCATGCGCATATCGGCTGGTTAATGTTCAAGCTCAACCCGGAGCCGCCTTATGACAACGTCAACGATCTCAAGCGTGATCCGATTGTCATGTGGCAGCATCGTTACGTCCATTGGATCGGGACGTTCGTTGCTTTCGTCCTCCCGACGTTGGCCGGGTATCTCTGGGGCGGATGGCAGAGCGCACTCGGGGCGTTCCTGATCGCCGGGGTCGCCCGGGTGGTGGTGCTCCAGCATTGTACCTTCTGCATTAACTCGCTCTGTCACTATATCGGCAACCGTCCCTATTCCTCGCGGTGCAGCGCCCGTGATTCATGGATCATGGCGCTGGTCACCTTCGGCGAGGGGTATCACAACTACCACCACGAGTTTCAGCACGACTACCGCAACGGTGTCAAACCGTGGCAGTTTGACCCGACCAAGTGGATCATCTGGGGGCTTTCCAAAGTGGGTCTCGCATCGCGGTTGCGTCGGGTGCCGAGTGAAAAGATCATCCTCTGTGAACTCGCGGAGACTCAGCGGCGCATTGAGAGCAACCTCGCCAATCCCGGCCTCTCGCAGACGGCGCGGGCCTATCTCTCCAATGCGTATGAGCAACTGCAAGTCGCCGCGCAGGAGTGGAACCAGCGCAAGAATGAGCAGATCGAAGTCACGCGGGAGATGCTCGCCGAACTGCGCGAAGAGATTCGCATTGCCTCCTCACTGCTCCGCCAGCTAGGGTTGGAGAAGCTCCCGACGGCGGCAGGATAACCTTGCTAAACGTGGGAGCTGTTCCCCGTTATGAAACAGCCCCCGAGTTCTCTCTCTGCTCGTCACCGGCGTTGGCCCTTACGTTGGGGAGCGGGGTGTCTCTTGCTCGCTTCCTCCCTGTTTTTGCAGGCGGAGGAGAAGGCGGCGCTTTTCTTTGGGATGGAGCGTCCGCTGATTGAAAAGGCACGCACCAGTCGACCCGAAGTGCCGCCTGAGATTGCGCCACTCATCGAGCAGGCCAAGGCGGCTCTGGAACGCACCACCACTCCGATCGCGGAGAAGCCGAAGCTGGCCGAGAGCGGCAATCCGCAAGATTATTACAGCATCGGGATCTATTGGTGGCCCAACCCGAAAGGGGCAGAGCTTCCCTACATCCGACGCGACGGCCATTTCAACCCGGAGAGCAATCGCTATGACCGCCCTCGGCTCGAAAAGGTGGCGCAGGATCTCCATGTCCTTGCATGGGCTTACTGCGCCACGGGGGAGGAGCGTTATGCGCAAAAAGCGCGGGAGTTGCTCACCCTCTGGTTTGTCGATCCGCAGACGCGGATGAATCCGAATTTCACCTATGCGCAGGCGTGGCCCGGTTGGACCAATGGCTCTCCGACCGGGATTATCGAAGGGGTGATCCTCGCCCGGAACGCCCCGGACGCCATCGCTCTCTTACGGGAGTGTGGGGCGCTCGACGATGCGATGTGGGAGGCTTCGCGACGCTGGTTCGCCGATCTACTCACATGGCTGGAGGAGAGCCCTGCCGGGCAACATATCGCCACCGTTACCAATAACCATGCCTCCTACTACGACGTGCAGCGGGTTGCCTACGCCTTCCTCAATGGCGAACGGGAGCGTGCACGGGGGATTTTGCAGGCGGTCGGCCCGGAGCGGCTTGCCCGGCAGTTAGCGGCAGATGGGAGCCAACCGGCGGAAATGGGGCGGACCAAATCGTTTGATTATTGCTGTTACAACCTCGCCGCGCTCGTCTCGCTGGCGGAAGCAGCGGCCACGGTCGAGGTCGATCTTTGGGGCTACACGGCTCCCAATGGCGCGTCATTGCCGAAGGCTTTCGATTATCTCATCCCGTACGCGCTCGGGGAGAAGCCGTGGACGCACGAGACGGTGACCGGGTTTAACCCTTGGCAACTCTCTGCCCTGCTGCGCCGTGCGGCCCGGGCGCTCCCGGACCGGGGGTATGCCGAGGCTGCCGATCAGCTCGACGCAGCGTGGCATCGCGCCCAGCAGGAGAAAAAGTGAACAGAAGCTCGTGTAAAACATGCTCGCATCTTCGGGGATCATCCTTTAAGTGGTAGAGTCTTCCATGCGATTGAACCGACCCTTGCGCTACCTTTCCCTTGCGATGACGCTCTTTTTCCTGAGCGGCGTGGGGGAGCTTTTTGCGCAACAGCGGGAGCGGCGGATGCGTCCGGCGAGTTCCTCCATTCGTAAGCAGGACCCGCCGAAAGTCTCCCCGGCGATTTTGGAGCAGACCAATCCTTCCAACGCGCGGTTGGTGGTTTCCTTGAGTAAACAGCGCGTTTATCTCATGTCGAGCGGACGGGTGGCGATTGATAGCCCGATCTCCAGCGGGAAATCGGCGGGGATGACGCCGACCGGCAAGTTCAAAGTGACGCAGAAGGATCGCGACCACCGCTCCAATCTCTACGGCAGCTTTGTCGATCGGCACGGGCGGGTCGTGCGTGCTGGGGTTAGCGTTCGGATCGACTCAGCCCCGAGCGGCACCCGCTTTGAAGGAGCGCCGATGAAATATTTCATGCGTATTCACGGGGCGATCGGCCTTCATGTCGGGCAGTTGCCCGGCTATCCGGCTTCTCATGGCTGCATCCGCCTGCCGGAGAAAGTCGCCGAGATGATTTACAACCGTGTGAAGCTTGGTACGCCGGTTGAGGTGGTCCCGTAATTACCGCAGCGCCGTTGCCGGTTGCTCCCGCCACCACTGGTAGACGGCGGCGAGCCCTTCTTCCAATGGGCGGCTCGCTCTCCAGCCGAGTGTTTCCATCCGGCTCACATCGAGCCACTTGCGCGGAGCACCGTCGGGGCGCGTCCGATCCCAGACGATTTCGCCCTTGAAGCCGGTCACCTTTGCGATCAGAGAGGCCAATTCGGCAATCGCGAGGTCAACGCCGCAGCCGATGTTGGCGACCGGCGGCGGGGTCGGGTGGCGCATCAGGAAGAGAAGCGCTTCGGCGAGATCGTCGACATGGAGGAATTCGCGGTGCGGCGTTCCACTTCCCCAAAGCGTGACGGTCGGGGCGTTGGTCGCCACGGCTTCCCCGAATTTACGCAGGAGAGAGGGGATCACGTGGCCGCTCTCCGGGTCAAAGCGATCCCCGGGGCCGTAAAGATTGGTCGGCAGCACGGAGAAAAAATGCTTTCCGTATTGAGCCTGAGCAGCGCGGCAGAGTTCCATCCCGGCGAGTTTCGCCATTGCGTAGGCTTGATTGGTCGGCTCGGGTGGACCGGTGAGGAGCATCTCCTCGCACATCGGTTGTGGGGCAAGGCGGGGATAGACGCTGGAACTGGAGACGAAGACGAGACGCTCGACCTCCGCTTCCAAAGCACCGCCGATGACGTGATCGGCCATGGCGAGGTTCTCCCGCAGGAAGCCGACCGGATCGCGCTGATTGGCGGCAATGCCGCCGACCTTGGCCGCCGCCATGATGACGTAGCGGGGGCGGTGTTTCCGGTAAAAGGCACGCACGGCCTGCTGATCACACAGGTCGAGTTCCTCCCGCGTGCGCAGGAGCAGGTGATGGTATCCGGCAGCCTTCCATACCCGTACACACGCCGAGCCGACCATGCCGCGGTGTCCGGCAATGAAAATGGGGGCGTCGGGTTCCATCTCTAGAGAAAGAGCGCCATCGACGCGCTGTACCCATGGACAAAATTCTCTCCTCGCACTGGGCCGATCTCGCCATTACAGAAGACCCCGGCGCTGGGACGCGGGCCAAAGGTCTCTTCCAGCGCACGGGCGTCGTGGCCCCCGGCTCCGAAGAGTTCTTCGCCCCTACCGTTGCAGGAAAAGACGAGGGAGGCGAATGGGAGCGTACGCCGTTTTTTCTCGCGGTTGAGGTGTTCGCGCAAATCGGCCATCGCGCTCTTGGGATCGCGCAACTGCCATTGCAAGCTCTGGCCGACCCGGAGATGCGCCCCGAGCGCGACGCTCCCCGCCGAGGCGTCGGCACCGAGGATGGTGCGGATGAGAAAATCGCCCTGATGAAATTCGTCGATGTATTCTGAACTGGCTAATCCGGCAAAGAGATTGCCCTGTGCGGTCGCCTTTTCCTCGTCGCTGAGGGAGTCAAACGCTTCGGCCAAGGCACTGTAAGCCGGTTTACCGCCGAGGCGCAGGAGGTGGTTGCCGTCGGTTCCGGTAATGGTGAGCGGCTCACCGATCGGGCGGCATCCTTGCGAGAGAATCGGACGAAGTTCTACCCCTCCCTTAAAGCCGACGAGCAGCGCACTCCCCGGGGGGAGGATCTCCCGGTCGTGGCAAAGGTAGACGGCCTCCTCCTCTTCCTGAAGGGAGCTGGAGGCGAGCCCGCCGATCGTCGGGACGCCGGGGTAAGCCTTGTTCCATTGTTGCAGCCATGGCTCCACGGTGAAACCGAAAGGATCGACAAGGGCCACCCAAGTGTCGACCTCCTGTGGGCTGATGCCGGTGTAATCGTGCCACTGGGCGGGGTCGGTGATGGAGGCGGCGGCTTCCGGCGGGATGACGCAGAAGTGCAACTGCGTCTGCGGGAGATGGAGCAGGAGCAGGGAGAAGCCGGTCTGTTGCTCGGCCTCCAGAGCGGTCCCGATCATGCCGGTACCTGAGCAGCCGACCAAGTGGGGGAGATGGCCGTGGAGCGTGAGCAGTTCGAGGAAGTCCGGGAGGTGCTCTTCGTAATCAGCGGAAGCAAAGACGAAGCCTAGCGATGCCTTCCCCCCCGCTTCGGCAAGGGCAGAGCGGGCGGCGTCGATCACCCTTTGTTCAGAAAAGGGCTCCAGCACGAGTCGCGAGGCGGCGGTGTTGGCGGTCATGGAGAAAAAAGTCAGCGGCTGGGGGCTGGTTGAAGTTCGGTGCGAAAAGGGAAAGCCGGTAGCCCGGCGGCGTTAGTAAGGTTGACTTCCACTGCATCCTTCCAGCCGTAGCGGACCGCCTTCGGCTCAGGGACTTTCGGTGTGGAAAGCAGAAGGTCGGGCTCGCTCCCTGCCATCCGGTTAACTGGGGCGATCGCGGCTTGTGCAGGGTAAAACTGGCCATCTTCGCCAGCCAGTTCAAAGGCTTTGGGCGGCTGGTCGTCGCTGGTTTTCAATCCGGCGGCAGTTCCTTTCACAAAGCGGACATGGACCTTCCCCTCCCGCTCAAAAGCGGTCTCCAGCGTCGGTGCCTGCCAGCGGATCTCCTCTTTCCCAAAGATTGTCCCGAGAGCCAAGCGTGCGAGCCGTTCGCCGACCTCGCGTTTGCGCGGCGGGTGAAGATCATTAGCGAGACCGACATCGAGCGTCGGGATGATCCCGCTATGGCCGACCGAAGCGGCAATCTGCGCCTGCACTTCGCGCATGAGCACCCAGCCGTTTTCGCCGGAGGGATCGTTGGCTTTGAAGTGGAAGTTCGGGAGTTGCACGATCAGGAACGGGAGGTTGGGCGCTTCCCAGTGTGCACGCCATGCGGCGATCATCTCCGGGAGGAGGCCGCGATACCATGTGGCACGTCCGGCATCCCGCTCCCCTTGATACCAGAGGATGCCTTTGAGCGTGTAGGGAGCGATCGGGGCGATCATGGCATTATAAAGCCGGGCCGGCCCGGTCGCCTCCAACACAAGCGGGGTTGGTTTTCCGGCTTGCTCGACACTTTGCTGCCAATGTTCGATCGCCATTTTGGCAAAAGCGGGATTGCCCTCCAGCACTTCCCGTGGGGTCCAAGCGTGGGCGGGTGTGCCGCCCCATGCCGCCGTAATGATGCCGATGGGTCTGCCGAGTTCCCTCTTGAGTTCCTTTGCGAAATAGGTGCCGACTGCCGACCATCGGGCGACGGTCTCTGGGGAGGCCACCTCCCATTTCCCTTCGACCTCCTCCTTAGGGGTTGAGTGGTAGCTCTGGGTGACGGTGAACATTCGGATCTCCGGGTCATCCAAGGCGGCGATCGCCTCCTTCGCCCCTTCGCTGTTGGCGAGAGGGAAGACCATATTCGATTGCCCGGAAGCGAGCCAGACCTCCCCGACGGCGACGTCGCGCACTTCGAGGCGGGAGTTGGCCCCGCTGATGATCATCGTCCCGGCGCGGCCCGGTTTAAGATCCTTTAAGAGCACGCGCCATTTTCCTTCGGCATCGGCCGTCGTCGATGCCTCCCGCCCGGCGAGGGAGACGCTGACTTTCTCCCCCGCGTCCGCACGGCCCCAGATGGCGGCGTCGGGCGCCTGAAGCAGCAGATGATCGGAGATCAACGGCGGTAGCGTGATATCGCCTTGAACCGGCAGGGAGATGCCGGTGGCGAGGATGAGGGGCAACAGGCGGCGCATCATGAGCGTGGATAGTCGGAAACTACCCCGCGCATCTGCAAGCGCAAAAGCCCCCCTTTTTTCCCTCGGGAAAGCCCTTGGCTCCCTTTTACCAGCGCCATTCGATCCCGCCGTAGAAGGCGCGCCCGTCTCCGGGCAGGAACTGGTTGGTGTTAAACGCGCTCGCCGTATGGATGACGCCGGTTGTGGCGGCGTATTTCTTATCCGTCAGGTTGCGCGCTTCAAAGAAGAGGGAGATACCGCGCTTCGTGCGGTAGCCCGCTTTGAAGCCGAGCGTAGCGTACGGCTTGGCATGGAGCGTGTTGGCCGAATCGACGTTGTATTTCTGCGGGACCCATTCCACGTTCGGCCCGGCGTAGAAGCCGCACGGGTGTTCGTAGACCAGTTCGGCACGGTAATAATGTTGCGGCAGACCGGGGAGCGGGTTGTCGCCGAACACCGGGTCGTTGCGGAAACGGAAGTCGTTAAAGAGATAGAGCTGGCGCAGAAAGAGGCGGTCAAACGACGTCGCCTCATCTTTTTGAGGACGGGCAACGGCGAGATGGCGTAGTAGGTCGACTTCAAACATCGCTTCGATCCCCTGATGGATCGTCTCGTTAGCATTGACCGTCTGGCTGACGCCGGGGAGGACTTCGTATTCCATTAACTCATGGTCAACCCATGAGCGGTAGAGCGAGAGGTCCCAAGCAAAGCGCCCCTCGCGCCCACGGGTGCCGAGTTCGAGCGTGGTCGCTTCCTGCGCTTTGAGACCAATCAATCCGCCGGCTCCATTGACCGGGACGGTCAGTTCCCCGAAGCTTGGCGGCTCAAAGCTGCGGCTGACGTTGAGGTAGGCTTGTGTGTTCGGGGTGACTTCCCAGAGCAGGCCGAGCTTAGGGCTAAATCCCCACCACTCCTGTCGGCTACTGTTGTCAGGATCGCCCACAGTGACCGGGAAATGATCGCGATTGTGGCGGCTGGCATAGGTGACTTGCGTGCCGATGAGGAGGGAGAGATTCTCCCGCAGGTGGAACTGGTTCTGGAAATAAAGGTTCCAGTTGTTGGCGATCTGTTCGTTATCGGAGATCTTGGCTCCCCGGTTGCCGAGCAGGTTGGCATAGCGGTTATCCTGAGTGATTCCCCAGGTCGGGAGCGCGCCGAGGGTCAACTTGTTACGGTGGCCAAAGAGGTCGCCGCTGTAATCGTAGCGAAGGTTGAAGCCGAAGTCGTTGCTAAGCTGGTCGATGACGAAGAGGATCGGGTGATCGAGGTCTTTGTACGTCCAGAAGGTGCTGAGCGAGAGGCGGTGGTCGTCCTGTTCAAAGGTGGTGGTGTTGGCGATGCGAAAGAGGGAGTAGTCGCGCTTCCAGTTGCTGTCGACGTTGTCGAAGCGTTTCATCATGGCGTTGCGCTGGGCCTGTCGCGGGTCGGTTTCGAGTTGTTGCCACGTGAGGTTGCCCGGTAGCTCGGAATCGGTCTGGATGTAGGTGAAGTGGAAGCGCGTTTCGAGGTTCGGGTTGATGCGGTAGCCGAGGTTGGCGAAGAGGCGCTGACTGCTCTGGCGGCTGTGTTCGCGGAAGCCGCTCTGGGAGAGGTGCGAGAGGCTGACATAGGCATCAAAGGGCCCGGCGACGATGCCGCTGCTGAGTTGCGCGTGCGCGGTGGCAAAGCTGCCGAAGGAGAAGCGGGCAGCGAGCGGTGCGGCGTCGTGACCGGTCATCGAGATGAGGTTGATTGCCCCGCCGAGGGTGGTTCCTCCATATTCGAGGGCGTTGGCTCCCCGGTAGACTTCGATCCGGCTAACCGCGAGCGGTTCCGTGCTTTGGAAATCGAAGCCGCCATCGGCGAGGTTGAGCGGCACACCATCCTGCAAGAGCCAGAGGCCGCGACCGTGGAAGGTCCGTTGCACGCCGGAGCCGCGGATGGAGAGCCGTGCTTCATCCGCGCCAAAGCGGGGCTGGATATAAACGCCGGGGGCGAAATCGAGGGCATCCTTGAGGTTGTTGGCGCGGCCCCGTTTGAAGGTGGTTTCAGCGTCGATGACTTCGGCCCCACCGGGGATCGTCGCGAGTTCTTTGCGGCGGGTTTCGAGGGAGGGAACGGTCAGGGAGGCTTCGTCGGCCTGAGCTTCGACGACGACTTCGGAGAGCGTCTCGATCGGTTCCGGGCTTTGGGCGGTAAGGAGAGGGGTGGCGAGCAAGGTGCTGGCAAGAAGAGCGGCAGAGGTTCTGAAAGTTTTCATCGGAATGGAGATTGGGAAAATGGGATGGGGTAGTAGGGAAGCGTGGGCAAAGATGGAGGCACACGTTTCCGTTGCGGAAAAAGGGGAGGCGGCGAGATGCCACCGGAAGGTGATTTTAGGCGTGGCGCACGATGAAAGGGCGCTGCGCGATCCCCCGGGATGAGCGGGAGAAGGTCAGCGGGTCAATGGCATCACGGCACGGGGGTGCCAAGCGCCGGGATCAGGCCCGAGGCGGTGGGCTAAGCGGTGTCTCGCTGCGCAAACCAGCGGCAAGGGAGGCTCGCGGGTAGGTCAATGGGATCCAATCCGGTGCGCTGAGGGTGAGCGAGGCAGGGAGGATTCCGTGCCAACCGGGGGTGGGGGAGTGGTTTTGATCCTTCTGAGGAGCTTCCTTGGGCGCTTCGGCGATCTTTTCGCAAACCGAGCACGGGCTGCTGCCATCGAAGGTTTTCACCAGCGCTTCACTGAACGGAAGCTCTTGAGCAAAGGAGACAAACATCGAGGTCCACGCCGCAGATTGCAGCACCAGCCATTGCGCCCCCGAGCCGGCGAGAAGCGCCAGAATCAGAGCGAAGTGGATGGAGAGTGACAGACGGCGGAACACAGTTAGAAAAGGAGATCGCCTCCACCATGAACGGGTAAAGCCCCCTTTGACCAACCAAAAAGAGCGCGGCAATTTGCCGCACCCCTGTCGGCATGGAGCATCTCGGATGTCGTCCGATGCGGCTCCGGGAGGAGATGTTTGATCGAAAAACTTTCAAGAAAAAGAGTAGACATCAATCCGCCACCATGCCACTTTCATCTCTCCTCTCAAAAGGAATGTCGGGCTGTGGCTCAGCTTGGTAGAGCGCCTCGTTCGGGACGAGGAGGCCGCGGGTTCGAATCCCGCCAGCCCGACCACCAGCGTGACGCTGGACCCGCTTCGCGCGACCGCGCGGGCCGCATGGCGGCCTTTCAGGGGCCTATACCAACTTCTGTGGATAGGATCGACGTAAGTCGTTGATCTTCAATTTATTGCTCTAACTTTCGGTCAGATTGCTTTTTGGACCGGATTTTTATGCATAGATTCATCATCAATCGGAATCCACAATCAAACGGGGATCATGAAGTCCACAACTCCACCAATGGTTGTCGTTATATGCCAAGTCTTGAAAATCAGATCGATCTTGGTTATCACTTAGATTGCCATGGAGCAGTCTCAACAGCCAAGTTGAATTGGCCAAATAGGAGGATTAATGGATGCTATTTCTGCTGCCCGGCATGCCACACTAGCTAATTTCCGCCAACACAGGTTGCCGATAAAGGGAGATTCGCAACCTAAGGAAACGCTGAATAAAGCAAGCTCCGCTGCAAGTTGGTCATTTTCGCGTCTTTTCGAGCCTATTTGTCCTCACCTCTCTTAGGAGAGGTTGCGGGAAAGAGTCTCAAAAATCCATCGAAACTGCCTGCGCTTTCGTCGGGCTTCATTTCATTAGCGTCTCCCTAAGGCTGAACCACTGCCTCCTGTGTCTCTTCCGACGATGTTGGTAAAATCGAAGCGCCATGCCCGCTTATCATCCTGAGCGCCCGCTTGAAGGCTTCGTCTTCGGTGATTCCTGCGGTGTCAATCGTGAGTCGTGGTCGGTCCCAAGGGTGATACTCCCGGGTGATGACCTCCTTCCATGTCGGAAGGGTTAGACTGGCAACTTCTGGGAGGCGGGATTCGACCCGGCTCCGGTGTTCAGCTTGATCTGAACAGATGATCTCCAAATGCAGGAAAGCGGAATCGGATTCTCGTGCCACCTTTTCCCATTCATCTCTGGTCACCGTGATCGGGTTGCAGCTATCAGCAATGACCACTCGGCCCAATGAGAGATTATCTTTGGCGATCCTATAGGAAAGGCGGTAACCCTCGCTGGTGACATCCATGCCACATAGATCGCGCAAACCTTGTTCTACGGTGTCGATGCGCAAGTAGAGAGCGTTGATTGCCTGCGAAAGCCTTTTTGCGATGGTGCTTTTTCCCGATCCCGGAAGACCTGCAAAGATGTACAGCATTAGCGAGATCTTCATGAAACCTCTATGAGGGGTCAAGGAGACACTGAATAAGGCAAGTTCTGCCATAAGTTGGTCATTTTCGCCTCTTTTCGAGCCTCTTTGTCCTCACCTCTCTTAGGAGAGGCTGCGGGAAGGTGTCTCAAAAACCGATCGAAACTGCCTGCGCTTTCGTCAGGCTTCATTTCATCAGCGTCTCCTCAAGGCCGTTATTGCATCCATGATCCTCCTCTCTATCGCGTTTTCCTCTTGCAATCCCAAAGAGGGGGACCAACGATCAATCTCTTCCTTTTTCTTCTTCCATGGCTGCCACACCACGCGTCGCGATCATCAGTTTCCACCACGAAAGCAACACCTTTATCCCAACCCCTACCGGGCTGGAGTATTTTGACCGGAGCATCCATCTCTATGGAGAAGTCGTGCTTGAGCGCTATCGGCACTCGCATCACGAAGTCGGCGGTTTCTTTGAAGTTCTGGAACAGGAAAGGGTGGAGGCGGTGCCGATTGCGATGGTACAAGCCTCTCCATGGGGGAAAGTCACCGATCATGCGCTTCAAACCATCTGGGGGCGTATTGTTGAAGAACTCGATAAAGCCGGTCCGGTCGACGGGCTGCTGGTTGGCCCGCACGGCGCTGGCGTGAGCGAGCTTTACGACGATATGGACGGCTGGTGGCTGACCCGCTTGCGCGAGAAAGTCGGCCCGGATCTGCCGATCATTACTGTCATTGATCCGCACGCCAATCTCACCCCGGCGATGGTCGCAGCGTCGCAAGCGGTCATCGCCTACCGGGAAAATCCCCACCTTGATCAACGCCAACGCGGGATGGAAGCCGCAGCGCTCATGGTCCGCACGCTACGCGGAGAGATCCGCCCCGTGACGGAAGCTGTCTACCCGCCGATTTCGATCAATATTGAGCGCCAGTTGACCCGGGGCGAGCCGTGGGCCAGCATCAACCGCGAACTGGAGATCACCCGCGCCCTCCCCGGTGTCCTTTCCGCGAGTCTCGTCTTCGGTTTCCCGTACGCCGATGTCCCGGAGATGGGGACCGCTTTTATCGTCGTCGCCGACGATGACGTTACCCTTGCCCGGCGGGAGGCGGAGCGCCTTGGCGACTGGTTGATCACCCATCGCGAGCGTTTCCGGGGTGAAATGATCTCGCCAGAGGAAGCGCTGGAGCGGGTTTTTACTTCACCCAAGCCGGTCGGCCTTCTCGATATGGGCGACAACGCCGGCGGTGGCGCTCCGGGGGATTCGATGCTTCTTGCTAAAATGACGGAAGCCACCGGTCGTCTGCGCACTCTCCTTTGTATTTGCGATGTGGAGAGCGTTGCCGCGGCCCATGCAGCAGGGGTTGGCGCACGCCTCACTTTAAAGATCGGGGGGAAACTCCCGATGTCGCCCGTCCCGCCGCTGGAGGCGGAAGTGACCGTCGTGAGCTTCTACGATGGCGTTTATACTGAAACTCAGCCCCGCCACGGCGGTAAAACCGGCGGTAATCTCGGTCCAAGCGTGGTCGTTCGGACGGACAACGGGTTGACGGCCTTGCTCGTCTCCCAGCGGGGCGGTAGTGGCGGCACCGCACAACCACTCATCACCGCCGGGATTGACCTCAAGGAGTTTGACGTCCTCATTCTCAAAGGAGTTCACGCTCCGGTCGGCGGGTACGCCGAGCATTGCCCGACGCTCATCCGCGTCAACACCCCCGGCGTCACCACCGCCGATCTTGATGCGCTCACTTTTGAAAATCGGCGCAAACCGCTTTTCCCCTTCGAGGAGATTTGATAGAGCAGGACGAAGCCAACGACAGATTCCATGGACCCACTTAAACAACGCCTGCTCACCCTTTCTCACGATCTCGGCGCCGAACACCGCCAACTGGCGATCCTCGGCGAAGGGAACACCTCGGCCCGATTGGGGGAGGAGACCTTCCTTGTCAAAGCCAGTGGCAGTTCCCTCGGGACGCTCGGCGGGGATGATCTTGTCGAGTGCTGCTTCGCTCCGCTGCTCGAAATGCTGGAGCGCTCTGATCTCTCCGATGAGGCGATTGAGGAAGGGCTTTTCGGCGCCCGGGTCGACCCCTCGGCGAAGAAACCGTCGGTCGAAGCGCTCTTTCACGCCTACCTCCTGACGCTCCCCGGGGTTGGCTTTGTCGGACACACCCACGCGATTTCTGTGAACCAGATCCTCTGTTCGCCACGCGCTCGGGAGTTTGCTACGCGCAAGCTCTTCCCCGATGAGATTGTCTGTTGCGGCCCGGCCTCCGTCTTCATCCCGTACACCGATCCCGGCCTGCGTCTTTCACAGGCGATCCGGGAGGAGTGCCTCGCTTATATCGAGCGTTGGGGGAGTTCGCCGCGCGTTATCCTGTTGGAAAACCACGGTTTGATCACCGTCGGGGCCAGCCCGGAGGCGGTCAAGGCTGCGATGTTCATGGCTCAGAAAAGCGCCGCCATCTTTGCCGGAGCCGCCGCCATGGGTGGGCCGAAGTTCCTCAGCGAGCAGGAGGTTAACCGCATCGCCAATCGCATTGATGAGCATTACCGGCAGCGTGCGCTCAAGCTCTGAAAAAGCTTGCCCGCGGCCACAATCCCTTTAAGTTGACCCCACTATGGTTTCCCAGACTCCGGTTGCATACGATTCCAAGATCGAAGGCAACGTGATCTTCACCAAAACCGACGCCGCCATTAACTGGATGCGCAAGAACTCCCTTTGGCCGATGCCGATGGGGCTCGCCTGCTGCGCCATCGAGTTGATGGCGACGGCCTCCTCGCGGTTTGATATTTCGCGTTTCGGAGCGGAAGTGATGCGGTTCTCGCCTCGTCAGAGCGATCTGATGATTGTCGCGGGAACGGTGACGTACAAAATGGCGCTTGCCGTCAAGCGGATCTACGACCAGATGCCCGAGCCCAAGTGGGTCATCGCGATGGGCGCGTGCGCTTCTTCCGGGGGGATGTACCGCAGCTACGCCGTCCTGCAAGGGGTTGACCAGATTATCCCTGTTGATGTCTATATTTCCGGCTGCCCGCCGCGCCCGGAGGCTTTGATTGAAGGGTTGATGCGCCTCCAGCGCAAGATCGACACGGAATCGTCGCTCTCCGACCAGAAACGCCACCTTATCGAAACGCTCACATGACGCTTGTCGACGCTGTAGCGGCCCTTGAGGCCCAATTTAATGTGCTCCAAAAGACGGAGTTCCGAGGAGAGACCACCTTGCTCGTCGAGCGGGAGAAGATCGTCGAGATCGCCCAAGCGGCTAAAGGTCTCGGGTTTGACACGTTGGTCGATCTCTCGGGCGTTGATAACTTTGGCGAAGAGCCACGCTTTGAAGTGGTCTACGAACTCTACTCGTTGACCGACAATCATCATTTGCGCCTCAAGATCCTTGTTTCGGAGGATGATCTCACGGTTCCTTCGGTCATTAACGTCTGGCGCACCGCCGATTGGCACGAGCGCGAGGCGTATGACATGATGGGGATTCGGTTTCCCGGACACCCTGATCTTCGCCGTATTTTGATGTGGGAAGGGTATCCGTTCTTCCCTCTGCGCAAAGATTTCCCGCTGGCCGGGCGTCCGAGTGATGTCCCTGAAGTCGCCTTTACGGATAAAGCGCCGCTGGCCGGGGGGCCGTTTGTCACCGTTCCGAGTGACGCTACGGTTAAAGACCGCGAGCCGAGGGCTCGTCCGCTCGATTGAGCTTAAGTAAAGTTTGAGAACGCCCTGCGCTGCTGTTTTGAACAGTAATGCAGGGCGTCTTTTTTTAGGTCAGGGTGATCGTCCGAATGCCGGAGACATGCTGTTCGACCGCCCAGAAAGCGATATGCACCCGTCCATCCGGGAGGCGTTGCAGCGTCGGCGCGCCGAACTTGAGCGTCGCAAAATGTTGCCGGATCGCATCAGGTTCGGCGGAAGCTCCCGTCGGAGCACCCCAGAGGCAAATCTGCGCTTGCGTCTCCCATCCATTCTCATCGACTTGCGCGATCGCCGCCCATAACCCCGGTTGATCCACTCGACGGTAAACGCAAAGCACTTGCCCTTCGCCAAGGGAGAGAGCGCTCAAGGTTTGCCCCTGCAACCCGGTTGAAGCGGGTGCACCCAGTGCGCGTCCTTTTGAATCACAGAGAAGATAGTGATTGGGTAGATCACACCCATGCTCAAGGTCGAACGTCCAAGCGAGCGCCAGTAGCCCCGTTCCCCATTCGAGCACCTTCGCCTCCCAATAGATGTAGCGGTCATTGGGCCAGAGTGGGAGCCATTCACCCCAGCTCTTTCCGTGATCGTGAGAGAGAAACGCTCCGGTTTGGAAACGGTCCGGCGTGACAGGGGTGGTTGTCGGCCAGGTGGAGGTTGGCCAGAGCGTTCGCCCGTCGGAAAGCTCTACTAGTGGCGAGCACATTTCATAGGCTGTTGCCTCCAGCCACTCAGGGAGGTCGACTCCCTCTGCTTCCTGCCACGTCGCCCCTTGATCAAGCGATAACCTTTTCTCCACCGTCATTGGCCGCATGGCGATCGACTCCCCCAAGGTCAAGCCGTTGTCATCCGGGGAGCGTTCGTGGCGGGTGATCAGCGTGTAGAGCGTTCCATCGGGCAGGAGAGACATCCTCCCGACCGTCGACGAGCTCTCATCCGGCGTCGGAGTGGTGATGTTAGAGATCCGTCGCCACGAAGCTCCGCCATCGCGTGACTCGAAGTAGACCAGATGGAGGTCGCTCGCTTCAAACGCCTGCCCAAGCGTCACACACGCCCCAAGGTGTTGCGCATCAAATGCAATGATGGAAGGGAAGTACGCCTGCTGGCTGCGGACATGCGGTTTCGGGTTGGTATAAAGAAGGCCGTGGGTGGCCTCGGTAAAACCGGGGAGAGAGATCGTTTGCGTCATGCGCCAACCGTAGCGTTGGGGACCCGATTCCTTCAACGGGAGCGCTCTGGTAAAAAATGTTAACCGGGTGCCCCCGGGGTGAGACGCAAATCACCCTTTCTCTCCGATCCTGTTCTTGGAGAACACCCCCTTCCTTTTAACCCAAAGGAGAGCAAGGTATGAAGAGAGTGATAACATGGAGCGCCGCCTTCGTGCTGGCCGCTGCGATGGGAGCGATCCCTGTTCAGGCGCAAGGTGCCAAACGGGTCGTGATCGACAAAAACAGCCAGATCCTGCGTGCTTACGAAGGGAAGAAGCTCGTTTTCCAAACACGGGTCAGCACCGGCAAGCGAGGGAAGGAGACCCCAACGGGGCGGTTTCGGGCAGGCCCAAAATATCGGATGCACTATTCAAGCCGATATAACAATGCGCCGATGCCGTACAGCGTCGTCGTGAGTGGTCACTATTTTATCCATGGTTATACCGAGGTTCCCAACCGACCCGCTTCGCGCGGCTGCATCCGCCTTCCGCTCAATAACGGAAATCCGGCCCGATGGTTCTACAACTGGGTGCGCCCCGGTACACCGATCCGCATCGTCGGCCATTGGCCGGGGAGCACCCCGCGCGGTTCCTTTGAGACCGCTACGATCTTGAGGGCAAGTCCCGTTTACTAGCTAGCACTTCCCGTGAAAAGATTCCACCCGCCAAGGCTTCCATTCCCGGGATCATCCACCAAAAGCTCGTCGGCATGGAGCGCCACTTTGCGGAAGGCTTCCGCATGGCGTTCGATCCACTCCGGGCGATAGTGCTTGAACCATGGAATGAGGTAAACCTTTGAGCCGATTTGCTCGGCAATGGGTAGCGAACCTGGCGGCTGGCGAAGGTCGCGCTCGCTATGGGCGATCCGTGTCGGGCGGCCGTGTCCATAGATATCGACGTCATTAAAGACCGGGTGAAGATGGAGCGGAAGGTTGCACCCCGCAATCATCGGAGCTACCCCTTCTGCCCGGACCGCTTCGGCAAACCGAGCCACTGACAGACCGCCAAGTTCGTCCGGGCGGTAAAGGCCATGTGCCATGTACCATCCGCCCATGTGGGAGCCTTCCGCTTCATGGATGCGATGCGGCGCGAGGCCGGGCGTCCCTTCCAGCAGTTCCCAGAAATAGTTGATCGACTTGCGAATCTCCGCCGTCCGCGCATCATAGTGCCGGAGTTGCACCCGGCCTACAGCAGCACTGACTTGATGCATCCGCCCTTTGATTCCACCCAGCGGAAGCCCGGCTGCGGCTTTCAGATCGGGCAAAGTTAGCTCAGAGTTGTGACGTTCATAGTGTCCAAATGCAACTGCCCGTTCATAGATCTCCCGATCATTTGTGGTTAGCATTCCACCCTCTCCGCTGACTAGTGATTTTCCCGCCATAAGGGAATATCCGGAGACATCACCAATACTCCCCACCTTGCGCCCCTTGTAAAGCGCGCCTTGCGCGTGGGAGACATCTTCGATCACTTTGAGCCCATGCTTGCGGGCAATCGCCATAATAGCGTCCATATCACAAGGATGGCCAAGGTAGTGAACGGCGACGATGGCCTTGGTGCGCGGGGAGATATGGCGTTCGATATCGCGAGGATCGATGCAAAGGGTTTGCGGATCAATATCAGCGAAAACCACGGTTGCTCCCAGCGAATAGCATTGAAGGGCTGAAGCCCAATAGGTAATCGCGGGGCAAATCAACTCATCGCCAACGCCCAGCCCGCAGGCAAACATGGCAGCAAGGAGCGAAGCGGTGCCATTGTTAAATGCCAAAGCATAACGTACGCCCATCCATTGCGAAAACTCCTGCTCGTAAAGCTTGGTCTCGGCGGTGCCGCTCATGGTCCCTGCTCTGATGACAGCGAGCGCCGCCGCTTCGTCCTCCGGGGTAATGATCGGCCATTGAAAGAGGTCGCCAAAGTCGCCTTCCATCACGGGGGTGCCACCCAGAAGGGCGAGCGGGGAGGAGAGGGCGGTTGGTATAGGGAAAGAGTCGGTTTTCATCACTGTTTTTCGAGGTAGAAGTTCCAGATGGGGAGGTCCATAGCCTCCCCGTGTGTTTTGGCCATTGCCCGGAAAAGGGATGGCCATAGCGAATCGGAAGCCGCCAAAGCAGAGTTGCCGAAGGGTTGTGCGCTAAAGTAGAAGACCTCACCGTTTCCAACGCGACGTCGAAAAGCGGCGGGAGTGCCATCGGGGTAGGTAGCGATAACGGTGGCGTCATCAGGGGGGGTGATCTGGTGGGCGATGATTCCTGACAATCTGCTGAGGTTAGCAACGGGCGTCAGTGGTAGTAGTACAGCATCATCCATCCCGGGGAATGCACCTGCCTTGAGCGTGATTGATGCGGCATTGATTCGAGGTCCCGGTTCTGTGCCGATGAGACGCTCGCGAACCGTGCTGAGGTCGCTTTCATCATCTCCCTGTGCAAACGCTAAGGGGTCGAAGATCACTAGCGTTGCCCCTGCCTCCACCTGTTTAACGAGGTTAGCTGCCGCTTTGGGGTTAAAGTAGCTGGCTTGCGGTAGGTAGAGAAGCTTCTTCTTCTCCAGTATCGCAGCAGAATCAATGATAGCTGTCTCACTCACGATCTTAAACCAACTTCCTACCCTTTCGCCTAGTAGCGTGTATAACGTATAGCAACCGTGGAGCACCGGATCATCAAGCCCTGATTGTGAAGAAGTAGAAAGAAGGATCGCTGTTTGCGTTCGCTCGGGAAGAACAAGGCGATTCATGCGATGCACCTGTTGGCTAATCGAGAGAATCTCTTCGTAGGTCTCCGGCAACTTGTGCCGTGATGGCCCCATGGTATACCAGTTGATCACATCGGCGCCGCTCTTCAAAGCTTGTGAAGCCCATTCCCGAACCTCCTCCGGCCCCGGCGAACGGCCATGATACTCAAAACCTTGCAGGATGGCCTGCACCGTCTTTCCTTCTGCTATGTCGGAGATAAGTTTTGTAGCAAATCCCGTGTGGTAGAGCGCTCGGGCTCGGCCATAGCTGCGCAAGGTAGCCGTAGGGTAGGGATCGACCGAAACCCAATCCGTATCGCGACTCATGAGGTGTAGATCGCCCGGCGTGATTCCGCTCACTGTATTATGTTGAAAGACCTGAACAGGGACCTCGGGTACGATCTCTTTAACGAAAGCCTGAATCTCCCTCGCAGCTTCCCCCATTCTACGGCTCCACCAACGGTTGAAGGCAATTCGCTTGAATGGGGTATCGGTCGACGCTGCTGCTGCGGAGTCGAAGTGGTCGTAAAGGCCGAACCTTCCAACCCCTTCGCTGGAAAGAATCTCTTTCTCAACGTCATCCAAGGCGGCATTCCCTCCGCCATGAAGCGTCTTGCTAAAGATCGTATACATCGTGTTGGACGGCTCATCTGTCCCTTTTACAACCAGCAGGAGCGGCTTCGCCTGCGGATGCTTTTCGAGGTAGCCTTGAAGGTAGTCTTTCATCGCCCGCCGTTTTTCAGGGTCGATGTCGCTAACGGCGCTATGGCGCGGGCAGATAAGCTTTGCACCGTTTTCCCGAGCGATCCGGCTTGCGGTGGAGAGACCGAGATAGAAGGGGAATTTCATTCCCCATTCCTGATGAACCTTCTCCAACTCCTCCCACCCGACCTGGGAAACCCAGGGGAACGCTGGTCCAAAAAGCCCGTGTTTCCCCATCTCGGCGAGAATGGCGATCTGATGGGGCTTCCACTTCTCGGGGTTGTAGTTCTCGCGGAAAGCCTTGGGATAGGAGGCAAGATAATAGGCATAAGCCCAGTCGCCCGTTAGATAGTTGCCCGGTTGCTCGTTTAGGAGGGATAGGTAATGGCGCTTGCTTCGCTCCACCCGCAATGGAGCATCCTCGATCGCTTCAATATAGCGGGTCAAACGGGCATCCTTCTCCAATAGTTCGAACTCGGCGAACTTTTCTACTGTATTAACGCTGCCCTCAGAGTGATTCCACTGGGAAACCTCCCGTTCGCCGACTTGACGCTGGCGGACGAAGTTCATCTTGAGCTTCAGCCCCGGGGTTGGTTCAATCCCGAGGTCTTTCCATGGAATGCTCCAATGGCTTATCCAGCGCCCTTCTTCTTTGGTGACTTTTGCTTTCCACTCTCCGTTCCATGAGGCATCGGGTCGATAGGGATCACCTTCTGCTTTGAGATAAAGGGAAGCATCCCACTGGACACCGTTGGAGGCTATAGCAAACTGTCGAACGGTGCCACCCGGAGCGGCGATAAGAATCTCATTGCAGTCTCCAAAATGAACCGCAGGGTCATCCCGTTCCTTTGCGGTTGCCTGTAGCTCGTTAGGAAATGGCTCATCGTTAATAAAGGTAAACTCAAGAGCATGAGCATTGTAGGTCATCTCCAGATGGGTAGCTTGCTTTGCCGGAGAATCGGCTTTGGCCAGTTGCCAAAAGCCTCCAAGGGCCCCCTTCTTTTGTAACGCCTCTTTTGGTAGGATGGGATAGGCTTCTTCCTGTTGAAAGGAGAGATTGCCTATCCAAGCAGAAGAACCTCCACCCTGTACGCTAACCGCGATCTGGCAATGGACTGCTTCCTCAGGCATGTACACAAACTGCTCCGTCTCGCTCCAACCTTCGTTTCTTCCGGAAGGGAGGACAACCTGCGTTACACCAGCGCTTCCATTGCCACCGTCCTCTTTAATGAAAGCGAAGCGGACCATGAGCTTTCCATCGGTGGTTCCGGTTTGATACGAAGCGCGCAACCGATATAGACGTCCTCCCTCAACAGCAAACGTCTGGTAGAGCGTCATCTCCTTGGAGTCGGGAGCGACTTCCATCTTGAGGGTAGCCCGCTGATCAAACGGGCGTGTTTCGTCAACGGTTGCCTTTCCGGAATTACCGCCAGACGAACTGCTCTTCCAACCGGAGGTTCCTTCTGTGAATGAACCGTTGATGAGGTATTCCTGCCATTCCTGAGCAGGCGCATGCGGTTGTAGGAACGCGAGCAGAAGGGCGCTCCAACCCGCGATAAGGGATCTATTCATTTTTGGGGAGAGGGCGGTCGGGGAAGCGAGGTGCCGCCTGACACGCTTGTAGATTGATTTCATCAACGATCCGCTGCGCTTCGCAGCCGTCTTCGCCGGTGGCAAGGATAGAGTCTCTTTGATGAAGAACCTCATCGGTGAAAAGGTTCAATACCCTTCCGATTTCGTGGGCATGGCCGGGATGCGTCATGGGAATCCATTCCCTACCTGCATGACTAATGAGTTCGAATCCTTTGGAGCCTTGTTCTTGGGCGTCGCGGATCACGCCTCCTGTTCCGACAAGGTTGAGGCTGTTGCGTCCAAAGTCCCAAGGGAGATCCTTCAGGGGATAGCCATAACTAAAGCTGTCTTCAAACGTAACCATGGCACCGTTGTCAAGACGTGCAAGAATGCCGACATGGGGTGGCCGCTCCACTTCTTCATCAAACCACGTCCCCAAGGCATGAATTTTTTTCCAAGAGCCTCCGCCGGTCCAGTAACGGACAAGATCGAGCATATGAATGCCGCAATCGAGGCACCCTGCTGCGTTGAGAAGGTGAGTTCGGCGCGGTTGAAGGGTGGGGTGTTTTCCGAAGCTTTGCAAATGAATCGCCTCGACTCTCCCTATCCTTCCGGCTGCGATCCAGTCCCGAATCTGCCGATAGGCGGGATGAATCCGATTCTCAAACATCACTCGCAGTTGGCGCTGTGCTCGAATGGCGGCCTCAACCATCTGTCGCGCTTGTGTGAGATTGCTTGCCATCGGCTTTTCACAGATGACATGGAGACCGGCATGGAATGCTTCAAGAGCGAGGGGGAGATGCGTGTCAGCGAGGGTAGCGATATAGAGGGCATCCAGTGACTCCTGTTTTAACATCGTCTCGACAGAGGGATAATGACGAAAGGTTGATCCATTCAGGAGTTGGAGGGATTCAGGATGCGGGTCAGCGACAGCGACCAGCTCGCATCCGGTTGCCTGTGCGAAAGCGGGGATCACGGCGGTCCGCCCATGTGTCCCGGCGCCAGCAAGGCCAAAACGCAGTTTCCTAGGCATTTTTAGGGAGAATTCTTCGAGCGTTGGCACGTGTAATCTGCTCTAGGGCAGCCTCCGGGAGTTCAAGGGTATTCAGGAAATCCCACAGTTTGGTCCCGTAGTAATCTCGCCCGAAGAGGAGGCGATCAGCGTGACGACACAGGAAGGATGTGGCATTCTTCGGATCGCGGGTCAGTGCATTGAGACCCGAGTTGGCCGATAGGTCAGCATAAAGGTTAGGATAGCTATCGAAGAGGTGAGTTAGCTTTCCCGGGCCATTGACAGCCGTTGTGGGGCAGTTCCCTTCTTCTTCATGGGCGGTTGGGGAAATCTCTCTCCAGAATCCCGGGGCATGACCGATAAAGGTGGTTTCAGGACAGGCCCGTAAGGCACGTTCGAGATTTTCTACCGTACCGCCGTACCACGATGGATAGTAAACCGGCTTTCCAGCAACCGGAAGGTAGGGAACATCGAGATGGAGGACAACCGGCATCTTCAAAGCTCCCGCCTGATGGAAGAGTTCGAGACAGCGCGGATCATCAAAGGGGATGCGGAATTTCCACTCCCCGCAAATGCGCACGCCGTGAATCTCGTGAGCCGCCTTCAAGAGCCCCGGAGCATTGGCTTTCATGGGGTCAGGACAATAGCCAACCTCAAAACGATCGGGGTAACGTTTCCGCGCCTTGAGGAGATCGCAGAGCGGTATTCCGGCATGAGTGCCGTCGCTTCGGACATGGCATGGATTAAGGAAGGGGTGAACGCTTGCGTAGTCATCACGCGGCGGAATCTCCCATGTCAAGAGCCATGCAAGGGAGATCCCGTGACTATCCATGTCGGCAATCAGTCCAGCATCGTCGCGCCCATGCCAGAAGACGTGTTGATGGGAGTCAATCACCGTGTGGCCTCCGTTGCGACCTTGAGCAACGCGTCAGTCATCTGGTCGATCAAGCCTTCATCCATCGCTTGGTTGATAGCGATAGGAATGCAATCGTTGAGGATCGCCTCCGCTACCGGGCAGGAAACGGTGTTGTAGTCCATTGTCGTTAACCCTTGCTCCCGAATAGGCCACCGCCCGTTGAAAAAGTTGTGGTTAAGAAAGACCGGGTATTGATAGACCGGGCAGGCGATATAGCCTTCTTTGCAAGGGAGCCCTTCAGCACGGAGTGCTTCAGCGAATTGCGCAGGAGTATAGGCAGAGCGTTCCACATCAAGACGAAGAAGATGGAACCAAAAGCTAGCGAAATCACCCTTCTCCACCCGATAGGGCCGGAAGATCGGGTTGCCACTGATCCGTTCGACCAAGCGGCTTCCAAGGCGGTTTCGCTTTTCGACAATGGCGGGCATGCGCTCCATTTGTGCAGCAGCAATGGCGGATTGCGGCTCGCTAATGCGGTAGTTGGGAGCGAGTGACTCCGGCTTTCGGACACCGGCGGTCCGGTCATACGCTTTGTCTCCTGCCATCTGGAGTAGTGGGCCATAAACGGGATGATTGCTGGCGACGATTCCGCCATCCCCGCATCCAATATGCTTGAAATCATTAAGGGAATAGCAACCGATGTCTCCGATGGTACCGATCGGTTTGCCTTGCCACGTTGCGCCCCAAGCCTGAGCGCAATCTTCAATGAGGACCAATCCATGCTCTTTGGCAATGGCGCAAAGCGCTTCCATATCACAAGGATTCCCCGTGAGGTGAACGGCAATAATCGCCTTTGTCTTTGGGGTAATCGCTTGCCGGACGGAGTTCGGGTCAAGGTTGTGGGTGTCGGGGAGGAGGTCGGCAAAGACTGGGACACCCTGCTGGTAAAGGATGCCAATCACCGTTCCCATATCAGTAATCGGGGAGGTGATGACTTCGTCTCCCGGCCCAATCCCAGCCGCCAGAAGGGCGATATGAATCGCGGCTGTTCCTGAGGAACACGGCATGACGTGGGAAAAGGGGTAGTGTTGGGTGAAGCGCTCTGTTAAGAGGGTCGTCTGTGGCCCCTTCCAGTAAAAGAGGGAACGCTGATTGAGCATTTCCTGAAGCTGGGCGGCTTCCGGTTCGCCCCAGCGTGAGAGGGCGGGCCACGGTTGAGTAATGGCTTTTTCGCCTCCGTGAAGGGCGAGTGGGGAAGTGGATGAGGTAGTCATGGAGTAAGGTTAGGAAGGTTAGGGAAGAGCTGGGTAGGCCCAAAAAATGTCGTCCACCGGGGGGAGAGGTGTGCTTTGCTCCCATGGGGAGACATGGCCATCGCAGTAGGCAATATTCATCATTGAACGGTGACGGTAAGCATACCGATCTCTGGGGAGCTTTCCGTAGGCCACCGGCACGCCGAGGTTGCCCTCGAGCAGGAGCATGGTCTTCGCCGGCTGTGTTAGGGAAGGTTGTCGTTTGCGTGCCAGCCAAAAGTTATAAGAATAGCCAACGGTATTGAGGTGGCCAACAGCGACCCACTCCGATTCCGGTATTCCGCCCATCAGGAGCGCGGAACGCCGCAGCGCTGGGCAGTAGAGGCGGCGCTGAACCTCAAACGGGAGTTGATTTCGGTTATGGAGGATATAGTTCCAAAGGCTTGGGTTAACTCCTTTCTCATAACCGGGATGGAGAAAGGTATGGTTCTGTTCGGCTGCATCGGCGAGAATGGCGTGGGCGAAGGTTCTCAGGTGATTGACGCATGCCGTCCGTTCCGCCGTGTCCCGCACTCGCATCGTGGCGCCTGTCAGTAGAAAGGCCAGGATGATGATGAGAAGGATAGCCAGAAGCAACTCGATGAGGGAGAAGGCATCGGCTGGACGCGCAAGCCGGGGAGGTAATCCGGCGGCATGAGTGCTGGGAGGCATGGAATGGGAATGGAGTTTACTTCATCGCCAGTCGTTTCCTTCCGGCTAGTGCGAGAAGGAGCCCGGAGCCGATTCCCCAGAGTGCAACGGAATTGCCTTCCGGAATGGTTTGGAAGCTTAGATGGTGGACGGTTACCTCTCCTACTTTCAATCGGCCGGTAGCATCCTGTAACATCCCAACCCGGAATCCCAGAGAGGTAATCTCGGAGGCATTAGTGCCACTGAATGAAAAAACCTGTTGGTTAGCCTGATCGCGCCAATCCATCGTGATTAGATTTCCTTCCCGGCGCAGCGTTAGGGTGTGAATTCCGCCCGAAGCGGCAGGTAGGGAATCAGCGACAACGGGAGTGGGAGATTGCCCTGTAATGCTGGCGTAGGGCGAGCCTAAGCTTACTCTCCAATTGTCGTAAAGTCCCCCGAAGGCGACTAATGAACTTGAGTTGTAAAGGTCGAAATAGAGGATAGGGGAGGCATTGACGGCAGCGGTCGCTCCAGACGGCGTCGTTCCGACGTTGTTGTTCCACGAAAAGGAGAGGACTGCTTCAAAGTCACTGACAGCATTCGGGAGAGCTTTGGTAAAGGTAACAATCCCCCGTTGACCGGAAGGGGGAACGATGGAGGTGCTTTGCCCTGTTACCGGGGTGTTATCGGAAAAGGTGAGCCCGTTGTTAACGGTATAGCGATAGGTCGTTCCTGAGGTAGCACTCTCTGTCCAACCGGTGAGGGAAGGCCCGGTGAAAGTTTCATCAATGAGGAGGGCCGCTCTGGCAGGAGCGCCAGTGGCAACGTTGAGCGCCAACGTGAGAGCGAGGAGGAGGGAAGGGTAGCGATTCATGAGGGAGGGTAGTGTTTGTTCAAATTTGCCTGACTAATCCTTTTCCAAAAAGCGTTGGAGCGGTTTCGCCTTCGAGGAGATGGCAGGAAAGGAAGGCGCTTCCAACGCTGGTGGCGCGTTCCTCAACAACGTCGACAAGGTTCTGGGTGAGATGTTGACTAATGCTGGTGAAGGGAAGAACAATCTGGGAGACATGAAGCGCACTGGCGAGATAGCGCTGTTCATGGCTACCCTCAGAGGCAAACGTCACCAGTTCGACATCCTCCGGGCAGGTACGACCTGAAGCCTCAAATCCAATCATCACCGGATGGTAGACGCTGATCGGGCAAAGGATGACCTCGGGGGGAGCCGCCATCGCGGCCAACTTTTGTCCATGTTGCCTTGCTTCCTCAAAAGTCGGCTTGAGGCTGGAGGAGTTCTCTGCCGTTACCAGAAGGTCAGGGCACGACTGACTGGCATAGTTAAGAAACTCCTCGACGATCTTCCGCGAACCGGGGCCGTTGCCCATATAGAGATGAGCGTGACGCTTCCCCTTCTTCGCTGCGAGGTCGAGGAGGCGGCAGGCGGCCTCAATCATATTCGAACTCACGCAGGGCATCTGCGTCTCTTTATCGAGGTTAAACCCGATGTGGCCCATCGGCAGGCCGGTAGCAAGGAGCTGCTTTTCAACCTTCTGGTGCAAATAGCCGTGGACGATAACGGCATCAACACTCCGTTCCAAAAGGAAGCGCGGCATTTCGAAGGTGACCTCGCTCCTCATATCCGCACACGTATAGACGCAACGGTAGTCGAGCGGATCGCAAACCTGATGCATTCCTGAGAGGAGGTGGAAGATGCCACCGGCGTTCTCAATCGTGGTGGTCTCATAACGGGGATGGTGGACCAGCAATCCGATCGCCCGGTTCCTCTTCGTCGTCAAAGCACGGGCGTTGCGATTGGGGGTGTAGCCTAATTCCTTGGCGACTTGAAGGATGAGCTGACGCTTCTCTTCGCTAACACCGATCTTGCCGACGCGATCGTTAAGAACCCGGGAAACCACAATCCGAGTGACGCCGACCCGACTGGCAATATCTTGCAGAGTGATCATTTGATATACCGGTATATTAAATGCGCGCAGCGGGCAAGTGGTTTTTTTGGAAAGTGCCATTTTGGAGGAGGGAATGACGCTAAAACTGATTCCCCTTCAGAGTGAAAACCGGTTGAGAGCGGCGAGATTGATCACCCGCCCGACGGTGTGAGAGGAGAGGGGAACTTCCGGGAGTCGCTGTGGCTGACCATCCCGATTGCCCCTCGAAGAGAAGGGGGCGATGATACGTTTAGAAAAACGTCAGGAGCTTATTGAGCTGTCAAGCGCCTTTGGGTTCCCGCTTGGAAACTGCTGATGGGGAAGGAATCTCCCCCTATGTTGGCTCGACCCGGGAGCGTCCCGGTCAGTTCGCGCGATCTTCCGTGGAGCAAGCCCACCAGACCGAACCGATTAACGCAGCGAAAACGAAAAGAAACATCCCTAAGGTGAGCATAACAATGGAAAGAAGTGCCCTGTCTCTGAACGAATTGGACCAAAGCGTCAAGCGTTGTTACTTCACGACGCCAAAAAAATCGCGCAATACCGCCCGGTAGACATCTTGTTTAAAGGGCGGGAGCCAGTTGAGATCGAACTCTGCCGGGGCGATCCAGCGAACAGCGCGGAACTCCGGGTGTGACGTCTCGACGCAAATCCGCGTTGGCGGGGCGACCAACCGCGCCAGAAAATAATATTGCTCCTGTCCGTGGAACCCTTTCTTGCGCCGTCCGTTGGCGAACTGGTAGCGGTACGGTCCTTTGCTGGTCAGGATGTGGTAATCTTCGGGGCGCAGGCAGATCTCCTCCTCCATTTCCCGCTTGAAGGCCGCTTCATGCGTTTCGCCGCTGTCGACCCCGCCTTGGGGGAATTGCCAGGCGCCGATTGGCGTGACCCGCTCACAAATCAGAATCTGCCCGGCGGGATTCTGAAGAATTCCGGCGACATTAGGGCGAAATCTGATAACTTGAAGTTTCGGCATGGCGGTAAACCCGATCCCCTATCCTGCAAGGTGAAAACCGTTTTTTTCAACCCGAAAACCATTTTTTTCTTCGTCGCGGTCGTCAGCCTCCTCTGGGGAGGCTGGTTATGGCGTCTTTGGCAGCCGCAGCGACAGGTGGAACTCCATCAGCGTCATCTGCTGGATGCGGTGGAAACACGCCAGTGGAAACGCTTCGACGCGATGATCGCCGATGACTTCCGCACAGCGGGCGATTACGATAAAAGCACCTTAAGCCGGGAGGCGCGTGAATTCTCCCGCCATTTTTTTGTTTTCATGGAGATCACTGATCACGACACGAAGGTGACCCTTCCGGAAATCTCGGATCACACACGCCCGGAGGCCGAAGTGGAGTGCGTCCTGACCCTCGATGGCAAAGGCTCTGGCTTGGTCGATCTCATTAAAGAGGAAGTCAACTCGCGTAAGGAACCGTATCGCTTTCGCTGGCGGCGGCAGAGCTGGAAGCCGTGGGATTGGCAACTGATCGAAGCGGGGCATCCCCTTCTGGAAAAATATCAGGGATCTTTTTAGTGAAAAATTTTGTAACCTTTCACCCCTGAGTACCGTCTGTAGAGGTATATGAAGCCATTTACTTCCATTTGCGCCCTCACTCTCGCTGCCGCTCTCACTTTCCCGACGCTCACCGCCGTCGCTCAGGAAGGGGCCAACCCGCCACCCCCTCCCGCCGGGGAAGCTGAAGCCCGCCCGCACCATGACGGCGAAGGCAAACCGCAACATCCGCGCCGCCGCCACCACCGTGGGGGTGGGGGACAGGGGGGGCGTTTCTTTGGTGACATCGGCCAGCGCCTTGACTTCACTGATGAGCAGAAGAAGGGAATTCGCGATCTGCTCAATACCTCCCGCCCGACGCTGGAGCCGCTCCTCAAATCGGCTCATCAGGAGCGCAAGGCTCTCGCGACTGTCTCCGAAACGACGCCGGTGGACGAAGCAGCCATCCGCGCTCAAGCGGCTAAACTCGCCGCTCTCGAAGCTGATCTTGCCGTTCAAAAAGCCCATCTCTTCTCCAAAATTCAGGCGCTCTTGACGCCCGAACAGGTCTCCAAGCTCAAAGACCTTGAAGGGGCCTCTGAGCGTCTCCTTCGTGGTGCTCTCTCCCGGATCGAGCGGCAGGGGCGCCGCCCCGATGGGGAGCGCCGCGGCCCGCGCAAGGAAAAGAAAGGCCCGCGGGAGGGGCAAAAAGAGGAGGCTAAAGAGCCAACCACTGAACAGGCCGCCCCGAACGCCCTTTGATTGAATGTGGAGGGCGCCGATGGCAACGATCTCGCTCGACCTCGGCGCCCACCTCTCCTCCATGCCCGATGAAACGACGCTCCATCTTGCCCGCAACGGCGACGAAACCGCTTTCGGCCACCTCGTCGCGCAACACAAAGGGCGGGTTTTTGCGCTGGTCGCCCGGTTCGCCCGGGAGGCGCACCAGATCGACGATCTCGCCCAGGAGGTCTTTATCCGCGCATGGCAACGCCTTGGCCAATACCGGGAGGAAGCCCCTTTTGAGCACTGGCTCTCCCGCATCGCCGTGCACGCCTGCTACGACTTCCTGCGGCGACAACGGCGCTGGAGCCTCTTCCGCAGCGTCCCGATTGAAAGCGTCGACCTCCCCGACACCGATCGCGCCTCCGCGCTGGAGGCACGCGAGGTGGTGGAGAAAGCGCTCGCCCGGCTCAAACCGAAGGAGCGACTCGTGCTAACGCTCTTTGAACTCGAAGGGCATAGCGTGCGCGAGATCGCTGCCCTGACCGGCTGGAGCGAGGCGAATGTGAAAACCCGCGCCTCGCGCGCCCGGGCGGAACTCAAAAAAATCCTTCTCTCATCATGAACCACGACGATCCGCTCGCCCCTCTCTTTGCCAAGGCCCGCGACGCCGGGCCGCACGATACCGCTTCGCAACAGTTCGGTTTTGAAACCCGCCTGTCGGCCCGCCTGCGCCAGCGGGAGAAGACTTCCGAACTCCTCGTCCTCTGGCCGTGGCGTCTGTTGCCGGTGTTTGCCGTGCTGACGCTGATGTTGACGTGGGGCTTCTGGCAACAGCAGGAGACGAATCTCGATCTCCAAAGCGCCGTGGAGGAGTACTCTGAGGAATGGGCCTACGTCGAAGCCTTGAGCGGGAGGTATCTCTGATGGCTCAACGGCGATGGGTCGCTATTTTGGGGATCAGCCTTGTTTTCCTGCTCGGGATGGCGGCGGGGGCGCTCCTTTGCTGGCAATTAACCGACCGGAAGATTCAGACCATCGTCGCAGGGGAGAATGATCCGATGGGGCAGATCCTCGTTCGTCGGCTCCAGCGGGAGCTTGCGTTGGAGGAGACGCAGAGCCGCAAAGTGCGCAAGATCGTCGCTGAAAGCCGCAATAAGATCCGCATTGTCCGTCTCGAAGCGACGCCGAAGATCGAGGAGATTACCGAAAACTCTACCAAGGCGATTCGCGCCCTTCTGACCCCCGAGCAAGTGGTCAAGTTTGACGCGATGGTGGCGGAAGGTCGCCACCGGATGCAGCGCCGCCGTGGAGAGGGTCCGCGCCACCGGGGGCGTCCGCCGCATCCGGGCAAAGAGCGTCCATCCAGACCGCCATATCGGGAGCGAGGGGAACGCCCGCATCAAAAATCTCCCCCGCCTCCGGCACCACCAGAAGCCGCGCGGAATGAAGCGCATGCCGCTCCATCAGCAACCGCTGTTCCAGACGCGGCGTCCAGCCGGTTTCAATAAATTCGAGGTAGCACGCTTCGTCCGGCCCATAAAGTTTGTCGCCAACGATCGGGAACCCTGCGTGGGCCAGATGGACACGGATCTGATGCGTGCGCCCGGTTTGCGGAAAAGCACGGATCAGGGAGAAAGGGGCTCCGCTACGCTCAAAGCGGGCTTCCACCGCAAAGCGGGTCCGCGCCGGTGCTCCCTCGGGATGAACGCATCGCTTGAGGTAGATCACGCTCGGGAGTCGCTCGCCCTGCCGTAAAATCGGCGCATCGACTTCAAAGGCATCCTCCGAAGGCCACCCCCAGACCAGCGCCTGATACTCCTTGGCCACCCGGCGCTCCTGCATCGCGGTGTGAAAACGGCGGGCCGCTTCCAGCGTCTTGCAGACCAGTACCAGCCCGCTCGTCTCGCGATCAAGCCGGTTGATGATCGAGATCTGCCCGCCGTTGGCCTGTTCGTAGGCGAGCAACTCGCGCAGCCGGTCCCACAACGTCGGCGGGCCACCCGGCTTCTTGGGGTGAACCATCATCCCGGCTGGTTTATCGATGGCGATCCACTCGGACGTCTCGGCGACAATTCCGAAGATTGCGTTTTGCGCGGGGATGCGTTTATCGTGTAGTGCTTCTTCCAAAACCGGCTTCTATCCATGACACTTTTTGAAAAAATCGCCAACCGGGAAATCCCGGCCGAGATCGTCCATGAAGAGGACGACCTCCTTGCCTTCCGCGATATTTCGCCCCAAGCCCCCGTCCATATCCTGATCGTTCCCAAGAGGGTCATCCCCCGGATCGGGGAGGCGGCAGAGGAAGATGCCCCGCTGCTCGGTCGCCTGCTGGTCGCCGCCGGGGTGATCGCCCGCAAGCTCGGGCTCGCCGAGAGCGGCTATCGTGTCGTGATCAATAATGGGCGCGACGCCGGGGAGGTCGTGCCGCATCTTCATCTGCACCTGCTGGGCGGCCGCCCGCTCCAATGGCCACCGGGTTAGGAGAGCCTTCCCCCGTCCGCACGGGTGGTCTCCGTTGTTTGGTGCTCGCTTTTGCCCCCCTCCCCCTGTTTAGCTCTCTCCTCTTATGCCCATGATGCTCAGCAAACTGCTCTACGAAGAGGTCTCTCCCGACTTCTTCCGGGTGCTCTGTGGAGCCAATGCGCGCATCTATATCGACACCCTTGACGCTCTCCACCTTGAGATGGGGGAGATGGCCGATGGCCTCTCGCGTCAGGCCGCCGTGGAGGTCGTGGTCGAAGTGGTCGAGCGCCATGCTGGTTTGCAGGTCGGCGACGACACCGAGACGGCGGCCGCCAGCGTCACCGAACTTGGCTCCCCGCGCGGGCAAGCCAATTTCATCCTCAACCACCTCATTGCCCGTGGGTGGCTCTCCGAGCCGCAACGACCTGATTACCAGCGCGTTGTCTATCTGGAACAACCGGGGGAACTCGTCCTCGATACCCTCCACCGGATCGCCACGCCGGAAGCCGCCCAGTTTACCGACAAGCTGCTCATGGTTTGCAATACCTCGACCAGCCCCGACTCGTTTGACGAAAACCCGTGGAGTGATCTCGAAGGGTGCATCGCCAACGCAAAGGCTGGTCTGATGGAGTTGCGCGGGATGCAAAAGAGCGTCGAGCGGCTCACCCGTCGTCAGTTGGCCGCGACCACTCTGCGCGAGAACCTGAGCGTTCTTTACGACGAATTTTCGGAATCGATCGGCCATAGCTGCTATCGCGAATTGCTGCGGGTCCGCCTTCCGGTACGGCTCAAGCAGGCGGCCCGGAGGTTGGAGGAACTTGCGGAGAATCCCTTCATCATGGAGTCGATGCAGAAGGAGGTGATCCGTCGCGGCCTTGCCGCTGATGTCGGTGCGGCCAACAGCCTCATCCGCCTCAAGATGCACGAGCTTTTCGAGTTGATCGATGCGATCGAACCGCAGACGGAATTGATGGACCGGCGCGCGGCAGAGTTTGCCCGACGCTCCTTCGCCCGCTTCCGGTATTTGCAGGAGATCGGCAGCGCCCGGCGCGAGCAGGTGCAAGCTGTCTTTGAAGCGGTGAACCAACGCTTTGCCGGGACGCGTGTCTCCGATGTCGAAGAGACCCACTTTCCCGCCGTCATCGTCACCGATGCCCGTCTGGTCGGCGGGTTGGAATCGCTCCACTTCCCGCGCCGTCGCGCCGGTTCCGCCGAAGCGATCCCGATTGATGACGACCTCACCGATGAAGAGCGCGACGCCTGCCTTCTGGAGATGGAAGGGAACCTGCGCGACTCGCTCACCGTCTTTCGCGCCAATCGTTTTATCGAAGACCTCCGCTTTGATGTCGGCGGGCGGATCTCCTCTGCTGATCTCCCGATCCCGACGACGGATGAGATTACTGATGTGGCCGCGCTCCTGCTCCATAGCGGTTCGGCGGATGCCATTTACCGGATTCATCTTGACCGCGAAAAGAGCCCCGATGAGCCGCCACCGACCGACAATCGCGCCGGTTACCTGATTGAACGCTTTGAAATTGAGAAGAAATGAACGCGCCTGATGCCACCCCACAGCTCTTTCCGCACCTTGGCGAAGCGGATCGCGAACGGATGAAGGAAGTCGCCCACCGTTTGCTCGGCCACGGCTCGATCCTGCGCGAAGAAGCGGCGGAACGCGATCTCTACGACTGGTGCCAGAACCGCACCCAGATGATCGAGGAATGGGCCAGCCTGCTCGGGGTCAAAATCGTCTGGCAGCGTGAGGATCGCATCATCATCGCCCTTCCCGAAGCGACGCAACTGCTCCGCCGTCTGCGGCTGGATGAAACGCTCGTCGTCCTTGCTCTTTGGTATGACTACGATGTCGAAGTGCGCGACCACGGGGCGCATGAAGTGAGCTTTACCGTGCGCGAGTTCAACGAACGGCTCGCCAGCAGCAAGTTCAATCAGGTCAAGCTCCCCTCCGAGTCGCGGATGCGCGAGATCCTGCGCCTGCTTGATCGCAACAATCTTGTCCGCCTGAGCGGGGCGGAAAACATGGCAGAAGCGACGGTGCGCATCCTGCCGACGATCCGCTTTGTCATCCCGTTCAGCGATCTCGAAGAGTGGACCCGCCATGCGGAACGCTTCGAGTTGACCGGCGAAGAAGCACCGACTGAACCGACTGACGAGGAGAACGATGAGCCGTAAGATTTCCCTTTCCCGCATTCACGCCATCAACTGGTTCGGCTACAACGATACCATTGATGTCCATGGCAACCTCCTCATCGCAGGGGTGACGGGCTCGGGCAAATCGGTCCTGATGGATGTCATCCAGCTGGTCCTCGTCGGCGATCAGAAGGCGAAGTACAACCAATCGGCCACCGGGGCCGCTTCCACGCGTAACCTCAAGAGCTACTGTCTGGGCGATACCAAACAGGATATTGACGGCAAGCCGCAGTACATGCGCGAGAAGGGGAGTATCACCTACGTAGCGCTCGAATTCCGCTGGCCCAACCGTAAGCGGGTCGAGACGTGGGGTTTGCGCATCGAGTTTGAAAGCGCTGCGCAGAACCAGCCCTCGCGCAAGGAAGGGTTCTTCTTCCCGGCAGGGATCAGCAAAACCGGTTGGCTCAATGAAGATCGCACCCCGCTTGATCACAAGAGCTTCCAGAAGTTCGTCAACGAAAGCGGCGGCACGGTCTTCAAAACGCTGGATAGCTACCGGCGCGAGATGGCGACCCCGCTTCATCTCAACTTCGACCGCGCGGTGATCGACTATCTCCTGCCCGCAGCGATGTCGTTTACCTTTCTGCGCAGTTTCAACGATTTCTGCCGCCAATACATCCTGCCGCATGGCGAAGTCGACATCCAGCCGGTCGCCGAGAGCTTCCAGATGTTCCGTAACTTTGAGCGGGAATTAGCGGTTCTGCGGGATCAACTTAGCCAGCTTGAGGCGATCCACGGGATGGACAAGGCGCTCACCGGCTCCATCCTCGACCGCAGCCTCTATCGGTATGCAGAGGTCGAACTGCGCCTCGACGCCGTGCGCGATGCCGCCGAAGCCGCTCGCAGCCGGGAGAGCGAACTCGAAAACCTGCTGGAGACCGACACGATCCGCCTCAAGGAGCTTGATACCCGGATCGCCGAGGATAGCCAACGGCTCGACTCCCTTAAAGCCGCCCTGACGGCGACCGAGGATGGCAAACTTTTCTTCCACTTGCGCAATCGCAATCGCGAACTCGCTCCACAGGTCCGCCAGTTGGAGGCGGTTGGTGCCAACGTTTCTGATGCGCTGAAAAATCGCGTTAACCAGAGCCAGCGTTGGCTGGAGATGGCGCGGGAACTCCCGGTCAAGGTCAACGCCGACGCGCTCAAATCGATTGCTGACGCTATTAAAGGTCTCCCCGAAGCCACAGGGGAGGGGATTCGTCACGGTGTGCGCAATCTTTCGCTCTGCACGCGAGAAGTGCTCCAGCAGGTCGACCACGCCTCCCGCGATCTTTTTGCCGAACAGGCCCACCTTGATAAAGAAAAGATGCGTCTCACTCAACTCCTCGCGGCGTTGCGGTTGGGAGTTGTGCCAGAGGCGAGCGTCCTCCTTGATGCACTCAACCATGCGCTCGAACGGCGCGGGCGTGATAATCCGGCGCGTGCCTTGCGTGAATTGTGCGAAGTCACTGACGAAGGGTGGCGTCCGGCGGTCGAAATTGCCTTTGCCCGGAAATTCGCCGTCGTTGTTGAGGAGCGTGACTTTGATCAGGCCGAGCGGATCTTCCACGGCCTCAAGCAGAACACCGCCCGCGAATCGCTGATCAACCCGAGTCAGGTGCTCGACTCCCGCCGTCGCCAGATTCGCGCCGGCTCGCTTGCGGAAAAGATCGAGACCTCGCACCCGGTCGCCCGTGCCATCGTTGATCAGACCCTTGGCGATTTGATGTGTGTGGAAGCTGTCGGCGAACTTCGCCAGCACTCCCGCGCCATCATGCGTGACGGGTTCATGTATCAGCGCCCCTTTGTCGAGCGCCGCGCGCATTATCAGAACAACCCGTGCGTCGGTCAGCGGGGGATCGAGCAGCAGCGCAACTTCCTCCAATCGCAGCTCGATGAGGTGACCCTCTCTCAGCGGATGTTGATGCCAAAGGTCCACGCTGTGCGCGACTTTCTCGACTTCGCCCGGGCCGCGCGGCTCGATTCGGATTCCGTGCATGATGATCTCGCCGCGCTCGGACGTCTCGCCGAGCTCAAGCGCGAACTGGAGCAGAACATCGAAACAATGCGCCAGATCCGTGACCTCGGCATGGATGAAAAGGAGACCGAGATTGCCGAACTGGAAAGCCGTCGTGCGCAAGACTTGCGCGAGCGCGATACCTTGATGAAGAGTCAGACGTTGGCTGATCTCCAGATCGCCCGGCAGGAGCGCAAGGCGAAGGAGGCTGCGATCCTTCATGCCGAAGATAACTTCCGGCGGGTCCAGCTCGAAGGGACCAATCTTGCCGAGCATCAGGAGCGCTACGATGAAATCAAGAGCGAACTGCTGCGCGAATGGCCGCTCAAGGAAGCCGCTGCCGAACAGGCACGCAACCGCTTCCACGAGTCGGATAAAAATGCCATCGCCCAGCGGCAGGAATTGATCGCCCTGCGGCGCGAATTGGCAAGGATTCACACCGGCTTCCTCGAAATCGACCCTGAAACCCGCACCAACGAGCAGTACGACGCACGTTTGGAGAAGATCCGGGCAGGCGACATCCCATCTTATGAAGAGAAAGCACGCCGCGAACGCAACAACTGGCAGCATCTCTTCCGCACGCAAGTGCTCGCCAAGCTCCACGCCGCGCTCTTTGAGGTCGAGAGTCTCCTTGCCGTGCTCAATCAGGAATTGCGCTCGCCCATCGGGCATAACCTCTACCAGATCGCCCGGCGCCCCAATCCGAGCGCGGAGTACAAGATCTACCGCGATCTCGTCGACGCCTCAGCCGCGGCGCGGGAGGATGATCTTTTCTTTGAGTCGATGGATGCCGATCTGCGGATCACCGTGGAGAAGATCTTTGCCAACCTGATTGACCAGCCTGAGAGCAAGGAAGCGCTCTCCTTCCTCGATTACCGTAATTATCATGATTACGACATGCTGGTGACCGATACCCGTAGCGAGCACGCTCGCCCGAGCAGCGTGGATCGTCATTCGGGCAAGTTTAGCGGTGGTGAGAATCAATCGCCTTACTTTATCGCTATCCTCGCCTGTTACCTGCGGGCTTACCACCGTTACGAACGCCGTCGCCGCGATCCCTCGCTGGCGCTGGTGCCGATTGACGAAGCGTTCTCCAAGCTCTCCGGCGAGCGGATTCGCAACTGTATCAACGCGCTACAGACACTCGACCTTCAGGGGGTCTTCTCCATGTCGAGCGGCAACATCCCGTACGCCATGGATATGTGCGACCAGTTTGTGACAGTGATGAAGCAGGAACGGCAGGTTGGCAGGAAGGTTCAGATCCGCAATCTCCCTGCGTCGATGACGCGGGAAGAGGCTGTTTCCCGCTATGGCAGCCATTGATTCACGGCCTCACGATCTTTTTTCCAAAAAAAATCAAAAAAGCCTTGCAACCCCAGCGGTTTCATTTAGAAATACCGCTCCACTTTCTGAAAGGGAATTATTCGAGCGTAGCTCAGTGGTAGAGCGATCGGCTGTTAACCGATTGGTCGTAGGTTCGAATCCTACCGCTCGAGCCAATATCCATGCGGGTATTGGCTCGCTCCGGGGAAAAAGTACCGGAAAAGTTTCAAGATCGTTTTCTTGATCCGCATTCCCTTCCCTCACCCTCCAATTCCGGGTGCTGTGACGCTGCTAGAATTCATCGTCTAAGCCATTTTCGGCGGGAGACGAAGGGAGGAACGTTAAACGTTCGCCGGCGCCTACTTGAGCGAAGACGCTTCAGTGGTTGGGATGGAGTGCCATGCACGCCTTCCTCCGGTTCTTGGTCGTGGAAGGCCGTGAGCGACCACGGCAGGGCTGCGGAGCCTCAGAGTGGACCTCAGGCGTTGATTTCACCCCGATACAGACTGGTGAAGACGGCCGCCGGATCGCCCCTCCTTCTCCGGTCTGCTATGGAGAGCCACCGCATCTGTGAATGCCTGCCGAGTGAGCATAACACTGATCAACGGCGCGGGGAGGTCCGAAGGCTGGGGATGTGTTGGCGCAGAGGTTCTTCCTTATCAGAAGACTCTCGATAACACTGGCAACGCTCCCTCTATAGAATGCCTTGCACAGCGGCAAAAGAGAAGAGATGTGCGTCCCTGAGATAAAACTTCAGCACGATCTTCCTCCCGCCAAGAACAGAGAGCGAGCGCGTGTCGTCCCAATAGATCTTTTTGCGTTGATCGGTTTCGTGATGGGTCGTGAAGGTGATCGGCTGGCACGCTTCCCGTGAAAAGCCGGGGATCGGCTCACCCTCTTCATTGAGCACCTCTACCCGGACTTCACCGGAAGCCGAACCGGGATAGGTGGTAAGGTCGGCCCTCGGGTCGGCGTTTACCCCAAGGTCTGCTCCTACTGGCCAATCGAAGGGCGGCGTCAAGACCCACCCTTCCCGATTGGCCGCTTGCAGGGAGACGAAGCCGTCTGGGCGGAGAACGGCCAGCCCGATGGCCCCGCGGTGAAGCGGGTAAAACGTCTTGTGGGCCGAAGAGCGGCCACCGTAGTAGAAGAGGAGGCTACCCCGATAGAGAATGGGTGAACCGGGGATGACGTTGGCCCAAGCACAGTCCCAAGTATCACTGTTACCGGTCGGAAGAAACGGGGCGCGGCTCCGGCTGCGATGCCACTGGATCGTATCTTCGCTGTAGACCAGTTCGGCATCGACTTTGTCGGGTTGGCAATGCATCCGCTCGATGGTGCCGAGGTAAAGCCCCGCATAGGGAAACGTCTGGAGGGAATAGATCTCCAGCGCGGGCGGATCTTCCTCATCGCTTTTGAGGATGAGTTGAGGCGTTGACCAGTGGCGGAGGTCTTCGCTTTCCGAGCGGTAAACAATCCGGTTGTTGTAACGGCGCATGAAGTTCTCCGCACGGCCGTAGAGGACAAATTTCCCATCAACCTTCCGGGTGAACGTGGTCATCCGATCTCCCCAGCCAGGGAGAACGAAGCCGGGATCAACCTCCCAGTGGATGCCATCGCGAGAGCGGGCCGAAGAGATACCCCGGTGGGCAGGCATGCCGGTCCCATCCTTGGGTCCGGCAAAACCTTGCCATAACAGGGCTTTGAAGGGGTGGGTGCTATCCTCTTCGTCGAGAATGACTGATAGAGAGTCGATGTCACCGTGTGGCTCTGCCATAAGGCAAACATTGTTCTGGCGAGATCCACGGATCTCGTAGAGCCCCAGCTCCGGTTTCACGAAATTGATGCCATCTTCGCTAGTCGCATAGGCGACGCGTAACGGCGTCAACCGTGTCCATGTAATATACCAGAGGTGGAAACGCCCCTGATGAAAGAGAATGCTCCCGTAGCCGACAATGGCGTTTTCTTCGGAAACAGGATCGGGGAGTAGGATCGGTTCACGAACTTTTCGCGGTGTGTGCCAGACCCGGGTGACACGGGTCGAGTCCGCAATCCAGCGGTTGTCGAGGAAGAGCCTGGAGACGAAGGGAGAGGAGGGTTGACCGGACATAGGGTTGGGTTCAGGGAGCTGTAGGAGCAGGTGAGATCAAGTAGCTGGCTTGCGCTGTTTTACCGCTCATCACTTCACGGAAGGTGACACGGTAACGCCCTTCCTTTTCATCCAGAGCGGTTGGAAGGGAGATGGTGGCAGTCTTTTCATTAACAAGAATCTTGCGTCGATAGGCAGAGAGAGGGGCTCCATCGGGACCGTAGACTTCCATGATGATGAGACAAGGGGCGGAGGGGGTGCCGCCGGACCTCCCTATTCCGACCTCGAACAGGAGGGTCTCCCCCGCTACATATTGCTCTCGCTCGGCGGCAACGCTAAGTTCCCCAATGGCTTCATCAAGAACCGCAAGCAAATGCCCTGAGCCACTAGGGAAGGAGAGAGTGACCTCCTCTTTCCATCCGAGGTATTCTCCCTTAAAGACATCGTAAAGATGTCCGGGGCGTTCAAAGACGATCCGAGCTGACTCCTTCGGGGTCACTGCTTTTCGGTAAAGGGGCCCTGGGAACCATGCGCTCTGAGCACCCTCGCTTAGCGGTTCGAGATCGCGCAGGATACCAAAGAGTCGGGAGTTCCCGTGGGCAAAGGGGAAGACTTCGTAACCAGTGAGCATGTTGCCTTCCGCATCAAGCGCCTGAGTGTTGCCTTTCGCATGTTCTCCCAACGCTTCCCTGAAGTGGGCGATCATGGGAGGAGTGATCTCCGGGATGAAGTTGAGAAAGAGCACCTTTCCCTTTTCCACGGAGTGCTCAATCCATGCGGGAACCTCGTCGCCGATCATGGCCAGAGCATTTCCTTCGCCAACGGTTAGTGAATGGTGAAGGCGTCCGTAACCGAGCTTTACCTTTTGCGGACCGGTTGAATAAACCGGTGCCCGTTCGATGTTTGGTTGCGTTGAAAGCTCCATCAGGCCAAGGAGCGACAGGAGAGAATTTGAGGGATCCCGTGGTAGTCCATTTTCATCATGGGTAGCAAACGCGAGGTCGCAGATCAGGGTGCCGCCCTCCCTGACCCACTCCGTGATCGACTGAAGCTGAGCATCAGAAACCGAAATTAAAAACGGAGCGCAAAGGATCGGCGGGACGCGCTCGTCCTGCCGCTTCCAGTGATCGAGATCAACAAACTCAGGCTGAAGCTGGCATTCCTTCACCATTTCGATCCATTGGAACGTGCTTCTTGTCCATTCTCCAAAAAAGTTAGTGATCGGTTCCTTGCCTAGTCCGTGCCGCGCCCAAGGGGCACTTTTCGCCTTCATGGAACTCTTGAAATAGGCCACACGCATGCTCTCCTGTGAATGGAGGATGCCAATGGGTGCAGGCTTGGGGTGGAAGGATGCCAGAACGGCTGCTGCGCCATCAGTGAGAAGTTTCCCGGAGGAAAGGAAGGCGTTTGAACGCTCGGTCTCGCGACCCGAGGCATCAAGAAGGTCATAGTTGCTATAACTTCTAACCCCGTTCCAGAAATGAACAGATTCGCCACCGTGGAAGGCAAACCAGAGTGGGTAAAAACGACAGACATCCGGGGCCTCGTAGTAGCCAAACCAAGTTTGCATCGACTTCCCTTTACCAAAGGAGCGATATTGTTTGATCAGATCGGGTCGGAAGTACTTGGCTAGCACATCTTCCTCATTCGCTGAACGGTAGTGATTCTCTCCGCTGAAGGGGTTGAGGTAAAAGGGATTAGTCAAGCCGAGTTTGGCCGTGGGGTGTTTGCGTTGAATGGTGTTTCGCACTTCGCGAAAGGCGTTGTACCAGACCTCTTCCATGAAACGTCGAAAATGAACCCAGAGGGCGATCTCCCCTTTGGCGCGTGCTTCGTCCTCACGCAGTGGAATAATCTCCTCCCACTGGTGATAGGAGCGCTGCCAAGCTTTGTTCAGAGCCTCCAGCGAAGGATATCTCTCTTTAAGCCACTCACGGAAAGCAGCGATGGAACCTTCACTATAGTCAACCTCGTAGGCCCCGTCCCGGGCAAGCTCCAGTTCATCACCGAAAACGGTAAACATCGGTTCGGAAGCGCGCGCCTTCTCGTATCCCTCCAAGGCGTTTCGTGATGCGAGTTCAATCACTTTAGGATCGTTGAGCGAATGACGGCGTTGATGATTGCCTGAAGCGTGATCGGTAAAGATTTCCCTTGCGATCCCGGAATGAATCCATGGCATGTTCAGCTCACGGGAGGGCGAAAAGTGCGATCCTTCCATGATCGATTCAAACCCAAGTTTCTTGAACCACTTGACATAGTCCTGATCGGTCTCCGTACGGAGGAAAAAATCACCATGAATTCCGAGGTGAAAATCGCTCATTATCGGTTTCGAGCCATAAGATGAATGGAGCAGCTCCTCCCGCAAGGCTAGTAGCCGGGTGCGATCCTCATTCCAAAGGGAAAGGGCCGCGATAACCCCCGGCGTGGTGCTCCTCTGCATATTAGGTTTAAGCGTAAGAGCGGTTTCACCGGAGGGCGACGCTTGAATCGGTACCTGTTGATGATCGAGAAGACGGCGGTTGATGTCACGACTAGTGACTTCGAGTTGGAGCGGGGCGAGACTTTCTTTCTTAGCTATCGTTACGGCGATCGTCGTCCGGTCATCCGATTCTGAAAGACGGGTCCGCAGAGGAACTGCCTCTTTAGATGAACTAACCCAACTTCCCCAGTTGACGAGTTTACCCTGTTTGTCGAAGATCTCGATACGAGCGATCCTCTTTCCGACAAATTCACTCAGGGCAGGGGGCCACGGAATGGTGGTTGTAGCCTCAGTGCCGATATTAAGAGTTCGCTTCTCCATTAACAATGGGCTAGAAGTCGATATTGATGTCTCAGGTGCTGCGTAAAAGTGAAGGTTGAGCGTAGAATTGGGTGAGGCGCCTTGGAGGAGGAGTGTCCTTCTCTCAGAATCATGGGCGATGGATAGAGCTGGGAGCGGCTCGGCGTTGACTCGGATAAGATGGGCGAGAAAAGAATAGTAATCGTTCTGCCATCCCGCATATCCGGCGGGTGCAGGTTCGACTGGAGGTAACAGAGCGCGCAAGGGCGCTCTCCCATTTAAGCCAACCAAGGTCACCTCGGGCCGGGAGTGTCCAAAGGTGTGAATGGAGGAGATCATCGTCGCGTTGCCGATACGCGAGATCGGGGGGAAGGCTTTTAGTGGAAAAAGGTTAGCGTATCGCTTGGTGACATCCGTCAACGGCAAGGGGCGCTCCCTTGGTTCCTTCAGCATTTTCTGCCACAGGTCCGGATGACTAGTGATGATTAAAAGAGGTATCTCTGCACGGATCATCCTTTCGACCGCTTTCCTGAGGGCGTCATGAGGCTCGCTCGCAATGATAACGCCATGCTCGATAAGCCCTCCGTCGATGTTCCTAGCCAGCGTAGGTTCTGTCGAACTGCGCCGGTAGAGGGTCCCTTGACGGTCAAACACGATCGTGGGTCGGAGGTGGTACCGACGGCTCAAACGCTCGATCTCCAGATCCCCACTGGGAATGATGAAAAGGACCTTCTTCTCTGTAAGAGTCGGAGAGAGCATGCTATCGTCTTCTCCCCATTCGATCGAGGCACGACCCGGTTTTCGCCACGAAGCATAGGTTTCCTCAAGAACGCGTTCTTCAAGATCTCCACCTTCCGATTCGAGCGCGAGTTGAAGGATGGCAAAGCCCCGATGAAGTCTAGTGAAGGAGAGTTCGAGGAGCGCATTGTCCGGTAGGTTGTCCGGCAGCTTCCACTGATAGTCGGCCTGTTCCCTTTCTCCTTTCTTGAGTGTCAGAAGGGGGAGGGAGGCGAGTGCCTTCCCATTTTCATCAAGGACCTGTGCTGTCATTCCGACGGGAGAATTTCCCTTCCATGTCAGCCGCAGGATGGAGTTTTTTCCCGTACTCCGGCCAGTGGGTAGCTTTCGGAGAAGACGCCCCTCTCGCTTTTCCTGGGCTGCCAGAAGATGGCGACCGGAGAGATAGGCGGTTTCTTCAAGGCTAAAGCCCTGATCGGGAAAGCGATAGGAGGAGGCCTGTCCTTCCAGCGTTGTCTCCGAATCGGTAAATGTTCGCAGAGCGTACGACATTTCGGTTTTAGTCTTTCGGGTGAAATCGACCCTGATCAGCGGTTCCTTCTCCAAGAAACTGTTTCGTAGGGGAACAACAGTATAGCACTCGGCATGGCCTGCACGCCAGAGGACAACGCCGAAGTTCATCCCGATGGGCGGACCTTCATTGAGAAAATCGCGCTTGTCCCAGCGCAGATAAATTCGGTGCTTTTTGCCTTCTCGAATAGATGCACTCTCCACCCTGGCGTTCCATTCCGGATCTCCATCGCGCGCGTCATAGATGATCCCTGCCTGGTTGACGATGATCTGCAAACGACGGCCGTCGGTACCTTGAAGGTGACACTCGACGCTATCACCTTTGTAAACGGCCTGATCGCGGCCATTCCCTTCGTTCTTCCATGGATAGGCATCGGGGAGATCCAGCTCGTAAGCAAGATATAGCCACTCCTGATCCTGTAGAAGTCGAACAGTGTGGTTGGCGGAAGCGGCGGATGCCGCCTGTTGGCCTATCTTCAAAAGCGGGCCGAGACGCGTTGCTGTGCTCCAATCCATTTTCTCAAACCAACGGCTCGAATCCTCAGGAGGTTGGGTTAGCGGAATGCTAATCACTGCATCCTTGTCTTCGCCTGTTGCCCCAAGGGGAAAACCGTGAAGAAGGATCAGTAGAAAAATAGCTAACCGACGGGGGGAAGTCACGAGAAGCATGAGAGCAGGAAAGAAAAGTGAAGACGATCTCATTAAAAGTGTTGCTTGATGTTGGTTGATTTGTAATAACAGTTCTCATGCGCGTCAACTTGAAAAGTAAGTTGAAACAGGAAAGAGGATTCTCCCCCCGGGGGATGGAGGCAGGGCTCTCAATGGCCGAACTGCTGGCGGTGCTGGCATTGGTTGCTGCTTTGGTCCTCCTCGGCTTTCCTGCTTTTTCTGCTCTTCGAGAGCATGCAGATCGGAGTGTATGTCTATCCCGCCTTAGGATGATTGATGTGGGGCTACAAAGCTACCTTTCCGACCATCGCTGGATCTATCATTCTCACTATTGGCAATGGCCGTTGCCTCCTTCTGCGATCGGACCGGGGGAGGGTAACTCATGGTTTACCGCTGCACCGGATGGGCGATTGACCGGTTCCTATCTTTTGAGTTCCAATTCGCTTCTACGAGGGGAGGAGCAGAATCCTTTCAGTTGTCGGCGGTCGTTGAAGAAAGTCGGCAGTTACCATGTTGACTATGCCTACAACCTCAGTCTGGCAGGTGTCCGAAGGACCTCCCTTTCCCGTTTGGGTGATCTGGTGACGGTCGTGGAAGGGGGAGATGACGCCAGAGTGACCTCTGGTGTTGCCCGGCCGGGCTATCCACAGTTTCTCCCCGGGGGGACCGCCTTCTCGGCCAAAGGGGTGCTGCTTGGCGTCCATCGTGGCTATTGCAATGCGCTCTTCGCCGATGGGCATGTAAAAAGTGTCAAACCGGAGAGTTTCGGAACCAGAAACTTTGATCCCTTCCCTCAGTTTTTAGACTAACCCCCAAAACCCAATCAACCCTTGTTTGTTCTATGAAAAAAATACTTCTTGTTGCTGCGCTTCTATGCTCTTTGCTGCGGCCCCTCGGTGCCGATGTCCTGATGTTCGGCCCTGAGTATTGGGCGATAGTCGGCGATCCCGGTAATGCTGCTCATACAGCCTCTCACGGTTACGGGTCGGTAGCGGAGGTCTACGCTATTGGAAAGATGGAGGTCACCAATGCGCAGTATGTCGATTTCCTCAATGCTGTTGCAGCTTCTGACCCGTATGGGTTGTATGACACCGCGATGGGCGCCCAAACGCGGGGCGGCATTACGCGAAGTGGAACAGAGGGGAACTATAGTTATGCTGTTAAAACCACGACGTGGGATTACACCTTGCGGCCAGTGAATTTCGTTAGTGTCTATGATGCGATGCGCTACGTCAACTGGCTTCATAATGGGGCGACGGCCGGTGCCGATACAGAGTCGGGGGCTTACCTTCTGCTTGGGGCTAGCGCAACTCCTTCCAATGCCGCCATGATTGTCCGCTCAGAGGGCGCCCGATATTTCCTGCCGTCCGTCGATGAATGGTTCAAAGCCGCGTACTACAAAGGCGGGGGTGTGGATGCCGGATACTGGCTTTACGCTACCTCTTCCGACACCTTGCCCGTCGCTTCGCTACCCGGTAGCTTGCCTAATGCCGCCAATTACAACAACGCTGCCGGAAATCCCGATGTTATGCCGGTCGGCTCCTACCTTCAATCGGTTGGTCCTTATGGGACCTTTGATCAAAATGGAAATCTTTACGAATGGACCGAATTCCATAACGCAGGTCAATCCAACTATGGTCAGCTCGGAGGGAGTTGGGGAAGTTCCTCCGCCGCATTGCCTTCCACGCGGGCGGCGACATTTGACCCGGGTAGCACTGCAAGCGGTTCAGTGGGATTTAGGGTGGCTGCGGCCGTCCCAGAGCCGTCGGTTTGGATCTCGCTTGGCATAGGATGGCTCGCCATGGTGCTCTGGAGGCGGCAGTGCGCAAATGCCGGGCGGGCGGGTTGACATTCCCCCGCCTTTCATGTGCAAAATATCACCCTATGCAGGCTAGAGGTAAACTTCCCATGATCGCGCTCGTGCCGGACGATGAGCTTTCCACCCCGGTGACCAATCGCTGGGAGCGCATCCTTATCCGGGTGGTTTATAGTATGGCCGTGAGTGAGCGGCTTTCCTTTCGGCTGCCGTCGGTACGCGAGTTCGTCAAACTCACAGGGGCCTCCCTGATCACGGTAAACCGGGTGTTTAATGAGCTCGATGCCCTCGGATTGATTATACGCAAGCACGGGAGTGGCTATTATCCGAAAAGGGAGGTTGAAGCGGGTGATCTTCTCAAACTGGTGAAGCCGGAGCGGCTGGCGTTTGTTCTTTCCTCACTCAAGGATGAAGCCAACTATCAGCGTTACGACCTCTTCTTCTTCATTCAACGGCGTCTGGCGCAAGTTAATGGATCGATTGAGTTCTGTCTGCGGTCTGATTTGCTTAAGGGGGCGGACGCTTCCGGTTATGATGGATTCTTTGTTCTTTCCGCTAAGAAGGAAATCCTGGCTAAACTTCATCCACAGGCGTTAGTCTGTGTTGGGAATTATCCTGAGCTTTCGGCTGATTATGTCGGCACTCAGATCGGTGACGGATGTCGCTATGTGGTTGATCTGATCCTCCGGGAAAAGCGCAAGCATCTCTGCATCATGATTCCCGAAGGAATCGAGGAGCGGCTTGGGCGTGAGATGGCTGATAGACTCCGGGAGGCTCTTATCCCATTGGGGGTTGAGGTGGAGAGCATTTTCTCTCGTACCGGAAGCGGCTATTCGGATCTCAAACGATGGTTGCGGAAAAAGGATAAGACTTCGGTGATCCTGACGATGCATTGCCACAATACCGGGGAAGCCATTAGGGCCTGTGAGAATCTCGACTTGGGACTAGGGAAACGTGTTAAACTGGTGGCATGGGGTTCGGCTAACGTGGCGTTGCTCTCGGTGGGAGATTTCTTTGTGCTGCGCTCTGACCGGCAGGCAATGGCGGATGAACTTCTGAGACTTCTTCTCTTGCGCAGCCTTAATCCTTCAGCCTCAAGGCGCTGTGTGGAACTTCCAATCCTCCGCTAGCTTAATCAATAAGACTTTGATTCTATGGAAACAACATCGACGGTAGCGTTTGGACTATGTATATGCTATTCTTCTCCTGGAGTGGTTGAACGTATTGGGGGGGATTGGGACTGGATTTGGCTTGATGGGCAGCATGGGGAGCTGGACGAACGCGATCTCCTTTCGTTAGTTCGCGCATGTGACCTTATTGGAAGACCCGCGTATGTGCGTGTTCCTTCCCATGAAGCTGGGCGGATCGGGCGGACACTGGATATGGGCGCTGCTGGGGTCATCGTCCCGTTGGTGGACAGTGTAGAGCAGGCACGTGCTCTCGTGCAAGCGGCCCGGTTTCCACCATTGGGTAATCGTTCTTACGGCGGACGGCGGGTGATTGATCGGCATGGTCGTCACTATGTAGAGGCGGCTAATCATTCGACACGCTTGCTCCTCCAGATAGAGTCGCCGCTTGCCGCAGAGCAGGCAGAACTTTTGGCGAGCATTGAGGGAGTCGACGGCCTATTCCTCGGGTTGGATGACTACATGCTGCGTAACGGGTGCGGGGTGGATGATCCCAAGACGGCTGATAACGTTGGGCGGGCGTTTGAATTGACCGGTGCAGCGTGCAGACGCCATGGTAAGCTCTTGTGTGCTGTTGGCGTTGGTGCTTCGGCTTTGGAGCTTTGTCTCGAACATCGATGCGATCTGGTGGTAGCAGGGTCTGATGTAGGATTTCTTGCTTCAGGTTCCCGTCAGGCCAAGGAGGCCGCTTTGTTGCAAGAGACGACCCGCGGGGAGAAGGGTAACGTTTCCTCTTCACTTTATGGATAAAGGTTTGGCAGCCACTAAAAAAACGGAAACGGATCTTCGACGAGAATGTGGTCTGCTGTGCTTGGAGAGTAGATTACGGCAGGAATCGGGCCTTTGACCGCCTCAACATGGCCATCCACGAAAACGATGTTTAGAGACCCATCGTGCGGATAAGCCGTATGCGGGTTCTCCCAAGGGTAGAGGAGATATTGGTCTTTGACTTCAGCGGCTAATGCAGTGCGATGCGGATGTCTAATTTGGCTCAATCGCACAGGCCCTGTGTGAGGATCTGTGGCATTGATAACGCCTGGGAAAAAATTCATTCCGTAGTTGAGGCTTCTATACCAAAGCGTAGGAGCGGCCTCCCCTTGCGCCGCGCGCGTCGGGCAACGCATGATGCTGCTTTGAGCACCCTCCCATGAGGCTGCAGGCAGGTAACCCTTCTCATCAAGCTCGAAGTACCAGGGAGGGCCATCGTTCCTCATCTCGGAGTCATATCGTATCCCGGGAAGAAGCGTCTGTTGATGGTCAGTACTGTACGTCAAGAGGATCTGTCCCAGTTGACGCAGATTCTGCATACACTGAACCCCCTGTGTCTTTTCACGGATCACCTTGGAAGTGGTGAACAGGACGGCTATCAGGACGCCGAGAATGACGATGCAAACCAAGGCCTCTGTTAGCGTAAAGGCCATTCGTGCTGAGCTATGAAGTCTGTTTCTCATCGTGGTCTGACGATCATGGGTCTATCTTCGGTTCAATGACATAAGCCCGGAATTGTCCGACGGGAACGCTAAGGGCAACCGATTCCCCCTCCAGTCTGGCATCCTTAGGGATATCCTTAACCCTCATTCCCTTTGGAATCGGCACATCCCGGTGTAGAACCTTGGATGAAACATTGTTTCTGGCAATCACGAGCCACTCATCGCCCCGATGGAAGATGGAGATCTGGTCGTCGATGGTCCCGCCTGGCAGTGCATCATGTGCGACCCCTTCGGTAAAAAATAATTCATACCGACTTACAAACCGACTCACCTCTGCAATCGAGGCAAGAGCGATAGCGTCGAAACCGCTTTCATACCAGAAAAGAACCCCTGCAGGGTGGGTCACAAGCTTGGCAATAATGTCCGCCGGCGTATGAGCCTGATAAGTCTCCCCCATCAAAAGAAGAGCACCGATTAAAGGTGTCTTTCCAAGAACTTCTCGTGTTCCTTCAATGGTTGCCCTATCCGAGCTATACCCGCAAATTGCCGCATCAATTTTTCCGCCTAGCCGCTTCCAGTCGACATTATAATTTTCCAAAGTGTAGGGGAGATAGTAGCCCGAGTAGATATCCAACTTTAACCCCTCTTGATTCGAAATCGTTCGAAGCCGTTCCATGACGTCGGCAATCGCCTTGGCCGTGAAATCAATCCACGCAGCGGCATGACTTTCCCGAATCTCCGCCGCAGATGGCACTGATGTTAACCCATTCTCTTTAGCAAAAGTTTCCCGGCCAAAGGCCGAAAACCCGGGATAAATGGGGTGGTGCCCCGGAAATGGCGAGTATTCATAATCCCAGAAAAAGTGAGTCAGGCTGGGGTTCCTGTTCTTTACATTGCGAATTTCCTCTTGAAGAAAAGTCCATACTTCAGGATGTCTAGCCAAATAGACTAAACACGGCGTTGTCTGAGGTGCGCCGTCAAAGCCGATCGCTCGCGCTTCAGGGTAAGCCGCCAGCAAGCGGTCCACAATTGGGGTGGTACTGTTTGCATTATGATTACCGCTTTCGGTTAGTTCAAAAAAGTAGCTTTGCTGTAGGCCTAGACTGGCGAGATCAGGGAGCCCTGTTTCCCCAAAGACATAGTTGACTCCCGCCCTCGCCACCGTCTCAAAGTACGCCTTTGCTAAAGCATCATCCTTCACATGCCCATCCCGTGCAGTCAAAGCGAGCCGGACTTTTTTAGGGGCGACACCTTTAAGCGGAGAATGGACCGTAAATCGAGAGGCCTGCGGAGTCTCCGATATCTTCCCATCTTCGGCCTCCAGCCAGAAATAGAGCATTCCAGACTCCCCTTGCGCTCCTTTCTTTGGGCGAATGCCGAAGCTCACCCCCTCCCTGATTCGATATTGTCGCTCCAACCAACTCTCCTTTTCCTTTGGGGGATCAACCGCCAGTTCCCGCGAAATCTCATACCGTCGAAACAGGCGTTCCCCCCGCATTACCTCTCCATGTTCCTTCCACGTATAGCCGGCATCCCTCCATTTCTGAGAAATACCCACCGGTTTGCCACTCACTAGTGAACGAGCAGCCCCCGATGCCCCGACGAACTCAAGCTCCTCCGGCAGATCAAGGTAGAGCTTCATCTTCTGTAAAGCGTGAGGATAGGCCCGTCGGGAGTAAGTAGGACCATCCCAGCGAAAGAGTGCCGTGGCCCCCTCCGTAAGTTGCCAGTGATTTCCTGCGGATTGACGGTGGAAACGGGTGTGTCGGTGAAGAATAATACGTCGATAGGTAACAGTACCACTTCCCCCACTAGTCATTTTTCCGTGTGAATCGGGAAGCATGGTTGCCGGCACTGTGGAGCTCTCGCTTGCACTATGGTCCAACGTCTTACTGCTTTCCCCTGCTGCGACTTGCCAGCCCTCACCAGAGATAATGGGAAGGCCATTAGCATCCAGTAAATCCACGCTTAAAGGCATATCCGCCTTGGTTTGAAGGGAAAGAAGATTAGCCCCCTCCTCAAGAGGGCAGGGGATATCCGGCTCTCCCGGCTGGTAAACCGCCAGTTTTTCTCCATTGAGATAGATCGCCACCGGCTCCTCTGCAACGATCTTCAGCCGGGCTTCGCTTGATTGGTTCTCGTAGGGCAGCTCGGTTGACTCATAGAGCACTTGCTCCCCCCGGATCCAGAAGATACGTGCACGTACGGGAGTTTGGATAGATTTAGCGAGTGCTGGTATAACAACAGCAACTTCATCAGCCGCAGGATCAACTTCTCCCGACGCGTTAGCGACAACATCCCGGCCATCCAGAAGCTCAACGCGCCACCAGAGAGGCTCATCACCACTCCCTTTTCCGAAGCTCCAGCGTGTCGGGGTTGAGCGCCTTAGGGGAAACTCATTCTCTCCCGTTATCAACGGGGTATTGGCATCAAGGCGTATCGTTCCCCGAGCTTTTGCGGAATGGAAGTCTCCATCGCTTAGATAAACCCATGACGAAGCCTCGTTATTCAATCGGTCAAATCTCACGGCGCCTAGCTTTAGTCCAAAACTGCCATCCCCAGGAGTCATTCCGATAGACTGCCACGGAATAGCCAGCTCAAACTCCCAGTAGCCACGGCCCTGCCGCGCCTTTGCCTGCTCCACGCCGTCCCACGCTTTGTCCCAGCCATCCTTGGTAAATACCATATCTTGCACCGTACCTAGAGCATTGACGGAAACGTAGTAGAGTCTTGTCCCGCCCGCTCGCTGCACTTCCAGCCGCAGCTCTACAGCATCATCCTCAGACACCCCTTCATCACGGTTCCTCGCGTTTGCGATGAAGGAATCGCTCTGGTTGCTTGAGGGGTTAAGTGCGAAGGAGCTTGCGCGCCCTCTGACATAGAGATGAGTCGCCGTATAAGCCATTTCCAGACGGGTAGACTCCTTCGCCGCATCACCATCTCCAACGTTAAGGAAGGGATGCATCGTCGCCCACGGAGTGGCTCTTTCAAAAGTCCCAATCTCGGGTGCTTCCTTCAGACTCCCAATGGAAAGGGTGGCACCTCCGAGGGAAGAGGAAAGAAGAGAGAGAATCAGGGGGATTCTTAACATAAGTACTGTAAAGTACACGATTGGAGAGCGATCCGTCAAATGATTCGTGACTGCACCATGGAAAATCTCAAATTTTCGCGAAGATTTCTTCAGAATCCCGCGCCTTGCGGCCAGTAAGAGTTGTGTGCCATACGGGTGGAGTGCCGCCCACACCTACCTCTTTAACGTCAAGATGTCTGCTTCATGCTACGATTTAATCAACTAACCTGGGCGGATTTTTCGGATCGACTCCTGGAATATGAGACCGACCTGAGGTGAAGGAACGCAGAAAGGATTTGACATGCCACCCGAAGATTGTACTTATAGGTACTTAATGAAAGCTAACCAGACCCCCAGTTCCGTCGTGCGTCGCGTTGCGCTTACCGCCCTTGGGCTTGTTTGCGTCCACTCTTCGCTACAGGCTCAGATTCATATTGATAGAGTCTATGTCGGCTACAGTGGCAACGTCGCCGATAGCAATGGACGCGGTGCCGTGGGCTATGATTATCAGATCGGCACCTACGAAGTGACCAATGCCCAATACGTCGCCTTCCTGAATGCCGTAGCCACAACGGCGGACCCCTATGGCCTCTATACCGAGGAGATGACAAACGCTGCCACCGGGGGTATCATCCGTACCGGCACCGAGGGCAGCTACAGCTATACTTCCAAGGAGGGACACGCCTATCGTCCTGTCACTCACATCAGTTGGTACAACGCGGCCCGCTTTGCCAACTGGTATCACAACGGCCAAGGTAATTCGGACACCGAGACGGGTGCCTACACGCTCAACGGTGCCATGAATGGCATTTTCACCCGGAACGAAGATGCCCTCGTCGCGCTACCTACCGCCGACGAGTGGTACAAAGCAGCCTACTACGACCCTACCCGCTCCGGCGGGACTCCATACTGGCTCTTCGCTACCCAAAGCGATGTCGCTCCCATAGGAGTGGCTCCTAATGGAGATAACGCTAACAGCGGTAATCTTGGCGGCAACCCCATACGCGGTACCACCGACATTGGTTCCTACCTCCTTGCACAGAGCTACTACGGAACGTTTGATCAGGCCGGGAACGTTATTGAATACACCGAGGCATTTGTCGAAGGAGGCAGCCTGTTCGTCCAGAACTGGGGCGGTGACTACGACTACGGCGGCATCTACACCTCTGCCCACGATTCCGGCAACAATCCTCTCCTTCTCTATCCAAGTCACTATAACAGCACCTCCGGCTTTCGCCTCTACTTCGCCGCCATCCCTGAGCCTTCTACCTATCTGCTCATCGGCTTCGGGGTCGGTGCCCTCCTTCTCACTCGGAAAAAGCGTCCCTCCTTGCCTACCGTATGATCTGTCCCCGTACCATCGCGCTCTTCCTCCTGACTACCTGTTGGGCTCATGGCATTGATCTGGTCGAGGTGGGAGACCCGGGCAACCCGCCGCACCCCATAACCCAGCTAGGAAGAGTAGACTACCATTACCAAATTGGGAGGACCGAGGTCACTAACGAAGAGTATGTCGCATTCCTAAACGCCGTAGCGAGCAAGACTGACCCGCATGGCCTCTTTCATCCTCTGATGAGCAGTAGTGAGCGGGGTGGCGTAAGAAGGAATGGCGAGGAAGGTAACTACCGCTACACTTCCAAAGAGGCTATGGATCAGCATCCCGTCACCTTCCTGAGTTGGTATCAAGCTGCACGATTTGTGAATTGGCTGCACCATGGTAAAGGCGATGGCGACACCGAAAACGGTGCCTATCATCTTCAAGGGGCCACTAACGGCATCTTTACACGCGAATCCGATGCCCGCTTCTGGATACCAAACTCCCATGAATGGTACAAAGCCGCCTACTACGACCCCGCGAAAGATGGCGCAGGCGGCTATTGGCAATACCCGACGCGTAGCGATACCCCTCCCAACGCGCTCGAGCCAAACGCCACAGACTCCAATAGCGCAAATCTCCTCCGTCCACGTGACGCCAACGTCCACGCCCACTCTGTCGGCTCATACCCCGCCGCCATCTCCCCCTACAAAACCCACGATCAAGCGGGAAACCTGATGGAGTATAGTGACGACTTTGAGGCTACAGGAGATCTTCTCGTTCTCGTCTGGGGCGGCGACTACGCCTACGGCGCCGAGCACACCGCTGCTGCGGGTAAAGAAGCCAACCCGGCTAAGCTCTATCCTAGCCACCATAACGACTCCAGCACCTTGCGTGTCGCTGCAAAGGCTGACTTGCCATGACCACTTCTTTCTCATCTCCGCCCCTCCTTCGGGTTGCCATCATCGACGATTCGCCCCTGCGCGGTCACGGTACCCTCTTTGTCCATTTGCTCAAAGACCGCACCCTTACCCATGGCGTTACCCCGATCGGTTATCACTGTATCAATGATACTAGCGATGCCCGTCCATGGTGCAGTGATCTTCAGATCCCGTGGATCGAGGATTGCCGCCACTTTGACGGAAAGATCGACGCCGTCGTCATCCCTGCAGCATCAACCCCAGAGAGCCACCAGCAACTCGTTCGCCTAGCCGCGCCACTAGGCGTGCCGATCTACCTTGACAAACCCCTCGCGCCTACCCGTCAGGAGGGGGAAGCGATCTACGATATTGCCCGGCAGCACAATGTGCCCCTGATGAGCGCCTCTGCCTTGCGCTTTAGCAACGAATTGCAAACCCTCCGCAGTGCTGCCCCTGTGCCTGACTACGTACAAATCTGGGCCGGGTGGCAAAAGCAGTTTGATGAGTTCTTCATCCACCCTGCCGAGCTTTTCTGCGCCCTTAGCTCCCGTCCCTACACCACCATTGAGCGCCATTCCTCTGAGGCAGGCATCGTGCGCTATGAATTCAAACACGGTCGCGAAAGCCTTGGTACTATCCAACTTCATGATGGGGAACAAGGCTTTGCTATAGCCGTTAGCGATGCCTCCGGCTGGCACTACGCAAAAATCAACTCTCCCTTTTTCATCGCCACCATTGAAGCCGTCATCGCCTTCTTCCGCAGCGGCCGGTCTGCGATCTCCGAGGCTTCTACCCTGCAAGTTCTCAACACGATCGATCTCTGTCGCAAAGCTAACCTCAGCCGTTCACCCTTCGCCGCCTCACTTTCATGATACCGAAACAGATCGCTATGATTGGCCTTGGAGGTATTGCCAATACCCACTTTCATTACCTTTCCACTTCACCCCGGTTTCGCATCGTAGCAGGTGTGGAAAAGGCTGCGCAGAGAAGGGAGGAGTTTGCCCGTCAACATCAACTACCCGTCTATGAAACCGTAGGGGAGCTTCTCCAACGTAGTGAAATCGATGGCGCCATCGTCGCTACGCCACCCTCCGCGCGCGAAGAGATCATCTCTGCTCTGCTCGATCGCAAAATCTTTGTCCTCTCCGAAAAGCCGCTCGCTAGTCACCCCGACGCTGCCGACAGGCTTGCCAGCCATCCTCATGCCGAGCATTATCTCAAGGTTGGCTACTGCCACCGCTTTACCGGTGCAGCCCTCCAAGCCCGCGAGTTCATCCAACGTGGCATTCTAGGCACCCCGATCTGGATGAATATTTGCTTCTCCGGATGGATGCCAGAAATGGAACAACACTGGATGACCACTCCCGCTCTCTCCGGTGGAGGGGCCCTCCTCGATAACGGCTGCCATGCCCTTGACCTCCTTTCCTTCCTTATCGGCACGCCCACCCTCGTTACAGGATCGACCCACCATCATTGGGCAGAACGCGGCGACGACACCTTTGCCCTTATCACACGCTCAACTTCAGGGGCCCTCGGGCTCCTCCAAGGTAGCTATCTGAGCCGGATCTCCCGCAATGAATGGGAAATCACCGGCACAGAAGCCACCCTGCGATACAACTACCAGCAGCAAACAGACCAGCTTCTCCTTATCGATCAAAACGGAGAACACTCCATCACCGTTGCCTCACCGGGTCTACGCTTTCCCGCCCAGCATGAAGCTTGGTACTCCGCCATGAACGGGGAAAGCACTCATCTCGCCACCGCGAGCGAAGCCGCCGCCATCAACCAATGGCTCCACCGTCTCACCTTAGACAATACCTTAGACGACGTAATCCAAGTCAGAAGCTAGTTATATGCGGGTTGCATTGATTTAGCGCCTCTTGAGCAGGGAAACGTAAAAACCATTGCAAGGCTCCCCTTAGAATCTACAATTGGCACCACTCATGCCCAGAAAGCCCGCTAAGGCCGCCTCCAATCGCACCAACTCGGCAGCCCCCACCTCCACACAAATCGAGCGCTACTACGCGCAAGAGATTCAGAGTGGCCGTATCGCGCCCGGGACAAAGCTTCCTTCCAACCCGGAGCTTGCCGCTGCATGGAACACCAGTTGTAGCATCGTCCAAAAGGCCCTTTTGAGCCTCGTTGCTATGGGGCTTGTCGACCGAACCAAACGCCGTGGCACTTTCGTACGCGAAGGTGCTGAGCGCGCCCTCGTCGGCATCCTCCTCGGCCCCAGCCTCAACGCCAGCACCGCCTCCTTCTACCGCGTGCTTACCTCTGCTATCATCGACGAACTCAACACGGACTTCCTCTCCTGTCGCATCTACGACGGGCTTTCCACTCCCGACCCCAACAAGCGCGACACCATCATCCACCACCTTCAGATCGACCAGAAATATCACACCTTCCGGGGCTTCGTCCATATTGTCTCCCTCCCGCTTGGCATCTCGATCGACGACGTTGTCCCCCCGAACACCGCTAAAGTCATCTTCGACGATGGCAGGGCTGACAACGACTTCGTCCTCGACCGACGTGACCTCATCATGACGACCGCCAAAGCTCTCCTCAACAAAGGATGCACGAGAATCGCGATCGTCGTCTCCAAAGGGGAACTCTTTTGCAAACACGAAGCTTTCTATCAAGCCCTGCTAAAAGAGATCGAAAAAGAAACCGGCGCCCCTTCTCTCAGCCTGTTGAGCGTTCCCCTTAACCCCGCCCACGATTTCGCCGAAGTAGACACCGACCGCTTCCTAAGCAACTACATCGCAACCACTCCACCCAAAGCACTCCCCGACGGGCTCATCTTTACCGACGATACCGCTGCAAGAGGGGGGATCATGGCGCTTCTTAAAAACGGCATTCGCATTCCTGAGCAAATCACTATTGCTACCCTCACCAATGAAGGTGTTGACATCCATTACTCCGTTCCCGTCATTCGATACGAGTACCCCGTGATCTCTCTGGGGCATCAAATTGCCGACCTTCTCCGCAACCGTATGGCTGGCAAAGACCTTCCGGGTGCAAGTCCTACCTCCATTCACGGCAAGTTGGCTCTACCTCAAATAGCAGGGAAGGGGGAATGAGGTATCTCCGTAAGGAGAGAACGCTGATCGCCATTCATGCAGACCGTCAGTACGAAGAAATTTCTTTCAGGCAATCTTCCAGATAAAATAGCCGTTTGGCCTGTGGGTTGTCTTATTTCGAGGAAGGGGCTGATGTAACGGCGGGTGCCTCCTGCTCGGGCAAGTGAAGAGAGGGCATGAGTTCTCCGGGGCTGATGAAGCGGCCTTCGTAGAAAAGCTCTTGTCGAGGGTGTGTATCGCCGACGGTCAGGATCTCGACAAGCTTCTGAGCGGCTCGGCGGGCCATGTCCATGCTCGAGTAGGAGAAGTAGGCGAGTTCATCGGCATACCTGCAGTTGCCGGGGTTGACCTGAACGGCCATGATGAAGAGGTCGTCCGGGATGCGAATGCCTTCATTTGCGAAAAAACGCATGATGGCGTTGAGGTGGTCGTCGCCTGATAAAATGATAGCGCTGGGTTGAGGCTTGGCCTTGAGGACGCGGCGTAGGGCTGCCACGATGTCGTAGGCGGTGTCGGCAGAGCGTTCAACGGAGATTTCTGCCGTGCTTTTGTTCAGTGCGAGGCGACCTTCGTCGTAACCGGCGAGGACTTCGCGGGAGAACTTATTATCGTCGTTGAGAACGAGGTTGCAGATCCGCTCATGTCCGCGCTCGTGCAGGTAGGCAACGGCGTTTCTATAGATGCGGCGAAAGTCCAGTGCTAAGGCAGGAAGATCGATATTCTCCCAAACGTATCCGAGTGATACCGCGGGAACGCCGAGGTTGGCCAGTTCGCGTTGGAGGGAGGGGTGGACGGAAGCACAGATGTAGCCTTCCATTGCGTTGTTACGCAGCCAATCCTGGTAGATCGGATAGATGGCTTTGCTTTCGTCCTTACGGGAAACACTGAAGGCAACGGAGTAACCTTCTTGGGAGAGTGCGCTTTTGAAGCCGAGAAGGTGGTCAAGAAAACAGGCATCGCCAGCATAGGCCTTGGCATTGCAAATGTAGCCGATCTGGCGGCTTTTCGCCGGAGCGACTTTGAGAACCTGTCCGGGCTTGACCGGAGGAGACTGGATTCGGGTGCCTTTGCCGGCGCGCGGTGAGACCCATCCTTGTTGAGAGAGAAGCTTCAGGGCGTTGCGAACGGTCTGCCGGGAGACGTTATATTGAAGACAAAGCTCGCGCTCGGAGGGCAGCATGGAGCCGTTGGGATAGACGCCTGACTCGATCTTCTCAAGGATATCGTCGACAAGGTGCCGATAGACGGGTCGGAAGGTCCCCTCGCTATTTCGCATGGATGATCGGTCTCCTAACATACTGTAGTGCTTTGAGATGGGAGGCGGAGGATGATGTGGTGGCGTGGGGTCCTCAAGAAGATGAGAGAGTTAAGGGAATGATTGAAACCGTCGATTTTGAATACTGGTATCGCGCAAAGAGTGGTTCTGTCAACAGAAAGCGTCATTCGAAACCCTTCCCGTACTCTATCCTTTAACGCCGCCGAGGCGTACGCCGGAGACAAAATAGCGTTGACCAAAGAGGAAGATCAAAATCACGGGGATGAGCGCAAGGAGGCTTGCAGCCATGAGAAGTGGCCAGTTGGCGGCGTTCTGTTCCACGAAGTTGAGAAGACCGAGGGGGAGCGTCTTGAGTTCATCACGATTCGTCATGACAAGGGGGTAGAGGAAGCTTTGCCAATTGCCAAGGAAGGTAAAGATGCCAAGGGTGGCGAGGGCGGATTTCGAGAGAGGGATGACAACGTTGAGGTAGGTTTGAAAGGCGTTACAGCCATCAAGGTAGGCGGCTTCCTCCAGTTCCACAGGAATGCCCATAAAGAATTGGCGTAGAAGGAAGGTGCCATACGCGCTGAACATGGGTGGGATGATGAGGGCGAAGTAGGTGTCGACCATGCCGAGCTTGCTCATGAAGACAAAGGTGGGGATCAGCGTGACGGTCGTTGGGATTATCAGAGTGCCTAGATAGAGGAAGAAGAGACGGTCGCGCCCGGCGAAAGTCAGGCGACTGAAGGCGTAAGCAGCGAGGGAGGAAGTGAAGAGCTGGCCTGCTGTAACAGCGATGGCAATCAACGCGCTGTTGAGATAGTACCGCGTGAAGGGAACGCGCTGGAAGACCTCCAAAAAATTGGACCAGTGTCGGATCTTGGGGAAGAGACCACTAATGAGATCGCCCCCGGTGGGAAAAACGCTGGCAGACGCGCCTTCAAGAGCGAGGAGCGCGGGGTCATTTGTCTTGAGGGAGGTAGCGATCATCCAGAGCAGGGGATAGAGCATCACCACAGCGAGAAGAAGCATGACGCTCCAGAGGAGGGCCGTGCGGATCGGTGTCAGAAAGGTTTTCATTAGGGCGTGTTCACAAATTTGCTGAGAAGCGGCTGAACGCCGCCTTTTTCGGGCGTCCGAATCTTGATTTGGCCCTCCTTAGAAACCCAATTTTGGTTTTAAGATACGTCATTTCATCCATCTTTCTCAATTGGTGAACACGCCCTAGTAATGGACTTTGTTGGCCATCCATTTCCAGTTCACTAGCGTAAGGCTAAAAACCATCAGGAAGAGGACCCAGCTCGCAGCAGCGGCGCGACCGAGGTAGAAGTGATGAAAGCCGCTTTCGAAGATAAAATAACTCAGCGTCGTGGTGGCGCCAGCAGGGCCGCCGCGGGTCATCACAAAGGCGGCGTCGAAACCGCCTTGAAATCCACCGATTAGCCCCATGGTAAGGATGAACGCCGTAGTGGGTGAGACCATAGGCCAAGTGATATGCCTGAACTGGTTCCAATGGTTCGCACCGTCGACCTCCGCGGCTTCGTAAAGCTCCGGGTCGACGTTTTGAAGGGCAGCGAGATAGAGAATCATATTCGCCCCACCTGCGGTCGCCCAGACGTTCATCATGATCAACGCCTCCTTAGCCCATTGACTGGATTCCAGCCACGCCGGACCGGACACGCCGAAGACGGTAGCCAGAACTTGATTGATGAGGCCGTAATCGCTGTTAAAAATCCATTTCCATAACAGATAAATCCCCACTCCACTGACAATGGAGGGAAGGAAATAGATAAGGCGGAAGAGGTTGCGCCCCCGGAATTTGCGATTTAGCAGAAACGCCAGCCCCAGAGAACAGGCCATCGAAAACGGCAGCCCGAGAAGGAGGTAGAAGGTATTTGCAATAAAGTACCAGAAGCGCCCGTTCACCGGCTGGGCCTGACTGAGAAAAAAGGTTGTCCCAAGTGTAATGGTAGCGAAGAAAAGGAGTCCTTTTTGCCAGCCACGATACTTCGTGCTGGCCCACAGGCCCAACGCAATGCAGGCAAGAGAAAGGAGAGCGGCAGGCCAGCACGACAGCACGCCTTGGGGACGCTGCTGGAAGCCGACAAGGTGATGGAAGTTTTTCCATCCAACCCAGAGAGGTTCGTTGAAGAGGTCCCATGAGAAGAACGCGAGAATGAGCGAAGCGATGACAGGGACCAGCGTGAAGCCGAGAAAACCGGCAAGATTTGGTGCCAGAAAAAGCCACGGGGTTAGGGGATGCCGCTTCATAGGAGAGGGAGGGACAGGGAAGTCATTAGCTAAAAATCTCGTTACGGCTCACGTAAGCGGAGCGGTGAGGTGGAGATGATGGTGTTCACCTTGTCCTGTGCTTCGTGGAGAATGAATTTCGGGGGGTGTTTGCCTTGAAGGGCCAGTTGAAACCAGTAATCCCACTCGGTTTGAACTTGCTGAAGTTCAGCGATTCGCGGCGGGGTTTCGAGGTGAGGTAGCATTTCAAGGAAAGCGCGGCCTTGGGGATAGGCTTCCATAAAGGCTGGCTGGAGATCACGGCGTGCTGGAACCGTCGTAGAGAGAAGATGACGCTGAACCGACTCGCCCACGAGTTCCTTGAGAAGTAGCCATGCAAGGTCGGGATGGGGTGTTTTTCTGGTAATGCTGAAGCCTGAGCTTGATCCCCATCCGACCCGCTTGCCGTTACGTGCGATGGGGTTGGGGAGAATCTGCCAGCGTTCCCGGGACCGGGTCGAGAGTTCGCCCAGATCCCAACTATAGACCTCTGCCATGGCAACCCGCCCTTGCAGGAACTCGCTTAAACGGTCCAGCGTTCCCTCTGCTCCGACGCGTAGAAAGGTGCGTTCTTCACGGAATACCGCGAGGTTCAACGCCAACCACTCCTCCGCTTCACGGCCATGAAGGCCGAATTGATTACCCTCTGCATTCAATAGGCTCAGCCCGAAATAGAAGGGGCGGATGATATCGACACCCGCGCCGTAGCGGAGGGGGCCAGAGTGCTGACGGGCATCAATGCTCAAGGCACGAGCGCGCTGGAGGTAATCGTCAAAATGCCAATGTTCATTAGGAGGGGCGATTCCAGCGCGGGCAAAGGCGTCGAGATTGATGACGGTTGCCTGAAGATCAATCCCGTACGGAATGCCGTAGAGATGGCTGCGATATCGATACCACTCCACGACACCCGGCTCGTATTGGTGGATCGGGAAGTCTGTATGGGCCGTCAGGTATGGATGGAGATCAAGGAGTGCACCTCGGGCGGCGAACATACCAAAACCTTGCCCCATCCAGAGCACATCAAGGCGGGACCCGGCGGCCATCATTGCGAGGGCTTTGACGTAATAGTCCCGGCCCGGCACCGTGAGCACCTCCACGTTGACATCAGGATGCTCGCTTCGAAAGCGGACGAGAGAATTGGAGACGGCATCACGGAGCGAGCCGCCGGGGATCAGGAGTGTGAGCGTGATGGGGGCGCTCTCCCGCCGTGTCGCGGGAGTTGCCGGGCGGCATCCCCAGCCTACAAGGAGCAGGGTGGAGAGGATGAGCGTTGTCAGGCCGAACGCTAAGGGTAAACGATGTCCACGAAGCATAGAAGGAGACCTATGAAGGAGGGTAGTGGATAGTAAACAGGTAGGCCTACTCGCGGAAGGTCACCTCGATGTCGTCGACAAAGACGCGGGTATTGAGAGCTCCCGCGGGCGCAATTTGAAGCAGATTGAAGCGTTGATCTTCTGGAAGTGGAATCTCCCCGACGACCAGCGTTTCAAGGTGGGGGCCAGTGCGGATTTCCATTCGGTGCGCGGTGAGGTCATAGATTACCCCGATGCGGTTCCACTCTTCGGTAATGAGGGATGTGCTAATAGGAGTTTGCGGTCCGGAATGGGTGACTGGAGTGACCGTCCCCTTGCCATCGAGCGTAAGGCCCGCATTGGATGAGGGGCCGACGGCTCGCATAAAAAGCCCCACCTTCGATTGCTCATAAGGCAGGCGCACCCACGCGGAGGCGATGACTTTTTGATCGGTGAGGGTTAGGTCGAGTCGGCGCCCTTCTAGCGTTCGGGGTATTTTGTGGCCGGGGCTGGATCGGTAGAGTTCGGCAGCCAGGCCTCTGCGGTGATGGATTTTTTGAAGGATGGGAGCCGGAGCCTTTTCGCCAAGGTTGAGCCACATACCCGGAGCGTTTCGATAGTTTCCCGTGGAGCCGCTGTAATGCTCAGGAAGGGAGTCAAAATCCTGCTTGAGATAGATGATATCGCCGCTCGCTTGCGGAAAGGGAGGCGGAGTCTGAGAAGCTTCCCGATTTTGAGCGAAGCGATAGTTTGCCAGCGCAGTTTCCTCAAGAATTGGGTTCCACCCCCATCCGTCCACGCGGGCGTAGAGAAGCTCCCATGCGCGGTCGGAAAGCCATGCATTCGTATTGTTGAGTAGGAATTCCCGCAGCATGGTCTTGCCGACTGGCCCCATTTTGTAGAGGGCATTGCCTAGGGGTCTCCATGCCCATTCCCGTCCACGCAGATCGGTTTGCGCCCCGCATTGGGCGATAAGGGATTGAAGCTCACGGGCGATCTCCACATGCTCGGGGCCGGAGTAGTCACCTTCGGTGCCGTAATGGTTACCTAGAGTCACCGCAGCGCGGGAAGCGATGTAGAGGTTGGCGCTCCGGAGCGTTTTTAGAAGTGCTTCCCTCGCTTTGGGGGTTCGGAAGCTTTGCAACCCGAAGGCAGCGGCAAAGCCGACGGTTTCATCCGGGTCCTCCAGACCGGCGATGAGAATCGCCTCGGATTCAGGTGTCGTGGCACTACTGCCGGAGAAACCATAATGGAAGACATAGCGAACATGGGCATCGGCATGATGGCATTCCTGAATACGCGCGGCGGTCTGCTCTATGCCAAATTTACCCATCGCTTTGACGCACTCTTCTGCCAGCATCCAGTTCCGATTTTTGAGAACGGCCTCGCGAATGGCTGCTACGGAGTTGGGGCCATTGATAAGACCTAACGCTCGCGCAGCCAGTGATTGTACGGTTGATTCACCATGAATCAATGCCTTCTCGATCTCAGGGAGAAAAGCCGGATCGCGGGTCCAGCCGAGAACATTGATGGCGGCCCGGCGAACGAGCACGTTCGAGTCGTTCAGCAAGGGGACAACCTTCTCGCGGACTAAATTTCGGTCCACAACCGTGGCTAGAGCGCTTTTCGCGGTTACCGGCTCATGGAGCATTGCCGTGTAGCCGCTGGGGCGATCCGCTTGAAGCTGATGGAGAACGTTAAGTTTTGCATAGGGATCGGGGGAGTCGAGATCCGTCAAAGGCCGGGTGCCTGAGTAACCCCTGTGCTGCCATGGGACATCCTGCATGATGCGATCGAGCCCCTTGTCGATGCTGGAATGCCAGCGGTCGGGCAGCGCGGCACTGTTATAGATAGAGAGCTTCACCGGCGTCCCCTCGGTGATGCGGGAAATCTCCCCGAATGCCTGAAAGTAGACATCCTCACCGCCCACGCAGTAGAGGGTAATCTCGTCGATGAGTCCCTCTTTAATCCATTTCTTCCACTCCAGTGTAAAGCGACCCGTTGGCCGCAGCGATGCGCCGCCCGCCAGCCATGGGGTAGGGCGGTCGAGCCGGGAGGGGTCGATCGCTACCGCCATCTTCCGCCCGTGTTTCCTTAGCATAACACTCATTTCACGGATGAACTGTGTAAAATATTCCCCTTTAAGATCATACCACTTCTGTTTGTCGAACGGCTCCTTACGAATGTCCACGCCGTAGCGCTTCCGGTACTCGGCAACCATCGGCTCTTCAAAGCCGAACTCGTCTTCAAACTGAAGCTCGAAGTTTTCTACAAAGGAATAGAACCAGAACCCCGTGTAGTAGGGGTGATCGATCACAAACTGTTCATAGTGGTTCAAAAAAGCTGCACGAGCCTCGGGGTAGGCATAGCTCATCATTCCACCCTGCTTGCGCAGATGGATGCGATCGACAGGAGCCCAGTGCGGATTCTGGTCAAGAAACCAGATCGCACCAACGGAACCGCCAAATCCCTTCCCGGCATCCACCCATGGGAGATTCTGCATCTCCGTGAGTGTATCCATGGCCCAGAACTCAATGCCTCGTGCCGTAGCTGCGTCGGCAGCGGCTTTGCTAATACCTCGCTCGCGGAAACGGATGAAAGCGTCGAAGATACCACTGCGAAAGTAATCAGAGCTTCGGACGAGGGTTCCCGGTGTGCTGATCCGGTCGCTTTGTGCTCCCCGCCAGAGGATGCGCTGGATGTTGAAAAGGTCATCGACATTAGCGATCACCTGCCGGACTTGCTCTGGCGTATCGACCGGGAACATGTCGGCCACCGCAACGGAGTCTCCCGTACTCAGGAGCCAACTGCGGGTACCTCGATCATTGGGATCGTAAACACTCGGTCCGCCTTTTTTCTGAGGAGGCTTTTCCGCTTTGAGCGGAAACGTCATCAGAATACAGGAAGCCAGAAGCAAAGGCACAAACCGGGGGAACATAGAACCAGTATTCATTGTTACCTGATTGTTTGTCAAGATTTCCGACGCACGATTTTAGTCCCGTCAAAGGGCTTCCATCGTTTCTCACCGTTTATTTCCACCGTGAGCGCCAAGGATCCTCCTCAAAAATCAGCATTTTCAGAAATTAAAGACTGGTTATTTAAATAATTGGCATTTACAACGGGTTTTTCCCATGTCTCGCGCGGATCATTCGGGCTCGCCCGACTCAAATCAACTGACCGCCCCACGATTTTTATGCAAACCATCCATCTCATCTGCAATGCACACCTCGATCCCGTCTGGAAGTGGGACTGGGAGGAGGGGCTGACGGAAGCTCTGAGCACGTTTGAAGTCGCCGCCGATCTTCTGGAGAAGGTGCCTGACTATATCTTCAACCACAACGAATCGGTCCTTTACGAATGGACGCTAGAGTACCGGCCGGATCTCTTTGAGCGGATTCAGCGGCTGGTTAAAGCAGGGCGGTGGCATATCGCCGGCGGCTGGTATCTTCAGCCGGACTGCAATTTGCCTGATGGGGAAAGCTTTGTGCGGCAGATTCTTGTAGGTCGGGAGTTCTTCAAGAAGCACTTCGGCGTCACTCCCAAAGTAGCCTATAATTTCGATGCCTTCGGCCATCATGGCAATCTGCCGCAGATTTTGAAGAAATCGGGATACCGCGCCTATATTCACTTTCGGCCCGCTCCCAATGACCTCGACCTCCCGGCGGATCTCTACCGTTGGCGCGGGATTGATAAAAGTGAAGTTCTCTCCTATCGCCCTCCCTTTACCTGGTACGGAACCGATGATTTTCACGAATTGAAGCGCCGGATCGAGCAAACCATGGCGGAGCAGAGGAAGGCAGCTACACCGGTGGGAATCTTCTGGGGCATGGGTGATCATGGTGGCGGCGCGACACGGGCAGACCTTGCGCAGATTGTGGAGATGCAGTCACAATGTCCCGTGCTGGAGCATAGCACGACGGACCGGCTTCTGGAGTCATTTGAGATGAGCGGAATGGAACTCCCGGTGCACGTAGGGGATCTGCAACGTGTTTTCCCCGGCTGCTACACCTCAGTCTCACAGATCAAACGTGCTAACCGGCGTGCAGAATCGCTTGCGCAACAGGCGGAACGGTTAGCGACGCTGGCGTGGTGGTTTGCGGGGGCCTCTTATCCAAGGGAGAAAATGTTGGCCTTATGGAAGGATACTCTCTTTAACCAGTTTCACGATATTCTCCCCGGCTCCAGCACGCGCAAGGCGATGGACGGTGCGTTGGAGATTGTCGGGAGGCAGCATAAGAATGCGAGAGAGATGATCCTCCAGTCGCAACTGGCGCTTTCACGTAGCGTTCGGCCTCGCGAACCACTCTGTTTACTAGTCTTCAATCCGCATCCGTATGCGCAGAAGGTTCCGGTTGATTTTGAATACATGGTAGGCCATCGACCGATCATTGACCGCCGTGTGGTCACGCGCGTTACCAATACGCAGGGGAGGTCACTCCTTTCGCAGGAAGAGATGCCGGGTGCTGTGACCACTTGCTTTGATTGGAGAAAGCGAGCTGTCTTTGAAGCCGAACTCCCCGCGCTTGGCTATGCTGAGTTCCAGATCCATCTCGATACCGCCGGAGGGGAGAAACCCCGGCCAGGCGTCGCTTGGGAGCAGGGCGAAGGGGAATGGCTTTTCTCCACCCCGCAGTTGAAATTCGCCCTTGATCCTCGAACGGGGCTGGTGACGAGGCTCGAATCGGGGAAAGGGGGAACGGCGGAGCCCGTAAATCTTCTGGCCCGACCTGGAGGAGAATTGAGGGTCGTGCGCGACGATTCGGACTCCTGGGGGACCGATGTGACAGATTATGACGTCGTAGCGGGCCATTTCCAACTCGCTGCTGCGGAGGAGGTACCCGCGATCACAGGACAACTTCACAGGGGTTGCCTTGATCCTGTGCGGGTGATCGAGGAAGGCGCGATCCGGACGATCGTGGAAGTCATCTCCGTCTATGGACGCTCGACGGCTACGGTTCGCTATACCATCTATGCAGACCGGCCTGAAATAGAGATCGATCTGCGTGTGGTCTGGAACGAACCGCGCCACCTGCTCAAGCTGATCTGGCCGACGATCCATGATGAGTCGCACTACCATGTGGAGATCCCGTATGGCGACATTGAGCGCAAGCAGGGGAGTGGCGAACAGGCGAATGGACGCTGGATCATGCTCTCCCAGAGGGGAGGTAAGGGCGATGCCTTTACCCTCCTTACACAGGGGCCGGGAGGGCATGATGTGGAGCGTGGAGAATTGCGTCTCTCCCTCTTGCGTAGTGCTATCTATTGCCACAGCCATTTGCATCCGTTGCGGGAAGCCATTGCTCACGACCTGATGGACACAGGGGAGAGTCGTTTTAAAATGGCGCTTGTGGCGCTTCCTGCCAAGGCAGTCCGGGCGCGACTGCTGCGGCTAACCGAGCGGATTTCGCTCCCGGTGTCCCATCTTATTCACTACCCTTTGAGTGCATCTCCCGTTAGCGGTATTGAGGCAGGCACCCGGATGATCGAGATAGAGGGAAGCGGGGTGGAACTCGGAGCTATCAAGCCCTCCGAGCAGGGCGATAGCCTCATCGTGCGGTTGGTTGAGCGGGGAGGCCGTTCCACCGTGGCCTTTCTCTCCATTGGCACGTGTGTGGAGCAATATCCGGTTAATTTCGAACCGTACGAGATCGTGACGTTACGGCTCGATCGGGATGGTTCTATCCGGGAGGTGGACTTGATGGAGCAGGAGCTTCCGATGAAACGGACCTGGGACGAAGAGTTGGATCAACGATGACTTTGAGACAGCACTTCAAAAGGCGTGGTTGTTCTGTGCGCCAGTTTCTTTCCTATCCGCTCCTTCCTACCGTCTGCGATGCCTCCAAATCGAGTAAAATTCAGGGAACCCCCATTTTAAATCTTGCAACATTGTTTCGGAAATTATAATTACCGGTATTCATTAAGTCTGGCCTTATAAACTCCCCTGTTTTTCCCTTCAACGCCTTACGTACTCTCCTTATGAACCGCAAAGCTACCGCTTCCCTTGCCCTCGGTTTCATGCTTCTTGGACCATGGAATCATCCCGTTCAAGCCGTTCCTTTTATTTGGGAAGGAGGCGGGGTGAACCACCTCTGGACCACCCCCGAAAATTGGCAGGGGGGAGAAATTCCCGATGCGACCGGCGTGGTTCACTTTGGTACTGGTTATTCTGCTAATTCCCCTGACCTTAACGGTTCGTGGGAGATTGCTGGGATGGAATTTACCAACACCGACAACCTTTCGATCACTAACTCCAGCCCCTCAGGTGCACTGACTCTGACTGGTGCGATCAACCGTACCGTTCCTTCGGGTTCGTTCTCCTTTGTGACCTTCGGTTCCAAAATTATTCTCGGTGCGGATATTGGAGTAGGCATCAATACCTCCATTGCAGGGTCCGGCTTTATGTTCAACGGCCCCATTGAAGGAAATCACAAGATCACTCTGAGCAGCACGGGAACCAACCGGAGCACGGTCTCTTTCTCCGGGAACAATGCGCTCTGGACGGGTGGAATGAGGATCGGGGACGCCCCCGTCAATTCGCTGGTTCAAGTTTTAACCAATGGAGCACTAGGCAAGGGCCAGATTGAGTGGACCGGTAATACGATTCTGCGTTTTGCTGGTATGGGGACGCACACGATCGATAATAACTTTCAGATTACGGGGGGTGCAGGAAAAGGGCTCGTCGTCGGCTACGAATCCAGTAACACGATTTTTGATTTCAAAGGCAGCATCACCGGCGCGTTGGGGCAGACGAACGGCTTCTATATCACTAATAGTTCGGGAGCCAATAACACGATCCGCCTTTCAGCGGCGAATTCTGATGCGGGCGGGGGCCGGATGATCTTCGCGGGCAGCCTCACGGGTGGCGTGACTCGTGCCGCCCACAACAACGCCCTCGGCTGGACCACCGTGCTTGGACAGAGCAACACGAATGGAGATCATGTTCTCTATGTGGAAGATGGGACTCATCTAACGGGAGCTAATATCGCGATGAACGATGATGTCGGCGTCGCCGGTGAGGATAAATTGAAGGGAGCGTTTGTCCTCGGCTCCGATACTGTCGGCGGCGGGAGTTCCGTCAACGGAACGATCGGGCTCTCCAAATTCTCCGTTGCCGGGTATCATCGAACCCTGACCCTTACGGCAGCACAGGATGGCCGCTTCACGGTGAAGAGTCTGGTTAGTGATCACTCCCAGCTTAACCTTTCTATTGAAAAGAAAGGCCAAGGTACGGTGGTTCTTGAGAACGGAAATAACACGTATAAGGGCACAACAACGGTTGAAGCAGGCACCCTTCTAGCCAACAATGCATCCGGTTCTGCTACAGGCTATGGTGCGCTTACGGTGAAGACCGGGGCGACGCTCGGTGGAACGGGTATCATTCGACCGCGAAACGGCAACGGGGTCATCTTTGAGGAAGGGGCTATCCTTAATGCGGGAGACAACGGGCTCGGCACGCTCACTTTCGATCTTCAGAATACCACGGGTAACATTATTTTTGAGGAAGGCGCACTTCTTGACTTTGATCTGAAGGAAGGCGAATCCAGCGATCGCCTCGCGTTTATCAACCTTGGGGCATCCGGCCAACGGATCGTCTTTAACGATAATGAGGTGACTCTCTCCTTCACGAGCCCGCTGCAGCAGGGTGTCTACCAACTCATTTCCTTTAATCGTGCGAATGCTTATACCGGAACGCTCAGGCTTGGAAACCTGGCGGATGTAGCATCGATCGTCTACTTGAGCGATGGTGTCGAGCTTCACGTCGTCCCGGAGCCAGAGACGTGGGTTTTGTTGGGGGTAGGTGCTTTTCTGCCCCTACTGGTTCGCCGGAAGCGCAGGGGATAACTTGAAGGTTCCCTGAAGCTTCAAAACAGTGTAGCTCTATCTTCTGGTTAAGTCCTGCGTTCCCCCGTCCCTATGATCAGAATGCTCCCTCGCGTCTCGCGCCTTATCTGGTGGCCGTTGCACATCGGTTATTCCAGTGTGTTCGTGAAAGAGGGGAAGGGTTCATCCCGTTCGGCGTTTACCACGACGGAGTTGATGGTTGCCCTCGCCATCCTGATCGTGCTCATCGGCATTCTTCTGCCGTCGATGGGGACGATGCGGGAACGTAGCGACACCATCAAGTGCATGGCTAATCTGCGAAAGCTGCACAGCGGTGTGATTCTCTATGCGAATGACCAGAATGGCTGGCTGCCTATCAGCATGGGTGCCACCAGTTCCTTTTTTCAAGAGGTGGGGCCTTATCTTTTGATCGATACCGCCTATCCGAAGTCTGCGGCAGACTATGCCTTCTTCCACTGTCCCAAACGCCCTGCTGCGCTGATCAGGAAGATGTGGACAGAAGGCAGAGCCGGTTCGCCGGGCTATGCCAGCTATGCGCAGAACGAGCACGTCTGCGGAATTCCCCCCAACGGACGTCCCCGCCAGCGTTTGAGCCGTTTCACCCGCCCCGGTAGTATTTGGATGCTGGGAGATGCCAATGGGTTCGGGGCCATTTACCACCCGCTTGATGTTCCGCCATTCCACAATCGGGCGGCCTTTGATCATGATGGGAAGATCCAGTTGATCATGGTTGATGGCCATGTGCGCCTTGTTTCTGAAGAAGAGTTGAGAAGCAATTCCAACGATCTTTTCGGGAAGATCAATAAGTAGCCCTGTCGATTTGTTTCATGACTGATATTTTTCCTCTGCGCCTAGCCGCTCTGCTCCTTGTTGTGCCCTCATTGCTCAGCGCTGCGCAGGAGCCGTGGTACGATCTTAATGGCCTGTGGTTGATGGGGCAGTCGCTTGCGGAAGGCGCGGAATCAATCCCGATCGTCACTTCCCAATCACGCAATGCCGGTACCTTTTCCTTCCGTCGTGGTGTCCGCACATGGCGGATGGATTCCAATTCACTAGTTCCAGAGCAACGACCTGATTCCGATTTCCAATTGGTCCCCCTTGTCGCTTCGACGAACGGTAGTCTTGGTGAAACCATTGCTAACGGTCTGGCAGATCATCTTCGGGCCAGCCTTTCAACGCCCGCTCCGGAATTTCTGGTAGCCTATGCCGGACAGGGTGGCCGGTTCATTGACGAACTCTCATGGGAAGATCAAGGCTTGGACGAACGCACACCAGAGCATCGCCGTAACGGCGGTTTTTATAAGACCAGCCTTGATGATGCTCGCCGAGCTGTTGTTCAGGCCCGATCCATCGGAAAGACCTTTGGCATTCCGGCTTTGATTTGGATGCAGGGAGAGGCCAATGGTGGCGCTAAAGGTGGGATTCACCCCAACCGATGGGATGAGGAGATTCTCTCCCCAGAGGGGCTGGAATGGTATCGCGACCGGTTGATTGAGTATCGCAAACGCTGGTCGACGGATTTGACTTCCATTACAGGCCAAGTTGGAGAGATACCGCTCTTCACCTATCAAACGATCGGTCCGGCGGGTTTAGCGCAGCTCATGGCTAGTGATCTGGATCCCCATCTCTATCTCATTGGGCCTCACTATGTTCATGGTAATGCCATCGACAGCACCTATCCCGACGGCCGTCACGGCGACCCGATCCATCTCTCTGCTGACGGGCAGCGGTGGTTTGGAGAACAAGCCGCCAAGGTGATCCGCCGTGTCCTCGTTCTCCGTGAACCGTGGCAGCCTCTCCGTCCACTCATCGCCTCGATCAATGCTGAACGTACCATCATTACCCTAGAGTTAAAGGTTCCAGTTCCGCCGCTGGTCATCGACACACAGTTTCTGCCTCCACAGATGATTGAGTCCGGCGAAGCCTTCCAGACGCTTTATGGATTTAGTGTGCGTACGGAGAAGGGGCCGTGGCCCCTCAAGGAAATTGTGGTAAGCGCTCCCGACCGTCTTGCCATCCGGCTTGAGCGCCCTTTGCCAGCCAATACGCCCTGCACTCTGAGCTATGGCCATCCCAATGTCGGAGTGGCCGGAAGTGTCGGTGAAGTTCATTCCGGCACCACCCCGGGGGGCAAGCCGACGACGGAGTTGCTCCTCAATGCGCCACTTCCTTCATCGATGGGCGGACCGCTGGAAAGAGAAGGTACGTTTTTCATTCTCGTGAAAGATCGCCCCGACCCGGCCCGCGCGCCCGTTCGACGAGTGACCTACCGCAGCGGTCGTCCCGTTCTGCACTTGCTTGATGAGGAGCGCCGCAAGGGCCTTCCTTTTGCACCCGGCGACGTACTTGTGGTCCAGCGCCCCTCATCATACGGCAACGTGCGGGATAGCGACGCCACTCCCTCCCTCTATTGCTTCGGAGATTCCACCTATGGTCAACGTAGCGGCCAGCCCTACCCGCTTTGGAACTGGCTTGTCCTCTTCAAAGATCTTCCTGTCCACGCCCCTTAAACAGACTATGCATAGATTTTTACGCCCGGCGCTCGCTGCGCTGATTTTTCTAACCGGTTCCGTCAATGTGAGATGCCAAGCGGCTCCGGCAGAACCGCTGCCGATTCATCGCCTTCGTTTGCCCGAGGTTGTTGAAACGCTCTACCTCTGGGCAAAAGTGTACCCCGAGCTACTTCATGTTGAGAAACGGGGAGAAACCACCTCCGGCCTTCCTCTTTTACTGGCTCGGGTGACCGATCCTGCCTATCCCGATGCCGACAAACAAGTGCTGCTGGTCGCCTCTTTTCATTCGGGCGCGGAGCGTTCTGGCGCTACCTCCGCGATGGCATTTCTCCAATGGCTATTGAGCGAAGATCCGCTTGCCCGCGAAACGCGCGCCCGGCAGGTTGTACTCATCATGCCAGTGCTAAATCCCTATGGATTCGAGCGGGAATCAAACCAGAATGAACAGAAGCTTGATCCCTATAGTTCTTCCCGCGGTACGCGCTGGGATATTGACACTTTGACGCTAAGAAATCCGGAGGAACTGCCTGAGGTTGCCGCGTTTATGGGGGTCGTCGATGAATACCGGCCCGAAGTGCACGTCGACCTCCATGGCGTGGCGGTCGGCGGCTGGAACGGACGTGAAACGCCTGAGACTGCCGGCCCGGCAGGCTCCAATGTTGCCCTCCGCCCGTGGGATAGCCGCCTGAGCGACCGGATTGCCCGCGCCGCCAACGAGGCAGGTTATGGCATCTACCGCATGGAGATGGACGAAGAGCGCATCCTCTGGGCTGAGCCAATGAAAGCTCATTCCCAAGCCCTCTGGTGGGGGCGTTACTTCTTTTACACCGGTCATTATCCATACCTGAAGTACCATACCTTGCCGATAACTCTGGAGATCACTTGGGAGGAGAGTGCGATGGCCCGGCTTAAAGAAATTGTTCGCATTGGCAACGAACACGCACCGACGGAGAAGCGCCCAGGATATCCCGTTAATGTCATCGCCAGCAACGGCTACACTCAGCTTGTCGCTTGGGGAAAAACCGCTGCAGAGATTCGGCCCAGCCGTGTGGAACTTTGGGCGAGGCAGGCCCACATCCCCCTAGCCTCCATGGCCCCCAAGGCCGATGGACGAATCTTTTTTGCCAGTATACTAACAGCAAGAGGACTTGAACCTTTTCAGAAGGCGCTCACCGAGACTACAGCGGACCCGGAGGTACCCCGTGGTCTAACTAAAGATGAAACCTTGCGGTTCGTCGAAAGTGCCCCGGGTATTGAGAATCGCGACGCACTCACCGCATTCCTGCGCAGCGGCCCGGAGACGCGGCTTGTTTTCGATTGGACGGGGATTTCTCCCAAGCCTCCGCTTGATACGCCGATTAGTAATGGTCTCGCCTATCGCATCCGCATTCCTCACCCCAAAGTTACCCTTCATGAAGTCCGCCTTAATGGCATCGCTTTAGCACAGGATCAGCCTCTCGGGTATGAACTATGGAACGCGGATGGTTTTACGCACCTGCGCGTGAACATTCCTCCTAAAGAAGCCTCGAAGTTGGATGTCGCCTTGATTCAATGCCATTTTAGCCCTGTCATCCCCCGTCGTCAGGGTTGGACGCCCCCCTCTGAAGTGCTCGAAATCCTCAGGAAGAGGGAGACCCGATGACTCGGCGCTTCCTTCTTTCCTGTTTGATCGCTGTTAACTTGCTCTCGGCTGTCCCGTTAACAATCTACGCTGAATGCCTGCTGTATCAGGACTTCGATGAGTTCCCCGAGCAAATCGATAAGGTTCACAAGACCTCCGATCCGATGGCGGGAAGTTGGTGGGGGAACTTCGGGCGACCAGAGGTAAACACCATCGTTCAGAGTGAGCATGCCCGCGAAGGAAAAGCCATTCGGATGCAGCGCGCTACGGACGAACCTACACAGACGCTGCACTGTTACTTTATACCTTCGAGCCGCGCTCGCCTTGTGATGAAAGTTGCCCTCTACTATGATAGTAAAGGGGCGCATGAAGGCGGGGGGATGCGCATTGCAATGGATACGCACAAGCACCGCCTCTTCGATATTCTGATCGCCGTGGATCGGATTGAGTACTACGATACCGAACGCTCAATGTGGCAGCCCGTATCCACGCCCATTCGAGCCGTCCCTGATCGTTGGATGGAGTGGATCATTGAGTGTGATCGTAATGAAGGGACTTTCTCGCTCTCTGTGAAGCATGATCAGGAAAGCAAGCCTATAGTCATAGCGGACGATCTACCGCTTAATTCTCAGGCGGAGGCGATTCAAAAGGTGCTGGAATTTCGTGCTGAGTCAGGGGGGATCTACTATATTGATGACGTTGCGGTTGAGGATGAATAACGATTAATTATGTCTGATTCACCGCAAAATTCCGGAGGTAGGGATCGCGCACATCTTTTTCTGTGAGTGAGGATGGTGGAACAGAGAGGCTTCATTAGGGAAGATGGCTGCGACCTGTAGGTTCAGATCAGGAAGGCTTTGAACGTGAAAACTTGACAAGGTTAGGCCATCGCAACGAATCTTTCTACAGTGATCTCGCCGCTTAAGCGCTTCTTGTGGAGGTATTCATGAATCTGATTCACAGTACTTCGTCCTAGCCTGAAGCGGCCTGTGGTTAAAGCTCCGGAAATGTGGGGAAGGAGTACGACGTTAGGGAGTAGGCGGAAAGGATGCTGCGGGGCAGGGGGCTCTGGGTTTGTGACGTCAATCATTGCGGAAATGCGCCCCTTCTTGAGTTCTTTGGTAAGGGCGGCTTCATCTACTAACATTCCGCGGGCGGTATTAATAAAGAGCGCATCGTCTTTCATCAGAGCAAATTCTCCTGCCCCCAACAGGTGGTGGAGAGAAGGTAGGGCAGGAGCATGGAGTGTAACGACATCGGACTCGCGTAGGAGTTCCTGTAACGAGACAGAGCGAACGTTGAGGTCTGCTGCTTCCTCGCGAGTGAGCGTAGGATCGTAAAGGAGGACATTCGTTTCAAATGCTGATAGTAGCCGCAGGAGGTGCCGACCTGTACGGCTCGCCCCGATGACACCGATTTTGACGTCATAAAGCTCCCGTACTCGACCGTAGCCGTAGGGAGGAATGGCATCTTTCCAGCCACCGCTACGGGTAAGACCTGCTGAGGGAAAGAAACCTTTGAGTCCGGCAATGATAAGCCCCAGAGTGGTTTCTGCTACACTCTGGCCCAAGGCGTCGTTGGCGGAGGCCACTTTGACGCCAGAGCTCCAGACAAGGTCTGGGATGTAATGCCTAACCGATCCCGCAGAGTGTATGATAAGCTTCAGCAGCGGAGTGCAATGGAGCATTTCATTGGAAATGGGGGGCGAACCCCAACCGGTGACGACAATTTCTATTTCGTGTTTCCGCCGATCCCATTCGGCTAGCAGGCTAGGCGAATCGTCTGAGGTGGGCCGATGTAGCCTGAGCCCGGGAGGGAGCCTTTGAAGGTCACGCTCCTGAAAGCATGCATCGAACACAGTCTTAGGCAGGTGAAAAAGAAGGGAACCATCAAGGGATGGGGGAGTCGGGGTATCTTGACAAGATTTCATAGATGAAGAAAGATGCCATTAGGGTGTTCGCTTACGGTTTTGACGGAACAGAAGAGACGAAGCTGACACTGCTACTCCCCCTTCCCCTTTCCGATAGAGCAGGCGAAGAAGCTCCCATTTTTTTAGCTATCATGCGTGCGTACTTGAAAGCGAAAGGTGAGAGTCTGCTCTTTCTCAATCGGATTGAGATGAATCCTCAAACATGAAGGAATACCACGCCAGATTGCGCTTTCCTCTTTCATCAGGGCGGAGTGCCATTCCTTGTCAGAGAGCGGAATGCGCTCTACGGTTGCCCATTGCCCCTCAATCGTGAGCGAAAGGATGGTCTTGCCTTGTTTTGAAAGCCAGCGCCCCTCATTCAATGACTCCAGATCGCCTAGGAGATTCCATTCCAACCATGCCGTCGTTGAACGTAGGTTGGAGATCCTGTCAGTAACCTGTATCTCTGTTTCACTAATCACGCTTATCGTCCGTTGCCATTGCGTATCTCCATAACAGGTCATGGCACTGAAGGTTTGTTGATTCTCTGAAGGGATAAGTTGCGCCAGCATCGGTGGAAGAGTTTCCCCTTGATCGAGGACCAAAACATTGTGCTCCTTCGGCCCTAATTCGCGCTGGTCATAAGCCTTGAGTGCGTTCCATTCGTTGGGAATCTTGCCATATCCATTGGAGACTAGCCAGACATGCCCCTTCATATTTAACCTTTCGATGGCGAGCAGAGAGTGGTGAGCGTGAGGAAAAGAGGCATTGCCAAAACCTTCGACACAGCAGTAGAGAGCCTCGGATTCCCAACTGCTGCGGAAGGTGGCTTTATCGAAGTAGAGTGAAGGCGCGTCGCCGGGTGCGAACTCCCTGACAATGGCGGTCTCCAAAGGAGCGATGGTCCAACCGAAAGGGGCCTTCATCGCCGAACCCCGCTTCCCGAGCCGCCCCCCGAGAATAGAGAAAATGGGAGGCTCCACCATCTCTGTTACGAAGGCGTCGGCCCAACCAAGGAGGTCGAGTGGTACACTTTCTTCCCCTGCTGCGACGAGCATCCGCGTGAGCGAGAGTCCCCCTACGTACGGATATGGAATGGGACTAGCGTCTCCATAATCAACCGGGCTTAGAGACGGGTCAAGAGTCATCACCTGTCGTTGGGCGACTTGTTCCAGCAAAGGGCGCTCTAGCAAACGGAGATCGCTGTACTCCATCAAGCTAAAGGCGGCAGCGTGTTCCCAAGCGAACCATTCGTAAATGTTAGCATTTTCGCATAGTTTAATTCGCCGGAAGGCACGCGGATCAAAGACCCGTCGGGCAACGTCCATCCAAGCTACAGTATCCGGAATATCGAATTTTGAAAAATAATTAGCGGCCAGATAAAGCTCTCGTGCAGGAAAGGTTTGGTGATTATGTCGCGGCTGCCCCGGCCGCCTCGGCGGGGTGCGGGTGCCATGGTAGTAAGCAGTATAATAACGATAAATCATTCTTGCCAAACCAAGAAGAACCCCTCGGAAAAAACATCGTTCATCGTGAGTAAAGAGCGGCAGTTCCTCCCAACGGGCATATTCATGAACGAGAGACCCAACGTAGAAGTCAAAATCAGACGGTGCGCCCGGTTCGATGGTTTCATCCAAAAAGTATTGGGCTACTTCGTATAACCCCGCTTTAAAAAGGCGGAGCGTTTCGCAGTCCCCGTCTCTGGCGTAAAGGCGGGAAGCTTCACATAGCCATGCAAAGTAAAATCCGTTGTAAAAGTTCTCTTCGGCACTGCCTGCACGGAGGGTGGTGCTAAAGAAGGCTGCGGCAGATTCGGGGGTTGTCCATTGGGAGTGGGCATCTTTGGGCAGCGGATGTCTTGCGCGTTCAAGCCAGCTCTGGCAAAGGTCGCGCCATGTCATGCGTTTGGGGTCATCAGTCGACTTGATAACCGAGTGCCGTAAGGGTAGGAAGAAGTCACCCTTCTTATCAGTGATGAGTTGTTTCAATAACCAGCATGCAAAAGTATGGGCTGTGCTTTCGTCTGAAGCAACGAGCGGACCACGAAGGCGATGATCTTGCGGGTCGGTACGAAAGGAGTAATATGCCTCACCTTTTCCGGGAAAGGTTTCATCCGGATGCCCGAACAGGGTGTGGCGAAAATGAGCTGCCAGAGCTGGATGTGTTCCGATTCGCCCGATGACTAGCCGTCCCGAAGGCCATGCTTCATCGGAGGCTTTCTCTTCCTCAATGACTATTCCTCTTTTTGCGCTCTCCTCTCTTAAAGCTTCAATGAAGGGCTTCTCTTGACCCAATCCATCCTTTGGAAAGGAGATTCTCAAGGCCCCGTTCTCTCCAACCTTCATTCCTTCCTTGTGAAGACCTCTGATGTATTGGGAAAGATGATCTTCGGCCGGGAAAACGGCGGCATCAAGATAAGGAAAAGAAGATGACGGGGCAATTTCGTGACTCAGTAGAAGGCGTCCGAGAATGTTGGTGCGTTTACGCCACGGCTGAAAGGCAGTGAAGGGTTCGATAATACGGCGCCGATTGGAATGGCGGGTTAAATGGGTAGCGGAAGAATGCATAGTTATCCTTGTGGAAAATCAAAGAATACCACTGAGAAGTTAGAAAGAGCTGTTCGAGAGGTTTGATTGGAGATCGCGCCACTTCCCAGGGGAAACACCAGCTTGCTTCTTAAAGAAAGTACTGAAGTGGGAAACAGAGCTAAACCCTACCATGACGGAAATTGCCTCCACGGTGTAGTGATCGGCCAGTAGCTTCTTCGCATGACGGAAACGTGAGCTTGTGGCAAGTTGTTTTGGCGTGTTGCCCGTATATCTGAGAAAGAGACGATGGATAAAACACTGGCTATATCCGGCCATGGATGCTAACTTTGAAAGGCTCAAGTCCTCCTGTGGGTGAGACTCGATATAGGAGGTTAGCGTGCTGACCAACTCGCCATGAGAGGAGGTGTTACGGAAAGGGGTGTTCGTGGTAAGAATCTCTAAGCAAATGGAGGCGATTAGGCTTTTAAGGTGCTCCCATATCAAAGGGTGATCAGGTTCACTTCTGGAGCGATCCCACGCATCCTGAATAAGCCGACTTATCTCTCCGGCGCGTATCAAACCATAGGGAAGAACGCGGATAACCTCTCCGGTTGAGGTAATGCTGTGGGTATTAAATAGCAGGTATTCACGTGAGGGAAAATGAAGCCAAAGGGAGTCGTAGGATGGAATGCCTGCAAAAAGGAGCTTATCGCGACTTTCACCTTCATCAAAAAGAATAACAGAGCCTGGTGTCTGGCGGTATGCCGTGCCCTGATGACTGAAAAGTGAATTGCCGGCAAGGGTGATCCGTACCTCCCGAAGTTGAGGAGAATGGAGGACGCCCGGCGTTGAAATATGACTAAGATATCGACGATGGGTTGCGTGATGAGCTCTTTCAGTGCGAAAGCTGCTGATCCATCGCCAGTGGTTCGGCGGAGGAAGTTGCGAAGCGACATCAATGGTGCCGGAGTAGGAAGGCGTATCTCTTTGGTGTTCCATCTACGTCGTAGAACTTCTCCGCTTTTTATCGATCGCGTCAATGGGAGAGTTCCTCTCCCCACCAGTCAATCTCTGCGAGTAACCACGGGTAATGCCCTTTTTCTGGGACGAAGCGCAGTCGATAAAGGCGTGACTGCGTTGGTTTAAGTCCGATGACTCTCTTTGCGACACCCTCTCCCGCGCCGAAACGGAAGGGAACCATCTCCCAGCTTGCGCAAGCCTCCCAGTCGATACCATTAGAGGAGGACTCAACGATACCCCGGGGTAAAGGACCGTTATGGAAAATATGGATCTCCTTTGGATGGATGATCCCTTCAAAATGATAGGTAACTTCCACGGGAGCATCTTCATCCCACTCAAGAACATGGTTTTCTGCTGGCTGTGAAGTGGACGCTTTGGCCCCTTTGAGCCGGTCGCTCAAGCGACCTTCACCAAACGGGTAGTTGTGTTCAGGGTCTTCACGCCCCCATACATCAGATCGGTTGAGTCGATAGCTTCCCCCTCTGAGAGCATGATGCGCCGGATACGGTTGGCTATAGCTCCAACGCAGGTGATTTTTTGTTAGTGAAACACCCGGAAGATCAACGGATGGCGATGCTGGCAGAGAGGGAAGCCGGAATCGCCAGTATGGTTTGGCCGGAATAGCCCCCGCCTCTCTCTGGATGAATCCAAAGAAGCGTATCCATGAATCATCAGAGAGGATACCTTCGCTTAAAGGATTGGTCGCAAACGTAATAACATTGCCTTTACCCAGTGCCTGTTTGATGATTAAGGGGTATCCTTCCGGTGACGTGCCCAGAATCTCCGCCTCATTAGGAGGCTCCAATCGGAAGGTTGCACCGACTGCTGGAAGGGTGGTGTTATCTTCGGTGGTCACTGTCACTGGTTGGCCTGCTTCTCTGGAGATAAGCAAGGGAACCAGAGCCCCGGTTTCCCTGCGGCTTCCATCAGAGCGATAGCTAAAGGCAAGTGGGTCACAGATGACCAGTGTGCCGCCGTTACGTACAAAGGTTTCCAGTGTATCATATTCCGCATCATCAATAATGTTGGCGTAGGGAAGATAGATAAGTTTGAGGCCTTCAAGATGATGCTTTCGGGTGGAGGCAATCGTTTCGTCGATAAATCGGATCGCCCCCTGATTCTTCGGTCCGCAGAGGGTATAAATCCACTCGACCTCATTCGTATACATAAGAGCACGACCCGAGCCTGCTCCTTGTCCCTGATAGCTGGTATTGCTATAAAAAATCCCGATATCTGCCGGCGGACGCTGGACGCGGAAAGGGGTGTTCTGCATCCTTTGGGTTAAGGCTTCGACAACAGCCCACCGTTCTGGTGCGCCGATAATGTCAGTTACAGGGTTGGTATGTCCGCGACGCGAGGCTTGGGTATCGGCGAGATAGAGGTGGAGACCGGTGGCTCCGCCGCGCAGACTTTGAGAGAGGAGTTCTTCTGTTTCCTCTTTCGTGAAGTTAGCTGAATAGTGTTCGATATGTGTACATGGCCAAACCTCCTCAACCCCGCTGAGGTCGGCAAGGAGATGAGTCAAAAAGGTGAAGGTTTGACGGTGGGGATTGATCGGGGGGTAGAGTTGCCCGGTGATGATGTCGAAAACCTCTCCCCAACGGTGTAACCCAAATGGGCGATGGCCGCTAATATTGTTCCACGACATCATCGTGATCCCTTCCTTCTGGGCCATGTTGCGAACACGCTTTTGAAGGGCGATCATTTGATCAATCTCCCAGCGTATGGTGGCAATCCAGCGAAAGGGATTCACATCGGTTGAGGAATGAGGAAGGCCGAATTTTCCGAAACCATAGTGTTCTTTGATTTCTGCATCGACGGCGGTGAGTTCCGGATAGCCCTCTTTGTTATCGAGGAAATGGAGAAGATTTCGGTGCATGATCTCCCACACTTCATCTCCGGCAGAGAACATTCGGATGCCTGGGTAGCTCTCGCGCATTTCAAGGGCAAAGCGGGCATCCTCAAGGTAGGCTTCCTGAGCACGGGGGTCTAGCAACCACGGGCTTTGATGGGACGGGCCTTCGGGGACCCCGCTTTCCAAGGCTCCAATAGGATGGAGGTGGATGATGGTGCCAACACCATTGTCGCGAAGTTGATCACGCTGATAGACAACAGTCGGTATGGTAGAACGGTACAGGCTGGTCTTATGCATCCAGATAGCGCCATGTTTGCGGTACCATTGCGAGATAGTCTCAGGGGTTGCCTCGATGGCAGTACGCAATGCCAAACGCTCGAAATTGTTGTTTAGTGGCGCGAGTGAAAGGTGATTCCACAGGACAAATCCTTTGGCGGAGAGTCCATTTGGACGTTCCTCTAGCAGGGATTCGAAGAGAGGATCTTCTGTTGTTGCGATTCGCTCTGGAGGGGAAGGGCGTAGTACGGTAGCTCTCCAAGCTGCAAGCTGTTGTCCGTCGACTTCGATCTGGCATTGCTGCATCTGGTTGGACTCTGACTCTTCAAAGGGAATTTTAATCGTCTGTTGTCCAACAGTAAGGCCTCGCTTGAGCACGGGTGTGCGGTGCGATTCGGGAAAGCGAAGCTGCACCTCCATTGGCTTCTCTGTCTGTACGAGGAACTCCCACTCGCCGCCATGACCCTGTAAGAATGGGCCCCGACGGGTAGAAATTAAAGTGCCGTGAGGTAGCTGGATTGGGCCTTTAATCAGCGATTTAATAAACTGCTCAGGGTCGGAGATGTTCCCGCCGGAAAGACTGGAGATTTCGGGGGCATCTCCCTGCGCGGCATGGCGGTTACGAGCAAGATTAAGCCGGACGAGGTCGCCCTTTGCCAACAGCATTCCTAGCGAAGTGAGGGGGATAGCAATCTCAGCCTCCCATAAATCCGTTCCGATACGAGTGCGTACAATCGCCTCGGGATTCCAGCCCGCCGGGTTGGATTGCCCCCCAACAATCATCGCTTCGTAACTGGTTCCTTCACTATTGATCATGAAGTGATTGAGAATCTTTCCGGAGTTGCCGGGATCAAGGAAAAGTTCAATGCTGTCGTCACGCCAGATCGCTCCGTCCTTCTCGTCTGCTATCACTTGCCTGACGATCCTTTCTGGCTCTGGTTCGTGACAACGAACGGCAAGGTAGAGGTAAACATCGTCGATTGCCAGCATGGCTTGGGTTGGGATGGCAGCCGGGCCTGAATCGGTGCGGAAGGCATCCAGAAGGAGCGCGCCTTTCCATTCCTCTTCCTCAATGTGGCCATCGAGCGTAGGAGCGACGGCCAATGAAGGAAGAACCTGAAAAGATCTCTTCTCCCCGGCGGAAAGGCTGATCATTGTCAGAAGAAATAGACCAACTTTGCAGAAGACGTGCATCATGGGGAGGGCGTCTTTCTACTTCTTGCGTACGATATGTCGAAGTGACCAGCCAAGCAGAAGCAGGCCCGCTAGTGAAACAGTTGTCGGTTCAGGAACAGCGACAATTTCCCATCCATCGGCCGCGTTAAAGCGGGAGAGATCCCAACGGGTTTCATCAATGAGGCTCAAGTCAAAGGCTGCTTTGATAGCACTAGTGTGACCTGTAAAGGGTGTCCATATAGTGCCTGCCGTAGGCGTGGAAGCTCCAAGCGTCTGAAGACGAAGGCGAACGACTCCTCCTTCAAGCGAACTCTCAGGAGAGAAGTTGATGCGATCAAACTGGTGGGCATCAAACCAGGATAGTTCCAGCTCTGCGCCGAGACTATGATGCGTCTTGATGGTTGAATGAAGTTGAAGCGTTTCACCAGAAGTGCGCGAGCCGTTCTCGGGCGTAATCCCGACAGCTAGTACGCTATTAAAAAGCTCGATGGTAACCGCGCCGTCAATGGACTGGCCGGAAGCTTCGAGCCGTCCCGAAGGATAGACATAGAGTGAGATAGCCTTCGGTTGTTCTGTTGCAAAATCCCGCCCGCCAAAGGTTGATCCATCAGCCAGTTTGAGGGTGCCATAAACGGAGACCGCCCCTCCCGAATAAAAGGCGCCGCCGCTTTTGATGGAGATGATGTTCGCACCATTGTGATCGCCGCTATTAGAGGCGTAAGCATTGATGGCAGAGGTGGTTTCGACATGAAGCTCCCCACCTTGTCTCACGGTAAGCGTGTTGCCGCCAAAGTTCCCGCTAGCGCCGACTTCCAGAGTATTGGTTCGGAGGATGGCATGGTCTGCGGCAGTTTCTGCGGCGGTATTGCTAATCTCTACCGAATTGGAACGAGTGGCGTTTCCGTTACCGATCGAAAGCGATGTAGTGATATTGAGGCGGCTGTTTCTGCCGATAACCTCCAAGCGGTTATCGCGTTTGCCGGCACCTTCGGTGTGATGACTAATGGATAGTCGGTGACGGGAAAGGTGCGCTCCGTCGAGGACCTGCAGGAGATTGGCGTCGCCAAAACGACCAATGACGCTGGTGTCAGTTTGTGTATCGGAGATACTTAGACCTGCTCCAGAAAAGGTAATCCGGTGACCTCCGGCATTGGCAGGAGTGCTGCCAGTTGAAGCTCCCAACTGGATCATTCCAGCTGCAACTGTTGCGGTGCCGGTGGAGGGTCCTAGGATCGTTAGGGCGCTCACTTCGCTGCCAATGACCTGATCGCTATATCCAATTCTCCAGAACTCCTGTGTTGCCGTCAGTGAGGCGCCTGCGTGAAGATTGAGCGTTACCTTTTTCCCAAACCAGACCTGAATCGCTCTCGCAATCGCAGTTTTGTCGCTCCCTGATCCGATGGAAATATGAATTTCGTCTTGTGGAGATGAGGGAAAAAGCCGGAATCGGGCAACAGTGGCGCTGGTAGGAAGGCTTTGTGGAGACCAATTTGCCGGGTTATCCCATACATCGTCGGCGGCACTCCAGTCAGACTGGGCCATCGTTACCGGCGGAAGAGCAAATGCGGCACTCAAAACGAGAGCGCTGAGGAGGCGCTTTATCATCCAGGTAGGTTGTTGCTTCATAATAGAGGGGATGTAACTAATCGATGATCATTTGTAGGGGTGATAGGTTCCAGCGGAAGCGTGAAACAGTGATGGCTTCCACATGACCATCTGCATAGAGAGCGTTGCGAATCTCTCCATGCACGGGATGAGTCGGAGGCTCGGAAAGATGAAGTCCTCGGAGAGCGAAGAGAGCTGCATCCATGTCAAAGAGGAGTATCGTACTGGCTGGATTTTTTAGTTCGACCAACCGTTTGGGTGCGATCCATTCTGACCCTGAGCGATAGCCAAAGGGAAAGCTGGCGATATTTCCACTATGATGTGCCGTGCTCACATAATACCTCCCTTCGAATACGGGAAGGCTGCGTTTATGCTGGGCCGCCCGCGCTGCCGGACAGATTAAGGCGGATATTTCCATCTGTGCGGAGGAGGGCTCAGGGTGGCCAAGATAGCTATATAGAAAGTCCCCCAGAGAGGAACGATGGGCTAATTTGATGGTGGAATTGGTAACAAAAGGGCGTTGACCACTCGTTACAGGTCCGGGCAATGCCCCATGATGATCCTCGGCATAGCTTAGGGTGGCCGCCGCGATTGCTTTAAGCTGATTGATGCATTGGGCCTGTTGGCTTGAACGGCGAAGGTCCCCTGAGAGCCGGAGACCAAGGAGCAGCAGAACGCCAATAACAGAACACACGGTCAGCAGTTCGAGCAGTGAGAAGCCGTTGCACTGGGTGCGAGATGACGAGAGTTGGGTCATGGAAGGGACGCGATGACAGTGCCTGTTCTGCAAAGGGTAAGGTCACAGGAGATCGGCTGGTCAACGTCCGATAGCCTACGATTGATCGGGATGAGTGACCATGCGATTTCTGATACTTGTAGTGTGGAATTGTATAATTCTCCGACTTGAGTGGAGGGCGGCGCTGCCCCCGGCGCGGAAAAACAATGGGGAAGAAGAGGGCGTCTGCCTTGGAATCCCGGAAACTGGCCCAAACCTCCCGTGTCCGAAACAAGGCGTGATCTTTGCGCCACTTTTCACCTCGATCCCCCGCAAAATCGGACGACTGAAACTATGGGTGAGATGTTCGGGCTAGAGGTTCTGAGGTTGATTCCGCTACGTTGCGATGCCGTGATTTCTTGGAGGAAAATGGGCCATTGGAGCAGAACCCCAGTTGAGAGGGTGTGTCACCTATGGGTGTAACTTTTTGCCTGTGACCTTAGAGGTGGTCTTCGCGACGAGATTAAACCATGAAGGGCGAGCCGTCGTGTGCTAAACCCATGTGCTAAACTCTAACGCCCGCTTTGGGGCAAAAAGGATGACACCGGCAACCCAAAGAGATGCCGATGAGCCGGAATATCCAAGAAGAGTTACTATCGCGCCTGCGGCATCGGTTCTGGATCAATTTTTTACCTAGAGATCATCCTCCTCGAATGGCTTCGAGAGTTTGCTCGGTGTAAAAACCTCCCCCTTCTGGATCATGCTCCGATAGCCCATAGGGGTGTGGCTGGTGTTTTGTTTGAAGTGGCGACAGAGCAGGTTTGGGGTAGAGTAGCCGCAGGCGTAGGCGATGCGGGCGAGCGGCCATTCCGTGGTGATGAGCAGGTCGCGCGCTTTTTCCGTGCGGAAATGATCGAGCCAAGTGAATACCGTGCGTCCGGTTTCCTGCTTCACGAGCTGCGCGAGATGAAAGCCGCTAACCTGGACCTGCCAGGCGATGGCATCGAGCGTCAGTTTTTCGTGACAGTTTTCCTGTAAATATTGAAGCGCGTGCTGCACGGTGATGTCGCGTGGCCGTCGCGCGGGGGAGGAAGCCCGTTTTTCCTCCGAGGCGGTCGAAAGAAGGTCGGCAGTGAGCGCTTGGCAAAGGGCGCTTATTTTCCATGCGGAGGCTTTGTCCTGCTTTTCCATTTCCGAGAGAATACGCCGCGAGATCGGGTAGTGATCGCCAAACAGGCTCTTTGCGAAATGCTGAAACCCAGCGAGCTTGTGGCGTAGCGCGGTCTCAAATTGCTTCTCGGGTTTCGTGCTAGTGGTTGTGGCGGGATACGCGATCACCTCAGACGCGGGCCAGCGGAAGGCGAGCCGCAGGAAATGCAGCCGCATGTAACGTTCCGGATGCAGGGAGCGGTAGGTTTGTGTCGTGGGAAAACTCAGCGAATACGCATCGCCCTTGGTGAGCTGGATTTCAGAGTGTCCGGGGACGCTCATGGCGACTTCGCCTTCGAGAAAGAGGACGAGCTTGAAGTCGGGGTTCCGAACTTCGAGCGACTGATTTGGAGGGATGGTGAGATACCATTCCTGAAGGTATTCAAACGGACTTGTCAGCCCCTGAGTGGAAAACGTGATTCGGCCCATGACGGTCGCAAGAATACTCCTTCACTCCACAAAATCCAGAAAAACAACAATATCAGACAACGGACAACAATTCTGGCTATTTACGAAAAAACTTCCCGAACATAAAGTTGTGTCATGCCCCCGACAGACCCATTTCGCACCCTGAATCCTCGTCGTTTGTACGACGGGGTAACGATGGTGGAATTACTGATAGGAGTTGCGATTGCCGGGATTCTAGCGGTGCTGGTTTTTGTGAACATCAAGTCAATGACTGAGCGGGCGCAGGGCGTGGCTTGCGCTGCGAATATGCGGCAGGTTGGCACGGCGCTTTTGACGTATCGCTCCGAGCACAACGGCTGGTTCCCTCCGGGCCATCCCAAGCATCCGGCCCCGGAAAATACCATCTATCTAAATAACGTTCTGGTACCGCAATATCTTTCGGAACTGCCCATCTGCCCTGGAGCAAAGAAAACACTCACTCCTGCACAAAAAAATGCGTTTGGCACGGTAAAGAAGTGGTATCAAAACAGCGGCGGGACGTACGGGATCAATGACGTGCTAACGCAATGGAAGCCGGAAGCCATGCCGTGGCCTGCCATGATGTGGGGAGACGGCTCCACCTACAGCGCATCGCGCATGCCTCTTGTGCTGGAGACGCGCTTTTCCGGCTCTCAGACATTTATCTTCGAACATCAGAATCAGGTACTCAGGGGGCACGATTTCGAGAAGATTCCACCCCGTTCGCACGGCAAAGGGGACAGCCTGAATTTCATGTTTCTGGACGGACATATTGAAATGATCAGCCGCAATGACCCCCGAGACGTTTCGGAGGCGCAGAAAAGCTGGGAGTTCCCCACCAACCCCAATGGCCGCTTTCAAGGTATCGGCGCCAACGGTCGGCTCATCAGCCATAACCAGATGAGTATCGATAGTTTTGAAAAGCAATATCCCCACCTGAAAAAGACGAAATGAAATCTTTGTTTCCTTGTTGTCTATTGGTGCTGCTGTTCTCATTCTTCACCGCTTCAGCAGGAACGGAGGATCTTTTGTGGGAATGGGATTTCCAAAGTCACTCAGTCGGTCCGGCTCCGAAGGAGTTTGGAGAAGGGCAGGCACTGGAGATTTGCGAGGAAGATGGGCGGAAGATGCTTTCCCTCCGAGAGTACGACCCGGAGCGGAGGCCGTTTCTTTTGAAAGGTGCAGATCTCCCGTCGGGGGCGAAGGACTGGAACGACATTGTCTACCGCGTGCGGTATCGCGAACTGGAAAGATCGGCGTTTTTTCTGGCGGTGAAATCATACGGGCGGCGTAGCGAGGCGGGGTATCTCTGGTATTACCTGCATCTGGCGCACGATGGCATTGATCTGCGCTGTCACGAACTTTCCGAAGAAGCATCGATTTCCCCTGAAGATGAACGCCTTCGTTCCAAGGTGACGTATGAGGCGATGGGCAAAGCACCGCCGGTTCTCGGAGAATGGACCACCGCCACGCTGGAAGTTGGTGACGAGGTGTTGAAAGTCTCGCTGGAGCAAGAGGACGGCAGTGTCCGTTGGGGGGAATTCAAGACCTTGCCGGGAACGGGTGGCGTTCTGATCGTGTCTCATACCCCCGTGGATATTGCCTCCGTAACCGTGCATCAGGCCGACGCTCCGGTGACGGCCTCGGAGTGATTTGGCCGCAGATGGAATAAAGGGTGGAACGCCTGAGCCATCCTTTCCTTCTCGATTGCAACCACCAACAACATGCGGAAATCATGAAAATACAAATCAACATCATACGCTACATTACTTTTACGGCGGGAATTGCTGCGGTTTTGGCTTCGGCAAATGCACAAACATGGACAGGCGGCGGCGACAGTACGAGTTGGAATGGTAGCACCAACTGGACTACCGCACCGGCAGTGACCGGCTCGACGATAACTTTTACGGGTGGCTCGGCGGATGCCCCCACCGTCACTAACAACAATAGTCCAAATGCTGTAACTAGCCTCAATAGCATTATCTTCGCGCCAGGGGCTGAGCGATTTGTCCTCGAAGGAGGCGGGTTTGCGCTCACTGGAAGCGGTACTGCCAATAACAGCGGCAAGCTCCAGATCATCCGAAATGCGATCACGTTAAATAACAATTTGAGCCAGATTCACGCCAACTCCGGCGAGCTTCGCATCGAGGGAGCGATTGGTCAGGATGCACCAGGCGTGCCCGTCAACAGAGGGCTTGATAAGCATGGACTCGGCACGCTTACGCTGGCTGGGGCCAACACCTTTACGGGCCGCATACTGTTGCGTCAGGGGGAACTGGTGCTCGACGCTAGTTCCGGCGGTTCGCTGGCGGCTGGGACGGGAGACTTTGGTTTCGGGACGCTTTATTTTTCAACGCCTTCTGAAATCATCGACTCAAATCAGGGCGGCACCTTCAAGGTTATTGGTGCCGCCGGAGCGGAAGCTACCACCGTGAATATCGGCAGAACCTTGTATCTCAACCCCGTCAGCGGAGCCAACCGCATCGTAGTGGATTCTAACGGAGGAGCGGGAACCACGCTGCAATTTACAAACTTTAATAAATATTTCGTTGGCTTCATTGGCCATCCGACTTTGAATGTAGACCTTTCCTCCACGGGAAGCGCGTTACAACTTGATGCGGTGGCTAGCACGGAGTTTACCAATGGCTCTTCCCAGCTTGTTACCGTCACCGACGCCATCAAAACCGGATTTGCAACGCGGGATGCCGTTACGGGGCGTGTCACACGCCTCGTTGGCACAACCGCTTTGCCTGTCGCGACGGGTAACGCCGCGACGAACTATCATACAGGGAGCATCGCCTTCGCAGGCAATGTTTTCGCAAGAACGGTGACAATCAACTCAGGCGGGGAGATGTCGGGTGCTTACAACCTGAACACCAGCGCAATCCTAATGGAAGAAGGAGCGGGCGAGTATGAGATCAACGTCAATAATATTCACTCGAATGCGACCAGCGTATTCATTCACCAGTATTCCGCAAACACGCTAATTATTTCCAGCAATGTGGGAATCAGTGCTGGAAGTTATAGCAATCTGAATTTTGTAAAAACCGGCTCTGGTGCGGTAGTGTTCAACGGAAGTGCGGATACGATTGGCGGCGCATTGGATGTGCAGCAGGGGGTATTGGAGGTGAATGGCTCCGTCAAGGATGTGGGGGTGGCTCAGGTGCGCCGCGGCGCGACGCTTGCGGGAAGCGGCAAAATCGGCGGCGGCATCCAGTATGGTGCAGGAAATTCTGTCCTCGGTGACCGATACACGCAAGTCAACGTCTGGTCCGGCGGCACGCTGGATGGCAGTTACGGCGGCGGGGCGGACGCGCTCGACATCACCGGAAAACTCACGCTGAGTGCGGGAGCCACATTTGACGTGACGCTCACCGAAGGTTCCGGCTCCGCAGTGTCCATTACAAATATCACTCCGGATGAAAATATCGTGACGCTGGATGGCGATCTCAAACTCACGCTCGCCTACATGCCAACGCTCTTGGATGAAATCAACCTGCTCACGACAGCGGGCGGACTCATAACCGGAGAGTTTGCAACCATCAACGGCATGGCGGTGTTGGATTCAACCTTCACGCTGGATGGTAACTATACCTTCGAGATCAACTACGGCGCCAACCGGGTTTGGCTGGAGATGCAGGCTATCCCTGAACCCGGAAGCACCTCGCTCGTGCTGCTTGCGGGAGCTTTCTTCCTTACCCGCTGTCGGAGAAAATAGGGAAATGCAGGGCACGAGTTCTCCCGTATCCGCATCCCTGCGGGAGATATTCCCATGCGCCAAAATCACTAGTCACCAATCGCAAAGATGAAATACTTCCTTCTCTTCACCTTCTCAACCTTGCTTTGCGTCAACGCCTCCGTGCTGCCAACGGATTTTATCGTGACCGGGGAGTCCGAAACAACCGCTAGGGGATTGCTCGCCAGCGGAGATAAGCCAATGACGGTGACGGGAGACATCCCCGAGGAACAGCCCGTGCTGGTGTTTCGCGGTCGCGTCGGCAAGGGGGGAAACGAGGGTTTAATCCGCATTGAAGTGAAAGATACGGAGGGGCAAACGGCAACGCTGGCATTGCGTTCGTTGGAATACAAAATCGACGGCAAGACTTACCCCGACGCTGTTCTTTCCATCGGCTGGCAAGGCGGGCTTGCAGGTTGGGGACAGTGGCATTTCCGCCCCAGAGCGGATTATTATCGGGTGGAAGAGTGGAAAAAGCGCGAAGCACAATGGGCAGCCTTGCCAAATGCGGCGGAGCATTCCTTCAAGCTGGAAATGCGACCCGTGGGCGATGAGGTAGAGGTGTGGGTCGAAGACCAGTTCATGCATGTGCTTCCACTGGGAATGCCGATTAGTTGCCGGCTTGTCCTGCCTTCGAGAGCGGTGCTGGAGGAATTACGGTTTGAATCCGTGCCGGAATCGCGGGTCTTGCCCGTGGAGAAATATGCCCGCGCGGGCGTCATGGCGCGGGCGAAACTGCATTTCGCCAAGGATGCCGATCTGCCCAAAAGCTTCCGGGAACTGGCGGACGGGGAGCGCACTGGCATCAGCGTGGGGGAGTTGGGAACCTTTTCGCAGTGGAGGAATGACGATCTGCGAAATTTCTTCTGGCGACGCCATGCCGCCCAAGGCTTTCCCGAGCAGCGGATGTTCTCCGTGCCGCTGGATGCCTATTCCCATGCGTGGGTGCTTCTGGCAAGGGAGGAGGATTCGGAGAAAACGAACACATTCACCTTCCGTGTGACTCGCTATGGCAACGATCGGGGAACCGCGATGTCCGATACGCTGGTGGAGGAGCCGAGCATTGAAAGTGCCGACGCCCGCCGCGTGGGTACAGTAAGCTACGGAACGCTGGAAGCCCGTAAGGAGAGCCCGCTGTGGCTGGTGCGCGTGCCGATTTATAATGGCCTGATTGAGGACATTCTTTACGACGATCAAAAACGCGTTGCCGAAATGAGGACGCACCGATATCTGGATGTGGAATTACTCGACCCGCTGAAAAATGTGGAAGCCTCGCGGGCATTTCCACCGTCGCAGGAGGTTCTCCATCGTCAATGGAGGCCGACAAACCCGAAGATGGCGGAACATGATGTTTATCCCTTTGCGCCACCCGCGACCAGCGGGGTGACGGTATTTGGCATTCAACTGGAGGCAAGTCCGGCGGAAATGCGCGTGCGCTCTAATCCGGTCATCAAAGCATTTTACGAAACGGAGAAGGCGGAATTTCTCGCGGAAGTTTGGGCGGAGAAGGCGGGGAACTATCGCGTGGAGTGGAAGGTGGCCGACGTGGAAGGGCGCATCGTAGATGCCTCTACGCAAGTATTGAAACTGGAGGCCGGAGCGAGCGGCGAGGCGAAACTTGCGTTGAAGAAAGAGATTGGCTGGTTTGCGATACAAGCGCGGTTGCTGGCACCTGACGGCAGCGAATTGGTGGACAAACAAAGCGCGTATGCGATGCTTCCACCAGACACGCGAAAGGCGGGCTACGAGTCGCCGTTTTATGGCTGGTGGTTTGCGAGCGACCATGCCAGCCCGCTGAAACCGGAGGAATTCGGCCCGCTCCTGCAGCGACTTGGAATGCGCCGTGCGGAATTGCGGCCCGATGAGCCGGAGAGCCTCACTTCCAAATACGGTTTTACCAACCCCACGGTCAACTGGAACCATGGGAAATTCCCCGGACTTCCGGGAGGTCTGGTCGCTTTGCGGGATTTCACAGATGGCAAGCTGACGCTGGAGGAGGCCCTAGCCATGCATGAAGCGAGCATTCGGGGGCATCTGGAACTTTGGCCGCATATCGACCACATGCTAGTCTTTCACGAAAGTCGCCCCCGTGGTGCTCCGTTCCCTAGTGAAATTTGGGGCGAACCTGCGCGGAACTTCGCGAGCATTGTAGATGAAAACTCTCCCGAAGCACTCCTGCGCAGGGAGGGTGAAACGGCTGCCGTCACTGAACTCAAGGCACAGGAGGAATGGGAAAAATGGTGGCCCAAGCGCATCGAATATCTCACCGCCATGGCCAAAATGGTGCGCGAAAAATTCCCCAACCTGAAAATTCAATACGGAAACGATGGCAACAGTCTCGGAATCGTTGGCGAACTTTTCCGCCAGAAATTTCCAAGGGAATACATTGATTCCGTCGCCGTCGAGGATCTCGGACAGACCATCGTGCCGGAGAATCCCCGGCTAGGCGCGGTTCATTCCGCGTGGTTCCTGCGGGAACTTGCCCGAAAGATGGGCTATGGGGATGTGCCGGTGATGGCCTGCACGGAGTGGATTGGCCGCATGACGGAAAAGCTCGGCCACCGCACACAGGCGGAATGGAAAGTGCGCGACGGGCTGCTGGCACTCGCCTATGGGTTTGAGACCATTAGTATCGGGGGGCTCAATGATGCGGGCAATGGTTACTACTATTCCATCTGGGGCAATGGCGGTTTGACCGGGCGCTGGCCGGAACTGGCTCCGAAGCCATCCTATGCTGCCGTCGCGACGCTCACGCAGGTGCTGGACCATGCGAAGTTTGTCCGCTTCGTTCCAACCGGTTCCACAGTTCTTTACGCACAGGAATTCCAGCGCGACGCCGAATGGATCTACGCCTTCTGGACGCCGCGCGGCACGCGTGAGATGAAGCTGGAGTTCGGAAATGGCGGGGAACGCCGGAGCATCGACCTTTGGGGACGTGAAAAGAGGCTGAGCGGAGAAGCTCTGGAATTGAAAGCAGGGACGGCGGTGCAATATCTGGTCTCCAGCGACCGCCTAACGTCTATCACGGCGGGAGTCTCCGCGTTCCCAGATGATCCCATGCCGGAGAAAGTGCTGGCGGAGATACCGCTGGACTCCCTCGAAGTCGTGGAAGCATTTTACGACCCGAAGCCCGAGGCGATCAGCCGTGGATATCCGCCAAGTCTTCCGCATCGCCGTCAGGGCAAGTTTGAAGTCCGCGAAGTGGAAGACCCTGAGATGGGGCAATGCCTGGAAGTGGAATTGATTCCCGAAGGCGAACGGTGGGAAATGGAGCATGAATACATCACGCTCCGGCTGAAGACTCCCGTAGAGACCGATGCGAAAAATGCGGGCATTTGGATTAAAGGCAACGGAAGCTGGGGCGAAATCAATATCGAGAAAACCCAACCGTGGGGCCCGTGGGCGACCAATGGCAATCTGAATATGAACTGGTCGGGAAACCAGATGCTGAATTTTGACGGATGGAATTTTTTGCATTACCCGTATTACGACTGGATTCGGGAAATCAATAATTCCATCACCGGAATTCAACTCACTCTGCCCCGCAAAACGATCGTCGGCACGGAAATGCAACCCGTCGAATCCCTCAAGGTAAGAATCAAGAAAATCGTTTTGTTTTAATAGTGAAACTCCCGCAGAGCTGGAGGGAACAATGAAGCCTCTCTGCGTCTCCGTGCCTCTATGGGAGACTGTCCCCCGAATCCTCAGATCACCAATGATAAAATCATTCATCTTTCTCAACGCCCTAGTCGGCCTCGGTACATTGGCGCACGTGCAGGGAAATATTCATGTTTACGAAATCCCGGCGATCAGTTCCGTCCGGCATCTGCCGGACAAAATCTCACCGCAGGCGAGGCGCGACACGCCCCTGCAAATAACCGCCACGCCGGGGGAATTTGAACCCGCGTCGTTTCTGGTAGAGGCGAAATCGGGCATCGAAAAATTTGAAGTGAAGGCGGAGGCGTTGAAGAGCGCGAAGGGCACGACGATTTCAGCAGATGCGATCGACGTCCGCATTGTGAAAGGGTGGTACCAAGCGGGAACCGCGTGGTTTAGCTATTTCGCCGATCCGACGCGGCGTGAGTTCGTGCCGGAATTGCTGCTCCACGATGAGACGTTGGTAAAAGTCGATCGTGAGAAGCAGGAGAACTACCTGCGCGTAGGGAATGAATATCGCTGGGTGAGCTACCCAAAAGACGCAGCGACGGAGTTTTTCAACTACCTTGAGGAACCCGTGTCCGACGCGCCGAAGCTGTTGCCCGTGGCCATTCCCAAGGGCGAGAACCGACAGTTTTGGGTCACTCTCAAAGTGCCGGACGACGCCCAAGCGGGTGTCTATACCGGGAAGCTGGAATTTACCGCCGACGGAAACCCGGCCGGAAATCTGGGACTTCGAGTGCGGGTGCTGCCGTTCAAGCTGCCGACGCCGATGACGTATTACAATCTGGAGAATGAATATCTCGTGACTATTTATGCAACGGATGTTCTCGATATCTCCCGCAGGCTGGAGCGCGATCCGGAGAAAGCGAAGGCGCATCAGAAGGCAATCTACCGCAATCTACTGGAGCATAATGTCCGTAATATTCAGTCTCTGGCTGATATTAACAACCGGAAGGATCGGGATGAGGCACGAAATGAGATTCGAGCGGAACTGCGCTTGATGAAGGAAGTGGTAGTTCCCATGAAGCCGCTGCTTGCTGCGGGATGGGTGTTCCCCAGTCCCGGCGATGATCAACGTGAAGACATGGAAGAACGTTTTCGAGAACGCATTGACGACTTCGTTAAAACCGTAAAGGAGGAAGTTGGTCACGACGATATCTATCTCTCCACTTGGGACGAGGCGACTGAAGCGCGGGTGAAGACATTTCGCGGGCTAACGGAATACACGCAGGAACAAAACATGAAAATCTGGATGACCACGGCAGAAGGGTCTCATTTCAACCTTGCGGGCTACGCCATTGACTACGCTAATCACGGAGGCTGGCCGCAGAAGGAAAAAGCCGCACTTTGGCACGCAGTCGGCGCGAAAATCACTAGCTATGCGGGGCCGCACACCGGGCCGGAAAACCCTGATCTGTTCCGCCGCTGGGAAGGGTTGGCGCGGTATAAGGAAAACTACGACGGCTCGTTTAACTACAAATATCTCAATCAACTGCAACCGACGAACGGCGAGCGATCTAAACAAAACGTCTGGAACGACTTTATCAATGAGGATTACCGCGGCTTCTGCATGGTGTATCCCACGGCGGAGAGTGTGATTGATACGATTGCGTGGGAAGGTTTCCGCGAAGGCATCGACGACGTACGCTATGCGACCTTGTTGAAACAGGAAGCGCAGAAGGCTATGGAAAGCGGCAACGCCACGGCGCGGCGAGAAGCGAAGAAATCGCTGATGTGGCTGGAGTTGCTCGATGCACACACTGCCGACCTCAATGCAGTACGACAGGAAATGATCGAATACATCCTCAAAATCCGGAAGGCATCCAACGAGTGAAAAATATTCTTCTTTTAACCATGGTGCTGGTTTCTTTCGGCAGCACTCACGCCAGAGAAAGAACCTACGAGGTCCCCTATGTAGAGGAATTGCCCGACGGCGTGGCCGCCTGGCAATACTCCGGGTTGTTGCAGAATAAGCGAGAAGCGCGATTTGAGCCTTATGACAAAAAGGCGGCGGAACAACTGATTCTGGACGCAACGGCAGAACGTGGTGTAACGAAAGAGGAAAGCGCACTTGGGCGTGAAACCGCCTTTCGTGCGGCGTATGACGAGCGAGGCGTGGGCATCTATATCGAGGCGCAGGAACCACTCATTCGTGAATTGCTAGATGCTTCCGTGGACCCCACTTCACCCGCAATGATGGAATCCTTTGAAGTGTTTTTTGCGCCCGGATTGCATGAAGTTCCTTACTACCAAATGTTCATTCATACGGTGAAAAACACGGCGACGTTCTATGATTGGGGAAGCCCGCATCGGGATTATCGTTCGCTGAAGAATCATGTGCAGATTGAAGCAAAGCCGTCGAAGGCAGGATTTGGCCTCTCCATTTTCATTCCATGGGAAAGCATTTATGAAAATCTGCCGTGGGAAAATGACACGTGGCGTTTCTCCGTGATTCGCTGGATGCCGTTTGGCAAGGCGGGCGGCGTGACATGGGGCGGCAGAGTGCATGAGACGGGGCAGTTTGGCCTGCTACGTTTCCAGAAACCGACGGCGGAGCAGCGTCTTGCAATCGAAGGACGTCTGGCTCGTTATGCGTGGTTCCACTTCCTTGCGAGAGCCAAGGAAGCGGAAAAATTCTGGAGCGATGAGAAGATCGGCGATGTGGAATTTTACAAGCAGACGTTGAAGCCGGTGATCGAAGAATACACAAACATCGGAGAAACGGCGGGTTTGCCGGACGAATGGACGATGGCTAGTCTCGATAGAATCAAGCCGGAGCAGAAGGACTGGCTGGAGTTTTCCTACAAGGTATCTGAACTCCGCGAAAAGTATTTGCTCAAGAAACGTTTTGAAGATGCAGAGTAAGAGAATCTCATGCGACATCCTCGTCGCGGGCGGCGGAATGGCGGGGGTGTGTTGCGCGATTTCCGCAGCACGCGCGGGCGCGACGGTCGTGCTGTGTCAGGATCGTCCAGTGCTCGGCGGAAATGCTTCGAGCGAAATCCGGATGCACATTATCGGCGCGGACTGGAATCGCCCGCATCTGCCGCTGGAACTGGAAGCTCGGGAGAGCGGTATCATTGAAGAGATTCGGCTCGAAAACGCCTTTCGCAATTCGCAGCGTTCGGCGTCGATGTTCGACCTGATTCTTTATGAAAAGTGTCTCGCTGAATCTTCGTTGGTTTTGCTCCTAAACACGCGAGTCGTTTCTGCAGATGTCGCGAACGGGCGGATTTCCTCAGCCGCCGCGCTACGCGGTTTGACGGAGGAGGCGTTCGAGATTTTCGCAAAAGTGTTTGTGGATTGCACCGGAGACGGCGGGCTTGGAGTTGCGGCGGGAGCCGAGTTTGTGCACGGACGCGAGGCGCGCTCCCTTTTTGGGGAATCCATCGCGCCGGAGAAAGCGGATGACAAGACTCTCGGCTCGTCGCTGCTGTTCATGGCACGCAAACATGACAAGCCCATGCGTTTTATCCCGCCGCCCTGGGCGAGAAAGTTTACGGCCGCGGATTTCGTGAATCGGGAATGCGTCGGCCCGGCGGACAATCCCGGTTGGGAACATGGATTCTGGTGGCTCTCGTGGGGCGGACATCTGGATACGATCCGCGACAATGAAATCATCCGGCAGGAGTTGCTGGCGATTCTGCTCGGTATCTGGGATTTCATCAAAAATGGCGGCGATCATGGCGCGGAAAACTGGGCGCTGGAATGGTTCGGCGCGATTCCCGGAAAACGCGAAAGCCGCCGCTTTGTCGGAAATCACGTGCTGACGGAAAATGATCTGATAGCATCAAGGGAATTTCCCGACGCGATTTCCTATGGTGGCTGGTCGATGGAATTGCAGCCGCCGGAAGGCTTTGATGCGAAGGGTGTGCAGCCTTGCCAGCATCATGCCATGCCGTATCTTTACGATATTCCGCTGCGCTGTTGCGTGTCGCGCAATGTGGAAAACCTGATGTTTGCCGGGCGTAACATCTCCGCCTCGCATGTCGCATTTTCCTCGACGCGGGTGATGGCGACTTGTGCCGTGACAGGCGAAGGCGTGGGGCTTGCCGCGGCGTTGGCGACGCAGGCAAAGGTCTCTCCGGCAGTTTTTGCAGAGGAGAAATCGCGGCTTGTGGAGTTGCGTCAACGCTTGGTTCGACAGGATGCCTACGTGATCGGCGTGACGGATTTACAGGCGGATAATCTGGCGGCCATCGCACGCATTTGCGCATCCAGCGAGCAGGTGGGCGGGGCGGCGAGCAATGTCATTTCCGGCCAGAATCGTTGCGTGATTCATTCGAGTGGAGTACCGGAATCCCGCGCACTTGTGGGGACGCACCGCTGGATGAGCGATCCGGCGAAAGGGCTTCCCGCATGGCTGGAATTCCAATGGCTGGAAACACAATCCATCCGCCGAATGGAACTGGTATTCGACTCGGGCCTGCATCGTCGGCTAACGCTGAGCATGTGCGACGCCATTGCGTCAAAAATGATCTGGGGCACGGGGCAGCCGGAAATGGTGAAAGACTTTTCTCTGGAATGTCTGGACGACTCCGGCGCATGGCGGACGCTTTTGCACGAACCGCTCTGCTGGCAACGGCGATGGACGCATGATTTGGCCGCAGTTGTGCGGACACGAGCCTTGCGTCTGATCGTTCATGAAACATGGTGCTGCGATCATGCCCGCGTGGTGTCCGTCCGAATTCTTGAATGATGAAACCGTTTTCCAGTGATCTACGACCGCCTGCGCTTTACTGTTTCGGAGCGGCTGGTGCGCATGGAGCAAACCCTATGGAAAATCGATTGGCCGGATGAACCCATCCTTTGGGAAACACTGAATAAAGCAAGCTCCGCCGCCATCTGGTCATTTTCGCGTCTTTTCGAGCCTCTTTGTTCTTACCTCTCTTGGGAGAGGTTGCGGAAAAGAGTCTCAAAAATCCATTGAAACTGCCTGCGCTTCCATCGGGCTTCATTTAATCAGCGTATCCTTTGGAGATCCGCTGCCATGGAGCGCACCGGATCTAAGGGCGAAAAAAAAGGCTGCCCACCGAATCGGCAGACAGCCTCTTTGTTATCATGAACGCTCCGGGCGTTCGTTTAAGCTTTAATCGTCCCGGCGGCCGAGGAGGAGTGGCAGCAAGTGCCAGAGCAGATAGGCGAGTGAGGTGATGAAGGCGGCGACGTAGGTCCATGCGGCGGCGTCGAGCACCTTGCGCACGGCTCCCATCTGATCCGGGGTGGCGACGTGGCCCATTCCGCCGAGGATCTGCTTGGCCCGGCGGGAGGCGTCGAACTCAACCGGGAGGGTGATGAGGTTAAAGATCATGATCACACCCCACGCTGCAGACATCAGGATCGCGCCGGTGTACGGCTGGATGAGCCCAGTAAAGATACCGATAATCGGCAGCCACATCACCACCTGATTGGCGTAAGTCGTCGCCCCGACCGCCGCCATGCGCCACTTGAGCGGGGCGTAGGCGATCTTGTGCTGGATCGCGTGGCCGCACTCGTGGGCCGCGACGCCGAGGGCCGCACACGAGTTGCCGTGGTAGTTCTGGGACGAGAGGACGAGGCGCTTGTTGATCGGGTCGTAGTGATCCCCAAGCATTTCGTCGAGTTCCAGAATCTCGACATCGTGAATCCCCGCGCGATCGAGGATCTGCGCGGCGACTTCCGCCCCGGTCTCCCCGGAGGCTGCCGGAAGATTGCTGTATTTAAGGTAGGTCGATTTGACACGCGCCGACGCAAAGAGCGAGAGCGCCATCGTGAAACCAAAGAGTAATAAGGCTAGAAGCATAAAGGTAGATGAACTTTTTCCATATAATGGGTTAGCACCATCGGTAGAAGTGACAACGAATCGGGCGCGATGCTCAAATTTTTATGACGCGCGAGCCGTTTGATCCGGCTGTAAAAGCGTTGTTGGCGTGCTTCACGCAGGAGTTGGGGGAGGTCGCCTGCGCTCTGGAAGGAAGCGCGCAGTTTCTGAAGTGCCCCTTCGCCGATCTTGCGAATCCACTCCCGACTTTTGCCAAAATCACCACTCATTGCCCGGTAAGATTGCGGCGGCTGGCCGGGGATCAACCCGAAACGCCGGGTCAAAATCTGAAATTCCGTTTCATCCAACCCTTGCAGGCAGGCGGCGATCTCGGAATCGCGTTCCTGCTGAAGGAGCCGGTCGGCCGGTGTCGCCCCCTCGCGCATCGCGGCGGTAGGGGAGGGGGTGGCTGGGTCATCGAGTGAATCAATCTGTAACGCCTCTTGGCTCATCCGCGTCAGGTCGTCCTGCGGGATGCCGATCCGCTCGGCCAGTTCGGCAAGATCGGTATCGCGCCCGAGTTCCGCGTCGAGGTCGGCATGGAGCCGGTCGAGCTTGCGCAGCCGTTGCGAGCGCCAGACGGGGATGCGGACGACCCGGGCCTGCGCGGTGATCGCCCGGTGCATCCGTTGTTTGATCCAGACGCTGGCGTAGGCCGTGAACGGGACACCGTGGGTCGGGTCGAAAAGCTCTGCCGCACGTAAAAGCCCGATGTTGCCTTCGGAAATGAGATCAGCCAGCGGCAATCCGTACCCGCCGTAACGATAGGCAATGCGCACCACCTGTGGCAGATGGGCGAGGACGATCCTCTCCCGCGCCGCGGCACACCCTTCTGCTGCTGTAGCAAGGAGCGCCTCCTCTTCCTCTGGCGAAAGGGGGGCAATCGCTGCAAGATCAGCGAGATAACGCTCCAGCCCGGCCGCGTGGGGCGAGCGGAGCGTGGGTGTGGTTTTGGCGGGACGATCAGGCATTACTCAAAGTAAGTATCGTCGTGCGAATACGGCGGGGCGCAACAACAAAGCAGCCGGACTTCACCGTCGATGGCGCGCAGCGTGTGCCAAGTGCCGGGGGGGATGAGAATCGCATCCCCGGGGCCGACGGTGCGCGTCTGCTCGCCGAGGGTCATCTCGCCCTTCCCTTCAACGATGTAGTAAAACTCTTCAGAGAGACGGTGGTAATGGCGCTCGGTCGCCGCTCCTTGCGGGAGGTGAGCTTCGGCGAGGCTCTGATTCTGCACCGGGGCGTTGGAAAGATCGAGCAGGGAACGAATTGTCGAGCCGTCTTTCGTCGTAAAAGGGGGTTGTTCAGAGAGTTGGCGAACGATGATTTCCATCACGCGTCAAAGTTTTCCTGACTTTCGTAAAAGAGACGATTAAAAAGGGGCCACTTATGGAATTTTTTGACCAGTGTACCGCCCTGATCACCGGCGCTTCCTCCGGTTTGGGGGAGGAATTTGCCCGCCAACTTGCGCCACAGGCATCGGTGCTTATTCTGGTTGCCCGTCGCCATGACCGTCTGGAAGCCCTCCGGGACGAATTGCAACGCCCCGGGCTCATCATCCATACCCGGCAGGTCGATCTCTCCCTGCCTGAAGAGGTCAACGCGCTTATCGACTGGCTCCACCGCGAACGTTTCCCGATCAATCTCCTCATCAATAACGCCGGGCTGGGCGATTACGGCCTCTTTGCCCGGAGCGACTGGGAGCGGATTCGCCGGATGCTGGAGGTGAACATCGCCGCGCTCACCCGGCTTACCTATGCTTTGATCCCGACCTTACGGGTTCACCCTGAGGCGGCAATCCTCAATGTCGCCTCCATCGCCGGGATGATCCCGATGCCGAAGATGGCGGTCTATGCGGCCACCAAGGCTTACGTGATCAGCCTCTCCGAAGCGCTTCGTGCGGAATTGCGCCGCACCAATGTCCGCGTGACGGTCCTCTGCCCCGGCCCCTCGCCGACTCCCTTTAGCTCCGTCGCCGAACGGGAGGGGGAGGAGCGGATGCCTTCGCCAGAGGCGTTCCGCGTCTGCCCGACCAAGGTCGTCGCCGATGGGTTAGCTGCTGTCGCACGGGATCGCGCCCGCGTGATTCCCGGGTGGTTTGTAGCATTAGTGATGCTGATTACAGCCGCCGTTCCGCTCTGCATTCTGCGAGTCGCCATGAGGGAGCAGGCCCGATAGTTCTCGCGGGTGGCATCAGTGTTTCCTTTAGGCTTTTTTTAATGGGAAACCCTAGTTGGTTTTGCTTTTCAAAGCGGCGGGAAAGAGTAATCTCCGGTCTCGTCAGCAATGTTAGGGCAGGGGAGTTTGCGATTGAGCCAGGATCAGTAGCGACTTGAGACCGATGACCGGGGACCGTCCACCGCAGTGCTAGGCAGCTATTAGTATGTCAAATAATAAACTTTACGTTGGGAACCTTCCCTTTAACGTAACGGAACCCGATTTGCAGGACCTCTTCGGTCAGGCAGGCACCGTCAGTGATGTGCTGTTGGTGCAGGACAAATTCACGGGCAAAAGCCGTGGATTTGCCTTCGTCACGATGGGCACGGAAGATGAAGCCCAGAGCGCCATTGAACAGTTCCATGGCAAAGCCCTTGATGGTCGTCCTTTGACAGTGAACATTGCTCGCCCCCGTGAAGAACGCAGTGGCGGCGGTGGCGGCGGCGGTGGCCGTTCCTTCGAACGTCGCGGTGGCGGCGGTGGCGGGGGTTATGGTGGTGGTGGCGGCGGCGGCGGTGGCTACGGTGGGGGTTACGGCGGTGGCCGTGATCGGGACCGTGGTGATCGCGGCGGTGGCCGTGACCGCGGTGGCCGTTACTAAGCTCACCTTTCCCTTGAAATAGAGGGAATTTTTCAAAGCCGGGGTTGCCCTTCAACGAGGGTGGCCCCGGCTTTTTTCACGCCCGGAAGCGGGGCGACAAGAGCGGTGCGGCACCTACGGCGGAGGCCAGAATGTGACAATTAGGTGACATTTGGAGTTTACACTTTTTCTCCGGCTACGTATGAGCAGCAGAGCGATGACTCTTTTAACGCGCCTCAAGCGGCTTTTTGGCCGGGACGATAAATTTTATAACCTTCTGGAATCCAGCGCTGATGAAGCGCGGCGCAGCGCCTCCATTCTTGGAGCCGCTCTCCCGCTCATCGGGCAGGAACGCGCTTTTGCAGAAGCCAAGGAACAACTCACCCAGAGCCGCCGCAAGCACAAGCGGATCACTCAGGAGATCACGACCGAGCTTTGCAAGACGTTCGTCACTCCGTTGGAGCGTGAGGATATCGAGGCGCTCTCCAATGCCCTCTCCCGCATCCCTAAAAACGTCGAGAAGATCGGGGAACGCCTCCTCATCTGCCCGATGACGACTCACGTCGAGGAGATTACCCGCCAGTTCGCCATGCTCGAACAAGCGCTCGGGAAAGTGGTCGCGATGGTCCATTCGCTGCGGACCAACCCGCACGTGGAGGAGATTTCTGATGATTACGCGGTCCTTCAATCGATCGAAGGTGACGCCGACGCTCTTCTGATCGCCCTGCTGCGCGATGTCTTTCAAGGGACGGCAGAAGCCAAGGATGTTATCTTCCTCAAGGATATCTACGAACTGCTGGAGAAGGCGATCGACCGGTGTCGCGATGCCGGGAATGTCGTTTTTGAGGTCGTGCTCAAGTACTCATGACGCTTTTCCTGCTGGTTCTCTTTCTGGCGCTCGCCTTTGAGTACATCAACGGCTTTCACGATTGCGCCAACGCGATCGCCACGGTGGTTTCGACGAAGGTTTTAAGCCCGCGACAGGCGATCATGCTCGCCGCGTTCTTCAACCTCCTCGGTGCCTTCATCGGCACGGCGGTTGCCGCAACGATTGGTCAGGGGATTGTTGATAAAACTTCGATCACGATGACGACCGTGCTCTCCGCCCTGCTCGGAGCGATCATCTGGAACCTGATCACTTGGTGGTTTGGCCTTCCCTCAAGTTCGAGCCATGCGCTCATCGGCGGCTTGTGTGGGGCGGCGCTCGCCTCCGCCGACGGGAATTGGAGCGTCCTCCACTGGTCGTTTATCGACCCGATCAAACAGACGGCGGAAGGGCTCTGGCCCAAGATCGTGATCCCGATGATCTCCTCGCCGATCCTCGGCCTCCTGATGGGGGCGACGCTGATGCTTGCGCTCATGGCGTTTCTGCGCAAGGTGCGTCCGTTTATTGTCCAGCGCGTTTTTGGCAAGCTCCAGCTTGTGAGCGCGGCGTGGATGGGCTTGAGCCACGGTTCCAACGATGCGCAGAAGACGATGGGAATCATCGCCCTCGCGCTCTTTACCGGGACGAGTTCCGGTGCCTTTGATGACCTTCCTGAAGGGTTAGGCTTTCTTTACACCCCTGAGTTCGTGGTCGAGCCGTGGGTGGTGATTATTTGCGCCATCACCATGGCAGCCGGGACGGCTGCGGGTGGCTGGCGCATTATCCGGACGATGGGCCACAAAATGGTCCGCCTCCAGCCGGTTCACGGTTTCGCAGCGGAGACGACCGCAGGTATTATCATCCAGACCGCGACGCATTTTGGCATTCCGGTCTCCACCACGCACGTGATCACCACCTCGATCATGGGGGTCGGGGCGACCAAACGCCTGAGTGCCGTAAGCTGGGGCGTCGTCCACCGCATCCTTTGGGCGTGGGTCTTGACGCTGCCGATCGCCGGTCTCCTCGGCTGGGGGACGATGCGGATCGTCCAGTGGATCGGGCTTTAGAGTGGTTTCCTTAACTCCGCTGATTGTGCGCTTCGACCATCCAGAGCATCTTGTCGAGTTCGCGTGAGACCTCGGTAAAGAGATCGGCGCTTCCGGCGTCACCACAATCTTCGCACGACTCAATCGCGCTGCGCACACTTTTGGCGCAATGGGCGATGGCGGCAGAGACCGCTTCGACATGATCGTGTCCCTCGGTGATCGTGTGCGGGTATTCTTCAAGCCGGGAGTGCTCGGCGGCGAGGCGCGCGGTTCCCATAGCGGTCCCGCCGAGTTGCACGGCGCGTTCGGCCACTTCGTCGATCGCCTCACTCACTTCATGGTGGACTTTATCAAAGAGTTGATGGAGCGCCATGAATTGCGGGCCTTTGACATTCCAGTGCGCCTGCTTGACCTGTGAGGCGAGGTCAAAGAGATCGGCCAACTCCTGATTGAGCAGGTCGATCACCCGGCGTCTGGCCCGTTCGGAAAGATCGTGGTGGGTCGGGTGAAGCGGGGTGGAGGTCGTGGTGGAATTGCCGGTGCGCGGGGAGGTGTGAACTTTGGTAGCCATGGTTTTATAGTTATCCTACGTTTGAGGAGGGGACGGCGGGCGTTTGAATCGTGTCGTTTTTTGTCCAGCGGGTGGTGAAAAAGCGGCAGGAAACCGGGGGATTATCTTGGGTCGCCGTGGGGTAAAACCGGTTGGCATTCGCCTTGCTTTGCCGGTGCGGCGAGAAAGTTCTCCTCCCCGGGACCGAAACAGTGATTCAATGGAGAAAATTTATGTCAGCAAAAGGTTACATTCTGGATATGGACGGGGTGATTTATCGGGAGGACAACCTCATCGCCGGGGCGGTCGAACTCATCGCCCTCTTTCGCGAGAAGGAGATCCCGTTCCTCTTCCTCACCAATAACTCCGCTCCGACGCCGGAAGATCTCGTCGTCAAGCTGCGCCACCTTGGGATTGATGATCTCGGCCCGCGCCATTTCTACACCTCGGCGATGAACACCGCCGACTTCCTTCAGTCGATCCATCCGCAGCGCACCGCCTTTGTGATTGGCGAAGGGGGGATTCTCTCCGCGCTCAAAGAGGTCGGAATTCCCAACGATAGCATCCGCCCTGATTACGTGATCGTCGGGGAGGGGACGCCAACGACCGACAAGCTCAACAAAGCGCACACCCTCATTGAAAAAGGGGCGCGACTCGTGGCGACCAATCCCGATAACTGGTGCCCGGTCTCCGCGACTTCGACCCGGCCCGGCGCGGGGGCAACCGTGGCTTACCTCGAAGCGAGCACCGGCCAGCGAGCCTATTACCTCGGTAAACCGAACCCGTACATGTTCGCCCGCGCTGCGATGCGCCTTGGCAACGGCAACCTCGCAACGCAACAGGTGGTCATGATCGGCGATACGATGGAGACCGACATACGCGGCGCGGTGGAGATCGGGATGCAGGCGTACCTTGTCCTGACCGGTTCGACCCGGATTACCGATCTCCCTGACTATGTCTACCAGCCGACGCGCATCCTTGAGAGCATTGCCGATCTGGTTGAGGAACTGCGCAGCGGCGTCCCGTCGAGCCGGTTGGAGAGCCCGGCCTTTACTCATCGCGAAAAACTGCGCTCCAACACCGGGCGGCACCAGAGTGATGAGCCGCGCGCCGGTCGCCCGCGCCCCGCGATGACAAGATAGCGAGTGTCGCGATTTTCAGGGTTTACGCTGGTGATCAACTATGACAGAGTTCCGCGCTCTCCGTGTTACCGACTCTCTTTCTCCATACCTGCCTCCCGACCGGTTCGCCCTTTTTGCCGACCGTTAGAGGGCACGTTGAGCAGTCGTGGAGCTTGCGCTCTTTCCCCGTTGCGCTTCCGGCATGGATCGCTATGCTGGCGCGCAACACGGTTTTCGGCCTTTGCCATTCTTCTTCCCCCGCTATGGACACCCTCATCGCCTCCCAGCAACTGCAAATCGAAAGAAAGCATATCATTATTGAATGTCGCGAGAACGAGCGCGGCCGCTTTCTGAGGATTGTCGAAGAGTCGCATGGAAGGCGCAACACCGTCATTATCCCGAGCACCGGGTTTACTGACTTCTCCAATGCCGTAGCTCATGTCTCTACGGAAGCACAGAAACTTACTCCGGCCTAAAAGAGAAAGAAGAGCGGCCGGTTACTCCAACCACTAAAACCGTTTATGCCAAAGAAAACCAAACCATCCGGCAAATCATCGAAGAAAACGGCGGCCAAAGCGCCCGTCGCGCCGGCTCCGAAAACCGCGAAGGCTGCCAAGAGCGCCAAGAGCGTGAAAGCAACGGCCGTCAAGGCCGCTGCTCCTGTTAAAAAATCCGCTCCCAAGGCCCCGGCCAAAGCCGCACCGGCCCGTAAAGCCGCGCCTGTCGCGAAGAAGGCCGCCGCTCCTGCGACCAAAAAGGGGAAATACGTCTACAGTTGGGGCAACGGCAAGGCCGATGGCAACGGTTCCATGAAGGCGCTCCTCGGCGGCAAGGGGGCCAACCTTGCGGAGATGACCCGCATCAATCTCCCGGTGCCTCCCGGCTTCACGATCACGACGGAAGTCTGTACCTACTTTTACGATCACAACCGCAGCTACCCGCCCGAGCTTCAGGGGCAGGTGGAAGCCGGCGTGCGCAACATGGAGAAGATCATGGGCACGCGCTTTGGCGACACCAGCAAGATGCCGCTTCTGGTCGCCGTCCGCTCCGGCGCGCGCGACTCGATGCCCGGGATGATGGACACGATCCTCAACCTCGGCCTCAACGAAGCTTCCGTCGCCGCGCTCGCCAAGGCGACCGGGAACGCCCGCTTCGCGTGGGACTGCTACCGCCGCTTTATCCAGATGTACGGCGACGTCGTTCTCGGCGTCCAGAAGCGCCCTGACGAAGATCACGAGCCGTTTGAATCGGTCATCGAACACTACAAGGACGAAACCTACGGCAATCACGATCTGGTCGACTCGCAGTTGACCACGGAAGATTTGCAGGAACTCGTCGGCCGTTTCAAGACGCTCGTCAAAGAGCGCACCGGCAGCGACTTCCCCGAAGATCCGTGGGAACAGCTCAAGGGAGCCGTCGGCGCTGTGTTCGGTTCGTGGATGAACGACCGCGCAATCGTCTATCGCCGCAAGTACAACATCCCGAGCGAATGGGGCACCGCCGTCAACGTGCAGGCGATGGTCTTCGGTAACACCGGGGAGAACTCCGGCTCCGGCGTCGCCTTTACCCGCGACCCAGCTACCGGTGAGAAGGTATTCTACGGTGAATTTCTCATTAACGCGCAGGGCGAAGATGTCGTCGCCGGTGTCCGCACCCCTGAGCCGGTCAAGGATCTCAAGAAGCATCTTCCTAAGGCGTACACGGAGCTGGATCGCATCCGCAAGACGCTCGAAACCCACTTCAAGGATGTGCAGGACTTTGAGTTCACCATTCAGGAAGGCAAGGTCTTCATGCTCCAGACCCGTAACGGGAAACGGACCGGCGTTGCCGCTGTCCGCTTCGCCGTGGAGATGGTGCGCGAGAAGCTCATTGACTGGAAGACCGCCATCAAGCGCGTCCCTGCTGATCAGCTCGATCAGGTGCTCGCCCCGGTCTTTAACCGCGACGTTCTCAAGAAGAGCCCCGTCATCGCCACCGGCCTCCCGGCAGGTCCCGGCGCCGCTACCGGCAAGGTCTACCTCAATGCCGACCGCGCTGCTGCCGCTGCTGCCAAGGGGGAGAAAGTCCTCCTCGTCCGCGTTGAGACTTCGCCTGAAGATCTCCGTGGCATGATCGCTGCCGAAGGGATTCTGACCGCACGTGGCGGCGTCTCCTCCCACGCCGCGCTCGTGGCTCGCCAGATGGGCAAGGTTTGCGTCTGTGGCGCTGCGGAATTGCAGATCGACTACACCGCCCGCACCTTGACCGCCTCCGGCCAGCTCTTCCGCGAAGGGGAGGATTATCTCTCCATCGACGGCACCTCCGGGAAAGTCTACGCTGGTGAAGTTCCCACCGCTCCTTCGGAAATCATTCAGGGCCTCCTCCATGGCGACGCTGTGGCCAGAAAGAGCGGCACTTACAAGAACTTCGTCCAGTTGATGAAGTGGTGCTCCGAAGTGACCCGTCTTCAGGTCCGCACCAACGCCGATACGCCCGAGCAGGTGGAGAACGCCATCTCCTTCGGAGCCACCGGCATCGGTCTGACCCGTACTGAACACATGTTCTTTGAGGGTGACCGCATCGACGCCGTGCGCGAGATGATCATCGCCGACAAGACCGACGATCGCGTCGCCGCCATCGCCAAGCTCCTCCCTTTCCAGAAGGAGGACTTCATTGGCATCTTCAAGGCGCTCAAGGGCAAACCGGCGACGATCCGCCTGCTCGACCCGCCCCTCCACGAGTTCCTGCCCGGCGATCACGCCGCGCAGAGCGCTCTCGCGGAGAAGCTCGGGATTCCGGCACAGGTCGTCTCCAAGCGTATCCACGAACTCCACGAGCAGAACCCGATGCTGGGCCATCGCGGTTGCCGCCTCGGGATCTCCTTCCCGGAGATCACCGAAATGCAGGCCCGCGCCATCTTCGAGGCGGCTGCCGAAGTGCAGAAGCAGCGCATCCGCGTCAACCCGGAGGTCATGGTGCCGCTCGTCGGCTTCAAGCGCGAGCTTGACCTTCAGGTCGCCATCATCCGCCGCGTCGCCGAAGAGGTGCAGGCGCAGTACCGCGTCAAGCTCGACTACCTCGTCGGGACGATGATCGAGGTGCCGCGTGGCGCTCTGACGGCGGACGAAATCGCCGAAACCGCTGAGTTCTTCAGCTTCGGCACCAATGACCTGACGCAGACGGCGCTCGGGATGAGCCGCGATGACTCCGGCTCCTTCCTGCCGCACTATGCCGAGCTGGAGATCGTTAAGAACAACCCGTTCGCCACGATTGATCAAAACGGCGTCGGCCAGTTGATGGAGATCGCTTCGATCAAGGGCCGCAAGACCCGCCCGGACATCAAGCTCGGCATCTGCGGTGAACACGGCGGTGACCCTGATTCGGTCAAGTTCTGCCACCGTCTCGGCCTTGCCTATGTGAGCTGCTCGCCTTTCCGCGTGCCGGTCGCCCGTCTCGCGGCGGCGCAGGCTGCGCTGGAGGATTGAGCAGCGTCGCCTGACGATCATTAACCTTAACGCCACCCGGGGGGGGGATTTCTCCCTCCGGGTGGTTTTCTCTCAATGACAACATCTGCCCCCTCCGGATCACGTTCCTTCCTCAAGGCAGGAATCTGTCTCTTTTTTTCTGTCGTCATGGTGGTCGCGGCGGCGTTTGGGATGCGCGATGCGATTCACCTGATGCGGGTGGATTGGAAGGTGTCGGAAGGAACCGTGACCGGTGGCCATCTCAAGGAGGAACAGGCTTCATCATCCCGTCGTAAGACACGGGTTTATCGGCCTGTCGTCACCTGTCGCTACGATGTCGGAGGGATGACGGTGAAGAGGGAGTTCCCCTCCTCCTTCGCCACTTCATTCAAGGAACGTCAGCAGGAGAAACTCGATGAGCTTCTCGCTGCCGGTCAACATCCCATTTACTACAACCCCGCCGATCCGCAAGACGCCCATTTGGGTCCACCGGAGGTTGGCATGAAGTGGGTCATGGTGGCGGTTCCGCTGCTCGCTGCGTCAGGGCTGGGATTTGCAGCATGGCGCTCCAGCTTTCCTAAAGCGAAGAGCAAGATAGCCTAGTTTTCCTTCGGGTACGGAAGAGCGGCTCGAAGCCCCCCGAAGAAAGAAGACCGGCGTGCCTCCATGCAGGTGACACGCCGGGTTGAAGAGCGGTCTTTCTATTCGAGATATTCCCCAACGCGGCGGAATTTCTCGTAACGTTGGGCAAGAAGCGCCTCTTTGGGGAGTTCGGCCAGTTCTTTCAGATGGCGGGCGACCACTTCGCGCAGGTTACGGGCAGCAGCGTCGTGGTTGTGATGAGCGCCGCCGAGCGGTTCGGGGATCACTTCATCAATGAGATCGAGCTTGGCAAGATCGCCAGCAGTCAGCTTGAGCGCTTCGGCGGCTTCTGGGGCATGTTTACGGTGTTTCCAGAGGATGGCCGCGCACCCTTCCGGGCTGATGATCGAGTAGTAGGCGTTCTCCAGCATTAAAACGCGGTCGGCGACACCGATGCCAAGCGCTCCGCCTGACCCCCCTTCGCCGATCACGACGGCGACGGTCGGCGTTTCAAGCACCATCATCTCGCGCAGGTTGACGGCGATCGCTTCGGAGATGTGGCGTTCCTCCGCACCGACGCCCGGGTAAGCGCCCGGGGTGTCGATCAGGCTGACGATCGGTAGGCCAAACTTCTCGCCCATCTTCATCAAACGCAATGCCTTGCGATACCCCTCCGGGTGGGCGCTCCCGAAGTTGTGGAGGATGTTCTCCTTCACATCACGCCCCTTCTGGTGGCCGATGACAACGCACCGTTGCCCGTCGAGCATGGCGAAACCGCCCGGCATGGCGTGGTCATTACCGAACATGCGATCGCCATGGAGTTCGAGGAAACCGCCAAAGGCGCGTTCGACGTAATCGAGCATGAACGGGCGGGCCGGATGGCGGGCAATCTGTACCCGCTGCCACGCCGTGAGGTTGAGGTAGATGTCGCGCCGCGTCTCGGCGATGCGCTCCTCCATGTGCCGGATTTCAGCTTCGAGATTGATATCCTGATCTTTGAAATGCCGTCGCAGCTCATCGAGCTTGGTTTGCAATTCGACAATCGGTTTTTCAAATTCGAGCGGTTGGATCTTCATCGGTTGAAAAGCTACTGAATGGAAACTGGAACGTTTTTGCTCAATAAAGTCGAGAGTTCTTCCATATCGGCATCACTCAACCCGATGCCACCCTTAGGTTTTGGCCCTCCGACGGCGTAGAGCGTGAAGCGTCGGTTGCCCATCTCGACCCATCGCAGGCTCTTGTCATAATCGGGGTGGCCGTAGGTGACGCGCGAGCCGTCGTGCCAGCCAAACCGGTTCTGAACTTTGGTTGAAATCGGCCCGGCAGCCTGCCCCTTGGGGGGCGGCGGGACGTTCCATTCCAGCGCCTGATACTCCTTAAAAAAGCGGTGTTGGTTGAGGAGCGTGAGGCGTTGGGTCTTGGAATCGATGTTGAGGGAGAACTCCGTTGGGCTGACGTAAAGCTCCTGCCCGACACGCAGGCGGCGGGGATCGCTCAGCCGGTTGCTGCGCATGAGGATCTCCCGGCTCACGTTGAGTTTACGTTCAATACGAATGAGCGCATCCCCCCGGACCACCACGTAGCGGATCTTTTCCGGGGAAGGGGTGGGGGAGAAGAACGCCTCGATATTCAACTGACCGAGCGCCGCACGGGCTTCATCGACCCGGGTGGAAAACGGGTAGTGGATGAGAAACGTCTCCAGAGCAGCCCGCGCTTTTTGTTTTTCCCCTTTTTTGACCAGATCGAGCGCTTTTTCCAACTCCGGGATGCTTAAATCAGGCGGCGTCGGCAGCGGCGCTCCGTCCGTTTCGACCAGAGCGCGGTACGGCTTGATGAAGACCTCATCATAAAAGAGGTAAGCCGATCCGAAGATCGCTACACTCAGGATGACAAGGACTGCTCCTTTAATGAGCCATGCAAACTTTCCCACGGAGCGTAAGCCGGTCTGGCGGGGTTAGAGGGGGTTCACGTTGCTTGAAAAAAGGTTAAAGCAGGCCACGGCGGCGGAAGTCATTCATGTTCCCTCCCGCCGATTGCTGGATCAAGTCGAGAGTGAACTTTAGCAGACAGACCTCCCAAGTGTCATCGACCCCCTGAATAATCGCGCTCATCGGCTCGTTGGCGCTTTGGATGCTCTCTTTGATGCGGTCGACGGCTTCCTCCAGCGGTGCGTGGATGATGTTTTCGACAACGTTGGTCTTGCGGAACTCGAACCCATATTTGAGGACGGCGAGCCGCTCCGGGTTGTTCTCCAGCCACCGGGCGAAGCGCTGGGCCTGCTCGCCAAATCCATCGAGCGCTAGCTGGGAAAAAGCCCCCGGCGTGATGATCTGCGGCCGCTGGGCCTCGATCCGTCCGTCCCGGATGCGAACGACCCCGGCGCGATCCATCAACTCAGAGACGAGATGAAAGCGAAATTGCGTGCTGCCGAAGGTCTCGATGCGACGGTCGGGGGCAAGGAGCACTTTCGTGTTCTCCATGGCGTATTGAAAATTATCTTCGCTGATCATCTCGGGTGGTGAGCATACGGGAGAACGACGGGCGCTGCCAGTGTCATCTTCTCCCTTCACGAAAACGGGGCGACCCCCTCCGGTTGGCTGGGCGTGGTTTGCTCTATTTGCTTCTCATGGAATGATCCCTGCTCTATTTAAGGGGAAAACAGCTTTGCCCTCCCTCCGGCAATGAAGCTACAAAGGAGAGCAAAGGCACCCCCCTGCTTATGGCGACGAACTCTCTCTCCCCTCTGATTTCTTTCCTTTCCCGGGCAACTCTCGCTTTGGGAGCCTGCGCTCTCCTGACGACGACGGCCCTTGCCAACGTTCCTGCGGAAGTTCCGCTCGACCCGCCCCCTGCGTCCAAGGAGTGGTGGGTCCTGCTGGCGACCGACGGCTGGGTCACTGCCGTTGGTGGGAATATTGGCGTGCGCGGGATCAACTCGTCGGCTGATACGACGATGGCCGACACCCTCAAGAAGCTGCGGCTCGCTTACATGGGTTATGCGGAGGTCGGGTATCGGCGTTGGAGCCTCGGCGTCGATGTGATTTATGGCAAATTGGTCGGTGATCAAGATTTTGACGCTGGGCCGATTGAAGGCAATCTCCGCCTCGAACAACAACAGGCTTTCATCACCACGCGGCTTCAATACCGGCTGGTGGAGAATGAGAAAGTCTCGCTCGATCTCTTCGGCGGGTTTCGCTGGTCATACCTTTCGTTCAAGACCGATATCCGCTCCTCGGTCAGTTTTGATCGCCCCGCGCTACGGCGTTTCAACCGCGATCGGACCCGCCACGCCAGTTTGAGCGAAGATTGGTTTGACCCGATTTTCGGCATGCGCACGGTGGTCCGGCTCGATCGCCACTGGTTCCTCCAAGGGGCGGGGGATATTGGCGGCTTCGGGGTGAGTTCACGGTTAACGTGGCATCTACTCGCCGGGGTCGGTTACGAATTTAGCAACGGCGTGACGACGCTGCTCGGCTACCGGGCAATGGGGGTCGATTATGAGAGTGAGCAATTCCGCGTCGACATCATCAGCCACGGGCCGGTGGTCGGTCTTGGGGTTAAGTTCTGATCGCAACCGGCAAGTGAGAAAAACGCTCGCAGTATTTTGATTACATGAAAACTTTTGTTCTCGTCCTTGCAACGCTATGGAGCGGCGCCATCCTCGCCAGCGCCGATCCTCTCCCTTCATGGAACGATGGCGGGTCGAAGAAAGCCGTGGTCGAATTTGTTGAGAAGGTGACTCAAGAGGGGGCGCCCGGTTTCGTTCCGCCGCCGGAGCGGATCGCTGTCTTTGATAATGACGGCACGCTCTGGTCGGAACAGCCGGTCTATTTTCAGGCCGCTTATCTCCTTGATACCATCCGCGCGAAAGCCAAAGACCACCCGGAGTGGAAGGAGCGTGAGCCGTTTGCCTCCGTGCTCAAAGGTGATTTCAAGAAAGTCGCCGCCTCCGGGGAGGCCGGTCTGGGGGAACTTTTCGCCGTGACCCACGCGGGGATGAGTACGGAGGAGTTTGGCCGTTCCGTGAGCGAATGGATCGCCACGGCTCGCCACCCCAACGGGAAGCTCTATACGGAGATGACCTTCCAGCCGATGCTGGAGCTTCTCGATTATCTCCGTGCCAATGGGTTTAAAACATACATTGTCTCCGGCGGCGGGACGGAGTTTCTCCGGCAATGGTCGGAAAAAGCTTACGGCATCCCTCCCGAACAGGTGATCGGGACCTACGGGAAGATGAAATACGAGCTGATTGATGGCAAAGGATCAATCCGGAAACTGCCGGAGTTGGCGCTCGTCAATGACAAGGAGAACAAGCCGGTCGGCATCCAGACCTTCATCGGTCGCCGCCCGATCGCCGCGTTTGGCAACTCGGATGGCGACTTCCAGATGCTCGAATGGACGACGCAGGGCGAAGGGCCGCGTCTCGGGATGATCATCCATCACGATGATGAGAAGCGCGAATGGGCTTACGACCGCGAATCTCACATTGGCAGGCTGGCCAAGGGGCTCGATGCCGCCAAAGAAAACGGTTGGATCATCACCAGCATGAAGAACGACTGGAAGGTGATCCACCCCAACCCAAAATAAAAAAAGGAGGCACTGATGAGTCGATTTTCTTTCCCGGAAATGTTCAGATCTCTCCGGGCGGGGAGATGGTATCGACTCTTCACCGTTGCGGTCCTTTCGGCGCTCGCGCTCGCTAGCGGAGCATCGGTGAGCCGCGCTCAAGAGGGGGCGGGTAAGCCCAACATCCTCGTCATTTGGGGGGATGATATCGGGCAGTTCAACGTCAGCGCCTACCATCGCGGAGTCATGGGATACCGCACGCCGAATATCGACCGGATCGCAGCGCAAGGGGCGCTTTTCACCGATTTTTACGGGCAACAGAGTTGCACCGCCGGGCGCGCCGCTTTCATCACCGGGCAATCGCCCATCCGCACCGGGTTAACCAAAGTCGGCCTCCCCGGTGCACCCGAAGGGATGAGAGCGGAAGATCCCACCGTGGCCACGGTCCTCCGCGCTCTCGGGTACAAAACCGGGCAGTTTGGAAAAAATCACCTCGGCGATCGTGATAACATGCTGCCGACCCAACATGGGTTTGATGAGTTTTTCGGCAATCTCTACCACCTCAACGCGGAGGAGGAGCCTGAACACCCCGACTATCCCAAAGACCCGGAGTTTAAGAAGCGCTTCGGTCCGCGCGGGGTGATCAGCAGCACTGCTGATGGGAAGATTGAGGATACCGGCCCGCTGACCCGCAAGCGGATGGAGACGATTGACGAGGAGGTCAACGCTAGAACTCTCGATTTCATCGACCGCGCGCACAAGGAGGGCAAGCCGTTCTTTGTCTGGTGGAACTCCACGCGGATGCACATCTTCACACGGCTTAAACCGGAGTCCCAAGGGAAGACCGGCCTCGGGATCTATGCCGACGGGATGGTGGAGCACGACGGCCATGTCGGTCTCCTGCTCAATAAGCTCAAGGAACTGGGGATCGAAGAGAAGACGATTGTTATCTACTCCACCGACAACGGCGCGGAGGCGTTTTCATGGCCTGATGGCGGGACGACAATGTTCCGTGGCGAAAAGAACACCAACTGGGAGGGGGGCTTCCGGGTGCCGTTCGTTATCCGCTGGCCGGGAGTCATCGAACCGGGGACGGTGATCAACGAGATCGCCGCGCATGAGGATCTCCTGCCAACCCTTGCGGCTGCGGCGGGGAATACGAGCATTAAAGACGAACTCCTCAAAGGAGTGCAACTGGGCGATCGCAGCTACAAGGTCCATCTCGACGGGTACGACCTCGGGCCTGCCTTGAAGGGGGAGGGGAAGTGGCCGCGACAGGAGTTTCTCTATTGGACGGACGACGGTAGTGTTGCCGCGCTGCGGTATGGAAATTGGAAGCTCAACTTCCTCGAACAACGCGCCCACGGCCTCGACGTCTGGATCGAGCCGTTTGTCGAACTGCGGATGCCGACGCTCAGCAACCTGCGGATGGACCCTTTCGAGCGGATGAGGGAGGAGCACGCCATGGGGTATGCCCGCTGGTATGCTGATCACCTCTTTATGGTCGCCCCGGCGGCGGCCTACGTCGGCAAATGGCTGGAGAGCTTCAAGGAATTCCCACCACGTCAGAAGCCGGGTTCCTTCAATCTCGACCGGGTGATGGAGGCGGTGACGGCTGGTTCCGGGCAATAGGATCGGCAATCAAAAGAAGTCCACCCGCCCGGAGTCGAGGTCGTACTCCGCCCCGACGATCAGGATCTCCTTGCGCTCCTCCATTTCTTTGAGGATTGGGCTTTTCTCCCGGACTTCCCGAATCATCTGCGCGACGTTTTCCCGACAGACGGCGGCAACAAACGCCGGGTTTTTGGAATTCTTCTCCCCGGAAAAGTCGCGTCCGCTTTTTTCCACCGACGGGCGGATCGGGCGGAGCGTCGCGGTCAGGTTACCAAGTTTAACATCGTCAATTGCCGCCTTGATCGCGCCACAGTTGTTATGCCCCATGATCACGAGGACCTTGGACCCCGCCACCTTGCAGGCATATTCAAGGCTACCGAGGATCTCAGGGTTAATCGTATTTCCCGCAACACGTGCCACGAAGAGATCGCCAATCCCGGAGTTAAAGACATCCTCCACCGGAACGCGGGAATCGAGGCAGGAGAGGATGACCGCTCCGGGGTGTTGTCCAGCGGCGGCTTTGCGGATTCGGGCGGAGGTGTTGCGTACCGTCAGATTCTCTTCCACAAACTCGCGATTGCGTTCCTTGAGCTTGGCGAGCATCCACTCCGGTGTCAGCTCGGCCTGTCGCTCCTTGGTCAGAAACCCGGGGACGAGCACCTCTCCCTTGAAATGCGCAGGGGTCGGCTCCGCAGCAGGGAGAAGGGAGCCCGCCATGAGAGAGAGGGAAGTCAGAAGAAGGGAAAGTTTCATGCCGACTCCTCTTGTGCTCCCGATCACGGGTGAAAGTCAATCCCGCCGATAGCGCGTGGCGATCGCCTGTGCGCAAACCTCCTCAAGAATGCGTTGCGCTTCGAGCCCATCCTCCCCGGTCGGAAGGAGGTGCGGCTCCTGCTCCTGCTGACGCAAGGTAAGGGCAAAGGCGTCGAGCACTTTCGGGATCTCGTGTTGGTGATGGGAAACGGGGGCGGCGACGCTCTCCGAGCCAGCTTCTGTGATGAGTTGATAGCTCTCGGGGCCGTCGTCGATGATCAACCCGTGCGTACCGACGATGGCGAGGTGGTTTTTGCGGAAGGTGTTCGGGAGTTGGGGGAGGCGGTAGCCAAAACTGAAACTATCCTCAAAAGTGACCATCACGCCGTTGTCGAGTCGGGCGAGGATGCCGAGGTGTGGCGGTCGCTCGACCTCTTCATCAAACCATGCGCCGAGGGCGTGGATTTTCTCCCAAAGGGCACCGTTGTTCCAGTAGCGGACGAGGTCGAGCTTGTGGATGCCGCAGTCGAGACACCCGGCGGCGTTGAGCAGGTTGGTGCGACGGGGTTGCGCGGTGGGATGTTTGCCGAGGGTCTGAAGGTGGATCGCTTCGACCCGCCCGAGCCGCCCGGAAGTGATCCATTCCCGGATCGTCCGGTTGTAGTCGTGGAAGCGGCTCTCAAACATCACGACCAACTGGCGCCCGGCTTCCCGCGCGGCGTGGTTCATGGCGCTGGCTTCCTCCAGCGTAGCGGCCAACGGCTTTTCGCAAACGACGTGTAACCCGTGTTGGAGCGCCGTGAGGGTGAGCGCATGGTGCGTATCGGGGAGGGTAGCGATGTAAACGGCGTCGAGCGTCTCCTCCTTCAGCATCGCTTCCAGAGAAGGGTAGCGATGAGCGTGGGGCGCTGCTTCCAGAAGCGCCGCATTGCAATCGGCCACAGCGGCGAGTTCCCAGAAAGAGGAATGCCCGATGGCGGGGAGGACAGCGCCGCTGCCATGGCTGCCGAGGCCGATCAGGCCGATACGTAAACGAGAGGTGGTCTTCATGAAAGTGAGGTGAAAAAAGGAGCGCTGGAGCCGGGGAGCGAGAGGCAGGGAAGCGCTTCTTCCCGCAGAGCGGTGGCTTCCCCTTCGAGCACGGTGATGAGTTGAGCGGCAACCCGTTCGCCAATCGCGGCATAGGGGAGGATGATCTGCGCGATGGTGCCAAGGTTCGCGGCAAGGCGCTCGTTGTGATACCCTTCCGGGGTGAAGGCGATGAATTGCACCTCCTGCGGGCAGGCGATGCCCCTTTCCTTGAGCCCGTGGAGGAGGGGGAGGTGATGCCGCAGGCTGGAGATCAGCAGTGCCGGGGGGCGGATGGCCAGTTCTCGCCCGTGTTGGAGGAGTTCATCCATCCCGACGCCGGTCAGGGCAGTAGTGACTTCGACACCGGGAAAAGCCGACCGGGCATATCCGGCGAGATCCCGGGCGATGGCGCATGGCCCCGGTCCTTTCGGAAGATGGAGATGGAGGGAAGGGAGACCGGCTGCCGCCGCTTGGGCGAGGAGGGTCCGGGTCGCTTCCGTCATGGCGGCGGAGACGCTGGCGATCCCGGCGGTTCCTTCAAGGTTGGTGCCGATATGGAGCAGCGGAAGGCCGTACCCTTTGAGGCGTTCCTCAACAGCGGCGCTGATATAGCCGTTGACGGCGAGCGCATCAACCCCGCGTTCCCGCAGAAAAACCGGATCTTCAAATGGAGCAGGGGCGGCGAAATCGATGCAATCGTGGAGGATGCGGTAGCCCCGCGCCTGCGCCACGGCATTCATCCCGCTCAAAAGGGTGTAACGATTGGCATTCGCATCGACGGAGGGTGAGGCGGAGTTGTCTCCGGGGAGCAGGAGGCCAAGGGCGTGATTGCGCCGGGTCACGAGCGTCCGCGCCGAGCGATTGGGGGTGTAGCCAAGGAGACGGGCGACTTCGAGGATCTCGCGCTGCTTGGCTTCACTCACCCGGATGCGGTTAAAACGTCGGTTGAGCGTGCAGGAAACCACCGTCGGCGTGACGCCAACGCGGCAGGCAATCTCTTTGAGGGTGACCATTAGGTGATATAACGTTGAATCAACCTCCCGCCAAAGGCAAGCTTCTTTCAACACTTGCGGCGGCGGGAGCGGACGCTCTATTTTAGCTAACATCATGTCCCGCCTGCTCCATCGCCCACGCCGCCTCCGCAAAACTCCGACCCTCCGCGCTCTCGTCCGGGAGACGACGCTGGCGAAGGAGGATCTCATCTTGCCCCTCTTTATCAGCGAACGGGAAACCGCGCGGACGCCAGTCGGCTCGATGCCGGGGGTTTTTCAGTTGAGCGTGGCAGAGGCGGCAAAGGAGGCCCACGCCGCCTGGGGGGACGGGGTGCGCGCGGTCATCCTCTTTGGGATTCCGGTGGAAAAGGATGCCACAGCGCAAGGGGCGTATGCGGCAGACGGCATCGTGCAACGGGCGATTAAGGCGATTCGCGCCGCCGTTCCGGAGATGCTGATCATTACCGACGTCTGTCTCTGCGAATATATGAGCCACGGCCATTGCGGGATCACGCATTTTGAGGGGGATCATCTTCATGTCCTTAACGACGAATCGCTGGAACTCCTTGCGAAAACAGCCGTTTCCCATGCAGCAGCGGGGGCGGATCTCGTCGCGCCGAGCGATATGATGGACGGACGGGTTGGGGCGATCCGTGCGGCGTTGGATGACCACGGGTTTCAGGAGACGGCGATCATGAGCTACGCGGCGAAGTTCGCCTCCGCCTTCTATGGCCCTTTCCGCGATGCGGCAGAGAGCGCTCCGGCACAGGGCGACCGGCGCAGCTACCAGATGGACCCCGGCAATGCCCTCGAAGCGCTGCGGGAAGTGGCGCTCGATGTGGAGGAGGCGGCAGACATCGTGATGGTCAAGCCGGGGCTGGCTTACCTCGACATCCTCTGGCGGGTGAAAGAACGCTTTGAACTGCCAACGGCGGTCTACCACGTCAGCGGAGAGTACGCGATGGTTAAGGCAGCCGCCGCCAATGGCTGGGTGGATGAAAAAGGGGTGACCCTTGAGGTGATGACCGCCTTCAAACGGGCTGGAGCTGATCTGATCATCACCTACGCGGCGAGAGATGTCGCACGGTGGATCGGGGAAGGTTAAAAAAACGCTTGATAAATCTACTAAATGGGTAGAGATAATGGTGGTGTATGAAAACACCCCATCTCTCACCCGCCGAAGTCGCCGCCCGATTGGCGCAAGAGCCAACGGGCGTCCGGTTGGTTGACGTCAGGGAACCTTCCGAGCACGCCGCAGGGCGGATTGCCGGTGCGCAGTTGGTCCCACTTGCGGTGCTGGCCGCCGTCGCTGCTTCGTGGGTTAGAGAGGAGGCGGTGATCCTCTACTGCCAATCGGGTCGAAGGAGCGCCCGGGGGTTGGAGGAGTTGGCGGCGCTGGGGTTTACGCAAGCAACGCATCTGGAAGGGGGGTATGCGGCATGGGTTGCCAACGGGCGGGCTACCGAGAAGGATGCGCGTGCGCCGTGGGCGTTGGAGCGGCAGGTCCGGCTGGCGGTTGGCTTGTTGGTCCTCCTCTTTACTCTACTGGGTCTCTATGCTCACCCTGCCTTTTTTCTTCTCGATCTGGCGATCTCGGGTGGGTTGATCTTCTCCGCACTGACCAACACCTGCGGGTTGGCGCTGGTACTGACTAAAATGCCATGGAACCGGGTTTCGTAAACGGCTTTAGCGAAGTCGCCGCCGCCGAGGGGTTGACGGCGGCTGATCTCGGCCAGCTTCACGATTACAGTTCGGAGCTCCTCGCCTCGTATGAACGGGTCGGTGGGTTCAATCACCGTGATGTCCAGAACATGCCCTCTAAACGGGCGGTCGGCGTGATCTGTGAAGAGTTGCTGCGGCTTCTTTTCCCCGGGTTTCATGATGATGATGCCATTGCGGGGCCGTCGCTGCGGCGTTTGACCGAAGCGCGAGTGGCCCGGGTCGTTGCCCGGTTGACCGATCAGGTGCGCAAAGGGGTGCGCATCGGCAATCCGCGCAAGCGAACCGGGAAGACGCCGCCCATGATCGAGAAATTTTTCCGTTCCCTGCCGCAAGTGCGCGAACTGTTGCAGAGCGACATCGAGGCGGCTTTCAACGGCGACCCTGCGGTGATCCACCGCGATGAAATCCTCCTCTCTTATCCTTTTATCGAAGCGATCGCGATCCAGCGCCTCGCTCACCTCCTCCACATAGCGGGAGCGCCGATCATCCCCCGCATGATGACGGAGTGGGCGCACGCCCGCACCGGGATCGACATCCACCCCGGGGCGGCGATTGGCGAATCGTTCTTTATTGACCACGGCACCGGTGTGGTCGTGGGAGAGACCTGCCGCATCGGCGCCCGGGTGAAGCTCTACCATGGGGTGACCCTCGGCGCGCGCAGCTTTGTCAAAAATGAGGAGGGCCACGTGGTGAAGGGAGGCAAGCGTCACCCCGATGTCGGCGACGGGGTGACGATCTACCCCAATGCGACGATTCTCGGCGGGAAGACGGTCGTGGGGGCCAATTCAACGATCGGGGCCAACGTCTTTTTGCTCCAGAGCGTTCCGGAATGGTCGCTGGTCACCCATGAGGAGAACGGCTTGACGATCCGTAACAAGCGGGAGCGGCTCGCGACGCCAAGCGCCCCGGAATGGTCGATTTAGGGGGCTTCGGGGCCAAAAAAGCAGGACTTTCTTTTTCCACCCGGTTCTTTTAGGTTGGGGTAGCCCGCCTTTTTAAGAATCCCCATGTCGTTTCCTCTCCCGCTCTCCCAACTGCGCCTGCTAGCCTTGCGGGTGTTGCTCCTTGGGTTTGCCTACTGGGGGGCGGCCCGGATCGGGCTTCTTCTTGCGCCAAAAGAGTTGGCGATCAGCCTGATCTGGCTCCCGGCGGGGATCGCGACGGCGGCCCTTTACCGTTGGGGAGTGCGGTACTGGCCGGTCGTCTTCCTCGCTGCGGCTATTTTGCAGGAGAGTTCGTTTAACCTCGATTGGCCGCTGGCCGGGGCGTTGGTGGTGGGGCAGGTGTTGGGGCCGGTCGTGGCGGCGGCGTTGTTGAACCGTTGCGGTTTTCTACGCGAGTTCGAGCGGCGGCGCGACATCACGCTTTTCTGTGCCGTGACGGCGCTCGGGACGCTCTTAACGGCTCTCATTGGCGTGACCACGCTCTGTTTGGCCGGGACGGCGCCATGGAGCGGCTTCTTTACGGCGGGGTTGCATTGGTGGCTCGGCGACTGGATGGGGGTGCTTATCGCGGGGCCGCTTCTGGTCTCACTTTCCGGGAGGAGCTGGCAGCGGATCTCCGGGCGGAGCATGGAGTTCCTCGCATGGTTCACGGTCTCCCTTGTGATCATGGGGACGATCTTTTTCCTCCCGGCGCGGCCCGGCGTCGGGATGCTTCCTTTTATTTTCGTACCACTGGTGCTGACCGTTTGGGCGTCGATGCGTCTTGGCGTCACCGGGGCTTCCTTTGGGGTGTTCGCGCTGGCGCTCCTCGCCGCTTACGGCACGGCTCAGGGCAACGGTCCCTTCATCCAGCCGATCCTGCATGAAGGGGTGCGTCTCTTGTGGGCTTACCTGATCGTGGCGACGACTTTCAACCTGATGGTGACCGGGATCGAGCGGAGCCGGGCCGTGGCCGAACTCGATCTCATCGCTTCGCAACACCATCTCGAGGAACTCAACGTGGCGCTGGAGAGCGCGGCTGCCCGTGCGGAACTGCTCGCTTCCCAAGCCGATGTCGCCTACCGCGCCAAGAGCGCTTTTCTCGCCAATGTGAGCCACGAGATCCGCACGCCCCTCAATGGAGTGCTCACGATGAGCCAGCTTTTAACCGAGGAGCCGTTGACGGCGGATCAGCGCCGCTATGTCGGGACGATCCGCGAATGTGGCAAAAGCCTCCTGCGCTTCATCGACGACATCCTCGACTTCTCCCGGATGGAAGCGGGGAAACTCAAGATCGGCAAAGAGTCCTTTGAACTGATCAAAGTGCTGGAAGCTTCGACGCGTTGGCTTGAAATCGAGGCGGGACGTAAGGGGGTGGCGCTCGGGTTTGAGATTGATCCGAATGTGCCGGAAGTGGTGATCGGAGATCCGGGGCGGGTCCGGCAGATTCTTGTTAATCTCGTTCACAATGCGGTGAAGTTTACCTCGGAAGGGCGCGTCGCCGTCCGGGTGATCCGGGAGCGGGAGAGCGCGTCGGCGGTCACGCTCCGTTTTGAAGTGGCCGATACAGGCGTCGGCATTGCCCGGGAGTGGTTGGGAAAGCTTTTTGAGCCGTATGCGCAGGTGGAGAACAACCCGGCCTTCCCGTTTGGCGGGATGGGGCTTGGGCTCTCCATCGCCCGGCAATTGACGGAACTGATGGGAGGGGAGATCGGGGCCAACAGCATCGAGCACGGCGGGTCGACGTTCTGGTTTGTGCTGACGTTTGGGCGGCAGAGCACTCCCGCAGAGAAGGGAACGCCCGTGGTGAAAACGCAGGCAGCCATTCCTGATCCCGCCGCTCCATCAGGGGGGAGAGGCCGCCTTCTTCTGGTGGAGGATAATCGCATCAATCTGGAGATCGGCGAGTTGATTTTGATTAAACACGGCTTCTGTGTCGAACGCGCCGTGAACGGGATGGAAGCGTTGGAGAAGCTGGCGCGCGGGCGTTTCGATCTGGTGTTGATGGATTGCTCCATGCCGGAGATGGATGGCTTCGAGGCGACACGGAAGATTCGCGACGGGGATGGCCCTTCCCGGGAGGTGCCGGTGATTGCGATGACGGCCGATATTCTCTTTGATGCCAAAGCACGATGCCTCGCCGCCGGGATGAACGACTACATCAGCAAACCACTCCGCGAGACGGAGATGGTGGCGGTCTTGGAGCGCTGGATCAAACCGGCCTCCTCCCGATCGGGGGAGGTGGATGGGAAAGCGGTCGATTGAATCGGGGTTTTGGGAGCAGGTTTGGTATTCTCCCGGGAGATCCCCAGCAGGATGATCCCGATCGCTGCCAGACCGACACCCGACCAGCCCCACTTCCCAAGCCGTTGTTTCCAGAACCAGCTTCCGAAGAGTTGCACGGTCAGGATGGTCCCGATGGAAAGAAGTGGAAAGGCGACGACGCCCCCGGTTTCCCTGACCGCAAACGGGCGAATGAGGGAGACAAGGAGGGCGAAAAGCCCCGAAATCACGGCGTAGAAAATAAGATTCCATTGCCATTTGGCCCCCGGCTCCCGTTTCCCCAGACCGACCGAAGAGGCCAGCCCGGCCCCGAGGCTGATCACGTAAAAGCAGAAGATCGTCTGACGGGCAGGCAGGGTGGAGGTCAGGGTGACGAGAATGTCCCACCCGCCCTGAAAGAGAAAGGCGAGTGCCAGCCAGAAGTACCACCAGTGGGGCTGGGCGACCGCTCTGAGCGCCTCCCGTTCCCGGATAAAACAGGAGAAACCGGCAAGGATGAAGCCAACACCGCCAATCACCCACGGCAGGACGCGGATAAACAGCGACGCTTCCTGTCGGAAGAGAAGCAGGAGAGAGAAGGCGACAGGGATCACCATCGCCGCACGGACGACAAGGCTGGAGATGCCGATATGGCCGATGTTAACGGCGTGGATTGTCGCGGTTCCCGTGAGATGGAGCAGCAGGATGCCCGGGATGATATACCCCCAGAGTTGACTCCAGAGGGGGAGTAACTCCTTGAGCGGAAAATGAATGAGAAGCCCAATGAGAGCGAAAAGTCCCATCCCGGCCCGGTAAAAGAAGTTGACCTGCGAGACTGGCATCCCCCGGCTGGTAGCCACCTTGAGGAGCAGGGTGACCGCAGAGGCAAACAGAATCGTGGCGAGGAGGGCGATCATGAATTGGGCAGGAGGCGATCGCTTTCGGGCGCGTAAAGTAGTTCACTCCTTTTCGAGTTGGCGGCAAAGGTTCGGGCAATGGCTTCGGTCATGATGATAAGGAATCCTGCAAATGGGCATCTTGCGAAAATCCGTGGTTTTTGTCTGTTTTTTTGATGCTCCCTTTCGTCGTCAGTAAAAGCCTTGTGAAGTCTCTCCCTTTCGAGGCAGATTGGAGCTTGGATATTCATGAATTTTGATCTGCGAAAGAACCATTCTCAGCCGCTTTTCCGGCAATTTGCCGAAGCGTTGAGAGAGAAGGTGGCCAAGGGGGAGCTTGCGCCGGGCGAGCGTTTGCCGCCGCTCAAGGAGTTGGCTGATCTCGCCGGGATCAGCATCTTTACCGCAGACCGGGGGGTGAACGATCTGATCCGGGCGGGGATTTTGATGCGTCGTCCCAAAAAGGGGACTTATGTCTGTGATACCGCGAGTGCTCCTGATCCGGCCCGGACTTTCGGTAAGCGGCAGGTGATCCTTTGCGTGCGCGGACGCTCGCCGGGGAGTTATACGGCGCAGACCTATTACGGGATGATCTTCCTTGGGATGCAGGCGGCGGCGGAAGAAGCCAGTGTCGATCTGATGCTCTCCTCCATGGCCGATCTTGAAGAGAGTCTTCAATTTTACCGCGCTCAGCCTGATTTTCTCCTTCAAGGAGTGGTCCTCGTGGATGAACCCCGAACGGAGGCGTATCTCCCGATCGTTGAAAAATATCCTCAGACGCGTTTCGTCCTCGCCAATAGCCGGATCGCCGATTTCGACTTAACACCCGATCATCTCACCGGTGTTTTCAATGACGACCTCGGCGGCGGATATGATGTGGCAGGGTTGGCGCTCCGTTCGGGTACGAAGGAGGCGGTCATTTTCTCGCGAAAACTGGCTGATGAGAATTACGCTTTTCGGGTGGAGGGAATGGGGCAGGCGTTTCGCGAAGGCGGGGTGGCGCCAAGAGCGATCTTCAACGATGAGAGCCGGGAGACCAATGAACGCCTCGGGCGGCTTTACATGGAACGGCTCCTTGCCAGTGAGAAGCCGTTGCCCGATACGATCCTCGCTGTGAACGATGCCTTGATCGAAGGGGCTGCTGCGGCGTTGCGGGAAGAGGTCGACGCACCGGAGATTCGTTTCTTCGGTTACGACGCCCTCACGCCACCGCACGCTGCTTTTTCCTTCCCTAGTGTCAAAGTCGATTTCGACAAGATGGGTCAACGTGCGGTGCAGGTCCTCCTCCATTCGGGCAAGCGGGCGTTGCCGAAGGTCGTTAACATTCCGGCCCGTTTGATGGCACGCCGCTTGATGGCGTAAGCCGCCCAATCCATGTTTTGCCACCCGGTAAAGTGAGTGGAGCCGAGGGTTGCTCCGGTCCCCAAAGCGTCTCCTGCGCTTGAAACGGCATGATCTGGTCTTCGTCGGTGAGGTTGAAGAGGAAATAGAGCATCTCCTTCTCATTGCCCCGGCGTTGGAGGCTCACCTTCCCGGCAAAGCTCTCCGGCAGAAGTGGGCAGAGCGGGAGCATGGCTGCCATCCGGCGAAAGAAGGTCAGTGCCATCTCGCTTTGGCCCCGATCGTGGGAAGAGGAAAGATTGAAGCCTAGTGAAAAGACCTCTCCCTTTCCATAGCGGTGCCGGACCAGAGCCGCCCCTCCTTCGTTCCAATGAGCGAGGGCTTCGCCCCCTTTGGGTTGAAGATCACAACGAAAGCCCGAGGGGTGCCATTCTCCGACCCCGGGCCATAAGACGCGATCATCGGCACGGCCATCGATGAGGACCCTCCCGCTCTCCCGGCAGCCCAGAAGTTCATCAAGGTCAAACGCGGGGCGATCAGGAGTGACCCATGTGTTGACCTCCCGGCAGGCAAACGGGAATTCGACGACGAGCGTGCCCCCTTCTTCCACATAACGCCGTAGCCAGAGCGCCTCATCGCTTTTGATCACCTCTGCCGCGCTGACCCAAAGCACGGAATAGCCAGAGAGATCGTCACCGGGAATGACAAAATCGCGTTCGAAGTTATGAAGCCACAGAAGCGCGTGTGCTCCTGTCATTGCCAGTTTATACGGGGTTTGGATATTGGGCGTCTCTGGTGCACCCGAAAGGGTGTCGCGCCCGAGGGTCATGCGGGAGAGGAGGTCGCTGCGCCGGTCGTAGAGCAAGGCAACCTTTGCGCGCGGAGCCGCACTGGTGATCAGCCGGTGCCCTTCCTTGCGGAGCAGGTTGGCCAGAGCGGCGGCATATTCGCTCCGTGGTGTCGGCGCTCCATTGATCTCAGTGAGGCCAAAGCCGTTGGTTTCATTGCCTACCCTTTCGCAGCGATATTGCCACCACGTAAAACCGAAGGAGCCGCTGGCGATTGCCATCAACGATTGGCGTTGAAGGTGGTCAATCCGCGGCGGGCGCGTCCAATTGGCTGCCTGTGGATAGAACTCGGCGACCCAGAAATGGGGGTCGACCCGGCGCATCCAATCGCAGGTCAGGGCCACGAGCGCATGGTCTTGCGGCGTCTGGGGGTGAAACTCGATCGGGCAGGAGAGGCCATACCAGTCACATCCCGTGGCCCGATTGCGCAGATCATCCCCGGAATCCCATGCGATATCGACCAGAACATCGACGCCACCCCGGTGAAACATCACAGGACGGGTAGCATCAGCCGATTTGATCGCTTCGATGACTCCCTTGACATGCCCGCTGGTTGCCTCTGCTGCCCAATCGCGCCAGAGGGTCATTTCAGCGTAATCGTTCATCGAACAAGGGGGATCAATCGTCTCAAAAGCGCTCCAGCGTTTACCGTAAAAATCGTTGAGATCATCCACCGTCGCAAAGCGTTGGCGAAGCCACGTGCGGTAAGCCTCTTTCGAGTGGCCACATTGACAGGAGCCGATCGGACGGGAGCGCGGTTCGTTCCACGCGTTATAGAGCCAGAGCGCGGGGTGAGCGCGATAGCGTTCGATCAACACAGTGACAAACGCCCGGGCTGCCTCCATGACAGCCGGGTTATCAAAACACGGCCACCATCCACCGACGTAATAGGCACCATGGGCGAAGGGAGAGATCGGCACTCCATGGAATCCGATCCGTGTGCCGCCCAATTCCGAGAAAACCCAGTCGGGCGCCGTCTCCAGCATCGGTTTGAGGATGACGCGCAGGGAGTATTCCTGTGCCAGTTCAAAGAGACGGTCGAGATCATCGAAGACAAACTCGCCGCGTTGCGCCTCGTGCCAGCGCCATTGGGGACGGAATTGAACGTGAGTATAGCCTTGGGCGCTTAGTTCGGCGAGGTCTTCCTCCCATTCATCAGGGAGCGGCGTCGGAGCACGGTGATACTGCGTGCCATAGGGAAAAAAATCAAAGGTGTGCATCGTGATTACGGTTGGGAAGGGGGGACCACAAGGTTGATCCCCCATGGATCATCGGGGAAAAGGGGGCCTTCGCCGCGAGCGAGCAGCACGGTAACCCGCCCGTTGCCTACCTTTTGAGAGACGACCGCGGGACGTTCGCCAGAACGCAGCAAAATATCCGCTCCTTCAACCGGGGTCAGAGTCTGGAAGAAAAGAGATCCGGAAGCGGGTAAGGAAGAACGGGCGATGATTCCTTTCCACGGCCCCGGCTTCTCTACCCTCTCCCACGCCCACGGGTGATCCATTCCCTTCACAGGGAGGATCTCCAGCAGGGGGCTTTGGCCCGCTTCTCCCTTGTTTAAGGCGAAAAGACCGCTCTGGAGGATCAGGTGGGCACCATTGCGAACCCTCTCCACGATGCGTCGCTGCAACGGGTAGGGGAGGACTTCGCTAGTGAGCGGAAGGTCGCCCCAGACGATCGTCTTAGCCTCACTGATCACCTCCGAAGTGGGGAAGTGCTGGAACTTAAAGTGGTTCTCTGGCCGCAGCGCGACGGCGGGGTTCAGGATCGCATAGCGCCGGACGCCATCTTCCGGCGTTTTCCATTGGGGCCCGGAGTTGCCGATCCCTTCCAGAATGACCATCGACGGAGCGTTCTCCCCGGCCTCCCGGGGTGGTGAACCTTCTGTTAATCGGAGGTCATCGAGATGGTACTCGACCGGGCCGTTCACATGCCCAAGGCTTCCGATGCGGAGAACCCCTCCTTGGAATTCAGCACGGCCGAGCACCGGGAGGTCAAAGTCGACCCATACCGGGTTTTCCATATCGTTGAAGTAATAGGCAATCTCGCCCAGATCAGCGTCGAACGTGACCCGGTATTGATGCCACACTCCTTTGGTGATTTTGGTAAGAGAGCGATGCCCGACCGGTTCGATCCGGTAGCCATGAATGCGTTGCGACTCCGCTTCCGGGAGGTAGCGACGCCAATCGCCCACATAGTCATGCCACCAGAGGCCGAGATGGTAGAGATCGAGGTAGAAGGCAAAGCCGCGTGCATTCCCGCTACGGGTGGCATCGACCTTGAGGCGGAACTCCAGCGTCCCCTTGCGGAGCGTCGGGACCGGGATCTCCAGATAACCTCCCTGAAGAGGGTTAGGCAGACAGGTGACTTTCAAGACCCCATCTTCCACACGGTAACGACTCTGATCCTCCCGGGCGACCTGCCGCCAGGCATCGGAAAGCGGCGCGTCGAAATTTTCCTCAAACGTCGGTTGAGCCTGATGGGCAAAGCCGCTTGTTGCCATGGCTGCTGCTGCTAAGAAGATCAATCTTTTCATCGTACCATCTCCACAACCAGACTGGCTAAAAGTTCAAGCCGGGGAATGACCACTTCGGCGCGGTCCCCGTTGAGGGTGACTTCGAGCGGCTGTCCGACCGGGTAGGGATCGGGCAAGAGCACGGCGGCTCGCTTGACCTTCTCACCCTCTTTGAGGGCGATGGAGACCCGGACGTTCTCGCGCACTTCGGGGCGTTCGTGATGAACCACGATCCAATCCTGTCGGGGGCGGTTGAGGAGGTGGACAACGATGTCGCGCCCCTGCTTGCTCTTGCGTTGGTAGCGGAAGGGGAGAATTCGCTCGGAGCCGTCGATGGTGACTTCCTGCTGTTGTCCTTCATTCAACGCGATGAGCGCCGGATCGTAGAAGTACTCCGAGAACCGCATCGCATGGCGGAAGCGCTTCCAGCTATCATCAAGAGAATACTTGGAGGAGGTGACATACGCTGCCCAGTGGACGCCGGAGGCGAAGACGAGATATTGCGAAAGCGCTTGGGCGACCCCGCCCGGCAGGAATCCACGCATATAGCCAACGGCTGGCTGCCCCCCGTTGGCGCGGATTCGCTGGGAAGCCCCGGTTAAATGATAGGCCCACTTCTCCCACGTGTGGTAAGCCTCCTTGTTGGGATTAAGGAGGTATTCCAGAAGGATAAGCGAGCGGTTGCTGGCTTCCTTATAATAGTTGGGGATGCGCCGTGCCCCTTCTTCAGTGGAGTAGAGATTGGTGCCGTAGACAAAGTCAGGGTAGCGTTCAGCGACGACGCTGCGCCATTCCTTGAGAAGCATGGCGCCGGTTTGATCCGCGTCCGGGAAGAGTTGGTCGCTCGCTTCTCCTTTGAAATTATACCACCGGTTCTCCTGGAGATTGGCGGCTCCGACGTCGCTGGTAGCATCCATCGCGAGCGGGTCCGAAGGGACGTTGGGGAGGAAGTTGCAATCCCAACGGCACCCTTTCCAGCCAAATTCCTCAATGCTGGCGACCATCTCCTTGGCCCAGTCGCGAACGAAGTCGCGATCGAAGAAGTTGGCCGGGCCGACCGCATAGCGTTTGCCGTTGTGAATGGCTCCATTGTAGAGGTGGGGCTGCCCGGCGGCGGTATAACGCATTCGTTCGGGATAGCGATAGATGTTGGGCAGGCTGACGAAACCTGAGAGCATGGCATAAAAGCCAATGCCGCGAGCGTCAACCGCTTGGGAGAGTGTCTTGAGGTAGGTGCGTGTCAAGGTGCCTTCATAGGCCCCCTGTGATTCGGTGTGGGGATGCCACTCTTCGGTATCCGGGGTGAGGTCAAAGAGTTGATCGGGCATCCAGCAATAGTATTCGAGAACCGTGATGTAGTTCTGGCGATGCAGTTCCGCAGCCCCTTCTTCGCTCCCTTCAGCAGCACCCGCCGGGTTAAGAATCGCCATTTGCCCCGGTTGTGGGGCGAAGGTATTGATGCTGGTGACCTCCTCCTCGCGGTCGATCTCCTTGCCATTGAGGAAAAGACGGGTGCGGAAGGTGACGCCATGGAGTCGTTGGCCTGCGTTCCATGGCGCGTTGAGGCGTTTCTGTTCCAGCGGTTGAAGGGTCGTCTTCTGAGTCCCTAGCGAGCGGACTTCATCAATGCCGCTGATGAGTTCGTGGGCGATTTCCACGTTCTGAACTTTGTTGGAGCGGTTACGGAGGGTGATCCCGGTCTGGGCCTCTTCACCCGGAGCATAGAGGTTTTTCTCCGGACGGACTTCCATGATTTTAACCGGGGGATCTTCTCCGGTCATGGCTTGGGAAAAGAGGAACGATTCATCGGGCGTCCCCCCAGCCAGCAGGGTGAAACGGAGGCTGACTTCGGAAGGGAGAGGATTCCAGCGGGTGGTGGTCGAATGGATCGAAAGGCGTCCCAGACGGGAGGGGAACCCCTCCTGTTTTCCGCGCAGAAAGGTTTCGATCGAAGCTGCTCCACTGGTGGCCGTTGCCCCGAGGCCAAAGCCGTTTTGCTGGCGTTGATTATAGAGAAATTTCCCCTCGGGGATGCGATGGTGAAATCCGAAGATCGAACTCCCTGACCATAAGGTCTCATCGGGATAGAGCGTCGTCGTCTCTCCATCGCTGGACCCGAACTGGGGGGATTCGAGCAGATAGGAAAACTCAACCACCGGCGCAGTGATCGTGAAGTTAACTTCACTATGGATCTGCCGCGTTCCGGCGGCAAAGCGGTAGACTTGTTTGATTTTGCCCACCGGATGTTCCCATTGGAGGGTGAGAGTCAGTTCCTCTCCACTCACTTTTTCGACGGTAGCGACCACTGCGGCATCATATTGCTCATGGACTTTCGGGTTACCAAACCATCGGTTCATAAACTCGCGGTATTCCCCCTCTTCAGTGACACGAAGACCGCTCTTGGTGAAAGAGGTCGATTTACCGCTCTGTTGATCTTTAAGAGCGATCAGCCGGTAGCCCTCCTTTTGGTCAAAGGTGGCGGTATAGAGAGGGGTAGCGATTTCGAGGCGGCCCTCTTTTTCAAGATGGGAGAGAGGGGCTGGTTCGGCTTGAACGACGAAAGGGAAAAGAAAGAGCGCTAAAAAACGGTTCATAACGGTTTAATTTTCGTTGGGAAGGAGAGGGGTGAAGAGATCAGCCCAACCGGGCCACTTTAAGAGTGTCTGAGCGGATTCGCCGCACGGCAGAGCGCTCCAGAAGATCACCTTCCCCTCTCCGTAGCGTTGCGAGAGGAGGATGGGACGGCCTTGGGCGCTGGCGTGGACGGTGGCCCCTTCCTTGGCTTTGAGCGCACGGGCGTAAAAGAGCCGTGGCGCTTCATGATTGGCAAGACAGGCTGCGGTTGCTTCGTCTCCCGGTTCCAGCGTGACGCCTTCGGGCCAATGGAGAAGCGGGCCGGGATCAAGATCGGCAGGAAGGAGGGAAATCAGAGGGTTGGTCTGTATCGCAGCCCCGCCGCCGAAGAGCCCGTCGAGAATCAGAAGCGTCGCTCCTTTTTCAACATACCCTTTCAGCTGCTCCTGAAGGAAGGGCGGAAGCCCTCCATCCAGCGGGGCATCGGCAAGGATGATCAGGGAAGGGGGGTGATCATCGAGTCGAGTGGGCATCCGCTCGGGATAGAACTGGTTGCGAGGCGTCAAGGCGAGACGGTTGAGGATCGGGTATTCCTGGACCTCTGCGTTCTGGAGGATTGCCGCAATCTCTTTAGCCCGAAGCCACTCCGCTCCGGGGCCTGAAAAGATCATTACCCCTTTTGCCTGTGTCGCTTTGGGTTGGGAAGAGGGGGCGGTCCCTTCGCGGAAGGTGATGTCATCCAGCCAATGGACGAGCACACCGGAGTTGCCTGTGGAGAGACCGTAGTTGCCGAAGACCAGTTCAAGCCCCGGGCTCCCCTCCACCGGGAGGACGGCGACATCGGTTTCGATATGGACAGGGGTAGTCTCCTCGTCGCGATAATACTCAATCACCCCAGCCTCGTTGTCGAAGCGGATGCGGAAAGTGGTCCATTCGCCTTTCGGAATCTTTCCGGAGAGGACCGTCCAACGCCGTTCCTCGGGGAGATGACGTTGCCATTCATGCTGGCGAACATGATTGAACGCTGTATGCAGATTCCCTAGTTTAACTTGTAAAGCGAAGTGATCATATCCACGCTCGGTTGGGAAACGGACCTTAAAGGAGAGTTCGCCCCGAGAGACTTCCGGTAACATCCGGCTGATCTCGCCCCCTTGGTACGGTTTGAAGAAAAAGGTGGCTTTGAGGTGGCCTTCCTCCGCTTCCCATTGGCTAGCATCGGGGGTCGCGGAGAGGTTCCATTGCCCTTCTTCGAGATTAAAGGAATCAAACTTCTCATCGAGATGAATCTCCGCTCCCCTCGCGTCTTGGGGAAAGACGCTCAGGAAACCGGCAAGAAGGAGGGAGATAGCTGAGAAAAGACGCCGCATGGGAGGAAAGTGACGGTGATTTATGGTGATAATGGTGATTTATTTATCGAACGGCAAGCGAAATGCACACCAAAAGAGCATCTTAACGGGTTAGCACCGTTTCCTGAAGCGAAGAGGCGTCGGGAATCATTTTTCCGGGTACGGCAATGGCTTTGGGCAGGAGGGCGAAATCAGGGCGAATGAGCACCTCCACACTGCGAACCCCGATTCGAAGGAAGTCGACCTCCACGGTTGCAAAGGCCCCCCGGGGAGAAGCGGGAAGTTGAAGGCCATCAAACCCGGTTAGCAGGGGGGCTGTCTTCCGGTTGGCTTGATCAAGGGCAAGCATGGCGCCCCGTGCGAGTTCATCATTCACACAAAGGATCAGCGCAGGCAGCGGCGCACCGCTGGCGAGGAGGCGTTTGAGGTAATGTTGCCCGAGGGCGAGATTCCCCTCCGTGGTCCGATCGTCGAAGAGATCGGCACTCCCGGGGGCGATCCCGTGATCGCGACCTGCGGCGAGGAACCCTTCCACGCGCTGGTGGTAATTTTCATTGTTAACCTGCCGGGAGAAAATAGCGGTGCGTCCGCGCACCTTCCGGTACGCCCATGAAGCCAATTCATACGCTCCACCGAAGTCGTCAAAAAAGACCCCCTTGAGGTTAGGCATCGTTAGGTCAAAATCGCGCACGCGCGCGTTCGCAAGCACGAAGCGGGTCTCCGCGTATTGTTGGATCAGGGGGTTGAGGCGCTCCTCATGGTAGTCGCTAAAGACCACGCCGAGGAGTTCAAAGCCGCTCTGGTTCTGATAAAAATGGATATTCTCACCGAGGACTTCATGGCTGGTCATCACGAGATCTGCCCCGGTGCCTGCGGCAGCCCCCTGAATCCCCAGTCCGATCAACCCCCGGTAACAGTTGGGCATCAGGCAGACCTCTGATGCTTGGTGAACACACAGGATCACCTTACGAATCGCAAAGGTGGGCGTGCCGGTTCCTCTCACATAAGTTCCCTTCTTGGGACGACGCACGAGGATTCCTTCGCGGATCAGGCCCTGAATTCCCCGATCGGCGGTGTAGATGCTGACTTGCGCAAGGTCAGCCAGTTGTTTGAGCGGGGGGAGTTGTTCGCCTTTTTGTAATGCCCCGGAAGTGACCAACTGCCGCAAGGCGTCAGCGAACTGGAGGAAGAGAGGTTGGTGGTGGTCAGACTGCAAGCGGATCGCCGGAAACCGGTTCCCCTTACCCGTTTGCGCCTTGGAGGTGGAAGCCATCGGTCAGAAGAAAAGCGCAGATGGCTTAAAAAATCAACATAATTAAGAGGTGATTTCCGTTGTTGGCCAAACATTAGAAGCTTTTCCGTTGAAAACCGTTGACAAGTGGAGTGATTTGGAAATAAAACACCATAATCATGATGTTCCCCTCCTCATCGTTCATCCCGGCGCCGAAGGTACGTGGGGGATTTACGTTGATCCAGTTGATGGTCGCTATCGGTCTGGTGGCGGTCCTGCTTCTGCTTTCCTTGGGAGTCTTTGGAACGTTGGGAGCTAAATCAAAAGAACTTCAGTGCGTTAGCAATCTTCGGCAATGGGCCACGCTTTTCCAGATTTATCAAGGGGATCATAATGGAGCTTTCCCCTTGGTGCAGCCGTTTCAGAATGGCGTTTCATGGAATGCTCTAAGTGCACCGCTCCTCAAGCCTCTTGCTGCTTCCTATACTTCCAAAGAGTGGTATGAGGGACGGTTTTTTAACGGCTGTCCTGCTCATCGCGGCGATCCGATCCGACCCGACTCTTCCCTGAGCGCCCGGTATTATAGCTATGTCTATAACGTTCGCCTCGGCAATCCTGCCATTGGGACGTCATACCGGGGGCGCTTACAAGCGCTGCGCGATCCCTCAAAGCTGATCATGCTCGCTGATGGTTGGGAGGGGGACAACAGTATCATTTTTTACGATGCCAGTTATATCGGGTTTCTCCATCAAGGGCATTGCAATGCCCTCTTCGCCGACGGTCACGTGGAACAACTCGCCGCCGTACCCGATCTCCTCTGTAACCCCAACCTGATGAAATAATCATGAAAATTCACCCCTCTATTCCGTTGGCTGCGATCGGCCTCTTCCTGCCGCTCGCGTCTTCTTTGGAAGCCAATCCTCTCTACTGGAACCCTGCCTCTCCCCCGGCAACATGGGATAGCACCGCTCTCCACTGGAGTCTGACAGAGGCCGGTCCTGGAGCGGTAAACTGGACCGCCGGGGTTAGCAATCCAACGGTTGCCGCCTTTGGGGGGAGTGGCAGTGTCGTCACCGTTTCTGCCAACCTTAGTGCGGGAGGAGTGCGCTTCCTTGAAAGTGGCTATACATTAACCGGTAGTTCCGACTTTCGGCTCAACACGGTTTCCGGCGTGCAGCCGGCCATCGACGTTGCAACCGGGAAAAACGCCACGATCTCCGGAGCCGATTTTCGGCTCATTGCTCCCGATAAGCGAATCACCAAAACCGGGGAGGGGACGTTGACGCTGGGGGCGGGGAAGAATATGTTTGCCGATAGTGGCACGCCTGCGACGGGGGCGATGTTTCGCATCCTTGGAGGCGAGGTCATCGTCACCGGCGGGATGCTTAAAAACGCACAAACCATCGTTGAGGTGGCTTCCGGCACGAAACTAACCATCAATGGGGATACGATCAGCGTTGGCGGCTTGACAGGGGCAGGCACGATTACCAGTTCCAACCAGATCCTCATCACCGGACAAGGTGGAGCAGGGGCCAATTTTAGCGGAGTGCTCACCAGCGCCTCTGCCCTGACCAAAGCTAATGGTGCAGGCACTCAGGTCCTCTCCGGTTCCAGCGCCAATGCCTTGACCGGGACGGTGACGGTAGCGGTAGGAACACTGGCTTTCGCGAAAACCGGCAACGTAGCGGCCTACTCCGGTAATCTCATTGTGCTGGGTAACGCTAGCACGGCCAGTGTTTCGCCTATCTTACGCCTTGATGGGGAAAATCAAATCTCTACAGCAGCGAATGTGACTTTCGTCTCGGGCAACCGCGCTACGACGAAGCTTGATCTCAATGGTCACTCCACCACTCTGGGGACCTTGACGGTTGGCCTGCCCTATGCGGTCACTCCGGGGAAAAGTCAGATCGACTTTGGGATCAATAGCAATGCTCAGACGCTCACTTTTAGCAGCATGAATCTCGCCACGAGCGCGACACCCTTACTGGAGGTGCTTAACTTCAACTTCGGTCTTGATACCTTGCGCTTCGTCAATGATCCCAATAGCCAACTCGCCCGGATGACAATCAACGGGTTGGGGGGCTTATATGCCACGCAATCGGGCGGGTATTGGAATGTCTATGCCGTTCCGGAACCGGGTTCAATGGCATTGGCGCTGATCACGGGTGGGGCATGGCTGCTCTGGCGCCGTCGTCGCGTCTGCTAAGGCGAGCCAGCATCTATCCCTTGACTAATACTGCCGACGCATGTTGCTCGGCAGGATATGAAGCTCTGAGCGGTACTTCGCTACCGTGCGTCGCGCGATCGGGATGCCCCGTTCGGTGAGGATGTCGACGATCTCCTTGTCAGAAAGCGGGCGATGGGCCGATTCATTGCGCACCAGTTCAGCGATCGTGTTTTTGACGCTGGTGTTGCTCATCTGTTCGCCATCGCTGGTCTGGTAGCCGGGGGTGAAGAAATACTTCATCTCATAGACCCCCCATGGCGTCGCCATATACTTGCCGGAGATCGCACGGCTCACCGTGGTTTCGTGGACACCCACAGCCTCGGCGACCTGTACCATCGTCATCGGACGCAAGGCATTGGGGCCGTACTCAAAGAACTCCTTCTGCCGTTCAGCGATTTCGTGCGCGATGTTGGAGATCGTCTGTTGGCGCTGATGGATGCTTTTGATGAGAAACTTTCCGCTACGGATTTTTTCCCTGATATAGTCGCGCACTTCATTAGGGTTACCATCGCGCGCCATCAGATCCTTGTAGGTATTGGAGATGCGCAGATGCGGAATCTGTTCGCCATTGAGGCTAACGGTCCAATCATCGCCGATCTTCTCCACCGAGACATCGGGCTGAACATAGTGATTGGGATCGGGGGTAAAGCGTTGGCCGGGGCGCGGGTCGAGCGTAGCGATGAAATGGGCGCATTTCTGGATCTGCTCAACGGTGGTGCCGAGACGTCGAGCCAACTCCGGGAAGCGCCGCTTGCCGAGATCCTCCAGATGATGGGCCACGATCTTCTCTTCCAGCCCGCCGAGTTTGTCGAGTTGACGCAACTGGATGAGCAGGCATTCGGAAAGATCGCGTGCACCAACCCCGGGGGGATGGAACGACTGGATACGCTCCAGTAGCCGGTTGAGATCGTCCTCCTCCAACCCGGTATTGAGCGCCATCTCTTCCACTGGCGATTGGAGAAACCCCATGTCGTCGATGTTGCCGATGATCAATTCAGCGATCCGCCGATCTTCCGGGGGCCACGCTTCGCCGTCGAGTTGGGAGAGGAGATGCTGCTGGAGCGTCTCATTCTCAACCATGGAATCGAAGAAAAACTGCCGTCTCTCCTCCTCTTCCTGCGAGGCGCGGCTGGAGTAGCTCGCCTGCTGCGACATGAATTCGCGCCATTCATCGTCGAGCTTCGCAAGGTGATCAAACTCCTTGTCAAATTCATCGCGCTCCTGCTGGAGATCTTCCACCGTCGGCTCGGTACGATCTTCCTCCAAAACGGGGTTGACCGCGATCTCCGCCTGCACAAGCGCCTTGAGCTCCAAAATCGGAGCTTGCAGGATCTGCAAGCTCTGTTGGAGCTGTGGCGCCAGCGTCTGCTGCATGGAGAGGTTCTGAACCTGTTGCATTCCAGCCATTAACGCAGACTACGGCGTGCTACACGGCATTCAAGCATAAATCACGCCAACCCTAAGATAAAAAATTGAGAATCGGATTGCTCTTTGTCTCGTTTGTAGGTAAAGCCATTGGGTTAGCCTATGAAAACCACTCCCCGCCTGACGTTGATTTTTCGTCGCGGTGTCGCAGCTCTGGCCTTCGCCGTGGTTGTTACCGTGCATCCCCTTTGCGCACAAGATTCGGACGCCTCCCCCCAGTTGGCCGCTCTGATTGAGGAAGTGGCGGTGCAGACCGAGGAGATCACGCGCAATCAACAGGAGATCGAAGCACGCCTCGCCCGGATTGAGGAAGCGGTTCGACAGGCGCGGATCATGGCAGCCCGCAGCGGAAAGAAAGGAGGGGATTGAAAATGAACCTTCGTTTACGTCTCTCCCTTTTAAGCATCGCTGCGATCGCCCTAGCACTTCCGGCCTCGCTCCACGCGCAGGAGGTCAACCCGACGGCAGCGGTTGTCCCTAAGTCCGCACTGGAGCGGATGCAGGAGGTCAAAGCCGCCAATGCCCGTCTGCTGGAGACCCAGCGTGCCACCCTTTTGCGGCTGGAGGAGTTGGAGAAACAGGCACGACAACTCCGGATCTTTACCAAGCGGAGCTAGCGCATGGCTTTCGAGGATAACCCGACGCTTTTCGGGCATGACCCCGAGACGCGGCTGATCGCCGTGGAAGCGGCGGGGCCGTCGGAGGTTGAGCTTTTTGGCCGGGATGCTTCGGGCCAATTATGGCGACGGCGGGAGCGCTACCAACCGTTGGCATGGGTTGCCGGGAGCCTCCCGGTGGAGGGGGTGGAGTTCCGGCCATTGGCAGGGGATCTTCCGCTCGGTTTCCTCGCGCTTTGTGAGGATTGGACCGCTTTTACGCAACTGCGTACAGCACTTAAAGAGGCCGGAATGCCCTACTATGCCCCGGGAGAGGCATCGCAACACTACCTGCTGCGTAGCGGTAAGACGCTCTTTAAGTCATTGGAGCGGGAGGAGTTGCGCCGCCTGCAAATTGCGCTGACTCTGGATGGCGAGGGGAAAGTGGCGGCGGTGGAACTGGGTGATTCTTCCGGGTGGAGGGAGAGTCTCGCCGGTGGGGAGGAGCGCGAGTTGCTCTCCCGGCTGACCCAAGTCATCGCGGAGCGCGACCCGGACGTCATCGAAGGGCACGATCTCTTCCGCGCGATCCTTCAGCCGCTTTCCGCCCGGGCGCGACGCCTCCGTCTCAAGCTGACGTGGGGCCGGGATGGGAGCCCGCTCGCCAGCCGTTCTTCACGCCTTCAGATCGCAGAGAAGACGATCGCGTTTCCCCGGTTCACCGTTTATGGGCGTCATTTTGTCGATTCGTATGTGCTAACGCAGCTCTGGGATGTCAGTGCGCGGGAACTCGAAGGGTACACGCTGGAGGAGGTGGCGGCGCATTTCCGGCTGGAGGGGGAGCCGACGGTGCAGGTTCGCGCTTTGGTGGAACTCCTCGGGGCGAGTCATTTCATTCAGGCCCGCATTTTCCCCTTTTCCTATCAGGAGATCATCCTGCGCGGGAACGCGACGCGGATCAATACGCTCTTTTTGCGCGAATACCTCCGCCAAGGGCACTCGATCGCCTTTCCGCCGGAGGTCCGCTCTTTTGAAGGGGGGTATACCGATCTTTTCTTTACCGGAGTCGCCCGCGAAGTGTGGCACTGTGATATTGCCTCGCTCTATCCCTCGGTGATGCTCCGCTTTGATCTCTTCCCCGAGAGTGACCAGCTTGGGATTTTCCGCACGCTCTTAAGTGATCTGCGTCGCTTCCGGCTGGAGGCAAAGGCGGCGCTCCGGGCCGCCGTTAGCCCGGAGGAGCGCGATTCGCTCGGTGCTCTGCAATCGGCCTTCAAAATTCTGATCAACAGTTTTTACGGCTATCTCGGTTTTGCCCAAGGACACTTTGCCGATTTCAACGCCGCTGCTGAAGTGACCCGGACCGGGCGCGACCTCCTGCGCCGGATGGTCGATTGGCTCAAGGAAGATGGGGCGCAAGTGATCGAGATTGACACCGACGGGATCTACTTCGTCCCGGCGCAGAGGGAGGAGAAGCCGGAGGCGCTCGAACGCCGCCTCGCCACGGTGCTCCCGGAGGGGATCGAGGTGGAACTTGATGCAACCTACCCCGCGATGCTGAGCTATAAGGCGAAGAATTACGCCCTTCTCACCCACGAAGGGGAGTTGATCCTGCGCGGTGGGGCGCTTCGTTCCCGTGGATTGGAGAAGTATCAGCGGCTCTTTCTCGAAGAGATGATCCGAGCGCTTCTGGAGGGACGTGCCGGGGAGATCGCGGCGCTCCATGAAACCTACGAGCGGGCGATCCGCGAAAGGGAGTGGCCGATCGAGCGGCTTATGAAGACGGAAACCTTGCAGGACTCGCTTGATCAATATCGCCGCAAGATCGAAGGAGCCGCCCGCAACCGCTCCGCCCCGTATGAACTCGCACTCCAGAGCGGACATCCCTACCAGCCGGGTGATCCCATTAGCTATTACATTACCGGGACCAAAAAGACGGTCGCGGCGTATGAATATGCCCGCCCGGTTTCACAATGGAACCCGCAGGAGCGCGACGAGAATATCGAATACTACGTCGCCAAATTAAAGGACCTCCTCAAGCGCTTCGCCCCGGTGATCAAAGCGGAGCTTGGCTAGGGAGTGTCGTCACGAGAGTGATTTGACAGCCACAAAGGATTTTCGATGCCATTTTTTGGCAATTTTTGAGGCAATATTGGTGAATATTGATTCAAAAATTGACGAGAAATGGCGCGAAAAGCCGAAGTGGATGGCGGATCAAACTCGTGACGACACGACCTATTCGAGTTGCGCAAGGAGTTTATCGGCCTTTTGGTTAAAGTTTGCCTCCCACTCCGGGGCGAGGAGGCACTCGGTCACTTCATAATGCCCGCGTGAATAGTCAGCGGCTGGCGATCCATAGTGAACATAACCATTGGTGAAGGCAGCGATATAGGTATGGGGATGGGGAGAGCGGGCTTTGAGCGCCAGCGCGATCGGTGTCGCAATCTCCGCAGCAGAGGTAATCAGACGCCAGTCGCCGATCTGTACCCCCATCATTTCACTCGGAATCGCTTCGCCGCCCGCTTCGGCGTTCCATTGCGCGTGTTTCTTGAGGGTTTCGATGCTGTCGACCAGAAGCGAAAGGCGCTCGGTCGCTTGCAGATTCTCCAAATAGCGTTTCAAACTGCGGCGATTGGTCTCGTCCATGAGGCGCAAGTCATCCACCCCTAGCATCGCCTCCTGATGGTAGCGATAGGAATAGTCAGCAGGGGCTGACGGGTCGATGAGATGCTTGAGATAGAGGGGGAGGAATTGCTTGAAGTTGAGGCTGGAGAAACGGAGCGAAGCGACTAGCCGGTCCCGCTCCGCTTCCAGTTCGGCAATCCGTTGGGCGCTATCGGTTCGCCGTGGGAGGAGGACTTCGTCATTAAAAACGCCAAGCTCTGCCGCTTCCCCGGTCGCAATCTGGCGCCACGCCTTGAGGATGCTCAACCCGAGCATCTCCCCGAGGGGGCGGGCATCGCGCGGACGGTTGACATCTTTATAGAGCAGTTCTGTGACATCTCCCGCTGCGCCTTGCAGGAAGAAGGCGGTCACCCCCGGGAGATGCTCCTCGATCAAGGCCGAGGCGAAGCCGGGGAAATTCGCCGTGATCGCTCCACTCGGCACGCCAATCAACGTGTGGCAGGCGTAGTTGTAGACCAGCGCCAGCGGCGTCCCATCAAGCCGGTCGATCCGCAGGATGCCGATCTCAGGATCAATCGCGTTGACTCCGGCAACTTCGTCATCGGGTGGGCTGGGAGTCGAGAGGCGGATGGTCCAAAGCGAACCATCCTTCATCGGCAGCGCCCGGTTGATGATGATCCGATCTTCATGCCCCTTACCGGCTCCGATCCGCACCGGCTCCAGTGCAGCATAGGCCGTCCGCACCGCATCGAGCGAACGTTCCAGTAGCTGCGCATCATCGCAGAGGAGTTCGTTGGTGGGATGAGTGTGCGAAGCGTTAAGGAGAAGATGCTCTGGCGGCAGCCCGATCTCCGCATGCAGACGTTGGCGCAGACGAGGTAGAAAGTCGTCACGAACATCCGCGATGCCGCCAATGGCGACAGCATCGAGGGTCATGATCAGAACGGCGCATTCCCCTTTCTTGAGGAAGAGGGCTTTAACGTAAAGCGGATCGTGAACGGCGACGCCATCTTTGCGCAGCGTCACTTCTTGCCTGCCGGTACCGGCGTAGAGGGGTTCATTCATGGGATAGAAAGCGGTTCGCCCGGCGCGAGGAGCGGGGCAGGGGATGGTTGTTGAAGGCGGCCGAGCCGGATCTCCAGCAGATCGGCGGCATCCCGGGCGAGCGCACCGAGCGGCGTTTGAATCCCGATCACCGGGACGCCAAAGGTGATCTCCACCCCTTCATTGACGAGCGTGACGATGCGAACCTCCTCCGCAGCCCCTTCCCGCAACAGGGCGAGCGCGGCGGCCCGGGCAAGGATGTCGTCCATGAAGATGAGGGTGTCGAAGCGTTTCCCGGGCGGGAGCTTCCTGCGCTCCCGTAGCGCCGTGGCGACGAGGGCTTGCGCCTCTTCTTCGAGGGCGGTGCGGCGATGATCCTCAAGGGTCAGGAGGTCAACCACGGTTAATCCGTGTGCTCGCGCGGCCTCCCAAAAAGCGCGTAACGCCTCGTTCTCAAACTGGATTTTTGGCGTTTTGAGGACAAGAAGCGCCCGTCGGCCACCGGCCTCAACTGTCGCCCGGACCGCTTCCTCCAGAAAACGAGGATAATCAAAAGAGAGATCACACCCTTGAGCCCACGGCCCGAGGGAGACCACCGGTTGCGTGACCGCATTGGCAATCGTCGGAACGCGCAAAAGCGAGAAATCCTGCTCCACGAGCGCCACCGGGGCAAAATGGGCAAGATCATTGAGGAGTTGCTGAAGGAGACGTTTGCCGCCTTGTGGGTCAAAGATTTGATTTAAGTTGTCGTAAAGAAGCGGTTGATAACCCCGCGTCACCAGTTCTTCCTCCAGCAGACGAGAGAGGCGTCGGTCGTAGTGGCAAGCCTCCTCCCGCAGACACGGCCCGACGAGCAGGAAGAGATTCTCCGGCATGGCGTGATGGCGATGGATCACCGTTCCATAATGCGCCCGACGGGTCACAAAACCGCGTGCGGCGAGCCGAGAAAGAGCCGTTTGAATCGCATTGATACTGACTTCGAGCTGTTGCGCCATCTGTGCGGATGTCGGCAGCCGCGTCCCCTCAGGCCATTCTCCGGAAACAATCTTCTCCAGCAAATATTGCTCCAGCACTTCATGCCGCCGCAACTTTCCACCCCCGGTTTTCGGCAGGGGTGTCAGCTTGAGCGCTCGATCGGCGGGCTTCATCGTTGCCTGAATGAAATACCGGGGAGATCGCTTGAAAGCAAGGATTCTTTGATAATCTTTGATTTAAGAATCCTCCCTCTTTTGGAAGTGACGCCAACCGGAACCCGAGGCAAGCTGATCCACCCTGCGCTTCCCATGACTGATTACTTCGCTTTACTGGAAATCCCCCGCCGTCCGCGCCCGGATGAAGAGATGCTCAAACGTCTTTTCCACGCCCGCGCGGCTCATGAGCATCCTGATGTCGCCACGGCAGAGGCTGGCGGTGATTTCGCACAGCTCAACCTCGCTTATCAGAACTTGAGTGATCCGCGCCTTTGCGTGCGCCATCTCCTTGAACTGGAACGGGGCGGCGCTGGAGCGCGGCATCAGGCGGTGCCGGAAGCAGTTGCTGTTCTTTTTACCGAAATGGGGGCGCTTAAACAGCGTCTCGACGACTTTTTGCGCCGTCGCAGCGCCGCCACCTCGGCATTGGCGAAGGCGATGTTAGCAGGGGAGGGGTATACCTTGGCGGAGGAGGCGGAGCGTTGGCTGGAGCGCCTTGAGGGGGAACGCGCCTCGTGGCTGGAGCAACTCGCGGCGCTCGACGCCCGGTGGGAGGAAGGGGCTCGCGAATCGCTCTACGCACCGCTCGGAGAGGTCGCGCAAGCGCTCGGCTACCTTGATCGCTGGTGTGCACAGGTCCGCGAAGCGCTGGTGCGCCTTCAGTTGGAGTGAGCGAGGAGCTTCGCCTCCAGCGGACTCGCCGGTTTCTGCCGCAGGCGCCCTTCCAGCAATGCCTTGGCATCGCTCTGACGCCCCGCCCGGCGCAAGCTCTCCCAATGGGCGAAACGGAAGAGATCATCCTGCGCGTCGCTCCCACCGATACGCATCATTTTGTCCATGACCGGGTCAAACCACCCGTCGGCCGCCTCCCCGCGCCCGAGCGCTGCCACCCCGTGAAGGATCGAGCGGCCGACCGGTTGCCAGACACGCCGGGCTTCTTCGTCATCGCGCCCGGTGCGCTCATCTACAGCGGCAAGAAGCTCCTCCAGCGCCTCCTCCTCTCCCGTCCGCGCAAAGGCATAGGCATAGTGGGCGCTGACAAAGGGCATGAAAAGCGTCCCGGCCAACGGGCGAAGATGAGGTAACAACGGGCGATACGCCTCCGGGTCGACCGGCTCCCCCGCCATTTCGGCACGCCAGAGAAAGGCGATCGTGTCGAGTTGCTCGACCACCAGTTCTGGCGTCTTCCCGGCGACATGCTCCTGAAAAATCGAGAACGCCCGCTGCGAATCGAGCCGATCAAGATGCGCCAGCGCCACATGCCACGCATTGTGACAATGGATCACGCGGCCCGCCTGTTCCCACTCATCGAGCCACCCTTCCATCCGCGTCATCGCTTCCTCTGGGCTTCCTTCCCAGAGCAGAAGGTGTTCAAGGGCATGTTGCGCCCATGGGTTAAGCGGCGCGAGTTCCAGCGCCCTTTCCGCCAACGCGCGAGCCTGCGCCCCGTCGCCGCACAATTCATGGGCAAAAGCGTGGACGGCAAGGAAGTCGGGGTCGTCCCGGTGATGAGGCGCGAGCCGGTGCATCTGCGCCCGGAAGCGCGGCCCGGATTCCTGTTGGCCGAGGATGTAGTAGAGGAATTCAAGCGCCTTGAGCGCGAGCAGATCGTTGGGCCACTGGGTTGTGATCGCTTCAAACGCCCGCGCGGCTTCGTCAAAACGGCGTTCGTGCCAAAGCTCCAACGCTGTGAGCCAAGCCGCCTCTCGCGTGTTAAAGCGTTCGAGCCGTTGCCGCGCTTGGCGAAGATGCTTCTTTGCCGCTTGTTGGGCTGCCGGAGTCTGCCCGTAGAGATAGAGCGAGGCCGAAGCAAGATGGAGCACCCCTTCGTCGGGGAAAATCTCCGTGGTTTCGAGAATCGCCTCAACCCCCGGGGCGAGCCGGAGCAACCGCATCGTAAAGCGTTGCAGGGCATCGAGCACCAGCGGCTCCCCCGTGCTGATCTCCAGAACGCGATTTTCGGGGAAGTTCTCCATGCGTGTTTTCTCTTAAAACCGGCGCAGGAGCCGGTCGACCGAATGGCAAAGGTCAATCAACCCCTGCTGGTACGGATTGGACGGGAGAATGTCGAGGCTGGTGCGGGCCTCATCGAGCATCCGCCGCGCCGTGGAGACCGCCGCGTCGAGCGAGCCACTGCGGAGCACTTCATCAACCAGCGTGGAAACGCCTTCACCAGAGAGAATCACCTCGCTCCAACGGGCGCGTTCGCTCTCCGAACTCTGCTCCAGAAGGTGGAGAATCGGTAGCGTCAGCTTCCCCTTGCGCAGATCGGTCCCGAGGGTTTTGCCGACCTCTTCCTCGTTCCCCGCAATATCGAGGCAGTCGTCATAAATCTGATAAGCGGTCCCGAGCTTGAGCCCGAAAGCTTTCATGACCTCGATCACCTCCGGGCTGGCACCGTTAAGTCGTGCGCCCAACTCGGTCGCCGCTCCAAAGAGCGCCGCCGTTTTCATCTCGATAATGCGGAAATAATCCGGGACGCTCAAACTCAGGTCGAAACGGCGCTGGGTCTGGATGATCTCCCCGGAGCAGACTTCCGCTGTGGCATCGGCAATGCGGCGGGTGACTTCGGCGTCAGAGAGATGGGTCGAAAGCCGCAGCGCATGGGCAAACATGCTATCGCCAAGGAGAACGCTAATCGTGTTGCCCCATTTGGCATTGGTCGTCGGCTCGCCCCGGCGGATCTCCGCCCCGTCCATAATGTCGTCGTGAACCAGCGTGGCGGCGTGGATCAATTCAAGGATCACGGCTAGTTCGAGCTGGAGGGAGCCAATCTCGCCGGTCGCTCCGGAGGCAAGCAACACCAGCGCCGGGCGCAGCCGCTTCCCACTGCTTTCGCACGCATACGCGACATACCCCTCGACAGCGGGGTCGAACTCCCGGGCTTGCGCCCGAATACGTTCTTCCACACTGGCCAGCGGTTCTTTGATCAGTTCATAGGCGGCGCGGATCTCCTTGGGGATCTTCGTCGCCTTGATTTCGGCCCTCGACAGCTCTTTCACGGGTTGCTGAAAATAGAGAACGTGCGTCCAAAGTCAATGCGGCGTCGGTCAGAAAAGGCGGATTGCTGTTTTCGCAACCTTTTCGTGTGTTTTAATCTGGCTTCTCTGGAGAAACTGTGGCAATTTGACACGATCAAACCCGAAGAACTGTTTTTGTAAGGGCGCGAAAAGTTGTCGTTAGGCGTTTTATTTAAGAATGGCCGGTTGACAATTTCCCGTCCTTTACGATAGCGCTCTTTGCTTACTCTTTTCCGGAGTTCCCCTATGTCTGAAGTCCAATCCAAACGTAAGGCTTTCATCGAGTTTCAGCGTCGGCTCTTTGCCTCCCGCTTTTTCACGACGTCGGTCCTGCTCCATTTCATTTTCATTATTGCTTTCGGTGGCACCAAGCTGGCGCGGGACATGTCGACACCGCAAGACTTCACCGGCGGCGGGGCAGACAACTTTATTGAAGAGGCTGCGATGATGGCACCGCCCGCCGCGCCGCAGCAGCAACAGGCTCCGACCATGGATGCCACTGCGGTTGCCAACACGGTTGCTCCTTCGGCTCAGGGCGCTTCCATTGAAGCGATCACGACGACCTCGCTCGCCGCCGCGCCGAGTTTCACCATCCCGACCATCAGCACGCCGGTTATCAGCCCGACGATCGACATGAACGCCGGGAGCGTTGCCACGCCGGACGTCAGCAATCTGGCAACCTCCGGGGCTTCGCTTTCCAAGGAACAACTTGCCGGGATCGCTAATTTTACCGGCGGCTGGTCGGGTCACGGTGGCGGTAAAGGCGGCCGCTCTGGCGGTCCTACAGGGATCGGGACCCATGTTCGTCAGCGTCTCTTTGAATTTACCGCTTATCTCGCCAAGTACGGTGATCCGCGCGATCCCAACCGGATGGGCGACTGGGCTTCCACCAATGAAATCAAGGATGACAAGATCGTTCGCGGGAGTCTCCCGAACCTCCTTTATTTGATGAACGCCCGCTCCCGTGATCGGATTCGGGCCAATCCGTCGGCTGTTCCGCTTGATCTTTCCAGCGACGAGATCTTTAAGGTCAAACCGCCCTTCATCTTTTTCACCGGTCACCGCGATTTCGTCCTGTCGGAGGTCGAGGTCGAGAATCTCCGTAAGTATCTGACTCTGGGTGGATGTATCTGGGGCGATTCTTCGCTCCCCGGCCAACGTTCCCGCTTTGACATCGCTTTCCGACGCGAAATGCGCCGGATCATTCCTGACGTTAATAAGGAGTGGAAGGAGATTCCTGCCAATCACCCGCTCTACACCAGTGCGACCAATCGCTTTTACGACGATATCAAAGCGCCACCTTCCGGCATCAACCACTATCAGGAACCGGCTTACTATCTGGAGTTCGGTGGTGAAATCGCCGTTCTTTATACCGCCAACGACTATGGCGACATGTGGCGGATCGCCCTCGACGCGAACGGTAAGTACGACACCGCGATGGACGAGAACCTCCAGTACAAGAACATCAGCCGTCAGATCTGGGACTGGAAAGAGGTCTATTACCGTAACTTGAGCGAAGAGGCGATCTTCAACAGCTATAAGTTTGGCACCAACGTAGTGCTTCACCTTCTGACCCGTTGGGAGCAGAAGACCCGCACCGTGCCGACCGGGTTGCAGTAAATTCGGAATCAGGTTGTAAGGGGGCTCTTTTGGGGGCTCCCTTCGCCGCATTGAACCCGGGGTTGTCGCGCGATGCCAATCGGGCTTCTCCCACACCACAACCGGCGGTGCACCTATCGCCTCTGCTACGGAGAGGCTTGTAGCGAGATCTATCGCATCCCCGGATGGCGGCGCAATTCTCACCCTTATTGGGCGGTCGACCTCACTTTACGGGAACTTGATCTCCGCATCGGCGGGCGTTTGATCCGGCGGGCCGCCAACACCGTAGCGCTCTATTCGCCCAACCTCGTTTACGAGGAGAGGATGGAGGTCGGGGCGCGGCGTTTGCAATATTGGGTTCTCCTCGAAGAAGAGGGGGAACCCTCCCAACTCGCCCAACTGACTGGGGAGAAGGGGTATTACATCGTTTCCGACCCGGCTCACCAATTCAAGGAAGCGGTGCAGGAGATCGTTGCGCTCAAATACCCGCAGCCTGCACGTGGCTTTCTGGTTGATCGGGGGCTCTATACCATTCTCGGCCTTCTCTTTACGCTGGAGCACGGAGAGATTCCGACCATCTCAGCCGAAGGGCTCACCCCTTCGGTTCATCCGTGGGCGGAGGCAGTGCTCGAAGCGCTGGATCAAACCAACGGGCAGGGGATCACGTTACAGGAGATGGCGGCCCGAATCGGAGTTTCGGCCTCGACCTTTACGCACCGCTATCGGGCGATGTGTGGCGAATCCTTCAAAGAAACGATTCTCCGTTGGCGCATCGAAAAAGCGCGCTCCCTGTTGATCGGGAGTCGCGCTTCGATGAAGGAGATTGCCGCCTCGGTCGGTTACACGCAGACGAGCTACTTCTGCAACCAGTTCAAGGCGGCAACCGGATTAAGCCCGAGCGTCTTCCGCAAAGTCGCCCGGCGGCATTTGTAAGGATTGACGTTACGCGGGATTGTGCCCCGGAATCGGTGGTAATTCACCCGGATCAATCCCGAGCGCACCCGCGACACCAAGCCCATAGGCCGGATCAGCGCGGAAAAAATGGCATAGCTGCCGGAAGGCAATCTCTCGGGGGACATCGGCCATCGAACGGGCGATGTTGCCAAAGAGACGCTCCTGCGCCGGGCGATCCATCAGCCGGAAGAGGTTCCCCGCCTGCGTATAATCGTCATTCCCCTCCCGGTGGTCATAGCGGGCCGCGTCGCCGCTGATCCTAAGCGGCGGCTCCGTGTAAGCTGGGCATTGTTGCGGACCGCCGAAGCTGTTCGGCTCATAATTGACCGCACCGCCGTATTGTCCGTTCGCCATCACCCCATCCCGCTGATAATTGGAATAGGGACACTTTGGCGCATTGACCGGCAACTGATGACTATTGACCCCAACCCGGTAACGGTGTGCATCAGCGTAGGCGAAGACCCGCGCCTGCAACATCTTGTCGGGTGAATGCCCGATGCCACGCACAATATTGGAGGGAGCAAAGGTGCTCTGCTCAACTTCGGCAAAGTAGTTCTCCGGGTTACGGTTGAGTTCCAGCATCCCGACCTCGATAAGCGGGTAGTCGGCATGCGGCCAGACCTTGGTGAGATCAAACGGGTTCCAGCGATAGTTTTCGGCATCGGCTTCCGGCATGATCTGGATGGAGAGCTTCCAGCGGGGGTAGTCACCACGCTCAATCGCTTCAAAGAGATCGCGTTGGGCGCTTTCGCGGTCGCTACCGACCATCTGCGCGGCCTCCTCATCGGTAAAAAAGGTAATCCCTTGTTGCGACTTGAAGTGAAACTTCACCCAAAAGCGCTCTCCCGCATCATTATAAAAACTGTAGGTATGGGAGCCAAACCCGTGCATCTGCCGGTAGTTACGCGGCAATCCGCGATCACTCATCAAAATGGTTACCTGATGGAGCGACTCGGGCGAGAGGCTCCAGAAGTCCCACGCCGCCGCCCCATGGCGGAGGTTGGTCTTGGGGTCGCGCTTTTGGGTGTGAATGAAGTCGGGGAATTTGAGCGGATCACGCACGAAGAAGACCGGCGTGTTGTTCCCGACAAGATCCCAGTTCCCTTCCTCCGTGTAGAATTTCAGGGAGAAACCCCGCACATCGCGCTCCGCATCCGCCGCGCCGCGCTCCCCGGCTACCGTTGAGAACCGGAGAAATACCGGCGTTTGCTTGCCGACCGTGTTGAAGAGAGCGGCACTCGTATAGCGCGAAAGGTCGTGGTTGACCGTCAGGGTGCCATACGCGCCGGAGCCTTTGGCATGAACGATCCGCTCGGGGATGCGCTCGCGATTAAAATGGGCAAGTTTTTCAGTCAGCCAGAAATCCTGCATCAATACCGGGCCGCGCGGCCCAGCGGTGAGCGAATTCTGGTTGTCGCCCACTGGGGCGCCGGAGGAAGTGGTCAGGTTCGGTTTTTGAGAGTCAGCCATAAGATATTGAGGTTGGGGTGAGAACGATTCGGGAAACTTTATAACGGATCGGATTATAGTTTTGAAATATTACCTAACTATACTCATGATAGGTTTTACCTATGGAGATGCATCAACTCCGCTACTTCCTCGCCGTCGCCCAGAGTGGTAATTTCAGCCGGGCGGCGCGCGCCTGCCACGTTTCTCAACCCTCTTTAAGCCAGCAGATCCGTAAGCTGGAGGAGGAGTTTGGCCAGTCGCTCTTCGATCGCCAGCCGCAAGGGGCAAGCCTCACCCCCGCCGGATGGCTCCTTTTGCCGTATGCCCGGAGCATCCTTGGCCAGAGTGCAGAGGTGCAACGCCGCATGGAAGAGGTGGGGGGAGAGGCGCGGGGGCGTCTGGTCGTCGGGGTCCTTCCGACGATTGCGCCCTATTTTCTTCCCGAGCTTCTCTCCGGCTTCACGGCCCGATGGCCAGAGGTGGAACTCGTTGTGGAAGAAGAGATTACACCTCGGCTCCTTGAAGCCGTGGAGCAGGGCCGAATGGAGCTCGCCCTCCTTAGCCTCCCGGTTGCTAACGATGCGTTGGAAGCGACGCCGCTCTTTTCCGAGCCGCTCCTTTTCGTTGCTCCCGAAGGGCATCCGCTCTTGCGACAAGCCGGGGTTAAAATGGCCGAACTCTCGCGGGAAGTCTTTATCCTCATGCAGGAGGGGCATTGTTTGAGCGATCAGGCGCTGGAATTCTGCCAACGTCGCGGTGCGTTCGCCCCGAAAGTCAGTTGTCGCAGTGCGCAGATCGGGACGCTTCTGGAGCTGGTCCGGATCGGTCTTGGCGTTTCCCTCATTCCCGAGATGGCCGCTACCCCTTCGTCCGGTCTTGCCTATCGTCCTCTTTTACCGGTCGCCCCCCGGCGGGAAATTGGCTTCGTCCACCACCGCAAACGCTTCCAGCCGCTCGCAGCGAAGGTATTTATCCGGTGGGTGAGTGAGGCCGTGAAGCTTTCCGGGCGTGAAGAGAAAAAAGTGCTTCCATCCCCGGCGCTCAACCGTTCATAGTCGTACCCGCGCGAACGTGAAGCCTCGTAAACTCTGGGAAGAGTTTCCTCTTCCCCGGTCGCCCCCCTTTTTGTTTTGTTGAAATGACGGATGTATCTTCTATGACCAGATCTTTTGAGCAACCGACGGTTCCCGATGCCGTCCCTTCCGCGTGCCGACGCCGCACGCCTTCATCGGCCCGCTTCGCCTCTCTGCTTCTTAGCTGGTTGATGCTCCTTGGCCTGTTGGTCCCCGGTTCCGATGCGAAACCGGAGCATCGCTCCGTCAAACTCCGGGTCTCCGGTCTTCCCAACCCGAGTAATACTTCGCCCGATGCCATCGCCGCCCAGCGTGTCGTTGCCCGCTTTCTGGAACTCAACCCCGATGTGGAACTCGTTCCCGCCGAAGGGTTGAAGGTTGAGGGGCTGGTCTCAGAGGTCAGCACCATCATGATGATTGCCGGTGACATCGCCCCGGATGTCATCAACATGAACTTCCGGAGCATGGACACCTTCGTCTCCAAGGGATTGGTGATGCCTCTGGATGAACTGCTCGCCAGCGAAGCCGATAAGGGGAAGGCGATTCAGGAGCGTGTACCGCCACAGGTGCAGGATGTGATCAACCGTCCCGGCCCCGATAACCAACGGCGCATCTATGGTCTCCCTGACCAGTTGCTCGTACGTGGCCTCTACTTCAACCGTGAACTCTTCCAACTGGCCGGATTGCCACCCCGCCCCCCGCGTACATGGGAAGAGATGGTGGAGTTTTGCAGAAAGATCGTGGAACAAAACCCGGAAAACCGTGGGTTGCTCCTCACCGCAGGTCAGGCTGCGAGCTGGGATCTGATCAATCTGATCTGGTCCGCCGGTGGTGAAGCGGTTAAGGAGATCGCTCCCAACGAGTGGCGTGCCGTCTTCAATACCGAAGAGGCGGTTACCGGTTACGAGTTTTACTACCAGTTAGTGGAAGTGGATCGGATTGCTTCCCGAATGTCCGGCACGATCACTCCGCAGGAGCGTGAGAAGTTCGCCATGTTCTTTGGCTACGTCGGCGACAACAGCACGTGGGACCCGGAGCGCTGGACCTTCGGCGCCCTCCCCAAAGGGCCGACCGGTGTGCGTGGCTCGGAGGTCAACTCCCGCGTCCTGGGCATCTATTCTCAGGTCAAAGACCCGAAAGTCATCGACGCCGCATGGCGCTACATCAAGTTCCTCGCTAGCGAAGGGGCTGAGAAGATCCGCACCGACACCCTCGTGGAAATCGGGCAGGCGAGCCAGATCAACCCGGTCTCCCTGCGTCGCTTCGGCTACGAGCAATTCCTCGCGCTTTCGCCTCCGGGCTTTGAAGAAGAGTTCATCGAAACGCTCAAGAACTCCAAACCTGAACCGTACGGGCGCAATTGTAACCTCGTCTATCAGGAGATGACTTATCCGCTCGATCAGATCCTCCTGAGCGAGTCGATCCGTAACGCATGGGCCAAGGGGGACCGCACTGCCGTGCGCAAGGAGATGAAGGAGATTCTCGACAACGCCGTCGTCCGCACCAATGAGCGGATGATCGGCTACGTCTCCCCGGAGGATATGAAGTGGCGGCGCACCGTCGCCGTGATTGTGGTCGTGGCCATCTTCGGTGCGTTTATCTTTGTCGGCTGGTATGTTTCGCGCATCTTCCTCCAGAGTGGAGCGCTGATGTCGCAGCCGGTCAGCAGCCGGAGCATGATCCCGTGGCTCTGCCTGATCCCGGCTGTCGGCCTGATCGTTGTCTGGAGCTACATTCCGCTTCTGCGCGGCACCTTAATGGCGTTTCAGGATTACGAACTGGTGCTGGAGTCGGCTTATGTTGGCCTCGATAACTTCGCCTTAGCGCTCTTTGATCCGACTTTCTGGAATGCGATCATTGCCTCATTCCATTTCGCAGCCTACACGCTGACGTTTGGCTTCATCACGCCGATCGCTCTTGCCTACGCGCTCCACGTCATCCCGCGTTACAAGATTCTTTACCGGACTGTCTACTACCTTCCAGCGGTCATGAGCGCCACAGCGATCTTCTTCCTCTGGCGTGAACTCTTCGGCGTCGACGGCCCGCTCAATGAAACGCTGCGCCTCTTCGGCTTTGAGGCCCGCCGCGCTTGGACCGACGATCCTTACCTCGCCATGCTCTCGTGCGTCATTCCGGGAGTCTGGGCCGGGGCAGGGCCGGGCTGCCTCATCTATCTTGCCGCTCTCAAGACGATTCCCGAGGAGCAGTTTGAGGCTTCTGAGATCGATGGAGCCGGGTTCCTTCAAAAGACCTCCAACATTATCTACCCCGGCCTGCGGGCGTTGATCTTCATCAACTTCATCGGCGCTGTCGCCGCCTCCTTCCACGGGGCGACCAATATTCTCATCATGACCGGTGGTGGCCCCAACGGGATCACCGAGGTCATCTCGCTTAAAATCTTCTTTGAAGCGTTCTCGCGCCTGCGCTTCGGTCCGGCCACTGCGATGGCATGGGTGCTGGGGAGTATGCTGGTCGGCTTTACGGTCATCCAGTTGAAGCGCCTCAGCCAGATGGAATTCAAAACCGCCAAATAACCGACGATGTTTTCTCCGATTACCGCACGTTCCCTCAAGGTTCGTCTCCTTTATATCAGCATTTATATCGGTCTGATTCTGGGCGGGTTGACGATGATCCTCCCGTTCATGATCATGGTGACCGGTTCCTTTGAATCGCGAGCCGATATCCAGAACAGCCTCCTCCCCGGCTGGCTCACCGATCGTGACAAGATGTGGAACCGTTACCTGAGTGCGAAATACCGCGCCACGAACGATTTCATCCGGATGAACTGGGGGGAGAGCGACGTTCATCTCCGCGAGAACCTGCTCTTTGAGGCCAAGCCTGAAGAGACGAAGCTCTGGGAGGAGTTTGTCGCCGCTCATCCCAAGAACAACGACGACTGGTACTACATTGCTTTCCAGCGCCCTACCACGCGGATGCCTTCCTATACGGCGCGTCTGTTCCGTAAATGGCTTTTGGGGCAATACAACAACGATCTCAAAGCGCTCAATGAAGATCTTGGTACCCAGTTTATCGAGCCGCAGTTCGTCAACCCTCCCACCGTTAGCGCCATCGGGCCTGCGCTTGCCCAGACCAAGCTGCTCGGAAAGTTCCATGAATTTTGCCGCGAGGTCGCCCCAGAGTATCGCATCCCTTGGGATGTCGGCGGGTATTATCGCGCCGTCTTTCTGCCCCGGATGCTCGGGCCTGACGTTGCTGCTTACAATCAGAAGCACGGCACTTCCTATACCTCTTACTCTGAGGTCCCTTTTTCCGAAACCGTTCCAGAGAAAGGCGCAGAGGAGTGGGTCTTCTTCGTTTCCCGCGTGTTGCGGCCCGATTTTGTCCAGTTGACTGAAAGTGGGCTTGAGGCCCAGCGGGTCGCCGGAACGAGCAAGGAGGAATTCATCCGCGCTTATGGCAAGCCGGAGCATCTCCGTGTTTCCAGTCTTGATGTCCGTTTTGCCAAATGGGCTGCCGAGACCAAGGGAATCGCCGATGCCCGCATTCCGCAAAAGCAGATCGACCGCCTCACCTTTGAAAAGGAGGAAGGTTTCTGGAAACGCCAGTTCCTGACGATCAACTACAGCGAAGTGCTCGACATCATCCTCCACCACGGGCGTTCCATTCAGAATACCGTCATCCTTGTGGTCCTGACCGTTTTTGGTGCCTTGCTGGTCAACCCTCTGGCGGCTTACGCGCTCTCCCGCTTCAAGCTCAAGCAGACCTACTTCATTCTTCTCTTCTGTCTGGCAACCATCGCCTTCCCGGCAGAAGTGACGATGATCCCGGTCTTCCTCCAGATGCGTGAGTTCAACCTCCTCAATACCTTCGGAGCGCTGATCCTTCCGTCGCTGGCCAACGGCTTCTCGATCTTCCTGCTTAAAGGGTTCTTCGATAGTCTTCCTAAGGAACTCTACGAGGCGGCGGAACTCGATGGTGCCAGCGAGTGGATGATGTTCTGGCAGATCACCATGAACCTCTCCAAGCCGATCCTCGCCGTCATCGCGCTCGGTGCCTTTGCCACCGCTTACAGCGCCTTCTTCTACGCGTTGATCCTCGCGCCGGATCCGTCGATGTGGACGATCATGGTCAACATCTACCAGTTGCGTCAGGTGGTGGATACGCCGGTGATCTACGCCTCACTCATCCTGACGGCGATCCCGACATTGCTCGTTTTCGTCTTCTGTCAGAACATCATCCTGCGAGGGATCGTGGTTCCGTCGGAGAAGTAAGCGAAAGTTATTGAACTCCCTTTCCCCGGAAAAGCTTCCGGGGAGAGGGAGTTTTTTTTCTGCCCCGATTTCAGAGGCGAAGATAACGGTCGGCGAAGTCGAGGTGCATCGCCCAATCGATCGAAATAATATCGTGTTTTCCTTCGCGTAGGCCGAAGCCGATGCGGGTGAAGATTCGCTCGCCCGCTGGAGGTGGGACGCTGGTCTCCGGCCCATCATGACCGAAGAGGCGGTAGGCTTCCGCTGCGTGGTAAACGCCGAGATACTCGCTCAGCCAGCTATCTTCGGTCGTACTGGCGACCAGCACGGGCCGGGGAGCGATCAGGGCAAGAAGTTGATGTTGATCGAGGGGGAAATCGGTCTCCCCCGATTCCTTACGACACGCTTCGCAAAACCAGTAGGTACGCACGTTGCTCAAGACCGGATAGGTTTCACCAAAGTTGCGTTTACTGATCGCCGCACCGCCACACCCCGATTGATTGGCGATCACCATCGCGATACGTTCATCATTGGCCGCTGCCCAGAGTGCCGTTTTTCCCAGCCGCGAATGCCCCGTTAACGCTACGCGCCGGCTGTCGATCTCCGGCATTCTCTCCAGATAATCGAGCACGCGGGAAAGCCCCCATGCCCAACTCGTAATCGCTCCCGGTTCGTGGGGCAGGCGAGCGTCGATCCCCTCCTTCTGGAAAAAGGCTCGCACACTGGTCGGAAAGCCACCGAAGTGATCCTCCTCCAGCTCTCCGTAGTAGAGTGTGGCGACGGCATAACCGCGCGCGAGAATCTCCTTGAGCGGCCAGCGACGGGTGGCGGTCGCCCGGGAAGCCTCCGTCTCGCGATTCTCCACCACACCGGGAAAGCCTTCAGGAAACCACTCAGCTGAGAGGGGGATAGCGGGATCATCGAAAGCCGCCGCATTGCTCGTGAAGCACAATCCGAGAAAACAAGGAACCGGGTGCGCCGCTGCGTTGGGAAGGTAAACGATCAAGCGCAAACGGGGCTTCGCTTCAAACTCCGGGAAGCGGAGAGCGATCTGGTAGCGCGTCGCCGTTCCGCCACAGGCTGCGTTGGAACTCTCGGTCACCACCCCTTCCACCGCCGTCGCCGGGAACATCTCTCCATAAACCTTCTGCCTGAACCGGGCGAGCAACTCGGGTTTGCGTTGAGCTTCCCACTGCCCGATGGAGGTGATCGCCTCTCCGGCAAAGCTCTGCAACAGAGGCGGAAGCGTGTAAGGCGCTACCTTTTCTTCATCGAAGTTCATCCCCGCGAGCAAGGCATTCTGCTCCGGTGTGAAGATCGAATGGTAAACATACGGTGGACGGGTCATCCGCCCGTTCTCTCCCGACCCCCCGACGTTTGTCAACTGCGATACCAGACTAGCAACACTGCCGTCGCCACACTCTGGCCGAGGTTAGCGATCGCGTGGGGGACATCGGCGGCATAGTGCTGCGAATCGCCTTTGCGCAATTCGGCCTCCTTTTCCCCCGAACGGACGCCGAGCTTGCCGCTCACCACCGTCAGCACCTCCTCAGTCCCCTGATAGTGAGCCTCCGAGATGAGGCTGCCCCCGGGCTGAAAAGTCAGTTCATAAAGCTCAATCTGCTTTTCAAGATCGAGCGGGGAGAGGGTGCGGATCATGCACCCTTCATTTGCCGGGAAACGGTGCCGCTCGTCATTACCGCGAATCGTCCGCCAGACGCGCGGGGCGGAGGGGTGGGTCGGCAATAACCGCATCGGCTCCACCCGCAACCCGGAGGCGATCCGCAGGAGGACGGTCACCGTCGGGTTGGTCTTCGACTGCTCGATCTGCGAGAGCATCCCCTTGCTCACCCCGCTCAAACGGGCGAGATCATCGAGCGTCATCCCTTGCCGTGTGCGTTCCTGCCGGATCATCTGGCCGAGCGGTGGAGAGTGGGGATCGGGGGTCTCTGCTTCCCCGGGGTTCAAGATATTGAATTTTTCGTTTGCCATTTCCTGTTCAAGATCTTAAACATTCTATTCAACATGAGCAATGCGCAAATGAAAGCGATCATCAAGGAGCACGATGCGCCGGGCCTGACTCTCGTGCAGCGTCCCATCCCCGAACCGGGACCGGGCGAAGTTCGGATCAAGGTCAAAGCGGTCGGGATTTGCGGCACCGATCTCCACATCTGGCTCTGGGACCGCTGGGCGGCTAGCCGCGTCAAACCGGGGACGATCGTTGGCCATGAATTCATGGGAGTGATCGACGCCGTTGGCCCGGGCGTCACCGGTCTCCAAACCGGCGCACGAGTCTCGGGCGAGGGGCATATCGGCTGCGGGCGATGTTATACCTGTCGCACCGGCAATTCACACATCTGTGAACACGTCGACATCATCGGCATCGACATCAACGGCTGTTTTGCCGAATACCTCATTTTACCACAAGGCAATGTCTGGCCACTCGCGGATGATATTCCCGATCACCTCGGGGCGATCCATGATCCGTTTGGCAACGCGATGCATACGGTCATGAGCGTGCCGGTCTCGGGCAAGTCGGTCTTAATCATGGGAGCCGGAATGATCGGCGCCATGGCGGTCGGGATCTGCCGGGCGATCGGGGCCTTTTCGATCATTGCCGTCGATCCCAATCCCTCGAAGCTCGATCTCGCCCGCCGCATGGGGGCGCACCACACGCTCGACCCCCGCCTGCACGACGTCAAAAAAATCGTCCACGAACTCACGCAAGGCGAGGGGGTTGATACCTTGCTCGAAATGTCGGGCCACCCGGGAGCGATCTCCTCCGGCCTTGATCTCACGCGCAACGGCGGCCACGTCGCCCTGCTTGGGATTCCGGCTGAGGCGGTCTCCCTCGATCTCGCCCGCGACATCATCTTCAAAGGTCTGACACTGCACGGGATCAACGGTCGGCGCATGTATGAGACATGGTTCCAGTGCACCGGCTTCCTGCGCAACCGCCTCCTTGATCTCTCGCCGGTGATCACCCACCACCTTCCCTTCGAGTGTTTCGAGGAAGGGCTACAACTCATGAAAGCAGGGCAATCGGGCAAGATCGTCCTCTATCTTGATGAAACCAATCCGAACCTGAAAAAGCAGAAATGAATCAACGGCTCATCGACGAACTGACCGGGGAACTCAACACCCTCCGCGCTGCCGGGACCTACAAACATTTCCACACCATCGCCTCGCCCCAAGGGACGCAGGTCGAGATGGAAGGGCGCGGTCCGGTCCTCGTTCTCTCCTCCAATAATTACCTCGGCCTTGCCAACCACCCGGAGGTGGTCGCCGCCGGGGTGGAGGCGCTGGAGAAGTATGGAGCCGGGACCGCCTCCGTGCGCTTCATCTGTGGGAAATTCTCCGTGCATGAAGCGCTGGAAAACGCCCTCGCCCGTTGGGTCGGGACCGAGGCAGCGCTCTCGTTTGTCTCGTGTTGGACCGCAACCGAAGGGCTCTTCCCAACCTTGGCCGGGGAGGGGAGTGTCATCTTCTCCGATGCGCTCAACCACGCCTGCATTATCGACGCCTGCCGTCTCGCCACTAAGGCAAAACGGGTCGTCTACGCCCACAGCGACGTTGCCGATCTTGAGGAAAAACTCAAAGCACATGGCGATGCGCGGCGCAAACTCGTCGTCACCGATGGGGTTTTTAGCATGGAGGGCGACCTCGCCCCGCTTCCGCAATTAGTTGAGCTTTGCCGCCGCTACGACGCCGTTCTCATCGTCGATGATTCCCACGGCACCGGCGTCATGGGGCCGACCGGGCGCGGCACTCCAGAGCATTTCGGGTTGCAAGGGGAGATCGACATCATCACCGGCACCCTCGGCAAAGCGCTCGGCGGAGCGGCGGGCGGATTCGTCGCCGGGCCGCGTCCGCTCATCGAATACCTTGAGCAAAAAGCACGCACGCAACTCTTTAGCAACGCCCTCCCGGCCACGGTCGCCGGGAGTGCCCTCAAGGCGCTGGAACTCCTCGAAGCCCATCCGCAATGGATCACAACGTTGCACGAGAACGCCGCTTCGCTGCGGACCGCGCTTCAATGCGCCGGGTTCGCCCCGCTCGAAGGCGAGTCAGCAATCGTCCCGGTCATCATTGGCGAAACCTCCGAAGCGATCCGGTTGAGCGCGGCGCTGCTTGACCGCGGCATCTTCGTCACCGGCTTCGGCTACCCGGTCGTCCCGGAGGGGAAGGCACGCATCCGCTTCCAACTCTCCGCAACGCACACCCGCGCCGATCTGGAACGAGCTATCGAAGCTCTTAGCCAATCGGTCCAATCCGCGTCAAAGTAACAACCGGTTCACCCTTCTCACGGGAGGCGTTCAGGTCGACCTCGACCTCCACGGCCCAGTCGTTGAGCTCCTCGTGGTCGATCAACATCTGCTGAACGCGCCAGAGGGGGCTACCCTCCTCGGTCGTGACATAAGTGTGGCGCAGGTTGCGCGCCTCTGGGTCGAGCCGGAAGCCGCCGTGCCCTTCGCGGTAGGCATCGAACGCCTCGCGCACGCGGGCCTCCGTCCAGTCGGAGGGTGGGAGAGGGGACTCCTCTTCGCCAGTAACTCCGGCGAGAATCGGGAGCGCCGCCTCCCCCTGCCGCGCCGCACGCAGGAAGGCAAAGAGACGGTGGCGGATCGCGGCGAGGAACGTTTTTTTATCCCGGGTGACATCCCGCGCTGCCTCCTCTGCACCGGGCGGACGTAGCTCGGCTTCGTCTTCCTTCGGCTGATAGTTGGGATCGCGCAGCTTCTCCCACTCTTCGAGCAGGCTGGAATCGACCTGCCGGATCATCGTGCCGAGGTAAAGCTCCATCTCGCGCAGGAGATCGTTTTTCGCATTCTCCGGGACGGTCTGCACCAACACCTTATGAACATTGGAGAGGTAGCGAAGGAGAATCCCCTCTGCGCGTTGGAGTTCGTAAACCTTGATCGTGTCGGCAAAGGAGCGATACTCCTCAAACATCTCCCGCGCGATCGACTTAGGTTTGATATTCTCCTGCCCGACCCACGGATGCTTCGCGCTAAAGGCGTTAAAAGTGTTGTAGATGAAATCGCGATGCGGCTTCGGGTATTCGAGCTTTTCGAGTTCCTCCATCCGCGCGTCGTAGTCGAGCCCGTCGGCCTTCATCTCCGCGATCGCCTCGCCCTTGATCCGATCGAGCTGTTTGCGCAGGATCACTTCCGGGTTCTCAAGGATCGACTCGACCAGCGTCAGGACGACAAACGGATACTCCGGCCCTTCGGCATCGAGCAGCGGGAGGGTGTCGTGCAAAAAGAGCGAGAGCGTCTGGTTCATCGAGAAATCATCCTGCAACTCGACGTTAAGGCGCACGTTGGTCCCATCGGCCTCTTTCGGGATGATTTCGACAATCCCGCGCTCCCGCAACGCACGGAAAAGCTGCCACGCCCGCTTGCGATGCTCCTTCTTCGCCCGGGCCGATTCGTGGGAACGGGCGATCAGATCGCGCAGATTGGCACGGGCATCACCCCGGCGGCTCAAGACGTTAAGCAGCAGCCCGTGGGAGACTTCAAAGCGGGAGGTGAGCCGCTCCGGCGGTGCGCTCATGAGCCGGGCAAAGGTCTGCTGATCCCAGAGGACGAAGTTCCTCTCCGGCGGCTTGCGTTTGACGAATTTCCCCTTCTTTTTCTCCTCCAGCAGCCGGTTCTCAATCACATGCTCAGGCGCCTGCGCGACGACCCAGCCGACATTGTCATACCCCTTGCGCCCCGCGCGTCCGGCGATCTGGTGGAAATCGCGGGAGGAGAGGATCGCCGTCTTGTCGCCACCAAATTTACAGAGCCGCGTGAAAAGCACACAACGGATCGGCACATTGATCCCGACGCCGAGCGTGTCGGTCCCGCAGATCACTTTGAGGAGCCCTTGTTGCGCGAGTTGTTCGACCAGAATGCGGTACTTAGGCAACAATCCCGCATGGTGAATGCCGATCCCGTGGCGCAGCCATTTGCGGATCTCCGGGCCGTACGGGCTATTGAAGCGAACCCCCTCCATCGCCTTGGCAATGAGCGCCTTTTCCTCCCGCGTCGCGACCGGGATGCTGGTAAAAGCCTGAGCGCTTTGCGCCGCCTCCAACTGCGTGAAATGGACCACGTAGATCGGCGCCTTCCCTTCGCCCAGAAGGTTTTCGAGCGTCTGCGCCATCGGCGTCTCAGAATAGGAGAACTCCAGCGGCACCGGGCGTTCCATCGAGGAGATCGTGGCCGAGGGTCGCCCGGTAAGCGTTGTCATCTCCTTCTCAAAAAAAGCGGTCTCCCCGAGCGTTGCCGACATCAGTAGAAAACGGCTCTGCGGCAAGGTCAGGAGCGGCACCTGCCACGCGACCCCCCGGCTCCGGTCCGAGTAGTAGTGGAACTCGTCCATGATCACGTCATCCACCGCCGCTTTCCCCCCTTCGCGCAGGGCGATATTGGCGAGGACCTCCGCCGTGCAGCAGAGGATCGGCGCATCGCGGTTTACACTGGCATCCCCCGTGCTCAAGCCGACGTTCTCCGGGCCGAATTCCCGACAGAGCGCGAGCCACTTTTCGTTGACCAGCGCCTTGATCGGGCAGGTGTAAACGCTCCGTTTGCCCAGAGCGAGCGAGTAGAAATGAACCGCCGTGGCGACGAGCGATTTCCCCGAACCGGTCGGCGTGTTGAGGATGACGTTGTTCCCCTCAAAGAGTTCGAGGATCGCATTCTCCTGCGCCGGGTAGAGCGCAAGCCCGCGCAGCGTCACGTAATCGAGAAAGCGCTCCAGCAGCAGATCCGGCGACGGCTTCTCCTCCCCCTTGGGGAGCAGGGAGAGGAGTGGGAATCGTTCGCTGGAAGCTGTCGGCGTCGTCATGGCAGGGGCGAGGCTATCGGCTCGCCGCCCGCTTGTCTACCCGATGGCGTTGGCTTCGAGATCGTGCATCCACCCTTCGAGCGTATCGGCGACCTTCGCATCGCTCGAACGGTAAAGATAGAGCAGGTTGGCCAACATCCGGCGCAGGATCGCCCGAGGTGGAGCCGGCTCGAAATAGTCAGGCTCCATCGGGAGATTCTGCCGGGCGAGGATCGCCGCCCCTTCGGTCGGTGTGATCACCGCTCCGCGCTCGAAGGGATCAAGGAGCGTATCGCCCAGCCGCACCAGAAAATGCCCGGGAAAACTCACCCCTTCGATCACCAGCCCCGCCCGCTCCGCAACAATCATGTAAATGAGCGCGAGCGAGAGCGGAATGCCGACGCGGGAGAGCACCACCTCCGGCAAGAGCGAGTTGCGCACGTGGTAATACTCCTCTTTGTCGCCATGGAGATTAAGCTCCTTGCCAAAAAAATCGCTGACAGCACTCACGATCTCGTCATCGTACTCCAATCCTTCGATCCGTTGGGCCAGTTGCTCCCCCCATTCATCGAAGCGGCGGCGGATTGGCTCCACCTCTGTCCCCGGGGAGAGAATCCGTGCGAGCAGCAACGCGGCATATTCAAGGGCATCCACCCCGCCGTGATCCGGAAACTCGCGGCAAAACTCGCTCAACTCCGCTTGCGCCGCTTTGGCGTCGATCTGGCCGAGGATTTCGTAGACATGACAAGTCACCTCAAGGTCATCGACCAACAAAAGATCGTTAAGATCACTAATCGCGGCATCGCCACCTGCCACCAGTTGATCCTTCACTAGTTCCACTGTCCGCGCATCCTCGTCACGCAGCAGCCGAATGATCGCCTCACGCTGTGCAAACATGGGCAAGAATAGACTTGCTTTGAGGGTTGCGCAACCCCTCCCCTGTAAAAAAAACCGAGAAAACCCCAAATTTTTTTGAGGGTTTACCTGATGCGGTCGTGCTACTCCCCACCGACCTTCCCGACCGCAGCCCGCAGCGCCGCAAATCGGGACTTTGCCGCAGGGGCTTCCACCGGGGTTTCGAGCATCATTTTGAGGTTGATCCGTTCGATGAGCGGGGATTCCAACTCGGAGATGAACGAGCTTGGTGTGCACGGAGCCTGACTGCCGTAGCGCATCCGGTGGTTGCAATAAGTCATCGTCAAAGTCTGCTGCGCCCGGGTGATCCCGACGTAGAGCAGGCGGCGCTCCTCATCGAGCGTCCCTTCGACCTTGGAGCGATCGTGCGGCAGAATCCCTTCCTCCAGTCCGACTAGATAGCAATGCGGGAACTCCAACCCCTTCGCCGCATGGAGCGTGATCAGCGTCACGCCGGAGCCTTGTTCCTTATCCTCCTCCTTCTCCTGCCGGAGCGCCATGGTATCGAGGTAGCCGCGCAGCCCTTCGGTTGATTCCTGCTCATAACGGGCGAACCCTTCGAGGATCTCGCGCACGTTGGTCTCCCGCGCGAGCGCCTCCTCCGCCGTCTTGCACGAACGGCGCAGATCGTCGTAGTAGCCGCTCTGTTCGATAATGTTGCGAAGGATCGCCCCCTGATCGGCAAGTGGCGTATGAAGCTGCGTCTCCCAGGCGTCGAGCTGGGCGACGAACTCGCTAATGGAGTTGGAAGCACGCGTTGTAATCAGCGTACGCAGTTCCGGCATCTGCAAGGCGGCGAAAAGGCTGCACTCCCGCCGCACGCTCAGATCGAGCGCTCGCTCCACCGTCGTCTCGCTGATCCCGCGCGGTGGCGTGTTGATGATCCGCAGCAGGCTCACATCATCATCGACATTGAGAATCGCCGCCGCGTAGGCGAGGACATCCTTCACCTCGCGCCGGTCAAAGAAGCTCTTGCCGCCGATCAGCTTGTACGGGATCGAGAGCGCCCGCAGGCTCTCCTCCAGCACCCGCGACTGGGCGTTCATGCGAAAGAGGATCGCGAAATGTTCGTACGGGAGTGTCTCCTCCAACGCCCGCCGATGGATCTCCCGGGCGATGAACTCGGACTCCTCCCGGTCATCGGGCGCCATGATGAGCCGGATCTTCTCCCCGTCGCCCTTGGCGCTCCAAAGCTCCTTGGGACGGCGGCGCGGGTTATTTTTGATGAGCCGGTTGGCGGTGTTGAGGATCGCGCTCGTGCTCCGGTAGTTTTGTTCGAGCTTGACGATCGTGGGGTCCGGGAAGTGGTTCTCGAACTCCAGAATGTTAGCCACCTCCGCGCCGCGCCAGCCGTAGATCGACTGGTCATCATCCCCCACGACGGCGATGTTAGCCGCTCCCCCGTCTTCGCGCCGTGCAAGGTGGGAGATGATCTCCAACTGAAGGCGGTTGGTGTCCTGAAACTCGTCGATCATGATATAGCGGAAGCGCTCCTGCCAGCGCTGGCGCACGTCGACATGCTCGCCAAGGAGTTTCACGGTCAAAAGGAGGAGATCATCGAAATCGACCGCGTTGAGGTTTTTGAGTTCCTTCTGGTAACGGGCAAAGACGGAGCCAAGGAGCGTCGTCTCCTCCTTGGGAGCGCTCCAGCCGCTATTTTTCGCCTTGCTGATCAACGATTTGGCAAGGTTCGGCTCCAGCTTCTCATCGCGGGCGGCGGTTTTGGTGATGATCTTGCGGATCAACCCGGTCTGGTCGCCGTCGTCATAGATCGTGAAGTTCTTCTTGTAGCCAAGCTTCTCGATATTGATCCGCAGGATGCGCACGCAAAGAGCGTGGAAGGTCGACATCGTTACCTTCTTGGCCTGATCCGCCGCGACCATCCCGGCGAGACGCTCGCGCATCTCCAGCGCCGCCTTGTTGGTAAAGGTCACCGCGAGGATCGTCTCCGGATTGATCCCTTGGGCGAGCATGTAGGCGACACGGGCGGTGATCACCCGCGTCTTCCCGGTCCCCGCACCGGCGAGAATTAAGAGCGCCCCTTCCGTCGTGGTGACGGCGAGGCGCTGGGGATCGTTGAGGTCAAAGAGGCGAAAAGACATGGCGGCGAGAAAAAGCGGAGTTTGATTCTACGCTTCCTCTTCCGAAAGGCAATCCGGCAGCGCTTGTACTTCCCGCCGCAGCCGTTCATAGAGAGTGGAGGTCCACGGTGGCAGCTCTTTCTCCAGCCCGGCGGGGAGATCGCGCACGCGAAAGTCGACCGGGGCGATGATCACCTTGACCTTCTCAATGCCAACCAGTGCGGCGAGGACGAAAAGCTCCTCCGCCGCCGGGTCGCCCATGGCGAGGCAGCCGATCGAGACATCATCGCCGTGAATCATGATGTCACTCCCCGGTTTCGTGCGCCCCTCGGCCTTGGCATGGCGGAGGTCGAAGGGATTCGGGTAGTTGAGCTTCATCGAAAGGTGAAAGCGACTGTTCGGGTTGAGGTACTCGACGCGGTAGACCCCTTCGGGGACCTGCCGGTCGCCCTCGCGCAGCTTCGGGCCGAGCTTGCCGCTCGCTCCGAGGACCGGGTAGCGCCGGATCAGCGTGAACGGGCCGCTCTCCTTCGCCGAGGCGTAGAGATCAAGCACCGCTTCATCCTTGAAAGCGACCATGAGGAGCCGCTTGGGAGGGTAGGGGAGGCCCGCCTTGGCGAAATCGCCCGCAAGCCGCTTCTTAACCGCAGGGCCAAACGCCTTGAGCCGTTCCTCAATGGTGAAGTTGGTGCGAACCGCCCCTGCCTTGACCAGCAGAAGCACCCCGCCGACGAGGGCCGCTGCCGTCGTCACGATCATCCATCTGGAGAAACTGCGCATGGGAGGGGAGGCTAACCTTTCCGGCCCCAGTTGACGAGGGGGGATCATCGTTTTGTCACCATTTCGTCACATTGCGGGATTTGCCTTCCGCCCGGAAGTAGCTACCATCCGGGGCGACATGCAACACGAGCTTCTGGTTCCGGAGAACTTTATCAATCGCGAATTGAGTTGGCTGGAGTTTAACCGCCGCGTCCTTGAAGAAGCGCAGGATGCCACCCAGCCGCTCATGGAGCGCGTCAAGTTTCTGAGTATCTTCTCCGCCAACCTCGACGAATTTTTCGAGATCCGCGTCGCCGGGATCATGCAGCAGATCAATAGTGGCGTCGCTTCCATCGGCCCCGATGGCTTAACACCGACAGAGCTTTTCCGCGCGATCCGCAAGCTCATCCACAAGCTGGTGGAGACCCAATATGCGCTCTGGAACGAGGAGATTCTCCCGGAACTGGCCCGCAACAACATCTTTATCCATAACGTCGCCGAGCTCTCTGAGGAGCGGACGAGCTGGGCACGGGATTATTTTCATAACGAAGTCTTCCCGGTCCTCACACCGCTCGCGGTTGATGCGAGCCACCCCTTCCCGCAGGTGCTCAACAAGAGCCATAACCTGATGGTCCGGGCGCGGCGTCCGGGGGAGGATGAAGTCCTCTATGCCATCGTGCAGGTGCCGCGCGTCGTCCCGCGCTTGATCGCCCTGCCGCGTCAGAAACCGGCCAAGGGAGAGACCAAGCCGTGGGAATACATCATGCTTAGTGATCTGATTAAGATCCATCTCGGCGAGCTTTTCCCCGGGTTGGTGCTGGAGGGGGTTCACGCCTTCCGCATCACCCGCAACAGCGATCTCTATATTGATGATGAAGAGGCCGACAACCTCCTTGCCACGATCGAACAGGAGTTGCGCCGCAGCAATCGGGGCAACGCCGTGCGGCTGGAGGTTGAGGTCGATTGCCCTCGCGATTTCCAACTCCTCCTTCTGGAGCGCTTCAAGCTGACCGATGCCGATCTCTACGTTCAGGATGGCCCGATCTCGATGACGCACCTCGCCCCGCTCGTCGCCAACGAGGCGTTTGCGAAGCTCAAAGATCGTCCCTTTTCCCCAACGCACGATCCGGCGCTCCCGCCCGGGGGTGACATCTGGCAGTTGCTGCGTAAGGAGGATGTCCTGCTCCACCATCCGTACGAGCCATTTGATGATGTCGTCGAGTTTATCGAAGCGGCCGCTGCCGATCCGCTCGTCCTCGCGATCAAGATGACCCTTTATCGCACCAGCGGCGATTCACCGATCGTCGCAGCCCTCGCCGAAGCAGCCGCCCATGGCAAGCAGGTGACGGCGATTGTCGAACTCAAAGCCCGCTTTGACGAAGCCAACAACATCCAGTGGGCGCGGCATCTGGAGGAGGCCGGGGTGCATGTTGTCTACGGGGTCGTCGGCCTGAAAACGCACTGCAAGATGCTCCTCATCGTCCGTCGCGATGAAGATCGCATCCGTCATTACGCCCATCTCGGCACCGGTAATTACCACCCGAAGACGGCGCGGATCTATACCGATCTCGGCCTGTTGACTAGCAACCCTGAGTTAACGCTCGAAGTCGCCACGCTCTTTAATTCGCTCACCGGGCTGACCGAGTATCCCGGATTCAGCAAGCTGCTCGTCTCCCCGTGGGATCTGGCGCAACGTTTCCGCGCGATGATCGAGCGGGAGCGCGATCACGCCCGCGCCGGGAAAGCGGGGCGGATCATCGTCAAGCTTAACTCGCTAGTCGATGAAACCTTGATCCTCGCGCTTTATGAGGCATCGCAGGCCGGGGTGAAGATTGATCTCATCATCCGTGGGATCTGCTGCCTGCGGCCCGGAGTGCCGGGGGTTAGTGAGAACATCCGCGTGATCAGCATCGTCGGGCGTTTCCTCGAACACAGCCGCATTTACTACTTTGCCAATGACGGCCAGCCGGAGGTCTACCTCGGCAGTGCCGACTGGATGCCGCGCAATCTTTATCGCCGCGTGGAGGTCGCCTTCCCGATCGAAAGCCCCAAATTGCGCAACTCCATTATTGAAGAGATGCTTCCTGCTTTCCTGAACGACCGGGTCAAAGCGCGGGAGTTACAGGCTGATGGCACTTACACCCGCCTCGTTCCCGAGGAAGGGGCAACGCCCTCACAGGCGCAACTCTATTTCCGCAAACGGGCGCGGACCCGGGCGGCAGCCCCCGCTTCCACCGTCCCGGAATATCAGACCAACGTCTCGCGAAAGCTCCTCCCGCGTACCGCTCCCGCTCCGGTGGAGAAAAAAGAAGGCTCGGCCTAAGGTTTAACAAGGCAACCCGGAGAGATCACCGCCATTCCCTTCGCGGAAACGGGTGATCAATTCGGGTTGTGAGTGAACCTCGAAATAGCGGAAGATCTCCTTCACATATCCGTCCACGGTGTGCGGGGAGAGTTGGAGGCGCTCCGCGATGACCCCCCGGCGCATCCCTTGAATGAGCAGGTTGAGCACCACGGTCAGCCGGGCCGGGAGCCGGGGGAGTTGTGCGCCATAATCCTCCGGCCACCCTTCGGTGTGAAGCCAGGGGACTTCCGAGAGGATAATGTGAGCGATGCGCACCTCGCGCTGCGTAAAGGGAACACGCCCTTCGCGGCGATAGATGCCGACGCCGCTGTTCCCATTCGCCCCGAGGGAGTAGGAGGTCAGGATCAGATGCCCGAGGTTAGCCTTCTTCCAGAAATTAAGGGCTTCATTCTCTGCCCAAAGCTGGTCGGGAATGAACTGGGTATCGCTGCGGGTGATCTGGCGGCCCGTTCGCTGGATTTCCTGCACCAGAGGATCAATCAGGAAGGCGAGATCGGGCGAAGACATCGAGCGCAAGTACCATGCAAACTCCTCCTCGCTCATCCCTTCGTAGAGGTAAACCACCTGTCCCGTCGGCTCTCCGAGGCGGAGATGCACCAGAGACCACGCCCATGAATCGGCATCGATCAGGCGGCAGAGGTTGTTCATGAGGCAACGCTTTTTGGCAGCGCCCTCAGCTTCCATGGTGCAGACTTCATTGAAGATTGCGACGACAGCAGCGAGGTCGGCTTCCGAGAGGCCTTCATTATCGTGAGCGGGTGAGTTCATGATGGATCGATTCCTTACCGCGAAAGATCGCCCCCATCACCTTCGCGGAAGCGGGTGATGAGTTCCAACTGTGAGTGGACATTGAAGTAGCGGTAGACCTCCTTAACGTATCCATCCACGGTGTGCGCGGAGAGCTGGAGGTGCTCCGCGATCACTCCCCGGCGCATCCCTTGCATGAGCAGGTTGAGTACGACCGTGAGATGGGCCGCCAGCCGGGGGACCTGCTCGCCGTAATCCTCAGGCCACCCTTCGGTGTGGAGCCAGGGGACTTCGGTCAGGATGATGTGGGCAATACGGACCTCGCGCTGGGTAAAAGCGGGGCGTCCGTGACGGCGATAAATGCCGATGCCGCTGTTCCCGCTCTCTCCCAACGAGTAGGAGGTGAGGATCAGATGCCCAAGATTGGCTTTTTCCCAAAGAGAGGTAAAAATCACACTCGCTTTCCACAATTCTTCGGTGATGAACTGCGAATCGCACCGGGTAATCTGGCGGCCTTGACGCTGGATCTCCTGAACATACGGATCAAGGAGGAGATTCATGTCCGGGGCAGAGACTGCGCGCAGGTACCACGCGAACTCCTCATCACTCATCCCATCATAGAGATAGACCACCTGCCCGGTCGGTTGTGAGAGGTGAAGATGGACCAGAGACCACGCCCACGAATCGGCATCAATCAGGCGACAAAGGTGGTTCATCAGGGAGCGCTTTTTGGCAGCGCCATCCCCCTCCATGATGCAGACTTCGTTAAAGATCGCGACGACAGCGGCGAGATCGGCTTCCGAGAGCCCTTCTTCCTGACGGACAAACGGGTTCATCGCACGGAAGGCTGCTGCTTTTCATGAAGGGAGCAAAGCCGGAAAAGCTCAGTACGCGAAGTCACCTTGTAATGTTGGTAAATCTCTTTGATGTAGCCGTTCACCGTCCCAATGGATAACCCCAGAGAAGCGGCGATCTCCTTGCGCTGCAATCCGTTGAGCAGCAGTTTGCGAATGCTTTCCAACCGGGGCGCCATGCGGCGATCAGGGGGACGCTCAGCCAGCGGCGCGTGCAGCCACGGCAATCCCCGTAACACGGTTGAAACGATCCGTACCTCCCGTTCTTCAAGAGGATCACGTTGCCTTGAGAGGCAGAAGCCGATCACGCTGGTCTGCTGTTGACCTGCGGGAGTGGTGAGGTAAAAAGCGTGGAGATGCTCGCGCTGATGGATGAAAAGGCCGGGGGCTTTCTGATCACCAGAGGGCGTGTATTGGAGGAAGGATGAGGGGAGATCGGTCTGCCGGGTTTCGTCGCAGAGACTACGATGTAAAAGCAGCTCAAACGGGTATTCCCGGGCGGACCTCCCTTGGTGAGAGATGCCCCAGAGCCAACCGGTGAAATGAAAGAGCGTGCTTAAACCATCAAACAGAAAGCAGCGCCGCTGGTCAGGTCCGCCCGGGGTCACTGAAACGCGTCCCAATAACCGGACTAAAGCACGTGTTTCAGGGCCAGTGGTCAGAACCTCCTCACCTGTCAGGGGAGGGGGGTGCTTGTCTGCTTGATAACGCTCCATGGGCAACCTTCGATCTTCCTTTCCTTAGGGTCATCAATACGTTGCCGCCGATCTTTCCAGCAAGGGAAAAGGGCCGCAAGGGAGCCTCATCAGGGAAACCCTGATTTTCAGCCTACACAAAAAAACCCCGCAAGAGTGGCCGTCGATGGCCCTCCCTTGCGGGGTGGTGTGTGTGTGTTCTTTTCTTTTACTCGTCGTCGCTCTTGGCGAGCTTGGCGAGGATGCTCAGGTCTTCGAGCGTCGTGGTATCACCGGTAATCTTACCGCCACCGGCGAGTTCCTTGAGCAGTCGGCGCATGATCTTGCCCGAACGGGTCTTCGGAAGTGCTTCGGTGAAGCGGATTTCGTCCGGCTTGGCGATCGCGCCAATCGTCCGGCCCACGTGGTTGCGGAGATCCTCACGCAGTGAACCGTCGATGTGGACATCTCCCTTGAGGGTGACAAAGACCACGATCCCCTGACCTTTGATCTCGTCGGGACGCCCCACGGCTGCCGCTTCGGCCACAGCCGGGTGGCTCACCAGAGCGCTCTCGATCTCAGCGGTGCCGAGGCGGTGCCCGGCGACGTTGAGAACATCGTCAATCCGGCCAACGATCCAGAAGTAGCCATCTTCGTCACGCCGGGCGCCGTCGCCTGCGGTGTAAACGTGCGGAATGGCACCCCAGTAGGTCTCTTCGTAGCGCTGCTGATCGTTGTAAATGGTCGTCAACATCGAAGGCCACGGATGGCGAATCACCAGCTTGCCGCCGGCATTGGCGGGGACTTCCACGCCGTTGTCGTCGACGATTGCCGCGTCGATCCCGAAGAACGGGAGCGTGGCAGAGCCGGGCTTGGTCGGGACGGCACCGGGGAGCGGGCTGATAAGGATCGAGCCGGTCTCCGTCTGCCACCATGTATCGACGATCGGGCAGCGTTCGCCACCGATGACGCGGTGATACCAGATCCACGCTTCCGGGTTGATCGGTTCGCCAACGCTACCAAGGAGGCGCAGGGAAGAGAGATCGTGCTTGTTGGGCCACTCTTCGCCCCACTTGATGAAGGCGCGGATCGCGGTCGGGGCGGTGTAGAGAACCGTAACGGCATACTCCTCGACAATGCGCCAGAAGCGGTCGTTCTCCGGCCAGTTAGGAGCACCTTCGTACATCACCGTCGTCGCGCCGATCGAGAGCAGACCGTAGACGACGTAGCTGTGACCGGTGATCCAGCCGACATCGGCGGTGCACCAGAAGATATCTTCTTCCTTGAGGTCAAAGATATACTTGGTCGAGGAGGTAACCCCGGTGAGGTAGCCACCGGCGGAGTGGAGAATCCCCTTGGGCTTACCGGTCGAGCCGCTGGTGTAGAGGATGAAGAGAGGATCGGTGGAGGCGACGCGCTCTGCCGGGCATTTGGCGTCGACATACTCCAGCTCACGGTGCCACCAGACGTCGCGCCCTTCCTCGATATGAATATCGGTGTTGGTGCGGCGGTGGACGATGACGCGCTTGACGCTGTGGCACCCACCCTTGAGTGCTTCGTCAACGTTGCGCTTGAGCGGGACGATCGCTCCACGGCGGTAGCCGCCGTCGGCGGTGACGATGATTGAAGCGCCGCTGTCAGCAACGCGATCGCGGATCGAATCGGCGCTAAAGCCGCCAAAGACGACTGAGTGCACCGCGCCGATGCGTACTGCTGCGAGCATGGCGATGGCCGCTTCCGGGATCATCGGCATGTAAATGAGCACGCGATCGCCCTTCTTGACGCCATTGCGCTTGAGGACGTTGGCGAAACGGCAGACCTCGCGGTAGAGCTGCTGGTAGGTCAGAATGCGCTTATCGCCCGGCTCGCCTTCAAAAATGATCGCGGCCTTGTTCTTACGCGTTCCGGTGATGTGCCGGTCGAGGCAGTTCTCGGCGACGTTGATCTCACCGCCGACAAACCACTTCGCATTCGGCTCGTTCCATTCGAGGACCTTGTCCCACGGCTTTTGCCAGAGAAGTTCAGAGGCTTCGTCTGCCCAGAATTGCTGTGGATCTTCGATCGACTTCTGCCACTTCTCCTTGTAATCGGCAAGGCTCTTGATGCGGGAGTTTTGTGAAAACTCGGGGGAGGCCGTGAAAACACGGTTTTCGATGAGATGAGACTCGATGTTGTTACTCATGTGGGACTACATTGATCCATTCGCCCAACCAAGGCGTGAAGTCCCGTCCCGGCGGACAGGGCCACAAGCGTTGGCAGGGGAACAGGTTGGGGTCGGTTGCTATGGATGGTAAGGGGATAAGGGGTTACCCCTTTGTTCTGGTGAGATACTCCTGGTTGATAAATTCCCAATCGATCGCGTTGGTGAACGCTTCGATATATTCGGCACGTCGGTTCTGGTATTTTAGATAATAGGCGTGTTCCCAGACATCAAGCCCGAGAAGCGGTGTTTTTCCGTTCATCAGGGGAGAGTCCTGGTTCGGGGTCGATTCCACGCCGAGTTCCCCCTTGGCGTCAAGGACCAACCACGCCCAACCGCTTCCAAAAACTTTAGCTGCCGCCTCGCCGAAACTCTTCTGGAAGGTGGCGAAATCGCCGAATTTCTTGTCGATTGCTTCGGCTAATTCCCCCGTTGGCTTTCCTCCCTCGTTCTTTTTGAGGGTCTTCCAGAACAGGGTGTGGTTGGCATGACCCCCGCCGTTGTTACGGACGGCGGCGCGGATCGGCGGCGGCAAATCAGCGATGTTGGAGAGGAGTTCCTCCAGCGGTTTGCTACGGAATTCCGCCGGGGCTTTTTCCAGCGCGTTGTTGAGATTGAGGACGTAGGCGGCGTGGTGCTTACCGTGGTGAATCGCCATCGTCTCCGCGTCGATCAACGGTTCGAGCGCGTCGAACTCATACCCGAGAGGCGGGAGGACAAACGGGAAATGCGGCGGCGTAGCCGGTTTGGCGGAAAGGGAACGGCTCCAAGCGGGGACGGCAAGGGCGGCTCCGGCCAGAAGGGCGGTCTTCAAAGCATCACGGCGGGTCATCATGGCGTGTGTGGGGCAGAGATCGGTTCAGGGTGGTGGAGTGGAGGCCAAAAGGCCGCTGCAAGGGGGGCAAGGCACCCGCTACTAAAACCGATCTCGGCGCGGGTGACAATCAGAGAATCGTTCCTTTGAGCACGTAGACGGCGACAGAAAAATAGATGATCACTCCGGTGACGTCGACGAGCGTTCCGACAAACGGAGCGGAAGAGGTCGCCGGGTCGAGCCCGAGCTTACGCAGGAGAAACGGAAGCATCGACCCGCTAACCGAACCCCAGAGGACCACGCCGACGAGCGAAACGCCGACCACCGTGGCCAGTAGCAGCCAATGCGGCCCGTAGACCTGTGTGCCGGAGAACTGCTCCGAGCCGAGCGCCCAGAGGGTAATTCGCAGGAAACCGAGCGTCCCCAGCAACAACCCGAGCCAAAGCCCCGCCGTCATCTCCTTGCGCACGACGCGCACCCAATCGCGCAGCCGCACCTCGCCCACGGCCATCGCGCGGATGATCAGCGTCGTCGCCTGCGAGCCGCAGTTCCCGCCGCTGGAGATAATGAGCGGCAGGAAGAGGGCGAGCATCACCGCCTTTTCAATGGCGTGGTCAAAATAGGCGAGCGCCGTCGCGGTAAAGAGCTGTCCGATAAAAAGAACCACCAGCCACGTCCCCCGTTTGCGGACCATCTCCATCATCGGCGTGCTCAGGTACGGCTCATCGAGCGCTTCGAGACCGCCGATTTTCTGAATGTCGCGCGTCGTCTCTTCTTCAGCGACGTCGAGCACGTCATCGACCGTCACCATCCCGACGAGCACCCCCTGACTGTCGACGACCGGGAGCGAACTGCGGTCGTACTTGCGGAACGCCTCGACCGCTTCGACCTGAGGATCGTTGACGCTAAGGGCCTCAAAGTTCTCATCGCGGATCTCGGAGATCTTTGCATCGAGCGGTTTGACCAAAAGGCGGCCAATGCGCAGATCGTCCACGAGCCGCCCCTTTTCGTCGACCACGTAGACGACACTCAAGGTTTCCGAATCCTGCCCGTTGACGCGGATGTAATCGAGCACCTCGCGCACGCTCCACTCATCGCGCACAGCGAGGAAATCAGGCGTCATCAGACGGCCGACGCTCTCCTCGGGATAGTTGAGGAGGGTCTGCGCCACCGCCCGCTCCTCCGGCGTCAGGAGCCGGAGCATCTGCGTGACGACGTTGCTGGGCAACTCCTCAAGGAAGGCCGTCCGGTCGTCCGGCGACATGTTGTTGAGCACGGCGACCACCTCCTCCTGCCCCATCAGGTGGAGGAGATGCTGCTGCATTTCGTGGTCGAGGTACTCGAAGACCTCCGTCGCCAGTTCGTGGGAGAGAAGGCGGAAGATCACCACACGCTCCCCTTCCGGGAGGTCCGAGATCAACTCCGCAAGGTCAGCGGGCGCCCAGTCGGCAAAGATCGCTTTAAGATCACTGAAGCTTCCCTCAGCGATCAACTGGCGGATTTCGGGTTCAATCAAGGCTCCAAACATGGCGTGGCTCTCCGGGCAAAAAAATGTTCCTGTTTCAACGGGAGGAAAGGGGGGAGGGGCGTCCGCAGCGCCCGTCTTCCGCTCTCACTCGCACGAAGCTTTCGAGCGTACTCCCGCCCCCGGCGGGCGACCAGTGAAAAAACGGTGACAATCAGGTGACAAACACCACTTTGCATGAAAGAGTTGCGTCTTGGGGCGGAATCATCCAAGCTGCCCGGTACGTCCCACCCCCTGGGGAGCGATAAGGCCGGGGGGAACAACCCCAGCATTGCTGACATGTCTTCAGAAGTGGAACCCCTAGCTCATTCGTGCCCCAACTGCGCCGCGCTCCTTGATGTTTCCGAACAGGAGCCGTTTTCCGAAGTCCACTGCCCAAGCTGTGGCACCAAAATGCGGGTGCGCACCCGGTTTGATCACTTTGAACTACTCGAACTGATCGCCTCCGGCGGCATGGGCACCGTTTACAAAGCCCGGGATGTGAATCTCAACCGGATCGTCGCTCTCAAGCTGCTGCGTAAGGAGTTCAGCATCGATCAGGAATACATCGAGAAACTTGAAACGGAGGCGAAGATCACCGCTTCGGTCAGCCATCCCCACGTCGTCAAAGTTTTCTCCTTTGGGTGTGACCGGGGGATTTATTACATCGCGATGGAGCTGGTGGATAAAGGCTCGCTTGATGACCTGATGAGTCTTCAGGGGAAAATCGCTGAAGTGCAGGTGCTGGAGATCGGGATTCAGGCCGCACAAGGGTTGCGCGCTGCTTTTGAGGTCGGTCTGATCCACCGCGACGTCAAACCGGGGAACATCCTCTTTGCCGACGCCCATACCGCCAAGATCGTCGACTTCGGCCTCGCCATGCCGCTGGAACAGGCGCAGGACGCCGAGGAGGAGATCTGGGGAACGCCGTACTACGTCGCCCCGGAGAAACTCAACCACGAGCCCGAAGACCTCCGAAGCGACATCTACAGCCTCGGCGGCACCCTCTTCCATGCGCTTGCGGGGCGGCCTCCTTTTGAAGCCGATAACGCCTCGCTCGTCGCGCTCAAGCATTTGAAGAGTCAGGCGGTCAGTCTCCAGACCTTCGCCCCTGATATTTCCAGCCCGACTTCCTACGTCATCAACCGGACGCTCGCCAAGAATCCCGACGACCGTTACCAGAGCTATGACGAGTTGATCGAGCACCTCGAATACGCCCGGACCAAGCTACTGGAGAATACCTTCAACCCCCGGCAACCGAAGGCGCGCGTCGTCGTGGAGGGGGAGGAGCAGCAGACGATCCTCGGCTATGTCATGATGGGGGTAATCGGCATCCTTGTCCTCGCTGGGATCCTTTTCTTCGTCTTCCGCGAGAAGATTGCCACCCACGGCCTCACCCCGGAGGAGCGGGAGCGCCGCCGCATCATGCGCGTCTCGGTCTCCACCGATGAAGGGTATCGCAGCGCCCGGCGTCTCATTGCCGACGGTCAGGCGCAGAATGCCGTGCCGCTCCTCTGGAATCTCGGGCGGCGGGGCAATGTCGAGGAACCGCTCAAGAGCTGGATTTTGCTCCATTCCGGCATCGCCTCTTACATCACCCATTTGAAGACCGGGGCCGCTGAGGCGTTTACGGAACTTGGAGAACGTCCGATTTTCTCCACCCAACCCGCCGATGAGCGCCTCGCCAACTTCTTCCCTGAAGTCGCCCGGATGGTCGCGCGGGAGGCTCCGTTGCGTGAGGATATCATTGCCGATTACGAAACGACCGAGTTTGAGCCGCTGGGCCTCTTTGTCTACGGTCTCAAGGAGTGGGAGAACGGCCGCTTTGAGATTTCCGAAAAGCTCTTTCAGGCTTTCCTCGCCAGTACCCCGCAGGGGCAGTGGGAATGGATCAGCCAGTACAAGCCGATCGCCCAGCGCTATGTCGATGATTACCAACTGGTCAAAGACCTTGGCGATGAGGTGCAGAAGGCCGAGACGATTGATGATATGTCGGCCCTTCTCTACCGGATGGAGGAGGTCCGCATGAACCTCAAGATTTCCGGTAAGCTGATTGACCGGATCACCTCCCATGAGAAAGCATTGCAGAAGAAGATCCGCGAAAAGGCTCCCGGCGATCGCGAAGGGGATGCCAACCTCCCCCGCTTCCCCAACCAGTTCCCCGGTCGTCCCCATGGCAAGGGGCAGGTGATCGCCATCGGCGTCCTGCGGGATTCGGCGCTCCAACTCGTCCGCGAGTTCCAGCCGGAGGAGGCGGTCAAGATTCTTGAAAACGCCATCGTCTCGCCGATGGAAGAGGAGGCACGCGGGTTGCTTCTAAGAAGGGTTAACTACATGGCGATGTTCAAGAAACAGTTGATTGAAGATATCAACGCCAAGGGGTACAGCGGTCCCCCGCCGCTCAACCGCAAGGCCGGTGGCGCGATCTCCGGCAAGATCGTGCAGGCGAGCCCCTATCGCTTGGAGGTCTCCGGGCCGAACAATGCCGGTTCCTCGGTTCTCTGGACTGATTTGACGGCGGAGAGCATTGACCGGCTCGCCTCCTCCTTCATCACCACGCGCGGCGGAGAGCCCCCTGATGACGCTGATGCCAACCGCCTCTGGTGCCTTGGCGTCTACAATATCCTGACCACCAACCGCAAGGAAGCGCTTCCCCATCTGATGCGAGCGGCAGAAGTCCGGCAGGACTACGCTCGCGATCTGACCCTTTTCGATGACCTCTCGCGTTGATGAATCTTTAATCACCCGGTTGCTGGCGACCCGCCGCTATCAGGTCGCCCTGCTTGGTGGAACGGCGGGAGTGCTTCTGGGATGGCTGCTGATCGGTGGGCTCGGCTGGTTTGGCGCTTGGGAGAACCGCTTCTTTGCCGCGCTGGCAGAGAGTGGTGTCCGCGCTCCTCTCTGGCAGGAGATCACCCTTGCCGCGTTGGCTGCCTTCGGGCTGGCGTGGACTTCGGTGGAAATCGGGCAGCGCTCGCTGCGGTTGGTGGTAGTCGCTGCGACGTTGCTGGAGATCGCCGCGCTTTCGTGGGTTTTTTCTCTTTATGGAGTCGTTTTCCCGCCCTTCCTTGCTCTGGTCGCCGGGGCGATCGGGGCTGCGGTCGGTCTGATCTATAGTGAGAGCGCTGCCGGGCGTCGTCGTCAGGAGATCGCCGCGCTCTTTGGCGAGCGGATCGCTCCGCACATCGCAGAGCAGCTTTGCCAGTCGCCCCATCCCTTGCCGCAAGCAGGGCAGCGGCGGGAGGCGAGTGTGGTTGTTTGCGAAGTCTTCAACCGTGACCTGATCCGCTCGACCCTCACCCCCGAAGCGTACGTCGCTTTTTTCCACGATTTGCTGGGAGAGGGGGAGGGGCTCCTTCTGGAACACGGTGGCCTGTTGGAAGATCGTAGCCCCGAAAGCCTGACCGCGCTCTTCGGGATCGCGCCGCAGCAGGAGGGGGAAGAACACGCCGTGGCAGCCTGCCGCGCCGCTCTCGCCCTCAATCACCGTCTGGAGCGCTTCTGCCGCGAAGCCGGAGAGCGTTGGGACATCGCCCCCGATTATCGGATCGGCGTTCATAGTGGAGCCGTCACGCTGGCGACTTACGGAAGCCGCAGCCGCTTCACCGCAACAGGCGAGCCGATGGAGTTCTGCCGGCAACTCGCTTGTGCCAATACGTTTTATGGCTCGCGCATTCTTCTGGGGCCGACGGCCTTTGCCCAAGCGCAGGAGGAGATTGAAGTCCGTCCGATGGAGTTGATTCGCCGCAAGCGCGAGAGCGAGCCGGAGGAGATTTACGAATTGCTCGCCCCCAAGGGCGAACTCCCCGAGCAGGAGGTGGCGCTCACCCGCCGGTTCCGCAAAGGGGTGGAGCTTTTCCGTAAACAACGCTGGGAAGCGGCGAGCGCGGAGTTCCGGGCCGTCCTCAAGGAAGGGAAACGCTCCGATGGGCCGAGCCAGTTCTACCTCGACCGCATTCAGCGGACCCGGGATGAGGAGGCGATTGTCGAACTCGACTGGAGCACCGCCCGCTTCTGAGCGGCGTCCGAGGTATGAAACCAGTTGAGTACCCCGCGCTGCTGCGCGACGCGATTGCGCAACTCCGGCGTTTGCCGGGAGTCGGCCCCCGTTCCGCCGAACGGATGGCGCTTTGGATGGTCACCGCACGCAATGCCCGCACGGCGGAGATCGCTGCCGCGCTGGCTGCTTTGGGTGAGGGGATCGCTCCGTGCGAACGTTGCGGTTTTTTCTCCACCGACCCGCTCTGCGGGATTTGCAGCGACCCGGAGCGCCGGGGGGATCTCTTGTGTGTGGTGGAAAGTGCCTCCGACATTCTGCCACTGGAGCGGACCGGCCTCTTTCGAGGGCAGTACCACGCGCTCGGCGGGAAGATCGCTCCGCTCGACCACGTTGGGCCGGATGATCTTAGGATCACGGAACTGCTCGACCGGGTCCGCCCGCTCGCCAGTGCGGAGGTGATCCTCGCTCTCGGGGCCGATGTCGAGGGGGAGGCAACCGCGCGTTACCTCGCCAACCTGCTCCAACCGCAGGAAGGGATCACCGTGACCCGGATCGCCCAAGGGCTTCCCGCCGGGGGCGGGCTTGAACACGCCGATGAATTGACCTTGAGCCGTGCGCTCAGTGGCCGCGTTCGACTGTAACGCCCCTTTTTTTCGATGAAAAAACAGATCGGTTTCTTTTTTTGATTGCCACTTCATTGCAATAAGTTTATTGCAATGAATATGCCATCACCCTCTTCCCGGATTACCAGTCGCCCCCTCTACCTTCAGGTCATGGAGGAGATTGTCGCCCTCTCACGGACCAAACGTGCCGGTGAGCGTCTCGGAACGGAGGCTGAGTTTGTCAAAGCGTTTGGCGTCTCGCTGGTCACCGTCCGTCAGGCGCTCGCGAGGCTCGAAGTCGAAGGTCTCGTCGAGCGGCGGCGCGGGAGCGGGACGTTCAAGCCGGACGTCAGCGCTCAAAGGAAGCATGTCGGCATCCTCTTTGAAGCCGATCCGACCCATCCGCGCGTCTCACCCTTCTTCATGAAAATCGCCCGCGATCTCCGTAGCGAACTGCGCGGGATCGGATTGGCCAACCGGACTTACTTCGGCACCGGCCCCTTGCACGACCCGGGCGAAGGGCGGCTTACCAATGAAGATCTTCTGGATGACGCAAAGCTCGGGCGTCTCAACAGCGTGGTGATGTTCTATGGCAAGCGCCACGCATCATGGATGGACGTTCTTGACGAGTGCGGAGTCCCGTTTCTCGATAGCCAGAAGCGCTGGGAACAGGGAGGGACTTCCAAGCGGCACTTTTTCTCCGAAGCGCTCAAACACCTCAAAGCACAGGGCCGGCGTCGCGTTGCGGTGATCGGTCTTGAACTCCCCGGGATGTCGCCCCGTCCCGTCTATCAGGAGATTCGCGAAGCGGCGGCCTGTTACGGGATTGAACTCGACGAACGTCTCCTCGACCTCTCAGCCAATCCCGGGACGACCGGCATGGGGTGGGAACGTTTCCGTGACATCTGGCGCAACGGGCCGGATAAGCCCGACGCGCTCATTGTGATTGATGACATGATGTTTGGCGACTGCCAGAAGGCGATTCTGGAACTCAACCTTGCGATTCCCCGTGATTTTGAAGTGGTGGTCTATACCTCCGACGCCATGGAACTCGAACCGGCCTTCCCGGTCTCCATCTATCAGATTTCGACCCGGGCGGTGGTTCAACGTTTCTGCGAAGCGATCTCTGCGATGCTCGACGAGCGCCCCCTCCCGTCGTGGGACAACGCCACCCTCTATCCCAGACCGCTTCTGACCCGAATCTACCCTCCTCACGATGATCTCCTCCCTCTCCCCGATTATGAAACCATTGCTTAAACTCGCCCTCCTGCTCAGCGTCGCCACCCCCGCCGGAGCGGCGACCTTGACGACATGGAACACCGACTACACCGGTTCCGAGGCGCACACGCTCGCGCTTTATAAGTTCGATTCGCCCGATCCGCTCAAAGATGTCTCCAACCACGCGAGCAATGCCGTACTGACATCGAGCGCGGTTCTTCAACCGACCGGGGGAAAGTTTGGCGGCGGCGTGCGCGTCCCGACGTTTCAGACGACCGCCGGGCACAATGTCTTCATGGATGCGAACATCTTCTCCGGATCGGCGATGTCGATCGAGTTCTGGTTTCGCCCGTTGATCGAAGGCGGCATGAGCGGCGGGGTCGGTTATCTCTTTGATAAACGCTACAGCACCAATTCCGGCGTCGATCTCTCGCTCTGGAGTACCGGTTTGATGATCTTTACCGTCGGCAACGGCGCTAATCCCGCCGTCAGCCTGCGTAGTGACAAGGACGGCAAGGCGCTCACTTGGAGCACCTCTCAATGGTATCATATCGCAGCGACCTATGAGAACGTCGACGGCGACGGTGTCTTGAGCCTCTACCGCGATGGGGAGCTTTTGAGTACCTCTACGGTCGCTGATTACGGAAATCTCGCCGCAGGGGCGCGTGGTTGGCACCTTGGTAACCGGAGCGGTTCCACTCATGGCACCGCTCCGGGTGATTACGATAACTTCCGCATTTCTGACGTGGCGTGGGTCTACGCAGCACCCGTTCCGGAGCCTTCTGCTGCGTGGTTGCTTTTGCTGCCGGGCGGCTGGATCCTCGCTTCCGGCCTCCGCAGGAGAGGGGGGCGATGAGGCGTTTTCTCCTCGGGTTCCTTTTGGCCACAGGGCTCCAAGCGCAGGAGTTGCAGCCGGACCTCTTCCCGATCGGCGGTTACGGCCCCAACCCTCAGCGTGATAAGGAGGCCGGGTTCACCATCGCCGGGCCGGTCTACGGTGCGTCCCGGGAGACAATTCTGGAAGAATCAACTGATGCCGGTCTCCCATGCATCTACCCGGTCGGCATGCCGATTCATTTTTACTCCCAGAAGGAAGAGACCCCTCTCGATTTTGAGGCGATTCGCCGGGAGATCCGCCGACAGGTCGGGGAAGTGGTCGAGAGCCGTTCGATCCATGCATGGTACTTAATGCCCGAGGAGTTGCGTTTCTGGCGCGCGCAGGAGATGGAGTATTTACAGGTCGCCTCGGAGACGATCCGGGAGAGTGACCCGCTCAAGCGCCCCGTCTGGATGTACGAACCGGGCCACCGAACGCAAGAGGCTTTGGAGCGCACTCTCCCCTTTCTCCAGATGGCCGGGAAAGGGGTTTACACCAACTACGCCGGGCGGCGCACCGAACGGGCATGGGTTCCATGGACCCTCCGCCAGCAGGCGCAGGCGATTGAAGCGATCAACCCCAAAGCCCTCCCGTATGCCGTGCTGGAGATGTACAAAACTCCCGAGGAGGTGATGAGCGCGGAGGAGATTCGCCAATGGGTGCGGCATGATGCCTACGCCTCGCTGGTGAGCGGGGTGCGCGGGATCGTCATCTTCTCCTTTGGGGTCCGGCCCGGCTTCGGGCGCAACAGCGAGGAGTGGCAGACGTATTATCATGCATGGTCTGGAGTGGCCCGGGAACTCAATGGGGAGTTGAAGCTCGGCGCGGTCTTCTTAAACGGAAAGCGGGAGAGCCCGCCGACGTGGGCCATGGTCGAGGGAGCGAAACAGGAGTGGCTCCCGGAAAGCCCGAGCGGCCCCGCGCATCCCGAGGAAGTGGCCGTGATCAGCGAGGCGGCGTTTCTCCACCAAGGGCAGCGGTATTGGATCGTCGTCAACTCCTCTAATGATCCGCGCCGCCTTCGGCTCGCTTCCCCGGCGTGGAAACCGCTCCTCGAAGATCAACCCCGTTTTGAAACCGATGGCACCACGTTGCTCCTCCCGGGGCTCGGGGTTGCCGTCTTCTCTCAAGCCCGATGAAACCATCGCGACAAAGCGGCCTTACCCTTCCCGAACTTCTGGTGGCGCTGGTCCTGCTGGCGGCACTGGCGCTGCTCGGGGTGACCCAAATCCGCGCTTCGGCCCAGCGGGCGCGGCAGATCAACTGCACGCAGAATCTTCGGCAGATCAGCGCCATCCTCCATAGCTACGCTGCGGAGCGCAACGGTAAGCTCAAGTTCTTCCTCGATGGCGCCGGTCACATGATGTGGTACGACGAATTGCGCCTCCATGCCCAACTCGGCGACATTGCCGCCAAGAAACTCTTCGGCTGCCCCGCCGTGGAATGGAGCGACAACATGGCATGGCGCTGCTACGGGATGCGGCTGACGAACCTCACCCCGCCGCCGACCCCGGATGTCGGGAGGATCGAGCGTTCCAGCACCTCCGGTTACTACACTTACCGTCTCTCTCAGATCGCCGAACCGGCCCGCTTTCTGGTGATGGCCGATAGCGGTTCGCTCGCCGGCCCGCAGACCTTCCGGCTCGCCTCGCGCAAGCTTTATGCCGGGGGCGGAGTCACGCTGCGCCATCTCCAGAGGGCCAACGTCCTCTTCCTTGATGGCCATGTGGAGAGTCTCTCGGCCCCCGAGCTTTTCGACTTCGGTTTCCACGAACTCGTTGATGGCGACAACCGTCTTATCTCCCGCTGATTTTCATGAAAAAGTTTCTTCTTACCTCTCTGCTCGCCTCCGTGACACCGTGGCTCTCCGCCGCCAGCGCTCCGGACGAAGCGACCCGCCGCTCTCCTGACTATTTTTTCCGTCCATCGGAGCGCTCCACCGCTCCCGCCGATCAGCTTTATCCCAAAGGAAAAGAGTTCTTCTTCGGTTTCTACTCGATCGGTGGTGGGCTGCTTGCTGACGACCATGCCATCGCTCCCCAACCGGAGCGCGACGCTGTGCTCGCCCGTTTCCGCAAAGCGGGAGTGACGCTGCTCGGCCCGCAGTATGAGTTGAACCCGTTCATCCTTGAGGATGCCAAAAAGCATGACTACGGCGTGATCTACAGTGTCGGGCTCGACATGAAGTTTCACAGCGGCGAACCGCTCGAACTCACGCCGGAGGAGATCACCCAACAAGTCCGCGAGAAAGTCGCCGCTGCCGCCGGGGAGGAGCGGATCAAGGTCTGGTATCTACTTCCCGAGGAACTTCGCTCCTGGCGCAAGAATGAGGTTGCCTACTTCAACGCAGCCGTCGCCGGGATTCGCGAAGGTGATCCCCAAGGGCGGCCTGTTTTCCATTATGACCCGGGGCATCGCAACGCCGAAGCGCTCCGCTGGATCGCCGCGAAGACCGACTATCTCGCCAAGGGGGCTTACACCAATTACGCGAAAAAGCACGACCAGCGCGTCTACATCCGCTGGAGCATTGAGCAGGAACTGGAAGCCTTCAAGGCTGAGGGGAAGGAAGGGGTGGCGCTGCTGGTTCCAGAGATGTTCGAGCAGCCGCAGAAGCCCGACCTCATCCCGACGTGGGTTCGGCACGATGTTTACCTCGGGCTGGTTTCCGGGGCAAAAGGGGTGCTCGTTTTCTCCGCCCGGCAGCGACCGACCTTCCCGGCTTACGACCGTTACTTGGAGGCTTACGAGGCGGTCCTCTCGGAGCTAAAGGGGGAGCGCAACTTCGCGGAGCTTTTCCTCTTTGGCACACGCCGCAACGATCTTTCCGTCGACATCATCTCCGGCCCGCAGGAGGTCACCCTCGATGCTCCCTCCGGCAAACAAGGCGAGTCGCTCCGCTACCCGAGCGTTCACTTTATCGACTTGAGCTACGGGGAGGAGCGCTACCTTTTCGCCGTCAATTCGGCTAACGAACCGGTCCGCGCGATGATGGGCGGCTTTAGCTACGCTTCCGTCGAAGCCCATTCGCTCTTTGAGAAAGTGCCGCCGTTTGTCATTGGCGAAGGGGAGTTCGAGGCGGAGTTTCAGCCGCTGGAGGTGAAGGGGTGGCGCTATGTTCGTGCGAAAGAGTAGTACCTAGGTAAAAAGCTTGCGATGCAGGCCGGTTTCCCGCCGTAATGGCAGGGTGATCGGCATCTCCATCCGGCAACTGACCCGACGCTTCGGCGCGACGCTCGCCCTTGATCGGGTCGACCTTGAGATTAACCCCGGGGAGATCTTTTTCCTCCTCGGCCCGAGTGGCTGCGGCAAGACGACCCTCCTGCGCACGCTTGCCGGGTTCAACTTCCCGGATGAAGGGAAGATCTTTTTTGATCAGCAGGAGGTGACCCATCTCCCGGCGCATGAGCGCCAGACCGGGATGGTTTTTCAGAATTACGCCCTCTGGCCGCACAAAACCGTGGCGCAAAATGTCGCCTTCGGTCTGGAGGAGCGGCGGGTGCCGAAGGCCGAAATCGCCCCGGCGGTGGAGGCGGCCCTCGCGGCGGTGCGGATGGAAGGGTATGGCTCCCGCTCGATTCATCAGCTCTCCGGCGGTCAGCAGCAACGGGTGGCGTTGGCCCGGGTCCTTGTGGTCCGCCCAAGGGCGCTGCTACTTGATGAACCGCTCTCGAACCTCGATGCGCAGTTGCGCTTTGAAATGCGCTCGGAGATCCGCCGCATCTGTAAGGAAGCCGGGTTGACGGCGGTCTATGTCACGCATGATCAAAAAGAGGCGCTCTCGATCGCCGACCGGATCGCCGTGCTTCAACAGGGGCGGATCTGCCAGATCGGGACGCCACAGGAGATTTACCGTCGCCCGGCCAATCGTTTTGTTGCCGGGTTTATTGGAGAGACCAATCTCATTCAAGCCGAGATGACCTCCTCAACCGAGGTGCTCTTACCCGGGGGCATCCGCTGGCAACTCCCCGCCTCCCGTCAACCGGGGGAAAAAGTGGAGCTTTCCATCCGCCCGGAGGCGTTGCGCTGGAGTGCTATTGGGGAGCCGGGGGCCAATCATCTCCCCGGGCGGCTCACCGGGAGTGTCTATCTGGGAGAGATCGCCGAACACCAGATCGAGACGACGGCGGGGCGCTTTAAGGTCTATGAGATCAACCCCACCGGGGCAGCGGGTACGGAGCAGGGGATTCTCTCCGTCGCACCGCAGGAGGTGGTGGTATTCCCATGACCTTCACCCGCTCTCTACCGCTTCTCGCCGCGCTGGCGTTGATGATCGCGCTGCCAGTCCTCCTTCGGACCGATGGGGAGGGGGAATCGCGGCAAGCGGATGCGCGGCTGGTCATCATCACCCCGCATAACGAGGCGACACGCTCGGAATTCACCGAAGCGTTTACCCAATGGCTCCATGCGCGGACCGGGCAACGCGTGACGATCGACTGGCGCACCCCCGGGGGCGGGAGTGAGATCGCCCGCTATATCGCTTCGGAATTTACCGGAGCCTTCCGGCTCCATTGGGAGCGCGATCTTGGCCGCCCGTGGAGTAGCGAGGTGGAGGCCGCTTTCGCTAATCCCGCCGTGGAGCCGGGGGAGGGGAGTATTGCGGCAGAGGCCCGGGCGGCGTTTTTGACCTCGGAGGTCTCTTGCGGGATCGATCTCTTTTTCGGCGGTGGCAGTTTTGACGCGATCGCGCAGGCCCGGGCGGGCCGTCTTGTGACGAGCGGGATCATCGACGAGCAACCCGAGTGGTTCGGCCCGGGGGGGATTCCGGAGCAATCGGGCGGCGAACCGTACCGCGATCCGCAAGGGCGCTGGATCGGGGCAACCCTCTCCTCCTTCGGCATCTGCTACCACCCGGAGGCGATCGCCCGCCTTGGAATTACCACCCCGCCGAGCGAATGGAGCGATCTCGCTAATCCTCGGTTGTTGGGCAACATCGCCCTTTCCGACCCGACCCAGAGCGCCTCTGCCGCGAAGGCGTTTGAAATGCTCCTCCAACAACAGATCGCCGCCGCCGTCGCTCGTGGCGAAAGCGTTGAGGAAGGGTGGGCCGCCGGGATGCGCCTCATCCGCCGGATTGCCGCCAATGCCCGTTACTTCACCGACTCGGCCTCCAAAGTCCCGTGGGATGTCGAGGCCGGGGATGCCGCCGCCGGGATGGTGATCGACTTTTATGGCCGCTTCCAAAGCGAGGCAACCTATGGGGCCACGCCGCGGATGATCTATGTCACCCCGCGCGGCGGCTCCTCCTTCGGCGCGGACCCGATTGGCCTGTTGCGCGGCGCTCCCAATGTCGCCGTGGCCCGGGAGTTCATCCGCTTTGTCCTCTCACCGGAGGGGGGCCAGAAACTCTGGGGGTGGAAGGTCGGAACTCCGGGTGGTCCGCGTCGTTTCGCCTTGCGCCGTCTGCCGATCCACCCCTCCCTCTACGCTCCGCAATGGGAAGCCATGCGCTCCGACCCCGAGGTCGATCCCTACCGGCCCGAGGGGGAGGCTTTTACCTATCGCCCCGAGTGGACCGCCCGGCTCTTTCGCCCGATCGGCTTCCTCATCGGTGCCACCTGCATTGATGCGCATGATGAATTGCGGGCCGCATGGCGGGCTTTGGTTGAGAACGACTTCCCACCCGAGGCGCTAGCGCTCTTTGATGAAATGGAAGGTTGCGACTACACTTCAGCGCAAGGGCGCGTGCGTGAAACCTTGAATCAGGGCGGGGCCATCGGGCAGATTCAACTCGGGCGCGATCTCGGGGAAGCGGCCCGGGCCCGTTATCGCGAGGTCGTCCGATTGGCTAAAAAGCAGTAGGAAAAGCACGAAAGGGTGATCAATTCAATAAAAAGTAGAGAAACCGCTTGTCAACCCCATGGGGGTATGGCAGGTTTTGCGCCTTTCTACAGACTTTCCTTATGGCATACGCGATTATCAAAACAGGCGGTAAACAATACAGGGTCGCTGCGGGCGATGTGATCCTTGTCGAAAAACTCGATGTGCCCGCTGGCAGCGAAACCAGCTTCGCCAGTGTCCTTTTCTACGCCGACGGCGATGCCATCAAGTCTGACGCTTCCGCCCTCGAAGGGGCTAGCGTGACCGGCGAAGTCCTCGCGCAGACCAAGGGTGAGAAAGTCATCGCTTTCAAGTATCGCCGCCGCAAGGGATACCACCGCACGGTGGGTCATCGTCAGAAACTCACGAAGGTGAAGATCACCGCGATCAACGCCTGATCCCTTCTACTTCCAACACTCCACACCTCTTTACACAATGGCTCATAAAAAAGGTCAGGGCAGCGTCAAGAACGGACGCGACAGCGTCAGCAAGCGGCTCGGCGTCAAGAAATTCGGCAGCCAGTCGGTGACCGCCGGTAACATCATCATCCGCCAGCGCGGGACGAAGTTTGTCCCCGGTCGCGGCGTCGGGATCGGGCGTGATTACACGATCTTCGCAGTGATCGACGGGAAAGTCCGTTTTGATCGCGAAGGCCGTCGCGTCAACGTCGATCCGGTGGCAGTTTCGGCCTAATGGCTTTGGGGAAGTGCAGATCCCTGCCTTCCTTTTCTCCACCTCATTTTCAAGAAAACGCCCTGCCTCGTGAGAGTGTTCCTCTCGTGAGCAGGGCGTTTCCTTTTGATTCCCCCTTGGTTGACGCTTTTCTCCTGCCGTTGTGGTATGGAGATTGCACCGGCAATGCGTTGACATCTTTTCTTTGGCCCCCTACGGTTTTCTTCACCTCCAAAAGCTACCCCCGTGAGTAATAACGACGATTACGTAATTGAAATCCTCCTTGATACCGGACTGATCGCCCAATCCCAGATCGAGGAAGTCTCCGCCAGCCTCTCCCCCGGCCAGAGCATCATTGAAAAGTTGACCGAGATCGGTGCCGTGACGCACGAAGATGTCCTTCGCGCGCTGGCCGCTCACTCCAGCATGGAGTTTGTTGATCTCTCGCAGATCACCATCCCGCCCGATGTGATTCTCGCCATTGATGGCGACCTCGTGCGGCGCTTTAAGGTGATGCCGATCGCCTATAACGACACCGGCGTCATGATGGCGACGGGCGATCCGCTTAACTTCGACACCTTCGATAGTGTCACCCACCTTTTAAGCCACGACATCGAGTGGGTCTGCGCCTCCCCGGATCAGATTCAGGCAGCGATTGACCGTTTTTACCCCGAGGACGAGCTGCTCCAAACCGACGAAGATAGCATCATCATCGAAGGGGCAGAGGATGGGGCCGACGCGCCGATCATCCGGATGGTGACGATGCTGTTGCTTGAAGCGCAGAAGATGCGCGCGAGTGATATTCACCTCGAACCGCTCGAAAAGCGCTTCCGCATCCGCTTCCGGGTTGACGGGGTGCTGCACGAAGTCCAGAACCCGCCCAAAAAGCTTCAATCCGCCATCATCAGCCGTCTCAAGATCATGACCGGCTCGATCAGTATCGCGGAAAAGCGGCTCCCGCAAGACGGGCGTATTCAGGTGCGGATCGGCAAAAAACAGATCGACCTTCGTGTTTCGACGCTCCCGACCAACCACGGCGAGAGCATCGTCATGCGTATTCTTGATAAATCGGGGCTGACCCTCGGGCTGCCGCAGCTCGGCTTTTTGAGTGACGATCAGGAGACTTTCGAGCGGCTGATTACCCTGCCCGATGGCATTATCCTCGTCACCGGGCCGACCGGTTCGGGTAAAACGACGACGCTCTACGGTTGTCTGCATTACATCAACCGGCCTGATCGCAAGATCATCACGGTAGAAGACCCGGTCGAGTATCAGCTCAACGGGATCAATCAGGTGCAGGTTAATGCCGATATCGGGATGACCTTCCCGGCGGCGCTCCGCTCCATGCTCCGTCAGGCCCCGAACGTCATCATGATTGGTGAAATTCGTGATCTTGAGACGGCCAGTATCGCGATCAACGCCTCGCTGACCGGTCACTTGGTTTTCTCCACCCTTCATACCAACGACGCTCCGAGCGCCGTCGCCCGTCTGGTCGACATCGGCGTTCAGCCCTTCTTGGTCTCCAGCTCCGTGCGCGCCGTCGTGGCCCAGCGGCTGGTGCGTCGCCTCTGCCCCGAGTGCAAGGAGCCGCATGAATTGACCGATGGCGAGTTGCGCGGTCTGCGTTTGGAGCGCTCACAGGTCGAAGGAGCCACCGTGATGCGCGGGCGCGGGTGCGAACATTGTCGCTTCTTGGGTTATAAGGGACGGCTTGGCATCTTTGAGATTTTCCATGTCGACGATGAGATGCGCCACATGATCAACGAAAAAGCGACCACGCTTGAATTGAGGCGACGCGCCCGGGAGCTTGGGATGCGCACCTTGCGTGAAGATGGCGTGCGCAAAGTCCTCGCCGGGATGACCACCGCTGAAGAGGTGATCACCGTGACCATGTCTGACTCGAACTAACTTTCCCCTCTTAGCGAATGAACGCCAATCAAGTCATTGATCTTTTTGTAGACCTCAACATTGTCGAACGGGGTCAGGTAGACGACCTTCTGGCCGAAGTGGCCGGCTCAGGCAAAAGTGTCGAACAGGTAATGGTCGACTTCGGCTTTGTCACCGAAGAGCAGTTTTATCAGGCGATTGCGACCCACCTCGGGGTTGACTATGTCGACCTGACCGGCTTTGAAGCGCCGACGGAACTGGTGCGGACGATTCCGGCCGGTTTGGCGCGGATGCACGGAGTCTTCCCGGTCGGGGCGAACGAGACTGGGATCTCGATCGTCATGGTCGATCCGCTCAATACCCAGAGTCAGGAGGACCTCCGCTTTGCCTTGGGCAAAGATATTTTCCCCGTCGTCGCCCCGTCGCATCAGGTCGACGAACTCATCCAGAAGTATTATCTCGACTCGGCCAGTCTTGATGAAATTTTAAGCGAACTGGGCGAGGATGTTGAATTTGGCAATGATCAGCTCGATCTCGCCAACGTCGAAAACGAAGCCAACGCTACGCCGATTATCCGGTATGTCGACCTCGTGCTCGCTCAGGCGATCTCTGACCGCGCCAGTGATATTCACTTCGAGCCGTTTGAGGAGGAGTTCAAAATCCGTTACCGCGTCGATGGTGCGCTCTACGAAATGTCGCCACCGCCGCGTCACCTTGCGCTCCCGATCATTTCGCGCGTCAAGGTCATGGCGAACCTCAACATCGCCGAGCGGCGTCTCCCGCAGGACGGGCGGATTCAGACCTTCACCGCCGGGCGTCATGTCGATCTTCGTGTCTCCTCCCTGCCAACGCAGTTTGGCGAGAGCGTCGTGCTTCGTGTGTTGGACCGTTCCAGCGTCAACCTGAGCCTCAAAGCGCTCTCGATGCCCGATTACGTCTTCAACTACATTCAGGAGACGATCCAGAAGCCCAACGGCATCTTCATCGTCACCGGGCCGACCGGTTCGGGTAAAACGACGACGCTCTACGCCTGCCTCAACGAGATCAACACCGTTGATTCCAAGATCCTCACGGCAGAAGACCCGGTTGAATACGACATTGAAGGGATTATTCAGGTGCCGATTCAGGATTCGATCGGCTTAAACTTCGCCCGTGTGTTGCGCGCCTTTCTGCGTCAGGATCCTGACCGGATCATGGTCGGGGAAACGCGTGACGTCGAAACCGCGCAGATCTCCATTCAGGCCTCGCTGACCGGTCACCTTGTCTTTACGACGCTCCATACCAATGATGCTCCCGGGGCGGTCACCCGTCTCATCGACATGGGGGTCGAGCCGTTCATGATCTCCGCTTCGCTTGAAGGGGTGCTCGGCCAGCGGCTTATCCGTAAGATCTGCACCAGTTGCCGCACACCGTATGAACCGAGCGAGGCGGTCCTCGCCCAGTTGGGTCTCTCTCCCCACGACATCGGGGACAAGAATTTCTATTACGGCAAGGGGTGCGACAATTGCAACCACACCGGTTACAAAGGGCGAAAGGGGATCTACGAGCTTCTCCACATTAGCGATCCGTTGCGCGATTTGATCAACCAGCGCGCGCCGAGCGTTGTCCTACGTCAGAAGGCGATCGAACTCGGGATGACCACCCTGCGCGAAGATGGCCTGCGAGCCATCTATGATGGGGAAACCACCATCGAGGAAGTCCTGAAGTACACCTGAGGTTTTCTCTTTTTTCTCTGCGAAATCTCTCCTATCAAGTCTATTGCACAAATTGGGCGTCCGTCTTAAACTTCACCAGATTGCAGCCCCCTTTCTCTCCCCGTTATGCCGAAATTTAATTACGTAGCCCTTGACGCCCGTGGACAGGAGTCTGTCGGTGTGATCGAAGCTTCCAACTCGAACGACGCCATCGGCCAGCTCCGAGCGGCCGGTTATTTCCCCACTAGCGTCACCGAAGAGGGGAAAGGAGCCGCCCCCAAAGCCGCCAAAAAGAGCAAGGCCGCCTCTGCCGCATCATCCCCTGCCGCTAAAGGAAAAAAGAAGGGGATCGTTCTTTTTGAAAAGAAGACCGTCAAACCAAAGGTCCTGATGGTCTTCACCCGTCAGTTGGCGACGCTCATTGACGCGGGTCTTCCGCTCCTGCGCAGCCTCACCGTGCTCGCCAAACAGGAGCGCGACCCGGTCCTCTCCAGTACGATCAACGTCCTTGCCGACTCCGTGCAAGGGGGGAGCACCTTCTCCGAGTCGCTCGCGCAACACCCGAAGGTGTTCAGCAAGCTTTACATCAACATGGTGAAGGCGGGTGAACTGGGCGGTGTGCTTGAGCTCGTCCTCAACCGTCTCGCCGAGTTTCAGGAAAAGGCCCAGAAGATCGCCAATAAGGTCAAGTCAGCGATGGCCTATCCGGTAATCGTTTTGATCATTGCCATTTTGATCATGTGGTTCCTGCTCGTCTTCATCGTACCGAAGTTTGAGCAGATCTTCCACGACATGCTCGGCGGTAAACCGCTCCCGTGGATCACGCAGGTGGTCATCGGCGCCAGTAAGGCGGTGCAAACCAACTTCCTGCTCATCATCGGTGCTCTCGCCGCGATCATCATTGGCTATGTCATGTTCTCGCGGACCGAAGGAGGCAAACGCATTCTTGATCGTATTAAGATGCGGGTCCCGGTTTTGGGTGATCTAACCCGCAAGACCGCGATCTCCCGCTTTTCGCGGACGCTCGGCACGCTGGTCACTAGCGGTGTCCCGATTCTCCAAGCCTTGAACATCACTCGTGAAACGGCGGGTAACGTCGTCATCTCCGAGGCGATCGGAAAGGTGCACGATGCTGTTAAAGAAGGTGAATCGATCGTGGCCCCGCTTGATGCCAGCGGCGTCTTCCCGCCGATGGTGATCAGTATGATCGACGTCGGTGAAGAGACCGGTAAACTCCCCGACATGCTCATCAAAATCGCGGACGTTTATGATGATGAAGTCGACAACGCCGTGGTTGCGCTGACCTCGATGCTGGAGCCGCTCATGATTGTGCTCCTCGCCGTCGTCGTCGGTAGTATCGTTATCGCTCTCTTCATGCCGCTGATCGGGATCATTCAGAACATGCAGAATCCGCAGTAACATGCTATTTTGCATCAGGCGCAGCCGGGGAGGGGGCTCCTTCCCGGCGGCTTCCTGAACTGACCGAGGCGTCCCTTAATTTTCCATCCCCATGAAACGTTCCCTTTCCTCTCCCGGCTTCACTCTTCTGGAGTTGCTGACCGTCGTCGCCATCATCATCGTCCTCGCCGGTCTGATCCTTGGCGGGATGGGTTACGCCCAGCAGAAGGCAGCCTCCTCCCGTGCGGAAGCGGAGATCGCTGCTTTCTCAGCCGCGCTGGAGTCGTACAAGGTGGACAATGGGGATTATCCGCGCGTGTTGTTGCAGGCTAATGGCACACCGGCAAGCCCTGCTGTCACCAGTGACGACGCTAACCCCATCACGACGCCTATACCGACTAAGCCTAGGTCGTTGATCCTGTATCAGGCATTGAGTGGAGATCTACCCTTAACGATGGCCGCAACCAGCACCGCGCGGCAGTATATGGAATTCAAGAAGGATATGTTGGAGACTGCCTCCGCTGGCTCCCCGGCTGTGACATCGGTGACTGCTCTTCTTGATCCCTTCGGTAATCCATACGGATACTCCACCAATCCAGCACCTGCCGCTCGAAATAATCCAACTTTCGATCTTTGGAGCACCGCAGGGGTGTCTACAGGTAGTCCAACGACGGCCGACCGGCTACGCTTTATTAAGAACTGGTAACGTCTGAAGCTAAATGTGATTGGCGAGCCTCAGCCTTAATCGCCAGAAGCTCCTTCATCACGTTCCCAAGATCGGCGTTGCTATTAACCCCGCCGAAGGCATCGTGAAGTTCACGGTAAAGACGGTAGAGGCGGTGGTAAAGAGCCTGACTTTTCGGGTCAGGCTGGTAGGTGAGGGCTTTTAGCGAAGTCATCGCCGCCTGCGCCGTGGCAAAATCGGGATGGCCACCGTTTTGCGGCCCGGCGAGTACGGCGGCTGCAATCGCGCCACCCAATGCGCACGCCTGGCCGGAACCGGCGACCTGCATCGTTGCTCCGGTGATGTCGGCGTAAAGCTGCATGAGAAACGGGTTCTTCTCCGCAATCCCGCCGCAGCAAACCACCCGTTCGATGCGAACGCCATATTCACCAAGACGTTCGAGAATGCTCCGTGCGCCGAAAGCGCTTGCTTCAATCAACGCCCGGTAGATCTCGGCCCGCGTGGTGTGAAGGGTTTGGCCGATGAGCAGCCCTGAGAGCATCGGATCGACAAGGACCGTCCTGTTACCGTTGTTCCAGTCGAGGGCAAGCAACCCGGAAGCCCCGGGGGCAAGGGAAGCAGCCTCCTCTGTCAGCTTGCCGTGGAGGGAGGCATCGCCTTCACAAACCCCTTCCACCCACCATTTGAAAAGATCGCCGACGGCGGATTGACCGGCTTCGATACCATAAAAACCGGGAAGGATCGCCCCTTCCACAATCCCGCAAATCCCGGAAATATCGGGGAGCGGCTCCGAGATCGGGGCGACGCAGCAGTCACACGATGACGTGCCAATCGCCTTCACCATCACCCCCGGTTTGACCCCACTGCCGATTGAGCCGTAGTGAACATCAAGCTCCCCGATCGCCACCGGAATCCCTTCGGGCAACCCGAGCCGCTCTGCCCATATGCGATCAAGGCATCCGGCGGGAGTGGCGGCATCCCATGCCCTCTCATAGAGGCGGGAACGCAGCGCAGCGAGGCGGGGGTCAAGGAGCGTGAGGAACTCCTCATCGGGCAAGCCGCCCCATTGGTCGCTGTAGAGCGCCTTGTGGCCCGCGGCACAAATCCCGCGACGTAGAGCCCTCGGGTCTTTCACGCCACAGAGAACGCCCGGCAAAAAATCGGCCAGTTCAACCCAACTTGCCGCTGCTTCAAACACCTCCGGCGCCGTGCGCAAAGCGTGCCAGATCTTGGACCAGAACCACTCTGAGGAATAAGTCCCACCACATTTGGCGATGTATTGCGGCCGATGTTTGCGGGCCAGTTCGGTAATCAGCCGCGCCTCTTCATGGCTGGTATGATCCTTCCAAAGCCAAGCTTGGGCGGCGAGGTGATCGCGCCAACGATCATGGAGGGCAAGGGGAGTCAAGGTCGCGTCGACCGGGATCGGGCTGGAACCAGTCGCGCCGATCCCAATCCCGATCACCTTGCAAGCCTCAAACCGGGGATCGCTGGCCGCTGCGGCTGCCATCGCTCCTGTGATCGTCGATTGCAGGGCGAGGAGGTAGTCGCCGGGGTGCTGTCGGGCAAGATGGTGGTCGAGCGGATCGAGCAAAACCCCTTGTGTTCCACTCGGGTAGGGGAAGACCGACGTGGCGATCTCCGCACCGCTCGCCGTCTCCACGATGAGCGCACGGGCGCTGTTGGTTCCAAAATCAAGACCGATGGTGTAGGTGTTTATGGGTCAGTAATCCTCCGCTTTAGGTTCACGGGAGAGGATATCAACAAGGATCTCCCGTGGAGAGCGTCCGCCATAGAGAAGGGCATGAATTGCATCAATCACCGGGGTCTCAATCCCGTGTTGCCGCGCCGCTTCAAAAGCACCCAGCGTCGTTGGCACCCCTTCGGCGACCATCTGCATCGAGGTGGCGATCGCTTCGAGGCTTTCCCCCCGTCCCAATCTTTCGCCGACGGAGCGGTTGCGGCTGTGTTGGGAGAAGCAGGTCACAATCAGATCACCCACGCCGCTCAAACCGCCGAAAGTCTCCCGTCGCCCACCTAATGCGAGGCCGAGCCGCGTCAACTCTGCCAGAGCCCGGGTCACGAGTGCTCCCTTGCTGTTATCCCCAAACCCGAGCCCATCGCTGACGCCCGCGGCGATCGCAAAAATATTCTTGAGCGCCCCGCCGAGTTCGATCCCCGCCACGTCGCTGCTGGTATAAACGCGGAACGTGCTGCCGCTGAAGCGTTGTTGGAGTGCCGTGGCCGTGGCTGCGTCTTCACACCCGAGCGCCACCGCTGTCGGCATCCCGATCGCCACCTCCTCGGCATGGCTTGGCCCGGAGAGGACGGCGACGCGGTTTTCCGGCAGATATTCGGCGAGGATCTGGCTCATCCGCAGCGTGCTCCCTCGCTCAATCCCTTTGGTGCAACAGACCAGCGTTGCGCGGCTACCACACGTAGCCAAGTTAGCGGCGATCTCGCGAATCGCCGCCGAGGGGGTCACAATCAGGACGGTTTCGCAAGCTGCCAGAGCCTCGAAATCAGTCGTCGCGGAGATGCGCGGGGAGAGCTGGACGCCGGGAAGGTAAAGATCATTGATGCCCGTGGCCCGCAAGCGTTCCACCTGTGCAACGTCGCGGCTCCAGAGAAGCACTTCGCCTTCCTCCTGACGTTCTGCGAGGGTCTGGGCGAGTGCGCTACCCCAACTTCCGGCACCGATAACACCTGTAAGCTTCATAATGATTTCTTTCTGACAAAGCGATTCTCCGTCCCCTCCACCAATCGCCGGATATTGGAGCGATGCCTCCAGATCGCCAGAAGCGCGATCACGACTGAGAATCCGAAAAGAAGCGTCACCTGCTGCTCTTGGGCAAAGACAGCCAGAGGGACCGTCACCGCCGCGACGATCGAAGCGAGCGAGACATAGCGACTAAGATAAAACACCACGATCCAGACCAGCAGCGCCACCCCGACAGCCACCGGTAACAGTGTCGCAAGAACGCCCGCTGTCGTCGCAATCCCTTTCCCCCCTTTGAAGGCGAGCCAGATGGGAAAGTTGTGTCCTAAAATGCACGCAAACCCGCCAAGCAGCTCCATCGCGACCGGGTTAGCCGATTCCTGCCCTAACCAACGGGCAAGGAGCACCGCCGCGACTCCCTTGAGGGCATCGAGGAGAAACACCGAAATCCCCCACGGTTTGCCGACAACCCGCAAAACATTAGTCGCCCCGATATTTCCGCTCCCATGCTGGCGAATATCAATCCCCCGGCTTTTGGCAATCAGCAACCCGAAGGGAACCGACCCGAGCAGGTAACCAAGGAGGAAAATCATGGGGAAAGCGAGGTCCATATAGGGAGCGTGTCCTCACCATTCTCCTTTCTGCCGCAATCCCGGCAAGCAAATTGCGTCAGGGGAGGGGCGGGAAACCTCCTAGAACGTTTTCGGGCGAGAACGGTATTAACTCAAACCCTCTCTTCCGGGTTGATTCGCCCCAGTTTCCTCCAACTGTTTTGCGCCTGAAGCAGCGAGGCGGGGTTGGCGCTGCCGGCGAGGTCGGGGTGTTGGCGCTGGCTCGGGTCATCCTCCCAATCGCAGATCGGGCAGATCTCATAACCGCCTTCTTCATCGAGCACCCGCGCGCCGCAACAGGGGCAGGGGAAGAAATCTTCCCGGAGCGGAGGGGGCGTGCCGGGGGTCTTCATTGCCGGTTCCAGTAACGCATCCCATTGCGTGGACGGAACATCGTCCGCGGTGCACCCCGGCGATCGCGTACGGCGAAGGTGTTGCTCTCAGGGTGGTACTGAAGCTGATCGCCATTGCGACGTCTCTTCTTTAACGTCCCCGGGGGTGGGTTGGAGAAAAATTCATGGACCCCGGCGATGTACGCTTCCGCGTCGTCATATTCCGGGAACTCGGCCTTGTGCTTCTCCCAGTGAGCGACGGCGTTCTCCCTCGCCGTGCGCGTGCCGGTGGAGGTCCAGAGCGGCACCTTCGCCTGCTCCAGAGCCTCCAGCGTCGCCTGCCGGTCGCCCTCCTTGCCGTGACCCGGTCCCGAGAGAATCCCGAAGAAGGCGCTCACCAATACGGCGAACGAAACGACGATCAGACGAAGGCGGGTGAGGGGCATGACCCGAAAATAGAGCAAATCCAGCGCCAGAGCGCCAGATAGTTTGACCCTATTTTGCTGCCAAAGCGGCTGCCCGCGCTGCCCGGTATTGTCGGGCGAAAGCAGGGCCGTCGTACCCCTCCGCGTTCCTCTCTCTAATCTCCTGCAGGCTCACCTCCCGATTGCCCTCTTCCCACGAGGTTTTCGCCGCCAAGGCGAGTCGCTCGGCTTCGACCAAAGCGCTCGGGGTGAGCGGAGCCTCGTCGCTCTCCCCGGCGAGATACGGGAGCACCCGCTCCAGAAACGCTTCATAGAGACGAAGCGGATCGGGTTGAAACTGCTGGACGCTCTTTTCCGTGATCACCGTCGCATGGAAAGGGAGCCATTTCTCCACCGCGCCGATGGTCACCAGCCCCAGCCGCCCGTCGTCCCAGCGGACTTCGAGGGTTCTCTGAGCGCCACGGTGGAGATGGCGCACGGAGGCGGCCCCTTCCCCCATGATTTCGCACAGGAAGCTGTAGGCGTGGATGCCATAGTTAAATTCGTCAACGCCGCAGCCGGTAAAGACGGTATGTGGCGTGCCACGTTCCGCGAGATGGTTCGCCTTCCATTGGGTCCACTCCCGGCAGAAACGGAGGACTGAGCCTCCGGTGATCCGCGCCCCGGCAGCAGCCCATGCCTCAATCTGGCGCAGATCGGCGGCGTTTCCGGCGACCGGTTTATCAATGAGCACCGCCTTGCCCGCTTCAATAAAAGGGCGCGCTTTGGCGACGTGCGTCGACCAGTCACAGCCGTGGAGGATGACAGCGTCGACTTTCTCCACCATCTCCTCAACCGCCGTGGCGACATGCGCGATCCCGTGTCGCGCAGCAAAGGCGTCCGCTTCCCCGGGCGGGTGAACGCTTCCACCGTCATAAACTGAGACCACCTCGTGTCCGTGATAAAACGGAAGCCACGCCTCCGGGTGAGAGGTATCGAGATCAATAATGCCGATTTTCATGCTGATTTAAGCCTGAAGGGCGAGCGATTCGAGGGTGACTTCATGGAGCGCCGGTTTTCCGGAGAGGAAGGCTTCGATCTCATCGGCGACCATGGTGCCAATCCGCAGGCGGTTCTCCAGCACGCCCCCGGCGACATGCGGGGTGAGCATGACATTGGGGAGGGTGCGGTAAGGATGATCGAGCGCACACGGCTCCTGCTCGCACCGGTCGATACAGGCGACAAAACGGCCTTGGCGTAGTTCGGCGAGGAATTCTTCCTCGTGAATCTGAATGCTCCCGGCGGAGTTGATGAAAAGACTGCCCGGGCGAAGCGCCGCGAAGTGGTGCCCGCGCAGCATGTGGCGTGTTCCCTCGTTGGTCGGTGCGTTGAGACTGACGACACGGCAGGTGGCGAAGAGTTCTTCGAGCGTCTCGACTTTGGTCGCGCCAAAGGTGGCAGCCTCCTCAGCCGAGAGGTACGGGTCATAAACAAAGACCTGACAGGTAAAGGCCCGCAGGAGCGTCATGAGCCGCCGCCCGATGTGACCCGCGCCGATCACGCCGATCGCCTGTTGATAAATATCGAAAGCACCGCCGAAAGCCCCCTTCGTCTCTGCCCAATACCCCTGCCGCGTCCCTTGCGCCAGCCACGGAAGATGGGCCGAGCCGCTCAAAATAAGCCCGAGACAATACTCCGCCACGCCGGAGGCAATGGCCGAGGCTGCACTGGTGATTTTCGCTCCGCTCTTCCAAAAAGCATCACTCACCACCGGGCGGATGCTCCCCGCCGCGTGGCAAACCAGCTTGAGGCGCGGGGCTGCCGCGATCACCTCTTCACACAGCGGCGCGGTGTCCCACGAAGTGATCACCACCTCCGCCTCTGCAATCCGCGAGAGGAGGTAGGCTTTGTCGGCATGGAGTGGGGCCTCTTCGTCGCGGATGACGTGGCCGAGCTGGTCGAGCCGGGCGAGGTCGATCGGGGAAAAGAGGGTAGGGAAGAAAGTCCGGTTAACGGCCAGCAGGATGTTGGTAGGCATAGAGGTCAGAGAGTAAAATGAGGTTGCGGCAGAGGCGGCGGCGACGAAACCTCCCGCCCCGGAAGGATCAAGGTGCCGGGAAAGGGAGGCGGACGTTTGACGCCGGGTTGCTTGCGGAGTTTGAGATCGAGCAACTCCACTGCCCCCCGGGCGATCGCCCCAAGCGGGTATTCATAACGGATCAGGGGGAAGGGATAAAACGGCGTGATCCCTTCATTGGCAAAGCTCACCACCGCCAGCTCCTCAGGAATGGCAACGCCGGAAGCAGTGAGCGCGGCGCCAATCCCGCGCATCATCACATCATCGCCGACCAGCAGGGCATCGGGGCGTTCGTTACGCCGCCGTGTTTTCCATTGGCCGATCAGTTCGCTCATGAGCGCGGCGGCCTGCGGCTCCAACTCCTGATTCTGCACGCGGATGTAAAGCTCGCGGACTTCCGCGCGGTGGAAGCCGAATTGCCGTGTGGTCTGCCAGAAACTTTCCAGTTCGTGCGGGAAATGCTCCAGCAGTCCGCTCTTGCCAAGATAGAGCACCCGCCGCCGCCCGCTTTCGTAAAGATGGCGCAGGGAGGTTTGGAAAAAATCGTCGCGATGGAAACTGACCTCGCCGCCATACTCGGGCCGTCCGATTGAGACGCTCGGGCGCTGCCACTCCGGGTAAAGGGCCGAAAAGCGTTGGAGGTGGAACTGCACTTCGAGAAAGCCGACTGGGAGTGCTTCGGAGAATTGTTCTCCGAGCCGTTCCATCGCGGCATCGAAGGAGGCGCTTTCGTGGACCATCGCGGCAAAAAGATCGTCAAACACCCGCAACTGATACCCTTTGGCGTCGAGCGCTTCGCGCAAATGTGCCGTGAGAAGCCGGGGCCACTCGTTGCGTTCGAGGTGGAGGTTCCACCCGGTCAGCATCCCGATCGTCGGGTTGAGACGGCTCTCTCTCACGAACGTCCCGACACGGGGTTTGCGATCGAGAAAACCGCGTGCGGCGAGGCTGGCGAGCGCCTGCTGAACCGTGCGCAGATCATACCCGAAGCGCTTGGCAAGCGCCGCCGTCGTCGGGAGGCGTTCGCCCGGTTGGAGACGCCCTTCCCGGAGATCAGCGAGGAGTTGCGCCTCCATCGGGTTGTTGATTATTTCACGCATTCGGTTGAAATAAATTAGTTTATATCCTAATTATTTGAGAAATATGTTTTATTTCACGGTTGAAGTCAATGTATAAAAGCCGAACCTCGCGAGAGGTGGGTGCTTTGCTTTTAACCGAGCATCCGCCGAACGCACTCGGCGATCAGGCGTTTTTGGACGGCGACGCGGGCTTCGAGCGCGAATTCGCTCGGTGTTTCAAAGGTGAAGGTCCGCTCGGCGTGATGGAGGTGGAGGTAGATCGCCTCCGGGACGTTCGGCATCTCCCCGGTGCGAAAACGGCGCTGGAGCAACCCGGCCCGGGAGACACGCCGCCCGTCGATCGTCACCCTCCGTTCGATGGCGATGAGTGGCGCGGCGAGTTTGAGAAGGTCATCGCCCCAAGTGGGCAACTTCCTTTTGACTTCGTAGAGGTAAAAGCCGTGCGCGTCGTAATCTTCGTGCAAGGTGAGAGCAACAGCAAAACGATACGGCGCGATCGCTGCCTTGAGCGCGGCAATCTGTGGGAACTCATCGGTGTGAAAAGTCCGATTGAGATCCCGCCCGGCGGCGTCGAGCCGGCTGTTGTTGACCAAACCCCACGGATTGAGACACGGGAGGAAGAGGAGCGGCAGTTCGCGCAGCAGTTCAAGATTCTCCTCCGCCCAGCCGATAAACGCCTCGGTCCCCGCCGGTTCGTCGCCATGAATCCCGGCAGAGATATAGAGACCGCCCTGCGGGGAACGATAGCGCGAGGTCAGGATCGGGAGTTCAAACCCATCAGCCTTGGCGAGTGTCCCGATCTGCAATCGCGCCGCGCGTGCCACTTTGCGCCAGCGCTGGAGCAATTTGGCGTAGTCGTGGCAGGCGTAGAGATCGCTCATCAAAGTCGGGCTTAAAGTTCGTTGAGCAGGCGTTGGTGAATCCCGTCAAAGCCGCCATTGCTGAAGACGACGATGAGATCCCCTTCGGCAACGAGCGGGCGCAACCGCGTGATAATGCCATCGACATCCGGCTCGTAGAACGCCTCTTTCCCGTTGGCGGCGATCTCTTCGATCACCTTTTCGGGGCGAAGCCGTTCGTGTTCGGCCAATTGTTCGAGCCGGGCGACTTTGGAGAAGAGCACTCCGTGGGCGTCGTTAAAGGCCAGCGGGAGGCGATCCTGAAAAACAGCGCGGCGCGTCGTGTTGGAGCGTGGTTCAAAGACGGCCCAGAGCCGGGCGTTGGGATACTGGCGGCGTAGCCCCGCGAGGGTCTGTGCAATCGCGCTCGGGTGGTGGCCGAAGTCGTCGATCACCTTGACCCCGCGCACTTCGCCGCGCACTTCCTGCCGCCGCCGAATCCCTTCAAAAGAGGCGACCGCACACCGGATCGCCTCCAGCGGAACGCCGTAGAAATGAGCGGCGGAGATCGCCATCGCAGCGTTACGGATGTTAAATTCCCCGCTCATCGGCAAGGTGAAACGGGTGCCGAGCAGCGTGAAGGAACTCTTCGCTTCGCCATTGGAAGCGTATTCGACTTCGCTAATCTGATGGCTCCCTTCGGCGAAGCCGACCTTGATCACCGGGGCCGGGCAGGTTGCGGCAACATCGAGCGCCACCTCGTCATCGCTATTAACCAGCACCATCCCGGCTGTCGGAACGATGTTGAGCAGACGGCGGAAGCTGAGTTTGATCTCCTCAAGGTTATTGAAAATGTCGGCGTGATCGAACTCGATATTGTTCACGATCACCAGTTCGGGCAGGTAATGGACGAACTTGGAGCGTTTGTCGAAGAAAGCGGTATCGTACTCATCCCCTTCGAGCACCACATAGTCCGAATCCCGGAAACGGGCCCCTTGCCCGAGATTGTGGGGGATGCCGCCGATGAGGTAGCTCGGCTCCAGCCCGGCCGATTCCAGAATCCATGCGAGGAGCGAGGTCGTCGTCGTTTTTCCATGGGTGCCGGTGACGACGAGGTTGCGCTTCCCGCGAAGGAAAAACTCTTTGAGCGTCTCGGGGAGGGAAAGGTAGTAGCGCTTGCTGTTGAGCACGGCTTCGACCTCCGGGTTGCCCCGGCGGATGGCATTGCCGATGACGACGAGTTGCGCCTCTGGCGGGAGATTCTCCGCACGGTAGCCGGAGGTAAGCGTGATCCCTTTTTCTTCAAGGAAGGTCGACATCGGCGGATAGACGTTTTCATCGGAGCCGGTAACGGTCCAGCCGCGCTCGCGCAAGGCGGCGGCGACAGCGCCCATCGCCGTCCCGCAAATGCCCAGAAAATGAATATGTTCGATGCCGTGCTTCATGGAGAAAAAGGAGAGCGCAAAATGCCCCGGTTTACCAGCGCAGAAACGTCTTCGTTTTCCTGCGACAAAATACCGCGTCGCCACTCTTTGAGCGGGTGGGGGAGTCGTGGTAGGCTTTTGCGGAGTACTTTCCACCATGGCTTCCGACTCCTCCTCTGTTCTCCCCGCTCTTTTGGGCAGGGATGACTCCGCTTGTCGGCAGACCACATCATGGTTGCTGCGATTGCGTTGGGCGGCGATTGTCGGGCAGTTGGCAGCGATCACGGTGGCGACGCTCTTTCTGCGAATCGACCTGCCGCTTCAGCCGCTCCTCTGGATTCTGGCTTTCACGGCGGTTTCCAACGGATTGTTGCACGATTTCCCGAGTGCGCCGCTTCGCCATAGCGACGGTTTTTTCGCCGCCGTCATCGCAGGGGATATCGTGCTGCTCACGCTGATGCTATACTTTTCAGGCGGGAGTGACAACCCGTTTACCAGCTTCTATCTGGTTCATATTGCATTGGCGGCGATGGTGGTGCGCAGCCGCCAGCTCTGGCCGTTGGTGCTCCTTTGTGCGGCGTGTTACGGGTTGCTCTATTTTTTCCATCGTCCGCTCGATTTCGGAGCGCTCGGCCCTGCCTTTCAACGCAAGGGAACGGCGATCGCCTTTGTCATCACCAGCGCGTGGATCGCTTGGTTTGCCGCGCGGATGCAGAGGACCGTGCGCGAGCGCGAGGCGGAACTGGCGCAAGCCCGCTTGCAGGCCGCGCGCAATGAGCAATTTGCCGCGCTGGTGACACTTTCGGCAGGGGTGGCGCATGAGCTTGGCTCGCCGCTGGGGACGATCGCGGTGGTGAGCCGGGAGTTGGAACTCGCCCTCGAACGCTTCGCGCTTAGCCCACAGAAGGAGAATTTCCTCGAAGATGTCCGGCTCATTCGTAGCGAAGTCGATCGTTGCCGCGCGATTCTCGAACGGCTCAACGCCACCACCTCGACAGGTGGGATTGGCGAGCCGGTGCAACCGGTCGATAGTGCTGCGCTGCTGGGTGAACTGCGGACGAGCCTCGGCCCGGCGTGTGCGGAGCGGCTGCGGATTCCCCGCTTTCTGGAAGGGGAGCGGCTTCTGCTCCCAAGGGCATCGGTCGCGCAGGCGCTCGGGGTGTTGGTGCAGAACGGTTGTGACGCCGACCCCTCCGGGCAGCCGGTGACGCTGGAGGCGAGGATCGAGGGGGAACGGGTCCGCTTTGTGGTTTCGGATCGTGGCAGCGGCCTCCCGCGTCAGGTCCGCCAGCGGGCCGGAGAGCCGTTTTTCACCACGAAAGCCCCGGGCAAAGGGATGGGGCTGGGCCTCTTTCTGGTCCGCACCCTTGCCGCTCGTCTCGGGGGCGAGTTAACCTTACATTCGCGCGAGGGAGGCGGCACCCGCGCGACGTTGCTTTTACCCATTTCCCATGAGCATCCGACACCTCCTTCTCGTTGATGATGATGACACCTTGCGCGAACGCCTCGCCCGGGCCTTGCGCGAACGCGGCTATCAGGTCGCCACGGCGGGGGATGGCGCAGCGGCGCTCAAGGCGGCCAAGGCAGAGCTGCCAGACGCTGTGGTGCTCGATTTGAAAATGCCCGGGTCGAGCGGTCTGGAGACGCTCCGGGCGCTTCACGCACTCGCTCCGCAGGCGCGGCTGGTGATGCTGACTGGCTACGGCAGTATCGCAACCGCCTTGGAGGCGATGCGGCTTGGTGCTCACGATTACCTGACCAAACCGGCCGATGCCGACCAGATCGTCGCCGCGCTCACCCGCGACCCGGAGCAACCGCACGCCGAGCCGGAGGTGGAGCCGCCTTCGCTGGAGCGTCTGGAATGGGAGCATATCCAGCGGGTTCTCGCTGATTGTGGCGATAATATCAGCAAAGCGGCGCAGGTGCTCGGCATTCATCGGCGTTCGCTCCAGCGAAAATTGCAAAAATACCCGCCGAATCGGTAAAAATCCGAAAAAAAAGGAGGGAATCGGGGGGTTGCCCCGATAGCGGCCCCGGTGTTTTTCCGGTTTACTCTTCATCGTCAACCCCGGCCATGGACGGCACCGCTGCAAGGAATCGCTGGCGGAGGGGTTGGCCTCCTGATCTCTTTTTTTCTGGAAACGGGATCGGGCGGACGGGGCGCTTCGCCAGAGCAAGGAAAAGCCGGTAAAGCCCCGTTCGCCTTTGGGCAAGACGCTGGAGGGCTTGCGCCATGCGGCGAATTGGTGGTAAGGAAGCTTCTATCTCCTCCTTCTCAGCCCCACCGCCGCCTCCATGTCATCATTAGAGAAACTTCCCAAAAAACGACTCGACGAGCTTGAACACAAGTCGATCACTTCCGAAGAGTACAAACAGAAGCTCAAGGAGTATTCGTTGCGCCTGCTCACCCACCAGCTTCGTCTTGCCGAAACACGGCATAACGTCGTGATCATGTTTGAAGGAGCCGACGCCGCCGGGAAAGGGGGAGCGATTAAACGGTTGGTCGAACGGCTCGACCCCCGCTTGTTGCGCGTTTACTCGATCGGCAAACCGTCGCCTCAGGAGTATGCGCATCACTATATGCGCCGTTTCTGGCTGCGGCTCCCGCCTTATGGGCAGATCGCGATTTTCGACCGCTCGTGGTATGGACGGATTCTGGTGGAGCGGGTCGAGAAATTCGCCACGGACGAGGAGTGGAAACGGGCTTATGACGAGATCAACAGCTTTGAGAAGATGTTGACCGACGATAAGACGATTTTGATCAAGTTCTACCTCCACATCTCCAAGGATGAGCAGCTTGCCCGCTTCCGCCGTCGCGAATCGGACCCGTACAAGCATTGGAAAATCACGGAGGAGGATTGGCGCAACCGTCGTCACTGGAACGAATACAACAAGGCGGCGGAGGAGGCGTTTGAAAAAACCCACCATGCTTACGCCCCATGGTGTGTGATCCCGGCCAACTATAAATGGTACGCGCGGTTGCGAGTGCTCAAGGTAGTGACCGAGCGGGTCGAGGAGGCTCTGGGAAAATGAAACGCTCTCTCCTCATTACCGGTGCCGTTGCCGCTCTCTTAACGAGCGGGTGCGAGCAGATTTTCCAGAAAGGTTCAGAGCGCAAGTACAAGGAGGCGATTCTCAAAGCCGACCTTGAGGATTACCAGCAGGCGCTCATGCTCTACGAAGCAGCGCTCGACGGCACGCCCGATAGCGCCGGGGTACATTACCAGATGGGCCTCATCTACGACGACAAGCTCAAGCAACCCTTTAGCGCCATTCACCATTTCCAGCGCTACCTCGACCTCGCCCCGGATGGGATTCATGCGCAGGACGCCCGCAATTTCATTAAGGAAGACAAGCTCAAGCTCGCCTCGATGCACGGCACCGGGGCGACCGTGCCGCAGCAGGAGGCGGTGCGCCTCAAGAACGAGAACCTCGAACTGCGCAAACAGTTGCTGGTCTTGCGCAAGGAACTCGATGACTCGATCCGCGCCCGCCTTGCCGATCTCAAAGGGAAAGGCGGCAGCGGCGGGAAGGGGGGCAAGGGGCAGTTCCAGAAACCGCTCATCTCCGGCATTCGTACCTATACCGTTGAGTCGGGGGATACGCTGGGCTCCATCTCGCGCAAGTTCTATCGGACGCCCGATCGCTGGCAGGATATTCAGGAAGTGAACTTCAACACCACCGGCACGGCCCGCTTGCAGCCGGGGATGGTGATCATGGTCCCGTAACCGCTTAGGTGTTCCATGCCCCCCATTTCACTAGGCACGAGCGCATGGAGCTACCCCGACTGGACCGGGATTCTCTATCCCCACGGGTTGCCGCGTCACCAGTGGCTCGCGTGGTACGCCCGGTTTTTTAACGCCGTGGAGGTTGACTCGACCTTCTACCATCCGCCGACGCCAAAGGTTGCCGCCGATTGGGTGGCCGCGACGCCGCCTGAGTTTACCTTCACCTTAAAGCTCTCCCGCGAGATCACCCACCAGCACCGGTTGCGGGAGGCGGGGCCGCTCCTGTGCTCCTTCCTGGAAGGGGCCGAGCCGCTGGGTGAAAAGCTCGGGGCAATCTTAATCCAACTCCCCGCCGGGTTCCACCCACGGAGCGATGCGGAGGCGCTGCGCCGTTTTGTTCACCAGCTACCGCAGGGGTGGCCTTTCGCGATTGAGTTTCGCGATGAGGCGTGGGCGCACGAAGCGCGCATCGTTCATGCGCTCCAAGCTCGCAATGTCTGCTGGGCATGGACCGATACCGAGCCATACTCCCATCAGGCCGAAGGGGCCTTTGAGTGGCTCCCGCTCACGGCCGATTTTCTTTATCTGCGGCTTCTGGGCGATCTCAAGACGAAGTACGATCCGGAGGGCAAACGGATCATTGAACGCTATGATCACTTGCGCTGGGACCGCGCCCGTTCGCTAGCCAATTGGGCCGTGAAGATCCGCCATCACCTTACCGAAAGCCGTCGCACGCTTCTCTTTGCGGCCAATCACTTTGAGGGGTGCTCCCCGCTGACCGCGCAGCGGTTCGGGCGCGAACTCGGGGTGACGATCACCCTGCCGGAACCGGGGGAGCCGGAGCAGGAAGAGGAGCAACTCGGGCTTTTTTAATCAAGACACCGGCTCCACATCAAGGTATGAGCCGGTGGGATGATGAGAAGCAGGAGCGAGAGATTAAGCCAGTAGCCGCAGGAACCGGGCAGGATCGCCGGCGCGAAAATACCGAGCAACACCATCGCCAGCCCGACGAGGGTGACGATGGAAGACCAGAGAATCATTCCCGCGCCATAGTGCGCATTGATCTTCTTCCAATTTTCCTCAGAACGGTACGAGCGACGCGTGCGCACCCCATACCAGTTATTGATTCCGACCTTCCGCAACGCCAGCGGGATCGCCAGCCCAAGAGAGATCAACCCAATGGCCAGATTTGCCGCCCCACCGATCACCATCACTTCATTCATGGTTGCTGCTCTTTTCTCTTTGCGTCTGGTTCGTAGTAAAGTTCGCCGATTTTGATTTTTGGGCGCTCGTGCGCCACGCGCCAGCGGTTGGTATCGCGCAGCGAATAGACGCAGCCGCAATACTCCTGTTGATAGAAGCGTTCCTCCTTGGAAATATCGAGCATCCGGCTTGCGCCCCCTTTTTTGCGCCAGTTGAACTCCCAGTAGACCATCCCGGGGTAGCGCGCGGCTGCCCGCACACCACATCCGTTGATCTGCTCCATGTTCTTCCAGCGCGAAATCCCCAGACAACTCGTGATCATCGGGAAGCCGTGCTCGTGGGCGTAGAGCGCCGTCCGCTCAAAGCGCATGTCAAAACAAACCGTACAGCGGTGGCCGCGCTCCGGCTCCCACTCCAGCCCCTTGACCCGTTTGAACCATTGGTCGAGATCGTAATCGGCATCCACAAAGGGGATGTTGTGCTTCTCGGCAAAGCGGATGTTCTCCTGCTTGCGCAGTTCGTACTCCTCACGCGGATGGATATTCGGGTTGTAGAAATAGATGGCAAAATCAATGCCGGAAGCGGCGATCGCCTCCATCACCTCCCCGGAACACGGGGCGCAACACGAATGCAGCAACAAGCGCCCCCCTTCCACCGGCGGGCTCAAGCGGTCGCGATCTTCAAAGTGGAGTTTCATCGTCAGAAAAGGGAGAGTTGCGGGCGCAGAAGCTCTTTCTGTGCTTTGCGTTTCGCCGCTGAAAGGCGTGCCGGTTCCTCCGCGAGCATCGGCTTGCCTTCGGCGTTGAGTTCGGAGGCTTCGAGATTGCCGAGAATCTCCTTGGCCCGGGCGATGACTCCCTTGGGCAGCCCCGCCAGCCGTGCGACCTGAATGCCGTAGCTCTTGTCGGCACCGCCGCGCTGGATCTTGCGCAGGAAGATGATCTGATCGTTCCATTCACGCACGGCGATGTTGTAATTCTTCACCCCGGGGCGGGTCAGTTCCAGCTCGGTCAATTCGTGATAATGGGTGGCAAAGAGGGTCCGGGCCTTGAGGGTATCGTGGAGATATTCCGAAACGCTCCAAGCGATCGAAAGGCCGTCAAAAGTCGAAGTGCCGCGCCCGATTTCATCCAAAATGACAAGGCTGCGCTCCGTCGCGTTGTTAAGGATGTTGGCCGTTTCGTTCATCTCGACCATGAAAGTCGATTGCCCGCGCGAAAGGTCATCACTGGCACCCACCCGGGTAAAGATCCGATCGACCAGCCCGACTTCCGCCGCCGAAGCGGGGACGAAACTCCCGATCTGCGCCATCAGAACGATGAGCGCCACCTGCCGGATATAGGTCGATTTCCCCGCCATGTTCGGCCCGGTGATGATGTGGAGGCGATTGGGGCCGCCATCGAGTTGGACATCATTGGGGACAAATTTCTCTTCCGCGAGGTTTTGATCGAGCACCGGGTGGCGCCCGTCGGTAATGGAAATCTCCAACCCGTCACTCAAAACCGGGCGGGTGTAGGAGAAGAGCCGGGCGACTTCGGCCAGCGACGCGGCGACATCAAGAAGCGCAATCGCTGCCGCTGTTTTCTGAAGCGCCGCTGATTCATCGACCACCTGCTCGCGCAATTCGCCGAAAAGCTCGGCTTCCAGCGCCTTCGAGCGTTCCTCTGCGCCGAGGATTTTCGCCTCCATCTCCTTGAGTTCCGGGGTGACAAAACGCTCGCCGTTCACAGTCGTCTGCCGCCGGATGTAAGACTCGGGGACGAGCGAGAGATTCGCCTTGGTCACCTCAATGAAGTAACCGAAGGTCGAGGTGAAGCGGACTTTGAGCGACTTGATGCCGGTCGCTTCGATTTCGCGTTGCTGAAGCTCGGCGATCCACGCCTTCCCGTCGCGACAGGCGGAGCGCAGTTCATCAAGCCCCGCGTGGTAGCCATCGCGGATGATCCCGCCGTCGCGGATTGAGATCGGCGGCTCCTCCACCAGCGCCCGACAGAGTTCATGGCGCAGATCGGGGAATTCGCCGATGTCGCCATAAATCCCCGGCGCGAGAGAGGCGGCGTGATCCGGCCCGGCGATCGAGGAGAGGATGGCGCGCAAATCGGGGAGTTGTTCGAGCGAATGGCGCAGCGTCTGGAGATCGCGCGGATTGCCCCCGGCCTGACAAAGCCGCCCGAGCCCCCGCTCAATATCGCGGATACCACGGAGCGCCTCGCGGATGGCATTGAGCAACATCGCGTCATCAAGGAGCCGGGCGATCGTCTCCTGCCGCTCGGCCAGCGGGGCGACTTCCCTTAACGGATGGAGCACCCATTGGCGCAACAAGCGCCCGCCCATCGGGGTCAAGGTCCGGTCGAGCGCTCCGAGCAGGCTCATATTACGGGCGCCGCGCGAAGTCACCAGTTCGAGATTGGTCTGCGAAGCGGCATCGACCGTCATCGTCGAGGCGGCTTGCGACACCTTCAAGCGCGTGACATGGCCGATCTGACGGCGCATCTGGTGTTTGAGATAGTGGAGGATCGCCCCGGCGGCGCTGATCGCGGCGGTCATCCCCGTAGCGCCGAAGCCGTCGAGCGACTGAACGCCAAAATGTTCGCGCAAGGTGTTCTCCGCCGCTTCGGGCAGGAAAAGATAACCATCGCAAGGCACGCGCCCCGGCAGACGGGCGAAAAGCGGCTCCTCCTCATGGTCGCCGATCAAGACTTCGGAAGGGGCAATCTTGGCGAGTGCATCCTCCAGCGCGGGGAGGGTGGGGTGTTCGCTGATCTCAAACTCTCCCGTGCTCGTGTCGATAAAGGCGAGGCCATAGCGCCCTTTATAATGGGAGAGCGCAGCGAGGTAGTTGTTGCGCTTGGCATCAAGGAGGTTGAGGTCGGAGATCGTCCCGGGGCTGATAATCTGAGTCACCTCCCGCTCGACGATCCGCCCGGGGACCGGCTCGCCAATCTGATCGCAGATTGCCACCCGCTGCCCCGCCTGAACGAGCTTGGCGATATACCCCTCTGCCGCGTGGAAGGGAACGCCACACATCGGTGTCTGCCCCCGTTTGGTCAGCGCCACGTTGAGGATCGACGCTGCCCGCTGAGCATCCTCAAAGAACATTTCATAAAAATCACCCAGACGGTAGAGCAGCAACGTGTCCGGCGCGAGATCGCGGCGGATTCGCTGGTACTGCTGCATCATCGGAGTGAGCGTCGGTTCGGCCATTGAAAAAAGGTAAGATTGGGGTCGGAAGGTGCAAACAAAGCAGAAAGGAGCCAGTTTGGGAACCGCTGATTGAAGGCAAACTCTACGATTAGCGGCTCTTTCCGGAAACCGCCGATCATCAGGGTTTCTCCTATTCGTGCAGGAAGAGTCACTTACGAGCCTTTCCTCCATTGACTTCTAACCCTAAAAAAGACGAGAGTGAAACATCTTTTCCTGCGCTGATCTCCCTCGCTTCCCCATGACGCCCGATCCCCTGATCCTTCAGAAGCTCACCTACTCGATTGAGTACCCTGTTCATTACACCGAAAACGTCTTCGACCCGGCCAACCCCGCCCTCTTGCGAGCGCTCGACCGTCTGGATGAGAACCGCGTGCATCGCGCGATGGTCTTTATCGACTCGAATATCGCCGACGCCTCCCCGGCGCTCATCCAGCAGGTGATCCAGTATTTCGACTCCAACGCAGATGAGATCGAACTGGCGGAGGAACCGCGCGTGATCCCCGGCGGGGAGATTATCAAGAACGATATCGAAGTGGTCGGCCCGCTCATCTCGGCAATGGTCGATGCTCACCTTTGTCGCCACTCCTTTGTGATCATCATCGGCGGCGGCGCGGTCCTCGATACCGTCGGGCTGGCTGCCTCGCTCCTCCACCGGGGCGTGCGCGTGGTCCGCATTCCGACGACCCTTTTTGGCCAGATCAACAGTGCGCTGGGGGTCAAAACGGCCGTGAACTTTGATCATCGCAAGAATTGCGCCGGCACCTTTGCCCCTCCCTTTGCGGTGGTCAACGACTGGCAGTTTCTCTACACCCTGCCGGAGCGCGACTGGGTTGGTGGTCTGGCCGAAGCCTTCCGACTGGCGATTCTCTTTGACCCCGAGTTTTTCGACGAACTCGTCTCCCTGCTCGGCACGCTCCATCAACGCCGTTCCGAGGATATGCAGCACATCATCGCGAGGGCTTCGAGCCTTTACCTCGAAGTGATCGCGCGGGAAGGGGACCCGGCGGAACATCGTTCCGGCCACCCGCTGGACCTCGGCGAATGGGCCGCGTGCCGTCTGGAGATTCTCTCTCAGTTTGAAATTCCGCACTCCGAAGCGCTCGCCCTCGGTGTTCTGATCGACGCCTGTTACGCCATGGAACAGGAGTGGCTCGACCCGGCGGAGTTTGAGCGGATCTACACCGCATTTGCCCAACTCGGCCTACCACTCTGGTTTGAGGAGATGGAGCAGGTTGGCCCCGACGGCAACCCGGCGCTCTTCCACGGTATTCCTGATTTTCAGGAACAAAAAGGGGGGCTTCTCACCATCCCGTTCCCGACGGCCATCGGACGGTGGCGCGAGGAGCATGTGATCGACCTCGCCGTCATGGAGCAGGCGCTCGGGCGGCTCAAGGAGTTTGCCCAACAGGCTGAGCGGGAGTTCCAGCGTTCCTGAAACGCTGACGGGCTGATTCGTGAGCGATCTTTTCGGACATCAGGAGAATCCCCGGCAAGGGAGCGCGAAGCCGCTCGCCCCCGGGGCTCCGCTCGCCGCACGGATGCGCCCGCAGAATCTCGATGAAATCGTCGGTCAACAGACGATCATCGGCCCGGGGAAACTGTTGCGCCGCGCCATTGAGGCCGACCGGATCGCCTCGATCCTGATCTACGGCCCGCCCGGCGTCGGGAAGACGAGTCTCGCGCAGGTCATTGCCCAGACGACGCAGAGCCGCTTTGAGCGTTTGAGCGGGGTGGAGAGTACCGTCGGCGACATTCGGCGGGTGGTCGCCAGCGCGGCGAACCGGCTCCAGACCTCCGGCCAGCGCACGATCCTTTTCATTGACGAGATCCATCGCTTTAACAAAGCGCAGCAGGATGTCCTCCTCCCCGATGTCGAGAGTGGCACGCTCCGTTTGATCGGGGCGACCACGCACAATCCGTTTTTCTACGTCAATAGCCCGCTGGTCTCCCGTTCGCAGATCTTCGCGCTGGAGCCGATTGCCCCAGAAGATCTGCTTCTGCTCATGCAACGCGCCCTAGCGGACAAGGAACGTGGTCTGGGGAATTATCAGGTGCAGGCGACGCCCGAGGCGCTCGAACACCTCGCCCATCTTAGCGATGGCGACGGGCGCAAATGCCTCAACGCGCTGGAGATCGGCGTCCTGACCACTCCGCCGGATGATCAGGGGGTGATCCATCTCACCCTGCCGGTTGCCGAGGAGAGTATTCAGAAAAAGGCGGTCGTCTACGATGGCGACGGCGACCAGCATTACGACACGATCAGCGCTTTTATCAAAAGCATGCGCGGCAGCGATCCCGACGCCGCCCTTTACTGGCTAGCGAAGATGCTCCACGCCGGGGAGGATATCCGTTTCATCGCGCGGCGGATGGTGATTTGCGCCAGTGAGGATGTCGGGCTGGCTGATTCACAGGCGCTCGTCGTCGCCGTAGCGGCACAGCAGGCGGTCGATTTTGTCGGGATGCCCGAGGCGCGGATCATCCTCGGCCATGCTTGCGTTTATATCGCCACGGCACCCAAGAGCAACAAAGCGTATCTCGGGATCGACGCCGCGCTCGATGATGTCCGTAACGGCGTCACCCTCCCGGTGCCGCCCCACCTCCGCGATACTCATTACAAAGGGGCCGAGCGGCTCGGAGCGGGGGAGGGGTACCGCTATTCGCACGACGACCCCTCCGGCTACATCCCGCAAGCCTACCTTCCCGAAGGGCGGCGCTACTACGAGCCAAGCGAGAACGGCGCGGAACGTCGTGTCAAAGAACGGCTCGACTACTGGCGCGCCCTCTTTGAAGCCGATCAGGCGGCGAAGGTTGAGAAGGATCGATGAAGGAGAAGCTGATTAAATGGAGCCCGGTGAAAGCGTAGGCAGTTTCGATGGATTTTTGAGACACTTTGCCGCAACCTCTCCTAAGAGAGGTGAGGACAAAGAGGCTCGAAAAGACGCGAAAATGACCAGCTTGCAGCGGAGCTTGCTTTATTCAGCGTCTCCTGAACGCAACCCCTCCAACCGAAAAGATGGCGATCGACCGCTCTTGACGTTTCCGTGGATCTGCCTCTTTTATTTATAAAGCATGAAAATGCATTTATGGATGATCGCGTTATTGAGCCTCTGCATTGTTTCCAATGGAGAGACGAGCGTACCGGCATTTCCAGATTCCATTTCAATCAACGGCGTTGAATATCAATTCAACCAAGCTTTTCTTGAGGAGTCACTGGCTCGAAATCTGGACCTTCTCAGGGCAGAACTGAAACTGGAAACCTCTGATCAAAATGCTCATGCGGTAAACGTGCACAAGACCAATTTGGCTTATGGGCTTGCCGCAGCAGCGCAATTTTCCGGGATGACTCCAAAAGTAAAAGCGATTCTCGAAGAGATCGTTCATGATTTTGGGATCACCAATGAGTCGATCCCTGCTGGCTTTACGCTACCTCAATCCTTTCAGATGGGTATGGCGTATCAAGGGTTTGTCGATGCCCATGGGCAGCCGCCTGAAGGGATGTTGGATCGGTTGTCCGCCGCGAATTTCGGGGAATTGGCTTCCCGTGTCTATCGTGCCATCGAAGCACGCGATGAAGACTCCGGGAGTAAGGTCAGGAAATGACCTCCGGGGTAGTGCGGTGGTACTCAAATCCGGGAGAGCTTACGGCGCAATCTCCTCCGGGGAGATGTTGCTCATTCCCTCAACCGGGTTGCGCGAGCCGGAAATCTGTACCTCGATCTAATCGAAACTGCCTGCGCTTTCGTCGGGCTTTATTTAATCAACGTTTCCTTAAATTCTGAATCCGGTTGTCGGAGTGCTGGATAAACTTGGAGAGTCTTCTCTTGCCATTTCGTTGTTGCGTTTTCGGCATTGAGAAGAGGCTCGGTAAATAGACAAACTCTCGGATGTGATTCTTTTTATTGATCTTTAGGTGTAACTTGGAAAACAGGAGGACTAAATTTAGTTAGTTCATCCTGTAGGTTTGGATGATCTGTTTCAAGATCAATTTTCAATTTATCCAGAAAGTCCATATTATGATTTGAAAGCAAAGAGAAGATTATATATCTGGATTGCACATCCTCTACAGAACTATAAAACTTTTTTATCGCTAGATACGCCTCGCCAGTACCTATTTCAGCCAGAGCAACAAAAACACTCTTTCTCTCCAAATCGAATGGAGCCTCGTCGTCAAATTTCCTGGAATAATCAAGCAACAATGTTGTTGCTCGCTTCCTAATACCTATGGATTTACAAATTCTTGGAACCGCAAGAATCGCAGATTGCCGATAATCATCATCAATAGATGAGTTTTTTATAATTGAGAAAATCCAGTTAAGTTCTTCGTTGGAACCTCTGAATTTTATTGACTTAATCACTGCCAAAATTGCATTAGGATCCGATTTGAATGAGTTAAGGATGTTGATATCTCCCACAGAATTATATTTCGAAACTCGACTGGAAATAGAATCCCCTTGACTCCTCTTTGCTAATTTATCCCTTAAGTGTAAATCTTCTTTTAGCTTATTGTTCACTGTTGACAACTGTTTGTCAAGCGCTTCTGTTTCCTTCTCTTTCAGAGGTTTATCAACCCCTTCTAAAACATCGGATTTGTCTGCGTTGGCGAAAAAACAGCCAAAAGTTAATAATACAAAAATCCCAAAGGTTTTTCCAGACTTAAGATAAACTCGACTCATAACCATTAACTCTACAGATTGCATGGGCCCTTGCTTGCCACCCAAAAATATCAGTCTATAGCATCGCTTGCAATTTTAAGATGGCCAGCAGATATACCTGTCGCAGAAAACGTGTTTACAACTTCAATCCAAGCTTCCAGTTTTCCAGAACTAAAAATACATCCGTGGAGTCACGAAATGACCTTCGAGGTAGTGCGATTGCATCCAAATCCCGGAGAGCTTACGGCGCAATCTCCTCCGGGGAGATGTTGCTCATTCCCTCAATCGGGTTGCGCGAGCCGGAGATCTGCACTTCGATTTCATCGGGGCGAACTCCGTTCTGTGGCGCGGCGATGAGCACTGTCACTTTTGAGAGATGTTCGTTCCAGTCGGAGTAGGCGTAGCCGTACGAATCAGAAAGAACGCGAACGGCGTTGGCGTAAATATTGTAAAAGCTGGGATTCACATCCGAGAATGCAATTTTGAGATAGTGCATCTGGGCGGTGTCGAGATCGCCGACGGCCTTCCCGATGAGCGTGTTCGGGTCGACCCCGGGCGGCGTGGCGAGGTCGTTAGGCGTGACGATATGGGTGCTGTTGACGTAACCGAGATTGAGCGCTGCAAAGAGATCGCGGGCGGCTGCGCCGGAGGCATCGTTTTGCGTCGGGACCAGCGTCTTGTCGTCGTCGTTGAGGTAGTAGTGTGGATTGGAGAGGTAGATCGCCTCTGCCAGTGGCACGGTCACGCCGCCGAGCGTGTAGGTCGCCGGAATGGTGATCTTGTCCGGGACCGGGCCGGTGCACCCCTCGGGCTGCTTGGTTAAGACGTAGTTGCCCGTTGGGTCAATCTTTGCATGGAAGTGGTATTGATTGCTCGGGTTAAAGGCACCGCGAATGGTGAGCGTCTTGCCGCTTGCCTTGATCGCGTCGAGATAGGCGTACATCGATTGAGGGTTGCCCTTGGTGTTGTGATAGAGGGTCGGGAACTTCGTCGCCCCTTTGACACGAATGAACTTGCCCCCTGCGGTGACGATGTTGCTCCCGGCCGGGTTCACATAGTTTGCCAGAGAGGAGATCACCTTTTTGTCATCATTGCCCTTCCACCCGGCGAAACTTCCCGGACCGGTCATCGGCACCCCGTTGGCTTTTAATTGAAGCGAGAGGGTGATCCCGAACTGATCCATGGAGGTCAGATCGGCGACATTCCCGGGCTGGCCATCAAAGGTCAGTTCCATGAAATCATGCCGGATGTTGTAACCGATATCGCCCGGGAGGACGCCGGGATCGCGTTCGGGATTGTCGGTAGGAGTCTGGAGACCCTTGCCGAAGGAGACATAAACGCGCCCGCCATAAACCCGGTTGATCACCAACCCCTTTGGCACAGCGGTCAACGGGTAGGCGGTGCGCAGGTTAACCGCGTCGTTGGTCCCTCCCTTGGTGATGTTGTAGCCCGGTTGCCCGACGACCCAGATGAAAACCTCTTCATCGGGAAACTCACTCTGGTTTTTAAACGTCATCGTGAGTGAGGCGCTGGCGAAAAACGGCGTCAACCCAACGGCACACGCCACGGCGAGAAAGAACGGTTTGATTTTCATGGGGTAAAAACCTTCTTCCCGGGATAAAACCGGAAAAAAGGGGCAAAAGCGATCAGGAATTCGTGATCGCCACTGGATAAAAGACCAACGCCACCGCCAAAGCGGGTGGATGGGGAAAAATCAGACCGCCCGCCGCAGCGTAAGATGGATGATCTCCGCCGGAGCGCCGATCCGCAGCGGGAACCAGTTCCCCGAGCCGTTGGAGACGACCAATCCCTGTCGCTCGCCCGCTTCGCCTCGCTCATAAAGGCCCGACCAGTAGCGGAACATCGCAGGCCCCATCCCGAGTTCCCCGGTCACCATAAACTGCCCGCCGTGCGTATGCCCGGCAAAGGTGAGGGGGACTTGCGGAGCGTGGTCCCAGGCGTGGGGATGGTGGGCGAGGAGAATCTGAAACGCAGTGGGATCGCGTAGCGCGAGGAGTTCCTCCAGTGTGAGCGCCATCACCTCTTCGCTATAGCGCTGGCGACCGAGTTGCGGCGGCCCGCCCCAGCGCAACCCGAGCAACTGTACCGGATGCCCTTTGAGCGTGATCGTTTCCGCTTCGTTGATTAAGGTCGTAAAGCCGGGGGAGCTTTTGAGCGTGTTGCGGAATTTTGCAGCGTCCTCAAAGAGATCGTGATTGCCTTCGCAGACGACAACAGGGCCGTCGATGGCACTTAGCATCTCGACCGCCTCTGGCAGCCAGTCGAGCGAATCGTTAATGAGATCGCCGGTAAAGACCACCAGATCGCTCTTGAGCGCGTTGGTCGTCTCCACCATTTTCTGGATCACCTTCCCGTGCGTAAAGCGACCGACATGCGTGTCAGAGAGATGCGCAATCGTCATCCCATCGAGCGCCGGGGGGAGGTCGGGGAGGGTGAGCGTCAAATGCCGTACGGCGACATCACCCAACTGCTGCTTGCCCCAGAATCCCAACCCGAGGGTTAGCAGCGGCGGAGTGAGCACGGCCGCTGTTGCGATAAATTCGCGGCGGGTCTGTGGAGTGCCGGCGGCAGGTGGTGGCTCCGGGGCGGGTTGAGCCTCCGGTTTGCCCAATCGCTTCCAGATCCACCGGGCCATCCCGGAACCGATCCCAAGCAGATTGGCCACCAGCGCCAGCGGAGCGATGAGCAGATGCCAGATATAGACGCAGATCAGCCAGAAGCCGGGCATGTAATCGTAGAGCGGTAGCTCATACATCCGCGCGAGGACGATCCCGGCAAGGCTCGCCGTTTGCAGCGCGACAAAGAGGTGAAAACCGATCTGCCAAGCGAGAGCCGCCCGGTGCCGCCGGAGCGCCAGCGCGCCCCGAACCCAGACCAGCAGGTCAGCCAAGAGAAAGGTGCTGAGGAAGAGGAGAAAGAGATTCATGAACGACGGTTTTGTGGCAGGTGCTCAAGGCAGTACTCTTCTCCATCGTGCGAAGAGACGCGAAATTCAAGTTCGCCGTCGCTCTGTTCTGTTCTCCCGCAGGTGGCGCAGCGGTGGAGTGCTTCATCGACCGGCATGGAGCGGGCCGCGTAATCGCGTCGCCGTTCTCCCGCCTGTTGGCGTTGGCGGGCGTTGGCCAACATCTGCGGCCCAAAGAAAAGGAAGAAGTTGGCAAACGCCATCAGCATCGCTGCGCGGTAAGCCCACGATTGGCCGAGGAATTGCAACGCCAGCAGCGCCGCCAGAAACCATGCCAGCCAGCGGATCGGCACCGGCGGGAAGAGCATCATCTGGTTGGGGTTAAACCAAGCGTAGGCAAAAAGGAGCGAGAGATTGAGCATCGTGTTGGAATACTCCGCTCCGAAAACGACCGCAGCGAGGGTCGTCCCAACCATGCCGAGGAAATAGAAAAGGGTGAGCCGGAAAGCTCCCCACGCCTCTTCGAGCGTCTCGCCGATCGACCAGTAGAACATCAACGCGAAGAAGATGAAAAAGTAACTCGTGGTACGTGGAATGAAGAGATAAGTCACCAACCGCCAATATTCATGGCGTGCCAATCCGTCGCGCGTCAGGTCGAGCACGCCGAGGAGTGCCGGGTTAAACTGCATCAGCAAAAAAACCAGCGCATTAAGCAGCACCACCCCTCGTACCAACCCCGGAATGCCGAGGTGGCCAAAGCGTCGTTCCAGCCGGTCAAGAAAGGTGGTCGTCATAGGGAAAGCCCTTCATCAATGAAGCAAGAAGAGGGTGAGGTCAACCCGACATCGCATCGCTCGAAAACCTCGGAGAACTCTTTTGACAGCGCTGGGGCCGCTGCCTATCCTTCCGAGTTGTGACATCACCCGAAGCCTCCTCTGCACCTTTAAAGACACCTCTTTACGACGAACACCTCAAAGCCGGGGCCAAATTGGTCGACTTCGGCGGGTGGTTGATGCCGGTCCAATACACCAGCATCATGGATGAGCACCAGACGGTGCGCCAGAGTCTCGGAGTCTTTGATATTTCCCACATGGGCGAGGTTTTTGTCAGCGGGCCGAACGCCGCCCGGTGGCTTAACCGGCTTCTGACCAACCAGATCGAAAAGCTCTCTCCCGGCGAAGGGCAGTACACCTTCCTCCTCAATGAAGAGGGCGGGGTGATTGACGATCTGCTCGCCTACCAGCATGCCCCGGGGGAATACCTCCTCGTCGTCAACGCCTCAAAAATCACCGAGGATGTCGCGTGGATGGAGGCCCATCTTGAGGAGGGGGTGACTCTCTCCAACCGGAGTGATGACTATGCCGCGCTCGCCATTCAGGGGCCGAACGCTGTTGCTTTCTGGGAGAGCTTCTTTACCGGGATCGCCCTTCCGGCCCGCAACCGGATCGCCACCTTTACCCACAACGGCACCTCGTTTTTCGCCGCTCGTACCGGTTACACTGGTGAAGATGGATTTGAACTCTTTTTCCCCGCTACCCAAGGTGCCGCCATCTGGAGCGCCTTGCTGGCCCAAGGGGCGCCGTTTGGCCTCAAACCGTGCGGCCTTGGTTCCCGCGATTCGCTTCGTCTGGAGATGTGCTACCCGCTCAATGGTTCCGATCTCTCCCCGGAGCGGACCCCGCTCGAAGCCGGGATGGCCTTCTTCGTCGATCTTGAAAAAGGTGATTTTATCGGGAAAGCCACTCTTGAAGCCCAGAAACGCGACGGCCTTTCCGTCCGGTTGGTTCCCTTCAAGATGGTCGGCAAAACGCCGCCACCCCGTTCCCACTACCCGGTCGTCCGCGATGGCGAAGTGGTGGGCGAGACGACCAGCGGCGGCCTCTCTCCGAGTCTCGGCACCGGGATCGGGATGGTCTACCTCCCGGCCTCATGGGCCAAAGCAGGGGAGAGCATTGAGATCGACATCCGCGGGCGTCGCTTCCCGGCGGTGATCGAAAAAAAACCCCTTTATCGCAAACAAGCCTGAACTTTTTTTACCATGAACGTCCCAGAAGAACTCCGTTACGCCACCTCGCACGAATGGGCCAAGGTGGAAGAAGGCCGCGCCCGTGTCGGCATCACCGATCACGCGCAGGCGGAACTTACCGATGTCGTCTACGTCGAACTGCCGACGGTGGGTGACAAGGTCGACGCCGGTGCTCCCGTCGCCGTGGTCGAGTCGGTCAAGGCCGCCAGCGACATTTACGCTCCGGTGAGCGGAACGATCCTCGAAGTCAATAGCGCGCTGGAGAGTGATCCCGCGCTGGTTAACACCGATGCCTTCGGCGAAGGGTGGCTCTTTGTCATCAGCGTCGATGCTCCGGAAGAGGTCGACGCTCTTCTCACGGCGGAAGGGTACCGCGAGCAGATCGGCTAACCTGCTTAAAGGCTGAAGCGATGCCAGCGCAGCAGCTATTTTACAGCGGCACCGTTCAAGGAGTCGGGTTTCGTCTGAGCGTTCTCAAAATCGCCCGGCAGCACCCGACCCTCACCGGTTGGGTGCGTAATCTGAGCGACGGGCGCGTCGAAGTGCAAGTCGCCGGAGAGGAGGGAGCGCTGGAGGCGTTCATCGCAGCGATCGCCACCAGCCGCCTTGGTCAGCTCTACGGTCATCTTGAGCAGAAAACGCTTCCATCCGATGCATTGGCAGACTTGCACGGATTTGAAATTTATCCATAATAGTTATCTTCCTCCCCCATATCCATGTCGACCCCCGCCATTGCGATTCACCATTTGACGAAGGTCTACCCGATCCCGTTCCGACGGGAAAAGGTAACTGCCGTTCATGATCTCTCCCTGACCGTTGAACCGGGTCAGGTCTACGGCCTCCTCGGCCCGAACGGCTCCGGCAAGAGTACCACGATGAAGATCGTGCTCGGCCTTGTCCCGGCCACCTCCGGCTCCACGGAGATCTTTGGACGTGATTCAACGCTCGTTGAAAGCCGGGAGGAAGTCGGTTTCCTCCCCGAAAACCCGTATTTCTACAAATACCTCACCGGTGAAGAGACGCTTCTCTTTTACGGGCGGCTTTGCGGGATTCCCAAGAATGTCTTACGCGACCGCGCCCGGGAATTGCTCAAACTCGTTGGGCTGGAAAACGCCGCCGACCGCCGCTTGGGTGGTTACTCCAAGGGGATGCTCCAGCGAATCGGGCTGGCACAGGCGCTCATTCAGGAGCCGCGTCTGCTCGTCCTTGACGAACCGACCGCCGGGGTCGATCCCGCCGGTTCGCGCGAAATTCGCGACCTGATCCTCAATTTCAAATCACGCGGAATTACGATTCTGCTCTGCTCCCACCTTTTGGGGCAGGTGCAGGAGATCTGCGATCGCGTCGGCATCCTCCACCGGGGCCGGTTGGTCCGCGAAGGGAAGCTCGAAGAGCTCATCTCCATTGAGAATCAGACGCAACTCATCCTTGAGAACGCCTCCCCCCAACTCCTCAAGAAGATCGAGGCCGACCTCGCCGCCGAAGGGGCCCGTCTGGTCGAGGCGAGCAAACCGCAAACCACCCTTGAACGCTTCTTCCTGGAGGTGACCAAATGAGCACCACAACCGCCGCTCTCCATCCGCCGCACAAGGCTTTCTCCCTTGGGCGTATCTCCGCCATTGCCCGCAACACCTTGCTGGAACTAGTCCGGCTCAAGGTATTTTACTTTCTTCTGATTTTCGCTCTGGTCCTGATCGGCAGTTCTGCCTTCATGATCCAGTTCAGCTTTCAGGAGCAGTTTCAGGTGTTGAAGGATGTCTCGCTCGGCGCGATGACGATCTTCACGTGGCTCCTCTCCGTGCTGGCGACGGCGATGCTTCTGCCTAAGGATATTGAGGATCGCACCCTCTATACCATTCTCGCCAAGCCGGTCCCCCGGTTTGAATACCTGATTGGCAAACTCCTCGGGGTCCTGATCCTCCTCTTGATTTCGACCTTGATCATGGCCGCTCTCTTCTCGGTCGTTCTCTACGCCCGGCAGGAGATCGTCATTGCCGAAGCGATGCGCGGGGCAGGGGAGGCCGACCCGGAGCAGATCTCCGCCATGATCCGCGACATCAAGGCGACCACTTTTACATGGTCACTCCTCCCGGGGATCATCGCCATCTACCTCAAGGCGGCCCTCTTCGCGGCGTTGACCTTGCTAATCTCCACCTTCGCCACCTCGTGGATCTTTACGATTGTCACCTCCGTCGCCGTTTACTTCATCGGCCACATCCAGTCGGTTGCCCGGGAATACTGGCTGGCTGATCAGGGTGGGAGTGTCTTGACGAAGATGTTCCTCGCGATTGTCGCGCTTCTCTTCCCCGATCTGCAACTCTTCAATCTCGTTGATGACATCGTGGCAGGGAATGCGATTGCGACGCTCCTCTTCCTTAAAACCGTCGGATTGGGGATGATCTACATCGCGGTCTACCTCTTTCTGGCCTACTTTGTTTTCCTGAAAAAGGAGCTTTGAGCCATGAAACGGATCGCCATCGTCATCGCTGCCCTACTGGTCTTCGGAGCGGTTCGCCTCCCGTTCGAGCGGGCGCTCGATGAGGAGCACCGCGCCTCCTTCTTCCGCGGGGCAAAGCTCGATATCGGCTTGCGCGAACAGATCGGTCAAGGGGGATTCATTGCTGCACTGAGCGGGTTTCGCTCCGTCGTCGCCGATCTCCTCTGGATTCAGGCGAACACGGCGTGGCAGAATACTGAATGGGGACGCATGAAAGTCCTCTTCGATGGGGTGACGACGCTCCAGCCGCGCGTGATGCTTTTCTGGGATATGTCGGCATGGCACATGGCTTGGAACGCCAGCCGCTGGGCGCGGGATAACCCCAAACAACCGCGCGAAGCCTTGCGGATCAAGGCCGAGCGGGAGTATTTCGAACTCGGCCGGCAATATCTCGAAGCCGGGATTCGCAACAACCCCGACCGCTATGTCCTTTACGATCGCCTCGGGCTGCTGCTCAAAGATAAGTTGCAGGATTACCTTGGCGCGTACGAAGCTTACAAAAAAGCAGCCGAATTTCCGGACGCTCCGGCCTATGAAAAGCGTTTTGCTGCCTATTATCTGGCAGAAGTCCCCGGACGGGAGCAGGAGGCATACGAAATGCTAGTGAAATTGTACCATCTCGGGGAAAAAGAGCGTCTCCCGACCCTCCTCTCCAAGATCCATACGCTACAGGAAAAATTGAACATTCCTGAAGAGCAAAGGATTTACATTGATCCCAAGGATCGTGAATAATCCCAAGCTTCGGTGTTGAGATAAAGGGATCATTCCCGGTAGAATCCAAGTTGGTCTGAATCAGGTTTAAGTCATGCGTTTTGCGATTTTTGGAGATATTCACGCGAATCTGGAAGCTTTGACGGCAGTCCTCGCCGATGCCAAGGAAGCCGGGTGCACTCATCACGTCTGCATTGGGGATATTGTCGGCTATAACGCCAATCCGCACGAGTGCGTGGAGATCATCCGCAACCTCGCCTGCCCCGTGGTCAAAGGCAATCACGACGAACAGGCGTACATGCACGATAACCTCGATAACTTCAACCCGCTTGCGGAAGAAGCGATCCGGTGGACGCGTGAACACCTCACCGATGACGACAAATGCTGGCTCAAGGAGTTGCGGCTGGTACGGCAGGTGCGCGATTTTTCGATCGTCCATGCCACGCTCGATACCCCGCACCAATGGGGCTACGTCTTTAACCAGCTCGACGCCGCCGCAAGCTTCAACTACCAGTACACCAACGTCTGCTTTTACGGCCACACCCATGCGCCGCGCGCCTATGTCCGCGACGGCACGGTCCGCTCCGTTCCGCTCGACATCCTCCCGATCGAAGGGGGCAAGAAATATTTCATCAACGTCGGGAGCGTCGGCCAGCCGCGTGATGGAGACTGGCACGCCTCCTACTGCATCTACCACGCCGATAAGAACTACGTCGAACTGCGCCGCATCGAGTACGATATCTACACGGCACAGGACAAAGTGGTCGAAGCCGGTCTGCCTCAACGTCTCGCCGACCGTCTGGCCTTGGGGAATTGACCGCCGTGAACCCCGGAACCCGGAGCGTCACCCCTGAACGTCGCTCTGGGGAAGGGGAGCAGGTCGGGAGCATCCTCATCATCAAGCCGAGTTCCTTCGGCGATGTGATCCATACTTTGCCGGTGCTCCCGCTTTTGCGGGAAGCCTACCCGCAGGCGACGATCCGCTGGCTGGTCAACCCCGAATGGCAGCCGCTCCTTGCCGGGCATCCTGATCTCGATGAAGCGGTGATTTTTCCCCGGCGCGAATTGCGCGGGTTTTTTGGTCTTGGACGTAAGCTCGATTGGATCAAGGGAGCGCGGGCGCAATGGCGCTCGGATCTCGTCCTCGATTTTCAGGGGCTTCTTCGTAGCGCCCTTATCGGACGCGCCTGCAATCGCGGGCGATTGATCGGGCTGGCTGATGCCCGCGAAGGGGCGTGCTATCTCTATGATGAAGCGGTGTTGACCACCCCTTCGCACCCGGGCGGCCGTCCGTTGCACGCCGTCGAGCGTTATCTGCGCGTGACCGATGCACTCGGTTTGAATGGAGTGCCGCGCTGGCACCTTCCCGCCGGGCAGCCGCCGGAGCGCTTTAACCTTGAGGAGCCGTTCGTCCTCCTCCACCCGTTTGCACGCGGCGCGGGGAAATCGCTCCGCAGAGAGGAGATCGAGCTTTTTTGTGAGCAGATCAACGCCCCGGTGGTTCTGGTCGGGCAAACGAAGGACGATCCCGGGAACATCGACCGGCTCGATCACGTTGAAAATCTTCTCAACCATACGACGCTCCCGGAACTGATCTGGCTCATCCGCAAGGCTGCCTTTGTCGTCAGCGTCGATAGCGGGCCGATGCATATCGCCGCCGCGCTTGCCAAGCCGATGCTCGCCATCCACACGTGGAGCGATCCGCTGCTGGTCGGCCCCTACCATCCGCAGGCGTGGATCTGGCAGGAGAAACGCCTCATGCAGATCGAAGACGCCCGCAGGATCACCTCCGGCGTGCGCCCCCGTACCGCGCCCGACATCGCCAGCATCGCGGCGTTCGTCACGGAAGCGATGTAAGGAGTTCGCCTCCCCGGAGGCGCAGCGTCTGGGCGATCTCCACGCCGTCGACCCAATCGAGGTGCGTGGTCGTGATGATCTGTTGCGCCCCCGGCGGGAGCGTTCGCAGCAAGGCGTTGCGCCGCTGGAGATCGAGTTCGCCGAAAATGTCATCGAGGAGCAGGAGTGGCAGCCGCCCTTCCTGTGCCTTGAGTGCCGCCGCCTGTGCGAGCCGGAGCGCCAGCGCGAGCGTCCTTTGCTGGCCTTCACTCGCGAGCGTCGCCGGTTGGCCGTTGAGTTGCAGGTCGAGATCGTCACGATGCGGGCCAACGACCGTCTGGCGCAACCGCACACTCCTCTCCCGACTCTCCGCAAGAGCGAGGGAAAAGTCGCCCTGATCGCCCGGGCGGTAGCTCAGAGCAAGTTGCTCTTGCGCTTCTCCGCTGATCGCCCGGTGGGCAGCGACCGCGTGGGGTTCAAGCTTCTTCACCAGCCGCGCCCGGGCCGCCGTGAGCGCCACCCCGGCGGCGAGGAGCGGTTCGTCAAACGCCTCGACCTCCCGCCAGCGGATTACCGGTGCCTTGAGCAACGCATTGCGGGAGCGCAGCGCCCGTTCGTAAGCGCGGAGCCGTGTGCGGTAAACCGGGTCGAGCTGCACGGCGACGAAATCGAGATAACGCCGCCGCTCCTCCGCTGCACCGTGGACCAGCGTCAGGTCGCTATTGGAAAACCAGACGACCTTTCCGGTTTCGAGGTAGCGGGTCGAGCGGGCCTGCACCACGGAGTCAATCGCCAGCTTGCGCCGCCGCGCCGAGGCGTAAAATTGAAGGTGATGGCCGTCGTACATCCCATCAAGAACCAGCCCGGTCCCCCCGATCCGCACCAGTGTTGAAAGCGTCGTCGAGCGTGGCGATTGTAGGCGCAGGAGAACGCAGACCGCTTCGAGCAGAGAGGTCTTACCGTGGGCATTCGGCCCCACAATGACGTTGGTCCCCGGCTCAAACCGGCAGGAAAGCGCCGGGAAGCACCGGAAATCACGGAGCTTGAGGGTCGTCAGCAAGGGCGGCGTGGAAACAGACATTCTCTTCTTCTTCGACAGGGAAGGGGAGTTGTAGCCTCTGGCGGGCGGGGAGGGCAAGCCCGGCTCTTTTAAGGAAACGCTGAATAAAGCAAGCTCTGCCGCAAGCTGGTCATTTTCGCGTCTTTTCGAGCCTCTTTGTCCTCACCTCTCTTGGGAGAGGCTGCGGGAAAGTGTTTCAAAAATACATCGAAACTGCCTGCGCTTTCGTCAGGCTTCATTTAATCAGCGTCTCCTTACGGCCGCTCCCCCCCAATCGAATCCGGAACGAAAAGTGGCGGCTGGAGTAAAAAACCAGTTTTTTTACCTTTTTCCCTTGCCACCCCCTTCTTCCTTTCGTAGAAAAGCGGCCCCTTGCTTCCCGGCAAAGATTCGGTTAGAGTTTTCTCTCCGTTTGAAGGGAAGCACAGGAAGCCTCCTCGGCAAACCCATGACGGGTTGGTAGCTCAATGGTAGAGCAGCGCCCTTTTAAGGCGTTGGTTGTGGGTTCGAGTCCCACCCAACCCATTGATTGGACTTCCTTTCGATAGTTTATTCTCAAAAAGTCGGAAGATCATTGATGGGAATAAATTAGGTGAAGCAGTTTTTTCAGGACCTTCCCCATAGTAAACCGCCGATGAAGTGATCCTATTTAACGCCATTCGCGTACAACGCACACTTCTCATATATAAAAATATGAAATATCGATATCTATACTTAACTTTATTCCTCTCATTTTATTTTTCAGCATGTGAGAGAAACATGACTACCCTAAAAGATGGTCATGTTTACCTATTTGAAGATCAGAAAGGTGGCAATCTAGAAGTAACATCCGTGGATGGGCATCTGCATATCACGAAGTTTGAAAACGGAGAGAAAGTGCTTGTTTACGGTTTAAGGGAAGGGAAGTTAAAGCTTCGTTCAGGAGTTGACTCTTCTCTTGTGGATGGAAAGGGCTTTGCAGTAGTTGCCGAATTGGTTGACAATCAGGCAGAGATTACCTTTCTCGATAAGGGCTCCCCAAGTTTTTCGTATAAAAACTTGAACGGTAAGTTCGAGTCGGTCCAAGAAATTCATCATGAGGAATCAAAAGAAATGATCTTTTTCTCAGGAGACTGGTTGAGACCCATGAGGCGGGTGATCACCAAAGAGGGAACGGTGTTAAAGAATGAGCGCTTTGAGGGAGGCTGGGTAGAAGATCAAGGCCCGTTGAAGAATGAGAATCCTTAGTTCTGCTTTGTGACCGAATTTACAGGTCTCATTTCAAGGGGTCGCCGAAATCCCTTGGTTTCCATTTGCTGTTGTCGGTGCCGGCATCGCATGATTTTAAGGACTTCCTCGAAACCCCAGTGAATCGGATACGCTTGGAATTCCGATGATATGGGACCTCAAACCTTATCGGTTAACTCTCATCGAGCCGTCATTGTAAATGACTTGAACCTCCCTTTTGCCATGATAAATCAGGACCGGTACCTGTTCTTTGGCTTCGATTGCCGAGGGAAAATAGGTAATTCTGGAGCGTATCAACCTCCCTTGTGTCTCACTTGGTAGGCTTTGCCATATATCTTCGAGCTCAACGGTTGGTGCAGCATTCTTCATTTTGAGATCCTCTGAATGAAGTTTGATCGCGAGGTAAACGGCTTTCAGATCCTTGGCATCAGCTAAATCGTTACGGTCCTTCAGCCCGAAAAAGATCAGTAGGATGCCGATGAGCAGGCCAAGCAATATTGGGATGTAGACTTTGGGGTTCATCGGTATCTTCTTTTTCATCCAATGACAACACGGTGAGGGGTTGTATCGAAGATAACAGTATAGATATCGATGCGCCACCTCTTTTTCCAGATGGTCGCCTTCCCTCGCTCCGAGAACCGTGCGGGAGGCTCAGAAGGGCGTGGCCGCCGGGGAGGGGGCGTCGACCGCAGCGGGGAGGAGGTCGTTCAAGGTCGCCTCTGCCAGCCCGAGCGGGTGTTCAAAGGTGACTTTCCCCGCGTTGTTGGAAGTGATGTTGAGAACCGTCCCGGGTTGGAGAACCACCACCCCTTCCTTCACCCGGACGCCGACCGGTTTCTGGAGAATATAGCTTTTCCCAACCTCGATCACGTGATGGGGAGGCGTTCCCCGCCGACTTGGGGAGGTAGGATCGGTGGCGCTTTTTTCCGCAGCTCTCTGGCGTCCTTTGTGGGTCAACCCCGCCAAGGTCTCTTTTACGGTATCGAGCGTGGTTTTCTCTTGCTGTGATTCCGGGGTGGCGGGGGTGAGCCCTTCTTCTTTCACCAGCCATTCGCCGCCGAAATAGTAAAAACCGGCCAGAAGGGCGATGACGACAAGGAGGGAGCCTGCCGCGCGGGAGCTTCGCTCTTTCTTCCCGCCTGCCGCATGAGAGGCACGAGTGACGTCGTGTTCCTTGTCAATGAGCCAGTTCGCCTGTTTGCACCCGAGATTGGCGAGGTAGACCGGGTCATCATACCCGAGGGTCTGTAGGTGCTTAATTTGATGGGTCGTCGCGTCGGGTTCATCCGCGCCGCGCGGAGGAGGGGTAAAGTTCGCAGCATCCATGATAAAGAGGGGAAATCTTACAGATCACGATGGGCCACTTCCGCCCATTCGTGGAGGAGGATACCATAGTCGATCACATCATCCCACCCCAAACCGGCGAGAAAAACATGCTCGCGCCGCTGCCCTTCTTTCTGGAAACCGATCTTCTCCAACACCCTCCCCGAAGCCGGGTTGGAGGCGAGGTGACTCGCATGAACGCGGTTGAAACGGAAATGCCCGAACCCGTAACCGATCAGACAGCGGACCGCCTCAGTGGCATACCCGTTGTTCCAGTACGGCAGGCCGATCCAGTAACGCAACTCCGCATGGCGATGAGCGAAATCACACCGCAAACTGACACAGCCGCAAAGCGGTTGTTCCCCACTATTTTCCGCCACCGCAAAGGTCGCGCCGACATGCTCGCGAAAGAGCGCTGCCTGCCCGGCAATATAATCGCCGGCCCGTTCGCCGGAGAGAAAGGGGAGGGGGTGGAGCGTCGCGGAAGCGACCTCCGGCACCCCGGCAAGCACCGGGAGGCGCTCGGCATCATCGGGGTGGAGCGGTCGCAGCGTGAGCCGCCGGGTGGTCATCGTCGGTTGTGGTGTCCCCTGAAACATGATTAAAGTATTACCATGGCCCAACCGGCGCTAAAGGGCCAAAGAAAAAGCGTTGGACGAAAGGCGAAGGGCTGCTTTAACCTCGCCGCCCGTATCGGTAGTTGGGAAGGGGATTCACCTCTTCCTTCCGCGCGATCATTCAAGGTAACCCATCGTTTTTCCATGACCCTTTCCACTCTTCTTTTCACATTGGCCCAAACCCCTCCGGCGGCTCCGCAACCGAGTCTCCTGAGTTCCATCGTCCCGTTCATCGCCATCGCGGTGATCTTTTATTTCCTCATCATCCGCCCGCAGCAAAAACGGCTCCGGGAGCAGCAGGCGCTGGTCGCCTCCGTCAAGACGGGGGATCACGTCATCATGAACAGCGGCATCCACGGCATCGTCGCTAATGTGAAGGAGGCGACGCTCTCGCTCAAGGTTGCTGACAATGTTCGCATCGAATTTGACAAATCGGCGGTCGCTTCCGTCTCCAAGTCAGCTTCGGAAGGTTAAGTTTTTTCTGATTCCATGAGCAGTATTGAAAAGCATTCGTTTCAGGCCGAGATCGCGCAGTTGCTCGATATCGTCATCCATTCGCTCTATACCGATAAGGAGATCTTCGTCCGCGAACTGATCTCCAACGCGGCTGATGCTACGGAGAAACTCAAATTCCAGCAGACCTCCGGCAATGAGGTCTACCAGCCCGATGCGCCGCTGACCATCGCCGTCACCACCGACGAGGAAGCGCGCACCATCACCTTTACCGATGCCGGTCTCGGGATGACGCGGGAGGAATTGATTGAGAATCTCGGGACGATCGCCCACTCCGGTTCCCGCGCGTTTCTGGAGCAGATCAAAGCGAGCAAAGAGGCCGGGGCAGAAGCGAACCTGATCGGGCAATTCGGCGTCGGCTTCTACGCTGCCTTTATGGTGGCGGACAAAGTGAGCGTCTCGACCCGTTCCTGGCAGCCGGGGGCAGAGGGGTGGAAATGGGAGTCTGATGGCAAGACCGGCTACGAAATCGAGCCGGAAGCCGACCTCCCACGTGGGACGCGCATCGTCCTCCACCTTCGCGACGAAGAGTTCTCCAAGGAAGGGCGAATTGAGTCGATCATCAAACGCTACTCGAACTTCGTCCCGTTCCCGATTGAGTTGAACGGTAAGGTGGTCAACACCGTGCAGGCGATCTGGACGCGGAGCAAAAACGAGATCACCGAAGAGGAGTACACCCAGTTTTACGAATACATCGGCCATGACAGCAGCGCTCCGCATTATCGGCTCCATTTCAATGCCGATGCGCCGCTTTCGATCCGCTCGCTGCTCTTTGTCCCGGCCCGTAGCGTTGAGAGCTTCGGCATGGCCCGGGCCGAGTCGGAGGTGCATCTCTATTGCCGCAAGGTTCTCATTGAATCGAAGGCAAAAGGGCTCTTCCCCGAGTGGCTGCGCTTTTTGAAGGGAGTCGTTGATAGCGAAGACCTCCCGCTTAACATCTCGCGCGAGACGATGCAGGATTCCGCCCTGCTCCAGAAGCTCAACCGCGTTTTAACGGGGCGTTTCCTCAAGTTCCTCGAAGAAGAAGCCAAGCACGACCCGGAGAAATACGCCGCTTTCTTTGCCGAGCACGGCCCGTGTCTTAAAGAGGGGAGCGTCACCGACTACGAACACCGCGAGCCGCTCTCGCGCCTGCTCCGCTTCGAGTCCTCCTTTACGGAGAAGGGGAAAGTCACCTCTTTTACCGACTACGTTTCGCGGATGCTCGAAGACCAGAAGGAGATCTACTTCATCCTCGCCCCGAGCCGGGAAGCGGCGGAAGCAAGTGCGTTTTACGAAGTGTTGCGCGAGAAGAAGTACGAGGCGCTCTTCCTCTACGATCCGCGCGACGAATTCGTGATGGACCACCTGCGCGAGTTTGACGGCAAGCCGATCAAACCGGCGGAAAAGGCCGAATTGGCTCTCGATCAGGACGCCACCGCTCTGAGCGAAGAAGAGGCGACCGCCCTTGCCGCCTTTATCAAAGAGAAGCTCGGCGATCGCGTCAATGAAGTGCGCCCCTCCAAGCGGCTTGTCGGCAGCCCGGCGATCGCGGTGGAGAGCGACAAGTTCATGACCTCAAGCATGCGCCGGATGATGAAGGCGATGAACCGCGAAGGGGGTTCCCCCTTTGAGGCGAAGCCCGATCTGGAAATCAACCCGAACCACGCCATGGTCGCGCAGCTTGAGAAAATCCGCCACAGTGACGGCGACCTCGCTGCGAAAGTGGCCGAGCAGATCTACGACAACGCCCGCGTCTCCGCCGGATTGCTGGAAGACCCGCGCGAAATGCTCTCTCGCATGAACGAACTGCTCGAAACGCTCCTCAAGAGCCGCTAAGGCGCTTTGAAAATCAGGCCCGTCGGAGATACCGGCGGGCCTCAAACTCCGGGTGGACCAGCAAGGTCTCCACCTCCCGGAAGGTCGATTCATATTCCGGGAAAAAGGTATCGCCCTCCACATCGAGCGGGACGTGGGTGAGGATCAACTCGCTGCATTGAGGTAGCAGAGCGGCGTACAATTCAGCCCCGCCGATCACGAAAAGATCGCGCCCCGGTTCGAGCCACTGCGTCGGGTCGAAGCCATCAAGCGTGCGTAAAACCGTTACCCCATCACCTGCCTCCCAATCGGCAGAACGGGTGACGACGATATTTTGCCGGTTGGGGAGGGGACGCCCGAGCGAAGCATACGTCTTGCGTCCCATCAGAACAGCGTGTCCGGTGGTGATTCTCTTGAACCAGCGCAATTCGTCGGGGAGATGCCACGGGATCGTCCCGTCGCGTCCGATCACCCGGTTGTGGGCCAGCGCGGCAATCGCTTTGAGCTTCGACATCGGCTTAAACGGCTACCGGGGCTTTGATCGGCGGGTGGGGATCGTACCCTTCGAGGGTGAAATCCTCAAAGCGGAAGGCGCTTAACTCGCTCACCTCCGGGTTGAGCCGCATCGTCGGGAGCGCCCGTGGGGAGCGGCTCAGTTGCTCACGCGCCTGTTCGAGATGGTTGGAGTAGAGATGAAGATCACCGAAGGTGTGGACAAAATCGCCCGGTTGCAGCCCGGTCACCTGCGCGATCATCATCGTCAAAAGCGCGTAGGAGGCAATGTTGAAGGGCACACCGAGGAAGAGATCGGCGCTACGCTGGTAAAGCTGGCAGGAGAGAACCCCGTCATGCACATGAAACTGGAAGAGAACATGGCACGGCGGGAGATTCATCGTCTCGACCTCGCCCGGGTTCCATGCTGTCACGATATGGCGACGGCTCTCCGGATTGCGCCGGATCTGCTCGACCACTTCATTGATCTGATGAATGGAACGACCATCAGCCGTCTGCCAGTCGCACCACTGCGCTCCGTAGACCCGGCCGAGATTGCCTTCTTCATCGGCCCATTCATCCCAGATGGAGACGCCGACCTCCTGAAGCGAGCGGACATTGGTCTCCCCGCGCAGGAACCAGAGCAGTTCATGGATGATCGACTTGAGGTGAACCCGTTTGGTCGTCAGGAGCGGGAAGCCGTTCTGTAAAGGAAAACGGGCCTGCGCTCCAAAGAGCGAGAGCGTCCCGGTCCCCGTACGATCGGGTTTGAAACGGCCCTCTTCAAGAACGAGACGGAGGAGATCAAGGTAAGCGTGCACAGCGGAAAAACGACTCCTTCTTTCTTTAACGCCGTCCCCGCCGTTTGCTGCGGGTTTCGGGCCAGACTTTGTTGGAGGAGCCGAGGTTGATCGAAGGGCCGCGCGTGATCACCACCGGTGTCGGTTCTCCGGGAGGGAGCGGGGCCAGCAAATTGATAAAGGAGAGATAAAGCGTGATCTGATTGTGCGAACGCTTGGCGAGCGTCGCAGCGTGGAGCGCCTTGGAGTGCTCAAACCATGGGGTGATGTTGAGCACGCTTTTGTACGCCTCGCCCGGGGGGAGGGTCACGACTTCATCCCAGCGGATGCGCCCCGCTACTTCGGCGCGATCGGCCTGATCGCTCCACGACTCGGTCACCCGCTCGTTGTTATTAAGATGGTAGACGTAGCTCCCGGTCAGAATCGGGTGGCGCAAGGCGTCGGCATGGAATTGCAACGCTTCCGAAGAGGTGTTGGTGAGCGTGATGGTGAGATCCTTGCTCTTGCGGTCGATGTAGGTCTGGAAGCTGAGCAACTCCCGGGTCTCCACCGGTGTCGGGGCTGCTGCAACCGGGGCTGCCTCCCCTCCGGTTCCGACAGGAGCGCTCCCGGCATGCAAACGGGTCTGCGCGACGCAACAAAGCGCCAGCAGGGCGAAAGTGGTGGGAAGGTGGAGCCTTTTCATACGGAAGCGGGATGATTGAAAAGTCGACGCGATACCGCCAGAAAAGCAGAAAGCAAGCTGCACGGCAAGCCGCGGATTGCTCCAAAAGCTTGCACAGCGCCCCGAAGGGTGGCAAGGTGTTGCCCCGATGCACCTCCCCCGCCTTCTCCAATTGACTGCGTTGGCTGCTCTCTTGAGCGGAGGGGCGCTCCATGCTCAGGAACAGGAGCGCAAACTCCTCGACCGCATCCTCGCCCCGGATCTTTCGCTTGACTATACGGCCAACCGCAAGGAATTCTCCAAGGAGAGCCGGGTCAACCAGAGCTTCCGATCCGACCGGCAGACCATCCTGAAGACCTTCAACGCCAAGGATTTCAAATCGAAGGAGTTCAACGCCAAAACCTTCCGGGGCGACAAGGCGCATTGGCAGGGGGAGACCACCTTTGACGCTAAAGATGCTCGGGTTGATCAGACCGAGTCGTTGCGCCGCTCCGTCAAGGAATACGGGACAAAGGACGTCCCGGTCAAAACCGCTTACGATGCGGAGAAGAGTGAGGCGGTTAAGGAATACGCCGCAGGACAACGCAAGTCGGGCTATCGCGGAAAATCGCAGGATAAGATCGACCTCTACGGGCCGCAAGCGCTCGACACGATTGTCACCGAATCGAGCTTTACCGAGCTTAAAACGATTGATGACATTCGCAATCTCCTCAACAAAAACGAGTAAGCCGCTTGCCGATCGGGAAGTGAGCCGTTAAAAACGGGTATTTTCCGCTCCATTCCGTCCCTTTGGGCCGGGCAGGAGGGGGATGACTCTTTCCCGGTAACATGACACCCGAACAACAGCTCGAAATCCTCAAACGTGGCGCTGCCCAGATTACCTCTGAGGCGTTGCTCCTCGAAAAACTGCGCCTCGGACGCCCCCTCAATGTCAAACTCGGCGTCGACCCGACCGCCCCGGACATTCACCTCGGCTTCACCGTCGCCCTGCAAAAGCTGCGGCAGTTTCAGGATCTCGGACATACGGCCATTCTCATCATTGGCGATTTCACTGCGATGATCGGCGACCCGAGCGGGCGCTCCAAGACCCGCCCGCAGTTAACGCACGATCAGGTGATGGAAAACGCCACCAGCTTCCGCGAACAGGCGTTCAAAATCCTCGACCCGGAGCGGACGCGCACCGTCTTTAACGGCGAATGGTTTGAGTTGATGACCTTTGAGGAAGTGATCCGCCTCAACAGCAGCGTCACCGTGCAGCAGATGCTCCAGCGCGAAGATTTCAACAACCGGATCAAGAACAACGAGTCGATCCGCCTCCACGAGATCCAGTACCCGATCATTCAGGGGTGGGACTCGGTGAAGGTCAAAGCCGACGTCGAAATCGGCGGGACCGATCAGCTTTTCAACATCCTCGTCGGGCGTGATCTCCAGAAAGAGCACGGTCTGCCGCAACAGGTCGTCTTCCTCATGCCGCTGCTCGAAGGGCTCGACGGCGTGCAGAAGATGAGCAAGAGCCTCGGTAACTACGTCGGCGTGAGCGAGCCGCCCGAGACGATGTTTGGCAAATTGATGAGCATCTCCGACACGCTCATGGATCGCTACTACCTGCTGCTGCTCTCGGAGGATCGCCCCGCCGATCAACACCCGATGGAAGCCAAGAAGAGCCTCGCCTTCCGCATGGTGGAGCGTTACCACGGGCGCGATGCGGCCCAGACGGCGCTTGATGATTTCAATCTGCGCTTCTCAAAGAAAGATCTCGCACAGGCCGATCTGCCGGAAGTCGCTCTTTGTGGCGAAGAAGGGGGCGATATCGTCAGCGCCGTTGTCCGTGCTTACGAAGCGGCTTTTGAGATCAAAAAATCACGCGGCGATGCGCGGCGACTTGTCGAGCAAGGGAGCGTCCAGTGGGATGGCGAAAAGATCACCGACCCCAAGGCGACCCCGGCGTTCGCGGCGGGTGGCGTCCTCAAGCTCGACAAAACCCGCGCCGTACGGATCAAACCGGCAGCGTAAAGGAGACGCTGATTAAATGAAGCCTGACGAAAGCGCCGGCAGTTTCGATGGATTTTTGAGACACTTTCCCGCAACCTCTCCCAAGAGAGGTGAGGACAAAGAGGCTCGAAAAGACGCGAAAATGACCAGCTTGCGGCGCAGCTTGCTTTATTCAGCGTTTCCGAAAGAGTTGGGTGGGATCGGCCCCTGCTGCCCGTAATTCACGTAGACTTAACGAAGCGTGCCGTTTGGCGAGCCGCTGCCCGGTCACCGGGTCGCACAAAAGCGGCGTGTGGTAAAAGCGTGGTGCTTCCCACCCAAGCGCCCGGTAGAGAAGCAACTGGCGGAAAGTGGACCGGAGCAAATCCTCCCCACGAACCACCTCGGTGATCGCCATCGCCGCATCATCGGCCACCACCGCCAACTGGTAGGCCGGGAGATCGTCGCGCCGCCAGACGACGAAGTCACCAAAATCACGCCCACAGATCGCCCGCTGTTCGCCAAGCCGTTCGTCGAAAAAAACAAGCTCTTCCCCGTCGGGAACGCGGAAACGCCAGTGGCAATCGCGCGTTTCCATCCTCGAAGCGGCCCCGATTTCATGGCGACAGGTCCCCGGGTAGAGCGGTTCGTCCTCTCCTTCGTGCGGGGCGGAGGCGATGGCGAGCAATTCGCGACGCGAACAGCGGCACGGATAGACTACCCCCTGCGCCTGTAAGCGGTGGAGTACCTCCCGGTGCCACTCTTTGCGACGGCTCTGTTCGTAAGGGGCGTGCGGACCGCCGAGATCAGGGCCTTCGTCCCAATCGAGGCCGATCCAGCGCAGGTCTTCCTCCAGCGCTTCGTGGAAGGGGGCTTTGCAGCGCACCGTGTCGATATCCTCTACCCGGAGGATCACCGTGCCTCCCGCTGCCCGGACCCGTTGCCACGCGGTCATGAACGTCCGGGCATGGCCGAGGTGCAGGTAGCCGGTGGGGGAGGGGGCCAATCGCCCGCGACAGGTTGGCTTTGTGGTCATCGCGCTTTCCTGCTTATCATGCCACCCGCTCAACATGGAATCAACCCGCGCCATTCTCCTGCGTCGCATCCGTTACTCGGAGAGTAGTCTCATTATCACCTGGCTAACGGAAGATCACGGCAAGCTCAAGACGATCGCAAAAGGGGCGCAACGACCTAAAAGCAGTTTCGCCGGTGTGCTCGATCTTTTCCACGAAACCGAAATCAGCTTCGCCCGTAGTTCGCGCAGTGAACTCCATACGTTACGCGAAGCCCGGCTGCTCAATCCCCACGAAGCGCTACGGCTTGACTACGACCGCCTGAGCCTCGCCGCCTACTTCGTGGAATTGCTCGAACGCTCCACCGAGAGCGACCACCCGGTGCCGGAGCTTTTCGATCTCTTCGGGCGCGCCATCGTGTATCTGGAGAGGGAACCGGCCAACCGCAGAGCTTTGCTCCATTTTGAGCGGGAATTGGCGCGGCTACTTGGCCTTGCTATCGGGGGGAGTGCCGTGCGAGCTCTTGAGCGCATGATGGAGTCCTTCCCCGAGTCGCGTTCTGCTCTCTTCAACCGGCTTTCCTGAAAAAGACGGGACTCCTTCCCGTCGATCGTTTCTCTCCCGTGAAGACACGGAGAGGACTGCTTGCTGCCCCTCGCTAACCCCGCTTCATCCCTGCCGCCAACCGTTGTAGACCTTCATCTTTGCCGACTGCCTCCGGCTTGTTCGGAGGCTTCAGGCTTCCGGTGGGGCTTCAAGGGAAGCGGTGCCCGGAGTCTCTTCGGCCGTGCGTTTGATTTCGCGGTAAAGCTCCCCTCTAAAAATTGGAATTTCCCTCGGGGCGCTGATCCGAATTCGCACCGTATCACGTTCAATACGGGTGACCATGATCTCGATATTATCGCCAACCATAATCGTTTCGCCTACTTTTCTGGATAGGACTAACATGTCTTTAGTACTTGAAGTTCGCACACCCTCAACGGGAAGCAATCGACTCTTTTCGTTTTATTTGCGAAAGCCAAGTCGTTTTTGAAAACGACCCGACCGGCCAAATCTGAATTCCGTGTGAGGCAACCCATCCCCTCCCATCCCAAAAGAGACGCAAGGGTGTAGAGATCAGCATCATACGAAGAGCGGGTATGCCGTGAAAACAGTCGCTCCGCAAGCCATCAGTGCGCTTGAAGGTAAAATCGTTCCATCAGTTTGTCGACGCAATGATGCCACGCCTTTTAATAAAGAGTAATCATTCATCATATTTTGTGTAACAAAATCACATCACCCTGATAACGACTGTTCGAGGCGCTTGATGAAGCCGATCACCCCCCCCGATTTCACACCCGTTTCACCCCATCGGGAAGGGAAAGTTTCGTGAGTTCTCCGCCTTCCACTTCGAGGGCGATTTCCCCCCCGGCAGGGTGGGGGAGAGTGACGCGGAGGAGGTCGAGCGAATCAACCTGCGGCTCGATCGAGACCTCTGTGAACCCGGGCGCTGCCGGACGGATGCCAGCCAGCGTCGCATAGAAATGAAAGAGCGGATGGCCGCCCCACGCATGGCAATCGCTGCGGGTAGGCTCGGGTTGTTCAATGGTGGTTTTAAGGCCGTGGCGGAGCAACGCCTTCCACGTCTCCAGCCGTTCAAGGAGGAGGTCGGGACGTTTCATCACACGATAGGCTTCAAAGAGATAGTGGGAGAAATAGATCGTCGCCGGGGCCAATCCTTCCGCTTGTGTGAAGCTCAGAGTGAGCCGGGCAGCGGCATCGGCTGGCATTCCGCCGGAAAGGAGGGCGAGGCATTGAGCGTGCTCGCTCCAGAAGCGGTGTCCGCGATCGTCAGCATAGAGGCCCCGCTCCTCATTCCAGAAACAGGCATGAGCCGCTGTCGCCCCCTCCCGGGCGCGACGACGTTGCAGGTCGGCGACTTCCGGTTCTCCAAACCATTGTTCCAGATCCCCCGCCATCTTCCACGCCATGACCGCCTGCCAGTTGAGCGCCGCATTGAAGCCGGTGCCGCCATCAGGCGCGACGCCATTCTCCCATTGTGGCACCCAGTCGAGGAAGTTCCATCCGCTCGGCAGGTGGAGCAAGCCGCGTCCATCGAGATGGCGGGCAAAGTAGTCGGCCACCACCCGTACCTTGGGCAAGAGCGAGCGGACAAACGCCGGATCACCCCGCCACAATGCATAATCGTGGCACATCGCGATCCACCAGAGGGAAAACGGCGGGATCACCTGTCGCACCCGTGCCGGGTAACGGCTCTGTGTCAACCCGGAGGGGAGATGAGACCACTCAAAAGCCTTGAGCGCCTTGCGCGGCAGCCGATCATCCCGGGTAAGGACGTAGGTCATGAGCACCTCCAGCCGCGCATCCCCGACGTACATCAACTGCTCGTAGAACGGGCAATCCATATAGGTCTCATGCGCGCAGGTGAAGAGGCCGCGCGTCATGAGCGGCACCAAAGCGTTGAGCGAGGGGTCAGAGGCAGAGAATTCCCCCTCCATCTCCAGCGGATAGCGCGTCTCCCGGAAACGGAGCCCCTCAAGGGTGAGCGCCTCCCCGGCGGTCTCCACGAGCACCTGCACGTAGCGCCCGCTCCGCCACCAGAGCGGGCTATAGGTCCGCTTCGAACCACCGCAAGGGTGAAAACGATCTCCCCCATCTTCATGATAGAGAGGGCAGATAAAAAACTTCCCCTCCACCTCGTCGCGGTTCCCTTTGGGGAAAGCGAGCGCCTCGACCGGGCCGTCATGATCGGCGGGGTGGACAATTGACTCGTAGAGCCCCTCCAGCCAAGCGATCTCCACCACCGCGCCGCGCCCCCCGGAGAGAGTGATCTCGGGGTAGGCGCAGAGGTAATCCTCGAGATCAAGCACCACCCGTCGTCGCGTTCCGGGAGGGATGATGACGTCGGCCCCCCCTTCGATCATCGCCTGCCATGAGATCTCCTCCTGCGGCAGCGCCCACGTGCGTGTGATCGGCTCCAGCCCGACCGGCCGCTCGTCGAATGGTCCCACATGGCGGATGCGCCCCCGTTCCCAGCGGCGCTCCAGCATCGCCGGAAGCATCGCGGGGATGAGTCGGTGATGCCCGGTCGTCCACGGTTGTAGACAGACCATTTCGACCCCCTCCGCGCTATCGCCATAGGCAAGCTTTTGTGGCTCCAGCCACACCCCCGACGCTTCCCCTTGCTCCCCGCCCCACGGGTAACGTTCTCCAAAAACTTCCTCACTCCAGCCGACGGCCCATGCGCTGTGCAACGGGCGGTGCCAAGCAAAGGCGTCAACCGGTTGAACTTTCCACGGGGCGACACCCGTCGCCAAGAGCGGCAAATGTTCCGCTTCATCGGGACAGAGAAAGAAACCGTGCCCGAGGCTGATCTGCGCATGAGGCGCTTTCTCACCGAGGCTCCAGACCTTGGCGACAAGCAGATGCTCTCCGGCGGGGAGGGAAACATCATAGCTTTCAAACGCCCAATGTTGGAGATCGCCCCGCTCCGGTCCCCGGCCTGAGCGTTCGCCGTTGATGAAGAGTTCATATCTTTCATCCCCGGAGAGATGGAGCCGTACCTCCAGAGCTTCTTTCAAGTCCAGCTTGAGAAGGTAGAGCGCCACAAAGGGTGAATTCCCCTCCCGCCCGGGGCAAGCGACCCAGCGGGCAGGCCAAAGTCCCGGTTGCGCTGCATCGCTTTCTTCCCGAGAATAACGGTGCGACGAGAGCACCACCCGTTCCACCCGGCAACGGGCTGCCACGGTTTCCCTTTGGAGATCGTGTCGGGCCGACGGGGTGGACCGCTCCCGATTCGCTTGAATTGCTATCATGTTTTTCAATCTATTTGAAAAAAATTGATTGCCAAGCTGTAAAATAATCATATCTTTCATTATTAAACCTGCGATCACTTCGCATCTTTTCTCCATGACCCCTCCCGCTAACAAAAAGAAACGCTTTCAGGACGACATGACGCGCGAACTCCGCCACCGCATCACCAGTGGCGAGTTGAAAGCAGGCGACCACCTCCTGCCCGAGCGCCAGTTGGCTCAGCATTATGGAGTGAGCACCACCGTCGTTCGTGAAAGCCTCGCCCGGCTCGAAGCCGAGGGGTTGATCTCCCGGGAGCAGGGGCGCGGGACGATCGTCCAGCCGCTCGCCGCACCCGCAGTGGAGGCAGGGCGGCGGCAGAAGAACGTCGCCGTCATCTTTCTCCAACGGATGCGCGATGCGGCAACGATCGAGTTTTTCGACAGCCTTCAGCAGACCTTCCAGCGCGGCGGTTACGGCACCACGATTTTCATCAGCGATGATGACCCGGAAAAAGAGACCGCGATCGTCAACCAACTCGTCGCCGAAGGCGTCCCGGGAATCGTCCTTTTTACTTCGCACGACAGCGGCAGCTTTGCCCATTTGCAGGCAGCGCAGGAGGCGGGGGTTAAAGTCGTTCTTTTCGATCACTACTTCCCCGGGCTTCGGACCAACTTTGTCGGGATCAACGATCGACTCGCCGCTTTTGAGGCAACGGCCCATCTTATCGGTTTAGGGTGTGAGGAATTGATCTGCGTCACCTCATCGCGTCCATGGACGACCCACTCGATCCGTGCGCAGGGGTTTGAGGATGCCGCCCGCAAGCTCGCCCCGGTTCTCCCGAGGCGGGTGATCGAAGTGCCGATGTTCGATGAACTCCCACGCCATCTCCGCGAAGAGTTTGCCCCGATCCTCGCCCAAGGGCGGCGCAAGCTCGGGATTCTGGTTTGGAACGACCACGCGGCGCTCGAAACGATGGCGGTTCTCGATGAGAGCGGCTGGAACGTCCCGCAGGAAGCCGCCGTCATCGGTTTCGCCGATGAACAAGAGGCGAGCCTCGGCAACATCCCGCTCACGACCATGCAGATCCCGCGCGACCAGATCGGCCGGCTGAGCGCCTACCTCCTCCTCGACCAGATGCGCGAACCGGGCTGCCAGCCCGAGCACCTTGCGCTGAGCGCGCGATTGGTGATCCGCCAGTCGTGCGGTTGCTACTCTTTTCCTGCGAAGAGTGCGGCTCTCTCCTGCTAACCGAATCCCGTTCCCCCATATCGGATGAAACTTATGAATCGACTCCCCATCACTCTTGCCGTTCTAAGTGTCCTGAGTTTTACCCCCACTCTCGATGCTGATGTGATTGCTTATTGGCGCTTTGAAGATGGTGCTTTGACGGCAGACTCTTCCGGCAACGGGCATACCTTGATCAATAGAAACGGAGCGGCGGTCTGGTCCTCCAATCATTCCGCTTTGGCCCCCGGGGACGGCAGTGCCTATTTCAACGGCGCCGCACGGCTCTACACCGCCGCAAACCTCAATCTTTCAGGAGTCAGTCAACTCACCGTCGAGTGGTTTGCCCAGCCGCAAACCAGCAGTTCGGGTTTTGTCTGGTCTCATACTTACGATCCATTGACGACCAGTGGGGGCTTATGGGGGTTAGTCGACGGGGGAGCCGCTACCCCGACGATCGGAGTTCGTTATACCCAGTCAGCAGGAGGTGGAACCGCTCTCACGGCAACGGCTCCTATCCCTGGGGGGAGTAACCCGGGTGTCTGGAATCACTATGCTATCACTCTTGATGCCACCGATGGTACGCTAAGCACTTTCCGCCTCTACATCAATTATGTGGAAGTCGGTACTTACACCAGTTCTGGAACCCCCGGTGCTACCGCGTTGGTCAATCAGGTTTTCAATATTGGTGCCCGACAGAACGATGCCCTGCCTTTCATTGGGTATATCGATGAAATCCGTCTCTCCAGCACGATCCTGACCCCGGGCCAGTTCCTGCAAGTGGTTCCTGAACCGGCGACTACTTCGCTTATCGGATTGGCGGCCCTCGGCCTGTTGACCCGTTCCCGCCGGGCGAAGCGGTTGATCAAAGGCTTCCGTCATGGGTGAACTTCCTTTGGGAAACAGAAACCAAAGCGGTTTCACGATCACGGAACTGCTGGTGGTGATCGTCCTGATCGGCGTGCTAATTACCATGATTTTCTCTCTCTCGGGTAGAACGCGAGACTCGGCGAAGGTGACTCAATGTATGCAACACCAGCGCCAAATCGTCGTTGCCATCGTTCATTACGCGACGGAGAACAGCGGTCAACTCCCCCACGTTGCACCGCGCTGGGGGGCTGACAATGATGCCAATCCGTATTGGACGACCACCTTACTTCCCTACGCCGGTCAAAGTGCGGCGCCGACCGGGATACGCATTGGCCTGAACTACCTCCGCTGCCCTGCGGAGAAGGACCCCGCCCGCTTCACTTACGGGCTCAACTACACTGAAAAGCATCCCCGTCCTGTCATGACCTTTTCCCGACAGCAACTCGGGTTTCCGGGCAGCGGTCGCCTTTCCACGCTCGGGGCAAAGACCATGTTTGTCATGGATGCCAACAACAGCGTCCTTTACAGCCCGACACAATACCCGCTTAACGCAGGCGATCGTGATTCCAACGCCACGTTACTGGGTGCAGGCATTCAGTATAACCAAGCCGCCTTCGATCGTCACGGCGGCAAAGTCAATGCCAGCTTCGCTGATGGTTCAGCGAGGGTCATTTCAATTGCAGAGTGGAGGGAACATCAGCCGGGTGACTGGTGACCTTCAAAGAGAACGAAGATATGCCGATGTTTATTTTTCCGGGAGAGGCCAGCCGTCATCTCCGGAGTCTATGTTTAATGATGATATTTGGCGTCACGATCGTGCTCAATGCAGCGCAATCCGACACGCTGACTCTCGCTACCAATGGGGCGAGCGGATACATCATCACCGTTAGCGCGGAGGCTACTGAACAGGAGCAACACGCAGCAGCCGAACTCGCTAGCTTTCTCCGGCAAGTGACTGGCGCCACTTTTCCGGTGGAGACCAAGGTCGATCCCGGTGAACAATCTGTGATTGCTGTCGGTCCTTCCGCGGCACGAACCATCAAGCCCGACCTCGATCTCAATGGATTGGGGGAAGAGGGGATCATCATCCGAAGTGAGGGCAATCATCTGATTCTGACGGGTGGGGAGGCAGCCTCCCGAGGGACGCTCTACGCCGTTTACACTTTTCTGGAAGAGAGCGTCGGATGCCAATGGTGGACCCCCACCGCCAGCACCATCCCCAACCGTCCGACATTGGAGATTCCCCGTCAGGACCATCGCTACCGCCCTCCCTTTGAACTTCGCGACCCGTACATCTGGGACGTTTTCAACCAACCCGATTGGCAAGTCCGCAACCGGACTAACGGACAACGCTCCGGCCTTGATCCGGCGCGGGGCGGTACCGTGAACTTCCGAGGTCACTACCATAGCTTCGACCGGATGCTACCCTCCAAGGAGTTTTTTAAGGATCATCCTGAATGGTACACTGAAATTAACGGTAAACGTGAAGGTGGTGGACAACTCTGTCTCTCCAACCCGGAAGTTCTTCGGTTGGTCACGCAAAAGGTGAGGGAGCTGCTATTAAACGCCCCGGCAGACACCATCGTTCACGTCGAGCAGAACGATAATCAACGCTACTGTCAATGCGCTCCCTGTCGGGCTGTCGATGAGGAGGAGGGCGGACCTTCGGGCAGTCTCATTCGCTTCGTTAACGGCGTTGCTGAAGGGATTGAAGCAGAATTCCCCAAAGCTTCGATTGAAACGCTTGCTTACCAATATAGCCGCAAGCCGCCACTCGTGACCAAGCCGCGTGCCAACGTGATCGTTCGCATGAGTTCGATTATCTGCTCGTTTTCCAATCCGTTCCATCATCCGCAGAATCGCGACTTCGCCGAGGAACTGGAGGGATGGACCAAGATCTGCCAGCGCGTCTACATCTGGGACTATATTACCAATTTCAACCACTTCCTGTTGCCTCATCCCAATCTCTATGTGATGTCGGAAAACCTCCGCTATCTGGCGAAAACCGGTGTCCGGGGGGTCTTTGAACAAGGAGCTTGGAAATCGTTCGGTGGAGAGTTTAGCCCGCTTCGGGCATGGTTGTTGGCTAAACTGCTGTGGAATCCCGAAGCGGACGAGCGGCAACTCATCGCCCGGTTCCTGAAAGGCTACTACGGTGCTGCGGCTCCGCAAATTGGGGAGTATATCGAACTTATCCACCAATCGCTGCGCGAACAGGGCGATTATTACATGACGATGGGCAACGCCACGCCGGTCCCGTATTTGAGCGTGGAAATTCTCGCCGCTGCCAATGCCTTGATGGATCAGGCCGAGGAGAAGGTGAAGGGTGACGCAGAGATCTTACAGCGCGTTCGGATGGTCCGGGTCGGTGTTGATTATGCAGTCTTGAGTTCCTGGCCGTTGCTAAAGAGCGATGCCGAGGGGCGTAAGGTGCCGTGGGTTTTCGAAGCAACGCCACAACCGATCCTTGATCGCTTTCTGGAAACTTGCCGCCTTGCCGATGTTCAGGCGTTGTGGGAAGGGGGTGTCACGCCCGAACAGTTTTCCCGGAAATTTAGCGCTTCCAAAGAAGTCCCTCCTCCTGATGGTTTTGAGGAGATCGACGATGCTGACTGGATTAACTTTGAGTCGACCGCCATTCTCGCCCTCTTTGGAGGAGTCTCAACGGAACGGGTCAGCGATCCCCTTTCATCGAGCGGCATGGCGATCCGAATGCCGCCGACGCACCTCCAGTGGGCCATCCAGCTAACCTTGCCGCAGTTCTGGCTGGAGAATGGCGAAGTCATCGCTGATGAAGGACAGGAATGGACCGCCTATGTAGTCGCCCGTGTTGTCAAGAAAGGTGAGGGGAAGGGAACGGCCTTCAGTTGCGGAATCTATGAACCAAAGAATCCCCAACGCGGCGTGGAAGGACGCGAACTGGTGCGGCGCAACGTCGCGCTCGCTGATGTCGATGGTAAGGCTTACCGAACTTTCAAGATCGGGAGCACACGGCTGACAGCAGCTACGTCCCCCACCGTATGGGTGGCCCCAACCTTGAATGTCGATAACGTGGAATCGATCTGGATTGATCGGATCTTCATCGTCCGGAGCTCTGCAGCGATCGATCCTCCTTCGCTCCATTCGAATACGTCCGGGACGTCCGCCCTCATGCTAGCGAACGCCATTCCTGAATTGGGACTATCAGGATGTTTTCATCTCACCCTGAGCTGTCAGTAGCCATTTCTGTTCACTTGATTCTAACCCCACATCAACCCCATGAAACTTCGATCCCTACTCACTCTCACTGCGGCATTCGCCGCTTTGACCCTTGCCACGTTCACTCCGGCGAATGCGGCGATTCCGAATCCCGGATATCAGTATGGGTATGACCCGGGGACCGGCTTGCTGCCAAACAATCCCGCGCTAACCCAACCGGCGTGGGGGACGCACTTCGTTGCTGGAAGCAGCCGGATCGAAGGGGGAGTGCTTGTCATGGATACCCCCGCAACCCAATACCATATCTATCGGATGTATGGCGGGAACCCCGGCGGAGACAACGCTTCGTGGAACCATAACCTCTCACTGGGCAGCACGGTTGAGTTTCGTGCACGGGTGCGCGCCGGTTCGACTTCAACGGCCAACCGTTTTCAAATCATCACCGGGGCCAATACTTTCAATCTCGACTTTGGGCTGGGAAACTTTGCGGGACAAGCGGTTGATACGAGCGTATTTCATACCTTCCGGATTGATGTCATGCCCGTTAGCGTCGAGGCGCCCAAAGGGATCGCACGGCTCTACCTCGACGATGAATACCTGACAACCCTCACCGGCACCGGCACCGGCATTTCAGGTAATTACATGGAATTCGGCAACGGTTTCGGGATTTTAGGAGGCGGTGTGGTCGAGTACGCCTTCATCCAATGGACCAACGCCGGGGTGCTGCCGGAGCCGAGCGTGGTGCCGGAGCCTTCCACCGCTCTGCTCTCCGGGGCGGGCCTCCTCCTCCTTGCCCTGACTCTGCGCCGTCGTAACTAAGTCTGCTCTGTGAAACATTCCCGTTTCAGAGTTCGCGCCGTCACGCTCATGGAGATGGTTCTGGCGGTGACGATCCTCTCCGTCCTGATCCTCCTTGCCTTCACGGCCAGCGGACGGGTTCGCACCCAAAGTGAAGCTGCGGCCTGCCTTAACAAGATGCGTCAGATTGGTGTCGCTCAAAATGCATGGTCGAATGATAACGATGGCTTCTTTATCCCCAATCGCGACGATCGTAACGGGAGAATCGTCTTTTGGACGCAGGCGCTCCTGCCCTACCTTGGCTACCCTCCCGCAAAATGGCCCGAGACGCCTCCGGCAGACATCTTCTGGTGTCCGAGCGCCAAGGGGCCGCTGCCGAGCGACCCGCTCGGGTATGATGGTTCCCATGGGGTTGCGCGTTCTTCCTATGCTCAGAACATCGCGCTTGGGGGATGGGAGCCGGGGCACAGTCCGCGGTATCGACGGGTCGCCGTGCAGAAACCCTCGAAAATGGTCCTCCTGACGGAAGGCCGCTTCCTCTCCGCTGCGAGCTGGAGTGTCGATGAACCGGGCAGCGGCCACGGTGCTCTCTACCGTCACTCGGCGAAGCTTCACCTCCTCTTTGTCGACGGGCATGTGGAAACCTCGGCCTATCCGATCAGTCCGGCCAGAGGCAATGCCCGCTATAACTGGGACATCGGCGCGGAACTGCGCTGATCTTCACTTTCCTTTCCCTCCAACCTTTTTCTCTCCAATCCTATGTTACGCACTCCACGGGCCCTCTGGGCCACCCTCCCTTTGCTAACCACGATCCTGACCGGTCCTCTTTTCGCCCAAGGCACCAACATCGCTCTGGAACGCCCTTATACCGTCTTTCCGATGCCGAACTACGCCCACTGTGCCGGGGGCGATGCCTTGAAGAAACTAACCGATGGGGAGTACACTCCGGGGGTTGATTCCTCCATTCCCGGAACGACGGGCACCTCGATCTGGACCATGGACACCACCATGGGGTGGGCCTACGTTTTTGCCCCTACGGTGACGATTGATCTCGGAGAGGATTCGCCTATCTCCGGCCTCTCCTTTAGCACAGCGGCGGGACGGGCGAATGTGACTTGGCCACGGTACGTCTTTGTTCAGGTCAGTGTCGATGGCAAGACGTGGCATTCCGTGGGCGATCTCATTGAACTTTCCAACAAGGTCCAGCCACCCGCCGATGGGGAAGGCCGACATCGCTTCACCACCGAGGATCTTCAGGTTCACGGCCGTTATGTCCGGGTGATTCCGATCGGGAAGTATTACATTTTCTGTGACGAACTTGAGGTCTATCAGGGCGAACAGGCATGGCTGGAGAAACCACTCCCGGGTGAACCGACCACTCTTACGGGACAGGAATGGGCCAGGGCAAAAATCAGCGCGATCCGCACGCTGGCCCGTGTGGAGAAAGATGCCGAAGTGCTCGCAAGCCGCTTGAATGAAGCCAAAGGAGTTCCATCCGCCCAACTCAAAGGGTGGCAGGGTCAAATCAGGGAATTGCAACAGGCGGCGGCCAATGTCCCCATTCCCGATCCGAAAACGTTCCGGGCCATCATCCCGTTGCACTCCGTCCACGCCAATTTGTACGGCCTCTTTGGAGCGTTGCTGAAGGCGGAGGGGTATGCGCCGCTCCATCTTTGGAAAAAACATCGGTATGATTTCATTGATCTGCTGGAACGCCCCACCAAGGGAGGAGCCGCCGCCGCGCTTGCGATCGAGTTGATGTCGGGGGAGGCGCGCGCCGATGCCCTCCTTTTGACCAACGCGACGGCAGCCGCGCAAAAGCGAACGATCACCTTGAAGGCAAGTCCACAACTCCTGAAGGCGGCCACCCTGTCGGCTTCGCTCTGGACCGACACAGCTGAAGGAACCGCTGTTGCCGACGCTTTGATCCCGATCCCGCTGGAAGGGGGCAAGGGGAAGCTCGATCTCCCCGCCGGGGTGACGACGCGGCTCTGGCTCTCCGTCAACGCCGGGGAACTGCCGCCGGGGGCGCATCAAGGATCGGTTGATCTCGGTGACGGGGTGGAAATTCCCGTCAGCGTCCGCGTCTCGCCGGTCAAGATCGCTAAACCGCGTCTTTCGCTGGGAATGTGGGATTACACCGAAGGGTTAGGGGCTTTCGGCATCTCTCCTCACAATATGGAGGCGGCGCTGGCAGCGTTGAAAGCGGGTTATGTCGATACGCCATGGGCTGACCCCGGGACGTTGCCGATTCCCAAACCAGAAGCGTTTGATGAAGCAGGGAGGCTGATCGAGCCGCTCGATTTTACCCGGGTCAATCACTGGCTTGATCGCTGGCCGGAGGCTCGCAACTACGCCTTCTTTACCAACATGCCCGCCGACTTTGCCGGTTCCAAAATGGACTCGGACCTTTTCAAAGCCAAGGTCGCCAGTTGGGCCAAAGCGGTGGCGGACCATTTTGAGGAACGGGGAGTCGCCCCCTCCCAAGTGCTCATTCTTCTTCAGGATGAACCGCGCGAAGAACTGCACGATCGGATCGTCCTTAGTTGGACCCGGGCGATCAAGGTCGGGGCCCCCGGGTTGCGCATCTTCTCCAACCCGATCTGGGAAGATCCCACCAACGTGAAATACCCCGAAGCGCTCGCCGCTCCCGATATCCTCTGCCCGAACCTCTCACAGTTTGGAACGGCGAACGAGAAGGTCCGCTCACTCTACACCGCGAAGCAGGGCAAGGGGCAGGAGCTCTGGTTCTACCTTTGCGATGGGCCGGTCCGTCTCATTGATCCGCATCGTTATTATCGCCTTCAGGCATGGACAGCATTTGCCTTTGACGCCAAAGGGATCGGCTTCTGGTCGTTCGGCGATCTGGGGGGCTCCCCCTCTTCATGGAATGAGTACATTCAGGCAGGCGTCTCTTACGCTCCGGCGTTCCTTTCGGAAACCGAGGTCACTGACAGTCTCCACTGGAGTGCTTGCCGCGAAGGGATGCTCGATCACGAATACCTTTCGATGCTCCGCGACGCCGCTGCCGCCGCCACCGATCCTGAGGCAAAGGTCAAAGCCGAGGCTTTGCTTGCCAAGGCGGTCGATACCGTGGCCAAGCACGTTTTCACCGGAATTCCATGGAGCGATCCGGTCGACCGTGATGCGGCAGACCGCTACCGTGTCGAAGTCCTTCGGATGTTGGAGGAACTCCACTCCACCCGGACTGCGAGCACGCATTAATACGATGAAGAAAACCGTCCGTCTCGGCTTGATCGACTATCGGCTGGAAAGCGCCCATGCTCCCGGCTTCCTCTGGAAGCTGGAGGAACGCCGTCAAAAAGGGGGCGATCTGCAAGGGGAGATCGTCGCCTGTACCGCCATGGAAGGGGCACGGGAAGCATGGGCGCGGGAGAATAGCGTCCCGTGGATGGAAGATGCCGGGGAGATGGCCGGGAAGGTCGACGCGGTAGTGATCCCCGCTTCCTCTCATCCTGAGTTCCACCTTGAGCTTTTCCGACAAGCGGTGGTTCTGGGTGTCCCGGTCTATCTTGATAAACCGTTTGCCCCTGATCCGGCCACTGCCCGGGAGCTTTTCGCTCTGGCGCGGGATCACGGCGTGCCGCTTATGAGTAGTTCCCTCCTCCGTTTTGCGCGGGAGGTGACGGAACTCAAGGCCCTCGCTCCAGCGCCCGATTTTGTCCAGACTTGGGGATGTGACAACGAGCGCTACGATGAGTTTGTTATCCATCCGGTGGAAATGGCGCTGACGCTGATGGCGGAACCGCCGCGCATCGTCCGCCGAAAAAGGGTGGGGGAGGTGGAACGCCTTCAACTGGAGGACGAGGCAGGGCGGCTCGCTGATGTCTACTTCACGCCCGGGCAGCAGCCGTATGAAGCCGCCGTCTGCCACCGGGGCGGCTGGGCGCACCGTGTTTTGAAGACCGATTTCTGGGAACCGTTCCTCGATCGCCTGCTCCCTGCCTTGATAGAAGGGACGACGATTGTGGAAGAAAGCCAGACGCTTGCCGTCATGGAAGTCCTCGCCGCCGCACGCGCTGGTGGGGAGGATGAACCGATCGCGATCCCCGGATAATCGCGTTGCTTTTGGGCGCACAGAGAGCCTACGCTGGCCCGCTGTGCGCCCACTTTTTTTTCTCCTGATTGTTGCCCTGCTGGCCGGTTGTGCTACGCGGCGCAAGCTCCCGCCGTATGAGGAGCCGCTCAAACGCGCGGCGATTCAGAAGGTGCGCACCACGGCTTATACCCATTCTGAGCGTGATCACCGTCGCCATGGTCGGCGCAACGCGCTCGGCACACAACTGCGCTACGATCCCCGGCCCGGTGAAATTAGCAGCGCCGCCGCGGATTGGGCCCGCTGGCCCGCTGGGACCCTCTTTCGCGTGATCGAAACGGGGGAGTTGCGCGAAGTCGACGACTACGGCTGGGCGCTCGCCGGGACCAACACGATCGACCTCTACATGCCCAATCGCTCCACGATGAACCGCTGGGGCGTGCGCCGCGTCCATATCGAGATCCTGCGCTGGGGCGACCACCGCGCCAGCTACCGCGTGATGAAACCGCGCCGCAAACACCGCCATGTCAAACGGATGCTGCGGGAGATCGAAGCTTTTTATTAAGTTATGTTTGAACTTCTCGCCACCGATCCGCACAGCAAGGCCCGCCGTGGCCGCCTGACCACCCGCCATGGGGTGATCCAAACCCCGATCTTCATGCCGGTTGGCACTCAAGGGACCGTTAAGGCGGTCAGCCCCGAGGAGTTGCGCACCCTCGATGCCCAGATCATCCTCGGTAATACTTACCACCTCTTCATCCGCCCCGGGATGCCGGTGATTGAGCATTTTGAGGGATTGCACCGTTTTATGGGTTGGGACGGGCCGATTTTGACCGACAGCGGTGGTTTTCAGGTCTTTTCGCTGGCGAAACTGCGCAAAATCACCGAGGAGGGGGTTCATTTCCAGAGTCATCTCGACGGGGCGCCCTGTTTTATCGGGCCGGAAACGGCGATGGAGATTCAGGCGACGCTCGGCTCGGATATCGCCATGGCCTTTGATGAATGCCCGCCTTACCCGTGCGAGCGCGACTATGCAGCCAAAAGCCTCGGTTTGACCCTGCGCTGGGCGAAGCGCTGCCGCCAATGGGCTCTGGAGCGGGACGCCGCCGGGAAATCACGCGGGGCGCTTTTCGGGATTGTGCAGGGGGCGACCTTCGCCGACTTGCGCCGGGAGAGTGCCGAGGCGCTCGTGGCGATGGATTTTGAAGGATATGCCGTCGGCGGCGTCAGCGTTGGGGAGCCGGAGGAGGAGATGATGGCGGCCATTGAATCGAGCGAGCCGTACCTCCCCGCGCACAAACCACGCTACGCCATGGGCCTCGGGACACCGCCGCAGATGCTCGAAATGATCGCTCGCGGCGTCGATATGTTTGACTGCGTTTTGCCGACGCGGATCGCCCGTAACGGCACCGCCTTCACCGCAGCCGGAACGGTTAACCTCAAAAATGCCCCGTATATTTTCGATAAGGGACCGATCGAAGAGGGGTGCACCTGCCCCGCCTGCCGGAGTTTTTCCCGGGGTTATTTGCGTCATTTGATCAAGTCGGAAGAGATCCTCGGCTTGCGTCTGGTCTCCCTTCACAACCTTCATTTCTACCTCAACCTCATGGCGCAGGCCCGCACGGCGATTGAAGAGGGGCGTTTTGAGGTTTTCAGACGCCATTTTGTGGCCAATTATCGCGTTTGGGAGAAACCAGAGGCGGTTTAAGGGAAAAAAGTGAAAGGTGAGGTCGGGGAATGTATGGTCTTGTTTAAACCGAAGTTAAACTCCATGCACCCTTTGCGCTTGAGTAATGGCACAACCTTGCGCAAACTCCTTCCCACTCACCCTTAACCCAAAGCTTCCCGGAACGTTTAACGACCCGAAAACGTCCAACTTTTGACCTGATATGAGCAGTAAATACACCGCTTTTCGTTGCCCTGAAGAATTGCTCGAAAAAGCAAAGCTTCGCGCCAAGCGGGACCGCCGTTCCCTGAGCAACTACCTCATCACATTGATCGACAAAGATGTCGCCAATATGGAGGAAGCCTCTCCGGAAGAGTCGACGCAGGCACAAACCCGGACGCGGGAGCGGGCGTAGCTTCCCGCCGTGGAAGCTTTTTTGGCTTGCTCCCCGAGGGGGTGCAACGGCATCTAAAGGGCGCATGAATATTCTGATCCTCGCAGCCGGTTACGCTACGCGTCTCTATCCTCTGACCAAAAACCGTGCCAAGCCGCTCCTCGACGTCGCCGGGAAGCCGATGATCGAATGGGTGCTCGATAACCTCGCCCCGATGGAGGGGGTGGAGAAGGTTTTCGTCGTTACCAACGACAAGTTTGCCGCCGACTTCCAGACTTGGGCCAACGACTACGCCACGCGGGAGCAGCGGCTCTCCTTCAAGATCATTAACGATAACTCGAAGGACGATTCCGACAAGCTCGGAGCGATCGGAGACATCAACCTCGTCGCCTCCCGCGAATCGCTGGCTAACTCGGACCTGATCGTCGTCGCCGGGGATAATCTCTTTAGCCAGTCGCTCGAAGGTTTTGCGCAGTTTGCCAAAGGTAAGCAGGCCGTTTTGGCCACCTATGACGTAAAAGACCTCGAAGCGATCAAAAAGTACAATGCGATTGAAGTCGATCAGGAGGGGGTCATTACCCATTTTGAGGAAAAACCGGCGGAGCCCAAGAGCACCCGCACCGGGATCGCCCTTTATTACTTCTCCAAGGAGACGGTCAATCTCTTCGCCACCTACATCGCCGCAGGGAATAACCCCGACCAGCCGGGGCGTTTCATCCAGTGGCTCTACACCCGCATCCCGGTCCACACCTTCGAGGTTCCCGGCATCTGGTTTGATATCGGAAGCAAGGAGACTCTGGAGGAGGCCAACGAGATTTTCGCCAACCTTAGTCGCTAAGGGACGGCGAAGGGAGAGGGCACGCCCTCCCGCCTGAAAAGTAAAAAGAAACAACCTCTCCGCGTTCATTGCCACCCGGCGCGGAGCGGTTCTCAATCGGAACACACACCCGTTTTTTCCCTTATGTTAGCACGGTTTTCTCTCCTTCTGCTTAGCGCCGCCCTTCTGGTGGGGTGTAGCACCCGCGATCCCCGCCTCGGCCATGACACGCTCTACCTTGGCGCAGACGGAAGCGTCTACTCTGCCCCGCAACGGGAACGCCCGAGCTACGATAACGTCTCGTACTGGGACGGCGACGGCGTTCCGGGCGCTCCACGGATCGAGATCCGGCTTAGTGAACAACGGGCTTACTTCTATAAGGGGAACGAACTGGTGGGGGTCTCCGCCATCTCAGCCGGGCGTGAGGGGTACGACACGCCGGTTGGCAAATTCAAGGTGATCCAGAAGAGTAAAGATCACTCCTCCTCGCTCTACGGCGATTATGTCGACGCCGTCACCGGGGAGATTGTACAGGCCAACATCTCCAGCGTGCGAGACAAGCGCCCTCCGGGGACGGTCTATCGTGGAGCAAAGATGCCGTACTTCCTGCGCATTGTCGGGGCGACCGGGTTGCACGCCGGGTTCCTCCCCGGTTATCCCGCCTCCCATGGCTGCATCCGCCTGCCTGAATTTATGGCAGAAGCGTTCTTTAACCACGTCAAGCTTGGCACTCCGGTGGAAGTTCTCCCATGACGCCAGAGATTACTGCGCTCGAAACCAAGGCGCTACTCGATAGTGGCGCTCCGATTCGCCTCGTCGATTGCCGCGAGGAGCATGAACACGCCCTTTGCCACCTCGAAGGGGCGCAACTCATCCCGCTCTCGATTTTCTCCAACGTCGCGCAAGAGCTTCTTACCAACAAGGAGGAGTCGATCATCGTCTACTGTCACGGCGGTGTGCGCTCCGCACGGGTGACCGATTACCTCCTCCAACTCGGCTACCGCGATGTCCGCTCCATGCAGGGGGGGATCGATGCGTGGTCACTGGAGGTCGACCCCTCCGTGCCGCGTTATTGAGTTGAGGCCCACGCCGCCCATGCTTCGGGCGGGAACGGGCCATCGTCATCAAGTTGGAGCACTCCCTGTTGAAAGAGGCTCCTTTTGAGCCATGTGGCGGGGAGTTCCCCGAAAAGGCGGCGCACCGTCTCCTCGACCCGCTGGTTGCTCCCGCGTGCCGGGCTTTGGCGGTAGACTTCCCACAAAGCAGGCCGCCGTAAAAGCGCTGCCGGGAAGAAAAGGTTGGAAAGCATATCGGCGACCCGGGTCGGCCCGATGAGCGCCATCCTGCGGTTGGATCGGGCGGAGGTGAGTGTAAAATGGTAGTCCCAATAAGGATGGCGCAGGCGGGAGAAAAAACTCTCCAGCGCTTCCATCTCTCCGCGCAAGGCCAGCTCCTCCAGAATCGCCCAGTTGGCTACGAGGATCGCCAGCGCGGCGACCCGTCGGTGGGGATGATTGACCGGGCGTAAACCGCGCATCTCCCAGAAATCACCCGGAAGGGTCAGCCGATCGACTTCGGAGCGGATCGGCCACCACTTCTGCCAGATCTCGCGTAGGTAGGTGCGCGTCTCCCCGGGGAGCACCGCCAGCTCGGTCGCGGAGAGGAAACCGGCTCCAGCAAAGAGGCGCGCTTCGATTTCGTCCGGCGTGCGCCGTAGCGTCAGGAATGGGAAGCGTTGTGTCAGGAGCCGGAAGGGGAGCTGGTTACGACGGTAGCCGAGCGTTTCGGCGAGGGCGGCGTAGAGCGCCTCCCGGGGGCCGAAACGTTCGGATGCCTGATGAAGCCGGGCTGCTTTTCGGTAGGTGCGGTATTGCGCGGCGGCTTCCAGCAGGGCGGCTAACCGGTCGGGCGCAAGAGAGACGGGCGGTGTCGCAGGGGCAGGTGGGGTCTCGGTCAACCGGGAACCGAACTCAAAACTGGCGCCATCAAGGAGAAGATGGGGGAGGGGGCGCCCAGAGCGCGTTTTAATCGGGAAGGGGGCTGCATTCCCACCAAGGAGACCACCCCCGGCACTAAAATAGAGGAGCGTCGCCTCATACTCCGGCGCCTCCGCTGCGTGGCGCAGCCATTGCGCAGGCTCGGCTTGGACCTCGACCGCGCCGGTGAGCGGTTCGCCTTCGCCGATCCGCAGTTGGACTTCAATAAACGTCGGGCCACACTCCGGGTTCCAGCGTCCGAAGTGAACGATCTCGACCTCCTGCCCATCCCGGGTTCGGAAATGGCGTCCAAACTCCCCGGCAAACCAGCGCGCCTGTAACTCAAGCTCCGGCAGCGGGCGGGCGGCTTCCAGCGTGAACGCCGGGGCGCGCTGCACCTGCTGCAACCAGAGGTGGTAACGATGAGCCGGAGAGGAGGCGTCCCAGAGCAAGCGCTTATTTGGAGAGGCTGTCGGCGACTTCCCGCAGCAGTGCCGTTGATTTGAGATCAGGGTGAGTGGCGATCTCTTTTTTTGCCAGATTGAGCGCCTTGTGCGGCTCTTTAAGGTTGAGGAGCAAGCCGACAGCGTGCAGCGTGCACCGGACCTGATCCTCCCCCTTGTCATAGAAAAGGCGGGCCGATTCCAGCGAGGCGAGGGCAGCTTTGGGGTCCTTCGCCTGCACCTGCATAGCGGCCATTCCCTCAAAGATCACGCCGCTTTTGAGTTCCCGCCCCCGTTGGGTCAGGAAAGCCTCTCCCTGCGAGCGACTCTTCTTGAGCCAGAGGCGAACCCCTTCGCGGTAGACGCCATACTCGCGTTTGTTCTTGGGCGGGGTTTTGTTGCTCCACCCTTTGTATGGGCGGTAGAGCGGATCACCGATAAAGGTGGTCTTCCACGAAAGGACCCTCTGCGATCCATAGGCGGCTTCGGCAAAGGTCGCCCCCTGCTGGAGACGATCATAGAAGAAGGAGAGATCAGGGGTGAGTTGCAGGTACGGTTCAAGAACATTGCCGAGCGTCGCCGCAGCGCCGCGCTCCAGCAAGACCGGCGCCCAGTTGAGCGGAGCCTGTCGCATCGACGGGGCGCTAAAGGAATAGAGGTGAACAGCGATTGCCCCCGGTTCAAAACGGAAGTTGGCGTCGGCAAACGGCCCTTTGACCTCGGTGGCATACCAGCCGAAGTAGAGCGCAGCCCGGCTCATCGGGTAGGCATCGGCAAAGAGGTGGGGAGTATTCTCGTGCACCCACGGAATTCCGGCGCGGCGGACGCCATCGGCGATGTTGCGCATCCATTGATCACCCACGAGATACCCACCCTCGCGGATATTGCGTGAATCGACATAAGCGAACCCCCAGAGCCCTTCCTTTTCCGCACGCAGTGAATCGTCGATCATCCGATGGACGATCTGCGGCGTGGGGGCATCAAGCCGACAGACCAGCAGCAGACCGGGAAGATTCGCTTCCGCCAAAGAAGTACGACAGCGGAAATACGGGTTGGCGACCGGGCCGGAGATTTGCGGGGTGACCAGCGCGAGGGTAGCAAGTTCGGAGTCAATCGCCGCTTCGTTGCTATGGAACTGTTTGGGGATGTTGTCGATGCGATCCCCCTCGCGCGGTTTGCTAGGAGAGCGGACCCGAAGCGGTATCCCTCGCATGAGCGCCACGAAGCGAATCGAACTGGAGACGAGACGGGGGTTGCTTTGTGGCCCTTCGACTTTCCACCATCCCCGCTCCAGCATGAGCTTGCGTAGTGGGTTGGCGATCGTGTCGTCGTACTCCTCGCGGGAAATATCTTCACGCGCGGGGCAATCGAGACCGATCACCCGCTCCTGCGCGATCTTGCGTTTCTGTGCATAGGTCGCAGCGAGACTGGAGGAAGCGGCATCGTTCTTATTGAAGATGACCAGCGTGGCGGCGACATCATCCTCCTCCGCCGCCTGGAGGAGCGGTAGGGGGAGGGCGATCAGCCAGAAGGTGAGGAGAAGGAGGGAGCGCATCGGATCAATCAGAGGTGGAGCTTGAGTCCATCATAAGCGATTCGCACGCCGGAAGGAAGCATAGCTTCAGTTTCCTCATGCCCGAGATCGTGGCAGAGATGGGTGAGCCATGTGGACTCGGGGCAGACCTGAGCGGAGAGGGCGAGCGCTTCCTCAAGGTTCATGTGCGTCGGGTGGGGGGTGTGGCGCAGCGCGTCGATGATGAGCGTGTGCACTCCGGCGATCCGTTCCACCACGCCGAGGGCGACCCGCTTGCAATCGCTTAAATAAGCGGCGAGCGGCACCCCTTCGCGCTCGAAGAGGTAGCCGTAGATATGAGCGCGGCCATGCTCCGCTGCGAGCGGGGTGACGAGTGTTGCACCGATTTCAAACGGCCCGGTGATTTCCTTGGGGCATGGATGGAGGTAGCCGGGGAGCGGCGGATCATTGAAAGCGAAGGCGAAGACCCGGCGCAGATCGGCCATTGTCTCCGGAGAGGCGTGGATGTCGATGTAGCGGTTCGGGAAGCAAAACGGGCGCAGATCATCGAAACCGACAATATGGTCGGTGTGCGAATGGGTATAGAGCACGGCGTCGACCCGGGTGACCGCTTCGCGCAGGCATTGGAAGCGGAAGTCCGGCCCGGTGTCGACGATCCATGCCCGTTCCGGCGTCTCCACATAAATGGAAGAGCGCGAGCGGCGATCGCGGCGGTCACAGGAGGTGCAGACAGCGCATTGGCATCCGATGACCGGAATGCCAAGCGAAGTGCCGGTCCCCAGAAAGGTGATTTGGAGCGAGGAAGAAGCGTTCAAAAAGGCGTGCCTCTACCTACCGTGCGGGCGCGGGAAAATCAACGCTTCTCCAACTTCCATCGATATTGCCCGGGGTCGCACGTGGCCGTATCGGGTTCCCCGTAGCCTGGCGGGGGTGAGAAAAGAGCTTGCACGCCGGGCGGCACCTCCGCTTCCACCAGAAGTTGGCCGCTCTCCTGCAACTCCCAGCGGATTGAGATCGTCCCGCTATCGAGCTTCCACGCGGCTGAGGCGTGGGTGAGCGAGCCGCCCGGTCTCGGACGCAGGAGGAAGTGACGCCCGCCGGGGTGGTGCGGGTCGAGGTCGATCCCGGCCACGGTGGAAACCAGCCACTCTCCGACCGCGCCGAAGGCGTAGTGGTTAAACGAATTCATGTTCTCATCCTGAAAACCACGCTCCGGCGTCCAGCCGTCCCAGCGCTCCCAGACGGTGGTCGCCCCTTGGGTGACTTGAAAGAGCCACGATGGATAACTCTCCTGTTCCAGCAGGCGATAGGCGACATCGAGCCGCCCTCCCTCTTCGAGCACGCCTAGCAGATACGGGGTGCCGACAAAGCCGGTCGAAAGGTGAAAGTTGCGCCTTTCAATATCGCGCACCAACTCGGCGACGGCCTCCGCCCGATTCTCCTCCGGGATCAGGCCGAAACGAAGGGCGAGGACATAGCCGGTCTGCGTTCCCCCGGCCACCAACCCCTCAGCGGTGAGGAAGCGGCGTTGGAAGGCGGCGACGATCCGTTTGCGTTCACCTCGCCACCGTTCCGCCTCCTCAAACTTGCCAAGGAGGTCGGCGCTTTTTGCCATTAAGTCGAGGTCGTAGGCGAGATAGGCGGTGCCGATCAACTCGCGCGGTGTACGCCCGGAGAGCTCGCCGACGCTCTCCGAGGCGAGCCAATCGCCATACCCACCCCATGGGTCGAGATCGGGGTGGGAGCGGATGCCGTCCCGGGTTTGCTGGGAAAGGAGGAAATCGAGGTAGCGCCGCATCGCCTCGTAGTTCTCCTTAAGGAAGGAGAGATCGCCGTAGCAGAGGTAGATCGTCCACGGGCAGATGATCATCGCATCTGACCATGCCGGACCACCATCTTCATAGCCGGGGAACTCCTGATCGGGGACCACTTGCGGGATCGCTCCCGAGGGGCGCTGCGCATCGCGCAGGTCGCGAAACCATTTGCGGAAGAAGCCGCGCACATCGCGGTGAAAACAGGCCGTCCGGATGAAGACCTGCGCATCCCCGGTCCAGCCGAGGCGTTCATCACGCTGGGGGCAATCGGTCGGGACTTCGAGGAAGTTGCCCTTTAATCCCCATGCGATATTGCGGTGCAGACGGTTGAGGAGCGGGTGGGAGGAAGCAAAGCTCCCGCGCTCCTCCATCTCGGTATGGATCACGATGCCGACGAGGGAAAACTGATCCTCTTGCTTTAATCCCGAAACCACGGCGTAGCGGAAACCGTGGAAGGTAAAACGCGGTTCCCACCCCTCTTCACCGCTTCCTTTGCAGGTGTAAAAATCGGTCGCTCGGGCTTCACGAAGGTTGTCGTAGTAGGGTGTGCCGTCGGGGTTAAGGATTTCCGCATGGCGAAGGATCAACCCCCGCCCGGCAGCCGCCTTCACGCGCAGGCGTACCCGTCCGCTGATGTTCTGGCCGAGGTCAAAGAGCCGGGTGCCGTCGGGCAGGCGGCGTTCCTCCACCGGGGTGAGTTGCTCCTGTCGCCGGACGGGCGGGTGATCGCTCAAAGTCAATTCGATCTCCTTGGATTCCACCGACACCGGCACCCATCCTTCGCCCTCATCCCCGGGGAGCGACCAGCCGGGGAGTTCCAGCCGGGCGTCGTACGCCTCTCCCATGATGAGATCATTCTCCAGAATCGGCCCGGTGCGTGTTTCCCAACTGGAATCGGTTACGATCACCTGAGAGCTTCCATCGGCGAGTTCCACCACCAACGCTGCACGGAACAGCGGTTTGGTCCCGCCGGTTTGGCGACTTCGCATCCCGACCCGGCCCGAATACCATCCATCGCCGAGAATCGCGCCGAGGCGATTTTCCCCCTCGCGCAAGAGGGCGCTCACTTCGTAACGACGCACCAGCACGCGGCGGCGATAGTCGGTCCAACCGGGGGCGAAGAGATCGTCACTGACCGGTTGGCCATTGATCTCAGCTTCAAAGAGGCCGAGGGCTGTCACGGTCAGCCAAGCGGAGCGAACCGGGGCGTCGAGCCGCCACACCGGGCTGCGGAGATACGGCGCGGGGGCCATGACATGGAGGCTACCGACCACGTGGGAGGCGATCCATTGGGAAGCGTCTGGGAAAAGCGAAGGCATGGGGGCAACGTAGCGGTTCAGCTATGACGTTCGCCTTGAATTCTGCGACAAAAATCTTGAAAATAGCGACATGGCTACGCTGACCATCACCCGGGATCTCCTAAGCCGTGGCAAGGGCGGTATCGCCATCTCCCGCGAGCGTGAACAGGTCAGAATGCCGCGTCACCGGCACGAGTTCTTTGAGATCGCGATCGTCTTCTCCGGGACGGGGCTACACCGACTTGGGCCCTTCCGCCACCGCTTGAGGGCTGGGGATGTTTTCCTGATCAACCCCCACCGCGATCATGCTTTTGAAGAAACCGACGGGTTGAACCTCGTGAACCTTCTCCTGCACGAACAGGTGATCGCGCGGCAGCAACGGCTGCTCGGGGCGAGTACCCACGCCCGGCGTCTCTTTGATCTCAAGCGCCGCCGATGGAGCGAGAGCGACCTTCACCATCGCCTCATGCTCGACCCTGCCACGCTTGATCGCGTGGAGGAGGCGATCAACCGGCTCGAAGAGGAGACCTTGCGCGATGAACCGGCTAGCCCGGCGCTTTGCGAGGCCCATCTCACCCTGCTGCTCGGCCTGCTACTGCGAGCGGCTGACGACCGCTCCCGCTCCTCCCCGCAAAGGGACGAGGCGGAGCGGCAGCGTCTCGGGCGTCTCTTCTCTTGGATTGAGCGCCATCTTGATCACCCTTTGCGTCTGGTCGATCTCGCCGCGCAGGTGCACTGCTCCCCACGCACGCTCCAACGTCTCTTTCTGGAGAATCTGCAAATGACGCCGCTGGCGTACGTCACTCAGTGTCGCCTCCTGCGGGCCAAGCGTCTGCTTGTTAGCGGGGAGGGGAGGGTGCCGATCGCGGAAGTCGCCCATGCCTGCGGTTTTGAAGATGGCAACTACTTTAGCGCGTGGTTCCATCGGCTCGAAGGGTCTCCGCCGCGGGAGTTCAGAGCGCGGCAGAGGAGTGTTTTGCCGCCGAATGACGGAAAGCATCGGGGGTAAGCTTCCGAGCAACGCTCACGAAATAAACAACGCCACACCTGCGCCCGAAGAGCGTCGGTGTGGCGGTAAACTAAAAAACGTTAAAATCGCTGATCGCGGAGAGTCTGACTCCCAATCGGATCAACGCCGTCCCTTACTTGGAGTAAGAGGAGGAGGCCGGAGGCGTGCTGCTGGCCGGGGCGTGGCTATGCTTGTGAGCACAGGCACCAAGGCCAAGGAGAACGGCACCGACGGCGAGAAGAGCAAAGGTCTTGATCATGGTCAAACGATAGGTTGATGGTGTTGGTTGGTCAGGCAATCCCGTGTTTCCCGCACCTATCTTGGCGAAGGGAACATAGGACGCCCTCTTATAGAGCCGCGCCTAGGGTAAATAGCAATCTCAATCTCTCGCGGGCGGGGGACTTTCTGCTTCGGGAGGCGGGGTGGTGTTGCGTTCCAGAAAGACGCCGTTGCGATACCCCTGAATCGCCGGTTGCGCGGCGGCGAGGGCGACCCGTTTAGCCGCCCAGCAGGCATAGATCTCATTTTGCTCGACGCCGCAGAAACGCCGGTTGAGCTTGCGACAAACAGCAGCCGTTGTCCCGCTTCCCAGAAAAGGGTCAAAAACGCGATCGCCTTCCCGACTGCTGGCGAGGACGAGGCGGGCAATCAGCTTTTCGGGTTTCTGTGTCGGATGGGGGGTATTCTCCGGCATCGACCAGAAGGGGACGGTGAGATCGCTCCAGAGATTGGAGGGGTGGGTGAGCCGGAAGTTGCCATCGCTTCCCTCCTGCCAATCTTTGGGTTGGCCATCGCGGTGTCGATAGGGAGCGATCACCTTGCGGCGCAGTTTCACCGCATCGACGTCGAAGTGGTACTCCTTGGCGTTGGTACAAAACCAGATATCTTCGGTGTTATTCTTCCAGTTGGTCCGGGAACCGCGCCCTTTCTCCCGCTCCCACGTGATCCGGTTGCGCAGATGGAAATTCGCTTTGAGGAGCGGGGCGATCTCCAGCGAGGTTTGCCAGTCGGCGCAGACATAGAGCGTCGCCTGCGGGCGCAACAGTGGTTTGAGAAGGGTGAGCACTTGCAAAAACCAGTCGGCATAATCGCGCCGGGCCGCAAAGCGGTGTCCATGGTAATCCTTGGAGAGATTGTAAGGGGGATCGAGGATCACCAGATCAGCCCAAGTTACCGGAAGCCACGGGGCGACGCGGAAGAAGTCACCATGCACGATCGCATCATCGAGTTCCCCTGCGGAGGCCGCTCCCTCCAACCGCCGCAAGCATGCACCATAAGCCGCCAGTTCCTCCGGCGTGCAGGAGAGCGTCCGGTTGCGGCTGGAGCGAGAGGCGGGCATGGGGAGAGTTCATCACGGTTTGCTGTGGGGAGGGAAGGCAATAGGTCGGCGATTTCGAGCAGGAACAAGGCGTTCTGCATTCCTCATTTACTCTCTTGAGAGGTTGATGCTAAAAAGGCCAACCGATGAAATCCGCTCAGGAAGTTAAAAAAATACTTCACTCTCCATCCTTCCGATATCGACCGGAAGTTGATGGCTTACGCGCCCTTGCTGTCCTTGCCGTAGTTTTCCATCATGCCAAATTAGGATTTCCTGGTGGTTTCGTTGGGGTCGATATATTTTTTGTTATTTCCGGGTATTTGATTACCTCTCTTATTCAAAGAGATCTCCGGCAAAAACGCTTCTCGTTGGCTGATTTTTGGGTGCGAAGAATTCGGCGAATTGTTCCAGCTCTCAGCGTCATGATCTTAGTGACTCTGGCGATAGGTCCCTTCCTCTTGATTCCCAAGGATTATAACCTTCTTGGGATGTCTGCATTGTCACAATCAGTGATGGCCGCCAATATTTTTTTTTGGCAAAAGGTTGGCTATTTTGCTCCGCAAGCAGAGGACTTACCCTTGCTTCACACATGGTCGTTGGCAGTCGAAGAACAGTTCTATCTTATTTTTCCGATATTGATGATTTTTCTCTTCTCGCTCAGGCTACCGAAGAAGGAGGCGATGATTCATGGGATCCTCTGGATTGGAGTTGTCCTTTCCTGTTTACTTGCCATTCTTGTTATTGAGAATGGAAAACAGTTCGCTGCCTTTTATCTATTGCCGACCCGCGCGTGGGAACTTCTCTGTGGAGCTGTTTTGGTTTATTTCCCAGAATGGAAAAAGAACTCTGCTCTCTGGGTTCGGGAGATCATGGCATGGACAGGGCTGGGGATGATCTTGTACTGTTTTTTTAACTATAGTGCTAAAACAACTTTCCCGGGGTTGGCAGCAATTCCACCCTGTCTTGGTTCCATGTTAATGATTTACAGCATGAGCTCTGAAGATCGCTTGCTTTTGAAACGTCTGTTATCGTGGAAACCAGTTGTCTTCATCGGTTTAATTTCTTATTCTCTTTACCTGTGGCATTGGCCGATTTTGGTGTATGCCAACTATTGGTTATTACATCCATCCAACGTCATTAATTCCTTGATGATCCCACTTTCGATCATCATTGCCTTTCTTTCATGGAAGTTCATTGAAACACCTTTCAGAAAAAGCAACTTCGGAGATCAGCATCGATTCCACGCCTATCTTTTAGCAGCTGGAAGTAGCCTCTGTATTGCGGGAGGCGGGTACGCAATTTTTTTTCTGAAAACACCTCCTTTGATCGAAAGTAGATTTATCGAAAAATATGAAAAGGCAACCTCTGATTTCGCGTTCGAACCTGATGCAGAGATTGAGGATATTAAGGAAGATGATCGGTACACCCTTGGTATCAAGGACGACAGTAAAAAAACAGAGGTTTTGATGATTGGGGATAGCCATTGCCGACAGTTGTATCCCATCTTCGACCAGCTGGGACGTGACCTCGGATTCAAAGCGCGGGCGTTGTTGAGAAACGGTGGGGTACCTGTGTTAGACCGTAACTTTCGGACAGATCGCTTCTCATCTGAAAGGAATTATGAATTTCAAGATAATGTAATTGATTATATTAAATCTGAAAAAAGTATCAAACATATTATTATCGCCGGTAGATGGAAAGGCTATGAAACAAAGAACAAAGATCTGCTGGAAAGTTCACTACGCAAGATAATAGATGAATACAATGGATTAAATGTTAAAGTCTGGTTGATCGGATCTATTCCTGAGTACAAAATAAATACGGCGAAACTTATTCTGCTAAATGACATTCTTGGAAAAAATGTTGAAGATGCGCAGATGACACCAGAAGTGCATTATCTTACTTGTACGGTTGAGGATCAATATAGAGGTCGGACAGATCCTCATGATGCAAAACTTACATTTATCGACCCGGCTCCCGCCTTTCTGAATCCACATTCCGGAATTTATAAAATTAGCTTAAATGGAGATCCTTTGTATATGGATAGCTATCACATTAATCATACTGCTGCTATGAAAGTTCTGTATCCTTTATTTAAGGAAAAACTAAAGTTGACTTTCCATGATCGCTCGCATGGGGACTCCGTTGAGAACTGAAAATTCCCTCCAAATAGACCACGTTTCAAGAGGTGCTGGCTGGAGGGTATATGCACACATCAATAGATCAATCAAAAGGATATATTTCTAATAAATGCGATCTGAGATTTTTTTAATTGGAGAGGTATAGTTAACAAAAAAGTTGACCGCTTATTTGTATTTTAAAACAGTCAATTTATCATTTAAAACGATGGATATCCCTCTTAAAACAATCGATGTCTGGCAGCTTGAAGGTACCATAGAACCCCGTACCTTTCTGTCGGCTCTACCAGAACTGGTGAAGATCGGTGACATCATGGTATTTGCCGCTTACGAGCCCACGGAATCGCTGACGCAAGCCTTGTTGCCATTGGGCGGTGTCCAGAGGGGTGAACTCCCCCGGTTTTACACCTCGTTCCATCTCAACCGTGAAGAGCACCCAAATGGCTGTGCTTTTGAGTTTTCCATGACCGAATCGTGGATTGCCAGCATCCTTAGTTTACCAGATGATCTCCTGCGGCAGAAAGATATTCCTCTCTTTTACGATCATTTCATTGCCTATCGGCCCGGCCATCCGGAAGTGCCTTTGATGACCTTTCATGATGCGTCCTGTGGGGGAACCCTTTTCCTTTCAGGGCTTTTCTCCGAAACGGAAGTTGCCACCTTTTCAACACTGATTGGATTAAAACCAAACCTGATTCTTAACCCCGTGCTGAACTACCTTAAAGATCAGAATAACGACGCGACCATGTAGATCACTGCTACCCGGTTATCAGCTCTTACGTCGCATTTGGCGCACGGTGTTGATAGGAATTGCCACGTCTCTCCCTTTGCGCTAACATCGCTTTCTCAGAGAAAGGAGGTAGGCTGTGAGCAGAGGTGAAAAATGGTTTTTCAGAGTTCGTCTGTTGGTGGCGGTTGTCCTGATCGGGGCGGCGTTTAAGATCGGGGCCTATATCGTCCGCAATACCTACTATCTTGAAGGTGCTGTGCCTCTCGTGATGGCAATGGCTCTCCTTGTTACCGGCGTTGCCGTTATCGCCCCTGAGGTAATTAAGTGGGGGAGTTCTCCCGTTACTTTCTACTTCTCCAATCTCTTTTTTCCCGCCACCCGGGCGGCCACGGCTCCGCCTGATTACACGCTGGCTCATTACTACCGCAAGCATTGGCGCTACGAGGAAGCCCTCTTCTGGTATCGCGATCTGATTCGCCAGCATCCGCAGGAACTCATCGCCCACCTCGAAGTGATCGAACTCGCCTTCGAGAAAGGTGATGAATCGCTTGCTGCTTCGCTGGCCCGCAAAGCCAAGCGTAAGCTCCACTCCCCCGTGGCCCGGGAGGAGGTTGCAAAGACTCTGCAAGCGATGCAAACCCGACGCCATGGGCCGAAGAAAATGGTGCTACGGCACTCGACTTAATCCATTCCCTGAGGAGCCGTGCTCGGCGAATTTCCTTCCCGCACGATGCGGCGAGGGACCTTCTCCCCCGGCTGCCAGCGATAGATCGCCGGAGGCTTGCCCGGCGTCGTCATCGCGCTAAAGAAAAAGCCCTCTTCCCGCGTCGGGAGCCATTGCCCGTCAAAGGCATCCATCTTCTTTGGATCGGTGAGGCGGCGCAGCTTTTGGTTTTCCAGATCGAACTCAAAAATCGCGCTTCCCGGTTCGGAACCGACGACGCTGGTGACATTGTGAAGCCCAAGGGAGAGGAGCAGGTATCTCCCATCCTCACTCAAGGAAAGGGTGCGGGCGCTATCAAGGTAGGTATCACGAGCAAGATCGCTGACTTTCCAGCGGCCGAGCACTTTCCCATCCAGCCCCAAACGGTAAATCTGCTCAAGGTCGTGGCAATAGATCGAAGCGCCATCTCTGGCCCATGCCGGGTTCCAAAGCGAAGTCACACCCGGGGGCACAGGAAGGAGGAAGAAACAGCTCCCGTCCCGCGCACAGATTCCGATCTGCCACTCTGCGCCCGGTAAGGTTTGAAAGGCGATCCGAGCGCTGTCAGGCGACCAGACCGGGGCGAAACTGTTGGAGGAGGGGAGGGAACGCAGGGTTGACGTTTTGCCAGTGGCGATTTCAGTGATTTGAAGGAAACGATCCGTCGTGGCGGCGGAGTCGCTGTTGCTCGCCAGCCAACGCCCGTCGGGCGAAAGGCGCGGGTAACGCCCTGTGCCGATCGTGCTGCTTGCGCTCCCGTCAGCCCTCGCCAGACGAAGCTCCCCGCCCCGTTCATAGGCCAGCCGCAGTTCCGCTCCAGCGAGGGAAAGCGGGAATGACCCCACGACCCACAACACGACGGAGCGCCGCATGGCAAGCGCCATCGCGCCAAGGAAGGAGGAGAAAGCGATCTGAAACAAAGACATCCAGCGTGATCCTACCCGCTTTTCCCCCACCGCGTCACCGTCGAACTTGAGTCTTGCATCACCCCCCCTCTACGTTAACTTGCCCTCTTTCCCAGCCGCCCCGTGGTTACCAACCGGTCTGATAAACTCTTCTACACCGCCCGGATTCGCCTGCAAGGCCCTCAGGCCTATCCGTTGCACGATCATGAATTCGGCGAAATTTTCTGGATCGACGAAGGTGAATGCGTCCACGTGATCAACGGGGAAGAGATCCCGATGAGCGTCGGCGATTGCGTCTTCATCCGCCCGAGGGATCAGCACGCCTTCCGAGGCGTCGGGCGCAACCCGTTCTGGGTCGTCAACACCTGCTTCCTTTGGCCGGTCTATGAGGAAATCGCCGAGCGTTACTTCCCGCAAGGGTTTGACCTCTACGCGGTGCACGAGCCGATGCCACACATGCTCTCGCTCGATGCACGGCAACTCAAAACAGCGAGGCAGGCTTTCTTCACGCTCCTGCAAGCGCCGCGCGCACGTTTCCATATCGAGCGCTATCTCATGAACCTCTTTGCCGAACTCCTCCCTCTACCCAAGGAGCAATCGCTCGTCGGTCCGCAAGCTCCCGGCTGGATGCAGCGGGCGTGGCAACAGATGACCCACTCCTCGGAGCATCTGCGAGTGGGCGTTCCCGCCTTTCAGAAGCTTTGCGGCCGGAGCGCCGAGCATGTCTCGCGCGAGTTTCATAAACAGACCGGCCAGACGCTCAGCCAAAGCATCAACCGCTTACGGATGGAACACGCCGCCCTCCTCCTGACCGGGACGAGCCGTGAGATTATCGAGATCGCAGCAGAGTGTGGGTTTGAGAGCCTCTCCCATTTTTATTTCTGCTTCCGCCGCTACCACGGCGCGAGCCCTTCAAGCTTGCGCAAACGCTCTCAACAAAGAATGTACCCTAACGTAAGCGGAGCTTGACCGCCGGAACGCCGCCATAGATCGCCATCGGCTCCGTATCACGCGTCACCACGGCGTTCGCCGCGATCACGCACCCTTTGGCGAGGGTGGTGTTCGCGCAGATGGTCGCATTGGCGGCGATCCAGACATCTTCAACCAGTGTGATCGGCCCCGCTTTCTCCCCGGTGAGCGCCATCGGGCGATCGGTGATTTCATCGTGATGCCCCACGGTTGCCAGCACCACATGCCCGGCGACGTTGCAGTATGGCCCGATCTTCAACCCGCCCCAACCGTAGAGAATCCCGTAGGGGGCGAAGTGGCTGTGATGGCCGATCTCGATAAAGCTGCTCTCCCAGTTGCCGACTTCCACGATCACGCCGGTGTAAAACTCAACGTGATCCTCCACGATGAGCCGACTGTTGCTCCCCTTAACCATCACGCGCGGTTGGAAGGTGACCTGCGAGCCGATTTGTGCCACTGCCGGTTTTCCGATGAATTGGACGCCGCTGTGGATGGTCACATCATCACCGAATTCGTAGACTTCCGGGTGCTCAAACCAGACGTCGGGGGCGATCCGTACGTTGCGCCCACAGCGTTTGAAAGTCGCGAGCCACGGGCTCTTTTCCTGAGGTTGGGAGGGATGGTTCATGAGAAAAGCTGACGCAGGAGCGCCACGGTTTGATCCGCGAGAAGCTGCCCCCCTTCGGGGCCGACCGGGGTGCTCGGCGGGGTCGCCCCGTAAGCCCCACCGGCATCCGCACGGGGGGAGGGGAGGTAGGTGCCACCGCCGGCGAGCTGGACGAGGAAGGTCTGGATCGCGGGGCTGCGCAGTTTGATCTGCATTCCGTAATCGAGGTAATACTCGAAGGGATTGGTCGCAAAGGCGACCTCTCCGAGCGCCATCGCGTGGAGTTCCACCGGGAAGCCGCCACGCACTTTGGAGCGGCGGACGACCCCCTGATGCCAGATGTTACGCTGGTAAGCAGCCGTCGCCTGCGCCCGCCAGTTGAGATCGCTCTGTGGCAGGTCGGGTTCGTTTTCCAAACGCGCGATCAGGCTTTCGTAAGCGATCCGCGCCTCCTCGGCGTTCGCCTCTGCCTCGGTAACATCCTCTGGCGAGAGGGCGTAGAGAGGGAGTTCGAGCCGTGCGACCTGATGTTTGAGCCCCGGGGTTGAGGTGCGGGTTGGCTCGATCACCGGGAGGATGCGTTCGAGCGCGTCGCTGATGCGTAACGCGATCTCTTGGCAGGAATCGCGTCCGCGCAATTCGAGCATTCGCGCGTTGGCCCGCTTTTCGGTAATCGGATGGCCGGTGAGTTCCCCCGCAGGGCTGCATTGCGGCAGGATGAAGAGATCGGGGCCAAAGCGGCGGCGCAGTTCAAGCCGGGTCTCGTGCCAATAATCAGCGCTTAAAGTATGGGCCGATTCCCGTTCCTGCGAAGGGGCGGCGAGGTTGACGACGACGCCAAGGAGGTCGCCCTTCGCATTGTAGGTGGCCAGCAGGTTGAGGCTATGGTCCTCACACCCTTCGATGTGGGAGAAAATTTCTGCGGTCTCCGGATTGAGCCGGTACATATACCCCTGGCCGCTACGGTCGACCCAGCGGCGATTGCGCCCGATGACGGCGGTGTCGATGCCGTAGGCGATGCTGCCGGGTTGGCGTTGTTCCCATGCGCGGATAATCGCTTGGGAGAGGCTCGCTTCGAGTTGCGCATTGTAGCGCGAAGGGGGGACGCTCCCGAGGTCGACGCCGACCCCGACCTCCTCCATATCCGCTCCCAGCGGGGAGAACCCGGCGAGGACCGGCGCCGTGTGAGTGTGCGTGGCGTGGAGGATGATCTTCTCCACCGGGAATTGCGGCAAGGCTGTCGCCACCCGCGCCCGGACCTGATCGCGCAGTTCATCGGGGATCGTCACCAGATCGCACGAAACGAAGGCGATGACCTCCCCTCCTTCCTCCAGCACGCAGACGGTGGCGTTGAGGCGATCACGAATCTCCGTGCAGAGCCGTGCGTGGAATTGCCCGCAAAGGAGCACTGGAAATTCATCGGGAGTGATGTCGATCTCCGCCCAGCCGATTTTCAAAGATGAAGGGTTCATAGAAAAGTTTACGCAAAAAGCTCCCGCAATCCCGCGACGGTCCGGTCGGCAAGGATCTGCCCTCCCTCGGGCCCGATCGGGTTACTCGCAGGGACGGAGCCGTAGCCGCCCCCTTGCACCGAACGCAGACTCGGGACGTAGCTCCCACTGCCGGAGAGTTGAATGAGAAAGGTCTGAATCGCCGGGCTGCGCAGTTTCACCTGCACGCCGAAATCGAGGTAGTATTCAAAAGGATTGGTAGCGATAGCGATCTCGCCCAACCGCAGCAGGTGGACCTCGGCGCAGCTCGTCGCTTTGGTTTGCTGAAGCTGGTAGCGACTTTCCACTCCTTTGCACCACATCATGCGTCGGAAATTCATCGTCACCGGGATGTACCAGCGTGGTTGCTCGCGCAGGGAAGGGTCGGCTTCAAGCTTTGCCTTCTCCTCTTCGAATTTCAACCGGAAGAGTTCCGCTTCGCGCAAGGCATGGTCGACATCCTCCTGCCGTAAGGTGTTGAGCGGCAATTCGATCTCTTCGACCCGATGCGCCAGCGTCAGGTCTCCCCGGCGGGTCGGCTCCAGATCGGGGAGGAGGCGGTTGACCGCTCCCGTGATCCGGTGGGCGATCTCCTCCTGTGCGGTGCGCCCGCGGAGTTTTAGCATCCGGGCGTGAGCACGTTTCTCAGTGAGGAGATGGGAGGTTTGATCCCCCGCAGCGCTGCATTGCGGGAGGATAAAGAGTGCTTCCCCGTGTTTCGCACGCAAGAGCTGACGGGCTTCGCTCCAGAAATCGGCGCTGAGTTGAAAATCCCCTTCAATTTCTTGAGAGGTACAGGCGAGATTGATGACGATGCCGGTCAACTTTCCGGCTTCATCATAGGTGGAAATCAGGTTGAGGCTGTGATCCTCATACCCCTCAATGTGGCGGAAGCGCTCTGCCGTTTCACGGTTGAGGCCGTACATGGTCGAGATCCCACGGTCATCCACCCACCGGCGATTGCGTCCGACGACGGCGTAGTCCAATCCATAGGCGAGGCTTCCCGGCTGCCGTGCAGTCCATGCCCGGGTGATCACGTCGCTCAGGTTACTGATCAACTGCGCGACGTAGGTCTCCACAGGAGTGACCTCAAGATCGACCCCTGCGCCACCGGCTGTGGAAATCCCTTTGAGCGGAGATTGCGTCCTGATTTCCGGCCCGGTGTGGGTATGGGTGGCGTGGAAGATGATCTTTCGGGGATCGAGATCGACTCCACGGCGGGCGACCTCTGCCCGGACGCCCGAGCGGAGTTCGTCCGAAATGCAAACAAGGTCACACGCAACAAAAACGACGTGATCATCGCCGCTCTCCAGTGCGCAAGCCGTGGCGCTCAAACGATCCTTCACCCCCTCAGAGAGACGGACGTGAAACTGCCCGACAATGTGAACGGGAAGTTGCTCAGGCGTGGTATCGACCTGCGCCCAACCGATACGGAGGGAGGGGGTAGTCATGGAGTGATCTCTCTTTTTTTAAGCAAAAAGTTCCCTCAACCCCTCTACCGTACGGTCGGCGAGGATTTGCCCCCCTTCCGGCCCGATCGGGTTGCTTGCCGGGACAGAGCCGTAGCCGCCCCCTTGCACCGAGCGCGGGCTGGGGACGTAAGTGCCGCCACCGGCGAGTTGGAGGAGGAAGGTCTGGGTCGCGGGGCTACGCAGCTTCACCTGCACGCCAAAATCGAGGTAATACTCGAACGGATTGGTGGCGATGGCGATCTCTCCGAGGCGCAGAAGATGGATTTCGTGATGCGCAGTCGATTTCTGCTGTTGGAGGCGGTAGCGCTCTTCCACTTTCAGAAACCAATCCATGCGCCGGTAAACCTGAGTGACCGGGACGTACCAGCGCGGTTGCTCGCGTAGGGAAGGGTTGGCTTCGAGTTTCGCTTTCTCCTCCTCAAACTGGAGCCGGAAGACCTCTGCATCGCGCAAGGCGTTGTCGGCATCTTCCTGCCGCAAGGCGTTGAGCGGAAGCTCCACTTCTTCGACCCGATGCGCCAGCGTGAGGTCTCCACGACGGGTCGCTTCAAGATCAGGGAGGAGGCGGTTGACGGCGGCGCTGATCCGGTGGGCGATCTCCTGCCGGCCGGTGCGCCCGCGCAGTTCCAGCATCCGGGCGTGAGCGCGTTTCTCGGTGAGGAGATGGGAGGTCTGATCGCCCGCAGCGCTGCATTGCGGGAGGATAAAGAGCGCCTCCCCGTGTTCTGCACGCAGAAGCTCGCGGGTTTCGCACCAGAAGTCGGCGCTTAGGAAGAAGTACCCTTCGGTCTCCTGTGCCGTGCAGGCGAGGTTGACGACGACGCCGGTCAGCTTCCCGGCTTCATCGTAGGTGGAGATCAGGTTCACGCTGTGATCTTCATACCCTTCGATATGACGGAAGCGCTCCGCCGTTTCACGGTTGAGACCGTACATGGTCGAAATCCCCTGATCATTGACCCAGCGACGATTGCGCCCGACGACGGCGTAGTCCAACCCATAAGCGAGGCTCCCCGGTCGGCGTGCGGCCCATGCGTTGAAAATGAGTTCACTCAAATTACGGACGAGCTGTTCCACATAGGTCTCCACCGGAGTGATCCCGATGTCGATTCCCAGCCCGCCGTGGCGATCCGATTGAAGGTTGCAGACGTTGGAGGGGCGGATCTCCGGGCCGGTATGAATGTGAGTGCCGTTGAAAATGACTTTAAGCGGATCGAACTCCGGCTTGCGGCGGGCCAACTCTTCCCGGACCGTTGCGCGTAATTCCGGCGGGAAGCAGATCAGATCACACGCGACAAAGATGGCGTGATCCTTGCCGTCATCAAAGACGCACGCCGTGGCGGAAAGGGGGTCTTTAATTTCTTCGGAGACGCGGGCGTAAAACTGCCCGGAGACATAGACCGGGAGGACTTCAGGCGTGATATCGACCTGCGCCCAGCCGATTTGGAGAGAGGGTGTGCTCATGGGTAAAAACTTTAGTTCACGCTGACCCACTGGCGGCTCTTGGCGCTCTCGACGATGGCGCTCAAGACGCGCTCATTCTCCAGCCCGTCGCGGAAGGTCGGCTGGACGCTCTTTCCGGCAACGACCGCTTTGACAAAGTCGGCGAACGCATTGGTAAACGTGTGCTCATAGCCGATGATATGCCCGGCGGGCCACCATGCTTCGATATACGGGTGGCTCCCGTCGGTGACGAGGATGTCACGGAAGCCTTGCAACCCTTGCGGATCATCGGCGCGGTAGTATTTGAGCCGGTTCATATCTTCAAAGTCGAAGACGAGCGAGCCGCCGCTCCCGTTGATCTCCAGCGTGATGTGGTTCTTGCGTCCGTAGGCGAAACGGGTCGCTTCCATGCAGGCGGTCGCCCCATTTTTGAAACGTCCGATCCAGTTGGCGGCATCCTCCACCGTCACCGGGCCGGTCTGGGCCGCGCCGCTGGCGGTCAACCCTTCCCCGGCTTCCGCCAGAAGGGGGCGTTCTTTGACGAAGGTCTCCATCATCCCGGAGACTTCGGCGTAATCTCCGACGAGATAGCGCCCGAGGTCGATGATGTGCGAGCCGATGCACCCGAGCGTCCCCAAGCCCGCGATCCCCGCTTGCAAACGCCACACCAGCGGGAAGTTCGGATCGGCGATCCAGTCTTGCGCATAGCGGGCGCGGTAGTGGTAGATCCGGTCGCCGAGGTCGCCCCGCTCGATCATCGCCTTGGCAAAAGCGATCGCCGGGATGCGCCGGTAGTTGTGGCAGACCATGTTGACCACCCCGGCCTCCTCCGCTGCGCGGGCCATCTCCTCACACTGGGCAAGGTCCATCCCGAGCGGCTTCTCACACATGACCGCCTTGCCGTTGGCGATGGCGGCGAGCGCGATCGGGTGGTGGCTGTCGGTCGGCGTGCAAATGTCGATGATGTCAATCTCGGGATCAGCGACGACGCTCTTCCAATCGGTCGAGGTCTTGGCCCAGCCGAAGCGTTGGGCGGTTTTTTCCACGCCGCTCAAGGTGCGGCCGCAGACGGTGTGGAGGACGACATCTGCCGGAAGATCGAAGAACCGCCCCGCCTGTCGCCAGGCATTGGAGTGGGCCTTGCCCATAAAGTTATAACCGATCATTCCGACGTTGAGGGTACGTTTCATGGCAAAAGGAGGGTAAGAAAGTGCAGCTTTCACCCTACGTTGCCTCCCCGTCGTGGGTCTTGCTATTCCTTGAGCTTTTTTTGCGTTTTTTTGATTCGCTCCTTGGGGGCAGGGCCAGTCGTCCCGCGTGGGAGGAGACGCGCTACCAGCGGTTGAGCCGGGGTGGTGGTCCCGGTCGACATCGCGGCCAGAAGCTGCTCCACACAGGTGTTCATCAAGGCATCCGGGCGGGGATCAATCGTCGTGAGGGGCGGGGAGAGGTACGCGCCGACTTCCATCCGGTCATACCCGATCACCGAGCAGCACTCCGGAACCTGCAACCCGGCTTTCCCCAGCGCCCGGATCAACCCGATGGCGACCTGATCGTTGACCGCCAGAAACGCCGTCGGGCTTCGCCTCTCGCCAAGGGATGCGGCCAAGCGCTCCCCGATGATCGCCCCGGCTTCGTAGAAACTGACCGCTTGCGGGAGTGGCAGGCGAACGGCTTCCGGGAGGTCGAGGGTGCGCAGCGCCTCCTGCGCTCCGGCGAGCCGCTCGCGGGTGTAGCGCCCTTCCCCCGAGAGGCCGATGAGAGCGAAGCGACGGTGGCCGAGCGCGGCAAGGTGTTCCACCGCCTCGCGCATGGCATGGGCGCGGTCGACGAGCAGGCTTCCCGGCGGGGCATCACCGGTGCGCGGGTCGACGCATACCAGCGGCACGGCCCCCTTGGCCAGCCGGAGCATCGTCCGGTGTCCTCCCGCGAGACGCGTCGCAAAGACGACAATCCCGGCGACCCGCAGATCGTGGAACCGATCGAGCGCCGTTGCCTCCGCCTCTTCATCGGTCGCAAGGCTGACCAGCAAATGATACCCCGCCGCTTCCAGCGTCTGGCGCAACGCTTCGAGTTTGTCGGTGAGGTAAAACTCATCGAGTTCCGGCACGCAGACGCCAATGATCCGGGTCGAACCCCGACGCAACCCTTGTGCAAGCGGATTGGGGGTAAAGTGGTGTTCCTGCATGGCGCGGCGCACCCGCTCCACCGTCTCCGGGTGGACCCCTTCGTGGCCATTGAGGACGCGAGAGACCGTCCAGCGCGATAGCCCGAGCAGGCGCGCCAACTCCGCCGTGGACGCCACAGGCTGCTGGGCTTTGAAAGAACCACTTTTTCTGTTTGACCTCATCCGCGCTCATCCTTACACGTGTTGGATCAACGGGGCAAGCGCCACGTGTTATCGCACTCTTCCTTCTTTCTATGAAAACAGTTCGTCTCGGTGTCGCCGGTCTCGGCGTCATGGGTTCCTGGCACGCCAACTCGATCCTTGAAGGGAAAATCCCCGGGGGAGTCCTCGCCGCTGTGGCTGATCCCTTCGCGGATTTGACCCGCTTCGGCCCGGAGGTCAAGACCTTCACTTCCAGCGAAGAGATGATCGCCTCGGGCGAGATCGACGCTGTGATTATCTCCACCCCGCACTACAGCCACACCGCGCTCGGCATTGCGGCGCTGGAGGCCGGGTTGCACGTGCTCGTGGAAAAGCCGATTTCAGTCCATAAGGCCGATGCCGAGCGTCTCATCGCCGCACATCGCAACCCGCAGCAGGTCTTCGCCGCGATGTTCAACCTGCGGACCTCCCCGGTCTACATCGCCCTTCACCAGTTGGTCCACTCCGGGGAACTGGGCGAGATCCGACGTTTTAACTGGACGGCAACGACGTGGTTTCGCAGCGACGCCTACTACGCCTCCGGCACTTGGCGCGCCACATGGGAAGGGGAGGGGGGCGGTGTCCTTCTTAACCAATGCCCGCATAACCTTGACCTTCTCCAATGGCTTTTCGGGATGCCGACGCGCGTCAAGGCGCTCTGCCGCTTCGGGCATTATCACAAGATTGAGGTCGAGGACGACGTTACCGCACTCCTTGAATTTGCCAACGGTGCCAGCGGCGTTTTCATCGCCTCGACCGGCGAAGCTCCCGGCACTGATCGGCTGGAGATCGTCGCTGAACGGGGGCGCGTGATCGTTGAAGGGGGGCGCATCCTCTGGAAGCGCAACACCATCCCGACTTCGGAATTCTGCCGCACCGCCAAGGTCGGTTTCGGGACATTGCCCCACTGGGATGTCGAGATCCCGGTCACCGGGCCGGAGGCAAGTCAGGTGGCGATCATCCGCAATTTCGTCGACGCCATTCTCCACGGGGAACCGCTCATCGCCCGGGGGGAGGAGGGGCTTGCTTCGATCGAACTGGCCAATGCCATGCTGATGTCGCAATTCCTCAATACCACGCTGGAGCTTCCGCTCGATAGCGCCGCGTATGAAGCGGAGTTGAACGCCCGGATCAAAGAATCGGCCGCTCGCCGCAACGCCAACGCCTGAACCGTTTTGCCATGAAGATCGAACAAGTCGCCATCCAGCTCTACACCCTCCGGGATTTCTGTAAAAACGCTACCGATTACGCTGCCACCATGCGCCGCGTGCGCGAGATCGGCTACCGCGCCGTTCAGATCAGCGCCGTCGGGCCGATCCCCGCGGAAGAACTCCGCACGATCACCGAAGGCGAGGGGTTGACTATCTGCGCCACGCACGAGCCATCGGTCAAAATCCTCACCGAGACCGACGCCATCATCGAACGCCTCCAGACCCTCAACTGCCGCCACACCGCCTATCCCGGCCCGGTGGAGGTGAACTTCGAGGATGAGGCGGACGTCACCCGCTGGCTTAACGATCTCGATACCGCCGCCCGCAAGTTGAGCGCCGTCGGGTTGACCCTCTCTTACCACAACCACGCCTACGAGTTCTTCCACTATCAAGGTCGCCCGATCCTCGAAGCGATCGCGGAGAAGACCTCGCTGCCCCTCGAACTCGACACCTACTGGGCGCAGATCGGCGGCGGCAGCCCTCTGGCGTGGTGTCAGCGGCTGCACGGGAAGATGCCGCTCATCCACCTCAAGGACTACGCCGTCACCTCCAAGGGGGAGCCGTACTATACCGAGATCGGGGCGGGGAATCTCGATTTCCGCTCGATCATCGCCGCTGCGGATGAGGCCGGGACGGAGTGGTTCATCGTCGAGCAGGATACCTGCCCCGGTGATCCCTTTGACTCGATCACCAAGAGCTTCCACTACCTCCGCGATCACCTCGCCCAAGGCTAAATCTTATGAAAGATGGCATGAACTACGCCCCGAAAGGGAAACCGGCTCCGGTCGTCAAACCGGGGGAGTTCCTCTTTGCCGCCGCGCATCTCGACCACGGCCACATCTACGGCCAGACCAACGCCTTGCGCGAAGCGGGCGGGGAGGTCCGTTTCGTCTACGACCCTGATCCGAAGAAGGTCGAGGCGTTCCGCGCCAGCTTCCCGGAGGCGCAGCCGGTCGACTCGCTTGAAGCGCTCTTGGAAAACCCGAGCCTTCACCTCATCGCCTCTGCCGCTATTCCGTCAGAGCGGGGGGCGCTTGGCTGCCGCGTGATGGAGGCAGGGAAAGACTATTTCACCGACAAAACGCCGTTTACAACGCTTGATCAACTCGTCGCTGCGCGGGAGACCGTCGCTCGTACCGGACGCAAGTACATGGTCTACTACAGCGAACGGCTCCACTCCGAAGGGGCGGTCCTCGCTGGGGAACTGGTCCATTCTGGGGCGATCGGGCAGGTGGTGGAAGTTGTCGGTTTTGGCCCGCACCGGCTCAATGCCCCGACCCGGCCCGACTGGTTTTTTGAGAAGGCCCGCTACGGCGGTATCCTCAACGACATCGGCAGCCACCAGTTCGAGCAGTTCCTCTTTTACACCGGCGCGAAGGATGCCACCGTTCTCTCCGCAACGATCGCCAATCGCAACAACCCGCAATTCCCCGAGCTTGAAGATTTCGGCGAAGCCCACCTCCTCGGTGACAACGGGGCGACCAACTTCATCCGTGTCGACTGGCTTACGCCGGAGGCCTCCCGTGTTTGGGGCGACGGGCGGACCTTCCTGCTCGGCACCAAGGGGTATATCGAGATCCGCAAGTACATCGAAGTCGGTCTTCCGCAGGAGAGCGGCAACCATGTCTATCTGGTGAACAACGACGTCGAGGAACGCATCCCGGCAGAAGGGCGTTGCGGCTATCCGTTCTTTGGGCAGTTGATCCTCGATTGTCTCAACCGGACGGAGAAAGCGATGACGCAGGCTCACGCCTTCAAGGCAGCGGAGCTTTGCCTGCTCGCGCAGGAAAAGGCTGTACGCCTCTAAAGGGGAAGCGGTAGCGTCGTCGCGAAATGAACGACGACGAGGCCCAACTCCGCAAGGCGGCGCTTAATGATCTTGATGAGATCGGGCGCACGATCATGCCGTTTGGCCGTTATGCCGGACGGCGGCTCCATGAGTTACCAGCGGAGTACTTGCAGTGGTTTGTCGGCAAGGGGTGGCCGAAGGGGCGCCTCGGCGTTCTCTTGCAGATGGTCTATCAGATGAAGGCCGACGGCTCCGACATCGCCTTTGACCTCCACCGCCCCCCAAAGGCGCGTCGACGTAAGGCTGATCTTTAACTCCCTAGCCTTTTGGCAGAAAGTGTCGGCGTTGTTTGGGGGTGATCGGTCTGCCGAGGAGTTCGAGCACTTCGAGCATATCTTCCCAGACCTTGCGCTTTTCGCTCATCTCTTGATTGGAGAGGAGGTAGGCGGGGTGGTAGGTCGCTTTGAGGGGGAACCCCTTGAAAGCGTGCCACTCTTTGCGCACGGCATCGAGCGGAGTGGTTGTGCCGATTAAGCCGTTCATCACCGTAGCGCCAAGGGCAACGATGCACTTGGGAGCGACGATACGGATCTCCTCCGTGAGATGAGGGAGGGAGAGGGTGATTTCCTCCGCGCTCAAGGGATGATCACCCGACTCTCCCGGAGCACTCTCCGGTCGCCATTTTTGAAGATGGGTGAGGTAGACTTCCTCACGGCTCAAGCCCATGGCTTCGATAATCCGGGTGAGGAGTCGCCCTGATTCGCTCAAAAATGATTCGCCTGTTTCTTCTTCCTCAAGGCTTGGAGCATCGCCAATCAGCAGCAACTCCGCATTCACACTGCCATTGCCGGTCACGAAGAGATCGCGGTGGCGGGTGAGCGGTTCCCGGGCAAGGGCGACGATGGTGCGTCGTTGAAAGAGCGCCATTTGCTTCTCCTTGGAGGGAGCGGCGGAAGTCTCCGCGGCTGGGGAAGGCATGGAGGCGCGAACCGCTTCCCGGGGCGGAGCCGGAGTTTCCGTCCGGGCGAGAACGGCGCGGACGCGATCGGCAAGAGAGTCGACCGACGACGGGGCGGGGGGGGAGGAAGGAGCGCGCTCCGGCTCAGGAGCCGGCGGACGGGAGCGGGGGGCGCTCTCCATCACCGGGGCGACCAGCGGTGCGGCGATGCCACCCCCGGAATCAGCCAGACGGCGCAACGCATCGAGCGAGGCGCGTTCCAGCGTCTGCGGCGGGCGTTGGCTTAAAGCGTCATGGAGCAGGGCGGCTGCTTTTTGGAAGGGCGTCGTCATGCGTCGTTAGATAGGGGTTCCCTCCGGCGGCACGGCACCGAAAGCGATAAAATCGTCGGGGATCGGCGCACGAAACTCAAGCCATTCTCCGCTTTTGGGGTCATGAAAACCGAGTTGCCACGCGTGGAGCATTTGGCGCGGATAGATCTCGCGCCGCCCGTAGACGGCATCCCCAAGGAGCGGGTGACCGATCGATTTAAGGTGAACCCGGATCTGGTGCGTGCGCCCGGTGTGGAGGGTGCATTCGACGAGGGTTGCCTGCGAAGCCCCTTTGCGTTTTTCGAGTTCGCAAAAGACGCGGTAGTCAGTCCATGCCTCGCGACCGACCCCTTCCTCAAGGATCGCCATCTTTTTGCGATCGACCGGATGGCGTCCGATCGGGGCGCGGATGGTTCCGTTGGGCCGCAGGAACGTCCCGGAAGCGAGCGCGAGGTATTTCTTTTTCGTCGTCCGTCCGGCGAACTGGGCGGCGAGCGCCGCGTGCGTCGCATCATCCCGGGCGATGACGATCGCGCCGCTTGTCTCCTTATCAAGCCGGTGGACAATGCCGGGACGCAACACCCCGCCGAGCGTCGAAAGGGTGGGGGAATGGTGGAGGAGGGCGTTGACGAGCGTGCCGCTTTCGTTCCCCGCTGCCGGGTGGACGACCAGGCCTGCCGGTTTGTTGACGACGAGGAGTTGTTCGCTTTCGTAGAGGAGATCGAGCGGGATCGCCTCGGACTGCGGCACAGCTTCCTCCTCAGAAGGAGGGGCGGGCGCTTCGAGCGTAATCTCCACACCCGGTTTGAGTTTTTCCCCCGGTTTGCCCGGTTTGCCGTTGAGGAGGACCCCACCTTCGCGAATAAGCGCCTGCAACCGCGCCCGGGAGAGTGCCGGGTAACGGGCGGCAAGGAACTGGTCGAGCCGCGTACCGGCCTCCTGCGGGGAGATGAGATGGTGCTCCATGGTAAGGGAAAAGACGGGGAAGGTTGGCAGCGCAGAGGGCCAAAGTCGAGTTCCCATCCAAAAACACAACCGGCCCCGGAGAGTGATCCCCGGAGCCGGTTGGAAGGTTCGTTAATGAACTAAGGTTCGCTGTACGGCTTAGTAGCCGAAGTCACCACCGGGGCCGCCGGGGCCACCAGCCGGGAGTGCCGGCTTGTCCTTTTCAGGAACTTCGGTGATGAGAACTTCCGTCGTCAGCAGGAGGCTGGAGATCGAAGCGGCGTTCTGGAGCGCGCTGCGGGTGACCTTCGTCGGGTCAACCACACCGGCTTTGACGAGGTCAACGTATTCGCCCGTGGCGACGTTGTACCCTTCGTTCCCTTCGCGCTTCTTGACTTCCTGCACGATGAGAGCGCCTTCCTGAGCGGCGTTGTCGGCGAGCTGGCGCAGCGGCGCTTCGATCGCACGGCGAACGATGCCGAGGCCAATCGCTTCGTCGCCGGAGAGGTCGACGCTATCGAGAGCCTTCTGGGCGCGGATGAGCGCGGTGCCACCGCCGGGGACGATCCCTTCTTCCACCGCAGCGCGGGTGGCGTGCAGGGCGTCTTCGACGCGGGCTTTCTTCTCCTTCATCTCGGTCTCGGTTGCAGCGCCGACATTGATGACGGCAACGCCACCGGCGAGCTTGGCGAGGCGCTCCTGGAGCTTCTCGCGGTCGTAATCGGAGGTGGTCTCCTCAATCTGGCGGCGGATCTGCTTGACGCGGCCCTGAATGTCGCTCTGCGAGCCTTCGCCTTCGACGATGGTGGTGTTTTCCTTGTCGATGGTGACGCGCTTGGCCTGACCGAGGTCTTCTACTGAAACGTTCTCAAGCTTGATGCCGAGGTCTTCGGTGATGTTGCGCCCGCCGGTGAGGACGGCGATGTCGTCGAGGATCGCCTTGCGGCGGTCGCCGAAGCCGGGAGCCTTGACGGCTGCGATCTGGAGCGTGCCACGGAGCTTGTTGACGACGAGGGTCGCCAGCGCTTCGCCTTCGACGTCCTCAGCGATGATGAGGAGAGGACGACCGCTCTTGGCGACTTTCTCCAGCAGCGGGAGGAGGTCCTTGAGGTTGCTGATCTTCTTCTCGTGGATGAGGATGTAGGCGTTTTCGAGAACCGCTTCCATCGACTCCGGATTGGTCACGAAGTACGGGGAGAGGTATCCCTTGTCGAACTGCATCCCTTCGACGACGTCGAGGGTGGTTTCGATCGACTTGGCTTCCTCAACGGTGATCGTCCCGTCCTTGCCGACTTTGTCCATCGCTTCGGCGATGATGTTGCCGATCGCGGTGTCCCAGTTGGCGGAAACGGTGGCGACCTGAGCGATCTCCGTACGGTCCTGCACCTTCTTGGAGATGTTGGCCAATTCGGCAACAATGGCGGTGACCGCCTTGTTGATGCCGCGCTGGAGCGAGGTCGGGTTTGCACCGGCGGTCACGTTCTTGAGCCCTTCGCGATAGATCGCTTCGGCGAGAACGGTGGCCGTCGTGGTGCCGTCACCGGCGATGTCGCTCGTCTTGCTGGCGACTTCACGCACGAGCTGGGCGCCCATGTTTTCGTACGGGCATTCGAGTTCGATCTCCTTGGCGACCGAGACACCGTCTTTGGTGATCGTCGGGCTGCCGAATTTCTTGTCGAGGATGACGTTGCGACCTGCTGGCCCGAGCGTGGCCTTTACAGCCTTCGCGAGCTTTTCAACGCCACGCAGAAGGGCGTGCCGGGCGGATTCGTCAAACTGAAGTTGTTTAGCTGCCATAAATGGTTGGTTGGTAGTAGGTTAAAGTGAAGGAAAACGGGGTTTAGCCGACAATCCCGAGGATGTCGTCTTCGCGGACGATGAGGTAGCTCTCGCCGCTCACCTTGATTTCGGTCCCGCCGTACTTGGAGATGAGGACGCGATCGCCCACCTTGACGGTGAACTCGACCTTAGCGCCGTTGTCGTCGACCTTGCCGGTCCCCAAAGCGACCACCTTGGCTTCCTGCGGTTTCTCCTTGGCGGTGTCAGGGATGATGATGCCGCCCTGTTTGACTTCAGTTTCTTCGATCGTCTGAATGAGGACGCGATCTCCGAGAGGTTTGACATTAACTGCCATAATCAGGTGTTACTCTATTAGTTGTAGGTTGGGTTGTTGGGTCTTACGTTGAAGGCACCGGGGCAGAGGGTCAACCGCCGCCCCGGCGCGATGATCTCAAGTAAAGCGATTACGATTTTTTGTCTTCGTCGATGACTTCAAATTCGGCGTCGACGACGTCGCCATCCTTCTTGGCCTTGCCGCTTTCGGCACCCGGCTGCGGGTTGGCCCCGGCTCCGGCGGCGTCGGCCCCCGGTGCGCCCCCTTGGGCAGCGGCGGCCTTGTAAAGCTCTTCGCTGACGCTCTGGAATTTCGCCTGAAGGGTGTCGTAGGCACTCTTGATGGCGTCGTTGTCGCTCCCTTCGAGCGCCTTGCGCACGTCGGCCACTGCGCTCTCGATCTCCGTCTTCTTCTCGGCGGGGATCTTATCGCCTAGCTCCTTGAGCTGCTTCTCGCACTGGTAGGCGAGGGTGTCGGCGTTGTTGCGGATCTCGATGCTTTCCTTGGCCTTGCGATCTTCCTCGGCGTGAAGCTCGGCTTCGCGCTGCATCCGCTCGACCTCGTCCTTGCTCAGACCCGAGGAACCGGTGATGGAGATCTTCTGCTCCTTGCCGGTGCCGAGGTCCTTGGCCGAGACGTGGAGGATGCCGTTGGCGTCGATGTCAAAGGTGACTTCGACCTGCGGCACACCACGCGGCGCTGGCGGAATCCCGTCGAGGTGGAAGACGCCGAGCTGCTTGTTATCGCGGGAGAGCGGGCGTTCGCCCTGCAACACTTTGATCTCTACCCCCGGCTGGTTGTCGCTGTAGGTGGAGAAGATCTGAGACTTGCGGGTCGGGATCGTCGTATTACGCGGGATCATCGGCGTAGCGACGCCCCCGGCGGTTTCGATCGCGAGGGTGAGCGGGGTGACGTCGAGCAGGAGCACGTCCTTGACTTCGCCACGGAGCACGCCGCCCTGAATCGCCGCGCCGATGGCGACGACTTCGTCCGGGTTAACCCCCTTGTGCGGCTCTTTGCCGATCAGGTTGCGGGCAGTCTCGATCACTTTCGGCATACGGGTCATACCGCCGACGAGGACCAGTTCGTTGATGTCGCTCTCGGTCAGCTTGGCGTCGTTGAGGCATGCCTTGACCGGGGTGATCGTCCGCTCAAAGAGGTCGTCAGTCAGCTGCTCAAGCTTCGAGCGGGTGAGCTTCTGCATGATGTGCTTGGGCCCGGTCTGGTCTGCGGTGACGAACGGGAGGTTGAGGTCGTACTCCTTGGCGGAGGAGAGGGCGATCTTTGCCTTCTCGGCCTCTTCCTTGATCCGCTGTACGGCGTCAGGCTGCTTGGTGAGGTCAATGCCGGTGTCGCGTTTGAACTCGTCGATGATCCAATCCATGATGCGGTTGTCCCAGTCGTCACCGCCGAGGTTGGTGTCACCATTGGTAGCGCGGACTTCAAAGACGCCGTCGCCGATTTCGAGCACCGAGATGTCAAACGTGCCGCCGCCGAGGTCATAGACGGCGATCTTCTCATCACGCTTTTTATCGAGACCGTAGGCGAGCGAGGCTGCCGTCGGCTCGTTGATGATGCGCAACACTTCGAGACCGGCGATTTTACCGGCGTCTTTGGTGGCGTTACGCTGAGAGTCGTTGTAATAGGCCGGGACGGTGATGACCGCCTGCGTGATCGTTTCGCCGAGCTTGGCTTCCGCATCAGCTTTGAGCTTGGCGAGGATCATCGCCGAGACTTCGGGCGGGGAGTAGGTCTTCACCTCGCCGCCGACGCTCACCTGGACGTGGGCATCACCATTGGCCGCCTTGACGACCTTGTAGGGGACGCGGTGGAGTTCATCGCGCAGTTCGTCATACTTGCGCCCCATGAAGCGTTTGATGGAGAAAACCGTGTTTTCCGGGTTGGTGACGGCCTGGCGCTTGGCCGCCTGCCCGACGAGGCGCTCGCCGCTCTTGGTGAATGCCACCACCGAAGGGGTGGTCCGTGCGCCTTCGCTGTTTTCCAGAACGACCGGCTCGCCGCCTTCCATGACGGACATGCAGGAGTTGGTCGTCCCCAAGTCGATACCGAGAATCTTTGCCATAAAGCTGTTGGGAAAAATGAAATTGTCGCTGGTTCCGCTATAACGAGAGGGAAGGTCCGGAGGTATACCGGGTCAACTCCACTCGGAAGGCGTGTTCGGTAATATGTCAAAGCAAGGCGTGTTCCCGTAATGCCAAAAGATGGAATACGTTGAAAATCAATAACTTATGAATATCTGGAGGGGTGGCTCGCCTTCAGGTTGAGACAAGGTGTCGCAGGTGTGACTGGCACAGTGTGCCAAAAGTGTCTCACTCGTCACGCTTCCCGGCACCGAGGAAGTAGAGCTTCCCGGCGGCATTCTCGACCACCGGGCGGATCGGTAGCGGCCCTTGGGAGGGGGGCCACTCCGGCCCATATTGTTCCTCCTCCAGCCGTCCCCAGAAGAGGTAGTCGACGCCGAGTTCGTGGGCGAGGTTCTCCCAGCCGCGTTCGCCGCGCAAAAGGGCTTCGAGGGCGGTGAGGTGGTCCTTATAGTCGATCCCGTGGCTCATGAGATGGCCGGGGTAACCGGCGACGAGCTTGCGCCCGGCGAGCAGGAGCGGGTGGTTGAAAGTCGGGTGCGCGGCGAAGGTCGCCGCCACCGGCGTCTCCCGAGTGAGCGCGGTGGTGTGGGCGAGTTCGCTGACGCTTAAAAGCGAATAGTTGCGGTGGGAAGGCCCCAACCCGCCCCCTAGCGAGATCAACCCTGAAAAGAAAAGGAGGGCAATCGTTACGATGCGGTAGGGAAGTTTCCACCGGCCAATCATCTCCCAAAGCGGCGGCAGGAGCAGGAGGTAGGCCCAGAGCATCAGCTTGGTGTTGTCCCACTCCCACGGGGCGAAGCGGACGAGAAAGGTCAAAACCCACAAGGCGAAAGCCGGGATCACCAGCGCACCGAGCCGCCGCGCCTCGGGTCGGGTCGCCGCGCGGCTATCGAGGAGCGCCACCCGACCGACCAAAAGCGCGACCAGAAGCGGGTAGATCCCGAAGTTCATCAGCCAGAAACGCAAGAGCGGCTCCTTCCCCTGCATCCAACCGGGGAGAAGACCAATCAAACTTGGACCCGAAAAACCGCCCGTTAATACCCAGACCTGTGCCGTCGCGGGGAGGAGGGCGAGACCGACAAGCCAGAGGAGTTCCCGGCGCTGCTTACCCCCTTCAAGGTGATCGAGCAGTGAGTAAAGAAACCAGAACCCAAGCAGCCCGGAGAGGAAAAGAAAGGTGTGAAGATGAAAGAGCGGCATCGTCGCGTAGAGGAGTACCTCCAGCCAACGCGGCAGCCCCCCCTCCTGACGCTCCACCCAGCGCCGCCGCCAACTCCAGAGGAGCAGCAACCCCGCCGGGAGGGCGTAGAGCAACCCGCGCTGGGTGACAAAGAGCGCCAGCGGAATGCTCTTCCACGCATAGTATCCCTGATAATCCTCCACCGATCCGGTGGTCAGCAGAGGCCATGCTGCCAACCCTCCATTGAAAAGGAACGCCGCCAACGCAAAAAGCCCGCCCCAGCGCCAAAGCGCCAGCCCGGTCGCCAGCGAACTGATCAACCCGACCCAGATCAGGCCACGTGCCGTGTCGACCCCGAGTACCACCAACATTCCATTGAAAAGATCGACCCCGAAGGGGTAGCGGAGCGACGTGGCGGCAAAAATCGGGTTATCGGGCCAAAACGGAGCGCCGAGGGCGAAGTGGTGGATTAACGTGAGGTGAAGCGAGAGATCGCCAAAATTATTAGGTGAGGCGAACATCCACATCCCATCGCTCTGGTAAAGCACCCAACAAAAGGCGCGCAGGGCAAAGAGGGCGAAAATCGAAATCACCCCCCACGCCAACCAGCCGCGCGGCGTTTCCATCGGCACGATCGGGCGGGGGAGGGTGGCGCAGGCTGCTGCTGCCAGCAGCAATCCGATCCCGAGCGAAAGCGCTGCGAGCATCGGCGTGACCCCGCTGCCGGTCGCCAGAGCCAGCAATGTAGCCCCGACCACCGAGCCGCAGCAGAAAGCTACCCAGATCACCACCAGCATCAGGCTCCATTCTTTCATCGTATTACGGCTGCTGTGGCTCCCATTCCGGGGTGCGCCCGGGGAAATATTCCTTAAAAAGATCATGCTCAAGGTAAAGCCAGCCGGAGGCCATCCCGTCGCGAAGTTGGAAGGGGCTCTTGAAGTAACGTTGGGTGAGGCTGGCTTCGACTTCCTCCACCCGGTGATCATCCACCAGCAGGAAGGCGGCATCCATGGTCTCGGGATAGTGATCGTCTTTTTCGTAAAAACCAACCTTGGTAAAATCACCCAAAACCCATGGGAGCGGGTGGTAGCTGGAGAGGAGGATATGCCCGCTGAGATCTTCGACGAGCGGTACCTTCCCCCGTAGCGCCTCCAGCGGCCGGGTCAGATCGTAGAGATCGTTGCGGGTCTGGACGTAGATATACTCTGCGTTAGGGGCGGTCAGTTTAAGCTTTTGTAAGAAAGCATCGGCCTGTGGGGTGAAAAAATACTCCTTCTCCGATTCCGCCGGGTGGAGGAAGTTGAGCCGGATCGCATCCCCGAGTGAAACGCAGAGGATCACGACCGCCAGCGCCGCTGCCGTTACCTTGCGCCAGAGCTGCCGGCGCCCGGCCAGAGCAACGATCGCCTCTCCAAAAAGGAAGAAAAACGGCCAGAGCAGCGAGATGATGCACCAAGGGGTTTTGTAGCGGATGAGGGTGTAGGCGACCAGCGTGCCGCATCCGTAAATGGCGATCAAACGGACCGCCCGGTTGCACCCCGGCCAGAGCGCCCGCACGCTGTAAACGCACCCCAGCAAGGCAGGCCACTCGTGGCGACCCATCAGGTGCAGCCAGTAGGGCCATTCCTTGGTGTGATCATTCTGGCCGGTGGCGGCCCAAAACGTGAAGGTCTCGTAAAGCCCCCGGAGCGCCCCCAAATCGAGAAAGAAACCCGAATAGAAAACAAGAATGAGCAGGCCACCGATCGCCACCACCCGCCGAAGATCAGCCCGGTTCCACTCCCGTTCCGCCGCACGGGGAGGGAGCATCGGGGCCGACGGGGTAAAGCGTTCAAAGAGATGCAGCGTTCCCCAAGCCAGCAACAGCGCGAGAAGATGGATAAGATAAGTCTCCTTGGTCAGCACCATCAGCGTCACCCCGAGGCCGATCGCCCAAAGCCCGGTGCGGCTGCGGGCCGACATCTGATCGAGCATCCCCCAAAGCGTCATCACCAGCCCGAGGACCAGCCACGCCTCATGAATCGCATAGCGGGTGTAAAAGAGCATCCCGCTCGAAACGGCAAACGCCACCCCGGCCAGCAGCGCCACCGCCCGCCCGGTGAAACGGGCATATTGGAGCACGACCCAGAGCGTCGCCAGATTCACGAGCACCAGCGGCAGCCGGAAAAAGAAAATATCCCGGCCAAAAAGGGTCTGCGACAGAAAGAGAGCGTAGAAATGAAACGGGCCGTGATAGTTAGCCGGGTCGTAGCGGTAGACCGTATGCCGGGTCATCTGGTCGATGAACCAACCATTGACCCCTTCGTCAAAGTGCGGCGGCTTTTCCCCGAGCCAAAGAAGCCGCAGCAGGAACGCCACCCCCAGCAGCAAAGCCGTGAGCAACATCCAGCCGCTTCGGGAAGGTTTTTCCGAAGAGTACGCCGTGGTTTCCATCAGGTCAGAAAAAAGAGATTCCATTTTTCTGTCACAATCGCTCATGGTGGCGAGAAGAATCGTTGCTCCCTCCATCTCTTAAGCCCGCCTTGAACGCTTTTCCTTACCTCAGCCTCATTATTCCCGCCTATAACGAAGCCCGTCGGCTACCCGACACGCTAGCGGCTCTTGATGCCTATCTGCGGGAAGTATCGTGGGAGTGGGAACTGCTTCTGGTCGTTGAGGAGAGTCGCGATGGCACGCTGGAGATCGCCCGGAAAGCGGCCGCTAAAGATCCGCGCGTGCGCGTGGTGGCCCCCGGCGTTCAACGTGGCAAGGGGCATGCCGTGCGCCTCGGGATGCTGGAGGCACGCGGGGCGATCCGTCTCTTCATGGATGCCGATCTGAGCGTTCCGCTCAAGGAAATCTCCCGTTTCCTCGCTTATTTCGAGCAGCACCCGCAGGTTGGCATCGTCATCGGCAGCCGCAAACACGCCGGGAGCGAGATTGTGCGCAAGCAGAGCTGGCTGCGGCAGCGGATGGGGGAGATGTTCAACTACATCCTGCGCAGCATCACCCACCTCGACCTGCGCGATACCCAATGCGGTTTTAAGGCATTCCGCTCCGACGCGGCGCAAGCCCTCTTCGCGCAGCAGACCATCGACGGTTTCGCTTTCGATGTGGAACTTCTCCTGCTCGCCGATCATTTCGGGTGGAAAGTGGCGGAACTCCCGGTGCAATGGATCAATTCGCCCGACTCCCACGTCAGGATTCTCCACGATAGCGCCGCGATGCTCCGGGATGCTCTTCTCATCCGCCGCCGCGTGGAGCAACTCCCCGGGGCGAAGAGGCCGGAATAACACGATGTTTAACAGGTAAGGGAATCTCCTACCTACGAAACCGGCAACTCCCATCTGGCGTTTCTGAGCGACCCTGCTTTTTTTATAGGGAGAATGTTGGAACATTCCTCCTCCTTTTCCGTCTCCTCCCTGACCGGCTATTTTCTTGCCTTCGGCTCGATTGCCATGGCGTGGGTGGCTAAACTGATGTTCGGCACGTGGTTTCACAATCACTCGCCGCTGCTCCCGCTCATTCTGGCCGTATTGATCACCGCTCTTTACGGCGGGTTAGGGCCGGGGATGGCTGCGGCCATTGCCGGGCTGTTGATCGGATTGACGTTGATGGAACTCCCGTTTGGCTCATCTCTGGTGCTCTATCTTCTGCTGTGCGGAGGGATTCTCTATGCTGTCCACTCCAGCCGCCGCTACCGCCGGAGCGCGGAGGGGACGCTCTCACGCTTGAGCGAGCGGGAGGTGGAACTCGAAAAGGCGGTGACTGAACTGCGCTCTGCCAAGGAACAGGCCGAAGCGGCCAATGACGCCAAAGATCGCTTTCTCGCCGCCCTGAGCCACGAATTGCGCACGCCGCTTACCCCGGTCCTCCTCTTGGCAGAGTCACTGGAGAACCGCGATGATCTCCCAGCCGCCGCCCGGCGCGATGCGACGATGATCCGGAGGCATGTCTCCCTTGAAGCCCGGCTCATTGACGATCTCATCGACCTGACGCGGATTGAAAAAGGGAAGCTCCACCTCGAACGCTCCCTCGCCAATCTCCACGATATTCTCTCCGCCGTGGTCGAAATGATGCTGACCGAGGCCAATCTCAAGAAGATCTCGCTGACGACCGATCTGCGCGCGACCTGTCCATTTATTGATGTCGACCGCTCCCGGATGAAGCAGGTGGTTCTCAACCTGATTGGCAATGCCATTAAATTTACCCCGGCGGGGGGGCGCGTCAGTGTCTCGACGGAGAATGACGGCAACCGCATCCTCATCAAAGTTCGCGATAATGGGATTGGAATCGCGCCGGAGATGCTCACGACGATCTTTAACGCCTTTGAGCAGGCGGCAGATACCGGGTTGCGCCGTTTCGGGGGGCTGGGGCTCGGGTTGGCGATCACGCAATCGCTCGTCACGCTCCATGGTGGGAAGGTCGCTGCCCAAAGCGACGGGCATGGGAAAGGGGCGACGTTCACGGTCACCCTCCCGGTACGCGAGGAGGAGGCCCAACCGGCAAAAATCTGTGCTGCGCCCGAATCGACGGCGACGGAGGCGAAAGCTCCGGGGCAATCGCGGTTACGCATCCTTCTGGTCGAGGACCATGAGCCGACGGCGTTTGTGCTCGCCCGGCTCCTCAAACGGCGGGGGCATGATGTCACGATGACCGTGAATCTCGAAGAGGCGAAGGCGTGTGACCGTCATCCGATCGACCTGCTGGTGAGCGACATCGGCCTGCCGGACGGGACCGGGCGCGACGTCGTCCGCCACTACCGCGACATTCAGCACGACGGGTTTAAGGCGATCGCGCTGAGCGGTTTCGGGATGGATAACGATGTTGAACGGAGCATCGCCGCCGGGTTTGACCGTCACGTCACCAAGCCGGTCGATTTCGAGACATTGCAGGAAGTCATCGAAACGCTCTTCCGCGAGAACGAGCAGAAAAAGACGGCTTAAAACAAAACCGCGAGGCGGAAGGTGAGCGTCCAAGCGCCACTCAGATCGTCACCCCCGGCTGGGGTTGGGATGTAAGTGATGCCGGGCTGGAAAAAGACCCCGTCGCAAACACGGGCCTGATAGTAGCCTTGCACCATCCATTCGCTTTTTCGGCTAAAAAGGCGGCGGTTCATCGTCGCCTGTGAGAAGCCCAACCCGAGTGAATCGGCAGGGCGTCCGGGGATCACGCTAAAGGCAGTCACTCCGCCGCCGAAGGAGCGCTGCATCGGCAGGGTCGTAGCGTCGTTGACGCCAAAGTGGAAAAACGCCGAGAGCGAAGCCGGGCCGCCATCGCGCTCCTTCCAGATCCGCTGGCTCCCGAAGAGGTAATACCCCGCCGTACCGTTTTGGGTCGTACCGTCTGCTGCGTCGAGGGCACCGCTCTGGTACCACGCGCCGGTGCCGATATTGCCGGGGTAATGCTCCGCTAGAACCCAGTCCACCCCCCCTTCCCAGATATGGAAGGCGTATCCGTTGAACTGCGGACCGCGCAGACCGGTCTGCACACCACGGGCGATGTTCCCGTCATACCAGCCGTAACGGAGGTAACTGTTGCGGGTCGGTGCTACGGAGAGGCTCACGCCAAAGACCGAATTGTAATACCCGCCAATCGCTCCGAGTAAGGTCGGGTTCACAAAAACCGGCGTGTAGAGCAACCCGGTCACGGAGGGGATCGCCAACCCTTCGTCCTGCGTGGCGACCGGGCGGGCGAGGTTGTTGAAATCGTAAGTCGGCACTTGTTTGCCGATACGGATCACGACCCGTTCATCGAGAAAACTTTGCCGATACCAGAACTGATAAAGCTGGGAGCGATCGAGCGGCGCCGGGCCGGGGAGGCTGTTGTACCCCTGCACGCTTCCGGCGAGTTCGTTGGTGTTGCGCCCGTCGACCCTTCCGCCGTTAAACTGAAGGAACTGGACCCCGAAGGAGGCTCCCTTCCAGCCCCACGCCTTTTGCGCATCGAAATTTACCCCGAGAATGAGAAGTTGATTGAAGCTCCATTCCCCGGCTTCTACTCCGCCGGAGAGGGTCGTATTGGTATCACCGAGCCAGACCCCACCGAGTCGGACCCCGCTCTCTTCCGGGATGGAGAGCCAACGCCCGAGCTGCCCCGTCCCGGGATCGGTCTGGAGCGCGGCGGGATTCCCGGCGATCGCCGATGGGGGAGGTGGGCTCTCCTGGGCTACAAGAGTCGACGGGAGGAGCGTCAAGGCGAACAGGAGGGGGAATTTCATTGGGGAGCGGGAGTGTATCCTTCGAAGCTGTGGAAGAAAAGCCCCTCCGGGTCGTACTTCGCACGCAGATCGCAGAGGCGCTGCCAGTTTTCCGGCGCATACGCCTCGACCGCCGTAGCGGGACGGGTCACGGTGTCCGACTCGCCAATATAATAACCGACGTTATACGGGCGCAACGTGGTGATCATCTCCTCGTGCCAAGCGCTATTGATGGCGTCCCCGGCAGGCTCCCACCAAGTGGTCCATGGCCCGCCGTAAACCTTCCCGCTCATGGAGAGCGCCATCCCTTTTGGTTTCGCCGGGACGTTTGGGCCGCAGAAGATGGTGAATAGAAAGACGGTGGTCGGGGAGGGGGCTTTGGAGATGAGCGGGAGGATCGCCTCCATCATCTCCCCGGGGTTATGGTTGGAGAAGGTCGCCTCGACTTTCGATCGCGCCCCTTCGGGCCAGAGTGCCCCGGAGGCATTGAAGAGTTGCTCAAAGGTGGTCGGTGCAGGCGCGAGACGGCCCAGCGGTTGGAGCGGGCCTTCATCGAGCGGTCGGAGAGCAGCCAGAGCCGCCTCAGTGGTTTCCTCAAAAGCTGTCCCGGTCACCATGCAGATCCAGCCGTTGCTCGCCGTGGCTTTCGCCTGCAACTCCGGGGGAGCCTGAACGATGAACTGGCTTAACTCCACGCATGGGGCGATCGTTGGCGCAGCCTCTCCCAGCCATCGGCCAACGGCAGGAGCCTCTTCGAGCGCATAGTAAGCCGTGTAGGCGTAAATTGCCTTGGGCAGCGGATAGAGTTTGAGGTGATAACGGAGAGCGATCCCAAAGAAACCCGATCCCGCCCCGCGAACCGCCCAGAAGTAGTCACGGTTCTCGTGCTCGCTGGCGGTGATCCGTTCCCCCTGCGCGGTCACCAATTCGACGGCTTCGAGGTTCTCGGCCCCGGTCCCCCAGACGGTGGGGTTCCATGCCATCCCCCCGCCAAGGAAGTAACCACTCGCTTTGACTTGGGGGCAGTGACCGCTCGGGAACGCCAACCCTTTCGGATTGAGCGCCTTCTGGATGTCACGATTGCTGATGATCGGGCGAATGACCGCCTTGAGGTTTGCCTCATCAATGGAGACAACGCCGGTGAGTTGCCCCAGATCAATTAACATCCCGCCATGCCGCAGGGAGGGTTGGGACCAGTTGTGACCGCCACCCCGGACGACGACCTTGAGCCGGTTCTCCCGGGCAAAACGGACCGCCGCAATCACATCGTCCTCATCGGTCACCTGAACGATCACCGCAGGTGCACGCTCCGGGATTAGGCGATTCCAGAGCGGCTGGTGGAGGGCCGTCGTAAAATCGGCATCACCGGCGACGATGACGTTTCCCTTACAGGCTTGTTTGAGGTGCTCAAGGTTCATATGGGGTGGGGGTTTTTTCAGAAAAAGGGGAAACTACTGGCGGGGCACGAGCACCGTCGCCATCCCGGCTGCCGCTGCGGAAGCGACGCCGGTCTGCGTATCCTCAAAGGCGAGACAGCGCTTGGGATCGACCCCGAGGCGGGCCGCCGCTTGCAGGTACGGATCGGGAGCCGGTTTACCGTGGAGGTAATCCTCCGAGCCGATGATGGCGTCAAACCATGAGAGAATCCCGAGCGCTTCAAGCGTCCGCTGCACAATGGCGCGATGCCCGCCCGAGGCGACTGCCATCGGCTTGACCCCGTGAAAACGGCGGGCGATCTCGACAATGGTCGTGATCGGTTGGGTCTGCGGGATGAGGGTGATGAAAAGCTCTTCCTTCTCCGCAGCGGCCTGTGCCGGGGGCATGGTGTAGCCGAAGCGTTCGTTAAGCAATTCGACGATCCGCACCGTCGGGATGCCGCCGAACTCGTAGAAAAGCTCCTCCGGGAAGGTCGCACCGTAAACGGCGAGCGCCTGTGTCCATGCCTTGTAATGGAGCGGCATCGTATCGGCCAGAGTTCCGTCGCAGTCGAAGATGTAGGCGTCAAAATCGCCTTCGGGCAGTTTCATAAGGCGCGGGAAGGGGGGTAGGGGGTATGGTCGTCGACCTCGATCGGGATCGCTTCGCAGACCTCCTGCCAACCGGGGAAGTTCCACGTGTTGGGGAAGCCGATGCACTGCTTGGGTTTGACGGCCTGAAGACGGCAGTCGTGCCCTTCGAGGAAGAAGCACTCGCCGTTGGGTTTGTCGATGAGCGAGAGGCCGTTGCGCTGGGGGAGGAGCCGGGTGTAGTTTTGGATGAAGTCGTCTTCACTGACGCCGAGATGCGCCGCCATGGCCGGAATATCACTTTCGGAAATCCGGACAAACCCCGGCCAACGACAACATGCCGTGCAACGCTGGCATTGATAAAAGATCTTTTTCACTGATGGGCGATCCATTCTTTAGCAAGGGCGACGTACGCCTTGGCTCCGCTGCTTGCGGGGTCGTATTCGAGGATCGGCTTGCCAAAGCTTGGCGCTTCTCCAAGGCGGACGCTTCGAGGGATCATCGTAGCGAAGACGCTCTCCCCGAAATGTTTGCGGACTTCGGCCACGACCTGCTGGCTGAGATTGGTGCGGGAATCGTACATCGTCATGACAATCCCGGCGAGTTCGAGCTTAGGGTTAATCCCCCCGGCGCGGATCTGGTCGATGACGCCGATGATTTTTCCCAACCCTTCCAGAGCAAAGTATTCACATTGGATCGGGATGAGGATGCCGTCTGCCGCCGCCAGAGCGTTGGTCATCAGAATGCCGAGGGAAGGGGGGCAATCGAGTAGGACCACTTCAAAGCAGTTGGCCTGACGGATCGGTTCCAGCGCTGCTTTGAGCCGCAGCAGGTGATCATCAAGCCGGGCGACTTCGATCTCCGCCCCCGCCAGATCGAGGTCTGAGGGGAGGAGCGAGAGATGCTCAAAGCGGGTTGGCAAGACTTTCTCCATCGCTGGGGCACGGCCGATCAGCGCTTCGTAGAGACTGCGCCCCTGAGCTTCCTCAACCCCGAGGGCGCTGGTGGCGTTGGCCTGCGGATCGAGATCGACCAGCAGCGTGCGTACCCCTTGGGCCGCGAGCGCGGTGGCGAGGTTGACGGCTGTGGTCGTTTTCCCGACGCCCCCTTTCTGGTTGGCGATGGCTACAATTTTCATAAGAGGTAGAAGGTCTCCTGTGGGGAGGATAGCCCGGAGCAGGGAGGGTTGAACAGGGAGAAATCGCCGTTTTTCCTCCTCGCAAAACCGGAGGTCGACCCGGTAACCTTGATTCTTCCATGTCCGTTGAATTGACCGACCGCCTCCTCTCCGATGCCGGAGGGTGGAAAATCGCCAAACACGCCCGCGCCCTTCTCGAAACGGGCAAAGTCATCAGTGCAGCCTATCAACCGCCGATCCTCAAAGGATTGGTGCGTGAGGGGGACCGGGAGTTGCGCGCGGGGTTAAAGATCCTCTCTCGCAGTGATGTGGAGAATCTCTGTACCTGCCGCCTTTCGCGGATGGACGGGGCAATCTGTGAGCACTCCGTCGCCGTGGGGCTCGGCGTGTTGCAACTGCGGGCCGGGAAGTCGCTCTCCCCGACGGCCAATCGTGCCGCTGCTGCTGCGAAGGCTGCCGTAGAACCGCCGCCCAAGCCGGAGAGTGGTCCGTTTTTTGTCGATGAGAGCGTGACGCCCGAAGGGACAGCAGGGCCGGCGCTCAAGCTCAACGTCGTCCTGCCGCCGCGTCTGCTCGAAGCGTGGGAACGGGGGCAGATCACCGTCGGGGTCGAGGCGGAGCGGAGTGGACGCCGCGTGCTCATGAGCACGCTCGACCCTAAGACGACCTACCGCTGTTCACCTGCCGACCTCCGGTTGACGGCGGCGTTGCGAGGGATTGACCCTTCCGCGCTGGGCGGGGGGATGCTGGCGCTCAACAAGGAGCAAGCGCTGGAGCTTTTCGAGGGGTTGCGGGGCCACCCCCGTGTGACCCTCGGGCGGGGACAGCCACTTCATTTTTCCACTAAACCGCTCATTCCGCAGTTGGAGGCCAAGAGTGATCCCCTTGGGCGCTTGCTTCTCCATCTCCTCTGGCCGGGGGATACGCGGCTGCTGATCGGTACTCAAAAGGTCTGGGCGGCGCAGGGGGCGATCTTCTCGCAGGTGAGCCCCGGCCTCCCGGCGGTCTATTTTGACCTGCTAAAGAAGGATATCATGCTCCCGGTGGAGCAGGCTCCCGGATTCATTACCAATGAATTGCCGCGTTTGCGCAGTTTCTTTGAAATCACTGGCGACGCCGCTGCCGGGGAAGGCCCGCAGCTTGTCCCGGAGGCGGGGCATTTCTCCCTCCTGCTCGAAGGCTCGCTCAACCATCTCACCGCGCGGCTCCAGCGGGTCTATTCCCGTAGCGTCGTCACGATCGGGCTAACCAATGTGAAGGAGAACTGGGCGATCCCTGACCCCGCTGACCCCAAGCGTCTCCTTTGTCGCCATCTCGAAGCGGAGCGCGAGGCGCTCTCCCGGCTGATCGGCTATGGCTTTAGCGGCCCTGATTCCCGTGGGGAATTCATCCTCAAGGGGGAGCGGCAGATCCTTGCCTTCTTTGGCGAAGGGTACCCGGCCTTGCAGCGGGAGTGGGAGGTGACGCTCGGGCAGCGTTTCAGCAACGTCACCCGGGGGATCGAGCGGATCACCCCGCGCATTGAGATCACCAGTTCCGGCGAACAATGGTTCGATGTCGGGCTCGATCTCTCCAGCAGCGGTGGCGAGCGTTTCTCCCCGGCTGATGTGCAGCGTTTCCTGAAAATGGGGCAGAACCATGTGCGGTTGCGCAATGGAAAAGTCGCCGTCTTCAGCTCCGATCTGCTCGATGATTTTCAGAGTGTCCTGCGCGATTGCAACCCGGAGCAAGCCCGCCCCGGGCTTTACCGTATCGGCCACGCGCACGCCGGTTACCTCGAAGCGAGCGTGGCGGAAGCCGGTTTCGAGCTGAAAGCCCCCACTTCATGGCGCCATTGGGCGCAACGTCAACGGGGGGCCGAGCGGCCTGAGGCGGTGGAACTCGGGGATCTCGAAGGGGTCTTGCGTCCTTATCAGAAGGAGGGGGTTTCGTGGCTCCACTTCCTCGCAGAGAATGGGCTGGGGGGGATTCTCGCTGATGACATGGGCTTGGGGAAGACATTACAGGCACTTGCGTTCCTGCGCAGCCAACCCGGTCCCGCACTGGTGGTTTGCCCCTCTTCGCTCCTCTTTAACTGGCAGCGCGAGGCGCAACGCTTTACGCCGGAACGCAAACTTCTGGTTATCGAAGGGCCGAAGCGAAAGGCGCTCTTTGAGCAGGTGCCGCAGGCGGACATTGTCCTGACCAGTTACCCGCTTTTGCGACGAGATGCCGAGCGTTATCGCGCGTTTGATTTCTCAACGGTCGTGCTTGATGAAGCCCAACATATCAAAAACCCTGATACCCAGAATGCCCAGGCGGCGACGCTGTTGCGGGCCGCTCGCAAGTTCATCTTAACCGGGACGCCGGTGGAGAACTCGGTGCGCGATGTCTGGTCGCTGATGCACTTTGTGATGCCCGGTTACCTCGGCGATCGCGACGACTTCAAACACCGCTACGAAGTCCCCATCGGCCAACATCGCTCCAAGGAGGCGCTTGAACGGCTTTCGCGGCGGTTGCGCCCCTTCCTGTTGCGACGGCGTAAGCAGGAGGTCGCCACCGATCTTCCCGATAAGCTCGAACAGGTCGCTTATTGTGAACTCAACAGCCAGCAGCGGGAGGTTTACGCCGCCCTCCTCGCCGGAGCCCGCGCCAAGGTCGAGGAAGCGCGCAGCCGGAACAAGGGTGGGGGACAGATGATCATGCTCACGGCGCTGCTGCGGCTGCGACAGGCGGCGTGCGATCTGCGGCTGCTGGAACGGGAAGGGGAGAAACCGCCTCTCTCAGGCAAGATGGAGCTGTTTCTTGAGCTGGTGCAGGAGGCGATTGACGGAGGCCATCGCGTGCTGGTCTTTAGCCAGTTTGTTTCGATGCTCACGCTGCTGCGCGAGGAATTCGACCGGGATGGGACCGACTACTGCTACCTTGACGGGCAGAGTAAAGATCGCTCCGCACAGGTCGACCGGTTTCAGAGTGGCGAGGTGCCGCTCTTCCTGATCAGCCTCAAAGCGGGCGGCGTCGGCTTGAACCTCACGGCGGCCGATACGGTCATCCATTTTGACCCATGGTGGAACCCGGCCGTGGAGGCGCAGGCGACCGACCGTGCGCACCGGATCGGGCAAAAGAAGGTCGTGACCTCCTACAAACTGATCACGCGCGACACCGTGGAGGAGAAAATCCTCGCCCTTCAACGCAAGAAGCGGGAGGTGATCGACGCCACGATCGAAAACGACGAACAACCGCTCATGGAAGGGTTGACGATCAGTGAGATCGAATCGCTCCTGATGGAGTAGGGAAAGAGGTCGGGAAGTTCATTGTAATACACCCGGGGTGGGGTGCTTTGGTGTATTAAATTGCCGTAGTATAATACGCCATCGAAGGAAGGAAGCGCGGCGGAGGCAGAGCCGCCGGCAGTCTTGAGAGAGCCCCGGCTGATTCTATTGCGCATCACCGTGGCCTTGATTGCTGGAAGAAGGACCATTGTCCGGCTTGTTTATCCCCAAAACAGCCCATTTTCGACCGGAAAACGCCACCTTATCCACGGGTCAAACCGAAGTCATTCACAGCGATCACACCCTTTGTTCACACCTACGAAAATCGCCGTTTTACGAGGGAAAACCAAGGGAAGACGCAAAACCCCTCACGAGAGATGTTTGCGGATACTCCGGCTTTTCCACAAGTTATTCACAATGGTGCAAAACCTTCCACCAGAACGCATTACTTATAACATCATACAATATATCTCATGTTAAATTGACGTGTTGTATGATGTTATCGGAGTCGGGCTGGAGCCTCGCCTCCTTCCACTTTCCCCGCCCCGCCCTCCATGCCGCCGATCGGGCCGTTGATCGGGTCGAAAAAGACGGCACGGCGGCGGCAGATTCGGCAGACAAGCAAACCGGTCGACTCAGCCCGGCGGCGACTCCGGGGGGACGCGCGAGCGTCCCCTCGGGGTCCGGCGCCCGGCTTGTCAATCTTGGCATATCTGAACATTCCGCCCCGCACGCGCCGCATACCGGCCCGCAAAACGGCTCCGATTCGGAAACCTCTTCAACCCCTCTTCAGCCCTCTTCCGGGCCTCCTGCGCCACGCAAGAAGGCACGGTCAACCCAACCCAAAAACAACCCGAAAAATGATCAAAATCGACCTGGCTCAAGAACACCCGGCCATCCGGGACGAACTCCTCAACATGATCGGATCGGAACTCGACGCGATCCGCTGTCCGATGTCCACCTTGCCGGAGACAGAGGAAGAAGCGCTCGCGTACTGGAACCTCTTCCTGATCAAACTCCGTCGACAGATCCACGAAACGGCACCGGAAGAACCGGCTGCGACGATTGCGCCGCTGACAGCGGCCTGACGGCAAATCTCCCTCCCTGCTCCCGATCCGGCTCCGGCTTAGACCGCTCGGAGGTCAACGGATCGGGGGCAAACCTTTCGGGGTTGCGGCCTGTCGGCGTCTCTGACGCTGGCAGGTCGAAACCGCTCACCCCACCCCAAGAAACAGGAAACCCTCCCCTCTCACCAAAACGTGAGGAGTTATCCACAAATGGGCCCGGCAGGGCCAAGGTAGCGGCAGCCCGAGCCCCAACGGGGCTAGCTCGGGCGCTGGCGGCAAGCCAGAGCTACCGGTTTGTGGGTAACTCCGGGGGCCTCCCTGACGGCTCCGAAGCCCCTTCCCTCCCCCAACCCTCCCGCCTGCCCCAAAAGCCCACCACGGGCAAATGCGCGCCTTCGCCAGCCATCCCCATCAAGCAGCTGCTCCAGCATTTCACCAAAACGCTTGAGCTTTTGCTAAAGATCGCGCCGGTCTCGCGTATGGAGGAAGACTGGAGACGCCTTTATCATCATTGCCATGAATATGCCGATAGGCTGAAATGGTTGAATGCAAATGCGGCTTATGACACAATAAGCCCAATCCCGTTGACTCCCTTACCAACATTCACGTTACTTGCCGAACATGAGTATATATCTCATGTTAAATTGACGTGTCAAAGAACCCCGTCGAAGTCAGTTTAAGGGCGCTGCTGCCTCCACTTTCCCCGATCGGCCTTTCGGTGCCGTCGGGAGGCCTATTTCCCCGGGAAATGAGGTTCCGGGTTTAAGATCCTGCGATGCCGGTTTCTTCCGCCTTGGTGGCGTCATGCCAATGCTTGAAGGTCTCGCGCATGACTTCGAGAAAAGCCAACTCCGCCGGGTTGAGGGCAACGTCGGCCAGTTGGTAGTAGCCGTAACTGACCGGCAATGGCGGATCGAGTTCACGCATGACCAAATGTTGCCCACCGACCAGTCGTACCAGATACCGTGGCACCACGCAGATGCCGAGTCCGGCGGAAACCATGGCGATCATCGTTCCGGTGTTGGTGGTCCGTGCTCCCACCGGGTTATTGCTCAAGAGCAAGCGGCGCGGAACCCCAGCCCGGCGTAAAATCGCTTCCGCTCCTCCCGCGAAATAGTGCGTGATCCATGAATCGTGACGGACGACCTCCGTCAGCGCCAATCGCCCCCTCCCCTCGGCCAGCGGATGGTTCTCCGGGGCGATCAGGACCAGCTCGTCCTCCAGAAGCGGGGTAAACCCGACGTTAGCTTGTGAGATGTAATCGGAACCGAAGGCGATCCGAAACTCCCCCCGGCGCATCCGAATGATCTGCTCCCTGATCGCGGCTTCAAGCAGGATCACCTGCAAATTCGGGAAACGGCGACGACAGGCGGCGATCACCTTTGGCATGATCGTCTGTGAGAGGACCAGCCCGCTGCCGATGCAGATCGTCCCGTTGATCTCCTCCTCACGACGGCGCGATGCCCCGGCTGGAATCGCCTCCCGCAGGCCCTCCATCCCGCGTACCAGTTTTTCGATCTGCGGCAGAAGCGCGTGCAACGCCGGTGTTGGCAGGAGACGTTTGCCGGAGCGCTCAAAAAGGGTCACTCCAAGCCCCTCCTCCAACACCCGAATCTGCTTGGTCACGGCCGGTTGGCTCAAGTAAAGCTTGCGTGCCGCCAGCGACACTGAGCCGCAGGTGACCACTTCACAAACCGCTTTGAGTTGCGCCAGCGTCATGCCGATGATCTTCCGGGTTTACTTTGACCAAAGCAAGGGGAAATATTCCGTTTGGTTATAAGCAAAGAGATCTTTTTTCAGTAACTCTTTCCCGTCGGGGCGGAGTAGGAATGGAGGGGTGTTAACGGTTCCTTGTTCCGCTTTAAGAAGGTGGCGAAAGCGTTGAAAACAATGCCTGCTCCCGCTCCGGTGCCTGCGTCGGTTTCGCCGCTGCGTTTGACGCTTTTCCGCTCCTTCTGGATCGCCTCGGTCGTTTCCAATATCGGCTCGCATATGTACAATGCCGGGGCTGGATGGCAGATGACGCTACTGAGTTCCTCCCCTTTTCTTCTCGGGATGGTGGCGCTGATGTCCAATGGGCCGGTGCTCCTCCTTTCCCCCTTGGCCGGGGCGGTGACCGATATTACCAGCCGCCGCACTCTTTTGCTGATCACTCAAGGGAGCCTGATGACCCTTTCCGCCGTGCTCGCCCTCTGCGTTTGGAGTGGCTGGCTCTCCCCGGTGGGGCTTCTGGCGCTGGTTGGGTTGCTCGGGCTGGCGAACGCTTTCAACCTCAACTGCTGGCAGACGCTGGTGCAGGATCTCGTCCCTAAGGCGCAACTCGCCCAAGCGGTGTCGCTCGGATCGATCAGCGTCAATCTGGCGCGTACCCTTGGCCCCGCGCTCGGCGGGATCGTGATAGCGGCGATGGGAACGGCGATGGTCTTTTTCCTCAATGCGCTCTCTTTTCTGGGAACCTTGATCGTGGCATGGCGCTGGCGCGAGGAGAGGCGGCAACGCCCTGCCGGTGACTCCCCTGCCCTTTTGCGAGCGCTACGGGAAGGGTTCTGTTACCTTCTCACTCAGCGCCTTCTCGCCCTTTTGTTAATCCGGCATCTCCTTGCGGTAACGGCGGGGTATTCAGTGATCTCGCTGCTGCCGCTTCTTATCCGGGAACGCTTCGGGCTGGGCGGGAGGGAGTTCGGCTTCCTCTCCGCCTGCTTCGGGGCCGGGGCGATGATCGCCGCGCTGAGTACTCACTCCCTCGCCCGCCGTTTCGGAATCCGACGCACGACACGGATCGGGATGTCACTTTCGTTGATCGTCCTGCTCGGTATTGCTTTTGGGGAGAGCCCGGTGCTCCTCGGGGTGTTACTCGGGGTACAGGGGTTTTCCCTCACCTTGATTGCGCTCAACCATAACGTGCGCGTGCGAATGGCGAGTGCTCCGGAATTCGCCGGGCGGGTTTACTCTTACTACTCCATTTGTGCCACGGGCGGAGTCGCGGCGAGCGGGTTGATTTTCGGCTCGCTCGGGTCGCTCTGGGGCGTGGGCGCTTCGATCGCTTCCGCCGCCGTTTTGGCGCTGGCGGCGCTCGGGCTGGCGGTACGGCATCCGATGCCACCGCTTCACGACTCACCTTGAAAAGGAGAGTTGAAACCCCGTCGCCCAGAGGCTTGACGGGAGCGCGATCACTGGTAGGATTTCGTCGCGCTCAGGGCGCATCCGGGTTCGCGGAAAGGACAGTGTCCACCTGCTTTTGATCCATGCGGTTTCAACCTTTGTTGCTGCCTGTTTTGCGAACCGCAGGCCATTTGCAATGGAGGTTTTATGTCCAAAGAATTGTCGGTACGCCCCGATCTGGCGCAGTACAAGCGTCAGGCCAAGGAACTGCTTCGGGAGGCAAAGGGTGGTGAGCCTGATGCCCTCCTGCGTTTCAAGAGCTATCATCCCCGTTTTTCGGAAGGGATGGCTCTCAAACTGCACGACGCACAGTGGGTCTTAGCCCGCGAGCATCAGTTCCCGAGTTGGAGAGCGATGCAAAATCAGATTGCGGCGGTGAATGCTTCAGGCGACCCACACGCTTTTCTGTGCGCAGCGCTCTGGAGTGGTGCGGGAGGGGACTTTGAGAAAGCACGTGAGATGCTGGCCCTTCGCCCCGCGCTTTCGACAAGCGATCTTTACTGTGCCTGTGTCACGGGGGATTTCGAGGTGGTCGAACGTTGCCTAAAGGCGAAGCCGGAACTGGCCGTCAGCAAAGGAGGGGCCAAAGAGTGGGAGCCGATCCTCTACGTCTGTTTTTCAGGGTTTCTTGAACAGGAGAGTCGGCGAGGGCATGGGGAGCGTTTTGTCAGTATCGCCCGTCTTCTTCTGGAGCTTGGAGCCGATCCCAATACCGCTTTCGTCGGCAAAGAGGAATGGGGAAACCCTCGGGAGAGCGCGCTCTACGGCGCAAGCGGGGTCGCCAACCATGCGGGGTTGACGGAGCTTCTTCTCAAGGCCGGGGCCGATCCGAATGACGGCACCCCGGAGGATCGCGGGAACGAGACGGTCTATCACACGGCGGAGTTCAGTGACCTTGCTTGTATGAGGTTGCTCTTCGAATACGGCGTTTCTCAACCGGCCAAAGACTACTGCCTGTGCCGTCAACTCGACTTCGAGAACCCGGAGGGGACCCGCTTATTTCTCAAAAATGGAGCGAACCCGAATGTCACGCATGGCCCGCGCGGCACGACGCTTCACCACGCGATCCTCCGTGGCCGGAGCCTTGAGGTGATCCGTCTGATGGTGGAACATGGGGCCGATGTCAATGTCGCCGATGCCAAGGGAATGACTCCCTACCGGATGGCAAGCCGCTTCGGGCGACCGGAGATCGCCGCTTTTCTTGCGCAGAGCGGTGCCGAGACCGCTTTGACCCCGGTGGATTGCTTCCTTTCAGCTTGCGCAGTGGAAGATCTGGAGGGAATGCAGCGCTGCCTGACGGAAAGCCCGACGTTGATTTCGATGCTCTCACCCGAAGATAAGAAGGTGCTTTCCCTTGCAGCTCGGGAGAATCGGGTCGCGATGGCGAAACTGCTCCTCGATGCGGGAGTGCCTCTGAGCGTTGAGGATGGAGGGCTTTTGCCGCTGCATTGGGCCGCTTGGATGGGGCATCCCGAAATGGTGGAACTCTGCCTGCGCTACCACCCTGACCTCGAAGCAAAAAACAGCTACGGCGGCACCCCTTTGAGCACGGCTGTTTACGGCTCCCGGCATTGTCAGGAATCGAACGCCCGAATGAAGGAGGGAGGCGTGCTGACAGAAGAGGAGCGCGAGGCGAACTACCTGCGCGTGGTGGAGTTACTGGTGGCCGCCGGTGCCGAAGTGCACGAGTCGATGCGAGGCTTGGGAACGAAGCGGATCAATGCCCTACTAGGTTAAAGCCTGATTGGTAGCAGCAGCGGCATCCAAACCGTGAGGGTTCCCCGTCATGGTTTAAAGAAAAGCTTATGAGTACCCAAGATGAATTACTCGACTGGCTGCGCGATGCCTACGCCATGGAGCGCGGGCTGGAAACGTCGCTAAGAAAACTGGCAGATTCCGATGCGCTCGGCCCGGCGCTTCATCGACAAGCGGAGATCCACCTTGCCGAAACGCAGCGTCACGCAGAGATGGTCCACGAATGCCTCGAAAGCCTCGGGGCGGATGCCTCAACCTTCAAGACCGGCCTCGCTAAAGCGGTGGAGGGGCTCAAAGGGTTGGGGACCAAACTGGCCAAGGATGAGCCGATTAAAGACCTCCTCTCGGCCTACGCCATGGAGCATTTCGAGATCGCCTGTTACGAGGCGTTGAAGGCGGCTGGTAGCCAGACCGGCAACCAGCAGGTGGTTCACCTCGCCGAACAGATCCTCGAAGACGAACATCGCATGGCCGAATGGCTCAAAGGCCATCTGCCGCTGGTAGTCGCGGAATATCTGCGTAACGAGAGCTTCGCTGAAAACGGATAACCGGTACGAGCCGGTATTTTCGTTTTCATGAAATCGCCATCCGGGAAATCGAGGGGACTCCCGGATGGCGCTCGTTATTTCTTCGATCAGCTACGCCCCTGCACGCGAGCGGCGACTTTGAGGCGCAGCGCGTTGAGGTTGATAAACCCGGTGGCGTCGGACTGATTGTAGGCTTGGGTCGGATCGGCCTCCATCGTGGCGATCTCGGGGTTGTAGAGGCTGAGCGCACTCTTGCGCCCTGCCGTGATGATGTTCCCCTTGTAAAGCTTGAGGCGGACCGTGCCGGAGACGTTCTTCTGCGACTCGGTGACGAGGGCCTGCAACGCCTCACGCTCCGGGGAGAACCAGAAGCCGTAATAAACCAGTTCCGAGTATTTCGGGATCAGGCTATCGCGCAAGTGCATCACTTCACGGTCCATGGTGAGCGATTCGACCTGCCGATGTCCGTAATGGAGGATCGCACCGCCCGGGGTCTCATAAACGCCACGGCTCTTCATGCCGACAAAGCGGTTTTCCACCAGATCGACGCGGCCAATGCCGTTGCGTCCGCCCAGTTTATTGAGCACGCGCATCACCCAAAGCGGCGAGAGAGCGATTGCTCCTTCGGCGTTTGGTGTGAGCGAACCGGTGTAGTTGAGCGAGGTGAGGATTTCAGCGATCCCCTCCCCTCCCAGCGCGACGCAGTTTCCCTTCTCAAAGACGAGGTCGACGTATTGCGCTTCATTGGGGGCGTCCTCCGGCGAGACGGAGAGGACATACATATCGGCAACCTCCGGCGCACTGGCGTCAAACCATGGGTCTTCGAGAATGCCGCTCTCAAAGCTGATGTGGAGGAGGTTGCGATCCATCGAGTACGACTTCTTGGCCGAAGCAGCGACGGGGATGTCGTTCTCTGCGGCGAAGGCGATCATCTCCGCGCGGCCCGGGAATTGTTCGCGGAAGCGTTCCTGCCGCCACGGGGCGATCACTTCCAGCCCGGGGGCGAGGGCGGCGGCGGTCAGCTCGAAGCGGACCTGATCGTTCCCCTTGCCGGTGGCGCCGTGGGCGACGGCGTGTGCGCCTTCCGCATTGGCGATCTCGACCATCCGCTTGGCGATGAGCGGGCGGGCGATGCTGGTGCCCAGAAAGTATTGCCCTTCATAGATCGCCCCGGCCTGAATCATCGGGAAGATGAAGTCGCGGGCAAACTCCTCCTGCAAATCGTCGATATAACACTTGCTGGCTCCGGTCCGCAGCGCCTTCTCCTCCAGGCCGACGAGTTCCTCCTCCTGCCCGACATCGGCACAGAAGGCGATCACTTCCGCCTGATAGGTCTGCTTGAGCCACTGAAGAAGGACGGAGGTATCAAGTCCGCCCGAATATGCGACAACGATTTTCATAAGGTGCGCGGATGATAAGCAGCATTCTCGGGCAATACCAAGGCAGAAAAAGTGTTTCCTTAGCTCAAACGCGAGGCCGCCGCCGGACCAAAAGCCAGAGCACGACTCCCCCACCCCAAAGCGCCAGCGTCGAAGGCTCCGGCACGGGGGCGTAGGTGACGGTCATCGGATCATCAAGCGCCATCATCACCGGCTGGAGCACCTGCGGCCCGGGCAAGGTGTAGAGGACCCCATCCTGCGGGTTGTTCCCCGGTCCGCCGGGGTTGTAGAAGGGGAAATACCCATCGCCTGCCGGGATTTCGATGTGAGTAATGAGCCGCATCGCCGCTTCGTCTCCTTTGAGGATGATGTCGATGTAGTTGTCGTGATCCTCGTCGTAAGCCAGGTTGTAAGGGTCGAGAGCTTCGGCCAGCCCAAGGTCCGCAAGGCCGACAATCGTGATGCTTCCCATGGAGAAGCGATACTCCACGCCGGTTTCCGTCAGGAGGTGGGAGACTTCGCCATCGGAGAGGTGGAGGCGGAAGAATTTCTCAAATTCATTGGGAAGCACGGAGCTAACGCCATTTTCCGAAAACCCGCCCGTCGTCAGAATCCGAAGGCGGAACTGCGCGTCCGCGCCATAGAGCGCCTCCCCGTCATTAGGAAAAGGCCCGGGTACGAGGGCTGGCCCACCTTCTCCCTTGGTACTAAAGTGGTTAAGCTTGGCTCCGACCAGACTGGGGCCGTTATCGTAATAGGGGTGGGAACTCTCCTTCTCCTGCCCGACGATACTGACTGGCCCCTCTTTGCCGACCAGCATGAGCGGGGTGGCATCGGCGACGATCTCCGTTCGGACGATATAGACGGCGTTGGGATCATCTTTGGGGAGTCGGTTGCCGAATTCCCCAAACACGACCACCGTGTTTCGCTCGTTGTACTCGTAATTGGGGTAGATGGAGGCGACGAGCGGCGTGACGATTTCACCCGTGTTGAGGTGGATGCGGAAGTCGCTGGCGTCGACGGTGCTCGGCAACACTGGCCAACTGAACACAATCGGCATCGCATCGACTTGATAAACCGGGTAGCCATAATTGGCAGCGATGCCAATCGGTGTTGCCGCAGAGGTAAAAGAACGGTAGCTCGCCGTATCGATCAGCTCGGTCGGCATCTCGATCCATGTCCCCCCGGCAGCCAGCACCCACGATTCCCCCTGCGGAATACCGATAATCCCTTCGAATCCATAATTGGCCGAAAGGATCTCGGGCGTCTCTCTCCAGAGATCAGCTTCAATGAGCACATCTTGCCGAAGGCTGAGGTAGGAGACGGTCGGAAACTGATCCCCTTGGGCTAAAAGGCTCCCGCCCAGTCCGGTCATCAGTACAGCGAGGGAAATTCGGGTTAGAATTTTCATCCCTCTCTCCTAAGAATAGGAGCCATCGCGCTCAACCCTTTGAGAACGAATCCGTCTGAAAAACTGACGAAACAGGCTTTTGGAGGGTGATCGTAAAGAATCTCGGCATCAACGGCCAGACGACCGGCCAAATCGCGACATCAAATGCCCGATTCTCCTACGTTGACACCGGCCATAGGATCGGCCATCTTTGAGGTCGGAGATCAACGATGAGACGGGAATTATACCACCATCCCTCAGCGCTGGAACCGCTGCTCCCCACCTTGGAACGAGGGGAACTTCGGGAGCTTGCCGCAACATTGCTCCATCGCTCAGCGCAGCTTGGGGGAGCGCTCCATCCCGTAACCCGGGGGCGGGTGATCGAACTATTGCGTTCGATGAACTGCTATTATTCCAATCTCATCGAGGGGCATCACACTCACCCTTTGGCCATTGAACGCGCCCTCCGCGAGGACTACTCGTCTGATCCTGCTCTCCGCGCTCTTCAGTTGGAGAGCAAGGCACATATTGCTGTCCAACTTCTCGTTGAAGAGCGCTTGAATCGCGATCCCGGCACCGAGGTCGGTGCGCCTGAGTTCATCAACTCGATTCATCGGGAATTCTATCAAAGACTGCCGGAAACCTTCCAGTGGGTCACCACGCGAAATGGCGGGAAAGATCAGGTGATTCCGGGGGAGTGGCGAAGCGGGGAAGTTGAAGTCGGGCATCACCTCCCCCCTACCTTCCCAAGTCTTCCGTATTTCATGAACCGCTTCCGGGAAGGGTACACTTTGGAACGCCTTGATCCTCTCGACCGGATTATAGCAGCGGCCGCCTCGCACCATCGTCTGCTATGGATTCATCCCTTCCTTGACGGTAACGGTAGAGTGGCCCGTTTGGCCACGCACGCCTTCCTTATTCGCGCTCAAGTGGATGGTCACAAACTCTGGATGGTCTCTCGCGGACTTGCCCGCCGGAAGAACGAATACATGGCCGCCCTTGCTGGGGCTGATGCTTCCCGCCGGGGGGATCTTGATGGACGAGGCAACCTTTCTGACCGGGGGCTATCGGCCTTTTGCCGTTTTTTCCTTGAGAGCGCCCTCGATCAGGTTGAGTTCATGACCAGGTTGCTCGATCTTGACGCCATTCAGGAGCGGATTCTTTTCGCGACGCAACGTTGGGTGACTGAAACGAAGTCTGCTTCGCAGATCCCTTTCTTACTGCGGGATGTTTTTCTTCGTGGTCGCCTCAGCCGGGGTGAAGCCACGCATCTCCTTCAAAAGCCGGAACGAACCGCCCGCCGAATCATTGGTGATCTGTTAAAAGAGGGTTTACTCACCTCGCAAGGGAGAGGTAGCGCTCTGGAGATCGGATTTCCAACCAAGCTTGTCGGATACTATTTTCCGCGACTCTACCCGGAAGGGATTGAGATCGAATTGGAAAGAGAGAGGAGGCAACCCTCATCGTGATGGGTTGCCTCTCTTTCCTGACGCGGCTGCGCTACTCCTTCCCTTCGATCAGGGAGTCGAACCACTTCTTGGCATTGGCCAGTGCGTAGACGTACGTCCCGCGATGGTTGGCCTTTTCGACCTCGATCCCGGTGGTCTCCGCGCCGCCAACGCTTTTTTGGAACGCTACCGGGAGGGCTGCGATATAGGCCGGGATGACCTCATCCTCGCTTCCGTAGTAGACTTGCACGGGAGTGACGGTCCGCCAACGGTTGAGCGAATCTTCCTTGAGCTTCTGCCAATACCAGTCGGTGCCGACGGAACTGGCCGCTTTGGCTTCCTCCGTAAAGAAATCGGCCAGCTTTTCCGGGAAACCTTTGCTCCCTTCGGTCCATCCTTTTTTGTTGAGGTAGATCTCCTGCGCTCCGGTGAAATACTCCGGTTTAATCAGCGATTGCGCCAGACCGGGTCTGCCGTAATAACGCTCGTACGAGTTGACCTGAAGGGAGATCACGCCTGCGACCCATGGGGCGGTGTTCGCTGCGGGGGCGTGAATCCAACCGTTAATGAGCGCGTACATATCCATCGGACCGCTCGCCGTAGCGGCTGCTTTGACCGGGATGGAGAGGCTCTCAAGCTTGTTGAGGAATTGCTGGGTGACCCATCCCCCCTGCGACCAGCCGAGCAGAAAGAGCGGGCCCCACTCTGCTCCGAGCTTTCCACTAATGGCGTGGGCGGCGTTGAGGTGGTCGAGGCATGCCTGTTGGGTAGAAAGACGCACGAGGTAGCTATCGGTCTCCGTCGAGATCCCTTTGCCAAAGTAATCCGCCCCGATGACGATATACCCCTGCCCTGCGAACTGGGCGACGGCGAGGCGTGTTTCATCCGACTCCTCGGGATGGGACGGGACTTCGGTTTTAGAAAAGACCGTCCCGTGCTGGTAAGAGAGGACCGGGAAGCTTTTCCCGCCGGTCTCCGGGATGGCGAGCAGGCCGGAGGCGGTCGTCGGGCGGTTGTTCTGCTCGGGGATGACGGAAGGATACGTGACGCGATAAAGCCGAACCGGGTACTTCGCCTCCGGGTAGGAGACTTCAAAGCTGGTGAACGCCTTGAGTTCCGTCGTGAGGATCTTGTTGAGCCGTTCAACGCTATAGGTGTCGATCAGCTCATAGGTGATCGCGGAGGGGATGTCGGCCTTGGCCTCCGCCGCCTGCAAGGGAGGGGCGATCCAAGGTGAAACCGGTGAAAAGGTAGCGGCGAGAACGGCACTGGCCAAGGCTCCATGCCGAACGGGGGAGAAAAGTGCTTTGAAACGCATCTAACCTCGCTTGTAGCACAACGTTACAGCTCCTGACAGCGATTTATAGCACTTTTTTTATGATTGACTTCGATCATAAAAAAGTGAGACGGTCTGCGGCATTCGATGAAGGTTCCCTTGCATCTGGTCAAAGCCCGGCGGGAGAAAATTGCCGCTTGGATGCAGCAGCACGGGCATGTCTCCCTCCAGCAGATCTGTCGCGATTTCGGCATTTCCGAGGCGACAGCCCGGCGCGATCTTGCCGCGCTCGAAAAGGGGCGGCATGTCGTGCGGACCTACGGCGGGGCGCTCGCGGAATATAACCAGCGCTTTGCCTCCTTTCAGGAACGTCGCCAGCGCGAGGCCGGGGCGAAGGCGCAGATTGCCGCTAAAGCGCTCGCCTTTCTTCAACCGGAACAGAGCGTCTTCCTCGACGCCGGGAGCACCCTTTACGCCGTAGCGGAGGCGCTCCTTGCCAGCCCGATCCGGCCGCTGGAGATCATCACCAACAACCTCCCGATTGCCGAACGCCTCGCTGCCGGGGAGGGATTGCGTGTCCACCTCCCCGGGGGGGAACTCCTGCCGCGCCAGTCGGTCCTCGCCGGGAAGGCAGCCAAAGCGGGGCTCTCCCATTACCGGATCGACACGGCGTTCCTCGGCGCGGAGGCGATGGACGGCGGGGGGGTCTGGAACTCGCAGGCCGATGTCGTCGCTTTTCAACAACGGGTGATCGAACGGGCCACGAACGTCCTCTTTTGTATCGACCAGACCAAGCTCGCCCGTACGGCGGCGGTTTTCCTCGGCCCTTGGGATCGGATCGACCACCTCCTCTGTGACGCAGAGGCTGATTTGCTCACGGCTGCCGGAATCCCCGAACGCCTCCTCCCCTCTCTATGAAAAAGACCTATATCGCTTGTGACCTCGGCGCGGAAAGCGGCCGCGTCATGCTCGGAACTTTACACGATGGCCGCCTTGAACTTGAGGAGATCCACCGTTTCCCGACCGGTCCGGTCCGTCTCTTCGGTTCGCTACGCTGGAACATCGTCCGCATTTACGAAGAACTCCTCACCGGCTTGGCAAAGCTTCCGGCAGAGGTGCGCCCGGAGGGGATCAGCGTCGATTCGTGGGGGGTGGATTATGTCCTCTTCCGGCACGATGCGCCGCTCCTCTCGCTCCCGCATCATTACCGCGATGCCCGCACCGATGCCACTTATGCAACGGCTCTGGAACAGATCGGCCAGCAGGAGATTTTTGCCGAAACCGGCATCCAGTTCATGAGCATCAACACGCTCTACCAGCTTCTGGACGATGCGCAGAATGCCCCGGCCCTTCTCTCCGCCGCCGAGCGTTTCCTCAACATTGGCGATTACGTCAACTACCTCTTCTCCGGCGTCGCCAAAGCGGAGGAGAGCCTCGCGAGCACCACGCAGATCTATAACCCCAAGACGCGCAACTGGGCGCGCCCGCTCATCGCCAAGGCGGGGCTTCGGGAAGCGCTTTTCCCGCCGATCGTCCCTTCGGCCACGGTGCTGGGGCCGCTGGAGCCGTCGCTCAAGGCGACTCTCCCCCAGGGCGGTTGTAACTGGGAGGAGACCAAAGTGGTCGCCACCTGTTCGCACGATACCGGGTGTGCCGTCGCCGCTGTCCCGGCCAGCGGGGAGGATTGGGCTTACCTGAGTTCCGGCACATGGTCGCTCCTTGGCGTGGAACTCCCCGAGCCGCTGATCAACGACGAGGTCGCCGCTGCCAACTTTACCAACGAAGCCGGGATCGCCGGGACGACCCGCTTCCTCAAAAACACCGCCGGACTCTGGATCTTGCAGGAGTGCCGCCGGGCATGGGCCGCCCAAGGGCAGGAGTACGATTACGCGACGCTCACCCAGCTTGCGCAGGAGGCTGAACCGCTCCGCTCGCTCATCGACCCGGGTGATCTCCGCTTTCTCAAGCCTGATGAGATGCCGCAGAAGATCGACGCTTTCTGCCGCGAGACCGGCCAGCCACTCCCGGAGAGTCCGGGGGCTTATGTCCGCGCCATCCTCGAAAGCCTTGCGCTTCTTTACCGCGAGAACCTCGCCCTGATCACCCGGTTGACCGGACGACCGATCCGTACGCTCCATATCGTCGGCGGCGGCACGCGCAACCGGCTCCTCAACCAACTCGCCGCCAACGCCACCGGCGTCCCGGTGCTGGCCGGGCCGGTCGAGGCGACGGCGATTGGCAACGTGCTCATTCAGGCGATGGCGCTCGGGGCGATCCCCTCCCTCGCTGCGCTGCGCCAGACCGTGCGCGACTCTTTCTCCCCCGAGAGCTACGAACCGGCGGACGCCCCGCTCTGGGAAGCGGCCTACGACCGTTTCCTCACCCTGAAAGCCTGATCCACTGATTATCCCGACTTCCTATGCCTGACTTCCAACACGTCAACTACCTCTGGGACGAAGCCCACGCCGCGACGCTCGATCCGGTCGCCCGCCTCGTCTACCGTTCCAACCTCCTCGGCAGCGATCAACGCATCACCAACACCGGCGGCGGCAACACCTCCTCCAAAATCGAGGAGCGCGACCCGCTTGCCGGCGAGCCGGTCGAAGTCCTCTGGGTCAAAGGCTCGGGTGGCGATCTGCGCACGAGCACCCGTGCCAACTTCTCCTCTCTCTATCAGGGCAAGCTCAAGGCGCTCCAAAGCCTCTACGCCGCCCGCAGCGACAAGGGGCTCAAATCGCAGGCCGAAGACGACATGGTCGGCTACTACACGCACGCCACCTTTAACCTCAACCCCCGCCCCTCCTCGATCGACACGCCGCTCCACAGCTTCCTGAGCGGCAAGCATGTCGACCACATGCACCCGAACGCAATCATCGCCATCGCCGCGAGCCGCCGTTGCGAGGAACTGACCAAGGAGATCTTTGGCGGGGAAATGGCGTACGTCCCGTGGATGCGCCCCGGGTTTGAGCTTGGCCTCGCCATGCAGGAGATCGAGAAGGCCACCCCCGGGGTCAAGGCGATCATGATGGGCCAGCACGGCTTCATCTCGTGGGATGATGATGATCAGCAGTGCTACCTGCGCACGCTGGAGTTTATCGAGAAGGCGGCACAATTTATCGAAGCACGCTACGAAGCCAAGGGGGGCGATGCCGCTGCCTTTGGCGGGCAGAAGTACGAGACGCTCCCCGAGGAGCAGCGCCGCACCGTTCTCTCCGAAATCCTCCCTTGGTTGCGCGGGCGGGTGTCGCGTTACAAGCGCTTCATCGGCACCGTCGAGGAGAACGAGAAGATGCTCCGCTTCATCAATTCCAACGATGCCGCGCGGCTGGCCGAACTCGGCACCAGTTGCCCCGACCACTTCCTGCGGACCAAGATCAAGCCGCTTTACGTCGACTGGAACCCGCAGAGTGGCGATCTCGACAGCCTTAAGAGCGCGCTCTCCACCGCCCTCGTCGCTTACCGCGAAGATTACGCCGCGTACTACCAGCGCTGCCGCCACGAGAACTCCCCGGCGATGCGCGATCCCAACCCGACGGTGATCCTCATCCCCGGCCTCGGCCTGATTGCGTGGGGTAAGGACAAGAGCGAATCGCGCGTGACGGCGGAGTTCTACAACTGCGCGGTCGAAGTGATGCGCGGGGCAGAGGCGATCGACGAATACATCGCGCTACCACAGCAGGAGGCGTTTGATATTGAATATTGGCTGCTGGAAGAAGCGAAGCTCCAGCGGATGCCGGCGGAGAAGGAACTCGCGCGGCAGGTCGTCGTCGTCATCGGCGCCGGGAGCGGGATCGGGCGGGAAGTCGCCCACCGTCTCTCACGCGAAGGGGCGCACCTCGTTTGCGTCGATCTCAACCGCGAAGCCGCCGAGGCGACCGCCAAGGAGATCACCGACCGCTACGGCCTTGGCATCGGCGTCGCCGGAACCGGGCTCTCCAACTGCGGCCCGGCGATTGGGCTTAGCGCCAACATCACCGATCGCGAGAGCCTCCGTGCGCTTTTCGGGCAGATTGCGCTCGCTTATGGCGGGTTCGATTCCGTGGCAGTGACAGCGGGGATCTTTGTCCCGCCGGATACGAAGGGATTCATCCCCGATGACAAATGGGCGCTTACTTTCGCCATCAACGTCACCGGGAGCTACCTCGTCGCCACCGAAGCGCACGCGATCTGGAAGGAACAGGGGCTTAACGGTCAACTGGTCCTCACCACCAGCGCCAACGCGGTCGTCGCGAAAAAGGGAAGCGTCGCCTACGATGTCTCCAAAGCAGCGGCGAACCACCTCGTACGCGAGTTGGCGATGGAGCTCTCCCCGCTCGTTCGCGTCAATGGCGTCGCCCCGGCAACCGTCGTGCAAGGGAGCGCCATGTTCCCGCGCGAACGGGTCATCGCCAGCCTCGCCAAGTACCAGATCCCGTACGATCAGGAGGAACCGACCGAGTCGCTCACGCAGAAGCTCGCGCAGTTCTACGCTGACCGGACGTTGACCCGCTCTCCGATCACCCCGGCGGATCAGGCCGAAGCGTTCTTCCTGCTCATCTCCCAGCGTCTGAGCAAGACGACCGGACAGGTGATCACGGTTGACGGCGGTCTGCACGAAGCGTTCCTGCGCTAAGGCGTTACGCTAATCCAAGGGGCGCGTCCTTTTTCCCGGGGCGCGCCCTTTTTGATGCGTTTTAGAGCTGCTGACGCAACCAGTCGAGGTTCTCCTGCAACCCCCTCTCAAGCGAAATCCGGGGTGACCAGTTGAGTTGTTCCTTGGCCTTGAGCGTTGAGGCGCACATATGCTGGCAGCTAAAGCGCAAGCCTCGCTCGTTGAGGTGTTCGCCATGTCGGGCGATGACCTCCGGGACGGAGCCCCATTCAAAACGGGGCTCCACGCCGAGCAGACGCGCGATCAACCCGAGATAATCCCGCATCATGACCGCCCCCGGCCCGGCTACGTTGTAAATCTGCCCGATGGAGTGGGGATGTTGCGCGGCTTGGACAAAGGCACGGGCGAGATCGTGTACATGGCCGGGGTGGAGCAAAGCACGTCCATCCCCCGGAAGAGCGATCGGCTCTCCTTTTAAGAGCATCTTAAAAAAGGCGAGCGAACGTCCGCCCCATCCTTCCAGCGGGATATCCCCTGCCCCGTAGATATAGGATTGGCGCAGGAGAGTAGCCGGGAAGGCGTTCTCCTGAAACGCACGGATGAGGACCTGATCCTGTCGCAGCTTGTTGTCGAAAACCACGTCGCCCTCGTCGCTCCCCTCCTTCAACGGAAGATCCTCAGTAGCGGGGAGTCGCGTCGCTTTTCCGTAGACGCCAAGTGAGCCGGTATGGATGAAATGCCCGATGCCGGAACCGACGGTTTTGATGACAAAGGCGAGGTCTTCATCGTGGAGGATGGTATCGACCACGACATCCCAGCGCCGCCGCAACAGCACTTTTTCAAAAGCGGCGCGATCGTCCTTATCGCAGGTCAGAACTTCATCAACTCCCCCGAGCGGGGCGCGATGGCCGCGATTCATGATAGAGACCGCATCGCCGTTGTGCAGAAAAGCTTGCGCGATCTCGCGCCCTAAGAAGCGGCTCCCACCCAGAATCAGAACGTGATTTTTCATTGCGGGTGTAGAGTGTAAAGAAAGCCCTCCAGCCATCAACCCCAACTTTTCCACGCGATAGCTCATCCCCTGTGCCAGAGCTTGCATTTCGTGGTGGCTTACCGTATCGCTGAAGCCGCTCAGCATCGCCCGGTGGCGATGCCACTGTAGGGCGTCCCCGATTTTCGACGACTGAATTGCTTTATTTTATGAGTGCCAACCCTGTTTTGATCGCCCCTTCCGTTCTCGCTGCTGATTTTGGCCATCTGGTTGACGAATGTCGTGCGGTGGAGGCTGCCGGGGCCGACTGGCTTCACCTCGACGTCATGGATGGGCATTTCGTCGACAATATCTCGTTTGGCCCGGCGTTCTGTGCGATGGCAGCCAAGGCGGTTTCGATCCCGAGCGACATCCATCTCATGATCACGCGCCCGGATCATTATCTGGAGCGCTTCCTGCCCCATGCCCACAATCTTACCGTGCACTTGGAGTCCGATCACGATGTCGCCGAGACGCTGCGACGGATTCGCGCGGCAGGGGTGAAGGCGGGATTATCGCTACGGCCCGGAACTCCTTTTGAAGCCGTGGAGCCGTACCTGGATTCGATCGACCTGCTCTTGGTGATGACGGTTGAGCCGGGATTTGGTGGACAGGCGTTTCAGCCGGAAATGCTGGAGAAAGTACGCGCGGCAGCGGCGATCCGCGCAGCCAACGGATTCCGCTACCATATCGAGGTCGACGGCGGGGTTTATGAACCGGAGGCAAAGCTCTGTATTGAGGCAGGAGCCAACATTCTGGTAGCCGGAACGGCGGTGTTTGGCAAAGCCGATCGGGCGGCAGCGATTTCGGCTCTAAAACGCAATTGATTTGCGTTTGATTTTGAGGGAGAATGCGGTATCAGCCGTCGTCAATACCTGCGGCTGGCCGCTCTCGCGACCGGTGGCCTCGCCGCTGCGACCCGCCTTTTGATAGCGGCTTCAGTGGCTCCTGCCGTTAATAAAGATAACAAGATGAAAGAAAGCTATGATGTCCTGATCATTGGAGGTGGCCCGGCCGGTTTAAGCGCCGCTCTCGCTTTGGGGAGAATGCTTCGCTCGGCGTTGGTCTGTGACGATCGCCGCCCCCGTAATGCGCCTTCGGTTCACCTCAATAATTTCCCGAGCCGGGACGGGCTCCATCCGGCAAAGTGGCGGGAGGAAGCACGCAAAGATCTTGCAACGTACGAGACCATCGGGGTCGTCGAAACCTCAGTAGCCACGGTCGAGCGACAGGCGCCGGGGCGCTTCCTCGCAACCTTCTCCTCCGGCGAACAAGCCACCTTCCGCAAGGTGATTCTGGCTGACGGAATCATCGACCGGCTTCCCGAGATCTCCGGGTTTCAGGAACTTTGGGGCAAGGTAGTGTTGCACTGCCCGTATTGCCACGGGTTTGAAGTGCGCGATTCGCCGCTCGGCGTCGTGGCCAATGACAACATGACACTTCACATGGCGACGCTCTGTAGCGGGTTGACCCGTGATCTGATCGTCTTCACCAACGGTCCCTCGACGCTCCCGCCAGAGGGGCGCGATGCACTGCTCTGCAAAGGGATCGCGGTGGAGGAGACGCCGATCGCCCGTCTGCTCCATGACGGGGAGGTGCTCAAGGCGGTGGTGCTGCAAGATGGGCGCGAGATTCCGCGTCGCGCGCTTTTCGCTGCCCGCATTCCACCGATGGAAACGAAATCGAAGATCGGCGAACAACTCGGCTGCCGAAAGGGGGAGGATGGTCTCTATCAGGTTACTGAAAAGAACGAAACAAGCGTTCCCGGCGTTTATGCGGCAGGTGATAACATGACCCGGTGGCAAACCGTCCTCTCCGCGTGTGCGCAGGGTGGTTGGGCCGCCTCCAGCGTCGTTTCCGAATTGCTCCATGAAGATCTTCTCTCCTGATCACCATCATGAATCAGCGCGATCCATCTGAACTCTTTGACGAGGCGCACGCCGCCCGCTACGACGAAAGTTTCACCCGGATGGCTCCTCTCCGGGAGACGCTCCATCTTCTGACGCTGGCGGGTTTTTCCGATCTGCCGCTCGAAGAGGGGCGCATCCTTTGCGTCGGGGCGGGGACTGGCTTGGAGATTCTGTTTTTGGCAGAGCGTTTCCCGAAGGCGCGTTTCGTCGCGGTGGAACCGTCTGGGCCGATGCTGGAGGTTTGCCGACGGCGCATCGCGGAGCATCAACTCGAAGGGCGGTGCGAGTTTTTCCACGGCTACGTGGAGTCGCTCCCCGGAGAGGGCGGATTTGAGGCAGCGACTTCGATCCTTGTCTCCCACTTCATCCTCTCGCCAGAGCGGCGGGGGGCGTATTTCAAGGCGATCGCGGAACGGCTGCGCCCCGGGGGGCGGCTGGTGAGTGCGGATCTTGCTTTTGACACCGCTTCTCCCCTCTACCCGGAGGCGTTGGCGCTCTGGCTACGATTGTTGAAGACAGCAAAGGTCGACCCGGAACAGATTGAGAAGTTCCGCGCCGCTTACGAGCGCGACGTGGCGCTCTGGCCGCCAGAAAAGGTCGAGGCGTTGCTGGCAGCCAATGGTTTTTCCCAACCGCTCCGCGCCTTTCAGACCGGGTTGATCCACGGCTGGGTGGCGCAGCGGACGGCTACTGGGAACTGACCTGTTCCAACGGTTCTCCGTCGAGATAGGCAAGCGCCTGCCCGATCAGGAAGAAGGAGCCGGTGATCACGATCCGCCGCCCGCTTGCTGCTGCCATCGTCTGTGCGGCGGCGAGCGCTTCTTCAAAAGAAGTAGCCGTGGTGCAACGAACTTGCGGATGCACCGAGGCGAGCGTCGCAGCGAGAGCCGCCGGTTCGCACGAGCGGAGATTGCGCACCGGGGTGATCACAAAATCATCCCCCAACGGGGCGAAACTGCGGCAGATGGCGGCGATATCTTTATCCGCCAAGGCGCCAAAGAGGATCACCGGCTGCTCATCGCCGAAGGTTTCACGCCACGTAGTGACAAGACGTTCCGCGGCGGCTTCATTGTGAGCGCCATCGAGGATAATCTCCGGCTCACCGGCGATCCGCTGGAAACGCCCCGGCCATGAGACGACAGAGAAGGCCCTTTCCTGCGCTGCCCGATCAAGCTCCACCCCGGCAGCCGCCAGCGCCGCGAGGGCAAGGGAGGCGTTGAGCTTCTGGTGACTCCCGGCAAGGGCGACTGGGAAGTCGACCGGCTCCAGCGACCATGAGAGCGGGGCGGCGAGGCGTTGGCTGGTCTCGACAATGACGGCAGCGGCGGCAGCAGGCTGACGCGCACTCACGACCGGACAGCGCGGCTTGATGATCCCCGCCTTCTCAGCAGCAATGGCGCTCAGCGTGTCGCCAAGGTATTGATGATGGTCGAGGCTGATCGGCGTCAGGATCGAGACATTGGGGGTGACGGCGTTCGTCGAATCAAGCCGACCACCGAGACCGGTTTCGAGGATCATCACCTCTGCGCCCGATTGCCGGAACCAAGCGAGCGCGAGAGCGGTGGTGATTTCAAAAAACGTCGGCGTCATCCCCCGCGCTTCGACGAGGGTGCGGATGCGGTTGAGGAGCGTGGCGACCTCCTCCTCCGGGATCATCCGGCCGTTGAGGCGAAGACGTTCCCGGTAGGTGACCAGATGCGGCGAGGTGAAGAGGCCGGTCGTGTAGCCAGCCTCGCGGCAAAGGGCGTCGAGCATGGCGCAGACCGACCCTTTCCCGTTGGTCCCTGCGATGTGAAAGAGGATCGGTCCGCCGGAACGCGGCGCGAGGAGGTCATCGAGTTCGAGCGCCCGCAAAACGGTGCGCACGCTCTCCAGACCGAGCTTGATCCCGACCTCCTGCGTGGAATAGAGCCACGCGACGGCTTCCTGGTAGTTCACAAAAACGGGGCTACTCCGGGAGGAGGTAGCCGAGAAGGTTGGAGAGGGTTGAGCGCATCTTCTTGCGGTGGACAATGAGATCAATCAACCCGTGATCCTTGAGAAATTCCGCGGTCTGGAAATTAGGCGGGAGATCCTGATGGGTCGTCTCCCGGATGACGCGGGGACCGGCAAAGCCGACCATCGCCTTAGGCTCGGCCAGATTGATGTCGCCAACGGTGGCGAAGCTGGCGCTCACGCCGCCGGTGGTCGGGTGGGTCATGACCGAAAGGTATGGGAGCTTTGCCTTGCTGTGAAGGGCGAGGGCACCGCAGGTCTTGGCCATTTGCAGGAGGCTGAACATCCCCTCATACATCCGTGCACCGCCCGAGGCGGAGAAAAGGATCAGCCCGCAGCGTTCCCGCGTGGCGGTTTCAACCAGACGGGTGATCTTTTCGCCGACGACCGACCCCATCGTCGCCGCAAGGAACTGGAAATCCATGACGCCGACGGCGACTTTACGCCCTTTAAGACGGCCCAGCCCGCCGACGAACGCTTCATTGAGGCCGGTTTTTTCCTGATAGGTTTTGAGTCGTTCGGAGTAGGCGGCCATCCCCTTGAATTGGAGGATGTCGACCGAAAGCATCCCGGCGTCATGCTCGGTGAACGAGTCGGGGTCGAGCAGGAGCCTGAGCCGTTCGTGCGCGCCGATGCCGAAATGGTGATCGCACTTGGGGCAGACGCGCAAATTTTCGTTGAGTTCAAAGCTGTGGATCACCTCGCCGCAGGCAGGGCATTTCTCCCAAAGCCCCTGCGGGATTTCGATTTTCTTTTTGCTTTTGGAGGTGAAGACCGGTCGCTGGAAGATGCCCATTGGAAAAGAAAGAGTAGATTTAGCTGCGGGCGACGGTCATCACGGTGACCGACGCAGCCCCGCCTTTTCGGAGGCATTTGGCTGCGGCGTTGACGGTCGACCCGGTGGTCAACACATCGTCAACAAGGATGAGATGAAGCTCGCGCACATTGGCACTCTGCTCCAAATCGAAGGCATTACGCAAGTTTTCCATGCGTTCCTCCCGCCCGAGGTCGGTTTGAGAGGGGGTGTAACGGGTTCGCCGCAAGGGGGTCAGGAGCGGGAGGTCGCTCTCTTGGCTAAGGAAAGAGGCGAGAACTTCCGCCTGATTAAAACCGCGATCGCGCTCCCGGGCGGGATGAAGCGGTACCGGGACGACCGCGTCAAAAGGGAGCTTCCCCGCCACGCTCCCCCACCCTTCCAGAAGCCATGCGGCCAAGGGGTAGCGGAGGTGAAAGCGGCGTTCGTACTTAAAGGCATGGATTGCCTCACGCACGACGCCGTCAAAACGGCGGGAGGCAATAGCGGCATCAAAGGCCGGGGGTGAAGCGCGGCAAGCAGGGCAGCGGAACCCTTCCCCGGCGATGACGCCAGCGAAAGCGGCTCCGCATTGGGTGCACGGCGTACCGGAGAGGCGCGGCGCTCGCTGCAAACAGGTGGCGCAAAGGTGTTGGCGGCCGTCGCCGGTGGGAGCATGGCAGGAGAAGCAGTGCGGCGGGTAAAAAAGATGGAGGAGCGTGCGGGCCGCTTCCACGCACCGACCGGCCACCCCGATCATGCCAGCGGGAGGGGCGGCTCCTTGCGCCGATAGTTGATCCACCACCAGACTAGCGCCCCGGTAAGGAGCACCATGATGACCGAGCCGATGCCGATTGAGAGATTCTCCCCGAACCACGGGAGGGTATCTTTAATGCGGCGACGGGCGACTTTGGAATACCCCATCGTGCCGAAGATCCAACCGGCGTGCAGTCCGATCGCCATCCAGAGCGAGCCGGTTTTCAGCCGAGCCCAGCCGACGATCCAGCCGACCAGAAAAAGGGTTACAAAACCGCCGAGAACCAGCCACGGTTCCTGAAATTGCCCGAAGGCACCGGGGATCATGGCGAAGCCTGAGAGCCAGTTGACGACATGATCAGGCGGGAGATGTTGCTGCGGTTTGAGAAAATGGAGGATTGAGTAGAGGGCCGAGACCCAGAAAAGCGCGGGCCGCCACGCCATGGAACGCACGAGCATCCCGAGGATCGCTCCACGGAAAAGCCCCTCTTCCAACAAGGAAACGACGACCGCGGAGACGCTCACCTTCCCGAGTTCCGCCCAGCGGATCGGGTCGCGCATTTTATAAATATCGAGTTGGAGGAGCAAAATCGCCAACCCGACCATCAGGAGGAAGGAGGCGGCAAAGCCGAAGGTCAGATCGCTCCAGCGGCGCGGGTTCGGGCGCAGACCGAGCGCGGCAATCCCCGGCAGCGAGAGCCAGCGGGCCGTCGGCCAGAGGAGGACGATCGCGGCGACGAGCAGCCCCCGGTGGAAGAACTTGCGGAACGGGAGTTCAGCAAGCCACGGCTGGAAGCGCCGGAAATCTTCGAGAAACGGGAGGGAAGCGGGCCAGTTGGAGGTATCGATCGTATTGAGCCACTGCGCCCCCCAGTAAAGCGGGGGGGCGAGAAGCGCGCCGAGGATCACCGTCGCAACGAGATAGAAAATGATTTTGCCAAAATCCTTCAAAGTGGGCGAAGTTTCTGTCGGAATCGTTTCGACCGCAATTTTTTTCATGCACAACAAGCACGTTTGGACAGAACGCACCCCCGAAGGGGAGAAACGCGAGGTACGCGCCGTGAAATTCGGCGGGGCCTGGCGACTCCAGAGCAAGCTCCGCCATGAGGAGGAGTGGACCTATCACGAACCGCCGCTCCTCGATGATCTCATCGAACTGCGCGATATCCTCTTCCGCAAATATCAGCGCCGCCGCGCCGCCGTGGAGGATGTGAAGCTGATCGAAAAGATGATCACCGCCCGGGGCGGCACGTGGGAGCCCTCCCGTAGCGAAGGGCCGACCGACGACGACGCATGAACGAGGCGACCCGACGCTGGCAGGAGCTTGATCACCGCCACCTCTGGCACCCGTTCACGCAGATGCGCGACTGGTGCGCTCAGGAGGCGCTCGTGCTGGTGGAGGGACGGGGCGCGACGTTGCGCGACAGCGAGGGGCGCGAATACCTCGATGGGAATTCTTCAATCTGGGCCAATCTCCACGGCCACCGGCATCCCCGGCTCGATGCGGCGTTGCACGAACAGATCGGCAAGATTGCTCACACCTCCTTCCTCGGCTACACCAACCCGCCTGCGATCGAACTGGCGCGGGAGTTGATTGCTCTCTGGGACCGGCCCGAGGCGCTGGGGCCAAAGCTGACGCGGGTCTTCTATTCCGACAACGGGAGCACGGCGATGGAGGCGGCGCTCAAAATGGCGATCCAATACCGCCAACATCGCGGCGAGGAAGAGCGGCGGCGTTTCATCGCGTTTACCGGGGCGTATCACGGCGACACGATGGGGGCGAGCAGCCTCGGCGGGATCAACACGTTTCACGAGCGTTTCGCAGGGTATCAATTTCCGGTCGACCATGTGGCGTCGCTGGAGGAACTCGAAGCGCGATGCGCCGGAGAAGGCGAGCCGATTGAGCCGCAGCAGGTGGCGGCAGTGGTGATCGAACCGCTGGTGCAGGGGGCGGCGGGGATGCACTTCTGGCCCCCGGGGATGCTCCGGGCGTTGCGGGAGTGGTGTGACCGGCATGGGGTTCATCTGATTGCGGATGAAGTGATGACCGGATTTGGCCGCACGGGGACGATGTTCGCCAGCGAACAGGAGGGGGTGACGCCCGATTTCGTGGCACTGGCCAAGGGGATTAGCGGAGGGTACTTCCCTCTGGCGGCGACCTTGACCAGCGAGGCGGTTTATGAAGCCTTTCTTGGACGGTACGAGGAGTTGAAAAGTTTTTTCTATGGCCACACCTACACCGGCAACCAGTTGGGGTGTGCGCTCGGGCTGGCTTCGCTGGCGATTTTCCGGGAAGAGCGGGTGTTGGAACGGCTCCAAGGTTCCGCCGCCGTGCTCGGGCGGGAACTGGAGCGTTTGCAGGGGTATCCTCACGTCCGCAACGTGCGTCAACTCGGGATGATCGCCGCTTTTGAGATTGTCCAAGCCGATGGGACCTCTTTCCCGTGGCAGGAACAGCGGGGCAATCGCCTCTGCCGCGCGGCGTGGAAGTACGGCCTGATCACTCGACCGGTCCGCGACACGATCGTGCTGATGCCCCCCTATTGCATCACGGAGGAGGAACTGGCGCGGTGCGTGGAAGCGCTCCGGCTGGCGCTCGAAGAGATGACGGCGACGAGTTTTACGTCAACCAGATGATCACCGCCAGCGGTCCCATGCAGAAGGCGGAGGAGAGGGCGATCGTCGTCGCGGCCAGTTCGGCATCGGCCCCCATTTGACGGCTCATAATGTAGGAAGCGGCAGCGGTTGGAGCGGCGGCGAAAATCAGAAGGATTCGTTCCTCAATCCCGGTGTAGCCTAGCGAACGGCACAAAATCCAGACGATCAGAGGGGTTCCGATGACCTTGAGCGCGACAGCAATCCAGAGGGCTGTCCGTCGCCCGTGCAGGCTCAGGGTGGTGAAAGATGCGCCGATGCTAATCAGCGCCAGTGGCACCGTCACTCCCGCGAGCGATTCGAGAAACCGGTCGACAAAAAGTGGGAGAGCCACCGCCTGCCAAGAGAGGAACATGCCCAGTAGTGAACCGAGGATGATCGGATTGGTCGCCAGCGCACGCCCGATGAGACGTACCCCTTCCAGACCACTGCGCTTCTGGCACCCGAGCAGCACGACGATGGCGAGGATGTTGTAAAGCACCATCATCGGCCCCAAGATCATCACGGCGATGGCGACCGCCGCGTTCTTCTCATCAGCCGGAAGATCGGCGAGGGAATAGGCAATGATCGGCAACCCGACAAAGGCGAGATTTCCCCGGAACGCACTTTGCGCCATGCTGGCTGCGACCGGCGGCGGCGAACGGCGCCACTTTGCAATGAGAAGCGCCAAGCCGAGAATCAGCAAGGTCGCCCCGATGGCGATGCCGAGCGGCCCGAGCACCTGCCCGATCGGCGTACGGACATGGGCCGTGCTGCGGATCACTAGCGCCGGGAGGGCGATCCAGAAAACCAGCCGGGTGAGATGCCCAATCGCCTCCTCACTCAAAAAACGAATCCGCCCCAGCCCGAAGCCGAGGAGAATCAGAAGGATGACGGGAAGAAGCGTTTCAACAACCTTCATTCCACCCCCCTACTCCACCGTGACGCTCTTGGCCAGATTCCGGGGCTTATCAATGTCACAGCCGAGGGCGGCGGCGAAGTGGTAGGAGAGGAGTTGGAGCGGGATGACCGTCAGCAGAGGCGAGAGGTAGTCGGGGCAATCGGGGATATAAATGACATCGTCAGCCACGCGGGCGAGTTCCTTGTTCCCCTCCGTGCCGATCGCGATGACCGGGCCTTTACGGGCCTTGACCTCCTCGATGTTGGAGAGGTTTTTCTCAAACACCGAGTCGTCCGGCGCGATGAAGACGGAGGGCAACTCCGGGCTGATCAGCGCAATGACGCCGTGTTTGAGTTCGGCGCTCGGATGACCCTCGGCGTGGATGTAGCTGATCTCCTTCATCTTGAGCGCCCCTTCCAGCGCCACGGGGTAGTTGTACTGACGGCCAAGAAACATCATCGCTTTGGCATCGGCGTACTTGTGGGCAATGGCGCGGATGGCATCGCTCTGTTGCAGGATCGTGGCGACCTTGTCGGGGATCGCTTCGAGTTCCTCAAGCATGGCGATCCCTTCGAGCGTGGAGAGGTGGCGCATCCGCCCGAGGAGGATGCTCAAGAGGGTGAGGATCGTCACCTGTGAAGTGAACGACTTGGTCGCCGCGACGCCGATCTCCGGCCCGGCGTGCATGTAGACGCCGCCATCGCTCTCCCGCCCGATGGTGCTGGCGACGTTGTTACAGATCGCCAGTGAGCGGTGGCCCTTGCGCTGGCACTCGCGCAGGGCGGCGAGGGTGTCGGCGGTCTCGCCACTCTGGCTGATCGCCAGAACGATCGTGTCTTTGTTCATCGGCATATTGCGATAACGCAACTCGCTGGCGAACTCGACTTCCGTCGGGATATGGGCGAGCGATTCGAGCAGGTACTCCCCGACCATCCCGGCGTGTGCCGCTGTGCCGCACCCGGTCAGGACGATCCGCTCGACATCGCGCAACTCCTTGGGCGTCATGTTGAGACCACCAAGTTTTGGCGCGGCGTCGGTGCGCGAAAGGCGACCCCGCATGGCGTCACGGATGCTCTCGGGCTGCTCAAAGATCTCCTTGAGCATGTAGTGGGGGAAACCGTTTTTGCCTGTGTCGGCCTCGCTGAAATCGACGGTGCTGATCTCAAAACCGTTGTTCCCCCCGGCCAGCGAGGTCAACTCGAAGCGGTCGCGCTCGGCGATGACGATGTCGTAATCGTTGAGGTAGACCGCCTCCCGCGTGTGGGCGACCATGGCGCTGACGTCGCTGGCGAGGAAGTGCTCCCCCTTGCCGATCCCGAGGACGAGCGGGCTGCCGCGCCGCGCACCGATAATGACACCGGGGAGCGCTTCGTGCATCAGGGCGATCCCATAAGTACCGGTCACCTCGCGCAAGGAACGCCGCAAGGCATCCAGAAGGCGATCGCGCACGGGGAGGTCCTCCGCAGCGGCATCAAATTTCTCCCCAATGAGATGAGCGAGGACTTCCGAGTCGGTCTCCGAAGCAAAGGTATGTCCGCGCGCTTGCAGGTCGTCCTTCAAAGCGCGGTAATTCTCGATCACCCCGTTGTGGACGAGGGCGAGGCGACCGCTCTGGTCGTTATGAGGGTGGGCGTTGGCATCGGTCACCCCGCCGTGCGTCGCCCAGCGGGTGTGCGAGATCCCTTGCGAGCCGTCGGCAGGCTTTTCGGCAAGCAGCGCGGCGAGGTTGGCGATCCGCCCCTGACACTTGCGCGTCGTCACGGTGCCGTCGGCTCCGAGCACGGCGACGCCCGAGGAGTCGTAGCCGCGATATTCGAGCCGTCTGAGGCCGTCGAGCAAAACCGGCGTTGCTTGCGATGATCCGATGTATCCAATGATTCCGCACATAAATAGTTGTTTTTGAGTGCTGACAACCCGCGCCAACCACGGCAGGATGAAACGCACCGGGAAGACCTTGCAAGGGCAATATGAGCGCTATCAAATTTTCTTTATTATCGTCAGCCACGCAATCAACACTCGCCATTATCATGGGCGGCGGCGCGGGAACCCGCCTTTTCCCGCTTACCAAAGACCGATCCAAACCAGCGGTCCCTCTCGGGGGGAAGTATCGCATCGTCGATATTCCGATCTCCAACTGCCTCAATTCCGATCTGCGCCAGATCTACGTGCTCACGCAGTTCAACAGCGCCTCACTCCATCGGCACATCGGCAGCGCTTATAATTTCGACCGCTTCTCGCGTTCCTTTGTGGAGATCCGCGCTGCGCAACAGACCCCCTCGGGCTCCCACTGGTATCAGGGGACGGCCGATGCGGTGCGCCAGAACCTGCGCGATTTTCTAAGCCGCCCTTACCAGTACTACCTCATTTTAAGCGGTGATCAGCTCTACCGGATGGATTTCCGCGATCTGCTCAGCCAGCATATTGAAGGAGGGGCTGATCTGACGATTGCCACGACCCCGGTGCCGCGCACGACGGCTTCCGACTTCGGCATCATGGAGAGTGATGACGAACGCCGGATCACCCGGTTTGTGGAGAAACCGAAGGACGATGCGCTCGACCCGCTGAAGATCCCCCCTCCTCTGCTCTCAGAGCTGGGTCGCCAGCCGGGGGAGGAGCTTTATCAGGCGTCGATGGGGATTTACGTCTTCAATCGTGAGACGCTCGTTGAAGCGCTCGATAACGATCTGGTCGACTTCGGCAAGCACATCATCCCGCGCCTGATCGAGTCGCGCAACGTGCAGTCGTACATTTTTGAAGGGTATTGGGAGGATATCGGGACGATCCGCGCCTTCTTCGAATCGAACCTTGCGCTGACCAACCCGCTCCCGCCGTTCTCCTTCTTTGACACGGCGGCGCCGATCTATACCCACGCCCGCTTTCTCCCCGCCAGCAAGATCAACGGGGCTACAATCAAGCAATCGATCGTCTCCGATGGGTGCATTATCTCCAATGCCACGATTGATCACTCGGTGATCGGCGTCCGTTCCCGCATCAATAGCGGGACGAAGGTGAGCCACTCGATCATCATGGGAAGTGACTATTACGAGGCCGACCCGATGGAGAGTGGCCATAGTAAGAAGACTCCCTTTGGGATCGGGGCCAACTGTGTGATCGACCATGCGATCATCGACAAGAACGCCTGCATCGGCGACAACGTGGTGATCACCCCGGAAGGGAAGCCCGATCACTTCGATGGGCCGAATTTCTACGTGCGCGACGGGATCATCATTGTCCCGAAGAACGCGGAGATTCCGAGCGGTTCGTGGCTTTGAAGCCCCCCCCCCGGCAGAAGAAGATTAACGCCGCAGATCTGTGAGGATCGCGGCGAGTAACTCCATCGGCAGGCCGATCACGTTGCTGCGTGAGCCGTCGATTTCGGCGACAACCCGCTCCGGCGATTGGTCTTGAGCGGCGTACGCCCCGGCTTTATCGAGCGGGGCGATCCGGGCGAGGTAGCGGGTGATCTCCTCCTCGTCCAACGCCCGGAAGCGGACGTGGCTCAAGCCGAGTTCGCCGCAATGGCGCAACGGCTCCCCCGGATTCCCGGAATGGTAGACCACCCATAACCCGGAGAAGACCTGATGCTCCCTCCCGCTCAAACGGCGCAACATGGAGGCCGCTTCAGCCAGATCACCCGGTTTGCCAAGGCGTTCGCCATCGAGGGCCACGAGGGTATCGACTCCGAGCAGCGCCCACGGCTCTCCCGCTCTTCGCGGTTGGCAGGCGGCGGCAGCCAATGCCTTTTTGCGTGCGTTATGGAGGGTCGATTCGGCGACCGTGAAAAACGGGGGGTCGTCCTCCTCCACCTCTGCGGGACGAACGACAAAGTCGTAGCCATGCTCCTCCAGCAAATCGCGACGGCGGGGCGAGGAAGAGGCGAGAACGAGTTTCATCCCGAAGAGAGAAAAAAACCTGCCGCCGGGGAGAGTCTCCCTCCGGCGGCAGGGGAAATAAAGCGAGTCTTATTGAGCGCCGCCGCCGAAGCTCGGGGCTGCGAGGGCCTTATAATCTTCCGGGATGGTGAAGGTGCTATCATCGAGCGTCTTCTCTTCCACGGAGACGAGCGTGGTGGTGATCTTCTCCCCTCCCTCGATCTGCATCTCGATCTTCACCGGAACGCCGGGGAGTTCCTCGGGCTGCGGCGCCATCGTTTCCGCCATCTTGCTCAGCGGATTATTCTGCATCTGCTTGTGAAGATCGAGGACGAGCGCCCCTTGCGGGTAATCTTTGGCGATCCAGTAGGTCGACTTCATGTTGCCCGAGTCGAGCGTGTAAATTTCCGTCTGGTGACCGTTGATCGTCTCATTTTTGCCGGTTGCTTTGAAGGCCGGTTTTTCAGCACTGGCCTGTGGAGCGCCGGGCTGGCTTTTAAGCGTGTTGATGAGTTGCAGACCGGCTTCCGCGCTGATCTCCATGTACGCCTTCTGGTCGTGCATGAGGGTCTTGAGGTTGCCGCTGGAACCATCGACGATGGTCGAAATCTGCTTGGCGATGTCGGTGCGGATTTTATCACCCTTGACGAAGATGGTGACCGGGCCGTTCTGGCCCGCCCCTTCCACGGTCTGCACGATGACGGCATCGGCGAGCAGCGAGAAGGAGGAGATAAGCGAGATTCCAAGAGTGACGAGACTGATTTTCATATAAAAAGAGGGATACGTGCAGCGATGCGCTTTTAGTCGGCTTCTTCCGTTGAAACGCGCCGCTGGCTTTCCGGGGAAGCGCCTTCCGTACCAGCTTCACGCTCTTGCAAAGCCTGCTCAAAAGCACGCCATGCGAGCATCGCACATTTAACGCGCTGCGGGAACTTGCGCACACCGCCGAGGACGTTGAGGTCACCCAACTCCATCGGGCCGGGATCGTCCTCGCTGCTGCTGGAAGCCTCCGGGGCGACGCGATCGTGAAAGAGGCGCAGGAGGTGGGCTGCTTCGTCGTGCTTTTTCCCCTTGAGCTTGAGCGTCATCATCGACGCGGAGGCTTGGCTGATTGCGCAGCCGTGGCCGGTAAAGCGGATCTCCTCGACCTTCTCCGGGCCGAAGCGGACGTGGAGGTTGATCTCGTCGCCGCACGAAGGGTTGTCGCCATGGACATGGATGATCCCCTCCCCTTCGATCTCGCCGTTGTTACGCGGACGGCGGGAATGGTCGAGGATCAGCTCCTGATAAAGCTCGTCAAAATTCATCGGAAAAAGCGTTCGATCTCGGAGAGGATTTCAACCATGCGGTCGATCTCCGCCTCCGTGTTGTAGAAATAGAAGCTGGCGCGTGCGGAGGAAGCAAGGCCGAGTTTGCGCATGAGCGGCTGCGTGCAGTGGTGGCCACCGCGCAGGGCGAGGCCCCGCTGATCGGCGAGCGTGACGACATCGTGCGCATGGGCATCGCGCAATACAAAGCTGATCACGCCGCTGCGGGCCGTGCTCCCCGCCGGAGGGCCAAGGAGGCGGATGCCGGGGATGGCGGCCATCTTCTCATAGGCATACCCGGCGAGGTGGCGGTCATGGGCAAAGATTGCCTCGCGCCCGATCTGGTCGAGGTATTCTGCTGCTGCCCCGAGCGCAATCGCTCCGGCGATGTTCGGCGTCCCGGCTTCAAAACGGTGCGGGGCCGGTTTCCACGTGCTCTCCTTATAGCGCACGCTCAAAATCATCTCTCCTCCCCCTTCCCACGGCGGGAGGTCGGCGAGGATTTCGCTCCGTCCATAGAGCAGACCGATCCCGGTCGGCCCACACATTTTATGGCCGGAGAGGGCGAGGAAATCGCACCCGATCTCCGCGACATTGAGCGGAGCATGGCCTGCGCTCTGCGCTGCGTCAACGAGCGTCACAATCCCGCGCTCCCTCGCCCTACGGCAGAGTTCGGCGGCGGGGTTGATCGTCCCGAGCGAGTTGGAGATATGGACGAAGGAGAAGAGTTTCACCTCCGGGGTGAGGAGCGACTCCAGCTTTTCAAGAGCAAGCTCGTGATCGTCATTGATCGGCACAAAGCGAAGCTTCGCCCCGGTCCGCCGTGCGAGGAGTTGCCACGGGACGAGGTTGCTGTGGTGCTCCATCTCGGTGAGCAGGATGACATCACCCGCTTTGAGATTGGCCGGGCCCCAAGTGTTGGCGACGAGGTTGATCGCCTCGGTTGTCCCCTTGGTAAAGATGATCTCCTCCTCACTCGCTGCGCCGAGATAACGGGCGAGACGGGCGCGTGCTGCCTCAAAGGCGACCGTCGCCCGGGCGCTCAATTCGTGCATCCCACGGTGGACATTGCTGTTGTCGCACTCGTAGTAATGGCGCAGCGTTTCAATGACGGCGCGCGGTTTTTGCGAAGTAGCGGCGTTGTCGAAGTAGATGAGCGGTTGGCCGTGGACCTGCTGATCGAGGATCGGGAATTGTTCCCGGATGGTTCCCCACGGCGTCGCCGGGTTGGTATTCAAGGCGTTCATGGTCAAAAGCGTCAGCGGGAAGTCCCCTCCCCGGTCGATTCACGGGTGTGGGGCGGGAGGGGCGGTTTCACGCTGCAACACCCCGAGGCACACCCTTTCTTCCCCTGCCCTGCCCATTGGCGCACCAGAAAACCGAGCGCCGCCAGAACGACAACGGCAACGGCGATCTGGTCAAGCAGCGGATTCATGTGGGAAGTATTCTCCTTTTCCCGCTTGAAAACAAAAGATTTCTTTTCCGGTAGAACTGCGTACCGAAGAGCGGCAGGTGCTCTTTAAGCAGGAACATACTGCCGGAGCGCAGGGGGCGACCCGCGCTGATTTCACCGAGCATGAAGCGTTGCAGGGAGGTGGCGGCAGGATCATCGTCGTACGGGGGATCATCGCGGCCAAAGACAAAGAAAAGCCCCTCTTTCCCGTTGGAAGGGGCGGGGTAGAGATAAACCTCCCGCATCAGTTTGGCGAGGTTGGAGTCAGGCAACCCGGCTTCGTATTGGGGAGAGAAAATCCAAGAGGTGCAGGCAATGACATCGGGAGCGTTCCCCGGGTGGCGGGTTTCAAAAAAGGCGAAGGCGCGGGTAAAGGCATCGCGGCAGGCTTCCAACGTCAGGCCACCCCCTTGCGGGATATGAAGGCCGAGTACCTTCCCTTCCCGTGGAAGGCGTACTTCCCATTCCGGTCCGAGGGTCATAGCTTCGCCAGTGGCATGGCCGCGCGGATCATAGACGAGCGTGGTGATCCCCTGAGGCGTGCGGACGAAGGCGCCGGAGCAGATCGCTTCTTCGGCAGGAACGAACAACCCGTCGCTCCCAAGTCGGACCGACATCCTCGAAGGACCGGCAACAATTTCTCCAGTGGTGCGGTGCCGGTAGATGGCGAGGTCGTATTGGAGCGCATCGGAAACCATAAACTCCAGCCGTCCGATGCGAAAGCAGTTGAGATCGAGGTAATGGCGCAGCCAGTGGAGTTGGACGCGACTGATCCCCGGAGCGCCATGCCGGGCTTGATAAGTGGCGCACATGCCTCGAATCGCTTCGCAACAGGAGAGGAGATCGCTCGGGATAGAGGCTCTCCCGTAAGCAGCCTTGATCAGCGGAATCATGGAAATGCCGACAAGGAGGTAGGAGAGGCCGGGGAGATCGGGCCAGTTGTGAAAACGGGGGGATTCGCCGACGGAGAGCTTGCGGTGGGCGTGCCACGCCAAAAGACGCTCTGCGGGATTGGCGAGGAGGTGGTCGAGCGCGGCTTCGAGTTCCGACAGGAGTGTGGGAGCGAGACCGGTCAGCGGGAAGACCTCCCGCAAGGTGGCGGGGGTGAGGAAGTCGGCGAGGCTCTCGCGCGATGGTAGCCAATCCTTCGCCAGTTCCGCAAAGAACGAGGAGGGAAGCTGCAAGCGACTTAACAGCGATTCGAGGTCCATGACAATCACGTGCCGCGCCGGTTACCGAAGAGGTCGACATGAAGGCGGTGGCAGTAGCGGTAGCCGTGGCGCAGGCAGAGTTCGACGAGTGTTTCATCCCGCCCGTGGAGGGTGACGCTGTCGGTTCCCTGCGGCATCATCAGGATCTTGGAGGGAGGGATCGGGAGGTCAATCGCGGTCAGGAGGGTGTCGATTTCGGCGATCTCCTGCTCTCCTTCGACGACGAATTTGAGCTGGAAGGGGTAGTGCTCCAGCCAGTCGCGCAGGATGGCCGGTTGAAGGCGGCGTTCCTCGTGGCGCTGCCGCCAGACTTCGCCAAGTTCCTCGGCTGACGGGAGCGAGTTGGTCAGCTTCGGGCTGATCGAAGCGAGGTCGCAGGCGATCCCGGCGGGAGGGAGTGTCCCGGCGGTTTCAATCGTAATATGGAACCCGGCGGAGCGCAGACCGGCGGCCAGTTCCGGGAGTTCGCGCGAGAGCATCGGCTCCCCGCCGGTCAGGACGCAGTGGCGGGCCGGAAGCGAGGTCACCTTCTCCAAAATAGCGTCGACGCTGAAACGCTCCCCCTCCGGATGCCACGAGGCGTACTTGGTATCGCACCAAGTGCAGCGCAGATTGCAGCCGGAGGTGCGGATGAAGACGGAAGGGACGCCGGTCAACTCCCCCTCCCCCTGAATGGAGTAAAAAATCTCGGAGATCAGCATCGCGACGGGGTCTGGTAAAGGGTCGGATCAGGCAAACCGGCGAGTTGGAACGCCTCGCGCCGTTCGACGCAGGTGCCGCATTCGCCGCAATGCACCTCCCCCCCCTCGTAGCACGACCAAGTGAGGGAAAAATCAACCCCAAGCGTTGCGCCGCGCCTAGCGATTTCCGCTTTGTTGAACGCGATGAAAGGGCGGATGATTTCGACCTCCGTATAGGTGCCGAGCCGCAAGGCGTCATTCATCGCACCCATGAAATCTTTCCGGCAATCGGGGTAGATGGCGTGATCACCGGCGTGCGCTGCGATGACAAGGCCGCTCGCTTCCAGACTCTCGGCATACCCCCCCGCAATGGCGAGCATGATCCCGTTGCGGAACGGAACGACGGTTGCCTTCATCGACGCCTCTTCATAATGCCCCTTAGGGATCGCCCCGCCCGAGAGGAGGAGATCGCTCTTGAAGTGATCGCGGATGAAATCGAGCGGAATCACGGTATGCGGGACCCCAAGCCGTTCGGCATGGAGCGCGGCAAAGGGGAGTTCCCGGTCATTATGCTTGGAGCCGTAGTGAAAGCTCAACGCTCCCACGACGGTATACTGCCGATGCGCTTCATAGAGCGCCGCGACAGAATCCATCCCTCCACTCAAAAGGACGATGACCCGTTTTGCCTTCATATTGGCCCGCACGATAGGGCAATGTTTTCCAAAAAGCAAAACGATGCGTACCGCCTTCTGCAACCGGTGCCGTCGGGAGTTGCGAAGCAGGAGATGATTGCTTTCCTACTCTCCGTTTGATCCACTTGAGTGATGGCCACCCTCCCTCCAAAACGCCCGTTTGCCACGCTGATTCTTTTTTTGATCGGTGTCGTCGGGATCGGGGGGATGATCGGTTATTTCAATATCCCCGGTGAGTGGTATCGGGAGTTGAAGAAACCGTCGTTTAACCCGCCGGATTACGTTTTCGGGCCGGTCTGGACGGTGCTCTATCTTATGATCGCCACGGCGGGGTGGCGGGTTTGGCATGGAGTTTCCGCCGGTGGATTGAAGCTCCTCTGGGCGCTCCAGATGGGGCTGAACTTCCTCTGGTCGCCGGTCTTCTTCGGCCATCAGAATCCGGGAGGGGCGCTGGTGGTGATCGTGACGCTGTTGGCGACGATCGCCGCTTTTATGGCCCTCGCATGGCGGCGGGATCGAGTGGCGGCGCTCCTCTTCGTGCCGTATTTCCTCTGGGTCGGGTTTGCGACGATCCTCAATCTGCGGCTCTACCAGTTGAACCCGTAAACCGTTTTTCCCACTCCCCGGTCTTTTCTTTTTGACAAACTGAGTATAAGCGGTTACCTATCAACTCATGAAGAAGAAACCGCTCTACCAGCAGGCTGCCGATCTCCTGCGTCAGCAGTATGTCGAAGGGAAAGCGGCCGGCGTGAGGCTCCCGGGAGAACGGGAACTGGAAAAGCTCCTTAATGTCTCTTCCATCACCGTCCGGGCGGCGTTGCGCGAGTTGGAGCGGCTTGGTTGCGTGGAGCGGCGACCCGGGAGCGGGACTTATGTGATGTCGCTCCCTGAGGGGGAAAAGGATGTTGCCCTCCTCTTTGAACTCGATATTTCCGATCCCTCGCTCTCCCCCTACTACCTCAAGCTTTGTCAGGAAGTTCGTCACCAGCTCTTCCGGCTCGGGGTCAGTTGCCGCCCGTATTTTGGGCATTTGCGGCTCGGGGTGGAGATTGATGAGTTGACCTGCCGCGAGGTCGTGCGCGATCTGCGCCTCAACCGCCTGAGCGGTTTAATCTCGATTGTGGCCAACCCGGATCAACACTGGGTTTCAGAGTTTCGCAAGTACGGCATTCCGCTGGTCGGGAGCAACTGGCTCATGGATTACGTCGTGGAGGCTGACACGCCGCAGATCGCCCGGGAGGCGGTGGAACGTTTTGCCTCTCATGGACGGCAGCATCTCTGCGTGATCGGCTGGAAGCAGGAACATTCCGACCGCTGGGCGCTCTCCGAACGGGCACAGGAGAGCGGGTTGGCTTGCACGGAAGTGCGCATCCCGTTTCAGGGCGCTCCGTTTAATACCGATAAAGCGTGGGAGAGCTTCCGCGCGATCTGGGAAGGGCGGGAACGGCCCGACTGCCTCTTTATTGAAGATGACATGCTCTTTGCCAAGGTGCAGGAGATCCTCCTCTCCACGGCGGGAGCCCCGCTGGAGACAGTGCTTTTCGGCACCGATGCCGTGCCGATCATTCCGCAAATACCGCTAACGCATTGCAGTTACTCCATTACGTCCAAAGCACGACTCCTCGCCGAGCGGATGAAAGCGGCGCTGGAAGGGACGCAAGCTCCGCACTTCTCCCCGGTCCCGGCGACGTTTCGCGAGATCGGCACCTCGCCCCTCTCCCTTGCCGAACCCCACCGCTAACCCCCCACTCCATCCCCATGAAAACTCCTCTCGCCCGTGCGTCTAAACCGCTTTTCCTCTCGATCCTGCTGGTTGGGAGCGCTGCCTCCGGCCAGACATGGACCGGCACCAGCGGCACCAGTTGGTATGAAAACGCCAACTGGAACACTAATGCACAGCCGACCTCGGCAACGACCGTCCTGATCGACCTCGCCAGCGGGAACATGCCGGTGATTTCCGGTGGAACCGCCGCCAGCCACACCCTCACGCTCGGGAGTGTCACGACCGCCCGTTCTTCGCTGCGAATCGAAAACGGCGGTGTTTTGACCACTCATTCCGGCAACGCCACGATCGCCCATCAGACTAACTCGGAGGCTTCTGCCACGGTCACCGGGGCCAATTCACGTTGGAATATTTTAAGTTCCAACTTCATTGTCGGCAGCTTTGGCAAAGGAACGTTGACGATCTCCAACGGCGCTGCCGTTAGTGCGGTCAACACTCAACTCGCCTATGGAGCCAGCGGCGAAGGGACCATTAACCTGACCGGCTCGGGAAGCTCCTTGAGCGTTGCGACCGCTTTGACTGTCGGCCCTGCCGGGAAAGGGACGCTCAATGTTTCGGGTGGAGCAACCCTTAACGCCAACTTTGCCTACATCGGCACCGGCAGTGCCAATGGCAACGGGACCGTCACCGTCAGCGGCACCGGTTCAACGTGGACCAATACCGACCATATCTTCCTCGGTTACTCGGCGGGCAACACCACCGGAACGCTGGAGATCAGCGATGGGGCAACGGTCAGCAACCAAAGTGGCCTGATCGGTTACGGCGCAGGGACCACGGGGAATCTGACGATCTCCAACGCAACCTTGACCAACCGCGCGGAACTGCGCGTCGGCAGTTCGGGGACCGGGACGATGACCGTCGGCACCGGAGCGACCGTCAACGTCGCAACGAACCTGAGCGTCGCCCACTCCACCTCAACCACCGGGATGCTGACGCAGAACGGCGGCGAGATCGATGTTGCGGGGTACTTTGCCTTCGGCTCGGCAGCGGCGACGGCGGGGAGCGGGACTTACCGGCTCCTTGGCGGGACGCTTAACGTCGGCGGAACAGACGGGTTGCGGCGGCTCGGTAGTGCGTCGTACCTGCTCGAACTCGGCGCCGGGACGATCAAGGTCCGCAATACCAATTTGACGACAGCGCTTCAGGCGACGCTCCTCTCCAACACGACGCTCGATACCAACGGACGGCAGGCGAGTTGGTCGGGGGTCTTGAGCGGGACGGGCGGTTTGACGAAAGCCGGGATCGGGACATTGATTTTAAGCGGCAACAACAGTTATCAGGGGGCGACGCTCCTCTCTGCCGGGAATACGGAAGCGCATCACCAGAACGCCTTCGGCACCGGTTCCGTTTCACTCAATGGGGGGCATCTCCTTGCTAAAAGCGGGGTGAATCTCGGTAATACCATCGCGATCACTTCGGGAACTTACACGCAGGAGTTCGCCGCAGCCCAATCGCTCACCGGAAGAATGGAAGCGACCAGCCAGATCGTCGGCGGTGTGGAAACCGACGCGCTTCTGCTCGCGGGGACGACCGGTGCGGCCCGTGTCGTGGCGACCGGATTCGGGATCACTTCGGGGGCAAGCAACGATGCGGCGCGGATCAGCGATGTCTATTCCATTGCCGGGACAGCGGGCGACACCTTCGTGCTCGAACTGGCGATCACCGGTGCCACCGATGGTGCGTTCCTCCATCACCTTGCCGGAGGGACGCTCTGGGAAACGACCGATACCGGCCACACCCTCCTTCCCGGACAGGCGGCTTATAACGGAAGCTTTGAGAACTTCCAGCTCACCTACGGGACGACGCTGGGGGATTACATCGGCGCTTATGGAACGTGGCAGGATGCGGGGCAGACCCGCTTCTGGGCCGTCGTCAATGAAGAGGGGCAATATGCCGCGCTCGCCGTGGTGCCAGAGCCGTCCACGTGGGCGCTGCTCGGATTGGCGGCGGCGGGGTTGCTCATTCACGGACGTCGCAGGCAGAGCGTCTGATTTTTTATGGAACTTCTCTTTGAATCACGAGTGAATCTGAGCGCCAGCGTCGGGACGCTCCGCTTTGTGCAGGTCGAGCCGGAGATCCACCCGGAGCCGGTGTTGCGGCCCGATTCAGTGGCTGACCGGTGCGGGGCTTCGATCTATGGCAGCGTGATCCGCGATGGCGGGCGGTTGCGGATGTGGTATCAGGCATGGCCGCAAGGGTGGGACTATCGGCACGATGTCGCCAACGTCGCCTACGCGGAATCACTCGACGGCATCCATTGGGAAAAGCCCGATTTGGGCGTCGTCCGTCTGCACGATAGCGGGACGAATCTTTGCAACTTCGCGCTCCATAGTCCGAGCGTTTACCTCGACCCGCACGCCCCGGCTTCGCACCGCTATCGCGGCACCGGTTACACCAACCCCGGCGACCATTTCAAGTCCCACTTCCCGCCGAAACCGAGCGCTGGTTATTACTCGCTCCACTCGGCTGACGGGTTGCACTGGGAGGATGATCAGGCCGCTCCGCAGTGGGAGGGGGGCGATGTCATCAGCAGCACCTACCACCCGGCGCGGCGGTGTGGCGTCGTCGCGATGAAACAAGGGGCGCGTATCCAGCGGATCGACCGGCGTCTGGTCCATACCGCGGAGTTACACCAGCACGGGGGAAGCCCTGCGGTCAGCGCTCTCTACCCTGACGAGTACGACGACGTCGTGGCGATGCATCACGGCCATGCCAGCACCGATTATTACGGGATGGGCCTCCTTCCGGCGGGGCATGGGATGCTCGGCTTTCTCTGGACCTTCCGGCACGATTTCCCGTACATCGGCAAGCATGGGACCGGGTTTTACGGGCCGGTCGACGTCTCGCTCGTCTATCAACAGGAGGCCGGGGGGCGTTGGCTCCATGCGCCGGGCCGCCGTAGCGTGATCCCACGTGCGAACTCCTTCCCATGGATGCGCGGTGCGCTTTACACCGCTTCGGCCCCGGTCGAGTTCGACGGATTCCATTGGCTTTACTTCTCCGCTGCGCCGCTTGAACACGGTTTTTACCTCGATGAGAATTTCCGCCGCATGGACCGCTGGGCGGCTTATGCCGATCAACATGGGAAATACAGCATCGGCGTCGCCCGCTGGCCGCGTTTTCGCTTTGTCGGGCTGGAGGCGATGCGGAGCGGGGCGGTGACGCTCGATCTCGGCCCGCTTGAAGCCCCGGCAACTTTGCGGCTCAATTACACCACACAGGCAGGCGGCTCCGTCCGGGTGGAGCAGTTGGAGGCGACGGAGCGCTCTCTGGAGGAAGCGTGCCCGCTCACCGGGGAGAGTGCCTCGCGCGAAGTCACATGGAAGGGCGGAGCGAATCTCCAACCGGCCCCGAGGGCGAAGGTGCGCCTCCATCTCGAACGGGCCAGTGTTTACGCCTACGAGGTCATCCACCCTTAACCCCTCTTCGTCCATGACCCTTGCCCCCGCTTCCCGAACTCTCCGTGGCCTCACGGCTGTGGAGTTACTGGTCTCTCTCGTGATGGTCGCCGTGCTCTTTGCGTTGAGTTACCCGGCGGTCAACAAAGTGCTCCAGCGTTCGCGGACGGCGCAATGTATCAACAACCTGCGCCAACTGGCGACGGGGGTCTTCAACTACGCGGCGGATCACGCGCAGGCGTTCCCGGTCAATACTCCGGTGCCCAAAGCGCTCCATGCGTGGTACATGCCGATCTCCGGCGGGGCTGATACGCTCAATGCGAAGCTCTACGAGGCGGTTTATGTCCAGCATGCCGGCTATCTCCTGCGCAAAGCCCCCTTTTTCTGTCCGGAAAATCCAGCCAAGGGGAGCAGCGCCGGGTGGACCAACTACGCGATGAACTACTACCTCATCGGGCTGAAAACCCACTCGATCAAAGGGGTGAAGGCGATGCTGACCGACTCGTATGAAACTGATCCGCTGGAGTGCTGGTACCTCACTCGGGGTCCCTACGCCACGCAGGGGAAGGTCTGGTATGGGACCCAGCCGCTGCATGGCCGCCAGATCAATGTCGCTTTTACCGATGGACACGTCCGCAGCCTGAGCGTCCTCCCACGGGTGATCACCTCCGAAGGAAACCTCGGGGAACTGGAAGCGAAGTGGTTTCACCCGGTCACCCAATAAGTTTTGTTTTCATGAAATCTTTATTTCTCCCCCTCTTCCTGACGATGCCGCTTTTTGCCGCGCAGATTCCTGATCTCCCCGATCGCGCCAATCTCTCCTTTGAAGCCGGAGCGCCGGGGGAAGCACCGCGCGGGTGGGCTTTTCCCGGAAACAGCAACGTCCTCTTTACGCTGGAGGCGCAGAGCCCCCACCCTTCCGCCGGGCAGCAATCGCTTTACGTCGATTACCGCAAAGCGACGAAGGAGGATCATCCGCGCCTGATCCTCTCGGAGTTCCTGCCGATCGAACCGGGGCGCAGTTACGTGCAAAGCTGCTGGCTTCAAACCGATGGCCAGACACCGGATGGGTTTGGCGTTTCCGTCGGGCGACTCTATTTCGATGAGAACAAGGAGCTGATCGAGCCGAAGGTTTACCACGATCGCTACCTCATCGCCAATGCAGGCAATCAGGGGTGGGAGCGTTACCGGGTGGTCCTGACGCCGTCGGAGGATGAAGACGCTTTTCGCGCCAACACCATCCCGCAAGCGGCGCGTTACGTTCGCCTTGCCTTTGTCTCCTACGGTTACGACAAGACTTATCGGATCGATGATCACCGCTTCGAGCCGCTGCGCGAGACCGGGGAGGTGTTTAACGAATCGAACCTCAAAGTGACGACGGCAGAGCCGATCCCCGGACCGATCACGCTCGATGGGCGGCTGAATGAGGCGTTCTGGAAGCCGGAGAGCACGCCGTTCGTACGGAGTATCTGTGAAAAAGAGGAGTCGCTCCCGGTCCAGAACCAGACCCGCTTTCAGATCTTGCAGGATGAGCAATTCGTCTACTTCGGCATCCGCGCTTACGGCGACGGAGAGGTGATGAGCCGCCCGCGCGAGAACCAGAGCATGGATCTCTTTAGCGATGAAAGCGTCGATGTGGTGCTCGATGCCACGGGGCAGCGCCGGACGCTCTATCAATTTGCCGTCAACCCCGACGGGGCGCTTACCGAGCTTTTCTACGATCTGCGCTCTGCCGGGGCGCAGGCTGCGGCGACGCGGCTCCCGGATGGATGGAGCGCGGAAGTCCGTTTGCCGAAAAAGGGGTTGGAGGCATTGTACCGCGAAGCGGGGCTCTCCGTCAGCCCGACGCGCTGGAACTTCAACCTTTCACGCCTTCAACCGGGTAAGGCGGCGCAGGAGCGCTTCTCCTCCTGGAACTACACCCGCAGCGGTTTCAATGTGCCGGACCCGATGGGGCTGCTTCTGCTGGCACCGGCCGGGACGGTGCTTGAAGAGGCGGCAGATCAGGCGGCGCAAGCCTTGAAAACCAAAGAGCCGCTCCCGGAATCGGTGCGTGCAGAACTTGAAGCACTGGGCGAGTGGGTTGAGCGCCTGCGCCAGCCGGAGCCGGAGGTGCCGCTTCACCTCTTTGCCCGGTATCTAAGTGAACTCGATGCGATCCCGGCTGCCGGGGCGTCCCTGCTGGCGAAAGCGCAACAGGGAGCCTTCCCGCCGGAGCGTGAAAGCGCCGGGTATTACCTCTACGCGCAGCCGCTCCTTGCCTCAACGGAGGAGGTTCGCCCCGGGGCGTTATTGGAGCGTCATGAAGTGCGTCTCGCCGGTGGGGAGATCCATTCGAGCCGTTTCTCGCTCTATAGCAAAAAGGAGTTGAAGGAAGTGCATGTGACAGCGGGGCGTTTTCAGCATGAGGACGGGGAGACGCTCGCGGCAGAGAAGCTCGATTTGCGCATCCTCCTCCCGTGGGGGGCCGATCGGCAGGCCGATCTTCTGGCGACCGATACACGAGTGCCGCTGGAAGGGTGGCTGGAGCGTTACGCTAATCACCCGCGCGTGATCGGTTCAGTCCCTGCCAACCAGTCAGCACATCTGCTCTTTCAAGTCGATGCCCGGGGGGTGAAACCGGGGCGTTATGAAGGAAGCGTCCGGCTTGCTCCCGAAGGGGCGGAGGCGACGGAATTACCAGTGGTGATCGAGGTGCTGCCGTTTGAGCTTCCGGCGACGCCTCGCCGGGTCGGCTTCTTCTACTCCGGGGTTCTTTTCGATCCCTCGGGGCCGGAGATCGGTTCGCGCAGTGCGATTTTTTACAACGGATTGACGACGCCGGAGGCGATGGAGCGTGAGTTCGCGCTTCTTGCCGATACGGGGTTTAACTTTGTCGTCGTCCCGGCCTATGCCGGTGGGCCGTTGGAGGCCGGTTATGTCGAGAAGCTCATCAGCACGGCGGCGAAGGTCGGGCTGCGGCAGGTCGCGATGACCGGGGGCGAGCACCTCCTCTCCCCGCGCCATGTCGCCGAAGGGGGCGAGAAGCTCGAAGCCGCCAAGGCGGCGCTCACGCAACGGGTTGCTGCGATCGGGGCGCTTGCCAAGGCACACGGCGTGGAGGTTTATCTCTACGGAGCGGACGAGCCGAACGACGAAGTCCACGTCACCGCCAATAACCTGATCTTCGAGATTGCCCACGCGGCGGGGCTTAAAACGATGGTCGCCATCATGCGCGACGACATCCGCCAGCAGGTCCGGGGAATTGACCTCCTCTCGATGAACTGGATTTTAATGACGCTACGCAGCAGCCTGCTCGACGCGATCGGGCGGGGCGAGGGCCATGGCTACGAAGCGGCGACCTTTTACGCGAACCTCACCGCGCGCTTTCAGAGCGTCGTGCGCCTCACCAACGGCTGGTATCTCTACAAATCGAAAATGAACGGCAGCGTTCCATGGGGGTATTACTATCTTGGGCAGGAGTGGGAGCCGTTCCTCGATCGCGGGGTCGGCTATATCGGCAACTGCGCCTACTACGTCTTCCCGACCAAAGACGAGCCGATTGCCACGCTCAAGTTTATCGCCTCGCACGAGGGGCTCAACGATCTGCGCTACCTCGAAAAGCTTGATGCGGCGCTGGCTGCGACGCCCAATGCGGAGGTTCAGCGCGAATTGGACGAAATGTTGGCGACTTTCTCGGTCCAGAACCCGAGGGGGATTCACAGCGATAACTTCGCCATCGCCCCGGAAGTTTACGACCAGTATCGCGCCCGGTTGCAGACGCTTTTACTCAAGCTTCTGCCAGCGGCTCCCGTGGCTGCACGAGACTGACCTCCAGCGGTACGGCGATCAGCGCGGGGAGCTTCGCTGCCAGTTCCTGAAAATGGGGGGAGGCGGCGTGGGCGTCGAGCGTCGCCTGCGTCTCCCAGAGTTCGTGGAAATAGAAGGTCCCGGGCTGCTGCGCTTCGTAAAGATCGTAGAAAATGCACCCTTCTTCACGACGGGTCGGGGCGAGCATGCCGCAAAGCAGCGTGCGGACTTCCTCTTCTCTGCCCGGCTGGGCGACGACGCGGGCGATCACTCGGACTTGGCTCATAAAAAACAAAAAGAAACAGGCGGTTTGGAATGTGGGATTAGAATCCCATCCCTCGCCGCCTGAAATCTTTTTGTAAAGAAGAATGCGTTAGCCCCGCCGTCAGCAGACGTGAGCGCGCACTTTTCTCCCATGGCTGCGGAAGCGGACGCGTCCGGTCTCAATGAGATCCGCCACGGCCGCCACGGTTTCCCGTTGGTTGCGGCTCACACTGCTGACTGCCAAAATCAAATCGCCAAGGTTCATGTTGGCCCGATGTGCTTTACGTGGGGTCTTTTTCATGATGTGTCTCTTTTCTGGTTTGTTGGAAATGGTTTGGTTCCCTGTGTCTCAAGCAGGGGCGGTGCCACCTCTCTCCAATCGCTCTGAACATTGATTTAGACGCAGGAGAACGCGGAATGTTCATTTTTTTCCCGTTTTTGATGCTGTTGCGTTTCGCGACACTTTGTTGCGGGAGATGACACGTTTTTTTGACACTCCTTTTTCGCGCATTGCATTCCCGGCGCTCCCCGCCTATTGCAATCAGGCTACCGATGCCGCTCTACCGCAGAACTCTGGCTTACTTCCGCCCGTTCCTCGGGACTTCCGTGGTCGCCACCCTCCTCTCGCTCCTCACCATCGGGTTCAATCTCCTCAAGCCTTGGCCGTTTGCCTATATTGTCGATGGCGTTCTCTCCCCACCCGAGACAAAGAACGCCGCCGCACGGGAGCAGATTGCCCACTGGTTTGGCGAAATCGAACCGGCGCAGGTCATTCTGGTGCTCGCATTGGTAATGATCGCCCTCCACTTGTTGGCGGCGGTGATCAATCTGATCACGAACCTCCTCTTTGTCCGGGTCGGCCTTCAGGCGCTGCTGAAAATGCGCACCGATCTCTACGCCTACCTGCAATCGCTCCCGCTCAAGTTCCACGATTCGCGCCGCTCGGCCGATTCAAGCTTCCGGGTCGCCTACGACTCGCAGGCGATCCAGACGATTTATAACAAAGGGTTTACGAATATTTTTCAATCCGGGGTGATGCTGCTGGCGACCTTCGTCATCATGGTCCGCATGGATTGGAAGCTGACGCTGATCTCGCTCGGGATCATCCCGCTCATCATCTACGCCATCCGTTTCTATGCGCTCAAGATCCGGACGCAATCGACCACGATTGCCGAGCGGGAGAGCGCGGTCCTCACCGTCGCGCAGGAAGGGCTGGCTTCGGTGCGGATGGTCCACGCCTTCGGGCGGGAGGAGCACGAAGTCGCCCAGTTCCGCCGAAGTGCTACGGAGAGTCTGGAGGCGAACATGATGTTGACGGGGACTTCGATGCGCTCGGCAATGGTGGTCGGGACGTTGATGGCACTCGGGACGGCAGCGCTTTATTACATCGGCTCTGTGCAGGTGCTCGACGGGACGCTCTCGCTCGGCTCCCTGCTGATTTTTGCCACCTACCTGACGATGCTCTACCAGCCGCTCGAACAGTTGACCTACACGGCATGGGCGCTCGAAGGGGCAGCGGCGGGGGTGCAGCGCTGCTTTGAGATTCTCGACCGCGAGGATGATGTGCGTGATGCCCCGGACGCCAAAGTGATCACTTCGACCACCGGGTCGATCCGGCTCGAAGGGGTGGAGTTTGGTTATGACCCCAAGCGGCGCATCCTTAAAGGGATCAACCTTGAGGTCAAACCGGGGCAGACGGTCGCCTTTGTCGGCGGGACCGGCGCGGGCAAGAGCACGCTCCTCTCCCTCATCCCCCGGTTCTATGATCCCGACGAGGGGCGCGTTTTGCTCGATGGGAATGATCTGCGCTCGATCACCAAAAAATCGCTCCGCAACCAGATCAGCATCGTCTTGCAGGATACACTCCTCTTTTCGACCACGATCCGGGAAAACATCGCCTACGGACGCCCGGAAGCGAGTGAGGAGGAGATCATCGAAGCGGCCAAGCGGGCGCAGGCTCACGACTTTATCATGGCGATGCCGGAGGGGTATCGCTCTCAGGTCGGCGAACGCGGGGGGCATCTCAGCGTCGGCCAGCGGCAGCGGATCGGGATTGCCCGGGCGTTTTTGAAGAATGCGCCGATCCTGCTCCTTGATGAACCGACCTCCGCGCTCGATCCTTCCACTGAAGCGGCGATTATGGAGACGATCCGCGAGTTGATGGAGGGGCGGACGACCCTGATCATCACCCACCGGATCGCGACCGTGCACGATCTCGGGCAGATCATCGTGCTCCGGCACGGGGAGGCGGTTGAGCAGGGAAGCGGGCCGGAGTTGCTGACGCTTGGCGGGGTTTATGCGTCGCTTTATAAGGCGGCGAACCTCGGGCCAAAGTAACATTTGTGCGTCAACCGGCGGCTTTCCCGGTTTCCGGGCGTTCCGGCACTTGCATTTGGGGCAGGTTCTCCACTACCTTTCCCGCGCCCCTCCCGGAGACGCCGCATGACCATTCTTCCCGACCGCAGACTTGAAAACGACTGGTGGACCCAGCCGATCCCGCAGGGCGTGGTCTGGGGAGAAGGGTTGTATCTGGAAACGGCGCAGATTTTCCGCCACTTCCGGGCACGGGAGCCGGAGGCTTTACGACTCGGCAACCATGTCTCGTGCTACGCCGGTTGCTCCTTCTCCATCGGGGAGAAAGGGCGCTGCACCGTCGGCGATTACACGCTGCTCAACGGGGCGTTGATCATGGCGGAGGAGCGGATCGAGATCGGCTCCTACTGTCTGATTTCGTGGAATGTCGGGATTGCCGACAGCGATTTTCATCCCCTCGACCCGGCGTTGCGGCGACAGGACGCGCTGGCACTCGCCCCGTTTGCCCCGAACCGCCCACCGCGCCCTAAGATCGCGACGGCGCCGGTGGTGATCGGCGACAATGTCTGGATCGGCATGGGAGCGGTGATCTTAAAAGGAGTGACCATCGGAGAGAACTCCGTGGTCGCCGCCGGGGCGATCGTCACGCGCGATGTCCCGCCCAACAGTGTGGTGGCCGGGAATCCGGCGCGGATCGTCAAAAGTTTAACGCCGGAGGCGGGGGAGGCGCAGGCGTCATGACGCGCTGGTTCCCCTTGCTCTGGCGGCGGGCGCAGCGTTACCCTGGACGGTGGCGCGAGAAGGGAACGCCCCTCGTTCTTTACTGATTTTGACCCCGGCCTTGAGCGGCTGCCGGAAGAACGCCGTGGCGACTTGAAGCTGCCACGGCAGCCTGCTCCCCTCCCCCCGTTTGAGCGTTAATCCAATTCACACCTTTTCCTGTTGATATGAAGCGAAAAAAAATTGTTGTCATGGGTTTCATGGCCGGCTGTCCGATTGCCGGTGTCATCTGGCAGCATCTCCATTACATCATCGGCCTTCAGCGGCTCGGCCATGAGGTTTTTTACATCGAAGATTCCGCACGCATCCCATACAACCCGGTGACGTGGCAGGTTAGCGAAGATTACAGTTACGCCGCCGAAATGCTCGCCCGACTCTCGGAGGAGTACGACTTTGCCGGGCGTTGGAGCTACTGCGCGCGCTATCTCCCGGAGCATCCGTGCGCCGGTCTCCCCAAGAAGGAGATCACGCAACTCTACCGCGATGCCGATGCGATCCTTAACGTCTGCGGTTCACAGGAGTTCAACGAGGATCTGCTCCAGAGCGATCGCATTCTGTACGTTGAGAGCGACCCCGGGGTTGAGCAGATCAAGATCGACAAGGGGGAGCAGGATACGCGCGACTATCTCTCCAAACACCGCAATCTTTTCACCTTCGGGGAGAATGTCGGGCAGGCCGACTTCCCGGTTCCGCTCCATGGGCAGCGGTGGTTCCCGACGCGCCAGCCGGTCGTCACCGATCTCTGGCATACGGAGGAGCCCCCTTCGAGCGCGCATTTCACCTCAATCGCCAACTGGAACACGAGCGGCAAGAAGGATATTACGTGGCGCGGCGATACCTATCTCTGGAGCAAATCGCTGGAGTTCCTCAAATTCTCCGACGCGCCACGCTGCGCCGGGAAGACCTTCGAACTGGCGACTGACATCCGCGACAAGGCGACCCACGCCCTCTTCTGCCGCAACGGCTGGAACATCTGGAGCCCGCACGAGATCAGCATCGATCAGGACGGCTACCGCGGTTACATCCAACGCTCACGCGGGGAGTTCACCGTAGCGAAGGATCAGTACGTGCGCTTGAACACCGGGTGGTTTAGCGATCGCTCGGCCTGTTATCTGGCAGCGGGGCGTCCGGTGATCACGCAGGAGACCGGCTTTACCCGTTTTTACGGAGGCAAGGAGGGGCTTTTCGCCTTTTCGACGATGGACGATATCGTCGCCGCCGTGGAAGAGATCGAGCGCGATTATCCGCGCCACTGCCGCGCAGCGTACGAAATCGCCAAAGAGGTCTTCGAGGCAGAGAAAGTCCTCGCCGATCTGCTCGATCGCGCGGGGGTTTGAAGGTCTCCAAGGAGCAAGAGTTAGAGAATCGCCGCTTTCATTCGGCGATTCTCCTCTCGATCGGCTGGATCAAACCGCGTTAACAGACGTCAGTGACTCTCTGCAAAGCTCTCCGCGTCGGAACCGATCAGCGACCCGTCCCTCCAACGCCCTGAGGGCCGCAGAGAATTTCATCGGCGAGCAGTAGCATTCGCGGCAGGTGGAAGTATCCTTTGAACATGCTTCCTTTAACCGGGGTGGAAACGCTCCCGTCGCGGTGGAGGTAGCCGTACCATTCGCCGTGTTCTGCGTCGGAGAAATGGGAGAAGGCCCAGCGGGCGATCTTATCGTGCCAAGTGGCGTACACCGGGTCGCCGGTGGCTCGCCATGCATAAAGGGCGGCGAGCAACGCCTCGTTCTGCGGCCACCAGAATTTCATGTCGTGCCAATACTCGGTGCAGGGAAGCCCCTTGGCGTCGCGGAAATAGAGAATCCCACCAAACTTCTCGTCCCACCCACGCTCCAGCGACCAGTCGATGATCTCTCGCCCGAGCGCTGTCAGTTCCAAATCCCCTCCTCGTACTCGCGCCTCCTCCAGAATAAACCATCCGGCTTCGAGCGCATGGCCGGGGTTGAGGCAGCGCCCTTCGAGTGTGTCGATGAATTCCCCGCGCGGGCCGACCATCTCCAAGACAGCCCGGAACTCCGGGTGCACAAAGAGGCGAATCTCCTCCAGCGCATCGTCAATCACCCGCTGACAGAGCGAACGATCGCCCCCTAACCGCCGGAGTTCCTGCGCGGTTACCAGCAGGATCATCGGCAGGGAAAGCCCCCGGGAGGGGCGTACCGTCGGGTCGACCTTGGGCGACAGCATGCCCGGGGTATCGCGATAATGGAGCACCAGTTTTAAGAGCGATTCCGCCCGCTCCAGATGACGCGCGGAGTGGCCAACCTTGGCATAGGCAGCTAGCGCAATGATGGCGAAGCATTCAGAGAAGAGGTAGCGCCGCTTGCGAAGGGGGGCCCCTTCCCGGGTCAGGGTGAAGAACATTCTCCCGTCGGTGTCGAACGCATGGCTTTCCATGAATGCCACCCCGCTTTGCGCCGCGTGGAGCCATTCCTCCCGAGGCCCGTAGCGTTCGATCAGGCGGCAGAACATCCATGCCATCCTTCCCAGAAACCAGACCGATTTGTCGGTTTGGAGAAGCTCGCCTTCCCGCCCCAGAGCGGTGAAATAACCGCCATGCTCCCGATCAAGCCCGTGCTCGAGCCAGAATGGAGTGACCTCATCGAGCAGAAGCTCCCGGTAAAAAGTAGCGACTGCGGGGGCCGACTCGGGCGAGCCGCCAAGGTTGAACTCAGGATGTGGCATGATCAATCCTTGACGGAATCCGCTGCCTTCAAGAGCAGATCGAGCTGCCGGATGGAGGAACGCAGGCTGGCGCGCTTTTGCTCCGGGGCGAGGATCGGATCACCGAGACCGATCACCGGGATGAACCGTCCGTTGGCCTCCGACCATGGCAGGCCGCCCATCGGAGCCATCGCATCATACGGAATCGAGGTCAGAACATGCTTTCGCACCAGTTGGCAGCGTTCCACCATCTCCTCAAGGGGACGCCATTGCCGGTAGGCTTCCACGATCTCCCGCACCGATGGGTCGAGTTCGCTAATCTCCTGATCCGCAGTCGCGGCTGCTTCCGTGCCGCTTTTCGGGAACCAGCGTGTGAGCTGTTCCTCGCTCACCATCTTGGCCACCCGGCTCCGTGCGGCGTCGACGCGCCCGGAGGCTTCCTTGAGCAAGCGATCAAAGAGCAGGGCGTGCCGGTAATCATTGACCCCTTCGCGCACCGCTTCCCATGAAGTGGTCGGGATCGGGCCGTTCGGGGAAGGGCAGATCCGCGAGAGCATCGACTTCCCGTGAACAACCCCTTCCTTGTCCGCATACCACTCCCGGGCATCATAGTAGGCCCAGAGGCCGATCCCTTTGACTTCGGTCCGGTAAGCCCAGAAACCGAAGAAAATGCGGGTAAAGATCGCGTGATGATTGGGGATATTACAATTGTAGGTCCAGAGTTGAGCTTCGTGGCTGTTGGCCTCTTGGAGCATCTTTTCTGTCACCGTATGTTCGGCCTGAATCCAGATGTCATACGCCGCGCCCAGTTCGTCGGGCGGCACTCCGGCGGTGACGGTTTTGACCGGAAGCTTCAGCTTGGCAATCCGCTCCAGCGCCTTTTTAGCAGCGGCGATCCGGTCGGGCTTGCCATCGGGTTCATCGTGAACATAGAGCAGCGGTCGGGGCCACTCCTTCTTTCCTAACCAGAGGGAAATGGTCTCTTCCAATAACGGACTTGGGAGATCGCCCCAAGGGTGTTTCCCCTCCTGCACGGCAAGCCAGACGACCGGCATCCCCTCCTCCACCAGCTCCGAGTCGGTGATCAGCCCCATCACCTCTTCCAGCCCGAAGTCGAGGCGCTCCTTCCACTCCTCTTCGCCGATGCGAATCCGCTTCTTCGCCTCGCCGAGCTTCTCGGGTGAGAGCTGGTCGTACTTGTAGTCTCGGGTGAGATCGGGCTTTCCCTCCTTCATGCCGGGGGTGTTATAGACGGTGACCGTCGTCATCCCGTGGGCCTTCATGTCGTCGTAGTACGCCTTCCTTAGCTCCGCCGTCAGATAATTCCCGGCAGGGAAGTAGCTTTCGTTGTGATAGATAAAGGCGGGAATATCGAGCTTGGGTAGCTTGAAGGCTTCGACGTTGACCTCAAAGGGAAGGCGTTCGATCGTCCCCTTCGCACCGGTTAATTCCAGTTCCCCGCGATAAAGCCCCGCTGGTGTCGATTCAGGAACCTTCACCGTCACCCACCACGCAAGGTTTTCACCGGCACGGAGCTGGCGTGGGCGACTTTGCGGCAGCAAAGCCTGCTCTGCCACCATCCGCACCTCGATCAACTCCCCGCCAATCTGCGTCCCGCTTTCGTGAACCAGCGATCCGGCGGGTCGCAACGTCACCCCTTCATTGGCGGCGGGTGAATGGTAGCCGACGAAGGCCGACTCATATTCCCCGGGGATAGCGCCGAGAATGAGCCGCGAAAGCTGTTGCGCCGGAGTCGGTAGTTTCTGTGCATCAAAAGGGACCATCTGCGACTGCGTGTAGAAGGTCGCCTGCTCCCGGGGGAGCGGTTGCACCGACTCCAGCACGATATTTTCCACCCATGTCGGGAAGCCGGGATAGCCATGGGAAATGATGCTCAAGCGATAGCGGGTGTGCGAACCGGTCGTAAAGTTGAGCTTGAGCGGTGTCCACGGGAAATGCCAACTCCAGATGTTATCCCATGAAAGCGGCAGGGGCGAGTCGGAGACCGGGCGGCCCTGCTCCAGCGCTTGCAACGTGATGATCACCTTCCCGGTCCCCGCTTTGGCGAGCGCAAGGGAGAGCTGATGCTCCTGATCCGGCGCCAGTTCAAGATCCTGAGTGATTCTGGCAAACTTTGCCTTCGCCCCTCTCTGGATATCGAGCAGGAGCGATTGTTTGCTTTGAAAGGTATTGATCCGATCCTCTTTCCAGAGGGAATCGCCATCGAGTTTCCACCCGCTCAGGTGGTTGTCGGTCCATTGGGAAAAGTCGCCGTTGGTCACAGTATGGGAGAGAGAGGTTGTAGGGTAGAGTGGAGCACTCCCCGCGAGGAGAAGGGTCAGGGCGCTGAAAGTCGTCGCTTTCAGGTTTGAGAGAGTCGTGAGCATAAAAGTTTAGAACCACGGGTAGGTATTGCCCCCTTTGACCGGTAGGGTCCAAGGGCCTTTGGAGAGTTCGGCATGACCATCAAAGAAGATGACGTTCATGAAACCGTGATGGGGGAATTCAACGTTTTGATCCTTCCCTTCCTTGAGGTAGCGATCTTCCGCCTTGAGCATGTAGCTATACTTGGTCTCCCCAAGCATCAGCGTGGTGGAAGGGGAGGCAATACTGGCGAGCCGTGGCAGCTCATCGGACTCCTTGTAACCCATGTTGTAGCGGGGCGGAAAGCCGAGGGTGAAGTTCATGCCGTAGTGCATTTTGTTGTAGACGGCACTCCCCGGGGTAAGCCGGGAACGGCAGGTGAAGAGTCCTCTTTTGAGGTTGTCGTACGGGTAGGGGCGGATCTTGGCGATCTCGGGGTCGAAGCCTGCTTCCTGCAAATAGCCGCTATCAATGAGCCATGTCATCCATGGCCATCCGGCGCTTGTGTTTTGCCGCGACGGGTAGACCACGGTTGGGACCATCTTCCCGTTATGATCATTAGCGTACCGGAAGAGGGCCGCCGAGAGTTGCTTGAGGTTGTTCATGCACTCGATCCGCCTCGCTGCGTCAGAGACCCTCGCAATGGCAGGCAACGCTATAGCGACGACAACGGCGAGAATCCCTAGCGCAACGAGCAGTTCTCCAAGCGTAAACCCGGGAGTTCGGTAATGAGGCATTTCCATAGGTAAGGTTTTACCGGCTGGGGCGAAGCCGCATCAGTGCGAAGGCACCCAGCGGGATCAGGAGAAGGGTGGCCGCGCCCGGTTCGGGGACTTGGGCGAGGGTGATGGCGTTGATCGTCCCCCGCTTGTACCCTTCGGGAAGGTCAAAGGTGATCTGAAACTTCCCGTCGTTATCCGGGCGGAGGTTGGAAAAGGTGATCTCGTTAAAGACACTGGTTCCCGGATTGGGCGCCGTGAGCAAGAGCAACTGAGAGGCTGAACCTGCTCCGCCAGCGACGGTGATGTTGAGAGCGCGGCTTGCAATGGCCGTTGAGGCTTCAGTGATGGTCGCCCCATAGAACGTCAGGTCGTAGCTTTGGGTGACATCGAGATTCTCAAAGACGACCACTGCCGCCGGGTCGCCCGGGTTCTGGTGAAACCCGTTGCTGGAGACTTCATTGGGATAGCCAAAGAGAGGGTCGTTAACCGGTCCGTTTGCCTGAAAATAGCTGAAGCGGGCGGTGGTCTTCCATGTTACCGGGGTCACGGTGTTCTCGTTATCAATGAGGTTCGTCTTCGTCGTCGCCTGCCAGGTGCCAAGGCGGTTCCACCACCTCCCCTGATCATCCTGCCACGCACTCGCCGGGTTGCTGTAGCCGGTGTGGACCATGATGACTTGAGAGGAGGCGGTGCAGGTGAAGAGGGCGACCAGCAGCGCGGGGAGGAGTCGGAGGAGCGTTTTCATATGAGGACCGGGGATGGGGTAGGTTGAGGGTCGGGGGTGATCATGGAGTGGTGAGCTTCAAAACAACTCTGGAAGTCGGGGGGTAGCGGCAATCCCCACAACGATTGGCCTTTGAGGCGAAGGGCGAGGACGGTAGTGATCCATGCCTGAGTCCAGCCGGTTTCCGTGCACCACGCGCCCCACGCTCCATCGGCGTCGCTCCCCCAGAGTTCCCAGCGCCGGTAATCAAAGGTGCGATACCAGACGCCATCAAAGGCGGGATTTTCGGATCGGCACTGGATACGGATCAGGAACTCAGCGAGCTTTTCCTCCGCCTCGTGATAGAGCTGCTCGCCGGTGGCCGCGGCGGCTTCGTGAAGGCCGAGGAAGGCGAAATTGCAGGTGTAGAGGAGATCGACCACCGGGTCGCCATCGTTCTGAAGGAGGGAGGCTTCCTGTAAGCCGTAATCGTCATGCTTTCGCGGCGGGCCATATTTTCCATCACTCGAAGCGAGCACTTCACGGATGGCACCGTTGGGTTGCTGGTGTTCGAGCAGGTCATTGGCAATGGTATGGAGCCACGAGCGGTGCTCGGGCGTATCCTCGACACGGATCAACCACGCCAGCGGCAGGAGCATTCGCGCCCGTTCCTGTTGCAAGCCGTTGGTCCAGCGCCACCGCTCCGGGTACGACTCGACCATCTTGCTGATGCCCCGCTTGGCTTTGATCAGCAGAGCCTCATCGCCGGTATGGGCATGAAGCCAGAGGTAGCAAGCCCAGAGGTAGCATTGGTAATGCGGGCTGATCTGATCGTCCGGGAGTTCTTCGCTAGTGAAGTAGTGCTCCCACCCCTCTTTGGAGAGGAAACTGTTCCAGATGGCGTTACGTCGGAAGCCGTGGGGGCCGCTGGTGCGGAAGTTCCCGAGGATGCCCCGGATGATCAGGTCATTCCAACGCGGAATTTGCAGATAGCCGCCTGCGGCGATGGCGCCGAGGATCGCTCTGGCGTTGTCATCGCCATAGTAAATATCCCACCCGTTAGCGTGATGGAAGCGCCCGTAGCGCGGGCGGTCATGCCAACCGATCAAGCCATAGTCCGGCGCTTCGGGATCGCTTCGGACGCCTCCCGTCAATTCCGAGTGCTCCCCCATCCAGTCGAGGAGATTCTCCGCTACCTTTGTCGCCGGAGTCGACTCCTCTGTGGCCGGTGACAAGGCGAAGGCAGCGGCGACCTCCCCCGTGCAATCGGCCCGCCGCCACCAGCGGTGGGGTTGGAGGCCGCGGTAGTCGATCTCGGAGACATACCCTTCGAGCACGCCGCCGCTCCCATCGCCATCGCGCGGGGTGAGGAAATGTTCATCGGTCGTCACAGCACGGTATTCCTCCTCATCCCCCGCAGAGAGGAGCATCCCGGCACGGTGAAACCACCAGAGCGAACGCTGCACCGCCTCGGCTTGTGCTTCATCAGGGAGGGTAGTCTCCTCGGGGTAGGAAGCTTCGCAGATCAGCGGGTAGGAAAGGGCGGGATCGAGCGCTTCCCCATTCCCGATCAGCCAGCCGATGAGATGACGCCAGAGGGCGGCGACGGCATCGCGCGGGGCGAAGCGGGCTTCGCGAAATTGTGTCAGACGGGTTGCTGCGATCATCAACCCCGGTCGCTTGCCATGGAAGAGGATCGGATCGCCCTGATCCTCCCCGAGCGGGAACGCCAGCCGGTCGTAACCGGCTACTTTGCGAATCGCGATGACAATCTCGGTCGCGTCATAGCAGTAATACGTCGGTGAAGAAAGGGTCAGAATCGCATCCTTGAAACCGAAGGAGGCATCGGTCACGTAAGCCCGTTCCAACCGGGTCGCCTGTTTGAGTTCCCCGGCAGGGTGATCGGGAAGAGTGCCTGCAAATTCGACGTAGATACGAAGGGGAAGCGCGAACAGCCGCTCCCATTCTTGCGTTGTGATCTCTGGAGGAGTGTGAGGGTAATCGTCGGCCGCGATGATCAGGGCGCTCGGGGTGGCCCCTGATTCAAAAAAGGAGGCGAGCGTGGGGAAGCGCACGACGGCGATTCCCGCGGAGGTGATCAACGCTTCCGCGTCGGTCGTTTTCGACGAGAGGATAGCGATCGGGTGAGGAGAAGTCATAAGGGTACGAAAAGGCGGGTGCAAATACCGCTCTGGGCGGTTTGCATGAACATGCGGGCGATTAGAGGACGGCGGGGGCGAAGGCCGTCAGGCGAGGGTGCGGGGAGGCGGGACGATCGTGCGGTTGCCTTCGATGAGTTGGCAGGGAAGCAGACGTTGGTGAAGATGGAACGGATCGCGAATGGTCGCGTGCAACGCTTTGAGAAGCTCGGCTCCGCATTCCTTGTGCGGCATCACAAAACCGGTGATGTCGACCTGATGCTCGTACAAGTAGCCCGAACAGGCGTAGGTGATCCCGTTTCCGGGGGAGGCAAGCTCCATGAGCCGCCGCGCCTCCTGAGCGAGATCAGGCGCCCATGCGAAAATCGCCGTTGGCTTCTCCGGCAGGGACGACCATTCATCGATGATCGCCGGGAGATCCGACTCCCGGGTCCGATCGACGGCGCGCCAATCGCGCTCCGGGTGGAACGGGAGGCCGTGCCGGGCGAGGGTATCGATGTAGTCGAGCTTGAGCCGGTTATAGTATCCTTCGATTGAGGTTTGCGCAGGACAGAGGACCGCAATTCTGCGGTGCCCCAACCCGATAAAGCGTTGAAGAATCACCTCCAATTCGCCAGCCGCATCGTAGTCGACAAAGTTCAGCGGCGTCCCGCCGACCGGGCGGTTGGCCAGAATGACAGGAAATCCCCGCCGCCGCAGCGCCAGCGCCTCTTCGTAATAGCGGCCACCCATGAAAATGACGCCATGAATCCCTGATTCGCGAAACGACTCCGGGGTCGGCGGGACTTCGGACGGCTCTCCCGGGAGGAGCAATAGAGGGCATTCCTCCGTGCTCGCCGTTTCCCAGATGCCGTTGAAAATGGCACGGCTAAAGAGCTGACGGGCGTCAATGGAGAGCAACTCCGCTTCGGTCGGGAGGTAGCCGCCACGCAACCCGATGGCCGCACCGGAAAACGGTTTGGAGGAGCGGTGATCCTCGACCACGAAGACCCCCTTGCGCGGCACAATGCGCACCAACCCTTCCCGCTCCAGATGTCGGATGGCGATGGAGACCGACGCCGGAGAAACTCCGTACTCCTCGGAGAGCAGGGAGCGAGGCGGCAGCGGCCCCTTGGCGGACCACTCCCCCTGACGCACACGGTCTTCAAGCTCTCGGGTCAATCGGGCGATTTTCATGACAGGAGCGAAATTGGCTCAGAAATTATCCAGAAGCAAGGTTTAAATTATCCAGACCCCGGAAAAGCTGCGATTTTCATCGTAAGACTCTGGATAATTTCTGGATAATCCAGAAACAAAATCTGCCGCGAATCGGATGAAATACTCCTCGTCCTCCCCGGCAGGGTCTGATAAACAAACACTCAGGAAACGGAGGACAAAAGATCGGTGAAATCCGCCCCGAAACTCTGTTGCAGTCCGACGATTTCCTGAACTCTCCCCCTCATTCCCATGAACCCACTTCAAACATTTCTCGGAGTGATCCTGATGGGTCTGCTTCCCGGTTGCCGCTCAACCTTCGAAACCATTGAAGATTCAGTTCCGACCAGCGGGTTGAGCAAAGATCAGATCATCACTGTTGTTTATGATCCGAGTGCCCAAAACAGGCTGGACAAAGATCAACTTAGGATCACGACGTTGAAAGCCAAGGAAGGTGATTTTGATTCGATGCGGGAATTGTATGGTCACTATTCCTTTGGTGATTTTGATGAGAAAAAGGCCGAATTTTGGTTGGAACGCCTCGCCGAAGCTGGCCATCCAACGCATCAGTATAATTTGGGAACACGCCTGATCGAAGAAGGGAATCTTTCCGAAGGTTTGGAATGGATCAAAAAGGCGGTAAAAAACGGTTGTCCTTATGCGGAGAAGTATATGGAAGCAGAGGAGTGGAAGAGAAGTTAGATCAACAATCGTCATCAAAGAGAATGAGTCAATTATTTAAAATTTTTGCTATTTTAGCTATCTTGTTTTGTTGTTCGATGAAAGGGCTGGCGGAAGAAGAAACGAAGGCTCTCCATTTCAAGCCGCTGGAGTTGATCATTAAAACGAACGTTCCGGGAAGCGAACTCCATCTCGGGGACGATCCGGAGGCGAAGGTCGATGAAAATGGAGACTTTCACTATCGTATCGAAGGATTCTTTTTTGAACCCCCGGTCCATCTGCTTCAGTTGGATTCATCCGAGAACAGGGAAATATGTAAACTATTATCCCGATTGGTAACGGGGTTAAGGAAGGGGGATCTTGAAACGGTTAAGGCGCTTTATCATCCTGAGTCGGCCGAAAAAGCACTCGCGTTTCTCAAAAGCCCTGAAAAGACGAAACAATTCCTTGAGCAATATGAGGCTTTAGTGGCATACGACTTATGTTTGGCTATCAGAGCAGATGATTCTATAGTAGCGTTTTCCCGTATGGAATCATCGTCGCGCCCTGGAATGATAGCGTATCCGTTTTTAGGTTTAACCGATAAAAGCGGGGAGCTAAAGGTGGAGTATGTTCGCGTGAACCCAAAGATGATGACCAACCTTACCATGGCTCTACAAAAAGAAGTTTTAGAGGTTCGTGAACCGATGAAGTAACCTCCCCTGATGCCGACGACTTCCCGGACTTCCACGACAGGGAAAGGGCGAATCGTCAGCCCGGTTTTTCCGGGATGGCGTTTTTTCGGCGGGTGTGGCAGGTTGGTCACTGTTGCGCATGATGATTCCCCTTCTCTCCCGGCTCCGGCGTCGCTTGGTGGTGGCGTCTTTTCTGGAAGAGGCGGCCCGTTTGGTGCTCGTGGTGCTTGTCGTCGCTCTGCTGGCGCTTTTTTTCGGAGCGTGGCACCCGGGACGGCTTGCAATTGGCTTGGTGGGGAGTCTGCTGCTGGCGGCTTCGGTGAGCTTCCTTCGGCGACCGTCGCTAGCGGAGGTAGCGGCCAAGATCGACCGGGCGGCGGGGACGCATGACCGGCTTTCGACCGCCCTTGCCTTTGAGCAACTCCCTTCCCCCACTCCGCTGCAAAGCGCCGCTCTCGCCGAGTGTCGCTCTGCGTTGCAATCACTGGAACCGGCCCGCTGGACGCCGCTTCGCCTCCCGCGTTGGCTCCCGGCGTTGATCGCGACATCACTCCTCCTCGCCCTCGCCCTCCAATGGCCCCGCTGGAACGCCGCGCCTCCGCTTCCGCCTGATACCGCGACGCTCGCCCAAGCGGAGAAACTCGAAGCGCTCGCCAACGAATTGGCCAGGAAGGAGGAGAACGAAACCAAAAAGATCGCCGAAGCTCTCAAAGCCAGCGCCCAACAACTTCGGGACGCCGCCACCGGGACCGAAGCGGAAAAAGCCGCCTTGCGTGAACTTTCCGCCCTTGAAGCGATGATCGAAGCCGCTCAAATGGCCGCTCAGGAGAACCCGCTCCAGACCCTCGCCGATGAACTCGCCCAAACCCCTCCCGGAGAAGCGGCCGCCGAGGCGCTTCGCAGCGGCGATGCCCAAAAAGCAGCCGAGCAACTCGACGCCCTCGCCAAAGAGGAGGAGCAGCAACAGGCGCTGGAGGAGGCTCTCGCCCGGGCGGCGGCAAAGATGGCGGGAAACTCCCCGTTGGCCGAAGCCGTCCGGCAAGCCGCCAACCGGGCGCAGCAAGGCCAGCAAAGCGAGGCGATGCAGCAACTCGCCGAGGCGGTCCGCCAACAGCAATCCTCCTCCTCTCAAGCGCAGAAGAATCAGCAGGAACTCCAGCGCCTCGCCCATCAACTTGCTGAGATGAAAGCGGGCGATCGCTCCCAAGGACAAAACGACGGCAACCAACCCGGTGACGGTTCCGCCGAAGGGAATGGGAGCGGTGTCGCCATGGTCGAAGCGCCCAATTCCAAAGAAAACGCCACCCCGGCTGCGGGCGACGGGAGCGGCGGGGAGGCCGGATCGGAACGCGACGAAGGGACGAAGCCAACCGCACTGGGTGATACCGGCACGCCGGCTGCCGAGGAACCGGGCCTGCAAAGCCAACTCTCCGGCCTGATGGCGCAGGGGGAGTCGCTCCAATCGCTCATCGCCACCCGCTCGGGAGAGGCGACGGCGCAGCGCCGCTACCAGTCGATCTACGAAGCGGCCCTCCCGGCAGCCGAAGAGGCGCTGGAACGCGAAAATATCCCGCTTGGCTCGCGCCTCTATATCAAGCGATACTTTGAATCGATCCGCCCCAATCCCTGAACCTTCCTTTCCCATGAGCAGTCCCACTCCCCAAGCCCAGGCCGACGCTTTCCGCACTCTTTTCACCAAACTCTCCGACGAACTTAAAAAGCGGATCGTCGGGCAGGATGAGATTATCGAAGGGGTGCTCGTCGCCTTGTTTGTCGGCGGTCATGTCCTCCTCGAAGGGGTGCCCGGGTTGGGCAAGACGATGCTCGTCCGGACGCTCGCGGAAGTGGCTGATCTCGAATTCTCCCGCATCCAATTTACCCCGGACCTGATGCCTTCGGATATCGTCGGCACCAACCTCATCGCCGGGGAGGAGGGGACCCGGGCGTTCCGTTTCCAGCGCGGGCCGGTCTTCGCCAACCTCGTACTCGCCGATGAAATCAACCGCGCTACGCCGAAGACCCAGAGCGCGCTCCTCGAAGCGATGCAGGAACACCACGTCACCGTCGGCGGCGTGCATCACCCGCTCTCGGAGCCGTTCCTCGTCCTCGCCACACAGAATCCGCTGGAAATGGAGGGGACTTATCCGCTCCCCGAGGCGCAGCTCGACCGCTTCCTCTTCAAGCTCAAAGTCGCTTTTCCCAACGCCGAGGAACTCCACATCATCCTCGATCGAACCACAGCCGGTGGCGAGGCGCAGCTCAACAAAGTGAGCGGAGACGCGGCACAACTCCTTCAATGGCGGGCGTTTGTGCGCGAGGTTCCGATCGCGCGGGAGGTGCAGGAGCGGGCGGTCAACCTCGTCCTTGCGACTCACCCCGAGCAGGCGAAGGAGGGCTCGCTCACCCGCCGGTTCGTCCGTTACGGGGCCAGCCCACGCGGCGCACAGGCGTTGATCCTCGCCGGGAAGATTTTTGCCCTCCTTGACGGGCGCTTCCATGTCGCCAAGGCCGATCTCGAACGGGCGCTTCTCCCGGCGTTGCGGCACCGCGTTCTCCTTAACTTCGAGGGGGAGGCTGAGGGGATCTCGACGGACGAAATTTTGCGCGAGATTGCGGCGAATTAAAAACGGCCCGCCGGGTAGATTCCCAACGGGCCGTTAAAAAGTCGAATTTAGAGAATCTCGAAGATCGCTTCGATCTCGACCGCGAATCCGAAGGGAAGCGTGGCAAAACCGAGCGCGGAACGGGCGTGATACCCGGCATCTTCAGTCCCGAAAATCTCGTGGATGAGGTGGCTCGCTCCGTTGATCACGTTGGAGCATTCCTGATAATCAGCCGTGGCGTTGACACACCCGAGCAGTTTGACGACGCGCAGGTTGTTGAGCGTCCCGTTTTCAGCCACGACGGAGTTGAGCACGTCGATCATCGCCTCCCGGGCGGCCTGATACCCCTGCTCGGTGGAGAGATCGGCACCGAGCTTGCCAACGATCTTGCTGACGTGGCCGGAAGTGACGTAGGTGTTGCCCAAACGGGCGGCTTTGTTGAGGAAGGGGCGTTCGGCAGGCTTGGTGAATTCAAGGCCGAGGGCTTTGGCTTTTTCGTCGGGAGTGCTCATAGTGGAAGGGCGATTTTTGAAGCGATTCCCCTCCGGTGTCGACCCTTTTTGCGCGATTGACCCGATGTTTTGAACCCTCCTGCTTGCACCCTCCCCCTCCCCTCCGGTAAACTGCCGCCTTCCATCATGAATCTCGCCGAGCTACAGCGCATCTACGATCAACCGTTTTTTGATCTCATCCAGCAGTCCCGGAACGTCTACCTTGACCATTGGAAGGGGGATGAAGTGCAACTCTGCACCCTTCTCTCGATCAAAACGGGGGGGTGTTCGGAGGATTGCGGCTACTGTGCGCAGAGCGCGCGCTACACCACCGGCGTCCAGCGCGAGAAGTTAATGGACAAAGCCGATATTCTCGCCAAGGCACAGGCGGCGCGGGAGAACGGCTCGACCCGCTTCTGCATGGGCGCGGCGTGGAAAGGGGTGCGCGATGGCGATCCCCGCTTTGAGCAGGTCCTCGATGCGATCCGCGACGTGAGCAAGCTCGGGATGGAAGTCTGCGTCACGCTCGGTCAACTGACGACCAAGGAAGCGCACAAGCTGCGCGAAGCCGGGGTGACCGCCTATAACCATAATATCGACACCTCTCCCGAATATTACCCCGAGATCGTCACCACGCACACTTTTCAGGATCGGCTTAACACCATCGCCGCCGTGCAGGAGAGCGGGATGGCGGTCTGTTGCGGCGGGATCATCGGCTTAGGCGAACAGGAGATCGACCGGCTCAAGATGCTCGAAGTCCTCACCAACTTTGACCCGGCCCCCGAGAGTGTCCCGATCAACTGCCTGATGGCGATGCCCGGCACGCCGCTGGAGAGCCAGCCGCCGGTTGATATTTTCCAACTGGTGCGTCTGGTCGCTACGACCCGCATCGCGCTGCCGAAAGCACGGGTGCGCCTGAGCGCCGGGCGGACCCGCCTCTCGCGCGAAGGGCAGGCGCTCTGTTTCTTCGCCGGGGCGAACTCGATTTTCTACGGAAACAAGCTCCTGACCGCTGCTAACCCCGGCTCGGATGCCGATCAGGATTTGCTGCGCGAGCTTGACCTCGTCCCGCAAAGCCCGCAGTGCGAAATGGCCTGCCTGACCTGATTTTCTCTCCCCCATGGATACCTCGCTAAGCGATCTGACCACGATCCTGATCGAAGGGGCTGTGGAGCTACAGGACGAATCTGTCCGGCAAGCCGTTAAGGCCCTGCTCTCCGCCGACGTCCCCGATGATCTCAAGGCCAACTTCCTGCGGACGCTCGCCAGCCGGGGGGAGAGTGCGGAGGAGATCGCCTCTTTTGTCCGCGCCTTCCTCGAACACGCTGTCGACCCGGAGTTAGACCCCGCCACGCTCAACGGACCGCTCATTGATGTCTGCGGGACCGGGGGCGATCGGCTCCACCTCTTTAACGTCTCGACCTCCAGCATGTTCGTCCTCGCTGCCGGGGGAGCCGTCGTCGTCAAACATGGCAACCGGAGCATCTCCTCCCAATGCGGCGGGGCCGATGTCCTCGAAGCGCTCGGAGTAGCGATCGACCTCCCTGCTCCGGCGTGGCGCGAACAGGTGCAACGGACCGGCCTTGGCTTCCTCTTTGCCCCGCTTTATCACCCGACCTTTAAGGCAGTTGGAGCCGTTCGCCGCCAGTTGGCAAGCGAAGGGGTCACCACTATCTTTAACCTCCTCGGGCCGCTGCTCAATCCGGCGCGTCCGGCACACCAGTTGGTCGGCATTTTCTCCGGCCCGGTGATCGACAAATACGCGCAGGTCCTCCAGCGCCTCGGTCGTAAAAAGGCATGGGTCGTCCATGGCAAGAGCGATAGCGGGTTCGGTATGGATGAACTCTCCACGATGGGTCCGACCGAGATTCGCGAGATCACCCCCGGCACAATCACGCCGCAAACGCTTCAATGTGAGGAGCTTCAGGCGCTCGGCCTCGCCCCGGCTCTGCTTGAGGAGCTTAGCGGCGGGAATTGTGAAGAGAACGCCGCAATCCTCACCGCGATCCTCAACGGCTCGGAACAAGGCCCGAAGCGCGACCTCGTTCTGCTTAACGCCGCCGCCGGTTTCGTCGTCGTCGGCCTTGCCAAAGGGTTGAGCGAAGGGGTGGAGCTTGCTCGCGAACAGATCTCCAGCGGCAGAGCGCTCGCGAAACTCAAGGCGTTGCAGTCCTAAAGTTTTGTAGCCACTCCTCAATCGCCGGATCGCGCAAGATCAAATCCCCTTGCGCATTCCCCGAGAGGAACCCGGCGTTTTCGTAAAGCTGAAAGCCGTGGCAACCGTAGGCCCGCGCCAGCCGGAGCCGTTCCTCGCACACCTGCGCCCCGCCCGGTCGGCTCCAGAGATGATTGGCATACGGGCTGTAAATGACCGGGAGGCCGTGGGCCTGCGCCTCCTTCATCACCTCCCGCGCTCCCATGGAACCGGGGCAGATCTCCTTGAGCGTGAGCGTATCCGCCAACCCCTCGCTTATCCAGCCGCGCCAGTCCCAGTCGATCTCCATGGCACCCGGGAAACCGTGCGGCACGTGTTCGCCGGGGCTGATGTGGAGGCCCATCTGCTTTCCGAAACGATTCACCAGCGCTCGCGCCTCGCGGCAGAATTGGGTGTAATCCTCCCCCCGCAGCTTGCGCCATGCTTCCCGGTCGAAATCATCGCTTTTCCAAAGATCGACACCGTAACGTTTCAGAAAACGCTCGCGCACCGGCTCCTCAAACCCGAATTCTCCCCAGTTGAGCGGCGAATGGTGATGGCGCACACGCAGTTCCACCCCGTCGGCTCCGGCTTCCAGTGACGCTTGCACCCGTGCGAGCCATTCGGCGCGGACCTCTGGATAGGAGGGAGAGAGCGCCGCGACCGTTCCCCGTTCCCTCCCTCGGGCGAAGGCGACAAACTGCTCCCCGCTATCGAACACGTGGCGGGCAGCCAAAAGGTTGATCCCCGGGAAAACCGCCGTCGGCGTCCCCGGCCCGAGGTCGAACTCCACCCCATCGCGCCGGAAATCGAGCGGGTTGAATTTCAGAGTCGCCCCGTCGGTCGCCTCCCCGCCGCTTTTGCGAGCCGTGATCCCGAGCGTCAACCGCTGTACCTCCCCCTCACGGTCGAAAACGCGCGCGAGATTGATCAAGGAATGGGCGAAGGTGCCGGCCCCTTCCCTGACGGCAAAGGCGAAGAAGGGGGCGCTGATCCGCAACCCGCTCAACCGCAAGACCCTGCACTCTTTTTGATGTGCCGTCGTTCGTCCCCCCGAGGGGGTCGGTTCCCGGAGCGCCACCGCTTCGACCCGCTCTTCACGGAGGATCTTACCGTCGTAGGGGGTGTAGGTGACGTTATCCTGACTGACGAAAAGTTCGAGATCGTTGACGGTGATCGCAGCCGGGAGCGCATCCTCTTTGACGATCTCAATCCGCGTTACCGGTGCGCCATCCCCCGGCCCCGAGGCGTCCGGTCGCCGCGCCATCGCGTAATGTGGATGAGTCGCGGCAAATTCATCGATCCAGAAGATCTCTCCACCGAGCCGCTTGCGGACGCCCCGCGCTTTCGCCAACGGGGTTCCGCTTCCCAAGGTGTAGGAGAGGCCCATCTCAAACGGCTTGAAAAGAGCATAGATCTCCACCCCATAAGCATGGGCCGCCTCGACCGCCGCCGGGAAGATCTCTTCCACATTAGCAAAGGTCTGCTGCGCATGAAGGCCGGAAGGGCCCCACGCCCGTTGCAGCCATTGGTTACTGCGAGCCCCGTAGTCGATCCAATGGCAGCGGGCGATCCCCCAGCGCTGGAACCGCGAAAAGAGCTGATCGAACATCCGCGCGTTCCACGGCGCATATTGCAGATCGCTGACGAAATCGACCGCTACTTCGAGATGAAACGAATCGGTCGGTGCAAGGGCTACCTCGTGCGGCTGCGGTTCCCGGCCTAGGAGGCGAATCCGCTCCACCAGCGCATCGGACCAGAAGCCGAGTTCAACGACCCCTCCCGCCCCTTTGCGACCTCCTCCGGGATACGGCGCGCTTAGGATCGGTTCCCCATTGATCGCGATCCCGAGCTTCTTTCCGCTTACGGTGAAGGTGACTTTCCGACAGATCCCACCGCTATTCTGGCCCTCGACCACCTCGGCAACCGTCCCTCGCGAAGCAACCGCGATGGTATGATAACCGGGTTGGAGGTGGGTGGTGAGTGTCATCATCCCATCGCCAAGCTCGATCAACGGCGGACGATGGCCGGGAAGAGGAGCCAGTTCGATTTCGATAGCAACCTCTCCCCACGCCTCCCCGGGGATCGGGATGCGAAAGAAAGCCGCCGGGCCGATCCGCAGCCATCCTTCCTCAAAAGAAAAATGGCGGAACTCCTCTACCCATCCGGTAGGGAGGCAACGGCGCGAGAAGGTGGTTTCCTGAAGAAGCTGCATGTGGGGAAGGGGGTGACGTTTGAGCCACTTTAGTTAAAGTGGTTTATTCGTCAAGATCGGGAAGGGGCCAAGCTGTTAAAAAAACTACCCTCCCCATTTCCCCGGTGAGACCCCCGTGTGACTGCGAAAGAAATGGTTGAAGTAAGAGAGTGAAGAGAAGCCGACACTCTCGGCTGTCGCCGCCACGGTGTATCCTTCACACAGTCGTTCCTTGGCCCGTTCGAGTCGAAGGAGGTTAAGGTAAGCTACGGGGGTCTTTCCGGTATGGCGGACAAAGAGGCGATGGAAAAAGAAAGGGCTATACCCGGCGATCCGGGCTAAGGCATGGAGCGTGAGCGCCTCGCCGAGATGTTCGCGCATGTAGACCTCGATGGAGGCGATGACCTGCTGGTGCTGGCTCTCGGGCGCTTGCGGGGTCGGCGTGCCGAGGATCTCCAACAAAAGCGCCGTGATCCGACTTTTAAAAAACGTGCGGCAGAGCGGATCATCCGGCGCTTTCTGACACTGGTCCCACGCATCAGTCACCAGCGCCACCTCCCGGTCAGAGCGGATCTGCGGCGGGATTTCTTGAAAATAACGCCCCGCTTCGTCACACGAATTACTGTTGAAGGCGAGCCGCTCCCGACTCTGAAAATGGAGCCAGAGGCAATGGAAGGAGTGCTTGTGCGCCGCTCCTTTGAGATCGCGGGAGGTGTGCGCCTCAAAGAGCATCACCGTCCCCGGTTCGCGCCAATAAATCGCCTCATCGAGCGTATGAACCGCCCGACCGCGAAAAGTGAGCATGATCTCGCGATGCCCCGGCGCGTGGAGGTTACTACGGTTGGCCATCCATGCCTCATGCTCGGGATGGTGCACCGACGGCGGCAACGGCTCTCCCGGCACCCCGATCCAGCGCCAGCGGGTCGGCTCCGCGAGGAGGGCCGCCTCCTGCGGTTGAAGGTGGCGGGTGAAATCGAAACGGGACATGGGCAAGATAACGCATCTTTTGCACAAGAAAACAACCGCCACTTTTAAGAAAACGGTTTCATCCCCTCCCCTTCGTACCGTATCAAAACAGCATGACCGCTGCCCGTTTCCGTTTCTTTGATCTTGAAGGGAAAACCTTGCTCATCACCGGTGTCACCCGTGGCATCGGTCGCGCCATCCTCCCGGAACTGCTCGCCCAAGGGTTGCGGCTCATCCTCGTGAGCCGGGGGGAGGAGAAGATGGCCACCTTACGGGAGGAACTGTGCGCTTCCACCGGCGTCTCCCCGGAGCGGATCGCCCTCTTCCATTGTGAACTGGGGGATGCCGCCTCCGTAGCCCAGACTGCCGAAGCGATCCTCGCCTCGGGCCTGCCGGTCGATGCGATCCTCCACAATGCCGCGATCGACCCCCGCCATTGGTTTGAGGGGGAGAATGAAGCCTTCTGGCTTCATCTCTTTCAGGTCAATCTTTTCGCTTCGATCACGTTGACGCGCAAGCTGCTGCCGCGTCTGCGGGCGAGCACCCAAGGGCGAATCGTCTTCACCGGCTCAGTCACCGATGCGCTCGGGAGTGCTTGCCTGAGCGCTTACGTCGCCTCCAAAGGGGCGATCAACGGCGTTACCCGAGCGTTGGCTCACGAACTCAAAGGAAGCGGGATCACCGTCAACTGCATCGTCCCCGGAGCGATCTTTGTGCCGGAAGACCAGCCGAGTGAGGAGATCACACAACTGCTCATCAACGGTCAAAGCGTTGGCCGCCGCCTCGTTCCCGATGACCTCACCGGGCCGCTCTGCCTCCTTCTGAGCAGCGCGGGCGGAGGAATCTCTGCCCAGACGATCACGGTAGATGGTGGGACCTTCCACACCCTCGCCGACCCCGATTTTCAGGGGCGCTCCTTGGTAAAACCCTAATTCCAGAACCAGTCCATCCCCTGTTGGCCAAGGTAGAGCCACCCTGCGAGGTAGCCCCATGCCATCAACCCGGCTCCGTAGCCGATCAGGATAAAGAGGCCATCGCGCTCCATCATCCCCGCCGTCAAACAGAGAATGGAGAGCGCCGGGAGGGTGTTGGTGAAGGGAAAGGGCAACGGCAGCGAGAGAAAGACGCCACCACAGGTGATCCCGAAGCCAATGAGATGGCTCATGCCCGGCCCCCGGGAGAGAACCGGGAACCGTGGACGCACCCACCGCTCCAGCCGCACGACAACGCGGTGCAACCCGCCGAGGATGCGCGTCACCATCGTCTGCGAAAGCGGACGGCGCAAAAGATAACGCGGCAGCCACGGCTTGCGCCCGATCATCAACTGGAACCCCATCGCCGTGATTGCCACCCCGAACGGGGTCGATAACCCGGGGAGATTCGGGATCAGGAAGGGGACGGAGAGAAGCATCAGGAGCAGGGCGAATCCCCGCTCCCGCAGCCGCGTTTCCAGATCGCCGAGCGTCATCGGCACGCCGCGCCCGGCCTCCTGATAGAGCCGCTCCAATTCGGTGGAAAGAGGGAGCGGCTCCACCATAAACGATGAGCGTTTACTTCTTCTTGCCCCAGAGCAGGGAGGCGGCCACGGAACCGGCCAGAAGCGAGAAGACCGTCAGGAGCGACGCTTCAATTGGAATTTTGTAAAGGTCGGTCAACATCATCTTCAAACCGACAAAGGAGAGCACTGCCGAGAGGCCGTACTTGAGGTAAGTAAAGTGATCGACCCCGCGTGCGAGCATGAAGTACATGGAACGCAGACCGAGGATGGCGCAGATGTTTGAAGTGTAGACAATAAAGGAATCTTTGGTGATCCCGAGGATCGCCGGAATAGAATCGACAGCGAAAACCAGATCGGTCGTTTCCACCACCAGCAGCACGAGCGCGAGCGGCGTAAACATCCGCACCCCGTTGACCACCGTGATGAACTTCTGCCCGTCGTAATCAGGAGAGATACGGAACCACTTGCGGCAGAGCTTGAGGACGATGTTGTTATCAAGATCGACCTCGCCGCCCCCCGGTAGCATCATTTTAATCCCGGTAAAGAGGAGGAAGGCACCGAGGACGTAGATCGTCCAATGGAACTTCGTCACGACGGCGACCCCGACGAAGATCATCGTCGCCCGCATCACCAGCGCACCGACGATACCCCAGAAAAGCACCCGGTGTTGATACTGCGCCGGGACTTTGAAATAGGAGAAGATCAGGACGAACACAAAAATGTTGTCCATACTCAAGGCATACTCAATGAGGTAGCCGGTCAGGAACTCCTTCCCCTTCAATGGCCCGAGGTAGTGCCAGACCAAGCCGCAGAAAAAGAGCGAGAGCGTGACCCAGAAAGCGCTCCACCCTGCCGCCTCCTTAAAGGAGACTACATGGGCTTTGCGGTGAAAAACGAAGAGATCAAGCAGTAGCAGACAGATCACTACTGCGTTGAAAACCCAGAACCAGGTGTTTTGTAGCATAGAGGCGAAAAAAAGATGGTGGTGAGGTTACGCGGCTAGAAAGTGGGGGAGCCGGGGCCGGACTCCAAGCGAAATCGGTTGGCGCTGACGCGAAAAAATGCCTCTTTTCCCCGGCGCTGCGGCATTTTGCCGCACTTCAACTTAAAACCGTTGGAATTTTCGTTAGCCAATCGGCGAACGGTTTCCTATGCTTGCAGTTCCTATGCAAGATGAGATCGAAAAAGCCGTTACGGCCGGAAAATTAACCCCACAGGCAGCCAAAACCTTGGAGACGATCCCTCCGGGAGCCTACTGCCTCCACAAAAGCTGGGGATTCGGGCAGGTGGCCGAACTCGACTTCGACCTCAACCGCATCGTCATCGACTTCAAGACGAAGAAGGGCCACGTCATGCAGCCGCAGTACGCGGCAGAGTCGCTGACAGCTCTCCCTGAGGAGCATATTCTCGTCCGCAAAGTGACCCGGACCGAAGAGATCAAACGTGCAGCGAAGGAAAACGCAGGGGAGTTGGTCCGCTCCATTCTCCGCAACTACGGTGGAAAGGCGACGCAGGATCAGATCGCTCAATCCCTTTCCGGTGAAATTTTTAACGAAGCTGAGTTCAAGCGGTGGTGGGATGCGACCAAGAAGGTGATCAAGAAAGATGGCCTCATCGCCGTCCCCTCCAAGAAGACCGAACCGCTGGTGCTGCGCGAACAGGAGATCTCCCATGCGGACGAGCTTCTCGACGCCTTCCGCAATGCGCGGCAGACCAAGGCGCTCATCACCGCGCTCGACCAGATCGTGCGCCACGTCGAGGAATTCTCCCCCGAGCAGATCACCGGTGTGATCTCCACGGTGGAAGATGCCGCCGCCAAGAGCCGCCGCCTCAATACCGCGCAGGCGATCGAGCTGCTCCTCGGGCGCAATGAACTGGTCGAAGCGACTCAACTCCCCGCCGGTTCCGGCTCCAACCTCCCCGAAATCGTCCGGGAGGAGGAGCGCCAGCTCCACGAAATCCTTAACGACATCCCGGCGACCAAGCAGCGCCGCGTTCTCGCCGCCTTCCCCGAAGGATGGGGCGAAGAGGCGTGGGTCGCCAAGCTGCTCGATCTCATGAGCCGGGCCAACACCCGCGTCGTCACCGAAGGGGCGCGTCTGCTCGAAGGGGCCGGGAAGAACGATGCCTTGCGCAAGGAGTTGCTGCGCTGGATCAGCGATCACACCATCTCGACCGAAGTCCTCACTTGGCTCTGTAAGGAGCGCGAGGGGGCGTTTGCCGATCTGGTCGACGCCGAGGTTTTGAGCGCGATTCTTTCCGCGCTGGAGCGCGATCAGTTCAACGACATCAAACGTGGGGGCCGTCTCCACGACATCCTGCTCGAAGACCGCGAACTCATCCCCGACATGCTCGCCAATGCGGAGCCGGAAATCGTGCGCGACACCATCCGCAAGGTGATGCTCTCGGGCGTTTTTGAGGGGCTCAACAAACGCTCCATCCTCGGACGGATCGTCCGTGTCTTCCCGGAAATGGAGTCGATGCTCTCCGGTGGCGGCGAAGCGGAAAAGCAGGAGGCGCTCATCGTCTCCTGGGAGAGCCTTGCCAAGCGCAAGGATGAGTACGAAGATCTCATCACTAAAAAAATCCCTGAGAACACCAAGGAGATCTCGGTCGCCCGTTCCTATGGCGATTTGCGCGAGAACTTCGAGTTCAAGGCGGCTAAAGAGATGCAGCGCGTGCTCATGCGACGCAAATCGGAGACCGAGCGGGAGCTTTCGCTCGCCCGGGGGACCGATTTCGCCAACCCGGACACCACGCAGGTCTCGATCGGCACGGTCGTCTCTCTGGTCAATCAGGATACCGGGCGGGAGAATACCTACACGCTGCTGGGCGCGTGGGATAGTGACCCGGCTAAGGGGATCATCTCCTACAAGGCGGCGATCGCTCAGGCGCTGCTCGGGAAGAAGGTCGGCGAAAGTGTTCTCGTCCCATCTGAACACGGCGAGATCACCGTGAAAATCCTCGCCATCTCCGCTTATATCCCACCGGCTCAGAGCTAAGTTTTTTTCGACATGACCCAACCTTCCTTTCTCGGAGTGGCCGTGGAAGCGGCCCGCGCCGCCGGAGCCCTGTTGCGTGACAACTTCGGCAAGCAGCTTGATGTCAGCGTCTTTGAAGCGCACGACATCAAGCTCGACCTCGACGTCCGCTCACAAGATCTCATCGCCACGCTCCTGCTCGAAGCCTTCCCCGACCACGCCATTTTTGGTGAGGAAGGGATCGCCGGAAACTCGCAGAGCGACTACCAGTGGATCGTCGACCCGATCGACGGGACGGTGAACTACTTCTACAATCTGCCGCATTTCTGCATCTCGATCGCCCTGCGTCACGCCGGGGTGATGATCGTCGGAGTGGTCTATGATCCGATGCGCGATGAACTCTGGGAAGTCGAGAAAGGGGGGCCTGCGAAGCTCAACGGCGTCGAATGCAAGGTGAGCAGCCGCACGAAGCTCTCCGATGCCGTCCTCTCGATTGGCTTCGCCAAGAACCGCGACACCATCGCCGCCGGGATGCCGCTCTTTGAGTCGATGATCTTCAAGGCGCGTAAATGCCGCCTGATGGGGAGTGCGGCGCTCGACCTCGCCTACGTCGCCTCCGGGCGGCTTGATGCCTACATCGAATCCTCGGTGAGCCTCTGGGATATTGCCGCGGGGCAGCTTCTCGTGGAAGCCGCAGGCGGGAAGGTCGAAATCACCCCGCGTGATGAACATAAACTCTCGATTAACGCCTCCAGCGGCGTGCTCGACTTTAACTCATGATCACTCTCTCTGGTATCGGTTACGACATCCACTCCTTCGCCCCTGAGAGCGCCGGGCGCAAGCTCGTGCTCGGCGGGGTTGAGATCCCCCATCAGGCAGGGCTTGACGGGCACTCCGATGCCGATGTTTTAAGCCACGCCATCGCCGATGCCATCCTCGGAGCGATCGGAGAGCGGGACATCGGCTATCACTTCCCCAATACGGATGCTTCGATTGCCGGAATCCGCAGTCTGGAGATCATCCGCCGGGCCGTTGAACTGGTGGCGGAAGCCGGGGGGCGGCTGGTGAATATTGATTCGAGCCTGATCGCGGAAGCGCCCAAGATCGGCCCGCATCTCGACGCAATGCGTGCGAGCCTCTCGGAAGTGACCAGCCTGCCGATCCGCCGGATCGGGATCAAGGCGACCACCAACGAACGCCTCGGTGCACTCGGGCGGGCGGAAGGGATCGCCGCCTTTGCCGTTGCCACCGTCCAACTGCCGGAATAAGAGAAAAAGACTCGCCTTTACCCTCAGAGGAACGGCAATTTCTTTTCCTTCATGGAGAACGCCACGCCATCGCTCCCACCGCCACAGGTCGCCGCTATTTTGCCGGCTCGCTGGGGTTCCACCCGCTTCCCCGGCAAGCCGCTTCACCCGATCAACGGCAAGCCGCTCATCCGGCACGTCTGGGAACGGGCACGACAGGCGGAGCGCATCTCCCGGGTGGTCATTGCCACCGATGACGAGCGGATCGCGGAAGCTGCCGCCGCTTTCGGGGCGGAAGTCGCCATGACCTCCCCTGATCACCAGAGCGGCACCGACCGGATCGCCGAAGCGGCGCGACAACTCCCGGGCGTCACGCACCTCCTCAACGTGCAGGGAGATGAACCGCTGGTCGACCCTAAGCTGCTCGATCGCCTTGCCGAAACGCTTCTGGCCGATCCGACCCTCGGGATGGTGACCGCCGCCAATCCATTTGGACCGGAGGACGACGTGGAGAATCCCAACGCGGTCAAAGTCGTCCTCGATGCCAATGGCGATGCCCTCTATTTCTCGCGCAGCGCGATCCCCCACTGGCGTGATCGCAAAGGGGTCGCACCGGTGCCGTGGCTGCGACACCATGGGCTTTACGGTTACTCGCTGGAGTTTTTGAAGGCGTTTGTCAGCTGGCCCCCCTCCCCCCTCGAAAGAATGGAACAATTGGAGCAACTCCGTGCGTTGGAGCACGGGGCGAAAATTCGTGTTCTCGTCACCGAGCACGCCTCCATCGGCGTCGACACCCCGGCGGATGTCGCTCTGGTCGCCGCTCTTCTTTAACTCTGTCGTATTTTTGATTTCATGAAATATATTTTTGTTACCGGTGGTGTGGTCAGTTCTCTGGGAAAAGGTTTGGCGGCGGCTTCGCTCGGCACATTGCTCGAACATCGCGGCCTCAAAGTCGTCCTCCAGAAGTTTGACCCCTATCTCAATGTCGATCCCGGGACGATGAGCCCCTTCCAGCACGGAGAGGTCTACGTCCTCAACGACGGCGCGGAGACCGATCTCGACCTCGGCCACTACGAGCGTTTCACCAAGTGCGAACTCACGCGCAACAACAACCTCACCAGCGGGCAGGTCTACCAGAGCGTCCTCGACAAAGAGCGCCGGGGCGATTACCTCGGCAAGACCGTGCAGGTGATCCCGCACGTGACCGATGAGATCAAGAACCGTCTGCGCCGGGTTGCCGACGAGCAGCCGTGCGACATTCTCATCACCGAAATCGGCGGGACCACCGGCGACATCGAGGGGCTTCCCTTCCTCGAAGCCATCCGGCAGTTCACCCTCGAAGTCGGCCGGGAGAATGCCTTAATCATGCACGTGACGCTGGTCCCGTACATCAAGGCCGCCGGGGAGTTAAAAACCAAGCCGTCGCAACAGAGCATCGCCAAACTGCGCGAGATCGGTCTCCACCCGCAGGTGCTCGTCTGCCGGTGCGAACAGCCGCTGGAGCTTGAGGTGCGCCAGAAGCTCTCGATGTTCTGTAACGTCCCGGTGGAAGCGGTGGTCGAAGCGCGCGATGTCGATCACACGATCTACGAGATGCCGCTCATGCTCCAGAATGAGAAGCTTGATGACACCGTGGTCAAGCTTCTCAACCTGACCAAAGCCGCTCCCGAGGCCGATATGACGAGCTGGAAGAAGTTCGTCCAACGCCTGATCAACCCGAAAAAGCGGGTTAAAATCGCTGTCGTTGGCAAGTACATCGAATTGCAGGACGCCTACAAATCAATCTACGAAGCGCTCACCCACGCTGCGGCGAGTCTCGACTGCGGGATAGATCTCGTCCGGGTCGACGCCGAGACGGTGACTGATGAAGATCTCTCGGATGCCGCCGGGATTCTCGTCCCGGGTGGGTTTGGCGATCGTGGCGTGGAAGGGAAAATCCGCGCGACCCGCTACGCCCGGGAGAAACGTCTCCCCTTCCTTGGCCTCTGCCTCGGGATGCAAGTGGCGACGATCGAGTTTGCCCGCAACGTCTGCGGTTTGAGCGACGCCAACAGCACGGAGTTTGACCAGCGCACCCCGTACCCGGTCATCTCGCTGCTGGATGAGCAGAAAGATGTCACCAACAAAGGGGCTTCGATGCGCCTTGGGACGTGGCCGACCAAGATCTTCGCCGGAACCCGCGCCCATCAGGTCTACGGAAGCGAGGAGATCCACGAACGCCACCGCCACCGCTACGAATTCAACCCGATTTATCGCGATCAGATGATCGAGAAAGGGTTTGTCATCTCGGGTGTTTCGCCGGATGAGACGCTCGTCGAGTTGATTGAACTCAAAGATCACCCGTGGTTCCTCGCCTGCCAGTTCCACCCCGAGTTCAAAAGCAAGCCGAACCACCCGCACCCGCTCTTTAAGGGGTTCCTCGCAGCGACCCTCGCCGATCAGGGGTAGTAGGTTGCACGATAGCGGTTGATCCGCACTTTGAAAGGCTCCCGGTTCTTCGACCACCGGGCCGGGAGCCTTGTCTCTTCCTTTTCATGACCGCTCCTGAGGTGCTCAGAAGAATTGAGGGGAAACCGTGAAGGAATCGCTGACTTAATCAGTCATATTTTCAAATAGCTTGATCTGATTTGGACGCGATTTTTTAATCTTCTTAGGTTTCACCCCTTTAATCAGCAACTGAAACAACGATAGGTTGATTTGCTTTCTGGAAGGGGCTTTTGCATAACCCACTACAAGGCCACTATCGTTGTACACCCAGTCAAAGATCGCAGAGCCTTCATGCAAAAAGGCGTCCATTTCATCTTCAGTATTAAAATTGATAACGGACTCTTCCAGAACCAACCTTGATCCGAATGTAAAGAAAGCTGAGGCTGGTTCATAGAGCCCCTCTTTCCCCAGAAATGGCTCATCTCTTGCAATCAATTTGACCGTTTTACTTCGACCTTCCCATTGATAGTTTCGCTTCAATTCCGAGACATACGAAATAATAACTTTTCCTGTTTTATTAGTCGCTTCAACTCTTTGATTCGGCTTCAAAACAGCATTCCGGACAGGTCGGCTTCCGAAAGAAGCCCCGGCACTGATCCATGCAAAGAACGCAACGATGCTGAATAGCTTGACCACCTTGAGGGTGTTCATCTTATTTCAGTAGAGCCGCGCGTGAAGGGGTATCATCCAAGCGGATTTCGCAATCTCAGGAGATCGTAGGGGATGATGCCACGCCGCTCCCGCGATCGAACCGCCCGGTCGGCTGTCATCACGATCCATCCCGAGGACGCAGAGGCGCTCGGGATGCCTCGTCACTGGTGAGCGTTAATGACTGAGCTTTGCGGCAGGGGCGACCCCGTTGCCGTTGACGTGATGGGCGCCGTTGCAGCACGCTGCCTTCTGCTTGTAGTAAACCGTCACCACCATCGGCGGGAAGTTTTGCAGGAAATATTCCGACTGGATGCGTGGGAACATCGTGGCGTGCTGTTTAAGCTCGTTGGTGCACTGGTAGATCACGAAGGCCGACTCCGACGTCGGAGCGAGCGAGTCGTAGACCGCCTGAAGGATGCTCCGCTTCTTGCCGATCTCCAGAATGGAAAATGGAATGCCTGAGATGACGTAATCGCAATTCTCAACTCCCCGGGCGCTCAACTCTTCCTTGAGCCGGGCGGCGTCGGTGTTGAGGACCTCGACACGCGGATCGTTGGCAAACTGTTTTTCGAGATGGGCGGCCAGTTCGTCGTCGAGTTCAAAGAGGAGCAGGCGGGAGTCAGGGTGCATCCGTGCGATCAACTCGCGCGTGTGACACCCTTCGCCGGGGCCGAATTCAACGATGGTGCGGGGCCGGGAGAAGTCGAGCTTACTGGCGACCCGTCTGATGAGCGCTTTGGAACTTGGAAGAATATAGGCGACCTGTAGCGGCCTTGCCAGGAAACGCTTAAAGAGAAGAGAACTCATAGAGACTGGTTAGGAGAACGGGTGGAAGGCTACGCCTGTCGCTTCCACCTGTCCAGTCCTTCATTTCGCCCCGCAGGCAACAATTGCGTGTCAATCGGGGGCCAAAAGATCGTTTACGACAGCTTCGGGCGCGCTTTGTGCCACTCGGTGCTCTGCTCGTAAGCGTGCGCAATATTGAGCAGACGCCCCTCTTCAAACGGCTTACCAATCAATTGCAGCCCGATCGGCAGCGCCTTCCCGTCGACCTGCGCAAACCCGCACGGCAAGCTGATGCCACATGCCCCGGCGAGGTTGACGGCGATGGTGAAGACATCGGCCAAGTACATCCGCAGCGGATCGTCGCTATGCTCGCCCATGCGGAAGGCGACGTCCGGCGTCGTCGGGCAGATGAGCGCGTCGACTTTCTCAAACGCCTTGGTGAAATCTTCGCGGATGAGGGTGCGAACTTTCTGCGCACGCAGGTAGTAGGCGTCGTAGTAGCCGGAACTCAGGACGTAGGTACCGAGGATGATGCGGCGTTTGACCTCCGGGCCGAACCCTTCGGCGCGGGTCCGGTTGTAGTGGTCGATAATGTTGGCGGCATCTTCCACCCGCTTGCCGTACCGCACACCATCAAAGCGGGCGAGGTTTGCCGAGGCTTCTGCCGTGGCGAGGATGTAATAGACCCCGACGGCGTATTCGGTGTGGGGCAGGGAGACCTCGACGATCTCCGCGCCGAGTGATTCGTAATGCGCGATGGCCGCACGAACCGCTTTGTCAACCTGCGGATCAGTCCCCGGAATGAAGTACTCTTTCGGCATCCCGAGGCGTACCCCTTTGAGGTCGCGCTCCAGACCTGCCGTGTAATCAGGCACCGGGAGGTTAAGGCTCGTGGAATCGCGCTCATCACGACCGGCAAGGACGTTGAGCAGGAGGGCGCTGTCGCGTACCGTTTTGGTAAAGGGACCAATCTGATCGAGCGAGGAGGCGAAGGCGATCAAACCAAAACGCGAGATCCGCCCGTAGCTCGGCTTGAGACCGACACAGCCGCAGAGAGCCGCTGGTTGACGAATCGACCCGCCGGTGTCGGAACCGAGTGAGGCAAACGCCTCATCCGCCGCTACAACGGCTGCTGAACCGCCGCTCGACCCACCGGGGATCCGATCGAAGTCCCACGGATTGCGCGTCGGGCCGAAAGCGGAGTTTTCCGTGGAGGAGCCCATGGCAAACTCATCCATATTGGTGCGGCCAAACGGGATCGCCCCGGCAGCACGCAGACGGGTGATCACCGTGGCGTCATACGGAGAGCGGTACCCCTCAAGGAGACGGGAGGCGGCTTGCGTCGGCTCCCCTTTGACGTTGATAACATCTTTAATCGCAATCGGCACCCCGCCCAGCGGCAGCGAGAGATCCGCCTTTGCGGCTTCTGCCCGGGCGGCTTCGATATTGCGGGAGAGATAACCGGCGACCTGCCCGTCGACAGCGGCGATCCGCTCCTCCAGCGCGTTAAGGGCTTCGAGCGGAGAGACTTCCCCGGAACGGAACCGGGCTTGAAGATCAGAAACAGAAAGGGAAAACATAACCGTGTTTTATTCGATCACCTTGGGGACGACGAAGAGGCCATTGCCCTGACGCGGCGCGTTGGCGAGGGCTTCCTGCGCGTTGAACCACTCTTTGGCCTCATCCTCGCGCACGACGTTGAAGACCGCGCTGGCGTGCGCCGTCGGCTCCACCCCGGAGACGTCGACGTTTTTAAGCTTCTCCACATATTCCAACACTTGGGAGAGCTGAGTCTGGAACTTCGAGACTTCTTCGTCGGTCAGAGTCAACCGGGCAAGGCCCGCCGTATAGCGCACATCGAAATCGGCTTTCATGAACGGCAAAGAGAATCAGGAAGCAGCCGTTCCCGAAAGAAGATTTTTGTTTTTTAACTCCGTTTGCGCAACAGAGCAGCAAAAGCGCCATCCGCCCCGTTCTCGTGCGGGAGGCTGCGGCGGACATGGAGAAGCTCCATTTCGGGGAAACGAGCGGTGATCGCCGTCACCACTGCCTCGTTCTCCTCTGGCTCCAAGGAGCAGGTGCTATAGACCAGCACGCCGCCCGGGCGCACCCGCGGGACGAGGTTGAAGGCGATCGCTTTTTGCCGCGCGGGCATCTCCTCGAAATCATGGGGTTGCAAGCGCCAGCGGACATCGACCCGCCGCCGGATGACCCCGGTGTTTGAGCACGGGGCGTCGATCAGGATGCGGTCAAACTCCAGCCCCGGGAGGAGGTCGGGAGCCGGATGGCCCCAATCGGCGCGATGGACCTTTGCGTTGACGACTCCGAGGCGGCGGAGATTGCCTTCGAGCCGTTCCAGCCGCTGCGTGGAGAGATCGGTGGCGTAGAGCGTCCCGCTCTGGCGCATTTTCTCGGCGATATAGCCGCTCTTGCCGCCGGGGGCTGCACATGCATCGAGAACCGTCTCCCCCGGTTGCGGGTCGAGGAGGTCGACACAGAGCAGCGTGCTCGGGTCTTGAATATAGCAGAGACCACGCGCCATCGCCCCGTGCGGCACCTGCCGGAGCTTTAGCGCGTGCGGGTGTTGCGGGGCGATGCTCGCTTCCGGGAGCAGGCTCAACAACTCCTCAACCGTCACCCGTAGGCCGTTGACCCGTGCGTAGATCTCTGCCGGGGTGTTGTTCCAGAGGCAGAGCCGCGCCGTCGCTTCCGCTCCGTAGCGTTCTTCCCAACGGCGCACCAGAAAGTCGGGATGCGAGAAGCGGACCGCTAGCGGGGTTTGTTCGAGACGGGCGAGCAGTTCCTCTTTTTCGCGGATACTGCGGCGCAGGAGCGCATTGACCAACCCCCTCGCCCGTCCGGCGAGGTTCACCGTTTCGTTCACGGCGGCATGATGCGGGATGCGCATTCGGAAAATCTGGTAGAACCCAAGGCGCAGGATTTGCCGCGTGAGCGGGTCGAGCGCTGTGTCGCGCAGTTGCGAGATGAGGAAATCCATCGCCGTGCGGTGGCGCAGGATGCCGTAGAAGGTCTCGGTGAGAAACGCCCGGTCGAACGGCCCAAAGGAGGGTTCCTCTAAGGCGCGATGAAGGACTTCGTCAGCAAAAACGGTTCCGCTTTCCCATTGTTGGAGGGCATCAACGGTGGCCCGGCGCGGGTTCTCTCTGGTGGTGGATGTCGGGACGGGCATGTGCGTGTGTGCGTAACTTTGCACAGGTTGCCGCCGCTGTCACACGGTTATCGCTTCGTCGTGCCGGTGATTTTTCCCCGCGCCCACTCGCCGAAGAAGTCGAGCAGGCAGACCAGCACCAGAATGGCGAGGAGGACGGTGGCGAAACGATCCCACTGATAATACTCCTGATAACTGTAGAGCTGCAACCCGACACCACCGGCCCCGACATACCCGATAATCGAGGCTGAGCGGATGTTGTATTCGAGCATCCAGAGCGAAGTACTCCAGACGAGCGGCCGAGCATGAGGCCACATCCCGAACTGAAACGCCTGTATACGCCCCGCGCCAAGCGCCCGGAGCGCTTGCGTCACCTCCGTATCGACCGATTCGAAGGCGTCGGAGAAAAACTTCCCAAGATAGCCGATGCTGTAAAAGGTCAGCCCGATGACCCCGGCCAGCGGGTTCGGCCCGACGATGGCGACGGCGATCAGCGCCCAGATCAGGCTCGGGATCGTCCGGATCGCGTTCATGAGCAGGCGCGTGAGCGTCACCAGCCAACGGGGCGAAAGGGTATGCGCCCCCGCGATCGCCAGCGGCAGGGAGATAAGGATGGAAAAGAAGGTCGCCATCGCCGCCATCTGCATCGTTTCGCCCAGACTGCGTAAGGTTTCCGGCAGGACAGAGAGGTCGGGCGGGAAGAAGCGCTCCAGAAACCGGAGCAGATTTTTGCCGTAATCAAGCTCCCGCCCTGAACCACGGAGGACATCGAGCGAGGCGACCACCGCCAGTACAAAAAGCAGGAGCGAGAGGTTGAGCACGTTGAGGCGCTCATACCATTTAAGGGGCGGGAGGGTGCTGCCGGGTGGAGGGGTCATTGCTGAAAGCTCCACCCTTCGGGCGCGGCGGGGTCGAGGGTGAGAATCGCATCGGCAAAGGTATCGACCAGCGCACGGTCGTGGAGGACGCAGAGAATGGTGCGCCCCGACTCATGCCCCTCGCGCCGCAGCCGTTCCATCACTTTGCGCGAAAGCGAAGCGTCGAGGTGAGAGACCGGTTCATCGGCAAGGAGCACCTCCGGCTCCTGAAAAAGAGCACGGGAGATGGCGGTCCGCTGCTGTTCGCCGCCGGAAATCTCCGCCGTGCGCCGGTAGGGATAGGCCCCCAGCCCGAAATCATGGAGAAGCCGATAGGCCCGCTCCCGGTCCGCCCGGGAGAAACCAAGGAGCGATTCCCACCAGCGGTAACGCCCGAGCCGCCCGCTCAAGACGTTGGTGAGCACGGTGCTGTTTTTACTAAGCGCAAGGTGCTGAAAGACGACGCCGATCTGGCGCTGGTAGCTCGCCGCGCCCCATGGCCGCCCTTGCTGGCAATGGTAATGGAGATGCCCCTCGCTCGGGGCGAGCCGCCCGGCCAAGAGCCCAAGCAAGCTCGTCTTTCCCGCCCCGGAAGCGCCGACGAGCGCCACCAGCCGCCCACGCTCCACCTCACAGGAGAGATTGCGAAAGAGCCAACGCCCTCCACGTTCCAGCCCGAGTTGGTGCAGGGAGAGATGGACGGGCATCGGTGTTACTTGCGGCCGCTTTCGAGGAAGTCGATCGCCCCCTGAAGATTGGAGAGATGCTCCTCCGCGTTGCTCGGGACGAGGCGCGAGGTGAAGAGGGAATCGCGCAAGGCGTGGTTCTCCGGTTCGTTGAGGCTTTCGAGCGCCTTCTGGAGTTTTTCCCGCTCTTCTGCGCTTACGGTGCTGCGGACGGCGATGACATGCGTCGGGACCGGCCCTTGTTCGGCGATTTTCTTGAGGCGGCTGCGTTGTTCTTCGTTGAGATGTTTGTCGCGATCGAGGACGTAGAAGCTGACGGCAGCAGCTTCCGCCTCGCCATTGAGCACTCGCTCCACGGCGGAGACGTAGCCGGTGCCATAAAAGACATTCCCCGCGCCAAAGAAGCTTTCCGGGTCAGGCTTTTCGATCAACCCTTTGGTTTTGAGATCCCATAACGGGATAACGAAGCCGGAGGTGCTCGTGCGGCTCGCGAAGGCGATCGGCTTTCCCTTGAGATCGGCGATGCTGGTGTACGACTTCTCTTTAAGAGCGAGCCAGTAGCTGGTGTACGACTTCTTCCCGTCGATTTCACCGACCAGCAGCAGATCGGCGACCTTCGCCTTGCGGGCGTTGATCAGGTCGGTGGCGCTCAGGTAGCCGAGGTCGATGGTCCCGTTGGCAAATCCCTCAACGATCACTGCTGAGGAGAGCGGGACGACGACTTCCACTTTTTTCCCACCGAGAGCTTGGGAGAGGAAGGTCGAGAGGGAGGTTCGCTCCTCCAGCATTTTCTCCGGGTTTTTGTCCGGTTTGAGCGCGATTACCACCTTCCCCTCTGCCGCGTGGGAGGGAGAGAGGGAGCCGAGCGCCCCGAGGGCCAGCGCTGCCGCGAGAAAGAATTGTTTCATGGGGCTATTTTCCAAAACGAGGGGCAGGAAGGCAAGGCAGCCCCTCCCCGTCCGATTGCCATTTTCTTACGCGATCTTGCTTTTTTCTCCCGGTTGAAAGGCTGGGAGGAGGGTACGTAAAACGGTGTGGTTACGTTTTCGGGCCGTGGCAGGGTCGACATCGACGCGCGGATGATCCCATCGGGCGGCAAAACGTTGGCCGAAACGGGCATACTCCTGTGGCGACCACGCCCCGCAGAGATCTCCCCCGACGATTTCGCCATGTTGTCGCAATTCTCCGAGCGCCCACGCGATCTCCTCCGCGTGGAAGAGGCCGTTCTCCCAGTTGGTAGCAACCTCGACGTCGCACAACGCATCGAGATCAATCGTCACATAGAGCCGCTTTCCAGCGAGGGTGGCAGCGTAGTTCTGAAAAGCTTCGCGCCAGTTGCTTCGCGAGATCGCCTCCCAGCGCTGCGGTTGGCGGAGGCGTTCCTCCCACGGGTGGACCCTCAGCCGCCCCGTACGCACGGCGGGGTTGGCAAAAAGCCGATGCGGCCAATCGAACTCGAAATTGCCACATCCCCAGACGCTTGCGCTCTCAAGAAGCGGCGATTCGAGCGCCCGGCTCACCCAGCTTCCACAACACCAGTGGGGCGGGCGGGTGTCCCAGTCGGGGTGGTTATCAAAGCTAATCAGCGTGACCGGTTCCTCACAGCGACGCAGCCAAAGGGCAGCAAGGTGATGAAAATCGCCCGAGCCGACCAACACCCACGGGGGGAGTTGCGGGGCGACTTCACGGTAAAACGCCTCCATCTCCTCGCGCCGGGCGATAAAGCGCAACCGTGGCCCCCATTGCCGCAGGTTGAGCGTGGCGATCCCCTCCTCTTGCTCCAGCCGCCGGGCATCCCATGCGCCGTCGAGGTCGAGGTGCAGCACTGCCGCCCGTTCGCTGAAGATCGGGGCGGCCATGGTTATTTTTTGAGCGAGTGCCGCACGAAGTTTGCCCCGAGATCCCAGACCGGGCCGGGGAACTTGCGGCATTGATGAAGCACGGCATCAAGCCCGCTGACAAATTGCTCAATCTCGCGCTCCCCGATCATGAGCGGCGGGAGGATCTTGATCTCATCAGTCCCGTGCGAGGCGACCTGACTCAAGATGTTGTGCTTGCTCAAGAGCGAAGTGACCACCATCTGCGAGAAAAGCTCTTTTTCGACTTTATGGAGGAATTTCCAGCCGAGTTTTGCGCTTAATTCCTTCGGTTCCTGAAATTCAATGGCAATCATCAGGCCCATGCCGCGCACCTCTTTAATAAGAGAGTGCGTCTCTTTAAGTGCGTTGAGGCGGGCGATGAGCCGTTCCCCCATTTTCGCGGCGTTGGCAACGAGATCCTCGTCCTCCAGCACCTGCAACGTTGCCAACCCGCAGGTCATCGCGAGGTTATTACGCCCGAAGGTGGAGGAATGGACCACGCAGCGGTCGAGCCGGCTGAAGGTCTTCTGGTAAATCTCGCGACGCATCACGATCGCCCCGACCGGGACGTATCCGCCACTGAGCGACTTGGAAAGAGTGATGATGTCTGGCTCCAACCCCCAATGCTCAAAACCGAACCACCGCCCGGTTCGCCCGAGGCCGGTCTGGACTTCGTCAAGGAGGAGCAGCGTTCCGTACTTGCGACAGAGCGCCTGCGCCTGAACGAAGAAATCGCCGTCCGGGTAGTGAACCCCCTTCCCTTGCACCGGTTCGGCGACAAACGCGGCAAAACGTCCGCTCGAAAGGAGCGTCTCCAGCGCGGCGAGGTCGCCATGCGCAATGCTCTCACACTCCGGCAGATACGGGCCGAACCCATCGCGGAAATTCTCGCACCCCATCACGGAGAGCGAACCGAGGCTCAACCCGTGGAACGCCCCTTTGAGCGCGACCAGCCCGGAACGCCCCGTTGCCGCACGGGCAAACTTGATCGCCCCCTCCATCGCCTCCGTCCCCGAGTTGCAGAAGAAAACCGAGTTGAGATGATCGGGGAGTTTCTTCAAGAGCGCCTCCGCCAACAGACCGCTCAAGAGCGAGCAATCCATCTGCACCATATTCGGCAGATCGAGGTCGAGCGCATCTTGTAACGCCTTTTTCACCACCGGGTGATTGCGCCCGATGTTGTAAACGCTGTAGCCGCTCAGGAAATCGAGGTAGGCGTTCCCCTCCGCATCGTAGAGATAGGCCCCGCACGCCCGGGCGTAGACCTTGTCAAAGCCGATAGTGCGCTGCACGGCGACAAGGGTGCGGTTGATGTGGCGTTCGTGGAGTTCGTAGTTCTCTCCGAAGCGTTCGGAAACGAGGGCTTTGAGATCGAAGGGCATTCTTAGAGTGAGGAAGAGGCCCAATGTAGAGCCTCCACCGTGGATTTCCAGCAGGAAACCGGTTCTTTTTCTCCCGGAGAAAGACGCCGGGGTTCGCCGGAGGCGCTTTTCCATATCTTGTGGAAGGGGGTGCGCCGAAACGCAAGAGATTGGGCAGTTTGGAAAAAAGGGTTGTTTCTCTCGCCGGGACACGGTAACTTACCGGCTGGTTTTTCCCTGATTTTCGCTTTTTGCTTTGCCCTATGTCAGAACCTGACGATCTTTCCTCACCACCTGAAGAGTTCAATTCGACGCAACCTCCTGTTGATCAGCTCTACGATGCTTCCAAGATCGACAAACTCGAAGGCCTGGCCGGGGTCCGCCAACGTCCGGGGATGTATATCGGGCCAACCGATGAACGCGGTCTGCACCACTGTATCTTCGAGGTTCTCGATAACTCGATCGACGAACACCTTGCCGGGCATTGCACGAAAATCGATATCACGATCCACGCCGACGGCTCCTGCTCCATCCGGGACAACGGGCGCGGAATTCCGGTCGATATTCACCCCCGCTTTAAGATTCCGGCGATCGAGCTGGTCTTAACCAACCTTCACGCCGGTGGTAAATTCGGTCAGGGGGCGTATAAATACTCCGGCGGTCTGCACGGCGTCGGGGCCAAGTGCGTCAATGCTCTTTCCGATTGGTTCAAGGTCGAGGTGATCCGCGATGGCAAGGTCCATCACATGGCGTTTGAGCGCGGGGTCACCACGCAGAAGCTGACCGTCATCGGTGAAGTTCAGAACAAGAAGCAGAGCGGCACGCTGATCACCTTCCTGCCTGATCCGACGATTTTTACCGTCACTCAGGAGTTTCAGTTCGCGAAACTCGCTGCCCGGTTGCGGGAACTTGCCTTCCTTAACCCCGGTCTGGAGATCTCGCTTAGCGATGAACGGGTCGACCCGATCCGCAAGGAGCATTTCCTCTACAAACTCGGCATCGAAGAGTTTGTCCGCCAGTTGGGCGAGAACAAGCACCTCCTCCACCCCAAGCCGATCGCGCTGGGCGGCAAGCGCAAGGTCACTTTCCGCAATAAGGATCAGGAAGAGGTCGAAGACGACATGTATGTCGAGGTCGTCCTCCAGTACAACGATTCGTACAACGACCAGATCCTCTGCTACACCAACGCCATCCCCAACCCCGATGGCGGCACGCACCTCACCGGCTTCCGCAGTGCGCTCACCCGGGCGATCAATCAGTACGCCAAGGCGAACAATCTCGTTAAAGAGAAGGATGCCACCATCTCCGGCGATGACGTGCGTGAAGGGTTAACCGCGGTCATCTCGATCAAGCACCCCAATCCGAGCTTTGAATCTCAGACGAAGGTCAAGCTGACCACGACCGAAGTCGACGGCATCGTCTCCTCCATCGTCTATGAAGGGTTGATGACCTATTTCGACCAGACGCCCGCAGTTGCCAAAAAGGCGATTGAAAAGGCGCTCATGGCGGCCCGCGCCCGCGAGGCGGCCCGACGCGCCCGGGAGACGGTTCGCAAGAGCGCGCTCACCGGCGGCGGACTCCCCGGCAAGCTCGCCGATTGCTCCGAGCGCAACCCGGAGTTGACCGAACTTTACATCGTCGAGGGCGACTCCGCAGGTGGCTCCGCCAAACAGGGGCGCGACCGTCGCACTCAGGCGATCCTTCCGATTCGCGGTAAGCTCATTAACGTTGAGAAGGCACGGCTCGACAAGGTGCTCCAAAACACCGAAATCCAGACGATGATCACGGCGATCGGCACCGGCATTGGCGGGGGCGAGATCGAAGGCTCCTTCAATATGGAGAAGCTGCGCTACGGCAAGATCATCATCATGACCGACGCCGACGTCGACGGCTCTCACATTCGTACCCTTTTGCTGACCTTCTTCTACCGGCAGATGACCGATCTGGTCAAAGCCGGGAAGATCTACATCGCCCAGCCGCCGCTTTACCAGATCAAGCGCAAGAAGCGTGAGGAGTATGTCGATGACGACGTGCAGCTTAATAAGATCCTGATCTCACTCGCTGTCGAAGATGTCCGCCTGCGCGACAATAGCAGCGGTGTGGAGTTTGACGCGACGCAACTCAAGGAAATCCTTGGTCTGCTGGAGCGCCTCGATAAGTTCAGCGAAGCGATCCGCCGCCACGGTGGCGAGTTTGAGACCTATCTCGCCAATCGCGAGGAAGGTTCCAACAAGCTTCCGACCTACCTTGTCAAAGTCCGCCATGGCAACGAGGAGTTTATCCATTACTTCCATAACGAGGAGGAAGTGCGCCAGTTCCACGAGGAGAACCTCGATCTCGCTCTCTATGACGTCGAGAGTGAAAACGGCGAAGAGGAGGCTACCCCCACCCCGCGTGCCTCTCGTAACAACGGAGCACCGCGCCGCCGGGGGCGTTTGATCGAGTTGCACGAATCCTCTACGGTGCAGAAGCTTCTTAACGAACTCTCCATCAAGGGGTTAAAGCCCGAGCAGTTTGCGACAGCCGAAGAGGCGCTCTTCCATCTCGTCGAAGGTGAAGGAGAACGGGCCGCGCTCACGCCGATCTTCTCCATCCCGCAGATTCTCAAAACCATTCGTGAGCTTGGACGGCGCGGCGTGCAGATCAAGCGATTCAAAGGTCTTGGTGAAATGAACGCCAAGGAGCTCTTTGAAACGACGATGAATCCAGTGAAACGCAAGCTGCTCAAGGTCGACCTCAACGAGAGCAACGCTGTTGAAGCTGACAAGATGTTTACCATCCTTATGGGCGATGTCGTGGAACCCCGCCGGGCTTTCATCGAAGACAACGCGCTCAACGTGCGCAACCTCGACGTGTAAGCCCACCCAAAGCCTCCACCCCTTTTCTGGCCGATGACCCAACCCACCGAAGAAGAAAAAATAGAGCCGATCAACGTAGCCGAGGAGATGTCCAAGTCGTTCCTCGACTACTCGATGTCTGTCATTATCTCCCGTGCCTTGCCCGATGCCCGCGATGGCCTCAAGCCCTCCCAGCGGCGCATCCTCTTTGCGATGCACGATCTTTCGCTCTTCCCCAACCGGCAACATCGTAAGTGCGCCAAGATCTGCGGCGACACCAGCGGTAACTATCACCCACACGGTGAGGCGGTCATCTACCCGACCCTCGTCCACATGGCCCAGCCGTGGGCGATGCGCGAGCGGCTGATTGACGGGCAAGGGAACTTTGGCTCGGTCGAAGGCGATCCTCCCGCCGCCATGCGTTATACGGAAGCCCGGATGACGTATCTTGGCGCCGGTCTCATGGAGGACATGGACAAGGACACGGTCGATTTCGTCCCGAACTACGACGAGACGAGCAAGGAGCCGACGGTCCTCCCCGCTGCGTGGCCGAACCTGCTCGTCAACGGCGGCACCGGCATCGCCGTGGGTATGGCGACCAACATGCCACCGCACAATCTGGGCGAAGTCATCGACGGCATTTGCGCCCAGATCGACCATCCTGAGATCACGCACGAGGAATTGCGCGAGCATGTCAAAGGGCCTGATTTCCCGACCGGGTGCATGATCCTCGGCACCAGTGGTATAGAGCAGTATACCGAAACCGGGCGCGGCAGCGTGAAGGTTCAAGGCAAGCTTGGCGTCGAAGAGATCCGCAACGGACGCGAGCAGATTGTCATCACCGAGATCCCGTATAACGTCAACCGGGCGACGCTCGTCACGCGTATTGCGGAACTGGTGAACGAGAAGATTCTCACCGATATCAGCGCCATCCGCGATGAGTCCGATGAGAACACGCGTGTGGTGGTCGAATTAAAGCGCGACGCCAATCCGCGCGTTGTCATTAACAACCTTTATAAGTACACAGCGCTGGAGTCGTCGTTCTCGGTCACTATGCTGGCGATCGACCACGGGCGACCGAAGCTCCTCTCCATCAAGGAGGCTAACGTCGCCTATATCGAGCATCGGCAGGAAGTGATCCTGCGGCGCACCCGCTATGAACTGCGCAAGGCGGAAGATCGCGCGGAGATCCTCGAAGGGTATCTCATCGCGCTGGCGAACATGGATGATTTCATCAAAATCATCCGCAATTCGGCCAACCGTGAAGAGGCCAAGGCCCGCCTGTTTGCCTACAACTTCCCCCGCGCCGTGGTTGAAGACCTCGGCATCCTGATCCGCAGCGAGGCGCGGCTCAATGAAGGCGGGGTTTACCTCTTTAGCGAAGCGCAGATCAACGCGATTCTTGAACTGCGTCTCTACCAGTTGACCGGGCTGGAGCACGACAAGATCTCCTCTGAGTACGCCGCGCTGGTCGAGAAAATCAAAGATCTCCTCGATATTCTCGCCCGCGACGCCCGCGTCTTCCAGATCATCAAGGATGAACTGCACGCGATCAAGGCGAAGCACGCCTCCCCGCGTCTCACGCAGATCGGTCCAGACAAGGGGGATAGGTCGCTGGAGGATCTGATCTCCAACGAAGGGACGATCATCACCATCACCCACAAGGGATTCATCAAGCGGACTGCCGCCAGTGCCTACCGCGCCCAGCGCCGGGGTGGCAAGGGTGTCAAGGGAATGGTCACGCGCGAAGGGGCCAATGAGGCCGATGAGGATGACTTCGTCGAACACCTCTTTACCGCGACGACGCATGATTACCTGATGTTCTTCACCCAGACCGGGCGTTGTTACATCGAACGGGTCTATGAAATTCCGGAAATGGGGCGTGCTTCCAAGGGGCGTTCCATCGCCAACATCCTCCAACTGCGTGAGGATGAGAAGATCGCCGCGACGATCCGCATTCAGGCCAAGACCAGCGGTTCCGGCCCGGCGCTCATCGACAACACGTGGGATGAAACGCTCCATATTGTCTTCTCCACGCAGAGCGGGATTGTCAAAAAATCGAACCTCGCTGACTTCCGTAACATCCGCAAGGGTGGCATCATCGCGATCAAGATCGAAGAGGGCGACCAGTTGATTGACGCCAAGCTGACCAGCGGCGAAGACCAGATCGTCCTGATCACCCACGCGGGGATCAGCCTGCGCTTCCGTGAGGATGAGTTGCGCGATCAGGGGCGCGACACTGTCGGCGTCTGGGGGATTCGCCCGGAGAAGGGGGATCATGTGATCGGGATGGCGATCGTCAGCAAAGAGGCGCAACTCCTCGTCGCTGGAGAGAACGGGATCGGCAAACGCACGCCGTTTGACGAATACCGCCAGCAAGCCCGCGGTGGCAAGGGGATCATCACGATGAAAACCGGCGACAAGACCGGCAGCGTGATCGGCGCGCTTGCCGTGACGGACGCTGACGAGTTGATGCTGATCACCAACAAGGGCCAGATGGTGCGTACCCGCGTCAAGGAGATCCGCGAAGCAGGACGCAACACCATGGGCGTCAAGCTGATGGATCTGCGCAAGGGGGAGACCCTCTCCGCCATCGCCCCCGTCATCACCGACGAGGAAGAGGAAGAGGGCGAACCCGTCGAAGGCGAGGAGCCCTCCACCGAAGAGACGGCAACCCCACAGGAACCGACTCAGGAGTAACCTCTCATCCACACCGTTTTGAAACACCCCGAAGTGGCAACGCTTCGGGGTGTTTTATGATTGAAGGAGGGAATGCGCTATATGAAAATGTATATTCTGTTCACCTTAAAGAACTTTGATGTCTCTTTAGTATCGGAGGATTTTCTCAGTACCGAGTTTCAATCCGTTCATGAACCATTCTCGGATGGTTCATCAATCGGGCATTATGATTGGTTGAAACAATCTTCAGGAGAGGTCATCGGTGTGCGATTATGGCACTTTAATGACAATGATTCGCAGACAGATCTGATACTCAATGAATTCTGCAAGTCTGATCATGTCGTACCTTTTGAGGAGAAACAGATTAGCTTCTTTTTCAAGAAAGAGCGAATGAGTTTTGATGAAGATCTAAGTCAACATCAGGAACTATTTGGTTGCGGCACCCTGAATGGCAAAAATGGAGATAAGATCATCTACTTCTATGCAAACTCCTTATTCCACGAAAGGGCGATGGTGCCGCTGGCGTCCCGTTAGCGTCTCCTTAGCTTTGTGACCGATCCCGGCCCTATGGCCCGACCAGAAGCGTCAGCGTCGCTCCGTACTGCGTCCCGGCGGAATAACCCCGCCCGATCTCCTGCGGGGCGGCGTGGTGGACGACCAGCAGGTGGTAATTGGCTTCCCGCAGGCGGAAGGTAGCGATGCCGTTGGCGTCGGTGTGCGCTTCATGGCGAGGGTCGAACCCTTTTTTGAGCGTGGTCCCGCGTGGGATGCAAGAGATCTTCGCATTGACCAACGGTTGACCTTTGAGAAGCACCCTCACCCGGAAGGTCTCGCCCGCTTTAGGAGAAATGGGATCGCTGAGTGGGACAATTTCAAGGGGATGCCCTAGCGCTTTGGTGTAAAAAGCCGAAGGACGCGGCGTTCCGCTGGCAAAGTAGGCTTTGCCGCTTTTGAGCGCCCGTTTGGGTGCGTAATGGACGATGGCGTCGTAGCGATGGGCGATGCAATAGGCCGTATTGGCACGTGGCGGCAACACCCGGGCGCTCCAGAAACCGTCGCTTTTGGTTAAACCGTTATCAAAGAGACCCCGCTTGAGGTTCACGCTTCGCCCCCGCTCCGGGATGAGCTGGAGCGTGCTCCCTTCGAGCGGAATCTTGCTCGCGAGTTTGAAATCGCGGTGATCGTTGCCGTGGTTGCCGAGCATGAGATCGGCGTAGACCGGCACCCCGACGGCTGCCCGGGTCATATTGAGTTGCACCCAACTATCGTGAGCTTTAAGAGGAACAATTCCAAGAAGGGTGGTAACGAGGGCGGCGGCCAGTTTCATGACTGGCGCTGATCTTTCCTGAACCACCCGGTTCATGGCAAGCCACTTTCAGATGCGGGCGAGCAAAGAGCGCAGATGCTTCATCGACGGGGTGAGCAGTGCAAAGAAGGCCCCTTCACGCAGGCGGCGTTGCGGTGCGCTGTCGATGAGAAAGCCGGGCGCTCCCGCGTGTTGCAATCCGGCGGCGGTCGCCCGCCCTACCAATTCAGCCGTGGCGAGGCGCGTCTCCAGCACTGCACGCAGGCCGGTTCGGGAGGCAGCATGGGCGCACGCGAGGAGGGCGGCTTTTTCCTCAAGCGCTTCCAGCTCCGGTCGGAGGGTGTCGGGGCCGTCGCTCACGTAACGATTGAGATTGCCGAGACGGCGCTCCACTTTTTCCATATCCCTTAGAGCACCCCGAATGATTCCGAAACCGATCCCAAGTTGGAGAAGCAGGAAACCGGGCCGGACTTTCTCCAGAAACACCGTGGCGTTGGGAGCCAGCAAATCGTGATCGGCAATCCAGGCATCATGGAAACGGACACTGTGGGTGGCTGTCCCCTCCAACGCGGAAAAACGCCCGCTCGGGCCAATCCGGACCCGTTCACCATCAACCCGCGCAAGGGCGGCGACCGGCCCCTCCCTTGTCGCAAAGATGATGCCGAAAAGATGCCCCAGTTCCAGATTGGACACCCATGGTAACACGCCGCTGACCCGATACCCCCCGTTCTCCCGGACGCCACTTAAGCGCAACGCTTCCAGCCCGGCGTCATGCTTGATCGGGTTGGAGAAAGCGGTTCCGGCGAGGAGTTCGGCATGGACCAGCGAAGAGAGCCATCGTTCCCGCAACGCCTCATTTTCTGTCTGGACGAGATACCAGATGCAACTGTTCTGGCACCAAAGCAGAAACGCGCTTGAAGCACAAAGGGTCCCGATTTCCGTCGTCAGAGCGAGGGACGTGGCAATCCCTGCCTCCTCGCGGGCGTGTGCGGCAAATCCCCCCGCAGCACCGAACGCCCGCAGAAACCCCTCGGGATAGAACCCCTCCTGATCAATCCGGCGGACATCGGGCAGAAGCTGCTCATGTGCCAATCGTCGGATCTCCTCAAAGGAGACACTGGTCGTCAATGGAACGGAAAGGGACATCGGCTTCTTTTACTCAGGCAGGGACGACCTCAACGGCCACCGGCAGGCGCAACGTATTGGCAACGGGGGACCAGCGATCGGCGTGGGCGATCAGCGCATCAAGCTCCTCCCGGGAGGCGTTCCCTTCCAGGTGGACCTTGGCCCGCACGGCGCTAAAACCGACCAGCTTCTCTTCCCCGAGGTCGCCTGTCCCCCAAACGGCAGTGATGTTGATGTCGCCTTCAAGCTCCAGTTCAACGCGGGTCAGCTCAATCCCCCGATAGACGGCGTTGGCATGAATGCCGACAGAAAGGCACGAACCGAGCGCGGCGAGGACGGCCTCGGAAGGATTGGGGGCGGTGTCGTCACCTAAGAGGCCGGGTGGCTCGTCAATGACATGCGCCGGGAGTTGACGCACGTAGTTAAGGTGGCGGAAGCGCCCTTCGAGCACGGTTTTGACCTTGAGGGTCCGGGTCGCTTCCGGGTTTGCTTTTCCTTTTTCAGAAAGGGCAAGGAGGGCGGCGCGATCAATCGGTGGAATGGTGGTTTGGCTCATAGAAAAGAAGTTCAGCGGTGATGGGTTAGATAGCGATGGGCGCGGCGAAGCGTGGCATCAAAGAGGTAGCCGATGACGCCGATGATCAGCAGAACGGCGAGTAACTCCGCATAGGCAAGGCGGTCACGCGTATCGAGGATGAAATATCCCAGCCCGGCCCTCACCCCGAGCATCTCCGCGGGGACGAGGACAATCCACGCGATCCCCATCGCCAGCCGCAGCCCGGTCAAAAGATGTGGAACGATCGATGGAATGATGACCCGGGTGACGATCTCCCGTGGTGTGGAACAGAGGCTGCGCGCTAAAAGGAGATGCTCAGGGTCGACTGCATGAACCCCTGCCGTCGTCCCGATCAGGAGCGGCCAGACGGCTGCCACACTCAAGAGAAAGAGGACTGGTGCATCCCCCACCCCCAGAAGCATCACGGCAATCGGCATCCACGCGAGCGGCGAGATCATCCGCACAAACTGGAAGAGGATGGAAGTGGCCCGTTCAAACCGGGGAATCATTCCCTGAAGAAGCCCCAGCGGAACGCCGATCAGCGCCGCAATCGCCAACCCGTACGCCACTCTCCGGAGGCTGGCATCAAGATGAGGCCAAATCTCGCCACTGCGACACAACTCCCCCAAAGCGGCAAAGGTTGCCTGTGGGGTGAAACTTTTGGCGAGCACCCCCTCCCCCCGGGTGCCAAGCCACCAGAGGAACAACCCGGCTCCAAACCCGGCCAGAGGCAGGAACGCTTCCCACCACCCCGATTTTCTGTCAACGACGCCTGCCATGGCTCAACCGGCGATCTCCTCACTCCGGGTCAAGGCTTCCAACCCGAAAGCCCCCGGGCCGCCGATCTCTGCCAGCGCCGTGCGGACCAGCGAATCATCGACCAAATCCCGCGCGGCGAAGGCCGGGTCAAGGCTTGGGAGGAAACCCGCCTCCCCCTCGACATGTGTCTTCTGGAGAATCCGCACCAGTTCCTCTGTATAGGAGGGGTAGGGATACGGTTGGAAACCGATACGCGGTTCATGCCATTGAGGGTGGCGGATGGCGCCGCTTTTGACATACGCCTCAACATCGCGATCGTGAAGCACACGATCGAGCGCCGCTTCGGCATGGGGCGTGTAACGGTTGCCGCTCTCGCGCGAGAGGATGCGAGCGGTCTCCCCGCGGTTGGGGAGAATCCATTGCTGCGCCTTGACGACCGCATTGACCACCTTTTGCGACCATTCGCGGTTCTGCTCAAGATCCTCTTCCCGCAGGAGGACGACGCAGCAGGCGTGATCGCGCCAGACATCACCGGTAAATCGGAGCACCTTGCCGACGCCGAGCGTCTCCGCCGCCGCATTGAAAGGTTCGGCGACAATAAAACCGGCGATGCTCTTGTTGGAGAGCGCGGTGATCATATCCGAAGGCGGAAGGACGGAGAGGCGCACGGCGTCATCAGCAATGGCTCCGCTGGTGGCGGTGTCGAGCTTGAGGCCCGCCCCCCGCGTGAGGTGCTGGAGGACGATGTTATGAATGGAGTACCAGAAAGGGATCGCAACGGTTTGCCCGGCAAAATCGGCAACGGAGTTGATCCCGGGCAGCGAGGTTAGCGCGGAGCCGTTGGTGTGATTCCACGCGACCACCTTGGCAGGATATTTCTTGCCGTAGCGCAGCCAGATCGTGATCGGGCTCAAGAGATGGACAACATTGACCTGCCCGGCGATGAACGCTTCGATAATCTGCGCCCACGAGCGGAAGAGCGTCGGCGTCTCAGTGGAAAGCCCCTCGGCTTCATAGAGCTTGTTGGCGTGGGCGACCAGTAGCGGCGTCGCATCGGTGATCGGGAGATAACCGATCTTGACCGGCTGGTTGATCCCCTTGCTTCCTGTGCTGCTTTTGGCAAAGATGTTAAAGGTCGGCAGGGTGGTCGCTGCGGCGGAGGCTGCCAGCGCCAGTTTGAGGAAACTGCGGCGGTTGAAGTCGTTGGTCGGTTGGCTCATGGCTGTTGAAGATTCTTGCGAAGCGTACCCGCCACTTTGGAAAGGGAGGCTAGGATGGTGGCCCGCAGTGCGGTTAGCTGGTCGAGGGTTTCAAAACGGGGTTTGGGAGCAGGGACACTCCATTGGGCGACGACCCGGCCCGGTTGCCGATCCATGAGAAGGATGCGATCGGCAACCAGAAGCGCTTCGTCAATGTCGTGGGTGACCCAGAGAACCGCGATGTCGTGCCGTCGCGCCACTTCGAGGATGAGTTTCTGCATCTCAAGGCGGGTGATGGCGTCGAGAGCGCCCAGCGGTTCATCAAGGAGAAGCAACGCCGGTTCACGGGCGAGTGCCCTTGCCAAAGCGACCCTCTGTGCCATCCCACCCGAGAGTTGGTCGGGGCGATGGCGCTCCGCTCCATGGAGGCCGACGTCATCCAGCGCCGCGTCAATCCGCCGGTGTAATTCCTCGCGGCGCAGGCGCGGGTGGTGGCGCAACGTCAGGCCGAAGGCGATATTGCGGCGGACATTGAGCCACGGGAGTAACGCCGCTTTCTGAAAGACAAAGCCGACACGCGGGTGGGGACCGGTGATCCGCCCTCCCTGAAGGTTGATCTCCCCGCTCCAAAGTGGCTGCAACCCGGCAAGCGAGCGCAGGAGCGTCGATTTACCGCACCCGCTTGCCCCCAACAAGCAAACGATCTCCCCGCGTCCGACCTGAAGGGAGACATCATCGAAGACCGCTGGCAAAGCCGGGTCCCCGCCGGGATGCCTCCCGGTAGCGTGGTGCACACTCAGAAGCGGAGGCAAGGTTTCCGTAGCAGCCTCTTCCGGAAGTGAGGAGGGATGTAAGAGAGTCACGATGGTTAATCTCTATCGTTTTGATAGGATTAACGCAAGGGGTTTTCCTTAAAATTTTTCGATTATTTAAAGGTATGTCACCGATAGATTCGAATGGCTGTGACGTTGATATTAGATTAAATCAGTCGTGATTAACGAAGCGGAATCGCGACACGAAAAAGCCCCTGAGGCGGAGAGCTTCATCTCCTTTCCCTCAGGGGCTTTAAAAGAAGGTCGGTGTAGCCTTATTTGCGCTGGGCGGCCTGCTGCGCGTAGTTGTTCAAAATCGCGTCGCGCACACGGGAGGCCGGGGAGAGCTTGGCGGTTTGAAGATCGAGATTGCCATCCTGCCCGATCACCATCAGGGCAAACGGCGTGTTCACCCCGTATTGCGCCGCGACAGCCGCCCCGTTACGGGCGAGGACAAAGGGGATGTTGGAACTCAAACCGGCGCTGCTCTGCGTGAAGGCGGCGATGAAGACCGTCTTGCGGGCAGCGAAGCGCTGATACTCGCGCTCCAGCCGCTTGGCCTGTTTGCGAAAGGTGCGCGATTGCGGGTGCGTCGCCACCAGAATCACCACCGGCTGGCCCCGTAGCGATTTCAACCCTTTGCCCGTTTCCAGCACAACATCAGGCGCAGGCCGGACGACCTTCGCCATGGAGAGAGGGGCCGCCGCCGTCAGCGCGACAAGGGCAAGAGAGAGAATGCGTTTCATGGGGCAAAAAATGAATCAGACTTTGAGGATTTCGGCCTCTTTGAGAGCAACGCCCTCATCAATGGATTTGACGAAGCGGTTCGTCAACTCCTGAACTTCCTTCTCCAGCGTGCGAAGGTCGTCCTCGGAAATTTCGCTATTTTTCTCCAGCTTCTTGAGGCCGTCCAATCCATCGCGCCGGAAGCCGCGCACCCGCACTCGCGCCTCTTCGGCCATTCCCTTGACGGTTTTGACCAGTTCGCGCCGCCGCTCCTCGTTAAGTTCGGGGACGCGCAGGCGGATGATCTTGCCGTCAACGTTGGGCATGATGCCGAGCTTGGACTCTTTAATCCCCTTCTCAATCGCCTTCACGGTCGAGGCGTCAAAGGGTTGGATCACGATGAGGCGGGTCTCCGGCGTGGTGATGAGCGCCAGTTGCTTGAGGCGCATATTGCTGCCGTAAACATCGACATCGAGGTTCTCCACCAATCCGGGAGAAGCCTTGCCGGTGCGGACCCCGGCGAATTCGTGCTGCATATATTCCACCGCCTTTTCCATGGCGGCCTCGGTTTCCAGAAGAATGTCGTCTGCGCTCATATAAAATCTTTATTCGGAGGTGACCAGCGTCCCTACCTGTTCGCCAAACACGATGCGGCGGATGTTCTCGGGCTGCGCCATGTCAAAGACCACGATTGGCACCTTGTTATCCATACAGAGGGAGAACGCCGTGGAATCCATAACGGCGAGCCGCCGGGTGAGTGCCTCGGTGTAGGTAATGCGGTCGTAACGGGTGGCGGTGGCGTCCTTGGTCGGGTCGGCGGTGTAGATGCCGTCGACCTTGGTTGCTTTGAGGATCACCTCGGCGCCGATCTCGCTGGCTCGCAGCGCGGCGGTCGTATCGGTGGAGAAAAAAGGGTTACCGGTCCCGGCGACGAAGATGACGACGCGGCCCAGTTCGAGATGGCGCATGGCGCGGCGGCGGATGAACGGCTCGGCGACGTTGTCCATCTTGATCGCGGTCTGCACGCGCGTGCTGACGCCGACCTGTTCGAGTGCGCTCTGGAGAGCCATGCCATTGATCACGGTGGCGAGCATCCCCATGTGGTCAGCGGTCGTGCGCTCCATGCCACGATGGCTGGCAGAGAGACCGCGCCAGATGTTGCCGCCACCGATCACCACGGCAACCTCCACGCCGAGGGCATGGATTTCCTGAATCTGCTGGGCAATGCTCTGAACGATCTGCGGCGAAATATTATCGCGGCTTCCTTCCTCGCGCAGCGCCTCTCCGCTGACTTTGAGGATAATACGTCGGTATTTTGGTGAAGGTTCTACGCTATCGGCAGAGGCCGGAGTGGTGGTGTCTGGCATTTAAGGCATCACTTAAACACGAAGAGTTGCCCGCTGTTCAAGCCTCATCTTGCGTGAAAGGGGGGCTTGACGCCTCGGCTCCCCTCGGGGCAGCCTCGCCGAAGAGATGTCGAGCCAAAGAACCATCCACGATCTCCCGCCTAATGATCGCCCCCGCGAAAAGCTGGCACGGCTCGGCGCGGCGGCGCTTAGTGAGGCGGAGTTGATCGCGATCCTGCTGCGGACCGGGCGGGTGGGGCAGAACGTGCTCGAAGTCGCCCGGGGGTTGTTGGCGGAGTTTGGCTCGCTGGAGGCGATCGCCCGTGCGCCGGTGGCAGCGCTGGCGGCTTTTCCCGGGATTGGCCCGGCGAAGGCGGTGCAGTTGGCGGCGGCGTTCGGCCTCGGGGCGCGGCTGGCGGCGGAGCTTTTCTCGCGCGTGGCGCTGGAGGATGCGGCGCAGGTCTACGCCTTCCTCGCCCCGGAACTCCGTTGCCAGAGCCGCGAGACGGTCCGCCTCCTTCTTCTGGATGGCGCACGACGGTTGATCCGCATGGAAGAGGTAGCGCACGGGACGGCTGACCGTGCATTGGTCCATGCACGGGAAGTCTTCTCCCCTGCCCTCCTGCACGGGGCGACGCAGGTGATCCTCGTCCATCACCACCCCTCGGGCGATCCGACCCCGAGTGCGGAAGATCGCCTTTTAACCCGGCGCTTGCGTGAGATCGGGACGTTGCTGGAGATTCCCCTGATTGATCATTTGATTATCGGAGCGCCGGGGGCGGCGAATGGGCGCGGTTACTTCAGTTTCCGCGAGTTGGGGCTGGTGTAGGATTTGACACTCGCGCCGCACCACTTCACAAAGAGAGAACGATGAACGAGATCCACCCCACCGCTGTTGTCCATCCGCAGGCCGTTCTCGGCGAAGGTGTCGTGATTGGCCCGTATGCAGTGATCGAAGGACCGGCCATCCTTGGGCAAGGGTGTGTGATCGGGGCGCATGCGGTGATTAGCGGTTTCGTGACCATGGGGCAGGAGAACCGGATCGGTGCTCATGCCGTCATCGGGGGCGACCCGCAGGATCGGGCGTTTGATCCGGCAACCGAGAGCCGGGTCGTGATCGGCGATCACAACATCATCCGTGAGTTCTCCAGCCTACACCGTGGCACGGCGCCGGGGAGCGAGACGCGTGTGGGCGATCACTGCTTTTTGATGGCGGGGGCGCATCTGGGCCATAACGCGAAGGTGGCCGATCGGGTGGTGATCGCCAACAATGCCCTGCTCGGCGGGCATGTCGAAGTCGGGGAAGGAGTCTTTATCGGTGGCGGCTGCGTCTTTCATCAATTCGTGCACATTGGGCGCAACGCGATCATTCAGGGGCAGAGCGCGATGAGTAAAAACGTCCCGCCCTTCCTGATTGGGTGCCGTCGCAATCAGGTCGCCGGGTTAAACGTCGTGGGGCTGCGCCGCAGCGGGTTTGACGCCGCGCAACGCCGTGAACTCAAGGAGGCGTTCGCGCTCCTTTACCAGAGCGGACTCAATACGACGCAAGCGCTGAAAGCGGCCCGGGCTAAAGAATGGCAGTACGCGGAGAGCCGTGCGTTTTTTGATTTCGTCGCCGCTTCGGGCAAGCGCGGGATCTGTGCACCGACCCACCGCAACGGTACGAACGACCGGGAAAACGAGGGGTAAACCGGTTCTCACCGGAAGAGCAAAGACTCTGGGAGCGATTACCGGGTGATGACGGTCTCCGTCGGGATCACCGCCGCTGGGACCACCTCTTCGACCTTCAACCCCTCCGGGTCGATCCGGACGATCGTTTCACCCGGCTTCATCATATCGAGGCGATCCCGCGCCATCAGTTCGATATACTCCGGGTTGTGCTGGAGAAGCTCGACGGCGCGAGTGTTACGGACCAACAAGGCCTTCTGCCGCGCGACTTCGATGCGAAGCTGCTCAATCCGTTGTGCCTGTGCTTTGCGTTTATTGAGGATCGGCACAAACGCCACCACCGCCCCGACGGCGACTGCGAGAATGATCACCGAAAGGACCAGACGGTTCAACACCGACCAGAGGCCGGAATGTTGCCGCGGAGAGGGTTCGTTGAAGGATCGCACGGGGGAAAGGAGAGGTTGATGGTGATGAGCCGGAACAGTGTAAAAAGGATGCTGAAAACCAATCACCGGCGGCAAAGGCGAATCTGACGAACCTGCGCCCACCGGGCGAAGTGAGAGATTAACCATTTTTGGAACCGTAGGACAAGACATTTGGATCGAAATTCACGCGCCCTATCCCCGATGAAGCGAGACTTTTTGAATTCCTGGTGACGGGCGAATTTTTTAATTTCCGAATCGTTCAAAAAGGTGTAGCACAAAGGGGTTGCCGACTGGCCCCGTTGGAGCCCCTATCTGAATTCTCTATGAAAACCGTTCCCTGCGCCTCCCGGCGCCACCGCGCAGCCAAATTGGTTTGGCTCTCCCTTTTCACGGCGCTGCCTTTGTCGGTGGCTGAGGCGGATCAGACGATCGATGTCGGTTCATTCGTCGACCTGCATTCAGCCGTGGCATTGGCTAATGCTGACACCGACGGGGGGACCTTTACGATCCGGTTTACCCGTAGTTTTTCTCCGGGAGTTGATTTCGAACTTGGGCAACTCTTTGTTGCCCTTGGTTCCTCAACCCATCTGGTTATCGACGGTGCTGAACACGTCCTCAATATGTCGGCGATCGACCGCGCTTTTTATGTCGCCCAAGGGAATGTCACCTTTACCAACCTGACGATTGATAACGGCTACGCCAAAGGGGGCGATGGCGGCTCGGGCGGTGGAGGAGGCATGGGCGCAGGCGGGGCGATTTATATCGCCAACCGGGGCGACTCCACGGCAGTTACTCTCTCCAATGTCCGTTTCATCTACAATGTCGCAGAGGGAGGGAACGGCGGGTTGAAGATCATCCCTAACGTGGATCAGGAGTTTACTTATGATCAGGGCGGCGGCGGTGGGATGGGAGGCAATGGTGGATATGGAGAGGTGATCGCCAGAAATTCCGCGAAACAAACCTATGGAGGCGGCGGTGGGTTCGGAAGAAATGCTCATGGGGGTAATTATGATGCCGGTCCCCCCATCGTTTTGGCAAGTGACGGCGGCGCCGGAGCCTACGTCGGCGGGGCGTCGGGCGGACAGGGGCTTGAAAAACACAGCCATGGAATAGGTGGAGCCAATGGCGGAGGCGGAGGCGCTTCGTATAATGAAGAGTCGGGGAAATGGGCTTCCGGGGCAGCCGGGGGTGGCGGTCTGAACGGAGGGGCTGGTAATGAAGCCGACTTCGGTGGAAATGGCGGCTATGGCGGTGGCGGCGGCGCGGGAAGTCACGGAGGCGGCAATGGAGGATGGGGCGGTGGCGGTGGTGCTTCCCATTTGGGTGACAGCAGCACAGGGATAGGTGGCTTTGGCGGCGGGGGCGGTTTTAGTGAAAGCGCCGGAGGGACTTCCGGCGGTTTCGGGGGCGGAAATGGGCAGGGAGACGTCGATCATCGTTCCGTGCCACGCTATGGAGGCGGCGGGATGGGGGCTGGTGGTGCTATCTTCCTTGAGAAAGGAGCGACGCTCCTCATTGCCGATGCCAACCTTTCCCATTCGACCTCCTTTGCTAATAACGAAGTGAAAGGTGGCACGAGTGCCGCCGGAGGTGCGGGAAGCGGCTCCGCTTTGGGTGAGGAAATCTTTCTGGGTGGCGATTTAACCTATTACGTGGCAGCCGATGCTCCAATGGTTTCGCTCACCCGGCTGGGTGGTGGCGGAGACACCTCTGACGCCAACGTGGCGGGACGCGATACGAATGGTGACGCGCAGGGCGGTCTGATCAAAACCGGCGGGGGCACCTTGCGTGTCATGGGTTTTCAGACTTATGCCGGGGCTACCGAGGTGCGGGAAGGGACGTTCAACCTCTTTACCGGCAATACCTATACCAGCGGGTACCACATCGCCGCCGGAGCAACGATGGAGATCACGATGAGCGGATTAACACCGGCGGCCATCACGCTGGAGGCTGCGAATTCCAAAGTCATCGTCACTTCCAATCACATTGATCTGGGTAATAGCACCTTTTCGGAAGGAAACATCACCATCGATGGAAGCGTTGATCAACTGACGACGACCAGCACGGACGTAAAAGTCGGCGGGAGCGGCACATTGCGCAATTTCGCTTCGCTGGCGACCTTTACCTCCTCCACGCTGACGCTGAAAGATACCACATGGGTTGACGGGTCGACGCTTGAATACGTGCTGGGTGAGGGGCTTCTCACCTCGATTGGCGGCAGTGATTTTTCCGGCATTACCGAAGAAGGGTTGACCATCTCGATCATCGGGTTGGCTGCGGGAATTTCCCAAGGGGATCGGATCTCCCTGTTGACCATGGAAGAGGAGACAGATTTTGATCTCTCCCTCTTCACACTCACGTCAAATTGGGATCATTTTGATGGGATCTTTTATCAGGAGATGGATGGAGATACGCTGGTGCTCGGGCTGGAGGTCACCTCCATCCCGGAACCGGGAACCACTTCTCTGCTGATCTTTGGCCTAGGAGCGGCTTATCTTCGATACCGCCAATCACGCAACAGGGGCTAAGGAGACCCGGCAATCAGCACGCCCCGCGACAGGCTGGGGCGTGCACGAAGATCTCTTCGCCAATGCGCTGACCTTGACTCTCCGCGCCGCTGGCAGAGTTTACGCTACGAGGAGCCAAGCCGCGCCGAACATCCCCCCAGCGATTAGCAGGCCGAAACAGCCGCTTTTGCCACCCGCCGGGTTGGCAAACGATTCAGGCGTCGCTTCGCGCAATTCTCCCTCAAGACGTTCGACAAACGCCTTCGCTCCAGCGAGGTCACCCCCAACGGCGGCGCGATAGAGTTTAATCGCAGCGATCTTGTCGCCCTTGAAAAGCGTAGCGGCGATTTCCTGCCGCTGGGTATCGGAAAGGGAGGGGGTATCCTTCATCTCATTCAATGATTTTGGTGCCGATGGCCGGACTCGAACCGGCACGGGGCGTTAACCCCAACGGATTTTAAGTCCGGTGCGTCTGCCATTTCGCCACATCGGCAACTTGCTGATTTACAGTGGTTTGCGACTTGGTTTTGAAGAACGAAACCTGCCGTTGACCACCGCCATTGACGACCCCAAAACTTGCCAAGCGAGCCGTAAAGCTTGCCATCGCCTTGTGAAAACGGGCGATTTCAGCCAATGGAAGCAGGTTGGTGAGAACTTGGTGCGTCACGTCAATCGGAGTTATTACCTCCATGCCGAGGTCGCACGCAAGATCATTCGGGTCATGCCGCCAGCCTGAGACCGCGTGGCGAGAAGCAGCCCCGCTTTGAGAGCAACTTCGCAAACACGCCTCAGTAACCCTCCTGCGGAGATTGCCAGACGAGTTCGGGGAAATCGCGGGCGTCACCAAACTGACCTCGGGAAACAGATTTAACATGCCCATCCAACATCAGCAGGTGGCACTGGCCACCGTGGCGGAAGTTGAGTTCATACCACCAGGCTTCGCTCCTCCGGGAAGAGGGCCAGCCGCCGTTGGGGTTATCCCCCTGCCCGTTGGAGAGGTTCACTTGCGTGTCATCCCATGCCAGAACGGTGCGGGAGGGAGCGGGGAATTGATGGATCTTGTAGAAATAAGGGGAGGCCCAGTTGCCATTCCAACCGTAGCCGGTGTACCTCCCGCTTTTAGTCACCCGTGAGATCGCGGGACAGTAGGGAGCCCCCCGGTTGCCACCGGTATTGACGGGCTGGCCCTGCGAATCGCTAGCGATGGCGGTGGCATCGGGAGCTTCCCCGGTGTAGGCTTGGACGCTCTGCACCCAGACTTTGTCAGGCCAGAAGAGAGGCGGAAAGCCTTTGGGATCGAGCGAGGGAATCACCATCCCCTGATGGTCCTGAGCGTAGAGCAGGTTTGCCGCTCCGAGTTGTCGCAAGCTAGTCAGACAGCGCGTTCGATCGGCGCTACTGCGCGATTGATTGATGACGCCTAAAAGCAAACCGGCCAGGATCGCGACGATAGAGAACACGACCAACAATTCCATCAGTGTGAATGCGGCAGTTCCTGCAAGTGGGCGATGCCTGAATGATTGATGCATATCGTGAAATGTTGTTCGAAATTGCTTGGGTGAGTGGAGGGGGGCGCTGTCGTCGGTCTTGGGTTGGCGCTCTATGGGTTAATTCTGTATAAAGCCGCGTCGGCAAACCACGTCGCGTGGTCCGCACGGGCGTTGCTCCCCGCGAGGACAACGCCGATGGCCTCGGAACCCTCTGGGACGGTGACCACCCCAAAAATCCGCCGCCATCCCGTTGAATCGGCCTTATCGGGTGCGAGCAGCTTCACTTCACTAACGACGTTGTTCCATTTTCCGTTTTTAGCCAACCAACGGATATAGGCATAGGTTGGCGAAACTTCGTCCTGCGCGACGTAGGCTTCGATGGCGTAATGTTCACCGGGCTTGGCTGGTAGGGTTTGAATCAATACGCCGTTTCCGATACCTTTGACTCTGGCAGTTCCGGTACCGCCATCGCGGCGTGGCTTCTCATCATCCCAATCGATCACGACAGACGAAGAGGCATGTTTCCATGTGTCCCAATCGGTAGGTAGTGCTGTCTCGCCTTTCTGATCGTACTCATGGAAGGCTCCGTTTTTGAGAAGATTCTCGTCCTCTCGCTCTTGAGGCGTTTTGGCGCTCAGAATGCGGGTGGCGACCTCCTCGGGGATGCGGGCGAAGTCGATGGATTGCGTAATACCCGGGAAGGCTTCTTCTGCGATTCTCCCCTTGCCGGGGCGCTTTCTGGAGCTTTCAAGAAAGCGGCCGCCTTCCTTCCACGTGGGAGTTTCAATCGGCCACCAGCGAACCTGTTCGTTATAAACCCATACATAGTCATCCGCGAGGGCCTTCGCGGTCACGAGGGTATCCCTCAAACGGTGGAGGGAACTGCCTCCGGCAAAGGGAGGGAGATAAAATTGGGAGGAGGGCGCATCCAGATACGCATCAAGATAGATACCAAAGGAGATGCTGACTTGCGTTTGATATTTCTCCCGGTTCTCGGGAGCGAGAAAGGTCGAAATCAACGGACTATTGACACTACGCAGCATCGCATAGGTTGCAGGAAACTCTTCCTTATTCTGAAAGTAGTACCCATCTTCCATCCCTTCAACAATGCGTGCTGTTTTTGGCAATGCATCAAGCCATCCGTTGATCACAGCGGGCCAAAGTCCATACTCGGAGTATTGGGTAGCGTCTGTGGCGTCTCCACCACGGATGTCGACAAAGGCTTTGGAGAAAAGCCACAGGCTTAAAACGGTTACATCAGGGAATTCCTTGCCGATGGCCTCCATCATCTGTGCACCGCGCTCCCTCGCTTTGGCATAGGTTTCCTTGAAGCTCTTCCCCGAACCGGGCCGCCACATATATTGGAAATTGTTATAGGTTTCCGTGTCAAACACGATCCCCTTCATGCCGGATTCCTTGGCGAGCCAAGCGATATTGGCGAGGTTGGAACAGGCGGCCTTCCAATCGGCATCGTTAAACCAATCGAGATCGCCCGGCGTCGAGTTCACGCGGAGGAAGTTGTGTTTGAGCTTCTCAAACCGGGCAGCCTTGAGATCCTCCAACGCCTTTTCCAGTGCCTCCCGGGGCCATGCTTCCCGGGTCATGACGCCGTAATCGTTGTATTTTTTGCCATGGTGCTCAAAGGCGACCTCGATGGTGATTCCATCAAAAGGGCCTTTTTCCAGCTCCCTCCAGTGATCCCGGACATAGGCGGTGGTCGGTTGATCCCACCCGAGTTGAATGATCGACTTGGCTAGCGCGTTGGAAGGTGCGGACATCACAAGGGTGAGGGTGGTGGCGGTGAGGAGTGAAAGGCTGGTTGAAAGAAAGTTCATAAGAAGAGAAAGAAAGGGAATTTGTGACAGGGTTGGCTCGTCGTCAACAGACAGGAAGGGAGGGGTTGCGTACGGCTCCAAGCGGAAAAACAGGTGAGAGAAACCGGGGGCATGTGGGCAATTTGATTCAGCGACGAATCTATGTCAAGTTTAACCTGATGAGCGTCAACGATTCAAAGGGTGATGGCAGGGAGCCTCGGGCGTTGGTGGCGCAAAAAACCGGAGCCTTGGGTTGACTTAAAAATAGCCGTAACTTACGAGATGATGGCAGTGAAGAATGCATCCAATTCAGGTAAAGAGGTAAAAGGGAGCGCCAAAGCCCCTGCGCGGCTCATTGATATTGCTCGGGCGGTGGGGGTTTCTTCACGGGTCGTCTCGCAGGTTCTCCTCCCCTCCTCCTCCAACAGCGCCCGGGTGAGCGAGCAGACTGCCGCACGGGTAAGGGAAGCTGCTGAGAGGCTCGGTTATCTACCTAACCTGACGGCGCGCCAATTGGCAGGCGCACAGAGCAAGGTCTTCGGCGTTCTCACACGCTCCTTCTCTGCGGAAGCGGTCTACAAAACCATTGATCACCTTGAAAGAGAGGCCTCCCGACACGGTTACCGCCTCCTGATCGGGCAGACGCATGAGGTCAATGGTTTTGCCTCGCTTGTGGGAGATATGGCAGGCCGGGGCGTTGACGGGATCGCCTATATCATGGGCGATACCCCCGAATGTTATGACTACCTCAAAACGGCGGGCACCCCAGTGCGCAACATGGTCTTCATCGGCCCCCCGCGTGTCGATTGGGCTGACTGGGTTGGCACCGATCTCGCTCTTGGAATCCACAAAGCTGTAACGCACCTCCATGCAATTGGACGGCGTCACATCGCCCTTCTCCAACCGCAAAGCATCTACGCCCCCTACACCGAACGCATCCGGGGGTTTCGGGAGGGCCTTAAAAAGCTCAAACTCAAGGAAAGCAACTGCCCCCTGTGGCTTTATGAGCCAACGTTTGACCACGGCACCCACAGGGAAGATATCCACCACGCGACGGAAGAGTTACTGGTTGCTCACCCCAAGACGGATGCCATCGTTGTGATTAACGACCTCGGAGCCTTGTTTGTTTTCCAATATCTGCAAGGGCGTGGCATTTCAGTGCCAGAAGTGATCGCTGTCACCGGTTTCGACAATCTCGACATGGCGCAAGCAAGCCTCCCTTCCCTAACCACCATCGACCAGAATGCGAAGCTAGTCGCTGCGGAGACTGTTAAGCTTCTCATGGCGCGCCGACAGGAGCCCGACAAGCCGTTTCAATCGATCATCGTTGAACCCAAGCTGATTCGGCGTAATTCCACCCTACCACTCTAGGGTATCTCTAGCGATTTCATTTTCAACGCAGGAGGAGATTTCTGTTGACTTTGATTCGTCGCTGAATCAAATTACTTCCGTTATCCTCGTACCCCTTATGAAAATCACCTCCTCACTCAAGCTCGGCCTCGTTGCGCTCAGTGCTGCACTCCTCCCCGCCCTCCCCATTCAAGGACAGGTAATTCCCGGGCACGCGCAGTTGCTTTGGTACGACGCCTCCCGCGGCACCTCTGTTCAGAACACTTGGGGCAACGCGTTCATCATGGAATGGCAGGATCAGAGCGGCAACGCTCACACCGCTTGGGGAGGTTTGGCTAGCCTCCCCTATCCGCTGATCTATGAACCCAATGGCATTAACGGACTGCCATCGGCCCATTTTCAGGTTGATGGTGGCGCCGGCTCCCTAGTGATTGACCCCTTCTCCCCTTTTCGCCTTCCCTCCAGCTTCAGTGTTTTTGCGGTGGTTGATCTGGATTCAAACGGTCAGCAAAGTCTGCTTTCAACCAGTAACGGTAACATTCTCGATAACGTTTTACCCGGAGTTGGATGGATTGGAGATACCGCCGCTGTGATCTCAATGGTCTATCAGGACGGCACCGCGAGCTATTATCGCAACGGTGAGTTGGTTAACTCTATCGTGTTAACGATTCCCGATGGGGATTTGTGGTTGGGAGGCATTTGGCAGGCCGGTGGTCTGCTCTCTGAAATCGTGATTTACAATGGCCCCCTCGATAGCGCTGAGCAGGCTTCGGTGAACAGCTATCTCGGCGGGCGATATGGCATCGAAGTCGAGGTTGTTCCTGAGCCGACCGCTTTGGCTCTGCTCGGTGGCGGATTCTTGCTGGCGGCGTTCTATTCCCACCGGGCACGCGAAGGGCGTTACACCATGAAGCAAAGCGGCGATCTTCACTGAAAATGACTTCCGTCAGCGGTTCGCAGGGAAGTCACCGCCATCGGCCTCCATGTCAGAAGGCGAAAGGGCCGAAACGGGCTTGGAGCCGCTCCCAGAGCCACTTGGGGGCTTGAGTGGCGGCGAACGGGGTGGTCTCCCCGCGTAAACCAGTGGCATCGTGATGGTCAGAGCCGCCGGTGATGAGCCATGGTCCTGCTTGAGCCTTCTTTTGGAGATGCTCAAAGCTGACATCGCCACGGTTGGAGGGGTGCAGGAGTTCAAAGCCGTCGACCCCCTGTTCCAGCAAAGCGTCAATCAAGGCAAGCTGTCGCTGCCCCTCTCCCGGAAAATAGCGGGCGACATGGGCGAGGACGATCGCTCCCCCGGCTTCGTGAATGAGCGGCAACGCTTCTTGCAAAGAAGTGAAATACCGCTCCAGCGCGGCGGCTGGCTCCTGCTCCCGGATGGCTGCGACGAGCGAGCGGAAGGTGGCGCGTTCCATTCGTTTCCCCTCCCCCTCTTGATGAAGCAGCCATTCTTCGAGATACCACTGGTTGAGGCGCGGTTGTGGGTTGCCGATGTAACGGTGGGTGAGAGCCTCTTCCCAAAGGGGAAGGTCGGGGGTGATCCCGTGCGTGGCAAAGTGGGGCAACATTGCGCGGAAGGAGGCTTCATACGCCGCCCCCTGTCGCCGCGCTAGTTCTGCAAGGCCGGGATGAGTCGGGTCAAACCCAAGAAGAAGGAAGTGACAAAGCGGCCCGCCCGGTTCCACTAACAGGTCAAACTCCGCCCCGCTCAGATAGTTCACCCGATGCTCCAACGCCGCCGCACGCGCCGGGGTGATCGCCCCGAAGTGATTGTGATCGGTAATTGCCAGAAGGGAGACCTCGCGCTCCCCGGCGATCCGTACGATCTCCTCTGGCGCTCCCCAACCATCGGGGGAGAAACTGCTGTGGCAGTGAAGCTCAATCCTCCGCATCGCGCTCATGAGGCTTCCCAGCCGAGCGCCACCCATTCGACCCGGGTGCCGGTGCGGGTCGGGCGGATCTCGCGCATTTTCAGGGCAACGGAGAGGGGGTCGAGCTGGTCACTGAGTTCCAGCAACTCCTTTTGCAAAGCGGCTTCGAGTTCGTCGATCTCAACTCGGATGGTTTCGATCTGTTCCCGGGCGGCGTTAAGGTCGCTCCCCTTTTTGACGCTCCGCGAAACGCCGCGTGCCGCTGTTGCCGCTTTGGAGACAGTGGTGGCGCTCAGGCGTTTGCGCCCAAAGAGCATGGAGAGGAGCGTCGAGCCGACCGAAATCACCGTCTGCATCCGGCTCTCCCCGGCCTGTGCTTCGCGAGAGCGTTCGCGTTCCTCCGCGCTCTGGAGCCGCTTTTTAAGCGCCTCCTCCCGTTTTCCATAACGCTCGCGCAATTGCGCCATGCGCAGATCGCGCTCCTCGCGCAAGCTCTGGCGAAGGCGTAGGCGGAAGGCGTGCTCCTCCTCATCGGGTTCGGAAAGCATCCCGTTGCTCTCGCATTCAAAAAGCCGCAACGTCTGGTGATCGACCAGCCAGTGGGCGAGATCGCGCTTCCAGCCATCGTACGATTTGGCGCGCATCCCTTCCGGCGGCAGCTCGCCCCAGAAGACCGCTTTTGGAGCCTGTTCGCTGAAATCATCAAGGGAGAGCCCCGCTTCCCACTCCACCCCCTCCAATCCCGAGGGAAAGGGAGCGTTAATGACAGTCTCCCGCGTAAGGTCGAGCTTCGCCTTCACATCGCGGAAACGGACTTTCGCCAACCCGATGAGAACCGGCGCCAGCCTCGCCCCTTGGGAGGCGCTGCGGGGATAGATCTGCCGTACTCCGGTCACAAGCGGCGCGGCCCCGGTGGTTTCAGGAAGGGTGACGGGGGCACTTTCCCTGACGGGGATCACTGGCGTTACGGCAACGGGAGCAGATAGCGCTGAAGGCCGGGGAAGCTGGCGAATCTGTTCGCGCGTCATCGGCCCATAGAGGTAGGAGAGCGCCCAGCGGCTTTCAAAGAGGACCGGTTCGCTCTCATGGACGTTGTTCATGAGGAAGACCCGTTTACCGAGCCGCCCAAGCATCGCATCAACGCGGGCGCGGTCGACCCCGAGGCCCGCCAGCCCGTCGAGAAGACGCAACTTATCGCGCTCGGTCTGGAGTCGCCCGATCAGCCATGTCCCGGCGTTGGAGAGTCCTTTATAATCGAGATCAGCCGGGTTCTGCGTCGCCAGCACGACGCCGAGACCAAAGGCGCGCGCCTGTTTCATCATCGTCAGGAGCGGTTTTTTCGAGGGAGGATTCGCCGTCGGCGGGAAGTAGCCGAAGATCTCATCCATGTAAAAGAGGGCGCGAAGGCTGGTCGTCCCGCTCTGGCGTCGCATCCACGCGAGCGTCGCCCCGAGCAACATGGAGACAAAGAACATCCGCTGCGCATCGCCAAGGTGAGCAATCGAGAAGACGGCAAGGCGCGGCTTGCCTTCCGGGGTGTAGAGAAGCTGCCCGACATCAAGCGGCACCCCTTCGCGCCAGACGGCAAACCCGGGGGAGGCGAGGAGATTATTGAGCGAGAGGACGAGTTGAAAACGGTCCTTCTGCGGGTAAAACGTTTCGACATCAAGGACGCCGATTTTTTGCACAGGCGGCTGTTGGATGCGGCGCACCAGTTCTTCGAGGTCGGGGGACTCGCCTTTCTCCCACGCGTCGTGAAGCAGCGCGGAGAGGAAGACCCCCTCGCGGCTATGGGTGACGTCGGCCTGCTGCCCGATGAGCGCAAGGAGGCTTGCGACGGTGGTCTCGACATGGGTGGAGAAAAGCTCGGCGTCTTCGAGCAACTGCGGCGGGGGACATTCGAGCGAGCCGATCACCGAGACCGGTATACCTGCCGTGCTCCCCGGAGTGTAGACGACCACTTCAGCGCTCTTTTGAAGCCGGGCGATCCGTTCGCCATCCTGCCCCCAGCGGGCGAGCCCTTTACGCCAAAGCTCGGCCTGCGAGGCGGCGTACGCCTCCACGGTCATCCCGGCACGGTTGGCGGCATCGGGCGAGGCCCATGGTTGGAAGTCAGCCGGATCAAGCTTCGGGAATTGCAGCGCGAGGTTGGTGAGATCCCCTTTCGGATCGACGATCAGGGCTGGAATCCCGTCGATCGCCGCCTCTTCGAGCAAAGCGACGCCGAGGCCGGTCTTGCCGCTGCCGGTCATCCCGACGCAGACAGCGTGGGTGGTCAGATCGGAAGCGTCGTAGAGAAGCGGCGTCTCCTGTACGAGCGGTTTGCCGGTGTCAGCATCGAGCTGCCGCCCGAGGTAGAACTGGCCGAGGGTTTCAAACTGAGCTGGATCAAATGGCATGGCTTCGTCAGGTTGACACCCCCGATCATGCCCCGAACCGGCGCAGGCGGCAAGGGGCCTTTCGAGATAGGGGGCGGGAAAATGCTCCCGCCGATCGTGCTCCTGCCTGCGAAAGTCGTTTACCTTTCCCTATAGGATGGCGCAGAGTGGACGCCTGCCCCGGAGTTTTTCCCATGACCGCGCCGATTGATAACCGTCCCCTCGCCTCGCTCGCCTATGAGCGGCTGCTCGAAGAGATCGTGCGCGGCAAGCGGCCGATGGGGGAACGGATCAGTGAAGAGTCGATCGCTCAGGAACTCGGGATCAGCCGGACCCCGGCGCGGGAGGCGCTTATGCAGCTCTCCGCCGATGGGTTGGTAGAACGGATCGCACGCAAAGGGTGCCGAATCGCCCCGCTCGATCTCCGCCAACAGCGTGACCGCTTTGAATGCCGGGCGATGTTGGAGAGGCTGGCGCTCGATCTCGGTTTCGAGGGGCTCGATCGTGTCGCTCTCCGCGGCATTGAAGCGCAACTCCTCGCTGCCCGCGATGCCCGGGCCTCTCTGGCGGCAGATGAACGCCTTCATGATTTGATCCTCCAAGCCTGTCCGAACCGTTCGCTTGTCGAGATCATTCGTCGGCTCCAACAGCAGTGCCGCGTCTTCCGGGCTTTTCGCGCGATGAGCCAACCGGCGGAGCAACTCACCGCCGAGCGCCTTGAAATCGTCTGGGCGATGTTGCGGGGCGAGCGGGAGCAGGTGGGCGAACTCCTCACCCGCCACATTCTCAACGGCAGCCCGGGCGAAGGGTAACCGCGCTGCGCTTCGGGGACGACGCCGGGCATCGTCGGGTTCCCGGCGAGTTACTGGCACACCTCCTCTTTTCAGGGCCACCGCTATCCGGAGAGCAGCCACCCGAGATCAGCGGGGTTATCGTTGGCGAACACCAGCCGGTCGTCGAGAGGATGGAGGGCTAACCAGCTTTGAATCAATACACCGCCCGCTTCCGGCAGATGCCGTTCCACGTTAACCCGGAGGGGACGCTCCGGCCAGAAACTCTCTGCGACGCGGGAGATCGTCAGGTGCGCCTCCCACCCCTTCTCCCACCCCTTCTCCCATCGCGTCACGGAAGCGCTCCACTGTTGATCATCCGGTGCCGGATAGCGTGTGTGACGCTTTGTGCCGTCGGCGTGGATTTCGTAGCGTAACAAGGGCCACATCCTCCGGGGTTCGATTTTGATGAAAACGATCTCTCCGGCCGTACTCTGCTCCGGGCCCGGCGTTTCGCACCGGACGACGAAGTGAAGCCCTTCACCATCGCGGTAAGCCTTCCATGAAGCGGATGCTCCCCCGACAGGTGGAGTTGGCTGCCATTGTCCACTCTCAATATGATAAAAACGGGCCTCTGCCAATGGCTTCACATCGGCCTCCTTGGGCCCCGCAGTACTACAGACGTAGAGCGGCCCCTCCGGTTCCCTCCCTGTATAGGCAGGCCAGAGAGAGGCCGGGGTTGCCAAGTCTTCCAGTTGAGCACGCAGGGCCGGAAAATGCTCCTGAAGCAATTGATTCAACCCGGTGATTCGCCACCGCAGTTTCTCAGGGAAATATTTATACCCCTCTGCTTCGGAATGAAATCCCAGTCGGGCATCTGCTTCGCATAGCGTGATTAAAGCCGAGCCGAGTTCGATCTCCCGCTCAATCAAGCGGCGCATCTCCTCCAGCTTCTCGATCTGAGCTGGTTTGGATAGATAGGGAAGCGACTCCCTCCCAACGTAGAACTCCAGCACATTAGCCGCACTTTCAAACTGAATGCCCAGCGCCATCGCGACGCCAATCTCCATCGCCCGATGGTCGTCATACCGGGATCGCAACGGTAAAAGCCGCTCGACCCCCTTTGCCCAATCCTCTGCCATCCGGCGGGTCAGTGTGAGAATCTCCTGCTCTGAGTGAGTATAGCCAAACGTCTCGCCGTATCGGTCGCCACTCGGCGGCCCGATCAACCATGAAGACGCAATCCCGCGATCCACCGGCTCAAGATAAAGTGGCCAAACAATGGAATCGTGAACCGGACCAAACCAGCCGAAAACATGGTTGAGAGGGAACTGTGAATACCCCTTCCTGAACCACTCCCAAGCTTCGACCACCACCGGGGCATCAGTCCCCCATTGCAAAGCGGCGAGGCTTAAAAGAAACGCTTCCTCCGATTCGGGAAACGGCGCAAAAGAGAGTTCCCCCGCCGCCTTGGTCATCGGCCCCGGGTAGTTGCCGAAATACCAACACTGCATGACACTGCTTACCCCCAGCGCGTGGATTTCCCGGTACTTCCGGTAAAGCGTTCCCGGCACCGGGACATACGGCGCAGTCGCCACCTCGTGACTGCACCCGACCTGAAGCTTTGCCCCCATCCGGTTGCCCGTGGCACGGGCCTGTGCGGCGCAATCCCTGAAAAGCTGACTCGGCCCCGGCCATGAAAGCCAGTAATCGAGAATTTTATGGACCCGCCCACATTGCTCCACCTCACCGGATGACTCGAAGTTATGTTGCAGGATCACCCCCGGCGGCAACCGTCCCGCAGACTCGACGGTCTGCTGATCCCCCCAGAGGTCGAACTGAAAATAGGGCCACGAGATCAACTCTGCCTTCGGTGCCGCCCGATGCATCCCCCGTTCCATCGCCGCAAGCATGTCGTGCAGGATCTCGTGATGGTCGATCCCCTGACAACGTGGGCATCCGGCCTTCAACTCAATCTGACTGGAAGCACAATGCGACAAACCCTCGCCAACGGTGATATTGACCAATCCACCCAAGCCCGGTACATCGCTAAAGAGTTGATAGAGCGCCTCCTCCAGATACGCCTGAGCTGTCGGAGTGCTGGTGCAGAAATGATTCAGCCTCCCGTCAAGGAACATCGTTCCGAGCAGTTCCGGGTGAGCCTTTGCCCACGGGCTACTGCGCGAAAGCGGGCGCGGTTCGTTGCAAAAGAGGTAGATTTTAATGCCATACCGCGCGCATTGCTTCACGACGCGCCGCAACGTCGCCAATCGTTGATCGAGATGAAGATCGGTAGGGGGTAGGCTCTTCGTTCGGCAGACCTCATCAAAGTGAACGGTCAACCACAGACCATTGACCCCTTCGTAAGCGAGCTTGTTGAGATACTCCGCCGGGTAGTAATCAATCTCATCCAACAGTTCATCCCAATTGTGGGGAGGGCGACGCGTTGGTCCGAAGAAACAGCGTGAAATCCGCGTCTGCACCACGGCACGGCGTTCGAGCCTCCCGCATTTCAGGAAGGGGCCGCCCGCCCGGAGCAGATGATCGATCAGATGATAGATCCCACGACGCATTCCCTCGGTATCGCTGGAGGAGAGCGTCGCGCCTGTCGCTTCCACGTTGATCCGATACGACTCCTGGGGGAGATCATCAACTTTCTCAAACCGAAGGGGATACCCCCCGCCAAGCTCCACCCCTGCCTTCGCTTTCAAAAAGCCTGACAGTTCGGTGAAGGCACTTTCCAGCCACCCCTCCGGATCAGGAAAGTTTAAGATGAAACGAACGCCGAAGCGCAGGTCAGCCTCATTGGCCTCTTTCTGCTGACGGACCAGCAAAGGAAAGGTCTCGCAGAGAGGCCGCTGGAGGTCGTGAACAAACTGCCACCTGCTGCGATCAGGCTGAGGCGGTTCGCTAGTGATAGGATCTTCCATTTTCGGGAGAGGAGATAACCTCAACATGACTAAAAAAGGGGTTAGCGTTTCTCTTTCATCATCAGTTCCGGTTGGAGCTGAAGATCGGCATGAGAGAGCGCTTCAATATGCCAATCGAGGAAGAGGTAATTCCCTTTCCCCATATGCCGTTTGGCGATCACTTCCGTCGGAGCATCTGGCGTATAGATAAGCCGGAGTTGCAATTCGTCATTAAAACTGCGGATCGGCTTGTCGTGGGAATCGCCAATAATAATGGTGCGTGCGGGCTGCAAGACTTCGATCATTTTTGAGTTAAACCCTCTCGCCCAATCTTCAATCTGTAACTCGAAGCCGAAATAGGCGTAGTTCCAACCATAGCCAACGGTAAACACCGTCATCGTTTCAAGTTTCCGCGCCGGGCATTGCTGCCATGCCGGACGATTGGGGGAGTGGATATCCCCATCGGGATCGCCCATGTAAGGATAGAGAAGGTTGTACCAGCTTACCGCCGAGGGCGGGAGGGCGCAGGGAAGCAGCGCCCCATTGTGATCACTGATATAGAGAGCCAGCCCGTTGCCGAGATTCTTGAGGCGCATCACGCACTGGGATGCAAGTGATCGGTCGCGAACGGCAGAGAGGGTTCCGATCAGCAAGACCAGCAGCAAGGCTGAAACCGCCATGGCGATCAGAATTTCCAGAAGCGTAAAGGCTCTCGACTCACTTCGGATCGTCATGTTGAACTCCTTTGAGAGCCAGTGCGAGCTGACTCAGCGTTTCACCCATCTCGGCGGAGACGACATCTGCTTTGTCGCGCTCCGATTCTGTAGGCCATTTCGTCTTCGCAAGGTCCACCCCTTCAAGCACACGCTTGGGAGCAGTCGTGAGCAGGCTCTCCGCCTTGGCTACCCATTGGGGTGCCACGCCAGCTTTTTTAGCCCGCTGGGAGAATTTCTTTAAGAGCACGAAATACTCATAATCATTCATCCCTTCCCGAATGGCTTCCATCTGTCGCGACGTATGCACGCCATCGCGCCCGATAAATTGCGGCGTGAAGATAAGGTAGGTGTTGATATATTCATTCCACGAAAGCCCCCTCTGCCCATGATCGGAAAGCTGCCAGAAGGTTTGAGCCGTTGCGGCCATATCGTACGCCGACCATGACTGCAAGCGGTAATAATGGTAGGGATCGAGCGCGGTCGATGGGCCATCGCAGCTATACACCTCCAGCCGGTGCCCTGCCTCACGCAGATTGACGTAGAAATCAACATGCCTTTGCCCCTCCTCCCTCAACTGGGGAGCGATCAGCGGACAGATGATGTCATGCGCCTTCCAATACTCGGGGGTACCCTGTTTTTCCGGATTTTTGAAAACGGGATCGCTCCAAAGCTTGAAGCGTTCCGTCCCTGAACGAACCGCGCTGGCCCAAGCTGTGGCAATCGATACATCCACCTCGTTGACGCCCGGCTCATCAATCACCAACAGCAGGAACTCCTGCTTGAGCCCCAGCTTGTCAAGGTGGTCGCCCCAAAACTTCGCCCACTGGCGCACCGCGTTTTCAAAGGCGGGAGTCCCCATCTTCTTCCCATCGATCTCATCTTTGGAATGGTTAAAAATGCCGAATCGGCGAGCGTTGGGCCAGAGGGCGACCCACTCATTAAAGTGATCAACCGATGGAGGTTTGACCATGTTCCCCTCATCGTCATATTCTCCGTAATCAAGAATCTGGGCCGCCCAAGGCGTATCGACACCGTAGCGGATGAGGAAGTCACGAATCTCAAGGATCTGATGTTGATCCACATTCGACTTGTTCCCTTCGCGGATCGGACGCAGATAGTCCCACCCGCCAAAGTTGAGGCTCCATTGCTGCGGGAAACGTCCAGCGAAGACCTTCCACTCCACCGGCACCTCTTCCCGAACCGAGTCAGCCGATACGATGAAACTCCCCTTCCCCTCCTGCGCCGCCGACTGGTCATCCGGCGAGAAGTTCACCCAGACCATCTGGTTCATTCCGGCGGGAAGTTCCAGAAGCCAATCCTCGCCATCCCGTTTGAGCGGGACGAGGACAGAGGCGACCGCCACGCGCATCTTGGTGTCGGTCCAGTGAGTCTGGAAGAGCTGCATCCCTTCGCCAACCCGGGCCGTTCCCGTGGGTTGAAAGGTAATACGGACCGTTTGTGGTTTCTCTGATGCATTCCCTACGGTGAATCCCGCCGTGCGGGTCTCCCCCGGCATGGCACGGAGCGTTAGCGGCTGATCGACCCGGCTCCCTTCTCCATCGACGACCACTTCAAACGGCGCCCATCGGTTGGGCGTGCGCACTTGCAGCGGTTGCGCCTTCTGCGTCGCCGCCAGCTTTCCAAAAAGCGCATAGACCTCTGCATGGGTGGAGTTGAAGGGAAAGATCGTCTTGAAATGCAACGGATCGCCCACCTCTACGGAGGTCGAAGCGACCGCCTCGCGCAGCGGACGAAGCCCCGCGATCAATGCCTTGCGCGTTTCAGCATCGAGGGCGCTCTTTTCCACCCGATCAAGGAACATCACGGAGAGGGTGCGAAAATCCTTCTGCACCCGCGCCCGGGCGTGGAGTTCCGTACTCAAGGCGAGGAGATGCTTCTCTGGGTCCTTGATGACCTCCCCGGTGAAAGTATTGGCTACAACCTTCTCTTTGGAAGGGGTCACGACCACTTCATTAAGATAAAACTGCCCTTGGGTCACTACGCCGATCCGAATCGCCCGGGCCTTCACTGCCAACCCTTCAAGCCGATACTCCCGTGGCCGGGATTGGCCGTCGCCCGGCTTGGCTTCTTCACCAGTCAAAAGACCGATTTCATAAAAGTCGACCCCGTTTTCACTAGCGTACGCCACGATTCTCGCCGCATGGGTCGCCGGTTGTGAATTTACTAGCGTGTGCATCACGATCCCGCCGATCTCCTTCATTTCCGGAAAGTCGAGCCCGAGCAGAATCTGTCCCGAGAATCCCCACCCGAGAATATCGTGATTGAGTTCCGACGTCATCCTGCCGTCATTAAGCAGGGCAACGTTTTTCCCTCCGGCATCATAGTACGCCGTCGAACTAGTCGTGATCGTGAGTCCGGTTGCGAGATTTTCCGCTTGCCCGGTCTCCACACCGCCAAGCAGGAGAGAACCGCTCAACGCAACCACCTGTGACCAATGAAAAAGAGATAATTTTGGCATCATAAAAAGGATAGGCATCGCCTGCCAAAAGCGGCAGACATCGGAGCCGTCATGGCGTCAGCCCGCGGCGTCGTAATGGATTAAATGGAGCCCAAAAAAACTATTGAGCCGTCGTCGTGCGGTAGGTAATGCGCAGTTTGGGACAAACAGCAGGGTCATTCTCTGCCGCCGCCGAATAGATAAAGAGGGTGCGATCGCTGCTCTCCTCTTCATCCATGATCAGGAGCAGCCCCGCGTTCGACCCCGTGATCCACTCTTGAACCAACTCTTTAGGAATGGCGATCTCGGCGATCTCGCTCCCATCGGGGTTTGCTGAAAGATAAGGGACCTGCTCCGCAATGGGAGGCTCACGAAAATCGGCCCCCGGGAGCCTTAACCCCGGAGCGCCAGCCCAGTGATCACCCGGTTTTGGCGACAACCAGCTTGCCTCCGTCCACCCCGCATTCTCCGGGGAGACTTCATAAACACTGAAAGAATCAGTGCCACTCTCAAAGACCGAGGCGTGATGCTTGTAAAGCGTCAACGAAGCCGATTCCACGGCCTCCACCTTCCCTTTGAGAAGATCGAGATCAAAGCGGATCAGAATCCGCCTGCGGGAACTAGCTTCGGCTCCCATCAGGTGCAGCACCTTCTCCTGAAAATAGGTGAGGCCCTCCCATTCGCGATCAATGATCATCGTGATCTGAGTCCCCTGATAACGCTCAACCAGAGCGTTGGCCGCCCCCTGCTGCAACTCAATCTCCTCGGCCCTTACGGTTAACAAACCAGCGGAAAGCATCGCCATACCTGCCAGCACGATTACCCCCCACCCCTTTCGGAGGAGCCGTTTCATACCAATGGCTTTCTGGAGCGGGTAAGCGAAAACATGAGCAAGCCCCCTGCCGAGATCAACAACACCACGGACGAAGGCTCCGGGATGGTGGAATTGGTCAGTACCGAGAAGTAGGAGGCCGCCAGATAGTTCCCATCCACAAGAATGCCGGCGTAGCCTCCGCTCAAGGGGTCGAGCGTATCTTCATAGCTACCCGAGCCAATCACCCCACCCCCCAATTCCGTTACAGCATAATTAAGCATGCCGTCGCCCGTGGTGCTGACCGAAAACCAATAATACTGGTCCGGGCTAATCGCCGCACCCCGCACCGAGGCCAACCCGGTATCAACCCCATCGACCCGTTTGAATAATTGTACTAGCGTATTGCCTTCACTCTGATCCCACCAAGCGCGGAGAGCATAAAAGTTATCAGCATCCTGAATATTGAAAGCTACCCCTCCGAGGTTGATGTGCACTTGAGCAACCAGCGCCACCTCGAACTGATCGGTCAGCGTCACGCCGGTGTACCCTGAAAGGGAACGCCCGTAATCTGCTGGCCCGGCAAGGTAAATCCCATAAGGATAAAGAATACTGGGTGGAGGAATGGATGGAACAAAATGAGTCCAGTCTGGCCCAAGTTCCTCCCGGTCGAAGATGTCGACGTATTGCGCTGCATCAACCGCCGTACTGGAGAGCGCGATCGCCAAGGCTGTGCCAAGGAGTTTGGATCGTAAACGTGGCAACGACGCTGCTAGTGAAAAGAGGGGGGATCTTTGGTTCATAAGTGGGGATGAAGGTTAGGTTGATTCCGGGGTGAAAGGAGAGGAGGCGTTCACTCACGACAACGCCGCCCGATGTTTCTCCGCTGCGAGGTAACACCCGCAAGAGTCACGGATCAAAAGGTTGGCCGTCATATGTACCTTCTGGGGTTTGTGCTCGGGATTGCGGATCTGGTGCATGAGGAGATAAGCCGCCGAGCGGGCAATCTCACCCCGTGGGATCTGCATCGTGGTCAGCGGCATTCCCGAAATCGCCCCATCGAGATCATCAGCAAAACCGATGACCGACGCATCCTCGGAGACAGAGAGCCCACAATCCTTCATGCAGTCGATCGCGTAGAGCGCGGCGGCATCGTTATAGGCCACCACCCCAAGGCGTCCCTGCCGATCGGCCAAAAGAGCAGGAAGCCCTTCATTGATCTGCTCGGCAACCCGATCAAAAGGGGAGACCTTTAGCAAACGCCCCCGTAGCGCCGGGGCGTGTTTTTGAATCATCTCCTGAAACCCTTTCCGACGATTCTGTACCGAAGTCCATGGGTGATCCGAATCAATATAGATGAGATCATCGCACCCCAATCGCACGAGGTGAAGGGTCGCCCGGTAGGCGGCGTCCAATTCATCAATGCCGACGTAGTTACAATGCAGGCCCGGGAAATCGTGATCAAAAACCGCTACCGGCACTCCGGCCTGCTGCGCTGCTTCCAGATGAGCATGGCTGTCGGAGATGTGTGCTGAGAAAAGCACCAGCCCGGCGATCCCGTCGCGAACCAATTGATTCACCAGCCGCGTCTCCTCTTGCGGATCATTGTCGCTAGTGTAAACGACGGTTCCAAACCCTCCCCGCTGAAAAGCACTCTGAAAGGCTTCAAAATATTCCATCGTGGAGGTGTCACGAATCCGCCCGATAAAAAAGAGAGCGATGTTGCTTTGGCGGCGGCTGAACCCTTCGGTCTGCACCATGCCGCGCACCAGAGTCCCCCGGCCATGTTCGCGCGAGATGAGCCCCTCTGCTTCAAGACGAGCCAAGCTTTCCCGCACGATGCGGGTGCTGACGCCGTATTGAGCCGCCAGCTTGCGCTCTGAGAGGAGATGCGCCCCGGGCTTTAACTCCCCGGTTGAAATCTGTGAACGCAGTTCGTCTGCAATCTGATCCTGAAAACGTTTTCTCTGATGGCGGGCACTCATGGAAGCTGAAGCAAGGGGTAAGCGATGCGATGAAGATGCATCAAACCCGCGAATGACTTCAAGCTTTTTTTAGCGAAAAGATCTCAAAGAGATCACCCTAGTGATTCAAAGTGATTCATAAACAAAAGCGAAGGGGCCTCGCCTGCCCGCCGCGCTACGCTTCGAGGACGACGCCGAGCATCGCCGGGTTCCCTGCGAGTTGCTGGTAAACCTCCGGCGCTTCCCGTAGCGGGATGGTGTGGGTGATCAGCCGTTCAGGGTTCTCCAGACGGCCATCGGCGAGGAGGCGCAGGATTGTCTCCATATTGCGCCGGACATGGAAGGGATGGTAGGCGAGGCGGCTCCCCTCGCCGTATTCCCATGCGGGGTCACGGTAACCGGCCCCCGCTTTGGAGGAGCTGTGGAATTGCAAATTGCCCATGCCGGAGGCCATTTCAAGCTGCACCGTCGCCCCACCGGGGAAGATGATGCGGCCATGTGGCACGCCGTCGGGGTAACAAAGCATCATCGGACGCAGACGGCGGACGCTCTCCGTCGCATCGCCTCCAAAACAGATGCTAGCGATCTCGATCCCCGGCTCCCGCGTGGCGGCGTGGAGTTCACCCCAGCCTGTTTCATCAAGCCGGTAGGTGGCGATCCCTTTCGGGAGCCGTTCCAGACGGGCCGGATGGGGATCGAGTAGGTGAGTCAAAGCACCACAGAGGTGAAAGAGCCGCGCCGTGATCTGCCCCATCATCCCGGCACCAAAAACAACCGCCTGCTCCCCCATTCGGGGGGCCGCTTTGGCTACGCCTTCAAGCGCAAAGCAGTACATCGCCATCAGCGCCGCTCCTTTGAGGCTGACCGCTTCCGGCAAAGGGACGACAAGGTTGTGGGCGACGAGATTGCGCCGGGCATGATGCGCCCCTGCCCCAATGGCGACGACGCGCTCCCCTTCCCGCAACCCATTAACCCCCTCCCCGACGCGCCGGACGATGCCGCTGATGCTGTAGCCGAGCGGGCGCGGCGGTGTCCCGGGGAGATACCGCTCGCGACGGCTATGAATACTCGCCAGTTCCGTCCCGGCGCTGACATAGCTGAAAGCGGTCGCGATCTCGACCTCTCCGCGCCCCGGCGCCCGGGTCGATTGCGGGACAATATGCAGCCGCCCGTCGCCCAGCAATTCGAGCGCCTCGTTCTCACACGTTCCGTTAAAGGTCGCCAGCGTCATCGCGCTCCCTTCCTACGCAGCAGCCAGCCGCCGCCGAGCGCTACACCAAGCAGGGCAACGCTACCCGGCTCCGGGATCGCTTCGGCCCCGATGGCGACGGATGAAAGGTAGACGCCAGAGGTGGTCGCTGCGGCGAGCCCGGTCCCGATCTGGAAGGAGGGGACATCGGGCAGCCCCCCGGCCACGGTCAGGAGGCCGAGCCCGTGGGTCTGTGTCGGCTCCTCGACCCAGAGGCGGTATTGCGTATCACTGATACGGTGGAGCGTCAGGGTTAACCAAGTGTTACGCGGGAGGATGTAGACCTCTCCGGTGACGTCGCTCACCAGAGAATTAGCGTTACTGTTGAGCCATTTGAGCGAACCGTCGCTCGCCAGCCGGACATCTGCGGCGAACTGGCTGCTGGTGATCCGCTCGGCGTAGAGCCGGGTGAAGTTATTGAGGGTGATGTCTCCCGCGATCATCAGATTGAGCGAGACGACATACGGCGCGGTGCCGCCGGGGCGTCCATTGGCGTCAAAGGTGTAGCCGATTTGCACCAGCTCCGTCGCCGAATTGTCGCGCAAGGCGGCGGCGGCACGGCCCCCGGCGGTGGCGTTCCAGTCGACCGGGATGGTGAAGAAGGTGGTGAAAGGAGGCGCCTCCTGCCCCCCGGCTTCCCACCGGAGAAGGGCGTCGTTTTGGTCGACCCGAGGGACGGTGGCCGCCTCCAGCGTGGAAAAGGTGGAAGTACAGGTGATCAGGAGGCAAGCGCCCCAGAGACGCAAGGAGTCGATATTTTTCATGAGGTTCACGGTTTGGGAGAGTGGCGGGCGTCGTCCGCACGCCAGATCAGGTTGACGGGGAGGGTGAGCGTGGCGCCGGGGAGCGCCTCGGCGATAGTGTATTCTGCGGAGCTTTTCGGCAGAGCGGTCTGCCCCAACGGGCGAAGGTGAACGCGCCGCCCTTCCTCCGCGATGGTGCCGATGGTGGCGACCGGGATGCCGTCGAGCAGGAGGGGGCGATGGGCGGCGTAACCGTAATTGATAAGCCGGTGGGGAGCGCCGAAACGCCCGGGGAGGAGGTCGGCTTCCATCTCATCCGCTTCCCGCCCGGAGGGGTGAAGATGGAAACGCCCGATCTCCGCCTTGGTGTCATCGAGGAGGAGCGCCGTCCCTTGAAACGCACGCACGCTCCAAGTCGCCGGTTGCTCCTCTCCGAAGCGGCTCGTTGCCATCGGGGCTGAAAGCGCGGGGTTCTTTTTCCATTGGGCGAAGCTCTCCGGCTCCCATTCAACCTCCCACCGGAGGCGGCCTGCTTCATGGTGAAGCGCGGTGAGCTTTCCGGTCAATTGCGCAGGTTGGTGGAAAGCTTTCTCCCCGGCCTTGAGGTAGGAGGCAGCGCTGAAAGCCACTTTCTCAAGCTTTCCCTTGGCATTGAACCGAAGGAACGCGACATGGGCATCGGTCTCGATGGCCGGGAGTGATGCGTCACGGATCACAGTCGGCCCCTGCGCGTAGATCCAAAGATCGCGGGCGCCATTAGCGAGTGGCACCTCCCATGCGGCCCCGCCTTCGCTGGAGAGACGGCGCAGAGGCTCGCGCACCGGGCTGGCCCCACTGTGCTCGAAACTGAGGACTTTAGCAAAGAGGGAGCGTCCCTCCCCTTTCTCCCGCCGGATGACGTACGGGACGGCGGGGAGTTTATTGTGAGTTGGCCCGTCAGCGACGAAAAGCTCCCGCCCCGGACCTCCATCGAGATCGGCCACGAGCGTTCCCCGCCGCGGATCGCTAAAGCGGAGCCGGAGACTCTTCTCCATGGGGGCGGAACGGGGGCTACCCAAGAAACCGTAACCGTGTCCCGGCGCTTCCCAGTAGAAACCAGCCTCGCCGATCCCGTCGCGCAGCCGCCCGTCGTTGCGGAGCGCCCGCCCAAGGTCGATCTCGCCAAAGAGCGCGTTCTGGCCTGTCGGCTTGAGGTCGAGTTCGGTGGAAAGTTCCGGAGCGACGGTGTGGAAGCTTTCATCGCGCATCGTCCCGCCGGTGGCTTCAGAGAGATCAAGCCAGTAGAGGAGGCGGCCGGTTTCGGGGTCATCGACTTGCGCGATGAGCCTTCGGAGCGGGTGGAGCGCCCCGGTGCGGTCGGGAATCTGATGCTGTGCGGCGGCCCATTGAACCTCTCCGCTTCCCTGCCACGCAGTCAGCCACCCGCCCCCGGCCTGAAAAGCGTGGCTGACACCGTCGAGAAGCACGGCTTGATGCGCCACACTCTGGCGGGTCCACCCCATGCGCAGATGGGTATTGAAACGACCGGGGTCCATGCTCCATTCCGAACCGTCGGCAAAGAAGGTCCACGTCAGCGCCTCGGCTTGGGCATGACTATGGAGAGGGCCGAAAAAGAGCTGGGCACCGTGCCGCTTTTCCCCGGCTCCACCCCGGAGCAGCGCCAACCCTTTGGCTCCATAGAGAGCGCTTGCCGGTTCGCTGGCGGTGTCGCTCTGTGCGGCGTGGACCGTGTCGAGATGCTTCCCTTCGACGTGATAAAAGGCCCATGCCCCCGCCGGGCGTCGGGCCGCCTCCGCGTTGACCGGTAGCGTCGCCAGCAGGTGGGCTGCTCCCCGGCTTTTCTCCGGCGCACGGACCAGCAGCCGCCACGATGCAACGATCTGGTCATCAAGAAAGGCGTCGGTGTAGACCCGTTTGCCTTGCGGAAAGCGGCGTCGGGGATCGACGGTGGCGAGATCAAGCGCGCTATCGCCCATGAGCGGCAGCTTCCCGGAAAGCTCGCGCCGGTCGAAAGGGGCATCGAGGAACGCCTGCATTTCCGGCAGGGCGTAGAGGGAGGGGGTTTGCGTCAGGCCGGTGCGCCGGGCGGCTTCGAGCAATTCGGCGACGTCAAGGTAGAGCTTGCGCGTGTAGTTTTCATAACCCGGGGCCGACTCGTAGTAGAAGCCGTTGCGGTCGATGTTGTGGGTGACAAGGCGATGGATGGCGAGCGGCCCCTCGACCATCGGTTCCAGCAGCCTCTTCTCCCCGAGCAAAACGCCGACGCACGCCGCCCCGCGCAGCCAGTCGACGGTGCCGTTGTCGGGAAGGGTGCTCTGCCGGGCGAAGGTGAGACAATAGAGCGCCCCGTCCCAGAGAAGGTGGCGGATCACCTGTTCGCGAATGCTACCCGCGGGGCGGTAGGCGCTCGGGGCTTCGAGAGCGCCGCTTGGTGTGATGAGATCGATGACCTCCACGTAATTGGCCAGCCCGCGTGCGACCATGTAGTGAGCGCGGTTGAGGCGTCCACCCCAGCCGGAAAGCTCCTCGGGGATCGGGTAGTCGAGCGGCCCGCGCCGGTCGGCGGCGTAAGCGGCGCTGAGAGCATCGAGGAGGTGGGCTGCGGCGGTGGCTGCCTTCTCGTCCCCTTCCAGCCCATAGAGATGGGCGAGCGCAGGGAGCACCCGTTCTTCGAGTTCCTGAAAAATCGCTCCGTTGGCGATCGCGATGAAGCGGGCGTTCTCCTCTTCCGCGTTGGGGTAGCGACGCCCTTTGGTGTCGGTCACGCTGAAAGGGTCTCCCCAACCGCTCCAGCGCAGTGGCTTCCCATCGCGCGGCCCGAGGTTCATCCCGAGGCCATAGATCGTCTCGCTCCCCGGCGGGGGGACCAGTGCGTAAAGCTCACGCGCCGAACGGGTCAGGAACGGCTCTGCCAGCGTCCGCTGTTCTTCAAGGAAAGCGCGGGCGAGCGCATCTTCTTTGATCTTTTCACGCACCGGGGTGAGGCGTTCCTTCGGTAAAACCACGCGCGGATGCTCCCCGGGGGCGAGCCAGTTTGTCGGGAGCTTCTGCGGAAAAGCAGGGAGGCGCTCCAGCTCAGCGGCATCGGGGAGGGTCATCCGCTGGGCCGGGAGCGGTGCCGTCGCGTTGAGCAAAAGGAGGAGAGCCAGAAGGCGGGAGCGGGTCATTACGGATTAAACTTGGGGAAAAGGAGTTCCTGCGCACGCGCCTGCGTCGCCTCCCGGGAGAGCGATTCGACGTGGCCGTCGACGAAAAGAAGGTTGGCCATCTGGCGGTGGTTAAACCGGGCTCCGAACTCCGCTCCCTCCCCGCCGCCGAAGCCGTAGGTGCCAAGCGAAACGCGCGCCTGATGGGTCACGTTCTTGCTCCGCCGGTAGCCGTCGATGATGTAGAGCGTCCGTGAAGGGCGGAGCACCTGGGCCATTCGCGTGATGTTCTGAACGGTCGGTTTATCGACCTCTCCGAGGTAAAAGTTGATCGCATAGGAGCGGATGGCGGCGCGGGTCGGTTCGCGGTCGGCAGGGCAGAGGAACGGCTCGACCGCCGTGTCGCTCGCTTGCAGAGGGTCGGTCAGCGGCACTTCCACCCCAAGGTAAGGGGCAAGGAGCGAGTGAGCCGTTCCGACCGGGGGGAAAACATCGCGATGCTCATTGAGGTAGAGCCGCAGCGCTCCCCCCAGTTGCCGGAGTTTCCCCTGACACGCCGCCTGCTGTGCGGAGGAGCGGACATTGCCAAAGAGCGGAAAGGCAATCGCCAACAGCACCCCAATCAAGGCAACCGCCACCACCATCTCCACCAGAGAAAGGCCCCGGGTGCTGGCGGTGTCGGAGAGCGGGAGGGAAGGCATGGTTCTCTTCTTAATCGAATACCAAAACCATGTCAAATTAAAATCAAATGTAAGATAGCTTTTTTATGACATTGCTAAGGCACTAGAGAGCGCGCCGATCGAATTCCGCTCGTCTTTTGTCAAAACTATGCTAAAACGAGGTCGATTTTATGAATATTTTCGAGAAGAGCCGTCGTCCGGCAGAGAAAGTCCACGCCTTCCTTGAAGCGTATGCGGAGAGTGATCAGGGTGCGGAACGCCTTCCGGATGCCGACTCGATCGCGAACCAGCTTGGCGTCAGCCGCGGAACGGTGCGCAACGTCCTCAATGCATGGCGTTTACAGGGTAAGCTCACTTCCCGACGCGGAAAAGGGGTCTACCTTGTCTCTGCTCAGAGGAGAGAGGTTCGCGAGAGGGTGACGATCGTCTCCAACCTGCGCAGTGTGATCAGCGGACAGGCACCGTGGGGCGAGCGGATTCGCCTCGACATCATGGATGCCATTTCAGCGCAAGGACCTGACTACCGGTTCGCCTCTCTTTACAGCGCGGAGGAGGAGATCAACGCCCTCTCTGACGAGGAAGTCGCCCGGCGGTGTGAGGAGGTCGACGGCTTCATCCTCTATCAGCGCGATCCTCACCTGCCGAAGCTTTACGAGATCTGCCGCCAGCGCCGCATCCCGTATGTCGTAATCAACCAGCCAGATGAGGAGTGCTCCACCAATTTTGTGACGACCGGTAACTTTCGCGCCTTCCTTAGGATGGGGGAGGTCTTTCGCGAGTGCGGGCGGCGGCGGTTCGCACTCCTGATCTACCCTTCCGCCGCGCTCTCGACCCCGATCCGCCAGCGGTTGGCCGGGGTGGCGTGTGGCATTGGTGATCACCTCGGCAATGGGGTGGAGCTTCAGAGCGTGGTGTGCGAAGGGTGGCAGGAGGAACACGGCTACCGGGCGACGAAAGCGCTCCTCGCTTCCGGGCAGGAATTGCCCGATCTCTTCCTGTGCGCCGGGGATTGGCTCGCGCTGGGGACGCTTACCGCGTTGGAGGAAGCGGGGATCGCCGTGCCGGAGCGGGTAAGTGTCGTCGCTGGCGCGGGGATGGCACCGGCGCTTGCGCAGAGAGGGATCTCCACCCTGCTCCATCCGCTCGATGCCATGGGGCGGGAGTTGGTGGAGCTTCTCATGGCGATGATCCGCAAGAAGGAGACGCTCACGGCGGGGCGAACCCTCCCGGTTGGGTTTCGCGCCGGAGCGACGACGACGGAGGAGGAGTCAGCCCGTCTTAGCGAAGCCTTTCAGGTATAACCGCGAAAGAAGCGGACCATTTCGACATCGGGGTGACTGCCGCCGGTAGCGTCGTCAAGTTCCTGCTCGGAGGCTTCTTCAAGCGGCGGTAAAACGCGCGGGAGGACGAGGTAAAACGACTGCGGTTCCTCCTCGAAGACCCGGATTTTGACCCCCTCGCCCACCGGCAGCCCGAGGCCCCGGAGCGTCTGGTCGGGTGCTTCAAGCAGTTGCCTGCGGAACTCCGGTTCGACCATGGCCCGTTCGATGAGGTAATCCTCAATCTCCCGGCGGGTCATCCGGGTAAAATCGGGTAAATCGTGAGCGTTCATAACGGCGTTGATAACAACTCTACGTGGAAAAAATGGAAATAGCCAACACGATGGGATGAACGGTAGCTACAAGGCGGATTAACGGGCATCTTCGGAGAAATGACGCGTGCGCCGTTCGATGAGAACTTCCTCCGTCGTCCCGGCGGCGTTGAGGAGATTGTGGCCGTAAGCTTCGCCGGTGCGGGAGAACCATCGACCGACGCTGCGTGAAGCCCGGTTCGCCCATGGCTCGCGCCACGTGACAAGCTGGCGGGTGCCGCCGACCTGCTCGACCCGGTAGTGATAGATACGCATCCGGTTGAGCACTTCGCCGGTCGTCCCTGAAAGGGTCATGATCCCGACCATCTTCTGCCGCTCGTTGTAGAGATAGAGCGTCCATGCCGGGACGAGGGCGAGCGGATGGGTGGCGAGGTGGTAATCGGCGCGGTGGAAGAAGAACATCTCTTTGCGCGCTTGGGTCTGGGCGATGTTCCACGCGGCGTGGGTATCGAGGTTGAGGATCGAGAGATCGAGCGGACGGGCATCAGGCGGCAACTCCTGTTCGCCCGCCGGAGCTTTGCCCGAAGTGATCCGCCCGCGATGGCTCACGGTGGTCGTCTGGAAGAAAGCCCGGTTGGGCCGCCCCCGATAGAGCACCCATCGCTCCGGCTGGGGGGAGCCGCCGATCCCGCGCAGGAGGTAGAGGTCTTTAATCGCCCCTTTCCCGTTGCGTTCGGTGAGGTGATGGAGAGCCTGATAGGCAGTCGCCTCCGCACGGGCAGAGAGAGGCAGGGCGATGAGCAGCAGGAGAAAAGCGAGCGGTTTCATGGCTTTCTGCGACGGTTGGATGATTTGCCCCGGGTCGGTTTCTCCGGTTCAAACGGGACGAGTTGCGCTTCGGGCGGGATCTCCCCCTCTTCGGGAAGCGGCGGGTTGATAAACGCTTCGGAATCGCGGATCACGCGGGTGCGATGCTTTTCCAGCGCATCGGTCTTAAAGAGCGTGCCGTCATCGGAAACGATCTGCGGCTGGATGAGCAGGATCAACTCCTTGCGCTCCTTTTTGGTAGAGACGCCCTTGAACGCCAGCCCGAGGATCGGGATATCCCCAAGGATCGGCACCTTTCGGTGGGTCTTCTCCTCCCGGTCGTTGATCAGACCACCGATGACGACGGTGTGTTTGTTGGGAACGGTGACGGAAGTCTTGATCTGCTGGGTGCGCACGCTTTGGGCTTCGCTTCCGGCGATGAGGTAGGTCTGCCCAAGCGTGTCGTTTTTCTGCGCGATCTCCAGCGTCACCTCATTGTTGTTATTGATGAGCGGGACGACCTCCAACTGAAGGAGCACATCTTTATAATCAATGGTCGAGGTGAGCGCCGTGCTGTTGTTCTGGTTCGGGTTGACGGTGCTGATCGTGCTCTGCGGCACGGGGATTTGCTCGCCGACGGAGATCACCGCCTTTTTGTTGTTGGAGGTGTAGACGGTCGGGCGACCGAGGACTTTCGTGCGTCCGGTCCCTTCCAGCGCGGTGACGAGGATGTCAGCCGTGGTGCCAAAGGTGCCAAAGAGCGCCATCCCCGGAGTGTTCTGCGAGTTGGCGAGGAAATGGGCCGCTGTCGCCGGGTTAAGGAGTTGCTGGATGCTCGGCCCGCCGATCCGCTGGTTGCTGGCGATGGTGGTGTGCGACCCTTGACGATAGAAATCGACGCCGTAGTCGAGCCCCTTGCTGACGTCGAGTTCCATGATGACGATCGAGAGGTAGACCTGCAACGCCGGTTTATCGAGCTGATCAATGACGGAGCGGATGCGGTCGAGGCTCTCGGGCGGGGCAACGGCGATGATCGTGTTGTTACGTTGATCGGCGATCAAACGGCTGCTCCCGACGCTAACCGTGAGCGGGAGCACCTTGTTGGCGTTCTCCTGAACGGAGCCGAGGACGTTGGTCGCCCCGCCGCCGCCGGTCGTGGTTCCCGGGTTGACGGGCGTCGCCGTCATAACAGTGGTATTTTCGGGGAAAGGATGGTTGGCATCGGGCTGGCTGTCGTCACCTCCCTGCCCTTCCTTGCGCCCTTCTTTGAGCATCGAGGCGATCGCCGGGAGGACGTCGCCCACGGAAACGTAGCGGAGCTTGAACTCTTCGGAGGGAGCCTGATCGGAGGGGACATCGAAGCTGCGGACGAACGCCTCAAAATACGGGAAGGCTGCGGCGTTGCAGACGACGATCACGCGGTTGGTCCGGGCATCGGCAGCAAACTCCACCGGATTCCCCTGCCCGAAGTTAAAGAGGAGCCGTCGTCCACCCGTGGCAGGAGCGCCCCCGCCCTCCCCAGCCCCGCTGCCGGAGGGACGCCCGGGGCCTTCGCCGAGGACTTTGGTAATCGTCTCCACGACGCGATCGGCATTGGCCCGGAGCATCGGGACGAAATGAGCGCTCACTTCGACCGGTGGAACGTCGATCAACTCGCGCATCCGGATCATCTGGCGAACGACCGCGGCGCTTTCGGTAATGAGAAGCATGTTCGCGCTCGGGACGGCGACGACGCTGCCGAAAGGGGGCGTCGGGGCGAAATGTTGGTTGAAGATCGGGGCGGCCTCCTGCGCGGAGAGGAAGTTGAGCTTCATGATGTAGCTCACGAGTTGCTCCCCCGCCGGGAGCGCTTCCTGCGCGGTGAAGACCTTGATCCCCTGACTGCGCGGGTTCTTCCCCCCGGCGATGCTGACGACTTTGACGCTGTTGCCCGGCCCCGGCATCATGGTGAAGCCGTTGAGGAGCAGGGCTGATTCGAGCAACTCGATCGCCTCCTCCCGGGTGACCGGTTCAGTGACGTTGATGTGGATCGTCGTCTCCGGGAGTGACCCCTCTTTAATCACCTGCTTGCCGGTCAGTTGCTCGTAAGTCGCAAGGACGTCGGAGATCGGGTTATTGACCAGTTGGATGAGCGTGTCGGAATTCGCAGCGGCGTTCTGTGCCGGGAGCGGCATCGGGTCACCGGCAAGGAGGAGGGCCGCCAGCGGGAGGGCAAGGGAGCGCATCGGTTTCATTCAGACTTGAGGGCGGGGTTATCAGTGGCGGAGGGGCGGGGCAGGGCCGAGAGAATGGCAGGGTCGTAGCGGATCTCACCCTCACTTTCGCCGAGGGCGATGACGGCAGAGACTTCCGAAGGATTGGCGGAGAGCCGCAATTCGACGAGTCGCAACCCGTAGGCGTTCTCCTTGGCACGAATCGGGATGCGCTTGCCGGAGCTGGCTTGTTTGACGAGAACCATCTGTTCCGCGCCGAGTTTCAAGACGCTGACGATCTGGTAGTCACTGCTCCAGGTGGCGGCCGGTTTCGGCTCCTCTTCTTTAGTCGGGAGGACGAAGGGGGAGCGCTCTTTCATCGCGGCGTAGCGTTCCGGGGAGATCGCTTCGGGCGGAAAGACCTCCTCCTGCGCCACGACAACGCAAGCGCTCAAAAGCAGTAGGGAGAGCAGGCGGCGGTTCATGGGGTCGATTCTTTGGGGGCGAGCAGCCAGCGTTGGATCTCCAGTTCGCACTGGACGTTGGGTGGCGGGTCGTCGCTCCTGATACTAAAGCGTGGGATGACGTTGAAAAGCCCGGGATTCTGCAACCCGCCGACAAAGGTAACGAGTCCCGCCCATGGCCCCTTCACCGTGAGCCGGGCGCCGACCGGGTGGTAAAACTCGGTCGGGGCGAGTTGGAGGAGTTGGACATCGGCGATCGTCAACCCGGCTTCCCGCGCGGCGTGTTGAAGCTCCTCAAGCTGGGTAGCGCTCTCCCCGCGTGCGGCGCGGAGCGGCGGTTCGGTCTGGTCGAGCCATGCCTTGCGGGCATTCCACTCCTGCCGCTTGGCGATCCACCCTTGGGCAGCGGCAATCTGGCCGGTCAGTTCCGTCTTCTTCTGGCCCGCCGCCTTGTTGTAGGCGATCAGCTTGGGCAAAAAGATCAGGTTCAGGACGGCGAAGATGACCGTCCCGAGGCCGATAGCGAGGGCTTGTTCGCGTGCGTTAAGACTCATCGGGTTCTTCGTAAGCTCCGGTGATGCTTCCCTGAAGGGTGAAGCGGGCGGTGTCGTTGGGGAGAGGGACCGGCTGCGGCGGCTCCTCCCAAGTGATGTGATGAAGGCTCGGGGCTGATTGGAGGGCGTTGAGGAAGTCGAACGCCTCCCGCGCGGTCGACGATTCGCCGCCAAGTTCGAGCCGGTTACCGACGATCTCAAAACGCGTCAGACGTACGCCCCCTTCGGGCAGCAGCGTCATGATCCGATGGAGGAGTTCGAGCGGATACGTCCCGGGATCGAGCGCGGGGTTGAGCGCGTCGAGCCGTCGGGCGGTGGTCTGGTGCTCGGTCATCTCCGGCAGGAGGGTGTCGAGTTGCGCCTGCATCCGATGGTTAGCAAAGCGGTGGGCGAGCGCCGTTGAGATCGTATAAAGGAGGAAAAGCAGGTAGAGCGCGGCGACGGAAGCGAGCGCGAGCCGGGTGCGCCGTTGGCGTTGACGCCATTGACGGCGTTCGGCAACGCTTCGGGGGAGGAGATCGAGCGGCACGGACGGAGGCGCGTACCGGAGTGGCAACCCGCGCTCAACCCTCGGCCCAAGGGTTTCCAGAAGCGGAAGCTCTTCCCACGCCCATTCGCCGAAAAGGAGAAGGCGCTCCGGCTCGGCGCACCAGTTCTGTGCCGTCGCCATCCAAAGGAGCGCTTGCAGATCGAGGCGGCAGGCCGGGGTGATGCTCTGGTGCGGCAACGCCTGAAAATAAAGGAGAGCGCCATGCTCATCGGTCAGCGCCACGGCCAAACGCCCGAGACAGCGCCAGAGGCAGAGCGAACGCGGCGGAAACTCCAGCACACGGGGCAACGCTTCAAAGCGGACCCCCTCCCCCTCGACAAGCAGACCGGAGGGCAGGTCATTCTCCAGAATCAGCGCCGCCACCAGCAGCCGCCCCCCTTCCCTGCGTATGAGGTGATGTTGCCACACCTCCCCGGCGCGACGCAGCAGGCGGCGTTCGCACTGCATGGCGAGGAGATCGGGGATCACTTTTTCGTCATCGCTCTCCAGCCAGAAAAGCTGGCACGTCACCAAATGCGGCGGGAGGGCGACAAGCGCGATCCCGGGAGGGGGTGGCTCCCCGTTCCCGCTCACGTTCTGGAGGAGCGCGAAATCGCCCTCCCCTTCCCGGATCTCCCACTGGTTCTCCCCCGGGACGAGCCAGCGCCCCCCGGTCTCGCGTGTGGCCTTCTTCACCATTCCCTCCATTCCAGAATCACGGACGATTTTTCCCCCGGTTGGCAGATTACCTCCATGGTCCGCGATGCCTGCGCGAAGACGCCGGTGGAGCGGATGCGCCGGACTTTTCCCCCGAGGGTGACGCGGCTGCGCATCGCCTCAAACTCCTTGCTGGTGAACCCGAGCGCCAGCTGCACGGCATCGAGATCGGGGAGGGCATCACCGCCGCTCCGGATCGCCCGGGCGCTCGCTTCGCCGACCCGGCAGAAGGCGCGGATCACCTCCGGCGCGGCGGAGCGGAGATCGAGCGTCCCGTCGCCATAGATGGTGAAATAGTCGTACCAATCGGGTTTAAGACGGGTCACGAGGTCGAAGTTGAGCACGCGGGTCATCTCCTCAATGGAGAGAAAGAGCCTCCCGGGAGGGGCTGTCCGGCCTGCAGCACGGTATTGAGGAGCCTTCGCGCCGTTGAGCCGACGGTTGCCGCCCGGTTCGACATAATCGAGCAGGCAATCGACCACGGTGTCGGCCTCGACGTCGCTCAATTTCCAGAGGCGAAAGAGGGTGCGCAAGACTTCGCGATCGCCGGCGGCGAGAAGCTTATTGACGTTGAGTTTGCCGTTTTCACTCACGGCGCTGACTTCCAGCGAGCCGCCATCGGGGAAGGTGAAGCTCTCGGTTTTGCCGTTGAGCGGGAAATCGGTTTGGCGCCCCAGCGTTACCCCTGCGTGAGCAAAGGAGGTCGCCAATGCCACACGCTCCATCCCGACCGCTCCGCCGATGTCGATCTTCAGGAGCGAGAGGAGGCCGATGATCGAGAAGCTCATCACAAAGAGCGCCCACATCACTAATAAAAGCGCCATCGCGCTGCGGGAATCGCGGCGGATCATCCCTCGCCCCCTTTCACCGGCGGCAGCCAGAAGAGGGCGGTGGAACTCCGTTCGTCCTTGGGGTGTTCATAGGCGAGCGTCAGTTCGATCAAGCCGGGGCGGATGCCGGGGGTGCTCCAGTCATTGAGCCATTTGCCGTGTTGACGGTCGAAGAAGCGGAGGGAGACGGCTTCAAAATCGCTCACCAGTTCCAGCCATGGGAGTTCGGCTGCCGCTTTGAGGGCGTTCCCGGCGCTCCATTCGGTTGGTGCATGGCCCGGTTCGGGTTCAAAGCGTTTGAGACAGAGCCGCCACCGTTTTTGAGGTGCATCCTGCCGGAAGGAGAGAAGAACGACTTCGTTGTCGGCTCCCTGACGCGCCATCCAGCTCAAGAAACCGGGGGCATTTTGCACGACCACGAGCATCTCCTCAAACCCGTTGCCGGAGACCGGGGCGGCGCTCAGTCGAGCGTGCGCCGGGAGGGTGCGGAAGTTGGAACGGAGGATGTCGAGGAGGTTGGTGACCTCATCCTCCCGGCTCGCCCGTTCATCAATGAGGATCACGGTGCGCAGCGAAGTCTGCACCACCATGAAAATCCCGCCGACCAGAATGATCAACACCCCGAGGGAGACCATCACTTCGATCAGCGTCAGACCACGTTGATTAGGGCGCAGCATAGGTCCAGAGCGTGCCGATGACGCGGTTGTTGCGCCGGGTGTCGTGCGCGGTGACGGTGATTTTGAAAAGCTGGCGCAGCGTGATGCCGCTCGGGAGTTTCACCTCCTGCGGGCGGATCTCGCGCCGGTAGCTGACGTGGAAAAGATCAGCGGGAACCTCCGTGGTCGCTTCCGCCGGGGGTTGGGCGAGCGCTTCATCAAGGAGGCTCTGGAGGTTGAGCCGCATGTTGGTGAGGCGTTGCTGCTCGTAGTCGGCGCTCAACCCGGCGTTGAGGACTTTCACCAGTCCCACGACGGCGATGATGAAAATCGAGAGCGCCAGAATCACCTCCAGCAACATGAAGCCGCGCGTTTTCATGGGACGACGAGCGATTCCTCCTGATACCAGCCGGTGACCGCGCTGTATTTCTGATAAAAGTACGCCTCGCCTTTGCGGAACATGATGCGGATCGGCTCGCAGAGACCGCTGGGCGGGAAGTACCAGACATGCTGCCGGGGCTGACTCCACTTCTCTTCGGGCCAGGTGGCGAGTTCGAGCGCGATGTCGTCGGCGAGGTCGTAGGTCGCTACGACACCGCCGGTCTTGGCGTCGCCGAGGCGTTCGAGCCGGAACCCTTTCTGGCTAAGGATGATCTGGTAGGGGCGCTGTTCAGCTAGTGCCTGATAACGGGCGGTGATCGCCATCCCCTCCAACTCCCGGGCGGGTGCTTTGAGCCGTTCTGCGCGGACCATCCCGGAGATTTCCGGGATCGCGGCTCCGATGAGGAGCGTGACGACCGCCATCACCATGACGATCTCCAGAATGGTAAAGCCGCCGGGGAGGTTGCCCCCGGGCCGCTTTGTCAGACTGGTACGCTCCCGCTGCTTCACGTTACTTCTTCCAGTTGCCGATGACTTTGTCGTCGTTGGTTTTGTTCGGCCCGAGCGACCAGAGATCGAAGCTATCGGGGTTGTGCTTGCCCGGTTTGAGGTATTGGTACTCGCTCCCCCATGGGTCGAGGAGCGCCTCTTCTTTGAGGAGCTGAATCCAGTTGCGCGGTTTGGGCGGGGTCGTGGGCAGGACGACGAGCGCTTTGAGCCCCTGTGCCGTCGTCGGGAAGTCGAGGTTCTGCATCTGGTAGGTCTTGAGCTGGGCGGTGATCGCCTCGATGTCGCTGCGGACCCGGGTGTTTTTGGCGACCTCAAGGTTCCCCATCAGGTAATAAATCCCCGCCGACATCAGCACGACGATGATCGAGAGGACGAGCATGATTTCGACAAGGGTATAAGCGCCAGAGCGCCGGAGGGCGGGGTGAAGTTTCATGGTGAGTTTCATAGAAGTTTATTGACCGCGTAAACCGGAGACAGCCTGAAAGATGCCACCCATCATGGAATAAGCGACGACCCCGACCACCCCGGCCATGACGACAATCACGGCGGGTTGGATCATGCTGGTGAGGGTGGCGATGGCGGTGTTGAGTTCCTTGTCGTAGCGCGCCCCGGCTTTTTCGAGCGCTCCGGGGAGGTCGCCGGTCTGTTCGCCGACGATAATCATGTCGACAAAGACCGGCGGGAACGCCTTGGTCCGTGCGACGGAACGCGAGAGCGAGACCCCCTCCCCGACATCATCGGTGACGCGGCTCAAGATCTTCTGAAGATGGACGTTCGGGGTGGCGGCGTTGGTGAGCTTGAGCGCGCCAAAGAGGGCGATACCGTTGGAGGTGAGCGTCGCGAGCGTCTGGGCGAGTTGAGCGAGGAACTTGGCCCGGAGCACCGGCCCGACCAACGGGATGCGGAGTTGCACCCGATCCCACCAGATCCGTCCGGATGGAGTACGAATCAACTGACGGAAACCGACTGCCGCCGCGATCACCAACAGCAGGAGCAGCCACCAGTAGGCAGCGAAAAAGTGACTCGCTCCGATGAGCAGCGCGGTTGCCAGTGGCATCTTTTCCCCTGTCGTCCCGAGGAGATTGCCAAGCTGCGGGACGAGGTAGCTAACGAAAAGGATAATCAATAGCAAACCGGCCAAGCCGATGAACGCCGGGTAGATGAGCGCCCCGGCGACTTTGCTTTTGAGTTCCGCTACGACCTGCTGGTATTCGAGCGTCCGTTTAAGAATGGCGTGGAGCGCTCCCCCTTGTTCCCCGGCGGCGACGAGGTTGCAGAACAATTCGCCAAAGCTGGGCGAAGCCTTGCGCATCGCTGCTGAAAAGGCGACCCCCTCGCGCACTTCCTGCCGGAGATAGGCGGAGACCTCCTTGAGCGCGGAGCGGTCCTGCCGGTTTTCCATGATCCGCAGCGCCCCTTCGAGTTGCAGCCCGGCTTCGAGCAGGTCACTCAACTCCTCGGTAAAGAGCATCACCTGTTTGGCGCTCAAGCGATAGCCGCCGCGCAAGGCAGGGGTGGCGGTTTGGGGCGCGGTCGGCTCCCCTTTTTCGCCTTTGAGCTTGAGCCAGAGCGGTTGGAGGGCGTCGCGTTCCAGCTTGTCACACGCCTGCGCGCGGGAGCGGGCCTCGACCTCTCCCCGACGTCGCCCGCCGCCCCGTTCGATCGCCTCGAAGGTGTAGGTTGGCATGGTTTAAGAGCCTCCCTCCTCAGCGGTGACGCGCAAGACTTCCTCCACGGTTGTCACTCCGTCGAGCACGCGCGCCCACCCGTTTTCACGCAGATGTTGCATCCCCTCCTCCACCGCGACGGCGAGGAGATCGCTCTGCGCCTCCTGTTTGGCGATCATCTCCTGCAAACGTGGGGAGATCATCACGATTTCAAAGATGGCCGTCCGGCCCTGATAACCGGTCTGGCGGCAGGCGTCGCACCCGCACGCCTTATAGATGGTTTGACCGGGTGGGAGGTTGAAGCCGAGTTGGCTCAGATACTCGCCGGGATGGCTCGCCGGGGCTTTGCATTCCTCACAGAGCCGACGCACGAGGCGCTGGGCAATGAAGGCCCGGACGGAGGAGGCGACGAGGAACGGCTCGATCCCCATATCAATAAGACGGGTGATCCCGCCGATGGCATCATTGGTATGAAGGGTACTAAAGACCAGATGCCCGGTAAGCGCAGCGCGGATGGCGATCTCCGCCGTCTCCAAGTCGCGCATTTCCCCAATCATGACAACGTTGGGATCGCCACGCAGGATCGCCCGCAACCCCCGGGCGAAGGTCAACTCGATCTCCGGGCGGACGGCAATCTGCAAGACGCCGGGGAGCTTGTTCTCCACCGGGTCTTCGATCGTCACGATGCGCCGCGCCTCGGTGTTGAGGGCGGTGAGAAAGGTGTAGAGCGAGGTCGATTTACCGCTGCCGGTCGGCCCGGTGATCAGGATGATGCCGTTGGGTTTGGCGAGGAGTTTTTCGACCTGCTCGCGGTGAATGCCGTCAATCCCGAGACGCTCAAAGGTGAATTTCTGCTGGCCGAGGAGACGCAGGCTGACGTTTTCCCCGGTCACGGTCGGGATCGTTGCGACGCGGACGTCGATCGGCTGGCCTTCAAATTCGAGCGCGATCCGCCCATCCTGCGGGAGCCGCCGCTCGGCGATGTCGAGGTGCGACATGATTTTGAGCCGCGCGACGACGGAATCCTGCAACCGGGCGATCAACGCCGGGACCGGGACTTCGTGGAGCATCCCGTCGACGCGGTAGCGGATGCGCAGGCCGTCGTTGACCGGCTCGAAATGAATATCGGTGGCCCGTTCCATGAGCGCCTCGCGCATGATCTGGTTGACGAATTTGACGACGGAGGCTTCCGAATCGTCGTGTTCATCAAGCGCCTGCACCTCGTCGCGCAGGCTATCGAGGATCTCCTCATCCTCGCGCCCTTCGAGCAGTTCCTCAAAGGTATCTGCGCCGATGCCGTACCCCTTGCGCAGCGCCTGCATGATGTCGCGCCGGGTGTGCATCGCCCACTCGACCGGCTGGTCGAGCGCCTGAGCGACGCGGTGACGCGCGAGCAGGTCGAAGGGATCGAACGTCAAAAGTTGCAGCGCTCCGCCCTCTTCCCCGGCGACGAGGAGTTGGTGTGCCAGCGCGAGCCGCAGCGGGAGGCGTTGCCGTAATTCCCCGGAGGCGACGGCAGGTTGCCCGGGCCACCACGGCACACCAAGCTTTTGGGCGATCTTCTGGAGAAACGGGCGTTCGTCGACGAGATCGGCTTCCAGAATCGCCCCGATCGGCGAGCGTTGCTGGGCGAGCGCCGCTTCCACCACTTGCGCGGCGACGCCACCCTCAGCTCCGGCAGCGGTGGAGGCTTCGACCAGAATCTCTCGCAAGGATGGCATGACCGTAGAGGATGGTAAGGTTTTCGCCGTTTGAAAATCCTTTTTCCCCGGATCGGCAAATGCCGGATGGTCCACTCCTGAAAGCGCAGACCATCCGGCGGTTTTAGACCCGAGGGGTTACTTCGCTTCGCGGACGGCGCTGCCGTAGAAGTCGAAGGTATAGGTGTTTTTGGGGAGCGGCTGCCCACTGGCGTCGGTGAGCGGGGTGTTGAGGATCAACTGGCCGTTGTTGGAGGAGCCTTTGCGCTGTACCCGGAATTTGACTTTCTGCCCATTCATGGAGACGCCGTTGACGGAGACGAAAGTTCCCTGAAAGGTCCGCAGCGCGTCGTCATCGGAGATGCGATGAAAGACCCGGGAGAGATCGCCGCCGGTAATGAGATACGGTTGGCGCGGGGAGCCGAAGCGCCCGGTTTTGGGCGTGTAATCACCGTTGAAGCGGATCGGCTCGCCGGTGTTCCGATCGACGATTTCAAACGACTCCTTGCGGGCGTGGCGGACGCGGTAGATCCCCTCGATCTTGAGCGTGCCGCCGACCTGATCGATTTCCACCTCGTCCTTATCCAACAGGTTACACGCCCCGGCGGTGATGACTTTGACAAACCCGTCCGGCGTGGCGGTGATCTCTTTGATCGTACCGGGAGCCCATGCCTTCTCATCGGGGCCGGAGTATTCGCACGAGATCTGACGCAGCGGGCCGAAGGGGGCCTGAATGCTCCATTCGTTGCGGTTTTTCAACCCCTTGGGGCCGGCGACGGAAATTTGGATATGATTGGCGCCACCGGCTCCGATGTCGGCGGTGTCGTCATCGACCGAGAAGCCGTAGCCCGAGAAGCCGAGCTTCACGTGAACAAACCAGACGAAGGGATCGAGGTTGAAGACGTTGAAGGGCATCCCGCCGGTCGGCTTGGCTGGATCGGGGTACCAGACGGTGTGGTTGTTGTTGGCGTCGACCTCATCGGGGTAGAGGGTGAAATCGGTGACGCCGCGCAGGACCGATTTGATCATGTCACGGATCAGGGCGATCACCATCTGCCCTTCGTCAGCCGCCTTGCCGGGAGCATCAAAGATGTACCCCATGTTGGCCCCGATGACGTCCTGCATGAACTTGCAGATGCCGTCGTTGTTCGGTTTGCCGATCTGGTTCATCGACGCCATGATGAGATAGACTTTCTGCGAGAAGAGGTAGGGATCGCGCGATGCGTCGCGCTCGTTCTCCGGGAAGCGGAACTTGTCGGTGAAGAGCGGGTAGCCCGGCTGCCCGGCTTTTGGCGTCCATTGCAGCTCTTTGGGCGGGGAGAAGGTGAACGGCTCGTTCTTCGCCGTCTCCCGGGCGACTTGGCTCAAGATGACCGATTTTTTATCGCCGGAGATTTCGAGGATCACCGCGTCGCCGGTATGGATGCCATCCTCAGTCATGGCGTCGTTAAGCCCCTTGCCGCGCACGGCCATCCCTTCGACCAGTTCGTGATGCGGTTCATTGAACTCCAGCGTGGCAGTCTGCTGCTGGAGCGTCCCGGTGATGGTGACATCGGCGGTGGGAGCGTTGGTGTTGCGGCTCTTCCAGTTCTGCCGGTAATACTCTGCCCAGGAGAACCAGAGCCGGATCATCGATTCGGCGGCATAGTCGCTCGTGGGCCGGGTGAAGCTGATGACGGCCCCCTTGGTCGGCCCGATGAGCGGCTGGCTCAAGGTGACGCTCTTGCCATTGACGGCGGTGATGGTCGTCCCCGGTTTGATGACGCCCCCTTCGTTGGTGCTCACCAGCAGATCTTTTTTGAGGAAAGCGAACTTGCGCTCGTTCTCGCCCGGGTCGAGCGCGATGGTGCTCGCCCCGGCGATTTCACCGCCGACGGCACCGATCGGGACCGAGATCGCCTCGGAGCCGCCGCTGGAGAGCATGTAGCGATCGTGCTCGAAGTTCACCCCGTCTTTATAGCTGGAGTGGACATCGCGTAGAGGGCTTTGCGCAAAGATGTTGGCGCCAGAGGGGATCTTGAGCGGTAAGGTTTCATCGGCCTCAATCCCCGGCAGGTTGTAGTACGGCCAGCCCGGTTGATCCTCCCCGAAGTATTTGCCAAGATAGGCGTTGGGCTTGGCGGTGAATTTGCGGATCTCACGCTGAAGGGTGTCGATCGACTCGATGGAACCGGTCCAGCCGTTGGCTTCCGGCTTTTCACCGGGGAACCATTGGTTGCGGTTGGTGCCGATCGTCCGCTGGGGGACGACCCACGAATCGAGCACCTGCATCGCCACCGGGAGGTAGAGGTTGTCGACGTTGGAAACGTCGTAATTGATCAGCGTCACCAGTTCGCTATCGGGGATCTCGTTGTTAAGCTCTTTGAGATAGTGGTGATCGCGGATAGTCCATTCGACAAGTTGATCCTCCGTATCGTCGTTGGGAGCTTCGGCGATGTCGGCGCGATACCACATGACGACGCCGTTGGTAATGGTGTCCGGCTCGGTGGTGTCGATTTCGGCAGCGGTGATGGAGCGCTTGGAGTTGTTGCGATAGCGCAGCGGATTCTTGTTCTTGTCCTTGCCGTCCTCTTCTTTACCAACGACGAGGAATTCTCCATCGGTCCCTAGCCCCATCCGTGCTCCGTTCCAGAAGACAAGGGGGATGCTCACGAGAATGCTCTTGCCGGGCTGGAGGCCGAAGTAGTAGCGCTCCCCCTCCTTATAACCGATGTAGCCGCGGTACTCCTTGTTCACCGGATCATGCGGGTTGTAGAGCCCGACTTCGGAACCTTTCGAGACGGTGGCGTTGTTCGGGTCGCGCATGATCGGGTAGATCATGTTGGAGCTGTTGTTGGTGATCCGAACGGTTTTGCGCGGGATCTGCTTGCCGGTTTTATCCCGCCCATAAGTCATGAAGGTCCGGGTGACCGAGTTATCTGCCGCCGGGTTCGGGTCGAAGGGGGTTTCGGCAGGCATCTCGTACTGCTGGCCTGCTGCCTGAAGAATGGTCAGCGGTGCGAGGAGACCGGTGGCCAGTACGCTACCGGCGATCAGGTTGAGCAAGGTGGGTTTCATACGGTGATCTTTCTTCGACGGTTGAGGTTCGCTGCCTGCCGGAGCAGGGGCATCTTCTTTTCAAAAGAGGAATCTCCGACCGGGACGGTGTTGGAAACCTTGGAGTGACCAACGGTGTCCCGGATCAGGACGAACGGCTTTTGGGGTGAAAGCCTTCGACTTCTTTATCCCGATGAGAGGGTGGGAGACGAGGAATTTCCGCGCTTTTCATCCCGTAGGGAGGCTTGACGAAAGGGGGGATAGCGGCAGAACATGCCCCCCTACCCGCCGATGAATGAGTCTCAAGAGCAGACGCTGGTCCCCCCGCTGACTTGGTTGGCGCTCGCCGCAGTGGCGCTTCTGATGGCGAGCGTCGGCGCTTGGATGTTCCTTGGGACGATCCCGCGCAAGGTCGATGGCAACGGCGTCCTCCTGCGTGATAGCGAATACGGCATCTTCCGCCTAGCGGCTGAGCGGGACGGGTCGCTGGCGAGCGTGGAGGTGACGATCGGTGATCTTGTGGAAGCCGGGCAGGCTGTCGCGCATTGGCGCACACCGCTCCCGCCCGGGCAGGAGGAAGGGGCGATCCGCTCCCCCCTTGCGGGACGGGTGATCGAAGTCGTCGCCGGGCCGGGCAAGCTAATGCGGACGGGGGAGACGATTCTGCGGCTGGAAAGCCCGAGCGGGGAGTACGAGGCGCTTCTTTATGTTTCCGCGCTGGAGGGGAAACAGGTTGCCGAAGGGATGGAGGCGCGTTTGATCCCGACGACGCTCTCCCCTGTCGGCGGTTACCTTAAAGCACGGGTGAGCTACGTCTCCCCCCACCCGGTGACGCTCGATTATCTCTTGAGCGAACTCGGCGGCAACCGGCGGTTGGCGAAGTGGCTGCTCGATCGCAACACCTGCACGGAGGTGGTGGTAAGCCTTGAGCGCGCGCCCTCCTCTGCCGACGGGTACGACTGGTCGACCGGGAAGCCGGGGGCGAAGATCGAATCAGGGCTGCTTCTGCATGGCGAGGTGATCTTTGATCGCGTCCGCCCGGTGACGTGGCTCCTCTCTCCTGACCGTGAATAGACCGCGCCATCCGAGACGAACCCCGCTCATCCTCCAGATGGAGACGACGGAGTGTGGCGCGGCGTCGCTGGCGATGGTGCTCGCCTTCCATGGGGCGCATGTCCCGCTGCGGGAATTGCGCCGGGCCTGCCACCGCTCGCGCGAGGGGAGCAAGGCGTCGGATCTGTTGCGGACCGCGCGGGAGTACGGTCTCATTGCCCAAGGGTGGCGGGCGAAGGTCGAGGGGTTGGCCGAGGTGGCACTCCCGGCGGTGTTGCACTGGAACGGGAACCACTTCGTCGTCCTCGAAGCATGGGAGGAGGATCGGCGTTTTGTCTGGATCAATGATCCGGCAACGGGGCATCGGCGGCTCCCGGTGGAGGAATTGGAGGAGCGTTTTTCCGGGGTCGTGCTGACCTTCCGGCCCGGGCCTGAATTTCGCCCGCGCGCGGCGCCCCCGGGGATTTTGAGGCGCAGTTGGCGCGAGTTTGCCTCCCGGCCAGTCGCGGTGGGAGCGCTTGCCTTCGGAGCCGTCCTGCTGGCGGGGCCGACGCTGGCGGTGGCGATCTGTATGCGCATTTTCGTCGATGAATACTTTCTTAACGCGGAGTACCACTGGCTCCTGCCGCTGTTGACGGTGATGGCCGTGGCGGCGGCGTGTCAGATCGGCGTGATCTTCGCTTTGCGTGGCATCCTGTTGCGGTGGGAGATGGCGTACGCCACACAGTTAGGCGCTTCGGTTCTCTCCCGCTTCGCGTGCCTTCCGTCGCTGGAGCGGATCGCCCGGGGGCCGACGGAGCTGGCGACCCGTCTGGCTCTTGCTACCGGTTCTGCCAAGCTTCTCTTCCGGAAGTTCGGCAACTGGCTTCTCTACCTACCGACGGCGGGGGTGACGCTCGTTTGGATCAGCTTCTTTGGCGGCGGGATGGTGCTGCTGGTGACGGCGTTAATGGGAGCGACGCTCTGGATGGGACACGCTCTGCATCTCGGGCGACGGGAGCGACAGGCGCAGGCGGGAGTGGCGCGGAGCCGCTTCGCGCATGCGGTCATCCGGGGGGTGTCGCTGCCGGAGGCCGTCGGATGGGAACGGTGGCGGGAGGGGGTGGAACCGATACGCGAAATGATGGTGACCCAAGGGGAACGCCTCGCGCTTTGGCGGCTCGATGGCCGCACGGCGGGCCGACTGCTGGCGATGCTCGCCTTTGTCGCGCTGGTCACCTTTGGGGCATGGCAGACGCTCACGCAGCAGCAGACGATCGGCTCGGTGATGGCGATGCTGGCACTTTGGCTACCGCTCCACCGCTGGCTGCTGGAGGCGTACGAAGTCGACGATGCGCTTGGGCAACTTGCTCTTTGGCACGATCGGCTCGATGACCTCCCGCCCGCAACCGGGCAAGCAATCCTCGAAGCGGCTCCCGAGTGCTTTGAGACGCTGGAGATGCGCGGGGTAAGCTTCCGCTACTCCTCGGCGGGCGAGCCGGTGCTTCAGGGGGTCGATCTGAGGTTGCAAGCCGGGAGTCGCGTGGGGCTGATCGGCGAGGAGGGGAAGACGACCGTTGCGCGATTGCTCACCGGAGTGCTCGTGCCGCAGGAGGGGGCGGTTCTCCTCAATGGGACGCCGGTGACGCCGGAGCGTTTTGGGGCGGTGGCGGGTTGGAGCGAAGCGGCTACGGAGGCAACCGGCACCGGGAGTAGCGGGGAGCGGCAACGGGGGGAGGCGGAGCGGCTGCACGCTAGTCGATCACGCTTCCTTTTGCTTGATCATGCCTTTGACGACTTGAGTCCACAGGAAGAGGAGCGCCTTGCGCAAACGTGGCGCGAGCAAGGGTGTGGGTGGCTCTGGATCACGCATCGCCCGGCGGTGTTGCGCTTGTGTGATGAAATCTGGTTTATGGCAGAGGGGCGCATCGTGGAACGGGGAAGCTGGGAGACACTGATGGAGAAGGGAGGACGGTTCGCCCGTTGGATCACGCCATGAAAGCGCCCCCTACTCTCCGGGACGGTTTACGGGCGTTCGTGGCGTTTGCTCTGGCGGCGGTCCTCGGGCTGGCGGCACCGCTCGGAACGGCGCTTCTGTTTGGTTGGGTGGTCCCACGGGGGGAAGCCGGGGCGCTCGGCTGGTTGGCGCTTGGGATGGGGATGGCGGCGCTGGCGGCGTCCGCTCTGGAGTGGACCGGAGGGCGCTCGTGGCTGCGGATGGCCGGGCGATGGCAACGCACCCTCGAACCGGGGATCTGGCGGCGACTCCTCTCCCTCCCTGCCGCTCGATTGCATCGCGGGGAGAGTGCGTTGGAAAGTGCGGGGAGGGCGCAGGCGCTTCACGAGGCATTGGCGGGACTGGGGAAGGCGGCCCCTTGTTTCCAGCAGGCGGTGGCGATCGCGGGTGCCAATCTCCTCTTTATGGTCGCCATTGATCCGATGATGGCGACGGTGGGCGCTCTGTGCGCCTTGGTGACTTTTGCGTTGCTGCTGGCGGTGGCGGGACGACGCAGGGCGGTGTCGCAAGAGGAGGAGCGGCTCAACGAAGCGTTAGTGAGCGGAGCGCTGGAGTGGTTGCGGCGCAGTGATCAAACGCGCGTTGCTGGGAGGAGCCGCGAGGAGGAGGAACGGCTGGCAGGCGTGATGGCAACGCGGCTGCATCAGAGCAGCAAGAGCGCCCGGGGGGAAACGGGGCGGGCGGCGCTTTTGAGCGGTGCGAGCGCGTTACCGCCATTGATTCTCTTTGCCGCATCGGACCGCACGGAATTGGAAATCGGCCCGTTTCTGGCGTTTCTGGTGGCTTTCGGGTTGTTAGTAGGGAGTTTGCGCACGATCGCGGGGCTCTGGCCACTGCTCATGCAAATGCGTGCGCAAAGGGAACGGATGCGCCCGGTATGGGAAGTCAAAGAACGTCTGGAAGCGCCTCGGGAAGAAAAGGTTGGCGGTGATTTGAAGCTGGAAGCGCTGGCTTTTGGCTCAGGCGAAAAGGGGGAGCGTCAGCTATTTGGCGGTCTTTCTCTTGAGATAACCCAAGGGGAGATGGTGATGCTCAGTGGGCCGGTCGGTTGTGGGAAGACGGCTTTGCTTCGTTTGATCGCCGGGCTGGAGGAGCCGCAGGAAGGGCGCATTTTTCTCGGAAACCGTGTTCAGAACAGCGAAACCTTGCGGCGTAACGTCGCGATGGTGGGGCGTCACGACGGCTGTTTTTCCGGTTCGCTCCTCGCCAATCTCTCCGGCGGGCGGAAGATCACGCTGGAGGAGGCATGGCACGCGGCAGAGTTAGCCGGATTGGCCGGGGAGATCCGGCGACTGCCGATGCAGATGCAAACCGTGGTAGCGGAAGGAGGGGCGAACTTTTCCTCAAGCCAATGCCAGCGCCTCTTGATGGCACGGGCCTTTGCCCGGCGGCCCCAAGTGCTTTTGCTCGATCATCCGATGCGTTTTCTCTCTCCTACGGCATGCTCCCTGCTGCTTGAAACGATCAAAGAAAGCGGATTAACCTGCCTGTTCACCGCTCCCGAAGGGGAGAATCTTCCGGCGGGAGTTAGCCGTGTGATTCCGTGGAAAAGGGAATGGAGTGAAGGTTTCCGTGTTTTGATCTGAGTTTTGAAGATCGTCATTATCAATCGTAAAAAAGAGGTAAGAAGATTGCCGCACACCGGGCATTGCTTTGTCGATGGGGGGCGCGTTAAAACTCAAGGCTGTGTCGCCGGAGCATTCAACCAAGCCTGAGGTCGACGGAAGAGCGGTTGCCATGAATTCCACGCCTGAACCGATCTCGCCCCTCTCGCCCTTTCGCGCCGTGGTGTTGGACGATCACGCCACGGATCGCGAGTGGCTGCGGACGCTCCTGCGCCGCCACCCCTCGATCCATCTCCGGGCGGAGGCCTCGACATTCTCACAGGCGATGGAGCAACTCGTCAGCGAAAAGGCCGATGTCCTCTTTCTGGAGAGCGAGATCGGCGGTGCGTCGGTGATCCCTGAATGCACTTTGATCCCCCCCACAGTCAAACTGATCTTCATCACCCGGCGGCCCGAGGCGGCGGTCGAGGCGTTTGAACTGGAGGCGGTCGATTTTCTGCTCAAACCATTGGCAGCCCCACGCTTGAGCGAAACCGTCCGACGACTCCTACGGATTGAATGGCGAAGAGGCGGCGCTCCGGTTGAGGTGAAGAAGGAAGGCTCGCTCCTCATTCCCTTTGAACGGGGCCGCAGGGGCGTTTCCCTTCAGGAGATCGTGCTCATTCAGGCTTTTGGAAACTACACCCGCGTCACCCTCACTCATGGCGAAAGTGAGATTGTGCTCCGCTCGCTAGCCAAGTGGGAGCAACTCCTCCCCACCCCGCCGTTCCTGCGCGTTCACCGCAACACGCTGGTTCATTCCCAGAAGGTGATGGGGTTGCATGATGAAAGCGACGGGACACATCGCCTCCAACTCGAAGGAGTCGAGGAGCAGATCGCCGTGAGCCGCCGCTGTCTGCCGGAAGTGCGGCAGGTGCTTTTCGGACATTGAGGCGTCGTTAAAGAAACGCTACGAAGCGACCAGCTTTGGAGCCGACTTTTCTCTGACCTTTGTCAACGCGGCTTCGCTCTCCTGCGTGAGTCGGATCAGGTAGATGCTATTGTCGCTCCCTTCCAATTCACACACTTCACAGCGGCCGGGAGTCTTGCCTAATGCGTCGAGATCGGCGTGCGGGTGTCGCTCCTGAAGCGCAGCCCAGACTTCATCATTCCATGGCCCAGCGTTCTCCATCCATTCCGACACGCAGACATACGCCTCTTCATCCCCATTCTGGACGGCACCGAAATTGCCTAGTTGTGCGCCACGGTTGGGGATGAGCACCCGCTCACTTTGACGCAAGAGGCATTGGCGCTTCTGATCCACTTCGCAGATGAGAAGCGGTGCTCGGTTGCGCACGATATGGTCATTAGCCAATCCCCGCCGCGTGTAGACGAGGAAAAGCCGTTCGCCAAGGCGAACCCAGTGCTGTTGGGTATTGTGAGAGCCGAGTTCCTGACCATCACAGAATACCCATGGTTTGGGTTGAGTGAAATGGAGCCCATCATCAGAAGTGCATCCGTAAGCCTTCAAATCATTGCGCAAGGTTAGCCAATATTTCCCTCCGCAGCGGGTGAGGGAAGGCTCGGTCAATCCACGACAGACCGGGAGAGCGAGCGGTTCACCCTTCTCCATGACAGAGAGGGTCACACCGTCAAAACGGCACCGCAGCACCATCACCGAAAAGAGAGGTTGCCACGCTAGAGATTGGGGGTCGGCAAAATAGACCGGCAGCAAGATCTCTCCATTGGGAAGCTCCTCCCACTGGACACACCCGGCGCCGCAGAAGCTGTGGGCCACGGGATCGGGCATTTGAAGAAGCTGCGCCTTCCCCCATGTCCCGGTCTCGGGATCGAAGACACTATAGACACTCTCCCGCCGTCGCATCGGCGAGACGGAACGATTGTTCAAGTACTGGCTCGTCACGCCAATTCCGAGCAGACGCCCTGTAGCGGAGTGCCATTGGGGAGTGAAATCGCATGGGGCGATCTCAGTGCCGTCCGGCTCGCACCAGCGGGCCAACCCTTGTTGCGCCACAGGCTGGGTCCATGTCGCCCCTCCGTCGTCACTAAGCATCGTATAGAGGCCCGAGAAGATATCATGGACGTGATTTTCACTACCCATCAGAGACTTCTGCAACGTGACCACTAGCGCCCCCTGTTGATGAGGCTTGGGGATGACCCCGCATCGGGCATGAACCCAGCAGGAGACCCGGTCGTAACCCCGGGAGATGACCTGTTTCTCAATCTTCATCATACTATTTCTTCAAATCTTCCAGCGCCATCACTGCATGGGCAATCCGGGCGCGTACTTTGAGGAGCTGCTCTGGATCAAGCGTATAGCGATCGGCTTCCGGGGCGAGGGCCATCCCTTCCGATAATGCCGCCACGGCTTCGGCCAAAACAGGTGAGGAGGGATCGGATTTCCGGGTTCTGCTGACGGCCTCCTTGAGCAGTTCGATCAATTCCCAATCTTCAATCCCATCACGGATCAACTCAAAACGCACCGAGCTGATCGGCTTCCCATCCGGCCCCGGATAGAGGAAGTAGCCTTCGCCATTGCGCCTCTCGTACCCTGCCCGGGCGTAGGGAATCCACGGTGCCTTAGGCCAACGGAGCTCACTCTGGGAGTTGGCTACCCATCCGTTCATGAGCCAGTGGAGAAATCCGCTATATCCCTTGTTAGCAGCAATCCAGAAGGTCACGCGCCCTTCCACGCCAGCATAGTCAATCTGGGCGGGATTGGGAAAGGGGTGGAAAGGATGTGCGTAGACGTAAAAGAAGAGTTCGTCTCCGGCAGCCTGACGTTCACGAAGTTCCTCAGTATCATGCCCGAGGAGGGGAACCCACGTATCGACGCTACCGACTAGTTCTTTCAAAGGAGAATAGGTCGTGGTGGTTTGAATGCGCGCATGAGGGGCTACCTCTTTGGCTAGCTCGAAGACATGCTTCATGAGCGGGTATTGGGCGAGGTCGTGCTGTTCATCGAAGCCAGTGATGTACAAAACGGCGTCTGATTTTCCAACCGTTGCCTCAAACTCCGCCAGCCTCTCCTTTACAGCCTCCTTGATCGCCTTCTCCCGCTCGGCATCCGGCCAGCCGAACTTGCGGTGTTCACGATCGTACTCCAGCAAGGAACTAACGTTGAGGAGAATCGCCGAGTTGAGCCCTTCCTCTGCAGCCGCTTGAAGAGAGGCTCCCCGGGGGGTGAGTGCAGCGACAAAGGGATCGGTGCTATTCCAACGTTTCGCAAAGATGAAACGGTTCCATTCCGCCAAAGCCTCTGGTGTCGATGCCTTCTCCCCATAAAACGTGGAGAACTGCCCGGCATTGAAACGTCCTACGACTTTGAATTTGCCCGGTTTGGGAAGGGTCAGGTTCCAGACCTCCACCTCCAGAGGGAGAGTCATGAGCGTGGTATCGCCCTGAAGAATCTTGATCTGGCCATGATAGACCCCCGCTGGCGTCTCCGCCGTGGTGGAGGCATTCACCCAAAAGGATTGATTGCTACCCTTGGCAATGCGGTCTGCCGTATTCTCAGGGTAGACAATATCGGGCCACCAGCCGACGACATCAACGTCGTACTGAGGCGGGTTGGTTTTGACGAAGTCAATCCGCGTGATGTTGAGCTGATCAGTTGGAAAGAGCGTGCCCTCTTTTGTTTTCAGCGGATCGATGACCACGCTCAGATTCGTCAGGTCGCTATCGAGAGCGGCGACGGTGATCTGGACCCCCTCCTCTTCATTACGGGCGAGGGCGATCTCTGCCTTCTCCTTCGGGCTACCGGTATAGGGATGATCACGGAGGACCTTCTGCATCGTGGAATCAACACCAACAGCATAGCCAACCGTCGCATCGTGAACGGCCTTCATTTCAGCTTTCAGGCGTTGATGGTTTTCATTCTGAAGCCAATCGCGTACCGTTGTTTCCATGGCGGCAAGCTGGTCCCCTGCCTTCTTCCATGCTTCGTAGTAAGGAGAGTCCGGCGCTACCTTAAACCCGAGATTACCTTTCAGCATTTCGGCCCATTTTATCTCCAACTGTTGATCCGGGGAGAGTGCGCCCGCCCCTGTGGCAAGTCGGTCGAGGCGTTCTGTCATCTCGCCCTCCTGTACCCGAAGCACTCTGTTCATCTCTTCCTTCAGCGGATGGACGCCGGAAATTTTGAGGTTCTCTTTATCTGCCAGAAAGTAGTCACTGCGACGGGAAAGGAACCGGAAAGCTTCCCGCGTGGCGAAGAGCTCTTTGACGGAAAGCTCCTCCACCTGTCGCTTGAGAATCCCTTGCGCAAATCGGATATGGCGATAGGCAACCTTACCCGGAGAGCCTTTCTTACCGACGAGGATCTGGACGAAACGCGCGTGGGGCGGCGCATTAACACCGTAGCTCAACATCTTCCACGAAAAATCGCCATCTACCAGATCTAGTACCTGAGGTTGCCATGGACCATTTTTATTCTCTGACCAGTTGAGACGGATCTCTCCCCCCATGTCGAAACCGATCGGGATATTCTCCTGCTGAAGATCAAAGATCAGGGTATACGCTTTCTTTGGCTCCACCGCGATCGGCTCACTGCGTAGAAACAGGATGGCAGCCCCCGGTTGGAACTGGACGCTATCGAGGGTAGCGCTATCAGAAGCAGAGACCGGTTCAATGAATTTGGTTCCCTGAGGGTAGCTACTCCAATGCTTGAAATGGGCGCCACCCCGATCAGCCAAGGTTCCGTTACGCACGAGGCTCGATTCTCCAATTTGTTCGATCGTCCTCTCTCCGGAGTTCTCTTGCACTTTCTCCATCATCTCTTGATCGGAAGGGGTTTGCGCCGTTGCAGCAGCACGCAGTTCCATAGCACCGGGCGTCTGGAGGTCAGTCGGTTGCGCCAGTTGGGCATTGAGGACAAAAGGATAGGTTGAAAGACAAATGAAAGGAATGAGACATGGGGATTTCATAAACGAAAGTCATCGGGAAGCTTGACGTCTGTGTGTCTCTGCATCGCTTTGCAGATCAAACGAGGTCGGATCGGTGAGGGTCTTGCAAAAAGCGCTTCCTTTACGGGGGCGAGAGAAGGCGGAGGTCGCCAGTGAAAGCGGCACCCACTCCGTATTGACGTAACTCTTGCGGGCCACAGGAAGCAACATGACCATCGAGAAAGAAGAGATTGGCACGACCTTGATGTCTGAGGTGAATAGCCCCTCCGCTTGCGGAAGCCGGTTTGAGGATTCGGATCGTTGGATCGCCGCCCGAAGTCACGCTGTCGGCAAGGAAGATCGAGCTGGCAGGAGTGGGGTGGGTCTTCACATTGAGGCGATAAACCTTCCCCTTCTGGCCTTTTTCGTTGGTGATCACTTCGAAATGTCCCAGAGGATCATCCATATAGATCCCATAGTGCCGTCCGCTGATGCTGCCGGAAGGCGAAGCATAGGCTATTTTGGGACAGCTTAGATTTTGCAGACTTTGCCTATCGAGGTAGTTTTCCTGCAACAAAGTGGTATTCCACATCGTGCCGACATCTCCCTGATACCAAACCTCAAAGGCCGGCCCCTTCTCTCTGGCGTAAAGCAGGAGGGTAAAGCCGATCTGATGCAGATGATGGACGCATTTGGCAGAGCGAGCACTCTCCATCATCCCTCGAAAGCCGGGAGCAATCAGGGCGAGGAGCACCCCGATCATCACCAGGGCAACTAACACTTCCACTAGCGTCAGTCCTATCGTTTTGCGACGTTGCATCGCCATTAGCGGGTTGGTGCTTTTTGCCGGAAGCGATGCAAAAGAATCGCCCCGAGAGGGAGGAGGAACACGATGGCAGGTTCAGGAACAGGGGTTGGGAGTGGAGCGTAGGCGCCCGCGTTGGTAAAAGCGATCGATTTCCAGTGACTGGTTCCCCCAGTAACAGAGCTAACATCCCCAAAGAGAATTCGATTCAACGCACTACTCGTATAGGAACGGCCCCCATAAGCAGAAGGAAGGAGGTTAACAGAGGAGTCCCACCCCGAAACATTCAGTGCATAGAGAGCAGCGTTACCATCGGCTCCAAGGGTAATCCGAAAGGTAATAAACTCCTGAGAGAGTTTGAAATTGGCCGTAGGAAAGCTGTAGGTGATTGAAGAACCGTCGGCCCCCGTGATTCCAAAAGAGGTTTCGGTAAAGTAAAAGAGATAAAGCTGGCTACTGGAAGGGCCAAGCGGACGCTGGAGGGAGACGGAAGCTGCTCCCTGTTGTGCGAGTGGAAGTGTAGCGGTCACTTTCAGAGAAAACTCGACGGTGGAGCCAAGGTTGGCGCTGGCATCCCATGCTGGGGTTCCCAGGAGATAGCCCCGGTCGGTCGCCAAGGCTGTCGTGGTCAACTTCAAGGCGCCATCTTCAAAGGTCATGCTCCCGGTCGCTCCTCCGCCAGCCCCGGCGTAGGTCCAAGCAGGGGAGGAGACTGCGGGGAGGATTCCGGAACTCGCGTCATAGTGCGTCGTGTAATCAACGCCATTGATAATGACGGCCCGAGCAGCAGGATTGATGGTCAGTAAACCCAGCAAAATCAGAGGTAGGGAGGAAGGTATCTTCATAGGAGGAATCAGGACTTTCCAAGGAAAGATTAGCAAAGGGCTGGAGTGCGAATGGATGTTCGGGGCCGCCGCTCGACGATGCGCAAACTAGCGTTAAAAGTAATGAGCGTAAGATGGCGCGGAATCAGGGATTGCAAAATCAAAAGTTTCTGGCTACAAAAAGAAGCCAATGCCCAGCGATCCCCCTTTTTTGGACCGAAGTTCCCAAGTCGCTATCTATCTTCGTGAAGAGATAGCCAAAGGCCGATGGAGCGATCATTTCCCGCCCGAACGGATTCTCGCAGATGAGTTGGGCGTCAGCCGCCGCTCACTCGGGTCTGCATTGGCCGAGCTGGCACATGAAGGAATTTTGGAGAGCCGCGAACGCGCAGGTTGGAGAATTCTTCGCCAACCCCGAAGCCAAAAAACCAGCCATACGCCGGAGGAGCAACGCACCATCGGCGTGGTGATCAGCAAAGGGGTGCGCCTCTTACGCGGGCGCGGCGCCTATTTACTGTGGGAGATGCGTCAGATGCTGGAGTCGAGGGGGTTTCGGGTTAACATCCGACGGATTAGCTACACGTGTGGCAATGTCGCCTGCAAGCGGTTCCAAAAACTGGTTCACGAAGCGTCGTATGCAGGCTGGATTCTGGTTTCCCCTCCCGAAGCAATCCAGCATTGGTGTCATGAGCAGAAGATCACGGCTATCGTCTATGGGATGGGCGGGGAGTGGCTGCCGGGGATTTCCCTCGATTACCATGCCGTAAGCCGCCATGCCGCCATCAGTGCCCTACGCCATGGACACCGGTCTCTGGCCTTGATTCTCCCTGCCGCGAGCGCGATTGAGGACGAGGCCTGTCAGGTAGGTTTCAAGGAGGGATTGCATTCCTCCACCTTTCCCGAAATTCACTATAACATCGAACTGCACCGCGGAGGGAGGGAGGATCTTTGCGCTCTGGCCGATCGTCTGCTCAAACGGAAGCCATTAGCCTCGGTCTGGATCATCCGGCGTGTGGGGGAATTTTTCACCATCTTCAGCCACCTCCAACGCAAAGGGATTCGCATTCCCGAGGATCTTTCCCTCATCTGTCTGGACTCCGGCGATTATTTAAGCGACCTCGTTCCAAGGCCAACCTGTTACGATACCGCGATGCCGGGGATTGCCCACCGGATGGCGCGACTGCTCATCCGAGTGATCAAAGGCCAGAATCGAAGGATGCGCATCCGCATTATGCCAGACTTTATCACCGGGGAGACTCTCGGCCCCCCGGCATCCTACTAGGATCACAAGAGCCTCTCCTCCTGATCAACCGCATGATGGGTGGAATGAATCCACCACAATGGCTTCCTTTGTCTTTTCGCCTCTGCGATGACAGCTCTCGCCCCTCCCCTCCCGTCGGCTCTGTGCGTTACAGAGAACGGGCCACAAAAATAAAACTTCACGGCCTTTAAAAGAGTTGCACTTAATTTGCTATAGACCTATAGCTTTTACTCATGCGCCATTTTTCGTCCCCTCCGTTGTTCCTCCGTGCGGTTCTTTTGTCGCTGGCTGCCGGTTTGACGTTACCCACCCTCGCGTGCGCCCAAGGCACGACGCAGTACTGGACGGGGATCACGCCTCCCCCATCCGACGGCACTTCCATAGCTACAGAGCAGATCGTCAGCGGGACATGGGACACGACGACGACCAACTGGGCCAATGATCTCGGCAGTGCGACGACCTTCCACGCCTTTACACCTGCCAACAGCCGTATTGCCGGATTTCGCCCCCGCTCTACCGGTTACACGGTGACGCTTTCTGACAACATTAGCAACCTGCGGGCTTTGAGTATTAGCGGCGGGAACTCCGACGGCATCGTGACGCTTGAAGCCGCCTCGCAACAGACCCTTCATTTCACACACACTGATTCCTATATCAGCATTGCCAGTGGCCGGGAACTGGTGATCGGTAACGGATTGTCCTTCTCCGGAAATCTAAAGCAGATTGGAGGCGGGACGCAGCGCTGGAGCGGCGGCGCAACGGCTTATAACGGCACCTACTCCATCGAAGCCGGCACCCTCATCATCAGTAGTGATGCCTCTTCACGTCTAGGGTCATCCTCCGCTCTCGTTCTCAATGGAGGCCGCTTGATCTACAACGGCAACAGCGCCTTGAGCGCCTCCCTTTCCTTAACCAACGGGAGGCTCTCGGGAAAGGGGGCAATCAACACCCCACTCACCGCTGGCGCAGGGGTGATCCTCGCTCCGGGTGACGGAGTTGGACAACAGAAGCTTACCCAGCTTACGCTTGCCTCCTCGGGCAAGCTGGAGTGGGAGATTGCCAGTTGGCAGGGGACAACAGCCGGAACCGACTTTGACCAGATCATCTCCGACCATCTCTCCATCACCGCAAATGAGGCGACTCCTTTCACCATTGCGCTCAAAAGCCTCTCCGCCACCGGTACGGACGGGGCGCTCTCAGACTTCAACGGTTCCATCTCCCGCCAATGGACGCTCTTTGATTCCAATTCTATCACCGACCCGGCTCTCCTCTCCCGGTTAGTCATTGACCGTCAGGCGTTCATGACCCTGAACCCAACAGCAACCGGCGCCTTCTCTCTGACGTTGGATGATGGCTCAATCAAGCTCGTCTACACCGTCGTCCCCGAGCCGGGATCAGCGCTTCTCCTCGGGTTGGGTTGTTGTTTTTGGGGGTGGACAATCGCCCGGAGATCTCTGAAATAACAGGAGCGCCACTCGTTTCTCATGTCCCTTCCCACCTCTTCCCCAACGCTAAAAAGTAGTTCACGCCTCACTGGCGGCGATGTTTCCACATGGCTTCAGGGGGAAGCGAGCAAGTGCAGCCTCGTCGCAGCCGCCGTCATCGGAGAGATCGTTCAGGGGAAGCTGGAGATTGGCTCACGCCTCCCCCCGGAGAGGGAGCTTGCGGAGAAACTCGGCGTTTCCTACATGACGGCGCGCGCGGGAATCAGCCTGTTGGTCGAACAAGGGGTTCTCGAACGCCAACGAGGGAGAGGGCGCGGCACCTTTGTTCGCAAGCTAGTGAAGCCGACCCGGATTGCTGCTGTCTACCTCGACATCTATCAACCGGAGAAAACGATCCTCCATAATTTGTTGCCCGCATTCGGGAACGTGCTCAAAACCAAGGGACTCGAGATGGAGATCGTCGGTGTTGGAGAACAAAGCCCCCCGGCGAAGGCTCACGCGGATCTGGTGCGCCGCTGGCATCAGGGCGAACTCAAGGGGCTGCTCATTGTCTCGCGATACCCGGCTCGCAACATGATTGATCTCATTGCCTCAGGAATTCCTTTCGTCTGGATTGGCAATGATCTCGGCCATCATCAGCCAATGTGCTCGGTCGTCTTTGACTGGGAATCGGCCTTCTTCGCTACCCTTCCCCTTTTCAATAAACGAGCTGCCGCTTCGGGGAGGGATTTACCACTTCACATTGTCACAGCCTCCAACCGCGACGATTGGGAGCGAAAGCTTCACCTTGCCCAACAAGCCCAAGTTTATCAGCACGGCCCGATCACACTTCATCGCTATTCCTGCATTGAAGAGGTCACAGAGCTTTTTACGACGCTGGAAACCCCTTCTCTACTCTACATCAGCGGGGGCCGATTCTATCAGGCCATTCTGGAAGAAGCCCGCAAACGCCATTTGAGAGTACCGGAGGATCTGGCCATCATCGTGGAATATATTGGCAGAACCGGGCGGGAAGCTGATCTGATGCCGACAGGGTGGGACCTCCCTTTTGAGGAGATGGCTGAAGAGGCCCTCAAGCTGCTGGAAAACGCCATCGAAGCGTTTCCCTCCCGTCTGGAACAAAGTCTGGTGGGATTAAAGTATCATCAGGGGAATTCCTTTTAGGCCAGGAGTTCCCTTCTGCCGTCAGCCTCCATTTTTAAGCTTACATCTGGCCGATGCGATGGCCGTTCCTTTGTGATGAAACTCAAATATTTGATCCTTTCGAGTATGCTAGTGATTTCCCTTCCTGCCCTTGATGCCCCGGCCGGTCTTCAACCGATCGAACGCACTGCTTATGTCCGGGGTGAAACCGTGTTATGGCGTTTTCACGGTGAACCCGAGAGCGAAGTCACCTTTTCCGTCAACGGATTGACTGAGCAGACATCAACGCTCTCAAAGGAAGGCAGCGCCTCTTTCACCCTCGACACGAGCGCCCTGCGTCCGGGTAATTACCAACTCCAGATCTCCTCCGAACAAGGGAGGGAGCGTTTTGACTTCAACATTGGGCCAGCGATTCCAACCGACCAGATTCCTGTTTACCGATGGGGTCATGTCACTGAGAAGACCGATCTCGCTTGGTATCGCCAGCGGGGATTTACCGGAGGGACTTCCATGGTCATGGTCGATGCTGAAACGCGCGAAGAACCAATCTATGAACGACGCATGCGCCTTCTGGAGAGAGCGATCAGGGAAGGCTTTGCTATTGGCTTTTATCTCCACCCGATTTCTCCCAAAGGGTTGAAGGAAGAGGAAGCGAGAGTCATGCTCAAGAACGGAAAGCGCATCCCGATCACCGTTAGTTGGCCTGTTGATCCCCTCTCCCAAGCGGCTATCCGCCGAACCGAAGAGCTGACCGATTCTTTCATCGAGCTTTATAGCAAACATCCGGCGATTCGCTATATCATGCTGACCTCCGAGCAACGATCGCTACCCGGAGCGGGACCGGAGATCTCCGCCCTTGCACAGAAAGAACTGGGATGGGATTTTACCGAGGTCCTCCAGCCTGACTCTCCCGCCTTTCTGAATATACCAGATGAATTGAAGGTCGGAGGCGTCATCGCCGATGACAATCGCGCTTACGCTGCCAGAAAGTGGTTCCATGAAAGGGGACATGGCACTGTCACCGTCAACGAACTGATGGCTAACAGAATAAGATCCGTGCGCCCCGATCTTACCTTTTCCCACGAACCGTGGCGAAACGCGTTGACGCGAGATGTAGCCAAAGGGCTCGACCACGTCGGCACATGGACTTACGCCTACAATGACCTCAAACGCCTCTTCTTTCTCCGCTATCTACGGGCTCCGGGACGGAAGGAAGACCAAGGCGTTCAGGCGGTGATCACCCTTTATGTCTATGCTCATATGGTGATGCCGCTTGCCCACTCCAAGGCCGACCTGAGTCTGGATAAAAGCGGTAGCGATCCCTTCTTTAACGCCAGCCCCGACTATGTGCGCGAGGCGCTCTGGCTTACCCTCTCCCTGCGGCCTGATGAAATTTCCGTTTATTGGGCCAGCCTTCTCCCACCGGAAGATCGACGAATTGATCCCCACCATCGTTCGCCCGCCTCTTTCCACGTTCTATCCGAATTCGCTGAAGAAATCCTGCAACCCTTCGGGCCTGCATTAAAAACAACCCGTCCGGTGCAGGCTAAAGTCGCGTTGCTAGCCTCCGCTGCAGCTTCATGGTTTACGGAACGCAATCCCGGTTACAATATCACCGAGGGAACTCTTCCCTACGCCTCGCTTCTGGTCATGAACGATGTTCCCTTCGATGTTTTCCTCGATGACGACATTACCGAGGGAGGGCTTCAGGGGTATGAAGCCGTCGTTATCCCCCTCGCCGACACATTGACGGAAGGCATGCTCAAGAAGCTGCGCGAATTCGTCGCTAACGGGGGAAAAGTCATCGTAAATGATCACAGCCCGCTGGGAGATGCTGCACACCAGACCGGCTTTGACTTTGAACCCCTCTCCCGTCAAACCGGCATCCCTATCGCCAGTGGCGCCCCGATAACAACCGCCGAAGAGGCCCGCAGTCTCATGGAAGGCTATGCGAAAGAACTGGCACCGCTCCTTGCTCCCTATCGGGGTACGGTCACCAGCCCCTCTTCACGGGTTGTCATCAACTCACTCAAGGGTGAAAATGCGCGTTACGACTTTATCATTAACGATGAGCGCACCTATGGTCCACGATTTGGCGAGCATCAGCTTCATTTCGAGAATGGAGTACGCCAACAAGCTACCCTTCGCTTCGATACTACCGATTACCCGGTGATTTATGATCTCACTAGCGCCGTTCAGCTAGCGACTTCCGGCATCGAAGGCACCCCGTACCGGGAAGCCAAGCTTTGGCTCCCTGCTGCGGGAGGGAAGCTTCTTTTGGCTCTACCTGAAGAGATCGGCCGCCTTCAGGTGGAAGGACCGACGACGCTCGAAGCCGCCAAAAAGGCCACCCTCAAGATCTCGCTTCTATCGAAATCAGGGGCCATTATGAAGCATCATCACCCCATCCATGTCCGTGTCGAAGATAGCCGGGGAACAGAAACCGGATGGAGCCGTTACATGGCCCTTCAGAACGGGTCGGCCAATTTCACCTTTACCCCGGCTTACAATGACGCGCCCGGCCGTTGGGCGATTACGGTAACCGATCTCGCAACACAGGAAGCCCGCCGCTTTCGGCCCACCCTCATCCAGCCATGAACGACCGTTACCCCCGGAGCCATGCCTTTAGCGTCATCGAACTTCTCACGGTGATTGCCCTGATCATCGTGGTTGCCTTTCTGGGGATGGGCATTCTCGGGCGCGTTCGGGCACAATCCACCAATGTACGCTGTGTAGGGAATCTCTCCAATATTGGGCGATTATTCATACTCTTTGCCGTGGAGCACCGGAATTGCTTACCAATGGCTCGCCGGGACTATGTGGATGAGAAGGGCAAATCACGGGCGCTCGTCTGGTTCTGGGAGCTCTTCCCCTATGCAGGCGACGCAGAAGAGAAGGAAGCGCATCGCTATATTCACTGCCCAGCCTGGAGCGACGAGGAACGCTATGCATATTCCTACGCGATGGAGCGGTGGGCCGGGAGCGACACGATCGGCTATACCGGAGTGCTCGTAACGCTGACCGATCTCGCACAGAAACGCCACGGTGGCACCCCGGTTAATGGGAATCGGTGGATTCTTCTCGATGGCGATTGGTATATGATTGATGGGAGCAAAGGTGATAGCCTCCACGCCAACCCGCGCTTCCGCCATCAGGGGCGGCTCAATGCCCTCATGGGTGATTTCTCCGTCCAACCGTTAACCAAAGCTCAGATCAATGAGCAACTCTACCTCTATCGGGAGCGCCCGATTCCCTAACCTTTCTCATTTTTACTCCATTTTATGTGTGTCATCGCTTGCTATATCGGAGAGCAGCCCGCCGCTCCCATCCTTCTGGAAATGCTCAAACGCGAGGAGGGCTTTGCCGGCGGTTTTTATTCAGGAATTGCTACCGTGCATGAGGGTCAGCTCTACCATGCAAAAGTCGTCGGCAACACCGATACTCTCATCCAACAGACGGACGCCGCTTCCCTTCCCGGTACGATCGGAATTATCCACAGCCGCACACCGAGCGGAGGAGGCCGTCAATGGGCTCATCCCTTTGTCGACGCGCAAGAAAAGCTGGCTTATATCGCCAACGGTGGCGTTGGAATTTTTGATAACCTTCCCCTCCTTGCACAAGCCAGCGAAAGATTATTGGCCGCCGGACATCAGTTCCGCAGTCTACAAGCGGAGCCGGTTCCTTCTTACCCGATCCTTGGCAACGGGCTCAGCCTTCATTTCAGCGATCTGATCTGTCAGGCCATCGCCGATGCCTACCAAAAGCTGGCAGACGGGTCTGATCGTCTTCTCATCGCTTCGAGCACCGCTTACGAACAATATCCGGGGGAACTCGTCGGCCTTACCCTTCATGCCGATCACCCTGATGAAATCGTCGCTATTCGTCATAACAAACCACTGATCTTCGGGCGAAGTCAAAAAGGAGAGCTTTATGGAGCCTCTACCAGCATTGCCTTCCCCGAGGGGATTCGCTGGAAAATGAGGATGCCGCCTCTCTCTGGCGCACGTTTGTTAAGGAATGGAGAGATGATCATCCGCCCCTTCGCTTCCCCCGGCCTAATGCCAATCGGCGAGTTTCCCTCCTCTGAGATCATTAGCCAGCGGCTTCTCCCGCTACTGGCACAAGAGGAGCCCGCCAGCATCGAACTGCTTTGTAATGCCGCTGCCGCTCTCTATCCCGCAGGGGTACTCAACGAAAAGGAGACGATCATCTTCGAGGAATTGGCTAGCCTCGCCGCAGAAAAGCGGGTTACCTTCCACGCTAGGGAACGTGGGCCACTCCAAGGTGCACCGGTTTCTCCCATCACGCTTTCCGCATTTTGTAACTAGTTCTTTTACCCATGAATCCCACGCCCGAGCCTGTTATCTCTCCTCTCACCTCCAAGGATCTCCCCGCACAAGACGCCCTGATCCGGGAGGTCTGGTTCATCGGAATGGATGCACTCCGTGAAAAGATCTATGGTCGCCCCATCGGTGAACCGTGGCAGGAAAAAATCTCCCGCTCAGTGAAAGAGTACCTCGCTACCTCCGGCGTTGCAGCGATCAAAGCCACCCTCGATGGGAAGTTTGCCGGATTTCTTTCCTACCGTATCGATCGGGAAAATCGCTTTGGTGAAATTGGTTACAACGCTGTCGACCCTCAGTTTCGAGGCCATGGACTAGCAAAGAAGATGCTCCGCCATGCGCTTGACCACCTCAGGGCAGAGGGAATTGAAAATGTGGAAGTGATTACAGGCGAGGATGAGGGCCACGCTGCCGCGCGCAGGCTCTATGAAGGGATGGGATTTTCGCCCCTTAGGGTCATGAAGCGGTATGCCTTGAGCCTGACGGCGACCGACGTCAAGCCGCCCTCTCATCGGTGATCGCTTTCCTTAACGCGCGAACCACGGAGCGTGGAAATAACGGCGATCTCCCGTGGTCTCAGCTTTAAGCTTTTCAAGCGGCCACGCTTCAACATGCCCGTCGGCAAAGCCGATCTGTGTTAGCTTACCCCGGTGAGGCCCGGCCCAGTTGTCCGGGTTATCACTAAGAACCTGATAGGAGTAGAGGCCTTGAAAAGGCGCTCCTTCTCCGAAGTGAACATCCATAAAGACCAATTGCCGGGCAGGATATGGGATACTATTCATCCGATAGAAAGGCAAGCCGGGGCTCGTCTGCCGACGGGAAAAGGCATGGTAGTTATAGCCGTAATCAGGGTTACTGGTGAAGTAGATCCACTTGTCGTTGGCGGGGCAATCAAAGGGACTTTGCCGACCGTAAAGCCGCGTCCCATCCGGGCGCCCGCCGACGAGCCAGTTAAAACTTGGCAGACTATCATAACGTCGGATGATCTCGCCGGGGAAGTAGGCTTCCAGTAGAACCGGCCAAAATTGCGCCGCCGTCACCGTTGGTGTGCCGGGGAGTGGCAGTTCCTCCTCCGGGGGTACGATTCGGCCTGAGTGATCAACGGCATACTGGTGCCATGCGGCGAGAAGTTGCCGCAGATTTAACTGACATTGCCCAGCGTGAGCGCTGCCGCGCGCCGACTGAACGGCAGGGAAAAGGAGGGCTAACAGCAATGCCCCAATGACCATGGCGATCATCAGTTCAGTCTGGGTAAGCGCTAAGGCGCGTCGGGTGGGAAGGAGAGAAGAGGGCATGGGGGAAGGAACAGCACGCAAACCGACTCTGTTTCTTTAATGTTTCAAGATAAATTGTTTCTCAAAATCCGTTCAGAGTCAACGAGAAATCGCTCCCTCCTTGTCATTTGGAAACAAACTCTGCATATTGTTACATCCTTATGACCCGGAAGAAGACCACCATTCGCGATGTCGCCAGCGTCGCCAACGTTTCCATCGCCACCATCTCGCGCGTTCTCAACAATAGCTCCGCACCGAGCGAGGAGATCCGCCAGAGAGTGCAGAAGGTCATTGCGGAGCTCAACTACGTCCCCCAACGGCCGGGCCGCAAAAAGCGCTCCCCCGCCGCGCAAGAGGGAAAACATCGCCCGCGCTTACCCAGCACAACGAAGGGGGAGCGGACGCTGGCGCTGGTCCTCAATCCAAATATTCTCGTCGACTATGCCGACGGGGAGATCTATCACGCGCGGCTTCTGAAAGGGATTTACGAAGCGGTCGCCTATTTTGAGTATCAACTGATGGTCTTCACCTACGATGGGAATGACCTTGCTCCGGCCTTTCTTAACCAGAACCGCTTTCAGGGATTACTCGTCGATGACCACCTCCCGCTTGAACTACAACGAGCGCTCGTTCGCGAACTCCCTGTGGTGTTCATCAATAGCTCCCCGCGCAGGACGGCGAGCAGTTCGGTACGGCCCAATTTCGGAAGCGCCGTGACTGAGATTCTCCACCACCTCTGGGATCAAGGGCATCGTGAAATCGCCCACTTCAAGGCAATCAACTCCCCGCTCATTAACCCGGGAATGATCAACGCCTACGAACGCTTCTTCTCTGAGAAAGGGTATGAACCCAAAGTCCGGGCGCTTAACGTTCCCCGCGATATTAACCCTGACACCCACCTCGACGTCTTACGAGCCTATACCGATGAAGTGCTGGCGGCGCCGGTCCGCCCCACAGCCATCCTGAGCGAAGATGTCTACGTGGCGCGGATTCTGATGGAACTCTCCATGCGCGGTGTCCGCCTACCTGATGAAATGAGCCTCGTCGGGATCGACGATACGACCATCGCCTGCCACCTCAACCCTAAGTTGAGTTCCTACCGCTTCCCGATGGAAGAGATCGGGAAGGCTTCTGTGGAGGAACTTCTCCACCGCATCGGCGATCCCGAGCGCTCCAACCGGCAGGTCTTCCTCGATGGAACCCTGATCGAGAGGGAGACGGTCGCGCCGATTTCTGCCCCTGAAACAAATACCAAAGAAACAAATGATTGACCAAGGAAACAGATTTTGTTACTTTCGTTCTTCATGAAAGTAAAAACTCTGTTTCCCCTGATTCCTGTTCTTTTCATGTGCGCCGCCCCGATCCTCCACGGTGCGGTTTCCGTTGATTTTGATCAGGCGCCCTACACTGACGGCCAGCCCGTTGGCGATTCCGGTGCCCCGGGGTGGACTTTCCGCTACGGTGACAAAAACAATTTCATGGTGACCAACACGGGCGCTGCCGTCTCCTCGCCCAACGTGCTCGCTCTACAACCGAGCATGGCAAGTTGGATCACTTACACCTCCAGCGAATCCCTCCATGAAGGAACCGAGGGCGAGATCAGCTTCTATTATCAACAACAAACCTCCTTTGAAGACGGGCGACTAGTCCGGTTCGACTTCTCGGCCAACAACGGCGGCGCTACTGTCATGACATTCATCATTGGCGATGCCGGGAGTCCCGGGCGACTCTGGTACTACGATGGGGCAACAGAACGCTCCACCGGAACACTCTTGCAGGTCGGCAACTGGTACAAGTTCAGTATCAGTTACAACGCCACCTCCTACACCATGGCGATTGACGACGTTGCAGGAGCCTCGCGGGTTTTCGAAGAAGAAAATCTGACACTCAAGAATGACTTGGAGATCACGCTCAACCTTTATTCACTAGGCATCACCGTCGACGGCAATGGAGGCGTGGCTTATTTTGACAACTTCACTGTGGGAGATATTCAGGCTGTCCCGGAAGTCGCTTCCGCTTGGCAGTTAATTTTTGGTGTTGCTTTACTTGGCTACGGTCTGCGTCGTCAAAAAATTTCCCGCTCCTGAGCGCCCTTTCTTTCATGCGTTGTCTACCCCTCCTTGCCGTCCTAACCCTCACGGTTACGCTTTCCCCCTCCCCTGTCATGGGTGATCCTGAGCGACAAGCCTTCCAGCCTTCTCAAAGCTCCATTGATGAAGCGTTAAAAGAGTTTAGCGCCTATCCCAAGAAGGCACCGTTCCTCGGCGCCCATGACGCGAAGGAACTCCATCCTGATCAGCCAATTACCGCGATCTACGGCGGCTCGATCACCCCTGAATCGATGGCGAAACGCCGCGAGCAGTATCAGAAGGACGGCAAGGTCCCATCAGCCGAATGGGTCGACTACTGGATGGCGCTCTCTGATGAGGAGATCTATGCAATGATCTCCCCGGAGAACCCGCGTGCGCTTGTCCCCAACTATACCCATGGCTACCCTTTGGCTCAGGGGAGCATCAGCTCCCTCCTCCCGATCTGGGGGCGTCGGGATCATCACCGCTCCACCCTTGACGGGAGCGACTGGGGACCGGGCATTACCGTTCGTAATCCGACTAGCGGCGAAGCAGTGGAAATTACCGATGATGGGTGGGGTTGGATTCCCCCTGAAGGCTTCCCTAACCGGAGCGCCTTTCGTTTCAAGGCTGCGTATCGCAATTATCTGATCCGAAAGCTGATTTATTTCCCCTACAATGGAGAGATCGATTTCGACGGACCGAGCTATCGCCAACATGCTTCGCCTGTCTATGCCTTGGCGTTCGCATATGCCGTCACCGGGAAGCAGGCTTACGCCGACCGGGCGCTCCTGATCCTAGGGCGACTGGCAGAAACTTACCGCCACTACACCTCTAACGATGATACCGGCTGGGAATGGAGCAAAGATCGCTACCGCGGTTACATTGATGATCATAACAATGAATGCGCCCTCATCGTCAACATGGCGCTGGCCTATGACCTTGTGTGGGAAGCCGTGCCTAAGGCGCAAGCAGTCACCCGTTTCCTCCATGACAAAGGCGGCGAAACCTCCCCAGCGCCCGAAGAATTTCGCGCACAGATCGAGCGCAATCTCTTTGGCTATACATGGGAGTTTCTTAAACGTAATAGCGAGAGCGGCGTCGGCAACACTTCGATCCGCCACATGGCGACCCAGATCCACCTCGCCTGCGTCTTTCGCAATGACAAGCTTATTGACCACCTCCTCCACGGAACCCGTGGTCTGAGCGATCGTATCCTTGGCGGGCTTTATCGTGAGGGACGCTACCATGAAGATAGTTCATGGTATGCGCAGCATGTTGTCGAACTTCTCCTCGATGCGCTAGATCCTCTGGCGATCTACCGTGGCGAAGGGCCGTACAAAGATGGGATTAAACTTCCGCCGGAAGTGAAAAGCCGTCTGGCAAAGGCGAAGCACTGGCATGAACAGGAGAATATCGCGGGAAGGGCATTCGGCATCGGTGACTCCCCCAGCCCGAGGCAAAAGGTCTGGAAGCCAACTGGAGAAGCGCCACGTGCCGTGGAGGCTCATGAAATGGGGCTAACGCTCATGCCACTAGGTAACGATGAGGCCCAGCGCCATCACGTTTTGCTCTACCACAGCAATGCAGCTTTTGGCCATGGGCATTTTCATCAATTGATGCTCAAACTCTTCGCCTACGGGTATGATTTTTCCGCTGACCTTGGCTATCCCGCCAACTTCACCAACCCAAAATGGGCGCACTGGACCAAGGCAACGCTCACTCACCCTACGGTTGTCATCGACCGTCGCCACCAGCGTGAATCAAGCAGTGCCACCCGTGGTTTGCGGGTGAGTGAAGGATGGCTTGAAGTCGCCTCCGCCTTCTCTCGCGATGCTTACGAAGAGGCCGACCTCTACCACCGGACAGCCATCGCTATCGAAGAGGCGCCGGGAAAAGTCTGGGTGATTGATCTCTTTCGCGTCAGCGGAGGAAAGCGGCATGACCTCGCCTTCCATTCTCTGAGCGGGGAAACCGGCGACCTCTTATCCCTCTCCGGTGAAGTCCCCGAATTGAAGCCCCTTCCCCCCTTTCCCCAGATGAAAGATAGTGGACATCACTATCTCCTTAACCCAAAGGGCGGGAAAAACCGAGGGGCCTTTTCGGCCCGCTGGTATACAGGGGATGAGGAGGAAACCGGCTTTGCTATCCATGTCCCGGCAGAGTTTGATGGAGAAATCATCACGGCCAAAGGCGAGGCGGAAGGCCATCCCGGCAAAAGCCCGCTTGATGCCTACCTGCTCCTCTCCCGGCAGGGAAAGGAGCCGCTGGAATCGACCTTTGTTACGATCCATGAAGCCTTTCAGGGCAAAGGGGCCGGAGTGAAGCTCAAACAACTCCCGGTTGAGGCAAATTTAGGGCAATGGCCGATCCGGCTGGAAGTTGTCACCGAGGCGGGGAAGCGGTTTGAAGTCACTTCCTTTCTCTCAAAGAAAAGCGCTTATGAGAGTGCTCTGCTCCACGAAGCGCTGGAGGTCAAAGTCGATGGGAAGCATCTGCGGGTCAACTGGCCAAGCGTTAAAGGAAAGCCCAATCCGATGAGTGGAACCGTGGTTGATTGTGACTATTCATCGCGTAAAGTGATCCTCGACACGCAGGATGATCTTAGTGATGTGCAGGGGAAGTTCTTCCACGTGGGACACCCGGAGTACGTTAAGGCAACGAGTTTTACCATAGCTGGAAGCCGCAAACTAGCCGACGGACGTTGGGAACTGGAGCTGGACGAAGATGCCTTGATCGGATCGGCATCGGTTCTTTCAATCGAAAAGGAGAGCAACGAGATCCGATCCCGCTTTGTCACCGAGAAGATCCATAACGCCTTGCGACTCGTCGATGGAAAGACGGTCTTCAAAGAGGGTGATCCGCATCCGTATCGCATCGCCCGTATGCGACTCGCGCCCGCCGGACAGACACCGACCCATCAATTCATGCGGCTCCACCCGGCCCCGGCAGGAAGCAGCGAGTGGAAGGAGGGCGATCGCTACCGTCTCTTTGATTTTGGAGTCGGTGACACATGGTGGATCAACCGTCTGGAAAGGAACCATTGAAAACAGTCACCCCTGATCTCGCCCTTCACGGAGGGACGCCAGCCATTACCATCCCGTTCACGCCGCTCACCGGTCGCTGGAAGGGAGGAGAGGCGCTGGAACGGCTCACTGCCGCTCTGGAACAAGATTCTCTCTTCTATTGGAACGGCCCGCAGACAGCAGCGATGCTCTCCCGTTTTCGGGAACACTACCCGTTTACCGAAGCAATGCCATGCTCGTCGGGGACGGCGGCGATCCATATCGCCGTGGCTGCTGCCGGAATCAAGCCGGGGGATGAAGTGATCGTCCCGCCGATTACCGATATGGGGACGGTCATTGGCATCCTTTACCAACAGGGTGTCCCTGTTTTTGCCGATGTCGAACCGAATACCTACCAGCTTGACCCAGATGCGGTGCGGCGAGCGATCACCCCGCGCACCCGGGCGATCATGGTGGTTCACCTCGCCGGAAACGCCTGCCGGATGCGGGAGTTCATGGCGATCGCAAAGCAGTTCAACCTCGTGGTGATCGAGGATTGCGCGCAGGCATGGGGGACGCTTTATGAAGGCCAACCGGTCGGCACCATCGGCCATATCGGGTGCTACTCTCTTAACGATTTCAAGCATTTGAGCTGCGGCGATGGCGGAATCGTCGCTACCAACGACCCTCGTTTCGCCTCTCGACTCCAACAATTTGGAGATAAGGGCTACGATCGTGTTCATAGCCAGCGTGATCCGGCCATCCTTGCTCCCAACTATCGGATGACGGAATTGCAAGCCGCTGTGGCCACCGCGCAACTCGGGCGTCTGGAAGCGATTGCCACACGGAGAAATGAAATCGGCGAGCGTCTTAGTGCAGCATTGCGCGAACTCCCCGGGATCGCCCCGCACGAAATCGACCCGGCGGTGCGTTCGACCTATTGGTTCTATCTTCTGCGTATCGACGAATCGACACTAGGCTGCACCCGAGCGGAATTTGTCGAAGCGCTACAGGCGGAGGGAGCTTACGCCCATGCTGGCTACCTCACCGCTCCCCTCTACCGTTATGACGTCTTCCAGAACCACGCCTTCTTTGGCGGAGAATGGTCTTTGAAAAGCACCGGGTTGACCACCATCGACTATCGGCAAGTTTCCTGCCCGGTGGCAGAAGAGATTCTGCGCACCTGCATCTTCATCACGCTCCATGAGCAGTTGAGCGATGCCTATATCGACCAACTCGGGGCAGCGTTTGGAAAAGTGACCCGCGCTTTTGCCTACCAGGTATAGCGAACGGTATAGGTCACCTTTTTCTCCTCATCAGGTTGAAGCTGGACACGCAGCTCCATCTCCTGTGCGTTGGTCTTGGTGAATTTTTCAGATTGCTCAATGATTTCCCACTGAAGCCAGCGGAAGAGATGCTCGACAATGCGGATCTCCACCGGCTCCTTCTTGCGATTGCGCACGGTAATTTCAAAGGTCTCCTCAATGCGGGTTTCGCTATTCTTTCGCGAAAAATTCGTCCGTTTCCGACCACCGACGAGATCGAACGCGTTGCCGGTATAAAAGCGGACGGTTTCGCCCTGTGGAGTGTGTTCGATTGTATTCTCCCCTGTGAATTCGAGGTTCCCGTCGTCATCCTGCCGATAGAAACGAACCCGCCCTTTGGGTAGCGGCAGGCCAAGCTGGTTCTCTTTCGTATTCTTGATCTCCTGCACGACAGCTACCTTGGTGTTCTCCTCACTGCCAAACTGTTCATTCTCGCGGCGGTTCTCCATCGGGAGGCTCCACCAGTTGGACTCCCGCTTGAGCCCATCATAAAGATAGATCCGCTCTGCCACAATCCCGGCGGCGCGAATGAATTCGACCTGTTTGGTTTCGTTATTGGCTAGCGTTGTCTTACGGGCAAGCGTGTAGAGATGATATTCGTCGAAACTCTTTTCTGTAACGACAGGGGCGGCAAGGGACGAGGCATCCATCGCCATTCCCCACCCCTGCCCCCACCGACCGGAAGCCGTCGGCTGGATCTTACTGACATCCCCCGCCATGAGCTTGAAGCTGGCGTTCTCAAAAGTCCGCCCGCTTTGATTTTGCATCGTCACCCAGCCGGTAACATCAACCTTGTCCCCTTTTTCCGGAGCGACGACATTGTAATCGGCCTCCCAGCTTAGTCCGCCGGTGACATAGGCAAGTTCCGCTTTCAGGGAGCCGCTTTGCGGTGCAGCAACCTTCCAACTCAAGGTCGGCTTGAGGATGGTTTGATCACCAAGGTCAGGAAAGATAGGGGTGCCGGGAAGGCTAAAGCGGAGCTTCCCTTCGGTTTCAATAATCGGTGCATTGACCGCACCGGATGTATAGCCACTACGGACAATCCGCCCGCTGATCATCCGGGTCTGCCCATCGGGAAGGCGCTGTTCAAACTGGATAATCTTCCCCTCATTGAGCGAGAGGAGCAGCCCCTCGCTCACCGGATCATTGCGATAATTCTGCTCAAGGATTTGAAGGGCAACCTTCCCCGCCGGATCACGCAGGATCACGGAACTCGGCTCAACCTGCGCGGTGGCATTCGCAAAGCTGACCTCATTGACCCCTTCCTTGAGTTCCAGCGGGAGGCTTTCGCGCACGACGGCGAATCCCTGATTATAGAGGGTTAGGGAGAGATCAGCACCGATCGCGCTGCTGGCAAATGCCGTGAGGGAAAAGAGGGTACGCAAGAGAGTGGGAGGCATCATAGGTTAAAAATCAATTTCAGGCTTGTTTCGGCTAGCGGTCTAAATTCTTACCAAGTGTAGCGAACCGTGTAGGTGACTTTCTTTTCTTCATCAGGCGCAAGTGCGACGCGCAGTTCCATCTGCTGCGCATTGGTTTTAATAAACGGGTCAGACTGTTCAATGATCTCCCACTCAAGCCAGCGGAAAAGATGCTCGATGATTCTGATCTCGACGGGCTCCTTTTTACGATTGCGGACGGTGATGATGAACGATTCCTCAATCCGCCCTTCGCTATCCCTGCGTTGAAAGTTCGTCCGCTGACGTCCGCCGACGAGATCGAACGCGTTCCCGGTGTAAAAGCTGACCGTTTCGCCTTGGGGCGTGTGTTCGATCGTGTTCTCGCCAGTGAACTCAAGACTCCCATCGCTATCCTTTCGGTAGAAACGGACACGCCCTTTAGGCAGCGGGAGGCCAAGCTGGTTTTCCTTCGTATTCTTGATCTCCAGCATTACGGCAACCGTGGTGTTCTGCTCATGGCCCAGCCCCTGATTTCCGCGCCGGTTTTCCATCGGCAAGCGCCACAGGTTGTCATCGCGCTTGAGGCCGTCGTAGAGGTAATACCGCTCTGCCGTAATCCCGGTGGCACGGATAAACTCAACTTGTTTGGTTTCGTGATTGGCTAAGGTGGTTTGGTGCGAAAGCGAATAGAGGTGATACTCATCGAAGCTCTTCTCTGTCACTGCCGGCTCTGCCGCGCTACCGAGCCTTGCCATAGAAGCCATGAGTTTCTCCTTCCGTAAACGGTGATCAGGCTGGATCTTGGAGACATCCCCTGCCATCAGCTTGAAACTGGCGTTCTCAAAGACCCGCCCGCTCTGATTTTGCATCGTAATCCATCCGCTGACATCAACCAGATCTCCCTTTTCTGGTGCAACAACATTGTAGTCAGCCTCCCAACTCAGACCACCGGTGACATAGGCAAGTTCGGCCTTCAACTGAGCAGGCTGCGCGACGGCGATTTTCCAGTTTAACGTCGGTTTCAGGATCGTCTGATCGCCAAGATCAGGGAAGACCGGAGTTCCCGGGAGGTTGAAACGCAACTTCCCTTCAACCTCAATGATCGGGGCGTTGGACGGAACAAAGGAGGGATGACGATGAGGCGGTGGCGAAGGCGGGTAGCCGCTGCGAACAATGCGCCCGCGCACCAAACGGGTTTCTCCACCACTGTGGCGCTGTTCAAATTCGATGACTTTCCCTTCATTGAGAGAGAGGAGCAACCCTTCGCTAAGCGGGTCGTTACGATAATTTTGCTCAAGGATCTGGAGGGCGACCTTCCCCGCCGGGTCGCGCAGGATGACGGAACTGGGCTCCACCTGCGCGGTCGCGTTAGAGAAAGCGACATCGTTGACCCCTTCCTTGAGATCAAGCGGGAGGCTTTCGCGCACCACGGCGAAGCCTTGATTGTAAAGCGTGAGTGAAAGGTCGGAGCCGTGGATGCCGGTCGTCAAGACGGCCAGTGCCAGAAGGGTACGTGGGAGGAAGCGGGGCGTCATGTTAGTCAGTCTACGTTGGAAGGCGTGTTTTTCTTACATTTTTTCTGCAACACTCCGGGCGATCTGGAGAAAAGGCCCGGCTGACGGGTTGAGATCTTCACGGGAAGAGGCGATCCCGAGGATCACCGGAGGCGCGCTCGCTTCGAGCGGCACAATGGCGAGACGCCTCCCCGCGAGGACTTCAAACCCCTCGCGCACGAAGGCAATCCCACGCCCGGCTTCCACGGCGGCCATCAGGCTGGTGGCGCTGTCGTACTCCTGCGCGATCGCCGGTTGCGTCACGCTCTCGCGATAAAGCACGCCGAGCCAATCGTAATACTCCGGGTATTCCGCGCGGGCGAAGGCAACGAGTTTCTCCCCTTCAAGCGCGGCGATGGAGACCTCCTTGCACCCGGCAAGCCGATGCCCGGGCGGGACGGCAATGCAAGCGCGGTAACGGATGAGTTCATGGAAGGCGATTCCCGCAAGCGCCCGCTTCCCGGGGTGGGCAACGAGGGCGAGGTGAAGCCCCCCTTCGCGCAGCCCCTCGACCATCTCCTGCGTGGCTAGATCGTGCAATTCGACATTGAGAAGCGGCCACTCGGCTTCAAAACGACGGAGAATCTCAGGGAGAATCTCGACGGTCAACGACGGCGCGTAGCCGATGCGGAGCGTTCCGCGCCCACCGGAGGCTGCGGCGCGGACAGTCGCAATCGCGCTGGCGGCACGTTCGAGGACAGCCTCCGCCTCCGCGACAAAGAGGCGGCCTGCTTCGGTCAGGCGCATTGATTTCGGCCCCCGGGTGAAGAGCGCCACCCCGAGTTCCTCCTCCAATTGCCGGATCTGGCGGCTCAACGGCGGCTGGGAGACATGGAGGCGCAACGCCGCCCGGCTGACATTCTCCTCTCTGGCCACTGCCAGAAAATACCGTAAATGACGTAGTTCCATTCCGGAACGTGAGGATACCGCACCGGTATACCAAGCCAAGCTACAAAGTATTTCATTTGCACGCACCGGTTGGCCTATCTTCGTTTCAGGAATCAACGATTTCTTCACCCCGGGGGAGGCGGCCTCCTTCCTTCCCCCATCACCGTTACCTTGACATCAAACTTTATGAGCTCCTTCAAATACAATCGCCTCGATAAAAACAACGCCGTAGTCCTCCTCGTCGATCACCAGTCGGGGTTGACCAACTGCGTGCACGATTTTTCCCCGGACGACTTCAAGAATAGCGTCCTCGCGCTGGCCGATCTCGCCGCCTATTTCAACCTGCCGACGATCCTGACGACGAGCTTTGAAGACGGCCCCAACGGCCCACTCGTACCGGAGCTCAAAGAGAAATTCCCCAACGCGCCGTGCATCGCCCGGCCCGGCCAGATCAATGCATGGGATAACGAAGATTTCGTCGCCGCCATCAAGGCCACCGGTAAGAAGCAACTCATCATCGCCGGGATCGTGACGGAAGTCTGCGTCGCCTTCCCCGCTCTCTCCGCTCTGGAAGAGGGGTATGAGGTCTTTGTCGTGACCGACGCCTCCGGGACGTTCAATCAGGTAACCCGTGAATCAGCATGGGCGCGGATGACCGCCGCCGGGGCGCAGTTGGTAACCTGGTTTGGCGTGGCGTGTGAGCTTCACCGCGACTGGCGCAACGACGTCGAGGGACTGGGAACCCTCTTCTCCAACCACCTCCCAAGCTATCGCTGCCTGATCACCAGCTACATGGCGCAGAAGAAGTAATTTTCACGGACGAAAAAAGAGAGGACGTGCCCCCTCACCCGGGGCGCGTCCTTTTTTTATTCGATGCGGTAAAGTTCGGCTTGAGTCACCTCAAGAGCATCCCCCTGTACCATCACGCTGTAGCGAAGTTCAACCGCGACCCCGTGGGGGACATTGCTTTGCGTCAGCGTCAAAGGGACGACCAGCGCCATCTCCTTACCCGCTTGCAGCGTGACTTCCCCGGAAGGGAGAATACCGCCGCGGACTCTCCCGGTGCCATCGACCGTGTGAAAGGCAATTCCCGCACGCGCCTCACGGCTCCCCTCGGGCAGCGAACAGCGCAAGACTCCGTAATACCGACCGGGAAGGTATCTGGTGCGTTGGGAGATACGAGCCGGCTCTCCCCCCTCAAACCTAAGGCGCTTCTCCTCCGCCCGAAAGCTCTCGCGCCGTTCGGGCTGCCAATGGTCAAGGCCATCGCTGAAAGCGACATTTCTCAAACGCCCCTCCACCTCGCCCGCCGCCGCCAGCGCCAAGCCCCGAGCCAAGGTTTGAAGCTGGGGCGAGCCTCCTTCCTCCCTGCCCAATGCCTCCAGTTGCTGACGCACTTTTTCATGATGTTGGGCAAACGGGATCACGCTCCAGAAAGGAGCTTCCCCCCAATGCCGCCCGGAAAGCTCGTTAAATTTCCCATCAAGACGGTGATGAACCTGATGATAAAGCGGGTCGTTCTCAAAAGAGTCAAAGAGCGCGAGCCGTTCTTCATTGAGACGGAGCGTTTCCCTGCCACTCGCGATGAGTGCGAGACACCCTTGCTCCGAGTTCGTATCGGCATTGCGCCACGCCGCTTCCCCCTGCCACACCCGGACGCTCAGGGATTGGTAACGCCACATCTTCGCCAGCGTCGCCGCCCGTTCCCGCCGCAGGGGGGTGTCCGCGTTGGCCAGCGTTTCGCTCATCAACCGGTCACTCTCCTCCAGTCGTTCCGCAGAAACATGGGCCAGATAACCGGGGTCAAGAAACGGTAAGTATTGCCCGCCTTTCCGGCTCCAGCCCGGACGCAGCATCTCCTCTTTCCAGAACGCCTCCCAACCGAAATAAAACGCTGCGAGATGACGCGCCGCCTTTGGCCCGACAGCAGCTTCACACCACTCCCGCACCAGTTCGGCGGCATCCTGCTCCGGGTTCCAGAGCAACCGGGCGTAAACCCACCCCTTTGGCCCCTCTCCCCAGTTGGGATAAAGCTCGGCGTAATGATGGCGCACACCATGTTCCCCACCCCATTGGAGGTATTGCGCCATCTGCCCAAACCAGACGCGTGGCACCAGATAGGGAATCCCGTAGGCATAGTCATACCAGCCGATGGTGGCGGCTGCCTCCTGCCACTCTTGAGTCAACTGATGGCCAGCCGCGCGAAGCTCGGGGTCTTCCCACCGCATTCTCTCATACGTCAGAAACGGGACGAGCCGGGGATGAAGTGGAAAGTCCGGTGGAGCGATGACATTGCTATAAGCAAGCAGACCAAACCATTTATCAGGGTAGCGTTTGAGCACTCCTTGCGCGACCTCATTGGCCCAAAGATAGTAATCATTGGAAACATCTTCATCCCCCAGGAAGTTATTCCCTCCCTTACGCCGTGCCTTCGATTCCGGCGACTGATCATAAAAACCGAGATCATTGACACCGAGCGAATAGCTGGTCGCCTCCGGGTGACGTTCAAAGTAATCGCAGATTTCGGCAACGGCTGCCTCCACAATCCCGGGCGCAGAGAAGTTCGGCTGCCAGTGAAAATTTTTCTCATCCGGTGGGATGAAGCGTTTGCCGTTGAGGATGGGATAGAACTCCGGGTTGGATTGGCCATACAGGCTCACGGGAAAAAGCTCCTTCATCTGATGGTGAAACTCAATACGCCCCCGCGCCCGGTTGCGCCGCGCCCATTGCGGTTCGGGTTTCGGGCTTTCAAGGTTGAGCAAGGGAGAGAGACGCCGGGAGAGATAAACCGGTTCGGAACGGAACGATTCGCGCGGGATCTCCAGCCGGGATTGTTGCGGAACTTCCTCCCACAACTCTGTCGGCATCAACCAACGCACGCCGATGTAGCGCTCCAAAAACTCGTAGACCCCAAACTCAGTCCCCCAGTCGCTCCCGCCGACAATGGCGAGGCCACCATCCCCGGTTCCAGCGAAAAAAAAACCGTCAGCGTCGAGGTCAGCAGGCACCTTGACCTCGGGTAGGGCGCCAACATGGATGGCCGGCTTCCCCTCAACCCCTACCTCCAGCGGGAAGCTCGCACCGGTGCTCTTTTCGAGATAACGTGCCAAAGTCGCGGCCGCCTCCTGCACTTGTGGGGAGGCATCTCGCGCCGTGCTGATCACGAGATAAGCTTTTCCTCCATCCGCAACGAGCACCCCTTCCCCCGCCCATGAACTCCCAGCGAGAAGAAGGGTAGCCATCACCGTCAGAGAGACACCTTTCCTGCCCCGCCGGTGAAACAGACCGATCACCAGTAAAGCGCCAAGCCCCAGCATGGAGGCCGATGGCTCCGGAATCGCCGAAGCGGTTGTGACATAGATGGAAAGACCCTGCACACTCCCCGTAACGCGGCTCCAGTCAACACCAGCATTGGAGCTACTCCAACGGTAGCCATTGAGCGGTGATGCGGGATAATTCGCCCCGGTGACAAAGCTCACGCGGTTATGCGAAGCCTCCCCATCCCAGACCAAAAGGAAAGTATAGTACTTTCCCGCTTGCGCCGTAAAGGCATGGGAGCCGAGATCAAAGGTGATAAACTTCCCGGCATCGGTGGTCGAGAGTTGCAACGTCCCGCCAAGCTCAACTTTCTTCACCCCCAGTGTTACCGGATTTTCAAGATTGGTGCTGGTTTCGTAGATTTGGAACTGAAAGCCGGAGGCTACGGTAAAATCACTGGGAACCGTTGACAAACGCAAGGTGATCGCTTGAAGGAGGTGGTCTTCCGTAGTGCTCACACGGAAGTTCTGCCCGATCTGGACCGAGGAAGCACTCGTGCGTGACCAAGCATAGCTACTGGCGTCACTCCCAACGAAACTGGCGACAAGATCATCGACCGGTGCGGTGTTGCTCAGTGAGACATCAATGGTCTGCGCCCGGACGGGCAGGAGGCTAAGGATAGCAACCGCAAGGGCGGTGAGAAAGGGACGAATGGAAGGGACTAATACCATGGGTAGGGATCTTCAGAGGTTGAGGGATCGGGGAGCTTGCCTTTCCAATAGACGGCGTGACCGTCCATGAAGACGAGGTTCATCCCCTCGGGCTGGGCCGGGTGAGGGTAGAGATGCACGCGCGAGGCGGGGTCAGACGGGATCTGGTAGGCATACTGAACCTCTCCGAGCATCATCGTGCGCGAAGGGCGTGCGATCTGTGAAAGCTTCTTGTAAGGGGTCTCCATCAGGGGGAGACGGGCGTCAAACCCCGGGTAGGGATTCATCCCGTAATGGCCGCCCATGCGTTGGTCGAAGTTCACCGTGAGTCGGGGGAGATCCTCGCGCGAAGGGCAGCGCAGTTCGCTCCGCTCCATATTCTGCCAGTTGAGAGGAAAGTAACCGGCATCATGAAGGATCATCATCCATGTGGTGTGGTTCGCCTTGGTCCCCCACGGCGTGATCCGATGATTGACGGGCAACAGATTCCCGTTGTTCTCAGTCGACCAGCGCAAAACCTTCACCCCCAACTGGCGCATGTGATTGAGGCAAGCCCATTGATCACGATTGCGAGCTAGCGTTCGCGCTCCTCCCAGAATGAAGGCAATCACGATCCCTGCAATGAGCAGCGAGAGAATCGCTTCAGGCAGAGTGAAAGCCCCGCGCTTTTTAAGCTTGCCTGTAGGGGAGGTGATCAGGAGCATGTTCCCTATCGTGCCCCTTGCCGGAGAGTTTCTCAACTTTCTGCGTCTGACGGAACTGCTCCAAAACCTGTGTCATTTACTCCCCCGCCCAAATCCCCCCCTTTGCTGGAGCATTGGGAGATCCTCCGCTGCCGCCTCTTTTGGGCCTATGATCATCCACTGGTCCGTAGCCGTCCCCAGTGGGAATACCCCCCTTTCCCGACAGCGGCGTGGCTGATCCGGGAGGGGGAGCTAACGATCACCTTCCCCGATGGCGAAGAACGCTACCAAGCCGGGGAATGGATTTTCCCGGCTAATCGGGAAGGAATTCTCAGCGCACAACAAGGGACGCACCTTCTCTCCATCCGTTTTCTGGCCGAATGGCCCGGAGGGCTCCACCTCTTTGACCGCAGCCGGACGCTCCGGCTCGCGCAGGAGACCTGCCCCCGGCTCACCGAAGCGAGCGAACGGCTGGTCGCCTTGATCTCGTCGCATTTCCCCAATTACCCCGGCGGGCGATGCTACCTGCATGGGCAGTTAAAGGACTACTTTATCGTGCAACCGGCTCTCTATGAGTGGCTGTTGGTCTATTACGAAACTTTGTGCGGCCTCGGGATCGAGCCGGCCTCCTTTGTCCACCTCCACGAGAAAACACGGGGAATCATCCAGTTTCTGGAACATTGGCAGCTCAATGAAAAAATCAGCGAACCGGAGATCGCCCGGCGTGTCGGCCTGAGTGTCAGCCAGATGAACAAGGTCTTCACCCGCGAACTCGGGATGACGCCGATCCAGTTCCTCAACCGGCGGCGCTATCGCCTCGCCCAAGCGTGGCTAATGGGGGGGAGCGAGAGCGTCAAAGTGATCGCTTACAATCTCGGTTTCTCTTCGCCGGAGAATTTTTCCCACTGGTTTCGACGGATCGCCGGGGAATCACCCCGCGCCTGTCGACGCCGCTTTGGTGAGCAATAAAAAAACCACGGAGCAAGATAGAATGCTCCGTGGTTTCTCTGGGTTTCCCTTTTTACAGGGAAAAAGTGTTACTTCGCCTTCTCTTCGATGTACTTGACGACGTCGCCCACCGTCTGAAGCTTTTCGGCGTCCTCATCAGGGACTTCGACGGAAAATTCTTCTTCAAAAGCCATCACGAGTTCCACCGTGTCGAGGGAGTCAGCGCCGAGGTCTTCGATGAACGAAGCCGAGGCGGTCACCTGTTCTGCATTCACGCCGAGCTGTTCGACGATGATGTCTTTGACTTTCTCTTCGATTGATTTTTCAGACATAAGTTGGGGATTCTTGGTTTGTGTTTTAAGTCGGTAAATGGTCCTGGTTGTATGGTCATGCCTTTTTTGCTGCGACGCAACATCGGCATTTTGACCGCAAAGCACTAATGAGCAGGGCCGTTTTTGGCAACAAAGATTTTGTTTTCAATCCAAAGCAATCGCAGTTGAGCCGGAGAGCAGCTTGCCGTATGATACCCGCTTTCACTTCCTTTTGACCATCCAACATGAGCGACTCGCCTCTCGACCTCGATCTGAAATTTTTACCTGACTGGCTTAAAGAACCAGAGGGTAAGAACCCTTATGCCGACTTTCCCGGCGAATCGGCTGACCGGTACAACCGGCGCGACGGGAGGCGAGAGGGGGGAAATCGCCCCCGTTCCGGCCAACGCCCCGGTGGCCCGGGTGGCCCTCGTTCCGGCCCGGGGGGTCCACGCTCCGGCCCCGGCGGCGGAGGCAGCGGCCCGCGTAGTGGCGGGGCAGCCCGTGGCCCACGCCCGGGCGACGCCAACCGTGGCCCACGCCCTAGCGGCGGCGGCAATCGCCCTTTCCCCAACCGTGAGGGACGACGCCACGACGGCGGCGGTGAAGCCCGCTCCAGCGCCCCTCGCGATCCGCGCCAACAGTTGGCCGAAGCGGTAACGATCCCGCTTCAGGTCGAATTCGTGCCGGAAAAGGACGCCGTCGGCGCGCTTATCCAGCAGATCAAGACCAGTGGCCGCGCCTTCCCGCTCTACGGTTTGGGGCGGATGTTCCTCAACAAACCGGAACGGCACCGCGTACGGATCACCACGCTCGCTCCGGCCTGCCCAATCTTCCGCATTGGCGAGGATGGGCCGATCTCGATGCACCGCCCTTCGATCCTGCGTGAAGCGTTCCGGGTTTCCCGCGATCAGTTTTACACCAAAGAGACCACCCAGAGTGAGGCGCCCAAGGGGAACTTCCGCAGCGTGGCACGGTGTCGCCTGAGCGGGACCTTGCTCGGGCCGACTAATCACCACGGCTACCAGCTTGCGCTGCGCCGTCTCTATGATGCCCGTTTCAGCCGCCGGTGTGACTTCCAGGAGTTCCTGCGCCAGATCGAGATCGTCACCGATCCCGAAGCTGTCGAGGCGTGGAAGGCAGAAGTCAGCAACGTCACCGTGTTCAAAACCACTCAGGAAGAAGAGCCCAAAGAGTTCAAGACGTTGCAGGAAGTGGAAGCCCATTTTCAGGCCAATTATCTCGAAAAGGTGGTCATTTCATCCACCAGCGTTGAGGTCAGCGGCCCCGCCAGCCGGAACGTGGAAGACCGCAATCTGCGCGAAGCGGTCCGTGCCGCATGGGAGAAAGAGCGCGGCTTCCCGGCACAACTCGTCAACCTGATCCGCCCCTCCTTCACCAATGAAGGGTTGCAGATCTGGAAGCATCGCAAGCGGCTTCTTTATGTGAGCACCGTGCGCCCGGTTCGTTTTGGAGCAGAGGCACGCCATGTCTCGACCGAGATCGGCAACCTGCTTAATGTGATCGAAGCCAAGCCGAAATGCACCCGCGCTGATCTCTCCACCCAGTTGCTCAAGCCATTTGAGGGGCAGGAAGATTTTGAAAAGCGCAAGGCCACCCTCGCGTCGGATCTGCGCTGGCTCATCCAGTCGGGCCATGTGATCGAGTTCCACGACGGGACTTTTGATCTTCCGCTGGTGCCGAAGGAAGCAGCTAAAGAGGAAGCCGAGGCCAACGCCACCCAGAAGCCGGATAGCGCACCGGTCGCCGCAGAGACTCCCGAAGCTGAAGTGGAAGCCGCACCAGTCCCGACTCATGAGAGCGCCCCCTCCTCGATCGCTGTAGAGGAAGAGGCCGCCGCGACTGCGACGGCTCAGTCCGAAGCGCCGCAGGAGGCCAAGCCCGAAGAAGCGTAAGCGACCTTACTGCCCCGTCTTTTTCTGGAGGGGGCCCCGAAGCACCGGAACCTGATCAGCCTCGCTGATCAGAGTCCGGAGCGCTTCCAGCCGTCCATCGCGCAAGGTGATCTCCAGCCCGAGTCCCCCGTCGCGGGCCCGCTCGTGCCATGCCTGCGTCCATTTCGCCTCGCAAACTTTCACACGTGAGCGGCTCACAGCGAGGCTGACCACCAGAAGCGCCAGCACCGCGATCGGCAGGAAAGAGAGAAAAAGGGCCATCGCCCAGAAATCAAACTTCATGATCGGGTAGATAGTGAACGCCCCCCAATGGCCGCTCCACGAGCTAAAGGCCGCCGGTGTGTATTGCCCGTACGCATGGACCAGCGGTGCGCCGATCAGAAAACCAAAAAGCAAGGTCGCAAACGTCGCGATCGCTCCAGTGAAGGGATGGGAAAGACGATGCCCTTCGACCGTCTCGCGCAGGCTCTCCTCCCAACGGGTGAGGAGTTGTTCGCCGCCATGGAGGTCGAAACCGACTTCGTGTACCGGCGTTGGCTCCTGCCCGCACTCCCGCTCCAGCGCCGTTTGAAGATCGCGCACCGGGTCGAGCAGCGTGGCGTTAACCACGGTTTCGAGCCGCGCCTTCATGGCCGGGCCGACACTTTCCCGGGCGGCACGCTCCTCGCGCTCATTGCGCACGGCACGCATCCCGCTCATCACGAGCGAAGGGAGGCTCCCACCCAGTCCGAAGAAAAGCCGGTCCCACGCCCCGGTGGTCAGGCAAAACAGCCCGACAAAAGAACGGAAAGGGAAAGACCACGCCGGTAGGCCCTCCATGAGCGATTGGCGCAAACAATGCCGCAGGAGCGCGCGGATTTCCGCCCCATCCCGCAACAAATGAGCGACCACTGCTTCCGGCAATGCCCCGAGCGCTTGAACAAGCTGTTGATGCCGACGCCGTACCGCAGGGCTCAAAAGATCTTCGAGCGGAGCAGCGAGCGCACTCCGATAACGCTCCCAAGCCGCCTCCAACTCCTGAACGGAGGAGCGCGTCGGATCGAAATCAGCGAGGGCGCTGCGCAAGGCGTCGACCAACCGTTGGCGCACCTCCGCCTCGGCAGCAGCACGATCCTTGAGCGCATCAATCTCCGGCAAAAGCACCGGTTCGAGAATTTCCGCACGCGGCCAGCGGCGTCGCAATTCCTCCACCCACTTCGTAAAACGCCCCGGATCGACACTCTCCGGCTCCTGACTCTCTTTAGCCGAGAGATGAATCGCCGGGAGAATCCGGGAACCGTCGCTCCGGGCAAGGGCATCGCGATACCCTTCGGAGCCGAGACGCTCGGAAGTCACCACGAGGACTTTGAGCCGGGCACTCGAAAGCGCTGCCCGTGCCAGTCGGGTCAGTTCCGGGGAGCCGTCCCCTGTCCCGGGGGAATCGAGGAGAAGATAGGGGCAACCGAGCGGTTCCAGTTCCTCCGGCCCGACGCGCCAGTGGGATTCCCACGGTGTAGCGAGATCGTGCGGAGCCTGCGGCCCAATCCATAAAAGGCGTTCCGAGCGCTCCCCCGCACCGAGACCGGGCCGCAGACGCGCAGCGGCATCGGGATGGCGGATCAACAAGCTGGCAAGGTAGCTTTTCCCAGAGTTCGCCTCTCCCACCATGGCGATGGTCACCTGCGACACGCCCCGGTTGGAGGCAATCTGGCGCCACTCCTCCCGCGCGATCTCGGTCTGTTGGGCAAGGGTGAGGTAGAGGGCGCCATCGGGGCCGCTGATCACCTCCGCAGCGTTCAGGAGGCGGCGGGCGCGTTCTTCGTTTCGGGCGTGCAAAAAAGTCGGGTTCATGACGGCGGGTTTTCTTCGAGTTCCTGCCAGAAGGCGTGGACCTCCCCCGCCAGCCAGTGCCCTTGTGCCAAGGGATAAACAACAGGATAGGAGGCCCCCCCTTCCAGCGAGCGGTTGAGCCTGCCGACGTTGGCGAAATCTTCATCAAGCGGCCCCTCCATCTCACGGGGGAGGCCAAAGGTATCGAGGGTCACCTGCAATAATTCAACGTAAAACGGAATCGCCACCCGCTGTCGGACCATCTGTTCAAGCCGGATGCCAGAGACGGAAGTCGCCATCCAGCCAACCCCGAGTGCAACCATCAACTCCTGCAAGGAAGCAGCAAGGACCAGCGAGACCCCGCCATCAATGGCGATCAGACAAACCGCAAGCAACCCCCCGATCAGTACAAACGGCCCGGCAGCGGCGAGCAGAAGCTTCTGACGCCAGGCCACTCCCTGCCACAGTTCCCGGGCCACAGCGGCCAGTTCCTCCGAAGGGAGGAGCGTTTTGCGTTCCAGAAAATGTTTCACGATCGCCTCCCAAGCGGCGAGGAGCCGGGCGGCATCCGGCTCGGGCGGCATGCAACGCAGGTTGCGACTTTCACGGGCAAGTTGCGCGGCGTCAAAGAGGCGGTGCGGCTCTTTACGGAGCTTTTCCTGCACGCCCTTAACCTGCTCGCGTAGTTCATTGCCGGGGTCAGCCATCGTCTTCCATGCCTGATTGGCTTTATCGTAAAGATCGTTGAGAAAGAGGATCAGACGGCGCGGCCCCTGACTGGCCCAGATCGCCGGACGCGCCCACCATGGGGCGGTGGCGACGACGGCGGAAGCCATCTGCGCTGCCAGCGAGGGAGTCAGCGGGAATTTGAGTTCCTGCCCCGGAGTCGTCACCTGTTGGCGGACAAAATCCAGAAGGACCGACCGAAGCGACAGGAGAAACTGATGTTCCTCGTGGGCGCGGTGATGGAGGAGACGACGGAGCGCGGCGATCTCCCCGCGTAGTTCCACTTCCTGCTGCTGCCGCCGCTGCCGCCAGAGTTCCACCGGGTCGAGTTTGGAGAGGGCGGTAGCAATCAGACGCTCCGGCCCCACCGCTTCGGGGGTGTTCTCCTGCGGCTCGGCAGAGACACGGAAAAAGACCGGCAACCCCTCCCCTCCCCGGTCAACACGGGGGATGAGTTCCTGCGCCCCCACCATATCAAAATGATAGGCGGCATAAAAATGGTCGACCTGAAGGCGTGCCATCGCTTCGCGGATCGCCCCATCGCTGGCAAGGCTCTCCAGCGGCTCCCGGGGCCGAACCTGATTGACCAGAAAAAAGCGACGCTTGGAGGCAAGGCCGAACGCGGGATCACTGCAAACCTGCAACGCTTCGAGCGCCACCCCCGCGCGGTCGGCGACGACGACCACGGCGCTCATCAACCGGGCCGCTTTCTTTAGAAATTGCGCACGAACCCGCGCCGTTGCCTCCCCCTCCACGCCCGGGTGTGGACGTTGAAAGTCAGGGCAATCAAGCAGGCCCACTCCACCGCTCCCCGCCGCCCCGGCGTGGTCGAGCCATGGATCAAAGGCGAGGAGTGGAACCGCGAACGCCTCGGCAATCGCACCACTGCCGTTGTACTGGGCGCGGGCCTGCGCGGGGTCATCGGAGAGAAACTCCACACTCGCGCCAAAGACGCTGGCCAACTCCGCCGTCAACGCATCAAGGAGCGGCGGGCGACTTCGCCAAGCTTCAGGCAGCCAAAAGACAAAGCGTTGCGTCCCCTCCTCCTCGGCAAGACCACGCAAGACCCGCTCGCGCCCCGCTGGAGAGAGGAGGCTGGCGACAAAACTCGATTTACCGGCATTCAGCAATCCGACCACCCCGACGATCGGCGCCTGCGCCTTTTCCAAGGCGAGCAACCCTTCGAGCTTGCGAGCCAGAGCCCCAAAAGTCTCACTCACCCCAGCCTGCCGGGCTGCCTCTTCAAGCGACCAAAGCCCCTCCGAGGGCCAGAAACGCCGCATCGCGGGGTGAGCCGGATCGTGGAACCGGTGGAGAAGTTCGGGGGTAAAAGCGGACCGTGCCATGGAGACTGCGCCGTGCGGGAAGCACTGGCCATCATAGCGGCCCGGACGCCTCCGCGTCAAACGCAACGCGGGGCAGTATCATTAAATCCGCTCAAAGCATTAACTTTTCGTCTTAACAATCTCAGCGAGCACCGCTTCCCCGATCGCCAGTGAGGCAGTCGCCCCGGGGCTGGGCGCATTCAGAAGATGGAGGGCATTTTTCTGATAGCCGAAACGGAAATCCTGCAAAAGCGTCCCGTCCGATTCGATTGCCTGAGCACGAACGCCCGCCCCACCCGGTTCGAGATCATCGACTGTCACGCCGGGGACGAGGCGTTGCAACGCACGGCAGAACGCCGGTTTGCTTAGCGACTGGTAAAACTCCTGCGCACACATCCCGGGGTACTCCATCATGAATCGCCAGAGACCGGGAAAGGTCAGGCTCTCGAAGAGTTCCGGGAGATGAAAACGGCGCATCCGATACCCCTCCCGGGCAAAGGCGAGGACCGCATTCGGCCCCGCTTCGATCCCGCCGTGGATCAGCCGGGTGAAATGGACGCCAAGGAACGGGAACGCCGGGTCGGGCACGGGATAGATGAGATGCTTGACCAGTTGCTGCGCCCGTGGGCCGAGCCGGTAATACTCGCCCCGGAAGGGAATGATCTTCGTCGTCGGCTCTCCTCCGGCCATTTCGAAAACCCGGTCACAGTAAAGCCCGGCAGCATTGATAAGATAGGACGAGGTGAAGGTCCCGGCAGTGCTCTCGGCCCTCCAGCCGTTTCCTTCCGAAGTTAATTCGCGGACCCGCGCCCCGGTGATGACCTGTCCGCCAAGACGGACAATTTCGCTGGCGAGCGTTTCACAGACTTTCCCGTAATCGACAATCCCTTCTTCCGGAACGTGAACGGCTGCGATCCCGGCGACTCCCGGCTCAATCTCGTGCATCTCCTCTTTCTCAACCCAACGCAGCCCGCTCAAGCCGTTCTGCTCCCCACGGGAGAGGAGTTCTTTTAAGCGGGGAAGTTCCTCCGGAGCAGTCGCTACGACCAACTTGCCGCAGATCTCAAAGGGAATCGCGTGTTCCCGGCAAAAGGCGGTCATCATCCGAATCCCGCTCACGGCAAGCTTTGCTTTGAGGGAACCGGGTTTGTAATAGAGCCCGGCGTGAAGCACACCGCTATTGTGCGTGCTTTGATGGCGCCCGACCCCCGGCTCCTTCTCCAGCACCGTCGCCGGGATGCCGTGGCGCAGAAGTTGCCACGCGATGGCCAGACCGATGATCCCTCCGCCGACGACAAGCGCCTCTTTGGGAAGGTTGGTTAAGGTAGTGGATTCAGCAACAGCAAAACCGGAAGGTAACATAGTAGGGACAACCGGGCAGGAAAAACCCGGACGGTTTCGCCACCATGGCATCGCACGCACGGCATTGACAAGAATGCATTCGATGCGTAACCCCGCATCTTTCAATGCCCGTTTTCTCTTTCCACCGGCAACCGTTGACAAAAACCATTTACAAGCGCCGGGAGCTACTCCATATTTTCCGCCCTCATGTCGATTTTGATTAACATTCTGCTCGTGATCAATTTGATCGTCGGGCTCCTGATCATTCTGATGACGCTCATGCAGCGCCCCAAGCAGGAAGGGCTCGGCGCAGCGTTCGGCGGCGGGATGACGGATAACCTTTTCGGCGCGCAGACCACGAACGTCCTTGCGACTATCACCCGTTGGCTGGGCGGCATCTTTCTCGTCCTTTCGCTGACGATCTCTGCCATTTACGCTCGCACGGCGACTTCCAAGAGCGAGATCCAGCGTAAGGTGCTCGATTCTCCGATCCCGGCAGCAGAAGCTCCGGCCACTCCGGGGGAGGAAGCGGCTGCGCCAGCGACACCGGCCACCGATGAGGCGACAGAAGCTGCAACGCCTGCACCGGCAGCCACGCCAGAAGCCACTCCTGAACCGATCGCGACTCCGGAAGCCACCCCGGAAGCGGCTGCGCCAACTCCAGAGGCGATCGCTCCGACGCCAGAGCCAGCTCCGGCCACTCCTGCTCCCGAAAGTGAGACACCGGCTCCGGCTGCTCCCGAGCAGAGCGAAGCGGAAGAGAACACCGCCCCCCCGACTCAACCTGAAAGCGACGCACCGGCTGAAGCCGCCCCCACACCGGAGGCGACTCCCGACGCCGCGCCTGCGGAGCCGACGCCTTGAAGCGGAGGGGAGGCAGCCGATACGGAGGCTTTTTCCCCATGAAAGCTCTTTGTGCTCCACTCCGTTGCCTGCGGCTGCTGCTTGCTCTATCGTTCCTCCTGCTCGCTACTGGTTGTGAAGAGGCGTTCAAGGGGCGTGCCGATCTGGTCCTCATTAACGGGGCCGAACCGGAGACGCTCGACCCGGCCCTGATCGTTGGCCAGCCGGAAGGGCGCATCGCCAATGCCCTTTTTGAAGGGTTGACCTCCTTTGGCCCTGATGGACGCCCGATCCCCGGCGTTGCCGAAAGCTGGGAGATCTCCCCGGATGGTTTGACCTACACCTTCGCCTTACGGGAGAACGCCCGCTGGAGCAATGGCGACGCGGTCACCGCGCACGATTTCACCGGCTCGTGGCAGCGCACGCTCACTCCCGCCACCGGGTCCGACTACGCTTCGCAACTCTACTTCATCCGCAACGCGCGGGAGTTCCATGAAGGGAAGCTTGATGATTTCTCCAAGGTTGGCGTGGTCGCTGAGGGGCCGCACCGGCTCGTGGTCACGTTGGTCAACCCGACCGCGTTTTTCCTCGATCTCTGCGCGTTTGTGACTCTTGCTCCCGTCCATCTCCCCTCCGTTGAGGCGCATGGCGATGACTGGACCAAACCGGGGCGACTCATCAGTAACGGCGCTTACCGGTTGACCCAATGGCGGATTAACCACCGCATCCGGCTGGAAAAGAACCCGCAGTACTGGAACCGCGACGGCGTCGCGATGGAAAGCGTCGACTACCTGCCAATCAGCAACGCCAACACCGCTTTTAATTTCTACTCCACCGGACAGGCCGATCTGATGCTCGATAAAGGGGTCGTCCCCAACCAGTTGCTCGATGATCTGCGCCAGCGGCCCGACTTCCACTCCGCACCATTCCTCGGGTGTTATTTCATTCGATTTAACTGCACGCGCCCTCCCTTTAATGATGCCCGGGTGCGCAAGGCGTTTGCGCTGGTGGTCAACAAGGAGCACCTCGTCGAACGAATCACCCGTGCGGGCGAACCGGTGGCAAAGAGTCTCGTCCCGCCGGGAGCCGGGGGGTATGAACCGCCGCCGGGGCTGGAACGCGATGTCGAAGCCGCGCGCCACCTGCTGGCGGAAGCGGGGTTCCCCAATGGGCAGGGCTTCCCGCGCGTCGCCTATCTTTATAGCGAAGGGGCAACTAACGAGGCGATCGCCGTGGAACTCAAGTCGATGCTCTCAGAGACGCTCGGCGTCAACCTTGATCTGCAACGGCAGGAGTGGAAGGTCTATCTCACCTCCATGAGCACGCTTGATTACGACCTCTGCCGCTCCACTTGGGTTGGCGATTACAATGACCCCAATACTTTTCTCAACCTCTTTGTCACTGGAGACGGGAACAACCGCACCGGCTGGAGCAACGCCCGGTACGATACCTTGATCGCCCAAGCCGGAACGGAGACCGATCCGCAAAAGCGTTTCGACCTCTTCCGCGAGGCGGAGACGCTGCTCATCAGCGAAGAGGTCCCGGTTTGTCCTCTCTACTTCATGGTCGGCATTCTCTTTTTCGACGCGCAACGCCTCGGTGGGATCGAGGCCAACGTCCTTGATGAGCATCCGATCAAGGCGATGTACTGGAAAGGGAAACCGCGTTGAGCACGCCATGGTGGATCGGATTGTTTACTCTCTTTACCGGCTGATTGCCGCTGGCCTCTCATGGTTGCCACTGGTGAGTGTCGTGCGACTCGGGATGACGCTCGGTTCGATCGCTCTGGTCGTAGTGATCCCCTATCGGCGCGTGGCGCGGCGCAATCTGGAGATCGCCTTTGGCCGAGAGAAGAGTCCACGGGAGATCGACGCCTTGTTGCGGGAACATTTCCGGCTCTTGGGAGGCAACCTGCTGGCGAGCGTACGGATGATGAAAATGGAGCACGAGGAGACGCTCCGCACTGTCAAGATAGAGAACGCTGAGCGGATTGAGGCGGCTTACAACCAAGGGCGCGGCGTCATCTTCGCCATCAGCCACATGGCCAACTGGGAACTGATCGCGCAGACAGCCCCGGTCATCTTTCGAGGCAAAGCGTCGACCATTTATCAACGATTAACCAACCCGCTCATCGATGCGGAAGTCCGCACCGCACGCTCCCGACTTGGATTAACCTTGTTTGAACGAAAGGAAGGATTCGCCAAAGCAATCACCTTACTGCGGGAAGGGGGCGGGGTTGGCGTCCTGTTCGATCAACACGCCGGAGACAAAGGAGTCTGGTCGCCGTTCTTTAACCGCCTTGCATCAACAACTCCCCTCGTCGCCACCATGGCACTACGCACCGGAGCGGCTCTGATCCCCGCAGCGCTCTACACCGAAGCTCCCGGTCGGTGGCGGCTGGTGATCTCCGAACCGGTGGAACCCTCCGGCGACGATGCCGCCGTCTTAACCGCGCGACTCAATCTCTCGCTCGAAACGTTGATCCGCCACTCCCCTGCCGACTGGTTTTGGGTCCACGACCGTTGGAAAACCCCTCGTCCCAATTTCCTCCTCTCGGGTTACAAACGGGGCGCCGTCTTCGCGCCGGGGTACGACCGAGGGCGGCTTTCACCCTTCAAGATCGTCATCCGTTCGAGCAACTGGCTTGGCGATGCCGTCATGACCACTCCCGCCTTACAGGCGATCAAACGGGGACGGCCTGATGCGCATATCACCGTGCTGGTTCGCGCGAAGCTGGCTGACTACTGGCGTCATCTCCCGGAAGTCGACGCGGTGATCCCGATCGAAGCGGGGGAAAGCCCGTGGAGCGTGGCGCGCAAGGTACGGCAGGGGTGTTTCGATGCAGCAGTCATCCTCCCCAATTCGGTGCGCACGGCCTTGGAGATCCGGCTGGCCGGGGTTCCGCTCCGGATCGGTTATCCGGCCAAGTGGCGGCGCTGGCTCATCAACGAGCCACTCCCGCCCCCCCGGCATCGGCGCAAAGCCATCCCGGCGCGACATCAGGTTCACCACTATCTGGAACTCGCCCGACGGATCGGCGCGGAAGTCCTCTTCCCACCAGAAGCGGGGCCGGAAGCTTTCTTCCCCACCCCAGCGCTCAGGATGGCCCGGCGACCGGCGCGGGAACCGGGCGTCTGGCGTTTAGGGCTCTGCCCGGGGGCGGAGTTTGGCGCGGCCAAGCGATGGCTGCCGGAGCGTTTTTCCCAAACGGCGAGCCACGTCGCCACCCGGGAACGGTGCGAATGGGTCCTCTTTGGGGTTGGCGGAGATGCCCCCGTGGGCGCAGCGATCGAAGCGGCTTTTGAAGCTGGCCCGCTCGGCAGTCGCTTGACCAACCTGATCGGCAAAACCTCCCTCACCGAATTGATGGAGATGCTGGCCACCTGCGATCTCCTGCTCACCAACGACACCGGGACGATGCACCTCGCTGCGGCGCTCGGCGTGCCAACGGTGGCCCTTTTTGGCTCGACGGAACCACGGCTCACGGCCCCGCTTGGACCGGGACACCAGATTCTACGCCATCAGGTCGAGTGCAGCCCCTGCTTCCAACGCGATTGCCCGCTCGATTTCCGCTGTATGGAGGCGATCACCGTGGAGGAGGCGAGCGGTGCAATTCTGCGCGTTCTGGGTTCACTTTCACTTGAGAAGCCCCCTGCAACCGATTAGCCTGCCCCACTCATGTTCTCGCGACGGATTCTTTTGCCCTCCCTGCTCTCTCTGGTGGCAGCCACCCTCCCTCCTGCCTCCGCACAGGAGGAGGAGATCAAACCGACTTGGGAAACACAGCGCCATGCGCGGACTTTCGCCCTCTCGATCCCCGCTCCGCGCGGGCAGATTGTCGATCGCAACGGGGAAGTCCTCGCCAACACCCGCCTGAGCTTCAACCTCGGCATCCAATTTCCGACGCCGCTGGAGTTCTCCGACGCGGAAGCGCTCGCCTTTGCCCGTCGCCAGCTTGACCTCGCGGGGAAACTGCTCCCGGGGCGAACGTTCGATGTTAGCGAAGAGGTGATTCTCAAGCATTACCGCAACCGGGGGCTCCTCCCCCTCGACATCTCCAGCGATCTCAACGCCTCCGAACAGGAGAAAATTCAGCAGGAGGGGGGCGATGGCCTCAACCTTAGGGCTATTTATCTGCGACACTATCCCCACGGATCGCTCGCCTCCCACATCATCGGCTACGTCGGTCGGGAGGGGCGCACCTCCGATCGCCCGATCCAGAACAACGACCTTCTCTGGCCCGATTCGGAAGGACGCGAAGGGTTGGAGGCGACCTTCAACGCCCAGTTGACCGGCAAGGCAGGGCAGATGACCTACAACTTTGACGCCAAGGGGCACAAAGTCTCTGAGCGCGTCTCGATCCCGCCGCAGCCCGGCTACAACGTCGTCACCACCCTCGACATCAACCTTCAACGGCTTTGCGAGCGCATCCTCGCCCGCCATGCCAAGCGCGGGGCGATGGTCTTTGTCGACCCGCACACCGGCGATGTGCTGGCGATGGCATCGCAACCGGGCTTCGACCTCAACCTCTTTGTCCCGGCGATCTCGTCGGAGGATTTCAAGCGTCTCAATGAAGATGAGCAGAACCCGCTCTTTCCGCGTGCCTATCGCGGGGCGTATCCACCGGGGTCGATCTTCAAGATGTTTGTCGCCCTTGCCGCGCTGGAATCAGGCAAGATCACGCCGACGAGCGAATTCTCCGGGCCGACCTCCTACCGGGTCGGCGACCGCGTCTTCCACAACTGGAAGAAGACCCCTTCGGGGATGCTCAATGTCGCCGAGGCGCTGGAGGAGTCCAACAACACGTGGTTTTATCAGGTCGGGCTTCGTACCGGCGCTTCCACCCTTATCGACTGGACCAGCCGCTTCGGCTTCGGCAACCGATCCGGCATCCCTCTACGCCACGAAGCCGCAGGGCGCATCCCGACCGACGAGTACATGCGCCGTGTCCACAAACGGCCGATGCTCGGTGGTGACGTCGCGAGTTTCTCGATCGGTCAGGGCGATATTTTGACCACGCCGCTCCAAATGGCACAGGCGGTTTCCGCCCTTGCCAACGGCGGGTTGCTCTACCAGATGCGCCTCGTTAAGCAGGTGCAAAACGCCGACGAACGGATTATTACCGGCTATGATCTGCGATTGCGCGATCAGATCCCGCTCACGCCAAAGAACCTCGAAGCGATCCGCAAAGGGATGGTCCGCGTTATTAGTGGCAAGCGGGCGACAGGCGGACGCGCGGGCAATCGCTACGTGCAGGTTGCCGGAAAGACCGGGACGGCGCAGTGGGGGCCGAAGAAAAACCAGCGTTACGCCGCGTGGTTTGTCGGTTACGTCCCGGCCAAGGAGCCGCAGTACGCCTTCTCAGTGGTTTACGAAGGAGCGCCCAATCAGGAAGCAAGCGGCGGGAAGACGGCAGCGCCAATCATCGGTGCTGTCTTAAAGGAACTCTACCCCTCGAAGCCGAAGAAAACCAAGAGCAAGCCAACCCCGGAGCCTGAGGAGGAAGAGGAAGAAGAGGTCGAGGAGGAGAGCAGTTGGTCGCCACCGGCCACCGATCTTGAAGAGGAGACGCGCCGCGCTACCCCTGCTCAACAGGATGACGATGAGAACGAAGAGAACGGAGAGGCTGTAGAACCGTGACCACCCAACCGATCACCCGCGAGGAGGTCGTCGACCTGCTCGAATCGAGCGCCCGACTCCTCGAACTCAAAGGGGAAAACCTTTTCAAGATTCGCGCCTACGTGAACGCCGCCCGCGCCGTGGAGACCTTTCCCGGCGATCTCAAAGCCGCCGCCGCCGAGGGGAAACTCACCGAGATTCCCGGAATCGGCAAAGCAATCGCCGAGAAGATCACCGAACTTTTCGCAACCGGGAAAGTCGCCTTTTACGAAAGCCTCAAGGAGAGTTTCCCCGCCGGAATTTTTGAGCTTTTCGACTTGCAGGGCTTGGGGGCCAAGAAGATCCGCGCTCTCTATGAACAGCTCGGGGTCGATAGCGTTACGACGCTTGAGGCGGTCTGTCGCGATGGACGGCTCGCTGCTCTTCCCGGTTTTGGGGAGAAGACGGCGCTGCGGCTGCTCGAAGCGCTCGCCGATCGCCAAGCCTACGCACAGAGTTTCCTCTGGGAGCACGCCGCTCTCCTCGCCGAGCCGTTGCTCGAAGAACTCAAGGGATTACCGGGTGTCTCGCAGGCCGCCCTTGCCGGAAGTTACCGGCGACGCAAGGAAGTGGTGAGCGATCTCGACTTTCTGGTTGCCTCCAATCAACCGCAGGAGGTGATGGCTTTTTTTACCACGCACCCGCTGGTCTCCAGTATTCTGGCACAGGGGGAGACGAAGGCTTCCGTACGCCTTGCCGATGGGCCGCAGGCCGATTTGCGAGTCGTCTCGCAGGCGCAATACCCGTTTGCCCTCCACTACTTCACCGGGAGCAAGGAGCACAACATCGCCATCCGCAACCGGGCGCTGGAACGGGGCTGGACACTCAATGAATACCGGCTTGCCCCGGTCAAGGAGGGGGACTCAACCCCACCGCCGATTGATGAAGAACGTGAACTCTTCCGGGCGCTGGATCTCGACTACATCGAGCCGGAATTGCGTGAAAACCTCGGCGAGATCGACGCCGCAGCCGCTCACACCTTGCCGCGTTTAGTTGAGTGGACGAACCTGCGCGGGACCTTCCACAACCACACCACCGCCAGCGACGGGCGCGATACGCTCGAAGCGATGGCCGAAGCGGCGCGGGAACTCGGGCTGGAATACCTCGGCATTGCCGATCACTCCAAAAGCTCCTTTCAGGCACACGGGCTGGATGAACACCGCCTTGCCGAGCAACGGGCGGCAATCGCCGCGCTCAACGCCGATTACGGCGATGATTTCCGCCTATTCGCGGGGACGGAGTGCGACATTCTCCCCGATGGATCGCTCGATTTCTCCGATGAAACCCTCTCGGAACTCGATTACGTGGTCGCCAGCATTCACTCCAGCTTCCAGCAAAGCGAAGCGGAGATGACCGCCCGGATCATCCGCGCGATCAGCAACCCCCACGTGACGATGCTTGGTCACCTGACCGGACGCCTCCTCCTGAGCCGCAAACCGTATGCCGTCGATATTCCGGCGATCATTGAAGCGGCGGCGGAGACCGGCACGATCATTGAACTTAACGCCACACCGCGACGGCTCGATCTCGACTGGCGCTGGTGGCCGCTGGCAAAGGCGAAAGGGGTGCGTTGCTCGATCAACCCGGACGCTCACCGTGTCGCCGGGTTACAACGGCTCCCGCTCGGTGTGGCGATGGCCCGCAAGGGATGGCTCACGCGCGAGGATGTGGTCAACACCCGCCCGCTCGGGGAGATTGAGACGCTCCTCAAAGCCAAGAGCGGGAGAGCCGCCAGCCGCCCTTGAGAGCGATTTCAGGAACGGATCAGCGGAAAAAGCTCCACGCTCCCGCCGCTTTGGTGCACCGGAGACTCACGGGCGATCGCCTGCGCCGCCTCCCACGAATCGGCCTCGATCACCAGATACCCGGTCAACGTTGCCGTCTGTGCCCCGGAGAGATTCCCCCCTTGCAACGCGATGCCGGGGTTGAGTGCAGAGCCGCCGATGAGGTGCTGACCTTGTTGGAGCTTTTCAAGATACGGAGGCCAAAGTTCGGCTTGCCCGGTTCCGTGGTTAAGGAGGAGGTAACGCGGCATACCGGCGAATCACGCTCCGTTGTGGCCCGAAAGTCAATCGGGGATTTTCCAGTGGACGCCACCCGGAGGCGCTTTTACCATACCCCCTTCTCTCTTGCATGAAGATCGCCCACCGTCTCACGGATGCCGTCGCGTTCGCCCGCGAAAATTTCTGCCGCGCCGTCGGCCAGTTTCAGGACCGAACCCCGGCCAAAGAGCGTGAAGAGGAGCGGCGGCGGTGCCGGGGGCGCTACAAGTTCCGTTCGCTCCGTTCGGTCTGGATGCTCGGCGAGAATCCCGAAGTTTTCATCGCTGCGGATGAAGTGGTGCGGCTCTTCAAAAACGTGGCGTGCGAGAGCTGCTTTGTCATGCTCTCGGACAACGCACGCACCGAAGCGTGGCTCAAGGTGCGCTTTCTCAATGATCGGGCGTTACCGGCGCCGTTTTCGCACCCGCTTTACCTTTCGCGGTTTGAAGAACAGCTTGCACCGAAACTGGTGGTCATCCTCCAGAGCGCACGCCGGGTTAGCCCGCTCCTGCTGCGTCGGGCGGCGGAGAGCGCTCTCCCCGTCGTCCTGATTGGAGGAAGGCCGCATCCGCGCGAAACCGTGGACGGCTGGGCGGAGCGGGTGACACACCCGGCTTTTTCTCATCTCTGTGTGGAAGAGGAAGCTTTCGCCGAAGTGTTGCAGCGGCACGGCATTCCCCGGGAGCGGATCAGCGTCACCGGCTCGCTCGCCTACGAGACCGCTCTGGCGAGCACTCCGGCAGGGGTCGATTATCTCAAGAGAGAACTGCGCCTCCCTCCTGATCCTCCGGTGGTGCTATGCGAAGCGATCCATCGACTGGAAGAACGGGCGATGTTGGAGACGATCGCTGCCCTTCGCCGCGAAGAACCACGCTCCGTCCTTCTCTGGAAACCGGCGACGCGCCGCCAGCTCGAACGGGTTACCCGCCTCGCTGCAGCGCGTGATCTCCCGATCCGTCGCTGGAATGAACCTCACAACGGAAACCCGGCACTCCTCTTTCTCGATCCTAACCTTGCCGCGACGCCGTTTTACCCGGCAGCGACCGGGATCATTCTTGGACGTAGCTTCACGACAGCCCCGTCTTGGGAGCCGACCCCGGAGTTGATCACACTGCAAACCCCGCTCCTCCATGGGCCGCACCTCCCTGCTTCGCTGGAGCCGATCGCCCGGGCCGGGGGAACCCTCCCGACCTCGCTTGCCAACCTCCCCGTCCGGCTCCTCTCGCTGATCCGGGGCGATGCCAACGGGGCGGCGCTTCTGGAAAAAGCGCGAAAAGTGATGGAACCCTCCCGCGGCGCTGCGGAGCGAACCGTCGCCGCGCTCGCGCCGTTCTACCCCGCCCTGCCGGATGAAAATGCCGAACGGGCAAGTTGGCGCCCCGCCCCTCTCGCTAAAAATGCAGAAGCCGGGAAAAAGCGGCAGGAGATTGAAAAAATCGACCTCACGACATGGGAGGCATTTCGCGAGCGCATTGGGGCTCACCGCTCCATCCTTTGTCTCGGCAACGGGCCAACCTCGGAACTCCCGGAACTGGCGCAAGTGGAGCACGACCTCCTCTTTCGCGTTAACTGCCGCTGGAAAGATCGTGGGTTATTGACGGAGCCCAACGTCGTCTTTGTCGGCAATTCGGAGACGATCCGCGTCTTGACCGGGCCGATCGTTTTCATCCTTAACCGGGTGCAGGGGCGGCTGCGGGTCTTTGAAAACAGTCAGCCATTTTTGCGGACGACGCCGCTCGAATACTTCGTCCCCGATGCAGAAAACTGCCCGTGGTTTGCCAAAGATGAGGCGGATGAATTGCAAGCACGGCCTTCCAACGGGGCGCTCATGATCGCGACCGCTGCCGCATTGCAGCCTGAGGCGATCACGATTGCGGGGATCGACCTCTTTAGCCATCCCGACGGGCGCTACCCGGGTGATCTTCAGGGGGCTAACACCTATTCCCACTGTCACAACCCGTCGATGGAGCTACTGGTGATCGAGCGGGCGCTCCTCAACTACCGGGGACGGCTCCATATTCTGAGCCCGATTCTTCGTGAAGCGCTGCTGGAACGCGGTTTTCCGGCGCAACGGCTCGTGACCTCTGTGGGAAATCTTCCAGAAGCGCAAGAAGGGTATTAATGCGGCGCACCAATTCGCGACGCGGCAGGTAGCCGGTCCGAATCCCCCACCAGAGGCGGCTCACCCCGCCGCGCAACCGTAGCCGCTGGCGCAATCGCTCGAAAAGGGGTGCCCGCCGGATCGGGGCCTCCCCCGCTTCCGAGTAAGCGCGGAGGAAGGCCGTGGCGCAGCGGGTCCAAAGACGGTCGTCCCCCCGGCCCATCAGATCCTGTAGCACAACGAGCAGGTCGTCCGCCTGCCGCTGCTCCTGAGTCAGCGCAGGATCGTGGCTCACCTCAAAATCAATCAGCCGGGCGCGATCCTCCCGGGCGTCATAGAGAAAATTGCCGAGGTGAGGGTCACCGTGAGACCAAAGCTCCTCCCCCTCCCGGGGTGAAATCGGCAAGGCATGGGCCCGACGCAGTTCCCGCGCCGCCGCCTCAACCATTCCCGGCTCCAACGTGCCACCGAAGGCGTGGCTATCGAGCGAAACGCCGGGAAGCTGTTCTGCCCAGACGCTCCGCTCCCCTTGGGCAAAGACGCTAAACCCCTCGCCCCCATGGAGGAGGTCGTAGGCAAACACCTCCCCGCGCTGCCACTCGCGCAGCCCGGAGCGGACCTGCACCGGATTGCCTGCGAGGCGAAAAAACCGGTTGGCCAATGCCGCCAGCCCCCGGCTCCAAAGCCGACGCTCCTTGATCCAGAAGATGCGGCTATCACGTTCCTGCTGCGTGATCCCGTTGATCTTGATGGCATCAATGAACGTTCCGACGGCCTCAAAAATGGATGACATGGTACTTGGGGAGGGGGATGATGATCCTCGTTGACGCTTTGATCAAGCATCACCCGTGCTCATTTCCTGAAAGCGAAATCGGCTCCTTGCGCCGGGTTGCGCTTTTCTTTCGGGGAGATTTCCCGTTTCAACCGTTTTGAGCCGCGAGAAGCGACGGGAGCAACGTCCCGCCGCCCCGGGGGAGGAGCGTGAGGCGGGCTTTCCCTTCCTGAAGTTTCTCAATCTGGAGAATCTCAAAGAGGGCATCGGCGATCTCCGGTTCCCCGGCGATTTCCTGCAAGGCGGCACCGACGATCAAGGGGCGCATCGCGGCGGCCCGGGCAAATTCAACGGCGGCGTGCCGCTCCGCCGTGCTGGCGATGATGCTGACCTGATTGGCCCCATCCTGCCGGATAGCGTAAGTCACCTGCCGAAGCCGGTTGACGACCTTTTCCTCGATCTGCCCGATCATCCCGGTGTCGCGGAAGTGGACCTTGCGGATATAAACCGAGCCGAGGCGGTAGCCCCATTCGTGCGATTTGGCGCTCACTTCCTCCCGCACGGCGCGGCTCATCCAGTGGCGGGTTTCGAGCATGTTGGCGAGCTTCATGTTGCTCAGGCAACGCACCGTGGCGTTGCTGACATTGGCCGCCAGCGAACCACGCGGGTTGGTGTTCTCAAAGAGATAGGCGACCGGGTCGGAGATATACATCTCATACCAGATGCCAATCCCCATCGGCGCTCCCTCCTCGGAATTAACCGGTTGGCTGCGGAGGTATTCCTGATCGAGCCGGAGATCAACCACTTCGCATTTCCCAAGCCAATGGACCAGAAACGCCGCCGGACCGAGCCGGAACGGCAGGAGGTGCAGCCCCGGTTCATCCAGCACACCGATCACCTTGCCAAAGAGGAGGTAGACCCGGGCGCTCCGCTCTTCCACAATCGCGTAAAGCCCGAGGGCGCGGACGGTGGCGAAGAAGACCGGCACCAGAATCAGGCAGCCGAAGAAGGTCACCAGCGCGGAAACCAGAAAGTTCATCCTTCACCCCCTTTCTCCTCGATCATGATGGCATCAGCCTTGGCGAAAAGTCCGAGACGGACATGCCGCAGATAACCCGAGAGCGCCTTCGGCCCGCTCTCCTTGAGTGAGCGCAATTGATCGGCCAGACACCGGAGCGGCTCCACCTCGGCCTGAGCCTTGAGGGTCTCGATCTCCACGGCCCGTTTCGACTGAACGATTTTCTGGTCGGCGGCGGCCTGCGCGAGACTGATCTCTGAGGAGACGTGGTTGTGCGCGGTGTTGATCGCGGCGAGGGCCGACTCGACCTCCGGCGGCGGGTTGATCTCGGTGATCAGCGAGGCATCCAGCGCGATGCCGTAACGCGCGGCGGAGCTGGCACACTCCCGGTCCATGTGTTCGTTGAGATCGCGCAGGTTCTTACGCAAGTCGTTGATGGAAACCCCGGAAACGGCGGTCGAGAGGAGTTGATCGGCGCTGTTCTCCGACTCCTGAACGGGGGCCGGGGCTTCAAAATTGGCGATTCGCTCGCGAAGGACGGAGACGAAGTAACCCATGATATGAGCCACCGGATTTTTCACCCCGAAGAGGTAGGCGTAAAGATTCTGTTCGCTGACCCGGTAGCGGAGTTGGCCGGTCAACCCGGTGTCAAGCTGATCCTTGGTGACGGCTTCGAGGAGCGTCCCGCCACGGTTGGCCTCGGGATCATCGGGGTCCCACGCCATGTTGATCGTCATCGTCGCCACCGAGACCTTGTGGACCTTTTCCCACGGCCAGCGGTAGTACGGGCCGCCGGGCGGGATCACGCGAACGAGCGGGTAGCGGTAACGGCTCTTCTCCTCTTCACGGAGATGGTCGGAGACCGGATCATCGAGGATCGTCTTCTCTCCGAGGCGTTGGGCGCGGCCAAAGCTCGTTTTCACGGCCCGTTCATTTTGACCGACGGTATAGATCCCGGCCAGCAGGTAGCGGACGAGAAACCACGCGATGAACCCGACGATAATGCCAAAGAAAGTCATGGCAAATGCGGAGATAACCGCTTTCCGCTATCAAAGTCGATCATGAAACGTGCTCAAGCAGGGGTTTCACTTGCTCCTTGCGAACAATCGCGTAGCCTTGAGCTTGAAAATGCGCGGGAAGAATTCTGGCCAAAACGGGGCATTCGGTCGCCGATGGGGACGGCGGCTCTCGCTCTGCGCCGTGGTCGCAATGATGGCCCAAGGGGCGACAGCGGCGAGTGATCCGCGCGTCGTGGCCCGTTACCGGGAGATGCTCGCGGCGAATCCGGTCGAAGGGACCGCGCTGGAGCGGCTCTGGAAACTCGCTTCTGAGGAAGGAACGACGGAGCAACTCCTCAAAAGCTACGCCGCTGCGGGGAAGGAGGGCGACCTCGCCTCGCAACTCGTTTATGGCCACCTCCTGCGTCGGGCGGGACGGGGGGATGAGGCGCTCGATGCCTTCCGCCGTGCCGCAGAGATCGACCCGAAGAGTCCCCTCCCCCCGCTGGCGCTCGCCCCGGCACTGGCGCCAAAGGAGAAAGCGCTGGAACTGGAGAAAGCGGTCGCCCTTCTCCCGAAAGAGGCCCGGCAACTCCCGCCAACCCTCGAAGCGCTCGGCGAAGCGTGGCTCGCCGCCGGCTCCCCGGAGAAGGCGATGGAAGCGTGGGAAGCGATGCTGGCGCTCACGCCCGATTCCCTTTCGCTGCGCCAACAACTGGCGACCACCTGTGCCAAAAACGGGATGAACGAGGCGGCGCTGCGTCACCTCGCTGTCCTGATTGAAAAAGGGGATGCGCCGGTGCGTGCCGACGCCTTACGTCAACAGGCGTTGCTGCTTGAAAAAGAGGGGCGCGCCCCGGAAGCGCTGGAGGCGCTCGGAAAGGCGATGGCGTTGAGCGCTCCCGGACATTGGCAGCGGGCCGATCTTCTCAACACCACGCTCGCCCTCGCCCGGCGAAGCGGACAGGTTGCCACACTCGAAGCCCAATGGAAGGCGCAGGCGCAAGCCCACCCGCGACAAGTGGTTCCATGGCAGCAGTTGGCGGCCCTTTACGAAGCCGACGGGCAACGGGAGGCGTTGCGCGGGGCGTTGGAAACTCTTCTCCAACTAACGCCGAAGGATCGCGCAACGGCGCTGCGGCTCGCCCGGCTCCTCTCGCAATCAGCCAAACCGCAGGAAGCCGTCGCCGCATGGGAACGGGTGACGATCGGGCCGGGAGAAATTGACCTCGCGCTAGAACGGGCGTTGCTCGACTTGCGGCTGGGGCAATCGAAGCAGGCGGCGGCACGGCTCGCCCCGCTCTTAGCCCATGTCCCAAAGGAGGAACGGGAGGAGGTTGCCGCCCGGCTGGAGAGTTTTTATCGCCAGCACCAGATGTTCGACGCGCTTGAGGCTCATCTTTCCCGGCCGCAAGCCGACCCCGGGGCGTTGGCGGAGTTCCTTTTTTCACGCCAACGCTTTGATGAAGCACGGGCAACACTGGAGCGACTCGCTCCCGCCGATGCCCCGCCCGCCCAACAAGCTGCGGGGTGGCGACGGGCCGCCGATCTTCTTCGGCACGCCGGGTTGATCGCCGAAGCAATCGCGGCGATGGAAAAAGCGGTCGCCCTTGAACCCCGGGAACGGGGCTACCAGCTTCACCTTGGCGATCTCCTCCTGACTCCCGGCGGCTCGGCTGATCCCGAACGGGGCGAGCCAACCCCGGCGGATCGGATCGCGGCGCGGCGTGCTTTTGAAGCCGCTTTCACCCTGTCCCAAACCGCAGAGGAGCAACAGGAGGCCGATCAGCGGCTTTTCCGCTCCTATTCACAAGCTGGAGCGACGCCGGAGGGAGAGGAAGGGACGCTCCTCTCGGCTGCTGGAAAAGCGGCAGCGAAGGTCTTGGAAGTCCCAGTGGAGACCTACCGCTTTACGGCGCCGGAGCCAGTTGCCAATCCGGCGTTAGCTGAAGCGCTGGAGGAACGCAAAAAGGAGGCATCTACTTCCCCGGAAGCGATGCTCCGACTTGCCCGCTGGTATTGGTGGAAACGCGATCTGCCGGAAGCGGCGGCGACCATCGCCAATGCGATCGCGCAAAAGCCCGACTCAATCGAAGCGCAGGAACTCGCCCTTCTGATCGCCCAAGGGCGTAACGACCCGGAGGCGGTGCGCGAACGGCTCAACCGGCTGCTCGAACTCGCCCCGGAGCAAAAGAAGCGGTGGCTCAAGGAGATCGCCCAGAACGAGATCCAACTCGGGCGGACCAAAGCCGCGCTGGAGATTTACGAAACGCTCGCTGCCGAGGGCGACCCGGCGGCGCTGAGTGACTTGGCCAACGCCCAGCAGCAGAACGGCCTTTGGTATGATGCGCTGGGGACATGGCAGCGGCTCTACACGCTCACCAAAACGACCCGCCGACAGGAAGTGCTCCAACCGCTGGTCCGGGTGATGCACCACCTCTCGATGCACGAAAAGGCGCTCGCGACCCTCTGGGAAGCGTACATGGAGGAAGGCGATGCGCAGGGGCGTAACCTGATCCTCAAGGAGCTGATCGCCTACAGCCAGCAGCAACAGGCGATGCCATGGCTTCTGGAAAAACTCCGCGACGCTGTGGCGACCCAACCGGCGCACCGGATGGCGCTCGGGCAGACGCTCAAGGCCGACGGAGAGGAGGAAGCGGCGTACCGCGAGTGGCAGCAGGCGGCGTTGACCGCTTCAGACCGGGCAGAGGCGGAGGCGTTCCTCGTCCGCGAAGCCGAAGCAGGACACGATTACCAACGCGCGGCTACCCACCAGAAGTTACGGATCGACCATTTTCCCAATGCACAGGCGAGCGAGTGGACCAAGCTCGCCGCGCTCCAACTCACGGCGCTCGATCAAGCCGGGGCGCTGGCGACGATGGCTCAGATCACCCGCCATTTCCCCCGGGATGCGGAGACGTTGTTGTGGTGTGCACGGGCGCTTCTGGAGAATGGGGAGCGGGAGCTGGCGCTCGCCGTCACGCGCGGTATTTTCTATCTCGATCCGGCCAATGCCTCGGCGGCGATCCTTCTGCTGCGGCTTGATCCCAACGGGCCGGAGGCGTTGAGCGCCGCCCGGGCGATCCTTGCCGGGACGCGCTCCCCTTCCCTCAAGGAACAGCTCTCGATCATCCTCCCGCCCGCCCCGGCGATGATCGGCAACCGGCTTCGCACCCTCTTTACCACGCTCAATGGTCCGGTCGCCCGGCTCGGGCATCGGAGCGCCTTGAACGTCGAGCTTTACAATGAACGCCACCCGGGGCGGCTGGAACGCGATTGGCGCTTGGAGGCGATCCGCGCGCTCGCCCCGACGATCCCCCTGCAGGAGCGCGACGGCTGGATCGCCAAGATGGCCAAAGGGGGGCCCTCGGAGAAACTCTGGGCCTGCTACGGAACCGGAGCCAAGCGGGAGGTGGCTGACGAAATGTTGCGCCTCGCCGCCGAACACCCGGGACACCCCGGGGTCCGCGCCGGATTAGTCTGGACGCTCATGGAACTTGAAGCGTGGCGCACCCTTGCCCACTGGCTCTGGAACCCGGAGCGGAGTGGGGACGATCACGAGGCGTTCCGCTCCGTGTTGCGGGAGTGGGGGTTGCTCCACCGCCCGCTCGATCTCGAAGCGCTCTTTCTCCAAGCGCCGCTGGCGTGGGTCCAGCCGTGCGCGGAGTTACTCGCTGCGCACGAACGGCTGCCCGAGGCGGTGGCGCTGGCGGAGCCGGTCTTTGATGCGCTTCCCGGCCAGCGTGGCGATTTCGGCCTGCCGCTTGCGGAATGGATGCTCTCCATGAAAGATCGCGCCGGAGCGATCCGCGTTCTGGAAACGATCGCGCAGGAACCTTCCGACTCGCTCTCCACCCCGACCTACCACGCCCAGCGTTACCTTTTTGAGTTATTGCCGCGGAGCGAACGCCAACGCTGGATGGCGACGCGACTGGCCGATAACAGCCGCTCGCCGCTCCACGCCACCTTAACCCGCGCGTTGCTCCACGCCCTTGCCGGAAATCGTCAGGAGACGGAGGCGGCGCTCGATGCGCTGCTCACGCTCCGCGCTGCACAACCGGGGGAAGCACCGGTGCTCGACCGGATCTGGCGCTTCCTGCTCGCCACCGGGGTGCAGTTTGAAGCGTGGAACCTCGATCATGCAGCGATTTACCTTTGGGAGAAAGCGATCGAGGATCAAACGGCAATCCGGCTGCAAGGGGAGCAGGCGGTCGCTTTTGCCGACGAGATCGCGACCCGCCTTGCCACCCTCCAACTGCGGCGGTTGCCGGAGAAAGTGGCGTTGCGCGAGGTAGAACTCAAAAACAGCGATGGAAGCCTCCCCCCGGCACGGCTCAATCAGGTCGCCACGATGCTGGAGAACACGGGGCGACGCCCCCTTGCGCTCAAGCTCTTTGCCCTCTTAAACCGCGACCAACCGGTGAACCCGGCCATGCGACTCCTCTCCAGTGCGCTCAACGCCAAAGATAGTGAGGCAGCCAAGGCAAGTGTGGAAGCATGGCTCATCGCGCCGGAACGCGACATCATCTCGACACAGAGCATGATCGAGTACCTAAGCAGCTACGATCTGCCACAGGCACTGGAGGTCACGCGCCGCCTGATGGCCGAGGGTCAGGGTGATCAGCGCCTGCCCGAACTCGAAGCCCGCATCCTTGCTGCGTCACGCCAATGGCCGGAGGCGAAGGCCGCTTACGCGCGGCTGCTGGAGATTCACCCCGATCACCCGGTTCATCAACTCGCTTACCTTCAATGCCTGATTGAAACCGGAGAGCGGGCTGAAGCACTCCGGCGGTTACATGCCTTGCCTGATCGTGGGGGAGACATCGACGGGCAACGCGTCGCCCTTTATCTCAAAGCCGGGGCGTTGCCACAGGCACGCCAGATCGCATGGCAGCAGGTTTCCAATGATCAAAGCCAATCGATCATCCGCTTCGCCCGGACGCTTTTTGATCATGGCGCTAAGGAAGACGCCCTGATTTACCTCAACGCCGCCGTGACCAAAGCGCAGGAGGGAGGCAAAAGCAGGCAGGCGTTTGACCTCGCCATGGCCGTCGTGGAACTGGCAGGGAAGGAGCACCCGCTTGCCCGCCCGTGGCTCAAGCGGATGCGCCTGCTGGCTGATCGGCCCGATCTCCTGACGCTTTATTACACCTTCACGCGTGAGCGGGGATGGCTTCCGGCGCAGGAACGGGCGGCGGAACTGCGACAAGGATGGGAGGAAGAAGGCGATACCGTTGCCGGGAGTTGGCTGGTGGCCGATCTCCTCGATCATCATCAACCCGAGGCGGCAGCCCGGATGCTCGAAGCGCTCCTCCAACGCCCGGACATCCCGCAAAACCTGCTGGTTTGGTTACAGAAAGTGACGCAGGCGGCTCATCGGCACGATCTCGCCCTCTCGATTAACGCGGTTCTTCAAAAACGTTACCCCGGGATGGTGGAACTCACGCTCGCTCGGATGCGCAGCCTCCAAGCGCTGGGGCAACGGGAGGCGGCGCTCAAGGAACTCGATGCCGCCATTCCGCTCACGCTCTTTAAGCCGCAATGGAGCGGAGAACTCGCATTGGAAGCATGGAGCCTCCATGCCCGCCCCCAAGCCAAACGACTCTTTGAGGCAGCCGCTGCGGCTGACCCGGCGGCAAGGGGGGAGAAAGTTGCGCTCGGGTATGTCGATCTCCTGCTCGAAGAAGGGGAACTCCCCCATGCCAAACGGCTCCTGCGGCTCCTTCACCAAAATGAAGGCACAGGCCACCCCGAAGTGGTCGAAACCTACTTGCGTCGAGCCCAGCGAACGGGAGCGAAGGAGTTGGAAGGCGAGTTGCGCGATCTCCAACTCCCCCCGATGGTCGAAGAGGAGGTCAAACGCCGACTTACCACCCCGGATGCACCGGAGGCAGCGCCCGAAAACGAGGCGACGGCGACCCCTTGATGTAGCGAAAGGAGACCGCCAGCTTTAAGGACTCCCCACCAACAGCAGGGAATTCACCAACTAAGAGAGGCGTCAGTGAGCGCCGTGCTTGTCGTCCTTCTTGGCGTCGGACGATTTGCCGTGGTCGTCGCCATGGTGTTCGTCATGATGATGCCCGTGGGCGGTCATCGCTTCGAGCTTGCTGTAGGGCTGCTTTTCACAAGCAGTGAAGCTACAGAGGGCGATAGCAAAAAGGGCGAAGCAAACAGGTTTCATAGAAGAAGCAGGTACCAGAGCGCTTTGATGTTCAATGTTAAAGCACCCCAAGAAAAATTCAAAACGACGCCGAACTTAACGGGGAGCACCGGGGGAGAGCAAGAGTCGATTCGCTCTTTACCCCGATGCCTGACCGCTGCCGGAGATCAACCGGCTTTGAGTTTTTCAGCACGGGCATCGCGCCCGGTGACGTGGCCGTTACCGTTGGTGACGCCGTTGTAAGCGTTCACACTCGGGCCGCGCGGGTCCGGTTTGGGCCGTGGGGCGAAGTTGAAAGAAAGGTTCTTCCAGTTATCACCCGGCTTGGCCTGAAGACCGAGGCTCGCGGAAGGTTCATAGCCGCAGTGAACCATGCAGTTCTCGCAGCGTGGGTCGCGGGCTTCATTATCAGCATAGCCGTAGCGGTCCCATTCGGTGTTGTTGAGCAGATCCTCATAGCTGGCGTGGTGGCCATCGGTCATCAGATAGCACGGCCCTTTCCAGCCACGGATGTTGCGGGTCGGGATCGCCCACGCCGAGCAGGTCAAATCGCGGTGTCCGGCGAGGAATTCAAGGTAGATCGGCGTTCCGAAGAACGGGAAACGGCGCCCCCAATCCTCAATGTCGGCAAATTTCGTCTTCGTTAACGCACGCGTCAGGAAGAAATTCTCCGGGTTGAGGTTGAGCCGCTTGAACATATCCTTCTTCGCGGAATCGTAGTCGTAACCGGGGGAGATGGTGTGGCCATCGACGTTGAGCGTCCCGAGGAAAGCGAACATCTCCTCGATCTCCTTCATGTCGGTCTCTTTATAGATGGTGGTGTTGGTCGCCACCTGATAGCCGAGGATCTTGGCCATGCGGATCGCAAGGATGCACTCTTTGAAGACCCCTTCGCGTTCGACGATGAGATCGTGCGTGCGCTCCAGACCGTCGAGGTGAACGTTCCAGTACATCCAGCTCGAAGGCTCGATCACCGGGCGCTCGCTGTTTTTCGGGCCTTTGCGGATTTCGGCGGCATCCTTGTCATTGATCAACCCCTCTTCGAGCAAGCGACCGATGTAGAGTTCCACGGCTTCCGGACGGCGTAACGTTTCCGCAGCGAGGTAATCCCGCATTTTACGGCGCATCAGCATCGCATTGGTGCAGATGTAGACGATGCGGCCCTGCTCGCGCAGGCCGGAGACGAGTTCCTCAATCTTGGGATAGATGAGCGGTTCGCCCCCGCAGATGGAGATCATCGGCGCGTCGCATTCTTGCGCGGCGGCGAGGCAATCCTCCAGCGGAAGGACATCTTTGAGCGAGGTGGAATATTCGCGGATACGCCCGCAACCGGTGCAGGTCAGATTGCAGGTATGCAATGGCTCCAACTGGAGCACCGTAGCAAACTTCGGTGTCCCCCTGAGCTTATGCTTGATGATGTAGCCTGCGATCTTGAGCGTCAGCGGCAGTGGAAATCTCATGGACTTGGTAGATTAAGGGCGCGGGAGAATCCGGCAACCCTTTTTTAAGGGGGTAAAGAAATAGTTTTCGGGGAAAGACTTACTCAAACCCTGAGAAGTTGTCACGCACCATTGCTCAGAACAGGAAGGAAGGGGTGCGCTCCGCATGATTCCCGCACGACCAACCGCCCGGGAACCTTCCAGATGAGCGGGGCATCGGGGGCAATTTCGTCACGCAGGATGGCAAAGAGGAGATCCACCACCCGGACCGAAGCCTCTGGGTGGAGCGTATCGACCGTGGTTAAAGCCGGGCAGTAGTAGCGCGTGTCGGCTTCATTATTGACGCCCACGACGGCTATCGGCCCGGGGACGCCGATCCCCGCTTCAAAGCAGGCGCGCATCGCCCCGAAGGCAAAACGGTCGCTGGTACAAACGAGCGCGTCGGGCCTTGCCCCGGAATCAAAGAGGCGTTTGGCAGAGCGGTAGCCGAGATCAGCATGCGTGGAACCGGGCTGTGGATTCTCCACTACGATCAACCCCGCAGGGTGCTCCGGGCCGCTTTCCTCAAAAGTCAGCGCATCCTCTTCCACCGTACCACCGGCTTCTCGGATGACGGAAGAGAACCCTTCCATCCTCTCGTGCGTTGGCCAGTAACGCTCGGCCTCTTCGGGGTGGCGAACGTGGGGAGTCAACAAGGCGAGCCGACGGCGGCGGCAGGCATGGATCAGATGCCCGGTCACCTCCCGCACGCCGCTAAAGATGTCCGACCGAACCTGTGGCAACCCGGGCAGGTACGCTCCGTTAAAGGCGACGCACGGCACCCCGGCCCGACGCATCGGTTCGAGAGCCTCCGGCCCAACCCCGGCTTGAAGCATCACGAGGATGACCCCTTCCACCCGGGCATCGAGGAAGACATTGACCGCCTCGGTCACGTTGGAATACCAGAGCGCGTTGTGCGGCATGACGCGGTAGCCACGGCGGCGAAGCTCCACAGCGAGGTCGTTCGTGCGGCGCATACTCGCCTCGGAGTAACCAAACTCCAGCAGGCCGATGAGCCGGGTTTTGCCGCTGCGCATGGTCTGTGCGCCGAGGTGAGGGCGGTAATTGAGTTCTTCGGCTAACTCGTGAATCCGGCGGGCGGTCTCCTCGCTCACGCGGGTCCGCGTCCGGCTGCTGCCGCGTAAAACCGCAGAAACCGCCGTCACATGCACACCTGCCAACTCCGCGATGTCGCGCAGCCGAACGGGGCGGCTCGGGTCCGGTTGTTTTCCTGAAGAGGGTTTTGCCACGATGAGTTGTGATTGTCTGTTGCACCAAACGATCGTCGAGAAAAAAGGGTTGACCGATTTTTGATCTATCGTTAGATTTCGATCAATTCCTATGTCTGTGTCCACCTCGACTCCCCTTCCCTCTCCAGCCGCCGCCCTTCTCAACGGCAGGGAGACCCGCCCGCTTCGCTATGCCCTTTGCGGATTGAGCAGCCGGGGCATCCACCAATTTTTACTGCCGATTATGGGGCGCTCCCCGTTAGTGGGAGATGACTTCCAGACGCTGGCCGAGGTGGTCGGGATCTTTGATCTTGATGCCGAACGGGTGGAAGCCTTTAACCGGATGGAGGGGACCAACATCCCGTGCTTCTCACCCGGTCAGGGAGTCGAGGCGATGATCCGTGAGACCCGGCCCGATGTGCTGCTGGTGGCAGGCCCGGATCATACCCACTGCGAACACGCGCTGGTGGGGCTGCGCCATGGGCTGCGGGTGGTGGTGGAGAAGCCGATGGCGATCCGCTGTGAAGAGGTTCAAGCGATCCTCAAGGCTGAAGCACAAGGAGCCGGGAAAATCATCGTCACGCACAACTATCGCTATGCTTCGTTAAGCCGTCATCTCAAGCGCTTCCTGCTTTCGGGCCGTCTTGGCCGGGTAACGAGCGTGGAGATGACCTACAATCTCGATACCGAGCATGGATCGAGCTTCTTTTTCCGCTGGAACCGTGAGCGAGCAAAATCGGGCGGACTGAGTATTCATAAAGCGGTGCATCATTTTGATCTGGTGAGTTGGTTAATCGGAGAACCACCAGAGACGGTTTTTGCCTTCGGACGCCGCCACTTTTACGGACCCGACGGGGCACTCCGGCCACGGACGCCCAACGGTGAGCCGCTTTCGCCAAGGGAAACCCGGCAGGAGTGCCCCTATTTCCGTCATCATCACGCCCCGAAAGGCGCAGGTGCCAACGGTCGCCTCAAGCCGAGCTGGGACACGCTCGGCCTGCCGTATAATGCGCAGTACAAAGGAGATGCCTATATCTACGACGACGCGATCGACATTGAGGATACCTACAGCGCGGTGATCGCCTATCGCGGCGGTGCCACCTTGAGTTACGCCTCCTCCTATTCCTCTCCATGGAAAGGGTACACGCTGGCGATCAACGGCACCGGTGGACGGCTGGAGACGACCAATCGCACTGAACCGGCCCGTTCACCGCACCCGATCCAAGGGATTAACCCGCCAGTAGATGAGGTGGTTTTCTACCCGCTCTTTGGCGGACGCGAGCTTTATCAATACCCCAAAGGGGAAGGAAGCCATGGCGGGGGAGATCCCCTCATCCGCCGCGATCTTTTCCTTGGCCCCGATGAAGAGAGTCTGCGGCTCTCCCTCCCGAGCAGCAGCTACGACGGCGCGCTGGCGATCGCCACGGGCGAGGCCGTCTGGCGCTCCTGCGCGGAAGGCCGCCCTTTCACCATCCGTGAGCTTCTCGAAGACGTCTACCTACCTTGATCACCCCAAAACCGTACCCCGCATGAAAACCTCCCTGACGACCCTCGCCCTTGCCGTGTGCCTCCCGTTCCTTGCCAACGGGGCCACGATCATCGACTACAACGCCGATATCGGCTCCACTGCCCAGAACCCGAGCGCACAAGGGTGGAGTGAGAGCATTCCCGCCGGTTCCCCTGCTCCCGATGGAGCTGGGACGGAGACGATTGGTGACACCACCTGGCGCTACTGGAGCATCTCCAATGCGGCCTCCACTTTTGCGACCGCGTATCGTTTCAATCTTGAAAGAAGTCACTTCAATGACCCGGAAGGGTGGACCGCCACGGCAAAAGTGCGAGTGGCGAGCGCCTTTGAATCACTGACGGCGGCTTATTTTGAAGTGCGCGACGGCACTAGCCAATGGCAAGTCATCCTGACACGCAATTCCACCCTCTCCCAAATCAGCTATTGGGGGGTCGACGACGTTCCCGCCAATCGGCGAAAGGTGCTGGCTGACTTTGACCTCGCCGCAGACTATCTTCTCCTCCAGCTTCATTATGACCCGGGCACCGAAAAAGTCAGCGTCTATGTCAACGGGACTCAAATCGGCCCGGCGCTCGCCCGTTCACAGGTTCCCGGGGAGAGTCAAACCTTCATCAGATTTGGTGATAGCGACAATAGCGCCCGGGCAGTGCAAACCTATACTTACTGGAATCAGGTGAGCTTTGACACCGGCCACACCGTCGTCCCGGAGCCGGGGCTTTCAGGGTTGATGATGGGCGGGGCCGGGGTTCTCTTTCTTTTAATGAAATACCGCCGCCGTGGCTGACCCATCCTCCCTTCCATCATGCACCCCCCAAACAAACGTCTGCGCGCTCTTTCGCTAGTTGATCTCCTCGTGGCGCTGGCCGTTGTGACGACGCTCCTGTTTTTGCTGGCTCCCGCTTTTGCAGCAGCGCGGGAGCATCGTTCACAAGCGCGATGTGTCGCCAACTTGCGCCAGATTGGTGTCGGCCTTTCGCTTTATGTGCAGGACCACCATGTCTATCCCTACCACAGCACTGGCAATACGCGGTGGCACGACGGTTCCGTCGACCCCAACTCCTTTTTCGCCGGGCCGTATGTCGGTTCCTACCACCGCCAGCAACGATCCTATAAACACCCCACCCCCTCCGCCCGTGGCGGCCTCTTTGATTGCCCCTCCTTCGGAGCAAAAGAGAAGGAGGGACTCGGCCCGGATGATTGGATTGCTGATTTCTTTGACTATGGCCAAAACTTCTCCCTCTGCGGCCGCAAACCGGCCAGCATCCGCCAACCCTCCAAAACGGTAGCCATCGTGGAAGGGGGGCACTATAGCCGAGTGAAGGCAGCCCGAACCAGAGGGCTGACCTATTACCCGGACGAAGCCGTCAACCCCGGCGGCACTGCGTGGGATCTGGTGCCGACCATCCTTCGCTATCCCCACGGCGGGAAGGCCAACTTTCTCTTTCTTGACGGGCATGTCGCCCGCCATGCACCCGAAGAACTCAACGAAAACTGGTTTTTTGAACGATGATGCGCTCCCTTCTCCTTTTCTCCACCTTTGCGGCGTTTCTTTTTCCCGCTTCGCTTCGTGCTACGGAAGCTCTCCCCGAAGACCTGCTTGATGAAATGGACCGTCAGCCGTCACGGACCGCCAAGGCGGCACCGGTCCTCGCGTTAATCACTCCCGACGCGCCACCGCCGCTGGTGCTCGTTTCCCCCGACGCCAGCGCCTCCGTCCGGTACGCGGCGGAAGAACTGATCGAACATCTCCAGACGATGACCGGCAAAAAGCTCACGCTCGCCACCGACGGCAAGGTGGAGAAAGGGCGGCCTTTCATCGCTGTCGGTCCGGGGGCGCTGGAGGGCGGCCCCGCTGCCCCGCAAGGGGAAGAGATTTCGCTAATCGAAGTCCGCCCGGAAGGGGTCTTCATCCTCGGCGGCTCGGAACCTGCGATCGTCGCAGAGGATGGGACGATTTGCCTGCGCGATCGCGGGACGCTCTATGGAGTTTACGAGCTTCTGGAAAACCTCGGCGTGCGCTGGTACCGGCCCGAACCGTGGGGGTGGCACCTCCCCCGGTTGGAGAGGGTGGAGCTTCCTCTGGGCCGGAAGGAGGGCAAGGCTCCGGGGTTCAAGGGGCGTTCCGCCGTGAATACCGGGAGACGCTGGGACGGGGCGACGGACGAGACACAACGCCAGCTTGAGGATTGGACCTCCCGCCAGCGCCTCAACATCAGAACTTCCACGGAACCGCGTTACGGCGGCTGGCTTGGCGTTAGCCTCAACCACGCGCATGCCCGACTGGTTCCGCCGGCGAAGTATCTCGCCAAACACCCGGAATATTTCGCTCTGGTCAAGGGAGAACGCGGCAACGCTGGCTCTGGAGGGCTGCCGCAACTCTGTCTGGGCAACCCGGAATTGCAGCGGGTCTTTGCCGAAGCGGTGCTCAAAAGAGCGAAGGAGAGGCCGTATGAAGTCTGCATCGCTGCCGACCCGGAAGATGGCACCCATGCCGACCGGCGCATGTGTACCTGTGAACTTTGCATCGCTATGGATGACCCGGCGACGCCGGGGGTGATGTCCAACCGCGTCTTTGCCTTTACCAATCTCGTAGCCCGGCAGGTGGCGCAGGAGAACCCGAACGTTTCGCTCGGTCTCTATGCCTATAGCATGCACACCGAAGTGCCGACGCTGGTGGAGAAGATCGAGCCCAATGTTGTCGTCGGCCTCGCGAATATCAATAGCGAGTGGTCCGACTGGAGCAAACCGCTCCGCGACCCGCAGGCGCCGGGCAACGTAGCGTTTGTCAACCTGATCGAGGGTTGGAAAAAGGTCCTTCAAAGTCCGCTGTGGATTCGCGAATACAGCACTTATGGCTGGCCGGGGCCGATGCCGATGATCCGGCTGCTGCAAGACCGGGTACGCACCTACCGGGAGATGGGCGTTGAAGGGTTGATCTGGCCGGGGGAACACACCTTCGGACCGCAGTTGATGCTCCTCTACTTCAAGGCGCGGCTTCAATGGGACCCCGATCTCGATCTGGAGAAGGAACTCGCCCTCTTCTACGAAAACTATTACGGCCCGGCTCGCGAACCGATGGCGGCCTACCATCACGCATGGATGGAGGCGTTGGAAAACTCCCGCCTCGGTGGCACAGGGGCGGATAGCGGCATCTCCAGCGGAGGGCGTGGGATGCACCTGCTCTGCACCCCGGCGTTGATCACCAAACTGACACCTTTGATCGAAGAGGCACAGGCTAAGGTTAAGGGGAAGGAACCTTATGAACAACGGCTGCGCGGCACGGTGGCCGGGTTTGAAATTGGCCGCCGAGTAAGCGCAATGATGGAAGCGAAGTTCACCGACGGGGTGCCGACGCCGGTGCGCCGCCTGCCAGAACATCGCTACCTCCAAAGCACCGCAGCCGAAGCGCTTTGGGAGGAGTTTGTCCAGTGGCTCGGCGAGCAGAACCGGCAGGAATTAACGATTGAGTTCAAGAACAAGGAGGGGCGGACGGCCGCCACGACGCTCCTCTACCTCAAACGCGATGTGCTGTTGAATGGCCGCTTTCACAATTCCGCCTCGGACGAACGCACCTTGCTGGAAGTCTCCGGCTTCAAACCACCCACACCATGATTGATATCGGCTCCCGACTTGAACTCTTCGTTGACTTCGCCCTGATCGACCGGCGCACCGCTGGCTGCCGTCACGTTTTCCACCACCCAACTCCACGCGAGTTGGTAGAAGGGATCGGCGACGATGAAGGGCGCATCTATCGATACATGACCGTCTTCAAGGATGAGGACCATTATCGGATGTACTACGCCTGCCCCAAGATCACTTACGAAGAGGGCGAAAAACGACGCTGGCGCGAGCGCATCTGTCTGGCCACCAGCCGCGACGGCCTCCGGTGGGAACGGGCCAACCTCGACCTTTTTCCTTTGCCGGAACTCAAAGTCAACCCGGTGGTCTGGATGGAGGATGGGCTGGAGCGCTTCGGTGTCGGTGGGTTCTCTCCCTTTCGCGATGAGAACCCGGCCTGCCCGCCGGAGGAGCGTTATAAGGCGATCGCCGAAGCTGGCCCCGCAGGCAAAGCGGCACTCGGGCGCAACGGTCTCTTCGCTCTGGGCTCGCCCGATGGCATCCATTGGCGCAATCTTTCACGCGAACTGGTGATGACGGGCGGCCCCGGCCATGGGGCGTTCGATTCGCAGAACCTCGCCTTCTGGGACGCCGTGCGGGGCGAGTATCGACTCTATCGCCGGGAGGTCTTCTCCGAAGGGGTGGAGCGCGATGTTCTGACCGCAACCTCCCGCGATTTTCGCGTCTGGAGCGAGCCGCAACGCCTCTGTTACCCCGGGGCGCTCCCTGAGCAGCTCTATACCAATAACATCCAGCCCTACCCTCGCGCCCCGCACCTCTTTGTCGGGCTCCCTGTCCGGTATGTGATGCGCCCGTGGTCAGACGCGGTTGCCGCCCTGCCCGAGCGGGAACGTCGCGAGCGCCTGATCCGGGAAAGCGGCGCGGAACCGAACGCCGACGACCCAACCGGTGCGGGCGGGGTGCGGATCGGCACTTCGCTCACCGATGTCCTCTTCATGGCAAGCCGCGACGGGTTGAACTTCCATCGCGCTCCGAGCGCCTTTCTGCGGCCCGGCCTGCGGATGAAGGACAACTGGTTTTATCCCGACAACTATCCTGCTTGGGGGATGTTGGCGACCCCCTCCGCGATCGACGGAGCGCCGGAGGAGCTTTCGTTCTATGTCTCTGAAGGGGGGCGTCGCCCGGGCCCCAACCAATGCCGCCGGTACACGTTACGAATGGACGGGTTTGCTTCGCTCCAGGCGGATGCGTTTGGAGGGGAGGCGGTCACGCGCCCCTTGCGGTTTCAGGGGAGAGCACTCTTTGTCAATTTCTCGGCCTCGGCGGCAGGAAGCGTGCGCGTGGAACTGCTCAATGCCGAAGGGTGGCCCTTGCCGGGGTTCGCGGCGGAACTGCTCGGCGACGATCTGGAACGGCCCGTTTGCTGGGAGAACGGGGCCGACCTCTCCGCTCTGGAGGGGAAACCGGTCCGTCTCCGGTGGGGGCTGCGCGAAGCCGATCTTTTCGCCTTCCGATTTGGGAATGGATGATCAGCACCGCCGTCGCCAGCCAGCGCGATGAGAACTAGCGTTGATACTCGGCGCTTTGTGAAGTTAGCCCGGCCTGGAGGCACTGGGGGCAGAGACGACGGTCGGGGTTCTCCTCTTCGCTTTCCGGGGCGAGGAGGAAGAGGGCGTGACACGGGTCGTGCAGGCAGTTCACAAAGCGGGAGGTGGTCCGCCCGGTGTGGGCGCATCGGCCCACGCGTACCAGTCCCTCCTCCACCTTGAGCGTCATCCGCTGGTCAAAGACAAAGCACTCCCCTAGCCAGCGCGTGTTGCCGAAGGCTTTCTGGTAATTGGCGATCCCACCGTGAAGCTGGAACACCTGCTGAAACCCTTTGGCTCGGAAGAGAGCAGAGGCTTTCTCGCACCGGATACCGCCTGTGCAATACATCAGCACCTTGCGCTCCTTGTACGGTTCGAGCGCTTCGAGGTAGGCGGGGAGTTCGCGGAAATGGTCAATCTCGCACGGGATGGCCCCCTCGAACCGTCCGACATCGTATTCATAGCGATTGCGCACGTCGATGACGACCACCTCTTCCTCCTCCAGAGCGGCGTGCCACTCTTGCGGCGAGAGATGATTGTCGAGGTCAGCCTGAAGCGGGATGTCGGCTTTGAGCGCCACGATCTCCGGGCGATGTTTAACGACCAGCTTGGGGAAGGTTGAGGCATCCCCGGCGCTCTCCTTAAACTCCATATCGGCGAAACGTTCGTCAGCGTGCAGCGCAGCGATATAGCGATCGGCGGCTTCCCGCGTTCCTACGACGGTGCCGTTGATCCCCTCCTCTGCAATGAGCACCCGCCCTTTGAGACCAAGGGAGAGACACCACGCCCGGTGCGCCTCGGTAAAGGCCGCGGGATCGGCGATCGGGACATACTTATAGAAGAGAAGGACAACCATCGTCCCGCGATTCATAGCAGCAGGAGGGGCGCAAAGGCAAGCCGGGGCGTTTGCCGATTGACTTGGGCGGGAGCTCCATTATTCTCACGTAAGAATTACTAATCACTCTTGAGCACTCCTCTCTCTCCACGCTGGATAGCCGCCCCTGCTGACGGCGAACCGTTATCGCTCACTCTCCCCCTTTGCGGGGTCAATGGCCTTTGGCTCCCCAACGGCGAGAGGGGGGCTTTGCAGCGGATTCTCTGGAGTGGCACGCTCCATGGCGCGCCGTTTTTTTACCCGGCGACCCTCGCGCTCGTTGATCACGCCATGCGGAGCTGTTTCGCCCTGTTGGCTGCGCCATTGGTCGAGGAGGTCACGATCCAGTGGCAACTCAACCAGCGCGACGGGACTTGGGAGATCACTGTCCGCTGGGAAGATACCGCTTCGGGCGAACCACGCGGGCTTCTCATGATCGACACGGAGGCACCGCTCAACGCGGCGGTCACGGCGCTTCTGGAGGCGGCGCGGCAACCGCCCCGACTTCCCCTGCCCTCACCGGTGTACGAGCCCTCTTACTGTACATGGTACGCCTTTCACGCCGATCTCCGCCAAGCCGAAGTGGAGGCTCATGCGCGCGAGGCGGCGGCGCTCGGGTTCGGGGCGTTCATCCTCGATGACGGCTGGATGTATCCGCAGGAGCAACGGCTCTCGGGAGCGCTCGGGCGGTGGCATCGTTTCCACGGGGATGCGACACCGGCGCAGGAGAAGTTCCCCGATTTCGATGGTTTCTTTGCCACGCTGGAGGCGCTCGGGTTACGCAAAATTCTTTGGGTCGCCCCGATGATCGTTGGGGAGGAGAGCCTCCTTTATCGGACGCTGGGCGAGCGTCTGCTCCCTTCATGGCTGGAGGAAGGGTTTGCGCTGCTCAATCCGCGCGATCGGGAAGCGGCTGGTCTGGTGGAAGAGAAGCTGGTTGGCCTTGCGCAACGCTACCGGCTCGACGGGTTCAAAGCCGATTATGACTACGCCCTCTTCGGGCCGGGGCAGCAATCGTACCGCCTCGGACCAGCTTACGCCGCGACGCTCGAAGGGTGGATTCGTGCTGTCCGCGCAGTTCGGCCTGAGTTGGAGTGGATCTTGAGCCCGGGCGGATTCGGCCCGGCGGTGACCGGCACCTTCCGTTGCGCGGATGTCCCGTTTGACCCGGAGAGCAACCGTCTCTCGCTGGTGAGCTTTAAGGCTCTGATGGGGAAGCAGCCCATGCACTATGATCCCTCGCTCTGGCGTGCGGATGACGCCCTGCCGACGGTTTATCGCCATCTCCTCCCGTCGCTCTTCTGCATCCCCTCTCTCGGGAGCGACCTCCTTGCCCTGCCGCCGGAACACCGGGAGGCAATCGCGGCGACGCTGGCTTTCTACCGCCGACATCAGCCGCTCCTTAACCACGGCGGGTTTGAGGCTCGCTGGCACGGGGGAGATTACCAGAGTTTCCACACCCGGCTCGGGGCAAGGGAGATCGCCGCCGCCTTCTCCCGCTATCCGGTGGCGATCACGACGGAGGAGACCCGCCTCCTCAATGCCTCTTATGGCGGAGAATTGCTGCTGGAACTCTCCCAACCGGCGCGGCTTGAGATGGAGACGTTGCGTGGTGAAATCGCCACCCCGGCGCGGACGCTCGCCGCCGGGTTGCAGCGCGTGGAAGTGCCGCCGGGGGGAGTGCTCGCGCTTACCCTCTCATAAACGGCAGGAGTAGCGCCAGCAGGACGATTACCGCCGTCAGCCACCACCCCCAGCCGATCGCGGGGCGTGGCGGTTCCTGCCCGAACTCCCGGGCGAGGTAGGCGTCGTATTCAAACGCCTCCTTCTCCGCAAAATCGAGGCCACGCCAGCCGGAGCGCTCGTCCGCGCCACACTCGGGGCAGGCTCTCGCCCCGGCGTGGACCTCCTCCCCACAGACGGGGCATTCTCCGGGCGGGCGGAACATCAGACGAGATTCTCGGGATTGAGCGCCTGCAACGCTTTGGGGATAAAGCGCCCGTTCTCCCGGATCAGCTTGCCATCGAAATGAATCGTCCCGCCGCCGTAATCTTCGCGCTGGATGGAGACCATGTCCCAGTGGACCTGAGAGCGGTTGCCGTTCTCGGTCGTTTCGTAACATTGCCCCGGGGTGAAGTGGAACGACCCGGCGATCTTCTCATCAAAGAGGATGTCACGCATCGGGTGGAGAATATACGGGTTGAAGCCGAGGGCGAATTCGCCGATGTAACGCGCCCCCGCGTCGGAGTCGAGGATCTCGTTGAGCCGTCCGGTCTGGTTGGAGGTGGCTTCCACGATTTTGCCGTCCTTGAAGACGAGGCGGATCTGATCAAAAGAAGTCCCCTGATAGACAGTCGGGGCGTTGTAGGTGATAACCCCTTGTACCGAGCGTTTGACCGGGGCGGTGAAGACCTCGCCGTCGGGGATGTTGTGCATCCCGCCACACGGGATGGCCGGGATGTCTTTAATGGAGAAGCGCAGATCGGTCCCCGGGCCTTTGATTTCCACCAGATCGGTAGCGTTCATCGCTTTGACCAACGCGGCCATTCCCGGTTGCATTCGGGAATAATCGAGCGTGCAGACTTTGAAGTAAAAATCTTCAAACGCTTCGGTGCTCATCCCGGCCTGCTGGGCCATCGAAGGAGTCGGCCAGCGCAGAACGCACCAGCGCGTTTTTTTGACCCGATAGTCGATCACCTGACGGGTGAGCGAGGTGACGAGCTTCATCTTTTCCGCCGGGACGTCCGACATCTCGGAGATATTGTGGGAACCGCGCAGGGCGATGTAGGCGTCGACCTTCTTCATCCGCGCCAATTCGTGTTTGGCGATGAACTCGTATTGCTCGGAGGTGGCTTCGCGCACCATCTCCCGGCTCAGGCGGGCGTCGTGGAGTTGCACCACGGGCGTTGCCCCGAGGGCGCGGGCGGCGCGGACCAGTTCGATGGTCATTTCCGAAGGGATATCGAAGGCGTCGATGAGCACCTTGTCCCCCTTGCGGAGTTGAGTGGAATAACCGGTCAGAAGCGAGGCGAGCTTTTCAAAGCGGGGATCGTGCATAGCAGTAATGTGTGGCGTTCCTGTGCAAAAACACAAATGCTAATTGTCGCCACGCCCACGGAAGGTTAAAGAAAGAGGTTCCATGTCTGATTTTGCTCCGACCCCGCGCCCGGCTCCTCTTCTTGATCCCGCTGCCCTTGCTGCGATTCGTGATGAACTGGAGGCAAAGGGAGAGCGGCTGGTCTTTACCAACGGGTGCTTCGACCTCCTCCATGTCGGCCATGTCCGCTACCTTCAGGCGGCGCGTGCACTGGGAGAGCGGCTGGTCGTCGCGGTGAATGGGGATGCTTCCGTCCGCCGGCTCAAGGGGCCGCAGCGTCCGCTCAATCCGCAACAGGAACGCGCCGAGGTGATCGCGGCGCTCGGTTGCGTCGATTATGTCACGATCTTTGAAGAGACGCGGGTCGATCAGCTTTTGAGGACGATCCGCCCGCAGATCTATGCCAAGGGGGGCGATTACACGCCGGAAACTCTCGATCCGCAGGAACGGGCTGCACTGGAAGAGGTCGGGGCGCAGATTGCCCTCCTCCCGCTGGTGCCGGGGCGCTCAACGACGGCGCTCCTCGCCGCAGCAACGGCCCCCGCGCCGGAAAAGAAGAAGCTTAAAATTGCCGTGATCGGCTCCGGTAAGGGGTCGAACTTTGCGGCGATTGCCCGAGAGATCGACGCAGGACGGTTGCCGCTGGAGGTGGCGATCGTCGTCTCGGACCATGCGGAGGCAGGGATTCTTGAACTCGCCCGGGAACGCGGCTACCGCGCCCGAGCGCTGCCGCCAAGCCAGTTCAAGACCAAGCTGGAGCCGGAACTGGAGGAACACCTCACCCACCTGCTCGAAGAGTCCGGGGCGGATCTCATCGTCCTCGCCGGGTACATGCGGTTGGTCAAAGCGCCGCTCCTGGAGCGTTTCGCCGGACGGATCATCAATATCCACCCCTCGCTGTTACCGGAGTTCCCCGGGTTGGCAGCGTGGGAGCAGGCGCTCAAAGCCGGGAAAACACGGACCGGCTGCACGGTTCACTATGTCGATGCGGGGATGGATACCGGCCCGGTCATCGCGCAGCGCGAGGTCCCGATCCTCCCCGACGACACGGCGGCGAGTCTTCACGCTCGTATTCAGGAGGCCGAGCACCAGCTCTACCCCGCCGTGCTTGCCCGTCTGGCGGACGAGCACGGGAAGTAAAAGATCCCTCCCGATGGGCCATCAGGAGAGAACTCGTCACTTCTTCTCCAGATGGCGGTAGAGAACTTCGTAGTTTTCCATGCTCCTGTTCTGACGGAAACGGATCTGCACGCCGGCGGGAGCCTCAACATCGAGATGGAGGCAACGCCCTTCCTTGCGCCATTGAACCCGGATCGGACCGCGAACGGTCGCCCGTGTGCCGCTGGCGTGATCAAGCCCCTCCACCTCCGGGCTTAAATCGAATGCGGCGGCTCCCGGTTGTGTCATTTCCAGCCCGAGAATGATGCGTTGGAAGAAATGAATCGCGCAAGCAGACCATGCGTGGCTATGACTACGGGTCGGGAAAGCGCCGTAGCCGTTGATATTCTCCCAAGTCGTAGTGGAACCTAGCCGGAGCATCGGCAGGTATTCGGCACGAAGCTCTTTCACGATCCGCGAGCGGGCACCGGCCTTCTCGTAAGCACTATAGAGATAGAACCGGGCGAAGAGATTTCTGACGCGGAAGAGGTGAGGCGGCGGGTTAAGGATATTCTCCTCCACCTGCGCCTGCAACTCCGGCGACACAATCCCAAAGAGGAGCGCCAGCATGGAGGTGTGTACGGAAGCATCCCGGCACGGTTCATACGACGAGGCCGAACTACTGCAAGGGGTAAGGTTTGCGGGCAGCGGCCCGGGAATCCACTCCTCCTGACGTCGAACGCTGTCCGGGTAGGCTTGGAGATCCGGTGACCATGTGGCGTTGATGGCTTCGGTGAGTTGGGCGCTTGCGAGGCGGTAGCGCTCGACGTCGCTCGGGGCTTCAAGCACCTCGGCGACTTGTGCGGTGACATCGAGGGCCGCTTTGAGGAGCATGGAGTTATAAACCATCCGTGGATGGTGAATATCGCTCTCGACCCATTCAAAGAGGTTCCATGCGGTCATCCAGAAAAGCCCCGTATCCGGGTCGATCGCAGCGAGGCCCCCTTCTGCATTGTGACAGAGCTGCGGCAAGATCTCCCGCAGGAAGTCGCGGTCAGCGGTTTCCTGATAAAGATCCCATACCGAGAGGCTCCAGAGGAAGCTCCACGCGGGGATGAGACAATCCCACGCGGAAGGGATCTGCGAGCCGACGATCGGATAGCGATCAAGCGAAGCCCCCCCGAGCCGGATGCAACGCCGCGCCAGATCCCACGAAGCGAACACCGGAAAAGAAAAGAGGGCGATATTACGTGCATCGCCAGTCCAGAGCGACTGTTCGTAGCAGGGGCAATCGGTATAGACATCCTCCATGCAGAGACGGACGGTGCGCACGGAGATCTCCCAGATCCGGTTGAGTTCCTCGCTGCTGCATGAGAACTCCCCGACTTCGTTCACCGGGTAGGTTGAGGCGACCCAATGGATGTTGCGCAGTCGCACTGGCTCGCTGAAGCCGCGTAAGGTGATGTAGAGGTAGCGACCGGAGCGGCGGCGAAAGGAGAGGTAGCGGTTCAACCCCGCCCGGCTGTAGTAGCGGAAGCCGTTGCGGACATCATCGGTGTGTTGGATCACCCCATCTGGCGTTCGGTATTCCACGGCGAAGAGGTCGACGATCCCTTCCTCCCCGCTCTCAAGCTCAAAGCTTAAATAACCACAGACCTGTTCACCAAAATCGAGGAGCAGTTCGATCGCTTCGCCGGAGGCGGGAGGGGTGATCGTCGCCCATGCTGCCATGGAATGGAGCAGGCGTTGGGGATAAGCCACGAGATCGACGGGAGAGACGTGCGTCTCCCGTGCACGGAAGGCCCAATGTGCCTCGTCCAAAGGAAAGGCCGAAGCTGGTAGTCGCTCCATGGTAAAGAGCGACTGAGGCCGTTCCAGATCAGCCACGGTTTTGAGCATCTGCCCAGTCGCTTCGAGATCCTTTGAAGCTGCCTGTTGGCGATGGTGAAGCTCCCGGTTGGCCCACATATGGAAAGGGATTTCGCTACCCAGCCAATGATGCAGTGGAAAGCGCAGGAAGCAGACCCCCTCCCCTCCAAAGGGATGTTCCAGCCTGATTCCCACGGGGTTTGTGATCGTTAGCGAGAGATCCATCTGGTTTTCAAAGGGATACTTCACCAAGGCGACCAGCAAATGTTCACCGGCGGGGAAGACGACCTCCCGTTCTTCGAGCAACTCCGGCGTCGGGTTGATCCGTTCGCCGTCGAGATAGAGGGCGAGGTTTTCCAAAAGAATCCGGCAGGAGCGCTCCTTCTCAACCACCACCCGGTAGGCCACCCCGCAGGCGAGCGAGGTCGAGAAGTTATTAGCGATCAGCCCGGGATGGAGCAGGCGTTGAGCCGGGAGCGTGAGGCTCCAGATGGAAGAAGTGACCAGCCGTGCCTCCATGAAACGCCGGGGATGGAACGCTTCCCTGCCGAGGAGTTCGCAATCACGCGGGCGCAGCGCGTTCCATGATGACTGATCCTCCACCACGCAAGCGGGGGAGAGCGGCGGCACCTCAAGGCGGGCATCGTAAAGTTCCGCCCCCTCCTGTTTGATGGAGAGGCGGGCGGTGTTGGCGATTAGTGCCGGGAACGGTGCGGCTGACCATGTTTCATCGGTCGTGATGACCAATCGGCTGCCATCTTTTTGAAAGACTTCCAGTTGCACCCATAGCCCGGCCTGTTGGGGGAGTTGATGGGCGGTACCGACGCCAAAGTAGCGAACGACGACCTCCAGCCGGTTGCGCCCGGGCCGAAGGGCGTCACGCAAGTCAGGCTGGTCATATTGATACGACTCGGGGTAAGCGCGCGCCGGGCCATCGTTGATCCAGAGGCCATTGACCCGTAGCCGATACCACGAATCGGCTGTGATCGCCAGTTCAGAGGCGACGATACTCTCCAAGTCAAATTCGCGCACAAAGATTGCCGCCTGATTATAGCCTCGCTCGGGAAGGCCGTGGCACCAGATCCACATCGCTTTCAGATTCATAAGAGAAAGCTGGAAAAGATAACGCTTTATCGCCATCCAGCACCATGGGTGCGATCCCCTAAAGCATGGGCGTAATCCACCTCGGAATTGGAGTGGCGATGTGGAGGTAAATAGGTCATTTTTTAAGCTATGCCCCACCCCCATCCCTCGCTCCCGCCAACTGTGCCAGCGGAACGGCGGCAGGTCGGACGGTTAACTTCCCAGAGAATCATCAGCGCCCGGGAAATCCCCTCCTTCCATCAATCCGGGATTCTCTTTGCCGGGATCACTGAAGCCAAACGGGGATTCTCATGGGCGCGAAGGGAGCCGGAGGTGACGCAGCTTCTCGTCACTACCGAAGGAGAAGGAGAGGTCATGATCAAGGGAAAGTGGATAGGGCTTGAGGCTGATCACGCCTATCTTACCGTGCCCGGGCAGCCGCATGCCTATCGCGCCATGCCGGGTCGCCGCTGGACGATCTGCTGGATCAACTACACGGGACGCCCCGATGCCTTATCACGCTACCTCCCGGACGGCCCTTCCGTGATCCCTGTGCGCTCGCGGCAATGTCTAAGCACGCTCGAAGGAGCGCTGGAGGCGGCGGCTCAACACGCTCCGGCCTATTTGTTGGAGCTTTGGGGGCGGGTAATCCACGAAAGCGTTCTCCATCAGCTCAAAACTTCCCATCACCCGTTGGAACTCAACCGCCTTTGGGAAGCCGTTCGGGCTGATCCCGCCTTTACCTGGACGCTCGATGAACTGGCAAGGAAGGCTGGCGTGAGTCGTGAACATCTCCGTCGGCTCTGCCGCAGGGAGCGCGGATGCAGCCCGATGCAGATGGTTACCCATGTGCGGATGCAGATCGCTCTGGAACGATTGGCGCATACGACCGATAAGCTTCAGACGATCGCGCAGGAGGTTGGCTATAGTGATGCCTTCACCTTCAGCGCCGCTTTCAAACGGGTCACGGGAGCGAGTCCATCGGGGTTTCGATAGCCCGCTCCCGCTTTGATCAAGCTGCACCCCGGAGGCTGCTATCGGCATCTTTGATGACGAAGCGTGCCTTCAACCGGGCGACAGGGCTGGCGAGACCTGCCGCTTCAACGGAACGTAGAACCTCATTAAAATCCTTGTACGCGGCGGGGGCTTCATCCTTGGGATAGACGCGGCAGTTCGTCAGAATGTCGTGTGCTTCCAGCCCGGCATCTACCGTCGCCTGATCCAGCTCGCGGTGGGCCATTTTACGCCCCATGGCGCGGCCTGCACCGTGGTTGACACTGTAGCAACTGAGCGCCGCGCCTTCATTAGCTACCATCACGGCAGAGCCAGCCTGTGGATTACCGGGCAGGAGGATCGGATGGCCTGTCGCGGCAAACGGCGTCCCGGCCAGTGCGTGATGCCCAGCGGGGAAGGCACGGGTCGCCCCTTTGCGGTGAACCCAAGCGGGGTGGTTCCCGACGATCTCCCGCCGTGCGATGTTATGGCTAATAAAGTAGACCAACTCCCCCTTCACCCCGGGCAGGACCTCCTCAAACGCCTCCAGTACGAGAGAGTTGATGAGGAGGTGATTGAGGGTAGCGAAGTTCGCCCCGAGCGCCATGTCATCGAGATAGGCATTGGCCTCTGGCGTCCCTAGCGGAGCATAAACCAGCTCCCGGTCGCCCCCCGGAAGCGGGGTTCCCCATGCGGAGAATTTCTCACGTAGGGTGCGGAACTGTTCATTAGCCAACTGGAAGCCAAATCCGCGCGAACCACAATGGGAGAGAAAGGCGACGTGCTGATCACGCAGGCCGAAGGTTTCAGCAACCTGTTGAGCCCGCGCATTCCCCTCCATCTCCACCACCTCGCATTCTCCAAAGTGGTTCCCGGAGCCGTAAGAGCCGAGTTGGCGGATCTTTTCCTCAAACTTCGGGAAAACCCCTTCGGCGAGGAGACGCTCCAGCCGCTGCTCCAATGCGGCTTGTGTCTCGTCATGGCCCACATGGACGGCATCCTCGCAGCGTGATGCCCAGTGATAGGGAATCCCGAGCGCCTCACACACCCCTTGCGATGCTCCTTCCACGGCGACACGCCGCCCGAGTTGGGGGTCGACCTGCCGCGACTTCGGCGCAGAGCGTTGTCCGCGACCGGCACCTGTCGGAATGCGCGCCGTGATCGCTTCGATGATCGCCCGGCGTACCCTGCGATCGGCAATCGCTTCAGCGGGGAGGTCGAGTTGCAACAGGCTCATGGAACACTTAATATCGACACCGACCGGGCCGGGGTAGATATGGGTTGGAGAAACCAATGCGCAACCGACCGGGGCTCCATAGCCGCAGTGCGCATCGGGGTTGAGCACCAGATCAGTAACGCCCGGGGCGCTGCGAGTGTTGAGGGCCTGTTCGATACATTTCGCATCAAAGGTTCGGCGGATCGCTTCGGTTCCAATGACCGTGATCGGCGTTCCACTCCCCTCCCGGGCAGGGAGGAAGCCGGTTGCCTCCCCGGTGGATTGAATCAGTTCGTGTGTTTCAGTCATGATGTTTTCCTTTTGTTTGACTCCTGCCCTCTTTGCAATCGGCGTGCCAGAGAGGTTGATCAATACGGTAACGCTATGCAAGCAACTGATAATCAAATAGTTGCGATGTTCATTTTCTTTAACGACGCTAGTTACTTCATCGTTTTCCCTCGCCAGATTTTATTTTTAAATCTAAAGCTTATCTCTGTATATCATGAAACGTGTCGTTATAGGTCTCCTGGGCATCAATCTTGATCGCGGCAAAGAGAAGGATCGCTGGAAGAGCTGGCGCCCCACTCTCTCGCTTTGCCAACATGACGACCTGCCAATCGACCGCCTTGAACTCCTCTATCCACACCGTTTTTCCTCCTTGGCTCGGATTGTGACAGACGATTTGCGAGCGGTTTCACCAGAAACGGAGGTTCTCGGCCATCAGGTCGAGTTTCGCGATCCGTGGGATTTTGAAGAAGTTTATAGCGCCTTGCATGAATTTGCCCGCTCCTACCCCTTCGACCCTGAAAAGGAAGAGTATCTCCTCCATATCACGACGGGAACTCATGTGGCCCAGATCTGTCTTTTCCTCTTGGCCGAGTCGCGACACATCCCGGCCCGTTTGATTCAAAGTGCGCCAGCAGCGGTCGGCCGTTCCGGAGAGGGAGCAGCGAAAGGACGCTATGACATTGTCGACCTCGATCTCTCGCGCTACGACCACCTGCGTCTCCGTTTTCATGCCGAACAGGAGGAAGCGCACCACTTCCTCAAATCAGGGATCGCTACCCGTAATCCGGCCTTCAACCGGTTGATTGAAGAGATGGAACACGTCGCTATCCACTCCCGCGAGCCGATACTGATCATGGGAGCGACCGGGGCCGGGAAATCGCAACTGGCCCGACGTATCTTTGAGCTAAAGAAAACGCGGCATCAGGTCAAAGGGACTTTCGTCGAGGTCAACTGCGCCACGTTGCGCGGTGATGGGGCGATCTCAACCCTTTTCGGCCATGTCAAAGGAGCCTTTACCGGAGCACTCAAGGAGCGTGATGGCCTTTTGCGGACGGCTCATGGCGGCGTGCTTTTTCTTGATGAGATCGGAGAACTCGGGCTCGATGAACAAGCGATGCTGTTACGGGCGCTGGAGGAGAAACGTTTCTTGCCCTTAGGGGCCGATCGCGAGGTGCAGAGCGATTTTCAGCTCATCGCCGGGACCAACCGCGACCTCGCCGATGCCCTCCGCCGGGGGACGTTCCGGGAAGACCTGTTGGCCCGGATCAATCTCTGGACCTTCCGCCTCCCCGCTTTGCGGGAGCGACCGGAGGATCTTGAGCCTAACCTCGATTACGAACTCGAAAACTACGCCCGCAAAAACAACCAGCGCATCACGTTGAGCGGAGAGGTCCGGCGGGCTTTTCTCGATTTCGCCCAATCCCCGGAGGCATTATGGAGTGCCAACTTCCGCGATCTTAACGCCTCAGTCACCCGGATGGCTACCCTCGCCGGGGCGAGTGGGCGGATCACCCTTGCGATCCTCCGTGCAGAACAGGAGCGCCTCCGGCTGGCATGGGGCGGCACCGCGGCCAAGGGAGAAGAAACCGCTCTCCTCCATGATCTCCTACCGCCGGAGAGACTGGCAGGGATTGATCCATTTGAACTCCCTCAACTCGCCGTTGTGATCCGCACCTGCCGCGCCTCATCCAATCTGTCCGAAGCGGGGCGCAAGCTCTTTGCTCACTCCCGCCTTCAGAAAAAAAGCGCCAACGATGCCGACCGGCTTCGCAAGTATCTCGCGCGTTTTTCGCTGACGTGGGCCGATTGCCAAGTGTTATAACACCTGAGCGGCCAGTTGATCGAACACTTCTCCCACGCTCTGATTCAAACTGGGAGCGGGTGGCTGCGGCCCGTGGGCGAAGTAAAGGGCCGATTCAACCTCGTACCCCCCTTCGGCAAGCTGGTGATCGAGCGGAAGATAGACACCACCCCCGTGGAAGGTATTGCCCCAAAGGATGAGCGAAGCAACCCGGAGGCGCTCCCGCAAAAAGCGTTGCCAGCCGACCAGCGGCTCCCCGCTCATCCACGCGATAACAACCCCGGAGCCGAGCGTGAAAAGCCCGGCACTCATTGGATATAACGCGTGGCTTTGAAGCGTCCCGCCCTCCAGCGCTTTGGCGTGCCAATATTGCGCGGCAGCCTGAACCGCTCCGACACTATTGTGTGCCTCCTCCTCCCAATAAGCCGGATCAACCGGAAACGCCTCGCGGTTCTTAGGCACCAGGAAGGTGGCCTCTGCGGCACGGAGGTCAAGGGAGAGCGGCTGCGCCTGTGCCATACTCTGAAGGAGATCGTGAGCAAGCTCCCTGCCGGCAGAAAGGGTATCGTCCCGCGTTGACGGACGGAAGCGCTCCCCCTGCGCGACAATGCGCGGGCGGACATCGCCACACACGGCCTGAAAAAACTGGACGTGAAGCGATTCAGGACCGAGTGAGGCCCGGATGGCGTCACGGGCAACACCGGGGAAGTCGGCAGAGAGCGTTTGCGGGTCCCACCCATGGTCAAGGACGGGATGGCAACCGTGGCTGAAGGCGATGGCCCGCTCCCCGCTTGCCGGGGCAACGAGATCAAGCACGAGGAGATCAGGTGCGATCTCCCCTTCCGGGTTTGGAGCCAGTTGGACGCTGCCGTCGGGTTGCCGTTGCCGACGGTTGATCCCGATGAGCGAAGCTCCGTAACTAACCCGCGCTTCGATCGGCTGGAGCCGTTCCTCCAATCGCGAAGCAACCTCCATCAGCGGTACCTCCAACCCTTCCTTAAGCCAGATTTCCAGTGCAGCAGGTCGGTGTTGTGAAGTTGCCAGCAGGGTGAAGATCGTCATCGGCCCGCTGTGGGTATGCGAGGCGTTGAGGATGATCCGCTCCGGCAAAACCCCGGTCGCCGCACAAAGCGACCACCGTAACCGAGCGGCGACCTCCGTGTCGAGGTCGATGAGATCCAGTGAGACAAGGAGGAGGCGCTCCCCTTCCTTATCCTCAAGCAGAAGTAACTGCCCGAGGAGGCGCGAGGTCACTGAAGCCGCTCCGGTCAGGACCATAGCCCGTCCGCCAAGGAGCATTTCCAACGGCGGGGTAAGATCAACGCTGGCCCAACTGGCTCGTTGTGGCATAAGGGAAGCGGAAATCAGGCCAACCCCTCAACGGCGCGAATCTGACTTCCCTCCACATTCGGGATGGCCGAGCCAAAGAGCGTCGGTGCTCCGTGGAGAAGGAACCGCGCTCCGAGCGCCTTATACCCCTCGGCGTTGGGGTGGAGTTGATCGGGCATCAGGTGGCCCAGCGAAGCGTCGTAAAGATCGAGCCCATCGATGTAGGAGAGTTCGCTATCCCCGGCTTCACGCAGGCGGGCGGCGACATCCTGCACGGAGGCGCGATAGTCACGCAAGGTCCAGCCGACAGCGTTAGGAGTCGTCTCCCGCTCAAAGCTATAGATTGGGGAGATCAGAGCAATGGGGGTCGTCGGTTGCTTTTCGCGGATGATCTCCACAAAACCGATGAGCGAGCTTGGAAAACTGCGGGCATTGAAGCTGTTATGCCCGTAAACATTGATCCCGACAGCCAGCGAAATGAAATCAGCTGGTTGATCACGGATCGTCATCGCGAGGAGCGGGTCGAGGTGACACTGCCCACCATAGCCGAGGTTGGTATGATTAACCCCAAGAGCCCGGGCGACAATCGCTGGCCAAGTCTGGGAGGGCGATTCGGCCTCGCCGCAATGCGTGATCGAACTGCCGTAAGTGATCCAGCGGGGACGCTCGTCGATCGCCTCGGTGAGAGTGGCTCCGTCGTCGATCTCCAGTTCCTCCAAGGCGAAATCGCCCCGCTGCGGCAACCACAGCTCGATGAGCTTCTCCCCTTCCGGCAGATCGCTAAACTCGAAGCGATCTTCCCCCGCGAGGCTGACGCTCGCAAAGAAACTACGGTCGAGGTAGAGATCGAGCTTCTGGTTGGCCTCGAACTCGATGATCTGTCCGGCGAGCGTACGGGTGTCGCTCACGAAGGTCAGCCGAACCCCGGCCTGCGTACGGGCGCGTAGGACAAGATCATTCTCAAAGAGAGCCCGACGCGCGAACGGGAGACGCCACGGGCGGGTGTAAGCTTCTGTTTGTTCAAGGGAGATGGCTCCAGGCCACGAAAGACGGGGATCGCGATGGGAGATCAACATGGGTAAAAGGAGAGGTTGAGTGAGCACCCGGCCCGGACGAAAGTCACGCCATTTTTTTGCGCCGGGTGAGCGGAAGATCGGCTTGGGCCGGGGCGAGTCGACCGAAAAGGGTCAGAAGCGGACCGGTCATCGCGGTCGTCACCAGCGCCATGATCACTAAAATGGTGAAGATGCGCGGAGAGAGCATCCCGAGGTCATACCCGATGTTGAGGGCGACCAGTTCCATCAACCCGCGCGTGTTCATCAAGGCGCCGAGTTGGAGGGAGTCGCTCCAGTTCATCCCGGTGAGACGGGCGGCGAAGGCGCTCCCGCCGAGTTTGCCAAGAGTGGCGACGGCGATCACCCCGAGGCAAATGAGCCAACTCTCAAGATCATTGAGGAGGCCGATCTGCGTGCGCAACCCGGTGAAGGCAAAAAAAAGCGGCAGGAGCAGGACGGTGCTGAAGTTCTCCACGCGGATGTTGAGTTTATGCCGCAGATTGCCGGTATGCGGCATGATCACCCCGGCGAGAAAAGCGCCGAAGAGGGCATGGATGCCGATCATCTCCGTCATCAGGGCGGAGCCGAGAACGACACAGACAATCACGGCGAGCAATCCCTTGGAGGGTTCCGGCGCTTCCATCTCCGCCTGCCCGAGCCAACGTGGCAAGGCCCGTTGCACGCCAAAAACCATCGCGGCGATAAAGAGAACGACGAGGAGCAAATTGACCGCGCTCGCCCCGAGACTGCTCGCGCCGGCGATGGCGACGACAAAGGCAAGGAGGCTCCATGCGGTGACGTCATCGACGGCGGCACAGGTGAGCGCCGTGCTCCCGAGATAACCGCGCGTCATCCCCCGTTCCTGCAAAATCCGGGCGAGCACCGGGAAGGCGGTGATACTCATGGAGATCCCCATGAAGAGGGCGAAGGGGGTGAAACTGATCCCCGCCGGGGCAAAGCCGGTATAAAGGGCGCAGGCGAGCGCGACGCCGAGGAAGAACGGGAAAACGATACTGGCATGGCTCACCAAGACGGCGGCGTGGGCCTTGTTACGGACCTGTCGCACATCAAGCTCCATCCCGACGGCAAACATAAAGAGACAGACGCCAATCTGCGCCAGAAGCCGAAGTGCACCGAGCGATTCCGCCGGAAAAATAAAACCGAAAGCTCCCGGGGCCAGCAGACCGAGCAGCGAGGGGCCTAGCAGAATCCCCGCCGCCATCTCCCCGACCACAGCCGGTTGGCCAAAGCGGGTGAAGAGCTTCCCCATCAACCGTGCTGCCGAGATGATCACCAGCAGTTGCAGGAAAAGATGCCCCAGCGGTGAATCAAGGTGGCGATGGAGGCCCGAGAAGGTCGCCTGCCAGATCGTGGTATCCGCCGCAAGCGCCGCTTGGGTGGGGACGACCGGGGGCGTTGTCGGTGCCGGGAGAGTTTTGCCATAATGAATCATGGCAACAATAGCCGCCCCTACGCCTAGAATGATGAGCAGATAGGCGAGCGTCGTCCGTTTCGATTCGTTCATGATGGTTTACTCGGCAGAAGGGGTGGGCGGTCCGAGCAGGCGGACGCGATGATCGCAGAACGGCAGCCGGATCGTCAAGGTCAGCCCGATCCCCTCCGTGCTCATGAGATCGATCTCCCCACCATGGGCGCGAACGATCCGTCGGACGATGAGGAGTCCCAACCCGGAGCCGGTCGACTTGGTGGTATAGTACGGTTGGAAGATATTGCTCATATCATCCTGCGAAATTCCGCCGCCGGTATCGGAAAAGCGAATGTTCACAAACGTATCATCCCGATCGGTGCGAATGTAGAGGGTGCCACCGCTTTTCATCGCCTGAAAGGCGTTCTTGATGATGTTGTAAAACGCCTGTTTCATCTGGCTGCGGTCGACCTCCAGTAGCGGCAGCTCGGAGTGCAACTCCATCTCGATAAAGATGTTGCGATCGGCAATCTCGGCTTCGAGAAAGGCGACCGATTCGCTCACGATCGAGTTGATATTCTCCGGGTGCGTTTCCAGCGGCGTCGGGCGGATCGCCCGCAGAAACTGGTTGATGATCGAATCGAGCCGGGTGATCTCCTCGCGTGCGATGTCGATCGATTCGCGCAGATTTCCCTGCACTTCCTCGGGGAGTTTACGCAAGCGCCGCTCCATCAATTGGAGATGGATATGGAGCGAGTTGAGTGGGTTGCCGATTTCGTGCGCCACCCCTGCGGCCAGAAGGGTAAGCGCGGAAAGGCGCTCGCTCTCAAGGGTTTGTTCGACGCTGCGGCGGGTTTCGGTGATGTCACGCAGGATCACGACGTGCCCCTCCATTTCCGGCTGCTTCTTGCGAGCCGAAGCACCCCCTTCCCCATGATGGAGCGGGACGACGTAGAAGTTCAGGAAACGGTTCTCGGGATAGAAGACCTCCATGTCGCGGCTGATCACCTTCTCCCCGCCGTCGGCGACCTGACTCCAGTCCAACCCACGCAACCGCTCAGAGATCAACTGCCCGAGGCAATCCTCCCGGGAGAATCCGAAGAGGCGGCATGCTGCTTCGTTGACATAGTTGATCCGGCCCGCGCGGTCGGTGACGATGACCCCTTCCTGAATGGCGTTAAAGATGGTTTCGAGAAACCCTTTCTCCCTCGCCAGCCGGGTGAGGTAGTTCTGGACATCTTCCGGGCCGATCCGCCCGATCCGTTCGATGAGTTTGTCGAAAAAGCCGGAGTTCATGGTGCAGCGGCGAGGATACCGGTTTTCCATCGCGCCTGCCAACCCCGATGCGCGGTAAAAAGAAGGAGCGGTATTCGTGATTTTTGGATTGCGAAAAAGAGCCGCAGGTAGTCCACTGCCCCCTTTTCTTATCAGCACCCGACATGGCCTCTGTTTCGCATCTTGCCCGCAGTGAATCGCTCATCGAAGCGCTCCCGTTCATCCAGAAATACCGGGGGCAGCTTTTCGTCATCAAATACGGCGGCAGCGCTATGGAGGACGAAGCGACGGTCGACCGCCTGCTGCGCGATATTGTTTTCCTCGAAGCGGTCGGGATCAACCCGGTGCTCATCCACGGCGGTGGGAAGGCAATCTCCGCCAAAATGCGGGAGGCGGGGCTTAAACCGCGTTTCATCAACGGGTTACGCGTGACCTGCTCGGAATCGATCCGTATTGTGGACGAAGTCCTCGGCGGGGAGATCAACCCGCGCATCGTCTCGCGGATCAATGAATTTGGCGGGCGGGCCGTCGGCATCGCCGGTAAGGAGATCTTCCGCGCACGGCGTCTCCCCAAGCGGGTTGATGAAAAGGGGGAGGAACTCGATTTTGGCTTCGTCGGCGAAGTGACCGAGGTCGATACGGCCTCGCTCATTGAAGCGATCGAGAGCGAGACCGTCCCGGTGATCTCGCCGCTGGCGCGTGACGAAGAGGGGGCGATCCTCAACACCAATGCTGATATTGCAGCCGGTGCCGTTGCGACCGCCCTCGGAGCAGCGAAGATGATTTATCTGAGCGATGTCCTCGGCATCATGCGCGATCCCAAGCAACCCGATTCGCTCATCCCGACGCTGACGATCGACGGGGTCAACAAGCTCATTAAGGAAGAGATCATCGAAGGGGGAATGCTCCCTAAGGTGGAATCGGCGATGAACGCGATCCGCTCCGGGGTGAGGAAGGTTCACTTTATTGATGGGCGCATCCAGCACTCGCTCCTGCTCGAAATTTTTTCCAACTCCGGCGTCGGAACTGAAATTGTCGCCTCATGACCGCTCCAACGACTCTCTCCCTTTTCGATGAATATGTGATCCCGACCTACGGGCGCTTTCCCCTGACGCTGGAGCGTGGGGAAGGGTGCTACGTCTGGGATGATCAGGGGCGGCGTTATCTCGATTTTGGCGCGGGGATCGCGGTCTCTTCCATCGGGCATGGCCATCCGAAGCTGGTCCAGACACTTCAGGAACAAGGGAGTCGGTTGATCCACACTTCCAACCTCTATTACACCCGTCCGCAGGGGGAACTGGCGCAGCGGCTCGTCAAAGCCGTTGGTGTTCCGGGAAAAGTCTTCTTTGCCAACTCCGGGGCGGAAGCCAACGATGGGCTCTACAAACTGGCACGCAAGTATGGGAACGAAGCCCGCTCCCCCCAGCCGCGCCGCCACACCGGCGAGCCGATTGAGTACGCGCCGCAGCGCTTTAAGGTGATCACCTTTGAAGGCTCCTTCCACGGTCGGACCCTTGCCGGGATCGCCGCCACGGGGCAGGAGAAAGTGCGCAAAGGGTTTGAACCGCTCACGCCCGGTTTCCGGCAGGTTCCGTTCAATGACGGTCCGGCGCTCGCCGCAGCAGTTGGGCCACAGACGGCAGCGATCCTTCTCGAACCGATTCAGGGCGAGATCGGCATCCGCCCCGCCAGCGCTGCGTTCCTCAAGACATTGCGACAGGTGTGCGATGAACACGGCTTGCTTCTCATGTTTGATGAGGTGCAATGCGGCCTCGGGCGGACGGGCGACTGGTGCGCCTGGCGCACGCTGATTGAAGGCGGGGAGCTTCTCCCTGATGCCATCAGTTGGGCCAAGGGGATCGCTGGAGGGTTCCCGATGGGGGCGTTCTGGGTGCGTGACCGTGAAATTTCGCTCAAAAGCGGGGAGACCATCTCGCTCGCCAACCTCCTCGGCGCCGGTTCGCACGGGTCGACCTTTGGTGGCACCCCGCTCGCCTGTGCGGTGGCCAACACGGTCCTCTCCATTGTGGAGGAGGAGGGGTTGCTGGCACGCGCCCGGGAATTGGGGGCCTACGCTCAGGAGGCGCTCCGTGCGCTCAACGCCCCGCAGATCAAAGAGGTGCGCGGTGTCGGGCTGATGCTTGGGGTTGAACTTCATCCGCTCGCCGACGGCTCCGCTCCGATCCCCACCCTCTTGCCGAAACTTCACGCAGCGGGGTTGCTCTCTATCCCGAGCGGCACCCATGCCCTCCGCTGGCTGCCGCCGCTTAATGTCCGCCGCGAAGAGATCGACGAAGCCGTTCACCTCCTTTCCACCGTGCTCAACTCCAGCAGTTAACCTCCCTTTTTTCCGATTATGAAGCATTTGCTCTCTATTGAAGCGCTCACCGCCAGTGAGATTGAGGCGATCCTCGACCTCACCCGGACGATCAAAGCCCACCGGGGCCAACCGGATGAGGCCAAGCCATTGCAAAACCAGTCGTGGGCGCTCATTTTCAGCAAATCTTCCACACGAACCCGCGTCAGCTTTGAAGTCGGCATCCGGGAACTGGGCGGGAGTGTCCTTTTCCTCAACGCCAACGACATCCAGCTCGGGCGCGGAGAGCCGATCGAGGATACCGCGCGGGTGCTCGGTCGGATGGTCCACGGGGCAGTGATCCGTACGTTTGCCCAAAGCGACGTGGAAGCGTTTGCCCTCTATAGCAAGGTGCCGACCATCAATGCGCTCACCGATGCGGAGCACCCCTGCCAGATCCTCGCCGATCTCTTCACGATGCAGGAATTGATGGGCGGATATCAGAATAAAACCGTCGCTTTCATCGGGGATGGTGCCTGCAATGTCCCGATCTCGTGGATCTGGGCGGCGGCGCGTCTCGGCTTCAAGCTGCGCATTGGTGCGCCGACGGCCTTCCAGCCTTCCCCCGAACTGATGAAGCGGGTCAACGCCCCGAATATTACCATTCACACCGACCCGCTTGAAGCGGCGGAAGGAGCCGATCTCCTTTACACCGACGTCTGGGTGAGCATGGGGATGGAAAAGGAATCTGAATACCGCCATGCCCAGTTCGGCGGCTACCAGATCAACGAGACGTTGCTCAAAAAGGCGAAACCGGGCGCGCTCGTGATGCACTGCCTGCCAGCCTATCGCGGCAAGGAAATCTCCGGGCCAGTGCTCGAAGCCCACGCCGAAACGATCTTTACCCAAGCGGAAAACCGGCTCCACGTCCAGAAGGCGATCCTGACCCGGCTGGTGGCACATAAAAACGCTTTGTAAAATTCGTGTAACGAAAACGTTGCCTGTCGGCCCAAAAGTTCTACACTTCGCCCCATTCCTCAAAGGACGGTGCATAAGGCAAGGGGTATTCCTGCGCCGTATGGCCGCCCTTCTTTTTTAACGCCCCAACCCTATTGCTCTGATCCATGCCGATCGCCTCCCTCCTGTCTGATTCAGGTATTGTGCTCTCGATGGTTTGCGCCGCCGCCGGCCTCGCTTTCGCGATTTACCTGATTTACACCATCATCGCCTCCTCGCCCGGCAACGAGCGAATGCGCCAGATCGCCGGTGCCGTTGAAGAGGGCGCTAAAGCGTATCTAAGCCGTCAGGTGCAGAGCATCAGCGTCATTGCGCTGGTGATCTTCCTGCTCGTTGGCTTCTTCAAAGATTGGCCGACGGCGATCGGTTTCGTGATCGGCGCGGTCTGTTCGCTTGTCTCCGGTTATATCGGGATGCGCATCGCCGTTCTCGCCAATACCCGTACGGCACAAGCGGCAACCAAAGATCGCCACTCGGCGCTGCGCGTCGCCTTCAACGGCGGAGCGGTCACGGGGCTGCTCGTGGTGGCCCTCGCACTGCTCTCTGTCGGCGCTTACTATCTCATTGCGCTCCGTTTTATCGGTCAGGAAGCGGCGGTCACCAGCCTCGTTGGTCTGGCGCTCGGTTCGAGCCTGATCAGCGTCTTTGCCCGTCTCGGCGGCGGGATCTATACGAAGGCAGCCGACGTCGGTGCGGATCTCGTTGGCAAGATCGAGAGCAATCTCGATGAAGATGATCCCCGTAACCCGGCGACGATCGCCGATAACGTCGGTGATAACGTTGGCGACTGTGCCGGGATGGCAGCGGACGTTTTCGAGACTTACGCGGTCAGCCTGATCGGCGCGGTGCTCATCGCTGCCTTCACCCTCGGGAATGTCCCGGCGGCAATCGTCTATCCTTTCGTCCTTGGCGGCATCTCGGTGCTGACGGCGATCGTCGGTATCCTTTTTGTCCGCGTCAGCAAAGCGGCTCCCGGCAATGTGCTCATGGGGTCGGTCCTTTGCAGTGCGCTCCTCTCGGCCGTTCTCTTCTGGCCGGCGACACAACACCTCTTTCCCCAGCCGCTCGTCGTCGGGGAGAATAGCTACTCGGCCACGCAGATTTACTTCACGGCCATCATCGGTCTCCTGATGACCGGTGTGATCGTCCTGATCACCAACTACTACACCTCGACGAGCTACGCGCCGGTGCGCAAGATCGCCAAGGCATCGGAAACCGGCCATGCCACCAACATCATCGCCGGTCTGGCGATCGGTCAGCACGCCACGGTCCTCCCGGTGATCTTCATCGGTCTGGCGATTATCTTCAGCTTCCACTTCGGGGGTCTTTACGGGATTGCCGTCGCGGTGATGAGCATGCTCTCCATGGCCGGGATCATCATCTCGCTCGATGCGTTCGGGCCGATCACCGACAACGCAGGCGGCATCGCGGTCATGAGCGAACTGCCCAAGGAAGTCCGGCAGATCACCGACGAACTCGACGCGGTTGGCAACACGATGAAGGCGGTCACCAAGGGGTACGCCATCGCCTCCGCCGGTCTCGCGGCGCTGGTGCTCTTCGGTTCGTATGTGGAAGAGCTTTACCTCTATTTCGAGAAGCTCGGCATCGACAAGGCGCGGGTGCAGGAAGCTTTTGAGTTCTCCCTGCAAGATCCCAAAGTCATCATCGGCCTCTTTATTGGTGGTTGCTTGCCGTACCTCTTTGCAGCCTTCAGCATGGATGCGGTCGGCAAGGCCGCAGGGGCGGTCGTCGTGGAAGTGCGCCGCCAGCTGAGCGCCAAGCCGGGCATCCTCAAAGGAACCGACACGCCTGACTACGGTGTTTGCGTTGATATTGTCACCAAGGCGGCTCTGCGCGAGATGATCATCCCGGCGCTCCTGCCGGTGCTGGTCGTGGTGCTGGTTGCGGCAATCCCATGGCTCGGACCAGTCGCCCTCGGCGGCGTGCTGCTCGGGACGATTGTCACCGGCCTCTTCCTCGCCATCGCGATGACCTCCAGCGGCGGCGCATGGGACAACGCCAAGAAGTACATTGAAGAAGGTAACCACGGTGGGAAACACTCCCCCGCTCACGCGGCCTCTGTCACTGGTGATACCGTTGGCGATCCTTACAAGGACACCTCCGGCCCGGCGATCAACCCGATGATCAAAGTGGTCAACATTGTCGCGATCCTTGTGATCCCGATTTTCTTCAAGACCTTCTTCGGTTAAGAGAATCTGCTTTCCAAAGAAAGGGCAACTGGTCAATCCGGTTGCCCTTTTTTGCGTTCTACTGATTAGGGCATGTTCACGAATTGTGAAATTAAGGCAGCGCCTCTTGCGCCCAATTTCTGCCTCAAAAGTCAAAATACCACAGGTTTTAGTCAAATTCTCACAAGATTGGCGACAGAGAGGGGAGTAAGCTTTCACCATCATGAAAGGGCTTCTCCCCCCCAGCCAAATCCCGCTCCGCTTCCCGCCCAACCGGGAGAGCCAATCGATCGTAGCGATCGGAAGGCGGCAGGGAGCCTTCTCTCTATTAGAGATGATCGTGGTGATGCTGGTCATGGCGGTTCTGGCATTACTGCTTCTGGGAGGGGTGCAGGCGGCGCTCCGCTCGACCCGGCAGGCCAAATGCACTTCAAACCTACGCACCATCGGGCAAGCGCTTCACCGCTATATTCAGGATAACGATATGCGGCTCCCCCCCGCCAATTCCGGCAAAGGATGGACGCTCTGGACCTCCTACTGGTACACGCCAACGGCCAATCAATATCTTGATGTTAGCCCGGTCGCTTATGTCGGCGGTCGGGAAGCGATGGCGGAGCTCGTCGTTTGCCCGGAGCAACGCCGCCCCTCAATGCCGACCTCCATCAATGGCACCGGAATTGGTAATAAACTGGGATTTCCCTATGTCGCCAACTACAGCGTCATGCCGACCTCCTCCGGCGGAAACCCACCACGCCGAATCATTGAGTTTCCCAAACCTTCGATCATCTTCTGGATTGCCGACAGCGTCCCCGACAGCGGCTGGGGCCTCGGGGCCAACAGCCGGACGCGCATCGGTGGCATTCATCGCGGGTTGGCCAACATCCTTTGGCTCGATGGCCATGTCTCTCCTGAGAAACCGATCAATCTGATGGGGTGGAACTTCGTGCCATGAACTAAGTTCCATCTCTCATAAGGAGCACCACCGCGGTGGTCACCGGCACACCTCTCCTCCACCCCAACCCATCCATCTAGTTCAGTTATGAAAAACAGAGATCAAAATCTGGTGGCACCCTATGCCCTTATCCCGAGCACCAACCGCTGCCGACGCCTGCTGGGCGCGATAGCGGGGATCGCGCTTTTCTCCCTTCACTCCATCAATGCCTCGGCCTCGGTCTATGTGCAAAAGGTGCTCGATGACAACCCGATTGCCCTCTACCGCCTGCTGGAGACCTCCGGCACGGTGGCGGAGAACTCGGCAAACCCGGGGGTTTATCAAGCGACTTACAACGACGTTCTCCTCAATCAAACCGCACCGGTTTTTAACGGAACGAACGATCCGGCTATTGGATTCAAAGGGGTGGCAGGCAGCAACCTGAGCGTTGTGATTCCAACACTAGCCAACGCAAGTTTCTCCGTTGAGTTTCTTTTCAAGGATCTACGCACTCAAATCAATCCAAACTACGTTTTCGCCAAAGGGAGCGCCAACTCCTCGGTCAACGTCATCGAAATCGGAGTTTCCGGAACGAGCAATCCCGCCAATACAGGGAAATACCTCCTTGCACGCTCCTCCGCTGCCGCCCCAATCACCGACACCGTTTTTCCCAAAGAAATCTGGCGACATGTCGTCATGACCTTTAACTATGCAAGTGATGATCTGCGCCTCTACATTGATGGGGTGCAGGTTCTCACGGCGAGCGGCGTCAACAAAACCGTCGACGGCGCTTTTATGTTCGGTGACCATTACCGCTCACCTAGCCTTTCTACCCTCGGACAGATGGCGGACATCGCCATCTATAACCGCGTTCTTGATGCCGCAACGGTCAACGCTCACTACGAAGCGTTGAATGTTCCCGAACCTCATGTTTCCCTCTTCATCGGTGCTGGAGGGGTACTCCTTTTCATCCACTGGCGTCGTCGTCGCGTTGCTTCTCTCTAATGATTTCCATGAATACCTCTTCCCTGTTAACGAGTAGCTGCCTGCTCCTGCTCACCTGTTCCCCACTCTGCGCCACACCCGTTCACGAACCGGCGGCCCTGCTCAAAGAACTCAAGGAGCGTGCGAAACAACCCGGCCAGCTACCCCTCGCTCCCGGCATCTGGAAAGTAAGCCAGTCAGTGACCATCCCGGCGCATCTTCACCTCGTTCTCCAACCCGGTGCCCGTTGGGAAGTTGATGAAGGGGCGACTTTGACGATTGAAGGGAGCCTCACCGTCATCGGGCAGGAGCCAATTTTCAGCGGCAAAGGGGAGGTCCGCTTTGGCGATCGCTACCCGGGAGAAGTGCGCCCGCAATGGTGGGCCAAAATCGAAGGCAAGGACGATACGGAAGCTTGCCGCAAGGCGCTCGCCTCCGGTGCAGCCGTGGTCCGCTTTAACCCGGGGACGTACGCGATCAATGTCGATGGCCAGTATGGCCTTACCGTGGCCAGCCATACCAGCTTGCGCCTCGATCGCGGAGCGATCCTCTCCGCTCTCCCGACCGCTAAGGATACCTATGCAATTTTGTTGATCAAGGATGTGGAGAAGATCAGCGTCGAAGGGGGAGAGATCCGGGGGGAGCGCGAGGCACATCTCGGAGAGAAGGGCGAGTGGGGCTTTGGCATTCGCGTGGAGAACGCCAAAGAGGTCACCCTGCGCGATCTGAAGGTTAGCGATTGCTGGGGCGACGGGATCTATGTCACCGGAACGACGGAGCAACTCTTTGTCGAACGGTGCATCTTTGACAACCATCGGCGCAATGCCTGCTCGATCATCGCCGGGCGCGATCTCTTCTTCAAGCAATGCATCTTCTCCAACACCAACGGAACGCTGCCGCAGGCAGGGGTCGACGTCGAGCCAAACCTCCCCGGGGAGATGATTCAGAACGTTACCTTTGAGGATTGTCGCACGTATCGCAACGCCAGTTCCGGCTACGTCCTGACCCGCAACGGGGGGCAGGAGCAACCGGTCGTCGTCACTTTTCGCAACTGCATTAGCGAAGAGGACAAGCGCGGCTTTAGCATCGGCACCGGCCCGAGCGATTGTGCTGGGGTGATGGTCATCGAGAATTGCACGGTCCTCAACCCTAAGATGAACGGATTCTCCTGTAGCTCCGCCAATTTGCAGATCTACATCAACGGTCTCTACATCTTTAATCCCAACCAGAGCGGAAGCGAAAAGCCAAAGGAAGGAAGTGGCTTGGTGGTCTGGAGCGGTCCGACCTTGCACTGGAGCGATGCCTACTATCCCGATAAGATCGCAGGGAACATTAACGCACGGCAGGTTCATCTTAGTTCGACCGATGGGAAAGCGCTTTTTGCAGTTGCCGTCGGCAATGAAGGCAAAGGCGAAGGAGTCGGCAATCTTGACATCGAGTTGCGTACCAATATGGAGGATGCCAAACGCTTCCATCAGGGCAAGGGGCCTTTCTATGGCTACAACCGGATTGCCTTCGCTGACAATCCGGTCGCGATCTCCCTTCCGACCGAAGAGGGCGAACGGCGGTTACGCCACATCCCCGGGGCAACGGAAGCTTATCTGGAAGCAAAGAAGAAGAAAAAGAAAGCGAAGTGATGGCTCACCGAGTCCAGCCGTGGTGCTTGGCGCTGACGGGCATCGCTCTGACGTCACTAGCCTTCGCGGAACTGCTCCCGCACGAACCGTTTGCGCAGTTCTCTTTTGATGGAGGGAACGAGATTCAGGGGAGTGGAAGCACCCCGATTGTTCTAAGGCTTCAGGAGATGCGGCTGGCCACCGGTGGTCTCAGCGGCGCGGCCGAAGACCGTGCGCTGGCACCACTAGGCAACACGGAGATGGGAGGCCCCGGGGGTGTCGCTATCTCCAGCGAAGCCGTGGAAGCCCCGGAGGTCCAAGGGCTGATCGTAAGCGCATGGGTGCGGGCCGTTGATACCTCTTCTCATAGCAATCAGGCGCGGCTTCTCTTCTGGCGTGGCGATGGAGGCGGCGTGGAGCTTCGTTACCGGGAAGGGCGCTTCTCCCTGATCCTCGCGCTGCCGGGGGGTGTGGAGCATCAACTCCTCTTTCCCGCAGTGGTGCCCGATCTTGACGACGGGGAATGGCACTGGATTGTGGTCAGTTGGAGCGGACGGGAAGGGATGGCCCGGCTCTACGCGGCCCGGCGGGGCGATGAAACGCTCTTCCCTTACGGAGAGCGGGCGCTCGATCTCGCTGCCCTCCCCTCCTTTTCCGCTCCACTTCTTCTCGGGAACGCTCACCGGATACGAGCCTTCCACGGTTGGATGGATCAAGTCCGCCTCTACCTCTCCCCGGAGGGAAAGATCCCGACGGTGGGCGACCTCGAAGCACTCCTTCGCGCCGACTCAAACCCGCCTCAACCGTAGCGTTTTTTCCGTTATGGAGGATTGCTTTCGCTCCCGCTTGGGAGGTATCAGCATCCTTCACATGGAAAAAGCTGAAATTGAGAAGCGGTTGCTGGAACCGGGGATCATCACGATTATCCGCACGAACGATCCCTCACCTTTGGTCGACGCTGCCGAGGCGTTGCTGGCTGGCGGTGTCCGGGCGCTGGAGATCACCATGAACACGCCCGGGGCGTTACAGACGCTCAAGGCTATTCGAGAGCGCGTTGGTACGGAAATGGCACTTGGGGTCGGTACGGTGCTGGATGAAACCGGTTGCCGCGAGGCGCTGGAGAGTGGGGTTGATTTCGTCGTCACGCCGATCTCCCGTCCGGAAGTCATCGCCCTCTGTAACCAGTGGAAGCGCCCGATCATCAGCGGTGCCTTCACCCCGACGGAGGCATGGCTGGCGCATGAAGCCGGGGCTGACTTCATCAAACTCTTCCCGGCCACGGCGCTCGGTCCGGTTTATATGAAGGAACTGCGAGCACCGATGCCTCAACTCCGGCTCATCCCGACCGGGGGCGTTTCCATCGAAAATATCGGAGCTTACTTACAGGCCGGGTGCGCGGCGGTGGCTGTCGGGTCAGCCTTATTGGATGGCGCTCTGCTGGCGCGACGTGACATGGGGGAGATCACCCTGCGAGCGGAACGACTGGTGGCCGCAGCGCACGCCGCGCATCGCGCCTGAGCCTCAAGGCCGAAGGGGCGACGGATGGCGGTTATCCAGAAAATGCCTCGTTTTTGAATGGCGACTAAAACGAAAGGGATTGCGTCGACGCGGGTCGATCCGGTAGGCTTTCTTTTTCTTTTAGCCGCCAACCCCGCCGATGAAGCTCTCCAAACGAGGTGAATACGCTCTTCGCGCCCTGATTGATATCGGGATCGCGCACGATCTCGGGCGCCCTCTGGTGCAAATCGGGGAGCTTGCCGAGAAGGAGCGCCTGCCGATCAAGTTCCTCGAACAGATCCTCATGCAGCTCAAGGAGGCCGGCTATATCGACAGCAAACGGGGCAAACTCGGTGGCTATTACCTCCTGATGCCTGCGGAACGGATTCGCTTCGGACAGGTGATCCGTTTGATCGACGGGCCGTTGGCACCGGTGGCGTGTGTCAGCCAGACGGCTTATGAGCGATGTACCTGCCCCGATGAAGAACATTGCGGCCTGCGGATGCTCATGCACGACGTCCGTAACGCCATCGCCAACATTCTCGACCGCTTTACTTTGGCAGATACGGTGGAGATGACCATGCGCAAGATCCGACGCAATCACCCTTCCATCCCGTTTATCGACTCCCTTCTGAGCCGTCCGCCGGTGGATGATGGAGCATTGGCCAGTCGTGCTCCCCGTAAGAAACGGGCGCAAACCGAGGAGGCTACCCCTCCCCCCGCCTACCCCCTCCCCCCGGAGAAACCGGCCCCTCGACGCGGCAAGCGAAAAACCGACCTTTCCCCGCCTCCCCCGCCGCCTTCACCTCTTTAGATGAGGAAAAAGCCCCCTCACCTACGGGGCTCGAAGCGTTCTTTTCCGTGAGGGAGAGAAAGCTTTTCCCCATCACCTTTACCCATTTCTTTTTTTATGAAACCACTTCTTGTCGTTGCCTTCCTGATCGCTCTGGTCGCTGCTACGTTCTGGAGTCTCAGGAGTGGCCAACCGTCCACACCCGAGACGGGAACGCATCTTAGGATCGGCCATTTCCCGAATGTCACCCATGTTCAGGCGCTGGTCGCCCATCAACTCTCCCGACAGGGAAAGGGATGGTTCGAGGAACGCCTTGGAGCCGATACCCGGATCGACTGGTTTGTTTACAATGCAGGCCCTAGCGCCATGGAAGCCTTCTTTGCCGGGAGCATCGACCTCACCTACGTCGGCCCGAGCCCGGCGATCAACGCCTTCGCCCGCTCCAAAGGGGAGGAGGTTCGCATTGTCGCCGGGGCGGCAGATGGCGGAGCGGCGCTGGTGATCGCGGGTGATTCCCCGCTGAAAACCGCTGCCGATTTTCGCGGCAAGCGGATCGCCACCCCGCAGTTAGGAAACACGCAGGATGTTGCCGCACGGGCGTGGCTCAAGGCGGGCGGCCTTAAAATCACCCAACTAGGAGGCGACGCGCACGTGGTCCCAACCGCGAACCCCGATCAGCTCAATCTTTTTTCCAACAAGCGCGTCGATGGGGTCTGGACCGTGGAGCCATGGGTCTCCCGGCTCGAGCGGGAGGCCGGGGGGAAAGTACTTGTGGAGGAGAAGGACGCGGTGACGACGGTGCTCGCCTCCAGCTCGCGTTTCGCCAAAACCAACCCGGAAGTGCTTAAAAAAGTGGTCACGGCGCATCAGGAGCTGACTCAATGGATCAAGGAGAACCCGGAAGAAGCCCAACGGTTGGTCATTGCCGAGCTTGAGGCGATCACCCGCAGTAAGATCGACCCCGCGCTCATCGCCGCTGCGTGGCCCCGGATCATCCTCACGGGCGAGGTCAACACCGTCAATTTGCAGACTTACGTCAATCATGCCCGGGAAGCGGGGTTTCTGACAGAAGTCCCTGATCTCAAGCTGCTCTTGCTCCAACCCTGAAGAATTTCTCCGCCTTCCTATGACGCTTTCAGACGAACTCGAAGCCGCCATTCCGGCCAAACTTTCCATTGAGAACGTCAGCAAGACGTTCCAGACGCAACGTGGTAAAGTCCACGCGCTTGATAAGGTGACTCTTCAGATTGAGGAGGGAGATTTCATCTGTCTGGTTGGCCCAAGCGGATGTGGGAAATCGACGCTGCTCAACATTATCGCGGGACTGGAAGTTCCCGATCAGGGAGTCGCGCTCATGGATGGCGATCCGATCACCGAGCCGGGGCGGGATCGCATGGTGATGTTTCAGGAATCGGCCCTCTTTCCATGGCTCGACGTGCTGGGAAACGTCCTCTTTGGCTTGCGCCTCAAGCCGAATCTCAATGACAAAGAACGGCGCGAAGTCGCCCGGTTTTACCTCCATCTGGTCGGTTTGGAGAAGTTCGTTCATGCAAATATTCACGAGCTTTCCGGCGGCATGAAACAGCGGGTGGCGCTGGCTCGTTCGCTCGCCCCCAATCCTCGCGTCCTCCTGATGGACGAACCGTTCGCGGCGCTCGACGCCCTGACACGCGAACAACTCTACGGCGACATTCAGAAAATTTGGTCTGAACGCAAAAAGACGATTATTTTCGTCACCCACAACGTGCGGGAAGCGGCGTGTCTGGGTAATCGCGTGGTCCTCTTCTCACCGCATCCGGGTCGGATCAGAGAGGAGTTTGCCGTTGATCTGCCCCGGCCCCGGGACATCAACAGCGTGGAACTGGCTGGTTACTCCAGCAAGATCACGCGTGCCCTCAAGGGATACGTCCACGCCAACGCTGAAGAATAAGATTTTTTCTGATGAAACGCTTTCTCTCCTCCTTCATTTTCTTCGCCCTTCTGGTCGTGGCATGGCATCTCGTAGTCCGGGCCGGGCTCTGGAGTCCCCACCAGTTGCCGCCTCCTACTGAGGTGATGAGCTACCTCAAAGCAGCAGCGGCTGATGGCTCGCTCCTCTCCGCGATTGGTGTGACGATGCGACGCTTGCTCATCGGCTATTTCATCGGGATTGCCCTCGGGCTGCCGCTCGGACTGCTAGTGGCGCGGTTTAAGTTTATGGAAGATACGCTGGGCGTTCTTTCTCTCGGCCTGCAAACGCTGCCGAGTGTTTGCTGGGTGCCGATTGCGATGATTTGGTTTGGACAAACCGAAGCGTCGATGCTTTTTGTCGTCGTCATGGGGACGCTCTGGTCGGTCATTATTGCAACGGATAACGGCGTGCGCAACGTCCCGCCGATTTTTGCGAGAGCTGCCCGCACGATGGGGGCTCGGCAATTTTACACATGGACGCACGTGATCCTCCCGGCGTCTGCTCCGTTTATTGTCAGCGGCATGAAGCAGGGATGGGCTTTTGCCTGGCGTTCATTGATGGCTGCCGAGATTTACGTGACGATCCTGACCGGCTTCGGCCTCGGTCAACTCCTCCACTACGGTCGGGAATTGAACGCCATGAATCAGGTATTGGGAATCATGCTGGTGATTGTCGTCATTGGGCTGCTGGCAGATAAAATCCTCTTTTCTCCGTGGGAACGGTGGCTCCACCGCCGCTGGGGAACCGGCAAGGCGTGAGAAAGTTGAAAAAAATTCAGTTCTCTCAAACAAAAGCATTGCCTGAAACAGGATTTTCCCTTATTCCTTAAAACCCAGTCAGCGAAGGGAATCATCTCCTCGCCGACATGATCAGAATAGCTTGAAGGACCTCGGCCTTCAGCTTGATCAGAAAGGAATTGCGCGGTTAGCTCAGCGGTAGAGCACTACCTTGACACGGTAGGGGTCACAGGTTCAAACCCTGTATCGCGCACCATCTTAAAGCCCTCATTTCGAGGCACTTACAGAGAAAGTGAAGCCGCTTCTCTAAAAGGCCCTTGGCCCCGTATAGGCCCCCATAGCCCTCTGTAGGATTGCAATTTGCCAACCGTTTTGCCAACCTACTTTCATGGCAACGACGACTCCCCCGGTTGGCAAAAAAGTTGGCAAATCGAACGGTGCCGCTCCAAAAATCCGTGGCCTCTGGCAGCATAAAAACGGTAACTGGTATTTTTCCCGCATGAGGGATGGAGTGAGGCGCACGGTTGCCCTAGAAACCAGAGATGCCAATGAAGCGGCAATTAAATGCCTGCAACTGGTGGATGCGCCTGAACTTGGCCTTCCCGAAGCCTTTGACACGGAGATTGCGGCGTTCATCGCTTATAAGGTCAACCACAACGAATATTCCCGGTTCACTGCTCCCCAGAGAACGACGGTTCTAAAAAAATTCCAGAGGTGGGTAGAAAGTAAGGGGGTGACTTCCGTGAATAAGGTAACTCCTGCTCACGTGAGTGATTTTTACTACGACCAGAGGAAGAGCCTCCAAGAATCCACGGTACAGGGTTACGTCACGTCCGCTTTAAGCCCTTTTTTCAGGTGGTTGAAGGAGGAGGCCCAAAATCCCGTAGATGGCCTTAAAATGGCCAAATTGGATCTTCATGCGTCGATCCGGGAAAAGTTCTGCTCTCCCGGATTGCGTGATGAGCTTCTCAAGCTCGTCCAGATGATTCCAAAAGAGGTTTTGGATGAAGAAAGGGCACGGTGGATTGCTTTTGTACTCCATGCCGGTTTTGAAGCCGGTCTTAGAAAGAATGAGATCATCGAAGCTCGGCCCTCATGGTTTGATATTGAAGGCAAAACGGTGAGAGTTGCTGAAACTCCCACCTTTCGGCCAAAGGATCGTGAAAAGCGGCACATTCCCCTTTCAAGTACCTTCCTGACCTTCCTGAAGAAGTATCCCATGAAGGGAACTTGGTGCATTGCTCCTGAAGTCCAGCGTCTCAAAGCCGATTATCGGTACGATTTTGAGCATCCTTACGAAGTTTTCATGGAATGGGCAGGCAAGCAGATGAAACCTAAAAACGACCTGTCATGGGTGACGCCCCATATTATGCGGCATACCTTTGCCTCCCTGCTGGCAAGTGCTGGGGTGAGCCTTTACAAGATTGCCAAGTGGCTTGGTGACACGGAAAAAACTGCTGCAAAGCACTACGCCCACCTGCAAGCCGGGGATGAGGACATCGAACTCCTGCGAGGTAAAAAAGAGCCTGAAAAGAAGGTTTGTTCGGTTTGGGCGAAGAAAATGGAGGAGGAAAAAAAGGAACCCTCAAAACAGGGTGCATGAGGGTGTTAGCCTTTGGCGGCTTCCTCCAAGGATTCGTAGCCTTCGATTATAATTCTCTGCCAACAGGCAAGGCACTCCTCGTAGTCAAAAAGAGTAAGACGGTGCCTTTCCACGATGGGGGTCAACCATCCAGCCTTGCGGACAAGCTCCAGCACCTTGGGGCCACCGAGTATAAGCTCGGCGTCCTCAATTCTTGCTGCCCCTCTCCGGGCTTGAATGAGCGTTGAGTACCGCACGTTCTAGTATCTCAAATCGGGATACCCAGCGTAACCAGTATTTGAAATAAATTTCACATTTGATGGAGTCTCCCCCTACTATTTCTACTGCCCCTTGGAAGGTCTTGAAAATTGACCCTCCTTCCAAGTTTCTCGAACAGTATCCCCTTCCTCAAGTGGACGACTTTGAAGGGCTGTTTTCTTTTGAAGCTCTCCCGTACATGGTGGTGTGTTTGTACGCATACCCTGAGATGATTCCGTCTTTTTCGAATCACATGGACTTTGACGACAACCTTGCTGGTACGACAGAAGCGACCAATGCAGCCGTAGAGTGGTTCACCGAGTTAAGTTCCAAGCTACAAGAAACCTTGGACCTTGGAGAAGTCCCTTCAGCTTACTTGGATTTCTACCTCACCGAAAAACATGGGGCATCCCATTGGATACGTGGGAAAAATATCGAGCTGAACGTTCCCCATCATGCCGAAAAGTTCTTCCTAACGGATAGAATCGCATACGACGAATCCACCCGTAAATTTTATCAGTACCAGTCCACCACAGGGCTTTGGAATAGCATCTCTCAAGAGCGACTACTTGGAGTGGCTGCACGGTATTGGAAGCGTTTAGCTACGGACCTTGATGATCCCCGACTTCAGGAGAAAGTGATGACCAAGCGGACTTCTGGCTTCCTCAAGTCCTTCATCCAGTTTGGTGCTTCGGAGTGTCATTTTCTTCCATGCCAGAAATCATCCATTCTGCACGCTCAAGACTGCATGGTGAAGATTGTTGCTGGGAAGGATCGTAGGCGAATTGATTTCTCTCCGATGTTCTTCAGCCGGGAACGGTTGAATGTCCCCCATATCAAAAGTCGCGATAATCCAGAAGAGTTCCTGAAATACCTGGGGAATGTCATCTCCTCGGATGTACAGAGACAGTAATGACCTGACAGAAGGGGTCATTTTGGAGGGTTTGAGGGATTAATTATGCGGCAGCTTTCTTGGAGTCAATGTCTTGTTTTTTGGGGATGCCTTGGTTAAAGGCATCGAAGGGAGTTTTGCCCTTCATACCGCGACCCTGGTGAGGGCGATGGAAGTTATAGGTAGTAAGGAAGGAGTCGATGGTAGTCTGAAGCTGGTGGATGTCTTCAAACCAAGTTTTGCGGCCTTGGATGCGGAGGCATTCGTCCAAGAGAGTGCGATGGAAGCGTTCAAGAAATCCGTTGCTCTGAGGCCGACGGACCTGGGTAGTTTTGTGGTGGATGTCTTCGAGCTGGAGGAAGAGCTCGTAAGGGTGCTTGTCAGGGCGGCCACAGAATTCGCGGCCATTGTCAGAGAGGATGGCCTTGATGGGGACGCGGTGTTCCTCAAAGAAGGGCAGGACGTCATTGTTGAGTAGATGGACCGAGGTAAGCGGCATCTTCGAGGTGTAGAGGCGAGCGAAGGCAAAGCGGGAATGGCAATCGATGGCAGTTTGAGCATAGATGCGCCCGACGCCCTTGAGGTACCCGACGTGGAAGGTATCGACGGCCACCAGTGCCCCGGAAAAAGGGGCATCGATGTGGCGCTCACGGAACTCGGGTTCAAAGCGTTCAAGGAGTGCGACCTGATGCTCATTGAGCTTGAAGGAGCTCTTCCGAGCGTGCTCTTCGAGGCGCAGAAGACGTAAGAGGTCATGCCGCTTCCAGACTCCTCTGACACCACCCGAGGAAACGTGAATCTCGCGTAAGGCAAGCTCTTGGGATACCCGTAGGGGGCCATGAGTTGGGAACTCCAGAGAGTACTTGAGAATGGCCTCCTCAATCTCCTTTGGGAGGCGATTGGGATGGGGAGACTTGGCCCCGGCGATCCGGTCGAGAAGCCCCTGGGAGCCAAAGGTTTGGAAGTTGCGCCTGATCTCGTAAAACTGCTGCCGGGAATAGCCCATGAGTTGGCAGGCTTTGGAAACGTTATTGAGTTCGGAGGCGAGTTGAAGCAGGCTGAGCTTGCGCCGAGCGACTTTCTTTTCAGCGGTCATGTTGGTCTTAGGTTTGGTTTTTGGTGGTACAAAAACCCTTACCAAAACGACGTGGCCGCTGTCTGCTTTAGCGGCCACCAACTGTCAGGCGATTACCATCTCTGCACAATAAGAGCAGCACCACTCATTGGACACTCGTCACCAACCAGTTTCGCACTGGCTCGACCCAAGCCTGCCTCTCCCTCGTTCGGCGAATCTTCCTCGAGAAGCATAAATTATAGACCATCAAATCCGTCCCACTGGAGTAAGCCGAATGTTTTTTTATTCTTACTCGAAACGGCACGACTCTGCACCAATCCCTCAACTGATGAGTGAATAAAGTGTAATTTTCATGAGGGCTTTCACTGTGGATCTGCAAGCATGATCCCTCCCGGACACCCCTACCTGATGCACCATGCCGACCTCTTGATTGGATACAATCAATAACACTGCCGCCTAAATATTCGATGGGGAAATTTGATGTGAAACGATGCTCATATCCGCCCCCAAACCCCGGACCGCTCGCCGTGGCAGGCGTTTGGGGGGAACATGAGGTGCTGACGCCTCAATAAACGGGAATTACCCCGGCCCATCATTGACAACCATTACCTCTAACCACTAACCATGACCAAACCCCATGGCCCCCGCCGGGCTAACTTATTTCCAGCAATCACTGGCTCCGCTATGCGGACCACCTCTAAATAATGGGATTGGCTATGGGAGTCCTGATACAAATGCGGCCCAAAAAAAAGGGGCACCCTAACCCTTCAAAACGGCGGGGCTCACTCCTCATAGAGCGAATAATTTTGGCTCCGTGAGGGTGAAATTAGGAAACCAGTCGGCACTGGTTTGAACTTTGCATTTTTACCTACTGCCGAGCGGTAGTGAGATTGAAACATTCTCAGTTCGAGAATATCGAGTTTCCCAACGACGGCATAATCATTCTCACCGCCTTGGAGACGTACAACGTCGCGTTTCCACTCGTCTTTTGCAGGAACACGGATTCTGCTATCACCATACTCTCGATTGTTAACCTGAATTATAAAACAATGAACATCGTTGGCCGCGGATTCGACAAGAGGCGAAAAAGTTTTAAGATCTTTGTTCCATTCTAGAACAAAAAGGCCATCAATTTTCCCTCGAAAAGAGGATCGGTAATCGATGTTAGTCAATTCATTGCAAATCAACACCCCAAAGTAGAAGTTCCCGTGTTGGAAAACAGGTCGGGGGGTGTGAGGTCTCGTAATATACTTGAAATCGAAGGGGGATTTGGGCGCAAGCTCGAGATTACTTATTCGCCGAAGTTCACTCTCTTCTTCTATTGCTGGAAGCGTTTTGTCTTGCCTAATTAGACGGAGTTGGTTATATCCGAGATCTGTGGATCGCAAAAACATAAAGGCTGGATTGTGACATTTTCTGTATTTTTTGGAGATATCGATCTCGTACTCGACGCCGGCGATTAACGAGATGCCAGAACGGTGGAACGCTAACGCAACTTCTACAATCCATTCCCGCGGGATGGAAAGCTCTGGGAAGACGACATAATGAGGCCGCGGAATCAACTGGCAAACGCTCCTTACAATCGCTGAAAGCTTGCTTAAACGCTCTTTACGGAGATCCGGCTTGCCCATGACTCGTTGATTCCAACTGTGGAGTTCTGTTCTATAGCTTGTAATCGCTACCAGAGGTTGAATGGGGGCATCTTCCCACCCGACAACTATCGTTTCATTCTGTGGAGTGGATGATAATTCGGAGGCACGGCAATGACGCCCACCAACAACTTCCAGCCATTTGCAGAGCCGTTGCAACTCATGTTGCGTTTTGGGATCGAACAAGTTAATCTCAACGCTCCCAAGAGGCCTGGTCGCAAAAAACAACCTCCATGCCGCGCTCTCTTTGTCCCTCCTCCGGCCAAGCAACTCATTAAGTTTGGTGAGTTGGGATAACTTTGGCACAGCTTCGGTTAGCATTTTCCACCACTCTTCTGTCTGCTTGCTTTCTGCTAAATGCTTTCCTTGCTGAACACGGAAACGCACCCCTAGGCGATCAAGGTCTGTTTGAGCTAAATTCGTATGAAGTTTTGCCAGCGAGAGTGCTTCGGGCAGTTGAGACTGCCCCTCCCCTGCAAAAACTTTGTTGAAGGTTTCCCGAAAGCTACGAAATGCCTGACTGTCTGTAGGCATTGGCATTTTAAAGCCCGCAGCTATCGCATTTAAGAGGAGGGCAGAAAGGAGCGCCCTTCCGCAATCTTTATTATCTGTTGGAGACGCAGCTTTCATTACTTTTCTTGATAAACTAATTTGAGGGCCTCTAATTCCTTTTGAACCCACTCAATACGTTTGAGCAAGCGTTCTCCTTCCTCCCAGTCACCGGTTGCCGCAATGAGTCCAAAAATACGTGGAAGATACTGAAAATAGGTGCCGTAACGTTCCGGTGTGAGAACATGTTCCTCCATTAGTTTGTAAAAAGGAGCACGAATAGCGGTCCATTGTTTGGAGTCAAGCATGCATCTCTCCAGTATTTCATGGTTCCTGATCAGGATAGCTAATCCGAGACGGCGAATAGTGAGGGAATCCGCCTTCCGCAATGAATCGGCGCCTAGTTCAGGATTGGAATCTGCTATGAGGACATGCGTCAGAACAGAAGCAGCTTCGTCTGACACTTCAGGCATAAGCCTAAATTCGCTAGATAGCTCGTCAATCTCACGTTTAATCGTGTCTAGCAGGTCTTTTCCAGAGGAACTGTTAAAGTCGAAGATGCGCTGTTTAGCGGCTCCGAACTTCAAAGTGCTTTCTCCAACGTTTGGAAGATCTAGCCGGAGAGTAATTTTATCCTTCTCCAAATTGGCCAAGTCTCCCAATTCCGTCGCAATATGACCGATGATGCCGCTAGGATTCTGCATATTCTTGGTCGGGTGGATTACCAAAAGGATGTCATCTACATAGCGTGCATAGAAAACTGGCTTTAGTTTATCAGAAACCGCCTTATCTAATGTAAACAGTAAAGCATTCGAGATGATTTTTGATGCGAGTAGACCGACCGGGATCCCCTTCTTTTTAGGAGATTGATCAGCCCAAGCTATAAGTGCTGCCGTCAGCAAAGCAGTGAGGTGTTTTTGTTGGGGATCAAGATAAATCTGAAAGGTGCTCTCCCAAAAATCATCGTTTCCAAGTACTTTGGGATCGATCTGATCAAAATAGCGTTGAAGGTCCATAGTAACGGCAATAACCCGGTTTCCATGTTGCACTTCTTCACCAATAACCTTTAGACCATCTTCTCGCCAATCTCGATAGGCCGAGTAATATGATTGAAAAATTTGTGGACCGTCTACATTGAGAGGCAAATTTTCCTGCACCACACCTTGCGCGTTCCCTCCTATTCTTTGGAGTCGATTGCCGCGGCAGGATGGCAACAAACGCTGATCAAGTAAGCTTCCAACCTTTGTAATCCAAAGCATACCTAGAATCTGAAAGTCGATGGAAGGGATTGCCATAGCTCGAAAACTCACGCTCGGACGATTCTCCTTTTTGAACGTCTCCCAACGCAATTTTGCATCCGTAACATGGAGATGCGGGGCGACAGTAGAGGAATGTTTAGGGGGAGGAGATGTAGGCTCAACAGCTTTAGGTTGTTGCAAAATTCGCCCGAGAAATGCTCCGTTGCCAATCCACCTTTTGCTAGGCAATGCTACTTTTTTAATAATGCCATCCAAAGATGCGTTTGGCTCGCCATAAATGCAATCGTCGAGGCTATTGTTTATATTAATTAAAAGTTTCTTTAGATTGCCCAGTAAATCTTCTTCGTACTTAAGCAAATCGAGCTGGGAAGGGATTGGTCTTTCCCTAAAGAGTTCCGCCTTTGTATGGCGATAAGCAATTACAAGATTTTCAAGAGTGAATCGATTTTCAGAAGGATGTTGAGGCATAATGCTGATTAGGTTTCAACTCAGTCAGTGCCGAGTTTTTTATTGGACAAGGGCATCCCGTTTCCGCAATGACGGAACAATGGCCTGCGCATCTTATCGATGAGCTTAAGGATGATGCACAGCATGACTGTAGTAGAGGTGCCTCTTCCCGCTTCTGTTTAGGGAATATTGGACTCGTTTATAAAAATTAAACTAAATGACCTTGCTAGGAACATCGAATGGGTTATTTGTGAACACGATCATGGGTTTGATCAGGGGTATCTGGAAAGGGGTTCGGGGCAATATTCGGCCAGTGTTCAGTATTATGCGGAGAGATCAAGAACGCAAAGTCGAATGCCAATTTTTAGATCTTAGGCCCTTTTTGAACTAAAAATTCTCACCCAAGAGTTTACCGCCAGGAATGCTGGCATCCAACACCGGTTCGAGAAGCCATGGCTCCCTTGCGAGTAGCTCCGGCGGACCTTCTGTGGTGGTTACAATGTACTGGAACGAGACAGGTCGCTCGCCAAAAGATTCTTCGAGCGAATGAATCAGCCGAAAAATTTCACGATAGAGATCGGCGTCCATGTCAGCTTCCCGGGGGCCGTCATGAATCAGGAATAGGGGATGATGGCTTCGTCCCTCAATTCCACTGATAAGCGCAGCGAGATCAAAGCAGATAATTTTGAGGGTTTCCAACGCGGCACTGGTCATGTCGATTTCATTAGTCAGCGTGGGTCTCACCTTGCGACCGTGGAAACGAATTTTCCCCTGCACTTCATCTTCAATAATGGCACGTGCGACCCGTGCAAAGGTCTCAGAAAAATCGCTTAGAGCACTGTTGCATTTTTCCCGGATACCAGCTTGCTTCTCCTGAGAAACACGAATCTCTTGCTCCAGGTCTTTCAGTTTGGAATCTAAGCGATCTGCTTCAGCCTTGTCGTTGTGCGCACGCTTGGCTTCTACAGCGATCGCCTGGTCCACCGCCTGTCGCTGAGCCAAACCAGCCCGATGACGGTCATAGGCTTTATTTTCATTTTTTAGGGCGCTGGCTGCGATAGCCACACGGGATTTATGCTCCCAAATGGCTAATAGAACCTGATTGAGACGCTTTTCCTCTCGGCTTTTTTGATCTTCAAGTTGCGCCTGAGAAGAAGCCGTGGGAACCGCCTTTGGGCGAGCTTCGGTAGGCAGCTTACGTCCGACAGCCAACGGGCACTCCCATTCAATGGCTTCAAGTAAAGTTCGACCGCATTCGTGCTCGGAGGATCTATTGGCCTGTAACCAGGCTGCAAGATCCGTCTTGCTGATATCCCCTCGAAGCTGTCTGCTTTGTTGTTCAATCCATTCAAGGATCTTCTCGATTTCCAGTTTCTTTTCCTCGGCGTTCCGAAGCTCCCGCTCCGTTTCATGTAAGTGGTTACGGGCTTCGCGTAAAGAGCTTGGCTCCTCAATGGTATTAATCTCCGTTTCAAAAGAATTCGCTCTGATGGTCCATTCCCGATGAACGGCATCAAGAAAATCCGCTCCCTGAAGATCAAGCCGGAAATCATCCAGTTGATCACGCAGGCGTTGATAGGCCGAATCTCCCCGGTAACGGAGGAGAGGTGCCAGACGCTCTGCCTCCTGTTTGTTTTTGAGTAACCGTTTGTTGGTCTCTAATTCAGCTTGTTCGGCGGTATCAATCAGGTTGAGGACTGCTCGAAAGAGGAAGTGTGTGTCTTCAGTAGACATATTTGGCGATTGGGAATCGCTCGAAGCATGTCGAAGTTCGGCCAACCCCGCAAAGCGACATTCTTGATCTCTGGTCAACCACTGCAAGAGATGCGGCCATTCAATCGGGGTGGGGTTCGTCGCGAATGTTGCGACGGGCAGTGGTTCGGCAAACAAGCGGTTGAGTTCCTGCCTATAAGCCTCAAAGGTTTCCCGCCCTTCTTCACTGGCAAAGAGTGAATCGATGGTTCGGCCTCGATATGCGGCATGGGATACCCCACCGATTCTGAATGGGCGATAAACGAGCCAGGGCGTTCCTTCGAGATGAACTTCCCCTACGACTCCGCCGTCGGGAAATACCTTGCGAAGACGCTCCCGTTGTTCGTCATTCCCGAAGGTCGATTCCCCGAGGAGATAACGGAGAAAGCGGCAAAATGTGGTCTTGCCGGTAGCGTGCCCCGAAACGCGTCGTGCGGAGCGTCGTTCGGAATTGGATGGCTCTCGGGGCTTTGCCCACAAAATGTTTAGCCCCGGACGAAGCTCGATCCGCCGCAGGATGTCGGTGTCTTTGGGCGATAGTACTTTGTAGACTCGCAACTCCTTGACCCACAGACGAGGCTCTTTTCGCTCGTTTTCTGGCCTGAAACCGACAGGTGGTGGAAAGAGTTCGTTCTGGTAAGCCATGATTGGAAAGGGTTAGGAGTTGACGACAACCTTTCTTTTTCGAATCGGAGGAGATTTATGTGGCTGCTCTTCTATCTCAGCGGCAGGAGCCAAGTCGATGATGGCGGCGAGGTAGCTGGCGTCGGCGGCGATGACAGGATCAATCGGAGGAATCTTCTTTGGATTCAGGTGCAGCACCACTCCATCACTGTTTTCGACATGCCGGATGGTTCGCGTCTGAGCGAGCAACTGAATGGCGGCATCAACAGCCCCCGGTTGGTTTGGCTGTGAGAACGCGGCAAAGTGAAAGCATGCTTTTGTTCCTCCTGTCGCTTCAAGTAATGGAACGAGTTGATCGGGTAAAAACAGCAGAGCCACGGTGGCATTGAGTTGGTGGAATGGCAACGGGCGCTGCAATGCACGAAGTAGAGCTGCGATAAGTTGAACGAAATACTCTGTTGTGTCGAAAATTGGACGAGCGGGTAGAGAATTCAGTGGGGCTGCATTCAGTTCGGCAACGAGGGCGTCGAGGAGTTTGGCAGAGACAATTCGAGACTCGTTAATCTGAGCTTCCAACTGGTCAACCAAGGCCAGCAGTTCGTCCACCTTGGCGACGATACGGCGCTGTTCTGCTGCCGGTGGGATTGGGATCAGAACTTGTTCGAGGATTCCTAGATTTATATTCTTCTGCGCAGTTGACGGAGCAAATTGCTCAAGATGTTCTTTTGCTGTACGCATAAAATACTCGAAATAACGGACAGAAGGAATCTGGGATGCAGGAATAAATCCCACTATGCTGTCAGGAAAGCATGCATCGAATCCAAGAATTCCTGAGTCTGCAATGTTTGCTGCAATTGTAATGCACATTGTTCCAGCCGGCCATATTTTACTTTGTGCTAATCCGATTCCATTATATTGACTAGTATACGTTTGAATTGTCCCACTGGCCCGCGCTACATCGCCGGTTTGAACTAAAGGGTATACGCCGCCAACGAAAAGTGAGGGATCATTCCGAGGGCGATGCTTCGATTTGCCCCTTCCGAATTGACCCAGATCAGGAAAACGAGACCAAGCCCATCCTTTTGGAAGGTCAAAAGGCTTCAAGGCTTTGCTGCCAGGAAACGCCTTTTGTTTAAGTACTGTTATCCCTAGATTTTTGGCGATCGAAATTAAGAGGTTTTCTGCCGGTTCGTCAGTAGGATCTTGAGGGACGAGTTTGCCTTGAATCGCTAGTGTGAGGATAGCCTTACGAAGCTCAGCCGGGGAAACGATGTAGGATTTATGGAAGAGAAGGTTGAGGTTGGAGGGGGGCGGATCTTCGGCAAAGCGGAGCCACGAAGCGCGAGTTAGCATGGCGTGCTGCCTTTTGCGTTCCTGTTGTTGCTCTTCTAGTCGATCGCATAAAGCCATCAATTCATCCACTTTTGCTACGATCCGCTTTTGCTCTCCTAGAGACGGGAGAGGGATGATCTGTTTCTCTAGTGTGTTTACATTGATGGCCGCCTGATTGATCCAGCGAGTGCAAAGTTTTGCGAAATGTCCGCTGTTCCGAAGCGATGTAAGATACAATACAACAAACGCAGGATCAGCCTCGGGATTGAGGCGGATTTTGGTGATGTGATTACTAAATCCAAAGTCAAAGTCCCGATCAACAAAGCAGGTTTTGCCTACAAGTTCTTGGCTGTTGGTGTTATTGAACAGAATATCACCTCTGCGAATTGATGCTTTTCGAGGAGGCACCATTTTAGGGTCAATTCGTACAAGCAGGTCGAAATTTAGTGAGCCAGATGTAGAGATGTTATGTGTGCGAAGATGAACATATCCATCCTTAACCTGATGATTCTTGGAGCACGCAAACCCGGAAGTAATCGAGGAAGCAATTGAAGAAATTGTGCGACTTTCCCATCCTTTCGCGAAGTTACAGCTATTTTCATCATAATCCTTGCCTGATAGTTTCCCGGTGAAGGCGAGACGAAGAATCAACTCCCGGATCTTAGCCACCGCATTAGGTGCATCAGCGAAAAGCTCAAATTTCTCAAAAAAGGTTTCGATGGTCATACCTGGCCCACCTCCGATTGAGTCCATTCAAGGAGTTTCTTCTTTAGGAGCGCTTTGGAGGGCAGATAAAGCTTGTATTCGCGGGCGTGAATGTTGGCGTCCTTGGGCAAGGTGAGCTCCACAATGGCGTCCTTTTTCTCTTTGCACAGCAGTAGGCCGATGGTGGGGTTTTCATCCGGCAGTTTCACATGGCGGTCGAAATAGTTCACGTACATCTGCATTTGGCCGAGGTCCTGATGGCTGAGCTTGTCGAGTTTAAGATCAAGAAGGACGTAGCACCGCAGCAAGCGGTTATAGAAGACGAGGTCCACGAAGAAATGATCTTCATCGAAGGTAAACCGCTTCTGGCGGGCTTCGAAAAGAAAGCCTTTGCCGAGTTCCAACAGAAAGTGCTCAAGGCGGTTGATGATCGCCGTTTCCAGATCGGTTTCTGAGTAGGAGTCTTTTTCATCGAGACCGAGAAACTCAAGAACGTATGGTTCCTTGAGCATATCTTCAGGGCGCGTAATAAGCTGTCCTTCGGCGGCAAGTCGTTTCACCTCCTTCTTGCTACGGCTGAGGGCGAGGCGTTCATAGAGGCTGGAGGCCTTCTGACGCTTGAGTTCGGGAACAGACCATCCTTCGTTGGCTGCTTCAATTTCGTAGAAGCTCCGTTCGTCCGAGTCCTTGACACTGAGGAGAACGAGGTAATGGGTCCAGCTTAGTGGGAACAGACCACGGAATTTCGCAATAGGCTGTTGCGGAATTGGGCCAACTTCCACTCTGCCCGCGGGGTGCAAGCCTTTCATCGGAGAAACTAACTGGTCGACCGGTTGCAAGGGGCTGTGCGGAATTCGGTCTCGCCAAATGAGGAAAAACTTCCGCATGTACTCGAGATTTCGTTCCGAGAATCCTTTGCCAAATTCTTCCGTTAACCGGACCGAAAGCGCCTTCACGAGTTCGGTGCCATAGGCCGCCCGCTCTTCACCTTTCTGTTCATGCTCGACGATTCGCCGACCGATCTCAAAATTCGTCAGCACCTGCAGCGTATTGACCGTGGTGGCTGCCGCATGACGGGTGGACTGGATGAGATTGCAGACCTCGACAATGAGCGGGGCAAGGCCATCCGATTGCGATTTTACAATGGCAGACCGTTTGGGGCTAGTAGCGCCTTTTTTCATCGGGACAAGGCTTCCATCAGTTGATTTTTCAGGGCCGCCCGCGTCTCAGCGATCTGAGCCAGAAGCCTCTCATATTCCGGAAGAAGATGATCAACATCACCCGGGCTGCTGTCGGAAATATGTGGATTTTTGAAGTCGAGATTGTAGTTATTGGCCTTGATCTGTTCGATGGAGACGCGCCATGCCAGCTCGCTTTCCTCGCGTTTGCTGTAGCGACCTGATTTGTTCGGCTTTCCCCACCACTTCTTCTCCCCTTCGAATTCATCGATGCGGATGGGTCTGGTCTTATTGTAGCTCTTGGCACCGGGCGGATAAGGGTGCTCATAATACCAGACTTCACTGGTCGGCTGGCCTTTGGTAAAGAATAGGAGATTGGTGCGGATGCCGGTGTACGGATTAAAAACGCCGTTGGGCAAACGGACGATGGTGTGGAGATTGCATTCCGAGAGGAGGTTTTCCTTGATGCGGGTTTTAACGCCTTCTCCGAAAAGCGTGCCATCTGGTAATACGAGTCCGGCCCGGCCACCAGGCTTGAGCAGTTTCATGATGAGCACGAGAAATAGGTCGGCGGTCTCACGAGTGCGAAACTCGGAGGGGAAATTGGCCTCAATGCCATCTTCCTCCATGCCACCGAACGGTGGATTGGTGACAATGACGTCCACGCGCTCCTTCGGCCCCCAACTGCGCAGCGGGCGAGCGAGTGTGTTGTCGTGGCGGACATTGGAGGGGACATCGATACCGTGGAGGAGAAGATTGGTCATGCACAGAACATGCGGCAGGGCCTTTTTCTCAATCCCGGAAAAGCAGTCTTGAATAAAACGTTCGTCAGCCTCGGTCTTCGCCTGCTCTCGTAGGTGCTCGATTACGCAAGTAAGGAAGCCGCCCGTGCCGCACGCTGGATCCAGAACGGTTTCGCCAAGACAAGGGTTAACCTGATCGACGATGAACTGGGTGACAGCGCGAGGCGTATAAAATTCGCCTGCATTGCCAGCAGACTGGAGATCTTTGAGGATTTTCTCGTAAATGTCGCCGAAGAGGTGGCGATCCGTGGAGGTGTTGAAATCGATGCCGTTGATCTTGTTTACCACCTGCCGCATGAGGGTACCATTCTTCATGTAATTGTTGGCATCCTCAAACGTCATTCTGATGAGTCCATGCAGGGACTCGGGACCACTGAGATTCTTCAGCTTGGGCAGGAGTGTGTTGTTAACGAAGTCAAGCAACGCATCCCCTGTAATCCCTTCTTCATCGGCAGCCCAGTTGGACCACCGAAGGTGAAGGGGCAGCGGGGATCGGTACTTATCGCGGATGACTTCCAATTCCTTCTCCCGATCGTCGAATATTTTCAGGAAAAAGAGCCAGGCTATCTGTTCGATGCGTTGGGCGTCGCCGTAGGTGCCGGCGTCCTTACGCATGATGTCCTGGATGGATTTAACGAGGTTGGAAATATTGGACATAGGTCAGGCCGCATTCCGGTAAAGTGCGGCTTCAAGTTCGCGAATGGCGGTGAGATAACCTTGCCGCCCTCCGAAGAGGCGGACAATTTCTACCGGGGTGCCGAAAGTGGTGAGAGGAGCCACTCGGAGCACTTCAAGTGACTCTACACTCTTCAAGCCACTGTCGGCATATTTGTCCAGCAAAGCATTGAGAACACTACGGGCTTCATGCCCGTACTTGCCGAAAATATTGCGCTTTTTCACTTGTTCTGCCCGTTCTCTACGGGTGAGCGGAGGTTGGTCGAAGGCGATGTGGCATATGAGGTCAAAAGCGTCATAGTCGCGTCCGACCAATTCGGCAAGCTCATCAAGAAAGACTCCTTTCTCTGCCAGTTCCTCCAGAATGGCCTGTTTGCGCTCCGCATCGTTCCAAACCGTAAGAAAGTTGTTTAACGAAGCGAAATCCTTTAACACCGTCTTTCGAGAGTAGTCCTTCAGCGATTCCGTGATCAGCTTTCCATTGGCATCGAGATATTGGACCCGCTCGGTGACCACTTGAACAGGTACATTGTCCACGTAGTATTTGAACGACTTCTTCCCCTCCTCGCCGAAGGATTCATCCCACGAGAAATCGATATCGTTATATGAAGACGGGTCTGCACAAATAACATCATCGTCATCGCTGAAGGCCTCTTCCTGATCCGGCGGCACAATGGGTTCCTCATCAGTGGGTTCGTAAATTTGCACGGGATCGCCATCGAACTCAGGATCAGCAAATAGGGCGGTAGCCCGTTTGAAGTCCATGATGGTGAAGTAGAGCTTGTTGTAGTCCTCGTTGATTCGGGTGCCGCGTCCGATGATTTGCTTAAATTCCGTCATGGAACTGATTCGGCGATCGAGGACAATCAACTGGCAGGTTTGTGCATCCACCCCCGTGGTCATGAGGCGAGACGTGGTCGCAATGACAGGGTAAGTGGACTCCGGGTCGATGAAATTGTCGAGTTGGGCCTTGCCTTCGTCGTTGTCGCCGGTGATCCGCATCACGTATTTGGCGTTGGCTGCGGCAAGATCGGGGTTGGCGTTGATCAGCATTTGCCGCATCCGCTCAGCATGCTCAATATTCTCGCAAAAAATGATGGTTTTGGCGAAGCGGTCGGTGGCCTTGAGAAATTCGGTAACCTTGGCGGCGACGACGGCTGTGCGTTTTTCAAGAATGAGATTTCGGTCAAAGTCACGGTCGTTGTACTCACGGTCTTCGATAACTTGACCGTATTTGTCGGTCTGGCCCTCTTCGGGACGCCAACCATCGAGGTCTTTATCGAGGCCGATGCGGACAACCTTGTAGGGAGCCAGGAAGCCGTCGCTGATGCCCTGGCGAAGCGAGTAGATGTAAAGGGGATCGCCAAAGTATTCGATGTTGGAGACGTCTTTTGTTTCCCTTGGGGTAGCGGTGAGGCCAATTTGCGTTGCAGAGGAAAAATATTCGAGCACCCGGCGCCACGAGGCATTGTCTGCCGCGCTGCCACGATGACACTCATCAATAATGATGAGGTCGAAGAAATCGCGGGAAAACTGCTTGTAAATGTTGGCGTGTTCTTCCGTGCCGGTGACTGCTTGGTAAAGGCTCAGATAAATCTCAAAGGATTTGTCCACCGTCCGGTTGGTAATCTTGGTCATCGCCGTGCCGAAAGGCTTGAAATCGTTGGTCTTCGTTTGATCGGCAAGGATGTTGCGGTCTACCAGGAAAAGGATGCGTTTCTTGGCGCCAGACTTCCACAAGCGCCAGATAATCTGGAAAGCCGTGTAGGTTTTGCCCGTTCCGGTTGCCATGACGAGCAAGATCCGATCTCTTCCGCTGGCGATCGCCTCCACAGTTCGGTTGATGGCGATAAGTTGGTAATACCGTGGGGATTTCCTCTGCCCATCGTCGTAGTAATCGTGCGATGCCATCGCCTCTTGTGCCGGGGTCCAGTTTCTGAAACAGCGGTAACGATTCCAGAGTTCTTCTGGCGATGGGAACTGGTCGAGCGGAATTTCACGAATGACGGTTCCGTTGGTTACCGTGCGGTCATGTTCCAGAAACGCATCGCCATTGGAGCTGTAGACGAAAGGGATATCGAGAATCTCTGCATACTCAAGCGCCTGCTGCATGCCGTCACCCACTGAGTGACTGTTGTCTTTCGCTTCGATGACAGCGAGCGGAAGGTTGGGTTTATAGAATAGGATGTAATCGGCTTTTTTCGCCTCACCACGTTTCACCGTCTTTCCTCGCACGATGACACGCCCTTTGGTAAAGAAGACCTCCTCACGGATCTGGGTCATCACGTCCCATTTATCATTTGCGAGGCCGCACAGTGCAGGGTGAATGAACTTGGTGCGAATGTCCGCTTCCGTGAGAACCTTTTTATTCATGCATCAAGATGTACTGAATTCCACTCAAATCAGGCGGTGCTCCCAAAAGCGCCTACATTCTGGTGGAGCAGGAGGTTATAAGAAACGATGACATAAACTCAAGGATGGAATCCCAAACGTAAGCGGTATACCGAGCACCCCTTGACTGGGATAGATTCGTAGGATTTGTAGGTTTCGTAGATGGATGGATACGAGACCTCTGAGAGTTACGAGGCGAGTTTCAAAAGTCGCCCGTTTTTCGCCGAGAGATAAGCGGCAGGAGTGACGCCGCCGATTTGACGGTTGGTCAGGTACGGCAGGCGAGCGAGGAGGTCGCGGAGACAGGTGTATGGATCAATGCCCCGGAGTCGGCAGTTCTCGATAAGAGTATAGAGGATGGCAGTGCGTTCTCCGGTGGTGGCATCTCCGATAAAGAGCCAGTTCTTTTTACCCACGGCGGTAGGACGGATAGCATTCTCGACCGGGTTGTTATCAATGCAGACGCGACCGTGCTCAAGGTAGACATTGAGCGATTCCCATTGGCCGAGGGCATAGGCGATGGCTCTGCTCATTTGACTTTTGGGTAGGTAACGGCCTTTGCATTTGAGTTGGATCAGGAGCCGTTCCAGCCTTCGGTGGATGATCCGGCTCTGACTGACTCGATAGGCATATCGAAGCCAAGGCCCGGCCCGTTGCTTTCTCAAACGCTTTTCGACCTGATAGATGTGAGCAATTTGTCGAAGGATCTAGAAGACGCTTTCCTTCTGCAAACCGTTCCGATCGCTGCCGATTCCGAAAAACGTCGTCAGGTCAATCCACGCAAAGTTTACCCGGCTGACCCGGCTCTTGCTCCCGTTTTCGATCGCAGCGGCAAGGCAAACGCCGGCCATGCCCAGGAATCGGTCGTCTTTACGGAACTGCAACGTCGTCGTGCTGAAATCGCCTACGTCAAGACTGCCGATGGATTCGAGGTGGATTTTCTGGCCCGTTATCCTGACGACTCCGAGGAACTCATTCAGGTCGCCACATCGGTCGATGACCCAGATACCCGAAACCGCGCTCCAGAATGCGGAGACAGAGCACCCCCACGCGAAACGGATCATCCTGACCTTGGAGTCGAGACTGCCATTTCCTCCCATACCTGAATCAATCGAAATCCTCCCTGCCTGGAAATGGATGCTCCAGTCGGGAGGGGATCGGTGAGTTGATACGTTGCGGAACAAGCGAGATTACGAAATGGATCCGTTCATCGACTCTTCGTCATTTTTTCCCGCCTACTCGTCAATAATCGGCTCGTTTAACACAGTGAGGTTTAACACATTAAACACTAACCCACTATCGTTAAGCATTTTTAACAACTGAAATCTCTACCTTGACACTCTAGCGAAAGAGCCCCTAACGGGTGTACCCCCCCCGGCGGGCCTGACGGTTTGAGAGTCTGCCGTATGAAGAGATGCAGGTAGACTTCGAGCTGGGCGCACAGAAGGCGAAGACTTTAGGTCGATGAAGGCGTCCGAGTTGGGTCTTCTGGGTCGCCTCAAACCACTCGCGCAAAGGGTATAGTAAGGCGGTCCACCATCAGGACGCCGAGACCTTAGGAGCGCGTCAACATGCACGCTCAGAATACCCTGCTCGGCGAATCGATTTCTTAAATTAGAGAGACAGCTCTTCAAGTCTTGTGAAAGCTGCATCTAAAAACGACGGCACGTTCGTCAAAGGGCCTCGCTCTCGTTAATCAGGCTTCCCCTATCAACGTTTTGAAGGGACTTTTTCGGCAGGAGTCGAAGCTTCACTCTGTACCCTTTGAATGAGGCCGCGACCTTGTAACGTGTGGAGCCGCCCTCTTTCTGTGGAATAAATCCCCTCCTCCCATACATCATCCATTGGTTCATCCTCAATGAAACCATCTCCCGGATCAAGAAGCGCGTGAAACAGTCCGCGTGATGCAACAGTGTCTTGAACCGAATACATTTTGGCATGAATAGATGGAGCAGAATTGCTCCACTCCCAAGATTCGAAAGATTGAGGATGCTCCTTGAGTAGTGATTCCACTTTACCAATCAGTTCAGGTTCAATTTTACCGAGCTGTTCTTGAATCACTTTAAGAGCGGCTTCCGGGCTGATTTTCTCCTCTTGAGAGTAGAGATCATCAATCGCTCCTTTTGGGGCTGATGTGTGCAAATAATTGGTCTCCAGCGTCTTGATGCGATCCCCGCTCCATGCGCTGATCTGGGTGGCTGAGAAGCCGCCATCGGCGAGATGCGTAATGAACGTGTGTCTCATGGTATGAGGTGAAACATTGTCGAGTCCTCTCTTCTTCCGTAATCCCTGAGCTTCCATGTATTCCACAAAAGGACGACGAAAATCCCAGCGGTAACGTTCACCTGACGCCTTAGGGTGTAACATAAAAGGTTGATCTCGCCAATTGCCGAACTCCTGCTCCAAAAAGTGCCCAAAAGCAAAACGACTTCACCCCTCACTGCATGAGGCATTCCTACATCTTCGAGGCGCAGAAGGCGCTGATGCTTAGTTAAGAGGTCATGCCGCTTCCAGACTCCTCTGACACCACCCGAGGAAACGTGAATCTCGCGTAAGGCAAGCTCTTGGGATACCCGCAGTGGGCCATGAGTTGGGAACTCCAGAGAGTACTTGAGAATGGCCTCCTCAATCTCCTTTGGGAGGCGATTGGGATGGGGAGACTTGGCCCCGGCGATCCGGTCGAGAAGCCCTTGGGAGCCAAAGGTTTGGAAGTTGCGCCTGATCTCGTAAAACTGTTGCCGGGAATAGCCCATGAGTTGGCAGGCTTTGGAAACGTTATTGAGTTCGGAGGCGAGTTGAAGCAGGCTGAGCTTGCGCCGAGCGACTTTCTTTTCGGCGGTCATGTTTGTCTTAGGTTTGGTTTTTGGTGGTACAAAACCCTTACAAAAACGACATGGCCGCTGTCTGCTTTACCGGCCTCCCACTGTCAGGCGATTACCATCTCTGCACACACCGGGAGGGCGTTGCACCTCTCACCATTGTATCAGTATTTTCCTATCGCTTCGTCAGATTAGCCTTGGAGAGAATCACCGCTCAAACTCTGTAAGATGAGTACTTGCGCCGTCCAAGCCCTCGAGACTCATCTGATCGATTACATCCAGTGCTTGAAGCTGAAGCTGATGGGACTGAAGCTGCGCATATGATGTAAAAACGAGCCTTCCAATTGTGTATTGATGCCTTGCCATGGACGTCCGCATGTTTCTCGCATCCCTGCTACAGCGAACGACAAACGTTTGACAAACATCGAGTATTACCTCCGGCACTTTGTGTTCTGTCTTTTCCAAAGTGCGCAACAGATAGGTTGGCTCATCAAAATACGCGGGACTTGTCAGAAAGCCTCGCATGAGGGCATCGAACTCCGTCAGCGCCGTTTCCGGGGCCTGCAAAAGGTGCCAAAAACAACCCGCGGCTCTCTTACGAACCGACTGACTCTCATCGTTAAACAGGCGAATTAGGGTAATTTGGCACCACTCGCGGCAGTCAGGATGAAGTAAATTACTCTGAGCTACCTCACTAGCCCCCAAGCGGCAACACTCATCTCCTTTCAATGCTGCTTCCGAAAGACCTTCAGCATTTTTATGGTAAAGTCGGGCGAGGCATGCCAGTAGTCCTCCGGATTTCCGGACATTTCCGTACGTTGAGCCAAGCATGCGGCTAATCACCGGAGAAAACGCGTCGAAGTATTCGCGTAAGCCTTGATGAATGAGCTCCTGAACGTAACGAGTCGCTAGCAGACGATCGTCCGCATCGAGCAATTTTTCCGTCCAATCGAGAGCCAGTTTAGCATTGTGTTGTAAAACCGCGAGCAAAGTAGAGGCAACACAAGACCGCACAGCAAGACTTTTATCGCCTACCAAGTTATCAATCGTCATGTGGAATATCGAAAGGTATCGGACGTCGCTAATAACTAACTCTCTAATTGCCTCAGCGACAAAACCGCGAACGGAATTAATGCCATGGGTTAGCATATCGCCTCCATAGCATGGATTCTCACCATCCCATAGCTCTTTTTCTGGACTCGGATGATTTCCCGTGCGTTGGATATAATTGATTGCATCCTCGGGCAAATCAATCTCGGTAATCGAACTGAGAGTATCTAGCGCAGACCGGAAACACTCAACATGGTCTAAGTTGAATACCTTGCGTGCGACGTCCAATTTCAATTCTTCCGAAATCGCGGATGCTTTTAATCCACTCAGTAGGTGAGAGAAGTAATAGGGGTGTACCGTTGATGGAAGCTGAAACGCAAAATAGGCAAACCGTTCAGGATCTTTCTCCGTGAATTTCTGTAGCATTCGCGCCAACTCGAGTGCGCCGCCCTTTTCTGGATGTTGGTGACTATACTGTCGATTCACAGTATTATATTTTTCGATCGCTCCCAGCCACTGCCGGTCCGTCATGTATTTGGCAGCATCTTCTTTGATTGGAGAACCGACAGCATACTCTCGGATTTCCGTAGGTGCGCTATTGGGCGCCTTATACTTTTCTCGCCATACTCTGAGTTGCGCTTTTCCTCGCATACTCAAACGATGCTCATCAAGCGCAGAGGCAAGATTGAATGCCGCATTCCCCCGATGCCGGAATCCGTCTTCTCTGCGTTCATAGGGTGAAACAAAGGCAAACAAACAAGTCTCGAGTTTTCGAAAAGTCTCATCGGTGCAGAGCGATGAGCACGCATCAATAAGCCGACGGGAATGCCAATAAAAATTTTGCAGAAATCCGCAACTCAGCCGCTGCGGTTCGGCTATGAGCAACCCAAGAGCCTCATCTGCGAATGTCTCAGGATGGCTCAGGTATATACTTATCAAAAGATGATTGGCCGTGTAATGCCGGTACATGAGAAGTTTTTCAATTGAGGGTCGCAGTTGTTCTGGTGTGCTCTGACCGACAAGCTCGATAGCAATTTCACAACCGCTTAGAAACGCATCTAATAATCCGATATGCTCCCCCCATAATCTTACTGGCCATAATCGATCACGAGACAATTCATCCTCATCAGCTTCGCATGCAAATGTCGCAGCTGCTCGGAGAACGGCAGGCATTACATCTTCCAGAAAGGCATTGGGAGCGCTATGCGCGCTATCGATCAATTCGGCCGACCCGCCTTGATCGTTAAAATACGAGCGCAAATCGTTAGGGGCCTCCGGAGTGCCACTTATCAGCAATACTTGCCGATCTAGCCATCGAGCAGCAAGTTCAGCGCACCATTCTGGTTGCTGCTCTGCAAGGCCATAAAGCATTGACCAAAACGTTCCATTCGACGCGGAGCGATCTTTTGCCTCATCCAGCGTTCCATTATCGAGCAAGCGTAGAAACAGGTCGAAAAAGCGGCGGCTTTTCTCCAGATTTCCCCATTCCATCATTTGGCGCAATCGCATGCCCCACTCTAGGTTTCCCACGAATCGTTCAAGCAATTCGGCAATCCGCTCAGAATGTTCTTTCGTTTGCCATCGCAAATACACTACCATTGTATCTTGGAGCCACGATTCTCCTGAATCTAGCCATTTCTGAATCAAACCCATTCTGTCTGCTACAATGAAGAGGGTTCGCGATGAGAGGAATCGATCCCAAATTCGTGACGCAAGTTTGTCTGTGTTTTGTTTACCCTCTCGGCGGAAACTCAACTCTTTCTCGATCCACGGCATCAGCAGGCCTAATTCTTCGTCCCGGCCTTCCGAATACGCTGCCAATAACTCTATGGCGAGTAATTTTAGGTGCGGACGAATCTGTTCGCTTTTGAGTAAATACTCCAGATTTGAGAGATATATCGAAAAATCGCTGTCGCGCAGAAACACCAAAATCTGTCGGAGCTGTGCGCGTCGAAACAAATGCTGTATGTCTCCTTCCAAGAACTTAACGAAATCGCGTCCCCCATTGGGCTGTGTCCGAGCGAAACAGTAATCGAAAAAAGTTTCATGTCCGAACCCGTAGCGTTTTCCATCCCAAGAAAGAACTCCTTCCGACGCCATCCGTTCAAGAAAGTCGGGTGGGAATCGATCCATTAACGCCGCTGGTACTGCCAGTTCTTGTCGATCACTCATCGCTTCCGCGAGATAAGTCATTGCAGGTAGCCAATGTTGGTCAAACTCCGGTCGATCCACTATCACGGCCTTTCGCTTAGCTGACCAATATGTGTCGCAAAGTTCTTTTGGACTCGAAAAGCAGTTCATTGACTTAGCTAGACCTGAATCAACGAATAGCGACAAATTCTGTGGCAGGCGAAGCATCGTCTGCTGGTGTAAAGTAAGCTTTGCAAAATCGCCGCCTTCTTGCTGCAAGACGCTTTTGACTTCATCGACTGTTAACTCGCCGAGTTCAATCGGTTGTTGATCTTTAGTTGTGAGTTGCTTCAGCCGGTGGTCATGTTCGAGGTCAAATTTACGACAGGCGAATACAAGATGAATCGTGCGCCGCAAGCGAAGCCCATCAACTTCTGCTCGGAGAGATGCTACTGTATCAAAAAAATCAGGATGTCGCCCTGATGACGTGCTCACGCAATCAAGTTGGTCTACGACGAGCACAACTGCCTCGTCGTTGAACACCTCTGACATGACAAATGCCGGTGATTCGTCAAGCCCGAGCTTTTCACCCAACTGAATAACAGTCGGAACCGGATCGATTCGGTCTAAGCGAAAGGCTAGCACGGGAATCCCTACGTCCCGCAATCCCTCCACTATTTGACATAAACAAGCGCTCTTTCCGCCCCCTGCGGGCGCAGTAATCAGAACATCGAACGACGTACTACTTGCCCGAATCCTTTCGACGATATCTGTCGCAACAGAGCGGGCGATTGGTGTACGTCGAATCAGCTTGGCTTTCTGCCCAGCAATATAATTGTTTGTGACATCAAGTATGCGATCTCGTACATCAGCGGTTCCAGCACGTCGTTTCTCGATGCCGCATTTCCGGAGGTACTTTTCAATGTCAGCAGCGGTGAGGGTTTCGTGGGTACTGCGGAGGTACAGCTCGCGCAACGCTGCCACGGTGGTCTGCCAAGGAGGCTGGAATCGAGCGGTTAAGCCGAAAGCTATTAGCGATTCAAGCGTGATTTCGCGCCCACCGTGAATCGTGATTGAACACAAAAACTCAAACGTCTCTTCCTCACTTGCTGCCCCTACAAGTTTGTAAATTTCGATGAAATGGACAGCACGCTTCTTATCGAGAAATTGCGCCTTAAAAACGCCTAATCCTTCGCCTGTCTTCTTAACGGCTTGGGCGTTTTCCGTTAGCATGCGAAGCTCCGGCGCGTCAGACACCGATGCGAAAACACAGCTATCCCCAGCACGGAACTTTTGGAAGAAGAATTCCAGAACGCCTTTCAATTTTTGGAATGACCACGTCCCTTGTCCAGTTACTTGGCGCTTCGCTTGCCAATGCTCTCTGGAATTCTCCCGTTGGAGGTAGAATTCCTCGCCATCGTCGCCTGGTGTCTCGATTCGGATGAATTCCGCTTGCCCGTCCAAAATGTCCAGCATGCAACGAATGCCCCAAAAAGACTCGTAACGGAAGCCTGCTTTGTCAGCGGCTCCACCTGCATATGTGCTCAGTGCCATTGAGTTCTGTCGCTAGCTGTTGGGAGGTGTTCGGGACGGCATAGCCAGTCGGTGTCAGAATCAAGGCAAATTAAGGGGAGCGGCAATTGATGATAGATATCTGACACAAAAACCAGTCCATTGAGAATATCTTCAGGCCTTAGAAGATCGTTCAACAAGTTGAGACATTGGATGGAGGACATGTGTGGAGTTTGCTTTAATTTGTTACGGTATAAGGCTGTTAAACAGATTATAAAGAAATGAGCCTTTCGGCAATTGATGCCCGTTTGATCTACTCAAAATTGTTTAATTGCGCATTGAGTTCTCGGAATACCCCAACCTCCTTCCAGAGTCTACGATTTCCAATGACATACACAGCTTCTTTCGCACGTGTAACAGCCACATTTAACAAATTTGGCTGTTGGCCAGCCCAGATTCTGGCACCTTTTTGATGGGCGGCAGGGGCACCGAGGACGAAAATGACGGCCTCTGCTTCTCGTCCCTGAACGGTATGTACCGTTCCAACCCGTTCATTAAGCCATGCCCAAGTATCCCTTGTCCAAGCGGTTAGGACCCCGCAATCTTGGATCAATTTGCGTAGATTCTCAGCGACGGTAACGAAAGGTGTTACGATATAGAGATCTGGTGTCACACTCTCCTTGGCCAGTCGTCTTAGCAGCTCTAGTACCAGATTCCCTTCCTGAGGGCACCACTTGTCTACAGCGTCACCTTCGATATTGATCCACATTGAATCACCCAAAATCGTGCGAATCTGGGAGTTACTCGTTGATTTCGCATGGACCATCAAACGCTCATAAGCGATAACATTTGAGATTCCAAACATCGGTTCGGAGCATCGCCGATGTACCAAGAGAGGCACTCCGACCGAGCGGCTTCCATACGGGCTATCGAATTCAGCAAAGTATGATGTTGCGGCATCGGCCAAGGTTTGCACCGACGCACTCGGAGCATTAAAGCGATCGGGTGAGACTCCGAAGTGGCGGCAGATTATCTCTGTCAAACTATCGGGCAGGACAACAACAGGCTCGATTTGTAAGGGATCACCAACCACAACGGCCCGCCGCGTGCGAGTGATAGCTCCAATCGCAGACTGAGGAAGAGCTTGCCCCGCTTCATCGATGAGCAACCAGCCCAAGCTCTCTGGAGGCAAGGAGCCAATCATCCGTTCTACAGATGCGAACGTTGTCGAAACAAGTGGGACCACGAGGAAGAAGGAACTCCACATGTCCGGGAGCAAGCGTTGCTTTGCGCCTGGCAGCGTACCGCCGGAAAAGGCATTCATCAAAACGCCCAGATTGTGACGCAATGGTTTGGCTGCTGCGTCTATGAAAGCGCGGTGCAGAGCAATCGCGGCAGAGAAGACATCGTCTCTCAGACGCTGCGTGCTATCGTCTATCCATGGGGTTTCTTTGTGTTTTTGACTGTGAGGACGAGACAGGAAACTATCGTCTACAAAGCGTTGACCAAGTTGTAAACGAGCTTTCTGTATGAGGCGTTCCACCTCTGCAAGATGTTCGGATTTGGCTGCTGCGGTTCTTTCTTCTTCTTGGCGATGTATAGTTGCCCTAGTTAGTCTTTGTTGGCAAGTTGTCTGTGCTTGGAGCGCCTTAATTTTGGCTGATTCTGCCTGCTTGCGGTTAGCAACGAGCCAAGTTTCTGTTTCTAGCCAGAGGCGTGCTGTATTTGATCTGGAAATCCGAGAAAGGAGCCCCGGTTTGTCGGTTTGGTGCCTACTATAAACTTCTTTTGCGCGTTCAAATCCATCCTCCGCTTTTTTCACAGCCTCTTGGGCAAGGCTCAGAGCTCGAAAGGCCTCTCTTTCTCCGTCCTTTGCGGTTGCCACTGTCTGGAGTGCTTCAGTTCTTTCTTTGGCAAAAATATCCAGCTTCTGGACGTAGTCTTTTATCTGAACCAACTCCTCCAATGCTTTGTGACTCCGATCCAATGCTGTCTTGAAGGCATTTCGTGCCGTTTCCCAACGCCGGAGGGCGTCGGCATGATCTCTAGGTGGACACTCCGCAGTAACTATTTTGGGCGGACGAAACTCCTTCTCACCGGTATACGGATTTTCTACCTCTACTGATTGCGGGGTACCGGCAGCCGATGCTAAATAGGTTGCGAGCCCTACCTCTTTATCCCACCAGAAGGTCTGTCTAAATTTGAAGCGATTCCCCGCGTTGCCTAACACCGCAGCTATCATTCCCCACGTCTCGGTTTCAGGATAGAGTGCGGTTGAGATCGTGGTGAAGTAGCGCAGCGAATCCATACTGCTGTCGATAGCTTTGAGAGCAGGGAGTTCCGCGCTGACATTCTCGACTGCCTTGTTATTAGATGAGGCAACAAGCATTTCAAATCCCTTGAGACGGGGATCGAGCTGATAAAGAGAAAGCGAGCCTTGACCTGACCTGAGGCGCTCTCTCGAATCGGTGAACGCTATGGCAGGATCAGAAAACGAAGCCATCACCTCGGCTCTCGCAGTGATTACAGCCGCAACTAAATCTCTTAACAGTGTTGTCTTTCCCGTGCCGGGAGGGCCATTTATAGCAAGGATGCCGCCCGAATTGAGTTCCTGAGTGGCGAGGTTTACTGCTGCTTGCTGAAGTAGAACCAAAGGATGCAAACCAACACCTGGCCATCGGGCGAGGGGAGTGGCACTTGGAGAAATCGCATCCGCAAGTGCGTGTGTGTCCTTGAGTAAATTCCGTCGAGTTGACGGCTTTTCTACGCCCAAATAGCGACGCAGATTCATAGGAGCTGTCCCGACGGAGAATAAACCCCTCGCAGTTGTCAGATCCCCGAGAAAGAAGCTGTTCAAGAGGAGTGGTTCGGGCGGATCGGGATTCTTGAAATATTGATAGCTCCTGATGGCAAACCGAGGTGGCTTGACAAGATCGGGGTCAAGACCAAGAGTTTCAATGAGCCAGTTAAAGGCTGAGTGGATGGTTGATTTGTCGACAGGTATAGCTTTGCCTTGTTCATCGCTTTGTTGGATCTGCTCGGTGAGTCCCTGAACAAGTGTCTTTTCCTTATTTTGCCATTCTGCCAACCGTACCAGATTCCCTCGCAATGCAGTTGATACGCCCCAACCGAAGCTGGCCACAGAGACGGCAGGCGCGGCAGCCAAACATCCCCGTTTATCAACCGTTATAGTCGCCAGAATTGCTTCACCTCTTGCAACTGGTCGCTCTGCTCGGTTATCGTTATAGGTTGCCAACAGACGCTCGACAGCAGCCTCCATTTCGATACTACCCAGCACTATTTGATAGTAGAGCCGCTTTTGAGGGCGGGAGACCTCCCCTGATCCGTTCCACGGCAGCCAATCTCGATCTATATCCACCACGTTTTGTCTGTTTCCACCAGTGAGATCCTCTGGCCGGCGGAATGACGGCGGAGACAGCACCTCCAAAGCAGTCCATGCCGAAAGAATCGCCTCTGGCTTGTTGGTAATTGGAGGTAGCGGGATGTTTTTTTGGGGGGAGTCCTTTAGAACCTTAGTCGGATTTGAAACAACGGGTGTAGCGATCGCTATTTCAGGACGAGGTGTTGGCTTTTTAGCAAGGCGTTCAATGGAAGGCCGAGGGGAGCCGCTTTGTGATCGAAGGGATTCTATGACGCGAGCCTGAAGACGAACAGCCCGATCTGTCGAGCGAAAGGAAAGCTCCTTTTTTAATACCTGCAAAAAGTCGCCATCGCTACGATCACGTTCAAACTTTTCTTCAAGTTCGCGAATCGAGCTTTTAAAGTATGGGCGTTCCATCACAGTTAACCGTTTGTTCAGTCGGAAGGGCTGCAATACTCGCACCAGATCGAAATGAGGTCACGCCAAAATGGTGTCTTCCTCACTGGAATAGCACGGAGGGGGAATAGCCAGAAAGCCGATTTCTTGAACGAACTGAAACGGCTGCTCTCCGGTCGAAAAAGCGGGATGGACGTAGCGGGAGATTTCTAGGAAGCGTTGAATTGATATTTATCCTTTATCTTCGACTCGATTTTGCTAAATTTAGCCTTAATGGAAGTCCAATTCATTCAGATCATTCGAGAGAAAATCATCGCTGCAGTGGAGAACCCACCGCCAGCACTGACCCGGCGTGCATTGCCCTTGCCCCCGATCAGGGGAAAGGCGCTCACCGTTATCGGGATGCGGCGGGCAGGCAAGACGAGCTTCCTTCATCAGTGTCGTGGCGATCTGCTCGCCCAAGGGCGTACTGCCAATCGTTTGATTTACTTCAATTTTGAAGACGAACGCCTCGCGGGGCTTTCTTCCGCGGACCTCCACCTTATTCCGGACACGCATCTCAGGATGTTTCCTGAGCCAGCCTCCGAACCCGTCACCCTTTTCCTTGATGAAATCCAACTCGTCTCCGGTTGGGAAACCTTTGTGAGAAGGCTGCTTGATACTCCGGGGCATGAGATTTTTCTTTCAGGCTCCTCCGCGAAACTTTTAAGCCGCGAGATCGCCACTTCAATGCGTGGCCGGGCATGGGAGATCATCATCCAACCCTTTAGCTTTGCCGAGTTTCTGCGACATTACGGCTACGACACGCCGACAAATCCTCTGCTTCTCACAGCGAAACAGAGCGCCTCTCTTGATTACCACTTTGCCCGTTATCTCGAAACGGGTGGCTTCCCCGAGGCACAGGGCCTCGATGCCATCAACCGGCGTCATCTCCTCCAAGGTTATATCGATGTCCTGCTTTTAAGAGACGTTATCGAACGTCATCAAGTTGCGAATGTCACCGCCCTCCGATGGCTTGTGCGTCGGCTTCTCAGTAGCCCTGCTGGGCTCTTTTCCGTGACTAAATTTTCCGCCGATCTGAAGTCTCAAGGGATTCCGGTTTCCCGGGATCATCTCTATGAGTTCCTGGCCCACCTGGAAGACGCTTTCCTTCTAAAAACCGTTCCGATCGCTGCCGATTCCGAAAAACGTCGTCAGGTCAATCCACGCAAAGTTTACCCGGCTGACCCGGCTCTTGCTCCCGTTTTCGATCGCAGCGGCAAGGCAAACACCGGCCATGCCCTGGAATCGGTCGTCTTTACGGAACTGCAACGTCGTCGTGCTGAAATCGCCTACGTCAAGACTGCCGATGGATTCGAGGTGGATTTTCTGGCCCGTTATCCTGACGACTCCGAGGAACTCATTCAAGTCGCGACATCGGTCGATGACCCGGATACCCGAAACCGTGAGGTGCGTGCGCTCCAAAATGCGGAGACAGAGCACCCCCGTGCGAAACGGTTCATCCTGACCTTGGAATCGAGACTGCCATTTCCTCCCATACCTGAATCAATCGAAATCCTCCCTGCCTGGAAATGGATGCTCCAGTCGGGAGGGGATCGGTGAGTTGATACGTTGCGAAACAAGCGAGATGGCGAAATGGATCCGTTCATCGACTCTTCGTCATTTTTTCCCGCCTACTCGTCAATAATCGGCTTGTTTAGCACAGTGAGGTTTAACACATCAAACACTAACCCACTATCGTTCAGCATTTTAGCAACTTAAATCTCTACCTTGACACGGTAGGGGTCACAGGTTCAAACCCTGTATCGCGCACCATCTTAAAGCCCTACCGCTGAGGGTCTTACACAAAAAGATCAATCGATCGAAAATCAGGGGTGCTAAACTGAGGTATGCTAAATTGGATCTCTTGGACGGGATCTGGGCATCCTCCGGGGAGATTTAGGAACTCAGACTTCGTAGCCGTTTCCTCCGCAAAGTTGCGAACCCACATTAAGAGGAACGTCTCGTCGGGCGTTCACTCAAATCCACAAAACTCACTGAGCCTCGGCGATTACTCCGTCTGGCGGGGGCATCCAAGCTTCCTCTGCTTCTTCAGAAAAAGAGTCTCCACCAACTTTTGTGGATTAAAATGACGTTAAGTTGTTTGTTTCTAGTAGTTTAGCTCTCTTGTCAGATTGCTGTGGTTTCTTCGACTGCTTTGATGGGGAGTGAGGTTCTTTCACTTCCCGCTCTCGAAGCAGACACAGGTCTGGAGCGGCTGTCATGGATTGGCGAAGCAGGGCCGTGCTTCCGTGGCGGCTCTCTAATACGCTTGAGGGTGGCTTCTGTGTGGAAGCCTTCAGGGATGCCCTGCGCACTACAGGTCGTGCACCGGAGATTTTCAACACCGACCAAGGCAGCCAGTTTACCAGCCTGGCGTGGCTGGCCGCCATCACGGCAAGCGGCGCGAAAGTCAGCATGGACGGCAAGGGTTGCTGGATGGATAACGTCTTCATTGAGCGACTCTGGCGAGCGGTGAAGTACGAGGGCGTTTACCGGTGGTCGTATGCAAATCTCCATGTGGCCTGACCCCAAGGCGTAGACAGTTCAAAACTAGAATTCTGCGTAGTTATTCGTGTTGATCTGTTTACCGCACAGGTGCGTCAGCACCCTATGTTCCCCCCGAACGCCTGCCGCGGCGAGCGGCGCGGGGTTTGGGGGCGCGCAGCCCCCATCAACTCGGTTCCACGTCTGTGCACATTCGCTCGGCGTTAAATAGCCAAGCGAACTGTGGGGGGCGTCGCTCATTATACTCCACTCGCCAGCTTTCGGGGATCGCCCGCGCTTCGGCCAGCGTATGGAAGAGCTCCCGGTTGAGGCACTCATCGCGTAGCTTATCGTGAAAACTCTTGATATGCCCGCTTTCCCACGGCGCTCCGGGCTCAATGTACATCGTCTTGATTCCCGCATCCTCTAGCCAATCCTTGAGCGCATAGGCAATGAACTCCGGGCCATTGTCGCTTCGGATATGCTCCAAGCTGCCGTATCGCATGAGGGCCATCTCCATGACCGTGATCACGTCCACGGCCCGTATTGAGCGTGCCACGTGCATCGCCAAGCATTGCCGAGTATATTCATCCATCAATGTTAAGATCCGTAAGCTCTTGCCCTCGACCGTCTGGTCGTGGACGAAGTCCCAACTCCAAACCTGCCGAGCCCGCGTCGCCCTCTGCCGCACGGCGGTCGACTCTCCAACCCGCCGCCGTTTGCTTTGCCGTTTGCTCACTTGTAACCCTTCGGCCCTGCGAATTCGCTGCACCTGTTTGGCGTTGATGACCTTCCCATTGCGTCTCAATAGCGCGGCGATCCGTCGGTATCCATAGCGCGGGTTGGCTTCGCTCATTTCGATGATTTCTCTTTGGTTTGCCTGACGCCTCGGGCTCTCTGCCTTCGCTCGGTAATAGCTCGAACGCGCCAAACCCAAGGCTCGGCACGCTGTTGATTTGCTGCTCATTCCTTGCTCGATACAGACCCGGGTTGCGTGCCTCTTCGCGACCGGGCTTACCACTTTTTTGAGTTCACCTCCTTGAGAATCTGGATCTGAAAGGCTTGTTCTGCCACCAGCCGCTTCAAACGGCTGTTCTCCTCCTCCATTGCCCGAAGCCGGCGCGCCTCGCTCACGTCCATCCCTCCGTATTTCTTTCGCCACGCGTAGAACGTGGCCAAGCTGATGTGGTGCCGGGCGTATAACCCCTTCAACGCTTCTCCTCCTTCTGCGTCCCTCAATATCCCGATTACCTGTTCTTCACTGAATCTGCTTCGTTTCATCTGGTCCTGCTTTTATACGCGGTTTTCCAGTTCTCAGATGTCCACTTTTTCGGGGTCAGACCAACAGGATTCGCGAAAGACTTTTCGAGAGTTTTAGCGAAGGTCGTCATTCGTCAGGGAACACCGCTGCCTAGCTGACACCAGCGCAGCGGTTTCCCGTCGATCAAAGTCATCCTTCTGCACTCAGAAGGCGAAGCAATCGCAGCCGCTTCCCCAGAAGTCAGCGAAGGGGGTGCGGGAACCCTCCGGCCTGATGGGATGATGCCCGTGGTGGTGATGACCGTGATGAGAACAACATTCAGCAACCTGAACCGGTATATCGTGCCGCGCCGCCATTCTAACGTCAAGCGGTGCCCCGTACCCTCCAAACTTCCCAATGGGCGACCACTCGGGCAGAACAACGATCGGGGCCGGAGCATAAGGAGTGAACTCGTGCGTGGCGTGGACGATTTTCCCGTCCACCACGGTCATCACCGATTCAATCGCTTTGATCGCCTCATCTGGGATGGTGAAGTAATCGTCGCTCAAGACCGCGAGATCGGCGAACTTGCCTACCGCCAGCACCCCCTTCTTTCCGGTTTCGGTGGAAAACCAAGTACTCCCTTCGGTGTAGAGCCGCAAGGCTTCTTCCCTGCTCAAGATGTTCTCATCGGAGTAAAGGGGAAGCCCGCCGACGGTCCGCCCCGTACTCAGCCAGTAAAGTGAAACCCACGGATTATAACTCGCCACACGCGTGGCATCCGAACCCGCCCCGACCGGCAGGCCCAACTCCAGCATTCGGCGTACGGGTGGAGTGCGTTCAGCGGCGGCAGCTCCGTAACGCTCCACAAAATATTCCCCCTGATAGGCCATGCGATGCTGCACCGCGATGCCGCCATTCAAAGCTCTAACCCGTTCAAGATTCCGGTCAGAAATCGTTTCGCAATGGTCAAAGAACCAATGGATGCCGTTAAAGGGGACTTCGCGGTTGACCTCTTCAAAGACATTGAGGAACCGGGTGATGCTTTCGTCATAAGTTGCGTGCAACCGAAAGGGCCACTGATTGGCAGCGAGCAGGGTGACAACCTCTTTGAGTTCGCCTTCGAGCGTGGGAGCGAGATCGGGGCGTGGTTCAAGAAAATCCTCAAAGTCTGCGGCACTAAAGACGAGCATCTCCCCTGCCCCGTTGCAACGATAGAAATCATCGCCCTGTCCGGGGCTGGTCATTCTGATCCAGCGGGCAAAGTCCTCCTTCTCCTCTTTCGGCTTTTGCGTGAAGAGATTGTAGGCGATGCGTAGCGTCAGTTCTCCCCGTTGATGGAGTTCATCAATAATGACGTAATCGTCGGGATAATTCTGGAACCCACCCCCGGCATCGATGATGCTAGTGAGGCCGAGGCGATTGAGTTCACGCATGAAATGGCGCGTCGAGTTGAGCTGATGCTCAACAGGAAGCTTTGGGCCTTTGGCTAGTGAAGCGTAGAGGATCGTGGCGTTAGGACGGGCAATAAGCAGACCGGTGGGGTTACCTTTAGGATCGCGTTGGATTTCGCCGCCCGGAGGGTTCGGGGTATCCCGTGTATAGCCGCAAGCGCGCAGGGCCGCTTTGTTGAGCAGCGCCTGACAATAGAGATGAAGAATGAAAACGGGCGTATGAGGAGCCGCGGCGTTAATCTCTTCAAGGGTAGGCAACCGGCGCTCAACAAACTGGAATTCGCTCCATCCGCCGACCACCCGCACCCATTGGCCGGGAGGCGTGCGCTCTGCTTGAATCTTCAACATCCGCAGGGCATCCGCAAGGGAGGGAACGCCGTCCCAGCGGAGTTCCATATTATAGTTCAACCCGCCCCGGATGACGTGCAGGTGGGAGTCATTAAGGCCGGGGATTACCCGGCGTCCTTGAAGATCGATGAGCCGCGTTTGCGGAGAATGCTGATATTCTTTTGCATCATCAATGCCAATAATCCGGCCATCCTTGATCGCGATGTTCCTGGCTTCGGGATAGTCGGGATCAAGCGTCGAGATACGGCCGTTATAAAGAATAAGGTCTGGGGTCATGGCGGAAGTAATGAGGTTTGAGGTTTGGGAGGATGAAGCCAGCGGTAGGCGATTTTAACAAGAAGCGGCATGGCTACCCATGTCAGGACCACCACGATGCATGCCGAAATCATTCCCGAGACAAGAACCTTAGGGAGTTGATGTCCGAAGAGCGGAAGCAACAGGGCGGGGACGAGCATACTGACCGGCCAGACAGCGGCCCACGTGAGCAGCGCCATCTTCCAACGCGGAGGCAGGCCCCCTTGCGATGAGCGGAACCAGGCTTCCAGCCCGGAGAGTTGACGATAGACCGGCGCGCCCTCAGTCAGCGGCGTGATTTCACGAAGCCAATCCTGATAAAGCGACGAACGATAGAAAGCATCCCGCTCCGCCTCGCTGCCGAAGCTTCGCAAGATGCCATACTCGGTTGAGCCCGAACCGGGCGGCGGGTAGAGGCAATGAACGCCACGGGCTCCGGATTCGGCGAGCGAGCGGCTCGCAAAATCAGCAAGCCGCCGCTCAAATTCCGCAACGTGTTCAGGATAAACTTGCCGGGTAATGGCAATATGAATCGTATGGTCCATGACAGGGAGCCAATAAGGATCGCTAGGCGATCCCGGTTCACGCCTAAAAAGAACCCAACGAGGGCGGAAAACCGATAGGATGGTTATTCTTAGGGGGCAACAACCTGCGGCGTTTTTGCCGATTGAGGAGCTTTATGAACGAGCGTGTAAGCATACTCAACCCCGACTCCATACGCGCCCCCCTGCTGTTTGAGGATAGTCATAAGGTTGTCGTAATGCTCACGGTTCTTCCAATCCCGCTGCCATTCGAGCAGGGCGGCAATGGTCGTGGTCCGAACGGCACCGGCCTGCACCATGCGGGAGAGGGCGGCTTCCTGGGCAGCGGGCGAGGTAGCTCCGCAACAATCCTCCACGATGTAAATATTGTACCCTTCGCCCAGCATTTCAATCGTCGGCCAAGTCACACAAACCTCGGTCCAGAGGCCGGTCATGATGATATTCTTTCGACCGGTCGCGCGGATCGCTGCGCGGAAACCTTCATCATCCCATGAGTTCATGGAAGTGCGCTCCACGACAGCCTGCCCCGGAAACACATCAAGCAACTGGGGCCAGATATAGCCCGAAAAGCTTTCGGTTTCCACGGCAGTCAGCACGGCGGGAACCTCGTATTCCTTCGCGACGCGGGCAAGGAGCGTGACGTTATTGATCAGCGTGGCCCGGTCGATCCCGGTGACGCCAAAGGTCATCTGCGGCTGGTGATCAATGAAGACAATGGCGCTGTCTTCCGGCGTATAGAGTTGATGGTAGTGGCTCATGGCTTTGAATATCGGTGGAGGTGAACGTGGAGTGTTTTAAATTAACGGTTGAGTTTCGCGGCAATGGCTGCCACATGGCTACCTTGGAATCTGGCCTGCGCGAGTTCCTTTTCGCTAGGTTGACGTGACCCGTCCGCCCCGGCAATCGTGGCGGCTCCCCACGGGGAACCGCCCTTGAGTTCGCTAATGTCGGCTAATTCCGGGCAGGAATAAGGCAACCCTACATAGACCATCCCGTGATGAATCAACGTATTGAGGAAACTGATAATCGTGCTTTCATTCCCGCCACCGGTCCCCGTGCTGGTAAAGATACTTCCCACCTTGCCAACCAAAGCGCCCTTGACCCAGAGGCTTCCGGTCTGGTCGAGAAAGTTACGCATTTGCGCGGCCATGTTGCCGAAACGAGTGGGCGTACCGAAGATGATTGCATCATATTCCCCCAGTTCCTTGGGATCGGCCACGGGTGCGGTTTGATCCAGCTTGGCTCCGTATTGTTTGGCGACCTCAGGGGGCATTGTTTCAGGGACACGCTTGAGCGTGACTTCCACCCCTTCGATCGTGCGGGCGCCTTCTGCAATAGCATGGGCGAGGGTTTCAACGTGGCCGTAGGTGGAATAGTAGAGAACAAGTAGTTTAGACATGGTTTAGAGATGGATGAGGTTAACGAGTTACAGGAGATCAAAGAGTAAAGCTTCCGTCGGTTCAGCAGCGGTAAAAGTGAAGGTCCCCGGCGTTTCCGTGCTCGCGCCGTCGCCACTGGAAAGGGTGATGCCATCGCCCTCGATCGAGCCTTTGGCGATCTGCAACCAGAGGCCACGTCCTTCCTGCAATTCGTGGGTGATCGACTCGCCGGGCTGAAGCGAAAGGCGGTAAACCTCTGCGTCCTGCCGAATACGAGCGGAAGCCTCCCGCCCGTCGGGTGAAATCACCAAGACCTTCGAGGTTTTCTCGTGCTCGGGCTGGGGATGCCATTCGGAGTAATCGGGCTCCAGCCCCCGCTCGCGCGGTTGAATCCAGATCTGGAGAAAATGGAGCGGTTCGCGCTGGCTGGCGTTAAACTCGCTGTGCGTCACCCCGCGCCCCGCGCTCATGAGCTGAATCTGTCCCGGCAGAAGTTCGCGCCCGTTCCCGATGTTGTCCTTGTGTTGCAGGCGGCCTTCCAGCACGTAGCTAAAGATCTCCATATCCCGATGCGGATGGGTTCCAAAGCCCATGCCGGGCGAGACACGATCTTCATTGATAACTCGCAAGGAACGAAAGCCCATCTGCGCCGGGTCGTAATAATCGGCGAAGGAGAAAGTATGGTGCGAATCAAGCCAGCCATGATTGGCATGTCCCCGATCATTGGCCCGGCGTATAGTCCAAAGCGTTGCGGTCGTTTTCATGCCGTCAGTATGCCCATCGGGCCTTCTTCCGGCTAATGCCAAGAAGTTGACCTGAGCCAACCTTCCCCTTATACCTCGCGGCTATGGAACTCCGACGATTGCGCTATTTCGTAGCCGTGGCCGAGAGCGGCAATATTAGCAAAGCGGCTCAGAAGATCTTTCTGACCCAGCCAGCCCTGAGCCGCCAGATCAAGGCTTTGGAAGATGCCGTCGGCAAGCTACTCATCGAGCGTCAACCCCACTCGATCCGCTTGACGCCAGCCGGCGAACTCCTTCTCCATGAAGCCCGCGAACTGCTTCAACATGCAGACGAAGTGCTGGAGAGAGTGCGTTCCAGCGGTCAGGGATTGCGTCTGCGCATTGGCTACGCTCCCACGCTAGCCAGCGGGCTTCTTTCTGAAGCCGTGGAGAACTTTATCCAAAAGCACCGCGATGCACGGGTGGAACTGCTCGACCTTTCCAGTCAGGAGATGCTGGCGGGTCTGGAGGCCGGAACGCTGGATGTCGCGCTGACCGTCGCCCCGGAACGCGAAATACGCGGCCTCCGCTGGGCTCCTCTCATTCAGGTGACATGGATGCTGGCGATCAACCACCGACACCCCCTTACCGCGCTCCCCGAACTAACGCTGGAACAAGCCGCCGCGGAGCCGTGGTTAGTCTTTCATCAACGTGACTATCCCGAATACCGCCACCTTTTGACGACTTGGCTACGCGAACAGGGGGCATGCCCAACGATTGCCGGGGAATACGACGGAATCACCAGTCTACTCGCCGCTGTGGAATCCGGGTTGGGCGTCGCGCTTGTGACTAGCAACTCCGTTGAATTCACGCCCAAACGCGTTCGCTTAAAATCGCTCTCCAGCACTCCAAAGAAGCTCAGTATAGCGGCAGGTTATCGCGAAGATCGCAAAGCCGAAAAGCCTCTTGTCGTCTTTCTGGAAGAACTGCGTTATGCCGCAAAGGGAGTCAGCTAAAGCGGCTTTAGCGATCGGCAATCGCCGCGTTAGGAGCAATGGCCTCTTCTCTGTTTTTTATCGCTTGGGCTTCCTTTCTTACTCTAAAGCCATCATCTTCAAACTAACCTAGCCGCTGGCTTCGTTTTCCAGGAGCACCTCTTCTTTACAATAGCCCCCGGCGTTGGAGCGCTTCCTCCATCGCCTTTTCCATCAGAAGCGTGGCAAGTTCCTGCGTGGCTTCATCGAGCCGGGTGGTCGCTTTTTTGAGTGCGTTCGGGTTTTCCTGAATAAGCGCCTCTTCGACCTCGGTGACCAAGGCTTCGATCTGGCGGCGGGAAGCATCGTCGATTCCTTCGCCGACCATCGTTAGGGCGTTACGGACGGCGGGGAGCATCTCCTCGGCTTTCAGGCGGGCTTCGGTGTAGACCCGGGCGGCCATATCCTCAAACGCGTGATCGAGCGACTCGGCGATCATCGTCTCCACCGCTTCATCGGAGACATCGACCGCACTGCGCATCTCTACCCGGTGTTCATGCCCGGTTTTGACGTCGCGGGCGAGGACGTGGAGGATGCCGTTGGCGTCGATCTCAAACTGCACACCGACCCGCGCCTGCCCTTTGCCGAGCGGAGCAGCCTCCCCTTCGGACGGGGTGAACTCCAGTTCAAAACGGCCCAGTTCCCAGTTATCCTTCGCCATCTCCCGCTCCCCTTGAAGCACACGGATCAGGACAGAGCGTTGTCCGGCAACAGCGTTGGTAAACATCTCCCCGGCTTTGGTCGGGATCGTCGAATTACGCGGAATGATCACGTTCATCAACCCGCCAAACGTCTCAATCCCAAGGGAGAGCGGCGTGACATCGAGAAGAACGACATTGCGAACCGCGCCAGAGAGAATCCCTGCCTGAATCGTCGCCCCGAGCGCCACGGCTTCATCCGGATTCTGCGAGATATTCGGCTCCCGCCCAAAGAATCGGGCCACCCAATCGCGCACCAGCGGCATTCGTGTCTGCCCACCGACGAGGATCACTTCATCCAGATCCTCTACCTTCAACCCGGCATCGGCGAGCACACGCACGCAATGGTTGCGGGTCCGCTCGATCACCGGACGGGCAAGCGCTTCCAACTCCTCCCGGGTCAGTGGCAAGGAATAGCTTCTGGAACCGTCGAGAAAGGGGAGGTCGACCACCGCCGCCTCCTCGGTGGAAAGCTGGTGCTTGGCCGCGATCGCCGCCTGCCGGATGCGCGAGAGCACCTCGGGCGAAGGGGTCCCTTCGATTTGTCGCAGGAGCGCTCCGACCAGTGCGGCGTCAATATCATCCCCACCCAGCCGGGTGTTTCCATTCGTAGCGAGGACGTTAAAGACCCCCTCGCCCAGTTCCAGAATCGAAATATCAAACGTCCCGCCGCCGAGATCGAAAACGGCGATCCGCGCTTTCTCCCCGAGCTTGTCCAACCCGTAGGCAAGAGCGGCTGCCGTCGGCTCATTGATGATCCGCTCCACCGTCAGGCCAGCGAGTTCACCCGCCTTCTTGGTCGCCTGTCGCTGCGCATCATTGAAGTAGGCGGGAACGGTGATGACGGCGCGTTCCACCGACGTTTCGAGCACGGCCTCCGCCTCCGTTTTCAGACGACGCAAAATCAGGGCGGCGACCGCTTCCGGAGAATAGCGCGCGCCATCGGGTAGGGCGACTTCCAGAGGCGCTCCCTCTGCCCCGACGACCTGATATGGAAGGTCTGGCTCTGCCTCGCCCCCGCGCCCGCCCATGAAACGCTTGACCGAGGAGATCGTCCGCTGCGGATCAAGCAGGCGCATCCGGTTGGCTGCTTCGCCGACGATCGGCTCCCCCTCCTGCGGGAAATGAACCACCGACGGGGTCAAACGCGCCCCCTGCCGATCGGCGAGGAGGATCGGGAACCCGGCGTCCATCACGCCAAGCAACGAATGCGTCGTACCAAGATCAATTCCAACAATGGGAGAGGCCATAAGCCCCCTACCGTAGAGAAGCTCCTCGCGGGAGGCAAACCGCTTTTCGCCGTGACAACGCCACCCCGCCGCGCCACTTTCCCCTTTCATGATGGACCCTTCCTTCCGCCCCGTTCGCCTCCCCGATGACGCCGCCCGGTTGACTGAAATCATCACCGCCATCTGGCACGGCGGGGCCGATGCGATCATGGAACACAAACACGGGCCGATCGGCGGCGAACCGTGGCACCACTGGCAATCGCAAGCCGTGCTCGCCGCGCTCGGCTCTGCGGAGACGCGCGGCTATGTGGTCGAGGAGGAGGGGCGGATCATCGCCTTTTGCTCCTTCTCTTTTCATCGCGAGCGACGAATGGCGACCGTCGGTTACAATGGCGTCGCCCCGGAAGCACAGGGGCGCGGCCTTGGGGATAAGATGATGCGCTTTATCCTCGAACAGATGCGGGAGTGCGGGGCGGAAACTGCCGCCGTCGTTGTCGCTGACAATGCCGAACACGCCGCCGCACGCCGGGTTTATGAAAAACACGGCTTTGAGACGGTTTACAACCTGCAATACCGCTTCCGCAAGCTTAGGTCGTGTCGTCACTAGTCTGATCCGCCATCCACTTTGGCTTTTCGCGCCATTTCTCGTCAATTTTTGAATCGATATTCACTAATATCGCCTCAGAAATTGCCAAAAAATGGCATCGAAAATCCTTTGTGGCTGTCAGATCATTCTCGTGACGACGCTCCCTACGACTTGAGCGACTCGAAGTGGCGGATCGCCTCCTCGCGCGTCTCAAAGATTGGGTAAGCGGTGGCAAACCCGGCAAGCTGGAAGACCCGCTTGACCTCGCCCTGCAAACCGCTCACGGCGAGCGAACCCCCTTCGCGCGCCAGATTGCGCCCGGCGAGGAAGAGTTCGCGGAAACCGGAACTGGCAATATAGGTCAACTCGCTGAGATCGACGACGAGCGTCCCACCCGGGTTTCCGGCAATCCGTTCGGCAAGCGCATCCTTGAGCGCCTTCCAATCATCAGGCTCAATACGACCCTTTACCGAGAGGATCTCGATATCGGCTTGCCGGGAAACTTCAAAATCTGACATGGGGAAAGAAGGAACATGGAAAGGAGGCGCAGGGCGCATCCCCTTCCGGGGTTGGAGTAAAAAAGGTTGGTCGACTCATTTATCCCGCCTTAGGCGAAAGATGACAACAGATATTTTACCTCGGGGCGAGGATGTGCTAACTTCTCCCTCTCTCCGTTCCCCCCGGAAGGTTCCCCCGTTTCGCCATCCAGTTTTTACACACGATTTCCCTTTCGAGGGTCGACGGGTTTGCGCTTCTGGACTACGGTTTGATCAAGTGGAAGACGCCTTTTTTTGAAAAAGAGTGATCGTTTTCCTTGATTTTATCTCAAATAACCTTACTGAAATAGTAGACATAACACACGCCATGAGAAATCCGAACCACACCGACCAGCAAATTCGGACTTTTTTTAAGGAAGAGGGCGCTGAAGTGACGCGCCTCCTCCAACCGTTGATGGAGCTGAGCAGCACCTCCTCGACGCTGATCCTCGGCTATGGCGGGGGTCAGAACGCCACGCGCAAGGAGATGCTCCCGTACTTCCACGTCTGCGGCGCTGGAGTCGCCGGGGAGCCGGTCCGCGCCCTGATCATCGGAGGATGGAAGGGGAATGAAACCACCTCGACCTACACGATCGCCCGACTGCTGGCCTCAATTGAGGATTCGCTGCGTCTGGTTTCCGGGATCGAAGTGACCGCTTACCCGATCGCTAACCTTGAGGCACGCCGCGCCGGGGTCTCTTTGACCGAAGCGCAGGAGAAGGAGGGGGTCACCTTCTGGAAAGAATCGGCCTTCCGGCACGTCAAAGTCCTCGAACACGAGCTCAAACGCTACGAGTATGATCTGATCATCCTGCTGCGGGAGGACGAAAGCGCGACTGACCTCAACATCAACCTCTGGCCCAATACCGAAGCGGCCTCGGTCGTCCTGAGCGATACGCTCAAGCGTTATACCGCCTCCGGTACGCCGTTTCACTGGGAGCTTAATCCCGAGGAGACCCCTTTCTCACGCGTTTTCACACCGATCCCGGACGGGGTCAGACAACCGGCTGAAGTCGTCATCTCCCTTCCTGCGAAGGGGGATCAGGACGATCAGGCCAATCTCGGCATCGGGGTCTTACTGACCTTCCTGCATGCCGTACGACAAGCCAGGGCAGAAGGAGTATTATGAGCAAGAGCGAAGGGCGACCACCGGAACAGAGCGAAGGGGCTTCCCCCCTCGACACCTTTCTGGAGCGCGAGATTCTCAACGCCGTAAAGGAATTGTCCTACGGCGCAGTAGAGATAACGGTGCACAATCACCGGGTCACGGAGATCAAACAGATCCGCCGAACCCGGGTCGACGATCTGTTGCGCCCCGCCATAGCAGCGGCTCACCCTTCGCTTTCCTAACACTCTCTGAACGGTTCCCCGCTCCACGGGGAACCGCCTCACTCTTCCAGCGATTCCAGCGGAAGATCACTCCGCAACCCCTGAGCGGTGAGCCACTCGGGGTGGTAGAGCCGGGAGAGATATTTCGCCCCGGAATCGCACAAGATCGTAGCGATCGGCCCACCCGGCCCCCGCTCCCGGGCATAGCGGAGCGCTCCGGCGAGATTGATCGCTGAAGAGAGCCCGAGGAAAAGCCCCTCCTCCCGCCGCAGATGGTAAAGGAGGGTGATTGCATCCTGATCGTTCACGCGATAGGCGCGATCGACCGTGATTCCTTCGAGATTGCGGGTCACGCGGGATTGGCCAATCCCCTCCGCCCATGAATCACCATCGGCGATTTCGGTATGCCCATGGGTAAACCATGACCACATCGCCGCGCCGTACGGATCGGGGCAGATCGTCACCAGCGCCGGGTTGCGTTCCTTGAGATAAAGGGAGGTTCCGGCAAGCGTCCCACCGGTGCCAACGGCTGCGGCGAAGGCGCTCACCTCTCCGCCGCTCTGTTCCCAGATCTCCGGCCCAGTGGTGTCGTAATGGGCTTGCCGATTGGCGAGGTTATCGAACTGATCGGCCCAGAACCATCCTTTCTCCTGCGCCAGACGGCGTGCGACATGGTTGTAGTTCCCCGGATCGCTATACGGCTTCTCTGGAACGGCGAGAACTTCCGCCCCCAATGCGCGTAAGAGAGAGATCTTTTCCGGCGACTGCGTTTCCGGGATCACGATCACGGTACGATACCCCCGCGCCTGCCCGATCACCGTCAGGCCGATGCCGGTGTTCCCCGCCGTTCCCTCAACGATCGTCTGCCCCGGAGCGAGCCGCCCGTCGGCTTCAGCGGCGGTGATGATCCCGAGAGCAGCCCGGTCCTTCACTGAACCGCCGGGGTTCATCCATTCCCCCTTCGCGACGATCTCGCTGCCGACCCATTGCGAGAGCGAGCGCAGACGCAGCAACGGGGTCTGACCGACATGCCAGTCGACCCCGTTGCGCATGGAAGCTTCCGCCTTCATTTTCGTGGCAGACGATGGAGCGTTTCGACCAACCGGTCGACCTCACGGGTCGTGTTATAGAACGCCAGCGACGGGCGCACGGTACTCTCCAGCCCGAAGTGGCGTTGCGCGGGTTGAGCGCAATGGTGGCCACTGCGGACGGCGATCCCGTGGCGGTCGAGATGACGTGCGATCTTCTCGTTGTCGATCCCCGGGATGACAAAGGAGAGGACGCTCGCCTTAGCTGCTGCCGTCCCAATCGGGCGCAGCCCCGGTACGGTCGCCAGCCGTTCGGTCGCATATTCCAGCAGTGCGTGCTCATACGCCGAAATCGCCGGAAGGCCAATTCCGAAGAGGTAGTCAATCGCCGCCCCAAGGCCGACGACCCCCGCGATGTCAGGCGTCCCCGCCTCGAACTTCTCCGGCGCGTGCTGGTATTGCGTGCGCTCGAAGGAGACATCCCGGATCATGTGGCCACCCCCTTGCCACGGCGGCATTGCTTCCAGTAGAGCAGCCTTCCCATAGAGCGCACCGATCCCGGTCGGGCCGAAGATCTTGTGCGCGGAGAAGACGTAGAAATCGGCGTCCAACGCCTGCACGTTGACGGGCAGGTGCGGCGTCGATTGCGCCCCGTCGACCAACACCGGGACGCCATGGGAATGCGCCAGCGCGATGATCTGCTCCACCGGGTTAATCGTCCCGAGGGAGTTTGAGACATGCGCCACGCTCACCAGCCGCGTCCGGGCATTGAAGAGACGCAGATAATCTTCAAGGATCAACTCCCCGCGATCATTGATCGGCACGACGCGGATCTTCGCCCCGACCTGCTCCGCGAGGAGTTGCCACGGGACGATGTTGGCATGGTGTTCAAGTTGCGTGAGGATGATCTCATCCCCCGCGCCGATGTTCTGGCGTCCGTAGCTTTGGGCGACGAGGTTGATCGCCTCCGTCGTCCCCCGCACAAAGACGATTTCTTTGGCGTCGGCAGCTCCGAGAAACCGACGGACCTTCTCCCGTCCGGCCTCGAAAAGATCGGTGGAACGGGCCGCCAGCGTGTGCGCGGCGCGGTGGATGTTGGAATTATCCCGCGCGTAGAAGGAGCGCGTGGCGTCGATAACGCTCTGCGGTTTATGCGTCGTCGCTGCGTTATCGAGCCAGACCAGCGGATGACCGTTGACCTCCTGATGCAAAGCCGGGAAATCGCGCCGGACCCCTTCGAGATCAAACGCTGGAACCGGAGGCACCCCCTGCCCGGTCGATGGACGAAGCGGCTCCTCCAGAAAGTAGTACGCTGGCGGCTCAGGGCGCTCATCGCCCAACGGTTGAATTCCCGCCCCGCTCTCCCGCCCGGGACTCGGGTGGAGCCGTCCATTCTGGCTCGGCTCCCCGAAGGCATAAGCCCCTTCGACCCCGTGCGCCCCGGAGAAAAGCGTCTGCTCCGAAGGAGGGGGTGATGGCGGGGCAGCCACGGCGGGAGAAGCTTCCGGGAACCCCCCGGCGAGGCTTTCGCCATTGCCGACAGCAGCCGGGGCCGGGTGAAGCGGCACGGCGTTGGCACTTCCGTGCTGCCACGCTTCCCCAAAGAGGCGGGAAAGCAGCGCCGTCTCCTCCCCCTGCGACTGGTTAAGACTGGCGGGAAGGTGCGGGATACTCATGGTAAAAATCAACCGAGACATTATCAAGGCGGGCGATGGCGTCGTGCGTGAGGACGGCGGCGGAGAAGTAGCGCGTCACCAGATGCGAGGCGATCGAGTTTTCATTCGTCCCCATGTACCGGACGGAGAGCCCCGGCTCCACCTCTCCGGTCACCCCGGCTTTTTGCAGCCCGACGACCCCTTGCTGCCCCTCGCCCACGCGCAGGAGGAGGAGGCTCGTCTTCCCTTCGTCGCTGATCTCGAGCTTGTCACTCGGGACGAGCGGAATTCCCCGCCAAGTGATGAAAGGTGAGCCAAAGAGATGAACCACCACCGGCGGAACCCCGCGCCGCGTCGCCTCCCGCCCGAAGGCAGCGATCGCCTTTGGGTGAGCGAGAAAGAAGGCCGGTTTTTTCCAGACCAGCGTCAGGAGTTCATCGAGGTCATCCGGCGTGGCGACACCATTGCGGGTCGCGATCTGTTGCGAGGGGGCAACTTCATGAAAAAGACCGAACTTAGGGTGATTGATCAGTTCCCACTCTTCACGTTCCTTGACGGCTTCGACCGTCAGGCGGACCTGCTCGCGCAGTTGGTCGATCTGGTTGCTATAGAGATCGGTCACACGGGTATGGGTGTGGAGCACCGTCTGGATGGCGCTTAGATGATACTCGCGCGGTTGTTGCTCGTAGTCGACAAAAGTCGTCGGCAAGGAAGGCTCGCCGCTATCGACCGTCAGAAGCTCCGGCGCCTCCCCTTTGACACGGTTGACGCGATAGACCCCGCCATCGACATCGATCCACGGCAGGAGCTTGTGCAACCAACGCGGGGTGATTTTGTCCCACTGGGGGACGGTAACGGTGGCGGTAGCCAGATTGCGCGCGGCGCTGGCGCTCAGACTTAAAGCAGGCGTTTGACTCATGGAGAAATAGCGATGGATTGGATGGATAACGAAATGACAAAGCCCGAACCCGACCGGCCTTTCGTGAACCATCACCGCTGATTCTCTCTCCCCCTCACCTGCTGCGCCAACCGCCCGCGATCGGGCCTACGAGGTGAAACCAGCGACGCGCCTGCGCCACCGAAATTTCATTTCGACCCCGTTCCCCTTCTTCCGGCAGGCCACCCTTTAACGGGTAAAGTGCACGGCGGTTCGCTCTTTCTGGTGAAGGTTTGATCCAATCAAACCGTCTGTTTCACGAGAGCTTCCGTAGGAACGGTCAGCCAACCATCAGCTTCTGCTTCTGGCGACCGCGCCTGATCGGCACGGCCTCAAGCTCACGATTCTCACAAAGCGGCCCCTCCCGTCAAGCCATGTTTTTTTAACGGAACCGGCCCGATGGTCGCCCCCTCCTCAAACACCAGCGGCACCAGATGCTGCACGCCATGGAAGGGGTTCTCGATCGTCTGAATCATCTCCTGAATCAGTAATTTTGAGAGCGTTTCGTACGGGAGCAAAAACCCGGAGATCTTCCCGGCCGGAGCACGCTCCACGTAAGTACACGCCAGCGAAAGGTCACGCGGAACCGAAAGCCCCCTGCGCTCGGCCGCTTCGAGGAGATACTCCGCCACCCGCGGCGTCCATGCGAAAATGGCGGTCGGCGGTTCTGGCAGTTCAAAGAGAGCCTCCACCTCCTGCCGGGCGAGGTGAAACGGGTCAGGTGCACCGTTCTCATGATCATAAACGCGCCAATAAGCCTCGCGGAAATCTGAAATCACCCCAAGCTCGCTCAGGGTGGAGAGGAACTTCGCCTTTAAGCGAGAAGTCGCCCCCGCCACGGTGACAAAGCCGTTGAGAACCGCGATTCTGCGATGGCCCTCTTTGACGAAGCGTTCCACGATCGCGGCGAGCGCACCGGCGTTATCAAAATTAAGGTAGTTGAGCGTCGTCGGCTCCGCTGGCTCGTAGCAGATCACCACCGGGAATCCCGCGCTCCGCAGTTTTATCGCTTCGGGCAACGTCTCGCCCCCGATAAAAATCACCCCTTCCGGCCCCCCCATCCGGGGGGACTCCATCGGACGGCCATCCGCCAGAAGGAGGATATGGCTTTGGTACTCATTGGCGGCCATCCAGATTTCGCGGAAGAGGGGAAGCCCAACCGGGGTCGGAGTCGTGTAATTACCCATGGCATCGCGGTGAAAACCGCTTTTGCCGTAGCTGCTCCTGACACCAATCGTATACCCCCGACCTTGCCGCCGCTCCTGCTGAGAGAGGACGAAGGCCCCCTTACCGGAAACGACGTAAACAAGCCCCTCCTTCTCAAGACGCCTGATCGCGTTGGAAGCTGTTGTAGGGGAGACGCCACACTCTTTGGCCAATACCAGACGGGAAGGAACCTGCTCGTCTCCCTTCCATTCCCCGGACTCAATCCGTGTTTTGAGGGCGGCAACCAACGTTTCCAGTTTCGACATCCCACCTTCTTATCCCGATCAGCGCCCTCTCTGCAAGCAGCCTGAACATCGTTTGAAAAACTGACGCAAATAAACCTTGCATTGACCTGTCATTGTACGGATGATTTGCCGTCATCGCTCGGATTGAAAATCACGATCCGCGTTCCCTTCATGAAACTTTTTCAGCTCGTCTTCCTTCTCTTTATCCCGATGCTTCATGCCGCCCCGCCGTTGGCGCAGGTGGCTCCCTTTGATCAACCGCCTCTCCTTGATGGGAAGGGAGACGATCGTTGCTGGGGCTCCACCATCGCCATCGCTGACTTTCAATACTTCGGCTCGCGCAAGCCGGTTGAGGAGGGGCAAACCATCGTACGGAGTGGTTATGACGAGAAGAACCTCTACCTTCTGGTTCGATGCGAGGAGCCCAATCTCATCCTCGCCAGCCAACGTCTCCACGAAATCAAGGCGGAAGCGCTCGAACGTGACGCCGCCGTCATCGCGGATGACAGTGTGATGATTATCCTTCGCCCACCGGGCTCCCCATTTGCTTATGAATGGGTCGTCAACACCCGGGGGGTCTTCTCCGATGCGCGCAGCTCTGTCGACCATCTCTGGAGCAAGCGGGATTTGAGCTGGAATTCGCAGGCCAAAGTCGTTGCTACCGTTGGCGACGGCATCTGGATGTTTGAAATGACCATTCCGTGGGAGGATCTCGGAGGTCAGCCCGACGCAACCAAACCGCTTGGCGTCCTGTTGACCCGTTTCTCCCGTTCACGCGGAGAGGTCAGTTCATGGCACGCCACTGAGAGCACTGGGGCGCACGCACCGATCAACTGGGGCGAACTCTACCTTGCCACCGCCCCCTTCCCGGGCATTGAGAAGCAGGAGGCGAGCGACATCCTCAACCCCGGTAGCCATCAGATCACTTTCCGCATCGACCATTCTGCAAACGCTGCCACCCCTCCCCCTCCCCTCTATTTTTCAGCCTCCCTCTCCCCGGAAGGGCACCCGAGAGAGACGACGACCCGAATGGTGGCGCTCTCACCCCAGAAGGGAACTGAACAGGTCGCCCTCGACTTCCCGGTCACCAGTACACAGCCGACCGATTTCGTTTGGCAGGTTGCTCATCACCCCGACCGCCGACCGCTCTACCGCTCCCCTGTCATTGCCCGGACCGTTCAAGCCTTGAGCCTGAACGCTAACCTCTCCACCCCGGGGCCGTATCAGCTCTTCCTAAACGAACGCCTGATCAGCCGTGGAGATCGTGCGGAGAATCTCCCTGTCACGCTTCCCTTGCGCAGAGGGATCAACCAGATCGCCCTCATGGCCGATCATGGCACCGCGAAGCTCGTCCCCCAAGCCTCTTCGGCTCCTGCATGGAACTGGAAAAGCGGTCCTGTTGAAACTCCGGGCGCCCTTGGTGCCAACTACGATGACCACGGGTGGGAGACTGTCTCGCCCCGCACTAGCGACCCCGAAGGCTACTTTGGCAAGCAAGGCAAAGCGCGGCTCTTTCGCCACGCGATTCTGGTTCAGGAAACACGCACGTGGCCGCTGTTTGATCCCGCGCTCCACATCGCTGGCGGAGGTGGCCAAATGATCTCCTTTACAGCTCTGGGCCTGCCGGATCGCCCCTTGCACGATTGGGAGATGCACCTTGATCTTCCCCCGCCGATCCGTCTGATCGCCAGCACTGGCTATTTCGGTGATAAAGATGGCCAGCGGCTCTTTGATAAACCACGCTTTGAGTTACTGGAGAAAGAGCGCTCCGGGGAGGCTCATCGCTACCTGATTAAAGCAGACCGCCCGGTGATTGATAATCCCCGGCTCACCTCTCCCCGGCGCTTGGTTCAGGTCATCGCCGAACATAGCGAGCCTTCGCCGGGTAGCGATCTCCTCGAACTGCGGTATTGGACGCAAGCCAATCAAGGCACCGTCAGCGAATTACCCCAAACTCTAGCGATCCGTTTGCTCCCACCCCTTCAGGGACGCGCCCCTCGGGGGCTGACATGGCTTCTCTGGGATGGCTCCTTCCGGGAAATGGACCATCAGGGCGAAGGCCGACACGCCTTGCTTAAAACCATCAGTCGCGCCGGTTTCAACACCTTTCTTGGTGGCGACCGCTGGATGGCAGAGCATAAGAAGAGCCATCACTTGAAAGATGCGCTCAAAGTCGTCTTCGCCGGGTACTCGATTGACCTGACCCCGTGGCTCACCCTCCACCCTGAAGCACGCGCCCTTAAAGCTGATGGAAAGCGGCGCAACGATATGCTCTGCCTCACCCGGCTGATCGGTGCCGACTGGGAAAACGCAGGCGCCCCGGCGTTGATCAAAACCGTTAGCGCTACGCAGCCGGAAATCGTTGTCTTCGATGTCGAATACCCCCCACTCGATAGTTGGTTGACTTGCTATTGCCCCCTTTGTCTTGAAGCGTTTCGCAGCGACCAGAGCATCGCGCCGGAAGTTGAGCTTGATCCCGCCATCATCGCGAAAAGCTATGTCGAAGCATGGAGCAACTTTACCGCCACCCGCAACGCACAGCTTTGCGCCAATCTTCGCGCCACCCTCAAAACGCACTTCCCCGAAACCCGGCTTCTGGTTTACAGCGGCTATCAGAGCCCGCGCAACCCGATGGCCTACGGTCTTGATTGGCGTTCGATAGTGAAATACAAGGCAACCGATCTGGCCGGATGCGGCTTTGGCCAGCCGGAGGCTGACATCGCCACCACGCGGGAGACCCTCGGGAGCATCCCCTTTCTGGCTGGTGAGATCGCCACGCCCTACCTCGCCGGTTACACGATCAATACCCGTACACCAGTCGCCCCGTTGACCCGGGCCAATCTGCTACGCCGTTCTCTCGACGCTACCGGGGGCCTTCTCATCTATGAACAGAAGGCGCTCGATGGACGCTCGTAGAGCGCGCTGGCTGATCTCTCCCACCTCATTTCCGAATATGAAGAGCGCTTCTCCTTCCAGAAGGCGAAACCATTCCCCCTGCTCCGTCAGGATCAGGAGGGAGTGACGGCATGGCTGCTCCCGGGGCAATCAGGCGAAGAGAAGGCTCTCCTCTGTCTTCTGAATCAAAGCAGGGAGATAGCTAGTGTTGCCTTCCATCTACCGCAGGAATGGGCGACCGCTTTTGAACTTCGCAGTGGAAAACCCTCCCCGATCGACCCGCAAAAAGAACAGCCCCTCCCGCCGGGAGAAATCCTGATCTTCCTTTTAAGCGCTGAAAAGAACGATGCCTTCTGACCTTTCCCAAGCCAATCCAACCCACCATCACCTCTCACCTCCATGAAACCCTCCCTTCTCCGCCTCCTTCCCATCCTCGCCCTTGTTGCCGCTCCCTGCCTTCCCCTGCAAGGGGCGCAATCGGTTCTCCTTACCAGTTTTGAAGCAAGTGAAGGCTTTGAAATCCAGACGCGAAAAAATGCCAACGGGTGGACGTTACCCACCGGTTCGTTCTCGCCCGGTGGTGGGTTGTATGCCTATGCTACCAACGCGCGGGCGCTTGAAGGAAGCATGTCCCTCGCCATTCACGGCGGCCATACGCAAGTCGCCTCCAGAAGTTTTAACCCAACCCTCGGGGAGAACTTTACCTCGCTTAGCTATTCTTTTATCACACCGGGAACCTTTACCGGCACTCCCAATACCTCCATTACCTATGCGTTCCTTAAAGACGATAGCCGCCCGGAGGTGAATGCGCGCGCGCTGAGAATCATCACCGGATTGGCAACTGGTGATCAAAGTTTTATTTCCATCGGCCTCGCCCTTCCGGGAGGGGGCTATCACACCTCCCAAACAAACTTCAGCCGCACCGCCCTCGATTTCAATCAATGGCAAACGCTCTCGCTGCAACTCGACCCGACGGCACAAACTCTTTCCATCCATCTCGGCCCCACCGTGATCCTTGATGAATTCGACCTTTCAGGGACCTGGAGCAACTTCACTCCAGAGAGAATCGAGCAGATCTGGCTTGCCGCGCCGAACACCAGCACCACCTATGGGGAGATGGTTACCTATTACGATCGCCTCATCGTTACCCAAAGTGTCCCGGAGGGTCACTCCCTGACACTCCTGCTCGGTACTGCGGCTCTCCTCTACTTTACGGGAAGGCACCCTTCCCTGAAATCCGGCAAGCGCATCCCATGAGTCTTCCCTTTTACGGAAAACAGCCTGACGGATTCACGCTCAAGGAACTGCTTTTAAGCCTAACGATCCTTGGTGCACTTCTATTGCTCGGATTGGGTGCCGCCAATCGGGCGCGGCAAGGAGCGCAGGCGACCCATTGCGTCTCCCGCCTAAGGGAGCTTTGGTCAGCGTGGTCGGTCTATTCCGTTGAGAGCAATGGCCGACTCTATCAGGGAACGCAAACGTGGATCACTTCCATGAATGCCACCTCTTCGAGAGTCCTTCAAGCCCCCTCGCAAACCATGTGTCCGGCGACCACCCCCCAGAGCGCTGATGTTTACTTCCTCAAACTTCAAAACTGGCTCAATGAACCGATCGGCTACACCGCCAATTTTTACGCGCTCTACGCGACACCGGGGGTTCATCATGCAAGCCAGTTCACCCGTTTGAGCACCTCCCCGCTCTTTCTCGACGGGAAGGTTTACGCCATCTCACCGGCTGCGTGGAGGAATCCACAGGACCGAATCGCCCGTGTCGCCTTTCGCCACAACAACCGCGCCAACGTGGTCTACCTCGATGGACACATCGAGATGAAGACACCCGGGGAGGTCCTCGAAATCGAAGCCTCCCCGTTTTAGATTGCCAAGCGTCTTACTTCTTCTCTTGCTTCTCAGCCGCCTCTTTGAGACCGGCGAGTTCGCTCTCCATGAGCGCCTGAAGCTTCGGCATCATCTCCATCATCCGCTTCTGGCTGACTTCCATCGCGCCGCGCATCAGTTCAGGCTGTTTGGTGACAAACGCCTGCCCGACCGGGCTCTTGTAGAAAGCGATCAATCCTTTGATCTCCTCTTCAGAGAAGGTGTCGGCATAAATCTTGGCAAAGTCGCCCTTGAGTGCGGCCCAGCTCATCCCTTCTTTAAGCAATGCGATCGCCTTGGACTGGATCTCCTTCTGTTTAGCGAGGAGTTCAGGCTGTCCGGCAAACTGCTGGCTCATCTGCTGGCTCATGCCGGTGCTGATCATCTCCTCAACGGCCTTGAGGTTGTCGGCCAAAAGCGATTCCACGCGGGAAACGCTCAGGAGTTCCTCCACATCAGGGCGGATCGGAGCCGTCCCTTCCGCAGCGATACAGGTGAAAGGAAGGGCAATGGCGAGGAGGTAAAGAGGGAGTTTTTTCATAATAGAGTTAAGGGGTAATGAATAAGAAAAGGTATTAGATGGAAGGATGATTAAAGGGAAGCCGAAAAGCTCTCCTGATCGCGTAATGAGATCACGAAAGCGGTCAATAATTCGATCACTTTGGCCACATCCCGCAGGTCGGCCATTTCGACGACGGAGTGCATATAGCGCAACGGCAGGGAGATGAGCGCGCTCGGGATGCCATCGCGGGTGTGGAAGATGACGTCGGTGTCGGTCCCGCTAAAGCGTGAGGAAGATTCATGTTGCAGCGGGATGTTGCTCTGCTGCGCCACTTCAATTAAGCGGGAGACAAGCTGCGGGTGGTTACAGGTGCCGTGCGTGATGCTCGGGCCACCGCCGAGTTTAACGTCGCCATGTTGAGCGTGATTGATCCCGGGGGTATCGGTCGCGTGGGTGACGTCGAGGACGATGCAGAGATCGGGGTTGAGCCGATGGGCCGCCATCTTTGCCCCATGGCCGCCGATCTCCTCCTGCACGGCGTTGACCGCGTAGAGCGTCGCCGGAAGCGGCTGCCCCGCCCGCTGGTGAAGGTTAGCGAAAACGCGCGCAAGAATGTAGCCGCCGATGCGGTTATCAATCGCACGGCTCACCAGATAATGCTCCCCAAGTTGCTCAGCCTGATCACTATAGACGGCGGGATGCCCCACGCGCAGACCGAGCGCCTTGACCTCCTCGGGATTGCGCGCGCCGACGTCGACGTAAAGCTCATGGATCTTGGGTGCCTTCTCCTCCCCGCTATCGCGCCGGAGGTGAATCGCCGTGTTGCCGATGATCCCGCGCACGGTTCCGCGATCGCCCAAAATCTGGAGCCGCCGCCCCCGGGCCGTGGCCGTATCCGCGCCGCCGATCCGATCGAGACGCAGGAAGCCGTCGGAGGTAATCTGTTTGATGATAAAGCCGATCTCGTCCGCGTGCGCTTCGAGCATCACACGCGGCCCGGCTCCGCTCCCCCGCCGCGTGGCCCAAGCTGTCCCGTAGGCGTCGTTCTCCACCTCATCGGCGAACGGGCGAATGTACTGCGCCCAGAGGCGTTGACCGGGGAGTTCAAAACCAGTCGGGCTTGGCGTATTAAGAAGATCAAAAAGAAAAGGGTCTGCGCTCATTCCCATCGACCCTACCAGAAGCACCGACGCTGCCGGAAGCTTAACTTGGGGCTTCCCCCAAGGTTTCGCCCCGGATGAAATCAGGCACCACGCGCACGACTGCCTCCGGAGAATGGCGGGAGAGCTTCCCCTCAATCAACCGGTACGCCAGCCGCGAGACCGACCGCGCCATCCGATTGATATCGGCCCGATAACGCGCTGGCTCCGGCATCAGATCACCCAGATACGGATCGTGATCACGACAGACCAGCGAAAGCTGCCCGGGAATAGCAATCCCCCGTTGCAAGAGGTAGGTATGAGCGGTGATATAATGCCCTTGTCGACAGATGAGAATCGCCGTCGGCGGTTGCCCCAAGGCGAGGAGCCGATCGAGCGCGTGGCAGACCCCGGCGCGGGTTCCATCGTGAATTTCAAAACGAACCGTGATCGTTTTGGAAAAAGGTGACTCCTCGACCCCTGCCTGAAACCCGAGCCGCCCCTGCAAATCCTCCCCCCGTTCATTGGCGGGCAGGAGCATCGTCAAATGCCGATGCCCTTTGGCGATCATCTGTCCGGCGGCATGGCGGCAGGCTCCATAGACATCAACCGCTACCCCGGGGATCTCCCCTTCATCCATCCGATTGCCTACCAGCATCATCGGCACTCGATGAACGCGACACCAATGTTCAACCACCTCCGGCGGTGACACCAAAATCCATAAGGCATGCGGAAACCCGGCGATCATCTTCTGAAACTGAGGCGAGACGCGCTTGGTCCGATAAAGACTATAGTGTCCCACGACTTCGATCCCCTTCTGCGCAAAAAAATAGCGAAGCTCATCGAGATAAACCAAACCCGGCCCGCGAATCTGTTTGACCGGCTGGTTAAAGATAATCCCCACCGAAAGATCGTGTCGGCGTTTCTTTGGTTTCCCGCTGGAAAGGAGCGTCCCGCGCTGGCTCCGCTCCCGAATCACCCCCTCCTTCTCTAACGTCCGTAACGCCGCTCTCAGCGTGTGTCTGCCGACCCCGAGTTGAGAAGCAAGCTGACGTTCTGCCGGGAAAGCCTCTTTCCATGCCCCTTCGTGGACCCGCTCGCGCAGATAGGCCAACACCTGTTCCGCCCGGGTTTGATAGACATGGCGCGGAAGGGGGTCTGGGAGGCTCATGGTTCTTTTTTATAACCAAAGCTTTTCCCTTTGCCAAGCCCCAAGACGGTTTATCTTTTGAGCAATCATGGTTTCCCTCCTCTTTCACTTTCTTAAACGGGTAGCCCCGGGTTGCGTTCACTTCCTCCTCCTTCCGATGGCCTTGGCGCAACCGCTTGAACTCTTAACCTTTGGGGAAAAGGACGATCTTCGCCGCTGGACCAAGGATACCGGCGCAACCGTGGCGTATAGCGAACGCTACGCTCTTAACCACGCCCATTCCCTTCATCTCCAAACACCGGCATGGAAACCGCAGGGAAATGAATGGCCGATGTGGCGTTATACCGGTGAACTTCCTGCCGACTGGACCGGGTATGATCAACTGGTCGTCGAAGTGGTGAACCCTAGCTCCGCACCGCAACTCCTCGGCATGAAGGTGGCCGATGAAGCAACGGCCAAACTCACGACCGGGAACTGGCTAGGCGTCAAAGCGACGATCGAACCGTACTCCCACGCACGGGTGATTCAACCCCTGAGCGTCATGCTTAAAGGAATCGTCGTCCGGCAGATGGACCGGCGTACGATGAAGACCCTCCTCTTCTACGCTACCCGTCCGATTGCTGACTTCGACCTCCATATCTCGGCCGTTTACCTGCTCAAAAAAGGGGAGAGCCCGCGTCCCTTACCCCCAGAGTATCTCACGGAGTTGGTGAACCTGCGCCTTCCGCCTCTCCGGGATCAGGGCCGCGCCGCCCTCGCCAAGCTTGGCCCGGAAGAAACATCTCTCAAGGAAGAGTGGGAAGCGATGGAGAACCAGTTAAACAAAGGGTATGAAGAACTCACCGCGAACGCCAACGCTGCTGAAGCCCTGATCCGCAAAATGAAACGTTCCGGCTCTCTGACACCTTTGCACGAAGAAGCGAAGGCAACCGGTTACGCCGTCGCATGGGCCTCTTCCGTAGAGAAAGTCATTCCCCGGGAAATGCCGCTCGATCAGCTCGACCTCTCTCCGGAAATGACCCTCCGTGTCGCCCGGAGAGAAACCGAGAGTGTGCAGGTAGTCGTCGTCCCCTTTGCAAAGGATTTGGAGGAGGTTAGCGTCACGATCGCCACCCCTTTCCTCAACCAAGCCAAAAAGCCACTTCCCGCCTCTGCCATCACGATCACTCCGGTTGGTTTTGTTAAAACGGAAACACCAGCATATGACTACTCTTTTGTCGGTTGGTGGCCGGACCCCCTTCTCTCCTTTCTTAACAGCGTTGATATCAAGAAGCAGGAGGCACAGAGTTTCTGGCTGCGCGTTCGTCCGGAGGCGGAAGTACCGGCAGGGACTTATCAAGGTGAAATTCTAATCACAGCGAAAGGTCAAGAGGAAACACGGCGCAAGCTCACGATCCACGTCCGTGATTTCACCCTTCCTCCCGTCGCCCCGATCCCGGTTGTCTTCCCCGCGCCGACTGAAGGTATCTTAGCCAAGCTCACTGATGAACCGTGGGAGAAGCTCAAGTTCCAATGGTCAGATTTCCTCGCCGACTATTATATCGGCTGGGACAACCTCTATGTCCCACAAGCGCCTGATTGGGAGATCCTTGAGCGCCTCCGCGAACAGGGGCGTTTGAGCCAGTTTAATCTCTACCCGGTCGGCTTCGGCGGCGTGAGCTATCGGAAACAGGCCAATAGCGGTGCCTTCGATCCTGAGGTGATGAACAAACTCCTCGCTGCTCTGGATGAGAATGTTCAGGAAGCCAAAAAGCGGAAGCTCCTCCCATATGCCTATCTCTACGGCATGGATGAAATCCCGGGCCGCTACGAAAAATTCATCCGTGCTGTGGCTAGGGAGGTCAAGATGCACCACCCCGAACTTCCCCTCTCCACCACCGCCTCCGATCCCGACTACGGCGTCGACGGAGTGGAAGAGATCGATATCTGGATTCCCCTCATCCACCACTACGATCAGGAGAAGGCAGAGATCGCCCGCTCCCACGGGCGCAAGGTCTGGTGGTATACCTGCACCACGCCAGCGCACCCCTTCCCTAATGTTTTCACCGAATACCCGCTGATGGATCTGCGCATCATGCAAGGGGCGATGTCAGCGCTCTATCAACCCGATGGTTTCCTCTACTACTCGCTCCTGCGCATCTGGTTACGTGAAGGAAAGCCGCCACGCACGCCGATCACCACCGGCCCGTACACCGACTGGGACCCGTGCGCCCTCGCCTACACCGGCGGGATTGTCTATAACGGTGAAGGCTACCTTGTCTACCCCGGCCCCAAAGGGAGCCCGCTCGCCTCGATCCGTCTGGAGAATTTCCGCGATGGGCTCGAAGACCTCTGGTATTGGAAACTCCTTGAACGACAGGTGAAAGCCGCTCATGCCGCCACCGAAAAGAGCGAGGAAGCACAAGCGTGGTTAGCCAAAGCGGAGGCGGCGCTCGTGGTCCCCAAAACGCTCGTCACCAGCAGCCACCAATACTCCCTTGATTTTCATCAGCTCCAGCAATGGCGCAATCGCCTCGGCGATCTCATTGAAACCTCACCCTACCCGCTATGAAAACCTCCGTTCTCCTCCTCGCCTCCCTTGCGTTACTCGGTTCGCTCGTCCTTCGTTCACCTGCGCAGGCGACCACGACCCTGTTGCATGATAACTTTGAGAGCTATACCGTCGGGGCCACTCCAACCCTTCCCGGTGATGGCAATCCCAACTCGTGGAGCGTTGCCACTTCCCTCAACGCCACGGTCCAATCAGGGAACTCCATTAGCGGAGAAGCCCCAAACGAGCAGGTTCTTCGTCTACAGGCGAACAACGGTCAATTGACGACGAACCTTGCCATTCTTGATCGCAAGTTCAACCGTGTGACCGGGAGTGCGTCGAACGGGCTAATCCTCACCCTCTCCTTCAAACTAAAGATCAATAGTTTTGCCGCGAGTGATTATCGGATCAATCTGATGGATTCGACTCTTTCCTCCAATAACGTGATCAGTAGCATCCGCATCGGCATTACCGGAGAAGTGAATATCCTCACACGGGCTAACGGCCCCGGGAGCGGATCAGCGACCAACTCAAGGAACCCCCTCGGCTCCAATCTCGCCATCGACCAGTGGTACGAATTCGAGGTCACCCTCGACTTCCAGTCCCAAAAATATACAGTTTCGACTACCAACCTGACGACGCTCCAAAGCGGTAGCACGGCAGCGCTCCATTTCTACTCCAATATCCGCACGCTTGATCAGTTCCGGATCACCCCCACCAATAACGGTGCCACCCCGACGAACACCGCCCTCAACTGGGAACTCGATGATCTGCATATCCAGAGCGTACCGGAACCGGGGACGGTTGGCCTTCTGCTTGGCGGTGCGCTCCTGACCCTCTATCTTAAAGGGCGCAACCGACGCACCTCATGACGTTCCCTACCCCCATTCCATCCAACCGGCGTGCTTTCTCCCTCGGGGAACTCCTTCTCGCGCTGGTGGTTCTGGCCGTGCTTGCCATGCTGGCGATCCCGGCGTTCTCCCATGCGCGCAGAAAGAGTCTCGACCTTCAGTGTTTGACCCATTTGCGTTCCTCCGGCGTGATCGTCCATCGCTATATCGCTGATCACAACGGCGTTTTTCGCTCTTTCTTACGCGGGGGAAACACCGGCATGGGGATCTGGGGGCTTCAACTGAAACACTACGGTTACCTTGACGACCCTTCCATCCTCCGCTGCCCTGCCGGGGAGAGCGAGTTTGCCATTGAGAGCAACTCCTGGGCATGGAATACCTATGCTTTCAACATGGCCGCACCCGATGGTTCGCTAACCCCTCCTGCCGGAAATGCGCAGAATTACTTCCTCCCGCTAAGGGCGGTCCAAAATCCCGCACGCCGCCCAATGCTCGTGGACAGCGCCAAACTCGCCGAGATGCGTCCCGGTGTCCGCTCCCAGACTTTCCGGGTCAATGTCGCCAAGGTGAGTGATGGCATTCAGCTTCGCCACAACGCCAAGGCAAACGTCCTTTTTATGGATGGGCATGCCGAGGCGCTCGACCACGAGGCAGCCAAAGAGTGGTTTAATCCAGAGTATATCTATGACGCCAACCATCGTTTTTAACCCCTCGCCTGTGATCGGGCGGGAGGTGATCCATAGCGGGTACAACCGCTCCTCCTGCTGGGTGCATGCCCGCTGCGCGGTTGACGAGAGAGTGCCAAACGGTGAACGGCTGATCGTTACCCTCCAGCAGAGCCTCATGGGTAGGGATGAAACGGTCTGGGACGTTTTCGGCCCTCTCTACATGATGATCAAAGAGGGAGGGCGCTGGTCGTCTCCTGTGGCGCAAACGGGGTTGGCCCCCTGGGAGGAGGGGGAGCGGCGTGTGGTGATCTCCGACTTCACCCCGCAATGGCACCGGGCGAGCGGGACGATCCTCGGCCTCGGGCATACCTGTCGCTATATCGACAACGCCCTGATGGGGGAACCCCGCCCCCGCGAGACCGTCTGGTCCACCCTCGCTGCCGGAGGCTCGCAATGGGCAACGGCGCAAACGCTGGAATTGCCGCAAGGGTATCGTTTCTTCTGCTCCGGGGCGGGTAGCGTTCAGTGGGAAGAACGCGAAGATGGGGCGCTTCTGGTGCCGATCTATTATCGTGCTTCGCAGGAATCAGCTTCGCGGGAGGGAACGCTCGGGAAGCGGACCGAAGTCCTCGTCATGGAGTGCCGGTTTGAGGACGGGCAACTCACGGTGAGGAAAATGGGAACCCCTCTTTCCATTGCCAATCACCGTGGGTTTGGCGAACCTTCCCTCACCCGTGGGCGCGATCGCTATTGGTTAACCTTACGCAACGGCGGGGGGGCCTATTATGCCACCTCATCCGATGGCCTCCACTTCGACGCCCCGGCTCAATGGTTCTTTGATGACGGCGAAGCACTCGGCTCCTTCGATACGCAAGCGCACTGGGCGCGATTGGGGGAGCGCCTCTTTTTGATCTATACACGCGAGACCGGGCAAAACGCTCATATCGTCCGCTACCGTGCACCGCTGCTGATGGCGGAAGTCGACCAGCAACGCGGCGTTCTCCTCAAAGGGAGCGAACTCGAACTGATCCCCAACCGGGGCGCACAACTAGGGAACTTCGGCGTGACGCCGCTGGGGAACGACGATGCCCTGATCTGCGCTTCCGAATGGATGGAGAACGCCGGTGCGTGGAATCCGGAGGTCTGGAACGCGCTGCAAACCCGCCATCCGGGGGCCGATCTCGACGCACTCGCTGCGATGCCGGGCCGGTGTGGGCTTTGCGAACTGGAGGGAGCGGATAACAGCATTTTTCTGGTCAGGATTGCCACACCGGGTTGACCAGCGTTGAGGCCGTTTTTCATTGCCAGCTTACAGGGCTGATTCCATCCTCCCGGGGTGTTGTCGGATTTCCACCTCCTGCTGCTTGTCCTGCTGCTCCCGTTTGCGGCGGCGCTGGTGGTGGCGGCGCTGCGCCTACGGGAAGCAGGCGGCTGGATCGCTCTCGGCACTGCCGTGGCTTGTACCGTTGCACTTTGGAAGGTGGAAGCGGGGCACTACTACGAGTCGTCGTGGACGCCGATGCCCGGGGTGCAGTTCTCCTTTCTGGTCGACGGGTTATCGCGTCTCTTCGGGCTGTTGGTGGGCGGGATGGGGGCGCTCATTTTTCTCTACGCCCTCGGCTATCTCGGTCCGAAATTCAAAGGGCAGTCCCGCTTTTACGCGCTCCTCCTTCTTTTTATGGGGGCGATGCTCGGGAGCGTCCTTGTTTCAGCCCCGGTTCTCTTTTTCACCTTTTGGGAAATGACCGGGATGGCCTCCTTTCTGCTGATCGGATTTAACGCCGAAGGGCGGGAGGCCCGCGAAGGTGCGCGCACAGCGTTATTGATCACCTTTGGCACGGGGCTTTGTCTTCTGGTCGCCATCTGTCTGATTGGCCGAGGCGGTCCGGGGATGTTGATGCTCCTGATCATGATCGCCGCTCTCGGAAAGTCAGCGCAGTTCCCCTTCCACTTCTGGTTACCGGGAGCCATGAGCGCTCCCACCCCGGTGAGCGCTTACCTTCATTCAGCAACTCTCGTCAATCTGGGGATCTATCTGATGGCCCGGTCCCAACTTCTCGGCACCCTCCCGGCTGACGTTCTGACCCTCATTGGCTTCGGAACGATGCTACTCGGTGCGTTGCTAGCCTTTGCCTCACACGATTTGAAGACCATTCTCGCGTGGTCAACGGTGAGCGCCCTTGGTGGGATTTTCGGCTTCTACGGCGCGGGTGGGACAACAGGCGATGGAGTACAAATTCTGAGCCACGCCGGTTACAAAGCGGCGCTTTTCATGCTCGCAGGAATCGTCGACCACGCCTGCGGGACGCGCGATCTGCGCCAGCTCGGCGGTCTGGGGCGGAAAATGCCGCTCCTCGCCGTGATAGGAGCGATCACTCTGGCATCAATGGCCGGGATTCCGGGAACGCCCGGGTTCGTCGCCAAGGAACTTCTTTTAACAAAGGTGCTCTCCATCCAAGGGCCGCTCGGTTGGTATGCGCTCCTTTGTTTGCTGGGGAGTGCGGCGTTGATGGTCGCCATCGCGGCGCGTCTCTTTCTTCATCTTTTTTACGGAGCTTACAAAGCCAAAGCGTGGCACTCCCCCTCCCCGCTCGTCCTCATCTCTCCCACCTTGTTGGCGACCGCAGTGTTGGCTTTCGGCGTCAGGCCACAATGGTTTGGGACACTGCTCCATGCCTTGGGGCCAATGGAAGGGCGGGGAGCGGAAGTTCACTCTTATGCTTTGTGGCACGGCTGGAACCGTCCGCTCTCCCTAAGCCTAGCCGCCATCTTCGCCGGGGTTGGCCTCTATTTTCTTGGGCAAAAACGTGGGTGGCGCTTTGAGCCGGTTGTCCGATGGCTCGACTTCGCACCGGCCTTCCAGCGAGGGCACGAGTGGCTCCTGAAGGCAAGCGCCCGGTTAACCCGCCTTAGCGGTGCGCAGAACCCGACCTGCTTTCTCCCGATCATGCTCGGGACCGCGCTGGCGCTCGTCCTCACCTTCGTGGCGGCAGCCGTCGTCATGGAAGGAGATTGGAAACCCACGATCACCCTTACCCTCCCCGATCCGGTGCGGACCGTGATCGCGCTGCTGATCGCCGCTTGCGTCCTCGCCGTACCGTGGTTTCACGGGAGAATCGCGGCATTGGTCGCCCTTTCTGCCAGCGGCTTTCTGGTGAGTTTCTATTTTCTGCTCTACCGCGCTCCCGATCTGGCGCTCACGCAGGTGGTAGTAGAGACCGCACTCCTTTTTCTGGTGGTGATGCTGCTAAGAACCCTCCCGGATCGCCCGTCGCCGAGGCCACCCCGAAGCGCCCTCTGGCTCGCCGTGGCGGTTGGAGCCATCGCCACCGTCGCGATTCTCATCGCGGGAGCGGCTGATCCGATCGGTCCTAAGTATCTGGAAATGAGCCGCCCACTGGCCGGTGGGCGCAATGCGGTCAACACGATCCTCGTCGATTTTCGCGGATTCGATACGCTAGGCGAAATTGCCGTACTGGTGATCGCGATGCTCGGAGCGCTCGGACTGGTTAAAGGAACACGGCACCGCGAAGGCCCTTGGCTGGAGAGTTTCATTTTGCGGCAGCTCTCCCTCCTGCTCGTTGTGCCAGTCAATCTCCTCGCGTTGTGGCTCCTGCTCCGAGGCCACGACGCGCCGGGGGGCGGTTTTATCGCGGGTGGGGTCACTGCCCTTTCACTAGTGATGCTCCACCTTGCCATCGGGCGGGAGCGTTTTGGGCAGCTTTTTCCATGGGACCCGCTCCGGATGGCCGGTTACGGTTTTCTGATCGCACTGATCACACCGCTCCTCCCGACGGCTTCCGGCGGGTGGTTTTTCCAGCGGATCGCATGGGAAAAGTGGCCGCTTTTGTCGACGACCTTCCTCTTTGATCTCGGGGTTTACCTCGTCGTCACCGGTGTCATCGCCAAACTGATCACGACCCTCGCCCCGGCAAAGGAGGAGGCCGCATGAACGCCATCATCCTCCCGATCTTCCTGCCGTTCCTGACAGCAGCGCTCACGCTCCTGTGGCCCGGACGCCTGCTGGCGATGACCGGGATGTTGGCTCAACTGACCGCCGCCCTCTGGCTAGTGATTGAAACCGCCGGGGGGGAGCGCTTCCTCCTGCCGCTCGGTGGCTGGGGAGCAACGCACGGGATCGTCCTCGTCGCCGATCTCCTCTCTGCCGTGATGGTCCTCGCCGCGGCGCTCACGGCATTGGTCGCCCAACTCTATAGCTACCATGAGCCCGAGCCGCCTCTACGCACGCCGCTCTGGCATTTCCTGCTCGCCGGGGTCCAGTTGAGCTTCCTAACCGGTGATCTCTTCAATCTCTTTGTCGCTTTTGAGCTGATCCTTGTCGCCTCGTGTGGATTACTAACACTCGGAGTCAAGGGACGGGCGCTGCGCCATGCGCTCCCTTATCTAAGCCTCAACCTCCTTGGCGGCGTCCTCTTCTTCGTAGCTGCCGGGATGGCTTACGGTCTTTTTGGAACATTGAATTTCGTCGGCATTGCCGAAGCCGCCGCCTCGATGAACGGTGATCCCCGTCTCCATGGCTGGGCCGCCCTTCTCCTCGTGGTCTTTGCGCTGAAAGCCGGGGCCTTCCCGCTTTATTACTGGCTCCCCGGTGCCTACCCGATCGTCCCGGCTCCGGTCGCCGCCTTTTTCGCAGGAGTGCTCACAAAGGTCGGCATCTACCTCCTGCTACGGATGGAGTTAACGATCCTCCCGGGGTCGGTCGACAGTTTGCAAAAACTACTGCTGGTGATGGCGGTGCCGACGATGCTCCTTGGCGGGATCGGCGCTCTGGCGCAGCAGCATCTCCGCGCGATCCTCTCCTTTCACATCATTAGCCAAATCGGATACATGCTCCTCGGGATCGGTCTGGGAACCCGACAGGCGATGGCCGCTGCGCTCTTCTTTGTCCTTCACAATATCGTCGTCAAATCATCGCTCTTCCTGCTGGGCGACCTCGCCCGCCGTCGATGTGGAAGCGATGATCTACGGCAAATGGGTGACCTCGCCCGGGTCGCCCCCGGGTTGGCACTCCTCTTCTTCCTTCAAGCTTTTGCGCTGGCGGGCCTCCCTCCGCTGAGTGGTTTCTGGCCGAAACTAACCCTCCTCTCCGCGCTGGCGACGCAACAGGCGGTGCTCCTCATGGCGATCGCGTTGATCACCGGCCTGCTCACCCTCCTTTCCATGCTCAAAATCTGGAACGCCGCCTTCTGGCAACCGGCTCCCCACCCTGCCGCACCGGCGGCCAGTGGTCTCTGGGCGGCTGCCCTCCTCGTTGCAGCCGCGCTGGCGCTTGCGTTTGGCGCGCAACCGGTCCTCACTTTGCTCGAAACCGCCATCGCCACCGCTGGCCCCACGCAGGAGGTACTCCCATGAGACGCCCCCTCGCCTTGCTGCGCTTCCTGTTCATTTTCGCGAGGGAATTTCTGCTCGCCAACCTCGCCGTGGCGCGGACGGTCCTCTCCCGGAAACCGGTGGCGCTTCACCCCGATTTCATCCAATACGACCTCACCGGCCTCACCCCCAACGAGATCCTCCTCCTGAGCCATTGCATCACCCTCACCCCGGGAACGTGCAGCGTGGAAGTCTCCCGCGATCTGTGCACCCTCGTTATCCACGCGCTCGATGCCCGCGATCCCGACGCCGTGCGAACGGGGATCGACCAAACGCTCAAAGCCGCCATCCTCGCCTTCACACGATGATCTACACGCTCCTCCTTTCGCTAGCTGCGCTCTGCGGCCTCTACCGACTGCTTCGCGGCCCGACAGCGCTTGATCGCCTCCTCGCGTTTGATCTGCTGGTCATCTGCACGCTAGCGCTCGGCCTGATCCACGGCGGCGCCTTCGCGATTGACTGGCTCCTGCCGGTTTCGCTCCTCGGGTTTCTCGGGACGGTAGCCGTGGCGTTCCACCTCTTGCACACTTCATCGCCTGAAGACCTCTAACCCCCCATGCACTGGAACGAACTGATCGCTCATCTCTTCTTCGCCTCCGGGACGTTTTTTGTTCTGGTCGCCGGGATCGGCGTCGTCCGCCTGCCAGACATGCTCTGCCGTGCCCATGCTGTTGCGAAGGCGTTGACGCTCGGACTGCTCCTGCTGCTGGTCGGGGCGATCTTTGCCCATCGGGCGTGGGGCGATCCGCGCTACCTCCTCGCGCTCCTCTTTCAGTTTGTGACGATCCCGGTCGCCGGGCATCTCGTGAGCCTCGTCGCGTGGCGGCGCAAACTCAATTGCGTACGAGCGTATCGCGACGCGGCTCCAGATCGCGCGAAGCACACCAACGCCGAATCCCCTTAGCGATCCCGTTCGCCAGCCGCTGGTGGTAAGCCTCATCACGCAGGAGCGCCGCCTCCATCCGGTTGGTCAGAAAGCCGGCCTCAATCAACACCGCAGGAGCACGGGTAAACCGGGTGACATAAAACCGCGAGGGCCGAATCCCGCGATCACGAGCACCGGTTTTTTTGACCAGCTCCTGCTGCACTTCGGCGGCAAGTTCCTCGCCGGTATCGAGCCGCCCGTCGTCGTTAAAAAAACCGACCCAACGCCATTCTTCCTCCCCAGGCACCTTCGCCTTGGCGTAATAAGTCTCAATCCCGTTGATATACCCGGCGCTCCCCCGGTTGAAATGGACGCTCACGAAAAGGGAAGGGCCTTTCACGGCATTGGCGATGGCCACCCGTTCCTCCAGCGAAAGATAAGTATCATCCGTACGGGTCATCACCGTCGGGAAGCCGTTCTCCTCCAACACTTTCTGCAAACGAAGGGCCAGTTGGAGCGTCAGCTCTTTCTCCAACGCCTCCTTGCTCTTTGCCCCGCCGTCGACCCCGCCATGCCCGGCATCAATCACGATGGTCGGGCGGTCAAAGGCGAGTTCAGCCGGATCATTCGGAGCGATGACGAGAGTAAAACAACCGACCAGAACAATCAGGCCGACGCAGGCGAAAAAGCGTCGCATGGCGTCGAGATTGGCACGAATCGAATCCGCTGCCAAGCCTGCGACTCTCTCCCACACCCGACGTTCACGTTCCCCCATCTTCGCATTCCCCCCTTACCCAAGGATACGAACGCGAAGTCAAATTTGCACTTAAGTCGTGGCGTGCTGGCGCTTGGGACCGGACCAGTCGGTCGGGCGGCGGCGACGCAGGCGCAACCAGTTATTCCACGTCTTGCGGATGGCGTCGCGCGTGGTGAGGTAGCTCTCCTGCCGCTCATGTCCGGGGCGGCTCAACTGGCGCAAAATGCCGGAAACACTAAAATCGTTCGTATCAAGAAACGTGCTGGCCGTGCCGACGGCCGCCTCGTGGTGGGCATCGCTCCCGGCGGTCATTGGGAGGTTGCGCCGGGTGGCGTAGGCGAGCGCGCGCTCGTTGTAACGCTTGAGCGTCGTCGCCGCGTTGAAGACCTCCAGCGCATCCATCGGAAGAGTATCGAGCGTCGCCTCGCGAATCCCTGCCCGGAAAAAATCGTACGGATGAGGCGGAATGGCAACGCCACCCCGTTCGTGAATGGCATGGCAGACCTCTAGCGCGGGCCGTCCTTTCATGTTCGGAAGCGTCGCGCCGATACAAAGAAGATGCCCTTCCGCCGTGGAAACCTCCACGCCGGGAAGAATCAGGAACCCGTCGATCGGCAGTCCGTCCGGGTTCATCAATCCGCGATCAAGCAGGTAGTCGACCCCTTCACAGGTGTTGTGATCGGTCAGTGCAAAACCGTGCAGCCCTTTGCGCCGTGCCGAGGCGATCAATTCCTCCGGGCTACTGACTCCGTCCCCGGAGAAGTAGGAGTGAACGTGCAGGTCGATATTCAAGGGCATGGGGGTAAGTATGGAACAGCCGGAAGGGCTTGGCAAAGATCAACCTTTACCCGGCTTAAAAGAAAATCGTTGCCGGGAAGCACTCCGGTGGTTTCTCTTTAACGGCGTGAATACTGCCTTTAAGGAGTGGAGCCTCATCGTTGAAGCGTTGGCCGACGGACGCCAGAGCGTGATGATCCGCAAAGGAGGAATCGCTGAAGGGCGCGATGGCTTCGCCTTCAAGCACGACGCCTTCTTCCTTTTCCCGACCCATTTCCACGAGCAACCCGCCCGGACCACCTTCCCGGAAGGGACCACCCTTCCGCCGCAACCGCCGCCGGGGGTGATCCGCATCAACGCCTTCGCCCGGGTGGAATTCACGGCGCTCGTTGAAGATCGCGAAAGCCTTCAACGCCTCTCCCCCTACCATTTCTGGCACCCGGAGGTGGTCGAGGAACGCTTTGTTTATGGCGAGCCCCACGGGGTTCACCTCGCGCTGCTGCGGGTCTACCAGTTGGAGCAGACGTGGGAATTCCCCGATGCACCACGCTATGGCGGTTGCCGCTCGTGGTTACAACTCCCGCAGCGGGAGGCGCTTCCGGCGATGACCCCGGTGCTCGACGATGCGACTCACGCCGCCCGCATGGCTGAGATTAAGGCGTGCTGTGAGTTCGGATCTCCACCTGTGCGCTGAGGGTCCGGTGAACCGGGCATTTGTCGGCGATTTCGAGCATTCGCGCCTTTTGCTCATCGCTCAAGGCGCCGCTAAGGACGATCTCGCGTTCGATCACTTCGACCGGACGTGGTTGCTCCTCCCCAGCCACGCCGTGTGGCGGCTGCTTCCAGTGCCGCAACCGGACGATCACCTCTTCGAGCGGCCACTGCTTACGCCGTGCGTACATACTGATCGTCATCGAAGTGCACGATCCGAGGGCGGCGAGCAGAAGATCATACGGCGAAGGGGCGCTATCAGCCCCCCCCATTTCCACCGGCTCATCGGAGGAAAAACAGTGCCGACCGGCACTGATCTGCTGAACAAATGCGTTGGAGGCCCCTTGGACGGTAACAGAAAACGGGCCGTGATTAACGGGTGAAGATTGGCTCATCATTTCCTGCGAGGTATCGTATGGAGAGACCGCGCAAGATGCAAGAGCGCCCACGGCTCACCGAGCGGGGCAAACCCCGAGTGGTGTTTTAAGCCGCGTACGCTGCGAGCGATGCTCCCTCCTGCCGGGGAGAAACCGGCGGGAGCAGCGGCGGGATCACTTCCCGAACCATGCCCCACTGGCGCAAGCCCTTGTGCCAGGCGTGATCGGTATGGCGGACGATGCCGCGCTCGATGGCTTCAATCAATGCCGGGAGGTCAAATTGCCCGGTCACCGTTCCGTTACGACCAATATAGATATTCACGGTAGATTCAACAGGTTAAAACTTCGTTAAAGGGGGTCAAAGGCGGACCGCCATGGGCGAATCCAACTCCAATTTAAGCAGGTTCCATGCCACACTATCCCCTTGACGCCGCACCGGTTTTCGCCGTAAACGTTCTTCGCGAGCGTCTTTAGCGATGATCCCGACCCTCAAAGCCTTCCTGATCTCCTTCCTGATGATGGTGACCGCCTCGGTCGCTGTCACCGGGGCGAGCAACGGCTTCTGGTGTCATCATGGGGAAGCCGCCGTCATGGAGGCTGACCACTGCCACCTTGACGAAACGAGCGGCGAAGCCTCCCCTTGCGATGTGCCGCAGGGCGAAGGATGCGCGGAGGAGGTCCACGGACACGCCGCCGCCGCGGAATCGCTCGAACTCGTCAAAGAAGCGGCACCGCTTCGTCCCGACGCCCCGGTTTTACAGGAAAGCTTCTCCTTTTCCCTGACGGTGCCCCCCACCCCTCCCCTGCCCTTTGCGGCAGCGACGCCCGGCCCTCTGCCGGGTGATCATGTGCGGCTCCTCGCCTGCACGATTCTCTTGATTTGATCGCAGCCATTACGGCGACGTGCGCTCCCTTGCGCCGTCGTCGTGCCGTTTGAGAGCCCTTCTTTCCGTTCGGAAATAAGGGAAATCAGAACCTCCGCCTCCGGCTTGGGAGCCTATCCCTCCCGCCGCTCCAACGCTGCTTCTTCATGCCTTTTTTCCTTTTTCTTTTTTTCTCTTCCTGTCTGCTTGCCTCTGCCGCCACTTTCACTGTGAGCGAGGCGCAGGAGCAGGCACGACGGCACCACCCGGCGTTCGTCGCAGCCCGACTCCGTGTGGAGGAGGCGCGAGCCCGTCTCCTCGGCGCGGGACGTTTCAAAAACCCGGAGTTGGAGATCTCCAGCTCCACCAACACCACCGGCAAAGGGAGTAAATGGGAGGTAGCACTCGCCCAATCGTTCCCGCTCACCGCCCGTCTGCGGCTGGAGCGCCGCCTCTCCCGGGAGCAGATCGAACTGGCACAGTGGGAGATCGCGGAAATGGAGCGACAGTTGCGCCTCGAAGTCGGCCAGAACGCCGTTCGCCTCCTCGCGATCCGGGAGCAGATCGCCTTTCACCGCGAGCAGCAGCGCCTTCTCGAAAGCCTTAGCGAATACGCCAATGCCGCCGCTCAAAAAGGAGAACTCCCCGTGACCGACGCCGGGAGCTTCCGGCTCGAAGCGCTCGGCGTCGATGCCACCCGTCGCGCCTTGGAAGCAGAAGAGAAGGGGCTGACCGCCACCTTGCGCGAACAACTCGGCCTCTCACCGTCGGCTCAAACCGACATTCGGGGGAAACTCCCTCCGCTCTCCCTCCCGCCCCGGCCACGCCAAGCCAATGAACGCCCCGAACTGCGCAAAGCCGTCGCACAGGAGAAGAGCGCCCAAACGGAAGTCGCCCTCGCCAAAAGCCGACGCTGGGAGGAGATCGAAGTGGCCGCCACTTATGAGCGGGAGCGCGACGAGGAAGAGAGTGAGCATTTCATCGGCGTGCGCGTCGGCATCCCGCTCCCCCTCTGGAACCGCAATGAAGGAGAGATCGCCGAAAAAAGCGCTGCCGCCGCCCGCGCCCGGCTCGAAACCGCCACCCGCCGCCACGAAATCACCCACGAGATCGCCACCACCCACGAAGCGATGGCCGCGCTGCGCGATCAGGCAGCTCAAAGCAGAGAGCAACTCCTCCCGCTCGCCCGGGAGCAGGTCCGCCTCCTTGAAGAAGCCTATCGCAAAGGCGAGGCGACCCTCCCTGCCCTCCTCGACGCCCGCCGCCGCACCCTCTCCCTCGAACTGACCGTTCTTGAAACCGTCCGTGACTTCCACCTCGCCCGGCTCCGCTTTGAAGCTGCCACCTACCGCTCCACCCGCCGATGAAACCACTCCTTCTCCTTTTACTCCTGCCGCTCCTGAGCCTCCGTGCCGAGGAGGTGGTGATCCTTGATGCCGAAACCGCGCCGCACCTCCGCTTTGAAACGGCGGAAGCGGAGGAAGGCTCCTTTGAAACCACCCTCTTCGCGCTTGGCCAGTTGGAGGTGATCCCCGGAAAGGTCGGGATCGTTTCCAGCCGGATCTCCGGGCGAATCACCACGATGAACGCCCAGATCGGGACCAGCGTCAAAGCAGGCGAACCGGTGTTGGAGATCGAGAGCCGCCAGCCCGGTTCTCCACCGCCGACCGTCGCCCTCACCGCTCTGCTCTCCGGAGTCATCACCGGTGGACCGGCCCGCCTTGGAGAGCCGGTGGAGCCGGATCGCTCCCTTCTGGAGATTACCGATCTCTCCGAACTCGACGCCGTCGCCCGCCTCCCCGCCGGAGCAGCCAGCCAGCTCGCCCCCGGAGCGAAAGCGCGGGTACGGGTGGCGCTCTCCACAGGAGAACCAATCGAGGCGGAACTGATCCGTTTCGGCCTTCAAGGCGATGCGAAAAGCGGAACGATCGAGGCCCACTTCCGGGTCAAAAATGACGATCTGCGCCTGCGCCCCGGGCTACGATGCGAGTTTTCCGTCATCACCTCCTCCCGCGATGGAGTGTTGCGGATTCCCAAAACGGCCTTGCAGGGCGACCGGCTTGCTCCTTACGTCTTCGTCAAACACTTCGACCTCCCCAACGCCTACACCAAAGCCAAGGTCGTCACCGGGGAAGAGAACGACCGCTGGGTCGAAATCAAGGAAGGGATCTTCGAGGGCGACGAAGTCGTCACCCAAGGCGGTTACCTCCTTGCCCAGCCGGGGGGGAGCAGCGGGATCTCCCTCAAGGAAGCGCTCGACGCTGCCCACGGGCATGAACACGCCGAAGATGGCTCCGAACTCACCCCGGAGAAACGGGCCGAACTCGAACGGGCCAAAGCCGCCGAAACCGGTTCCCCCCTAGCGGAGACTCCACCCGCCAGCCCCTTCTGGAAATGGAGCAGCCTCGCGCTTCTCCTCCTCTGGCTGGCGACGCTGGCCGGTCGCTTTCTCCCGCAACGCTCCTGACCTCTCTCTGACACCATGCTTGACCGGATGATTCAATCCTCCCTGCGCCATCGCGGCGCGGTGGTAGCGTTCTTTGCCCTGCTCCTGATCTTCGGCTGGAGCCTCGCCTTCCGCCTCCCGGTGGAGGTGCTCCCTGACTTGACCAAGCCGACCGTCGTCATCTTGACCGAAGCGCCCGGGCTCGCCCCCGAGGAGGTCGAAACCCGGGTAACGCAACCGTTGGAACGCCGTCTCATGGGCGTCGCCGGGTTGACGCGGCTGCGCTCCAACTCCGACGTTGGTCTCTCGCTCATCTACGCGGAGTTCGACTGGAACACCGATATTTATCAGGCCCGCCTGCTGGTCAATGAACGGCTGCAAGGCGCGGGAGAGGAGATCGGGTTTGACCCCCGGCTCACCCCGGTCGCCTCGCTCATGGGGGAGATCCTCCTCGTCGGCGTCCGCAGCACGATCCCGCAAGGCGAACCGGGCTACCTCCCCCCGGCGGAAGTCCGCACCTTGGCTGATTGGGAAATCCGCCCGAAGCTCCTCGGCATCCCCGGCGTCGCCGAAGTCTTGAGCATGGGGGGCGGGGTGCGCCAGCTTCAGATCCTCCCTGATCCGACGCGGATGCAGGCCTTTGGGATCACGCTGGAAGAGGTTGAAAAAGCGGCGCAGCAAGCCGCCAGCACAACGACCGGTGGTTTTCTGGAAACCGGTGCGCGCGAATGGATGGTGCGCAACCTCGCCATGACCACCGATCCCGAGGCGCTCGGGCAGACGCTGGTACGGCAGGTCGATGGCGTCCCGGTCACCCTCGCCGATGTCGCAACGTTGCAATGGGGAACCGCGCCGATGCGGGGCGATGCCAGCATCAGCCGTTACCCGGAGAAGGAGCCGACCCACGGCGTCATCATCTCCATCACCAAAGCCCCGGGGTTTGACACGAGGGCGTTGACCGAACGGGTGCTCGAAGCGCTCGAAGCCGTACGCCCTTCTCTTCCAGCGGGGACTGAACTGATCCCGCTCTTTCAGCAAAAAGATTTCATCGACCACGCCATCGGTAACCTCACCGAAGCGATCCGCGACGGGGCGATCATGGTCATTATCGTCCTCTTCCTCTTCCTGCTTAATCTGCGGACGACGCTGATCACGCTGATGGCGATCCCGACCTCCTTTGCCATCACCGTCCTCACCTTCGCATGGTGGGGGATTAGCGTGAACTCGATGACGCTGGGGGGGCTGGCGGTCGCGATCGGGATGGTGGTCGATGATGCGATTGTCGATGTTGAGAACGTCTTCCGCCGTCTGCGGGAGAACCCCGATGCGCCGCGCCTGAGCGTCATCGCCAAAGCTTCAGCGGAGGTGCGTCACTCAATCCTTTACGCCACACTCCTCATCATCCTCGTTTTCATCCCGTTGCTCGGCCTAAGCGGGGTGGAAGGGCGGCTCTTTGCGCCGATCGCCTTGGCGACGATGATTTCGATGGCGGCGTCGTTCTTCGTCTCGCTCACCCTGATCCCGGTCTTGTGCTCCTACCTGCTCCGCCCTTCGCATGAAGCGGGGGATGGATGGCTCGTCCGGGTGATGAAAGCGGTGTTGGAGCGGACGATGCTCGCCCTCGCGCTCCGCCAGCCGCTCCTTGTGCTGACCGGGGCGGTGTTGCTGCTCGTCGCCTCGGCGGCGCTCTACCCGGCGATGAACAAAGACTTCCTCCCCCGTTTTCAGGAGGAGACGGCGCTAGTCGCGGCGACGGCGGCCCCGGGGACTTCCCTTGAGGAGATGACCTTTATCGCCGACGCGATGGAGCGCCTTTTACTTACCTTTCCCGAGATCGACAAGATCGGCCGCCGCCTCGGTCGCGCGGAACAGGGCGACCATGTTGTCCCGGTCTCTACCGTCGAGTTTGACCTCGATTTCAAAAAAGATTCCACCCGCAACCGACAGGAGACGCTGGAGGAGATTGCCGCACGGCTACGCACCGTGCCGGGGGTTTTCTCGGTGATCTCCGGGCCACTGGCCGACCGGATTGGCCACATGATGAGCGGGGTCTCCGCGCCGGTGGCAATCAAGATCTTCGGCCCCGATCTGGCCCAACTCCGGGCGCTAGGGGAGGAGATCGCCGTCGTCGCCCGCGCCATCCCCGGCTTTGAATCGACCCGGCTCGATTTCAGCGCCGACATTGAACAACTCCGTATCGAACCGCAACGCGAGCGCCTGCTGGCATGGGGCCTCACGCCGGGCCATCTCAACGAATCGCTCTCCACGCTCCTTGGAGGAAAAACGATGGCGACGTTGCAGGAGGGGCAGCGCTCGATCGATCTGGTGCTGCGCCTCCCCCAAAAGTGGCGGGAAAGCCCGGAAGGCATCCGGGAGATCCCGATCGCGCTGGAAGACGGGGCGCAGGTTCCGTTGGAAGCACTGGCGGAGATCCGCCTCGCCAAAGGCCCCAACACGATCCTGCGCGAACAGGGGCAACGCCGCTTCGCCCTTGCCATCCAGCCGGAGAGCCGCGATGTCTCCACGCTGGTCACACAATTAAAAAAGGAGGTGAGCGAAAAGGTCACCCTCCCGCAAGGGTATCGCGTCGAGTATGAGGGGGAGTTCGCCGCGCGGGAGGAGGCGCTCCGGCGGATCGGTTTCCTCTCCGCGATCGTCTTTGCCGTCATCTTCCTATTGCTGCAACGCTACTTCGGCAGCACGATCCTCGCCCTTCAGGTCCTGGTCAACATCCCCTTGGCGCTAATGGGCGGGCTGGCGCTCACGTGGTTGACGCTCAACAACATCAGCATTGCCACGCTCGTGGGAGCGATCGCCGTCGGTGGCATCGCCGCCCGCAACGGGATCATGATGATCTCCCACTACCTCCACCTCATGCGCCACGAGGGGGAGAGCTTTAACCACGCGATGATCATCCGGGGGACCAAGGAGCGGCTCGTCCCGGTGATGATGACGGCGCTCTGTGCCGGGATCGGCCTGCTGCCGCTCGTCTTCGGCGGGGACCAGCCGGGCAAGGAGATCCTCCACCCGGTCGCGATTGTGATCGTGGGCGGGTTGGCCTCCTCGACGCTGCTCGATATGGCGGTCACTCCCGCGATGTTCTGGCTCTTTGGCCGCAAGGCGGCAGAGCGCTCCCTTTCCACTCAATCCCATGCAAGCCACTAAATTCATGAAAACCACCACCCTGCTCCTGACCCTCACCCTCCCGCTCACCACCGCGCTCTTTGCCCATGACGATCACGATCATGACAAAGGCAAAGCCGGCCCCAACGGCGGGCGGGTCCTCCAGAAAGTGGAGCCTCACGCCGAATTCTTCGTCCGCGAGGATCGCCACGTCCAGATCACCTTCCTCGACAAAGAGGCGAAAACGCTCCGGCTTGAAAAAGCACAGATTTCAGCCACCGGCGGCGACCGCAAAAAACCGACCCGCCTGAGCTTCAAGGCCGACGGAGCGCTCTGGGTCTCCGCCGAGCCGCTCCCGGAGGGGAAAGCCGTCCCGATCATCCTGCAAATCCGCCCGAAGCCGGAGGCCAAGCGGGTGACGGAACGCTTCACCGTCAACCTCGCCGACTGCCCGACGTGTGATTACCTCGAATACGCCTGCGTCTGCGCCCACGCGGGGGAGGACGACGGCCACAAGCATTAACCCACCCTTCCACGCCCCGGGGCCATCTCAACGGTTCCGGGGCTTTTTCTTTTTAGCTTTCTTCTCCGAAGCCACCGGGCCTTTTGCCTTCTTCCGGGGCCGTGGCTCACGCGACTCCGCCTTTTTGCGGGAACCGCGCGGTCCCCCTTTCTTGCGCTCCTCGCGTGGCTCCGCTTTGGAACGGGGCGCGGAGGAACTGATGTGTTCCACCGGCTCGAAGTCGATCTGCTGTTTGAAGATGTCGACCTTCACCACCGCCACCTTGAGCCGGTCGCCGGTGCTGTAGGTCTGCTTTTTCTGCCGACCGATGAAGCGGAAGCGCACCGGATCAAACGAATAGAAATCATCCGGCAGGCTGGAGACATGGACCATCCCGGTGACCAGAAACTCCGGCAGTTCCACAAAGAGGCCGAAGTTGCGCACCTCCGTCACCACCGCCTCAAACTTCTCCTGACGCCGGGCGGCGAGGGCGAAGAACTCGATCTTCTTGAGCTTGACCGCCTCGCGCTCGGCCTCCTCGGCATGGCGTTCGGTGTGCGAGATGTAGGTGGCGACCTCCTCCAACCCCGCTGCCGCGACCCGCTGCCCCGGCTGGCCGATCTGCCCGATAACGCGGTGGACCACCAGATCGGCATACCGCCGGATCGGGCTGGTAAAGTGCGTGTAATTCTCCTTGGAGAGACCGTAGTGCCCATCGGGCAGGACAGAGTAGGCCGCCCGCTTCAAACTACGCAGGAAGGCGATTTTGAGCGCATACTCCTCTGCGCTTCCCCGGATTTTGGCGAGAAGCCGCTGCACTTCGCCACGCTGGGTGAGATCGCCCGCCTTGTAGCCGTAATGCCCGGCCAATTCGCGGAACGTGGCGAGCTTCTCCACATCCGGGAGTTCGTGAACGCGGTAAATCCCCGGGAACTGCCGCAAGCGCGTCTCCTTGGCGACCGCTTCATTGGCAACCAGCATGAACTCCTCAATCAACTGGTGTGAAGGGTCATTCTCGATCTTCTCCAGCCGAACCGGCACCCCCTCCTTATCGAGCCAGACCTTCACTTCGGGGAAGTCGAGATCGAGGGAGCCGTTCGCGAACCGATTGCGGCGCAGGAGCGAGGCCAGTTCCCATGCGAGCTGGATATTCTCCACTACCATCGGCGGGATCGTCTCGGTGCGATCGGGAACCGTCGCGGGAAGCGGATCGGGCGTCCGGTTGGAGAGGATGGCGTACGCCTGCTTGTAGGTGAGCCGGGCGGCGCTTCGGATGACGCTGCGCGAAAAGCTCGCCTTGCGCATCTTTCCGTTATTGGAAAACTCGATAAAAACCGTGCGCGTAAGCCGGTCAACCCCCGGTTTGAGCGAGCAGATTCCGTTACTAAGCCGCTCCGGGAGCATCGGCATCACCCGATCAGGGAGGTAGACGCTGTTGCCACGCCGATACGCCTCCTTATCAAGCGCGCTCCCTTGGGTGACATAGTGCGAAACATCGGCGATATGCACCCCGAGCCGCCACCCGTCGGCGAGCCGCTCGACGCAGATGGCGTCGTCGAAATCGCGGGCGTCATCCGGGTCGATGGTGTAGATGAGCTGATTGCGCAGATCTTCGCGCCGTTTGATCTCAGCGGCGGGGATCTTCTGCGGGATTTTCTCCGCCTCGGCGAGCACCGCCTCCGGGAACTCGGTCGGGAGGTCAAACTTGCGGACGATCGAGAGCATATCGACCCCCGGCTCCGAAGCGGCTCCGAGGACTTCGATGATCTCCCCCTCCGGGTTGATGTGGCGCGAGGTCCATTCATCAAGCCGGACCACCACTTTATCCCCCACCTTCGGCGGACGCGGGAGGGTGGCCTGCGACGGGCGCACGTAGCAGTTGTGGTTAAAACGGGGATCGTCCGGGATAACGTAGTGGAACTTGTTACTGCGCTGCAACGTGCCGACGAGCGTATCGTGCGCCCGTTTCAGGATGCGAATGACGCGCCCTTCGCTCTTTTTCTCCCGGGAGCGGGTGTCGTACATCAGTCGCGCCAACACGGTATCTCCCGGCATCGCCGTCCAGGTGTTCTCCGCGCTGATATAGAGATCGGGCTGCCCCGGGCGTCCGCTTAAAAGGTGGGCATTGCCGCTCGGATGAATCTGGATAACCCCGGTGACCAGTTCCGCCGCTTCGGGCAGGACATAGCGATCCCGCCGCACCCGGGCGATCGCCCCGCGCTGCTCAAGCTCCTGAAGCACCGCCCGCAGTTCCACACGCTGGTCGGGGCCAAGGCCGAGCTTTTTTGAAATCCCGATCTTATCGAGCGGTTGATAAAGCGATTCGCTGACCAAAGCCTGAATGCGCTCGGCCAGATCACGGGGAGAGGAGGTAGTACCCATCAAGGAAATTTACGTTTAAGCCTATCAGAGAGCGCTCCTCTAAGGCAAGCACGGCAAAAAAAACCGCCGCAAACCGGAAGAGACTCCCCGGTTTGCGGCGGTTGTGGGAAACCGTAAGATTTAGCGCAGCTTGCCGCCGTAGATAGCGTTGGCCCCGAGTTCTTCCTCGATGCGCAGGAGCTGGTTGTACTTCGCCACGCGGTCGGTGCGGCAGAGCGAACCGGTCTTGATCTGCCCGGCGTTGGTGGCGACGGCGATGTCGGAGATGGTGGTATCTTCCGTCTCACCGGAGCGGTGGCTGATCACGGCAGTGTAGCGGTTCTCCTTGGCGAGTTCGATCGCGTCAAGCGTCTCGGTGAGCGTCCCGATCTGGTTGACCTTCACGAGAATCGAGTTACCGACCCCGCTCTCGATCCCCTTGCGCAGGAAGTCGACGTTGGTGACAAAGAGATCATCGCCGACCAACTGGACGTTCGAGCCGAGAGCATCGGTGAGGAGCTTCCACGTCGCCCAGTCGTTCTCCGCAGCGCCATCTTCGATGGAGATGATCGGGTAGCGGGCGGCGAGTTCCTTGTAATAGGCGACCAGTTCTTCGCCGGTGCGGCGGGAGCCGTCCGACTTCTTGAAAACGTAGAGGTTTGACTCCTTATCGTAGAACTCGCTCGAAGCGGCATCGAGCGCGATGAAGATATCTTTACCAAACTCGTACCCGGCCTTTTTGACCGCTTCGGCGATCGATTCGAGGGCGTCTTCGGCGGAGTCGAGCTTGGGAGCAAAGCCCCCTTCGTCCCCAATCGCCGTCGAGAGGCCGCGCCCCTTGAGCACGCTCTTGAGCGCATGGAAGATCTCCGTCCCCTGCCGGAGCGCTTCCGAGAAGGAGGCGGCAGTCTTAGGGACGATCATGAACTCCTGAAAATCAATCGGAGCATCCGAGTGCGCCCCGCCGTTGAGGATGTTCATCATCGGGACCGGGAGCACCTTGGCGTTCGGCCCGCCAAGGTAGCGGTAGAGCGGGAGGCCGAGTTGCCCGGCAGCGGCGTGGGCCGTGGCGAGCGAGACGGCGAGGGCGGCGTTCGCCCCGAGCTTGGCCTTGTTGGAGGTGCCGTCGAGTTCGAGAATCGTTTTGTCGATCGTCACCTGCTCGGTGGCGTCGATCCCATCCAAAGCCGGAGCGATCACGTCGTTGACCGCTGCCACCGCCTTGAGAACCCCCTTGCCGCCGTAGCGGGAGGCGTCGCCATCGCGCAATTCCCACGCTTCATGCTCGCCCGTGCTCGCACCGCTGGGAACCGCCGCGCGCCCGACCGCCCCTCCGGCGAGATGGACTTCGGCTTCGACCGTCGGATTGCCGCGCGAATCGAGGATCTGGCGGCCGTGAATATGGGTGATGTTCGTCAGTGACATAGGTTTGAGGGTCACTCTGGTAGGAGAGGCCCGCCGGGGTCAACCCTATTTCACCACCGCAAGCGGGAGCACTTTTTAAGTGAATCTTCCTGTTGCGCACGCCTGAAAGCTCCGTAGAGTAATCCCTGATCGGCATGCGGGGAAACTTCAAGACTCAAGGGGAGTCTTGCCACCTGTCGGCGATAGGGAAAGAAGAAGCGTGATCCCTCCCTCTCACGCTTCTCTTTGCGGATAACTAAAGAATTATGATTGAGCATACTGGAGAACCACACGTCAACGCGCCGCTCGCTTCGGAGAAGATCGCCGTTGATCGGAAGCTATTTTTTCTCGACCTCAAGGAGAACAACCGGGGTCGCTTCCTGAAAATTACCGAAGATGTCGGGGGCCGACGCGACACGATCATCCTCCCCGTTGCCGCCTTTCACGACTTTGCCGATGCTCTCGAACGGCTGATCAAGATCGAAGAGGAGCTTTAAGGAGACGCTCTCATCCCTCCCCTATCCCCCTTTTTCTTAGATAGAAGAAGGGGGTCTTTCGTACGGGGTCGCACCGGCTCCCGTTACGATTCGCAGGTCCACCGCGATGCGGAGGTCCGAAACGCTCGGTAAGGGAGGATATGAGAATGAAAAGAAACACCCAATGGCTTGCTGCAGCGATCATCGCCGGTTCCGCCGGCTTTGCTTTCCACGCGGGGGCCGCAGAGTGCTACAATGTTGAACGCTCCAACACCCGCGTCTTTAAGGACGGGGCGCTGGAAGCCTACCGGGCAGGTGAGCCGGTCCGCGTGACCCGTACGAGTTGGATTGAACGCCGCCCGTCGGTCATGATCGAGCGGGAGGGGGCGCAGCGTTTCGCGGTTGAAACCCGAGGCCCAACGCTGGTGAGCGAACGCGCACCGGTGACCGACCCGGTTTCGCGCAGTTGGATCGAACAGCGCCCGGCGCCCGTGGCCGAGCGGATCATCTACACCGATGCTCCGGTGAGAATCGCCGAGGGGGAGATCCTTGAGGATGCGCCGCTGCGCGTGGCCGAACGCCGCGTGACGACGACCCAATACCGCAAGGTGAGCAAGGACTCGAAGGCATGCAGCCTGAAAGCCGAACGTGTCGGGGAGAAGACCAAACGCTCCGTGAAGAAACACGCCAAAAAGACCGGGCGAACGCTGGAAAAAGCGGCTCACAAAACCGGTGAGAAGCTCGAAGCTGTGGGCGAACGCATCGGCGAATTCTTCGAACCGATGCCCGAGCGGATCACCACCACGACTTCCACCTTGGAGGCCGAACCGGTGATCTATCGCGAGAGCGATGGCCCGTGGTACCCGAGTGCGGCGTTTGATTACAATAACCCGTACCGGTAAAGCACCGGCAACCTTTCGGAAAGTTTGAGGTTGGGTCGGGGGAAGGAGATGATTCTTCCCCCGGCTTGTTTTTGCACCCGGGAGGGAAAAAAAGCTTGGAGTTATCAAGGCAGTACACTACCTCTCGCGTTGATGCGGCGCCCTTCTGGATCAGACGGAGGCAACTTAACAAAAAGCCGGGAAGGCAGGTATTTCTCCTGTCGCCTTGCCGCAAGTGATTCTTAACCCTTAGATCCACACACCAAGAAGTCATGAAACTTGCCATCACCACCGGCCTTGTGATTGCCCTCGCCTCCCCCCTCTTTGCAGAGAATCAGGCAGCAGCCCCCAAGGAAAAAAAGGAAAAGATCAGCTACTCGATCGGCGCTGACATCGGTTCGAGCCTCAAGGAACAAAAAGAACTGGGGCTCGATTACAATTTTCTCTCCCAAGGCTTCCGCGACGCTCTCGATGGCAAGCTGACCTTGAGCGAAGAGGAGCGCAACGGCGTCCTTCAGGAATTCCAGAAGGAAATGCAGGCGAAGATGCTCGAAAAGCAGAAGGAATTTGAAGCCGAGGAGAAGAAGAAGGGCGAAGCCAACAAAGCCGCTTCCGAGAAATTCCTCGAAGAGAACAAGAAAAAGGATGGCGTCAAAGTAACCGCCAGCGGCCTTCAATATAAAGAAGGGACGACCGGGACTGGCGCCAAGCCGACCGCGCAGGACGTCGTAAAGGTCCACTACAAAGGGACGCTCATTGACGGCAAGGAGTTCGATAGCTCCTACAAGCGCAACGAGCCGGTGGAATTCCCGCTCGGGCAGGTGATCCCCGGTTGGACCGAAGGGCTTCAATTGATGCCCGTCGGCTCGAAGTGGACCCTTTATCTCCCCTCTACCCTTGCTTACGGTGAACAGGCCCCCCCTGACATCGGGCCTAATCAGGCACTGATCTTTGAAGTCGAACTCCTCGACATCGTCAAGAAGGAGGAAGCTCCTGCCGAGGGCGACGCCAAGAAGGAAGAGAAGAAGGACTAATCGGCCTCTAACTCAAACATTTGACCGGCCTTGCAGGGGTAGGATTTCCCTCCCTTGCAAGGCCGTTTTTCTTTGTCAGAACGGCGAGCCGTTATAAAGAGCGCTCGCCACCGGGAAGCCGGGAAAGCTCTCCAAGACCGGACGGCAGACGGCAGGCCCGCTCAAATGGAGGTGCAACCCTTCGCGCTCGCGTTGCCACGCTACGGTGATTGGGCCGTGCGGCGTCGGGATCGTCCCGGAGGCGTGCGCATACCGTTCGGGATATACCCGCACCCTGAAGGTCGCGAAACCGGGGGTCAACGCTTGCACCCCGAGGATCACGGCCTGATGGTAGAAGACCGGCAAGGCGTTCCAACCGTGACAGAGACTCCCCGCGTAGTAGAAATCGGCGCTCCCCGCTTCCGTCTCCCACAGCGTCGTGGTGCCGGAGAGGGCCATCGGCATCCAGCGGGCCTCAACACGGGCGGCAAACCATGGCAACGCTTCCGGCGCATGCTCTAGAAGGGCATCGAGGAAGAGATAATGCCCCGCGAGCATCATCGCCGGGAAACGCTCCTGCTGCAACGTCGCCACCAGACGCGCCCGTCGCTCCGGCGTCCCAACCCCTTCGCGCAAGGCGCAGACCTGCACCGCTTCATGGAAGGAGCGGTCCTCCGGCGCATAAGAGGTGTACGCCCCCTCCTCTTCATCCCAGAAGGTGGCGTCAAAACGTTTCCGCAAGCTGGCGGCTGCCACCTCCCACGTTGAAGGATCGCGTCCATCGGCCCGCAAAAGGGTGCTCCAGCAACGGAGCGCTTCATGCAGCGCCAACTGGTGAAGGGCATGGAGCAACGGTTTCTCCCCATCCCCGGCAAGGCCACGCGTCCACTCGTAGTAAGGCCAGTAATCGGCCCCGACCGGCGGGAGATAAAGACCACTCGCCGGATCGCAACGGGAGAGGGCGCCCGTGAGCATCGCCTCGATCACCGGTGCAAACCGATGATAGAGACTCAAACGGCCACTGTATAAATAGTGATCCGCTACCGCCCCGACCCAATGGAAACTAAAGATCGGGATCACATACCCTCGCGCACCCGGAGCGGTGAGGGAAAGGAACCCATCCTCCTCAAAACTCTCCGCAAGCAGGGAGAAGGAAGCCTCGGGAAAATCGGTATCCCCAAAGGCGTAGTAGCCGTAAATCGCCTGAAGCCGCCCATCGAAGCCATAGAGCGCCTGTTCACGCCACGGGCAATCCTCATAATGCTCATGGCGACAAAGCTCTAGCGTACGGACCGACATTTCATGAAGACGCATCGCCAGTGGATCGGCCACGGAGAAGCCCCCCAGTCGTTGGCCCGGATACTCAACCGGACGCAAACCGAAGCTCCAAAGCGTCGCCGCTCCATGGAGGTGGACTTCGAGGTAACGCGCAGCAAAACGTCGGAACGGCATCTGGAAACGCCGCCGCCCTTCGCCGCAAAGGTAGCGGTCGGCAAAGAAGCGTCCGTCGATGTTCATCCGCACCCGGCCATCCTCAAGATGCTCCCCATGAGCGATGTCAACGACCGTCCCCGGAGCCGCCTCAATCTCAAACTCCAGCCAACCGACGCGCTCCTCCCCGAGATCGAGGATGAAATACCACCCCCCGGCCCCAGACGGCGGCGGAAAGGTAACAAGTGGTTGTGGCGAACCGGGCGACAGCCAGCGGCCCGGATCAGGCGGCGGCCCGTCGTAGTACCGTGGGCAAGCCAGCGCCGCCTCCGTAAAAAGCTCCGTCGGCCGTTGCGCGAGAAGCGCCCTTCCTGCCATCGCTTCGGCCACATTCCCGCCTTCGCGGATCGGGTAAAAACTCCCTTGCATCACCATCGAAACCGGTGGCATTTCCCCGACGACGAGATGAGGCAACGGGCGCGGCTCCACTTTCTGCCAATGCGGGCCGCCTTGCCAATGAGGCTGGGTCACGATCGCTTCCGCCCAATCACCATCATCAAAGCCGGGAGCCGTCCACGTCGCTTCGCGCCGCGCGTCGTACTCGAAGGTAAAGCCACATTGCCGGGTCATCCGCACCGCTGCTCCATGGCGGTAGGCCGGGTGGAGCCGGACGCGCCACCCTTCTCCACTCACCACACCACCCTCTACGCCCCCCACGGCGAGAAGCAACCCGCCGGGACCAGCGAAGTGCTCCGAAAATGATTCGCCACGATGGAAGACGAGCACAGCCAAGATATTCTCTCCCGCTCGCAGATGCGCACCGATCTCAAACCGGCTCCAGCTCTTGCGGTGGGGGAAATCGCTATACTGCCCGCGCCCGACCTCTTCCCCATTGAGGTAGAGGACAAAATCACTATCGACCGAGAGATCAACGAATGCTCCAGCAACCTCTCCCGCCACCTTCCACTGCTTACGGAAACAGAGGTACGTATCGGCCTTGGGAGCATCGGCCATCCAGATCCACGAGGCGTTCTGCAAAGGGGTCGCCTTCATCGAATCAGATTGACTTCCAAAGCGTTGCGCCACGGGCCGCTCCCATACGGAGTGATCACCCGAGCCTGCTGCCACCCCTCCCCGTCAGGGCCGGGTTGTTGCCACCCTTTTGCCGGTTGAGTGTGGACGAGCCATTGCTCCCCGGAGAGCTGATGCTCCGTGCGCCCATCGGAGTATTCGAGACGCAAATCGACTAGCAAACCACACGGAAGCTTCCCGGAATCCTCCGCCCGAACGGCGAGGAGATGCTCCCCCGCGCTCAAAGCGGCGGTGACGTCATACCCCTCGATATTCTCCCAACCGCCAAGCTCCTCCTCTTCCGGCCCCTGACCGAGATCGGCCCCGATCCTCTTCCCATCCAGCCAGACTTCGTAAGCATCATCACCAGTGATCCAGAGCGTCGCCTTGCGCACCCCCGCCCCGACCTGAAAGCGGTGACGGAAAGCGGCGACAGCCCCCGGAGCCATCGTCTCGCTCCAGATCCAGTTCGCCTTGGTCTCAAAAGCATGGTGCACCTTGCGCCGCCGCGCCTGCTCCAGAAAACTCTCCCCATCAGTCGGCACCCCTTGCGCCTCCGGCACCAAGGGGGGAGGGAGCGTGTCACTGGTGGAGTAAACATGAACACCCCACCCCGCGAAGTCGTCCTCAAAACGCCCCTCTTTCACCTCGATGCTCCGCCCTTCAAAATGAACATGGAGTTTCTGCGCCCCACCCGCAAGCGAGAGCGCCGCCTTTTGCCCCTCCTCCCGCTCGTTGATGACGAGGTAATAATCAGCCCCGGCGTGGCGCTTGTGGAGGATCGCGATTCCGGGGGTCGTCGTCGTCAACGCAGGTTCCTTTACCGTCGGCTCCACCAGTACCGCAGAGAGATCACGCAACTGCGAGGTGGTCTGGAACAGCCCTTCCCAGAACTTCGGTTCGTTAATGAAGGGAGTTCCCCAATAGATGATCCCGTGAGCGCCGTGGACGATCGCGTTGTAAGCCATAAAACGGCTCTCCTCCGCTGTGGGATAGATCCCGTCGGCGGTGCGGTCGTGGAGATTGAGCCACGCAAACCCTTGCAACACCATCCAGATCGGCTTGCGATGAGCGACGGTTTCGTGAAAACGCCGGGTATAGGCACCAACACTGCTCAAGGTCCGATCCTCAAGATCGGAGTGGGTTCCGCCATTGGGGACCGGGTAGATATCGACCCCGAAGAGGTCGGCTGCCGTGGCGTACTTGGCTAGATTTTCAACGGTGTTGCGCGGTGCTTCGTTGATCCAAATGGGATGGTAGGGATCGGCGCGGAGCACCTGTTCGTACGTCCAGCGCAGATGCGGGAGCGGCCTACCGGTCCAGAGCGGTTCATCAGCAATGTAATAGGCAAGGAGCGCGGGGTGACGCCGGTAGCGCTCCACCGTCCCAGTGAGCCGCTTCTCCAAGGTCGCCAGTTGCGCCGGGTCGCTTGTTTTTGCCACGAGAGCGGGGCTTTCAAGATCACCGATCACGGCAAGGTTGTAACGGGCTGCCTGATCGAGAAGCGCCTTGCGCATCGGAGCGACGAAGGTGTTAAACCCAGCGGCGTTAAGCTCATGCAACTGCCGATGATTGGAAGGAACAGCCCAAAGGCCAATTGTAAAAAATGGCTTCCCATCGCGACGCAGCACGAGATCCTCACCAACGAGCACCGATGGCTCCGAAGGAGGAACGCGGAGCAACTCCAGCGCCTGACGCTCTACCTCTCCCTTCACCCCGGAGGCGATGATCTCCAGTGTAGCACTCCCCTCCCCCAACCCGGCTGCCTCCAGCGCGAACGAACCGGCGCTAACCTCCTTCTTGGCAAGTTCTTTTCCACCTTGCACCAACCGGAGTGCAAAGGTCGAAATCCCCTCCTGCTTTGCCGTCAACACCCCGGCGATCTCGCGTTCTTCGCCGATGAGCATCCCGCGATAAGCCGGGCGGGTAAGGTGCGCTTCAAAGGCGGCCTGCCGCTCCGGTTCAATCGCTTCAATGGAGAAGTTGCGGGCGAAAAGCGTCCCCGGTCCCTTAAATTCAAGCACGAGACCAAGTTGATCACCGTCAAACTCAAGGTGGCGCGTTTGCCATGCCTCGAAACAATCCTGCCACTCCCCGCCAGCCAGCGGCGTCCCCGGTTTCTCCGCCGCCTTCATCGTAAAAAGTCGGAAAAACACAAAACCGGTGTCAGTCTGCGCCCCCACTCCCGCTTTGACCTGATAGCTCAAGCGATATCGTTGGCCCGGCTGCGCTCCGAGGTGAGGAATCCAGAGCGTCGGGTTTTGCCCTTTGGGTGCTGTGATTTCAAAAAACTCCCCCTCGAAACTCTTGGCGATCTTTGCCTGTGGCGGCAGTTTCCACGCCTCCAGCCCGACCGCGAGTTCGCCCCCCTCGGGAGGAGCCGGGGCCGCATCGAGATCGGTCAACTCCAACCCGGCAAAGAAAATCTCTCCCGGCGCTTCGACATGCAGGGCGAGATAGGGGGGCGTCCTCTCAGCTTCGTAGGTCACCTCGAAGCTCCCTTCCTCCCAATCCCCTTTGCCCTCGCGCCAGTGCGCCCCTTGGGGGAAGGCATTCTCGCGCCCCTCGTCCCATGACTCCACATAAACGCGGTAACGCACCCCCGGCTCCGCCTTGGCACGGAAGCGGACGCGGTAGCGCCCACCCGGTGTCATCGGGAGGCGGTGTTGGACCCACGTGGCGTTGGTATCATCCTCCTCCGCATAGAGGCGGAGCATCATCTCGCCCCCTTCCTCCACCCGTTCGCCGGTAAAGGAAGTGGCCAGTTCCCATTCATCAGGCAGGGAAGCACCGCTGGAAGGTTCGCGCAAATCGGCATTGCGCAGCAGATTCTCCCCATAAAGGGAGAACGGGAGAAATAGAGCGCAGCCAAGAAGAGTTCGGAAAGAGAGAGCCATGAAAAAAAGACGTAGAAGTAACTTACTTGCGGCGGGCCCAACCGGCCAGTAACACCATCCCACCCAAAACCAGAGCGACGCTCCCCGGCTCCGGCACGACCACAGCGGGGGAGAGAATCTCCAGCCCGGAGAGCGAAATCGAATACGGAACACTTCCCGCAGCGAGATCACCGGTCTGAATCGTCCCGAGGGAGAAAGCAGTCGCCCCGGTCAGATGCGCGGCAGTGAGCTGCGTGAGCGTTCCCGTGGCCACCGCTGCGCCGCCGACGCTGAAGGTCGTCCCGCTCAAAGCAACTTCCCACGCAGTCCCATTAAGGGTCAGGCGGACATCACTCGGAGCACCGTTGAGGGCGAGCGTCTCCGTTACCGCGCTTCCACCAATCACGCGATCGCCGACCGTGATCGACCAGACCCCGCCCGCATCGTAGTTGAGCCGGGCGAAGGCACCGCTAAACGCCGTGCGCGGCGTCAGATTTGCGGGATCGTTGCCGTTAGGAATCCCCAGTAGCATGAAAAGATTATAGCCAATGCCTGCCGTCAGGGGGCCACTAAAGGTCGGCCCGGAGAGTGTGACCGAGATCGGCCGATGAAAGAAATCATAGACCCCTTTCCCATCAGCATCGGTAGCGCCATTCTCATCGGTCCTCGTCCAGAGATGGACTCCTGCGAAATTGTTTGGGATCGTCGAGGTGTAGACCAGCGTCCCGCCGCCTTGCGTCGCATTGACGCCGGTGTAATTGCGGTAAAGGGCGAGGTTCGGGTTAAAGGAGGAGGCGTTAAAGTCATCCTCCCAGATCGTCACCGGGGCGGCGAGGAGCGTGGAGGTCAACCCGAGAAGGAAGCCAAGGGGGTAGAACAGTCGTTTCATGATGCCTATCGTAGAAAAGGAGACGCGCTGACGGCTTGAAGATTTCCGGGGTAATCTTGCCAGCCACCACGGAGTCCACGTCCCAAATTTTCCCCGGAAATGTTCAAGGCGACACGAGCGCAAACACGTTAGATTCCTCGGCATGACCCAACCCCGATTCCATCTCCGGCCCCCCAGCCGGGGGTTGACGCTGGTGGAACTACTGGTGACGCTGGTGGTTTGCGCCGTTTTACTCATGCTGATCTTTGCGGGAGGGAGCCGCGTGGTGGAAAGCTCCCGGATGACCCAATGTGCCGGGAACCTACGCCAGCTTGCCACCGCCGCCATTGCTTATGCTGGCGACCATCAGCAGCGTCTCCCTTCTGTGAGCAGTTGGCCGCTTGGGGGACAACCGAGCTGGTATATCACGCTGGGACCGTACCTCCAGGTTCCCTATGGAAAAAAGCTCACGTTTGATTTCCTCCACTGCCCCTCAGTCAAGGTTTCCGATCCCAATCAGGCTTTCGCCACTTACGGCGTCAACTACCGTTACGTCTTCTTTGTCGAAGCGCTCGACCAGACCAACGAGGAACGCAAATCGGTCTATCACGGTTCCATGCGGCTGAACCTCGTCCCACGTAACGCCTTCCTCTTCGGCGACAGCGGCACTCCCGGGCAAGGGAATCAGGGAGCGATCTATAGCCCGTACTGGTGGCTCATGACCCGCGATTCTGACGGCGACGGCATCCCGGACAGCAACACCGCCATCGGCGGCGGGCCGTACAATTGGATGGCCTTTCGCCATCACAAAACCGCGAACGTCGTCCTAGCTGACGGCTCTGTGCGCAACATCACGCCGCACCAGTGGGTGACCGATGACGGGAACCTCTGGGGCCCCGACCTCAAGAAGTAACCATCCGCTCCCGCCGCCACGCGACGGGTGACATTCGGAACTGCTCGCGGAACATGCGGCTAAAGTGGGCGGCGTCGGAGAACCCGAGTTCGTGGGCAATCTCCGTGCAGGTCTTGGTCGTCGTCGAGAGAAAGATGCGGGCGTAGAAGAGTCGGCGTTGGTTGTAAAATTTGTAGGGAGAGATCAGCAGCGACTCGCGGAAGAGTCGGCTCAACTGATCGCCCGAGAGGCCGTATTGCGACGCCTCCTTCTCCAATTCCAGCGTCTCGCCCGTCAACGCATACCGGTCGAGCGTCTCCATGAGCCGGTGAACGGCGGGGCGCAGCGGCTCGCGCACCGGTGGCAGACCGTAGAAGGTGCTATAATCATGCCGCAACCGCGCGAGGATTTTCAAAAAACACCCCGCCTTGAAGGCAACGCCGGGGCATTCCTGCGCTGCCGATTCCATTTCGGAGAGTTCCCGGCGGATGGCGACCAGCGTCTCGGGTGAAATGCGCAGGTGAATGGCGGGACGGAGGTGAGGGTTTTCGAAATCGGAAGCAAAAAAGAGAGTTCGCAACGGGCTGACATTACCGATCAGCGCCAATAACTCCGAAGCCGTGTAGTAAATATTCAGAAGCTGGATGTCGCTACGATGCACCCAGCAATGCGGCGTCCCGATCGGGATAATGAAAACATCCCGCTCGCTAATCGGCAGCAACTGCCCCCCGGAGGCATGCCAGCCCGACCCGGAAAGAACGACAGCGATTTCGTAGAACGAGTGATCGTGCTCGTCGATTGTCTTCTGGGTCAATTCCTGAAAATAAATCGGCCCATCAAACGGAAATCTCTGGAAGTCGATGTGAAACAAAGCCGCGCTTAAGGGGGGGAAACGTTAATGATACCGCTCCTCTACCGTTGCGTTACCGGGGCGTTTTGTCAAGACGAGGAGGGGCCTTCTTCCCTCCCTGCCCCCGTGGCCATCGCCTTCATCTGCCGCGCACGCCATCGCCCGGGACGAATGAGGAGATGCTTCTTGAAAAACTCACTAAAATGCGACGGAGAATTAAACCCGACCGCTTCGGAAACGGCCTCCAACGTGTGGCTCTCAAGCAGCAAGCTCTTTGCCCGTTCCAGCCGGGCAGCGGTGAGGGTCTGTTTAAGCGTTCTCCCGGTATGTTTCTGGAACATCCGATGAAAGAAAAAGGGGCTATAACCGGCAATGGCCGCTACCTTTTCCAGCGTGAGGTTTTCATGCAGATGAATCTCAATATATTGGCTAATCGCTTCGACTACCTTGTTTTGATTAAGAGAAGAATGCCCGGGATGGGTGGTACCGAGGATCTCAAGGCAGACCGAAGCCACCAGCGTTTTGAGGTATTCCCACAACATCGGGTCTCGCGGCATCGCCTTGCAGCGATCCCATGCTTCATGAATCAGAAAGCTCCGATCCCCCGACTTAATGCTACCAGTCGGAAGCAAACGGTAGGAAGCTTCGTCCCCCTCGAACCCATGCGTGTTAAAGCGAATGAAGCTGCGTGAATTAAGGTGCAACCAGAGGCTCTGGTGAGGTTTTCGGACGTGGTTATGCAAATCACGCGCTTCCCCGTGATCAAAGAACATCACCGTTCCCGGCATTTGCTGATACCCCTTGCCGCAAAGGCTAAAGAGTCCCTGCCCCGCAAGGAAAAGCCTGATTTCACGATGATCAGGGGAATGTAGCGCCCCCTCCCTCGCCAGATGTCGGAGATACTTCCTGTCACGGGTCGGACGCTCCCGTTCCTTGCGAAAGGAGGTGATCCATGTCCACGCCGCTACGGGTGGAAAAGACTTGGGATCATAAATCGACCCGAGACGGGAAAAGTGAAAATAAGGTTCAGTCGGCATACGGTCCGAGTGAGGGAAAGGGAGGCATGCTCACCGTAGGACCTCGCCAACCCATCGTCAAATGGATCTGGCAGACGTGGACTCTTTCATTCCCCCCACCACTCGACTTCAGCCATCCTCCAAGGCATCCCGGCTTCCGGTTCCAATCGCAGGCGCAACCTCTGAGCCCGCTGCTTGGGAAAAGAGACCGTCAACACCTCCAAACCAACATCCTCCAAAGGAGGAGGAGCCTCCCAGCGAGCCACCTCTTGCCATTGCTCTTTGAGGGGGTCAAACACCTCACAGCGTCCCGGCGGGAGATGGCCTTGATAAAAGAGGCGAACACAGGAGGCTCGCACCTCCTGATGGAACGTCCATTCAATATCGAGCGGTTCATGCCCCGTCCAGGAGAGCACAAAATCCTCCCCCTTCGCCTCGTCCTTAGCCCGAGCGCCCCGAACGCGATCGGTAAGGCGACCCTTGGAAAAGTTAATGGCCTTACCGACCGGTTCACATCCCCCCTTCGGGCTGCGGCTCAGTTGGTAGCTACCGCCCCCTTGGTGATTGAAGCGTTCTTTGACTTCACTATAGCTCCATTCAAAGTAATTTCCACTCAGACAAAGCACGGCAGGCCGTGGGCGCTCCTCCAACCTCACAGATGGGAAACGAAAATTCCAGCGTTGATCCTTAGTCAACGCGCCCGCGTCCTTCTGAAGCTGAGCCAGGAATTCGATCCACGCCTTCTCCTTGAGAGTCCGCTCAACCAAAGGATTGGTACCAAACGTGATGAGCGTTCCCTTGCCCAGTTTCCGGGATAAAACGGCAATTCCACCGTCAATATAGCTAGCCAGCACCGTGCTCTTTGGCAGCGACTTGAGTGGGTAGGAGACATTAACGGCAGGGAGTTGCCCTCCACCGCGGCTGGTTTGAAGGGTTTGGGGAGCGCCTTCTTCACTGGAGAGCCGTTGCGGCAGGAGTTCGCTCTTGAGCCGCTGGCTTCCGTCAGAACGATAGCTAAAAGCCAGCGGGTCGCAAATCACCAGCGTCCCTCCCTTTCGTACGAAGGCTTCAAGAGCATCGTGCTCCGCATCGTCCATGATCGGCCCATAGGGAAGATACAAAGTCTTCATCAATGCAAGAACGGGGGCGTGTTCGCTAGCAATCCGCTCGTCAAAAAAACGGATCGCTCCCTCTAGCGTTGGCCCTAATAACGTATAAATCCACTCCACCTCGTTCGTATACATGAGCGCCCGGCCCGAGCCGACACCTTGGCCCGCATAGCTTGTGTTGCTATAAAAGATGCCGGTATCTGCCGTGGCCCGTTTCACCCGAAAAGGCTCCTGCCGCAGCCGCTTGATCACGGAGGACGCAACGGCCCAGCGCTCGGGAGCACCTGTGATATCCTCGACCGGATTGGCTGATCCCCGCCGAGCGCCCACCGTATCCCCCAGATAGAGATGCAACCCTGTGGCGCCACCCCGGAAAGTCTGGGAGAGAAGCTCCTCCGTCTCCTCCTGAGTGAAATTGGCTGCATAGTGCTCAAAGTGAGGCACGGGCCAGAACTCCCTGCTACCAGTCAGATCGCAAAACCAGTCACCCAGAAAGGTGAAGACCTGTCGCTCCGGCTGCTGCGCCGGATAGAGCTGACCGGTAACAATATCAAAAACCTCACCCCAGCGGTGAAGCCCGTAAGGCCGATGACCACTGATATTATCCCACGACAGGAACTTGAGATGAGGCGCTTTCTCGCCCATCATCGCCTTGATCTCAGCCATGAGAGAGATCATCTGGTCAATCTCCCAACGCCGTGTCGCAATCCAGCGAAACGGATTAGTATCAGTACTGGAGAGCGGAAGGCCGTATTGACCAAACCCGTAGCGCTGACGGATCTCGGCATCAATAGCATCAAGTTCCGGGTAAGTCTCGCGCTGATCAAGAAAGTGAAGCAGATTACGATGCATGACTTCCCATACTTCATCTCCGGCAAAAAGACCCTGAATGTCTTTGAACTCCTTGCTCGCTTCGAGAAGAGAGGCAACTTGTTCAAGCACGACAGGCCGCAACCGGGGGTCGAGATACCACGGTTGAGCGTGGGAGATACCGATCGGGACCTCCTTGGGGATGAGGTGCGGATCAAGGCGGAGATAGACCATCGCCCCCACCCCTTTCTTCTGATAACGCTCCCGTTGAATCACCCGATCAGGCAACTTCGTGCGATACCATGACGCCCTGAGCAACCGGATCGCCCCTTCCTCTTTGAACCATTGGGCAACGCGTTCATTGGTTTGCCCCTCTGCACTACGCAACCAGAAATCAGGGAGACGTGGCTGTGATTGGGGGAGTTGATGCATCCAGAGGAGGTAGCCATGTCGCGCTAAACCTTCCGGATAAGGCTCCAACAACGGCTCGAAAACCGGCGCCACGGTGCGGGCAATCCGCTCGATGACCGGCGGGGCGATGATCTCAAAAGCATATTGCACCAAAGAGCGCTTCTCACTCACAACCTCGCATTGCTGCATCTGCTTGGCTTCATCAGCACTAAAGGGAATGGAAACTAACGAGCGCCCCCCTTTCAACATCCGCGTTTCGATCCGTCGCGGGCCGCTCCCGCCGAAGCTCAGTTCCAGCGGTTGCTTTTCCCCCTCTTTAAGAGAGACCTCAAACTCCCAACTCCCCCCTTCTCCTTGCAGGAAGGGGCCTGCTTTGGTTGTGACAAGCGTACCCCCTCCGGGGAGGGCGACCGGCCCACCGACCAGCAATGGCAAAAACCGCTCAGGAGAGCGATACTGCCCCTGAGCGATACTGCTCCGTTCCGGGTGCTCCCCTCCGCCCGCGTAACGATTACGAGCGAGGTTGATCCCGATGACCTCACCCTGCTTTAAGAGATGGCGCAAGGAAGTCAAGGGAAGCGCGATTTCAAGTTCCCAGCCGTCCGCAGTCTCGCCCGTGCGGATCTGCGCCTCTGATGACCAGGCCGAAGCGTTCGATTTGAGATCAACGATGGCAGCATCGTAATAGGTCCCTTCGCTATTGGAGATAAGGTGATAGATCACCCGACCTGTCTTGCCGGGATCAAGGAAGACCTCGATGCTGTCATCCTGCCAAACGGCCCCATCCTTTTCATCAGCGATCGTTTTGGTCACAAGACTATCCTGATGAGTCTCTTCACAACGGAAGGCCAGATAGAGAAAGCTTCCATCTGTTGAAACATAAGCTTGTGTGGCAGCCACTCCTTTGGCTGCCTTGGAGGTAGTGAAATCCTCCAACACTAACGCTTGGTCCCACTCCCCCGGAGAGAGGACTCCATCAATCGCAGGTCGCTGGGGAGTCAGTGGAAGAACTTCAAACGCACCCAAATGAAAAGGTAAGGCGAATGCAGCAAGGAGGCGTAAGGTCGTCTTAATCAACATGAAGAAATAGTGTGGCAACTCCCGAACCCTGGGTTTTCAGGCCTTAATGGGAAAAATCCATCTCCGATGGGGAGCTTGGGTCTGTTTTCGTCATAGTAGGAGACAGAGAGGTGCACGGCCTAATGCCTAGTGAATTTCATAAGTCCCACTGCCCGTCGATTGCCACCGGAGGCGACTCTCCAATACCGATTCCACATGACCGTCAGCAAAGAGAACATTGCGGACACGGTCATGGGAGGGATAAGGCGGCGCACCAGCCGGGATGATACCCCGTCGCTGGAGCAGCGCTCCATCCAGATCGATTAAAAGGAGTGTTTTTGCGGGATTGGGAAGAGATGAAATGTGGGAGGGAGGGATCACGCTGGTGCCTGTTGCCCGATAACCAAAGGGAGTTCTTTGAGAGGCACCGTTCACATAGAAGCTATAGGCAAGGTAGTAAGTCCTGCTTGAAGGAGGGACGCTACCTTGATCCATGATGACTTTAGCGGCGGGGCAGATAAATTGCCGCACTTCCACTAGGTTCTTGGTTAGCTTTTGCATTCCAAGGTAGGGAGCGAGGAAGTCGCTCAAGGAGGAGGGGTCTGCCGTCAGATAGGTCGTCGTTCGCTGCATACTCGGCACAGGTCCGGGAAACATGCCATTGTGTTCGTTAAGATAGGTCAACGTTGCCACGCCGATCTGGCGTAGGTTCTGGACACAGGTGTGCTGCTGAGTGCTGCGTTTGAGCCGTCCTACTGCGGTGAATCCCATCACGACGAGAACCGCCATTAAAACAATGGCAACCAGCAATTCGGTTAAGCTAAATCCAGCGACAGACGTTTGGCGGAGAGGAACAGACATGCTCGTTTTTTTGGGGAAAGTCAGACCTTCATCATCATGGAGGCTTACCATCCTTTCGGAAATGCGATTCCTTGCGCTATTTGTTCGGAATTTTGCGTTTACTCCAGTGGATGATCAGAGGTCGCCCCTTCCCTCCCCCGAAAGGATGCCCCCCCGAATGGCCAAATCTGCCCCTCCTCATGGTCGTTGAAGTATAAAGCCTTCTTGCACTCCCCCTTCTTTCCCGTTATGCAGGGGGGCTTTCCGTATTACCTGCCCCAAGTGAAAACTCTCCGTTCGCTTTCCGCCGTCGCGCGAGCTGCCCGCCTTGCGCCGCGACCGCTGGTGCTGGTGCCGACCATGGGAGCGCTCCATGCGGGCCATGTCACCCTGCTCCAAAAAGCGCGTCAACTCGCCGGTGCTCACGGGAGCGTCGCCGCTTCGATTTTTGTCAACCCGACCCAGTTCGGGCCGAAGGAAGACCTCTCCCGCTACCCCCGCACCCCGGCTGCCGATGCCCGGCATTGCCGGGAAGCCGGGGTCGACCTCCTCTTTACGCCACAAGTCGGCGCGCTTTACGCTCCCGATCACTCCGTTTGGGTCGATGAGGAACGGCTCTCCCGCCACCTTTGCGGAGCGTCGCGCCCCGGGCATTTTCGCGGAGTTTGCACCGTCGTCTCTCATCTCTTTCATCTCTTCGCCCCGGAGATCGCCGTTTTCGGAAAAAAGGATGCGCAGCAACTCGCGATCATCCGCCGCATGGTGCGCGATCTCCATTTCCAGATCCGCATCGTCGGGGTGGAGACCGTGCGGGAAGCCGACGGACTCGCGATGAGTTCGCGCAACGCTTACCTCTCCCCGGAAGAACGGCGGCAAGCGATTGTGCTACGACAGGCGCTATTGGAGGCCCGCGCTTGCGTTCGCGAAGGAGAACGCCGTCCCGCAACACTCCTGCGCCAGATCCGCCGCCGAATCGAAACCGCTCCGCTTGCCCGGATCGATTATGCGGAGATCGTCGACGCCGCCACGCTGGAAACGCCGCAGCCCGGGCGGCACTGGCTCGTCGCACTGGCGGTTTTCTTCGGGAAAACGCGCCTGATCGACAACCTTGAGATCGCCCCGTAGCCCCCCCTTGTTTCTCTGCACACACCATCCATGAAGAAGTATGATTTCGTGATCCTCGGCAGCGGTATCGCCGGGCTGAGCTACGCCCTCAAGGCGGCACAACACGGCAACGTAGCGATCGTCACTAAGCGGACCCGCGCTGAATCGAACACCTCTCACGCTCAGGGAGGGGTCGCCTGTGTCACCAGCGGGGATGATTCGTTTGATCTCCACGTGCAGGATACCTTGGGCGCCGGAGCGGGGTTATGTGATGAAGAGGTGGTGCGCACCATCGTCACCGAAGGGCCGGAGCGCATTCAGGAGTTGATCAGCCACGGAGTCCGCTTTGATGAACGCCCGGCGGAGGAAGGGGGGAGCCTCGATCTCGCACAGGAAGGGGGGCATTCAATGCGCCGTATCCTCCACGCCCGCGACGCCACGGGACGGGAGATCGAGCAATCACTCCTGCGAGCCGTCGCAGCCAATCCTGCGATCGAGGTGCTCGAAAACCACATGGCGATCGACCTGATCACCACCGCCAAGCTCGGCCTGACGACGGAGGAACGTTGCGTCGGCGTCTACGTCCTTGATGAAGCAAGCGGCACGGTTGAAACCTTCCGCACCGACCGGCTCATCCTCGCGACCGGCGGCTGTGGCAAGGTCTACCTCTATACCACCAACCCGAGTGTCGCGACCGGTGACGGCGTCGCGATGGCGTGGCGGGCCGGAGCGACGATTGCGAACATGGAGTTCATCCAGTTCCACCCGACCTGCCTCTTCCACCCGGCAGCCCGCTCCTTCCTCATCACCGAAGCGGTGCGCGGCGAAGGGGGACGGCTCGTTGATGCGAAAGGGCAGCCGTTCATGGAGCGTTACCACCCGCTCGGGGAACTCGCCCCGCGTGACATCGTCGCCCGTGCCATTGATGCGGAGATGAAAAAGACCGGCGCGCAATGTGTCTACCTCGACATCACGCACAAACCGGAGGAGTTCGTTCGTGAACGTTTCCCGACGATCGACAAGAAGTGCACCAGCCTCGGCATCGACATCACCCGGGAGCCGATCCCGGTCGTCCCGGCGGCTCATTATCAGTGCGGCGGCGTCCTCACTGATGTCAACGGAGCGACCTCCCTGCGCGGTCTTTATGCCGTTGGCGAAGTTGCCTGCACCGGACTGCACGGGGCCAACCGGCTGGCGAGCAACTCACTACTGGAGGCGGTCGTCGTCGCCCATCGCGCTTTTGCCCACGTTCTGCGCGATCTCCCGCTCCATGGGGAGGATCTCATCACGCCAACGCTCCCGGAATGGAAAAGCGGCAACGCGCATGATGTCGACGAAATGGTCGTCATCTATCATAACTGGGATGAAATCCGCCGTCTGATGTGGGATTACGTCGGGATCGTCCGCACCGATAAACGGTTGCGCCGGGCGAGCACCCGCTTGCGCAATCTTCTGCGCGAGATTTCGGAGTTTTACTGGAACTTCAAGGTCAACACCGATCTGCTCGAACTGCGTAACCTCGCTACCGTCGCCGCGCTCATCGTCGACTGCGCCCTGCTCCGCAAAGAGAGCCGGGGGCTGCACTACACGCTTGACCACCCGGAAAGCGACGACGTGCGCTGGAAGCGCAACACCGAGATGCGCCGCATTTAAAAGGAAAAATTGCGGAAGTCCCGGGGAGGACAAACCAGCAACCCCGCCGGAACTCCGCACTGACAACCTCGCCCGGAATGAACGGTTGTCAAACAAGTGGTGCGCTTTTTTCACCCTTTTTTTCCCTCGCAGGTACGATTTCGTGAAATAGCTTGTTGCCCTAACGCGATTCTCGCGGGATGATCACCGCGCCAGACTTATGCACGCGCGCTTCCTTAAAGTTACCTCTACTCTCCTCGCAGCAAGCTTCGTCGCAGGTTGCGCTCTCGGTCCCAACTACCAACGTCCGGAAGTCGACAGTCCCAGTTCGTTCCGCAACAGCGGTTCCAACTCGGCAGAATCGCTCGCCGATCTCGCTTGGTGGAAGGTCTTCCGCGATCCGGCGCTTCAGGCGCTCATCCGCGAAGGGCTTGCCAATAACTACGATCTCAAGCTCGCCATTAACCGGATCGAACAGGCGCGTGCGCAACAGATCGAAGTCCGCTCGGCCTTCTTCCCGCAACTCGGCTACAGCGCCGGGGCGCAGCGGGCACGTGGCCCGGGCCAACGCATCCCCGCCTCCTCCACGCCGCCGACGACGATGAACATTGGCGGCAACACGATCACCCTCCCCGGCAGCAAAACGCCGGAAACCGACGTGCGCGGGCGGACCAGCAACTCCTTTAGCGCTCAAGGGATGCTCTCGTGGGAGCTTGATCTCTGGGGACGCATCCGGCGTTCCAATGAAGCGGCGCTCGCTCAACTGCTGGCGACCGAAGAGGCACGGCGCGGGGTGATCCAGTCGCTCGTCGCCGAGATCGCCCGCACCTACTTCCAACTTCTCGAACTCGATGCGGAATTGCGGATCGCCAAGGAAGCGCGGGAATCATTCGGCAAGAGCCTCGATCTCTTTACCAAGCAGCAGAGCGGCGGTATCGCCTCCGACCTCGAAGTCGCCCGCGCCTCGGCCGCACAGGCGAGCGCTGCCGCCGCGATCCCTGAAGTGGAGCGTCTCATCACGCAGACCGAGAACCAGCTTTCCTATCTCATCGGACGCAATCCCGGGCCGATCCGGCGTGGCAAGGGGTTGACCGCGCAGAGCCTCCCGCCCCGGATTCCTTCGGGCATCCCCTCCTCGCTTCTGGAGCGTCGCCCTGATCTGCGCGAAGCCGAACAGCGAATGGTCGCCGCCAATGCCGAAATCGGCGTGGCGATCGCCAACTTCCTGCCGGTCGTCGATCTGACGGCGGCAGCGGGAGCCGTCAGCCCGGCGCTCGGCCAGTTGACCACCGGCAAATGGACCGTCTGGAACCTCGGCTCGACGATCAGCGGTCCGATCTTTGACGGCGGCCGCCTCTACGGCAACTACAAGGGAGCCAAGGCGCGGCATGATGAAGCGTCGCTCCTCTATAAGCGGACCGCGCTCAACGCCTTCTCGGAGGTCTCCAACGCCCTCGTCGCCCGGCAAAAATACGCCGAATCGAAGCGCGAACTCGAACGGCAGGTCTCCGCGCTTCGCCGCTCGGTCAGCCTCGCGAGCGATCGCTACACCATCGGCATCTCGACCTATTACGAAATCCTCGAAGCCCAGCAGCAACTCTTCCCGGCTGAACGGGCGCTGGTCCAAGTTCGGCGTGATCAGCTGCTCGCCGTGGTCGACCTCTACCGTGCGCTCGGCGGCGGCTGGTCCGAAGTCGTACGGGAGGAAGGAGCTGCCAAACGGGGCGGCGGCAATCGCAAGTAGAGATTCTTATGGCCAACCAACTCAAATGGGGATTGATCGGCACCGGTAAAATCGCCCGCAGATTCGCGGCGGGGTTGCTGGAGTCACGCAAAGGTGAACTGGTCGCCGTCGGCAGTCGAAGTGCCACGACGGCAGCCGCTTTTACCGGCAGCTTCGGCGGCACGCCCCATGAGAGTTACGAGAGTCTGCTGGCCGACCCTTCCGTTGAAGCGGTCTACCTCTCCACGCCCCACACGTTACACCAAGAGTGGGCAATCAAAACGCTGGAGGCAGGTAAACACCTCCTCTGCGAAAAGCCGCTAACCGTCAACCACGCCGGGACGCAGCGGGTCATCGACGCGGCGCGGCGCAACGGGCGTTTCCTCATGGAAGCGTTCATGTACCGCGTCCACCCGCAGATGGAGCGGCTTATCGCACTGCTCGAAAGCCGCCCGATCGGGGAAATCCGCTTCATCCGCGCCACTTTCAGCTACGACATGCCGCTTGATCTGACCAACCGCGCCTATCGCCACGATCTCGCGGGGGGCGGCATCCTCGATGTCGGCTGTTACCCGATCTCGATCACCCGTCGGATCGCCGGAGTGCTCGCTGGCAAAGCGTTTGAAGAACCAATCGAACTCAGCGCCGTTGGACAGATCGGAGCAGAGAGCCGGGTTGATGAATATTCCTTGGCTTCGCTGAAATTCCCCGGCGGGATTCTGGCGGAAGTCGCTGCGGGAACACGGCTCGGGCTGGAGAACAACGTCCGCATCGTCGGTTCGGAAGGGAGCATCCTTATTCCCACGCCGTGGCAACCGGCCCCGGCGGGTGGTTTCTCCAAAATCCTTCTCTTCAAGGAGGGGATTCCTGAAGAGATTGTGGTCGACGCCGATCGCAGCCTCTACGCTTACGAAGCCGACCATGTCGCCGATCAGATCGCCGCCGGACGGCACGAGTCGCCGCTGATGTCGTGGGAAGATTCCCTCGGCAACGCCCGCGTGCTCGATCAATGGCGCGCGGCGATCGGGCTGCGCTACGATTTTGAGGGGTTGCCAAGCTGAACCTTCAACGGTTAACCTCCTCCCGATCCCCCCGGAGCAGATGGGCAAGGTGTGCCGCGGCATTCCCTTGTTCTTTGAACCATTCAAAACCGCTTCATTCAGAAAATTATGTCCGTTCTTGTTGGTAAAAAAGCTCCGGGATTCAACACCAGTGCCGTCATCAAAGGCACCATCGTCGATAACTACACCCTCAAGCAATTTGAGGGGAAGTATGTCCTCCTTTTCTTCTATCCCAAAGATTTCACCTTCGTCTGCCCGACGGAGTTGCACGCGTTTCAGGCAAAGCTCGCCGAGTTCCAGAAGCGCAACGTCGTAGTGATCGGTGCTTCCACCGACACAGCGGAGTCACACTGGGCATGGCTCCAGTTGCCGAAGGCGCAGGGGGGGATTGCCGGGGTGGAATACCCGCTCCTCGCGGACACGAACAAGACGATCTCCTCGGCCTACGGGGTCCTCAACGGCGAGTACGACGTTGATGAAGAGGGGAACCTCACGGCAACGAGCGAATTGATCGCCTATCGCGGTCTCTTCCTCATCGACCGTGAAGGGGTCGTGCGCCACCAGTTGGTCAACGATCTCCCGCTCGGTCGCAGCGTAGAGGAAGCGCTCCGCATCGTCGACGCGCTCCAGTTCTTTGAACAGAACGGGGAAGTCTGCCCGGCCGACTGGTCGGTCGGCAAAGAGGCGCTCAAGGCTGACTTTGCCGGTGTGGCCGAGTACCTCGCCCGCAACTGATTCGATTTTCGTTCCATTTCACCTCCCCGGCGTTTCGGCGACCGGGGAGGTTTTTTTCGGTCTTCTACGGGAATAAAAGCACCGTCTTGACGCTCTGCTGCGTTCCCTCCCACTCCGTCCACTGCCGCCCCTCGGCTTCCAGCGAAGGGTGATGAAGGCGGATCGTCGCCGGGAGCGTATGAAAAGCCGCGCTCCATTCCACCTCCAATTCCCGGCTGCTGCGGCGGTGGAGGCTTAGAGTCAAGGGGCCAAAATAACTGACCCCGCCCGTGATCGCCACCCGCTTCCCGACGGCAAGCCACGCTTCAGGAATTCCGGGCAGGAGGTGGAGCGTCTTGCCGTCCTCCAGCCAGAGCATCCGGCGCAACTGCATGAGCGCCCACCCTTCCTCGTGCGTTTTGTAGAGGCTCACTTTATAGAGATGTTCCCAGAAGGCGAAGGTCTCCCGGTCGGCCAATGCGCTGATCCCGCTTTGAAAGGCACGCAGGAACGGCGCCCGTTCCCCTCGCAGGAGATGAACCTCGGGATGACGGCTATAGTACGGTTGCGACTCAACGAGATCGGCACGAAGCAGATGCGCCTGCGTGATCTCAAGGAGCCACGTGGTCTTGGGATCATCGGCTGGAACGATCCCGAGAAAGACGACCCATAGCGGCCCAAGGAGCGCATCGAGAGCGGCATAAGAACGGTGCGTGAACGTCCCGCCCTCGGGAGGAAAGAGGATCGAAAGCCCGCGATGTTCCACCGAAGGGCCACACGTCGGCACCCAGCGCCCGGAAGCAACCGGCAGGAGCGGCCCCCGCCCGAAGGCACCTTCGATGGCTCGGCACAACCGTTCCCGGTAGTCATCCGCCGCTTCGCGGTACTCCCCGGCACTAGGGTCGCCAAGTGCTGCAAGGATCTCCGCCGCCGCGCTCACCCCGGCCACCTGAAAGGCGTTGTACATGAAACTGGTGTAGCGCTCCAGCGGATCGGCGCAGGTTCCTTGCGAGAGGCCATAGTGAGGGGCCTTAGGATCGCTCCAATCGCGCTCGGCGAGGAGGTAATCGGCACCCTTGCAGATGGCGTCGCGCTGACGGCTCGCCCATGCCAGATCGCGCGTGTAGGCGAAATGCCGCCCGGCGAGATGAAGGGCCGCCCCGGTTTCGATATCGTAATGGGCAAAGAGATTGATTCGCCCGCTCTCATGTTGCAGGGCAAAGAAGGCATCGACACAACGCCCCGCCGTCTCGTGCTCGCCGATGGAATCGTAGAACTCGATGATTGGCAGTGATTCCGTCCCGATCGCCGGGTAGACCCCGACTTTCGCCAGAAGCGGACCACCCTCCTTCACTCCCGGAGTCAAGAGTTCGAGGTGCGAGCGCCCCGCCCGCCAGAACGTCGCCAACCGGGGGTCAGGGAGAGTCACCTTGGCCGCGGTGGAAAGCAGCCCCTCCCACCAATCGCGCGTTGCTTCAAAAGCCGCCTCCCACGACCACTCCCCTTCCCTGAACGACGGGGGCAATCCCTCGACGCCGTGCGCGAGCAGGGAATCGAGCACCACGCTCTCCCCCGGTGCGAGCAAGCGGGCGATCTGGGCGACCTGCGCCGCTTCTCCATTCACCTGATGCCGCGCCCACGCCTTTTCCCCACACCAGACGGCGCCGTGCCGGTCAGGGGGGGAGTGCTGCTGATGCGGGTGGACCTCGCGTTCCTCGGGCGTCCCCCCCTTGTGCAGAGCAATATTCATCGCTACCGGAAACCCGTGAGTTACCCAAAGCGGCACCGGACGGGTGTTGGTCAATTTAACCCGGTAGTAACCGAGCATGGCGCTCCGTTCCTGCCGCTTCAGAGTCGAAAGTCGCGCTGCCTCGCGCCCTCCTTCGGGGAAGGAGGCATTATTGGAAAAGAGGTGAGCTTCCTCCAGCGGCGTCCCGTCGAGATCAGCGTCGATCGTTCTGCCATCGTTGAGCGTTGCGAAAAAGCTCCCTTCAAGGCGAATCCCACCCTGTTCTTGCTCCCAGTGATAGAGCGGTAAACCGTTACCCTCCATCCTTCGCTGGAGCCGTCCGCCACCCACGGAAGCGGTGCGAATCCCGTAGCCAACGGTCGGCACGGTTAAGCCGTCCGAGGCCTGTAAAAGAAGCGAGCGTGATTCCTCCCCGGAGAGGTTGAGGGTAAAGTAGCGGTGATCACGTGGCACTCCGACCAGCAGCGGGACTTCCATCGCCGGGTTCACACGGTCCCAATGCTCCCAATCCGGGATTTCCGCAGCGGACGGATCGTGCATCGCCGCGCCCCACTCGGGCATTGCTCCCAGCGGCTCTGCGGAGAGAATCACCCTGAGAGCAGGGGCCTCCAGCCGCGGTGCCGCGTCAAGGGTGGAGAGAAGGAGGCTAAACCCGCCCTGCTCTGCTTCCCACTGGAGAAGATCCCCCTCCACGGTCAGCCGAATACCGATCGGACCGCTTCCCGTTAACGTCGCCTCGCACGCCTGACCCGTGCCGTGTACAATCTCGCAGGAATGAATGACCCCGCCGGAAAAGTGCCCCGAAGAGGCAGGTAAACCTTCAGGCCAGTAGAGATAGACGGTTCGCAAACTCATGATCCAGAGGTTTACCCCCCTGAACCCGTTCACGGCGACCGCTGATCACAACAAGATCAGGCAATCCGTAACAAAAAACCGACGTTCACCCCGGAAAATGTCGACTAGATCGTGCTGATCGTGTCGCGTACCGAGGCGATCGCGTACTCACGGTTGAGCATCGCGATAAACGAGGAGCTGATCTCCGCAGGGCAGACCGCTTCGCACTCGTAAAAATTGCTGCAATTGCCAAACCCGGCTTCGTCCATCGTCTTGACCATCTTGAGGACGCGGCGAGTCCGCTCCGGCTGGCCTTGCGGCAGAAGGGCGAGGTGAGAGACCTTCGCACCAACAAAAAGCATTGCCGAAGAATTCGGGCAGGCAGCGACACACGCTCCGCAGCCGATGCAGGCGGCGGCGTCCATGGCGGCGTCCGCATTCTGCTTGGGAATGGGGACGGCGTTGGCGTCCGGGGGCGATCCGGCGCGGGCGGTAACAAAGCCGCCTGCTTCCTGAATGCGCTCAAAGGCACTACGATCAACAATGAGATCTTTGAGCACCGGGAACGCCTTGGCGCGCCACGGCTCGATGTAAATCGTCTGCCCGTCGTGGAAGTGGCGCATGTGGAGCTGGCAGGTCGTCGTGGCGCGTTCCGGCCCGTGGGCGACGCCGTTGATCACCAGCGAGCACATCCCGCAAATCCCTTCCCGGCAATCGTGGTCAAAGGCGATCGGCTCGATCCCGTTCTGGTCGAGGTCTTCGTTGACGATGTCGAGCATCTCCAGAAAGGAACAATCGCTCGGGATGTTCTTCGCCTGATATTCGACAAACTGACCGGGTGCGTTGATCTTGGGCTGACGCCAAACTCGCAGGGTGAGGTCCATAATGCTGTGCGTTTCTGGAAAAGGGGTTATTTGTAGCTGCGCACCGCCAACTGGATGGTTTCATACTCCAGCGGCTCGACATGGCGCACGGGGACGTTGTCATCACCGGTGTATTCCCACGCAGCAACGTGGGCGAACTCTTCGTCGTTACGGACGGCCTCGCCATCCTCGGTCTGGAACTCTTCGCGGAAGTGACCGCCACACGACTCGCGCCGTTCGAGCGCGTCGCGCACCATCAATTCGCCAAATTCGAGGAAGTCGGCCACGCGTCCCGCTTTCTCCAGCGACTGGTTAAGCTCATCGCCCGAACCGTGCACGTTGACGTTTTCCCAGAACTCGGCGCGGATTTTCGGAATCTCCACGAGCGCCTGCTTGAGGCCCTCTTCATTACGGGCCATGCCGCATTTATCCCAAAGGAGGAGACCTAACTGGCGGTGGAAGGAATCGACGGTCCGTTTCCCCTTGATGGAGAGGAGCTTCTCGACCCGAGCACGCGTTTCCGCTTCGGCTGCTTTGAACTCCGGCGCGTCCTCTTTGACCTTTTTGCCACCATGAGCGGCGAGGTAATTCCCAATCGTGTATGGGAGGACGAAGTACCCATCAGCCAACCCTTGCATGAGCGCACTCGCGCCGAGGCGGTTCGCCCCGTGGTCGGAGAAGTTTGCCTCGCCGAGCACGTGGAGGCCGGGGAGATTGGACATCAAATTGTAGTCCACCCAGAGGCCGCCCATCGTGTAGTGGACCGCCGGGTAGATGCGCATCGGAACCTTGTACGCATCCTCATCGGTGATCTTGTGATACATCGCAAAGAGGTTGCCGTAACGTTCGCGCACGACATCTTCGCCAAGCCGGCTGATCGCATCGGCGAAATCGAGGTAAACCCCCAAGCCACCGGGGCCGACGCCGCGCCCTTCGTCACAGACCTGTTTGGCCGCACGTGAAGAGATGTCACGCGGGGCGAGGTTGCCGAAGCTCGGGTACTTGCGTTCGAGATAATAGTCGCGATCCGCCTCGGGAATCTGTCCCGGCGGCTTGCCGCAATCCTCCTTGCGCTTGGGAACCCAGACGCGCCCGTCGTTACGGAGCGACTCGCTCATGAGCGTGAGCTTGCTCTGGTAATCCCCGGCGACCGGGATGCAGGTCGGGTGAATCTGCGTGTAGCACGGATTGGCGAAGAACGCCCCGCGCTTGTAGGCGCGGTAGACAGCCGTGGCGTTACACCCCTTGGCGTTGGTGGAAAGGTAAAAGACGTTGCCGTAACCGCCGGTGGCGAGGACAACCGTGTCGCCAGCGTGGGAGGAGATCTTCCCGGTCACCATATCGCGCACGATGATCCCCTTGGCATGGCCGTCGACGACGACGAGATCGAGCATCTCCGTCCGGGGGAACATCTCAACCGTTCCCGCCGCAATCTGGCGACAAAGCCCGGAGTAAGCGCCGATGAGCAACTGCTGGCCGGTCTGCCCACGGGCATAGAAGGTCCGCGAAACCTGCGCACCGCCGAAGGAGCGGTTGGCGAGCAACCCGCCGTATTCCCGGGCAAACGGGACACCAAGCGCGACGCACTGGTCGATAATCGAAGCGCTGACTTCCGCCAACCGGTGGACGTTGGCTTCCCGGGCGCGGAAGTCGCCTCCCTTGACCGTGTCGTAGAAGAGGCGGCGCACAGAGTCACCGTCGTTCTGATAATTCTTGGCGGCGTTGATCCCGCCCTGTGCGGCGATCGAGTGGGCACGCCGGGCGCTGTCCTGATAACAGAAGCATTTGACGTTGTAGCCCATGTCCCCCAGCGTGGAGGCGGCAGAAGCCCCTGCCAATCCGGAGCCGACGATGATGATCGTGTACTTACGGCGGTTGGCCGGATTGATCAGCTTGGAGTCAAACTGGTGTTTCTCCCACTTTTTATCCAGCGGGCCGGAGGGGATGTTGGAATTAAGCTTGGTACCCATGCCTTATTGTCCGATACGTTGAAGCAGGCCGGTCAGGACAGCGACAGGGATCGCCGCATAACCGAGAAAAACGAGCCAGGAAAAGATCGGGCTTAACCGGGAGATCGGCTCCGCGAGCTTGCGGGTGCGCCCGCCGAGCGTCTGGAGGAAGCTCTGAATGCCATGGCTCATGTGCATACAGAGCGAGAAGACCGCAATAATGTAGAAAACCGAGACGATCCGGCTCTCAAACCCGGCGATCATCATGTTGTAAACGTCATGCCGACCGGCTGCGTCGACCCACTCTTTCCACTCGGGGTGAATGTTCTGCACGGTGAAGTGCATAATGTGGAAGACGATGAAGGAGAGGAGCACCAACCCGCTGAGCGCCATGTAACGCGCCGGGGTGGTCGCCTGCACGTTCGCTTGAACAGCGTACTTCTGAGGACGGGCGGCGCGGTTTTCGATGATCAGGGAGATCGTCGTGGTGATATGGAGGACGATCGTCACCAGAAGGACCAGCCGGACGGCCCAGAGCGCTTTGCCGAGGCTCTGGAGCTTCTCGGCATAGACGTTGATCGCCTCCTGCCCGAGGAAAATCTGGAGATTCCCCAGCATGTGGCCCACGACAAAGCCGACCAGAATCAGGCCCGTCAAAGCGACGATCCATTTTCTGCCAATGGACGATTGAAAGAAGGAGATGAGCGTATTCACAACGAGCGGTTTTGCGTTCCTGATGCCATCAACGGGTTGACGACCTTGCCAAAGGGAAGAGAAGCCCCCGGAAAATGGGGTGACGAGATGGCGCAGCCCCCCGCGCTACACCGGGAAGAAAACCGGAGCGCGATGCTAACGGGAGGAAAAAGTTCATATTGCGGAATCAAGCCTTGGCGAAAATATAAGGAAATCTGCTTTCTGCCAAGAAATTTCTGGATTCAAAAACACGGCCACGCCGGAGGGTCGGATTCCGACCGATCGGTTATCACCTTTTTCTGTGGAAGAGACGCTCCCGTCTACTCGTCCGCAACCCGTTCCAGCAAGGTCTCGGCAGCCAGCTTCCCGAGTTGGTGGGAGGCAAGCGGGCTATCCCCGGTCAGAAGGTTACGGTCGCGGTGGCACTGACCGGTGATCCCTTTATTGAGGATCGTCACCCCCAGTTCCTTGAGCCGCTGGCCGACCAGCCAGCGCAGCCGCCCCGGCATGTAGCCGATTTCGATATTCGGCCCTTCGTCAAGGCTGTCCGGAAAGACGCAGATCTCGTAACCGCTAAAAGGGAAATCACCCTTCGCTTCATCGACCGACGCTGCCAAAAGACAAGCTGGCCCATGGCAGAGCGTGATGATGAAACGATCGTCACGCAACGCCCAGTTGAGCAACTCCTTCACCTCCCGGCTCTCGGGGATACCGCTCAACACGCCATGGCCCCCGGGGATAAAAACGGCGAGGTAGGGCGAATCGTCCGCCGTGGCAGCTTCGAGCACTTCGGCGAGCTTGAGCGGCTGACGCAGTTGAGGGAGATACTTCTCGTACACAGCGGCCACGGTTTCGTCCTCTCCGGGCATCGCCCACATCTCCAGCTTGACCGGATGGCCCGAGAGGGTCGCAACGTCGATCTCAAAACCGGCGGCATCGAGGTGGTGCATCGGCAGGAGCATTTCCACGGGATGATTCCCGGTGGAGAAGAAGGTCCCGTTCTCCATGAGGAGATAACGCTCATCCCCGCCGACCATGAGCACCTTCCACTTGCCGCCACGATAAGGAGCGCGATAAGTCGTCCCGTCGAAATCGGTCTTAGGCGAGGTGTATTGCGAGAGCGACCACGGCGATGGGAAAAAAGCGTTATGCTCGGCGGGATCGGCGGTCGGTGTTTTACTCAAGGTCGTACTCATAAGAAAAAGAGGAAAGGCAAACCGGGTTCGACGCCCACCGGAGAGATGGCCGTCAAAAACCGGGTTCGCTTCTCCCGACTCTTTTATCATGATGACGATCAAAGTGGCAATTCCAACACGCTCCACGCCGACGAAACGAAGGGGAAGTTCGTGAATGGGCACTCATCAGACAAGATCGGACTATCGACCAGATGCGGAATGAACCTAACCTTCCCGACGACATGAATGATGCTCCCCATTTTGCGCTTCGTCCCCCCCGCCGTCCGCGTTTCTCCAAAATTTCCGCCGCTCCCCTGCTGGCCGCCGCCGTGATGTTAAGCCCGTTTTCCGCCATGGCGGTCGAGATCATCGCGGGAGGGAAGCCGAAGGCGGTGATCGTTGTCCCGGATGATGCCCCGCCAGTGGTGACTTATGCGGCGGAGGAACTCGCGAGCCATCTCAAACTGGCGACCGATGCGACCTTCCCGATTAAGAAGGAATCACAACTTTCCAAGGCGCCGGAGAACGCGATCTATCTCGGGCAGACGCAGGCGCTAGAAGCGATCGGCAGTTCCCTCCCCAAGCTCAAAAAGAACGCGTACCTGCGGCGCTCCACCGCGACGGCGCTTTTCCTCGCCGGGGTGGATGACCCGCAATGGAGTTCGCCGATCCATGAACGCCTCGGGATGGGGACGCTAATGGCAGTTTACGACTTCCTCGACCGCGACCTTGGCGCCCGCTGGTTCTGGCCCGGGGAACTCGGCACGGAAGTCCCCCGGCGCAAGGAACTGACCCTCAAGGAAAAGCCGGAGCAGGTGACCCGCCCGCGCTTCCTCTTCAATCGCTACGGCTACAACCCGATGAAACGACGCATCGGCGATTGGAACGAAGGGGAGACCTTCTCCAGCGAGAGCTTTGAGGCTGTCCACCAATGGCTGCGCCACCAGCGCTTCACCGTCACGCTCGACATCGAGACCAATCATGCTTACGGCAAGTACTGGAAGCGTTTCGGCAAGACCCACCCGGAGTTCTTCGCACTGCGCCCGGACGGGAAGCGCGAGCCGGTCGACCGGCGTGATTATCTGGTCCAGATGTGTGTCTCCAACCCGGGGCTTTGGAAAGCAGTCGTCGCCGATTGGCTCGAAGACGACCCGCGCCGCCCGTGGATCGCCGGGTTTGAGAACGACCGCCGGGCGATCGACCCGCCATGCAGTTGCGCCGCCTGCCGCGCATGGGATCTCCCGGAGGCAAAGCTCTCCGTCCCCAACAACCCATGGCACATCGACGCCCGCGCCCCGGAGGAGATCGACCCGTACGAAACGGTCTCGCTCTCCGACCGCTACGCCCGCTTCTATCTTGAGTTGCAGAAAGAGGGGCAGAAGCACGATCCCTTCGCCAAAGTTGCCGGGTTTGCTTATTCCTCCTACTCCGATGCGCCGGTGAAGGTCCGGCTCAACCCGAACATCATCATCTCGATCGTCCCGCCCTATATCTACCCCTTTGGCGAGGGGAAGGAGGGACAATTTCGTGAACTCTGGGATCGCTGGAAGGCGACCGGAGCGACGCTCTACTATCGGCCCAACCATACGCTGGTCGGCTACTGCCTCCCGTACATCTATTCCAAGCAGCTTGGCAAAGATCTCAAGCACGCCATGGAGAACGGGATGACCGGGAGCATCTTCGACTCTCTCCTCGGAATGTGGGGGGTTCAAGGGCCTGATCTCTACCTGCTCGGCCGCCTCCATGCCCGCCCGGAGATGACGCCCGAGGCGGTGCTCGATGAATACTACCATGCCTTCGGCCCCGCGCAGCAGGCGGTGCGCGATTATTTCGCCTATTGGGAAGAGATCACCCGGCGGTGCGATGAAGCCTTCCGCGAGAAGATCAACAGCGGCTGGGCGGTGATCAGCGCCGGGGGCCACCTCGTCTACACACCGGAGGTGATGGAAAAAGGGGCGGCGCTTCTGCACCAGGCTGCGGAAAAGGCTAAAGACTCCCCGCGCCATGCGGCACGGGTGGAGTATCTGGCGATCTGGCTGGAAAACGCCCGCCTTTCGGTCGAGCTTCAGCGAATGAGCAAGCGCCTTGAAGAAGGTAAGGAGAGCATTGAGGAAAAGCGCAGCCGTCTGGAAACCCGCGATACCTTGATGGAATTCCGCCGTGCCAACCAGCGCTTCTTCGTCGGCGGGAACTGGGATAAGATCGGCCCGTACGAGCCGTGGCACCGCTGGGAGGAGTAGGCCCCTGTCTAAAGCTGCTGCTGACGGTAGGTATGGGGTGACATCCCGATCTCTTTGCGGAAGCGCCGGAAAAAGTACGAGACCTCCTCATACCCGACCTCGGTGGCGATCCGTGTCACCGACCAGTCGGAGGTCCGCAGCAGTTCACAGGCGGCTTCGATGCGGAGATGGTTGGTATATTCGATGATCCCCATACCGATCCGTTTGGCAAAGATTCGTGAAAGGTAGGAAGGGCTGACGCTGAAGGCTTTGGAGAGTTCCTCCAGCGTCACCTTATCGCGAAAGTGGGTCTCGAGATGAATCAGCACCTCGTTGGCAAAGTCGCGCGCCTCGCGCGTGAGCACCGGGAGTTGCGGCGCGGGATTGCTGCAATCGAGACGGGCGATCGTGGCGATCAGGCTCATGAGATGTCCGACGAGCACCCCTTCCCACTGCGGCTGTTTCTCCTTGCGCTCGCGGATCATCGAATGGAGCAGGAAGAGGAAATGCTCGCGTAGATAAGGAGGGACGTGGAAGAAAGCGGGCGGAGTATGAGCCGGGTCTTTCGGCGGACGGCTAAAGAGATCGAACGCTCCTCCCAGTAGCGAGACGAAGACCTGTTGGTGAGCGAGGATACGGCGATCAAAGAGACAGTTAATGACGCCGAAATTCGCCGTGTTGAAGTATTGGTGCCAGATGCGCGGCTTGATCACCAGAAGATCGCCGGTCAGCAGCCGTCGCGTCCCTTCCGCAGAGCGGTGTTCCGCCGTGCCGCTCTCGACAAAGACGATCTCGTGGAAGACGTGCTCATGGATCACGGTATCGGCCTGATCGGTGCGGCGCTTGACGTAGATCGGGTAGCCGTCGATGTCGCCCCGGGCACTTTGCTGGAAAGTGAAAATCGTCGGGGAGAGAGGCGACTTCTCAGGTTGGGCAATCACTCTTGAAAGCGGGGGCATAAGGCAAAAGCGCGCACGGGGGTGAGTGCAAGGCACCCTACACCAGCGGCGGATAAAGGGAAAGCGTGGAACGCCCCTACCCTACCCGATCGGGACGCACCATTCGATCGGCCCGAGCGCGCCTGCCGGGCGTTGCAACCCGAGAAGGTAGTTGGCCGGGCTGGTGGCGCAGCGCAGGAGAAGCTCGTTCTCTCCTTCCTGCAACATGGCGGTGTCGATCTCCAGCAGGTACGGCTCACTCCAGAGGTAGTCGGCTGATTTGCCGTTGATCACCACCTCCATACTCTCAAAAACCGAGGCAAACCGGAGGGCTATACGGGGCGGGAGCGCGGGAAGGGTCACCGTCGCACGGTATTCCATGATCCCCGGAAAATGCCCATGCCCGAGAAGCTGGGGCGGGAGCGGTTCGCTGCAACGGTAGGAAGCCGGGCGGCGGCGCAGGTGAACGAGCGTTGAGCGGCTGTAGGGGTGCTCCGCGTGGAACTCCCCGAAGAGTCGGACTCCATCGTAAGGGAGAGGCGTCCCTTCTTTGGCCTCCTGTACCCAGATCAGCGTATTGCGCCCTTCACGCAGCAGCCCCTCCAAAGCGCATTCACGGTTCATCGGGTCAAACGTCCGCTTCTTCTCCAACGGCGGGAGCAGCGCTCCGTTGAAATAAAACCGGGCTACTCCCCCATCCGGCAGGAGGTCGTGATCACCAACCAGCCGTAACGGAGCGATCGGGCCGCTCCACTCGAAAGCACTCATGAAGTGGCGTTCCCCCGCTTCGAGCGGCATGGCAAGGCTGGACGGAGAGGCGAGATCGACCACCGTCGCGCCATAGAACGCCTCCAAAGGGAGCGGCCCGGAGGTTGACCGGGAACGGCTCGTGACCATCGCAACTTCGCTTAAAAGCAAGGCGTTCTCCCCCACCGGGTTCGCTTCCCAGTCGCTCCATTGCGCCGGAAGGGCGATCCATTGGTCGCTAGCGAGTGCACGCGGAGCCGTTTGACGGGCCTGCCGGATAAGCATCCCCTGCCCGGGGCCAAACTCCAACGCCTCCCCGGCGAGTTGCCACACTCCGAGATTCGGAGAGCAGATCTCATAAGGTCCGGCGAAGGAGAGTTCCACCTTGCCGCAGAAGCGCTCCCGCGCGTTGTTGCAAAGGAAGAGGAGCGGCCCCTCCGGCGTCTCCCGGAGGTGGCCTGTCAACGGATGATCGCAACGCCAGAGCGGCGCAACGACGGCTTCAAGCCGAAGGAAAAGATCGTCACCCACCGCCTCCGGGTGGCGGACCCGCCGGGGTGGGCGGCTCAAGATCGTCACCTCCTGCTCCAGCAACCAGAGGGCGCCTCCCTTCGCACGGAAGGCTTCGAGCTGATTCCACGTCGCTTCCGTCAATACCTTTCCCGGCACGAGGAGTAACTCGTAACTCTCCTCCCCGATATGATAAGCGCCCCCCTTTACCGCAACCTTGAGCAGATGCTCCGCGTCGATCAGATCGAAGTCGTACCCCCGGGTGAGAAGCTGGTGGGAGAGAGCGCCGAGCTTCTCGCGCTCCTCAAGAGCGATGGCGGCCGAGCGCCCGTTGGTCTCCTGACAGGCAACGGCGTGGACCATGAAGGTCTCCTCCGGGTAGTAGAGGAGGATCGGCGCACGATGGCGGCCTCGGGAGAGCGCTTCGCTCAACCGCTCGATCCCGGCAAGGAGCGGCGGCATCTGCTCCCACCCCGCCCCTTGGTAAAACTGCGAAGGGGGCGCTTCCCGTTTTCTTGGGCCATCAATCGAGTAATACTGGCCATGGATGACAATCCGGTTGACCCCGAGGGAAAAGAGCCAATGAACCGCGCGGGTAATGAAATCGAAATCCTGCACCCAGTCGGTCACCGCCAACGCTTCGCACGCCACGTACGGTTTCCCGGAGAGATGCGCAGCGGAGCTGGCGATCTTGGGCGAGAGATGGAGGAGCGGGCAGCGTTCGTCGCCGAGGTTAACCCCGATGAGGTCGGTCCCCGGGATGTCCATCCGGGTGAGCAGCCGGAAAAGCCCCGGGACACAGAGCGCCTGAGCCACCGGGTCTTCCTCCGGGGAAAAATGGCCGGTCCAGAGGAGGCCCCGCTCCTGACACGCCTCCCGGATCGGCTCCGCAAAGCTCTCCAGAAAACCGCGTGCCAACGCCTCCCGGAAGACCCAGCGAAACCACAGCGTCTCCTCCGAAAGCTCAAGGACGAGATGCGGCAGCACTTCCGCCAGCGTGACCCCGCCGGTCTCCAGCATCAACCGATCGAGAACCGGCGACCACGGGATCGCTCCGCGCAATTTTGATTCATCGGTAAAAATGCCGGGAAGAAGCGGCCCGATCTCACCGGAGAAGTGCTCGAAGTAACGTTCGTGGGTCGACCGGATGAACGCCGCAACCGCCTCGGGGTTCAGGAGATCGGGAAAATCGCCCCATGGATTCTGAGTCACCGGAACTTTGATCAACGCCAACAGAAGCGCCGGGGGATGGAGCACCGGGGTGACGATCCGAAAATGCGGCGAGTGGGTCTCGGCCCTCCAGTGGGGGGTCCCTTCGTGTTCATAGGGCGAATAATAGCTATTGGAGCGCATTTTCTGCCGCCACTGCGTCCGTACGAGCCCTGCATCGCCCCCGATCGGGTGGCACCCGTGCGCGTCGACCAACCAGGCACCATGGAGCGCCCCGGGAGGGAGATCAAAGACCGCCTCCCCCGCCTCGGTGACCTCCATCAGAACGGGGCGCAACTCCATCGCCCGCAGGTGAGGGTTCTCCAGCGTCACCAAACCACCTGCCGCGCCGGAGGGGTAAGGGTCTTCATCATAGAGCCACGCCTCCAACCCGAGCCGCCGTGCCTCCCGGATGCAATGGGCGAGCTTCTCATACCAGAGCCGGGAGCCGTACGGGACTTCAAGCCCGCCGCGCGGATGGAGAAAGAAGCCGCCGAACCCTTTTGCTTTGAGCTCGCCGATCTGCCGGGTAAGTTCCTCCTCCTCAAGCCATTGGTTGAGAAACCAGAAGGAGAGCGGTTTTTTGGAGAGCCGATGAAGACGCTCGTGGGGCGACACCCGCAGCGGGGTAGCGCCGCCGTTGAGCCGCGCCCCCGGTTCGGCAAGAGGCAGGAAAAGCGACATGACAGGAAGGGGTCAGCGCGGTTTACGAGTAAAATCCTCCCGCCGGAACGCGCTTTTGCGCATGTTGGTGACGTGACCGTCGGCCCAAAGGACATTCAGCGTCCCGGAATGTGGCTCCCCGATCCGGCTCCAGGCATCCATCTCAAAAAGCCGGGAAGGGATCCCAACGCTCTGCCACTTCGCCCCCGTAGCCGATTCGAGGAGAAGGACCGTGTTGTGCAGCTCGATCTGTGAGAGCCGCGCAGGCGCTTCGGAGTAGCCACTGGAGGTCATCAGATCGTAGTTACAGAGATAATAATGCCGGAAGTGAGTCGGCTTGAAATACTCCGGTGTCACCCGGAGATTAACGGGACAGATCGCAAGGCGGCGGGCCGTCTCCACGCCACCGGCGAGATAACCGGGCAAGCCAAGCTCCGGCTTCTCCCGGGGAGCACACCACGGACCGCGCCACGGGACGTCCCATGAATAAGTGCGGCTGTTGGGTTCCGTCGCCGGGGGGAGCATCCCCCGGTTATCCTGCGTGTAGAGGACCAGCGCGGTGTAGAGCTGCCGTAACTGCGAAGTACATTCGACCGACCGGCTTGCCTCCCGCGCTCGCCCAACCACCCAATAGCCAAGAACCGCGAGGACCGAAAGGAGCACGAGGCTCACCATCAGCTCTACCAGCGTAAAGGCACCGCGACGAGACAGTCGGGAGAAGGAGGTGGCAGCGGTCATGGCGAAAGCTTTTCGTTAAAGATTCAGCAAGCGCGACGTTTTTTCCAGTACGACCAGCCGATCACGAGCAGCGAAGCGCCCAGAAGGGTGATCCCCTTCGGTTCGGGAACGGAGTAGATCCCTTGAATCTCCTGAGCTGAGAGCGCCTCGTCGTAAAAGCGGACGTCGGAAAAATAACCGCTCGCCCGCCGCTGATCGACGGAACGCAATCCGGCAATCGCCAGCAGCGTAGCGTTGTCGAGCAAGGTGTTGACCTCCCCGGCGACCGTGTTGGAGGCACTTTCACTCAAAAGCGTCCCGCCATCAAGGCCGCCATAAAAAGTGACCTGACCGGTTGTCGCCTCATACGTTACCGAGAGAAAATACCATTGGCTGTCACTCACCGGAACTTCCACCGTCGTCGGTTTGAGCACCACCTGTCCCTCGCTTCCGTTAAGCACGAGGGTGAGCTTATTCGGTGTCCCCGGTGCAAATTGCAGGCTCAGGATATCGGTGTTGGCAGCGTTGCGCAGGCCGAAGAGCCGCGGATTGACATTGGAGCGATCAGAGCGCAACCCAAGCATCCAGAGGCTGATGGTGAACGATTCGAGATCGCCCCGCAGGAAGGGCGCATTGGTATCATTGAGCGTGACGTTGGCCGTTCCGTACCCTTCATCGGGAGAGACGTTGACATTGCCCGCCGTGAAATTGAGCGCCTGCGGGCCGGTAGCGCCGGAACGGAGCACCGGAGCGGCCGTCACATAGTTGTACGGGTTACCGTCGCGGTAAGTCGTCGTCAGGTTCAAGGCGGCGCTGCCGGTGCTCGCCTGAGAGGGGCCGCTCTGAGTAAACTCATAGCGCAGAAGCGGGGCGGCAGCGAAGCTGGCGAGCGTGCTACAGGCCATGAGGCCAAGAGCGATGATAAGGGAGGATCTCTTCATGTCGTGATCGTAACCGCCCCGTTCTCTCCTCCAGAGAACACTCTTGTCCTCTCTATGGACAATCGCGAACCACGACACCATTTTCATCGCTTTTCCCGGGCCAACCGCGCCTCCCCCTCGCCCCTCGACGGGAATCGCAGGCTTTACCTCCCTTCACTTTCCGGCTTCTGCGCCCCGAAAAAGGTTGCACCCAAGGGAGGGAAGAGGTTTCCTTTTCAACCGGTCGCCCTTCCCGCTGCCGGTGGAACCGCAACGGGGGGCGCAGGTCCATCGGTTGGTCAGAAATCGGTAAACCCCATTCTCCCTCTTTTTATGATGAAACGCATTTTTCCTATTGTCTGTGCGGCGGTGGTCGTCGCAGCGACGACACTGGTAAGCGCACGCGCGGAAGAGATCCGCATCGGTGAATTCCAGTCGCTCACCGGGGCCAGCGCCAGTTTTGGCATCTCTTCGACCAACGGCTCCAAGCTCGCACTCGAAGAGATCAATGCGGCAGGTGGCGTTCTGGGCAAAAAGATCAAGCTCATTACCGAAGACGACCGCTCGCTCCCCGGAGAACCGGCGACGATCGTGCGCAAGCTCATCTCGCGCGACAAGGTGGTCGCGATCCTCGGCGAATTCGCCTCCTCCCGGGCGCTCGAAGCCGCGCCGATCGCTCAGGAAGCCAAGATCCCGATGCTCTCCGCCGGGGCGACCAACGTTAAAGTAACGCAGGTCGGCGATTACATCTTCCGCAACTGCTTTATCGACCCGTTTCAGGGAACAGTGATGGCCCGTTTTGCTCTTAAAAAAGAGTACAAGAAGGTCGCCGTCCTGACGGATGAGAAGCAGGATTACTGCAAAGGGCTCTCCGAAGCCTTCGTCGCCGAGTTCAAGAAAGAGGGGGGCGAGATCGTCCGCGAACAGAGCTACAGCACGGGCGATCGCGATTTCCGCGCCCAGTTGACCTCGATCAAAGCCGCCGCGCCGGATGCCATCTTCGTCCCCGGCTACTACGGTGAAGTCGCTCTGATCGCACGGCAGGCCCGCCAGTTGGGGATCAAAGTGCCGCTGCTCGGCGGGGATGGCTGGAATGGGAGTTCGCTCCTCCCGGTCGCAGGCAAGGCGCTCGATGGCTCCTTCTTCTCTGGGCATTGCTCCATGGAGAACCCTGACCCGACCTTGCAGGCGTTTGTTAAGAAATACCGCGAGAAGTACAACACCGATCCCGATGACATGGCCGCGCTCGGTTACGACGGCCTCCACATTCTCGTCGACGCGATCAAACGTGCAGGGAACACCGAAGCGGCTGCCATCCGCGACGCCCTCGCCCAGACCAAAGACTTCGCCGGTGTGACCGGAAAGATCACCATCGACGAACACCGCAACGCCAAGAAAGCCGCCGTCATCCAGACGATCGGCGAAGGGAAGTTCAAGTTCGTCGAGACGGTTGAGCCGTAATCGCCCCGCCCGGAGGTACGCAGGCGTCGCTTTGACTCCGTGACAGAGTTTGTCCAACAGTTGATCAACGGATTGGCCCTCGGGTCGATCTATGCCCTGATCGCCCTCGGCTACACGATGGTCTACGGGGTGTTGCGCTTCATCAACTTCGCCCACGGCGACGTTTACATGATCGGGGCGTTCGCCGGGTTTTACCTCGCCCCGTGGGTTGGGAAGTTCCTGCCGCCCTCCGCCGATTTCGACCAGTTTAGCTGGAGCGGAGCCGGGGGAGCGCTGGTGGTCCTGCTGCTGGCGATGGCGTTCTGCGCCCTGCTCGGGGTCATCATCGAATGGCTCGTCTACCGTCCGCTCCGTTCCCGCCCGCGTCTGACGGTGCTCATCACCGCGATCGGTGTCTCGATCTTCCTTCAAAACGTCGGGCAACTCGTCTTCGGGGCCGAGCCTAAGTTCTTCCCTGACATCATGCCCGATCGCGCCTTGGAGGGGACCGGTAATCTGACGATCATGTTCAACCAGTTGGTCGTCCTCGTGGTGACGATGGCGCTGCTGGTCGGCCTGCGCTTTGTGGTGATGAAGACACGGATCGGCACGGCGATGCGCGCCCTCTCTTTTAACCCGGTGGCAGCCTCCCTCATGGGGATCAACACCAGCGTGGTCATCTCCTTTACCTTTGCCATCGGCTCGGCGCTGGCGGCGGCGGCGGGGATTCTCAATGCGATCAACTATCCCTCGATCGACCCGCTCATGGGGATTCTCCCCGGAATCAAGGCGTTTGTCGCAGCGGTGCTCGGAGGGATCGGCAACATCCCCGGCGCGGCAGTCGGCGGTTTTATCATCGGGATTCTGGAGACGATGGTCGTCGGTTACATCTCGCCGATGTACCGCGATGCCATCGCCTTTGGCGTCCTGATCCTGATCCTCCTCTTCAAACCCAACGGCCTCTTTGGCCGTGTTGAGCGCGAGAAAGTATGAGGAACCGGCCCAAAACCTGGCTGCTCATCGCTGCCGTCGTCAGTTACGCCCTCTCGTGCGTCCCGCTTGACCCGTATTTCTACGACATCGTTCTAACGATCGGGATCAACATTATCCTCGCCGTCGGGTTAAACCTCGTCAACGGCTACACGGGGCAGTTTTCCCTCGGCCATGCCGGGTTCATGGCGGTCGGGGCGTACCTGAGCGCTTCGGTCTCGGTCTTTCTTGCCGATGATTTCGCACGGCTTTTCGGGATGAGCGAGACGGCGCAGACCTTCCTCTACCTCAACGCGCTCCTGCTCGGGGGGATCGGTGCAGCGGTCGTCGGCTTGATGGTCGGGGTGCCGTCGCTGCGGCTGAAAGGCGATTATCTGGCGATCGTCACGCTCGGCTTTGGCGAGATCATCCGCGTGATCATTCAGAACACGGAAGCGATCGGCGGCGCACGCGGCTTCTCCCTCCCGGAAGCGCCGACCAACTTTTTCTGGACCTACCTTGCGGCGGCGCTCTGCATCTATGTCGTCGTCCTGCTGGTCCATTCGACGTGGGGGCGCGGATTTATCACCGTGGCCGATGACGAAATCGCCGCCGAAGCGATGGGGATCAATACGACCAAGTATAAGGTGATAGCGTTTGTCATCGCCGCCTTTTTCGCCGGGATCGCCGGGGGGCTTTACGCCCACTTCAAGCAATACATCCACCCGGAGGGGTTCAACTTCCTGCGCTCGGTGGATATTGTCGTGATCGTCATCCTTGGCGGGATGGGGAACACGGTCGGGGTGATCGCCGCAGCCATTTTGCTCACGCTCCTGCCTGAAGGGTTGCGTTACGTTGCCGGGTGGGAAGTCCTGCCGCTCTGGCTGCGTCACATTGCCCAGAACCGGATGATCCTCTACTCGCTCCTGCTCATCATCCTCATGTTAACCCGGCCCCAAGGGCTCTTTGCCGGAAGCACCCGTTTGACGAAATGGCTCAAAGCGAAGTAACCCCGCTCTTAAAGTTGGAGGCGTGCACGGTTCGCTTCGGCGGGCTTAAAGCCGTCTCTGAGCTTGATCTCGCCATCGCCCCGAACGAACTGGTCGGCCTGATCGGCCCTAACGGCGCGGGGAAGACGACCGTTTTCAACCTGATCACCGGTGTCTACAAGCCGACGAGTGGCGCGATCACCTTTGACGGGGCCTCTGTCGTCGGCCATCAACCGTACAAGATCACCGAACGCGGCATCGCACGGACCTTTCAGAACATCCGGCTTTTCCCCTCGCTCACAGTCTTCGACAATGTGCGAGCGGCGTGCAATCTTCACCTTGAACACGGCGTCTCTCACGCTCTCTGGCGTGGCAACGCCTTCAAACGCGAAGAGGAAAAGGTCAACGCGACCGTGATGGAACTGCTGGAGATCTTCAACCTCGGTTCCCTGCGCGATGCCCCGGCGACCGGCCTCCCATATGGCGATCAGCGGCGGCTGGAGATCGTCCGGGCGCTGGCGACGCGGCCCAAGCTCCTCCTCCTTGACGAACCAGCCGCCGGGATGAACCCGACCGAAAAGGAGGAACTCATGCACCTCATCCGCTTTACACAGGAGAAGTTCCAGCTCGCCGTCCTGCTCGTGGAGCACGATATGAAAGTCGTCATGGGAATCTGCCAGCGGATTGCCGTACTCGATTACGGCATCAAGATCGCCGAGGGGACGCCGGAGGAGATCCGCACCAACCCGAAAGTGATCGAAGCCTATCTGGGCGAATAGGGAAAATACATCATGCTAGCGATCCGCGATCTTTACGTTCACTACCAGTCGATCACCGCGCTGCACGGCATCACGCTCGACGTCCCCAAGGGACAGATCGTGACGCTCATCGGCGCCAACGGAGCGGGAAAATCGACCACGCTGCGGGCGGTCTCCGGGATGCTGGCAAGCAAGACTGGTTCGATCCGTTTTGAGGATGAGGAGATCTCGCGGCTTCCGGCTCACAAGGTTGTCGCCCGGGGCCTTTGCCACGTGCCGGAGGGGCGAATGGTCTTTGCCAACCTCAGCGTCATGGAGAATCTTGAAATGGGAGCCTACCTGCGGCGCGATAAGGAGCGTTTCCCTGCTGATCTCGACTACATCTTCGGCATCTTTCCCCGGCTCAAGGAACGGCGTAAACAGAGCGCCGGAACCCTCTCGGGCGGGGAGCAGCAGATGCTCGCCATCGGCCGTGCGCTCATGAGCAAGCCGCGCTGCCTGATGCTTGATGAACCTTCCCTCGGGATCGCGCCGCTGCTCGTGCGGACCATTTTTGAGAAGATCGTCGAGATCAACCAGCAACTAGGCATCACCATCCTGCTGGTGGAGCAGAACGCGAATCTCGCTCTCGAAATCTCCCACTTTGGCTATGTGCTGGAGACCGGGCGGATCATCCTTGGCGATGCCTCCGAAGTCTTGCGGGCCGACCCGAAAGTCCGTGAAGCCTACCTCGGCGGGTAAACATCAACGCCCTCCATGGCTCAAGGCTGTGAAACGCGCACCCATCCCCCCGTTTCGGAAGAATGGTAGGCAGCCTCGATGATCGCTACCGCACGGCAAGTCGCCGTGAGATCGAGTTTCAATTCCGACTCGGAAAGCTCTCCCCGGATCAAGGCAACGAGGCGGTCAACATGTTTAGGCCGCTCTGGCGTGACCCGATCCAATACGATCGACTCGCGCTCCGGCTCACCGATGCGATACCCCTCGGCCGTCGGCCAGATCGCCGCCCGATCACCAAATACCGAAAGACCCTTCACCCCGCCCGTCTGAGTCCATGCCGCCTCTGCGCGCCCCAGTATTCCATTAGCAAAGCGCATCAGGATCACACCATAATCATCTACGGCGGGATAGACCCCGGAATAGTTAGCAATCTGCGCCCAAACCTCATCCACTGGTCCAAATAAGGTCGTCAGCAGATGCACAGCATGAGTACCCAAGTCCATCAACGCCCCACCCCCGGAAAACTCGGGCTGCGCGAACCACTCCAGTCCGGGGCTATCAAACCACCGTCGATAGGCGCCATGGTGCGCCGTCACCATACTAGCGTGGGTCAATTTCCCTAGTTCGCCCGATTCCAACCGCTGTTTCACAGCAAGCATCTCTCCACTGAAGGGGAAGAAATAACCGCACATCAACGGCGTCGGGTGAGTTGCCAGCAGCGCCCGCACCCGTTGCAAACTTTCCACGTTGGTAACCAGCGGCTTTTCACAGAATACCGGTTTACCGATAGGCAATACCCGTTCAAGCAACGGCAAATGCCGCGTGTTTTCCGAACAAATGATAAAGCCATCAACCTCGGGATGCTCCAATAACGCTTCGATCGCGTCATAGAATGGAGCGCCTGCTCCATCCGCATACCGCCGCCCTCGTGCTGAATCATCATCCCATATCCCGATAATCTTCCGTCCATCCTCGGCTTTGGTGATAGCGTCGATGAACGATTGAGTGTGAATGTGTGCTGTTGAAAGAATGGCAATTCCAGTCATCACTAACCCTCCTCCTATCTTAGTAACAAACGGCCACTTCACTCCCGCATTCCGAAGAACGGGCTAGCGCTTCGAGAATGGCGATCACGCTCACTGTTTCCGTCCACGGTACGGGCGATGGCTTGTCATTGACGACGCAATCGTAGAAGGCTGCGATCTCCTCATGATGAGGGGTTTTCGTGGTGGTCACCGGCGTGACATTACCTTGGATAAATGTCCCGCAACTCACCGTCGAGAACCGTCCGGGCGGCCAATGAATCCCCGCCTCTTTACCGAAAAGCTGGAAGCTGACGTCTTCGTCCTCCTCCTGATGCCCCAACCACGACGCTTCAAGCGTGAGAGTCGCCCCATTGTCGAAGTGCACAAACCCGGCGGAGAAATCTTCCACATTGTAGATTTCGCGATCCCATTCACCCCAACGCCCAGGGATTTTCGTCCCCTTGGCAAAGTTTGTCTTCATCGTGCCGGAGACACGCACCGGTTTCGGGAAATCCATCACCCAAAGACAGGCATCCAGTGCGTGAACACCGATATCCATGCATGGCCCGCCACCCGAAAGGCTTTTGTCAATAAACCCGGCACGGGGTGGGAGGAAAGCCCGGCGTGTCGCGCGGACCCGCGCATGGTAGACTTCTCCCAACGACCCGCCAGCCGCCCACTGTTTGATCGCCTGCATGGAGGAGGAGTAACGGCAATGTTGCGCCGTCATGAGCTTTAGCCCTTTTCGATCAGCCAACGTTCCGAGCGCCACCACCTCGGCGGCGGAAACCGCCAACGGCTTCTCGCAAAGCACGTGGCGCTCCGACTCCAACGCCGCCATCGCCGCCGGAACGTGGAACCTATTGGGCGTGCAAATATCAACGACATCAACCTCTGCCTTCTTTAGCAACTCCTCAAAATCGGTAAAGACCTGTGAGATTCCCTCTTTTTCGGCAATACGACGCGCCGCGGCTTCATTCACATCAGCCACGGCAACAATTTCCGCACCATTGATTTTTTTCCACCCCGGAATGTGGACCTGTTCCGCGATTCCACCAGTTCCAATCAAACCGACTTTCAATTTAGAACGATTGCTCATGTGGCAATCAACGTATCGCAGGTGCCTTGGGCTTTTCTTGTCATTCCATGACAATTCTTTACGCTGCATTGATGCTTCGCTTGAACCTAAGCTCCCTCCCTAACGGTGCCGCCGGGAGTTTCGTCTGTTGGGATCACCGCAATAGCACCCCACACACCTCCCATTCGCACACCTTCTGCGAGTTGTTCTGGGTCGAGAGCGGCGAAGGCTATCATTGGATCAACGGAGAGCAGCGCCTGATGACGCCCGGTTACCTTGCTTTGATCCGACCGGAGAAAGATGCCCATGCTTTTTCAGTCAAAGAAGAAGGGGGTCACATCTGCTTCCACAACCTCGCCTTCCATCGACCTCTCTGGGAGCGGATCCGCCGCCGACATTTTCAAAAAGGGACGCTTTTTTTTAGCGAGCCCGATCACCGCCAATGCGAGTGGCTGCTCGACACGACGCTCTTGGAGCGAGTTCGTATCCTCGCAAAAACCCTCCTCACCGAATACCCTGACGCCCTGAGCCTTGAAGCCTTTCTGCTGGCGCTCCTGACGTTGCTTCGCAACCAGAGCGTGCGGCTCGAAGAAAGCCAAACCATCCCCGAGTGGCTCCTGAACGCGAGAGAGCGGGTGCAGGCGTACCCCGCCTTTCAGGGAGGCGCGAGCGCTTTTGTCCGCTATGCAGGACGCTGTCCTGAACACGTCGCCCGCGAATGCCGCCGTCACTTTAAGATGACCCCTCGTGAGATGATCAACGAAGCGCGACTGAACTATGCCGCCAGCCAACTGTGCATCTCCAGCCGCCCCATCCTCGACATCGTGCTGGAAACGGGCATCGAGAATGTCGGCCACTTCTATCGGCTCTTCCAAAAGAAGTTCCAGCGTACTCCAAGGAACTACAGGCTCGACCATAGCACCAAAGTGACCCTCGGAAACCGGTAGCCAGATACCCTTGCAAGAGTTTCTTCCTTGCCGACATCGCAAAACTCGAAAGCAAGATAACGCCGCCTCCGGGCAAGATCGGGAATCACGCTTTCCTACGGTTTTGCGTTAAAAGAGCAGGACTTATGAAGATTACCCGCATTGAAACCGCACGTATCCCCGAACGGGGTGGCCTTCTGCTTTGCCGTATTCATACCGATGCCGGTCTGATCGGAAATGGCGAAACGTGGTACATCCCGACGGCGGTCGAAGGGGTGATCCACGATTGGATGGCGCAGCGCCTCCTTGGAGCCGATCCGCTGGAGACCGAGGGGCACTGGCGTTTTCTCTACGAACGGGCGACCAACTTCGGCGCACGCGGCGCGGAACTGCGGGGCCTCTCGGCGATTGATCTCGCGCTCTGGGACATCAAGGGACAAGCCGCCAACCTCCCGGTCTGGCAACTTCTGGGCGGCAAGGTTCAAAACGGCGTTCGCGCCTATTACAGCATCGGCTACGGCAAGGCCACCAAACCGCGCCCCGGCGGTATGTGGCCCGGCTACGGCCAGATCGGCGAACCGGACCCGCTCAATGATTACTGGCGTGCCGTGCATGAACCGGCGGAGCTGGCTAAAGAACTGGTCGCCGAGGGGATCGGCGGGGTGAAGCTCTGGACGCTCGATTTCGCTGCGCATAAGGAGAACGGCAACGTCTACGTCTCCCTTGCTGATGTCGAAAAGGGGCTTGAACCGTTCTACGCCATGCGCGAGGCGGTCGGCAACCAGCTCGAACTCCTGCTCGACGGGCATGGCTTCTTCCAACTCCCGATGGCGATCCGGATCGCCGAAGCGCTCCGCCCGATCCGGCCCCTCTGTCTGGAGGATGTCATCCGGCCCGATTGCGTCGATACGATCCGCGATTTCCGCCTGCGTGGCGGCGTGCCGATTGCAGTCAGTGAGATGATGATCAGTGTGGAGGATTACCGCCATGTCCTCGAAAAGGGAGCAGCCGACTACATCACGATCGACCCGACCTGGGTGGGCGGCATCTCGCCGACGCTCAAGATCAGCGACCTTGCCCAAGCCTACAACGTCCCGGTCATGATGCATGACTGCACCGGGCCGCTCACGCTGATGGCCGGGATTCAGGTCGGCATCGCGCGGGGCAACGTCGCCTGGCAGGAGACGGTGCGCCGCAATCTGCGCGTTTCCTACCCGGAATTGATCACGAACCCGATCACCGTCACCAATGGGCGGTGCGACATCCCGCAAGGGGTCGGCCTCGGGACGGCGTGGAAGGATCAATGGTTTGAAGCGCCCCACCTCTCGCGGGTGAGCGCGTTGTAAAAAGGAGGGGGCGCGGTCGATATTCCCTATTGCCAAGGTGGCCGGGCTTCTTCATCTTTTGTGACGCCACACACCGGATGAAAAAGACACTCGCCAAGCTCCTGCTCCTCCTTCTTTGTAGCGCCGCCGTCGTGTTTCGCCCTGCACAGGGACACGCTTCGGCGGCAGCCTATGCGATTGCCGACGGCACCACAGGCCATATCCTCGAAGGGCGTCAACTCGACAAGCGCCTCCCGATCGCCAGCCTGACCAAAGTCGCCACGGCGATCGTCGTGCTCGACTGGGCGGAACGGGAGAAACGCGACATCAACGCCTTAATCCCGATCCCCGCTTCGGCCCTGTCGGTCGGTGGGGCCAACCCGGTCGGGTTCATCGCCGGGGAGCAGATCTCCCTGCGTGATCTCCTCTACGCCGCTCTGCTCCAGAGTGATAATGTCGCGGCGGTGACGCTGGCCAACCACGTCGGGCGGACCTTGCGCCGGGGGGAGAACCAGCGCAATGTCGCGCCGGTTGACCTCTTTGTGGCGCAGATGAACGCCCTCGCCCGCAAGCTTGGGATGGAGCGGACCCGCTTCCTCAACCCGCACGGACTTGATCGGGATGAACAACCGTACTCCACAGTGCGCGATCTCGTCCTTCTGACCAATTACGCGATGCAGCGCTCGGCGTTCCGTTTCCACGTCTCGCAGAAGGAACGCCGCATCCGCCGCCACCAGATCACCGGCGAAGCGACCGACTACCTGCTCGTCAACACCAACACCCTCCTCGGGACGCACTCGATCGACGGGGTCAAGACCGGGCGGACCCGGCGCGCGGGCGATTGTCTGATCCTCTCCTCGGCGCGGCACCCCGAGTCGACGCAAAACCCCGATGGCACCCATACGATCACGCCGCGACGGTTAACGGTCGTCCTCCTCAATGCCCCGGACCGCTTCCGGCTGGGCGATAACCTGATGCAAAAAGGGTGGCATCTCTACGATCGCTGGGCGGCGCAAGGCCGTCCGCTAAGGGAGAAATGAAAAAGCGGATCGGGATTCTGACCAGCGGGGGTGATTGCCCCGGGCTCAACGCCGTGTTGCGCGGGGTCGTCCGTGCGTCAACACCGCTCGGCTGGGAGGTGATCGGATTCCTTGACGGGTTTGAGGGGCTTCTCTCCCCGGTTGCTTCGATCCGGCTTGATCGCAACACCACCGCCGGGATTCTCAGTCAGGGGGGGACCATTCTCGGAACGACCAACCGGGGGCGCTTTGTCGCCAAAGTCGGCCGGGGCGAGCGCAATCGCATTCCTAAAGCAGTCATCCGCGAGACGAAGACCAATCTGCAAAAGATGGGGATCGACGCGCTGATCTGCGTCGGCGGCGACGGCTCGCTCACCACCGCACTTCAACTCTTTGAGGCCGGCATCCCGGTGATCGGAGTTCCCAAGACGATTGACAACGATCTCGATGCCACGGCGATGACGTTCGGGTTCGACTCCGCGGTGGCGTGCGTGGTCGACGCGCTCGATCGCCTCCACACCACGGCCGATAGCCACAAGCGGGTGATGGTGACCGAAGTGATGGGGCGGCACGCCGGGTGGATCGCGCTTTATGGCGGTCTCGCGGGCGGGGGCGATATCATCCTCATCCCGGAGATCCCTTTTACCTTTGATAGCGTGGCCGATGCGATCATGCGGCGTCAGGCCGATGCTTACAAGAGCACGCTCATTGTCGTCGCGGAGGGGGCGAGGCCCAAGGATGGCAAGCAGCTTGTCCAGCAGACCGGCTCCGGGGAGTACAAACTCGGCGGGATTGGCGATCTGGTCGCCCGGGAAGTCGCGTGGCGCACCGGTCGGGAGACCCGCAACTGCGTCCTTGGCCATCTCCAGCGCGGCGGCGTGCCGACCCCGCTCGACCGCATCCTCGGCACCTGTTTTGGTGCAGAAGCGGTGGAACTGGTACGCGAAGGGCGCTTTGGCCACATGGTCAGCTACCAGAACGAACAGATCAGCCACCGGCCGATCGCCGAAGCGGTTCACCGGTTGCGGCTGGTCCCGCTTGACCATTCGATGTTAATGACAGCCCGCTCCGTCGGCGTCTGCTTCGGAGATGAACCCGAAGAATCGTAACCTCTTTTTCTATGGACCGCCTCATCGAACTTCTCAAATCCAACGCCCGCACTGCCACCGAAGATCTGGCCAAGGCGCTCAATCTCTCAACGCAAGAGGTCGAAACCCGGATCGCTGCGCTGGAGGCTGACGGCTCCCTCCTCGGCTATCAGGCGATCTTCGACCCGGAGAAGATTAACGGTAATGCGTTGGTCGAAGCGATTATCGAAGTCAAAATCACCCCGGAACGCGATGGCGGTTTCGACCGGCTCGCCAGCCGCATCGCCCGGTTTGCCGAGGTGCAGAGCTGCTACCTCATGAGCGGTGGGTATGACCTGCTCATCATCGTGCAAGGGGAGACCTTGCAGGCGGTCGCCCGGTTTGTCGCTGAGAAGTTGAGCAGTATCAAGGGCGTCATCTCCACGGCGACCCATTTCCGCCTCAAGACTTATAAGGAAAACGGCCTGCTCCTCGCCCGTGAGCCGAAGTCGCAGCGCCTCCCGGTCTCCCCGTAACATGACCAATCCGATCCCCGGCCCGGCGGCACGACAGGCGGCGTTGATTGAAAATTACGCCATCATCCCCGACCCGCAGGAGCGGCTCTCCGCCGTGATCTCACGTCGGACGACACTCCCCAGCATCCCGGAAGCAGAACGGCGCGAGGAGGATCTCGTCCACGGCTGTCAATCCCAAGTGTGGATCACCGGACGGCTGGAGGAGGGGCGGTGCCGCTTGGCCATGGAGGCGCAATCGGCGATGGTGCGGGGGTTGGTAGCGATCCTTTGCGAGATTTATGATAACGCCACCCCGACGGAGATCGAGGCGGTCGAGCCGGAGCTTTTTGATGCCCTTGGCTTCTCACGACAACTGACGCCGACCCGGCTCAACGGCATTGCCGCCGTCCGGCTTCACCTTCTGGCGCTGGCCCGTCGGCTCGCCCCGTAAGCGATGCGTTTTTACGACGCCCACCAACACCTCCAACGCTGTCCGCCGATCCCGGGCGGCTGGGAGTCACTTCCCACCGAACACGGGATCGCGCGTGGGGTCGTCAACGGCACCCGGGAGGACGATTGGGAGGCCGTGGAAACCTTGGCGACCACGCACCGCTGGCTCCTCCCGGCGTTCGGGATTCACCCATGGGAAGTGGCGAACGCGACGCCGCTCTGGGAAGAACGCTTACTCGCCCTCCTCGAACGTCATCCCGAGGCGTCGGTTGGCGAGATCGGGCTCGACCGGTGGCGGCGCACCGATGATTTCGATCTGCAACAAACGCTTTTTAGCCGACAACTGGCCATCGCCGCCCGGTTGGAGCGCCCCGCTTCCATCCATTGCCTGCGGGCATGGGGAGCGCTACTGGAGATGCTGGAGGCGGCACCGAAGCTCCCGCCCTTTCTGCTTCACGCTTATGGCGGCCCGCCGGAGATGGTCGCGACCTTCGTCCGGCTCGGCGGCTATTTCTCATTCTCCCCCTCCTTCCTCACACCGGAGCGGAGCCGGAAATTAACGCCGTTCCGCCACATCCCACGCGAACGGATCCTCGTGGAGACCGACGCTCCTTCGATGGCCCCGCCCGCCGCGCTCAACCGCTTCCCGCTCCCACCCGATGCCGAGGGGCAGGAGGTTCAACATCCCGCCAATCTGATCGTTGCCTATGAGGGGTTAAGCCGCTCGCTCCAATGGCCATTGGAGGAACTTTGCCCTACTGTAGAACAAAACTTTTTTCGGCTTTTCCATTGACGGGAGAAAGGGCGATCACCGACGATCAAATCGTTTTGAATTTCTGACCACTCCTCTCCATGAAAGCCCCCTTCGCCGCTCTGATCCTGATGATGACCTCTTGTTGTATGAGTGCTTCCAATCTCCTCCTCAATGCCGACTTTGCCTTTGAGGCGTTTGAACCCTCCCGACCCGGAGGCGGCTCCAATTCGGGCAAGAGCGGTGCCGTTCCGTTCTGGGATCAGCAGGCGTATGGTGATCTGACGGTGGTGCGCGGGCCGGCAGCTCCGTTTCGACCCGTTGCCCCGGTGGAAGCGGTCGTCACCCTTGCTCCGGGCAAAAGCGTGAGCCAACGGGTCATTTTAAGCGAGGTCGGCCTCGATCCCGGGGCGGTCGTCTCCCTTTCGGTCCACGGCTTCCAGAAGAGCGGCGGGGCGTTGGAGGTGACGCTCCATGCGGTGCAGGTCGATAGCGAATCAGGGCAATGGAATCCGGCTGATTTCGGGCAATCGCGCAAGGAAGCCTTTCCCAAGGCAGCGCGTGGAGAGGCAGCGCTCCTCCCGATCGGTAAAGGGGTCTCCGGGGCGCAACCGGGGGCGTTTCTGGTCGAACTTCCCAAGCTGCTGATCCCCGGTCTGATTCCCGGTTCCCCGGAAGCTGCCGCCGAGGGGCGGCGCGGAATGACTTTCGCGTTGGAGGTGGTCTTCACCAACCCGTCAAATGCGGAGGTCTCGATCTACGCCCCTTCGCTGGTGGCCGGGGCGCAAACCGTACCGCTCGCCCGCTCCAGCCGTCCGCTTCCGCAGGAGTACCGCTCCCTGCCACGGACCGTCGCCCGGTTGCGCGCCGGGGTTCCGCTCCATTTCATCGTCATGGGGTCGAGCATCGACCGCGCCAGTGCCAACCCCGCCTTCTACCATTACGACGAAGACCCCAACTCGCCGACCTATAAACAACCGATCTCCGCGCCGAGTCTCCTCTTTGATGGTGAGTTGGTCGGCGCGCCGGAACTGACCCCGTACTACGGCTGGTGGGCGCATTACTACGGATATGGCGGACGGCTCAAGCGGCGCCTAATGGAGCAGTTCAATTACCCGGTCGATCGATTGCTCATTAACTACATGGCATGTGATGGTTCGTCGATCGGGGAGGCGCACTCGGCCTTGCAGGCATGGAGCAGCCTCGCTCTTCCCCCGAACCCGGATCTCAACGGCACTCAGGGGCCGGGAAGCTGGCAGGAGCTTTATCCCGCGCTTTTCGAACGCCCGGAAGGGCCTCGGCCTGATCTCGTCATCTTCGGAAGCGGGGCGAACGAAAAGATCGACGGCGCGAAGGAGGTTGCCGCCTTTGAAGGGGCGATCCGGTGGTTTCAGCGGCACTATCCCGATGTTGAGTTTGTGATCGCGATGTGGAACACGAATGAAAATTACACGCGCAATGCCTCGATGATGAAAGATCTCGCGCTGCGTTACGGCATTCCGGTTCTCGACGTCGGGCGGCATCTCCATCTCATCACGCGCCATGTCCCGACCGAGACGCTCACCCCTAAGGATGGCCACCCGCAAGCCGCCGCGCACGATCTCTGGGGGCGACTCCTCGAACGCGCCTTCCTGCCGACCGACCCGGCGCAGGCCGGTTTCGCCCAGCGCCACCTCCCGGAACGGCATGACCAACAGACGATCGGCTGGGAGGGAGAGACGCTCGCCTATGCCGCCGATTCCCCGCGCATCCACGCCGGGCAGGCGTTCATCCTCGATGACACATGGGGAAACCTCTGGGCCGCTGCTCCGACCGGAGTGGCTGCGGTTGAAGTTTTTGTCAACGGTCAACCCTCAACGACCCCGAGCTTGGGGAGTGGCAGTCGGCTCACCCCCTTTGCAACGCGTAACCCCCGCAACAGTACCTTCGCCATTGGCAACTTGAATCTGGGCGAGCGGCACCTCATCGAAGTCAAGGCCCCGGCAACCGTCGCCGCGTTCGACTCCAAGGCCGCCCTGCAACGGCGCTGGCACCCGATCACCTCCCCCGGCTGGGAAGGCAAAACCGGGACGCCGACGCCGTTTGCCTCCCGCTTCGGGGCACCGTACGGCTCCGAGCAACTCCTCCTCACTCCGGGGGCCAAGGTGCGGCTGCGCTGGGTCGGGACCCTCGCTTCGGTGGCATGGGCGCACCAGACCGGGGGCGGCACGCTCGTCGTCTCGATCGACGGAAGCGAGCAGATCCGACGTTCGACCGCAGAGACGTTCCAAGCAGTGAGCGGAGAGAGCCTTTATCTTGAAGATCGTGCGGCCCACCCTCCCCTCCCCTTTGGCGTGCACGAACTGGAAGTCAGCGCCGAAGGGGGGCCTGTCGCCCTGCTCGGAGCGTTTACCTACGATACCCGCGCCAACACCGCACAGGAGCGGACCCTGACCGGGCTAGCAGCACCGGGGGAAAGTTTCACCTTCTCAACCGCCTTCCGTGCGACGCCCGTCGTGAATGTGGACGGAGGGCTCAAAGTTCGGGAAGTTTCGCCCACGGCGATCTCCTTTGAAGGAGCGCAGCCGGGGAGCTACCGGATCACGGGCGAATAAAACCTTGTTTTTCAACGGTTTTCGCTGAATCTTCAAAATCACAACGATTTGAATACCACCGCTCTCTCTCTTGACCCTGTTACCCCGGCGTTCGCTCACTTTCAGACTCCGGAGGAGGAACTGACGGCACAACTTGAGAAACGGCACCCCCCGGCAGACCGGCAACCGATCCCCCTCTCTCCCCTAGTCGAAGAACAGATCCGACGCGGCGAGACGTGGCGCGAGTCGCTCCTCCATCACCCCGGCGGCGACCTCATTGAACGACAGGCGCGGCTGCGCGCGATCCTCCGTCAGGCTGTTGAAATCCCCGGCGCTCGTGTTGGAACGCCCGGCTCGCAACTCCTCTCCCGACGCGAAGAGGCCGATTACACCGTGGAGGAGCTTCTCATCGAAGTGACCCCTCCGCTCAAGGCCCCGGCGACAGTCGTCATCCCCCACAACGGGCAGACGCGGCACCCGGCGCTTCTCCTCCTCCACAGCATGGGAGGCAATCGGGTTTACGGACGTGAAAAGCTGCTCGCCTTTGAAGGGGAGCCCTCATGGCTAAGCGACTACCGTCAAACCTATTACGAAGGGCGCTCTCTTCAGGTCGAATTGGCCCGTGCCGGTTATCTCTCCATCGCCATCGACGCGATCAACTTTGGCGAACGATGCGCCAAAGCGCAGAGTGACCCTCTCCACTTTAAGGAATGGCGCGGGCGCGCTAACACGGAGGAAGCCCTCGATCTGACGATTGCCATCTCCTCAACCGCCGAGAGCGATAGCTCCCGCCAACTCCTGAGCATCGGCCTTTCCACGGCGGCACTGGTGGTTACCGACGACCTGCGCACGCTTGATTACCTCGCCTCCCGTCACGATGTGGACGAAGGGCGGATTGGGGCTGCCGGGCTTTCTTTCGGATCGTTCCGGACCAATTACCTTGCCGCCTTGGATGATCGCGTCAAAACAGCGGTCAGCGTTTGCTGGATCTCGACCCACCTCGGAGTTTTGCGGCACAATCTGCTCGGCTCGCTCGGCTTCTTTGCGATGCCGCCGGGGTTGTACCGCAAACTCGACCTTGCCGACCTCCCAGCTCTCGCCGCTCCCAAACCGTTCCTCGCGATCAGCGGTTGGCGAGACCCGATGATTGAGCCGTTTGGCATGGCAGAGGCACACCTCTTCCTGCGGCGCATCTGGGCGGCCCATGATGCCGGAGAAAAGCTCGGGAGTCTCATCTACGATGCGCCCCATACCTTTAATGCGACCATGCAGGAGGCGGCGATCGCTTTCCTCGACCGCCATCTTTGAAAAATTCCGGTGGCGTCGGTGGCAAGGTCGCGGCAAAGTAAGCCCTGATTGAAAACGCACCCTTTCTCCATCGCGCTCCTCGGGTTGCTCTTTGCCGTCGTACCGGGGCTGGAAGCCCGACACGAACCGAAACAGACACCCACCCGATCACCGGCGATCACCTTTGAAACCTACCCGAACGCGGGGCCGCAGCGGGTGACCCTCCGGCTCGTCCGTCTCGACCGCAAGACGACGACGTTGCGCGTCCTCGACATGGAAAAAGGGGAAACCGTCGCCGGACGGCTCAGTAAAGCGGGAGCGATCGCCGGGGTTAACGGCGGCTATTTCCACCCCGATCGCCGCCCGCTTGGGCTGGTGGTGAGCGACGGGGTGCGCCTGCACCGGATGGAACGCTCGAAACTCCTGAGCGGGCTACTCGTGGTGACGCCCCAAAGGGCGATGCTCCTGCGACGCACGGAATACCGTGAAGGTCGCAACACGCGTGAGGCATTGCAGGCAGGGCCGTTCCTCGTTGATCGCGGGAAGGCCGTTGCGGGGCTCAATGAAACCAAAGCGGCTGAGCGAACGGTGGTTCTCGCTGACCGGCGCGGTGTCTGCGCTCTGCTGACGACCGACTCGATCACCCTTGCCGATCTCGGTCGGCTTCTGGCAACACCGGATTTGTTCCCCGGGTTAGTGATCGAGCGGGCGCTTAATCTCGATGGCGGCAGTTCCACCGCGCTCTGGGTCGACGCCCTTCCCCGGCCTTATTCGCGGCCCGAGTGGAAAGGGGTACGCAACGCCGTCGGGGTGTTACCGCGTTAGAAGCGTGTCAAGAAAACGACTGCATTTGACTGGTGAAATCAAGCCACTTTCTCATTCGGTGATTCCCCCTCAACATCATTTCATAAAGCTCCTCCGCCGGATATTGTTCGACCTTCCAAGGATCCTTTCGGAAGCTGTGCATCAACTAAGAGAACAGCCACGAATCGGTTGACCATCTTAATCTATGTAATACCGGTAGTAATATTTTCGGAAAATCGGTTGGAGCCTGTTAATGAAGTTTGCTAAGATGCCCGTTCAGCGAAAAGAGGAAGCGTTCGATTAGTTGCTCCACTCTCCCGATACATTCTTACCACCAGTTGCTGCTCCGCTCGGTAACGCTTGCGCTGTTCCATAAACCCCACAATGCCACTTCCCATCCTTTTCGAATAGAATGGGGGCACCTGCACGCTTACGTTAATTTTCAACGACTTCCAACTGGACGATAGTGATACTCCCATTCAACTATATTCTCGTTTATAGCAATATTTTTCGCTCGAAGCTCAGTTCTACGGTCCAGAGAGAAAACAACATCACCTCCTTCTATTAAGATAGCTACATCTCGCAGGCGGTAGCTCTGAGTCATAAAGTATGTTTGTGAAGCTAAGGGAATTCTATTATTGTAATATATTTCGCAGGAATAAAAGAAAGAATCTTCAGCATTGATGATGTGTCGTAAAACACTATTGCTCCCACGAAATTCTTTAATCAAATACGTGAACCGCCCGCTGCCTGCTCGTTCCTCTTTCAGAAGAAATAATACATTCCCCGATGCCACCTTCTTTTGGAGGAAAATTAGACAGACAAATATCAATGCAACAATCGCGACAATGATTCGAATAATTCGAACTTTCATTCCTCTGAGTTTCTCTCGTTTATCTCAATAACATTTTCACAATACTTATCTAACCCCGCCTTTACAATCCATCCCGCTTCAGCGAACTTTCTTGCACTGTTATCAAAAATATATACAAAACAAACTCGCTTTCCTCTCTAACAAAAAACCTATGATAGCCGAATTTCTCCGGATGATTTTGATAAAAGGACGCTGTTACTCTTTTTACAGCTCTCTGAATTATACAAGGTTTTATTATCAGAGATCCAGGAAACACAAGTTCTTGTTCTTTGAGGCGTTCTCTCGAGAATTTTTTGCGATTTCTTTAGACGGGATTAGGTCCTCCTGTTTTATTAAATCTGTTCTCACTTGAATGATTCTGAGAATCGGAAATGTATAGCCGTCAAAAATTCTTTCTTTGTCCGTCGCCCCTTTCCAGCGTTCAAGTATTTCAAATGCCATCTTATCATTTTCAAATATTGACACGCGAAATTCGTTTTCTGTGTTGAAACCAGTCAAAATTTGATCCTTCAATCTGTCAATCTCTTTTTCTGTCTTCAAAATCATGCGGTGGCGACACCGACAACGGGAAATGGCAACCGACAAATTTCGGCGACGCGCTGAGATGATTGCTGAAAATTTAATAACAAAGTAGAATTAAGTGTGCTTTTAAGCGAAAGACGGCGAGAAATCGCTTCCATTTTATCTGTTTAAAACGGCTTGGGATCGAGGAGTTTAACCCGTTCGCGGTCGAGCGATTCGACGTGGCCATCGAGGAAGAGAAAGTTTGCCACGCCGTTGTGCCGGAAGGCGACGCGGCGGATGAGCAATTCCTTGTCGTTCCATGCGGCGGCAGAAAGCCCGTAGACCGTTCCGTCGAAGAAGAGCGGCGTCGTGGAGAGCTTGGTGAAACGTTTGGCCGACGAAATACCACTACCGGCATAGAATGCCCAGTTGTTGACGGTATAACCGATCGGCTTGGCTGGTGGCCCCGACCAATGCCGGACCAGCCCGATGTGACCGCTGTACGGGTTGGGGTAGAAGTAGGCACCACTTTTGACATCGAGGGCGGAGGGGCAGATCGTCTCCTCGCCCGTCACCAACCCGCGTGTCTCAGCCATTTCGTAGAGCCACGCGTTCCCGCCCGTATACAGGAGGTCCTTCCGGACCTCCCGGTGGTGCATCCAGCCATTCCAGAGGTGTTTAAGCCGGGTGATGCATTCGACCTGCTGCGCCGATTCCCGCGCGCGCGATGCCACCGGCAGCAGCAAGGCAACGATCACGGCCAACACCGCCAGCGTCACCAGCGCCTCTACCAGCGAAAAACCGTATCGTTGCTTTGTCATGGCTGGGGGGTCCCCAGTTCATACACGATGAATTCGCCCGGAGGCAAGGTCACTTCGACCTTCCCGCCGGGGGCGATCGTGCGGTTCCCCTCCCATTCCCGCGCTTCACCATACCCCTCGGGAAGTGGGAAGCGGAAGACCATCTCGCGTGCGGTGACGTTCATGACGCAAAGGAGCGACCCTTTCTCTCCGCGCAGGAGTTGGACGTGCGCTTCATCCGCCCCGGGGACCGCTTCGAGCCGGTGTTCCAAAAAGAGCGGTTCGTAACGGGCGACAAGCCGCGAGACCTCCCCGAGCGCGTGCCACGTCCGCCCGTCGACAGAATGGCGGTCGTAGATCAAAATCCCGCCGCTGGCGTCGAGGGAGAGACGCAGGAGGCGGGCCTTCGTCGTCGGGGTAAGCGGGGTATCGCGCTCCAGCGTTCCTTTGCTCAGATAAGGAAGGAGCAACTCCCCCATCACCACCGGTTTGCCCCGGAAGGTCTCCACCAGCCGCTTCATCTCCTCGACCGGACGGCCATAACCACAGGCTGCTCCATCGGCAGCCCCTTCCTCGGCAACGTAGTCCCAGTCGATGCCGTAGCGGGCGGCGTTCTCGTCACTCTGGTAACCGCTATAGACCGTGAAATGGGGGTTCCCCGGCATGGCGTTGACCTCCTTTTTCATCTTGGCCAACAATCGGGCGACGCGTCGTGCCATGAAGTCGACCCATGCCGCCTTGTGTTCTCCGGCGATCGATTCAGCGCTCAATTTCACCCCTTCGCCCAACCCGGCAGCGGTGCGGAAAGCGGCCAGACAACGCTCGCAGTAACACGAATGCGGACCACGTAGCGGCGGGTATTCGTAGTCGTAACAAACGACGTCAGCCCCCCTCGGTTCCGCAAAGGCGACCAGCGCAGCGGCTGCCGCAGGCCACCCTTCTCCAAGGAGATCGGTGGCACACATCAACTCGTGGGACGGCTCCCCGGACGGCTTGATCAGCCGTTGTTCCGGATGTTTTTTCAAATGCTCGCGCAGGTCGACCCGCCCCTCGCGGAAGTAGACTTCGAGGTGATTGGCGATCCCGTACTCCTTGCCGACCTTGCTCGTCCATGCGTCACCAGAGGTGATCTCGTTGAAGCCGACGGCTCGCGCGGTTTCGAGCAGGTCGCGCCGCAGCGCTTCGTTATCCAAAGCGCCGAAGGTGCCGCCCCAGAGCATCCACGTCAGCTTCTTTGGCTGTCGACCAGCCGGCTTGGGGAGGAACGCCAAGGCGTGGCGCTGGGTGATTTCGCTGGTATGCCCGTCATCGGCAAAGCTGCGGCTCTCCAGAAACCATTCCCCGGCTTTCTGATCAGCGTTGGCATCGGCTTTGAGCGATAGCTGAAGGACCTGCACGAGATGATGTTGATGAGCGCGGGGCGGCAAAGGTTGATCCGCCGTCACCTCGTAGAGCGCCAGTCCGTTTTCCTCTCCCTTGCGTTCGACGTGAAAGGCTGCCTTCCCCTCAACATTGCTGCGATAGAAACCGGAGGCTTGGCGCACTTCCACAAAGTTAGGAACCCGCACCTCCATCCGCCAGTTCGTCAGATTCCGACTGGGAATTCCCTGCGTGGTAAAGGTGAGAAACTGGGGAACCCCGGCGGCGAGCCAGACCGGCTGCTGAAGCGGCCAGAGCCGGGCGTTTTCGTAGAGGAGGGAGTGGGTAAAGAGGGTCCCCCCTTGCCCCGGAGAGCCGAGCGGTTCTTGCGTCTCTTCGAGCAGGGAAGTGGCCGGTGGTTCTGCGATGCTGGTGATCTCCTCGGGCTTCACCCCGGCGATCGTGCGCCAGCGCACCCCTTCCTGCCCTTCAATCCCGAGCTTCGCGGAGCCGCTCTCGACCCAGACGCGCAGCCGGTTCTCCCCACGCTGGAGCGGAAGCCGGACGACGCCATTCCCCTCGCCTTCCTTGATCACTTCCCCCCGGACGGCGACGCGGTAGCGCCCCTGCGTCTCAATTTGAAGTTGGGCAAAGGAGCGGACCGCCTGCAACTGCCGCAACGGTGAGACGTAGAGCGGCTGGAGCGTCCCGGCGTCCCGCACCGACCAGCCAAACGGCATAACGCCGACCTCTTCCACCTCGACCTCGCACACTTCCCGGAGCGGTTTCCCGGCAAGTTTGACCTCGGCGCTTCGCTGCTTCTCTTTGCCGAAGGATTGGAAGGTGGTTTTGAGCGTCACCGGATCGCTGCTGCCCGGTTCAAAGAGCAGTTCAAAGCGGTTGCGCCCCGGCTCCAGCACCTTGAGCGGGTTTTCAATATCGAGGCCGATCACGGTATCGGCAAAGATCAAACGCCCGAGCGCTTCCGGCGTATGGATACCGGCAGGAGCCGATGGGTTCCATGAGGAGAACTCCTCGCGACCCCGTGCGGCACGGGCGAGCACCACCTCCCACGCTGCGCCGGGAGTCGGCGTGGCAGAGAGAGCTTTCCACGGGATCGCCATCTCGACCTCCCAGAATCCGTCGTGCACCGTCGCGGCGACCTTGGCGCCTGAGTTCCAGCTAAAATCGCGGCCACCCCAGAGGTTGTCGCTTTTCGTCCGTGCGTCGGCGAGGGTGCCGAGCAGGTTGACGGCGAATTCATAGGCATTCTCTCCCCCTTCGGGACGGACGATCAGGAGGAGTGAGTCGTCCTCGAAGACCTTGCCATCAAGCGTTTTCTCGCGCATCCGCACTTCGTGGACCCGCTGCATGGCAACGTTGAGGAGCGATTCCTCAAAACGCGCCAGAACGTAGAGATGTTGCGCATCCCATGCAAAGCGGACCAGCGTGGGATCGGCTGCGGGACGATGATTGCCCGCGATCTGAAAATCGCGGATCGCCACGGTCTGCCGCCAGAGCGGTTCTTCCCCGCGCCCGTCGATCACGGGGGGTTGAGCGGATTTCCCGACACGCACCGCCGGTTGAGGAGGGGCTGCAAAGGCGCTACCGGCCCAGCAAAGGGCCAGCGCTGCGAACCAGAAGGAGTTCATTTTTCTACCAGTTTCCATAAAAAGAGGTTGTTTCCAAACTTTCACTCTCCACCCCTTCGCGGGTGGAGAGGGCGAGGCGTTCGACGAGGAGTTCGCCCGCGTCGGCGGTGATCTCCAGCTCCAGCGTTTTGCCGATTTCTTCGGCGGTCAGTCCCGGGATCTCGACCCATTGCCAGTCGCCCCCCGGGCCGCCGCTGGCGCTTCGAATGATAGAGGAGCCGCCGCCGCGCCGGGAGCGGACATGGAGTTGCGCTTCGTCCCATTCGCTTTTGAGTCGCACATAAAGGGAGATCGGCAGGCTCGTCTGTGGGAAAGGGAGTTCACCAAGGAGCAGGCGTTTTTCTGCGCTCCAGACCGGCATCCCCTCTTCCTCCTGCGCGTTCCCCTTTCCCTTCCCGTGGCGGGTGGCGGCGTAGACCAGCGGTTCGACCTCGGTATCGCTGAGATCGAGCGGCGGTTGGGCGTCGACCCTTACGTCGTCGACTTCAATCCACGCGCCCGGTTGTGTCTCGGGGGCGAGAAAGCAGATGCGGAGGGAGCGATCGTTCATCCCGGTGGTTTTAGAGAGGGTGACTTCCCGCCACTGGTGATCAAGAGCGATTGGGGTAGCGTAGGCCCAGCCGGTTTGTGACATCAGCGCGAGGAGCAGGTTGCCGCTGCCGCGTACCATGGCGCGGACACTCAGGAGGCGGTGGGGAGGCGTTCCGGCAGTCAGCTCAAACCCTTCAAGCGCGCGCTTGCCGGGGAGGTCCATTCGTAGCGAATGGCTCCCTTGGGCCGGGTTCTCGTCGGAGAGCTGGAGGAGGGTGCGCGGATCTTGCCGGTGATACGGTTGAACCCCACCTATCCCCTCTTCAAACTGCTCGCTCCAGACCGGTTCAGAGGCAACAAGCGGCCCTGCCAGCAGGATGAGAGCTACTGGATACGCTAAAATCTTCATGGAGGAGAGGCTCCTTACGAACGCCGGCGGCGCCACGCGAGGCCGAACGCTGCGCCAATGACGAGGAGCGCGAGGCTACCCGGCTCCGGGATCGCTTCCGGGATGATGGCGACTTCCCACTGCCCCGCTTGGTTGAAATTGACAAAGCTCCATGAAAGGCCGTCGCCAAGTTCCGGCAGGAGCATATCGGCTGGGTCGAAGCTCCCCGAGAAGGCGGTCGCGCCGTTGAAGAGTTGCCACGAACCGGCGGTGAGGACCTCGGGCGCTGCCAGAAGCCGGAGTTGGACATCCCCGGCGGCGAGATCAAGGAGGCCGCCGGAACTGAACGTAATCCGGTCGGAGACCCCGGAGGCGAAGAGGTTCATCTCAAGAAAGCTCCCGCTCCCCATCACGACGGAGGAGCCGAGCGTCAACATCGCCGCGCCGCTCTCCCCGGTCAACCCAACGGCGAGGACGCCGCCGCTCTGCACCGTGGTGGTCACGTTCGCACCGAGGCCATTCCCGGCAGCTTCAAAGCGACCGGTCGCGCCGACGGTAACCGTGGCCGCTCCACCCGAAGCACCGGTGAGAACGCCACCGCTGGCGAGTTGGAGGAGACCGGCGTTGGTGATGGAGGAACTGGCCGTTAGCGTGCCGCCATTTTCGATCACAAGGCGGTTGGCACCATCGTTATTGCCGCCATTGAGGGCGTAAGTGGCGATGGTAACAGCACCGGTGGCGGTGAGCGCCCCGCCGTTCCCGACCGTGACCCGGTTGCCGCCAAAGCTGGTCGCCCCGCCGATCTGTAACGTCGTGGCCAGTTCAAGGGAGAGGTGGGAATCAGCCCCCGAAACGGTGATGAAGTTCGAGCGGGCGCCGGAACCGCTCCCGAGGATGACGGCGTTGATTTCGCTGGTGGTTTCCCCTGTCCCGGTGGTGACCCTGACGAGCCCTCCGCCAGAGACTTCCAGAAAGTTCCCTTGCGCCTGGCCGAAACTACCGATCAACAACCGTCGGGCGGAGTCAGTGCCCACACTGCCACCATTGACAATGAGACGGCTTCCTGTCCCCGCAACTTCCACACCGTTCCCGCTGATGGAAGCTGTGTCCGTCCCGACATGAAGGCCGTAACGGGTCAAACTAGCCCCGGCTTCCACGCGGAGCCGGTTGTTAATGCCACCCCCTTGACCGACCTTGGAAAAGGAGGTTCCTGCATTGCTCACCGTCAGCGGGCCGGAGAAGGTCAGGGTATTGCCATTCCCGGAATTGTGGCCCACGTAGAAGGAGGCAAGGCTAAACGTCGCCGTCCCGCTCGAAGGCCCGGCGAAGGTGAGATGGGCGCTTCCGCTGCCACTCCCGACAGTATTGTTCCCGACAAGGGTGATCCCTCCGCTGGAGGTAAGGTTCGTGCCCGAAGCGAACTCCACCCGAGCACTCTTCCCGTGTCCCACAGCAAATCGTTGAATGGCGAACACCGTACCCGGAAGTGTCACGGTGGCGGAAGCTTCCGGCGCCAACCCGGTGATCCCAAAAAAGGCCGCCTTGCCGGAATCAGGAAGTCCGTTATCCCAGTTTCCGGGGAGGTTCCACGCCCCGTTTCCTCCATTGCCATCCGGGCCGATCCAATTGATTTGTGCTTGAAGGGAGAGAGGAGTGACTGCCAGCAAGGCCGCAGCCAACAGACGAGAAGGAGTTTTAGCCATAGGAATTTTGGGGAGGGTGGGAAGTGAAAGCACGCGGCGAGAAATCGCTACACATTAACGCTACGGATTCACAAACTGTACTTCAAAACGAAAATCAGTCAACGTTTTTTCAATCACTTTTTAATAACGAAAATAAATACAGTTAGATTACACTTTTAGACCTTGAATCCCCTAAGCAACGTGGGATAATCGCTGCTCCACGATAGCATGATGTCGCTACCCAACCGCAAAACCCAAGCTTCCACGAAGGTGCACGCTTACCTCGACTCCCTCCTTGCCACCCGTGAGGAGGAGACGATCCGCCTTCCCTCCGTACGGCAATTGGCCGGACACCTTGGGGTAAGCACCTCAACTGTAGCGACAGTGTATCGAAATCTAAAGAAAGACGGGCGACTGGAAAGTCACGCCGGGTCGGCCTCGCATCTCAAGCGCGACGGACGCCCACGCCCGCAGCTCAAGCAGATCCGCGTGACGACAAACCTGCCGATGGATGAAGCGGTGGTCCCCGGTTCATGGTACGCCCATTTGACGGGAGGGTTGACGGTGGCGGCGCTTGAGAGCGGAATGACGCTAAGCCTGCGCTCGCTCGATAGCATGCCGGACAAGACGCTCACCCTCTCCCCGGCTTTCCACGATGTCGCGCTCCTTTTCCCGGCTCATCTCTATCAGAAGGAGTTGATGGATTGGGTGGCGCTCCACCGGCTCCCGCTGGTTTCGATCAATCCGTTGGCCGATCACTCGACTAGTGATTTTGTCTCCTCAGATTATTTTGGCGCCAGCCGTACCGCTGGCCACGCCTTTCTCCGAAGCGGGCGCCGACGGATTCTGTTTATCGCGAACTTCCCCTATCACCTTAGTGCCTCCAACCGGCTGCGAATCTCCGGACTGCTCGCCGGGCTGGAATATGGGAGCGATAATGGGGTGAGCTTTGAGATTGGCTTCACTGACTCTCTGACGACGGCGGAAGCGGCGGCCAAAGTCGTCCTTAGTTACCACGAGAAACACGGCACCTTCCCGGATGCGATTTATACTCCCGGCGATTTCATGGCGATTGGTGCGTATGAGACCCTCGTTGCCCACGGCGTCACGGTCCCCCAAGAGACCAGCATTCTCGGCGGCACCGGGCTGATGATCGACCGGACTTCCTGCCCGCTGCTCACCCGGATGTCCCACCCGTACGAGGGCCTCGGGCGGGAGGTGATTGCGATGCTGCTGGAGCAGATCTCCCACCCGGGGCGACCGATCGCGGGAAGGCTCCTGCCGATGGGGTGGCTCGGCGGCAGCACGACGACCGAGGCGGAGAACGCCTTCTTCTTTCCCGCGCTGGCGTAACCGCTTCGCCCCCAGCTTCGTGGGAGACTCCGCGCGACGCATTTTTTCCGAGTTTCCCCCTTGCGTTTGCGCCGATTTTGGAGAGCCTGATGCGCTCGCCCTTTTTCCTCTTTTTTCCTTCACCGAAAAGGACTTAAAGGGGCGGCTCCCATCCCGGAACTGACAACAAGAGAGATACCAAGGTTTTTTAATTTTATCGTTTCATGCGTTTTGCAGCAGGTCAGCGTTGGATCAGTGAGCCGGAGCCGGAGTTGGGATTGGGAATTGTGCTCGATGTGGAGCCGAACCGGGTAAAGATGTTTTTCCCGGCCAGTAATGCGATGCGGCTCTACGCCGCTGCCAGTGCCCCGCTGCGCCGGGTTCGCTTTAAGGTCGATGAAACGGTCCGCTCCCATGAAGGGGAGAGTTTTGTGGTCACGGTCGTGACCGAACGGGCCGACGGCGTTCTGACCTATGGCGGCCCGAATGGCGAACGCGTCATTGAGACGCAGTTGAGCGACATGCTCACCTTTGACAACCCAGGGGAGCGACTCCCGGCGGCGCAGGTCGATGACAACCGCCTCTTTGAACTGCGGCTCCAGGCGCTCGAACATCGCCACCGGCTCCTGCAATCGCCCGCACGCGGTTTTACCGGGGCGCGCATCGACCTGATCCCCCACCAGCTCGGGATCGCGCAGGAGGTGACGGCCCGGCATTTGCCGCGCGTCCTTCTGGCCGATGAAGTCGGACTTGGAAAAACGATCGAAGCCTCGCTCATTCTCCATCGCCTTTACCTGACCGGGAAGGCGTCGCGCCTCCTGATCATCGTCCCGGAGCCACTGGTACACCAATGGTTTGTGGAGTTGCTGCGCCGCTTCAACCTCCATTTTGCGATCTTTGACGAAGAGCGGGCGCTGGCGATCGAAGCGAACAACCCGGAGAGCAACCCTTTCCTCGATGATCAACTCGTCCTCTGCCCGCTCGGTTGGCTCGCCGGGGATGAGAAGCGCCACCGGCAGGTGGTCGAAGCGGGGTGGGATCTCCTCGTTGTCGATGAAGCACACCACCTTGGCTGGAGCCGGGAGACGGTCAGCCCGGAATACGCCCTCGTTGAAGCGCTCGGGAAAGCGACCCCCGGCCTGCTCCTTTTGACCGCGACGCCGCGTCAGTTGGGGGAAGAAGGGCACTTCGCCCGGCTGCGACTGCTTGACCCGGATCGTTACCCGTCGCTCGAAGCCTTTTTGGAGGAGAGCGAAACGTACACGACGATTGCGAAGATCGCCGACAAGCTCGTCTCCGGGAAGAAGCTGACGATCAAGGACGGGAAGCTCCTCGCCGGGATGCCCGGCAGCATTGCCCAACACCTTTCCGCACTGCAAGCTGGTGAGAAGGCAGCAGCCCAACCGTTGCTCGAAGCGCTCCTTGATCAACACGGCATCGGGCGGGTGATGTTCCGCAACACCCGTGCGAAGATGAGCGGCTTCCCCAAGCGGATCGCCCATCTGATCCCGCTCAAGGGCGAGGTCGAAGCGGCACAAGCCGAGGATCGGGGCGAGGCGGTCGATCTGAGCGATGACCCGCGCATTCTCTGGCTGGAGAAGGAGCTTAAAAAACTTAAAGGGGCGAAGGTGCTCCTCATCTGTCGCACGCGGGAGAAGGTTGAGGCGATCGAAGCCGCCCTGCGCGAGCGGACCAGCGCCCCGGTCGCTCTCTTCCACGAAGGGTTGACGCTGCTCCAGCGCGATCGCAACGCCGCTTTCTTTGCCGAAGAAGAGGGAGCGCAACTTCTCATCGCCTCGGAGATCGGCAGCGAGGGGCGCAACTTTCAGTTTGCCCATCATCTCGTCCTCTTCGATCTGCCGGAACACCCGGAGTTGCTCGAACAACGGATCGGGCGGCTCAACCGGATCGGCCAGAGCGCTGATATTTCCATTCACGTCCCGTTCATCAAGGACGGCCCGGGAGAGATTCGCGCCCGGTGGTTCCACGAAGGGCTTAATGCATTTGAGGAGAGTCTCCACGGCGGGGCGGAGTTGTACGAACGTTTCGGCGCATCGCTCAACGCCATCGCCCACGACCTCCCCGACCCGGCCCGACCGACGAAGGGACGCCGCACGAAGAAGAGCCGCGCAGAGGATCTCGAAGCGTTTCTTACCGAAAGTGCCGCCGCGCGGGACGAAGTCCGCCAACGGCTCGAAGCCGGGCACGATCATCTTCTGGAACTGGCCGCTGCGCGTGCAGGAGAACCGCAGGTCCTCATCGAAGCGATCCGCAAGCTCGATGCCGACACGGCGCTCGATCGCTTCATGCTCGCCGTCTTTGACCATTGCGGCGCTCATGTGGAGGATATTGGCGAGCGGACCTGGATCGTCATCCCCGCTGCCGGGGGCCAGCCGATTCCCGGGATTCCACCGGAAGGGACGACGCTGACGGCTGATCGCACCCGCGCTTTGGGCCGCGATGATATCGGGTTCCTAAGCTGGGATCACCCGGCGGTGGAAGGGGCCTTTGAGCTTCTGCTCGGCGGGACGGAGGGGAATGCTTCCCTCGCGGTGACGACGATGCCGGGGCCGGAGAGCTTCCTTATTGAAACCGTGCATCTGGTCGAGGCGGTCGCCCCGGAGAAGCTCCACGCGGAGCGTTTCCTCCCGGCGACGCCGCTGCGCCACGTGGTCGACAACCGGATGCTCGAAGTGACCCAGCCGCTCGGCGAGTTGGTTAACGGACCGATGGCGGCGATCCTCGGTAAGACCGATCTCCTCTACAAACTGATGCCGAAACTCATCGAGAGTGCCGCAAAGCTCGCCACCGCGCAGGCCAACCAGTTGATCGCCACCAGCCTTGTGCGGATGCAGGGGGAACTGGAACCGGAGATCGCGCGGCTGCGTGATCTCGCAGCGATCAACCCGAGTATCAAAGAGAGCGAGATCGAAGCGGCGCAACAGGAGTTGTACGATCTGCGCGATCACCTTGCCGACGCGAGGGTGCGGCTTGACTCGGTCCGCATGATCTTCCGTGCTTCCAAGATTCAACCCCTTCTTTCATGAAACTACTCGTCACCGGCGGTGCAGGCTATATCGGCAGTATCTGTGTAGAGGAACTCCTCAAAGCAGAACATGAAGTCACTGTCTTTGACAATCTGAGCGAGGGCCACCGCAGCGCGGTCGATCCCCGGGCGCGGCTGATCGTCGGCGATTTGCAGGAGCGGGCTTCGATCGAGGCGGCGATGGCCGAGGTCCGGCCCGAGGCGGTGATGCACTTTGCGGCCAATGCACTGGTGGGCGAGTCGATGGTCGATCCCTCGAAATACTTCCGCAACAACATCTTCGGCGGGTTAAACCTGCTGGATGCCATGGTCGCCCATGGGGTGAAGCGGTTCGTCTTCTCCTCGACCTGTGCGACCTTCGGGCTGCCGGAAGTCGTGCCGATCAGCGAGGCCGAGCGGCAGGCGCCGATCAATCCGTACGGAGAGTCAAAACTCGCTTTTGAGAAGATCTTGCGCTGGTATGACGAGATCCATGGGTTGCGCTACGTTGCGCTTCGTTATTTTAATGCCGCAGGGGCAAGCGAGCGCTTCGGGGAGGATCACCGGGTGGAGACCCACCTCATCCCGAACATCCTCAAGGTGGCGCTCGGGCAGAAGTCGCACGTCGAGATCTACGGCACCGATTACCCCACCCCGGATGGTACCTGCATTCGCGATTACATCCACATCCTCGATCTCGCTCAGGCCCATCTGCTCGCGCTCGGTGCGCCGGAGAGCCGCTGCTACAACCTCGGCACCGGGGGCGGCTCCAGCGTGCGCGAAGTGATCGCCACCTGCGAGAAAATCAGCGGGAAAACGATCGCTGTTGAGGAGAAGCCGCGTCGCCCCGGTGATCCGGCCCGGCTGATCGCCGCCTCAACCCGCATTCACGAGGAGTTGGGCTGGAGCCCACGTTTCCAGTCGCTGGAGACGATCATTGAAAGCGCATGGAGGTGGCACCTTACCCACCCCCACGGTTACGGCGATTAGCGCTTTCCGTAGTGGAAGATGAGCGCTTTCCTTACGATGGGGGGAGTGGCGGAGGCCCATCAGGCTGATTGGCGGAAGGGAGCGGCGGGGGCGTCGTGGTATAAAACGGTGGTGGTCCGCTGATACCGAGCCGGGATTCCTCCCCCTCGACGTGGCGCAAGAGCGCCTCCCTGATCCATTCTGAGAAATCGCCATGCCCACGGCGGGAAAGAATGGTTTCAATGCGATCCTTAAGTGCTTGCGGTGCACGGCAACGCAAGACGGTATCATATTCAGCTTTGTTCCGTCCCATATCAGCAGAATGACGTAGCACGACCCGTGCCACAGTGATGCGCTACTGCGCCATGCTTCCGATTACCCTTCAAACGCTTTTGCGATCAACGTGGCGTTATGCCCGCCAAAACCGAAGGAGTTGTTCACGGCGACGCGCACTTTCTGCTCCCGCGCCGTGTGCGGAACGTAGTCGAGATCGCACTCGGGATCGGGCTCATCGAGGTTGATCGTCGGCGGGATCACCCCATCGCGGATCGCCATGACGCACGCTGCCATCTCCACCGCACCGGCAGCCCCGAGGAGGTGGCCGGTCATCGACTTGGTCGAGGAGACCACCAGACCACCGGGCGCGGTGGCCCGTTCGCCAAAGACCATCTTGATCGCCTTGGTCTCACAGATGTCGCCGAGGCCGGTGGAAGTACCGTGGGCGTTGACGTAATCGACCTCCTGCGGGGTCAACCCGGCTTTATCGAGCGCCATCTGCATACAACGGGCGGCCCCCTCCCCTTCCGGGAGCGGCGAGGTCATGTGATAGGCGTCGGCGGAGAGGCCGTAGCCGACCAGTTCCGCGTAAATCTTCGCCCCACGCTTTTTGGCGTGTTCGAGTTCCTCGATCATCAGAACGCCTGCCCCTTCCCCCATGACAAAACCGTCACGATCCTTGTCAAAGGGACGGGAGGCACGCTGCGGCTCGTCGTTACGGGTACTGAGCGCCCGCATCGCAGCAAAGCCGCCAATGCCGATCGGAACGACCGTCGCCTCGGCACCGCCGCACAGGAAGGCGTCGGCATCGCCATAAGTAATCATCCGCCATGCTTCGCCGATCGAGTGACACGCCGTGGCGCAGGCGGAGACGGTGGCAAAATTCGGCCCGGCCAGGCCATGTTCCATCGAGATCAGGCCGCTGGCCATGTTCGCGATCATCATCGGGATCATGAACGGGGAGATGCGCCCCGGCCCTTTGTTGAACATGGTGTACATCTGGTCGCTCAAGGTCTTGAGCCCGCCGATGCCGCTGCCGACCATGACGCCGAAGCGGGTCCGGTCCACGGCATCGAGATCGACGCCGGAGTCCTCCAGCGCCATCTTCGCAGCGGCCATCCCGAACTGCGTGTAGCGGTCGGTCCGCCGGACATCCTTCGGATTTTTGAAATACTCCACCGGGTTGAACCCTTTGACCTCCCCGGCGATGTGGCAATCGTGCCCGGTCAGATCAAAGGCGGTGATCCGGTCGACCCCGCTGCGCCCGTGGGTGGCGGCGTCCCAGAACGACGCGAGGTTATTTCCAATCGGGGTAACGACCCCGATCCCGGTGATGACGACTTGACGCTTGGTGGACATAAGGCGGCGGTATCCTTCACATCCCGGCAAAAGGATGCAAAGGGAAAATTCCAAAAAGTCAGGCAAACGGGCGGGCCGCCGGTTCGGCAGGCTCGGTCATCGTCAACGGATCAAGCGCACGGGCGAGTTCCTCCGGGGGGAGGACGTTCCACTCTTCACAGATGGAACGGATCGTGCGGCCGCTCTTTTCGCTCGCCTTGGCGATCTCAGCCGCCTTGTCATAACCGATGAGCGGGACGAGGCTCGTAACCATCGCCATCGAGTGTTCAATGAGCGAAGCGCACCGCTCGGCATCGGCCTCGATTCCGGCGATACATCGGATGCGGAAGACATCACACGCGTTGGAGAGGAGCCGGATCGATTCCAGAAGGTTGTGCGCCATGACCGGCATCATCGCGTTCAACTCGAAATTACCGTTCGCCCCGGCCCAGGTGACAACGGTGTCGTTGCCGATCACCTGCGTGCAGACCTGCATCATCACTTCACACATCACCGGATTGACCTTCCCGGGCATGATCGAACTACCCGGTTGGGTCGAGGGCAAGCTGAGTTCACCCAAGCCACAGCGCGGGCCGCTCCCGAGCCAGCGGATGTCGTTGGCGATCTTGAAGAGAGCGGTGGCGATGGTTTTCAACTGGCCGCTCGCCTGCACCAACCCGTCTTTAGAGGCCTGCGCTTCAAAATGGTTACGCGCTTCGTGGAAAGCGATGCCGGTCTGGTCGTGCAGGTAGTGCATGACCCGGGCGGGGAAATCGGGGTGGCGGTTGAGGCCGGTGCCGACGGCGGTGCCGCCGAGGGGAAGCTCCTCGATCGCGGCGATCCCGTTGCCCGCGCGCAGCTTGGCATATTCGACCTGTCGCGCGTAGCCGCTGAACTCTTGCCCGAGCCGGATCGGCGTGGCGTCCATGAGATGGGTTCGCCCGATTTTGAGAATATCCCAGAATTCGAGGGTCTTGCGCTCCAGTTCATCGTGGAGCGCATCAAGCGCGGGAAGGAGCTGATTGCGCAACCCCTCGGCGACGGCGATATGGATCGCCGATGGGATGACGTCGTTGCTCGACTGGCCCATGTTGACGTGGTCGTTCGGGTGAACCGGTTCGCGCGAACCAAGCGGATGGCCGGCGAGTTGGGAGCACCGGTTGGCGATCACCTCGTTGGCGTTCATGTTGGTGCTGGTCCCCGAGCCAGTCTGGAAAATATCGACGACGAAATGGGCGTCATGCTTTCCGGCGATCACCTCCTCCGCCGCCTCGCTCATCAGGGCGGCGCGGCGTTCATCAAGGAGGCCAAGCTCAAGGTTCGCCTCGGCGGCTGCCCACTTGAGCAGGCCGAGCGCCCGGATAAAACCACGCCCGAACCGGTAGCCGGAGATCGGGAAATTCAACACCGCACGCTGGGTGGAGGCGCCGTAGAGCGCGTCTGAGGGGACGTGCATCAGCCCCATCGAATCTTTCTCAATCCGTGTGTTGCTCATACGTGCTCCAACATGGACCGGCTCCCTTGCGAAAGAAAGCGACTTTTTTTAATTCGGCGTGCGTTTGTTCCTTCTGAATCAGGTTTCTTTATGATACGCCTTCCCCTTACTTCTATGGATACACCGTATGATGTCGTGATTATCGGAGGTGGCCCGGCGGGTAGCGCCGCAGCGACCATTCTCGCCCGTTCGGGGCGCAAGGTTGTCGTGCTGGAGCGCGACCGCTTCCCGCGCTTCAAGATCGGCGAATCGCTCCTCCCCTTTAGCATGGAGACCTTTGAGCGCCTCGGCGTGCGCGAGAAGCTTGATGCCCGTTTCATCATCAAACACGGGGCGGAGATCGTCACCTCCTGCGGCAATCACAACATCAAATTTTACTTCCGCGACGGGTTGAAAAACCCGCACCCGACCGCCTATCAGGTGACGCGCTCGGAGTTCGATCTCCTGCTGCTCGAACATGCGCAGGAGTCAGGGGCCGAAGTGCGGCAGGAGACGGGGGCGAAGAAGGTCGACTTTGATGCCGACGGGGTAAACGTTACTCTCGATAGCGGCGAAGTGATCCGAGGGCGCTACGTGATCGACGCCAGCGGGCGGCAATCGCTCCTCGGGACGCAGTTCGGCAGTAAGAAGGCTTACGCCAACCTGCGCAAGTTCGCCGTTTATGCGCATTATGAAAATGTCCAGCGCGAGCCGGGCGACGCCGGGACGCTCATCCGCATCATCCGCACGGTCGACGGCTGGTTCTGGATGATCCCGCTCACTGAGACGCGCATGAGCATCGGTAAAGTGCTCGAACAGGCCGACTTCAAGCGGGCCAAGCTCTCCCCCGAGGCGTTTCTGGAAGCGGCGATTGCGGAGCAGCCGGTCGTCACGGAACGGCTCAAATATGCCAAGCGGGTGACGCAGGTCTATGCCGCTGGCGACTACTCCTACCGCAACACGCGCCTGACCGGGGAGCGCTGGATCCTCGCCGGAGATGCGGCGGGGTTTATTGATCCGGTCTTCAGCACCGGCGTCTTCATGGGGCTGCTCTCCGGGGAGCAGGCGGCTGATGCGATCGGCATCGCGCTCAAGACGCCGCAACGCGCTTTGCACCATTTTCAGCGGTACGAAAAGAATCTCAACAAGGTGATGGATCTCTATCTGCGCTTTGTCACCGCATGGTATAAGCCCGAGTTTATCGACATCTTTGTGCGCCCCGAGGAGCGGCTCATGCTGCCGCAGGCGGTCAACGCAGTTCTTTCCGGCAATCTCGGACGGATCTGGTCGGTGCGCTGGCGGATGGAGATTTTCTATCTGCTGGTCAAAATCCAGAAGTATTTCCCGATTGTACCTCGGCTCAATCTCACCCCGGGCGAGCCGAAAGAGAGGCGTCCCCTCGCCCCGCTGCCGATCCAGCACGAGACCAAAGAGGGGGCCATGCTCGCATGAGAGCGCTCTCCTTTCTCAGCAAAAGGCTCGGGCTTGGGTGGCTCGCGGTGATGCTCCTTTTGAGCGGTTGCCAGACCTTGCCGCCGGGGCGTGACATTTCCGGGCGCTTCCCCGAGCCGGGGGCCGGTTGGCATAATGAAGTCGGGCAGTTGCGCTATGTGACGCCGGAGCGTGCGGTGATTGGCGAAGTCGTCGTCAGCCGGAAGGCGGCGAGTGATTTTCAGCTCGATTTCCTGACCGGACCGGGGGTTCCGCTCATGCGGCTGCGCCTCTCCGGCGTGGATGCTTATGCGGAAGGGCTCTTTGCTCGCGGTCACTGGGAGGGGAATCCGGCGCGGGCCGGGCGGCTCTCCGGCTGGTTCGCCCTGCGTGAAGTCTTTGCGGCGGCCAAGGAAGGAACGTTCCGTTCGGCTCCGAGGGCGCGGCTCCAGTGGAGCGCGGAGGCGGAGGATGCCGCCGGACGACTGGAACGGCTTTCGGTCGAATTTCCGAAAACGCGCGAACGTTTTGTTTTCGTTTTTGCCCGGTAACGTCATGGTTTCCATCCCTTTGTTGCGTCGCGCGGGAGGAGGGCTTCCCGAAGCGGGAGCGCTGGCATGAAGCTACGCCCGGAGAGCCATCTCGCCCGTTTTTCGGTGCGCCGCCCCGGCGTGACGATCGTGCTCGCCCTGCTTTTCGGGTTGGCCAGTCTCGCCGTGATCCTGACGCAGATCCGGATCGATTTCGATATTCTCAATCTGCTCCCGCAGCGTTTCGATTCCGTCCGGGCGCTGAAGGTTTATAACTCGCACTTTTCACAAGCCAACGAGGCGACCTTTGCGCTTTGGGATGAAAAGGGGGAGGCCGACATGGAAGGGTTTGCCGAACATTTCGGCGCCGCTTTGAGGGAAGAGCCGTGGGTGGTCCGCGTGATGGATCGCTCGCCGATGGAGGTCGAGGGTGGGATTGACGAGGTGCAGCAGCTTGCCGTGCCGCTCCTGATGAATCTGCCGTCACAGGAGTTTGCCAAGGCAATGGAGCATTTACAGCCTGAGGCGCTGGCGGCGCGTTTGGCACGCAAGCGGGCGGAGATCGAGGCCGGTTCCCCCAAGGCGGAGATGGAGTTGCGTTTTGACCCGCTTGGCATCGTGGTCCCGGCGCTCAAGCCGTTGGCCGGGTCGTTCACCGGGGAACCGTCGCGCCCACTGGCTTCTGAAGATGGGACGCTGCGTCTCGCCATCGCGGTGACGACGCAACAGGGGCTCGAACCGGAGAGTTGTCAGGCGATGATGCGAACGATCGAAGAGTTTATCGAACGCGTCCGCGCGGACTGGGAGGGGGAAGCGCCGCAAGTCCTCGTCACCGGGCCGATCGCTTATGTCGCGGAGATGTCCCAAGGGATGGAGGGGGACATCATTTCGACGGTGAGCGGATCGGCGATCCTTGTGACACTCATTTTCCTGATCGCCTTCCGGCGGCTGCGTCCGCTAATGGCGATTTTGACCGTGTTGCTCCTCTGCTGCCTTGGCGCGGTCGCGGCAGGGGTATTGATTTTCCGGGAATTGAACGTGGTGACGATGGGGGTCTGCGCGATCATGATCGGGATCGGCGTCGATTTCGGCATGATCTATTACGGAGCTTATCGCGAACGGCGCAACCGGGGTTGCAGCCATGAAGTGGCGACACAGGAGACGGTGCAACTGCTGGGGCGCGGGATTTTCTTCGGTGCGCTGACCGCTTCCGGCTCCTTTGCCTCCCTCATTTTAAGCGAATCTCCGGGATTTGCCCAGTTGGGGGTGCTCATTGGCATCGGCGTCATGCTGGCGGCGGTCTTCATGAGTTCGCTCTTTTTCGCCATGATCGGCGGGGAACACCGCGCGGCGAAACCCGATTTTCTCCTCATCGCCACGGAACGCTACCTTGGGCTTCTCTTCCGCAACCCGCTGCCGGTGATGTTGGGCGGGTTGGCGATCCTGATTGCAGCCAATCTCTTTGCCTATGCACCGCTGGGTGAAGTCGTCGTCCAGAGCGACCCCCGCTCGCTCGAACCGGCTGGGAGCAAAGCGGGGTTTGCCTTGCGCAAGATCACTAGCGAAGTCCCGGCAGCAGAGGTGGAGCCGGTGCTGGCTTTTATTCAGGGCGAGAATGCGCAAAGCTTTCACGACCGCTGGCAACGGGCCGATCAACATTGGAAGAAGGCGCAGGAAGAAGGCGCGATCGCCCGTTACACGACCCCGGCTCCCTTTGCTGTGGAACCGCAGCGGGTTGAAGCCAATCGGCTCCACCTTCCTTCGGTTGATCTCGCCGCAGCAGAGGTAGCCTTTCGCGAAGCGCTCGAACGCGAAGGGTTTGCAGCGGAGTCGTTCGCCGGATCGCTCAAGCTTCTGAACGCCCTGCAAACCATCCGCGCCGGTGATCTCTCGCCGGTAGATTGGCGAAAGACGCTCCCGGCTTCCTCAGCGTGGATCTTTGTGCTCGATCGTTTCCTTTCGACCGATCCCAACATTGGCGTTGGCTATATCTTTCCGCAGAAAACACTCTCCTCTGCGGCGGAACAGAAGGCTTTGCAAACCGCCCTGCTCGGCGAAGGGGTCGAGGCGCGCCTGACCGGGTGGAGCTACGTGATGGCTGACCTTTTACCGTGGTCAAAGGGGAAGCTGATCATGCTCTGTGCGGTGATGCTAACTTTCATCATCACGATCCTCGCCTTTCTCTATCGGGCCATCACGCCGCTGCTGGTCCTGCTCGGAAGTCTCGCCTTGAGTATAGGGATGATGATCGCCGGGTTGAAGCTCACGGGGCTCCCGCTCAATCTCTTTAACGTTCTCGCCTTCCCGCTGGTCTTAGGGATCGGGGTCGATTACGGGATTTATACCGTCCTTGCCGTACGCCAGAAGGGGGGGCCGGAGATCCTCGCTACCGTGATCAAGCCGATCATTTTAAGTGGCGTAACGACAATCACGGCGTTTGGTTCACTAGGATTAGCGGTGCATCCGGCGCTCTCCAGTCTTGGTCTGGTTTGCGCACTAGGGATTACGAGCTGTCTTTTTGCGACGCTGGTTTTCGTTCTCCCTGCCTACCTTTGGAGGGGGCGGCGATGACACGTCAGCATCCCGGTTACAACCACACGAGTTTTTCACTCGGGTTCAAGGTCGCACGCCATCTTCCCCGTGGATTTTGCCGGGGATTGGGCGGGGCGATTGCGATGGCTGGCTACCTGCAAAACGCCCCGGCACGGGCGGCGCAGCGGCGAAATCTACGACAAGTCATTGGAGAGAACGGAGCAGGTCTGGAACGGGTCTGTCGGGCTAATTTTCGAAATTTCGGGCGGATGCTCGGCGACTATTTCTATTGTGCCAGCCATGATGAAAGCGCCATCCGACGACTTTTGCACCACTGGACGGGGCTGGAGCACCTTGAGGCGGCACGGGCGGCAGGACGCGGGACGATTCTGGTGACGGCTCATCTCGGCAACTGGGAACTCGGCGGAACGTTCCTCGCCCTTGAAGGATGGCCGATCAATATTGTCACGTTGGAGGAGCCGACCGGGGAGCTAACCCAAATGCGCGATGAATATCGGCGAAAGCTTGGGATTAAGACGATCACCGTCGGGGAAGATCCGTTTTCATTTGTGGAGATGATCGCCGCGCTCAAACGCAACGAGATTTTGTGCATGCTCGTCGACCGGCCGTATGGCGGCACGGGGTTGCCGGTTGAGTTTTTCGGAGAGTCTTCGCAGTTTTCCAGCGCACCGGCATTGCTGCGTCAGCATACAGGCGCAGCGGTGATTCCAGCGTTCGTCGTGCACGAAGCGGGGCATGGCTACCGTGCATTCGCTCAACCAGCCCTTCCTCTCGAACCGGGGGCAGGTGAGGATCGCAAGGCCGATCTTCTGGCGCATACCCAAGCTTTGGCATCTGCCTTTGAAAACATCATCCGCCAGCATCCTGAACAATGGTTTAACTATGTACCCATCTGGAAAAATCCCATCGCTGACCCTTCTGAACCGTAGCCTCTGCGCATTGGCGCTGGCACAGGTTGCCTTCTTTTCTGCCCCCACCTCTACGCACGCGGCGCCGCCGGACAAGAAAGCCGACACTAGCGAAACCGCGACCCGTTCCGCCAAAGGAGGGTGGCAGCTCCTTGATGCACAGGGTAAACAGGAGTTACTCGCCCGGCTCGACGCGCTCAAACAGCGCTCCCCTTCTCTCAAGGCTGATTTTAGCGAGAGCCGCCAGTCGAGTCTGTTAAAGAAGCCGGTGGTCAGCACCGGAACCATCGCCTTTGAAGTTCCCAACAAATTCCGACGTGAGATCAAAGGGAGCAACCCGAGCCTGACGGTCAGCAATGGCCAGAGGCTCTGGCTTTATTACCCTAACTTCAAGGAGGCAGAGCTTTACACGCTTGGACGCCGCGCGATGTTCGACGACGCCATGGCCGCTTTGACTGCCGGACTCAATTTCAGCAAAATGGAGGAATTCTATCAACTCGAAGCGCGACACGACGGCAAAGGGGCCTACCGGATGACGCTGCGGCCAAAGAAGAGCAACCTGCGACGGATCGTTAAGGAGTTGACCATCGACCTCGACAGCAAGCTCGACGTCCGGCGCACGCAGTTCCAGATGCCCAACGGAGACGCAATTGAAACCGATTATCGCCACGTACGCCGGGAAAAGCTCGAAACTTCGACCTTCGAGTTCACGCCGCCAGAGGGAGTCAACATCAGTTATCCCTTGGGAAAATAACCCATTGCCGCACCTGCCAAAGCGGAGATCCCGCTCTCACAGAGGAAATTTTCCAAAAAAATCTCTTTTTCAGTTGCCATCCCCCCATTGATCCCGTAGGAATAACAGCTCCACGACCCCTCGGTCGTATCGACACTGCCTTATGGTGTAATGGTAGCACTGCAGATTCTGGATCTGTTTGTCAAGGTTCGAGTCCTTGTAAGGCAGCCAATGTTCATGCGGATATTGGCGTTTTATTGAAAATAAGTACCAAGAAAATTTTCCCATTCTGCCTGAATGGTTGAAGGCACCAACGGCGGTCGCTTCGGCTATTTTTTGAAAATGGAGAGCGCGTTAGGGTTGCGCACGATTTCCACATGACCATCTAGGTAGCTAACAATAACCCCTCCCGAGTAAATCCAGACCGCCTCAGGGACGTAGGTCTCAAACAGAGCCTGACTCCCTTCGAGCAGACCCGCAGTTCCATTCGTATTTCTATCAGTGGAGACCAGATAAGGAATCCTTGAAACCGGATGGAGCAACAAGCTGGGAGAGACCCGTTCCCCATTGAACCAAATCTTCTGCACGTTAATCCAGTCGATCGAGGTCCAACGGGCAACCTCCCACTGATTTCCGTAAACTTTATCGCCATTGAGACCGGGACAGCGGAAGACGCCATCAACATAGGGCCAGCCGGTCGCGTCTATCCGGAGATTTGAATAGACATACGGCGCGATCTCCAGTTGCCAACGGGTATAACCCGAAGGGTCGGGATACGAACCATAGTCGGTTTGAGGTACAAGACCGCGATGCTCGGTCGCATAACGCTGGGCTGCGAGCGTCAGTTGCTTCGCATTCTGAATCCCCTTGGTCATCCAGATACGAACGCGTACCGCGCGGGAGACCGGGAAAAGGATCGCGAGACTCACGATGATGATGCCGATTGAAAGCAGTACCTCAGGCAGGCTAAAAGCATTTGATCTTGCACGTTGGGGAGAATGAGGGGACATGGAAAGGAGGGGGAAGCTCAAGGGAACTTTCACTTGATTTTAAATGAATTTCAACTCTTTTTAAGAAAAGTTCACTCCTTTTAATCCCCTCAGCCACACCACCTGTCTCAGGAGAACGTCGCTGGCGCCATGATGGATTTCGAATAGATCCATCCATCGACGCTCGAAAAAAACCGTTAAATTTCAATTGAACTCTATATATAAATCCAATAATCTCCCGCCATGCTTCCCCTGAAGAAATGCTTACCCTTTCTCTTTCTGTTAAGTGGCGTCACCTTCATTCACGCTGCAGAGTTGGAAATACCGCTCGAACGGACCAACTTCTATCGGGACGAACGTCCCGGGATCAAAATCTTAGTCAAAGGAGACCTTCCCAAGAAAAGCTCCATCGAAGTCACTTTGGGAAACCATTCCATCTATCGCGCGCCAGCCAAAAAGGGCGAGATGACGATCCGGCTTTCCTCCCACCAATTCAGAAGTGGAGAATATCCCTTCACAATCAGGATCGTAGATTCAGAGGGAAAGGAAGTGGCGAACCAAACCGTTCCGATTGGTTTAGCCAAACGCCCCGCCCGCGACGCGCTCCATAATTGGCTTTGGTCTGGCGGCGGAGGCGTGCTCTTGGACTGGAAATTTTATCAGGAACACGGATTCGACTACACCGGGGGGCCGATGCTCCCGTATCGCTTTCAGGACCATATTCCTGACGTTGACGCCGCCCTTGAAGGGATCAGCAAAAACCTCAATGATTCACTCCCAAAAGGAATGCTGGTATCAGGCATGCCTAATGGCGGAATCTGGAAGCGCCCATTCTCCCTATTCAAACCTGAAGGTGAAGATATTGAGTACCAGAACGCCCGAGCCAAGGGTGAGGATTTTTACAATCCCTTCAGTCTCGCCGTAGCTGAAAAGCAGAATGAGGCTAATCGGCGCTTTATGGATGCCGTTGCAAAGCACCCTAACTTCACACTGGCGTGGGTGGATATGGAAATCCAAGACTATCTTACCCAACCCAATCTTAACAAAGAGGGGCGGGAGAAGATGGTTAAGGAACTGGGCTTTAGTGTCGACGAGGTAGGTGAGCCACAGTATGTCGCGAAGAACGTCATTGCTGACGATGATCGAATGTATCGGATGAAGAAGTACGTCTATCAGGGAGGAAACGGCGTCCACCTTGCTCTGGAGCGAATGGTGAAGGCGGTTAAAGAGGCGCGACCTGATATCCTGACAATGACGGATCCCTACCGCGATGCCCCGCTCTATCGTCTCTATCCTTCGGTCGACATTATTCATAGTTGGATCTATACCAACCCCGACCCGAAGAACATGATCTTCATTGAGCAAATGCGTACAGCGTGTGCGCCCCTCAAGCAGATCCCTCTTCAAATTGTCACCTTGCTCAATTATCCAGGCAAGCTCGATCCCTCCAAAGAATGGATGGCCATGGCGGAAGACCGGGTCAAGGAGACGACCTGGATCAATCTCTCCCGAGCTCCCCAGATGGTAGGCTATTTTTATGGAAGTCAGATTGATCCGGTTAAGTATGTTAATGAAACCCACCGGATACCCCACGAGACCTCTGATGCCATTAAGGAAATGGCGGAGAAAGTCTTCAAGCCCTACGGAAGAATGATCCGGAAACTGGACGTCTCCAAACGCAAAATGGCTGTCCTCACCTCTTACGCCGCGTCAATCTATAATCGCTCCGCACACGAGTCTCTGGGAGGTTACGGCGCCTACCGCACGATTCCCTTCCAGATTCTTTTGGAAATGGCCCACTACAGCGCTGATGTCGTCTTCGATGAAACGATCGAACAAGGCGGTCTTGATCGTTATGATGTCCTCTTTCTTCCCCGATGCGATACTCTTACTCAAACCGTGGTAGAAAAGATCAAGGCGTTCCAAAAGAGGGGCGGACGTGTCTTTGCTGATCAGCATCTCGGCCCAGAGCTTGAACTCTCCCATCAGTTCAATTTCGATTTCGCTTACCGTCGCAACGTTGACGCCCGCGCCAATATATCAGGTCAGGCGTACGCCGATTGGGACGACCATGCAGAAAAGGAAGGAAGCAAGGTAACGCTTGAAAAGGTCGTCGGCATTCCAGCTCATCGCGATCAGGAGATCATGGAAGGATATGCTCAAACACTGCGTAAAACACTAGGCGAGAAGGGCCTTAAACCGGTTGTCAGCAGCGATACCCCGACGGTTCTCTTCAATCTCTGTGAGAAGAGCGGCGCTCAATACCTCTTTGTCATCAATGATAAACGGGAATATGACGAGCGGAGCGGGAAGTATCAGGGGATGATGGAACGCTCAATACCGCAAACGGTCAATGTTTTGTTCCGGGATGACAGCAATAAGGATCTGGTGGCCTATGACCTTATCAAGAAGCGAAAAATCGACCTAACCCGCAACGACGATGGATACAAGTTTCCCGTTGAACTCGATAAGCTCGGAGGGACCATCATCGGTTTCTATCCACATGAGTTCAAGGAAGTGATTATCACTGCTGCACCAAAAGGAAGGCTCGGAAAGTCCTACCAGATCACTATTGAGATTAAGGACGCCAACGGGAAGAACCCGAAAGGGCTTCAACCAGTGAGGGTTGATTTGCAGGATGCTAATGGAAAACCACATGAAGATAGTGACTGGATCTGTTTGGAGAACGGAAAAGCGACGTTTACCTTTACGCCAGCACTCAACGATACGCCCGGTGACTGGATTCTTAGTGTCTCTGACTTAACAGCGGGGCTCTCTACCCAATCAACGGTTCACTATCGCTAATCATGAAGCCATTCTATCAAGTCGTCCTGACCGCCCTATTTCTTGGCGCCTCTCTCTTTGGAGGATACGCGCAAAATGACGCTCCTCCGATCATTGCGCCTGATCTGGAGGAAGCCGCCGGGAGCGCCTTCTCCAAAGGAACGATCGTCGAAGGCGCCATTCCCAACAAAGGAACACTCCTTGGAGCCTTCGATATCCGACAGGGGGATGGAGATCTTGAAATTACCAACAGGGATTCCGAAGGACGCAAAGCACTAAGGATCATGCCAACTGCTGAGAGAAGCGTCGCAAAAAGCCTGTTGCCATGCTTGGTCTATCGCGGAATGCCACAAGAATTTCCGGCGGGATGTACGTTCATGATGTGGGTCAAACCAGATTCCAGTTGGGCGACGGCTCGCAGCGAACTCGTCTCAGCAAGGCGTTCCGATCGTGGCCCCGGCTTAGGGGTTAGCTATCAACCCGGCAAGGGAGGCATCGATGTCATCAGCGGGATCGGAGAAGCAGAAGAAGCTTACGGCATCATCCATCAAAACTCTGCAACGGCAATTCAACCCGACCAATGGACTCACCTTGCCGCAGTTTATGACCCGGAAGAGAAGGTTTTTCGCCTCTTTATCAATGGAGAGATGACGATTGAAAGCCAGAGAGGACTAGAATTGACAGCCATGAGCCCGCTCTTGAGCATCGGAGCCTACAATGGCGGTTATGCCTATCCCTTTCAGGGAGAGATCGCCGATATTGCCATCTATGACTATGTCCGGACACCGGAGCAAATTAAGGCTGATGCAACACCTCAATAGCGAACCATCGCAGCGACAAGCAGGTTGATCAGACCAGTTGTTGATCCTCTCTCAGCAGTTGAGCAAACGCCTCCCTCTCTCTGTCCGTAATCGTGTTGCCCTCCCCAAGATCTGGCATGATGTACAGGCCGGAGGCATCCCGTGTTCGATTAAGAATATGCTGGATGACCATCCTGGCTGCGCTCGCTCCGACCTCGTGCATGGGCTGGCGCATCGCCACAACTTCCAGAGTTTCAACACGTACCGGTTGAAGACCGGTGCCGCTAACAAGGCTAACGTCCTCAGGCACCCTTAACCCAGCATCCAACAGAGCCTGTAGCGCCCCCTCGGCCAAAAGATCGCCAAACCCGTAAACGGCATCAACAGCCCCCTTCCCGTTCTTCTTGAGATCATCGCTCATCAGGGAATAGCCCGTCTCTTTCGCTACGGAAAAATTGCCTTGCAGAACTCGCAACTGAGCGTCGTCACATTGACTAAAGACCAGCGAGAAGGCGGAGAAAAGTTGCGCAGTCGATACAGACTGACTGGCGGGACAACTCATCAATAGCACAATCTTGCGCCGCCCACTTCTCAACCACGCATTGGCAAGGCGGTAGGCGAAGCCAAAGTAGTCATTGGAAACAAAATTGGCCGTTGCTGTAAATCGGGTAGGATTGATGTGAACCAGCGGTGTACCCTTCTCCTGACAGACGTTGTCGACCTCGTGACTCAGCGAAGCTTCCGGAAACGCGATCACTCCGTCTACTTTCCTAAGCGCCTGCTGGAGAGTTTTGAGGGGTGGGTATGGCGCCCGCATGGCATCGAGGGTCATGATCGTCATGCCAGCCTCGAAAGCAGCCTGTGTTGCCCCAAGCAAAATGGCCCCTGCCCAATTGCTGGCTGTCGGCGCCATCGCGAGATTGATTCCAATGCAGTATTGATGGGCGGAACCATCTCCGTCCGCTTTGCCTGTTAAAAAGGTTCCCTTTCCGGGAATCATTCGCAATTTCCCCTCCCCTGCCAATGCTTTGAAAACCGTCCCGACAGTCGACGGACTCACACCGAGTTTAACTGAAAACTCGTGGATCGTTGGCAGACGGGTTTCCGGCGGCAGATCGGATTGAAAAAATGACGCCTCAATATATTCGCGAACAACTTCGGAAGGACGTTTGGCTCCGGTGATTTGGCTCATCTCAACATCTGGGTATTAAAACAGAAAAACGTCATCAGAAGCTGTCATCACGCCCTTTCGGAAGCAATGCGGCAGAAAACTGGCCTTCACCGGCCACTGGAAGAGATGACTCATTATTAAAACAACGTAAGATAAGATCAGTGCAATATCCAGTTAAAAGAAGAGGAGACGCGACGAGCAATTCTTTCCTCCATTCCAGAGAACGCTCTAAGAGGGGCGATTTGACTCCGAAAACTGACGTTTTAACCCTCGAGAAAGAGAACCAAAGCGTGAATTTACTTGAAATTTATAGGCTTAATCATTGACCTTCATTTGATATTTCACTATTTTTCGAGAAACGACGGTTGCAACCCCTCTTGTTCCAATGAAGACACCCATCGCCTCCCTTCTTTTCCTCGTCGGTCGATTCTCGCTTCTCTCCCTCCTGCCAATAGCTGGCGCACCCTGCGTTCTTGCCGCAGACGGCACTTGGCTAAGCAGCTCGGGCAACGGAAATTGGAGCGATCCGGACAAATGGGTTGGCGGCGAGATCGCCAATGGCACCGGCTCGGTTGCAACCCTCAACGGCGCCACAGGGCGGACCTTAAACCTTACCTCGCCCATCACGCTCGGAACACTCTCCATCGTAAACTGGACTAACGCCAACAGCAACGACTGGAAGATCACAGGCGGAACACTAATGCTGGATGTGAACAGCGGAATCCCAACGATTGATTTCGGCACCATTTCCTCCGCCAATACCGTGCTAGGGATCTCGTCAGTCATCACCGGTACCAAAGGGCTAAGTTTTCTTGGAGTCGGTCGTCTGCAACTCTCTGGTGTCAATACCTTTACCGGTGGGATCACCGTCGGACGCGGAACCCTTTGGAGCACCCATGCCGCTGCGCTCAACGGCAACGCCATCACCATTAACGGTGACAGCGGGCGGCTACATCTCGCCGGTGCAACGGAGACTTACTCCAGCGACATTACTCTGGCGCACAATAACATCAGTATCGTCGGTTCTTCAGCCTCTGCATTCCTCACCATGAGCGGGGATATGGGAGAGGGCGGGGGCACCCGTTCCATCGAATGGGGCACCAATGGGGGCATGGCGCATTTCACTTTAACAGGAAACAATAGCTATACAGGAAATACTACGATCGGGTCAGCTCACGACTTCGGTTATGTGGCGATACGTGCGAGAAGCAGCACTGCTTTTGGAACAGGCACCGCCGCCGTTTCGTTTGCAAGCGCGGTGAGTAAAACTCATGACAATGACACGCTGGAGCTCTACGATAGCGTCACGATCACTAACAAATCACTAACGCTCCGCGGCAGAGGGCTTGGTCAAAACGGATCATTACGAAGCGTGAGCGGAGATAATGTATGGGAGGGGTCGATCAACACCGGAAGCTTTAGCCATGCTCATGCCAATATTGGCGTGGATGCGGGACAATTGCTAGTCAAAGGGGTCATATCCGGAGGCGACTTCATCCGTTTAGTGAAAGTGGGTGATGGAACTCTGGCCCTCGAAGGCGCCAACACTTTTGAAGGCGGCATGACCGTCACCGGCGGAACCCTCCGGGTATCCCACCAACAGGCATTGGCAGGCGGTGATCTTACCTTGGGCGACGGGGCGGGCACCGATACCCTGCATCTCTCACAAGGAGTGGTGCTCTCGCTCGATTCGCTAACCCTCACCGATTCCTCAGCGTTTTCTTTTGACCTTAACGGATCTCACGCAGCGACAGGGGTTTCCGTCTCTGGAGATCTCATCGGCGATGGAGACTATCTCATCAACCTCTTCAACGGTGGGGGAGTTGTTGCGGGCGCTTATACGCTTCTGACGGTAGAAGGCGCTTATGATGCCGACGCCAGCTTCATTCTTGGTTCTCTTCCCGAAGGTTTCAGCGGGTCGAGCCTGCAATGGGAGAATGGGGTATTGATCTTCCACGCCGTGCCCGAACCGGCCACATGGGTGATGCTTGGCCTCGGTCTATCGGCCCTCCTGCTGCCACGGCGCAGGAAGCACAAATCTGACCTGAGATAAAAAGGAATACCTTCCTGATTCTCCGCTTGCAAGGTAACGAAAACGCTCTTTAGCGTACGCCGATGATAAGAGAGGCCAGTTAAAACCCACAGCATCTCCCGGTCTCCTTTTTTCAGCATTCCAGCCCTTCACATGACTCCAACCCGACGCATCATCGACACCCATCAGCATGTCCTTTGGCACCAACGTGATATCGAGGGGTTGATCGCTGATATGGATCTCCATCGTATCGAATACGCATGGCTTTTGAGTTGGGAGATCCATCCACAGGAGGATGCTCCCGGCTACCATGGCATTCTCAACCCTCTTCACTTCCGGGCTGATGGCACTCACCGCGGGATCCCGCTTGAAGATCTCATTGCCGCAAGGGATCGCTATCCCACCCGTTTTCTCCTTGGATTCTGTCCCCATCCCCTGATCGGCGATGCCTCTTTAAGACTCAAGGCCGCCGCGGCTATCCATAGGGTTCAGGTTTGTGGAGAATGGAAATTTCGCATCCCCTTCGATGACCCCCGGTGCATCAACCTCTTTAGAACGGCAGGAGAACTGGGCCTCCCGGTGGTGTTGCATCTCGATATTCCTTTCATCGCTGACGGACAAGGTGGGAGCAAATATGTACAGGCATGGTATGGCGGCACGGTTGAAAATCTTGAACGCGCTTTGATCGCCTGCCCACACACCACGTTCATTGGCCATGCGCCGGGATTCTGGCGCGAGATCTCGCGCGATGCCGACCAGCGCCCGGAATTCTATCCCGAAGGTTGCGTCACGGCCCCGGGAAAAGTGCACCGGCTACTGGAAAAGTATGATCATCTCTACGCCGATCTCTCCGCAGGATCAGGATTAAAAGCGCTCTCCCGAGATCCCGAACATGCCAGAGAGTTTCTGCGAACTTTCTCAGAGAAGTTGCTCTTTGCCCGCGACTATTACGGTAGCGACCTTCAGGAATTCCTCGATTCGCTCCAACTCGATGCGCAAACCCAAGCGAGGATCTTCCATCAAAACGCAGAGAAACTAGTGTTACGCCACGCCTAATCATGCAGATCACCCATTTCAAAGAGGAGATTACCCCACCGATCGGCCACGCGCTTTGTGCAGGCTGGTGCCCTCCGGCTAAAGGGATCGCTGATCGTCTTTTTGCGCACGGAGTGGTCCTGCGCGACGAAACGGCTCAACCGATGGTCTTGTGTGCGCTGGATTGGGCGGAACTTAGCAATCTTGAGCATTTGCGCTGGCGCGAAGCACTTGCCAACGCAGTCGGCACGTCTCCCGATAGGGTCACGGTTCATTGCGTTCATAACCATGATTCGCCGTGGCCGGATGAAGAGGCACAGGAACTCCTCGATCACGCCGGACTCCCTCATCTTCTGATGGATCGGGAGTGGTGTCGGCAGATCCGCCAATCGGTTGCCGATGCTGCTAAGAAAGCAACAGCCCAATGGGAGAAAGTGGACCGCCTTCACTTTGGGAAAGCCCGGGTAGAAGAGTTGGCTAGCAACCGCCGTCCTTTGGGGCCGGATGGAAAGGTGATCGATGTGCGCTGGACCCAATGCCGCAACCCCGCCATCCGTGCCCTGCCCGAAGGGATCATCGATCCGTGGCTGCGCACCGTCAGTTTTTGGCAGGGAGAACGCAAATTGGCAGCACTGCATTACTATACCGTTCACCCGACCAGCTATGACGGGACCGGAATGGTGAGCAACGATTTCGTCGGATTGGCCCGGGAGCGTTTGATAGAGAAGGAAGGCATTCCCCATCTCTATTTTACCGGATGTGCCGGAGATATTACCGCTGGGAAGTATAACGACGGGATTGCCGATAACCGCGAACTCTTCACGCTAAAGATCCTCGAAGCGATGCAGGCTTCTGAAGCGGCGGCCCGGGTCGTTCCGGTATCACGACTCGATTGGCGGACGACGGAGGTAACCCTCCCCCAACGGAACGACACCACGGAGGAAGAGCTTCTCGCACTCATCTCCCCTGATCAGCACAAGAAGATAGCGAGCCGCTCCGCCTTGGAACTCGCTTACCGCAAAAGAATCGCGACGCCCATCACGGTCTCAGCGCTCCATTTTGGAGCGGATGGCGTCCTCCTCCACTTGCCGGGAGAAGCCTTCATCGACTATCAACTCCATGCCCAACACCTCCTGCCTGCCGACACATGGGTCGGGGTGGCTGCCTACGGCGATCTCGGGCCTGGCTATATTTGTCTGGAACGCTCTTTTGTCGAAGGAGGCTATGAACCGCGTGATGCCTTCTGCGCCCCTGAAAGCGAAGGCCCGCTTCGCCGGGCAATCGACGTTGTACTAGGGAAGTGCTGAGCGGTGGTTGGAGGGCCAGCTTCCCTCACGGTCTCTTCAGTAAGGAACACACTTCCACGCAAAGGCCGAAGTAACGAATCGAGATCTGGCAATTTTTCGAAAGAAGGCTTGCCTTTAAGCGAAACAATCAGTAATTTCTGTAAAAACAGAAATTCAACATGGCTATCCCGTCACCAACGCAGCAAAAATTCATCCTCCACTGGGGTGAGATGGGGACGCGCTGGGGGATCAATCGGACCGTCGCTCAGGTTCACGCTCTGCTTTACCTTTCTGCGAAGCCTTTGCCTGCGGATGAGATTACCGAAGCGCTCGGTGTCGCCCGCTCTAATGTCAGCACTAGCCTCAAGGAATTGCAGGGCTGGGGGATTGTTAAAGTGGTTCATCTTCTGGGTGATCGGAGGGATCACTTCGAGTCGATGCACGACATCTTCGAGATGTTCCGCGTTATTGTGGATGAGCGCAAACGACGAGAGATCGACCCCACCCTGCTGATGCTACGCGAATGTATGGCGGAAGCAGAAGGAGAAGATGAATACACGCGCGAGCGTTTGGGAGGGATGCTACGGTTTTTTGAACTCATGACCGGTTGGTACGCGCAGATGAAACCGATCCCTACCACGCTTCTCCTCAAAGGGGTGAAGCTAGGGGATAAGATTTTTAAGCTTTTGCAAATCGGCCGCTAATCCGCCGGTTTTTTATGCCTTATTCTAACAGTTATTTCTGAAATGACAGAAATAACGAAAGTAAAACCGAATCGCTGCTCTGATCATGACCCCATATGTTAGGGCGGTATCTTCACTTAGCTAGCGTATGATAATGAAGAATCGAAACAACCTTCACGAGTCATCCCTTTTGATCAGAGGGGTGCACCGAAGATGGGATTGGGCGCCTCTCGCCTTATTTCCACCTATGGTGATCGCTGCGACATGGACGGCGCCGCCTTGGGTCATGATGTGGAGTCTCGCCGTTGTTCTCTATGGAGGATGCAAATGGATCACCTTGCGCGGGCAGCTTCCGAGCGCCCCTTGGCAGGTTGCAGGTTACCTTCTCCTCTGGCCGGGAATGGATGCTGATCGCTTTCTACACGGAACGCAAAAGCCTCCTTTACCTCAAAGCGCCGAGTGGTTCGCGGCGGCGGCAAAAACGCTTCTGGGAGCGGTGCTCCTTTGGGGGGTCACTCGCCTCATGCCGGAAGGGTTGCTACAGGGATGGACGGGAATGATCGGCGGGATGCTAGTTCTTCATTTTGGGATCTTTCACCTGCTCTCGCTGGCATGGCGCACGGTGGGAGTCCCAGCCGAGCCGATCATGCGCTCGCCCGCTGCGGCTCGAACCGTGTCGGAGCTTTGGGGAGAACGTTGGAACCGGGGCTTCCATGATCTCGCCAAACGCTATCTCTTCGCTCCACTTTGGAGGCGTTTCAATGGGACAACGGCATCGCTTCTGACCTTCGTTGCATCGGGGTTAGTGCACGATCTGGTGATCACCCTCCCCGCCCGTGGAGGCTATGGCCTGCCATCGCTCTACTTTCTCATTCAAGGGATTGCCTTACAGGTACAGAGATCCCGCTTCGGGCGGCGATGGTTGACAGGAGGCTGGAAGGGACGTGTGTTTACGCTCCTTACCGTTGCCGCTCCAGCCCCGCTCCTTTTCCCACCGCCGTTTGTTGAACGTGTGATGCTTCCCTTCCTACACGTTATCTACGCTCTATGATTTATCTTCTCTATCTGGCAGCACTGGCTCATTTCGGAATCCTGATCGCAAGCTTCAGCGTGCCAAAAGTGTTCGACTGGGGTAGCCATCTGGCCTTGCTCCCTCTGTTTCTACGTCGCCTGTTCTGGGTGTATGGAGCTTTTATCGTCCTGACCATCGTTGCCTTTGGCGTACTGACCCTTCTTCACGCCCCGGCAATGTTGGCCGGGGAAGCGGTCGCCCGCTCGCTCTGCGCCTTTATCGCCTGCTTCTGGCTGGTACGCCTGTTGGTTCAATGGCTGGTCTTCGATCCGAAAGGTTTTCTCGTCAACCGTTGGCTAGTCTTTGGTTATCATGCCCTCAATCCGATTTTCCTCTACTTCATCGGGATTTATGGATGGTGTGCTTTTTTTGTCTAGGGATGCACCCCCTTGCCATCAGCAGGAGCACTCAGAGATTCTTCAAAAAGAAGGCCATCTCCCGGTCGACCAGAGTTGGGATCAACTCGTGCCCGAAATCGGGGTAGATGAGGAGTTCCTTCTGTGAAGTGATCTTGTTATAAGCGGCAAACTGCGTCGAGGGCGGGCAGACCGTATCGGCCAGGCCGACACTCATGAGCACCTTGGCTTTGATCCTCGGTGCGAGGAATTGCACGTCGATGTAACCAAGACGGGTGAAGATCGCCTCCTCGCGCTCGTGCAGCGGGTCGAACTGACGGAAGAAAGTCCGTAATTCCTCATACGCATTGACACAGAGATCCATATCCCAAACCCGTTTGTAATCACACAGAAAGGGAAAAGTCGACGAGGCGGCGGCGATGCGTGGCTCCAGCGCGGCGCACGCCAGCGTCAGGCCGCCCCCCTGAGAGCCTCCAAACGCTCCGACGCGTGCCGGGTCGACCTCGGGCTGCTCCAAAACAATCCGCGCCAGAAGGGCGGTATCGAGGTAGTGGTGGCGGTAGAGAAGCTTCTTCGGATCAGGGTCATCGAGGCCGCGAATGATATGTCCGCGCAAGGTGTTCCCGACGATGGCGAGGTTATCCTCGCTCTGCCCCCCTTGACCGCGGCAATCGAGCGCGGCGACGCAAAACCCTTCGCTGACATAGCCCAGCAGGCTGGCCCAATCGGCGGCGCGGCCTGAATATCCATGGAAAATCACCATGGCGGGGGCCTTTCCGCTCAAGTGGCGTGGGCGCAGGTACTTAGCATGAACCCGTGCACCGCCGACCCCCGTAAACCAGAGGTCAAACGCCTCGGTGTTGCGGAAGGGGACGCTCTCGTTGGGGACGAGGGCGACCTCAGGATCGTGAGCATCGAGTTCGCGCAACGATTCATCCCAGTAGGCATCAAAATCGGCAGGGCGAGGATTGACGCCACGATAGTTGCGAAGCTCGGCGAGCGGTTTGTCAATGAGGGGCATAAGGAGAGATTATTTAATGGCGGCCCAGACGCGGTGGACATCGTCATGGTCGTCGAGAGCCTGCAAAAATTCACCAGCTTCCTCAAGCTGTTCTTCCGTCAATTTCGGAAACATTTTGGCGATGTAACCGATCTCACTGGTCACGACCGACCAGCCGTTGCCGCTCAACCATTGGGTGGCGGAATGAACGGCCGTGCGCTCGGTGATGAAACGCGCCCCGGTCACCTCTGGTGGGATGTCGTCATTCTGCTCATGGGTGAGTGGTTCGACCTCGTTGGCCCCGGCTTCGATGGCAGCTTCCTCAGGGTCGACCTCCGCCCCGGCTGGGGGATAGGCTTCCACAAGGCCGACATGCTCAAAGAGAAATTTGTTACTGCCGGGCGCACCGAGTTGCCCTTTTTTGAAGAGGAGGCGCAGTTCAGGGGCAGTACGGTTGTTGTTGTCGGTCAATACTTCGATAATGACCGGCACTTTGTGAGGTGCGTACCCTTCGTAGACGACGTGTTCGAGCACGAGCTTTTCGTCGCCAATCCCCGCCCCTTTCTTGATCGCCCTTTCGATGACGTCGCGAGCGACGCTCTCCTTTCTCGCCTTTTCAACGGCTGCGGAAAGTCGGGGATTACCGTCGAGATCAGCCCCCCCGAGTTTGGCCGCAACCATGATTTCTTTGACAAGTTTCCCGTTGGCCTTCGCTTTTTTAAGCGAGGCAACGGCTCGTTTGGCGTGTAACCACTGGCGTCCCATATAGGTGAATTGTAGGCTTTGGAGGGAAAAATTTAAGGGCAATCGGTTTTGCATTTCAATGCGTTCCGAAAGTTTTTTTTCCTACCGCCCGTGACGGGAGACCTGATCGGCCTCAATCCGGTCGATCTCAACCGCGATGACGCAGACGTCATCGAGAAAATCGTGCTGCCTCCCAAACGCCCTCACTTCGGCCAAGGTTTCCTCAATCAACTCCTCCACCGGCGCGTCGCCATGGTGCTCGAAGATCTCCAAAAGTCGCTGTTGATCGAAGTACTCCCCCTGTGGGTTTTCGACCTCGTACAGACCGTCGGTGAAGAGAACCACCAGATCATGAACGGCGACAGAACACGAGCGCGTCTGGTAAAAAGTCTCCGGGAAAACGCCGAGCGCCGGGCCGGGCCGTTCTGGGGAGAGGAAAACCCACTCCCCTTGCTCATGGTGAAAATGTAGCGGGCTGGGGTGCCCCGCACTGGCGTAGCGCAAGACCCCCTCCCCGGTATCGACGACCAAGTAGAACGCAGAGGCGAACATCGGCGTCCGCACCCGGCGCAGGATGGTGATGAGCACTCGGTTGATCTCCGTCATGAAACGCCCGGGATCGTGCGCCAGCGGGAGGAGTTCCTCCACGAGCGCACGCTGCATCGCCGTCACCAGCGCCGCCCGAACGCCATGGCCCATGACATCGCAGATAAAGACCCCCGCTTTGGTATCCGAAATCGGCAGGATATGGAAGAAGTCACCCCCGACCGCCGCCGTCGGGATGTAGCGGCTGTGGAAATGAAGCGCGCTCTCGTGGGGCGCTGCGTGAAACGGGAAGCTCGGAAACTGATGTGGGAGGAACGCCTGCTGAATCTCTCGCGCCATATTGAGGTCGTCCTCCAGCTCCGCATTGCGGGCGCGGATTTCGTGATGGTAAAGCTCAAGCTGCGCCTGCGCCTTTTTGCGTTCGGTAATCTCTCGAACAATGCCAACCACCCCGGCGATCCCCCCGTGGTCGTTGCGCAGCGGCACGATCGTCACGGAGATCCACCGCCGCCCGCTCGGGTCGGCAGCGAAACGCCCTTCCCGGTTGACGATCGGCTCGCCGGTCTCGAGCACGTGGCGGTCATCTTCATCGAAACGGCGTGCCACCGCCTCGGGAAAGAAGTCGTAGACGCTCTTCATCAAGACCTCTGCGGGATCAGAGACGCCGAGCAGGCGACGGTGCGCCACATTATCGAGAAGGTAGCGCCCTTGGGCATCCTTGACGTAAATGGCATCCAGAAGGTTATCAATCACACTGCGCAAAAGAGCCCGTTCCTGCGCCAACACCCGCTCGGCTTCCACCCGTTTGAGGGCGTAATGAATGGCGCGGACGACGGTCTCATGCTCAAAAGCCCCTTTGACCAAGTAATCCTGCGCCCCTTCCTGCACGGTTTGCAGGGCAAGGGCCCGGTCGCTCAGGCCGGAAAGGACGATGAGCGGGGTCTGCGGAGCGTGCCGTGCGATGCGCCGGAAGGTTTCGATCCCACGGCTATCCGGGAGGGTCAGATCGAGAAGGATGGAGTGGAAGCTCTCCATCTCCAGACGTTCGAGCGCTTCGGCCAGCGTATGAGCCTCGGTCAACCGAAACGGTTCACCGGCCTCGGCCAAGAGTTCACGCAGGAGCCGGATGTCGCCCGGGTTGTCTTCGATGAGCAAGATGGACGGTTTGGTACGCACGGTCAGTTTTGGCTCTTGGGTGATGGACGGGCCAACGTGAAAAAGAAGCGACTCCCCTCCCCCCGCTCCGATTCCACCCAGATTCGCCCGCCGTGCCGCTCGACGATTTTCTGGCAAATCGGCAGCCCGATACCGCTCCCCTCATAGGTCTCTCGCGGATGAAGCCGGGCGAACATGACGAAAACTCGCTCCAGATCGTCTTTGGCGATGCCGATCCCGTCGTCGGCGACGCAGAAAAGGAGGTCGTTCCCTTCGACCCTCCCCGAAATGGTGATATGAACCGGCGGTTCTCCCCCGAATTTCAAGGCGTTGCTCAGGAGATTCTGAAAAAGCTGGGTGATCTGCACCGGGTCACCGTGAACGGCGGGGAGGTGGCCGACCTCCACCTTCGCATCGTGCTCCTGAAGGCTCCAATGAAGCGTTTCGAGCACTTCACCCACCAGCCGCTCCGTCTCGATTGGGACAAAGGGGCGGCCATGCGTGCTCACCCTTGAGTATTCGAGCAGATCGGTGATGAACCCCTGCATCCTCCGCGCTCCATCCACGGCGTAATGGATATATTCACGCGCTTTGTCGTCGAGCTGGCCACTGTAACGCCGGGAGAGGAGTTGAGTGTAACTGGCGACCATCCGCAGCGGCTCCTGCAAATCGTGCGAGGCAATGTAGGCGAACTGCTCAAGATCGCGGTTGGAGCGGCGCAGTTCCTCAGCGGTCTGCTCCAGCTTCTCCTTCGCCTCGACCTGCCGGGTCATGTCGGTACAGAGGAAAACGACGCCCCCCTCCCGTGTTTTGTGGTGGCTGTAACGGACCCAGCGGCCCCCGACTCTCTCCATCTCAACCTGCTCACCTGATTGCGTGTACTTGCGCATCCGCTCCTCCTTCCACGCCTTGAAATCATCGACATCCTCCATGCGGCTGCCAGTGGCGAGAAATTCGTCGACCACCTCTTCATAACGTAGCCCGGGACGGATCACTTCCGGGTTGAGGCCAAAAAGACGTAGAAAGCTCTGATTGCGCAACACCATCCGCTGGTCCGGACCGAACATCACGAAGCCCTCCTCCAAGGTCTCGATGGCGTCGACGAGGCGGTCACGCGCCGTCCGCCATTGGCGGGTCCGTTCCTCAACCTCCACGGCCAGTTCCCCCTTGGCGTTCTGCAAGGCACTTTGGGCAGCATCGAGATCGGCGATTCGGCCCGAGAGCGAATCGGCCATCTGATTAAAGGTCCGGGCGATCTCGCCAAACTCACCGCGATGCCGCAAAAGATCGACGCGATGGGTAAGGTCTCCCCCGGCGATGGTACGCGCGGCGCTCGCCAGTTCCCGCGCAGGGCGGACCATCAAACGGCTCCCGATCACCCATGCTCCCAGAAGGGCGAGCAGGCTAAAGCCAGTCAAGGCAGCGAGGTGCCACTTCCAACGTGATTGGAGCGGGAAACCACCCGCCTCCGGGTCGATGCTCACCCCGACATCGAGGTGCCTCCCCCCATCAAGCGCGATCCGCTCCATCGCCAGCACGCGAAGTTCCTCCCCTTGGCGCTGGTGGAAAAAAACGGCCTCGCGCGTTCCGACCGGAAAGGCCCGATCGATCGCACTGATGTCGGCCCGGGTGCCGACGCGCCCGGTCGGATCGGGGTTGAGGTAGAGAATCGTCCCGGTGTCGCTGATAACGGAGAGGCGTCCACTCTCGGGGAGGTTCAACTGGTGGCCCGGGTAGCTCCCCTCGGCACTAAAATTCATGGCGATCAGCGCGACATGACGGGAACGCTCCCCTCCCTCCTCGGGAACCGGATAGAGGAGGACCAGCGAGAAGCCGGGGGTGGCATTTCCCTGATCTTCGCCAAAAACAAACGTCCGCTTCTCCAGCGCTTCGGCGGCGAGTTTCCCCAGCCCCGCTTTCCCTTTCTGCCCCTCTAAAGCACTGGCGACAATCTTCCCCTCGGCATCCACCAGCGCGAAGTTGGCGTACGCAGGACCAAGATCGAGCAAGCGGCGCAGGAATCCCTCACTCGCTGGTGAGGGGCCGCTACGAATCGTCGGCCCCTGCACAAGCGTGACCACGATCTGTCGCGCCGCTTCAAGGACAGTCGTCTGCCGGGCAGCAAGGGCGCGGACGAGCCGGGTCGCGGAATTCTCCACCTCTTGCGCGGAGGCGCGGCGGGCTTGGCTCAGGGTATAGACCTCCAGAACAGTGACCGGCAAAAGAGCCAGCACCATCAGGAGCATCCATTTGGCCCGCAATGAGTGAAACATGCTTTGCGTAAACTACGCAAACCATCCCACCTGCGGCCCTCACTCTCTTGCCCGGTTTAACCGGAGTAGCTGCTCTCGACGCGGTGGGCTACATCTTTGTAGCCGTAATCGACCTCGTAGATCTGCTTGAAGCATTCGATCGCCTTCTCCTTCTGCCCGAGCTTCTCGTGGACGACGCCGAGCTGGTAGAGAATATCTTTCTTGGTGACATCCATTTCAAGAATCTCACTTGCCGCTTCGCTAAAGGTTTTAACCGCAAGGTCGAGCATCCCTTTGCCGACGTAGCACTGCGCGAGCAGGCTCATCGCCTTGAGGCGGACGTTCGGGTTCGAGCGGGCTTTCTGCAATTCGGGAATCGCGGCGTTGAAGTCGCCGCTGCGGATCAACTGATCACCGAGTTCAAAGCGGAACTGCAAATCAGTCGGGTTACGCTCGACCCGCTTGCGTGCTTCATCGAGCAGAGAGTCGTTTTTCTGTTTGGAGAGTTCTGCGAGTTCTTCTTTGACGCGGGGTGCCTCTTCGTGGTCGTCCCCGGCGAGTTGAAGCCATTCCTGACGCTCTTTGACCCCCTGATCAATTTGGCGCAGATGCAGGTCGGAGACCTTGCGCAGCAGCCAGTTATCCGACCCGGCGGAGAGTTCGCTGGCGTAGGAGTACCAGGCGATGGCGCTATCGAGCGTCCCCTGCTGTTCGTAGAGATCGGCGATGCGCCGGGCAAGGTCGATGTTCTGCGGCTCCTGCTCCACGCGCTGGTGGAGTTCGGCGAGCTGCTGGGTGATCATCTCCTCGCTCTTAACGACGCGATTCTTCTGTTCGAGCGAAATCGCCTCGTCCTTATCCTTGATCAGATCACGGTAATCTTTGGCCGTCTCCCAGCCGCCCGATTTCATCGTGTTGGCAGCGGCGGAATCCTTCCCGCGCTTGATGGCGAGGAGATCCGAGGGGGAGATTTCGACGATCTTGTTGTAAATCTCCACGGCGGCGGCGTTATCACCATGCTTGGTGTAAAGCTCCCCGAGTTCGTGAAGGATTTTGATATCTTTAGGGTTCCCTTCTGCAAGGGTTTGCAGGGCGAAAACCGCCGTCTCGTAATGATTGAGGGCTACTGCTGCATCCTTGAGGAGATGGTTGGCCTGCGCATTGTAGGGATCACCCTCCAGCGTCTTCTCAGCCAGTTCCATCGCAGCAGCGGGATCTTTCTTGAGAAGCTGGCCGGCCTTGAGCGCCGATGCCGAAAATCCGCCGAACATGCTCTTTTTGCCACGGGTGGCGGCGACAGCGGCCTTGCGCAGCAGCTTGCGCCCTTCGAGGAACTCCGGCGTCTCCTTGAGAATGGTCTGAATGAGCGAGATGGCGTAGCCGTGGTTGCGGAGTTCTACGGCGGCGATGGCTTTGAGCCAGAGTCCACGGGCGTTTGCAGAGAGTTCTTTTTCAGTCTTGATAGCCATAAAGCGGGGGAAAGATCGTATCTTGGGAAAACTACATCAGTTCCGGGGAGGAACTTGAAAAAATGCTACGGCTCGGCGGTTTTGGCAATACCCTTTGCACCGCGAACCGGGGAAAAGGTCTATTTTTGAGCAGCGGCAATCTGCTCTTCCGCAGCCTTGCGGATGACCTCCACTCTCTTGGTGAAATGCTTGGCGTAGTCGGTCGTGCCGTGTTCAAAGAGCACGACAAAAGCCAGCGTCGAAGTCAAAAAAACTGCGATCCAAAAAAGAGAGCGAAGAAGCGCCATAACCAGAGCGCATCGTAGCGCCTCCTCCCCCTGCGTCAATCTTCAAAGAATGAGCATGCAATCGCCGTAACTGTAGAAGCGATACTCCTCGCGGATCGCCTCGGCGTACGCCTCGCGCACCAGATCATGACCGCCAAAAGCGGAGACGAGCATCAGGAGGGTCGACTTAGGGAGGTGGAAATTGGTGAGCAATGCGCCGACGACGCCAAAGCGGAATCCGGGATAGATGAAAAGATCGGTGCTCCCCTCCCCTGCGATCAGGCCGCCATACTCCCGATGGCACCCTTCGAGCACGCGCAACGTGGTGGTGCCGACCGCGACGACCCGGCGGGCAGCGGTAATGGCGTCAAGCGTTTCTGCGGGGAGGTCGAAGCGCTCGCGGTGCATCGGGTGATCGGTGATCGTCTCGACCTGTACCGGTTTGAAGGTCCCGGTGCCGACATGGAGGGTGACAAAGGCGTGGGGAAGCTGTGCCACCATCTCCGGGGTAAAATGGAGCCCGGCGGTCGGAGCGGCGACGGCGCCGGGAGTACGGGCGTAGACGGTCTGGTAGCGTTCTTCGTCGGCAGGCTCGCTCTCGCGCTCAAAGTAGGGGGGGAGCGGGAGATGGCCAACCCGGTTGAGATCGACCGGCGCGGCGAAGCGGACAAGGCGTTCGCCGGTCTCCAACACTTCGACGACGCTCCCCTCGACCCCGCCGACGCTCACGGTGCGCCCGAGGCGCATCTTGCGCCCCGGTTTGACGAGGCACTTCCACGTTGTCTCCCCGGCGGCTTCGAGGAAGAAGAGTTCCACCTTCCCGTCATCAGAATAGACCCGCGCGGGGATCACTTTGGTGTTATTGAAGACCACGAGATCCCCCTCCCCGATCTGTTGCGGAAATTGGGAGAAGGCGTGGTGGGTGATCGTCCCTCGGGCGCGATCGAGAACCATCATGCGCGAGGCGGCGCGATCGGCCAGCGGGTAGCGGGCGATCAGCTTCTCGGGCAGCGGGTAATCGTAATCAGCCGTCCGCAGGCTCATGGTGCCTTGACTTTGCCCTCTTTGGCTGACATCCGCGCCAGCCCCGCCCGTTGGGCGGCGACGCTCACCAGATCAGCGACGCGCCGTTTGAGCCGGTAGCCGCGCAAGGCCAGAATCAGCAGAAAAATCAGATAGCCGCCCAGCAGAAGGAAGACCCACCACTTAGGGTTATTGAAATTGTAGAGAAGGACCAGCGGGATCGTGAGATTGGCCAGCACCGTCGTAACGACCGGCTTGTAGCTCAAATGGACCCGCGTCAGGCATTTCGGCCCGCCGTGGTATTCGGTGACGGTCTTTAAGTTGATGCTCCAGAACTGGTTACCGTAAATTTGAATATCCCAGCTCTTCCAGCCGGTATCGGCGGAGTAGCGCCAATCTTCGCTCTCCAGAAGGGCAAAGATCTCCTCCAGCAGCTTCTCGCGCCCATGCCCTTCTTCATTCCAGAAGTTGAGCCGGGTGATGGAGCCACGGGCGTGCTCTCCTTTAAGCCCGGCTTCGGGCCGGGCGATGACCGCCTTCGGGGTCTGCTTGAATTTCAGCCACGTAAAGTAACGGGCCCAGCCGCGCACCAGCGGTTGACGCAACGCGAGGAAGGCGACGAGCAACCGGGCAAGGATGGTATCGTAGCGCCGCTCGATCCGTGCATGGATCATGAAGGAGAGGGCGACCAGAAACGTCCCGCCAAACATCAGGTACGGGACGATCCGCAGTGACGGGAAGGCGATCGAGACGATGAAAATGACCGCCGTCAACGCGACCCATTCGATACTGCTGACATAAGCAGCGATGTTCGATTGCGGCGTCGGGTAGATCGACTGGAACAACCCTTGACCGAAAACGCCGTGATAAATCACCGGCCGGTTGAGGAGCCACGTGAAACGCGGGGCGCCGTAGATCTGCCCTTTCCAGTTGGCGGTCCCGGTCGGGCCGAAGAAGATGAGGTGCTTGAAGCGGAGTTGCGACTCGGCTTCGCCATACCCTTCCTGCTGTTTGCGGAAAGCTTGCAGCGTGAAACGGCGATAGTGCCAGACGATCGCGGCGGGGCTAAAAGCGATGACGCCGCCGTTGTTCTGCAAGCGCCAGCAGAAATCGACATCATCCCCTGCTTTGCGATAGTCGACATCGAAGCCGCCTATTCCCTCAAACGCCCAGCGGTGGAACATCATGTTGCACCCCGGGATATGCTCGGCGACGACATCGGAGAGGAGGACGTGACTCGGCCCACCCGGAGCAGCGGCCACGGCGGCCTGCACCCAGTTGACAGCGGGAGGGGAGATATTCGGGCCACCGACACCGCAGTAATCGCCACTCAAAAGGGTGCCGACCATAAAGTAGAGCCAGTCCGGATCGGGCATACAATCCGAGTCGGTATAGGTGATGATCTCCCCCTTGGAAGCCCGCGCCCCGGCGTTGCGCGCGTAGCTCAAGCCCATGTTCGGCTGCACGATGTCGAGGAACTCGGGGAGATAACAGCCGGTTGCCTTCTGTCGCGCTTCACGCCCGGCGACGTAACGGGCGACGATCTCCCGCGTGTTATCCTTGGAGCCGTCATCGACGAGGACGACCTGATAATCGGGGTAGTTGAGCTTGTCGAGCGACTCAAGGCAGTCAGCGAGGGTCAACCCGCCGTTGTAGGAGCAGACGATAATCGAGACGAGCGGGTAGCGTTCCAGCTTGACCCGGGCCGTCACCGGGCCATCGCCAGCGAGCTTCGCTTTGAGGACGTGGAACGCCTTTTTGGGCGTGCGGTCGCGTCGGACGAGGCCAAACTCCCAATCCTCAATCTCATGCCCGCCGGTGAACCATTCATCAGTCCATGAGAAGAAGATTGTCCCGGCAGCGCCGCCGCGCACGACGGAATCAAAGTGCCATTCGAGCACTTCGGCCTGCGCCTCCTCCCCCTTACGCATCGTATCGAGGCCGAACTCGCCCATGATGAGCGGTTTCTCATCGGTCAGATTCTGAAGCCGGGCAAGGTAGCGCTCGAAATCCTCACGCCGTTCGAGATAGACGTTGAAGGTAAAGAAATCGACGTTCTGCGGCAGGAGGTACTCCGTCGGCGGATAGCTCGCGTACGAATAGAGCGGGCCGGGATCGGCATCCCGGGCGACGTTGATGAGGTGTTCGACAAAATCGGTCACCCGCTTGGCCCCGAGCCAGCGGACCATCGTCGTCGGGATCTCATTGCCAACCAGATAGGCGAAAATCGCCTCATGGCCCCGGTTGCGCTCGACCGCTTCCCGGGTGGTTCGGATGATCTCCTTGCGGATCTTGCGATCGTTCAGGAACTCGACATGCTCGGCCCACGGGATCGAGATAATCACGCGAATGCGATGCTCGCGGCAGACATCAAGGAACCACTTCGGCGGGACGTGGTAGATGCGGATGATGTTGACCCCCAACTCTCCCATGAGTTGAAAGTCCCTCGCCGCCTGTTCGGGTGAGGGGAGAAAATCGCCATCCGCATTCGGGCGGAACGGCCCGTAAGTGACCCCTTTGAGGAAGAATTTATTCTCCCCCTCAAAAAAGAATTTGGCCTTGGCGACAACCCGCTCCAACGGGCGGGTGGCCGGGGTGGAAGTGGAAGCCGTAAGTTGCGACATGGAAAGCGGGGGTCATCTGTAAACGGCCCGGGGCCGCTTGGCAATGCGCTTCTCTACAAGCTCCAGACACTCTTGCCACCCACGATGGTCCGCACGGCGCGCCCTTTCAACTCCCAACCGTGGAAAGGGGTGTTGCGCGAGCGCGAGAAGGAGGCTTCCTTATCGACCGTCCACTCCAGATCAGGGTTGATCAGGGTGATGTCGGCGACGGCACCGATGGAAAGCGTACCGCGATCGCTACGGATCAACCGGGCCGGGTTGATGGTGTAGAGTTCGATCAACCGGGAAAGGGAGATCGCCTTGCGCTTGTGGACGAGGATGTCGAGGAAGAGGCCCAGTTCCGTCTCCAGTGCGAGGATGCCGAAGGGGGCTTGGTCGAACTCAACCTCCTTTTCAAAATCGCAGTGGGGCGCGTGGTCGCTGGCGAGGATGGTGATCGTCCCGTCGGCGACCCCTTCGATCAACGCCTCGACGTCGCGCTCGGTCCGCAGCGGCGGGTTCATCTTGAAATTGGTATCAAAGGAGGCAACCGAGGCGTCGGTCAGCGCGATGTGGTGCGGACAGATCTCCCCGGTGAGCGGGACGCCACGCTCCCGCGCAGCTCGGAGGATCGGGACGCTCCCCCCGGCGGAGAGGTGCTGGCAATGGATCGGCGTGCCGGTCGATTCGGCGAGCAGGGCGTTGCGTTGGACGATGATCTCCTCCCCGAGCGAGGGCCAACCGGGCAGGCCGAGCGCGGTGCTCCAATACCCTTCATTCATGACCCCTTTGCCGACGAGGTTGTAATCCTGACAATGGTCCATCACCGGGAGGTCGAACATCCGGGCGTATTCAAGGGCGCGCCGCATCAGTTCATGGTTCTGGATACAATGACCATCATCGGTGAGGGCGACGATCCCGGCCTTGGCCATGGCGCCGATCGGGGCGAGTTCCTCCCCGGCGATCCCTTTGGTGAGCGCTCCGCTAACCAGCACGTTGATGATCGCTTCATCCCGCGCTTTGTCCTGCACCCAGTTGACGACGCTCGCGTTGTCGATCGAAGGGGAGGTGTTCGGCATGCAGACGACGGTGGAGAAACCGCCTGCTGCGGCTGCCCGGGCTCCGGTGGCGATCGTCTCCTTGGCCGATTGACCCGGTTCGCGGAAGTGGACATGGAGGTCAATTAGGCCCGGGGCGACGACCAGCCCGGTGGCGTCGATGACTTCGTGCTCCACCCCGGCAAGGGAGGCGGGATCGACGATGCGGCCCTCTTTGACAGCGAGGTCGGCGACTTCGTCACGGCGATTGGCAGGGTCGATGATACGACCGTTACGGAGGAGAAAAGAATGGCTCATGAAAGGGAGGGGCGTGCGGCCCGTGCGCAGAGGAAGAGGGCAGCCATGCGGACGGCTAACCCGTTGGTGACCTGATCGAGAATGACGCTGCGCCCGCAATCCGCGAGGCCGCTATCAAGTTCCACCCCCCGGTTGATCGGGCCGGGGTGCATGATAAGCGCGTCGTCTTTGAGCAGACGGGCGCGGTCGCGCGTCAGGCCAAAGAGGGAGGTGTATTCGCCCAGACTCGGGAAATATTCCTTGCGCTGGCGCTCCTGCTGGATACGCAGGAGGTTGACGACATCGGCTTGAGGCAGGATTTCATCAAGGCGATGGCTCACGGCGACTCCCATCTCCTCAAACCAGCGCGGTACCAGCGTGCTCGGGCCGACCAACGTGACTTTTGCCCCGAGCTTGGTGAGCGAATGGATGTTGGAGCGGGCGACGCGGGAGAAAAGGATGTCACCGATGATGGCGACGTGCAGCCCGGCGATTTTCCCTTTCTTTTCCTGAATAGTGAAGGTGTCGAGCAACCCTTGCGTCGGGTGTTCGTGGGCGCCGTCACCGGCGTTGATCACGCTGGCTTCAAGCCGCTCGGCGAGGAACTTCGCAGCCCCGGCGGAGGAGTGGCGAAGGACGATGATGTCGGCGAGGAGCGCTTCGAGGTTACGCGCGGTATCCTTGAGCGTCTCCCCTTTAGTGAGGCTTGAACCGCTCGCGGCCATGTTCACGACGTCGGCGCTCAAGCGGAAGGCGGCCAGCTCAAAGGAGATGCGGGTGCGCGTGCTGGGCTCGGCGAAGAAGTTGACCAGCGTCTTGCCGCGCAGGGCGGGGACTTTCTTGATGTCGCGCGTGCCGACCTGTTTGAAGGCGGCGGCGGTTTCGAGCAAATGGAGGATCTCTTCGGCAGAGAGTTCGCCGAGGGAGACCAGATCTTTTCGGGTCCAGAGCATAAGAAAATTACAATTTGCTGATCCAGACGCTATCGGGGACCTGATCGACCTTCTCAAAGCGGACGAACACCCGCTCGCCCGGTGCGGTCGGGACTTCCTTGCCGATGTAGTCGGCGGCAATCGGCAATTCACGATGCCCCCGGTCAATGAGGACGGCGTATTGAATCCGCGCCGGACGGCCGAAGGAGTGAATGGCGTCCATGGCAGCGCGGCAGGTCCGGCCGGAGAAGAGGACATCATCGACAAGGACCAGCGTGCGTTGGGAGAGGCCGTCGGTCGGGAGATGCGAAGGGACCATCGCGGAAAGACGCGGGCGCAGGCGCAGATCATCACGGTGCATCGAGATGTCGATCACGCCGGTCTCAACCTTGCGTCCCTCGACTTTCTCAATCTGCGCAGCGATGCGGCTGGCGACTTCCACCCCGCGCGACGGGATGCCGACGAGGACGAGGCGATCGAGGTCGCTGTTTTCCTCAATGATTTCATTGGCGATCCGGCGCAAAATCCGGTCGATCCCGGCGCCATCGAGCAGGAGCTGGGCGGAGGGAACCGGCGGTTGGAGAGAGTGAGATGGAGTCGTCATGACGGCCCGGTCATTCAAAGGAAAAGCCCCCGTTTCTGCAATGGGAAAAAGCGGCGAGTGACCGGCTCGGCGCGGGGTGGAATCCGGGATTGCCATTTCCCGGCCCGGAAGGGAGGATCGGGGAAGTGAACGGACGCTTTCTCCTCCCCCCGGTTTTGGCAGCTTCGCTTTTGTGCGCGTGTGAACCCTCCGTGCCGCTCACCTATGCTACCCGTGCAGAGGCGCAGGCAGAGAAGATCTTTGCACGCGGATGGCTCCCGGAGCTGACTCCTGCTTCGGCACGAGCGATCACGATGCGCAACGACCTCGACACGAACCGCTCGCGCGGGGAGTTCCGGTTTGATCCGGCGGATTTCGATGCGTTTGTCTCCCGACTGGAATCGCTCCCTTCCGACGATCAGTGGACGCAATGGCGTTATCAAAGCTGGCATTTCCGGATCTCCCCCGGGAGAGACCGATGCGAGTTCAAGCTCACGGGGCATCCTTCCATTTCCTCTCCTGATTTGAAACCTCCGGAGAAGCCGTAACGCCAATAAGAGACGATCATCATCCCCTACCTATGCAATTCCTCTCCGCCAAACCGCTGATTCACCAATTCCGTACAAGTACTTTCAAAGAGAGCGAAGTGGGACCGTACTTTGTCCTGATGACGTTGCTGACCACGCTCAGTTACGCTCTTTCTTATACCGAGCCGACGGAACCCAGTCCGTGGAGCCCTTTTGTGATCCCGATCGAACTGACGATCACCGCGTTTGGGCTATGGTATCTGCGATGGAAGAACGGCGGTCACTTCGGCGATCTCTTCCTCTGCAAGTTCTTCGCTCTGGGATGGGTGGTTTTCGTACGGCTCTCTCTTGCAGCCCTCGCCGTCATCCTTCCGGCCATGAGCCTACTACTAGCTTTCAGCGACGAGAACGCCTGTACCGAAGATCATCCGGTCGTCGCCATCTTCTCGATCCTTTTTACTCTCGCTTTTTACCTGTGGCTCGGGCGTTTGATTGGCAAAAGCCTACCCATCGCCCGAGAATAACTCTTCGGGGAGAAGATCAAAAAATCGCCATCTTTCATCAAAAAACCGGAAGATGCCACCGTTGCCATTCCCTATCCTGCAACGCCAACATGAAAAAACTTTTTGTCGTGCTGACGATGGATTGCGAGCCCATTCGCTCGGCTAAAGGGGCCACGCAAGCGACCAGCGGGCCGATTACTTATGAAGAGAGCGCCCGCTTCATTGAAGCCTTCACCCAAAGGGCGGCGGCACGCGGTTTTCCGCTCACCTTCTTTATCCATCCCGAGACGGCACAGGCGCACCCGGAGCTTTTCCTCCGCTGGCAAAGCGCGGGGGCGTGCCTCGGCCTCCATATCCATCCCTACAAAATCCGCAACACCCGCTTCCGCACTCACTTCGGCGCGTTGAGTGAACTTGAACAGACCGTTCTCATCTCCGAAGCGAGTGCGATCTGGAGCGAAGCGCTCGGCAGCCGTCCGCGCTACTTCCGCCCCGGGACGTTCTCAGCCAATGATGCCACCTTCCCGGTTCTTACACGCCTCGGGTTTCGCGGCGGGTCGATCTCCTGCCCCGGCAGAATGTACCCCGATCTCTATGCGATCTGGAGCGGCGCGCCGAATGATCCCCACTACGGCAACGCCTCCTTCCGCCAGATGCCGGGCCATCTCGATTTCGTCAACCTCCCCCTTTCGGTCGATCTCTCGCAGCCCGAGGAGCGTGATGGACGCAGCTTTTACCGCGATCTTCGCCCCGATTATCAGCAGGCTGACTACCCGACCATCGCCCGCAACCTGATCGCCCAACTCCGCGCACGCCAGCCCGCCGTGCCGACGCTAGTCGTCGTCACGCATAATGATAACGATTTCTCCAATCCCGACGACCGGGTGAGCCGCAACTTTGAGGAGGTCCTTAACGCGATCGCCACTGCCTGTCGCGAGGAAGGGATCGAACCGGTCGGCGCTACGGTCGAGAGTGTGGCGCAGGAAGTCCGCCGGGTGATCCCGCGCGAGCAGCCGCAGTTTGTGATTGGCCATGCGGCGCTTCAAGCCGGGTAATCGTCAGCACGGCCCCCTCATACCCCTCCAGCGAGAGAGTCAGGCCGGAAGCAAGCAGCGCTTCCCCGCTCCACGATGTTTCACCGTCCTTCCCAAGCGCCTCGCCGTTCATCAGATTGACGACCCGGTAGCGTTCGCTAGGTTTAACACCGAAACGCTCCGCCTTTTTGAGGCTTACAGCGACCTCCTCCCGTTCTTTACCCGCGTTGAGGAGGACGATGGCGGCATCGGTTTCGGTGGCGCGGACGAAGTGGACGACATTGGGTTGACTAGCTTCAACTTCGTCAAAATGAGTCGCGCCGTCGATCAGAACGCGGTGCGTCGAGCGGACGCTATTGATCCGGCGCAGTTGCTCGTACCAGCGCGTGTAAAGCGCACGCTCGTGCAGCGCTTTGGCCACCGCCGGTTCCTCTGGCGAGCCTTCCGGCGACGCCTGCTTTAAGATCGCTAACCCCCAGTTCATCCCAAAATAGACCGGAACACGCTCCATGGTGCTGACCAGAAAAGTCTTGGCAATCCAGCTATCGCTGTAGCGATCGGCAAGCTCGCGCGAAGTGGCATCCCCCAGTTCAGGATAGAACCCCTGACCCAGCTCAATCTGTCCGAAGGGCCTCACGCCGGGCAGGCGGCAAAGTTCCTGCGCCTCGATCATCTCCTGCACCAGTGAAGGGTCAATCGCAGGCCAGATCCCGTGAACCTGAAGGTAGGCAAGATCGAGCCGGCTCATCGCTTCGGCCCCGGCGATTTCACCCATCATCACGGCATCCGGGTTGACCGCTTTCGCCGCAGCGACGATTTCATCAAGCAGCGAGTACTTCGCCCCGTTGGGTGCCCCTTGCCATCCATCAACCGCTTTGGCGTTGAGTTGATGATCCTGCCATGAGGAGTCGAGCCAGAAGCCGTCGAGACGATACTCCGTGAGGAGTTGCCGGACGTTTTCCGCCACGAACCGCCGCCACCCTACTGCCTGGGGATTGGCGGGAGCCATGAAGGAATACCAGTCATTGAAACTCCCATCCTCTTTGTAAATCCACCAATCGGGCTGTTTGGTTGCCTCCTGCGACTGGCGGGCGATCCCTGCCATGGAGACTGGCCCCCATGCGAAAAGCTTCATCCCTAGTTCATGCGCGCGCGTTACGAGCCGGTGAAACCCCTCCGCGCCCCCGACATCTTCCCCCGGGACGACGCGCCCGTTTTGCGGCACCGGGATATAGTCAAGGATTGTCCCCTCCCCCTTTCCGGTCGCGGGACAGGCCCAGACCTTTCCACCGACGATCACGGCGTTCGCCCCGACCTCATGGAGCATCCCAAGGTCTTTGGCGAGATCATCATAGTGCATGACGCCGACCCCAGGGATGCCGTGCCAGATGATCACCAGATCTTTAACCAGAGCAGGGAGCGTCTTGGGCGCGCGATACCCCACTTCCTCCATGAGCATCGTCCGCTGAGCGGTAAACGCCGCCTTCCACCCGCCTTGCGGAAAGGTTAGGCAAACCGTTCCCGCTTCCTGTGTTTGAGCAGCGGTCAACTTTCGGAAATGAAAAAACTCCCCCTGCAACCGTCCCGCCTCCCCACCGACAGCACCCACGAGGACTTTGGCCTGTGAATTGAACGCCGCGAGAGCAATCGCCGCCCCTGTTTCGCGCTGGTGGAGCATGACAAAGGGGAGCATTAGCTTATCGGTCGGCTGTTGAACACCATAGATATAGCGTTGGTTCATCACCTCCCAAGTGCTCCCGGCGACCGGTCCCCGCATCAAATGGAGCCATGTGGGCGGGTAGAGATATTCGTTCTGAGCGAGATCGTCATCGAGCACCAGATGCTCAAGCGCGAAACGGACTGTTTTGAGTAGAAAAGGTTGCTCCGCCTCGACGCGGCATTGGCTTTTAAGAAGATCACCCTCGCTGCGCAGACGGTAGGTATGGATCAGCCGTCCCATCGGGCCACGACTGATGAGTGTCAGCACTGCCTGCGCCCCATCCAACTCGCCGGTTCCCCCTTCGTACTCCATCGTCGCCGCTGTGAGCGCCCCTTGCTCCAACTCGGCGACCCACTCGCCCTGAATCTTCTGCCCCTCAAGGGCGTAACGGGTTTCTTGACGTTTATCGACGATCGCGCACAGCACGCCGCCTCGTTTGCGGTCGAAATGCACCTCGATCTGCGCGTTGCCGAGCATGATCAGCTCCTCGCTCTCTTCGAGGTAAAGCTCCGGGGTCGAACTACCGGTCACCGTCAACGGTTGAGCAGCGTGGCAAAAGGTGACCGCCACGAACATCAAACCGAGCAGACGCAGGAAGAAGGGCATGGGGCGGATCGTTCCCGTTTTTAAGCCGGTTGGCAAGCGCGACGAAAGCTCTCCTAATTTCATTGTTCAAGGGCCTCGACCGTGGTCTGATTGGCACCATCATGACGGCCTCGCTTTCACTCCGTTGCCTCCTTTTTACCGCGTTGCTCGCGGCGCTCCCGGCTTGTTCGACGCCTCCCGCTTCGCCGCAGGGAAAGATGGTGATGTCGGAGCTTTACTTCGGGTTTAATAAGCCATCGGGCGGCACGGTCTCCCAGCGGGAATGGGAGCGATTTGTCGCCACGGAAGTCACCCCGCGATTCCCTGATGGGTTGACGCTGATGGATGGGCAAGGGCAATGGCGGACCCAAAGCGGCGCGATCGTGCGTGAACAAACGAAGATCCTGCGGATCGTCCACCCCTCCACGCCCGAACAGCACGCCCGTATCAAAGCATTGCGGGAGCGATATGTGGAACTTTTCGGGCAGGAAATGGTGCTGGAGGTCGTCAGCCCGGTTCATGCCGTTTTTTTAGGGCCTTTTAACATAACGAGAAATGAAGATAAAAGAGCGATTTTTAAGCCAAAAATGGGGTGATGAAGGTGGCCGAATCGGGATTCGGACGCCTGAAGAGCGCCGTTTTGGGCCAAAAAGCGCCTTTTACGCCGATTTGAGTCGTTGTGTTAACAGGCCTCCTAAGTGATGAAAACCGCACCCGCCTCTCTCCTCGCCTTGATCGGTCGCCCTGTCGACGATCTGCCGACGCCGTCGCTCACGCTGGAGCGCCCACTGCTCGAAGCCAACCTCACCCGGATGCAGGATTTGATCGACCGGGCGGGGCGGCAACTCCGCGCCCATGCCAAAAGCCATAAATGCACCCGGCTGGCGCGGGAACAAATCCGCCGGGGAGCGGTTGGGATCTGCGCGGCGAAACTCTCCGAAGCGGAGGGATTACTCAAAGCAGGGATTGGCGAAGTGTTAGTCACCGGGCCGATCGTTTCCCGCGAGGCGCATGAACGGCTGGCGCGGTGTGTGGCACGGGGGGAGTCGATCCTCATCACGCTGGATGACGAAACCAACGCCACGAGCATTTCCCGGCTCCTGAGCGAAACTGACGGGCCACCGCTCCGTTTCCTGCTCGATCTCGACGTCGGCCAGCACCGCACCGGCGTCCCTCCGGAGAAGGCGCTCGCGCTGGCCGAACGGCTCGCCCGGCTCCCCCATTTGCAGATGGTTGGCGTGCAAGCGTATGCCGGACACTTGCAACACTACCCCTCCCGCGAAACGCGGCGGGAGGCGAGCCTCGCGTGCATGGCGCTTGCCGTGGAGACTTTTGAAAGGCTAAGGAGCGACGAGGTCCGCATCCTCTCCACCAGCGGGACTGGCTCCTTCGAGTTCGACCTGACGCTGGAGGCGATCACCGAAGTGCAACCGGGTAGCTACCCGTTAATGGATGCCGATTATCTGGCGGTGGAACCTTCGGTCGGAACCCGCTGGGGTTTCGATCCCGCGCTCAAGCTGCGCACTCGCGTCATGAGCACCCAACACGCCGGGTTTGTCACGATCGACGCCGGGTTGAAAGCGGTCTATAGCGATGGCCCGACTCCGCTGGTCGAGCAAGAGGGGGATGCGCTGCTCACCTACGAATGGTTTGGCGATGAGTATGGCAAAATCTCCGGCCCACCGGAGGCGATCGCCGCCCTGAAAACAGGCGATCTGCTCACGCTGATCACCTCGCATTGTGATCCGACCGTGAACCTCTTCGACCACTTCTTCGTCGTTGAAGAGGGCGTCGTCACCGACGTCTGGCCGATTGACCTGCGCGGGTGTTGTTATTGAGTCGCTGGAGTTTGATCCGTTCTGCTCCTCACCGTTCGATCACCCCGAGCACCTGCCCGCCGGAGACGAACTCTCCGCGGGCAACGGGGTGTTCTGGTTGCGCCGGATCTCCGGGGAGGAAGACCCCCTCTTCGGGAGCACGTAGCACGGTAGCCGCCAGCACGGTTTCAGCAGCTTCCAGCGCTGCCTGCGCCTCGGCCTCCCGCTTCTTTGCGGTGACCACTTCGCGCTTGGCTGCCTCCAGCTTGGCGGTTGCTTCGGTGACTTTGGCTTCGAGCGCCACGGTTTTATCTTGAACCGCCTTGTCGTGTTGCTCAAGGGCATGCGCCTTCTCAAAGCGCTGGAAATTGGCTAACCGCGCCCGGGCGACTTTCAGGGCGAGTTCCGCGCGTTTCTGACGATCCCCCTCGCGATCGTATTCGACCTTTTGGATAAACCCTTCGGCGAGAAGCTTGTCGCGTGCTTCAAAGCGGTCGTTCTGCTGGGCGAAAGCTGTTTCGGCATCCTGAAGGGCGAGTGTCAGGTTGAGTTCCGTAATCGGAGCATCCCCCTCCAGATAACGCAACCGCGCCCGTTCCGTCGCGGTGATCTGCTCCTGCCCGACTTCCCGAGCGGCTTTGAGCGCGGTCTCCGCCTCGGCGACTTTGGCGGTAGCGGCGCGGGTGGCGGCGGCGCTTTCCCGATGGCGGGCACGCGCTTCCTCAACCTGAGAGAGAGTGTGGAGGGAGTCAAACACGGCGATGATCTCCCCCTTATGGACCGGGGTTTTGGCCGGGTGGAGATATTGCAAAATCACTTTCCCCTGTAGCGGCGCGATGATCGGCACTCGCTTCTTTGGCTTGGGAGGCGGCGTGGGTGCAGGTGTCGGGGCCGGGGTTGGCGTAGGGGGCGGCGTAGCGGCTTTGGGGGCCGGAGTCGCGGCAGGAGCAGCCGGGGTCGGATCAGCCAGAAGCGGGGAGGCAGCCTGAACCACCAGCAGCGTCAACAAAGGAAGGGTGCGCATGGGAAGCAAAGCAATTACGGGACAAAGCGGGGGCGGATCTGCAAGCGCCCGGTGTCGCGTTTGAGGTAAAGAAAGGCGAGGTAGCGGGAGAGTTGCAAATCGAGGTTGCGATTGACGGCGCGGCTCTCAATCAACTGGGCATCAATCAGACTGCGGTTGGAGGCCTCGCCGCGTTCAAAGCGGAAGGCGGCGATGCGAGCCGTCTTTTGGGCATTAGCGACGACCAACCCTTGCAACTCCAGCGCTTTCTCGATGCTCTCAATTTGACGAATCCGCCGATGCACAGCGGCGACGATATTGGAGCGGGCGATGGTAAGCGCCCGTTCATCCTGCTGCACGGTCTGCCACGCGCCGTAGAGTTGAAGCCGCTCACGGGTCCGCTCCAGCGGAAGCGAGAGGGTGATCCCGGCGACGTACTCTTCGCGGATCTGGGTATCGTTGCTGCGCAGACTGGCGTTCCGGGCATTAGCGGAGAGATTCAGGCCGAGATCGGGGAGGAGGTTACGCTTGGCAAGCTTGAGCTTGCGGCGGCTCTGCTCCACGCTATCGGCGGCGCTTTGGAGATCGGGACGGGCCGCCAGCGCTTCGGCGACGGTCTTCTCCCGGTCGAACTCATAGGAGACCTGATCGCCACCGTTGGGGTAATTAAAATGGACCAATTCGATCTTCGCATCCGGGGGGAGATTCAAGGTGATGGCAAAAACCTCACGCCGGTTGGCGAGATCGTACTCCAGATCGATCAACTCCTGTCGGGATTGGAGCGCTTCCTGAGTTGCCCGCAAGACTTCAATCTCCGATTCCAGCCCGAGTTCGAAGAACGCCTGACTGCGTTTGACGAGGTGGTCAAACGCCTCTGCCCGCTGGCGGGTGTTGGCGATTTTCTGTTCAATATTCTGCAACGTCAGATAATCGGAGACGATGCTGATGGTGAAATCCTCCAACTGCAATTTGTAGGAGCGCAAGGCGTCGAGGAGACGCAGCCGCGCATCCTCCAGCGGCTCTTTATAAAGATCATACCCCGCCCCACGCAGTAGCGGCTGGGTGAGCGAGATGCTCGCGCTCGGCGCGTAGTCACCCGGGCGGCTTTCATACTGAGTGAACGCCCCGCCGACATCGGCGGAAATGGCCCCGCCAAATGGAAGTTTCTGCGTCACGCCGATCAGTTGATGCGACTCGGTGTATTGCTGCGCAGTGCGAAATTCGTTGAAACTACTCGCCACCTCCCGCCGGGAGGCCGACATCGTCGCACGCCATTGCGGGCCGTAACCACGCCGGGTGGCGACGTAGTTCATGGCAATATGGCGCACGCTCTCGCGCCGGGTCTGCATGGTCGTATTGTTGGCAACGGCGATCTCCACGGCGCGGGAGAGCGTCATCGACCCCGGACCGACCGCCATCGGGATATTATCGGGACGAGGGAGTTGCGGTTCGAGCACGCGCATCTCATCAATCGCCTTGAGCGCGGCGTCATCGGCCTCCTCCGGCTTCTTGGGAATTGCCTGTGCGCTGACGACAACGCTGCCAAGCCACCAGCAGGCGAGAGCCGCCGCCCCGCAACGGGCGAGAATCGGGGAGAGACGTGATCGGTTCATGGGGATGGGCTTAAAGGGGGATCGAAGCAGATTCTATGCTGGTTCGGACTCAATAGCCAGCCTTCGCTCCCGCCTCCGGTCGATAAACCAAGCGATCCAGATGCACGATTCGTAGAGCAGACACATCGGCAGCCCCATGGAGAGGAAGGTGATCACATCGGGAGTCGGCGCGATCAGGGCCGCGAGCATCAGGTTCATCACAATGGCGTAGGGCCGTGTCTGGTGGAGGAATTTGAAGGAGAGAATCCCGAGAGAAACGAGCGTCACCACCACAATCGGCAGTTCAAAGGCGAGGCCAAACGCGAGCGTCAGGTGAGTGACAAAGGAGAAATATTCACGCACGGTCCAAGTCGGCGCCCAACCGAGCGACTGCGCATCCTGAAAAAAGAAGCGCAAGGTCTGCGGCAGGATAAAGAAATAAGCAATCGAAACCCCTGCCATGAAAAGGAGCGACCCGGCGGCGATCACGGGAAAAACCATCTTTTTCTCCTTACGGGTCAATGCCGGGACGACGAACTGTGCAACAAAAAGAAGAAGGAGCGGGAAGGAGATCACCAGCCCGGCGTAGAAAGCGAGTTGGAGGGAGATCGTCAGCGAATCGGCCACGCCAAGGGTCTGGAGCTTGGAGACGAGATCAGGGTCGATCTTCGCCAAGGGCGCCTGCACAATGGAGACCAGCGTGCCGCGAAAACCGAAAGCGCCCATCATGCAGACCACAATGGTGATGGCGATTTTCATCAACATCCAACGAAGATCTTCGAGATGCGAGAGAAACGGTTTTACATCGTCGCTCTGTTCGCGGAACTGGAAAAAGCGGTCTAGCATGTTCGGTGCATACGATCGTGGGCTTTAGGAAAATCAATCAACCCCATGGCACAAAGCCGCGCCCAAGTGGCGAGCGTGTTGGCGTCGCGGACCTCACCACCGGCGATCATAGCATGGAGTTCGCCAACGGAAAAGGGGCGGCAGGCGGTGATCGCCTCACCGGTATCCGGGCGTTGCCCGAGGGGAGTCGGGTCGACTTCCGTCGCGAGGAAAAGAAAAGAGCATTCATCCATCACCCCGGATGAAGGGAAAAAATGCCCCAACGCACGAAGCTCCCCCTGTGGGCCGGGTTGATGGCCGCTCTCCTCCTGCAACTCGCGCAGGGCCGTCGCTTTGAGTAACTCCTCCCCGCCGTCGGCGGCTTCGACCTGACCGGCGGGGAATTCCCAGAGCGATTGGCAGATCGGAACCCGCTCCTGCCGGATCAAGAGGAAGCGCCCATCGGGCAAACGCGGGGCGACGACGCACGCCGCCTTGCGGTGGACGACGCTCCAGTTCACCCCATCAGGGCGGCTCGGCGTGGCCCGGCGGACCTGCCGCACCTCCAAATGGGCGTTGGAGAAGAGGGTGCTCTTCTCCAGCGTCGCCCAGCCGTCGCCCTCCTTAATGAGATGGTGAAATCGCCCCATGAAATGTCGGGCTTATGCCAGCGCGGCCTTCCAGCGGGCGAGTTGCGCTGCGACATTGGCGGGGGAAGGAGCCCCGGGGTTCGTGCGCGCTTCCAGCGAACGTTGGACGTTGAGGATACCGTAGAGATCGTCCTCAAAAGCGGGTGAGAGCGCCCGGTAATCCTCCAGCGAAAGATCGCTCAAGCCGACTTTGCGCTCCAGACAGAGCGCGACACTTTTGCCGACGATCTCGTGCGCCTTGCGAAACGGGACGCCACGCAGGACGAGGTAATCGGCCACATCAGTCGCCAGCAGGTTCCAATCCTCCACGGCTGCGGCGGCCGGAGCACGATTGACCTCCACGCCGCGCATCATGGCTGCGTAGATCTCCAGCGCTGCCTTCACCGTGTCGATGGAATCAAAGAGCGGCTCCTTATCCTCCTGCATGTCGCGGTTGTAGGTCATCGGAAGCGCCTTGAGCGTGGTCAGAAGCGAAACGAGGTTGCCGACCAACCGCCCGCTTTTGCCGCGAGTCAATTCGGCGACGTCGGGGTTCTTCTTCTGCGGCATCAGACTTGAACCGGTAGTGTAGGCATCCGAGATCACCACAAAACCGAACTCTGCCGAGGCCCATAGAATGAGATCTTCACTCAGACGCGAGAGGTGAATCCCGATCAGAGCGAGGGCGCCAAGGAGTTCAACGGCGAAGTCGCGATCACTGACGGCATCCATGCTGTTTTGCGTGATCGCCGGGAAATCGAGGAGCCGCGCGATCAATTCGCGGTCAAGATTGATCGTCGATCCGGCGATCGCGCCCGAGCCGAGCGGGAGGACGTTGATCCGCTTGCGGGCATCAGCGAGCCGTTCCGCATCGCGCCCGAACATCTCGACATACGCCAACAGGTGATGAGCGAAAAAGACCGGCTGCGCCCGTTGCAAGTGGGTATAACCGGGGATGACGACATCGTGATAACGCTCGCCCAGTTCCACGAGGCTGCGGCTTAAATCGCGCAGGAGCGCCGTGATCGCATCGACCTCTTCGCGCAGGTAGAGACGAATATCGAGGGCGACCTGATCGTTGCGGCTACGGGCGGTGTGGAGCTTCGCCCCGGCGTCGCCAATGCGGCGGGTGAGTTCGGCCTCGATGTTCATGTGAACATCTTCGAGTTCCTCCTTCCACTGGAAGCTCCCAGCGTCGATCTCCGTACGGATGGAGAGCAACCCGAAACGGATCGCCTCCAGTTCCGACTCTTTGAGCAAACCAGCGGCGACGAGCGCCGTGGCGTGAGCGATGGAGCCCTCGATGTCGTGACGGTAGAGACGCCAGTCAAAGGAGATGGACTCGCTGTAGCTCTGGAGGAGTTGCGCTGTATCGGTCTTAAATCGGCCTTTCCACATATAAAAACGTTACGGTTGGGGAGCACTCAAGGTCGCTTTGACACGCTGGCCCGCTTGCACTTCGACTTCGGTGCTCGCCTTGCCCCCTTTGAGCTTCGCTTCGACGCGATAGCGCCCGGCGGGGAGGTACTGCTCTTTGGCCGAACCGAAGGCGACCCGTTTGGCCTTTCCTTCCAACCCGGAAGCGGCCTCGAAAATTTCCACAAACGGAGCCCCGTCCTTCGGATCGGCGGCGGCCAGTTCCAACACCCCGGCCCCGAGGGCGAGGACGGCCTCATTCCGTTCACCCGGCTTGACTGTCACCTCTTGCGTCGTCCGCGCAGCACCCCAGCGTGCTTCGACGTGGTACGACCCGGCAGGCAGTCGGAAGGTTCCATTGGAACTGGCGGCGATCTGGGGGCGCGAGCCGTCGAGCTTTGCCTTCCCGGAGATGGTGTAGAACGCGCTGACCTCTTCCCCGCCTTCGGTAGCGGTCGCTTTGACGACCAGCAGACCGGCTTCGAGGCTCAAGATCACCTCCACGGTTTTACCGGTTTCGATCTCCACCTCTTTCTCCACCACCGCTTGCCCCCATTTCGACTCGACCAGATATTTCCCGGCAGGGAGGCTGAACTTCGAGGAGGAACCGGCCTTCACGCGGTTGCGCTTGCCGATCTCTCCCTGAGGAGCCTCATAGATTGTGTAATAGACCTCTGCCTCTTCGCCCCCTTCATCGACGAGCGTTTTGAGCGTCAGCCGGCCAAGCCCGGCGATAAAGGTGAACTCGCGGTTCTCCTCGCTGACCTCGATCGTCTCCTTCTGCTTGTTATTCTCGTAGTTCAACTCGACGGTGTAAGTCCCCGATTCGATGGGAAAATCCGAACGAGTTCCACGAGCGACCATTTTTCCCTCAGCATTGGTGATCGTATAAAACGGCTCAACCGCTTCGCCCCCTTCGCCAAGCAAAGTGCGGAAGGTGACCTTCGGAGTCTGAGGGGTTGGAGTCGGTGTCGGCTTCGGCTCAGGGGTTGGCGTGGGGGCCACGGTTTTCTCGACCACTTCCTCCAGAGCTTTACGCAACGAAGCGGCATCGGAGGCCGCCACAAACGCCCCCCCGGTCTTATCCGAGAGGCAGCGGATCGCCTTCTGATCCGCCTCGCTCAAATCAAACCCGACGACATGCGCCGTAAAATCAAACCCTTCCTTTTCCAACTGCTCGGCAGCGGCGCATGGGTCTTTACCGCAGGTTTCCAAGCCGTCGCTTACAAGGATCACGGTCGCCTTTTCCTCGGTGGAGCGGAGGGCGGCGGCAGCAGCGAGGACGGCATCCGTCAGCGGCGTTTTCCCCTTGGGGGTCAACCCTTCGACTGCTTTGAGAAAGGCGGCCTTATCAACCGGGCCGGGGGGGATAAGGAGTTCGATGTCATTGCAATCCCCCTTGCTCCGATGGCCGTAGACCATCAGGCCGAGGTGGAGCGACGGGTTCCAGTTCGCCAGCAGATCGCGGACGACCTCTCGGGCGATCTCAATCTTTGGTTTCCCTTTGACCTTGCCCCACATACTCCCGGAAGCGTCGAGAATCAGGATGGCACGGGCCGGTTCTTCCTTCCCGGTGGCAAAGACCGGGAGAGTGAGAACCAGCAACAGTAACAGTGCGAAGAGAGAAGAGTGTTTCATCAGAACAAAGAGCGGGGAACAGTTCCCCCCTCCCGGGAGTGTGGCCGATTGGCTCCCGGGATGAAAAGGAAAATGCTTCCGGCTTGACGAAATGCTCCGCCCCGGCGCTTTCTCTGAGCCGATATGAGCGCTTTTTCTTCCCTTGCCCCTGCCCGTCCGTGGCTCAAAGTCGGTGGCCAACTCGCCGAGTGTCCCACGTGGGATGCCGAACGCGAAACCCTCTTCTGGACCGACATCCCGACGCGACGCCTCTATGCCCAACGCTGGGGGAGCAACGAAGCCCCTGCCCTTTTCTTTGAGAGCGAACAACAAATTGGCGGTTTCACCCTGCAACGCGACGGGCGTCTGCTCCTTTTCCGGGAGCGGGACATCGCCCTACTCGAAGCCGACGGAAGCGCGCTCCGGGTGGTCGCTCCGTTTGAACACGCCGGGTCGACCCGTTTCAATGACGTCACCGCGGACCCACAAGGGCGTGTCTTCGCCGGAACGATCGGCAAGAGCGGCGACTCCGGGGCGCTTTTCCGCGTTGACCTCGATGGAAGTCTCTCCTGCGTTGCGACCGGCACCGGGATTTCCAACGGCATTACCTTCTCCCCGGGCTATGACTTTCTCTACTGGGTCTGCTCCACGCGCCGCACCATCTTCCGCTTCCCCTACAACGCCGCCACTGGGCAGCTTGGCGAGCCGACTCCGTTCTTTGTCGGCACCCCGGCAGACGGTTACCCCGATGGGTTAACTTCTGATACGGAGGGCAACCTCTACTCGATTCGCTGGGCGGCGAAGGAGGAGGGGCTTTATATTTTCAATCCGGAAGGGGAAGTCATCCATCGCCAGAAGCTGCCAGCCGTCGCCACCTCCTCCGCTGCTTTCTGCGGGCCGCAACTGCGCGATCTCGCAATTACTTCTGCCGCAGACGAGAGCGATCCTGATCGTCCTGCCGATCTCTTCCGCATCGAAGGAATGCCGATTTCGGGGCGTCCCGACCCGCGCTCGTCCCTCTTTCTTTAAACTAAGACGACAGGAAGGTTTACCCTCTGCCTGATTTCTGGTTCACTTCCTGCGACTTTCCCCGATACCATGACGAAGCGTTCCCTCACCCTCCTTCTTCTCCTTACTTCGCTCCAACCGCTCGTGGCGCAACACCACGATGCCGCCCCGCCTGATGTCCGTGGCATCCTGCGTGCGCTGGAAGAAATGCAGGCTAAAAACGCCGCTTCGGTGCAGCATCATCTCCGGCAGGTGTTGCAGGAAGTCACCCAGGCGGGGGGGGGCCGGAGCGCGGCCTCTTCTCTCTATGAAAAGGCGATCCGCGCCACCCAGTTCTCCGGGCGCAACAGCGGCGAATTTCAGGAGTGGAAGAAGAACAACGCCGATCGCTTGCGGGACGAAGCCTTCCAGACTGCCGTCAGCTTCCATCTCCAATACCTTGGGCTGACCCTGCGCCGCGCCCTCGGGGCCACCACGGAGGAACTCCTCCCGGAACTCGTCAAGTATTCGGAGAACGTGCTCAAGGTTCTCGCTGACAAGGATCTACGCCCCAAGGTGCAGGGACAGGAGTTTTTCCGCGCCTCGGTGCTTAACAGTATCTTTACCAACTGGTATCAAATCACCCCACATATCTCGGGGATGAAAGAATGGGAGCCGTCGGCGGGCAATCTCAACGGGATCTACCAGCAGACCATCCTCCCGGTGCTCCGCCAGAAGAAAGACCCGGCGCTTCTACGCTACTGGGATACGCGGATTGCCTTTGAAGAAAAGGCACACGCGGAGTCGCGGCAGGCTTTCGAGATGGAACAGTTTGCCAACGTCGGCAAGCCGAACCTTCTCTGGGCCCGGGCGCAGGAGGTTCTCATTCTCGGCCAGCGCAACCATGCCGTTAACGAGATGTTTGCTTTGATCAAGAAGTACCCTGATCACCCAAATAACGCTGCGTGGATCGCCCATCTCCAAAAGCTGCTCGCTCCGCAGCCGACTCCGGCCGGGTCATAGCGGTGGTGGAGCGCCTGCTCCTGAAGGAAAACCGGTTCCGGCAACGGTGCTCACTTCCTGCTCGCTCCCATCGCATTTTGTGCTAAAAGGGAGAGATGGAAACGTTGGAACTCCTCGGGACCGCGCTGGGGCTTGGAGCACTGGCGGGGTTGAACCTCTACCTGACGGTCTTCGCCGCCGGGCTGGCGATTCAGCAAGGGTGGATCATCCTCTCCCCCCAGTACGAACAGCTCGCCGTTCTGGGTGATCCGTGGATTGTCACGATCGCGGCAATCCTCTACGGGTTGGAGTTTTTTGCCGACAAAGTGCCGTGGGTCGATTCGCTCTGGGATCTCGTCCACAGTCTGATCCGACCAGTCGGCGGAGCCTTCCTCGCCGTGACGGCGCTCGGCTCTCCCAATGCCGTCTTTGATGTCATCACCGGATTGCTCGCCGGTGGAGTCGCTCTCTCGACCCATAGCCTCAAAGCGGGGGCGCGTCTGATCGTCAACGGATCACCGGAGCCGTTTTCCAACGTGGCCCTCAGTGTTGCGGAAGATGCCACGGTGATCGGTGGCCTCGCGCTCATTCACCTGCACCCGCTGGTGGCACTCGGGCTGGTGGTCGTACTGGTGGTGGCGGTCCTTTACTTCGGACCTAAGGTTTACCGGGCAGTCTCAGTCCGGCTTTGGCTGGCGTGGCGCAAGCTCAAATCCCCCGCCGATACGCTGGAACCCGATGGCGGGCTCCCGGTAGCGCTACCGCCCGATGTCGACACGCTCCTGCACGAGCTTCAAAACCGGAGCACTCCGCACGACTTTGCCGTCGAGTGGGCTGCGCCGTGCATTGCCGCCGGGTCGCGCCAGTTGCGCTCCAACACCCACGGCTACCTTGTTGCCCTTCGCGATGACCCGGAACATCTCCATTTTGTCAGCCGGGGATGGCGTGGCGCTATCGCCCGTTCGCTCCCGTTGAGCGGCACGAAGGCTGGGCATGAATCGCGTTTTCTGAGCGAAAACCTGATTCTCTACACGGTCGGCAAACGTTCCCGGGAAGTTTTCTTCTTCGAACGTGGGCATCGCTCCCTGGTTTCCCGGTTGGCCGAGCGGTTGCGTGAGCGGCTCGCCCCGCAACGGCGTGAAGCGATCACGGCTTAGAAAAAAATTCAGCTTTCAGCGCTAGATTTGTGCGGTCAAAACGGGGAAAACGTCATAGGCTCCCGCCCTTGAGTCATGGCGATCCGTTTTTTTAACACCTATTCCCGCACTCTGGAGACCTTTCGGCCCCTCGATCCTGCGGGGCGAGCGGTCAAAATGTACACTTGTGGACCGACGGTTTACAACTACGCCCACATCGGCAACTTCCGGGCGTACATTTTTGAAGATCTCCTCCAGCGCCACCTCGAATCGCGCGGCTACGAGGTCGAGCGGGTGATGAATCTCACCGATGTCGATGACAAGACGATCCGGGGGTGCCTCTCTGCCGGATTGCCGCTCGCGGAGTTTACGCAAAAGTACAAGGAAGCCTTTTTCGAGGATCTCCAAACGTTACGGATCAAACCGGCGGGCGCGTTCCCGGCGGCGACTGACCCGGTTTACATTGAAAAGATGATCTCGATGATTGGCGGGTTGATCGAAGGGGGCTTCGCTTATCAGGCCGAAGATCGCTCGGTCTATTTCCGGCTGCGCTCCTTCCCTGATTACGGCAAGCTGGCGCACCTGAACCTTGAGGAACTGCGCCCGAGTGGCCGGGTCAACTCCGACGAATACGAGAAGGAAAGCATTGGCGATTTCGCGCTCTGGAAAGCGTGGGACGAAGCCGATGGCGATGTCGTCTGGGAGAGCCCTTGGGGCCGGGGGCGACCCGGTTGGCATATCGAGTGCAGCGCGATGGCGACGCAACTCCTCGGTCCGCAGATCGACATTCATTGCGGCGGGGTCGACAATATCTTCCCGCATCACGAGGCGGAGATCGCCCAGTCAGAATGCTGCACAGGATTGCAATTTGTCCGCTACTGGCTTCATTGCGCCCACCTGATGGTCGAAGGGCAGAAAATGTCGAAGTCTGCCGGGAACTTCTTCACGCTGCGCGATCTGCTCGGCAAAGGGTGGACCGGGCGGGAGATCCGCTATGCGCTCATCAGCGTTCACTATCGGCTCTCGCTCAACTTCACGCTCGACGGTCTGGCCGGGGCGCGCACGGCGCTCTCGCGGCTGGATGAATGGGTTGCGCGGATTGGCGAACACGCTGCGGGCGCTCCGGAGGCTTTCGACTACCCGGCGCAAGAGGAGTTTTTCAATGCGCTCGATGATGATCTTAATATCTCCGGCGCTCTCGGGCATCTCTTCGATCTGATCCGGGAATCCAACCGGCTTCTCGATCAAGGGGCGATCACGCCGGGGCAGGCGGCGTCGCTTTTGGAGTGGTGGCAGCAGGTTGATGCGGTTCTAGCTTTTTCGAGGGAGACTGAGAGCGTTCCCAAAGCGATTCTGGAACTAGTGGAGGCCCGAACGGCAGCCCGGGCGGCGAAAGATTGGGCAGCCAGCGATCGGCTTCGCGATGAGATCGATGCTCTCGGCTGGGCCATCAAAGATACCAAACAAGGCTCCAAACTTTCGCGCAAAACTTCATGAACGTCCTCTTCCCTGCTGCCGACTACGTCGACCTCTCGCGCACCAACCATCAGGCACTCTTTGAACATGCCACCAACGTCTGGGACGCCTTGCGGCAGATCAACAGTTACCTGCAATTCCGGCTCAAACCGGCGATCCACGGGCGCTTGATCGGCAAGCCGTTCATCAGCAACGCCGTCTTTATCGGCGAAGGGACGGTCATTGAACAAGGGGCGATGATCAAAGGCCCGGCATGGATTGGCGAAGGGTGCGAGATCCGCTCGGGGTGCTACATCCGTGAAAACGTGATTGTCGGCAACGGGGCGGTTCTTGGGAATTCGTGCGAGTTCAAGAACTGCATCATTTTTGATGAGGCGCAGATTCCCCATTTCAACTACGTCGGCGACAGCATCCTCGGCTACAAGGCGCACCTCGGAGCCGGGGTGATTCTCTCCAATGTCCGGCTCGACCGGCGGGAGGTAACGATCACGACCCCTTCGGGGGTACGCTCCACGGGATTGCGCAAATTTGGCGCGATCGTTGGCGACCGTGCGGAGATCGGCTGCCATTCGGTCCTCTCCCCCGGCTCGATCATCGGGCGTGATACCATTCTCTACCCCGGGTGCCAATGGCGCGGGGTCGCGCCGGAGCGGAGCATCGTCAAGGTTCGTCAGGGATTTGAGGTCGCCCGACGGCATGATTGATCAATTTTTACGCAAACCACTTGAGTTTTTTCCTCCTCTCTGAAACCTTACCGCCCTTATGGCGACTGACCCTGTTTACCCCGAAGCTCTGGAACCCGACGAATTCTGGGAACAGCACAAGACGAAGATCATCGTTTATGGTATCCTGATTGTGGTGCTTCTGGGCGGGTATGCGTTCTACGCCTTGACCCAGCAGAGCCGCAAAGCCGGTTCACAGGGGCTTTACGCGACGGCGGTGACGATCGAGGATTTTGACAAGATCATCGCCGAGTACCCCGGCACTCCTGCTGCGGGGAGTGCAGCGCTGGATCGGGCCACCGCCTTGCGCAACGAAGGGAAATACGACGAAGCAATCGCCGGATTGCGCGCTTTTATTGAGAAAAACCCCAAGCACCCGCTCCTCGCCGGGGGATGGCTGAGCCTCGCCACGACCTATGAGTTGCAAGGAAAAACGGCGGAAGCGATCGAGCATTACCGCCTCACGGTGGAGCGCTTTCCCGGAGAATATGTCGCTCCGATGGCACTCGCTTCTCAGGCCCGTCTGACCGCAGCCGAAGGGAAGAAGGCCGAGGCGATCGTGCTTTATGAGGATCTCCTCGCCCGTTATCAGGAGAGCATCCTTTCCCGCGAAGCGATGGGGGCGCTACGCATTCTCAAACGCGGAAGCACCGATACCGAAGCAACCTCTGAAGCCACCCCGGCTGAGAGCGCCGCTGCCCCGACGCCGGAAGCCCCGGCGACCGAGGCGACCCCGGAGCCGCAAGCCGCTCCCGCAGCGGAAGCAGAGGCATCTGCCACCCCTGCCCCCGCTGGGGAAGAGGGTTAACGTCCGCGTGGTGCCTTGCGCTGAATCGGCGCACGGAAGCCACCGCCTCCACCGCCTCTCTTGGGACCGGGCGACGGAATTCCCGAAGGTCGCGAGGGCCGGGCTGGAGCGGGGATGCTGGATGGTTTAGCGGGGGTTGTCTTCTTTTCCATAACTTCTGAGTTTACCAACTACAAATCCGGCGACTTGAAAAAAAGGCCGGGGTTTCCTGCCGAAAGGTGACTCCCAAGCCTCCTGAGCAGTTCTGTGCGTAGAGTTTAGCGCACTGCGATGGTAAAAAGCGAGTTGATCCTTCCACTGTCGCCCCCTTTTCCCTACCATCAAGGCCAACATGCAAGTCCCGCTCCTCGATCTCAAAGCGCAATACCAGAGCCTACGCGATGCGATCCGGCAGGAAGTCGACACCGTGATCGACTCCCAGCAATTCATCCTCGGGCCAAAGGTGGAAGCGTTTGAAGCCGCCTTGTGCGACTACACTGGCTCCCCCCATGCGGTCGGCGTCAGTTCCGGGACCGATGCGCTGCTGATGGCGCTGATGGCACGGGAGATCGGGCAAGGAGACGCGGTCATCACCACCCCTTACACTTTTTTCGGTACGGCAGGGAGCATCGCCCGCGTTGGAGCGACCCCGCTCTTTGTCGACATCGACCCGGCGACCTTTAACCTCTCGATCCCGGCGCTCGAAGCGTTACTGGAGAGCTTCGCCCCGCAACCCGACGGGACCCTCAAAACCGGCGATGGCTTGACCCTTCGCGCGATCATGCCGGTGCATCTCTTTGGCCTCTGTGCGGAGATGGAAGCGCTCCTTGCACTGGCGCAGCGCTATCAACTGATCGTGATTGAAGATGCGGCACAGGCGCTCGGATCGGTCTACCCCGGTGGACGACACGCCGGGACGATGGGCGACTTCGGCACTTATAGCTTCTTCCCCTCCAAAAACCTCGGCGCTTTTGGGGATGGCGGAGCCGTGGTCTGTCGAAGCGCAGCCGATGCGGAGCGGCTTCGGGCGTTGCGCAATCACGGGGGGGAACGGCGCTATTTCCATCGCTGGATCGGCGGCAACTTTCGCCTTGATGCGCTTCAGGCCGCCGTTCTGAACCTCAAACTTCCGCACCTTGATACGTGGTCGGAAGGGCGGCGGCGCAATGCCGCTTTCTATCGGGAGGATTTTGCTGTAGTGGGGTTGAGCGGTTTGCTGACGCTCCCGCACGAGCCGTATCTCGCCAGCGGCGAACCCAACCACCATATTTATAACCAGTTTGTTATCCGTGCGCCCCGGCGTGATGCGTTGGTCGAGGCACTGGCGGCGGCAGGCATTGGCCATGCCATTTACTACCCGCTGCCGCTCCATTTGCAGGAATGTTTTGCCCCGCTCGGCTACCACGAAGGGAGCCTGCCGGAATCAGAACGGGCCGCCCGGGAGACGCTGGCGCTCCCGATCTACCCCGAACTGGAGCGCGGTGCGTTGCGTCATGTCGTCGATACGATTGGCCGGTTCTATCGCCACGGCGGGATTTAGGGGTTCGATTCAAATCGTCACTGGTGCCCTTTTCGACCAATAGCGTCGTTCTTCAAACGTCCGCATAACATCGGGGAGTGAAATGGCAGAGATCATCTTTTCCGTTTCCAAATCGGCCGGGAAACCCTTATGCTCACTCTTCCATGAATCTTCTCAAAGTCGCGATCGTCGGGGCCTCGGGCTACTCCGGACAGGAGCTCATTCGCCTGCTGATCGGCCATCCCGGTGTCGAGCTGGTAGCGGTCACTTCCCGCCAATATGAAGGACGCACGCTTGGAGAGATTTACCCCCGGTTTGCCAAGCAACGCTTCTCGGACCTCTCTTTCTGTGCCTCAAACGCGGAGGCGGTCGTAAAGTCGGGGGCGAAGTTCGCCTTCCTCGCCCTGCCCCACGGTTTGGCGCATGAATTTGCCGCACCACTCTTGGATGCCGGGCTTCGGGTGATTGATTTGAGCGCCGATTTCCGCCTGCGTGATCCGGCCGTTTTTGAAGAGTTTTACCACGGTGCCCACCCTGCCCCGGCGCTCTTGAAGGAGAGCGTTTACGGCCTCCCTGAATGGTATCGCAAGGAGATCGCCGCAGCGCGGTTGGTCGCCTCTCCGGGGTGTTACCCGACGAGCATCCTGCTGCCACTGCTGCCGCTGCTGCGTGCGGGGTTGCTGGAGCCCTCCTCCATCATTGCCAACAGCCTGAGCGGCGTGAGCGGTGCGGGGCGCAAAGTCGATGTCGATTACCTCTATTGCGAGTGCAACGAAAGCGCCCGTGCTTACGGCGTCCCCAAGCATCGGCACCTCTCGGAGATCGAGCAGGAGCTTTCCCTCGCCGCAGGGCAGCCGGTAGTCATCAGTTTTGCCCCGCATCTCATCCCGGTCAACCGGGGGATTCTCACGACGATCCACGCGACGCTCAAAACCGGGGCCGCCCCTGAAACCATCGGCGCGACACTGGAGCAAGCGTACGCTGCCGAACCGTTTGTACGTCTTCTCGGCCCTAACGGCGCACCGGAGCTCAAACACGTTGTTGCCACGAATTTCGTCGACATCGGCTGGCGTTTTGACCCCCGCACCGGGCGGGTCATCCTCCTTTCCGCAGAGGACAACGTGGTCAAAGGCGCCTCCGGGCAAGCGATCCAGAGCTTCAACCTGATGTCCGGTCAGCCCGAAACCATGGGCCTCGGGTATTGATCGGCATCCCCCCTCCCTAACCCTTCTCCCCTCTCCTTCTAACCCACCATGTCAGGAAATTCGTTTGTAGAAATCGACGGCGGCGTCACCGCTCCCGAAGCGTTTGTGGCAGGCAGCGTCTTCGCCGGAATCAAACCGGGGAATACGTCGCGCCACGATATTGGCTTTGTTCATTCCACGCTACCGGCGGTCGCTGCCGGAGCGTTTACGACCAACAAGGTCAAGGCGGCGCCGGTCCGTGTTTCTCAGGCGTATATCCGCTTTGAGGAGACGCGGACAATCGTCGCCAACAGCGGCAATGCCAACGCCTGCACCGGCCCGGTCGGGATTGAGAATGCCAAACGGATGGCTCGCGCAACGGCGAAGGCGCTCGACCTCAAAGAACGGAGCGTGCTCGTCTGCTCCACTGGACGGATCGGTCTCCAGCTTCCGATCGAGGCGCTGGAAACGGCGATTGCCCAATGCCCTGAGGCGCTGGTCGGCAGCGAAGGGGGCGGCAGCCTTCTGGCAGCAAAGGCGATCATGACCAGCGATACCTTCCCCAAGGAGTCGGCGGTGGAACTGGAGATTCATGGCAAGCGGGTCCGCATCGGCGGCATCGCCAAAGGAGCCGGGATGATCGATCCCAACATGGCAACCATGCTCTCCTTCATCACCACCGATGTGGTCATTGACAAAAAACTGCTCCGGCAGACGCTTCTTGATGCGGTGGAGCAATCGTTCAACCGCATTACCATCGATGGCGACATGAGCACGAATGATACCGTGCTGATGCTGGCCAACGGCGCGGCAGGCAACCCGGAGCTACGGGCCGATCAACCTGAATTTGAACTCTTTCAGAACGCACTTAACCATCTCCTCTTCAACCTCGCCCGGATGATTGTGGAAGATGGCGAGGGCGTAACCCGATTTGTCACCATTCAGGTCCGCGGAGCCAAGACGCGGGACGAATCGCGCTCGGCGGCAGAGGCGGTCGCCAATTCCACACTCGCCAAGTGCGCTTGGTTTGGAGGCGACCCCAACTGGGGCCGGGTGATTGATGCGATCGGCTATTCCGGTGCACGCGTGCGTGAGGAGATGATCGACATTTACTACGACGGTCTGATCGCCGTGCAGAACGGCACCGCCGCGCCGACCCCTTTTGAAAAGCTGGTCGAAATCGTTGCGGAAAAGCGCTTTACCATCACCATCGACCTCCACATGGGCGATGCCGACTACACCGTTTACACCACTGACCTCTCCACCCGTTACGTCGAACTGAATATGGGGGAATAGCCCCTGCTTTTTTTCGGAGCTTGCCGGTCCGAAGCGCTCGGGATATTGCTTTGCGTCGTCAGATTTCCGGTTTTTTCCATTTTTTGCCATGAGAACACCTTGCATTTCCTTCCTCCTTCTCGCTGCGGTCCTGACGCTCCCGGCGTGTAAGAAAGCCACGCAAGTCGCGGAGGTCCGCCCGCCTGAAGTCACCGTGATCAAGGCGCAGGAACGCGAAGTGAACATCTGGCATGAATACACCGGACGGATCGAAGCGGTGGAGAGTGTCGACATCCGGGCACGTGTCAGTGGGCATCTTGAGGAAATCCGCTTTGTGGATGGTGATCCGGTTAAGAAAGGGGATATCCTCTTTGTGGTCGATCGGCGTGCGTTTCAGAATCAGTATCAAAGTGCTGAGGCGGAGTTAGCCCGCTCCAAAGCGGCGGCGGTGCTCGCTAAATCTGAAGCCGATCGCGCGGTGGAACTCTTCCAAAAGAACGCGATCTCCAAGGAAGATTACGAAAAGCGGGTCGCCGGAGTGGAGGAAGCCAACAGCAATATTCTTGCTGCCGAGGCGAAGCTCGCCAACGCCAAGCTCGACCTCGATTTCACCGAAGTTCGCTCTCCGATTGATGGTGTAGCGGGGCGGCATCTCGTCTCCGTCGGCAATCTCGTCACTGAGGATAACACCCTGTTGACCAACGTGGTTTCCATCGACCCGGTTTACGCCTACTTCCAGATCAGCGAGAGCCGTCTTCTTGGTTATATGGAGCACTTCTCGCTCAAAGGCATCAAGGTAGAGAATCTCAACATTGCCGTCGAAGTCGGTCTGGCCGATGGCAAGGAGTTCCCCTACAAAGGGGTGATCGACTTCCTTGATACCCAAGTCGCCGCCGGGACCGGCACATTGCTGGCTCGCGCGAAGATCCCCAATGAATCGCGTCGTCTGGTTCCCGGCCTCTTTGCGCGGGTTCGTTTCCCGTCGGGGCTGGGGGGGCAGCGCGTCGTTGTTCCGCCGCGTGCGATTCTGAACAATCAGGACCGCAAGGTGGTCTACGTCGTCGGCGCCAACAACATCGTCGAGTATCGGGAAGTGGAGCTGGGCCCGATTGAAGACGGGGAACAGATCATTTTTGAAGGGCTTAAAGCCGGGGAGACCATCGTCGTCGACGGTCTGCTCTATTCACGCCCCGGGGCTCCGGTCGCCCCTAAGCCACTCCCTCCCGCTCCGGCCCCCGAGAAGCCAACACAAGCCGCCGCCGCTGACAAAGCTCAATCTAAAACAGAAGCCACCCCCGCCCCTGAGGCTACCCCGGCAGCCACTGCCACGCCTGAACAGCCCTAACCCGCCCGTCAGGCCATGAATATTTCGCACTTCTTCATCGATCGGCCGATCTTCGCCACGGTCCTCTCGATCATCATCACGCTCATTGGTGGGATCGCGCTCACGACCTTGCCGGTCGATCAATATCCGCCGATCACCCCTCCGACAGTCTCCGTCACCGCTTTCTACCCCGGTGCCAATGCCCAGACGGTTGGCGAAGCTGTTGCCGCACCGATCGAACGGGAGATCAACGGCGTGGAGAACATGCTCTATCTCTCCTCGCAGAATGGGGCCGACGGTTCTCTGAGCATGACGGTGACCTTCAAGCTCGGCACCGATCTCGATCAGGCGCAGGTGTTGGTGCAGAACCGTGTTTCCACCGCTTTACCGAAGCTCCCCGAAGAGGTTCGCCGCATGGGCGTCGTCGTCAAGAAGCAGTCGCCCGACATGATGATGCTCATCGCGCTGACGTCGCCTGATGGGCGCTACGATTCGGTTTATACCGACAACTACGCACAGATCCAGCTCCTCGACCGGCTTTCACGCTTGGACGGCGTCGGTAACGTCACGGTTTTCGGTTCTGAATATGCGATGCGCCTCTGGTTCGACCCGGAAAAACTCTCGGCCTTCGGCCTGACGGCCAGTGAAGTCGTCGCTGCGGTGAGCAGTCAGAACGTTCAGGTCGCCGCAGGGACGCTCGGTGCGATGCCCTCCCCAGTCGGCACTCCTTTCCAGTTTACCCTCAACGCTCAGGGCCGACTGATGACAGCTCAGGAGTTTGAAGCGATCGTCATCAAGCGCGGTCAGGGCGGGGCTCTCGTTCGCCTCAAAGATGTTGCGCGAGTCGAGCTTGGCAGCAAGGATTACAACATCGATTCCTCCCTTGACGGGAAACCGGCCACGTTGATTGGCATCTTTCAACTCCCCGGTTCTAATGCACTGGCGACGGCGAATCTGGTTCGCAAAACGATGGAGGAGTTCAAGGGCGATTTCCCGGAAGGGCTTGAATACTCCATTCCGTACAACACCACGGTCTTCATCGAGGAATCGGTCAACTCAGTAAAGCACACCCTCTTTGAAGCGATCGCGCTGGTCATCATTGTCGTCGTGGTCTTTCTCCAGAACTGGCGTGCGACACTCATTCCGCTCGTCGCCGTTCCGGTGTCGCTCATTGGCACTTTCGCTGTCATGACGCTCCTTGGCTTCTCGCTCAACAACATCTCGCTCTTCGGGCTGGTGCTGGCGATCGGGATTGTGGTCGATGACGCCATCCTTGTTGTGGAGAACGTCGAGCGAAACATGAACCTCGGCCTCAAGCCTAAGGAGGCGACGATCGCTGCGATGAACGAAGTCAGCGGGCCGATTATCGCGGTGGCGATTGTTCTGGTCGCGGTCTTCCTTCCGACGGCTTTCATCAGCGGGATCAGCGGCCAGTTTTACCGTCAGTTCGCCGTGACCATCTCGGTCTCTACGGTAATCTCGGCTTTCAACTCGCTGACGCTAAGCCCGGCGCTCTCGGCCATCCTCCTCAAGCCCCATGGCGCCAAGCGCGATCTTCTGGAGCGGGGTTTGCACGGCGCCCTCGGCTGGTTTTTCGCACTCTTTAACAAGACCTTTGATTGGTCGATTGAACGCTATGGGCGCTTGGTCAATGGCATCACACGGCGGGCGGCGATCGTCTTGCTCCTCTACGTGGTGCTGCTTGGCGGGACCTATCTCGGCTTCAAAACCGTCCCGACCGGGTTTATTCCCAATCAGGATAAAGGGTATGCCATTGCGATCGGCATCCTCCCCGATGCGGCCAACCGCCAGCGCACTGATCACATGGGCCAACAGGTCTCTAGCGCCCTGCGGGAAATCCCCGGTGTCGCTCATACCATTGTGATTAGCGGCTACTCGATGCTGACCGGCTCGAACGCCTCCAACACCTTCAGTATTTTCACAACCTTTGCTCCGTTTGACGAACGCAAGGCGGCAGATAAGAGCGCTGACGCCATTATTGCTACTGCCCGTAAAAAGCTCCGGGAATTTCCCGAAGGGCTGGCGCTTATTTTCGGGCCGCCTCCTGTCAGCGGGATGGGTAACGTTGGTGGCTTCTCACTTCAGGTACAGGATCGCGCCGGATTAGGCTTCCAGTCGTTGCAGGCAGCCACCAATCGTCTGGTGGAAGCGGTTTCCAAGCAACCGGGGATTGCGAGTGCCTCCTCCACCTTCCGGCCCGATTCGCCGCAGTTTCAAGTCGAGATCGACCGCGAGAAAGCGGAAACCATGGGCGTCCCTGTCGGCAATATTTTTGATACCTTGCAGGTTTATCTCGGGTCAGCTTACGTCAATGACTTCATGCTTTCGGGACGAAGCTTTCAGGTTCAGGCGCAGGCCGACGCCCCTTTCCGTGCCAGTCCCGACGACATTGATCGCCTGCAAACACGCAATCAGGCCGGAGAGATGGTGCCGCTCGGTTCGCTAGTGACGCTCCGCAACACCTACGGCCCCGCCAACGTCAGCCGCTACAACCTCTACAATGCGGCGGACCTCAACGGTGACACCCTCCCCGGGTTCTCCTCAGGGCAGACGATTGCATTGGTCGAAGAACTGGCCCGCCGTGAGCTTCCGACCGGAATCGGCTTTGAGTGGACCGGTTTGACCTTACAACAGATTCTCGCTGGGAATACAGCCATGTATATCTTCCCCTTGTGCGTATTGCTGGTCTTCCTTGTCCTCTCTGCCCAGTATGAGAGTTGGAGCATGCCACTAGCGATCATTCTGATTGTCCCAATGGTGCTCCTCTCCTCCCTGATCGGCCTGCATATCATGGGTAAGGACAATAACATCTTCACGCAGATTGGCTTCGTCGTCCTTGTTGGTTTGGCAGCCAAAAACGCCATTCTGATCGTCGAGTTTGCCAAGCAGTTGCAGCATGAAAAGAAACTCGACCGCTTTGAGGCCGCAGCAGAGGCTTGCCGTCTGCGTCTGCGCCCGATTTTGATGACCTCCTTTGCTTTCATTTGCGGCGTCCTTCCGCTCGTGATCTCCAAGGGGGCTGGCGCGGAGATGCGCAATGATCTCGGTCTCGCCGTCTTTAGCGGGATGCTCGGGGTGACTTTCTTCGGGCTGTTGCTCACTCCGGTTTTCTATGTCGTGATCATGAAGTTTGCCAGAGCTCCGCAACCGGACGAACCGACCGAAAAAAGCTCACATTAGCGTCACCCCATGCTAACCCCTCTTGAGGACGAAGACCGTCTGCTCCTGAAACGCTATCTTTCCGATTGGCTCCCTTCAGAAATTTACGACATCCATACCCATGGCTTCCATTCCAGTCATTTCTCAGGAAAGGTTTGGCCCTTCGTAGAGCAACTTGGAGAAGCGGGGTGCCAGTCCCATCGGGAGCACCTATTGGCTAGCATGCCCGGTGTGGAGACGATCCATGGGCTCTATTTTGGCCTCCCTACCCGTCATGGCGATTGTCCGGCCATCAATGACTGGATGGCTAATGAAGTCGCCACCCACGGGACGGCAGACAGTCGCGCCCTGATCATTGCCCGCCCCGATGACTCCCAACAGACCATAGCGGAAGCCTTACGCAGCGGTCGCTTCTCCGGCATCAAAGTCTATCACTGTTTCGCTAACCGGCCCGATACCTTCAACGCTACCCTCGAAGAGTATGCCCCGGACTGGATGTGGGAGATTCTCAACGAGACCAACGGCGTTCTCATGCTCCATATCGTCCGCGATGCCGCGATTGCCGATGAAGCTAACCAACGCTCCTTGCGCCGACTCTGCCGGAGCTACCCCAAGGTTAAACTGGTACTCGCCCATGTTTCGCGCTCCTTCAACTACCGCAATGCCCGATGCGGTATGGCGGCCATCGCTGATCTGGAGAATGCCTATATCGACACCTCGGCTATTTGCGAAGCTGAGGCCTTTCGTGCCGCAATCAAGGTCCTCGGCCCCCGTCGCATTCTTTGGGGCTCGGACTTTCCTATTAGCGAATTACGAGGCCGATGCGTCTCCATCGGAGAGAGCTTCTTCTGGCTCCACCCGGAGACCATCCAGAGCGGCGACGCTCCGACTACCAATCGGATGACACTCGTCGGCATCGAATCGCTCCTCTCCCTGCGGGAAGCAACCGAGGATGCCGGTTGGACCCAAAGCGACCTTAATGATCTCTTCCTTAATAACGCCCGACGGCTCTTGCAACTTCAGGGAGAATCATAGACGCTTTTCAAGCTCACGCTCCATCACGTCGCACTGGATGACTTTTTCTATCAGATCAAGCGGTCGGTAGAAATAGTGATTGGAAGCCTCGTAAGCGATCTCGGAGTGAAAGAGCGCCGGGTGCACTTGCGCGGCTGCCAACTCCCGGTCCGCACGGATCAATGCCAGCATTGCCGGGAAACTTCCCGTGCTGCCTGAATCTCTCAGGAGATAAAAATCAATCTGGTTAGCCACGCTATGAAAGTGATGCAGACAGGTCTGTGCAATCGCGAGATCAAGCCGGATGGCATCGTGGAAGGCTTCAGGAACCTCCCCAATCCTCTTCACTATTCTTTCAAAACGTTGAACCCCTCTTTCCCAAAGGTTAGCCATCTTGCGAAATTGATCGCGCACATCAGGCGGTTCACCCGGCCAGCACGATGCGGGCGCACGGTCATGCGGAAACAAGATCATTCCAACGGGCGCCTCAACCCTCTCCAATCGCAAGAGATTGGCGGGTCCATGCTGAACCGGGATCGTATAGATTCCTTTAATATAGGGATACTGACGGAACGCCCGACTGAAAGCCCCCCAAGCACTCACCGCTTCCCTTGCCAATCTAGCGCCATAACGCCGCGATGCCGTTGCCCGCAATAACGTTGGGACATCAACCACTTCATCCCCAAAAAAAGCCTGCATGACCTCAAGGTTGGGTGAAGGATAACCACCGCAGGTCCATGAAAGCATCGCCCCGCGAACGCCATGTTGTTGCAAGCGCCGCCCGTGTTCAGCCACCTGCTGCAACACGGGCAAGAATGGCACCGCTGCCATCTCCCAGCTATTATTGGCCTGTACCTTCGCCAAGGGACGAAGCCCCGCCGCCTTTGCTAGCTTCCATTGACGTTTGGCACGTGGCCCCGGCCCGATCGAGGATAGCGAATACTCATGAACCCGCCCGTGGACGCGGCCCCGGCGAAACGGAACATCAAATTCGCTCATCGTCAGAAAAGAGACATCCTTGGGCAGTAAAGGCATCAATTCCCGGGAGAGCTGATCGCCCCAACCCCAATCCCAAAAGATCAATTCCGGTCCTTTTCCCTCAGGGCGAATGGCATCACGGAAGCAATGCGCCAACTCCGCCAAGGTTTCCCAACTTTGGCGTTGTGAACAACGCGGACACCCGTCCGCCTTCGGCGACCCCTTTCCCCAAGTCTCGCCGTGAGAGAAACAGTTCGTGTGATTCTCTGACATGATGATAGCAAAGAACCCTCCCAGGTCAGGAACTTCGCTAACCAGATGCCGCAAGGAATCGCCTATCCATTGGCGCACCCGGGGGACGCTGGTACAAAGAGCCACCAGATCACGAAACGGAGCCCCTTGAACATCGGGATGACGCTCAAAGAATTCCGGAGGCATGGCACGGGGTTCATTGAGATAAAGATAGAGCTTTAGCCCACGCTCAGCCAACCGAGCCACCAACGTGCGAAGGTTAGCTAAACGCTCCTCCCACCGTTGACCAAACTCGGGAAACTCCTGCGAAGGTGCCAGCGTCGAAAGCACCACCGGAATCCATAGGGCTTTCACGCCAGTTGCCGCAAGTTGATCGAGATAAGCAGGTGGAAAGCCACTATGTTCTTCCTCCAATAGAAGATCACCACAGGTAGAAAAGTAAGAGTGAAGCAGACTCCAAGCCCCCTCCTTCGAAACGCTATCGAAGGAATGAGCCGTACCACCCTTTCCTACGGGAGCCGCTTTTGTGAGGAAGGCATAGGGACGCTCCCCGGTTCCACTCTCAAAAAACGGACGGGTCAATCCGGCAATCTCCCCTGCCCTACGGACCTCTCCTGCGGTTGGTTCATGCCAACGCAACGGCTTCGCCACAGGCTTACAATCACCAAGCTTATGCCAAAGGAAATCCTCTTCCCTCAAGATCCGTTCGTAATAAGAACGATCCCATCCCAAAAGCGCGATGATCTGCTCCTCTGGCAAAAGATGCCAGTTCTGACGAATGATGGTGATCGACCCACGCTGGAAAACATCCTCCTCTAGTTCATCGAAAGGGGGAAGCCCCATGGAGAACCCCACCTCCGCAAGCTGCCGCTCCGTCACTCCCAGCAGCCGGGCCATCCGAGCCGGGCCGGCCCATTCCCAATTACGCCAGACAAAAAGATGGAGCCGGCTAGGGAAATGCGCCTCCTTAATTGCCGGACAAGAGGGCTTATCGGAAAAAGGTTTCATGACGCTTAGCTATTTAAGAGATCAGGTTGCCACAAGGCCTCGTCGCGACATTGGGCATTGATGAGATCGACAGCCTCCTGTGCGACTAACCCATCTTCACCTGTTGCCAAAGAAGGATTCAGGGGCGCACCTTGCAGTTCCTTCGCAAGCTGGTCAAGCACCAGAGGAATTTCATCGGCATGAGTGGTGTCGGTAATCATGACGCTCTCTCTACGCTGATCGCTCACCAGTTCAACACTCCGCGCAGCGCCGACCACACCATCGACAATCACCCCGCGCTCGCCCACAATCGTAAGGCTGTTACGGGAGAAATTCCACGGCGCGCTTTCAAGACCGTAACCATAACGGAAACTATCCTCAAAGGTAACTAGCACGCCATCGCCAAACCGAGCCATCATGGCGAGATGGGGGGGATTCTTCACCGCTTCGCCAAACCACGCCCCACGGGCATGAATCTCGTGCCACTGCCCTTCGCCACACCAGAAGCGCACAAGATCGAGCGAATGAATCCCACAATCGAGACACCCGGCTGCGTTAAGGAGATTGGTTCGACGCGGTTGGGCTGTAGGATGGCGTCCAAAGCGTTGAAGATGAATCGCCTCCACAGCGCCAATAGCCCCTTCATGCATCCACTCTCGCACCTTGATATTATGAGCCAAAAAGCGGTTCTCAAACATGACTACCAAGCGCTTACCGGCGACCTTGGCCGCCTCTAACATCTGACGAGCTTCATCCTGATCAGCAGCTAAAGGCTTCTCACACACCACGTGCAAGCCGTGCTCAAAAGCGGTTAATGCAAGCTCGCAATGCGTGTTCGGCAAAGTCGCTATATAAAGAGCATCAAGATCTTCATTGGCAAGCATCTGCTTCACTGATGAATAACAGCGCTTGCCCAGTGCTTCTACGGCTATGCGGTTCTGTAGATCAGCCTCCGCCACTGCGACCAATTGGGAAAGGCGACTCCTATTAAAGGCAGGGATTACTGCACCCCGCCCGTGGGAACCTGCGCCAACGAGGCCAAAACGCAATTTTGAACTCTTTATATTCTCCGTGTTCATGGAAATAATCATTGATAGCTATTAGGGATGAACCATCGGGGGGTGCTCCTTCTCACTTCGCGGAAGCAGGAACCGCCAGATGGGTAGTTCAAGGGGTTCAGAAACCTCCTTGGCTAACGCCTCCATCATTTTGATCCACGGCGTCTCTTCAATGGAAAGGTTAGAGTTTCCAAAAGGTTGGGCCGCAAAATAGAGAACCTTCCCTTTCCCAACCTCACGTAAAAACGCGGCAGGTTTACCATCAGGATAGGTTGCAACCACCTTTGCATCCTCGGGCGGAATGATGTCGAAAGCCTGCAGTCCGTTCTTTGCTTGATTCGATACCGGCGTCAAAGGAAGCGTGGCGCCCTTCCCGACACCCGGCAGTTGAACAGCGAGCAAATGTGCAGCACCCCGTTGTCCACCCAGCTTTACACCAATGAGCTTCTCCTGCAAAAGCTGATGGCGTTCTCCGAGCGGATCAACCTCAAAAGCAAGCGGGTCAAACACTACCAAGAACGCGCCATTCTCTACCCGCCGGAGCAATGCCTGAGCGGCTTCCGCTGGCATGTACCGCCCTTGGGGAAGGTAGATCAATTGGTAATCATCCAACGACCCGGTCTGACGTTCCCCAACGAAATCAAACCACGAACCAAGCCCCTCGCCCAGCATGGTGTAGACTGAATAGGAAGCATGTGCGACCTGATCATCTACAGCACTGTGGGTGGTAAAAGAGTGAAAAATTGCCGTTTTCGTTTCCTTTGGAATCTTGACTTCCGGCAGATGATAGACCTCGTAGGAAAGGCGTTGCATTTCGGGGTACATCTCGGGGTGTTGGAGACGGGTAGTATCTTCTGTGTACCAGTTCAGGCGGGTTGCTCCGTTTTTAATCGCTTGAGAGGTCCATTCACGCAGATCATCCGGCGTCGGAGCGCGGTGATGGTAGTTGAAACCTTGAAGGTAGACACGGGTAGTCTTCTTGCCCGACAGATCCCTTGCGATCTTTGTACTAAACCCCGTGTGATAGAGCGCACGCGCTTTCCCGTACAGCGCATAGGTAGAGGTGGGGTAGGGATCGACGGAGGTCCAGTCAGAGGGTTCAAAGGCAAGAGTAAGGTCAAGCAATGTTAACCCCGAAACGGTGTTGGTATTAAAGGAGATAAACGGTTGATCAGGAGCAAGCTCCTTTGCCACAGCATGGAAGGCCTTACCTGCCTTATAGTTACCATCATTCCACCACCGGACAAATGCAATCCTGCGAAAAGGGGCATTACTCTGCTCGGCATCCACAGGATTGTAATAGTCATACAAACCGAACTTTCCTCCACCTACCCCTTCGCGGATTTCCCGGTCGACTTCGTCTAAGACCTTGGAATTCCACGGCTGTAAAGTTCGGCTAAAGATCGTGAACATCGGGTTGGTTGGCTCGTCAATCCCGCGGATATAGCCAAAGATGGGAAAGTGCTCCTTATTTTGACTAAGGAAGCGCCTCATCATCCCGGTGACGGATTCGATGTACTTGGGATCCATCGTGGCGACATGCCCCGTCTTGGTGTCATAATAAATAGCCCCTTGGTCCCGAGCTTCCTTATCGTTGGCTGATGAGTTAATGACATAGGGAAAGCGAATCCCTGTCCGACGATGGGCGGCGTGGAGGCGCTCCCAACTGATCACGGAATTCACCCACGGCAGGTACGGGCCATCAATGTGAAAGTAGCCGTATTCATCGAGATAGCGCTCTTGAAGCTCTGCCCATTGCTCTTCGGTGTACTTTTCGGCAAGGGCAGGAGCCTGTCGCCGGAGGTAATTGATGTAGGCTGTTGAGCTATGCTCACTAAAGTGAAAGCCACCTTTTTTATCTCCCAACACTTCATGATAAGTCGGCTTCTCCCGTACAATTTTCAACGGAGTTTCTTCAATCCTTTCGACGTAACGCTTCATCCAAGCAACAGTGGGCGAAAACTCAAGCGTGGAGTACTTACTGACCTCATTGAAATTACCGGTGTAATAGCCCCAGGTGCTGTGCTCGCTAATCCCTGCTTTTCGACTGCGTGAAAAGTTGATGCCCCATTTTTTGGATTTCTCGGGGGTTGTTCCCAAGTCTTCGTAGGGAATCACAAAGGAGGTACTCCAGGAACCCTCCCCCTTGGTCACCGTTGCCGTCCAAGTTCCATTCCACGAGGAATCCGCCACCCATGGATCACCTGCCGCTTTCTGATAAAGCGTACCATCCCACATCCCGCCTCCCGCCCCGACGGCAAATTGCCGGGTCACCCCACCGGGGATGGAGATAAAGAGTTCATTGTCATCATCATTCCACACCGGTCCATCTCTCTCAGTGACTTTCTGATGAAGATGATGCACGTTTTCCTCCTCATTAACAAAGCGCACATAAAGAGCTTTTTCACCGAAGATGAGCCGCACTTCCGTCTGTGCTGTGGCGAATTCTGCATTTTGATCAGCCCGCCAAAAGCCGTTGAGGGGAGGTGCTTTCTCCCACATCTCATGGGTAGGCGTTTGATTAAGGTCAGCTAGTACAGGAATTTCATACTCAGCCTCCTTACTGACCCGGACAGGGGAAATCCATGCCTCCTGCGCAGGAAGGCCCAAAGAGACCGAAAACTGAATACGCTCAATCTGTGGTGGCGTTAGGAAGAAACCGTGAAAGGGAATCCATTCTGTACCGGGGGGCGTCGCCGGCAGCCTGAAAGATGCTTTACCTAAGCCTCCATTTTTACCATCCGGCCCGTTGAAAGCTACGGCTACTGAAAGTCTCCCCGCCTCCTCAAGTTTACCCATATAGGAAAAGTCAACCCGATAGAAACTTTCGGCATCAACCTCTTCATAACGGTAGATCACAACGCCGCTGCCGTCAGAGAAAAGGCGCAGGGGATATTCACCCTCCAATGAATAGCGATCATCATCTTCAATTTTTCCTTCAAAGATTGACCAGTTAGCCGCGCGATGTGAATTCCAAAGGAGATCACTATCGACAGCAGCACTAGCAAGCGCATTTAGTGAAAAGAGGATCGCAGGAAAAAGGCTGGAGCGCATGAACATAAAAGGGAATAGGGGATGAGGAGGAGCGGTTCTTTTCAGGAACGTCCTCCAAAACAGGTGATCAAAAAGTGAGCCCGTTAGTCGCGATTAAAGACCAACTTGAACATATCCTGATTCGCATCAAATGGAATCATCCGGGCGTGACCATCGCAGTATACAACAGGAAGTTTGTTGGCATAGACCCAGGCAGTTCCCTCCGGAAGCTCTGCTCGGGTCGGTGCATTGACATTGAAAGTGGGGTGGTAGCAATAACGCTTGAAGCGAGTTTCCGTATCAATCCCGGCATCACCGGCATTAAAGGCGACGAAGAGGAATGGAATCCTAGAGAGATAAGGGCTTCTCAAGTTAGGATAAGTCCAAAGCTGGGTACTATTGGCTTGCCACCGATACACCGGCATAAAATCGAGGGTTCTCCATGTGCCTGCCGTCTTCTGAAATCCATAGTCACGATGGGCACGAAATCCCTCCGCACGAAACCGTCCGTCAAACGCGGGAACTCCATTAGAGAGAAACATCTCTGCCTCACTGGTGTAAAAGTAAGGGTGCACCTGATTATACCAGTAAAGATCCACGCTGGAACCGGGTCGTTGTGGGTCAGGATAGCCTGCTCCCCCCGCAGTAGGCCAACAGGTGTAAGGGAGAAAGCCCCGGTTGTCATTGGCGAACGCTACTGATGCAGTGAAGATCTCCCGCATCTTGTTCAACGTCTTGACGCCGCGAGCCGTCCCTGCTGCGCTATTCCAAACCGGGAAGAGAATGGCCGCCAGAATAACCACGATGGCCACCACGACCAGAAGTTCTGTTGTGGTGAAAGCGCGGCAACGCCGAATAGAAAAGGGAGGGCACGACATCATCGGGGGGGGAATCGTTCACTTAACTCAAAGGAAAAACATCTCCCTTTGATGGCGAGAGACGCCTGCGCAAAGAATATCCCATCAGCATGAATCCGGCAATTCCTAACAACATGCTGCCCGGCTCGGGAATACTCTGCACCACATAAAGGTCAAGACCGTGGCGGGAGTCACCCAGTTGTGCATCATAGACAATTTCAAACTGGTTAGCCCCGACGGAAAGCAGACTATGATTAGCAAGGAGTTCGCCCTCATATTCCAATAACCCTCCGTTCCAGCTTCCCCCGTAAGTGGCAAGACGAAACTGTGTACCCGCCGCTAGAATCTCCCCGGGGGAGAGATCCTGCAACGTCAAAATCGTCTGACCGCCGAGGTCGAAGTTCAAATCGCCCGAGATATCAAGGTGACTGTTGGTTAGAGCGAGTGAATCAAGGCTGGCGGAGAAGATGGCGTCGGCGCCCAGAGAAACATCTCCACCTGTAATCGTCAGGGTGCCTGTAGCACCTTCGCCCGCCTCCAGTCTTCCTGATATAGCGACCTGTTGGGCGATCGTGCCGGTTCCGCTCAAACTTGCGCCACTCTGTACCGTCAAACCGGCTCCTGTCGCTACATTTCCTTTAATCGTCAGACGTCCGGCGCTGACGGTGGTCGCCCCGGTGTAGTTGTTGGCCCCATTCTCAAGGATCAAGGTTCCATCTCCTGTTTTCGTAAGCCCCGTGCTCCCTGAGACGACACCGCCGATCGCTAAAGTCCCCGCAGTAACGTTGATGGTAGGGTTGGCGGTGGAGCCTAAGACGACGCCACCATCCCATCGGTTATCCCCATCCAGATTCTGAAGGGAACCTTGAGCCTGATGGCCTGCACCAGAGAGCGTGAGAGCTTTATCTTCGATGGAAACTCCCCCTGAGAGCTGGAGTGTGGCGTTGGTCAGCGTTACCGTTGCCGCCCCGGCACCACCCAATGCTTTGTCATTAGTGGCACGAAGGGTCATCCCATTGATATTCGTATCCCCTAGATAAGTATTGGAGCCCTCCACGATCATGAGGCCAGTGGTCGTCGAATTCGCACTATAGTTCAGGTCATAGTTCGCAGAACCGCTGATCACGCCGGTCAAGGTTTGCGCGCCATGGCTAAAGGTGACGATTCGTGCATCAGCGGCTGCCATCTGAACAGCACTGTTCCACGTGTAGGCATTGTTCGTACCCCTGACTCCGAGAAGCACACTAGCGCTCTGATTGTAGATCAGAGCATTTCCATTGAGCGCACCGGGGGTATGGAAGTTGATCGTCATGGCTGAGGAATCGATGCGCACCCCTCCTGTAATGGAATTGGTGCCGCCCATGTAGATCAGGGGCGATCGTGCCGTATCGGTACGAAAGGAAAAGCCTTGGGTTCCCGTTAACCCTCCGTTGATCGTCAGTGCTGTCGCTCCCCCGTGAGGGGAGGTCGCCCCGATGTTAACGGTAATTGAAGGGGTCACCACACCGGGATTAACCGAAACTAGCCTCAGCGTGCCACCGCCCGGGTTTAAGACAAGATTACTCCCGGAATTGCCGACATCAACCGTCAAATGGGTCGCTGACTGCGCGGCTTCATAAGCCACCGCGTACGCAGTCTGCCCGGGGGTAGGGCCATTGACGTTAAAGAGGAGAGAGACGTCTGCCTCATCGACAAAAGGTACAGCATTTCCAGACCAGTTCCCTGGCAGGTTCCATGAACCCCCGGTAGTGGTGCTATTCCACGTTTGGGCGGTCACGCTTGAAACGCACCCGAGCACCAGCGAGGCGATTGACGAGAAGAGAATCTTAGGTTTCATGGCAGGGAAAGTAGATTTCGATTTTCCGGGATGGAGGTGAAGGGGGTCGACTGGAACCGACAATGATCAACTTATCGGATAATATCCGGATATTGCAAGATTAAAAATCTGGATATTTATTCTATAGGCGAATCCAATCGTCCACCCGTCATGAATGGCTTTGAGTGCGTGGGAGGGGGGCGCCGTTGGCGGGTTGGTGGGACTGAAACAGCGGCTCTTTAGCAGGGAGCAGGCCCGACCGATTTCCCTTCGATCGAAGTCAGGGGAACGAGGCTTTGGAGAGAATAGAAGGGATTATGGATGGTCTCGATCATCCCGTGCAGGAGCCTCTCGCCGAGTTCCTTATAGGGGATGGAGAACCCGCTAAACTCCCCGCCATTCTGAAGGAGATTAGAACAGGCAATCGAGAGATCCTCCGGCACGGCGAGCCCTCGCCCATGCGCACACTGGCGCACTTCCTTCGCCATTCCCTCCAACCAACAGAAAATGGCTGTCGGCGGTTCGGGCAATGAAAGGAGCGCCTCGGCTTCGGCCCTTGTCTGCCGGGCAAAATCTTCCTCGTTGGGAATCGGAACGAAGAAGCGCCAGTAGGGGTCGACGTGATAGATCAGCCCCTCGGCGTGGAGGGCTTCGAGGAACGCCGTTTTCATCGTTGGAAAATAGGATGGCACGGAGGTCTGCCACGTGATCACCGCGATCCGCCGGTGGCCGAGGGCGGCAAACCGGGCGACCATCGAACGGAGCGCTCCGGCGTTGTCGTAATCAAGATAATTGAGCGGCGTGGGGCCGACTGGCTGGTTCATCAGGAAAACCGGGAAACCACTGAGGCGAAGCTCCAGCGCCTCCTGATGCATGTGGCCGCTCATGTAAATGATTCCGTCGACGCCCATCGAGCGGCGGTAGTCGAGCGGCGTTTTGCGCACTTCGGAATTGAGCAAAACCAAATTGCAACCCGAGGCATCTGCCGCTTCCCATACGCCCTCAAGAATCGACTCCCGCGCCTCCGGCGAACGAAGAAATCCGGCGAGTTTCCGTGCGGTTGGGAGGTTTCGCCCCTTCAAGCCGATCGTGTAGCCGACGTTTGCCTTGCTGGCCCGCTTTTCTCCGGGCGCGGCGACAAATGCGCCTTTGCTCGAAAGAATGTAGAGCAACCCCTCCTTCTCCAACTGCCGGATGACGATGGAGACGGTCGCCGGGGAGAGGTCATACTCCTTCGCCAGTTTCTCTCTGGAAGGGAGGCGTGAATCAGCGGGCCATTCTCCCTTTGTAATCCGCTCCCGAAGGAGTTTTGCCAACCGTTCAACTTTTGTCATTGTCCGGATATTATCGCCCTAAATGAGCGAGATTGGCAAGCGGACACTCTTGCAGGGCGACGGGGCGAGCACTGAAACGGCACCAACCGAGGAGTCGTTCGGGCTATTTCAACCAGACTTCCACCCGGCGATTCTTGTCGCGCCCGGCTTCCGAGAGGTTGGAGGCAACTGGAAGGACAGCCCCAAAACCGGCCACCAGTTCCACTGAAACCCCACGGGCGGAAAACTCCTGCGCGATGATCTCCGCTCGCTCTTTGGAGAGCCGCCGATTGGCCGCTCCCGCTCCGAGATTGTCGGTAAAACCGAGCAAAAGAAGAGTGCGCCCCTGATGGCGTTGCTGTGCGAGCAGGGAGGTGATCCGTTCGAGATCACGAAGGGCCTTGTTGTCGAGATCAAGACTGCCGGGGCGGAAACGGAAGTTGAGGCTCAGGCGTTCCGCTTCACCGATCGCGGTGCGGTACTCCTCCGGCGCTTCTGGCGGAGCGGCGACGCGTTGCAACTCCGGCGTTTGACGGATAAAGCCCATTTTTTCCACGAGTTCCTGCCCCTCGTCACTCAAGGCGAACTCCAGCAATTTCCCTACCCAGCGGTTTTCTGAATTCGCCGGTGTATAGAGAAAGAGCCGACGGGAGAGAAGGTAGTCTTCCGTCGCCACAGTAAAACGAGTAGCGATCAGCGGCGTCGCCCCGGCGTCGGCGACAGCAATTGCCTTGGTGTTGCGGACAAAGGGAAGACCGGCAAAACCGATACCGAGCGGATCAGCCGCCACGGCGTCTGAAAGCTCATTGCTATCCTCATAGAGTTTCGCGTCAGCACGGAGCTTCCCTTTGCCCAACACTAGTGACTTAAAGGTGTCAAACGTCCCTGATTTCTCATCCCGTGCATAGAGATGAATGGCCCCCGGCGCACCGCCGACTTGGGCCCAATCGGTGATCTCTCCGGTAAAAATAGCAGCGATCGCTTCCTTAGAGAGATCCCGTACGCCGTTGTTCCGATTGACGAGAATGGCGATTCCATCCAGTCCCAGAACGTGCTCATAAGCAGGAGAACGCATGTCGCCGAGGTTTACTTCCGCCAGAGCCTTGACTTCGTCATCCTTTACGGGCCGGGAAGCCATACCAAGATCACAGGTGCCGGAGAGCAATCCCTTAAAAGCCGTGCTCGATCCGTGCGCAGCGACTTCAATAGCGATCGGGTGATCAACTTCAGGCAAAAGCGCCTCAATTTGCATCTCCTCCAAGGAAGAACCCGGTCTACGGCGGATCTCCATTGCTCCCTCCCGGCGCAAAACCTCTTCCATTAAAGCGGGTAGGAGCTGAGCCCCGATGGTGTTGGAGCCATGGACACGGAGAACCACCTGAGCAGGGACTACCGTCGGGAGAGTCGAGGTTGCTGGCTCCGGGGCAGCTTCGATCTGAGCCGTTTGAACTTCGGACGCGAGCGTAGAAGCTGGCGCAGGCGCTTCCGTCATCGCGTCAGCAGGAGGCGGCACCCCTGCACTGGTTTCCGTGGGCTCGGGAATGGATGGATCGCTTTTCGCTACCCATTCGGGCGATGCCATCGGCATGGGGATAGCGGCAACTTCCCTCCTTTCAGGAAGGGGAGAGGTATTAGCGGCAATGAAGTGCTCTTTGGCAAGGTAGATGAACGCTCCTGCCCCACAGAGCATCAGGATAGCGAAGGCTATCATTGCTCCCCACTTTTGCGGAGCCTTCTCCACGGACACAGGTGCGGCCAACGGCTCTGAGGGCGCCGCTATCGGCGACGGGATTGCAGCACTAGCGATTGCATGGGTCGCATGCACCCCTCCGGGCGGGGCAACGGGGGGCGCGATGATCGTCGTCGTGGAAGTGATCGGGATGGGGGTTGACTGTGTCGGTACGAGGATGGAATGAAGGGCCGAGAGGGCCTGCATCGCATTTTGGTAACGGTGCTCGGGCGAAAGGTTGATCAGCGCCATCACCCATTGGCACAGGATCGGCGGAAGGTCGGGGCGGTAATGTTCCAGCGAAACGACATTATGGGAGAGATGCGCCATCAACACTTCCGGCGTGTTCGCCCCCTGAAACGGCTCATGTCCGCTAAGGGCAAAGTAAAAGACACACCCGATCGAATAGAGATCGCTTCGGACATCAACGACCTGCCGGTTGAGCTGTTCGGGTGAGATATAGTGAACCGAGCCGGTGATGGAGCCGTCGATATTCATCGTCTGCGCGGCTGGAGCAGCGACGAACTTAGCCATTCCGAAATCGAGGATTTTCACCTGAAACGCCCCACTAGGCAGGCGCGAGAGCATGATATTCGACGGTTTAAGATCGCGATGAATCAACCCTGCATAGTGCGCTGCAATCAACCCTTCGAGCGACTGCCGGGCAAGCTCGCCAAAGGCTGCGATATCAAAGAGATGCTTGCCGACGTACTCTTCCACCGTCTCTCCCTGAACGTGTTCCATCACCAGATAGGGCACCTTTTCGTCGAGGCCAAGGTCATAGATCGTCACGATATTGGAGTGACGAATAGCGGCCAAACGCATCGCCTCCTGCCAAAAATCATCAAGGGCGTTATCGGTGATCCCCTGTGTCTTCATCCGCTTGATGGCCACCGTCCGCTTGAGATGGGTATCCCACGCGGCGAAGACTTCTCCGGCTCCTCCATGCCCAATTACGGAATGGAACTGATACCGGCTCTCAAGTTTGGAGCGATGCCCGTCAGCTTGCATGCCACCTATTAGTCGGCCCGCAAGAGAGCAATTCAATGCTCGGTTTGTTACATTCCTGTGACTCGATACAGGAAGGATTAACCCCGCTCGCGCCACTCTCTGGCGCTCATCCCACGGACAAGGAAAACGATCTCACCTTTGGGCGGACGGGCGGTGTAGTGCGCAAGAAGCTCACTAGCGGAGCCGATCCGGTATTCCTCAAACGTCTTGGTCAACTCCCGCGCGACGCAGAGGGGACGCTCCACGAGCGCCGTTTGCGCAGCCTCCAATGTTTTGAGGAGTCGATGGGGGCTTTCAAAGAAAACGGAGGTCTCCTGTCGGGCGGCGGCGGCAAGCAACTCGCGTTCGCGCCCACCGCTTTTGGGTGGGAGGAAGCCGCCGTAATAAAACGCTTCCGCCGGGAAACCGGAACCGATCAGGGCCGTAATCAGGGCCGACGGACCGGGGAGAACGGTGTACGGCAACCCGGCCGAAATACAGGCGCTCAGGAGCCGCGCCCCGGGGTCTGAAATCCCGGGCATCCCGGCGTCGGAGATGACGGCCACGGACTCCCCTTTCTCCAACCTTAGAAGAAGCTCCGCCGTCCGGCGTGCTTCATTGTGTTCGTGATAGGAGACGAGCGGCTTACGGATCCCAAAATGGGTCAGCAGGTGGCCTGAATGCCGTGTATCTTCCGCAGCAATGACATCAACGGAGCCGAGCACTTCCAGCGCCCGCGCGGTGATGTCGCCCAGATTACCGATTGGCGTAGGGACGAGGTAGAGCATGGAGGGCAACGGTGCGGCAGGGGGCCCGTCACCACCCTTCGCTGATGCGGCTCACTAATTGATTGGCGGCATCTTCGAGCGCCAGCGGGATCGCCTGCCGCTCATCCTGATTGACGTCATTTCCGCTGACAAAGAAACTCGTCACACCGCGTACGGTGCCGCGTTCGAGCCGCTCGCCAGTGGTGCGGCGGGTAACTTCATACTCAATGGTGACAATGAGTTCGTACTCCCGGGAGGCATAGACGTTCCCACGCACCGAACGCGCCCCCCGACGATCAATCTCAGTAATCGTTCCCTCCAACACGGCATCGGCCACCTCTTCCCCGACGACCTTGTAGGTACCGTCGCGGTGAAGAATGCGGATGACCGAACTGGCACCAAGCACCTCCAGCCGGGGCAGGAGCGTCTTGTTATGAAAGGTCGGTACGGCAATGGTTTTCACCCCCTCCATCGCCTTGGGCGCAATCGGGCCAACGCGATAACCGGTGCATCCGCTCAAAGCCAGCGTGAGAACAGCCAGCAGCGTCAATAAGCGGGAGAAACCAAAGGTGTGCATGATAGAAAAAAGAATCGAGGGGTGAAAACGAACTTTAGAGAGCACCTTCACTCGGGGGAATCAGGCTCTCGGGCTCAGCGGGGGCGTTCACGCCGCTGCCACTGGGAAGCGTCGGCTCCACGGCACCGCGAGGGGCGCGAAGTTGTGGCGTTGCCGGGGCCACTTCGTCAGGCACTCTCGGAGCGGGCGGCCCGGCGAAATCGGGACGTGAGGCGGTATCGACCTGCGCTTGCAGCTTACGACGTTCCTTGGCCTTCTCCCCGGTTTCGGTATGCTCGGGACCAGCGCGAAGTGCTTCTTCACCCACCGTGGCACGAAGATGTTCGATCTGCTTGCGGGCGATCTGGGATTCTTCCCCCTCCACCCCGAAACTGAGCACCTCTTCGTAATAAATCACGGCTGCCTTGTAATTACCGGTGCGCTCGTAGAAGCGACCGATATCGAGCACTTTACGGACATCCTCACTGGCGAGGGACTGGAGATTCTCGTTCGCCTGCGAAACCTTTTCACTGTTGGGATGGCGCAACAGGAAATCTTCAAACGCTTCCCTCGCTTTCATCCGTGCGGCATCATCATTAGACCCCTTCTGCGCTGATTGATGGAGAATGTAGCCGATCTGGTATTGAGCATCCGCAGCGACCTCATCCCCCGGATATTTCTCGGCAGCGACCCGATAGGCTTCCACAGCTTCATCGAGTTTCCCCTGCTTTTCCAGAGAGCGCCCGATATTAAACTGAGACATCGGAGCAAATTTACTAAAGGGAGCATTTTTGACGATCTCCTCAAACATCTCCTGAGCACGGGTCATGGAAGAGAAGGTCTTCACCCCGAAAACCCGACGACGCTCGCCATCGAGAAAGCCGTTGGCCACCCGAAACTGTCCCTCGACTGCGGCTTCAAATTCCTCCCCCTCGGGATGATCGGAAATATACTTACCGTAAGCTTTGTAGGCCGCCTCGGACTGACCGGACGCAAGATAGAGATCCGCAATTTTGATCTGGGCCTTGGGCGCGGCACCGGAGGTCGGCCACGTCTTGACCAGATTACGGTACGACGCCATGGCTTTCTTGTAATCACCGGCGGCCTCGAAATCTTGAGCCTGCTTGAGTTGAGCACTGGGACTCGCCTCTGCCGGGCCGGCGTTTTCGCCATCGCGGCTCCACCCCTCCCCTTGACGGTAAGTGAGGGCTGCTTCCGCCACGGGCGGAAAAATCGGGGCAAAAGCAGTCAGAATGAGAGTAACGAGTGCAACAGGCTTGCGCATAACCGGTGTGACGCTACTGGATCCCCCGGGGGCCGTCAAGAAATCGGAGAAAGAAAACCGGGCGTGTCAAAAAGCGTTTTGGGAGACAATCCTAACGTGAGAATCCACCCTTGACCCTCCATGTCCATCAACTCCAAGGTAAGCATCATGAAACGGGTCACTCAGAGTACGATTGCCAAAGCACTCGGGATTTCCCCCTCTACGGTTGGTCTTGTGGTCGGAAGTTGCGAGACCCGTGCGAGCAAGAAACTCCGGCCCGAAACGATCGAGCGCATCCGGGCCAAAGCGGAGGAACTTGGGTATTTCGGCCCAGACCCCCGGGCGCGGAGTATGCGAGGAGGCAGGAGCAACCTCATCGGCATTCTCCATTTCGGCTCCCCTTTTGAAACCGGGCAACGCTCCGCCTTTTACCTCCCACAAGCGGTGAACGCGATGGGGTATGATTACCTCGTGATCGACCTCCAATGGCACGGGGGAAAGGTCGGGCGGGTAATGCGGGAGATCTTGCAAGCGCGGGTGGAGGGGGTTCTCCTCACGGCGAACTACCGGGAGGCTTTCTCATTGGATGAACTCTCCATTCTCAAGAGAGCAGGCATTCCCGTTGTCTCTCTTTATGGAGATGACCCGCTGCCGATCCCCCATATCGGAGATGCTGCGCGCGGTAGTTTCCGGGAGATGACGACTCACGTGATTGGACTCGGACATCGGCACCTTCTCTTCCCGTGTGGTGCTGTGGATCGGATTTCTGCCAAGGGACGGATCGCCGGTCTCCGGGAAGCGCTCCCTCCACAATGGAACTTACGCACGGTGGAAGAGTCGGCTTTCTTTGGGCGATCAGGTTACGGTGAAACTCCTTCCATCACCGTCGTCTCAACGCTCCCCGGCCCTCATGGCAACTTCACCGAGGATGCCTTTCACTTCGGGCGGCGTCTCTTTGCCATGACGGAGTTACCGGATGCGATCATGGCGTTCAATGATCAGGCAGCGCTCGGCTTTTTCAATGCAGCCTTTGAAAAAGGAGTGCACATCCCTAAGGACATTGCTCTGGTTGGAGCCGATGACGACCACTTTGGCCGCTATCCAATGTTTGAGCTAACGACCATCCGGCAAGCGATCGACACCTCCTGCCAAGCCGCGCTGGAGACCTTGGTCAGCCTGATCACCGATCCAGAGAAGCCGGTTCCGATGGAACAGGAATTCCCCTCGCAACTTATCGTACGTCGCTCTTGCGGAAATCGACAGAACGCCTCCTGAAGCAGTCGCTCCTCCCCGGGAGAGCCTCCTATCTGAGCGCCGATACTGCCGGCTACCAGCGGAGTGACTCCCTTTTGCCAACCCCCTGAAACACCACCGCCGCAGCAGCCAGCAAAAGAGCCCCGGAGGTGAGAAAGAGCAACCGACGCCCCTTCCCCCCGGTCCGAGACCATCCGTACGGGGTCTTCATCGCCTCCCAGACTTCAATTGCTCCCGACCCATGCTTTCCCTCTCCCTGACGGCGCTGCCCGTCAACGTGATCCCGCAAGGCGCGCACGGTTTTATAAGTGGCAAGGACCTCATGATGCTGACGCTGGATCAACTCGTCTACCGGTTCCGGCAGCCGGAAACCGAGGGCGGTGCGATAGGCCTCCAACGCCGCTTCCTCCCCGCGTTCGCACTCCGCGAGCACCGACTGATGGTGACCACGCGCCAGAGCGGTGCGCAAGTGCATCCAACCCCGGTGTGCACGCCCTTTGAGGGTCGGGCCGTCGCGTTCGGGGTGATGTTCTCCCATTTGAATGGCCAGCGCTTCGAGTTCCCCCGCGAATCGCGCCCTCTGAAGCGAAAAGGAGGAGAGGAGCATTTTCAACTCCGCATCGTGGAGGATCGCCTCTGCCGCCAGCCGGAACCCCTCCTGTCCATCACGGCAAAAACCGATCAGGTCGTGGAGCATCGCGACGGCCTCTTCCTGTTGAGCGTTCATCAAAAGAGGTATCGGAGATGAGGTCGCTTTGGAGCGTGGGTCCGTGGTAAAACAAGGCGCTTTTTCCCAACAGCGATCCACCTCGGATGACGGTTTACTTTTTCTCTCGGGCGTAGCTTGTCAGCCTTGCTGCCAGCCATTACCGTCACCGGTGAGAACGCGTCACGCCCATGAAAATTCACTTCGTCGAAACAGAGGCCAGCGAAGAGAGATTTTTCCACAACGGCCTTTCGGATCACGACCTCTGCTTCACCCCGACGCTCGACGGTGTTTCTCCAGAAACGGAGATCCTCTCCACCTTCATTCACTCCCGCATTGATGCTGCCTTCCTCGATCGGCACCCGGCGTTGCGCCTGATTACCACCCGCTCCACCGGGTTTGACCACTTGAATGCCCCCCTTTGTCAAGAGCGGGGGATCGCCCTCGGCCTCGTCCCGACCTATGGGGAGAACACCGTCGCGGAGCACACCTTCGCCCTCCTGCTCGCCATTTCGCGCCGTTTGCGCGAGGCGATGGACCATGGGCGCAAGCGTCCCTTCACTTACGCCGCCCTGCGTGGCTTCGACCTTCACGGAAAGACGCTCGGCGTCCTCGGTTGCGGGCGGATCGGCCTGCATACCATTCGGATCGCCAAGGCTTTCGGGATGGAGGTTCTCGCCTTCGACCAGAAGCCGAACCCCGCCATGAGCGAACAGCTCGATTTTTGTTACGCTCCGCTCGAAGCGGTGCTCTCCGGGGCCGACATCCTTTCGCTTCACCTGCCGCTGACGAGCGAAACCTCCCATCTCCTCAACAGGGAACGTCTGGCCCTCTGCCGCGAGGGGGTTGTCGTCATCAACACCTCCCGTGGCGGGCTGATTGATACCGAGGCACTGATGGAGGCGCTTGATAGCGGACAGATCGCTGGGGTCGGCCTTGATGTCTTGGAGGAAGAGAGCGTGCTTCAACGTGAGACACTGGAGATCATCGGTGATCAGATTCTAAGTCGCCTTCAGGCTTCGACAGCTCCTGCGCAGGAAGCCCCCCTCTCTAGCAACCATGAACGGGTCGCCGAGTTGCAACGCCTCATCCGGCATCAGGAGTTGATTAGTCGCGCCAATGTCGTTTTCACGCCGCACATTGCCTTTAACAGCCGCGAAGCCGTCGAACGGATCAACGCCACAACGCTCAGAAACATCACGACCTTTCTCGAAAGCGGCGCTCCATTGCATCCGGTTCCGTTTGTTCCCTAGATTGTCTCGTCACGAGACCGCAGCTTTTTGCAACCGGACGGCTGGAATTTGCAACCGTCGGAAATTGTCTCAGAAGGGTAGCGGGAGTCTATTAAACTCCAAATGATGTTCACCCTCTCCTCCTCTGCCGTTCGGGGCCGTTTTGTGGCCTTCTGCCTCTCTGCCGCCCTACTACCGATGGCCGCTTCGGCCTCGACTCTCATGCTCGATTTCGGGCCGACCGTCGCCACCGGGACGAGCCTCACTAACTCCCCTTATCACGACCGAAATCCCTCTTTCACCGATAGCTACTGGAACACGATCGGACTCGCGGATGTCTCCACCGGTCTACGCTATTCGGACGCCAGCGTGGCGACCGGAGTGACCCTAACTCTCGGTGCATCGCTCGATAGTGCAACGCTCAACTTCAGCGAAAAGCCAAGAAACTCCAGCGCACTAGGTGGCTCGCTCTCCTCGGGGATCTATACGGGGACCTCCGTCGGTAAAGACGGGATCTTCACGACCACCACCCCCGGAGCCAACAATCTCGTCGGGATCAAAGTCGGAGGGCTCGCCGCTGGCGATTACGAAGTTTACTTTGTCGGCATCAATACCAGCCTTGCCTCCACCCACCAATCGCCGATGGATTTTTACCTCGCCGCTACTAGCGATGTCGGCACATTCGCTACCGCCGGCCTCACGCCGGATGCCACGACGCTCTATACCGCTGCCGGTAACGTAGAATGGACCGAAGGGGCCAGTTACGGAAAATTTTCCATCTCACTCGCTGCCGGTGAATACCTCGTCCTCGTCGCCGACGGAACGGGGATTGAATCGCGCGGGTTTTTGAACGCTGTCCAGATCGTTCAGGTTCCCGAGCCGGGGGTAATGGCGCTCTCGCTAATGCTGGGACTTTGCGCCCTTCCTCTAATTCGTCGCAAGCGATTCGGGTCGTCCGCTCAATAGTTATGACGAAAATCGGTGGGAGACCACCCCGTCCTCCGCTTGAACCATGAGGAGAAATGAGAGAGCGAGCGGAAGCCGAGATCAATGGCAATCACTTTAAGCGAAGCGTCGGAAGTCCTAACGCATGCGGTTGCCTCCGCCAATCTGCGGCGCTCAAGATAGCGAAAAGGGGAGACGCCGAACTGCTGGGTGAAAAGACGCCCAAACTGGCCGACGCTCAAGTTAACCTCCGCAGCGAGACGAGCCTCCGGCAACGGCTGATCAAGCGGGTGATGATCCAAAATCCAGATCGCCCGCAACATCCTCTCGTCGGCAACTTCAAAACGGGAGGGTGAATGCCCCCGCGCCAAAAGCGCCGTTGCATAGAGACGCAACCAGCTCATCAGAAGTGACTCGACTTCAAGGTAACTCTCAAGATCGCCCGGTGCCATCCGCAGCCAGATCCCGGCGTCACCATAGCGTTTGCGAACGCACCGTTCCAAGCGGCACGCCGCCGTCTCCAGCTCAGGCACTTCAGAGGCAAGCAGGAACGTCGCTAACTTCCAGTTAAAGAGAGGCTGCCCCCCGGGCCATGTCCAGTGGAAGCGAATCGAAAGCATGCTCGCATCCGGGGAAAAGGTCTGTCGGCGCAACCCTTCATTGAGCAGCAACCACTGCCCGGGAGCCGCCGTCATCGTCTCCCCCTCGCCGCTGATCTCAACGGTGCCACTACGCAGGAGGAAGGCCGATTGCCCCGGAATATGCCCCCGCGTTTCCCGATAAACCGCCTCAATCGGGCCGTCGTAAATCCATTCGAGACTAAAGCGAAGGTGAACCCAATCGTGCCAAGGCAAGGTGTGGGGGAGACTCATCAAGAGCGACCTTAATCACGACCTGCTTGATAATCAAAGAGATTCCGATCGCACCGACACACTACCCGCAGGTTGCCCGAGGTCGTGAGCTCCAGCCGAGAGGGTGTAAGTCGAGGAGCCATTAGCTATTACAATTTCGAGCGAAAGCGGCTGCGATGTCGCCACCTTGAACCGCTTTCCTTCCTCGTAATGGAGTGAAATCTTTCCCCCGGCGAAGGGAAGATCGGTGATCGACCCCGCCTCCCGGGGTCGCCAACGGATGAGGCGATTGGGGGCATCGCCTTCAAACCCAAGTAGATCCTCCAAGAGCATCGAGATCGGCCCCAGACCGCTCCAACCAACGAAGTCGCGTCGGGAGAGTTGACCCGCGACCTTCATCGTCCCCGGTGCATCGAGTTCGGGAGCGTAGCACTCCCAGATCGACCCATAGGCCGGATTCTCTGCCACCCGGGACATCGCCTCAAGGTGCCGGGCGGCGATCTCCCGCGCCTGGTCATGGTAGCCATATCGGCGAAGCGCACAGACGACCATATAGTTCGTCGGTGCCCAGACCCCTCCAAGCCAGTAACCGCCATCGGGGTGATAATTGGGATCTTTACGCGAAAGGGTAGCTACCGGATGTGGGGTATAGAATTCCTCAGGATCAAAGAGCGTCTTTACCAGCGCCTCTGCCTGCTCTCTGGTACATGCGCCTGCAAACATCGGCCAGAAACCGGCAATGGTCCGGTGATTCACAAAATTATGCCGCGCTCCCTCTTCACGATGGTAGAATAGATCATAGAAGAACTGACCACGGGGGCTCCAATGTTTCTGGATCAGTACGAGTAACGTTTCGCGCTCGCTGCGGAAACGGGTTGCGATCGCCTTCTCTCCGATGAGATCAGCCAGCAAGGCGATTGATTCAGCAGCATGAGCCTGTTGAGAAATCAGGTCCACGTGACAGATGTCGCTTCCATTAAGATACTCGGAAGCATAACCGGAGCGCGGGGCATTATCCATTCCGGTCGAACCGGAGTCTTCGAACCAGTATAGCCCATCAGGGCGCCGCCGATGGCGCTGATACCATTCAAAGAGACGCACGAGATGAGGCAGCACTCTCGCGACACGATCAAGATCGCCGGTTTGGAGTACGCTGGCGTGTTCAGCCCACGCGAAGAGCGGAGGATTGATCCTCGTTCCATAAGCCGGTGCATTGAGATCCATCTGATAGGCCATAGCGATGAACCCCTCCTCTGTCTGTTGGCGATAGAGGTTATCCAGATTACCTAGCGCCGGGAGTTCACCGTCGAAATAGCGACTATAAAGCGCCATAAAACACGAATCCCATACCCAGCAAATCGGCACCCCCGGCATGCAAGCCAGATGTGTTTCCCAACCGGGGTAGGGATTAACGAGAAGATTGCCGCGGCAGATCGTCAGAGCCTGTTGATAAAGTGCAATCCAGTTGGGATGATCGGGAAGGGAGAGTTGAGGAAACGAGCGGTTCATGGCTGGAGATCAAAAACAAGCGTGCGTGAATCAAGGGGAGGGAGTTCAACACGAACCTTCCCGGATTCAAATGAGAAGGAATCCCCGGCCAGTGTGTTGCCTTTGCCGGAATGCAACTCCCGGGGAAGCGTGAAGGTCACTACCTGCGCCGATTCGCCGGGGTTGGTTAAAAGGAGATAAAGTTTTTGGCTATATCGGAAGGCCCGTTGCGCTACCGCTGCGTTATCTCCCTGAACCTCGGGGACGGTTTCGCCCAACATCACCGGTTCTGAAAGGGTTGCAATCTCGGCATTGATGGTTTTGAGTTTTTCCCAAAGTGGCGTCCGGGTCAAGTCCCAACCGGGGTCATACATGGAATACCACCAGATGCCTTTGGCCCCTTCGATCAACGCAAGATAGACCATGCTCCGCGCTTGCGGCCCGGTGGGTTGATTGGAAAGGTCCGGGCTCCAGCCGCATTGGATCACGAAAGAGACATTTTGCCACGGAGCCTTAGCGGCCACAGCGAGGCGGGTGAAATCACTCACTGCCGTGAGCTTCCCTCCAGGAATAGGGTAGCGATCAATCTGGATGATATCCATAAACGGCACCCAACCCTCAAGGGCGTCATCGGTAGCCAGCGTGATCTCGATCGGCGTCACGCCGTCAGCCTGCTTCATCGCATAATAAGCATCAGGAATTTCCCCGGCGATTTCGGGTCGGATGTCAGGTTCGTCACTGATTTTCCAGTTAAGCACAGCCGGGTGGTTGCGGTAACGCGCGATCTTTACCAAGGAATCATCAAGGTTTTTGGCGACCTGCCCTCCTGCATAAAAAGGAACATCCACCGCCAGCCCATACTCATGAGCGAGGTCAAGGAAGTCGCCTAACTGATCGGGATCGGCGAACCCGTTTCCCTGAATCGCATTGAACCCGTGGGCTGCCACCAACGCATAACTCGCCCGGGCATCCTCCACTCCATTGCCCGTGGCACCCATATTGTAATAGGTGGCATTCTGAGGGTGATAGATACCGATTGGGAAGAATGGCTTGCCGTGATGCAGGATTGTCCCATCCCCGGTCAACCGCTCCGGCTTCCGCTTCTGGGGAGAGAGATAGGTTCGCACCCGTTGCGTTGATGAAACATCACCAAGCTCAACCCCTAGCTCATAAAAACCGCTTGTGATCGCCGGAAGAACCGCCTCCAAAGCATAGCGATGATTTCCCAATACCGAAACCTTTGCTGGAACCTTAGCCTCCTTTCCTTCATGGGTAGCTAATAGTTTGAACTCCGGCGCCTTCCCCTTTTCCTCTGCCGGAGACCAGACAATCATCCTTACCGGGACCGCTTCGCCATGATGATGGACGAGCCGTTTAGGTTGATCAATGACCAAGGCCGCTTCCTGAAGACGCACCTCGTCGTAATAAACGCTACCCTGCGTAAAGAGACGCAGATAGATTTTCACGCTGGCGACATCAGGCGGTGTCGGCGCGACGACCGAGATTTCCTGCCAGTCGGTCCCGGCAAGCAGCGAAGCATACTCATTCCTCCCAGCGGTATTGATCCCATCCGCATTGTAGTATTCCAGCTTCAAGCCAACGCGGACACTCCCCAGCGGGGACGCATCAGCCTTCACCCAAACGCGAAGTTCATACATCGTCTCCGGCTCGACGTGCCCCACTTCCTGAAAAACAAACATCCGGCCCCGACTCTTCATATTGGAGAGGTGCAGGCTCCGTTCGCCATCCCTAACCACAGAGGTGGAGATTTCAATCACGCCATCGCGATTCTCCTTCCATGACTTCCATTTGGATAGGCGCGCTTCGAAACCGGGATTTTGCACCGGTAGATGTTGCGCCACCAGCGATGGCAAAGAAAGGAGGGCGAGCAACGCCACGAAAGAGAGAATCGTCTTCATCGTTACGGAGCGAGATAAACCTTGGGGAAGAGGGCATCATCCTTTCCTTGAGTCAGGCCGAGGCCCCATTGCATCCAGATGCGTGACTTCTTCCCCGCATCATCATCAAATGCCGCAAGGTTCACACCAAGCACCCTCCCGGCTTCGGGGGTGATCTTCAAGCGTTCCCAAGGAATTCCTATTTCATAAATCGTTTCGTTCCCCTTCCGCAAGACAACGTAATCGCCTTCCTGCAAAAGATCCGCTTCCGGCCCCGCCCATTGGCGGAAAATCGCCTTCCCTTTTGCGTCGAGTGCGACATTGAAATCGTAAGTAGTCGACGCCAACCCGCCGGCGCCGGTATCCGGCTGAACAACCGGATCAATACCAACCTCTAGCGTATCGCCCTGCCCGATTTCCCCTGCCATCGGTGGCCCCGCATGGAGATCGTCGTGAACTTTGGCGCTCAGGAAAAAGTAGCGCTCATTCCACCCCAAATAGACCTCCACCCCCAAGTCATCGGCACCCTTCCACGGATTCCAATCGACCGGGCGGAGATACTCTTCGCTGGCAAGCACCGCTACTGGCGTCTCTTTCCACTTCGCCAAATCTCCGTCGAGTTTCCACTCCTCCCCCACCCTGCGGGCAGCATGGAAGGCGATAGGGAAACGTGCCGTCAACGGATCATAGCTAGCTTCGAACTCGCAAGTCACAACCAACGTCTCCCGCTCCGGCGTCAAAGGAATCTCCACCTTCTTGCTCTCTCCCCTATCAAGCCGAATCGATTGGGAGGTAGGATAGCCACGTCCGGGTTGATTGGTCGCCAAAGTCAACTCCAGTTCCTTTGAGGAGAGATTGCGCAGATGGAGAACTCCACGTTCCCTGTCTGGGGTCGACAAAGCGATGTCCAGTGGCGCGGAGGTGCTATATGCTGTACGAAGCAAACCTGAGAGCTTTTCAAAGCCTTCCTTCCCGTCTGCACGAAGATAGATTGGCGCGCCGGTTACCAGAAGTTCGTTACCCTCCGTTAACACACGCGGCTCTATCGGATTACCCATCCAGTCAGTGAAGGAAACGCCCTCATTTTTCGCAAAACGATAGACACTCTCTCCCCGCGTCTGCCAGATCGCCGCGCGTGCATGGTCTTCCTTTCGGAAAACAACCGCCCACGCTCTTCCATCCAGCTCCACGCGTCGGCTCTCCAGTGTATTCTCTACCACCGCTGCGACTGCGCTATAGGCAGAGACGGCTAACGTCGGGTTTCTCCCATGCCAGAGGTTATAGCTAAACACCGAATTCCCTCCTCCAACCGAGGTATACCAGAAGGAGAGAAACAACCCGGGGGTCGCCCGATTCATCAGGAACGTTCGCGAGAGATAGCGGGCAACCGTCTGCATCGCTGGTCCGGCCGGCTTCTCCGACGCCGCCACGGAATAGCCAAACTCTGAAACGTAGAAAGGCGTTCCGGGGCTATGTTTACGCAGCATCTCTCGCGCATCCGCGTAGCTGTCAGGAAGATACGCCTCCGGCTCCTTGATTCCTGTCTGGCCCGGGCCGAGATAACGACTGCTTCCATAAGGATCAATAGGGAAGACATTGATGGCTCGCCCCGCCCTTTCGAGGACGGCGCTACTATATTGATACCGTGGGTTAACCTCAACGGCGTCAACGCCACTCGGGCGGATGGCTCCAATCCGCGCTTCAGGGATGAGCTTGCGGATTTCCTCCGCAGCCGCCGTAATCGTCGCTGCCTGCCGCCGGTAGACTTCGCTCATTGATGCCAGTCCTAGGAACTCCAGCCGATTGTAATAGGGATGACGCCCCCAGTGGAGATCATCCTCCCCGCCGATCTCCCAGATCGCTACCCTTTCGCCATAACGCTGGACGAGCTTACTGATAAAACGTCGCCATGCATCCATCCGCTCCTCGTCAATCAACAGACCCCATGCTCCCGGTGAAGCAATGCCGAGTTCCTGCGAATGTTTAAGTTCCCTAGCGTCCCAGCTCCAGCGGGGATTACGCCCAATCATCAAAATCACACGGTCTTCAGGCTTTAAGCTGGCAAAAAGATGATCGTACCCACTCCAGTTGTAGTTCCCCTCCTCCGGCTCGATCACGTTCCACTGCACGGACATTTGCGTCCAGCGTGCTCCAATCCGCCTCGTCCCTTCCGAGATCGGGGAGTTGATCCCGTTAAAGGGTGCGCTCCCCGGTGCCAACGGGACTGGCGCCTTCACTACGGCAAAGCTGGCCATCTCTTCCTCTTTCCCGAAGATGACCTTTGCTTCGTAGTACCCCAACCGCCCGGGCTTAAAGCTTAGCGAACGACGCACCGCCCCCTCGTCATCAGGGAGCACCTCCTTCCACTCCTCCTCCAAAACGGGGTTGCCATCGCCATCCCTAACATCAAGCTTCATGGATAATGGCTCCCCGGCCTTCTCAGTGGTTGCCAATGCCACCGTCAACTCTACAGGCTCTCCTTCAAAGAAAACACGGTTTGGCGCACCATCTACTTCCACTCCAAGCAACACCGGCGATGGGGAAATGTAAGGCGTTGCGCTCCCTCCCGACTCCAATTGGAGCGCATCAATCCAGACCTCTCCCTCCCCTTCCCGTCCGAGGTGGAAGCGGTAAAGCCCTGCCTTAAAAGTTTCACTGACCTCGTAACGGTTCCATTGTGGCCCAACCTCGAAATAGGGCGAATGCAGCGTGTGCGTCCAATCGGTCTTCACAAAGCGAAACTGCACCTTCGTCGCTCTATCGGCTTTTGCATAGAATGAGAAAGTTTGCTTCCCTGCTTGCACCGGAACAGCCTCCCCTTGTGTCCGCTCCCCCGGGCCGAAAGTAAATTTCAGACTCCGGGAGCCGATGGCAGCGTTCCCGGAATCAATCTCCCATTGCGCGGCCCCGGAGACCTCCCGGGTTAACATTTCACCGGCAGAGGTTTCAAAGCTGGGATCACCCGGGAGACGGTTACGGGCATCGGCATCAACAACGGAACCGACCAGGAGAAGAAATGGGAGCGAAAATAGAGCCTTCATAATATAGAATCTCTTCTAACCGACTAACGATCCCACTCCCTCCCGCTGCGGAGTTTCCAGAATCTGCCCTTGTGCCTCAAGAACCGCGCGAAGCGAGTCCCGATCGACCTCTTGCACAGAGATTTCTTTCGACAAGGCCAGTTCCACGGCGTGAACACACGATTGCGCCAGAATCATGAAGACAGGTTCCATCCGGGTGGAGCCGAAAGCAATATGCGAAGCGGAATGGCAGAAAGGAACCAGCAAATTCTCACACTCGCCACGCCGGGGAACCAAGGCACGGTAGGAGATCGGGTAGGGAGCGCCACCGGAGACCTGTACATCCCCTTCATTACGCACCCACCCCTCCGGCGTTACAAACCGTCGCGTGTTATGGGAGTCCATGGTATAAGCAGCCATCCCTACGGGATCATCGACCATCATTTCCCCCGTGCAATGGTGCTGGGTCATCACGACATCACTCACCATCCGCCGCGCTTCGCGAACATAGAGAGTCGGCGAAAAACCTCCATACTCCTCGAACTCATCTCCTGCCCATCCCCACTCGTTGAAGGGCTCCTGAAACGCCGCCGGAACATCGCGATCCTGCTTCCAGAACCAGAGCAAACCTTTCGTATAGGCGACATGGTCTTGAAAAATGCGTTCGCGCTCTGCCCATGACCCTTCCGGAAAAGCATAGTTCCCTCCGATCAGATCGGTAGAAAAGCCACCGTGGTTATTGATATCTGCCTTCCCATTAACCAAAGCATCGAACTTGTAAAACTCAGGTAGATGCCCGGCGCGACAGTAACGGGCCAACAGTTCATAACGGGAGCGATCGTACCCGGGCGGCTCTGTGATCGGCACCTGATTTTGAGGGTCTCTGGACAGGCAAAGCCGGAAATTGTACGCCTGAATGCGCCGATCGCCACTACCGATCACCGGCTGCTCCGGCTCAATTCCCTCTAACAGACCACTCCCGGAGTCGCCTTCGACCCGATAGGGACTAACCGGCAATAAAAACTGATGATAATGCGGAGGGATTTGCGCCCCATTGTAAGTCTCTCCATACTGTTGATTCGACTCCCGACCGACGGCATAGCTAACCCTCGCCGCCGCCATCAGGTCGCCTTCATAGGAACAATCCATGAACATCCGGGCGGAGACCTCCAAACCGTTCTCCGTCCAAAGGCGACTGATTCGCTGCCCCTTCATCTCCACCCGAGCGAGGAAGCTGGTGAAATAGAGCGCAATCTTCTCCTCCTCGATCCATTCGTGAAAAACAGCGGAAGCGATCTTTGGTTCAAAGCGCCAATGTTCCTCCACCCCATAATGCCGCCCGATGCGCCGATAGAACTCCCGGGAGATCCCTCCGATAACATGCTTATTGCCAATATCCGTAAAGCTCAAGCCGCCGGAGGTCATCCCTCCAACGCGCTCGCTTTGCTCAAGCACCACCACACGCATCCCGAGACGGCGGGCTTGCGCCGCAGCGGCGATTCCGCCCGACGTCCCTCCATAGATACAGAGATCACACTTGATCACCCGGTTCAGACGTTCGGATGCAGGGGTATAGTAACGGAGTGCATTCATGGAAAAAAGAGTGAGTTCAAAGCATTGTGGCGCTCCCGACATCGGGGCAAACCACCCCCGAGCGGACGGAGTGCCGTCATTTACCGCAAATTCCAGACTTCAGGATGGGTAGCTAATCGGGGAATCTCTTCGGCCTTTAGAACTTCAATATGATAATCAGAGAAAAGAACGTGATTTCGCCCCTGATGACGACCGGGGACGTTTGGCAACTCTGCCAGACTGCCATTGGCCATATAGGTATTCTTCATCTCAAGGAGGAGAATCTGCGTCGCGCCCAGTTGCGTCACCCGTCCATCGGTTAAACGGACATTCATCGCGTACGAAAGGCCGGGGGTCAACGAGGCGGGATCGACATCGGCGGGACAATGGAAGGGCCACTGTCGATATTGATTGCCGCTGGCTTCGGTGCGCACAACGCCCCAATCGCGCGTCTCGGAGGGATGGCGGAAAGAAGGCCACATCTCCCGGTGCCACTGTTGCTTGACCGTCGTGTTAACCGGCTTCATCCGCACCGGCAGCCGCCCCTGATAGTCGATCGTATACTGCTGGATGCCCATCCCTAGTGCTTTGAGATTGGTCATGCATTGGACACTTTTGGCCCGCTGGGAGAGCGTACTGACTCCCAGCGAGGTCACGACCATCAGGATCGCGACAATACCCAATGCCAGAAGAAGCTCCAACAGCGAAAAGCCGTTACGGTGGGGGATGGAGGCGGAGGCAATCATGGTTCTGGGGATTCTTTCGGTTCCGGTCGGGCGACGAGCTGGATGGCGTTGAGAAAACCACGTCCTTGCCCGTCCGCTTGCCCGGCAGCCACGAAGAGGGTTTCACCTGCTTTTAATTTAACGGCAGTTTTGGCGTAGCTCTCCCCTTCGATCCATTGCTCCATTCCCCGAGGGGTTAGCCGGGTCATTGCCGCTGGTTTCAATCCTTTGGTTTCAAAAGTCGAGGCGTCCTGACCAGATGCGACAAAGAAGGCCATCTCCCTCTGATGAGAAATCGCATTACTGAGATTAACGCCAACCAGATAGAGATCATAGCGCCCGGGGTTCAAACCACCTATTTTGAGGCCGATAAGATGATTCCCGGCGGGCCGTGATGTGCTAAAGAGAGCATCTCTGCCGATGGAAGTCCCTGCAAAAACCCCGGTTCGGATTTCCTGCCCCAGTTCACGGGAATCGGTTGGCGGATGGGAAAAATCAATCGCGGTGCTGCCGATGGATCGCCCCCAGCGTAAAGTCACCCCGGCAACCGCAGCGCCATCCGAGTCAACCAACCCTGAATCGAGATTCTCAGCTTCCAACGTGTTCCAGCAAACGCCGCGAAAGTCAGGCACGATCGAATGATAAGGACTATTGAGCTGACGGGCTCCTACAGCCACCATGGGCCCGAGATCGAACATCAATACCGGACTTCCCTTTGCCATAGGGAGGGAAGCCATCGCTCCGCAGAGAAGCAGCAAACCGGCTCGAAGGATGAATGTCGGGAGGGTAAACATCGGCTGAGTTAAAGAAAGCCCATTCCTGCCCCGATGACAACGGGCAACGATTTCAAATTCCTCCCTCCCGGTTGCAAAAAAACGTTATCTCTCTAGTAAAAAGGCTGTGACGCTCGGAACGTCACAGCCTTCAAGTGGAAATCTTTAACCTGATTTTGGTTTATCGGGTCAATTTCTCGACTAATTCAAGGATGGCCAATGTTTCGCGGCGGTCGATCGCAGTCGCGGGATCACGAAAGAAATCGAGGATTCCCCGGAGTCCATTCTCAAAGATCTTCGAACCGTCGATAGCAATAGGAGCCGTCTCCCGTTCATCGCTTACGACGGTGAAAAAGGGAGTTCCATGGCCGACATACATCTGGATCGTCGCTGCACGCCCGCCCGAAAAGAGGAGGGTGATGCGCTCAAACCCCGCCAGCGTTTCCCGCCGCATCCCTTCGACCTCCGGCCCCATGACGCTAATGACATGCTCAAGGGGATGAATGATATACTCCTCAAACTTCCCGCCCGATGCCCATGTGGAAAGGTGTTGAGGACGAGACTCAGGGCGGGCAGCGCAATACGCCTGAACTTCGGTATAGCGAAGCACGGAGCTGGTCTGAACTGCAATCCCGTGAGCATCGGCCAGTTCGAAGAGCCGCCGGGCGGTAGCCAGATCAGGAGCAAAAGTTTTGTCGACGTAGGTCGTCTTCCCCAGAGCAAACGCTTCGCGACAGAGCGCCTCGTGGGTTTCGGGGTTGGATGGGGCGAGCACCATCATGACATCGGCCAAATCGCGGAGGTCTGCGATCTGATCCACGGCGATGACGCTCCGCTCCTCGGCCCACGCTTTCGCGTTATCCTTGCGATTAGCGTAAATAGCGCTCAGGCGAAAGGGGGTATCCAGTTCCGTCAGCAGACGAGAGAAGACATTCGCGTGAAAGTTTTCGATATCGTGATCAACAAAGGCAATTCTCATGATGCTAATGGATGGCGGGTATAAATCTCATCAATCACTTCGACGGCGCGAAGCCCATCGTTCAGACCGGGGCTCGGCTCCCGCCCGGCGGCGATTGATTCCAGAAAATGAGCGGTCTGTTCCGTGAAACCGCCGCTGGCTTCGACCTCGATCACTTCCGGTTCGGTAGCCCCGTGGCGTTTGAGCAAAATCCGCGTCGGGTTAGCGTATTCGTAGAGAAGATGCGCGCGATCGGTATGCACCGAAACCTTCGCCTGCCCCGTGCCGATATTCCACGATGCTAAAAGGACGCCGATCGCTCCGCTCTCCGCCCGAAGAAGCACCGCGCCGGAATCCTCCACATCAGTCCCCTCAAAGGCGCGATCCACCCGACCGCTCACACTAGCAATCTCCCCGCAATAGAAGCGGAAGAGATCGACGGCATGGATCGCTGTATCCATCAAGGCCCCGCCACCGGCGATAGCCCGTTGGGAAAACCACCTCCCGGCCATATACTGCGCAGGCCCGCCAAAAATATTTTCAAAAAAGATCACCCGACCGAGTTCCCCCCCTTGCAGGAGCGAGACGATCTTGCGATGAGCAGGCAGGAAACGGTGCCGAAAGGCGATCTGAAAGAGCGAACGGGAATCCCGCGCGGCTTCAACGATCGCGCGCGAATCCTCCAGCGTTCCAGCCAACGGTTTCTCACACTGGATATGAATCCCCCGCTCCAGCGCTGCAATCGCGATCTCGCGATGAAGGTGGGGCGGGGTACAGATACTGACCGCATTTACCTTGCCGGAATCAAGCAGGGCAAGGTAGTCGCTATAAGGGGTTGCGCCGCCCGCTTTAGCAGCGAAGGCTGCCGCGCGATCCGGATCAATATCCGAAACAGCGACGATGGCAGCCGCATTGGCTTGATAAGCTGCAAGATGCGCCTCCGCAATGGAGCCGCACCCGATGATACCGATGGTTGGGGTAGTTTGCATGGATAAAATTTTGAAGATACGGAAGCGGACTAACCCGATTTTCGCCTTCTGATTCCCTCGCCATCCGGTCGGGTGCGCGGAGTGGGCTGGGTGTGAAGTTGGCGAAACTCACTCGGGGTCTTTCCTACCAGTTTTCTGAAGGTTGCCGAGAAATGTTGGCTGGAGCCGAACCCGAGATCGTGCGCGATGGAGGTTAGCGAAATGGCGTCCATTTTGAGCATCTCCATCGCCCGTTCGACACGGCGCTGCAACTGGTAGGCAGCGGGGGTGCTCCCGATCTCCCGCTTCATGACTTCAAACAAGTGAGAACGCGAAACGCCGACCGCTTTTGCCAGCGCATCAATCGAGAGCCGCTCCGGCAGGTGACTATCGATATAGTGAGTGATCTGCAAAGCGACATCCGTCACAAAGGAGGTGTGCATTTCCCGGGAACGGGGAGCGCCCGGCTCGTGATAACGCGCTAAGAGGTGAGCGATGGAGCGGAAGGCCCCTTCAATCATCTCTGCACGGAAGTTCTGCTGATGGACGACCTCATGCGAAAGCTGGGCAAACGGGGCAGCAAAAGCTTCCGCATCTTCAATCAGAAAATAGGGCGCTTTGGGCCACGGCACTTCCCTCCCAATCCGGGCAAAAAGCAACTCCGGGATAAAGGCACAATAGATAAAATGATGGGAATGGCGCTCCAACGCCACGAAGGAATGGGGATGCCCCGGAGCCACACCAATCAATGCCGAACGGCCCACTTCAACCACTTCCTCCCCCACAGTCCACGCTGTCGCCCCGGAGAGTTGCAGGTGAAACTCGTACTGCGGATGGGTATGCGTATAGACCTGATACTCCGGCAGCGCCCACTCCTCCCCCACGTAGACCAGTTCGCCGCAGGTCGGCTCGGGATGCCAGGCAACATAGCCGGTATGCAAACCGTGAATCTTGACACTATGCATCGCGTTTCTCTTTTTCTGCGGGTCGATGTTTGACTTCCGGGCAACCATAATGAGGAAAGGGGGAGTTTGACTTACATCAGAATCCAATTCTTTTACAAAATTTCAACCGCTGTCCGCCCCAGCGGGGAAAAGAGGCGTTAGCGCCACCGGATTTCCACCACTGGCACTTCCCAGCGCTCGGCGAGATCTTCACACCAAAACTCCTCAGCCACCTCTTCCCGCGTCCGCTCAATCATGGCGACCACTTCGATCTCTACCTTCCCGGCGAGGCGCGTTCTCCAAACCTCCCGGCCCCGCGCGGAGAGACGGGCGACTGCCACCCCCTGCTCATCACAAAACTCCACCCCTTCCCCGCGCATCCGTGCCGTCAACCGCGTCCCGGGAGCAAGCGCCGCGAGATGTTGATGCACCTTCCCTCCCTGCGGCTGCCGCCCGGCGAAGTCGAGGTAGACCTCATCCAACGACAGCAATTCGAACCGATTCGCCACGACCTCGCGCGGGAAACTCTCATCCAACGGCGGACGACGCACGAGCACCCCCTCGCCGATGGAGCCGACATGCGGGTGGTAGCTATCCGCACGCTCCAGCAAAGTGAGCGTCTCCCGGGCCCGGGTCATCGCGACATAACAAAGTCGCCGTTCCTCTTCCTGTTGACCGGGATCGGAGGTCCGCTGCCAGCCCCCACCAAGGAGGAAGAGATGCTTGAATTCCATCCCCTTTGCCGAATGAATCGTACTAAGGAAAACCCCTTCCCTCGCCGAAGGCTCCCGCTGCCGCAGTGCCAGCGCTTCGGAGATAAACTCCAGCGCCAGCGCGACCGGGAGCATAGCGTTGTCCGACTCCACCTGCCACTCTTCGAGCAACTCTCCCAAGAGTCTCCACCATCGATTCCCTTCGATACCGATGGTAAAAAGGGCCTCCCGCAGTTCACTGGCCCTGCTTAGTTCATGCCGTCGCTCCTTGAGATAGCGGATACCTTGAGCCACCTCCCGGATTCGATGGAAAGGAGGGAGCCGATCACGATCCAACCCCCAGTTACAACCGATCCCACACGCTTCGAGAGCCGCACGGAGCGACATGAGATCCTCCCGCGTCCGCCCCAGAATGGCGCTATGCTCCCATCGAAAACCGGGATCAAGCGCCTTCAAACGGCGCAGTTCCGCCACGACCGCGCCAGCCTGTTCTGCGGCGTCGTTAACCTTGAAAACCTGCACCTGCCCCCGGGCGATCGGGTCGAGGGTCTCCCACCGCCCGCCTCTTGGGTCAGCCCGACGGCTTTTGTTCGGCTCAATAGCGTGCGCGGTTTTCATCCGATCGCAGTTTAACGCAATGAGATGATTGGCCGCTTCAATGATGGCGCGGGAAGAGCGGTAGTTCTCAATCAGGTAAAAACTCTTCGCTTTGTAATCACTTTCAAAGCGCCGGATGAACTCTACATTCGCGCCGCGAAAGCTATAGATGTTCTGATCATCATCGCCGACGGCGAGGATCGAGAGCTTGCTTTCGGGATCAGCCAGCGTCCGCCCCGCAATCGCTGAAACAAGATCGTACTGGTCAGCATCAATATCCTGATATTCATCGACGAGGATGTGGCGATACCCTCCGAGCAACCGGTCGCGGAGTTCGTCAGGCTCCGCGCCCGGCATCGCGTCACCGCCACTAAGCAGGGCGACTGCCTTACGGATCAATTCGCCAAAATCAATCGAAGCACTCCGCCCTCTCTCCGCCCGTTCAGCTAGAGAGGTGCCGCAAAGACGCATCGCCAGACTATGGTATGTGAGCACCGTCACCCCACGCGCATCCTCCCCCGCGAGATCGGCGATCCGCTGGCGCAGCCCCAGCGCCGCGTTCCGGTTAAAGCAAAGGATCAGAATCCTCTTGGGCGCCACCCGTTCCACACGCAGCAGATAGGCGCACCGATGCGCCACCACCCGCGTCTTCCCCGAACCCGGCCCCGCCAGAACGAGCATATTCTCCTCCACCCGTGCCGCCACAATCGCGATTTGCACCGGATGATGAAGACTCTCCACGATACGACGGTACGACTCGGCGCCGGTCGCCCGTTTGAGCACCTCCCGCTTTCCGGCAAAGTAGCGTTGCAGGAACTCCTCCTTCCCCAAAGTAAAATAAGCCCCTACAAAAGCGAGGGCACGCTGCACTTTCTCCAGCCCCAGCCGTGCATACTCGTTCATGACATGCACCTGAAAGGTCCGCTCCTGATAGTGTTGATCCAACTGGCTGAAATCGCCTTGCGTAAAGCGCCGCTCCCGCGCTTCGGGGAGGATACGGATCGTCATCGCCTGCCGGAAGATCGCTAACCCCTGCTGGAGAATGATCACGTTCTGATCATGCAGGTACATCAAAGCATGCTCAAAGGCGGCCACGCGATTCCTGATCCCTTGTCTAAGGATCAAATCAGCATCGAGCGCGCGGTGCAATTCGCCCTCTGAAAACTCGACCAGAAAATCGGCACGCGCCGCAGCCTCTCCCGGGATTTTAGAAATGAGATGATCAAGCACTAGCTTGGCCAGATCCTGCCGCTTGCGCGAGATCGCCAGAAGGGCCTCCCATGAACGCTGGATCTTGACTTCACACTGCCCGCGCATCCGGTGGCGCAGTTCGAGGCTCCCCTGTCGCTCGGCCATCCCCTTCCCATCGCGGGCGAGACTCCCCAACAGCCTAATCAACGCCGCCGGGACGCAGGTATGCCCGAGATCGAGCAAGCGCTGATTAAGCCGGGAAAGCGAGATCGGCATCCACCCTTCGGGGTCAGGCTCCTCCATCCGTAAAAGATCGAGCATCGCCCGCTCCAGCGCCCCGACTTTTTCAAGAATCTGCCACGAGGGGTTGACCACCTTGTGCCGCACAAACGCGGTGAGGAGGAGATCTTTGCGGATCAACCCCGCCTCGGCCATTTCATGGAGCGTGCGCAGAACGCGCAACGTATCCCCCTCTTCCTCCCTTTTCCAATTCGACTCATGAAGGAAGAACTCCGGCAATTCGGCGACCTGATCGGCGCTGATCGCATCATCAACCCGGGAGTTGATGAGGAGTTCGAGCACCGCGAGCCACTGCTTCTGCCGACGCACAGGAAGATGCAAAGCCTCGATCTTCACCCGCGCTTCCTCTAGGTTAGCGACCAGCGGGCTTCCCTGAAAGACCCGGGTACGGTTCTGGTTGCGCTCGATGAATCCCGATTTTTCAAGAACCGCGATCGCGGTACGGACCTTCGTATCGGCATTACGATCGCCGTAGTGAAAATCGACCTCGACCTCTTCACTCCGCAAAAGCTCTCCGCTGGTAACGATGACGTTCCCTGCCTCATCCCGCTTGGCCGTGCGAAGCCCGCGTAAGATCTGGGCAATATCCTTACGGGTGAGTTGGGAGTGAGCGCCGAGCTTGAACTGCTTTTCAATATCGTGCTCATCAAAGAGGAGCAGACACTCCGCCGGTTGCCGGTCCCGCCCGGCACGCCCCGCTTCCTGAAGATAATTCTCTAGCGAACCGGGAATATCGAGGTGGAGGACCAGCCGTACATTATCCTTATCAATCCCCATCCCGAAGGCGTTGGTGGCGCAGATGATCCGCGTCTCCCCGCTGATAAACGACTCCTGAATCCGCCGTTTTTCCGCCGCGTCGATCCCTGCGTGAAACGCCTCCACGCGCCACTCCCGGGTTTTGAGGTAGGCAGCCGCCTCCTCCGCCCCCTTCTGCGTTGCTGCGTAGATCACCGCACTTCCTGAACCATCGGGCGGAAGGCGCGCGGCAAGGATCTCGTGCGTCCGCTCCCACTTCTGGCTTGCGGAGATCGTCTGAATCTCAAAAGCGAGGTTCTGCCGCTCGGCTCCGCCGTCGAAGAGGAGCAGTTCCTGCCCGAGTTCCCTGCGAAAATGGGAGATAATCTCCTCGCGCACGTCGCTCTTGGCCGTCGCCGTGAAACATGCCACTGGTGGGATCGGCACCTGCTGCTCCTGCGCAAACTCCCGGATAAAACGGGAAGCATAGAGATAGTCGGGACGAAAATCGTGTCCCCATTTGGAAAAACAGTGCGCTTCGTCAAAGACCCACGCGCCGATCTCGCGCTGGCGTAAGGTCTCCCTGATCGAAACATTGCGAAGCTGCTCCGGGGAGAGGTAGAGGATGGCGATGTCGCCGAGCCGGATCTTCTCCAACATCGTTCCGCGCTCCGGCGGGGTGAGCATCCCGTAGATTGCCCCGGCGAAGGGGGTGCCGGTCAGGCGCGTCAGGTTGTCGACCTGATCTTTCATCAACGCCTGAAGCGGTGAGATCACCACGGTGAGCACCCCGCGCCGGTCATTGCGCGCCAAGGCGGGAACCTGAAAACAGAGCGACTTCCCGCCCCCGGTCGGCAGGATCGCCAATAGCGGCTCCTCCCGCATCCCGTGGGCGACGATCCGTTCCTGCAAGCTGCCGCCCTCGGCGGTGGCTGGCTCAGGGCGAAAAGCCTCGAAACCGAAAAAGCGTTGAAGTTGCGTACAGGGGTCGTGCGCGTGATGGCACCACCGGCAATCACGCTCCGAACACGGCAGATCCCTCAACGTCCGCAAGAGCTGCACGATCTCTGGAAACCGCCCCCGCACCCACGGCGGGAGGACGGAGCGACTCCCCGAAACCCGCAGCCAAGCCAAGGCATAAGCGAGCATCGGAGCGCTCTGGGGACGTTGCCGCAGCAACGCCACGCTCTCCCGCACGCCACGATGGCAGGCATAACGGGAGGCTTCCCGCCGATAAATCGCCTCCCCTTCTTCCAGCGAAAGCGAGCCGACCCCCATCCGCTCAAAGATCGCCCCGACGCCCTCCATCAGCGCCCCCTGCTCCAGAGCGAGCCGATAGAACGCCACCACTCCCGGTGCCTGCTCGTTTAACGCAGCAAAGGCACGCCATTGATCAACAAAAACGGCGGCGGCCAACCGGGCATCTGCCACCGGGTCGTTCACAGCCGAGCGGACCAGTTTATAATCCTTGATCAACGCATGGTATGGGTTCTCCGGAAAAGCGAGCGGGGAAAGATAAAGCGTGTCGATGACGGGAAGACGAAAAAGCCGCTCCAGCCGACCGGATGCCCTTCGTAACACCGGGAGATCATGCCCGGCGATGTTGTGTCCGAGGATGAAATCGGCGTTCCGGGCCAGTTCTTCCAACCCTTCCTCGATCTTCGAGATCCCACCCCGGGTCGCCCATGAACGCTCTCCCAACGCCGCCCCGGCATGGAAAATCCTCCCGTCCCTGCCGCATTCGAGATCGAGGCACAAACAGCGTTGCAAAAATGCCTCCACCCCGCCCGCGCTGGAATCATCTCCTTTCACTCCCCGACTCCATACCTTCTCCGCCCCGGGATGACAAGAGCAGCGCACGCCGCCCGCTAAGGAGATGCTGATTAAATGGAGCCCGGTGAAAGCGTAGGCAGTTTCGATGGATTTTTGAGACGCTTTCCCGCAACCTCTCCTACGAGAGGTGAGGACAAAGAGGCTCGAAAAGACGCGAAAATGACCAGCTTGCAGCGGAGCTTGCTTTATTCAGTGTTTCCTGAAGTCTCAGGCGGGCTAATTAAGTGAAGGATCATCCGGCGCTGCCGCCAACAACCGGAACCATGGGCCAAAGTTCTGCACAATCGAGATCCACATCCCTTCGCACAAAGTGGCATCAAGAATATCGCTATCAGGCTTCTGCACCACCCACGCCTTCTGCTCAAGCTCCGCCTCCAGTTGCCCGCCGCTCCATCCGGCGTACCCAGCAAAGCCGCGTACAACAACATCCGGTTCCAGCGCGAGACGCACGGCATCTTCTACCGCCAGATTGGCAAGGCATTCGATGCTGTCATTCTCCTTGCGCCAACGCATAGCGGCGAACGTGAGACGATCCTGCCCAACCGGTCCTCCGAAAAAAACCGGCACCTGTGCCAGCGGGCCAAGCTCGATCGCGTCAGTCAACTCCCCCGCCGTTTTATCCGCCCGCCGGTTAAGGACAAGGCCGTAGGAACCTTCCTCCGGGTCGTGAGCCACCAGATAGATGACCGTCCGGCGGAAATGGGGGTCCATGAGATTGGGGTGCGCAATCAGGAGGGAACCCGAAAGGCCCAAAGATGAAGACTGGAACTCTCGCACGCTGGCTTGAACTCTAATCCCGGAGCGGCCAACAGGCAAGAGCTATCCTTGTGCTCAGAAGAAACACCCCAAATCAACGTCAGGGTGGCAAGAGCGCGGGGCATCTGCTACGCTCCACGGTTTTCCCATGTCGCAACCTTCTACTCCTTTGGTCATCGCCGGGCGGACGTTCCGCTCCCGCCTGCTGTTGGGCACCGGCAAATTCTCCTCCAACGCCGCGATGAGCACCGCCCTCGAAGCGAGCGGCACCGAGATCGTCACTGTAGCGCTACGCCGGGCCGACCTCTCAGGCAAGGGCGATCCCTTTGCCAACATCCTCGATTTCATCGACCCGGAGCGCTACCTCCTCCTCCCCAACACCAGTGGGGCGATGAATGCGGAAGAGGCCGTCCGCCTCGCCCGGCTAGCAGCGGCGGCGGGGTTACCCAAATGGGTCAAACTCGAAATCCACCCCGATCCGCGCTACCTTTTACCTGATCCGATCGAGACCCTCCTCGCCGCCGAGACGCTGGTGAAGGAAGGGTTCACCGTCCTCCCCTACATCAACGCCGACCCGGTCCTCGCCAAGCGCCTACAGGAAGTCGGCACGGCAACGGTGATGCCGCTCGGCTCCCCGATCGGGAGCAATCGCGGGATCGAAACGCGCGCGCAGATTGAGATCATCATCGAGCAGGCGACCGTCCCGGTCGTCGTCGACGCCGGGTTGGGAGCGCCGAGTCAGGCCGCCGAGGCGCTCGAAATGGGAGCCGACGCCGTATTGGTCAATACCGCGATTGCTGTTGCCGCTGACCCGATCCGAATGGCCCACGCCTTCCGCAAAGCGGTCGAGGCGGGGCGCGACGCTTTTGAGATCGGTCTGGCCGCACCGCAGAAGGTCGCCTCCGCGACGAGCCCTTTGACCGGTTTTCTTTCAAGGGCGTCTTCACGAATTGAGAAAGATGGATGAAACGACGCATTTTGAGACCAAAATCGGGCTTCTGAAGGGGGCCGAATCGGGATTCGGACGCCTGAAGAAACCGACTTTTGGGCCAAAAGGCGGCTTTCAGCCGCTTCTCGGCAAATTCGTGAAGACGCCCTAAAAAATGATGGCAGTCGGCGCGGGTAAGATTAAGGTAGAAAAATGGCGTTGATCGACGTTCAATCCCTCAAAACTTGGTTCCCTGTTTACAGCGGTCTGCTGCGGCGTCATGTTGATGATGTCAAAGCCGTTGACGATGTCAGCTTTTCGATTGAGGAAGGCAAAACCGTCGGGCTGGTTGGGGAGAGTGGTTCGGGTAAGACGACGATCGGGCGCTCGCTCCTTAAACTCGCACCGGCGACTTCCGGGAAAGTCCTCTTTGAGGGACGCGACATCCTCCCTCTTAGCGAACGCGAGTTTCGCCCCTTGCGCCGGGAGATGCAGATGATCTTTCAAGATCCGTTCGGCTCGCTCAACCCCCGGATGTCGATCGCGTCGATCATCGGTGAAGCGCTGGAGATCCACTTCCCTTCCATGAGCCGGGCCGACCGGCGCGACCGCGTGGCCGAGTTGCTCCGACAGGTCGGCCTCGCTGCTGAGATGATGACCCGCTACCCGCACGAGTTCAGCGGTGGCCAGCGCCAGCGCATCGGGATCGCCCGGGCGCTCGCGGTCAAACCGAAGTTCATCGTCTGTGACGAACCGGTGAGCGCACTCGACGTCAGCGTGCAGGCGCAGATCGTTAATCTCCTTCAGGATTTACAGGAGGAACTTGGGCTCACCTACCTTTTCATCGCTCACGACCTCGCCGTGGTGGAGCATATCAGCGATCATGTGCTGGTAATGTATCGCGGGAAGATTGTCGAATCCGCCCCGGCAGAGGCGATCTACGCCGATCCGCAACACGAATACACCCGTAAACTTCTGGCCGCCGTGCCGAAGTTGGCCTAGCCGCTCAAGCGGACCGCTTTTTCCAAAGATAAAACGATGACGCCACTGCTCCGCAAGCTATTCGGGATGAACTGGTTGCTGATCGGGGTCACCCTTGCGCTGGCGGTCTTCGGCGTCGTGGCGATCTATAGCTGCACCTACATGCAGAGCGACCCCGCCTATTACATGATGTGGCGCAAACAGGCGGTCTGGGTCGCGATCAGCACCGTCGGTTTCTTTATCGTCAGCCTGATCGACTACCGTTGGGTACGCTGGGGCGGGATGCCGATGTATCTTATTTCCATCCTCTTTCTGGTACTCACGCTGGTGATGGGGAGCACGATTGGCGGGAGTAAGAGCTGGCTGCGTCTCGGGCCGATCCAGTTTCAACCGGCGCAGTTGGCTGTGCTGGCCGGGGTGCTGATCCTCGCGCTCTTTTTAAGCCAGTTCCGATCGCTCCACCCGATCTGGAAAATTCTCGGCTGCGGTCTGATCGCCGGAGCACCGGCGTTGCTCATCCTCAAACAGCCCGACTTTGGCGAAACGATGGTCTGGGGCCCGGTCGTCTTCGCAATGCTCTACATCGCGCGGATTCCCAAACGCTACCTCATTGTCATCGCGCTGCTGGTCTCCATTATCCTGCCAATCGGCTATCATTTTGCCATGAAAGGGTATCAACAAGGGCGCATTATCGCCTTTATTGACCCTGAGATCGACCCGCTCGGGCAGGCGTGGGCGCTTAATAGTTCGCTCACCGCCATCGGCTCCGGCGGCTTTCTCGGCAAAGGGTTCAAAGCACCCAATTCCGAAGTCGAACTCGGGCGCGTCCCGGCAACCACCGTCCCCAACGACTATATTTTCACCGCAATCGGCGAACAATGGGGCTTCATCGGCGGGCTTGCCCTGATGGGAGCCTTCGCGCTCCTCTACCTGACCTGCGTCTTTATCGCCTTCAACGCCAATGATGAACTGGGGCTACTGCTGTGTACCGGCGTGATCGCGCTGATGTTCACCCATACCTTCCAGAATGTCGGGATGACGATCTCGCTCACTCCGGTCACCGGTGTGCCGCTGCCGCTCATTAGCTACAGCGGCTCGTTTGTTGCGGTCATCATGTTCGGGCTCGGCGTCATCAACAGCGTCTGGATTCATCGAAAAGCCGTGCCATAACGGCACCATGGCAATTCGAGACAACACCATCGCAACCGCGAGGTATGGCGCCCTGCCCCGTTTTCTGGTAAAAGAGATCGTTGGAAGATTCCCTTCCCGCGCCAACGAATTTCTTTTATATGAGCACGACTGCTGCCGCCCACGACCTCGCCTCCCGCTGGAAAGAACTCCTCTCCAGTGAACCGAAACTGCGCATCCGCGATGCCGCCAACCGGCTCGGCGTGAGCGAGGCGGAACTCCTCGCCACCCGCGTCGGCACCGGCGTCACCCGGCTCGAAGGCGACTGGCGCGAACTGGTCAAGGCGTTCCCGCGCCTCGGCGAGATCATGTGCCTGACGCGCAACGACTTCGCCGTTCATGAACGCTACGGCAAGTTTGAGGAGGTGAGCTTCTTTGGCGGTCCGCAGGGGATGGGGCAAGTCGTCGGGGCTGACATTGACCTGCGCCTTTTCATGTCGCACTGGGTATTTGGCTTCGCCGTTGAGGAGGAAGCCCATGGGGAGACCCGCCGCAGCTTCCAGTTCTTCGACGCCACCGGGACGGCGATCCACAAGGTTTACCTTCAGGAGAGCAGCGATCTGGAGGTCCATGCGGAACTCCTCGCTAACTGGAAAGCAGCCGATCAGCAGGCACCAATCACCACGACCCCTGCCGCTCCCGCCGCTGCGGAGAAGCCCGACGCCGACGTGGACGTCGAAGCCTTCCGTAAAGAGTGGCTTGAACTCAAAGACACCCATCAATTTTTCCTCCTCCAGCGCAAGCACGGCTTGAGCCGCGAACAAGCGCTGCGCCTTGCACCGGAAGGGTACGCCTGGAAGCTCGATCTCAAAGCGACCCACCAGATGCTCGAAGGTGCATCCGCCCAGCAGCTTCCGATCATGGTCTTTATCGGAAGCACCGGCTGTATCCAGATCCACACCGGCCCGGTCAAAAACATCAAATGGTTCGGGGAGAACTGGCTCAACATCCTCGACCCGGCCTTCAATATGCACCTGCGCAACGATCAGGTCGCCACCATCTGGGCGGTGCGCAAACCGGTCAACGAAGGGGGAGTGGTCACCTCGCTGGAGCTTTTCGGCGCGAATGGGGAAAACATCGCCCTCTTCTTCGGCGCCCGCAAGCCGGGTCAGGTCGAAGATCCGGCGTGGCAGGCGCTCGTCGCCTCGCTCCCGGCGCTTGAGGCGTAATTCATCTTTGCAGATCACCTCTACCGGTGTGGGAAGGCCCCGCTTCTGGTTTTTCACCGGAAGCGGGAAACAAACCGGTAGAGGTTTTTTTATGACGCTATTGAGCAGCCGGATTGGGTGCACAGACGTTGCACCCCTTTTTACCGATCTGCTGGAAGAAATCATTCCCCTTGTCGTCGACGAGGATGAAGGCCGGGAAATCGGTCACTTCAATCTTCCAGATCGCTTCCATCCCTAACTCGGGGTATTCGAGAAGCTCGACCTTTTTGATATTCTCCTGAGCGAGAATCGCCGCCGGGCCGCCAATGGAGCCGAGGTAGAAGCCGCCATGTTTCTGGCACGCCTCGGTCACTTGCGGGCTGCGGTTCCCCTTGGCGATCATGATCATTGAGCCGCCGTGGCTTTGGAGGAGGTCGACGTAACTATCCATCCGCCCCGCCGTCGTCGGTCCGAAGGAACCCGAGGGCATCCCCTCCGGCGTTTTGGCCGGTCCGGCGTAGTAGACCGGATGCGCCTTGAGGTAATCCGGGAGGCCATCGCCCGCGTCGATCCGCTCCTTGAGCTTAGCATGGGCGATGTCACGGGCGACGATGATCGTCCCGCTCAGTGAGAGACGGGTGGAGACCGGGTAGCGGCTCAGTTCGGCGAGAACCTCCGGCATCGGGCGGTTTAGATCGAGCGCAACAACGCTCCCTTCCATCGCCCGGCGATAACGCTCGGGGATGAAGCGGCCCGGGTTGGTCTCCAGCTTCTCAACCCACAACCCGTCGCGGGTGATCTTCGCCTTGATATTACGATCCGCCGAACAGGAGACCCCCATGCCGACCGGGCAGGAGGCACCGTGGCGCGGGAGGCGGACGATGCGCACATCGAGCGCGAAATATTTTCCCCCGAACTGCGCGCCGATCCCGAGCGCCTGCGCTTCGCGAAGCACCTGCTCCTCCAACGCAACATCGCGGAACGCCTGCCCGTACGGATTTCCCTCCGTTGGCAAGGTATCGAGGTATTTGGTCGAGGCGAGCTTGACGGTTTTCAAACACGCTTCGGCACTCGTCCCGCCAATGACAAAAGCGATGTGATACGGGGGGCAGGCTGCCGTCCCGAGCGAGCGCATCTTGTCGACCAGAAAGGCAACGAGACTCTTAGGATTGAGCAGCGCCTTGGTCTCCTGAAAAAGATAGGTCTTGTTCGCCGATCCCCCGCCCTTGGCAACAAAGAGGAATTTGTAGGCGTCACCGGGGGTGGCGTAGAGGTCGATCTGAGCCGGGAGGTTGTTGCCGGTATTCTTCTCCTCATACATGGAGAGCGCCGCCGTCTGGGAATAGCGCAGGTTTTCCTGCGTGTAGCAGTCGTAAATCCCCCGGGAGATCGCCTCGGCATCCTCAAAACCGGTCCAGATCTGCTCCCCTTTTTTCCCGACGACGGTTGCCGTCCCGGTGTCCTGACAGAACGGGAGGACCCCTTTGGCCGCCACCTCGGCGTTGCGCAAGAGCGTCAGGGCGACGTAGCGGTCATTCTCACTCGCCTCCGGGTCATCGAGAATGGCGGCGACCTGCGCGAGATGCGCGGGGCGGAGCATGAAGGCGCAGTCATGAAACGCCGCCTTCGCCAGCGCCGACAACCCCTCCGGGGCCACTTTAACGATCTCGCGCCCCTCAAAAGTGGTCGTCGAGACATGATCACGGCTCAGGAGGTAATACTCCGTCGGGTCGCCACTGAGCGGGAAAGGGTCGCAGTAATGAAAGGGAGTCGCCATACGATAAGCTTTCTTGATAACAGCAAAAGAAGCCCGACTCAACCCCGGAGCTTGAGCAACGCGCGGTTGATCTCAGCAATTAGCGCCGGGCCACGATAGATAAACCCGGTGTAGAGCTGGATGAGCGCCGCCCCGGCGTCGAGTTTCTCCAAGGCATCGTCCGCACTGAAGATTCCCCCAACGGCGATCACCGGCAGGCTGGTCCGCTCGGTGATAAAACGGAGGATCGCAGTGGAACGCTCACGCAGCGGGCGCCCGCTCAATCCCCCGGCCTGATCCTGCCCGGGCGGGAGCGGGGAGTGATCGAGCGTGGTATTGGTCGCGATCAGGCCCGAAAGGCGATGCCGGGTGACCAGTTCCAGAATCTCCTCAATCTGCGCAAACTCCAGATCGGGGGCGATTTTCAAAAGGAGCGGTTTTTGCACCGGTCGGGCGCGGTTGGCTTTCTGCACCGCACCGAGGAGTTCGTCGAGTTCCTCCTTCCCTTGAAGGGAACGCAAGCCGGGAGTGTTGGGCGAACTGACGTTGAGGACAAAATAATCACCCAGCGTAAAAAGCCGTTCAAAGGAGCGGAGATAATCGCTCGTCGCCGCCTCAATCGGAGTGACTTTTGATTTCCCGAGGTTGATTCCAACCGGAATTGCGGGCCAACCTCCCATTCCCTGCAATGCCTCCAGCCGTTCGGCAACCGCCTCCGAGCCGTCGTTATTAAACCCCATCCGGTTCACCAGCCCACCGATCTCCGGGTAACGGAAGATGCGCGGTTGCGGATTGCCGGGTTGAGGGAGGGCGGTGATTGTCCCGGCTTCGACAAACCCGAACCCCAACCCCTGCCACGCGGGAAGGACGAGCGCGTTTTTATCAAACCCGGCAGCCAGCCCGACCGGATTGGGGAAACTCAACCCGAAGACCTTCCGCTCCAGACGGGCATCGTGCCGGGGGCGACGCCCGAGCAGCGCCAGCGGCTTCAAGGCCGCGATCGCGAAATGATGGGCAGCTTCCGGATCGCATTGGAAGAGGAGCGGGCGGATAACATGGTCGTACAAAGAGGCCGGGATCATGAGAAGGTGGAGGCATTGAAGCAGAAAGCCCCCGGCGACTCCATGAAAGTTTGGGTCGCAACGGCGGCGGCGTGGTTTTTGATTGCCACCGCCTCGCAGCCAAAGCTACCAGAGGAGGCGGATGCCGTCCTCTCCACCACCGTCACCCCGTCGCCCCGGTTCTCTGGTGGAGATTTTCACCCTCTTTCTCTGGCTGGGGATGACCTCCTTTGGCGGCCCAGTAGCCCATCTTGGGTACTTCCATCAGGCGCTGGTCGTCCGCCGTCGCTGGGTGAGCGACGCGGTTTACGCCGATCTCGTGGCACTCTGCCAGTTTTTGCCCGGCCCGGCATCGAGCAAGGTCGGCTTCATCCTCGGGTTGATCCGGGGGAACGGGCTGGCGGGAGGGGTCGTCGCTTGGATCGGCTTTACCCTCCCCTCTGCGGTGCTGATGCTTCTCTTTGCCGCCGGGGCCTCGGCGCTGGGGGGGCCGGTGGCCGATGGGGTAATCCATGGGTTGAAGTTGGTCGCCGTCGCCGTCGTCGGACAGGCGCTCTGGGGGATGGCGCAGACCTTAACCCCGGACCGCACCCGCCTCGCACTGGCTCTCGTGGCGCTCGCCCTCACCTCCCTCCTGCCGGGAGTGACGGGGCAGATTTCGGCGATCTTTGCCGGTCTGTTCGGCGGCTGGTGGCTCTGCCGGGAGAGAGGGGGAAGCGTTCCGGGGCAGCGGCTCCACCTGCCGATCCGCAAACGAGCCGGAGCGGTGGCGCTAACTCTTTTTGCTCTCCTCTTTGTGCTTCCAGCGCTGGTCGGGGGAGGGCATCCGCTGGCGATCGTTTTTGAAGCGTTTTACCGCGCGGGAGCGCTGGTTTTCGGAGGGGGGCATGTCCTCCTGCCGCTTTTGCAGGGGGAAGTGGTCGAGCCGGGATGGGTCGGCTTCGAGGCTTTCCTCGCCGGGTATGGCGCTGCGCAAGCGCTCCCCGGGCCGCTCTTTACCTTTGCCGCTTATCTCGGCGCGGTCATGGAATCCCCGTTCTCCCCGATGGTCATGGGAAGCGTGGCGCTGGTGGCCGTTTTCCTGCCGGGAGTGTTGCTGGTTTACGGCCTGCTACCGTTCTGGGATCTGCTTCGGGCGGCCCCGGCGACGCAGGCGCTCATGCGTGGGGCAAACGCGGCGGTTGTCGGCATCCTCGGTGCGGCGTTTTACCAACCGTTGATCACCGAAGCGATTCTGAGCCCGGTCGATTTCGTCCTCGCAGTGACCGGTCTACTCCTGCTCACGGTCTGGAAATGGCCCCCTTGGCGGGTGGTCTTCCTCCTCGCGCTGGCGGGGGTCGCTCTCTGAAGGTGGCGCGCGCCGCTCCTTTGTGGCACGCTCAAGAAATGGAACTCAACTTTGAGACGGAACACGCCGAACGGGCCTACCCGTTGCTTTCCTCGCTAGTCGTCCCTCGCCCGATCGCGTGGGTGACGACGCTCGGAGCCGATGGGGTGGTCAATCTCGCTCCGTTTAGCTTTTTCAATCTCCTTGGGACCGACCCGCCGATCGTCGGCTTCGCCCCGGGGGACCGTGCCAATGGCACGCCAAAGGATACCGCCCTCAACATCCGCCACCATGGCGAGTTCGTCATCAACCTCGTAGACGAACCCCTCGCCGAAGCGATGAACCAGAGCGCGGCCCCGCTCCCTCATGGCGTGAGCGAGTTGGAAAAGATCGGGTTAGCCACGCTCCCCTCCTCCCTCGTTCGAACGCCCCGGCTCGCCGCCGCCCCTGCCTCTCTGGAATGCACCGAATGGCAGACGCTCCAGATCGGCAACAACCGGCTGATCATCGGGCAGGTCCGCCGCGCCCATGTCCGCGATGATCTTATTGATCCGGTGACCTTGCGCATCCGGCAGGAGGCTTTCCACGCCATCGGGCGGATGGCCGTCCCGGACTGGTATTGCCGCACGACCGATCGCTTCGGGATGGAGCGACCGACCTGAAGAAATACAAAGGGCCGTGCAGCAGGGAAATCTCCCCGCCCGCACGGCCTTTTGAAAAAATGGGTCGCTTACTGCCCGCCGAACGCCTGTTTGACAAAGGCAAACGGACGGATCACCCCAACCCCTTGCGCATCGGTGGGGCTGACGTTGATCTGGCCGATCATGGTCACATTCTCCTCCATCACGAGGCAGGCTGCCGAGAGGTCGCCATTAACCCGGGCATCGCCACGCAGTTCGCAGCGATCGGTCACGGTAATGTTCCCCTCAACGGTTCCCCGGATGATGACGGAGTGGGTCTTGATCTCCCCCTTGACGTAGGCATTCGGCCCGAGGGTCAGAATCCCCTTGGCTGTAATCTCCCCTTCCAATTTGCCGTCAAAGCTCAAGACCTCATCAAACGTGAGGGAGCCTTTGATTTCTACGTCTTCGTTCAGGGCGTTCTTCTTAATGGATTGGGTCGATTCAGGCATAGGTTTGTGGAGAGCAAGCGGCGTTCCCGGCAGGGTCAATGGAGGTGGGAAAAACCGGAGAGAAAAAGCCTTCCCTCCGGGCGCGGCCATTAAAGCCGCGAAGCGGGTCGGCACGCAAGCAATTATGCGGAAATCAGCTTCCAGAAAGCAGGCGAACGGGGGCGCACCCCGGCTGCCTTGAGCAGCGCCCCGAACTCCGCCATCGCATCGCGCTCCCGGGCGAGGTAGGCGGAAGGGTGTTCGTGATAGCGAAGCGCAGCGAGATTCGGCAGCCACGGGGCGATCGTCCCATTGGCCTTGCGATCAATCCCGCTCATGGAAAAGAGCGAAAAATATTGGCGAAAAGAGATCCCGACAAACGGTTCGAAACGAACGGTACGCCCCTCGCTATGCGCTTCCCCGGAGCCATCGAGCCAGATCGAGTCCGAGTAGAGCTTTTTGGTGAAACTCTTCGGGTACGGCTCGACGTAAACCACCCGCCGGACCCCGGAGGCGACAATATGTTTGGCGCAGTTGTGACACGGGAAGGTGGTCGTATAAAGGGTGCACCCCTCAACGGCGATGCCCCGTTTGGCCGCGTCCATGATCGCCGCCATCTCGGCATGAACCGAGCGCCCGTACTCGATCACCTTCATCAACTCCGCCTGTCGCAAAAGAGAATCGGGGCTCATCGCCCGCTCGAAGAGTTCACTCTCGCTCAAGGCGGCGAGCGGCCCCTCCAGCCAACCGTTGGTTTTGAGCCGCGAGAGGATGTCGCGCAAAAAGAGCCGCTTCATCTGGTCATTGGAGTCGTACCCGCGCAAGTGATCACGCGAATCGCCCTCATCCCCCTCCCAATAGAGGCCGCCCCCGGCTTTGGGGACATCGTTACACCCGAGCGCGATCAATTCCCCCTCCTGCGTGCAGATCGAAGCGCCGACCTGTCGGGCGAGTGAGGAGGAGCGCACCCCGGCGGAAACAGCGTGGAACATCCCGTACTCATCCCTGGTAGGAGCGTGGAAAAGATTCCCGAAGATCAGCTCGACGATCCGGGTGACGGAGCGTTGCAACGTCTCGCGGCAGTCGCCAATCTCGACAAAAAAATCAGCCAACGGGAAGGTCGCTTCGATATTCTGCCCGAAACGGTTGTCCGGTTCGACCTCATCCCGGCCAAGAAGCGTCTCGACCTGTTCGGTGAGGACTTCCTCGCTCGTCTCCGGCTGCGATTCGCGAATGCGGTTGCGCAGGTAGAGCCGCCGCGCGTCTTTGGGGGCATAGGCGGCAAGCGCGATAAAACTCTTCCCGTAAGTCTCGCGCAGGAGGCTGACCTCCTCCGGCGTTTTAAGCGAGCGGACCAGATATGCCACCCGTGGGAGCGGTTGCTGGCCATCCCCGGCCTCCTTGCGCCGGATCTCCCGGATGACACTCATTGCCAGCGAGGCGAAGACAGCGTTGGATTCAACGCGGGCGCGGAAATCGTTCCCGGCGTTCATCAACGTTTCGTAGTAGTGATAGAGCGGCTCGGGGAGCGCCTGCGGCTGCCACCCGCGAAAACGGGCGAGCAGGTCGATCGCATGAATCTCGCGCAGTTGGTAATGAACGCACTGGAGGGCCGCCGCCAGACACTCACTAATGAGATGAGTATTGGTGCCGACCGCGCCGATCAGACCGATAAAAAGCTCCGGCCCCGTCGTCACGGGTGGTACGGGAGAGGTCGGCTCGGGTTGGTTTAAGTTGTGCAGTCGCTCTTTCAATCCTTGGGTCTTACTTTAGCAGAGCGCCGAGAGAAAGGGCAACCTGCCTTTCCCTTTGCGGTCCCGCCCTTCACTTACTCCCAGATAAAGTGCTCCAGCCGCAGTTGGCTCACCCTCGCCTGCGCTTCCTTGGAGCGCGGCCCGTCGATGGCGGCGATCCGGTTATAGATCGCGATGGCGCTCTCCCATTGCTTCTCGCCTTCACACAGACGGGCGGCGTCAAACCCGGCTTTGTAGAACCAGAAGTATTCTTCGGGTTGCTGCGCTCCTTTCTCCAACGCTTCGTAATAGGCAGTCAACGCCTCGCGCGGGCGTTCAAGCCGTTCTAGCAGCCTCGCTTTTTGATAAAGCGCCTGATTGCGCCAAAGGGTGTGACCGGAAGCTTCACTGGCCAGCCGATCATAAAGAGCGAGCGCCTGCTCGATGGCGGAGAGATCATCCCGCCCCAAAAGGAGTAAGTTTTCAGCCTTTCCGGCAAGAGCGGCGAAGGCGATCTCCGGCGGAGGGGAGGCTTCGAGGACGGTGTCGTAGAGGAGGATCGCCTCCTGCGGACGTTCCAGAAGGGTCTGGGCTGCCGCTTGTTCGAGCCGGGCCTGCAAGTGAAGCGGTCCGCCCCCTTTGGCGACCTCCTCAAAGAGGACCAGCGCACGGTCGATCCCCCCGGCGTCCATGCTTTTCATCGCCGATTGCCCGGCAAGGAAAAGCGCGGTTGACGCCAACGGCGAAAGCGGCTCATCCCGGGCGAGCGTCTCGAACTCCGTCTGCGCTCCGGCAAAATCGCCCTGTCGCGTGAGGAGTTCGCCCAGTTTCATACGGACCTCCCCCTTGCGCGGAGAGTTGGGGTAAGTCGAAAGGTAGCTCCGGCAAAGCGGGATCACTTGGGCGGGGTCATGGCGATGTTCACGGTCGGCCACGAAAATCGCAAGGTAATCAGCCTGCTGCCGTGTGGCATCCGAGGGCGTCGGCGTTTGATTGACGGCGAGGAGATAGCGCGAGGCGTTCGCCCGATCCTCTGCTCCATAGCTCAACTCCGCGAGGGCAAGGAGGGCATCGGCAGCCCGGGGATTGCCGGGAAAATCACGCAGGAATCGCTGAAGCGTCGCCGCCGCCCGGGGCTGGCCGAGCCGCGCTTGGAGCAACCCTTCCTCCAGAATGAGCGCCTGCCGGTAGGGGCTCTCCGGGTAGAGTTCACTCAACTCCCGGTAGGTCTCCAGAAAAAGGGCGTCGTTCCCTTGATGCAACCACGAGAGAGCGGCGTTAAAAATCGCCCTCTGGCGGATCTCCGGGGCGCGTTCTCCGGCAGCCCGGTAAAGCGTCGCGGCGAGGAGGTACTCCCCCTCCTGAAAAGCAACCCGCGCACTTGCCATCTCGATCTCAGCGCGTAACAAATCACGCCGCGCGGCTCGCATCGCGGCTTCCAGCGTCGCCTTCGCCTCCTCGACGTCGCCACGTTGCGTGAGCAGTTCCCCTTTGAGAAGAAGCGCCTCAGCGAGCATCGGATGTCCGGGGAAGCGTTGGGCCACTTCGGCGAGGTGAAGCAGAGCGCGATCAGGCCGCCCCTCGCGCGTGTACCCTTTAGCGAGGTAGTAGAGGGCGTAACCGGCCCGCCCTTTCGGCTCCCGGCGGCTCATCTGATTGAGCGGAGAGAGCGGCGGAGCGTCCTGACGGGCGTAAAGCTCATCGAGACGGCGAAAGAGAGTCGGCAATTCAGGAACGTGCGGATGTTGCCACAGAAAGCTCTCCAGCAGGTCATCGGCGAGGTCTGGTTGTTCCAGCGCCTCATGCGCCATGCTCATGCCGAGCAGTGCGGCGATCTGCCACGGACGCGCCTCGGGTTGCCGGGAATGGAGGAGCCGTTCGAAGCGATCGAGCGCATAAGCAGGATGACCTTCGGCAAGAAGTTGGCGCGCGTCGAGGTAGAGTTCCCACTGCTCCTCGCGTGCATTCGCCGGGCGGAACCGCTCCAGAAGCGCCTTGCTCTTGGGCGTTTCATTGAGATCAAGATAAAGCTCAGCGAGACGAAGCCGGATGGTCGGTTCGTTCTTTTCTCCCTCTAACCGAGTCGCAGCTTCCGATGCGCGCCCGAGAGCGACCAAGGCTTCCACCGCTCCAAAAGTCGCCTCAATTCCCTCCGCTTCATCAAACGCCGCGAGAGCCTCCTCCATCTCTCCAAGTGCAGTGTGGAGCCGCCCACGCAACAACGGTTCGCTCAAATGCGGAAGGTAACGCCGAGCAGATTCCGGTTCGCCCAAAGCTAGGAACGCTGCGGCACGGAGAGCGAAGACCTCTCCACGTGGAGCCTCCTCCGGGAGATGGGCAAGGAGCTGACCGGTTTTGACCACGGTGACCTGCGCGATCCCCTCCTCCAACGCGCGGCGGGCGGAGGCAAGTTCCTCCCCCTCCCCGGCGTTAGCCAAGGGGGCCGCTCCGATCGCCACCCCGAAAGCCCAAAGGGCAAGATGATCCCATTTCCCTTTTCTCATGACAGAATACGACGCAGATAGTGGCCTGTCGGGCTATGTGGCAGAGCGGCGATCTCCTCCGGCGTCCCTTCGCCAATGATCTCCCCGCCGCCCTCGCCCCCTTCCGGGCCGAGGTCGATCACCCAGTCGGCGCATTTCACCATTTCGAGGTTGTGCTCAATCATGATCAGCGTGTTCCCACTGTCGCGCAGCTTGAGCAACACCTCCAGCAATTTATGGATGTCGGCGAAGTGGAGGCCGGTGGTCGGTTCATCAAGGATGTAGACCGTCCGCCCGGTGGCCTTCTTGGCCAGTTCCGCCGCGAGCTTCACCCGCTGCGCCTCGCCGCCGGAGAGGGTCGTCCCCGACTGGCCAAGGCGGACGTAGCCGAGCCCGACCTCCTCCAGCGCCGTGAGCCGCTCCCCGATCGAAGGGACATTGCGGAAAAAACGGGCCGCCTCATCGACCGTCATCGCGAGGACGTCGGCGATGTTCTTCCCCTTATAGGTGATCTCCAGTGTTTCACGGTTGTAACGTTGCCCCTGACACCGTTCACACTCCACGTAGACATCGGCCAGAAAGTGCATCTCAATGCGGATCGACCCGTCGCCCTGACAATGCTCGCACCGCCCCCCTTTGACATTAAAGGAGAAGCGCCCCTGATCATACCCCCGCACGCGCGAAGCCGGGAGTTGGGCAAACAAGGCGCGGATCGGGGCGAACGCACCGGTGTACGTCACCGGGTTGGAACGCGGGGTGCGCCCGATCGGGGCCTGATCAATGACGATCACTTTGTCGATCTGATCGAGGCCGTAGAGTGCCTTGTGCTGGCCCGGCTTCTCTTTGGAACCGTGGAAATGCCGGAAAAGGGCGCGGCGCAGAATGTCATCCACCAGCGTCGACTTGCCGCTGCCGGAGACGCCGGTCACACAGGTCAGACAGCCGAGCGGAAAAGCGGCGGTGACGTTTTTGAGGTTATTCTCGCTCGCCTCCACCACCGTTAACCACCCGCTGGAAAGGGTGCGCTGGTCGAGAGCGAGCCGTCGATGCCCGCTCGGGGCGTGGCGTATTTTGGGAATCGGAATGGCGACTCTTCCGGCGAGGTAATCTGCTGTCAGGGAGCCTTCCGTCGCCAAAACTTCGTCAAGGCTCCCTTGCGCGACGATTCGCCCGCCGCGCACCCCGGCTCCCGGGCCGAGATCGACGATGTGATCCGCCATGCGGATGGTCTCCTCGTCATGCTCGACGATGACGACCGAGTTGCCAAGATCGCGCAACCGGCGCAGCGTGGTGAGCAAGCGGTCGTTATCGCGCTGGTGGAGGCCGATGCTGGGTTCATCGAGGACGTAGAGCACTCCGGCGAGGCCCGAGCCGATCTGCGTGGCGAGGCGGATGCGCTGCGCCTCCCCGCCCGAGAGGGTGCCGCTCTCGCGGTCGAGCGTCAGGTAATGCAGCCCTACCTCTTCCAGAAAAGTAAGCCGCGCCGCGATCTCCCGCGTGACCTCGGCGACGATCTGCCGTTGCCGCGCATCGAGGGGGAGCGAGGTGATGAACGCCCGTGCGGCCCCGATCGTCATCGCGCCAAACCGATCGATGCCAACGCCATTAACCGTCACGGCGAGGATCTCCGGCTTGAGCCGCGCCCCGTGGCAAAGCGAACACGGCCGCCGCCCCATGTAGGCGCGGATGCGGTTGCGCGTTAACTCGCTCTCGCTCTCCTCATAGAGCCGCTCCAACTGCGGGATCACCCCTTCAAACGGCTTGGCGACTTCCTTGCGTTTGGAGCCGCCGCCCCACTGGTGCTCGACCGCCCGCTTGCCGGTGCCATAAAAGAGGGCTTCCCGGAAGCTCTCCGGCAACGCTTCAAACGGTTGATCCATCGCAACGCCATACGCTGCGGCGAGCGACTGGAGCAGCCCCTCATAATACTTCTTCATCTTCACGTTGGCCCGTGCCCACGGAAGGATCGCCCCCTCCTCCAAGGTTTTGGAGGGATCGGGAACGATCAGGCCGGGGTCGCAGACCTGCTCGGTTCCCAATCCCTGACAGAGAGGGCAGGCGCCGAGGTGGCTGTTAAAGGAGAAGTGCCGCGGCGTGAGCTTTGGCATCCGAAAACCGGTGCGCGGATTGGCGAAATCGGTCGAAAAACGTTGTTCCTCCCACTCGCCCCCCTCCGGCGGCTGGCGCAGGGCCAGCAGACGCCCCTTCCCCCAGCGCAAGGCGGTTTCAATCGAATCAGCAAGGCGCTGGCGCACGCCGTCGCGCATGACGAGCCGGTCGACGACGACTTCGATCGTGTGCTCCTCCTTCTTGTCGAGCTTCACGGCGGTGGGGGAGTCGCCCAGTTCGGTGATCTCGCCATCAATCCGCACGCGGATGAACCCTTCGCGCCGCGCTTTTTCGAGCACATCACGGAATTCCCCCGCCTCCCCTTCGATCAGCGGGGCCAGAAGGATCACACGGGTCTCTTCGGGCAAGGCGAGGAGCGTATCGGTCATCGTCCCGACGCTCTGCTGATGGATTGGCTCGCCGGTCTGTGGGTCGTGCGGCTGGCCGATCGCGGCGTAGAGGACGCGCAGGTAGTCGTAGATCTCGGTCGTCGTAGCGATGGTCGAGCGCGGGTTCGTCGCGGAGGAGCGCTGTTCAATCGCGATCGCCGGGGAGAGCCCTTCGATGAAATCGACCTCCGGCTTTTGCAGCTTATCGAGAAACTGCCGGGCATAGGCCGAAAGGCTCTCCACATAGCGCCGCTGCCCCTCGGCGTAGAGGGTGTCAAAAGCGAGGCTCGACTTGCCCGATCCACTCAGCCCGGTCATCACCACCAGCTTCTGCCGGGGGATCTCCAGCGAGAGATTCTTGAGGTTGTGCTGCCTCGCGCCGATGATTTTGATTGTTTCCGCCGCCATTATACCCGATTCGTGGAGTCAGGAACGAAAGCACAACGCCCACCGGACCTCCAGAGTTAAAATCGCATTTATGAACGATCCCGTCACCTTTTCCCCTGAAGAATGGACTGAGTTTCGCGCCAGCTTTGGAGAAATGAAGCACACGCTCAACAATGCGTTGGCCGTCTTCATGGCCCTCTCCGAGTTGGCCAAGCGCAACCCTGAGAATTTCAACAAACTGGTGAAAACCATCTCGGACCGCACCCCGCAGATCATCGCCAAGATGGAGCACGTCACCTCGCTGCTCGACGAAAAGCATTCGTTGCCGCCGAAGTTGGATTGAGCTAAGGGCTTTTTCCCCCCAACTACAGCCCCGGGAATGGGGCATTCTCTGCATTGAAAGCGATCGTCTTTTCGCGATTGGCTTCGATGTGATGCGGGCGCTTTAGCCCCATCAAGAATTGAAAACCTCACTTTGAGTGTAAGAAAAGCAGGTCTAAAGCGTTGAATTGGGTGACGACGCTGGAACCCAAGGTGCCAAATCACCTTTCCATCATCTGCCACGATTCTGCCTATTTTCTGACATACACCCTCCCAAGCATCGCCAGATATGAACTCTGCTGGGAGAGCTATATAAAGATAATCACCCGGATGAACCGTGGCCAATCCGCTACCAAGCCTTGTTCCAAAGTTTCACACAGGCCAATCGATCGGCCCGGTGGCTGTGATTCTGGAGTGATCCCCGGGGCCGTCGGCTCTTAGGCCCTAAGGAACAAGGAGGCGATCGACAATGCTATTCGCATCAAGGAGGCCCACGGTCTTGAGAAGCGAGTGCGCCATGGCGCTGTGGCCGTATTCATTGGGATGGATTGCGTCGGAAAGCCAATACCAGAGTCGTTGATTCTCTTTGGCGGCCGTCCAATCTCTCGCATGATCAACGAGAATAGCATCGGACTCGATGGCGATCTTCCGCACTTCGTCCGCGTACAGCGCGAGGCAATTGCGATTGCTGCCCGACTCTTCCACGATCATGATCGGCGTATGAATCATGAGAATCGTTTCGGGGATTTCGACGAGAAGGCGTTTGAGGACGTCGCGGCAGGTGGCTCCGAAGGCAGAGACTCCATCAGGGCCAGCGGTGCAATCGTTCATCCCGACGTTCAACGAAAAGACGTGCGGGCGGTGCTGGGAGACGCTCTACTCAAAATCATCCGCAATGTGATTTATCCACCAATCACTGACGGCGATTGTGATCATGCAATCGCGGCTACGCCCTAATTCATAGCGAAGGCGTTCAGAGAAATGCTCAGTCCAATCTCGGATACTCTCATCGCTAGTTTCCCGTGATTTCAGCGATTATCATCGGGAGGAGGGATTTGGGTTGGAATGCAGGGAAACCCTTTGATGAATCAAAAGGCAGTCCTTGAGGGCTGGGACGGATGTGGGAAAGTGGTATTGGTCGTTCAAGTCCAGATGACGAATCGTGGGCAAGATGGGTGTCCAAATTCCATCCGGGCCCAAAAGAATCCAACCATGTTCGCTAAATTGTCCTTTTGGCAGGTTCCAGACAACACAAGGGGCGGGATCGTCAGTAGCGTTCAAGCATGCCAGAAGGGTTCCTGATTCGATAGGAGCCCGATAGGCGTGCATGGGATGGTCACCAGCGTCTGCCAACGTTGCATCCGGTGCGAGCGCAAACAAAATTCGACTTAGAAATTTCTTTCGGTAGGGGCTGCAAAAGGTGGCGAGAAACCAGTTGTCGGACTTTACGTCTAAGGAGTAGGTGACTACGGCCACTCGTCCGCCAAGCTCATTCTCGCACATGGTCGCGCCTGGCCATAAGGTTTCATTGCGAGCGTTTTTGATGAAACTCAAAGGACGTGCGCACGCTCTCGGACTGAGTTCGAGCAAAACGTCGTTGCACAGCTGCGATGAGAGTCGCGGGTTTCTAATTCCGTAGAAGCAAGGATCGCCTTCTTCGATCTGTTCATAGGAATAAGCAGCTTCACTCAAGCTTCTCCAGCGGCAAGACTCCATGCCGATCAAACGACCGAATCCACGCTCAATCAAGATTTCGGCTGAAGTAGCATCGAGTAAGACGGCTCCCCTCAGGAGGCTTTCAATCTCCTGATCACTGAAAGCTCGAAGCGTCTGGTTTGATACGGCAATCACGCCGCGATTGTGATAAATGGACGCGGTGACTCCATGCGCGATGCCGAGGGGAAAAAAGACGTTGCTCCACGCAGTTGAGCATTCCGCCAACGAATGGATACTGGTCTTAGGGGAATCCAACCTTCGGTGGCAAGCGATCTCAGGGCTAAATATCACACGAACGCCATGCGCGTCCTCGTCGTTGAGCTTGAGATTCGCGATTTCATTGAGTCGTGGCTTTGCGGATGCAAGAAGAGCGCCAAAGGAACGATCCGGCGTGATCCCTGTGCCCATCAGATCATAATGATTGATCGTGATTCCATGGCTTCCAATCAGTGCTGCCTGAAGCATCTGAAACTGAGTGTACGCGTGACTTTTGGAGTACAGGCCGTTGCGCGGGGAGCTTTCCAACTCGGGGAAAAGGCTAAGAGGGCGTTGCAGGTTGGCGATGCTGTGGCGGGTAATCGCAGGGGATACCAGTAGCGAATTCCTTTGGAAATAGGGAGGCAAGTGAGGGCGGGTGAGAAAGCCTTCCTCATCGGCCAAGGCATGTTGGAACTCCGACCACCGACGTCCCTCAATGCTATGCTCGTCTGGGGAAGAACTCATCAGCCCGATTCGCATTTCGGGATTTGCCCGGCGAAGGCGGGCGGCGACTTTCCTCAAAGGGGTAATCAGAGTTTCGTGGTTGAGATCGATCCAGATGCTTCTCCACGGATGGGGGGCTCCTGGTGCTAGAAGCTTCTCTAACAATTGTTCGCAGGTCGTCATTTCACCTGCCCGCTCTGAGAAGAGCCGTAGGTGCTCGTCGCAGAAGCAGCCCCCCCACCCCAGCGAGTCGCTGTGATTATGAAGCCGCCAATCATCTTCAATCCAAAGCGCTGTAGGCGAAATCTCCGTTGCAAGACGGGCGAAGGTTTCACTCAGATAGTCTTGCCAGCAATCGCAAAGGGGGCATGTTGAAACTGATTCAGAACAACCATTCTCCCCGATCATCAACCTGAAGTTCTGCCCAGGTTTCAGGATTCGGCCTCGTCCTGTATGATGAATGGTTGTCCATGGATTCAGGCTCATCTGAACGCCTTCTTTGGCAAGTGCGACCTTGGCGTTCCGGGCCAACGCGATCCATGGATCCAGATCGGAATCTTCCGGATGGCCATCATTCAGCTCTTCAGCAAAGAGCATCAGCATCACTTCGTCGATCTCCGAAACACGACAATACTTTACCAGTTCAGCGATCCTCTCTGCCGCCTCATAAAAGGGATCAATCTGATAACGAAAAATATAACGATAGCTGCGCTTCATGAGTCTTCGATGGTGGAACGGATACGGCCTCGATTCAGATCGGAAATCTGGAGTGGAGTCTTTCACCAGTGGTTTTACCAAGCCGATAGTAGCGCCTGATTTACCGTGGTCGTTCCGAAAATGCAAACTAATATTACCGATACATGAACTCTTAGAAGGAGTCATTCGTGTGATTTTTCGATGAACGGCGCCGTAAAAACCTCAGTGTTTTCTGGAATAAAAGACGGAAACCCGGGGTTCAAGGGGAAAATAAAGCGATGATTGAGGTTCGTGGGCTACCAGAAACTATTTTGGACGACTAACTAAAATTAGTTGACCTCCCAACTAATATTGCCTACGTTCTGGACATGCCCAAGCTGAAAATCACCCAAAAGGATATCGCGTTGGCGGCCGACGTTTCTCAGGCTGTCGTTTCTTTAGTTCTAAGTGGTGGCGATATTCAAATTGCTGAGGCGACGCGCACTCGCATTCTGGAAACAGCGGCGGAGCTTGGGTATGCCCCTCGTCAGCGAAACGCGAAAATGAAGGCTGTTTCCGGCAATCGAACGCTTGCCTATATTCGGCCGGTGGTGACCAGAGAAGACGGAAATGAGGAATGGATCTGCCGGGCTTATGATGAGTTCTATGATCAAATTCAGAATCACCTTGTCGCGGCCGCGTATCAGAAGGGGTGCGCTGTGTTGGTCCGCCCTTACGCTGATCCAAAGGAATTAACCCGCTGGATCACGGAGTGGGGAGTGGATGGGGTTTTCGCACATTTTTTCGACGACGAACTCTTGCGCTGGATTGCAGTGCGCCATCCGACAGTGCAGATTGACAGAGGTGTAGCGGCTAATGCAGACGCCGTCTTTTCAGACCAGGAGCAAGCGATTGTCATGGCTGTGAATCACCTCTATTCCCGAGGGCACAGGAAGATTGTTTACATCCCCAAAACTCCATTGACGGATTATCTCTCCAAACTCCGGACCTGGGCCTATAGGGAGCGCCTTAATAGCTTGGGACTGCCGGTGTATGAGGAATTTCTGAACCGAAATCCAGCGGAGATATCCGATCAGCTCCTCGATCTTATCGGGGGAAACTCGACGGATAGTCCGACAGCTATCATTGCTGGCGACTTCCCCTGCCTGCAGTTGATAAAAACAGCTATCAGTCGAGGGTTTTCGCTGCCCAATGATTTCAGTATCGTGGGGATTGATAATGTTTCTGCTGGAGTTTTTTCCCACCCGTCTCTGACTTCTATCGATCATCGCTATAAAGATTGTGCCGACGCAGCCATCTCGCTGATGCTGGAGCGAATCCGTGATCCCAAAGCGGCCTATCGAAAGGTTGCTATCGTGCCACAATTAGTGGTTAGGGAATCCGTGATGGATATCATTTCAGATTCGGTAGCGATCGCTAGATAGTTCTGTGAACAGCTAATTCCCCCCCAGAAGTGTTCGCAAACCAACATCCTGAATATTCGTAAAAGCGAATTACCCGGTTCGCAAAATCGAAGTCACCCCACGACTCATTGAGCGTGAGCAGGTGGCGCCCCTGTCTCTTTCAAACGTAGCAATCGTAACCACCAAGATTCTCTCTTGAACATGCGTCTTCTCTCTCCCCTTTTGTTAACTCTCCTGCTCAGCGTTCAAGGTGCCGTCGCAGCAAAGCTGGTTTTGGTCCAGGACGGTAAACCCGCCAGTGAAATTTTCCTGCCCGGCGAAGCCTCCGCCGTGGAGCGTTATGCGGCCACCGAGCTTCAGCGGGCCATCCGCCTCTCCACCGGAGCAGAACTTCCAATTGTTACCACTCCAAGTTCCGACCCCGCTCTGCACCGGATTGTTATCGCTACCTCTTCAAATGCCAAGACGCTCCAAGGCGTTCCGGAGATTCCCTCTCCAAAGCACAAGGATGACGACCAGATCGCCATCTCGCATACGGACGAAACCCTCTTTCTCACCGGAAACAACGCCCGATCAGCCCTCTACGCCACCTATCGCTTTTTGGAAAAATCGCTCGGCTTTCGCTGGTTCTGGCCCGGGGAAAGCGGGGAATACTTTGAGAGGAAGGAGGGGATCACCCTTGACAACTTTAAGCTGAAAGAACAGGGAGCTATCCGCTATCGATACCTCACCATCAACTCGCCTCACTACGATCATGATACGCTCGTCTGGATGGCGCGACACCGAATGAATATCCACTTCGCCGGGACTTACCTCGGTGAGAAGGAGCTTCAGAACCTAGTCGAAAAGGGATTTTTTGTCCGCTGGTCTGGTCATGCACTAGTGTTGCAACGGGAAATGCTGGAAGAGCATCCCGAGTATGTCGCGGAGTATGGAGGGCGGCGGCAGATTATTCAAAGCCACGACAATCCGCATCTCTGCTGGTCAAACCCCGGCGTCCAGGAGGCGCTTTCTGAGGGGATCGCTAAAACGCTTAAAGCCTATCCGACCTTCAATTCCCTAGGCATCTATCCTGCGGATCAGACGCACTTCTGCCATTGTGCAGAATGTGTGAAGATGGCGCCGGATGTAAGCACTCGCTATCAGAAGCTCTGGAAGATCCTAATCGGAAAGCTGCGCCCGGAGTTCCCCGACTTGCAGATCACAACGCTTGCCTACCAAGCCTATCAGCCAGTGGCCAAGGAAGTCGCGCCTTTTGATATGTTTCAGTATGCGACGTACAATGTCTCTTACCGTCACCCGCTCGATAGCGGTCACCCTGCAAATGCGACGGCGTTGAAGGAAATGGAGGAGTGGAAGGCGAAGGGGGCGGAGATTGGCATGCGGGGCTATGATCTCATCGCGACAGCAGAGCCATTGTTCATCCCAAATGTTCGCTATGTCGTTGGCGAAATGAACTATCTCAAGCAGAAGGGGATGACCTCCTTCTCCACTGAAGTATCGCCTTTCGGATTTCCAAAAGAACCCGGCCTACCGTTGCATCAGACACGGTGGTATGCCCTGAGGATGAATCTGTATGCCATGGGTCGCGCCACTTGGGAGCAGGATGTGAATGCGGAGGAGATTGTCACAGAATGGACGACAACCATCTACGGTCCGAAGGCCGCGGAGCCGATGAAGCGATACTATTTTGCGATGGAAAAGGCATGGATGGAAGCCCCGGGGGATATCTCCTATTTTCTTAATCCCGCAGCACCTTACACTCGGGGGTTTATCACTCAAGATCTGATTGCAATGGCTGCCAAAGAGTTCAAAGAAGCGCGTGATATTTTGGCCCAAGAGCCGGATAGCGAGCGCCGCAAGAGAGCACTTGGCGAGGTGGAAGCGGAGGAGAACCTCTTTGGTGAATGGAAGAAGCTCTATCAGACTCTTGAGGAAAATGCGGGTCACTTTCAGGTCTCCGCGTTGTCTGTAGAGGCGAGCGAACAAGAGCTAATGAACCCTGATGCTGCCGTGTGGGAGAAGGCTATTCAACTGCCGGGAATGACGAATGCTTCAGTAGCGCCTGTCGATGGCACCGAGCTGCGCGCGTTATGGACAGAGGACACGCTCTTCCTTCGGGCGATCTGCCATGAAGTTTCCTCGATCCCTCGGGCGGCTTCCTTGAATAAGCATGATGACCCTGTCTGGAGTGAAGATGCGTTAGAGCTTTTCGTAAACCGTAAAGAAGGTGGGTACTATCACCTTGCACTCAATCCTAACGGGGTGCGCTACGATGCGCTCTCTTCGGCGGGGTTCAATCTCGATACCTCGGCCAACCCCAACTGGAAGGTGGAAACGAAAGATCGTAAGAAGGGATGGAGCGCCGTGATCGCGTTGCCGTTGTCGGAATTTGCGATGAGAAGCGGGTATCATGGAGAGATGAGGCTCTCCGTCAAACGTAGCCGCCAGGGCGAGACTTCGGGCTGGCCTGATGCTTCGTATCACAGCCCGACCAACTATGGGACAATCCGGCTGGCTCATGAGGAAGCGAGGCAGATTCTCTTCTACGACCGGACGGAAGCGAACTCGCAAGGTGCGGAGATGGAGCTTCGTGATCGGGGCTTTAGTGTTAGCGAATTTCCAGAGGGGACTGAGGCGCTTCCGGCAGAAGTGAAGACGATCGTGCTCCGCTATTGGACGGGCGTCGGCTTTGCCTTGGCTGAGGATGATGTGCGCCAGAAGCTGATGCCATGGGTCGAAGCGGGCGGCACGCTAATTATCTCCGCGTGCAACTCCATCCCCTGGCAGAATTGGTTTGAGAACGAAGCCTTGGCTGTCCAATGGAGCGGGTGGGAGATTGACCCGGACCGGAGCAGCGTGGAGTTTTCGGATGGAGCATGGTCCAGTGAACCAAACGATTTGCGCGAGGTGCTGGCGCATGGCGTGACGCCCTCCTCGGGATTTCGTCCACTGGGTGACGGGTGGGAAACACTCGCAACGCTTCGGATGCGGGATGATACCGAGCCGGTTCCCTACCTCCTTCGGGCCCGGCACGGGAAAGGTCAACTCATCCTCACAAGCTCCGATATGGGCTACGGCGGCGGCCACGAACTCTTCGGCAACCAGAACCCTAAGCAAGTGGCTAGCCTGATCGAAAATCTCACCAACGCGTTACAACATCACCCTGAAGCAAACGAATAACCTCCCAAAGGAATCTTCCTTATGAAATACCTCCCTATCCTCTCCACGCTTCTCATCAGCGGCAGTCTTCTTATGGGCAACCTGCAGGCTGCTCCGATTTGGGAAAGCGACTTTTCAAATACGACCACTTTCCCACCCGAGTCCTCGACCGTTGTCGGCCTGAATGGATGGGTGACCCCCGGTATCCAAAGCGGCAATAACGATGATGCTGGAGTGGTCACTCTGAATGGGACAAGAGTCCTTGGGCTAACTTCATCTGCAGGCGCCGGCAACAATGGCTACACCTTGCTCCGCAATGATCTTCAACCCTTCAGTCCTCCGTCAGTGGTACGGGTACAGTTCGGAATGGGCATGAGCAATCCTGAGGTTGTAATTGATTCGGGCGGAGGACTCTACTTCGGAGTTCAGGATTGGGCCATTCCCATGTCGATTAGCTATTGGGGAAATGCGAGCACCGGCGGGTTAAGATTTACCGGAGCTGACGGTGATGTGACGTTACTCGCCCATGATCTGATCAAGGCTGACTACCTCTACCAGTTTGATGTCACGCTGGACTACACCAACAAGACGTTCAGCTTGACCTTCTCGGGTGAGGACATCAATGGCCAGTCGATCAACCAAACCTACAACGCTCGTTTCATGGCTGGTGGTGGCGGCGATTTTGATGCGTTACGCTACTTCTACCTCAGCAATAGCATCGGCAAGCACTCAACTCTATATATCGATCGCATCGCCGTGACCGAAGCCATTCCCGAGCCAACGACTGCGGGACTAGTGATCAGCGCACTTCTTCTTTCTGGCACGGCTTTTCGGCGACTCAGAATGCCAGCGGTGTCCCGTCGGTAACCTCCGTTTTCTATGGTTCGTTCTCCGCGTCCTTCTCTATTACGTCAGCCTGCGCTCTGTACCAGCCGCGCGGGTTTGACGTTGACTGAACTGCTCGTTGCCTTGGCCTTAATTGCCGTATTAGGCATCCTGGCTTTTGGAATGATGGGAAGGGCGCGTTCCACCGCGCAGCAGGTGCAATGCCTTGCAAACCTTCGAAACTACGGCGTTGCGCTGCTCCATCACCTCAATGATGTCAGAACACTGCAACACTGGAATGGCAACGGCGCTCCCAGTATCGGCAATTCAGGGAATTCGCTTCTTCCAGCTTTTGAGTATTGGGTACGCCCCTACCTTCATCATTCCTTTCAAAACCGGCTTCGCTGTCCCATGATGAAAGAGGAGCTCCGCAATGCCGCCTATTGCTATAACTATGCAGGTAATTCCGGGCTCTGCATTTATTACCCCCGCGTATTTGATGTTCCCGCCCCGATGTCCCGGCTGGTGATTGCTGCGGAGTTTAATGACTTTGATCACTTCTACTGGGATGCACCGTTTAATATGATCATGTGGGATGCGTACGCCGACTATGGGATGTTCGACGGCATTCCCGCCCAACGCGATACGGGCGGTCAACCGCAATATCACGGAACCGGCGATCAACGCGGTCTCCATATGTTCTTCGCCGATGGCCACGCCCGGCTGGTCATTCCTGAAGGTGGGAACTGGCGCAGGGGGCAGACCAGTACCTACGCTGATGGAACAAACGATGGCATCATCTACGACTCTCGCCAGCTTTCAGAACTCAAAAGCGGGAGCATGATTTTTCGCTAGAGCGACTCAAAGTTCCATGCCTTTGCACCCCTTGCTCCCAATGGGCATCGGGCAATCATTTCTATTAGAAATTAACATTATTCTATGTTGGAAACGATCACCGTCGCTGCTTCCACCCCTGATTTCATTCGCAAAGGGGAAGGGGATTTAATCGAATTGCGGGACGGGCGTCTCTTGCTGGTCTATATGGAGTTTTCGGGAGAGGGAGACGACTTTGCAAGGACCCGGATTGTAGCGAAGGAATCTTATGATTTAGGAAAAACCTGGCATCATCACCGCGTCATTGCAGAAACGCCGCCTGAAGACATCAATATTCACTCGCCCAATCTGATCCGTGATCAGGATGGCGCAATCCTGCTTGTCTTTCATCATAGCCATGCACCAGGACGACTGCCGGAGTCTCCCTTGCTGAAGACCTACACGATGGTCATCTGGCGTTCCACTGACGAAGGAGAACACTTCTCCTTTCTGCGAAACTTCATGCCAAACCGGGGGTTCAACCTTTGCAACGGAGTAATCAAGCGAGCCCGCTGCGGCAGGTTACTCTTACCGGTAGCGCATAACCATTCTCCAGATTATTCAGGAGATGCACAGGCCACGCTTCTCTATAGTGACGATGACGGCATCCACTGGCATGAATCCCGGAATCGGGTGATGTTGCCGATGCGTGGCGCGATGGAGCCGCATGTGGAGGAAACAGAAGATGGCCGCCTCCTGATGGTGCTCCGCAATCAACTGGGGGCGTTGTTTATCGCCGTCTCCACCGACAGCGGGGCTTCCTGGTTGAAGCCGCAAACCACCGGCTTGAGCAGCCCTGAGGCCTGCCCGGAACTCACGCGCATTCCTTCCACGGGCGATCTTCTGATGATCTGGAATCATAGTCCCTATGATCCGCTTTTTCGGTCCCACTTCGGAAGAAGAAGCCCCCTTACGGCTGCGATTTCCAAGGATCAGGGGAAAACATGGACTCACTTCAGAAACATTGAAGAAGACTCTTCCCGAGCCTTTTCAAATCCATCGTGCCGTTTCCTTTCCAATGGAATGGCCATAGTGAACTACTGGACGTGCCACTACACGACCGATGATGCCATTCAGGACGTGATCGATTTGAAGGTGGCCCGCATTGACACTTCCTGGTTCTATCAGACAGAGGCCTGAGTTTCATCCCCACCTTGATCGACAATATAGAGGAAGCAATCCCCGCAACCTTTATGAGATGAACGTCGCCCACTTCCGCGAAGAGATTGCCCCCCTATCGACCACCCACTCTGCGGCGACTGGTACCCAGATACCAAGGGCGCGAAGGTAAGCGGTCGAGGTCCACACGCTATATCTTCCGCACCAGCGAGGGTAATTTGACGCCGTTGACCCGCCTCCCGCTTGCCACTTTGCCATTTCGCTCCCAAAAGTAGCCTCCATGGAAAACGAGCAGGCCATGACGGCCGTTCCACCAACAGAGGCCACACCCGCCGATGGTGTGGAGAACCAACGCGAGCGCACTTTGAATTCCCTCCTCGAAGAGATGGCTCCGCCCCCCACCGAGGCGCTCATGGAAGAGACGCCGCCGGAAGCATCCGAGCCTGAGAGCGAGCCGGAAGTTACCCCTGCGGAGGAGGAAGATGAGGAACCGCGCCGGGCCAAAAACTTTCGCGGTCGCTGGGATCACCTCAATGATGAGGAGCGTCGCGTCGTCGAACTGACGACGAAACGGGGCCTGACCTTGCAGGAAGCGTGTCGTGCCGTCTATGGCAACACTCCTGCTTCTGCCGAAGCAGCTCCCGCCATTGCCCTGCCGGAACTCGAACAGAAGATCGGCGAACAGGAAGCCTTGCTTAGCCTTCGGCGGGAAGAGAAAACGCAAGCGCAAGGCGATCTCGCTGCATATGATGAGGCTTCGGAAGCCTACCTCGAAGCACGCGAGGCGTTGAACGACCTGCGCCGTCAACATGAGAGCGCCCTCCGCCAGCAGCAAGCTGCACAAGAGCGGGAACGCGAGACGGCACGACAGACGCTGGCAGAGGAATTCCCCGATGCCTTGACTCCGGGTAGCGAACTCTATGAGGCCATCACTGAGGAGGTTAGCTACCTTCGCGATACCAACAACCCGATCTGCCGCGACCCCGCGTTTGAAGCCAAAGTCGCCCGCCGGATGGCCCGCGCCCTTGGCTACCAGCGTGCGCCCCAGCCGACGGCAGAACCGGTTACTCCACGCCGTACGGCCCGACCGGTGCCTACCGGGGGTGCGCCGCTCGACGCGGCCATCGTGCCGGTCGAGCGGCGGGTCGCCGGGGCGCAGTCGCCCGATGCTATGCTCGATCTGATGCGCGAGCTTGGCACCCCCTTTGAGGCTTTGCTCGCCAAAGCCTAGTCTTTTTTCTCCCGGGACCGGCTTGTTTTCCAAAGCAGAGGAGAAGCGGTGAGGCGGTTGCCTTTTTCTTGAGGCGTTTTGCACCCCTGCCCTTTCAGAGCTTAGGATTCATCAACCGGTTCCATCTAACCCAACCCACTCCGGGTGCGGCGCATCCATGGCGAACGCCTGTCGGCGGCACCAGCGGCCCCTTTCCATACGTCCGGCAGAAGCGCGCCTGCACCCTTTTTCATTCAAAAGCCTATATGTCTACACGCAATCACATCGCCGCCACCGGTCTCGAAGCTTATCGGACCGCTGCGGCCAGCAATGTCGGTCAACTCTTCTCCAACTACATCGACCTTGCCGTCGAGGAGGACGATCTCTTTGCCATTCTGGAAGGGCGCGAAGGGTCCGACCGTCCGATCTGGCGCAAGACCGATCTCTCCAAGGGTGGAGCCGATAAGGTTTACTTCAATGCTATCGCTTCCCTCGGCGGCGACGGCGTTCATGGAGACGAAGTCCTCGAAGGGAACGAGGAAGCCTTGGCGATCGGTAGCTATGCCTGTCAGGTCGACTTCATCCGCCACGCCGTCGGTCTGACCAAGAAGGATATTGAATTCCTCGCCGCCGGACGGAGCATCGAGGCCGCCGCCGCACCGCTCGTCGCCCGTTGGCTCGGGCGCAAGCGTCAGCGCGACATGCTCATGAAGTTTGTCTCCTCGTCCGTCGGTCTCAATACGGTCCGGCCCAATAACAAGGCAGATCGTAACGCACTGACGGCAGCCGACTCCCTTTCCACCGGCTTGATTGTTCAGGCCAATGCCGTCGCTACCTCAATCGGTGCCACGCCGATCAACATCATGCAGGAAGGGTTCTCGAAAGTTTACGAGTTGCTCTTTTTGGCGACGGAGGATGCGCTCGCGCCGATGGCTAACAGTTCGAGCTGGTTGCAGGCGCAGCAGTACGCCGGGGTGCGCGGGAGCGGGAACGTCCTCTTCCGTGGCGGCTATACCCGCTGGAATGGCAACACGATCCTGCATCACCGCGTCGTCGACGCAGATACCCCCGGCCCGATCGGCAGCCCGCTGCTGCCCAAGGCGCTGCTCGGGACGCCAGTGACGGCGGGAACCACTCCGTTCGCCGTGACCGGCGGCGGTCGGACCACGCCCGGCACCGCCAACAAGTACTTCGAGTGCTTTAGCGGCGCACCGTATCGCTACCTTGAAAGCGACAGCGCTTCGAGCAGCGATTCGGGGACGTACTATATCGTCGTCATCAACGTCAGCGGTCCCAACCGGGGCAAGTGGGGCTTCTATAGCTATACCGGCTCTGCGAACAACGGCAACCAGATTACCGTGGCCAAACGCCTTGGCTCTGCCGCCTCCGGCGATCGGGTCACTACGCTCGGCGGGGTGACGTGGGATAGCGATAAGCACACCGATGAACACCCGACCGGTTCGATCGTGCTTCAGGCCAACTCGTCCGGGGTGCCGATCGGCTATAGCCTCTGCCTCGGGGCGGGAGCGGGGCTGCGTGCCTATGGCTCGATCCGCCACGAACTGGTGCAGAACACCTCCGACTACGGCCACCGGATGGGCTGGGCCTACCAGTCGATCTACGGCCAGCAGGTACGGCGCGACTCCGGGCTCTCCGGCTCGAACCGCCCGCGTGGTTATGTGCTCATTGAACACGCGGTGAGCGTGGCCAATGCGCCGATGAACTAACGAAACATCAACCGGGCGGGGCGGGAAATTTTTCTCCCGCCCCGCCCCCAATTTCCTCTCTTCTTATGGCTTTTTTCTGCATTGAAATCCTTGGCGAAAGCTCTTTCCACAAATGTCTGGTCCAGTCCGGCTGGAGCGGGAAAGATTACGCCTTCTTTTATAACGCCCCGACGGGGACTCACCTTCGCGCCTATCGCGATCTCAAAAGCTACCTCGCCGAACGGGTCGATCTCCACCGCAGCGCCAACGTCTGGCCGCTCCTGGGCAATCTGATCGAGGCTGACCGTCTGGAAGCGCACACCTTTGTCGACGCGGAGGCCCCGACATCCCCTCGCACCCAGCGCAAAGGGAGCAAGGCAACCGCTGTGCAAGGGGGCGAGCCATGTCCCTGACCGCGCGGGAACTGGCCCTGCGACTCGCCAAACATATCGGGGTCACCTCGCTGGTCCCGGCAGATCCCTCCAATGCGGACCCGGCTCCCAACACCGGGTTGCAACAAGGCGATCCCGAGGAACTAACCGCCTGCATCAATGCGGCGTTGGCGGAACTTTGGCAGGAAGCGCCGACGATCCTCTGCCAGATGCGGCTCTCCCTCGCCGTGCGTGCGCCGCAACCGATCACCCTTACTCTCGTGCAAGGAAGCGCGACGATTGTCGACTTCCCGCAATATGCCGGATGGATGGAAGGGTGCACGGTGCGCATCGGGGAGGAGGAGATGCGCCTGCTTGATGCCACGACCCTCTCGCTTCCCTATAGTGGAACAACGCCACCGGAAGGGGCCCCAGTGGCGGCGGTGGTCTACCACGATCTGCTCACCACTCCGCCCGGGGTGCGACGCCTGCTTGATCCGGTCGAATGGAATGGCCGGAGGATTCGCCGCCTCCCCACGCATCAATCGCTCCACCCCTCCCATGGGGGAGAGCGGCAGAGCGGTAACCCGGAGCAGTGTCAGGTCGAGACACGGATGGTCGGCACGACGGTGCGAGTAGCGGTGCGGCTCGATCCCATGCCAGCAGCCGCTGGGATCTTTGAGGCAGCTGCAAGGATGGTTCCGCCGGAGATCACGGTGGATGACCTTGGCGTCGGGGTCGATCCGATGGTCTCCTTCTCGCTTCCGTTGGGTTGGGACGAAGCGGTCCTCCTGCCGCTGGCGCTGGCACGGATCACGACCCATCCGCGTTTCAAACCGAATGATATCCGCACCGAGATCAACCGGCAGGCTGCGACGGCGCGACGCCTCATGAATGGCTCGCACCCCGACCGCAGCGCCGGAAGTCTCAAAGCGACCTTCCGATAAAGGCTCGGCATTCGCGGGATTTCTCCGTAATCTCGGCGGCCAGTCCATGGATACCCCGACTCCTCTCCCGGCCACTCTCCACACCCCGGCGCAATGCGAAGCGAAACTGGCCGCCGCGACGGTCACCTTTTCCCTATGGCGCAAGACGCCGATGGAGCAACGTGCCAAAGCCCTCACGCAACTCGCTGATCTAATGGAGGAAGAGGCCGGGGAACTCGCGCGACTGATCACGACCGAGATGGGGAAACCGCTGGCAGCGGCAGAGGCGGAGGTGCGTAAGTGCGCCTCCGTCTGTCGTTTTTATGCGCAGGAAGGTGCACGCTTCCTTGCCCCCGAAGAGATGGACGGCCCTGCGAAGCGCAATCTGATCCGCTACGAACCACTCGGCCCGGTGCTCGCAGTCATGCCGTGGAATTTTCCTTTTTGGCAAGTCTTCCGCTTTGCCGCCCCGGCTGTGATGGCGGGGAATGTCGCCCTCCTCAAACACGCCTCGAACGTCCCCGGCTGCGCTCTCGCGATCGAACGGCTTTTTGAACAAGCCGGCTTCCCCCACGGCGTTTTCACCACCTTCCTCATCCCAGCGAGCAAAGTTGCCGCGATCATCCACGATCGCCGCGTTGCCGCCGTGACGCTTACCGGCAGCGTTGAAGCCGGGCGCAAGGTCGCGGCAGAGGCTGGCGCAGCGCTCAAGAAATGCGTCCTCGAACTTGGCGGGAGCGACCCCTTCGTGATTCTCCCGAGCGCCGATTTCCCCGCAGCCGTCGCGGCAGCCGTCAAGGCCCGGACGATCAATAACGGCCAATCGTGCATCGCCGCGAAACGTTTCCTGATCCACGAAAGCATCTATGAGGAGACGCAAGCGGCCATTGTCGCCGGGATGCAGCGCCTCGTCGTCGGCGATCCTTTCGATCCATCGACCGACATCGGCCCGCTCGCTACCGTCGCCATCGCCGACGAAGTCGCCGCGCAGGTCGAAGCGAGCCTCGCCGCCGGGGCGCAACTCCTCTGCGGCGGTGAACGCGGCCCGGGGAGTTTCTACCCGCCGACCGTCCTCGCCTCCATCCCGCCGGAGGCTCCGGCATGGCGCGAAGAGATCTTTGGCCCGGTGGCGCTCCTCTTCAAAGTGCGCGACCTCGACCACGCGATCGCCCTCGCCAATGACACCCCGTTTGGCCTCGGTGCAGCGGCTTGGACCCGTGACTCCAAGGAGGCCGACCGGCTCGTAGCAGAGATCGAGGCCGGGGCAGTCTTCATCAACGGCATCGTCGCCTCTGACCCGCGCCTCCCGTTCGGCGGCATTCGCGATTCCGGCTATGGCCGGGAGTTGGGGTGCTTCGGCATCCGCGAATTCGTCAATATCAAGACCGTCTGCGCTTCAGAGTAACTGGTACGGGTCGACATCAATCGTCACCCAGACATCTTCAGGAAACGGCAACCGGGAAAGAACCTCGTTCAACGCCCGCGTCAACCGTTGGATCGAACGGGTCCTGAGGCTTAAATGAAAGCGGTAATTCCCATGGCTCTTTTCCAGTGGCGCAGGGGAAGGCTCCCCGACGATGACATCCGGCGGGAGCGCCTCCGCCTCCTTGAGCCGCCGCGCAAGAGTCTCCATACTAAACCGCCCCCGCTCCTGATGCGGAGAACGCGCCGTGATCAGAATCATCTTTGAAAACGGCGGGTAATCCCACTGCTTGCGCCACTCGATCTCCTGTTCCGCAAAACCGTCGTAGTCATGATGCCGCGCGAACTGGATCGCCGGGTGAAACGGCGTGAAACTCTGCACAAACACTTCCCCCTCGACATCGCCCCGCCCCGCCCGCCCGGCCACCTGAGTCAAAAGCTGGAACGTCCGCTCCCCCGCTCTGAAATCGGGGAGATGAAGGGCGAGATCGGCGTTGATGATCCCGACCAGCGTCACATTGGGGAAGTGTAACCCCTTGGCGATCATCTGCGTGCCGAGCAGAATATCAATCTTCCCCGAGCGGAAAGCGGTGAGCGTCTCGCGGTACGCCTCCTTGCGCGTCATCGTATCGGCATCCATCCGGCGCACTGCCGCCTTAGGGAAAAGCCGGGCGACCGTCTCCTCGACCTTCTCCGTCCCGATCCCGCTATACTTGATCCCGGCATCGCGACACTCAGGACACTTCGAGGGAGCAACGGCGTAATGCCCACAAAGGTGACAAACGATCCGGTTCTCCCCCCGGTGGAAGGTCAGCGAGAGCGAACAATTCGGGCATTGGGCGATATAGCCGCAAGCGTCGCAGGAGAGCGAAGTCGAAAATCCGCGCCGGTTGAGGAACAGAATCGACTGCTCCTTACGTGCAATCCGCGCCTCAATCGCCTGCCGCATCTTCTCTGAAATGATACTCGGCCCTTTGTCGCCGCGCGATTCGAGCCGCATATCGATAATCCGGAAATACGGCATCTTACGGTCATCGACGCGCTGGTTCATCCGCAGGAGCTGGTACTTCCCGGTCGTCGCGTTATGGAAACTCTCCAGCGACGGCGTCGCGCTCCCGAGCAACACCGTGCACTCCTCAAACTGCCCCCGCAACACCGCAAGATCGCGGGCATGGTAGCGCGGAGCATCCTCCTGTTTATAGGAGTTCTCGTGCTCCTCATCGACGACGATCAACCCGAGCCGCTCCAGTGGCGCAAAAATAGCACTCCGCGCGCCGATCACGATTTTCGCCCGCCCGTCGTTGATCTTGTGCCATTCATCGTGCCGCTCCCCTTCGGAGAGGTGGCTATGGAGCACGGCGACCTCCCCCTGAATCGAGGCGAAGCGGCTCTTGAAACGCTCCACCGTCTGCGGCGTCAGAGCAATCTCCGGCACGAGCATGATCGCGCTCTTGCCTTCATCGAGCACCCGCTGGATCGCCTGAAGATAGATCTCGGTCTTCCCGCTCCCGGTTACGCCATAGAGGAGGATCGCCTTACGCTCCTGCGCCGAAGCGGAAAGGTTCAGACAAACCGCTTCGAAGACCGAGCGCTGTTCCTCATTGAGCGGATGAGGGGCCGCTGCCACAAAGGTCTCCCGTTCGTGCGGATCACGCGTGACGGTCGCCTGCCGCGTCTCCATCACCCCTTTGCGCACCAGCGCGGCAAGCGAAGTGCGGTCCGACCCGGCTTTGCGTAAAAGAATCGAAACCAGCGCCTCCTTCTCCGGCATCTCCGCGAGCGCCGCGACCAGCGCCGCCTGCTTGGGCGCCCGCTTCTCCAACGCCGCGAGCGTCTCGGCATCAAGCTCCCGCACGAGCCGCGCGGAGAGCTGTTGCTTGAAGCCGACCTCCCCCTTGCGGATCACTTGTGGGAGGACCGCCCGCATCGCTGTCTCCACCGGGCAGCAGTAATACTGAGCCATCCAGCGCGCCATCCGCAGCAGCTTCGGCCCGAGCACCGGACGCAACCCGACCACTCTCTCCAGCGGACGAATCCCCGGAACGTCGCTCTCCTCCAAAAGCTCAATCACCGTCGCCAGCGCCGAACGCTGCCGCACCGGCACCGCCACGCGCGAACCGATCTCGACCTTCCCCTCCCACTCCGGCGGGATGGAGTAATCGAGCGCGGCTCCACCGGATTGATCGACAAGGACACGGGCGTACTTCATCACTCCCGCCCAGAGTGGCCGTTAGCCGGAGGAAGGTGAAGTTTTTTTCAAAATCGGGTGAAGAACCGCTGCCGCGCCGTTATGATGAGGCTCATTCATGTTGCGCCGGTTCTCCCTTTTTCGCTCTGCCCTCATGGTAGCTCTCCTGCTTCTCCTCGCGGCAGGCGGCTACCTTCTGACCCGCCCTGACCCACGCTACACAGCGGAGCAGTGGGCGAGCCTCGGGCGTTTCTCCTCATACGATACGATGATTGAAGACGCCGCGCGCAAACATCAGGTCGACCCGCTGCTCATCCGCGCCGTCGTCTGGCAGGAGAGCCGCTTCCACGAAGGGAAAACGGGCAAAGCCGGCGAGCGCGGTCTGATGCAGGTCGGGGAGATGGCCGCTTCCGACTGGGTGCGGATCTTCAAAATCGAGACCTTTACGCCGACCGATCTCTTCTCCCCGCGCATGAACCTTGAAATCGGCACGTGGTATCTCTCCCAGGCGCTCAAGCGGTGGAAAGAGCGCGATAACCCGATCCCGTTCGCCCTTGCCGAGTACAATGCAGGCAAACGTCGGGTTGACCGCTGGATTGCTGAAAGTGGCGAAGGTGACACTCTCGGGGCGGAGCGTTTCCTCGCTACGATCGACTTCCCGACCACCCGCGCCTATATAGAGGCGATCACCAGCCGCCACGCCTACTACCGCCAGCAACAAAAAGAGCGGCAGTAGGAAGCTCCGTCCGAGCCACCCCACTGCCGCCCCCGCAAAGGATTTTTAGCGCAAAGCGTGTTGCTCCACATCGAGCATCGCCGCCGCAAGAGCGTCAATCGTCTCGTCGCTGAGCGATTCGTTGAAGGCAATCATCAGGTGATCGCGCAGTGCCGCTTCGGCTTCCGGCGCAGCGTTCTCATACTGCGGCACGACCTTGCATTGAGGAAGGGACCACGGGATACCACTATCCCCAAAGATCCGCTTGTTGGCGAACCACGGCTGTTTGTAAATGATCGAAGTATAGGTCGGAGCGCTCGGCACCCCACGCTGGGAGAGCGCCTTGCTGACGACTTCCTTGGTAAAGCGGCTCTTTTCCGCGTGAAAACGAACCCGCAGGAACCAGTAGGCCGATTGCGCCCCTTCCGGGAGATAGCCGACCTCAAAAAGCTGCGAGCAGGCCAACCCCTTGCGCAGCCGATCGGCCAGCGCCTGACGCCGCGCGATAAACTCCGGCAGACGCGCAAGCTGCACGCGCCCGATCGTCGCCTCCAACTCCGTCATCCGGTAATTGACCCCGGCGAAGCCACCCGCCTTCGGGTTGCCATAATCCTTGCCACGATCGGCAAAGCTCTTGGCGCGCCAGTAGAGATTCTCGTCATTGGTCAGGACCATCCCCCCCTGTCCGCCGGAGGTGTGGTGCTTACCGCTCATCAGACTAAAAGCGGAAAGCGCCCCGAACGAACCGCATGGGCGTCCCTTCCACGTCGCGTCGTGCGCCTGGGCGACATCCTCAATCACCGGCAGACCATGCTCATTAGCCAACGCCATAATGGCATCCATCTCACACGGTTCCCCGGCGATGTGGGCGACGATAATCGCTTTCGTGCGTGGCGAGATCGCCTTGCGAATCCCCTCGGGCGAGACGTTGAAGGTGCGCCGGTCGGTGTCGGCAAAGACCGGAATCGCCAACTGAAAAAGAATCGGAGTTACACCGCCCGGATCGGTGATCGGCGGGCAAATCACCTCGCTCCCGGGGGGGAGATCGAGCGCGGCAATCGCCGTGTGGATCGCCGCCGTGCCGGAACTGACCGCCGTGCCATACCGGGTGCCGACATGGGCCGCAAACTCCTTTTCATACGTATCGACCTCCACCCCGCCGTAGCGGTCGAAGGCGGTCTGTTCCGTCCGCGCCTTACGGATCACGGCAAGAGCGGCATCCTCCTCCGCCTGCGAGATCAGACTGCGCCGAAACTGGGTGATATCACAAAACGGCTGGGCCGCTGGTGGAACTTCATCGGGTGCAACGGTAGCTGAAGACATGCCATCTGGTATCGTATGGTATCGTCATAAAGTCAATGTGGAATCTTAACTGGTATCTTAAAAAATCAGCAGTAAGATACCAGATGCTTGACGCCCCTTCCCATGACCTGCTACCTCTTTGCATGATGACCCGGACTCCACCCGATGCCACCCGTTACGAGATGCTCGCCAAGCATCTTCAGGGGGAGTCGCGGGAACCGTTGTACCGACAGGTCGCCTCAGCATTTGAACGATGGATGGAGGAAGGGAGCCTCCCGCCCGGCGCCAAGCTCCCCTCCGAGCGGCAGTTGATGGAGTGGCTCAAAGTCAGCCGCCGCACCGTTCGGACGGCGCTGGGGGAACTGGTCGCCTCGGGCCGACTCGGCTCCACTCACGGCCTCGGCTATTACGTGCAGGAAGCAAAAGGACAGCAACGGCTCCGTTTCATGGTCCCTGATTCGTTCGCCCCCGACCCGCTGGGGCAGCGCTCGGTCTATTTCGACTGGTTCCGCGATGGTGAAGCGGTCGAGGAGGTTGACCTCAACTACCTCTACATCCCGGGAGCGGAGGGGCTACGGCGGCTCCTGCTCGATCCCCCGCCCGGTTACGACGGCATTCTGATTTTCCGACCGACCCCGGATTGGCTTAAAGTCCTTTTTGAAGTCCCCCCGGAAGTGCTTCTGCGCGAGCGTTTACCGATCGTCGTCGTCAACCGCGATGTCGTCCCCGAGGTGACCCACTATGTCAGCGCCGACCACTTTAGCCAGATGCAGTTCGCCACGCGCCAGTTGATCGAGGCCGGGCATCGACGCATCGCCTACCTCGGTGGAGATCATCAGGAGAGCTACCTGCGCCGGACGTGGGAAGGGTATCGCGCCGCTTTGGAGGAAGCAGGCATTCCCGCCAATCCGCGCGATGAACTCCTGCTCGGCTGTCGGGAGATCGAAGAGATCCGTCGACAAATCGATGCCTTCCTTCAGAAACGGGAGTTCACCGGCCTTGTGATCGGCGGTGGCGCTTTCCTCTCCCCTTTTGAGCAGGTCTACCTCCGCAGCGGTCTCGCCATTCCGGAGGATTTCTCCGTCGTCGCCAGTGTGGAGCGTTCCATGCTTGAAACGCTTACGGTGCGCTGGAGTTCATGGATCTTCCCCAGCGAACAGGTCGCCCGCCGTAGTATTCAGGCGCTTGCCCAGATTCGCCGTGGAGAATTACGCGGCCCGGTGCGTGAACTTCTCCCGCCGATTCAGGAACCGGGGGCGACCTGTCGTCCTCCCGGCAACTGACCTCCGGCTTACACCCAGCGCAGCGGCACCCCGCCCGACGGAAGCCGACCGTGCTTGATGAGAAGCTCCTCAAAACGTTGCAGCCCCTCCTTCTCCCGCGGACCGACACGATAGCGGATCGACTCGCGCAGGTAACGCCGCACGAAAGCCTCCTCCTCCCCTCCGGCCACCGCTTCGGCGACGTAGCGCTCCACCTCCCGCTCCCCGATTTGCGCCATCGCGCGGAAGGCGGCGGCGTAATGCTCCGGCTCCGCCAAACCGGGCCGTAACAGCCAAAGGGCAAAGACGAAAGGAAGCCCCGTGCGCAACTTCCACTCCTCCCCGAAATCGAGGTAACGGTAGCGCTCCCCTTCGCGCCTGCGAAAGTCATTGGCCTGATTGCCGATCAGCAGCCGCGCGTCACACGGCTCCCCCTCCTTGACATAACACGGCGGCTCACGCCATTCAGCAAAGAGAACATGGCAGAGATTAGCGGAAGTGAGCGAGGCGGGATCGAGCGCCAACCGCGTGATCGGCCCCTGATGAGCCACAAAAACACTCCAGACCGGCCCATCCGCCGCAATCGCCACCCCATCGACGACGGGGAAAGTGCGCGAGCGGAGCGCTTCATACGCAGGGACGAGCGCCGCATCAAGCTCCCCACGTACCAGAGCCGCCGCAAGATGCGACGGATGCTCCAGCCGAACCGGCCCGTCGTAGGGCCCGATCAGCGGACGGGCGTTGAGATAACGCACGCACCCGATCCGCAACTCGCGCAACGGTAACAGAGCGCTCTCCATTACGCTACGGCAACCGCGCCGTCCTTTTCCGCACCGATCCGCTCGTAATAAGTATTGCGCTGCATCGGTTCGCGCCCGGCTTCCCGGATCGCCCGTTCCAGCGCGGCCACGGTCTGCTCCTGCGGCGTTGTCGCTCCGGCCATGTGGAAGATCCGCTCCTCCTTAATGGTCCCGTGGAGATCGTCGACCCCGTAATTGAGCGCCACCTGCGCCAGCGGCAACCCGAGGCTGATCCAGTAGGCGGTGATATGGTCAAAATTATCAAGATAGATGCGCGAAACAGCGAGATTGCGCAGTTCTTCAAAACCGGTTGCCGGTTTAATATGGGCGAGCGCCGTGGTCTCCGGGACGAACGCGAACGGGACGAAGCCGGTGAAGCCGCCGGTCTCATCCTGCAACTCGCGCAGGCGGCGCAGGTGGACGATCCGCTGCCCAATGGTTTCAATATGCCCGTAGAGCATCGTGCAGGTGGAGCGCCCCCCCATCTGATGCCAAATCCGGTGGACCTCCAGCCACTCTTCAGCGCTCTCCTTGCCCCGGCAGATTTTGTCGCGCACCCCTTCGTCAAAGATCTCTGCCCCGCCGCCGGTCAATGAGCCGAGACCCGCCTCGCGCAAGATCCCGAGCGTCTCCGCGATCGGAAGCTTGAAAACACGATGGGCAAGGTGACGAATCTCAATCGCCGTAAAACATTTGAGGTGAAGCCTCGGGTCGAGCGCCTTGAGCGAGCGGAGCAGTTCGAGATACCACTCCTTTTTCAAACTCGGGTGCAACCCGCCGACCATGTGAATCTCTGTGATCCCCCGAGCCAATTCCTCCCGCACCGTGTCGACCACCTCCTCAATCGCCATTTCAAAAGCATGCGCGTCACGCTTGCGGGCGCTGAAAGCACAGAACTGGCAGGAGAGGATGCAGACGTTGGAGTAATTGATGTACCGGTTGAGGATGTAAGTCGCGATATTGCCGTTCTTGCGCTCGCGGATGAGGTTGGCGATCGCGCCAATGGCATTGATCTCCTTGCAGGTATAGAGCACCTCGGCGTCGGCATCGGAAATCCGCTCTCCGGCGGCCACTTTATCGTAGATGGGCAGGAGCGGATCAGGGATCAGAGAGCGTTTCATGAAACTTCGCCTTCCAACCTACACGGCAGGGAGCCGCTTGGCCAATCACTTTACAACGCAAATCGCCCTCCCCGCCATGGATCGGCAGAGAGGGCGAAAAATCGAGCGGTGATCAGTTGAATGTGTGTGCCGATCGCCCGCCCATTGAAAGGGTGATTTTACGGTTGGGCAGGGGTTGGCGCAGCGTCGCGGTTGCGAAGCTCATCGGCCTTTTCCTCCAGCTTCTCACCGGCGTTCTTGAGCGCGTCGGAAGCCTTAGCGGCGGCGTCATCGAGGGAATCGGAGGCACGGGTCGCTGCGTCATCGACGCCTTCCCCGATTTTCTGTCCGGCTTCTTCGAGCTTCTCAGCGGCAGAGTGCGTCGCATCCTCAAGCTTTTCCCCGGTGCTGCGGGTGTCAGCCGTCGGCGCTGGCGTTGGGGTTGCCGGTGGAGTCGCTACAGGAGTCGCCGGTTCAACCGGGACGGGAGTTGCCGTCGCAGCTGGAGTTGTCTGATCGCCCACTGGGTCAGGTTTGCGCTCACAGGCCGTGAACACCAACCCGGAAACGATCGTCAACGTAAGAAGAGGTATGACTTTCATAGACGTAAGAGCATAAATGATTGATGAGTAAGTCCCAACCCTTAAACGGGTCTCACTCTCATTTTAGCTGTTTTCTTCCCAATCGCGCAGGCGCAGCATCTCATCAACCTTCACCGGTTTGCCGGTTGCGATCGACTCGTTAGCAGCAATTCCGGTGAGAATCGAACGCGCTCCGTCGAAGTGATTGGCCGAACGCCCGAGGGGATCAGAAGGTGGACAGCCAAAGAGCGATTCCAGCAGGAGCGGATCACCCCCACCATGTCCCCCTTCCCCGCGAGGGACCTCGATGACCACCGGGCGCTTAAAATTCTCCAGCAGGAGCAGCCGCTCCGAACTCGACGCCCCCTCGTTAAGCCGGTTATCCCCGGCGTTGATGTACGATTGTTCCTGATGATCGACCTCGATCCGCCCCTTGGTCCCGTTGAACGCCACACGATACCCTTCCCAAGGGGCGTAAGCGTGGAGGGAGTAGCTCATTTGCGCCCCGCTGGCGTAACGGACGAGCACGTTCATCGTATCCTCAATGCTGATCCCATCACCGAAAACGTTCTGATCGCGGCGATAGCCATCCTCGTGTTCCGCGTTGAGATAGAGCCGGGTCAGATTCTCGGAGCTGGTGAGATCGAGCGCAAACGGATCGCCCTTCGCCTTTTCCGAGCCGGTGCCGCGATCGTAGAAATTCCACTCTCCCCGGGCTTCCGCGTTGGCGCGTCCGTAGAAGGCGAGGTTGCCAAAGGCGAAAACTTCCGTCGGCGCGGAATCGAGCCACCAGTTCACAAGATCAAAGTGGTGTGTCGCCTTGTGGACCATCAGCCCGCCGGAGTTACGTTTGTCACGATGCCAGCGGCGGAAATAATCAGCCCCATGCTCCGTATTAAGCAGCCACTCGAAATGGACTGATTTCACCTCGCCAATCACCCCGGAGAGGAGCAACTCCTTCACCTTGCTGCGAAGCGGCGCGTAACGGTAGTTGAAGGCGACCTTCAAATCGCGCCCCGTACGGCGGACAGTATCGAGGATCGCCGCGCATTTCCCGGCATCGACTGTCATCGGCTTTTCGGTAATGACATCACATCCGAGTTCCATGGCTCGAATAAGATAGTGGTGATGGGTCCGATCAATGGTGGTGACGATGACGACATCCGGTTTCGCCGTAGCGATCATCTCTTCAAAAGCGCTGGCGTGCCACGTCGGCACAGCGGCAACGCCGTGATCACGTGTGAAGCCCTCGTTGTAAAAATCCATCCGCGTCTGGTTGACGTCACAGAGGCCAACCAACTCGCACGTCTCCCGCCATGTGGTCAGAAGCGCGGTGGTAAACATGGCGGAACGCCCGCCAAGGCCGACAACGGCGTAACGTTTCCTGCGGATGGATGAAGAAGAGGATGTCATAAGAGTTGACGTAAAATATCCTCTTAACGGAAACCTCACCATAGGATAAACGCTCGACTCCTTGACAAAATCGCTCATTCTCTAAAGACCATGTATCTTCTCTACCTCGCCGCGGGGGAACGCCGCTACGGCAAGCTTCACCCCCGTCCATATGCCCGGAAGCGGTGGGCCTTCCAGTTCATCCTCAAGGGCAAAGTTTCGATGATGATCCGGCAGGAAGGAGCGGCTTCACCGGTGGAGGAGCGCTTGAAGGGCGATCTGCTCACCGTCGCCGGGCCGCAGTGCGTGCACGACTGGGGCGGTTCGCTGGAGGATCGCTGCGAAGTCCTCGTCTTCCATTTTGATGAAGCCGACACCGCGCTCGCCCCTCTGATCGGAAACGACGGGTATCGCCTCCTAAGCGTCACGGAGGAGGAAGTCACGCTCGCCCGAAACCTGCATGCCCGTTGCGCAGCAGCACAGAAAAGCGCCACCCCGCTGGCCGCGCCGGTCTATCGGATCGCCGCAGCGGAACTGACCTTGATGACCCTCGGCAAAATCGACACCTCCTCGCTTCGTCCGCCGCAGGAAGCCGCCTCGCGCAAGGTCGCCGCCGCGCTCGCCTGGCTGGAGGTGCATCTTCATCACCAACCGACGCTTGAGGAAGTCGCCCGGGCGGTCCATCTCTCCCCGGCCCATTTGCGGCGTCTCTTCCACCAGATCACCGGCGCCTCACCACACGCCTCCTTCCGACGGCTCCGCTTTGAAGCGGCGATCGCGCTCATGGCCGACCCGACGTTGACACTGGAACAGATTGCGCTCGACACCGGCTTCGGCAGCGCCAGCGCTTTTTCCCGCGCTTTTCGCAGCCATTTCGGCACCAGTCCCGGTAGCTATCGCGCCCTTTCCAAAGGGTAAAAAAAGATGTTCCGGCTCCCGCCCTTTTCAGGCATGCTCGGCTCTTTCTCATGTCCCAAAAAGTTATCTCCTTCCACTACACCCTGAGCGATTCCGATGGCGTCGTTCTGGAAAACTCCCAGCAAGGCGGCGAGCCGATCACCTTTGTCGCCGGTGTCGGCATGATTGTTCCCGGCCTCGAAAAGCAGATTCTCGACTTTCCGGTGGGCGAAAAACGCAAAGTGGAAGTCTCCGCTGAAGAAGCGTACGGCCTGATCGATTTCAACAAGTACGTGCAAGTGCCGCTCGAGGCACTCGGGAAGCCCGACGTCAAAGTCGGCGACGTCTTCCGCTCGAACGCTTCGCCAACCCCGTTCACCGTCAAGCAGGTGGAGGCCACGCACGTCGTCCTCGATGGCAACCACCCGCTGGCTGGGGAAGATCTCGTCTTCGATGTCGAAATCCTCGAAAATCGCGAAGCCACCGAGGAAGAGGTCAAGCAGCTTGAGGAGCATTTCCAGCAGATGGCTCAATCAATGCTCGAAGCGGAGCAAGCCGCTCTGGAAAAGGCTAAGAAAGAGGCCGAAGGCGACCAGAAACCGGAGTAATCACCGGACCACACAAGGGGCTCCACCTGCTTCCCGATCAGGAGCAGTGGAGCACCACTTTAAGACACTCCTGTTCCTTGGCCCGGAAAGTCTCGTAAAGCCGGGGCGCTTCCTCAAGGGGAGCGCGATGGGTGATGATGATGCGCGGATCGATCGTCCCCTCTTCAATGAGCTTCAGGAGCATCGGCATGTAACGGTGCACATGGGTCTGCCCCATCCGGAAGGTCAACCCCTTGGTAAAGGCGGCTCCGATCGGAAGCTTGTCGGCAACGCCGCCATAAACACCGGGGATCGAGAGCGTCCCGCCTTTGCGGCAAGCCATGATCGCCTGCCGCAAGACATGGGGCCGATCGGTCGCCATCATCGCTGCCGTTTTGACTTGATCATACAAAGCCCCGACGGTGGTCCCGTGCGCCTCCATCCCGACGGCATCAATGCAGGCATCGGGCCCGCGCCCCCCGGTCAGTTCATCCAGTGCTTCCAACAAATCGCTTCGGTCGGAGTGAAGCGCAATCACCCGTTCGTCGCGAGCCGCCAGTGCCAACCGATCCTCAATCCGATCAATCGCAATCACCTTCTCCGCTCCAAGGAGCAGCGCTGAGAGAATGGCAAACTGCCCTACCGGGCCACACCCCCAAACGGCCACCACCTGCCCCGGCTCAATCGCACAGTTCTCGGCTGCCATGTAACCGGTCGGCAAAATATCCGAGAGGAAGAGGACCGATTCATCCTCCAATCCTTCCGGAATTTTAAGAGGCCCTACATCGGCAAACGGAACGCGGACATACTCCGCCTGGCCCCCGGCATAGCCACCGAAAAGATGGGAATACCCGAAAAGACCTGAACCACTCTTCCCATAAAGTTTATCGGCCTTGGATGCATTGGGGTTGGAATTATCACAGAGAGAAGTCAGCGTCTGTTCACAGAAGAAACACTTTCCACAGGCGATCGCAAACGGGACCACGACGCGATCCCCCTCTTGGAGATGATCAATAGCGCTCCCTTTGGCGACCACCCTCCCCATGAATTCGTGGCCGAGGACGTCGCCCCTTTCCATCGTTGGAATGAAGCCGTTGTAAAGGTGGAGATCGGAGCCGCAGATCGCCGTCGAAGTCACTTTAACGATGATGTCACGAGGATGGATGATCTTCGGTTCCTCCACGGAACTGACCTCAACATGACGTCGTCCCTGCCAGGTGATTGCTTTCATGATGATCAATGATTCAGACGCCGTTCCCTGCATTTACAGGTAATTCGGAAGCTTCCATAAATTGCTTGAAGCGACGCAACTCCTTTTTGAGCTGCTCCTCCGGCGAATGGCCCAATATCGTCAACAACTGTTTGGTCAAAACACCACCGGGGATGGAATACTGCATCTTGAGCGTAATTTCCGTCCCCCGGTTTCCGGGAGCGTCCTCGAAGCGAACCGTTCCGGCGTTTGAAAAGCTGGAACCCGGCAGGCTTTCCCAAGCAATCAGTTCATCCTGTCGATCATTGATGATCTTTGCTTCCCATTCGATCTCCTTGCCGCCGATCGGTTTCGCTACCCATCGGGAACGTTCATCCGAGAGGATCTCCACCCGCTCAAGATGACTCATGACTTGAGGAAGATTGGAGAAATCACGCCAGAAACCGTAAACCTCCCCACGGGGGCGATGGACGGTCACATTCCCGGTGAATTTCATCCCTGAACGCTCCCGCTCCTCCTCTCCCCGATGCTCCAGAGAATCGACGCCCATTTTTTCGTAAAGCTGACAGTGCCCTGTCGCCCCGCGCCGCAGGAGACCGATCCCCAAAAGAGCAGAGAGAAATCCGGGCAACCCGCCCGTCCTCCATCCAAATAGGATTAAACCGCCACCAAGAGCCCCGGAGGCCCATCGTTCCCGGCGATTGACGTTGATTTGAGGAGATTCCTCATGAGATTTTTCCTCCGGCCAGACTTCGGCCAAAGGGGTTTGCAACAATTCGGGGTGAGAGCTGTTTTCGTTCATAGGGTTATGACAACCAAATCGGATCACGCCCCCTCCATGCACGCCCCCGTCCAGTTCATTGCTAATAAAAAAACATACCACCCAAAGAGGCCTTTAGGATGGCGTGACCCGACGCAGGGTTAAGGTCAGTATTGATGCGTAGGGGAGAACCGATCCGCACCGATTTTCCGTATACGTGAGAAAAGACCCTATGCAAAACGATCCCTCTCCACTTAATGGAAAACGCATCATTATCACCGGCGGGACAACCGGCATTGGACGCTCTGCAGCTTTTCTCCTCGCTCAAGCGGGAGCCAACGTTTTTATCTGCGGGCGTCATCAGCAAGCACTTCAGGAGGCTCTGGAGGAAGGAGAAAACAAAGGCATCATTTTATCCGGCACTACGGCTGATATTTCAAAAAACGAAGACGTGCAAAAGCTCTTTGATCAAGCTAATGAAAGGCTGGGCGGGCTCGATATCCTCATTGCCAACGCTGCCGTTTCAGGGGGAAGTGTGACCGACGAAGAGGAATGGCGCTATGTTATCGACACCAATCTTAGCGGTACGATCGACTGCGTCGTCCATGCCGTCCGCGTATGGGAAGGGAACACGAAAGGCCGCCATATCGTATTGATCGGCTCCATGAGCGCTGACGTTCGCGAAAAAGGAAGCTCGATCTACGTCGCAACCAAGTCAGCCCTGCAAGGTTTCTCCGAATCACTCAGAAAGGAACTCAACCCCAAGGGGATTCATGTTCATCTGGTTGAACCGGGCCGAACCCGAAGCGACCTCTCCGATGGCTCTGATGAAGAGGAACGCCAAAAAATCGCCGAAGGCACCCTACTAGCAGCAGAGGATATTGCGCATGCCCTGCTCTATCTCCTCTCCCAGCCGGAACGCTGCTCCGTCGTCGACCTCAAAATCCGTCCGCTTCACCAACCGATCTGATGGGTGATGCCTAGGTTCACGGCTCCCCCTGGTAGAGCCAGCGGTAGTCAAAACGAGCCACGCTGGTCCTTTCAAGGCCCCGATGTTGATCTCCCTGATCACCTGAACAATAGGCAAGCAGCACGTCATCACCAAAAAACTCGATCGCTGTATAGCAATAATACCCGTCGAGATGCTTGGTTTCGAGGTTCTTGCGATGAATCCATGTCTGCCCTTCATCTCTGGAGATGGCGATCGTTAGCGGGGTTCGCTTTCCACGGCGGCGTTCATCAATCGCGCTATGATCATTCCAGACAAGGATGAGATCGCCCGTTTGTGGCAACCGCTTGATCGATGCCGGACTTAAAGGAGAGATGATGCAGGAAGGCTCCGGCACCGACCAAGTATCGCCACCATCTTCGGAATAGGAGCGGAACTGCGACCCCTGATCGGTGCGATGCCACATCATCAGCCGCCCGTCGCGCAGTTCGATCACCCCCGGCTCCTGCAACCCGCTCGCACTCTCGATGGGAGCTACCATGATGGTGCGGCTCCGTTTCCAATGGCGTCCATCATCATCAGAGTAGAACGCCATGGCATCAGAGCGATCCGCCACGGCAGGCAACCCAAAGCGGTCGATGATCATTCCGTGCCGCCCTGTCGGAATCAGTAGCCGCCCGCTGCTCAACCGCACGACGCGATCGTTATTAACCGGGTAGTACCCCGGTTCGGTGATGCAAAGACGCGCCTCCCCCCAGCTCTTCCCTTCATCTTCGGAGACCCGCATCCGCATCCGGCAATCGATCACAGAGTTCTTCCGGCTATAGAAGATCGCCAGCTTGTCATCGAGCGTCCGATGGAGAGAAACGCTCATGATGTTCATTTGACCATCATTAGCGAGCACGGTGTGATCAACCGAAGTCCAGCTCCTCCCCCCATCCCTTGAAAGGCGACCGGCGATATAGGCCGGTTCGTGATCCCAATGGCAATCCCCGACGAAGTGACTGTAGGCCAGCAAAATACTCCCGTCTTTGAGGCGAATAAAATCACCCTCGGAATTCCTTGCATTAACGGGAGGATGGGCGGGTAGCAATGGCGTGATCACCGGCGCGTCACACGTGGCGGCATCTATCGAAAGCGGTTCGAGAGCGTCAGAAGGCATCATAACAAAAGAAGATCGCCTTCAACATGCCATCTTCCTTCGCCGGATCAATATAAAATTTCAATTAATTCTCAACCTGCTCCCCCTCTTCCCGAAAGGTTCCGTTGATGATCCATGGGAGTCCCAATGGCTCCTCTCCCCGCATTCTCTCCTTGAGCACCTCTACCAGCCGTACGACCAGTTCCCCAAGCGAGAACTCATAGCGGAAAATGGGAAGGCCATAGTGAATCGTGTGGTCATCCATCGTTTGCACACAGAGTCGGACATCCTCAGGAATCCGAATTCCCCGGCTCAAAAGGTTAATCATCAAGGTCCGCGCCGAAATATCATCCTGCACGATAAACACCTCGGGTAGCTTTCGCTTCAAAGCAACCCCTCTCGCGTTACCGAAGGCGGCGTTAATCCCCACATCGATTTCACGTTCTACCAGCACTCCACCGGTCACCCTGACGCTCCAGACCTTAGGCTTGGGTAGCCTGCGAAGCCCGGCGCTCTCCATTAATCCCTCCACCGGAAGCTTCAACTGGTCAACCGGCAAGCGATAGACCGTCCGAAAATAGGTGAACCGTTTGTAGCCACGGTCAGCAAGCGCATTGACGCTATCCTCCACAAAGCGGCGATAGTTCATCATCACATCATTGCCCCGCGTCACATCCTGAAAGACCGATCTTGGCGAAAGCTCCGCCCCCAAAACACGCTCACTAACGTTCGAGGTCCCCAGAAGAAGATACCCTTTAAAGGGATAACTCCTGCGGTCTGCCTCAAGATTGCCATGGGAATAAACCGAGCCACCCTTCCCGACGAAGGTTAAGTTATCATAGATTCTCGTCTTGAGGTAGGCACTCTCCAGCGCAGCCTGAAGGCGCGAACAAAGCAGGCGATAAAAGCCCGAGGCTCCCGGGATGAGATCGGGGCCGACCAAAATCCCCACAAAGGTCTGTTGAGCTGTATCGCGCACAAACGTCCCCCGACGTTGACGGCGTTCAATAAGCCCTTCCGCCGCTAAAGTCGCCAGCGCCCGCTGCACAGCAAGCGTGCTCGACGCCCACTCTTTGGCTAACTCCTGATTAGAAGGAAGCTTGGTCCCGGCAGCGATCGCCCCCGATAGAATCTGCGTGCGGTAGAAGCGCTCCACCTGAGTGGAGGTCAGTTCAGCCGACTGTTTCGAGAGTTTGGCAACCATCACGCCTGAGTACCGCGTTGTGGACCACCCCGCAAGGTTTTTAGACCGTTTACGGCTTCATCCCCACCACGCCCCGCGCATAATCGGCAAACCAGAGGCGTGCATTACTTTGGCCCCAAGCGAGACTTGCAGCCGAAAGCTTCTCCACATGGCCATCAACAAAGAGAACATTCACGTTCCCATGATGCCATTCTTTGGGATACATCGACGACCAGGATGAGCCAGCCGGATAGATCGCCCGAGTGCCTGCTACACTCCATGGAAATTCCGTCATCAGAATAGTCTTTCCGGGTTGAGCGACTTCAGCCATGGAACGCTTAAAGAGGTAGGCATTGGCTTTATAGCTATGGGCGTTGATGCCGTTCTCCCCCTCCTCTCCCGGAACGCCGTGGAGCGCCCCGTATTGGTTCATGCCGCCCCGCGTCGGATCAGCCGGGCAAACCCAAGCCTGATAAACGGGCCCCTTCGGGTTGAGATCCAATGCTGTGTTTGGGAGAATGCCTATTTCATGACCAGCCATGATCGTCAGCAGGAAACCGTTGAGCGAGAGGTAACGGGGCTCCGGGGGGAAAGTCTGCCGATGCTCACTAAGATAGCCTTGAACCCCGGCCCCAATCAGTCGCAGGTTATTGACACACCGGGCGACACTACCGGCCCCACGCGCTCTGGCTAAGATCGGGAAAGCGAGAGCCAACAAGACCGCCAACAATGCGATCGCAAGAAAAAGCTCTAACTGCGAGAAGCCTTGTAACCAGCAAGCTCGGCGAGAAGTCGGGGGAGGCGTGGGAGAAGCAGCAGTCATACCTTAGGGTTCATCTTAGATGATGGAACTAACCATGCTCCCATTTCGCGCAGGAGTCAAGCATTCAAAACTATTTGATATTTTATATTGACCCAAGCACTCACTGCTGCGACTCTCCATCATCCTGACGCCGATGAAAATTTTTATCCCTACCCCTTCGTCCGGCACGTTCCTCCGCGCCGCCCTTCTCACGCTTTGCCTATTAGTAAACACGACGGTTAGCCAATCCGCCGTGATCTATACCAGTAGCTACGAAGCCGATACGCTGCCTAATGCGACGCAAGGAACTCTCGCTAACCCGCTATGGCACCGTGCCGCACCGACCGGCACTTACCATGCAGAAGCTACCGGAGGGAGGCTCGTCGCCTCCACCACCACCGTGGGCGATCAATGGTGGGCGGTTGGCACCAACAGTTCCGCCACCTATACAGGAAGCACCCCCGGCGTCTGGAATACCGGGACAGGGACGGTCGATTTCCGGCTCAGCGTCAGCGCGGGAAGCGGCGGCAATGCCGCTACCGGAAACGGCTTCATGATCCAACTCTCCGATAGCGCCAACCGTTTCTACACGTTTTACATCGGGCCGAGCGCCTTCACCTTCCAAAACGGTGCCGCCACAAGTTTGAGCGTCACTACCACCAGCCTCGGGCTCTCCACCGCTGCGTTTCACACCTACCGCATCGCCCTCGACAACGGAAAGGCGAGCCTCTATGTCGATGATCGGGTGACACCGGTGTTTGATTCCGTCGCAGGAATCACTTTTGGGACAGCAACCCGCACGGCCCTGCTTTTTGGCGATGCCGCCGGGGCGATGACCGGGAGTTTCCAACTCGATCACCTTCGCTGGTCCAACACCACAGCCCATTTCGCCGCGCCAGTCCCGGAACCGGCCACGGCCCTTCTCGGGGTAGCAGCGGGCCTGCTCCTCCTGTGCACCCGGCGCGGCGCAGGAAAGCCGTAAGGCCGTCCTGACCACCAAAATCCCGTCTGCGGAAAAAGAAAACCGTTTTGGAGGTGCAAAACGTTGAGGAAAAGCGAATAATGAAGAGATGAAGGCTCTCATTTTCTTCCTGATGGCTCTCATGACACTTGGGCCGGTGGCCTCTGTGGTGGAGGCTCGCGACCACCGTCATGACAAACGATATTACAGCGATCGCCACTATTACGGAGATCGCTACCGGGACCGCTATCGCCATCGGCGCGATTATCGCCGTGACCGACGGCACTACTACCGCGAGCACAATCGCTACTATCGCGATCGGCGCACCTATTATCGGGGCCGCTACTACTACCGCGACAGCGGCGGGCGGATCTACTACTTCCAGAATGGACGCCGCTACTACACCGGACCGACCTTCATTTTGAAGTTCTAGATTAACCACTGTTTTAAGGCGGAAATCGCGACTCCCAAGGGAGAGACGGTTTCCGCCTTTTTCATTTCCTGCGGTTACGAGGCCGAGCGCCGCGCCGCCGCTATCGTCGCCATTCCGGCGAAAGCGCAGATGACCGCGCCTAAAAGAATCGTCCCCCGAGCGCCGAGAAGATTCGCACTTGCCCCCGCCTGAAGACTCCCGAGCGGGACGACGCCCCCAAAGACCAGCGCCCAGATCCCCATCACACGACCGCGCATCTTATCTTGCACAGAAAGTTGCACCGCCGAGTTGCTGCTGGAGAAGAAGAGGAGCAAGCCGAGCCCCGACCCAGCCAGACAGATCATCGCGGGGATCAGACTGGTGACGAAAGCAAAGCAGGCGATCATCAGGCAAAAGAACCAAAGCCCACCGAGCGCGAGAGTGCGCGTCGGGAGCGTATGACCGACAGCGGCAATGAGCAGCGCTCCAGTCAAAGCCCCGACGCCGTTGGAAGCCAGCAGCAGACCGTACTCCCCCTCATTGAGATGGAGAGTATCCTGCGCGATCGCGGGCATCAGCACGGAGTACGACCAGCCGAAGACACCGACGACGGCAAAAAGGGCAAAAATCCGTAGCAGGCGGGGCGTCTCCCGGATGTAGCTAAATCCGCTAAGGGTCTCCGTTAGAACACTCGCCTTACGCTCCAGAGGGAGATGCGGGGGAAGGCGCAGGATCAGCAACCCGGCGATGACGGCAAGGAAACTGATCCCATCAATGAGAAAACAGATCGCCACCCCAAACTTCGCCATCAACAACCCCGCAACGGAAGGACCGACAATCCGGGCTCCATTAAAAGCAGCGCTATTGAGGGAAATCGCATTGAGAAGATCGCGTTTACTGGTCAACTCGACGGCAAACGATTGCCGCGCCGGCATATCAAACGCCATCACGACCCCTCCGGCCAGTGCGAGAAGAATCAGGTGCCACGTGGCGATCCACCCTTGCCAGACGAGCAGACTCAAACTCAGGGCGATCGTCATCGAAGCAATCTGCGTCGCGACCAGAATGTTACGCTTGGGATAGCGATCAGCCAGCCAGCCGCCGAAGGTTGACAGGAGGAGCATCGGAGCGGTCGCCGCAGCAACGACGACGCCGAGCAACGTCTTGGAGCCGGTCAACTCGTAGACCAGCCACCCTTCCGCCGTCGTCGTCATCCATGTGCCAATGAGCGAAATCAACTGACCGATGAAAAAGATGCGGTAATTGCGGTAGGAAAACGCGCGGAACGTATTGCGCAAGCTCAGGCTGCGCCAGCCGCCGGGGGCGGGTGCCGGGTGGTCCGGGTTCGAGGATGGAGCGGGCGTTCCCATGAGAGAAACCGTTATCGGTAGCCGAAGCGCTCCTGCCACGCGGGATGCGCCGCCACCAGAGCGAGCGCCTGCCCCAGAAGGGTACGCCCCGGTTCGATCCGGTGCCACGGTGACGCCCCGCTCGGGTGTGGCAGCGGGACGAGGTCAAACTCCACACCTGCGCGGGAAGTGCGGACACTCTTACCGATGATTTCCACGAGCGGTTGGGGCGGGATGAACTGTGCAATCGCCAGCTTGCCAACCGCCAACACGAGGCGGGGCCGCAAGAGGGCGATCTCTGCCTCCAGCCATTGGGAGCAACGCGCGATCTCATCAGGCGCAGGCACGCGATCGCCCCCTTTTGCGTTCTTTCCGGGAAAGCAGCGGCAGACAGCGGCCATGTAGACTGATTCGCGGAAACGAGCCTCCTCCACGCCGCACTGTTCGTCGAACCAGCGAAAGAGCGTCTTGCCAGCCGTCCACGCAAACGGTCGACCAAGCACCGGCTCTTTAACCCCGGGGGCCTGTCCGACCAGCAGCACATCGCTCACAACCGGGCCACCGGAGACCACCGGCGGGTGCATCAAGGGACAGAGATGACAGGCACGCAAAGCATCGACATGCGCCGCCAAGGCAGTAGCTCTCTGACGGATACCGGTCGGCTTACTCACAAGGGTAAAGACGAAGTGTTTCCCAACCGGGTTCCGGGAATTAAAGACGTTCCCCTCCGCAAATCGCAGGCAGACATCCGCTTCTTCCCTTCCAACTGGACCTCTTCAAGCATGAGCGGGAGCGTCCCTGTCGCAATCATCATTCCCTCCCCTTCCATCAACGTTCCAGAGGGGAAATCTCCCGGAGATTCATGGCAGAAACCAACCGAAAAGACTTTCAATGATCGCAGGGAACCATCAGTAAGCGGCAGCGTCGTCGAAGCTGCGGGCCACGGATTCATCGCTCGGACACGCCTTTCGATCACCTCCGCCGGAGCGCTCCAGTCGATCACGCCACTCGAACGCGAGAGCTTTGGCGCGTAACTGGCGAGTTCCTCCTGCTGCCGTTCCCGGGGCGGGTTCCCCTGCCCGATCAGGTCAAAAGCACGGGCCAGTGCCTCCGGGGAAAGTTCTGCGAGCCGATCATGCAAGCTCCCTCCCGTCTCCTGCGGATCAAGCTCCAGCGCCACCTTGCAAAGCATGTCGCCGGTATCAAGCCCTTCATCCATCCAGATCACCGTGATCCCACTCTCCTTCTCCCCAGCTTCAATAGCCGCTTGAATCGGCGCTGCTCCCCGATATTTCGGCAGGAGTGAGGCATGCAGATTCAGACAACCGAGCGGCGCCAGCTCAAGCAACGCCTTGGGGAGAATCTGGCCATAGGCCATAACGATGATCAACTCCGGCTCCAACGCGGCGATCGCGGCCACCGCCTCAGGCTGACGAATGCGTTCAGGCTGAAGCGTCGCTATCGCGTGACGCAGAGCGAACTCCTTTGTGTGCGGAGGAGTGAGCACCTGCTTACGCCCGACCGGCTTATCCGGCTGGGCGACCACGGCGATGAGATCGTGATGCTCCCTCAACCACTCCAAGGCCGGGAGCCCGATCTCGCCACTTCCAATAAAGAGAACCCGACGACGACTCATGCCGAAAGCATCGGCAAGCGGAGGCGCGAGCGCAAGCGTCTATTCATCCTCAACAATCGTCGACAGAATGGAATGGAGCACCTGTGCCGGAGTCTGGGAAGCGTCAATATTGGTGGTCAACTGCGGACCATAGAAATCGAGCAACGGCTTGGATTCCTTTTCATAAGTCTCCAAGCGGTGACGAATCACCTCCTCATTCGCATCATCAAGGCGATTGTCCTTGAGCGCGCGTTTCTTGAGACGATCGACCAAGGCGTTGCGATTCGGGCAGGAAAGATGGAAAACGCGGCGCACATCAATAATCCCCGACATCAACTCCGCCTGCTGGGTATTGCGTGGAATACCGTCGAGCACCAGCGCGTCAAGCTCAGGCTTGAAGCGGTGAGAGCGCACGCAATCGGCGATGTGAACCTGCCAGAGTTGCAGTGTGATTTCGTCCGGGACAAGTGCGCCTTTACTGGAATAACTCAGGAAAGCCTGACCGAGATCGGTACGGGTATCAAGAGAGCGAAAGACATCACCACACGCGCAATGGAAGAAGCGCGGAATCGTGCCGAGTGTTTTGCCCTGAGTGCCTTTGCCGCTACCGGGAGCGCCAAAGATGAGATAGGTCTTGTATCGTTCCATGGGGTGGAATCTTTGCAGTGGGTTGCTTTGGTAGGTCGGACGATCCGAAACGGAGATCAAACCGTTTTTGTGACATTTGTGCAACGATTTTCTCGAAAAAAACGGCTCTCATTAGCGCTGCTTCTTGCACGGAAGGTTTTCCAAAACCGATGCTCCGTCAGCCATCCCGGCTCATCCAACGGAGGAGTTCTGCGAGCACCGTTGCGCAAGAGAGGCGGGTAAGATCCCCTTCGGGAGCTGTGAGGACGTGGACATGCGCCCCCCTCGGAGCCCAGACAGCGGGATCGGTCTGCCCAAAGAGAAGGAGCGACTCCGTACCAACCCCGGCTGCGAGATGAGAGATGCCGCTATCGTGTCCGAGAAACAGGTCTGCCTGCTCCAGAACGGCCGCCAACTCGGGAAGCGGGAGATGTTGAGCGAGACGCAAGGGGGAACTCCCGGGTGGAGCTTTCAGGAGCGAGAGCGCCTCGCCGTCGGCCTCTCCACCCACCAGAAGGAGGGTCGGCTTGGCAGGGAGCGCGGAGAGATGATCAATCAACTCCTGCCATGCGGCCAGCGGCCAAAGCTTGTGGCGTCCACCGCTACCTGGGTGAAGCGCCACCAGCGGCCGACCGGTTCCCTCCAGAAACGAGGCTGCCGCCTGCCGATCTCCCGCATGGGGATAGAGCCGGGCCGCTGCATCTGCTTCGAGATAAAGCGCAAGCTGCTCCAGAGGACGGGCAAGCTGAGCGCTCGCGTGCGCCTCACCGTGAAGCCGGGGATCACCACACAAGAGATGCTTAACCCCCGCACGGCGGAGGTTGGCTTCAAAGAAGCCGTCCGGATCATAAAGATAGCTGATGACCTGAGCGAAACTGCCAAAGTAATCGACGAGATCCTGTGGCAACTTCCCGCCCGGTACAAAGAAGGAGGCCAGCCCGCCATATTCGATCGAACGGGTGGCGTCTGCGTAATAGCGCCCGTGAGCGAGGGCCACGATATGCTGGTAACCCAGAAGATTAATCGACGCCGAAGGAAACGCCTCCCTGAGCAGACCGATCGCGGGAAGCGTCAGGATGAAATCCCCGATCGCTCCGCCGCGAATGACAAGGATACGAGACATGACAAAAAAAGAAAACCGGCTCTCACCTTCAAGGAAAGGGAGAGCCGGTTTTCTATGAAATTTAATTTCTTAAACGAACAACACGAAACTCTCTATCGCGTGTTCATCATCCCACCCATCGGCCCCTGCCCTTCCCACCGTTCCGGGCGGTTCCACGGAATGCTGGAGACATCATCCTGACCGGAGCCCGAAGAGGCGCAACCGTTGAGCAGGAGCGTCACCGCCGTGAGGGTCAGAAGCAGAAGAGAGCGGAGCATGAGGCGAAGATGATAGAGAACGCGTTGATCGGATAGTCCTACGAACCGCTGTAGATCACCGTATCACCCGGGCGGATGAAGTTGCCGGTGGTCAGGGAACCGGGGATCACGTCGGCAACCGAGGTCGAAGGATTGACCGTGGTCACTTTCAGACGGGCAATCAGCGACTGGCCGCGCTTGACCAGAAGCGTCGAACTGCGGGCAACCCCCTGACGATCACCGATGCTCAGAACGACAAAGTTCCAGTTCGGGTCAACGGCGAGGATCTTCCCTTCAAGCCCGGGAGCGTTGACGGCGGCCTGATGGCGAGCCTTCTCCGCGGTCAGCTTGGCGATCTGCTCGTCGGATTCGCGCTGCTTGTTTTCGAGAGTGCGAACCAACTGCACCTGCTCATCGTATTTGGCCTGTGCTTCCTGAAGCTTCTGGGTCAATTCCGTCGTAGCCTCGCTGGAAGCATCATCCTGTGAAGGAACTGCGGCCAACTGGGTTTTGAGCGTTTCGATCTCGCTATCCTTAGCGGAAATCTGGGTCTGGACGGCAGCCAGTTCCGATGCTGTCTTCTCCGCTTCAGCCTTGGCGGCGGCGGTTGCAGCTTCCGCAGCCTCTTTGGCGGCGGTCGCGGCAGCCAAAGTTTCCTGAGTCGTTTTGAGCTCACCTTCGGCCTTCTTATGGTTGGCCTCAGCCGTAGTGGCCTTCGCCTCTGTCGTGGTAATGGTCTCCCTGAGACCGACCACTTTGCTCTTGGTCTGGAAACTGAAGAAGCCTGTGGCTGCGAGGAGGAGGATGGAAATACCGAGTAGGATTCTGGACATACTGAAGGGTGTAGAGGGTCGGGGGAATCTGAAGGTTCATGGAATCACCCTGCCCTTCCTTGAGGATGGCATCGGTGATTGCCCTACTAATCAGGAAACCTCCACTACCTAAAGCAGTGTATCGCCCTCTTGGCAAGCGGTTTGATCACAAAAAAATTGTCAAAACCGAAAAATCCCTGTTAGTTGTAAAGCTTGCCGTCAGGGACTGCGGATTGCGGGCAGGCTAACCCCGCCAGGGCAGGAATGCAGCAACGGTCGTTTGACCCGCTTTGTCGCAGCTCTCTGACGGCACTTTTATTTTTTGCCATGTTGACCAAGCGCGTGATCCCCTGCCTCGATGTTCATGATGGAAAAGTGACCCGTGGGGTCCAGTTCGGGAAGGCAGAGGCGGGTGAACTCCGCAATGTGGGTGATCCCGTGGAACTCGCGCTCCGCTACAATGAACAAGGGGCGGATGAGATGGTCTTTTTCGATATCACCGCGACGGCACACGGGCGCCACTCGATGGTCGACGTCATCGAACGGACCGCGCAACAATGTTTTATGCCGCTGACGGTTGGCGGTGGAATCCGCACGGTGGACGATATGAGCATCATGCTCAAGGCAGGGGCTGACAAGATCAGCATCAACTCCTCGGCTCTCTCCACGCCGGAGTTGATTTCGCGCGGGGCCGAGCGCTTCGGCAGCCAGTGCATCGTCGTCTCCATTGACGCCAAGAGAGTCGCCCCGGAAGAGTGGGAGGTCTTTTCCCACGGTGGACGTAAGGCGACCGGGCTCGGCGCCGTCGAATGGGCGCGGAGAGCGGTCGAACTCGGCGCGGGAGAGATCGTCCTCAACTCCATCGACGCCGACGGAACCAAAGCCGGTTATGACCTCGAAATCACCCGACGGGTCAGCGAAGCCGTCGGCGTGCCGGTCGTTGCCAGCGGCGGAGCCGGGAAGCTGGAGCACATGGCCGAGGTCCTCGCCCGGGGCAAGGCCGACGCGGTGTTGGCCGCGAGCATCTTTCACTTTGGAGAATACACCGTGGGAGAAGTTAAAGAGTACCTCGCGGGGTGTGGTGTACCGGTTCGGCTCCTTGAAAAAGTCGCCCCAATCGCGTAACTCAGAGCAAAATATTACGTTCGCGGTATTGCCCCGGTGTCATCCCGACATCGGCCTTGAAGCGATGGGTAAACGCGCTGGCATCGCTAAACCCGCATTCGACGGCAATCTGCTTGATTGGATGCAGCGTGGAGACCAGCCGTTCGCGCGCTGCCCGTAAACGCTCCCGGATCACGATCTGATGAGGGGTCGTTTTAAGATGGATGGCAAACTGCTGGAAGAGAAACGCTGGCGAACAATCGAGCGCCCCCGCCAGATCAGCCATCCGACATGGCGTTGCATAGTGCTTGCGCAACCACACCAACGCCTCGCGGACGACCACCGGAAGCGCCTCCTGTGGTCGCTGATGATGGTAGCGCCGCACCTGAAAAAGCACCCGTGCCAGAAGGTAGTCTCGCAAAACTTCATGCGGAAACCCCTCGGTCACATAAGTCCGCACCGTCTCGCGTGTAAAGCTTTTGACCTCTTCCAGATTCTCCCAACGCGAAAAACGGGGGACACCCAACCGCTGGCACTCCTCCCCCTGAAAGGTAATGGAGAGGCAGTGGTAGGGATCATCAAAGATACTCCGCCCGATCGTGTGATCGCCGGGGGCGTTCCAGAGCAGATCCCCGGGGCCGATCGGCACCCAATCGCCTTCATGCCAGATAGCCCCTCCCCCTTGAGTCACCAATTCCACCCTAAGGTGATTGATCGGGACGGCGCTCCCGCCGGGATGACTGCCGTGCGGCTGCATGTAAAGGGAGAGTTGGAGAAGCTTCAGGGAAGAAAAAAGGGCAACCATCCGGGCGAGAATTTGACAATATTATAGAGGAATTTACAATTATTTAAAATTGTGAATCGCCCCCCATGGGTGAAAACTCCGACATCGCGTAATTTTCAACAACGCGACATTTCTCACCCATTATTTAGACCTCACCTATGTCTTCCATTCGTTTCGGCTTCCTCGGAGCCGGTCAGATTGCTTACTCCAGCATCGAGGCCATCCACTCCCACCCACAGGGGCAGGTGGTTGCCGTGCATGATGTCAACCCGGTTCGCATTGAGGAATTGCGCAAAGTACACGCGATCCCTAAGGCATACGAAACCTCCGAAGCGCTGCTGGCCGATCCGGAGATCGACGCGGTTTACATCGCCCTCCCCAACAAATTCCACGTTCCGTTGACGATCGCAGCACTCGAAGCGGGCAAGCATGTCGTGCTCGAAAAGCCCTTCGCCATGAGCTATGAAGAGGCCAAGCTCGCCGCCGATGCCGCGTGCAAGGCGGGCAAGGTGCTTAACCTTGGGATGAATCTCCGTTTCGCCCGCTCGCCCCAACAGATCAAGACGTTGGTCGAAAGCGGCGCCCTTGGGGAGATCCACCACGCCAAGGCATTCTGGTTTCGCCGCCGCGGCATTCCGAAACTCGGCACCTGGTTCAACAGCAAAGAACTGGCTGGCGGCGGCTGCCTCAATGATATTGGCGTCCACCTCCTTGACCTCTGCCTCTACCTGCTCGACCGGTTTGACCCTGTCTCGGTCACTGGCGCAACGTACACCAAGTTCGGCAATCGCGGTCTCGGCGAAGGGGGCTGGGGCAAGTCTGACCGCAGCGACATCGCCTTTGATGTCGAGGATTTCGCCACCGGGCTGATCCGTTTTGCTGACGGGTCAACCGTCGCCCTTGATGTCTCGTGGGCGATGCATATCGAAAGCGACCGCTTCGACGTCCAGCTCCACGGTTCGGAGGGCGGTGCCCTCGCCATGGCTGGCAAGCATTTCCACACCGACGCCCAGACCGGCGAATATGTGATCCGCGAAGATCTGCGCCACCCGGTCCGCTACGCCCACGGGGAGCGTTTCCACAACTTCATCAACCACCTGCTCGGCACGGAGGAACTCTGCGTCACCGTCGATCAGGCGCTCAAGGTCCAGCGCATCCTCGACGCGCTGCAAACCTCCTCCGCAACCGGTCGCGAAGTGATCTTTTAACCTCCCATGAGCTCATCCACGATTGATTTCGGGGTGCAGAGCTACTGCCTGCGCCATTTCAAGGAAAACGCCACCGTCGCGGCCAAGGTCCGCGCCATCGGACTCGACAAGATCGAACTCTGCGCCGTTCACGCCGACTTCAACCAGCCCGAAGCGTTCAGGGAAGTCCTGCAAACCTACCAGAAAGCCGGCGTGTCGATCCTTTCGCTCGGAGTCCAAACCTTCTGTGGCGATGATCACGAGCGGGCTTGGTTTGAATGCGCCGCGCTGGCCGGGGCCAAACACATCTCCGCCCATTTCACGGTCGACACCTTTGCCCGGGCGATTCCCCGTGTACGGGAATGGAGCCGGGAGTTTGGCATCCGCGTCGGCATTCACTGCCACGGCGGTTACTGCTTCGGCGGGCAGACTGATGTTCTTGACTATCTCCTTAGCCTAGGAACCCCGGAGATCGGTCTCTGCATCGACACCGCGTGGGCGATGCAGATCGGGCCGCACTCAGGCAATCCGATCGAATGGGCCAAACGCTACGCAGGGAGGATCTACGGCGTCCACTTCAAGGATTTCATCTTTGAACGCGACGGAGGGTGGCAGGATGTGATCGTCGGCAGCGGCAACCTTGATCTCCCCGGCTTTGCAACCGCATTGACCGAAGGCGGCTTTGATGGCATGGCCGTCATTGAATACGAGGCCGACGTCGAAAACCCCGAACCGGCTCTCGAGCGCTGTATCGCTTCCATGCGTCAGACACTCGGACAATAGTCCACCCTTAAACAAAGAGGCCCTCTCGGTAGACGGGAGGGCTTCTTTTGTTACTGGAGAGATCGCTACCCTCTTTCAAAGCGGGAGCGGATCGAGCAGAAGCGCCTCCTCCCTGCTCACGCTCTCTACGTGCCCATCGAGAAAGAGGATATTAGCCCGGCCCCCATGTCGGAAGGCAAGGCGGTCCAGGCGCTTCTCCCCATCCCATGCGCCCTGATTCAAGCCGTAAACCCTCCCATCCATGAAAAGAGGCGTCTTGCTTTCATGCCCCACGAAAGCCGAAAGATGCTTCACCTGCGGGACGAAATGCTTGGGATAGGAATTCTGGTAAAAGAGGAACGAATTAATCGCATAGCCAATCGGCTGATTGACCCATCCCAACACGACCTCCCCCGGAGCACCCAGAAACGAGCCGATCTTGAAAGTATCCGCTCCACCCGCGATCGTCGAAGGGCACCGGGTCTCCGACGCATCCTTGAGCCCTCCTGAGAGATAGAGCACCGGAATGTAGGTCTGTGTCCCCTGATAGAGCCGATCCCGATAGTCGGCCCGGAACGCACTATAGATCACGTGCAAATTTCTTAGCTTCGCGATGCACGCAACGGAACGACTCCCCTCCGTCAAAGCGCGCGTCCCCTGAAGCGTCAGAATCACCAGCAGCGCCACAATCCCCAGTGCGATCAAGACTTCGAGGACACTCATCCCGGAACAGCGTCGTCCCCGTCGCAATGGATGCCAAGTGGAACGCATCATCAGGCCGTGATGCGAAACTCTGAGAACCGTTTTCATGGAAGGGATCATAACTTCTCGGGCCGATGCCAGTTGAATGAATCAAACGCTATTGAAGAGATGGAGAACCACCCTTCCTACCCCACCGACGCCCTTTAAGAACGAGAGAACCGCCCCCCAGCATGATCGCCCCCATCCATAGCGAGAGAGCCCCCGGCTCTGGCACGGCGGCGGCAGCGGTAGCGAAGATCACGTCATCGTAAAAGGTCACCAGATTATTGGTTGGATTACTCAGATAAATCTGAGAGAGATGACTAGGGTTACTCCAGGTCGTCGATAAAGCAATATTCTGAATACCTGCCACTGGAGCGCCATTGAGGCTCAGAGAATAGGTGTGTTGGGCTGTATTGAGCGTAAAAGTCAGCGTATTCCATGCCGCGAGATTTAGCCCTGCGACCTCAACATAGTTATCAGCATTAGCCGTCCCACCGGCATTCCAGGTCGTATAGTAAAGGCGGTTTGCCGCCGTTGGGTTAGGTCCGTAGTAGGTGCGGAACTGAATCGCACCGAGACTAGCCACTTCATCGTTACCGACAAACAGGTAGGCGTGGGAGGCGCGGGCATTGTTGACTCGTGTCCCGGCGGTATAGAAGCTCCATGAAAACTCAACATAGTCCTCCACCGTCGGCAGAGTATAGATCGCCGCGGCGGAGGTAGCCGCAATCTCCAGCGATTGCGTACCGGAATGGGAACGGGTCGTGGAAATCTTGTTATTGACGGCGAAACGCCACGAATTGAGGTTCGTCTGCTGGGTAAAGGTTTGAGCGGAAAAACCTTCGTTCGCTTCAAACCCGACGATCACTTTGGCATTCGCGGAGAGCGCCGTTCCGATCAATGCCAATGCGGCAACTTGCGGAATCCAACGCGTGACAAAGGGAGACATGATCTTCTTTTTCATCATAAATCAGGAAGTTTAAGGGGATTAGGGTTGTTTTTCGGAAAGAGGAACGGAAGCATCGCCCATCACATAGACCGCTGTCCCGCCCGGAGGAAGCAAGACTCCAATCTCTGCCCCGGCGGCAACCTTCTGTTTGCTATAGAATTCCTCACCTGCTCCAAACTCATCTGGAAGCATCAGCGAATAATCTTTCTCCTCCGTACCGGAATTCATCACACAAACCAGCGCGACCTGATCTCCCTTGAGGACCTGAACCTCCTCGACAGATTGGCCGGGGAGCCTCTCCATCTTCCGGGTGAGAAAAAGCGATTCAAACGTCGCGATGAGACGTGTCGTTTCCCCGACTGCGGCAAAAGAGCGCCCATCCATACTGCTCAGATCGTAGACTAACACTCCCCCGGTAGCATCCAGCGCTAAACGCAGCAGGTTCGCTCGCGTCAACTGGCGTGAAGGCGTCTCGGTATTTGGCGGAATAGCGAGATAGGGGGTAATAATCGCCCCAAACTTCACAGGGATACCGCGCAAAGCTTTCACGGTAGCCTGCATCGCCTTGACAGGACGCCCGTAGCCACAGGCTGCACTATCAACCGCCTGAAGCCGACCCACCTCATCCCAATCGACGCCGTAGCGGGCGGCATTCTCAGGAGTATGGTAGCCACTGTAAACCGAGAACTTTGGCGAGGGTGACGACTCCCGCAACGTCGTCTTGATCAGGAGAAAGAGCTTCGCCGCCCGTTTAGCCATAAAACGAACCCACGCTGCACGATACTTCTCGCTAATGATCTCTCCGTTGAGCGAAGTCCCATCCCGCAAACGAGCCTCCTTCCGAAAAACCGCCAGACAACGTTCGCAGTAACAGGCGTGCTGTCCAGTCAGGGGCGGGAACTCATAGTCGTACTCCACCGAGTGAGGGCGCACCTCCTCCACCCATTCCTTCAAAAGCCGGTCTCCAGCCTCCCGCCACCCTTGATCAAGAAGAATCGTCGTACAAACACTATACTGATCCCTAACCTCTCCAGTGGAATCAATCAACCTGAACTCCGGGTGTTCTTCAAGGTACGGGATAAAATTCAAACCATACGGTCTGAAGTAGAGGAGAGCCTGATGCCTCATGCCGAGCTTCTCCGCCTCCGCACGCGTCCAACGCTGCCGGGCGATATCAACTTCATTCGTCACCACCACTTCATTAAACCCGGCGGCTCGTGCGGCGACTAGCAACTCCCGTCTCGAAGCCGCATCCCCCAGACGGTAGAACGAACCTAGCCAAAGCTGCCAGCCAAATTCTTTCGGTTGAATCCCTTGCGCTTCAGGTAACCCGACCAGAGAAATCTGCTGCGGCAACTCGGAGACGGTCTGATCATTGGCACGCACCCAGTAGCGAGCTGTGCCTAGTGGACCGGACGCCGCCTTGCCATTGCGTTGCAACGCCACGCGAAGAAGGGAGAGACGCGCCGGGGGAGATTTCTCTTCAACCATTGAACCGACAGCCTTCGTTACATAAATTCTCCGAGCGGAACGCAGTGAACGCTGAAGCTCAAAGCTAAGATTGTAGCCATTGCGTCCAAGATAAGTTGGCGTTCCGGTAGCTTCGACCCCTTCTGGCAATTCGAGATGGAGCCGCCAGTCATCAAGAGTGCGTCCCTTCAAACCTTTCACCAACAAATTAAGCCCCTGCACCTTGTTCCCTGCAAAATAAAGCGCCGGCTGCGAAAGTGGGAAGGCTCTCGTCTCCCGCAGAACCACCGTATGCCGCAAGACCACCGGACGCCCGGGTTGCCCCATCATCGCGACCTCCCCCTTCCCGGCGGGAATCAGCGGTGCCGTAGGCCAGCTATAGTCATCACTAGCCTCACTCAAAGCGGACGCGTCGCTGGCGGAAGCCATCTTCCAGCGAATCGCTCCCGGGCCGAACTCTGCCTCGTTCGTCGTCACCGAGGCAACCCCCGCCTGCGCCTCCAAAGCGACAAGATTTGCTCCGTTACGAAGGAAAAATGAAACCGGATGCTTCCGGGCCGATGAACCGGTCGCGATCGCCTTTCCATTAACCAGAAAACGATAGGCTCCGGGGGTGGTTAGCCTCATCGTCACCCGGGAGGATTGCACTTCTGTCAGCAGCGCCGGTGAGCGATAGATCGTCTCCCGCGTGGCCGCATCGCGAATCGACCACGAGAAATAAGTATACCCAACGTTCCCGGCTTCAAAAGAATAGCGAACCACTTCAGATGGGGAAGTCACCTTGAAGGTCGCCTCCGATGAGACCGGAGGATGAGCAGGGTCCTGCGGGGTCATCCGAGTCTGCACTTCAAGCTGGAGAGGACGCCCCTTGCTGACGTTGACAGCCCACCGCAACTCATTCTTCCCGGGAGCGAGAAGATCGAATCTCTCTAACCCACGCACCCCGATGGCCTCCTCTCCCAAAATCAAGCGGCCAAACTGCTCCGGCTGATGAATCCCCCGGGGCGAGGACGGGTTCCATGAACTCACCTCTCCACGCGCTCGAGCGGCACGGGCAACGACAACCTTCCACTCGCTACCCTTCTTCGGAGCTTCGACTCCAAGTTCCTTCCAAGGAATGGCCATTTCAACGTTCCACGCACCTTCATCCAGCACCACCGCTGTCTTCACCGAGGCATTCCACCCAAGGTCTCTGGTTTCCCAAACGCTGGAAGCACTGGAGCGCGCATCGGCGAGAATCCCGAGCGTATTGATGGAAAACTCATAGATTTTATCCGAACCAGCCTCACCCAAAATCAGGGTCAGTGAATCATCCTCAATCACTTTACCATCGCGCTCCTTCGCCGCCGCCTTGATCTCATGCTGACGCTGACTGGCAGTGATCAATAGCGATTCCTCACATCGTGCAAACAGGTAAAGCGCCTCTTCATCATAAACTACCTTTAGACGGGTCGCCTCCTGAGCCGGACGATGAGAACCCATCAAGAGAAAGTCAGCTACCTCCACCGCGCCCCCCCAGCAGGCGTCATCATCCCTACCATCAATCACCGGCGCATGCTCAATCAGGGAAGAGCGGACCATCGGTGCACTTCCTTCGGAGGCAAAGGCCCACGGAGCCAACGCAACAGCAAGCAGCGCCGCGACCCATGGGGTGTTCAGGGGTTTCAATCGTGATAGCGTGAAGGGGGAAAGCGTCATGAAGGAAGCGGGAGGGCAATAGCCGACCAAAGGCTGGAGATCAGGAAGGGCATGCAAAGTCTGATCGCTACCCGGTGGGAGCGCTCTTCAGAAGTGAACCTTCCAAAGAGTGCATCGGCACACCGGGAAGAGACAAACTTTACGGGATATTAATTGGATTCACATTCCCTTCGACGCCGCCACCGCGTTGGCTGATGGCTCGGGAAACTTCCCGCGTTCAAGGTCTGGAACCACAAAAATAGGTTGGACCGGTTGACCGGCCAGTTGGGTTTTAATCTGGGTAAAAAGGGCTCGGGCCGATTTGGAGGCGCTATGAACGATCCAATCAATCGGAAAGGGGCAAAAAAGACCAACCTCCTTGTTCTTGTAAAAGACTAGCTTAATCTCCTCGGGAACATGGACGCTATTTTGCAAGATCGCCGTCACCACTCCGCGACCGGCAATATCAGAGGCGCAAATCACTCCCTCCGGGCGCTCCTGTGGCGGCATCGCCCATAGTTTCTGGAAAGCCCAGTAACCAAATTCCTCCATCTCAGCAAGTTTCAGCTCTGCGTTCGGCACATGGCACCAGCCATCCTCCATACGCATCCCCATCTCTTTGAGAATCTCAACAAAATGATGGTAGAATTCGACGCTCGCCGGAAAACCTTTACTAACCCGGGTTGGGACACGGGGGATGGCATGGACGAGACCCACCTTCCTGACCCCTTGTTCGCGCAAGCGCCCGAGGGCCAGCCGGATCCCTTCCGCATGGGCCACTGCTACACGATGGGGGACTTCCATCGTCCCTGCATAGGCAATCGGGACGGGAAACCGGTTAAGCCATTGCGCTTCGGCTCCATTAGCCAGCGGTGCGATCACGCACTGGACCTCCCGCTTCTCAATCGCTTTGCGAAGCTCTGGCAACGGCAAACCTTGTTCAGCAGAGGGGCGGGAATCGATCCATAGTTTGTTGGCAATCCGCTCTGTTGCTAGCAACGCTTCCAGCGAATGATGAAGCTCCCGATAATAAGACATCTCTCCGGTCGCCCAAATATCAGCCCCGTAGTAAATGGCAGCACAGCTAAGGGAAGCGACCCCGCCGCGCACCACCGTCCCGGACTTCCTCCTGCGTTCCAGCAACCCTTCCTTCACCAAAGGGGTCAGAGCCGACTGAACCGTGAAATAACTGGTATTCCACTGATTAGCCATCTCCTGCATCGACGGAAGACGGGTCCCGGGCAGGAGTTCTCCGCTGACAATCATCGCACGGAGTTTGTCACTGATCTGCCGATGAGCTGGGGTAGTATTTTTGAAGTCCAACACAGATTTATTCCATATAATAGGACCAATATATAAAGCCCGCCGCCACTCGTCAACGAGATTTCTCGATGTTTTTTCCTGATGTTTGTCCAAGTGATGAAGCCTGCCAAGGTGGACGGTTGTCCGTTTGGGGAGATCATTGGAACGTCGCTCCTTTCCCATCCGGCCGAAGTTAATCTGCACCCCCTGTGCTATGAGAATACGAGCTGACCAGTTATCACAACGCTCCGAAAATCCTTGCTTTCTGTCCTTCTTTATAGAACATACCAACCAGTCGGAATGAAAGAGAAACATCAAAAACGCTCCCCTGCGGAGACCCGTGAACGCCTCATTGTCGCCGCTATTAGCTCGATTCTTCGCCAAGGCTTTCCGGCGACCACGGTGGACCAAATCTGCGCCGAGGCTGGTGTCACCAAGGGCGGTTTTTTTCATCATTTCGCGAACAAAGACGCCATCGGTTTCGCGGCTGCGCAGGGATGGTTTGATCATGTAACGGCGGTTTACTCCCAAGCCTTGCAACAAGCCGATCCCGATCCTCTGGAGCAGCTTCATGCCTTCTTCGATGCACTCGAAGGCTTCACCCGCGATCCCGGTCGTCTCTGTGCTTGTGTCGTCGGGATGCTCTCACAAGAGATGGCATTGGTGCATCCCGGTTTCCAATCAGCGGCAGCGGTTCATTTCACCGCTTGGAGCGAGGGTGTAAAAAAGCTCCTCATTGCAGCTAAGGAGCAACACCCTCCGGCCATCGATTTTGATCCAGAGCGGGTCGCATGGTTTGTTAATTCTCTTTGGCAAGGCTCCATCGTCGTCGCCAAAGCCGTTCAGTCTGCCGCCATGTTTCGCTCCAACCTCCGTCTGGCCCGCGAATGGATCGATAGCTTCTTCGGGATTGAGTCCGAATCATTCGAACGATTGACCCCCATTTCCTGATTCTCAAAAACCAAATCGCTAACCCCTGCCCATCCATCATGAACACAACTACGGAAACCTACATCGACGGGTTCGTCATTCCCATTCCCAAAGCGAACCTCAATGCCTACCAAGAAATGGCCGCAACCGCAGCCACCATCTGGAAAGAACACGGCGCTCTTGATTACAAAGAAAGCGTCCTTGAAGATGCCCGGATTGAGGGCGTCTATTCTTTTCTGGATCTAACCAAGGTCAAAGAGGATGAGACCGTCGTCTTCGCCTTCATCATTTACAAGTCGCGAGCCCATCGAGATGAAGTCAATGCCAAGGTCATGGCTGACCCGCGCATGAATGAAATGTGTGCTGCGCACCATCCCGACGCCACCATCCCGTTTGACCCCGCCAAAATGGCGATGGGTGGCTTCCAGACCTTCGTCTCCGCGTAACCTCTCATCGAGAACATCAAACCGATCCTATCCCTCCCACTTATGCCTACCTACGATCTCACACTCACCCGCGTGATTGATGCTCCACCAGAGAAACTCTATCGCTGCTGGACAGAAGCAGACCTGCTCAAAGAGTGGTTCTGCCCGAAGCCATACACCGTTAGTCATGCGCAACTTGATGTCCGCCCCGGAGGAACCTCACACATTATGATGCGCTCGCCGGAAGGGATCGAGATTCCCTGTCTCAGCATCTATCTCGAAGTCGCACCCAACCGGAAGATTGTCACCACCGATGCCTACACTTCCGCATGGGAACCTTCCAAGAAGCCGTTCATGACGGCTATCGTGACCTTTGATGATCTCGGTCATGGCCGGACCAGCTACACCGCTATCGCTCGCCACTGGAATGAAGAAGACAAGAAATCCCACGAAGCGATGGGTTTTCATAACGGCTGGGGTATTGCTACCGACCAACTTGCAGCACTCGCTGCCACCCTCTGAATTTCGATCCTTTATCTCACACTGATGAACCCGATCCTTCCCTGTCTCTGGCTTCATGACAACATCGAGGAAGCTGTCAATTTCTACATTAGCATCTTCCCTGATTCCAAGATTACGGAGATCACCCGTTATCCCCCTTCCGATCAACCGGCGCTTGAAGGCTATGAGGGGAAAGTCCTTACCATTAGCTTCACCTTGCGCGGTCAGCCTTATACCGCCCTCAATGGAGGGCCCGGAGTTGAATTCAGCCCGGCTGTTTCCTTTCAAATCATCTGCGAAGATCAGGAGGAGAACGACTACTTCTGGGAGAAACTCAGCGCTGGAGGCGACCCCGAAGAGCAACAATGCGGCTGGCTCAAAGATCGATACGGCCTCTCTTGGCAAATTGTTCCCAAGGAATTCCTAGCCATCGTCCTCCATGCTGATGAAGCCACTCGCACTAAAGCCTTTCGCGCCATGCACGGGATGAAAAAGCTCGACCTCGCTCTCCTACAGGCTGCTATCGCCTAGAGCCTCCATCCTACCTACCCATCACCCCACCTCCCTCCTCCCCATGAATCCTACCCGCGTTGTTACTCGCGAAGAGTGGCTAACGGCCCGTCGGGCCTTACTCGTAGAAGAAAAGAAACTCACCCGCGCTTATGATGAGGTCACCCGTCAGCGACGGGCTCTTCCGTGGGTAAAAGTAGAGGAAGACTACCTCTTCGATACCCCCGACGGCCGTTGTTCACTCGCCGACCTCTTTGCCGGTCGCAGTCAGTTGTTCATCTACCACTTCATGCTCGGCCCCGGCTGGGAAGAACCGTGCGCAGGGTGTTCCTTCATCGCTGATCACGTCGATGCCGCTCGCCAGCATTTCGAGCAAGCCGATCTTTCCTTTGCCGCTATTTCCCGTGCCTCCATAGAGGAGATTGAAAAAGTCAGGAAACGCCTTGGATGGAAGTTCGCTTGGGTTTCATCCGGCAGGAACAGCTTCAACTATGATTACAACGCCTCCTTCACCAAGGAGCAGGTCGCTTCCGGCCGCGCTACCTATAACTTTGCCCCCTATACGGGCGACTACGAGGATCTGCACGGTGAGAGCATCTTTATCAAAGATACGGCGGGGGATATCTATCATACCTACTCCAGCTACGCACGCGCCGGAGAGCAACTCATCGGTGCGTTTCAGTTCCTTGATCTCGTGCCAAAAGGCCGCAATGAATCAGACGGCATCATGTCTTGGGTTCGCCTGCATGACCAATACGAACAGAAGATAAATCCCTGCGGCTGCTGCCACTCCGAGGAGAAATCAACCACATGAAACCTGCCCCCCCCCTGTACCTGCCCCGCACAGGTAGCATAACGCCACCCCTCGATACCAATCCGAACGCGAAACCCTCTGGCTATGTCAAAACTACGAGTCGACAGCTTCTCCATCTCCCTCGACGGATACGCTTGCGGTCCCGATCAAAGCCTCGAATCTCCCCTCGGAGTTGGCGGCGAAACCCTCCATGAATGGTTTCTCCCGACTGAAACCTTTCGTACCCAAGTGCTAGGATTGTCAGACGGCGAGACAGGCGTGGACAACAGCATCGCGCAGCAAGGGTTCGCCAACGTTGGCGCTTGGATCATGGGTAGGAATATGTTCTGTCCGCTACGTGGACCTTGGCTGGATGATAGCTGGCGGGGTTGGTGGGGTGAGAATCCCGTCTACCACATGCCGGTCTTTGTCCTCACCCATCACCCCCGAAAATCGTTAGTGATGGAGGGCGGCACGACCTTTCACTTTATCACCGATGGAATTGAACGCGCCCTCACTCCGGCGCGAGAAGCTGCCAATGGAAAGGATGTCCGGCTTGGCGGGGGAGCCACGACGATCCGGCAATATCTTCAGGCACAACTCATTGACGCCCTTCATATCGCTCAGTCGCCAGTCCTGCTGGGTCGAGGTGAGCCCCTCTTCAAAGGACTCGATCTTCCAGCACTAGGCTATACCTGCACCAAACACCTCGCGACGCCGAAAGCAACGCACTTCTTCCTGAGCCGGACGCGATAACCTTAAAGCTCCGGATAGTCGTCCAGAGACCCCGTCCACATGGTCGAGTTGTTCTCCGGCTCGTTGCAGATTTCCCAATGGGTGATGCCACGGCAGATCCCCGCCCATTTGGCAAAGCTCCGAGGGGAGCGGTATGATATTTAATAGCCGTGTGCAAGATGCTTGCACCGAGTCGATAGGTGATCTCTGGCACATCGATCCCCCGGGAATGCGCCCAGTGGGTGTCGTTGAGGCACACGGATGGAATGCCTAAATCGCGATAAAAACCGGAGAGGTTGATCAGGCCACCGGCGAAGGTCGACCCATGACGGGCTCCGTGCAGCGCACGAAGGCGAGCGACCCTCTGATCTGGACGAAAGACAATTTTTTGATTGACCAAAGCATGCATACTGTATTCTATATGATCGCATGCAAGGAAATCTCGCGAACAGAATGAAACACGCGCCTCTCTACCGGCAGGCGGCGGATTTGATTCGTAAAGAATTCATCGACGGGAAGCCACCGGGAGCCCGTCTTCCCAGCATGTCCGCACTGGAATCGATGCTGGGCGTTTCACTCATGACGATCAGAACCGCCTTACGGGAACTGGAGGCCGAGCATTTGGTGGAACAGCGCCCGGGCAGCGGGACTTATGTGGCAGAGCGATTTCCACCCTCCAAACACGCCGCCATCCTTCTCGATGTCGACATCGGCAGCGAAAACATCTCGCCCGGATATCTAAAATGGCTCCGGCTCTTGCTGAACACCTTCCAAAAGGAGGGGATTGCCCACAGGCCCTATCTCGGCTCCGTACCCTACGGAACCATGCCGCCGCCGGAGATCTCTTGCCAGGAACTTCTCGATGACGTGCGGCTGGACCGTATCAACGCCATGATCGGCATTTACGTCAGCCACAAACCCGACTGGAGAATTCCTTTCCGGAAACTCGGCATCCCGGCGCTGGATATCACCTATAATATTGATCTAACGACGGAGACTTGCATCCGATCCATTTTTGCTCATTTCCAACGACAGAACCGCAAACGCGTCGCGCTAATCTGCTGGGAACATCCGCTGGATGACCCCGGTCTCTTCAGCAGCCATTTCTTCCGTTTGGCCCCGGAATATGGCCTTACTTGTGAAGAATCTCTGGCCGACACCACCGCTGCGGGCTGGCAAAGCGGCATGGGGTGGGAGCGCTTCCGGGACATCTGGTGTACCCGCAGCGAGCGGCCCGATGCGCTGCTGCTTGTCGGCGGGTCTCTATGGGCAGACTGTCAGAAAGCTATTGAAGAACTAGGCATCTCCGTTCCCGGGGACCTATCGGTGGCGGTGCAGGGTTGGGACGAACAAACCTCCGGAGAGGTGCGCTTCCCGATTTACACCTGGCGCGTGGACGACGAAAGCGCCGCCCTTTCCTATGCACGGGCCATCCGTGCCCTCATGGAAGGCAAGCCGCTGCCGGAAACCACCCGCATTGACTTTCACGAGCAAATCCTGGAACCAGATCTCGAAGACCTTGAGGCGCTTCCAGAAGCCGCAATGGAAACCAGAACCGCATGACGACTTCCACGACACGTTCCTCTCCCTCCGGCTTCACCCTGCCGGAGTTGTTGATCGTGATCGCGTGCATCGCTCTCTTAATCGCGCTTTTGCTACCCGTTGCAAGTTCGGCGACGCAGAAGTCCAAAGCGACCCAATGTGCGGCAAATTTGCGGAGCCTCGGGGCGGGAACACTAGCCTACGCCGCCGAGCATAACATGGAGCTGCCGATGTTTCGCGGAAATGGGGCAGAGGCAGCCTTTTGGATGTTATTACAGGATTACGTGCCACACGGCGGCTTCGGACACAAGCGCCCCCCGTATTTCTGCCCGGAGAATCCCTACAAAGTCCCCCCAAGCGGCACGCTCGCATGGACGAACTATGCCTACAACGCCAACTTCATCCTCACCGGCGCCCCGATCACCGACCCGGAGTATGCTACCAAGCGCAAAGTGGCGCGTCTCCCCTCACTTAGTGGCCTGAAAGCTCTCTACCTCGATTCCCTCAACCCCCAGACCCGCGTCCCCTGGTACGCTACCAACGGCGCGCGCTACAGCAATCCCTGGTCAGACATCTCCCCCGTTCATGGCGACCGCATCAACGTTGTCTTCACCGACGGTCACGTGGAAACGCCGAAAGTCAGCAACCGCACGCTCAATGCCCAGAAAGACCTCGGCGAACTCAAGGCCATCTGGTTCTGGCCACTCTGATGATTGCCCCTATGCTAACCCCACAACTAACGGATAACCTCGCTTTCCCAAAGCGGGCCATCCACCTCGATTTTCACACCATGCCCGGGGTGACCGATGTGGGGGCACAGTTTGACGAAACCGACTTTGTCGAGACGCTTGCCGCCGCTCACGCTCAATATGTGACGGTCTTTGCGCGGTGCAATAACGGGTTTGCCTATTATCCTACCGGGATCGGCATTCCACACCCCGGCCTGCACACCGATCTTCTCGGTTCAATGGTGGAAAGCCTCCACTCCCGGAATATCGAGGTCGCCGCCTACTTTAATGTACGGCTCTCTCATGAGGAAGCGATCCTTCACCCTGAATGGTGCCGGGTTAACGAAAAGGGACAGATTTTCGACCGGGAACGCTTTGAACAAAACGACCACTTCTTCCGCGAACTCTGCCTGAACACTGGCTATGCCACCCATCTGCTCTCGATGATTAGCGAGGTGGGGGAAGGGTATTCCGTCGACGGGATCTTTCTTGATTGTGTCGGAGTCAAGCCATGCTGGTGCACCTCTTGCGTCCAAGGGCGGCTTGATTTGGGGTGCGATGCATGGAGCGAGGACACTGCCCGGCAATATTCAATCGAGGTTTTTAAGAGATTCCAACGCGACGTGGAGGAGATCATCCGGCAAAGCGGTCGGCTCCAGCGGGTTTACTTCAACGGCATCGCTATTGCCTACCGCGAACAACCCGGCCACATCGAGATCGAGACGCTACCCGCTGCCGGGTGGGGGTACGAGGGGTTGCCGTGGCAGATTCGCTATGCCCGCACACTCGGCAAGCCCATCCTCGCAATGACAGGACGCTTCCAAACCGGTTGGGGTGATTTCGGCGGATTGCTACCCGAGCACTCGATGCTCTATGATTGCCTGCTGGCCACCTCCCTCGGCGCATCGTGCTCCATTGGTGATCACTTGCACCCCCGTGGCCGCTTGGAACCCCGTGTCTACGAAAGAATCGGGCGTGTATTTAGCCGACTCAAAGCGCTCGATCCGTGGACCACACAAGCCAAACCGCTTGCGGAGGTTCTCATTCTGGAGCCACATGCGGGAAGCTACCCACAGCGTTACTTTGATGACCAGCCGCTCCACGGCGCCCGACGACTCTTGAGTGAACTGCATCATCAGTTTGATATCAGCGATGGCAGTGTCGACTTCTCAACCTACCGGGTGATCCTGCTACCTGATCACACTGTCCTAACCGATGAGATCAAACGCCGTCTCCTTGATTTTGTCGAAAGCGGCGGGCGGATGATCAGTTCAGCTCACGCCGGACTTGAGGGCGGCGATTTCTTCCATTCCGGCGGTGCTTTCCGCTCCTACGGTGAAGAGATTTACAACCCAGCCTACTTTGTCGTTAAGGACACTTTCGCGCCGGAGATCGCAGGGATGCCGATCGCTATCTACGAACCCGGCATTCAACTCAATGCCTCCCCTCAAGTGGAAGTTCTGGCCCGGTTCCACCAACCGTACTTTAACAGAGGCTCAAGAGACGGGCAGCAGTTAAACCTCTATACACCACCCAAGGGAGATGCAGGGAGACCCGCCCTCATCCGCTCAGGGGCTGTTCACCACTTCAGTTTTCCAATCTTCCGCAGCTACTTCTGCCATGCGTTGGAGACCTACCGCGAACTCCTGCGGCATTGCCTCAACGAAGCATTGCCTCGACCACTCATCACTAGCGATCTTCCACGTTACGTCCAGATCGCCCTCACCCGGCAGCCATCGGGACGGCTGATGATCCATATGCTCGCCTATTTACCTGAAATGCGCGGGGCAAAATTACTCGCAGACGAACCCCTCCACGCTCCCGAAGGAAGACTCACTCTGCACCTCCACGGGCAATCCGTCACGAAGGTCACCACCGCACCGGATGGAAACCCGGTGCCACACAGAATCGGCGCCGATCTCCTTGAAATCACTAGCCCTTGCTTCACCGGACACCAACTCCTCATCGTCGAATAGGCCCTCCAATAAAAGCTCTACACCCCTCAAATCATGATACCTCCAACCGCCCCCCTTAAAGCCGGATTGCTCGCGTTGACCTGTGCAATGCTCGGCGTCACTGGCGCCATCGCCGATAGCACGACATGGATCAGCGGCACCAATTGGTCCACTGCCAACTGGAGTAATGGCATACCCAACGCCACTACCGACGCCGTTGTCAACTCCACCGCTGGTAATGAACTCAATGCGGCCAATGGAACCACCTTTCAAAACCTAACGGTGACCCAATCAGGAACCAGCGTGATGAACGTGGTTCTCAACGGGGCGACCGGCACATCAGCCCTCTTTCAAATCGCTAATACGGCAACGGCGGGCTTGAATCTCACCGTTAGCAACACCCAGAACTTGTCAGGCTCCCTGACGATCGCCGGCGGCACAGGCAATGTCTACAATAACTTAAACTTCAACGGTAACGATGTGATCAACGCATCAGGCGGCATTATTCTGGGAAGCAATAACAGCGGCGGTCGCTATGCAAGGCTCTATTATTATAGCCTGACAACGGGTTCGATCAACGGCGATCTTACCCTCAATCATGGCGCCGAATTCTCCCCCCAAGGCGCTACCGCCACCGAAGGGGTCATGAACATTAATGGCAACGTCACCTTGCAAACCGGAGGCTATACCGGGAGCGCTCCCGTCTTTCAGGTAGGCCGGGGCGGAGAGGAGAACGATTTCACTAGGGTGAAAATTAGTGGTTCGCTCAACGCTTCTGCGGGCATTATCAACCTCTACAAGGGAAAAACGCTGGAGGTCGGCTCTGCCACCATCAGCACTGGTGGAGAACTAAGGCTCCTCTCCTACGGTACACTGGAAAGTCGAAATGCGCTCTTTCAATCAGAGGGTGACCTGATCATTGATGGCGGAAGGATTAACAACAGCATCGCCGCAGGCACCAGCGGTGGCTATACTCTTGATGTGGGAGGGAACTTTGTCCTCCGCACCGACTCCAAAGTGGACTTGAGCAGCAATGCCCTCGCTCTGACTACCCTGAAACTCGCTGGCAACCTCGATATCGAAGCAACGAAGCTAACCAGTGGCAACCTCAATCAACTCCGGCTTTCTCTGGAGGGAACCGACATGCAGACACTGGAAGCCGCGGTGACTAATACCACGGCCACCTTCGGCATCTATTCGCTCACCTTGAACGGCTCGACAGTTTCTCTGGTTGATAGCCTCTTGAACGTAGGCGCAGGGGAATATTTCAAAACCGAATTCCTGACTAACGTGGGCGATAGTACGCTTATCCTCAACGGTCTTCAGTTCTTTGCAGGCGGCGTGGAACTCATGCCCGGCGTTTACGACAACTACGGCGGGAGGCTAACCGTGTTAGCAGTTGTTCCCGAGCCCTCCACATTCGCACTGCTGTTGGGCAACGCTGTTGTTGCCTTCATGCTGATGCGCCGCCAACGCAAAGGCGCCTGAGATTGCGCATAAGTATTAGCAAAGCCTCCCTGTTCGCTTATGAAGATGCTCTATTGCCTTTCAGTGTGGCTCGCTTTTAGCCTACCGATCTCAGCGCATGTCATCTCTCTCTCCACGCCGGTTTCTACTACCCTCATGCCGGATGGGATCTACTGGAACTTCGACGGCGGCAAACCCGGTGATAGCGAGCCAAATCCGGCCCACGATGTCTCCGGCAACGGGCTCAACGGCTTCCTGCTACAAGGCGCAAACGGAGAATGGCCTGTGTATGAAGAGGGCAAATTTGGAACGGCGATTCGTATTACTGGCAGCGATCCCCATGAACTCGACCCCCGCGTGACGTGGAAGCCGGAGGAGACCTCCAATCACCCAGGAACAGGGCTCGATCTCGCCGGTGCAAGCTTTACGGCTGGCGCGTGGGTTAAGATTAACCTTATTAAGTCCGGCGAACCGCAGGCTTTTTGCATCATGGACCAGCGCGTCAAGACCCCCGAAGGCAATCGCGGCTGGGGAGTTTGGCTCATCAAGACCGATGCCGACACTTGGCAACTACGTCTCACCATCAACGATACTTACATCAATTCCCAAAGCCCAGTGGACTTCGGTGAAGGGGAATGGCACCACGTTGCCTTTTCCTATGATGCCGAAGGGACCACAGGAAAACTGCTCTTCTGGCTGGACGGCTTACCCCTTGGAGGGGAAATAGAAATCACCGAGAAGCTTCCCTCCGCCGGGGAAGCCGATGACCAGAGCCGCATCTTCTCCGCAGGAGAGCGCACCTCGCATTACTACACTAGCGATTCGGATGCCAGTCTTGATGACCTCTTCGTCACTCGTGGCGTGCATGATTTTTGCCCCTGATCTTATGATGATTCGTCTGCACCTTCTTCTCGCCGCCTTGATCGCAGCGCCTATCCTTCCCTGCCCTGCCAACTCTCTACATTCTGTCGAAGAAACGGCCCGGGCGATTCGGGAGGAGACCCTGCGCCAGACAACCGATGCGGACGGGTTCCCCCTACCGCTCACCAGCACCTTCCAGATTGGAAAGTATCGTTTCGCTCATCCCTACCCTGACAGGCCACGGGGCTCTGACCCCGACTGGCAGATCGAACGGATCGAAAAAGGCCATTACTTCCTCCCCTGCTTCGATTGGCCGCAGGTAGACTACAAAGAGGAGCAATGGGCTGCCTATTTCTACCCTGCATTCGAGAAGCTGCGCCAATACCGCTTGCCTTTCGTTTTTATGGGTAGTCAGTGGGAAGGTGTCTTCACAGCGGAAACCAGTTTCCTCGGCATTTCTCCCGATTCCTACTCATCGCTACCACCCGAAGCGACTCCCCTGCTTGTCACACCCGAAGGAGAAATCCTAAGACGGATCGACCCGTTCGGCCCCACCGAAATCTGGCGGGAGCTGGGAAAACGGCTCACCTCTGAGAACCCAATTCTAACGAAGTTACAAGAACTCTATCCGGAGCCTCCTCGTATTTTCTTCAATTCCAACAACGAGGCTCCCAAACTGCGGTGGCCCGAAATAGAGCAATCAAAGCGGTACATGGAAAAATACGGTCCCGGAAAATCCGATGCCTTCAAACGCAAAGTCATCGCGGACGCATGGATTGAAAAGTACCGTGCCTTACAGGCTGGCATGCGAGAAGGATTACGCAACCAACATTGGCGAAAAAATGCCGTCTTTACTGCCTACAGTGGAGATGTTGGTACGGGAGGCATGGGCCGCTGGCCGGGATGGGTTAACTATAGTCTACATAGTCCCGGACGGCCCGACCCGACTTCCTTTATGTGGGATGGGATTGATTACTCCTATTATATGAATAACTGGAGCCAGCAAACCGACTATTCGGTGCAAAGCAACCAGATCGAGGCGATGAATCAGGTCTTTGCGCTCAACCAAACTCGCAAAGCCAATCCCGATTACCATTTCAATATCATCGTCTGGGATGGGGACTCCCCCAACCCAAAAACCGGCTCAAAGCCAAAGCTCACCGTCTATCGCGAAGCCGGGCAGACCTACGACATGGCCCGCTACCGCGGCTGGCTGCAATACGGCATGTGGCTCTTGCGACCGCGCTCCATGCGTCTCTACGAGAACTGGACAACTCCGCTGGAGGACTTTGAAGAAAAACTCAAAAACATCGAGCGTATCACCGACCTTGTTCACGATGTCCCTACCTTGCGCCAGTGGTGGCGTAGGGGTGAACTAGTGGCTAACCGTAAACAAGCGCACCCTTATCAGTTGGATATCCCGGGCGAGATTGCAATCCAGCCGCGCTGGTTCCTGCTTCATGCTGATGTTAATCCCCCTCAACCGTGGAAGCTGAACACAGAGATTCCGGTTTTCTCCCTCGCTCTCCGACAAGGTGAATCCCCCAACCGTCAATGGCTCATCTATACCCACGCGCCCTTGCGCGACTACAAGAGCGTTAAAATCGAAATTCCCGAATGGAAAGCCATCAGGATCGACGTCCCTCGCGAGGGAGCTTTCTACGAAGTACAGGAGAGCGATGGCAGCGTTACCGAAATCCCTAACTCATCTATCAAAAAATCATGAAATCCATCCACATTGGAATTGTGGGATGCGGCCTCGCCGGAAAGGCGTATGCGCAGACTTTTCTGGAAGCAGGCGCCACCCGCGTCTGGGTACAGGACGTCAATGAAGCGGCAGCCCGGGCAGCAGCCTCCCGCCCCGAAATCCAAGCTCTTTCCACGTTTGAGGAGATTGTCCACCATCAGGACATTGACGCTGTCATCATCACCGCCCCCAACGGCTTCCATGCACAGATGGCTATCCAGGCGATCGAGGCCGGAAAGCACGTATTGCTGGAGAAACCGATGGCGCTCAACGCAGCGGATGCCGAAGCCGTTATCGAAACAGCGGAGCGCCACAACCGAATCCTGCATATCGGATTTGAACTGCGAAACTCCGGCTTCCCGCTACTGGTTAAGAAGCTAATTAAGAATGGAGAGATCGGAAGTTTGATCTCTGCACAGGTCATCCACTACCGCGGCCATTTCTGGCCAAAGTGGAAAGGAAGCCTCGCTAGTGGCGGGGATATGTTCCTCATGGAGACTTGCCACACGCTAGACCTATTCCGATGGTGGAGTGAGGATGAGGTGGAAACCGTGCACGCCATTGGTACGAATCGCAATGTGGTCCCCCATTACGAATATCCCGATACACAATTTGTGACTTTTGTTTTCCGCAATGGATTCGTTGCACACACTCTCGAATGCCACACGCGCTCAGCCATGCCAGATAGCCAAAGCGACCCGCACCTCCATCTGGAGCCACAGTTCGGTCATCAGTACGAATATAGCATCGTCGGTGAAAATGGCTCTCTGCATTATCTACCAATGCAACACATCTGCCATCTCTACCGTCACGAGTTGCAGCCAGATGGCCAGATGCAGCAACGCTTAACCCGCAGCATCGAGTTTGCCGACAGCCACGCGGCCATTCATGATGGCACCACGCAGATTCGCCAATTCATCCAATGGCTCCGGGGCGAGCGTGGACCATTGATCGAGCCTCGCGATGCATTGCAAACGCACATGGTCTGCTTTGCCGGATACGAAGCGTTGCAAAGCGGGCAGCCAGTTTCGCCCCGGCAGGTCTTCTCCCGGGAGCCCACAGGAGTACTAGCTGGATCATGATTCGTTACCTCGTGCTCTTACTGGGGTTAGCAATGACGGGATTTGCGCAGGAAGGACCGTTGGTTCTCCCGCTCGATTCCGCCGATTGGCAAGGAGAACGTTCCCCGCGCCGAGTCGACACCTTCTGGGAATATCTTGAACAAAACCCCGATAAACCCGCCATCTTCTGGCTGGAACTTCCCGACCCGGGATTGGATCACTATGACGCTCTAGAATTCCGGTGGCAATTCGGCTCTTCCACGACGGATGCCGTTGTTACTGTCGAAGGCTATCCCGAAAACAGTTTCCGACGCTACTACCTACGCAAACGGCCCAACCCCGTTGGCCAATGGCAAAAGGTATTTTTAAGCTTACGCGCGAGTGACGACAAAGAGGATGTACGCCCTGAAGAGGCAGTGCCAAAAGGAAAAATCCGCTTGAAATTCGCCATCTACCTTAGGGATCTAGAGGGTGTATCAAACCCTAAGATCGCCTTTCGGGTTGGCGACCTTCGTTTTGTACGCTACCCTGTCCGGCTCCACGGCGACTACACTACCGTGCGCGATCTTCATGAACCAGAACAGGCCGGACAGTTATACCCGATGAGGCTAGAGAACCGGACTCACTCTCCACAAAAAGTCTATCTCAAGGCAAATACGGAGCAGTTACAGGGATTCGAGATGAAGCTACCTGATCTGCCGATCAAACTCCGTGCTGGTGAAACACGCGAACTCGAAGTGAAGATCTTCACCACTGCCAAAGATTTGCCCCCGTTAACTTTTGGCGCCGTCAATCTGTTTGCTTGGACCGAAGAGCATCCCGATCTTCCTACCACATGGTTTGACAGCTACTTTCTTAATCCGATCATCGGGGCAGTCCCACCAAAGCCACGTCCCTATCCATGGTTCGCCTCCGGAGCAGCGAGAGAACGCGCTTTACAAAACATCCAAGCGCATCCTAAAGCCAAGCAATTCTTCGAAAATTTGAAGAAGGAGGCCGACAACTGGATCGGGCAGGAGATCGTCTTGCCTAAGCTTTATCAAGGCTACTCCGGCTTTTACGTCTGCAAAGAGCACAGTTCCACCCTCAAGTATCTAGGCAACAGCCAACATCAATGCGTCGCTGGCAATCACCTGTTGAAAGGAAACCAAACCGTGGATCAAGCCGGGGATTACCTCCAACATCAAAAGCTTTCCGAAGCATCGCTGACTTTAGCGCGTATCGGCTGGCTAACCCAAGACGCACGGTATTCCCGAAAAGCAGCGGAAATCCTTCTAGCCTATGCAAGAATCTTTGTGGATTTACCCGTGGTGGAGAAATCTGTCGTCTCGCGGCATTCCCGGGTGGCCAGCAATACACTAGGAGAATGCTGGTGGTTTTCGCCGCTACCCTTCGCCTTCGATTTCGTACGCGGTTCCGGTGTTTTAAGTGCGGACGAAGACCAAAACATTGTCGATCGATTGATTCTGCCAGCGATTATGGGCATTCATGATCATCGTATTGCCGCCAATCAACAGGCTGAAGTGAACCGCTCCGTCGGCACGGGAGCGATCGTCGCACGAAACTGGCCTCTGGCAGCAGAGGCGTTGGAAGGGGAATTCGGCGTTCGCTACCAATGGAGGGATGATTTCGATCGCGATGGTATGTCAGTAGAACGCGAGATTACCTATCACTTTGCAGCAGTAAGCCCCTTTGCGGAAATGTTGGAGGCCTACGAAGCAGTCGGCGTTGCTGCCTACTCAGCCGAATTCAGAAGACTCTTTGAAGCGCCGCTGGCGATGGCAGCAGATTTCACCACCCTCGCACAACACTGCGGCCTCTACGAATTTGCGCTAACCGCTTGGAATGATCCTGCCTTTGTCCCGCCCGTCGCATGGTATCGCCAACAAAAGTGGACTTGGGCCGCATTGGTCAGTCCAAGCGGGAACATCAACAGCGCAGACCTACCGATCGGGAACTCAGCACTACCCGCCGGGGGTTATACAACGTTGCGCCAACCGCTTGCTGATCGGAGCCTCACAACGGCGATGATCAACTACGGTTCCCCGGCATGGCGCGGTGCCAAGGCGCTGCTCGACCCCTTCATCCAGTGGAAGCAACTTCCCCTTAACCAACGAACGTTGCGCATTGGCTATGGTTACGCAGATAGCAAATTCTCCGAGACGCCAGCGGCAGGCAACGGCCTCATCGTCGACGGGGCTGGTGGCAGCATGCTACGTGCTGATCAGGATGCTTGGTTGGAAAAGCCATGCGCCGCAGGGCGTTGGACGACACCACGGGAGCGTCCCCAGTTTGAAGGTGTTCAATGGTCGAGAGCCGTCGCGTTATGCGGCAACACTGCCCTCATCCTCGACACGTTCGACGCTGAACAACCGCGTCAATTTGACTTACTCCTACATCTCCCCGGTCCGCTCACCGCTCCGCTTGAGGCAATGGATTACCCCGCACTCCTCAAGGAAGGCGATGGGTATTCCTATTTCCGCTCCCCTCAACACGTTTCGGGCGAGCTGGAAACTTTAGGGTATCTCCTCGATGCAAAACGCACCGATGTCAGCGGTTCCCTAACCCTTTTAGGTAATCAAAGTGACATCTTTCTAGCCCAATCCCCCGCGGAATGGCACCCGAAATGGGTTCCCGTTTTGGTGCGCCGCGTTCAAGGCAAGTCAGGTTGGGCCATTACTGCCCTCACCGGACGAGACGCCGCCCAGACCAAAGAAGTCAAAATTCGCCAACTCCCTGTCAAGCGCAAGGATGGCCGTACTGCCAGACCTCATGAAGCTCTGGCTGCGGAAGTCGTCAACAGTGAAGGTCGTTGGCTAATCCTGAGCGCAAATGCCAATGAAATGTTTGAAGTCGACGGCATTTCCATGACCGGACACCTTGATGTGAAGTTTTTTGGGAACGAATCCCCCAAAGCGCACTAAGCATTTGGGAGCACCCCAGCCGGGAACCCGGCGGCTTCGCCCTCGGAAAGTATCTTCCGGCTATTTCCGCCTCAAACCAATCTTAATACCGTGTATAGCGATTCTCAAAGAATGGCTCTTTGGTAGCATCCTGCTGTCTCATTTGGAGGATGGTTTCACGCCGAAAACGCTCGACATGTCCATCGGCAAAGGAAGCATAGACATACCCGCCAAATGTTCGGGATTGAGGAGGAGTGTAATTCCATCCTTGGGGTCCTGAGGAAAAATAGCAAATCCCACCGCCGAAGTTCGCTTCAGGAGTATCATGCCCTCCGCGGTAGGAATCGAGAAGAATCATTAGTTTGGAAAGGTTGCCATCCTGAGCAACCATCGGCAACCGGGCGGGTTTCCTACCACCATCATCCAGAGAATGGGGCATCGCACCCCGGCGGCTCGCAGCGTAATTGGTATAGAACCACGGTTCTTCCGTTGGAACCTGAGGGTTCCGCAGGGCATAGGCATATTTTCTCTCCTGATACCACGACCCAGCCAGAGGCGAGAAAAGCGCTCGGTAATCGGTAAGATAGCCTTTCTGCGCCAAGTATCTAGGAAAGGAAAGCTTCAACTTGGTGCCTTGATCGCAGTAAGGCAATGTCCCGTTGTTCTCGGAAGCACTCAGGATCAACGCCCGAATGACCTCTCGGTGGTTTTGCAGATTCTGCAACCCTTGCGCTTGCCGGCGCACACGTTGAAGCGCAACTGTAGATAAAGATGCAATCACAACAATCAGACTGATGACAACCAATATCTCCGTTAGGCTAAAAGCATAGGTTTTTCGATGAAGTAGAATCATATCCCTTATTCTGTCAGGTTTCGAATGAGTGGATGAAGAGCTGCGAAGTCGAGGGAATTATCGCTGATATAGATCCCTGTGATCCATCCCACAAAGGGGTTACTTCTGTTGACACCGCAACCAATCATTAGGTGATCGGGTAGCGTAATGTTGCCGATCATGACCTCTTGTTCACCCGCGATTTCGCCATCGTGATAAAAAATGACCCGGTCGGCTTTTACCGTCACAGCTAAGTGTTGCCATTCGTTGTGGATTAGCTTTGATGAAGCAAAGATCTTCCGGCTCTCCACCCCATTGCCTAACTCAACTCCCCAGCGATCCCATACCCTAAAGAGCCGGAATCCGTTGATATCATCGGGATGATCTCGCTTGGATGCCAGCATATCCTCATTGACTTTGCGACGTTCGGGAAGGACAAAACAGGCGAACGTCAGTTCATCGGAAGATTCCACGAGGGCGAGCGATGTCACGCGCAGGTAGCGGACACTCTCCCCTGCACCCTTACCCCCGAAGCGCAGGCTTGCCAAGGGGCGCACCCCCGGTTTCTCCGTCGCCAGTTGGGGGTCAGAAGGTACTCCGGTGAGAAGGCTCGGATCGTTTCCCTCCCATATAAAGGCATTCGCGAACACTTCCACGCGAAGGAATAGGAACAAAAGCAGAAAGCTATTGAAGAACTTCAATCTCATGGATAATCAATCTATTAGATGGCACTTTGGCGATCACCAGCCGCAATGCTTCAACTTTAACGCCCCCTGAATCGATCCCTACCTCCAGCCGATCCCCCTTGGGGTGGAGCGCTCCTTGCTCCACCCACTTTCCGTCCATGAGCAGTTGAAGGGTGCCTTCAAGGAAATTAGCATAATGGATCACTAGTCTCTTCGGCACGATCGGCTGAGAGAAATCGATCTGAACCATGGTGCCGGGTTGAAAAATGTAGTGGTGATAGCCTCTTCCCCCTTCCTCGGGCGTTACGATGATGCCATCGATCATCGCCATCACCCGATGGATTCCCCCTTTGGGGGTAATCAGGCGTGCCATCCCTCCATGATCCCGATGCGCCATGTTCGCCGGGGCCGGGCGAGTTGCCGCCCAAAGCTCCTGTTCGTAGCGGAGAACCGCTTTCCAGTCCAACCCGTCGGGACGCTTGGTACCTGCAGGGACAAGAATGCGACTCTGATACGGTTGAAGGGGCAGCGTCAATCGGCGACCATCGGCCGGGTAAGCTTCCCCGGTGCCAATCTCTACCCATGACCGGTGCGCCGCGATAGCGTCGTCACTCACGGTAAGGCTAGCTAGTTTCCACTCCGTATTAACGATGAGCAGCACCGGCGTCTTCTCCCCATCGAACCAAGCAGCCTGCCCCCCCGTCAACTCGGAGAGCTTTCGCGGCAACGATCGTTGACGCCAGTTAAAAAGCCACTGAAACTCCTTTGAGAGATAAGTGATGGAAGCGCGCACGCCCGGCTCGTCCATGGTCAGGAAGGAGGAAAACCAGAGAACGCCGGAGACGCCTTCAATCAATGCCGACACCTGTTGGGTGCGCATCTCCTCCGCCGTTGGCCCGCGATTGCCAGCGCGACCGAAGTACTCGCCGTCAAATGCCTGAGGCGTAACCCACCGTGCCTGAAAGGAGGGACTCCCGATCGGTATCGGCTCCAGATGCATGCCGATGCTCTCCATCGGTTGGGCGCTTCCTCCGCCGCGGAGAAACCAGACATAAGGATCTGGCATGGAGATGTCGCAGGTCGGCAGATAATCGCGCACGCCCGCAACACTGTTATTAAGAATAACAACCGGCTTGTGCGGGTCGTTCTCCCGAAGAATCTCGTAAATCTCCTTTAGACGAACGGGATGGACATCATGCAGTTCAGGCTCGTCCCAGAGATAGTATCCCATCACGTCGGGGTTGCCCGCAAGCGTAGTCGCCAACTCCTCAAAACTCTCCCTCTCTTCGGCGCTCAACGGTTTATTGCCCTGCCCCTTGCGGGTACCCTGTGGGCCGGCAGTCGGCACATAGACGAAGCTCACGATCCCGTGGCCGGCGTTGGCACTAATCCGCTTGAACATCAGTTCTTTGTTATCGGCATAAACCGGCGCAAAGGCATTAGCTTGTAGTCCGGGATGATGACGCACCCGCCCGCCTCCGCCAAAGACAAACCCGTATGCGCCAAAGGGAAGCCCATCTCGATGCACAATCCCCTTAGCATCAATCCAGACTTCGCCATCCTGCCGCTCCAGTTTGCGTATGGTCTGGGTTACCTTAAAAGGGCCTTCCGCAGAGTTTCCTGTCACGACCAGTTGATAGATTCCCGGTGAGAGCGCAGCGATCCCGTCCACTTCCACGCTCCAGCCCCCGTCGGCTTGCGGACGCATCCGAGCAGGGAGAGAAACGTCCTCGCCCTCCCATGCAGCGGCTAGCCCCGTCAACTCGGACTCCCCATCGCTCACCCTAAAAACGGCCTTCACCTTTTCAAGGTTTTGGGATTCAAAAATGAGCGAACGGTAACCGGGGGTTTCTACCTCCAGATGCCATGGTTCATACCCAGCAGCTATTTCTTCGCTCCGAAAGGCTAGCAACTGGTCAGCCTCCTTCCCAGCCAGAAGCCGGTCAACGGCATACCCTTTAATGGAAGTATTCTCCTGAAGATCGTAAACTAGCGTCACCTGCCGGGCCCGACCGGGCGGAACAGCCAGCGCCTTTCGCACCACTGCGTCATCGACGGTTGACTCCATCACCACGGAACGATAGGCTCCCGTCTCATTAGTGATGGAGAGGCGTCGCTCCAACTGATAACCCGTCTGATCCTTCGAGCGTACAACACGCTGATCGCCGGGTATACTCTCCAACAACCAAGCGAAAGGTCGCAGATCAACCTCCTTAGGCAGCACTGCCGTACCAAACGAAGAGAATTCCCGTAGCCCTGCCGATGTGGGTGCCCAAACGGTCAGTTCCCCCGGAGATTGATCTCGTCCAGGCCGGTTGCGAGCTACCTGTACGCGCCATTCGCGACGTTGGGGATCGGGTCCAAGCTCAGCAAGAGGGATGGCTAAAACGACTCCCCAGTAATGCTCCCCTCGCCAGGTTGCCATCGAGAGTTTTGGCCGCCACGGCTCCGTCATGATGCCAAACTGAAGCAACCTATATCCGTCAAAATCTCCCTTTGCATTCACCAACAACTGAAAAGCAACCGACGGGTCGGAGCCGGGTTGTAGGAAAAGCTCGATCGAGTCTTCCTTCCATATCTCCCGTTTGGCGTTACCGGTTTGAAACTTCAGTTCCGCTGACGCCTCCCGCGCTTCCGCCACAAAAAAGAGATGCGCCTCCCCTATGGCTAGCCGAAACCGGGTCGCCTGACGAGCGGGCTTGTCACTTTCCCCCATCAGGCAAAAGCCTGACTCCCAGTTCCGGGCATCCTTTCTGGCAACAGCGGCATACGCCTCGGCGTCACGCACCCCCGGCGGCGCCTGTTCCATCGCTACCTGCGGCGTAGCCAGTGCCAAGGAGCTAAGGGCGAAGAGGACCAAAAGAAACTTCATACCTTAATTCGAGCGACCGAAGCTGGAAGCGATCCGAACGGAAGAGCCTTTTCGCCTCCAATAGAGCAAAGCTGCCACCCCCCCCAGCAGAAGCAGGCTAATCTGCGGCTCAGGAACGGCGAGGGCCCGTATCATCACATCGTTCCCGCCAAAAACTGAGAATTCATCGCCAGTATAGAAAAGCTCAAATCCATAAGCCTCCCCGCTAAACTCCAGCGAAAACTGCTGATCGAGACCAAGAGCCACGTTATTAACCGTGGCAAACATCCCCGTGACAGCACTCCCTCCTTCATTACCAATGAGACGGAACACCGCCCCCGCCACCGGAGCATAGGAAAGGGAAAGCTCCAGATTTGCGCCATCCAACGTGATGGTTTGGGCCAAAACGCCCCCGGTGTTCTCCATCTCCGGCCCAGCCAGAGTCATCGAAAAGTGCGCCTGCTCTTCCATCACCAACGCTCCTACAGAAAGAACCTCTCCAGCCTCGGGGGCGAGCCTGCCACCAGACTCAACTCTTGTCTCCACCGAGTTTGCAATAGCACCATTGCCCCTCAAAACAGCACCGTTACGGACGATCGCGCCGGAGGTGTTGGAGAGTGTTCCATCGACCACCAGAGTTCCCGCGTCCACCACGGTCGCTCCGGTGTAAGCATGAGTTCCCGCCATCGTAAGCACGCCGCCCGTCGTCTTGACTACCTCGGCCCCTGCGTTGAACTCAGCAAGGCTGCGAAGCGTGCCTGCCTCCAATTTGAGTTCGTCTGCCACCACGGAATGCCCTTGAAGATCGAGAGAACCTCCTTGCAGGAGAATGCTAGAAGAGACGCCACCGGGATTGGTTCCCTCGGCGATGTCCCCCCCGACTTGAACGCTACCCCCTTTGATCTCAAGGATAGCCTTGAGGCCGGCACTGTCCGTTGCTGATTGAGAACCCAGAGTAATCCCACCGACCACCGTAACGTTAGCCGTTCCATCGAGCAACAATCGTCCCTCCAATTCCTGCTTTGCATTAGCTTGGGTGTTCCCGGCGATCACCAGACTCTCCGCCACCAGGCTTCCCCCAAGAACCTCCAGCGCTGCTGTGACTTTGTGTGCGCTGGCATTGGCGGAGTTGCCTAACGAGCCGATGGCAATGGTGGTCGCATCAAGCACGCCTGCGTCCATACTAAAAGAGGCATTCATCCCCAAGCTAGCACTACTACCTCGGCCCCGTCCTATGGTTAGCGTACTAATCCGCGCGTCGATGCTCCCTCCGGTGAAGTCCATTCGGGCCGTTTGGACAACGGTGTTTCCAACAATATCGCTTCCCTGATTACCAACCATCACCGATGCTCTGGAGTCACCACCGCTACTGCCACGCAAGAGCAGGGTAGGCCCGGCTACCCCTTCGCGGAAACTAACTTCACCAGATGCACGATTATGGTGAGTAGCGGAGTGAGCTCCCACCCTAATGTCGTCGACATACAAAATAGTCTCCTGACCCAAGGCCAATTTAGAGCTTCCTCCGATTTGATTTCCGCCACTATTCCCTACCACCAACATTTTGGCAGTCATGCGGGAATCGTCCGAGAGAAACACCGTGGCGTTAGAAGTCCTTCCAACACCGATATTGAAATGGTTAACGTTAATTTCCAACCCGCCCAAATCGGAAAGATTCAAGACAGCATACCCTTGATCTGCCGCAGTCAAGCTAAAGGCACCCGTATTGCCAACCACAAGGTTTGCGGCAGCCTGATTGATCACCAAACGGCCCGCCCCTGTCAAACGTACCTGAGTAGTCAACCGCTGTCCGCTTGTACCAGCCATCCCCCCCACCGTCAGACTGTTGGCCGGCGCGACGTCGTCGTTGATCTCCAGATCTCCGATCAGTTCGGTGACATGCCAGTCAGACTCGGTTGATCCCTTGTTCGTGTAATCAAGCCGACGGATGACCGTATCGCCATCCACAATATTGTTAGGGAGTTCTGCTGTCGTCTTGAAAGCGTCTCCAAAGAGAAGTTCCCTTCCGTTGGGAAGGTTAGCAGGATTCCAGTTCGCAGCGTTTGACCAATTCTTATCTTCAGCGCCGCCCGCCACCCATTCACTCTGCTGGGCATAAAGGGGTCCCGAGAAAGCAAGACCTAGCATCATGAATAACCAGCCATGAAGTTTGGGGAGACAGGGAGACGTTTTCATACCCCCGAGGAATACGCCGAGCCCAAGGAGATGACAACAGGCTTTTCGCTTGACAGTCAACCTGCTATTCTCCTTTTATGGAAACACTCTCTCAATGTCCAATCCCCCCCAATGCCGCACCATGCGTGAGTTGGCCGCTCTGGCCGGTGTTTCACTCAACACCGTTTCGCTCGCACTCAAAGACCATTCCCGTATCTCAAAACCAGTCAGGGAGCATCTCCGAAAGTTAGCGGTGGAGACCGGTTATCGACCAGACACCGTGGTTTCCACCCTGATGGCCCGCCTGCGCACCACCCGCAAGCAACGCTTTTCTGAAACGATCGCTTTCCTTTCCATGTGCGGTCACATTTCCGAATGGGCCGACAACGTCCATTACTATTACGAGGGGGCCTGCCGGCGCGCGGACGAACTCGGCTACCAACTGGAGACTTTTTTTGCCGGAGAGGAAGGAATGACGCAACATAAGATGAGTCGCGTTCTGATGACTCGCGACATTCGCGGCATCGTCCTCGCGCCCCTACCCCAGCCGATGGGGCGACTCTCCTTTGACTGGCAACATTTCGCCGCTACCCGGATCGGCTATTCGATTACCTACCCCGATCTGGATCGTTCTCTGCACGATCACTATGGAGGGATGGTGTTGGCCCTGCGCGAACTCAGAAAACTTGGCTATCAACGCCCCGGTTTTTGCACCCTTGAGTCGCAGGATCGCTGGGTTGCCCACCGTTGGCGCGCCGCCTACCTAATGTATTTCCACGTCAACGACGGCGAGCGCAAGCCCGAGGTCGCTCCTCTTTTACTCCAACGCTGGAACAAGAAAAAACTGCTCGCTTGGATTAGGGAGCAAAAGCCTGACGTCGTCATTAGCAACATGAGCCAGATCGCCGATCAGATCCGCGAACTTTCCATTGCCATTCCTGAAAAAATCGGATTTGTGAATCTCGATCTTCATCATCGTCATGGAGCGATGGCCGGCATCGACCAATGTCCAACAGAGATCGGCGCAACAGCCGTTGAGCTTGTAGCGGCACATTTAACTCATAACCAGTTTGGCATCCCTCACACCCCAAAGACCGTTCTTCTCAATGGCTACTGGGTCCACGGTGATACCATCCGCCCACGGACTAGCTAGTCGACAATCGTGACGACCGGGACCACGCCGGGGATCTCTCCATTCTGGAAGCAAGCTAGAATTCTTTCTCCTCAGGGCGATTGTATTTTGGACTTCTTCCATGTTATCCAACACTTGGGGACAACATTGGCGGGTGCGATCTACAGCGCTGACATAGCAAACGCCCGGAAGCAGGTTAAACCTTGACGTGATCGCCTCAAGGAAGACCCAATCACTAAACATTGTCGCGTCTATTCATCCCTCAACCTTAAAATCCAAAAACGCCTACCATCGACCGCATGATCGTGGACGAAGCCGCCTACCCCCACGCATGGGGGTTGCGAGATCATAGGGGGCGATTGAAAATCGGTGGGTGAAGAAAGCTCATCCATTCGATCCGAACCTGCGCCCTGTTTGCAAGTGGCCACCCGTTCGTCTACTTTTAGCGTGGGGATTTTTTTTCGTTGCCGCCGCGGTTCCGCTGCGCTCTCAAGACCATCCGTTCACCGGGATGGTTTCCTTCGGTGACAGCCTTAGTGATGGAGGAAACCTGAATTATCTCCTTTCATCAATTACAGAGAATACCGCCCAGCATTTGACCGGCTGGGACCCCAATTATTACTACAATTACCGTTTCTCGAATGGCCCGATCTGGGTGGATTACCTTTATACCTCCCTTGGCTTTGGAGAGATTGGAAGCATGGGAGCCAATGACGGTGTTTCCTATATCAATGGTACCAATTTTTCTTGGGCCGGAAGCCGAAGCGGCACCGGTAACTATGGGTTATTCTTTCCAAACCTCCAGCCGCAGATCGGTTTCTACTCCAATCAACTAGCCAATCGCAACCCTTACCTTCCAGATCCCGGCACCACGCTTTTCACCCTTTGGAGCGGGGCCAACGATGTGTTTGCCCATGTGGAAAATGCCGACCCGATCACGCCCGCCCAAGTAGCAAGTAATCTTGTCACGGCCATTACGACCCTCTATGCGGAGGGTGGGAGATACTTTTTGGTGCCCAATCTGCCGCCGATAGGACAGATTCCCAGCTATCTCAACGACCCGATCAAGGGGGATTTGGCCACCGCGTTCGTGGCCATCTTCAACGAGATGCTTAACGACGAATTGGATGTTTTGTCCGACAGTCTGGAAGACATTACCATTTTCAAAGTTGATATCCACGGGCTGTTTCTAGAGATCATGAGTGATCCGGCGGAATACGGTTTTAACAACATAACGGACACTGCCTATATTCGTTATGGAGCCTACCCGTATGAAGTGAGAGACCCTCCCTACGGGGAGCTGGCTCCCAATTCGGAGGGCTATTTTTACTGGGACGCGGCACACGGCACCACGACTGCAAACCTCCTTATCGCCCAAGCAGCCTATCCGGTGATTGTCCCGGAGCCATCGGCCACGGCCCTACTCCTCGGCGCTGGAGCACTAGCCGCCGCCCTTGCCCGGTATCGGAGACGCAACCCTTGAATCCCAGCGACCTCAACGCTTGAGTACACCGATGGCAAAAGCGGTGGTAGCATGCCGATTTTCCTACCCAAGCCCGCCGGGGATGCCGGCGACATGCCCCTGCACGGCGCAAGGCCGAGGAGCGTGTTGAGTTCACCGTTCTGTTTGCCTTCGGTCATCCAGTAGAGAACCCCACTCGCGAGGTAAGAGCGAGTTCGCCCGGGCGGCTGCTACGAACGGTTTGAGCCAAAAGAAAACTTCTGACCACTTTTCGACCCTTTTAGAAGGATTCCATAGGATTCACAAGGATACGGGAAAAGTGGGGTACGGGAAAAAATGACCCTAGCGCCCCCTGAAGCTGATCTGATCGGCTTTCCAGAGTGAAATCGTCCCAAGATCTTGATAACCACAAGGTTTTCGAGAAGTGGAGGCACTAAAAAACCCGTAGAATAAGGCTTCTACGGGCTTAAAAGTGGTTGCGGGGGCGGGATTTGAACCCGCGGCCTTCAGGTTATGAGCCTGACGAGCTACCAGGCTGCTCCACCCCGCGCTCTTGTTTTGTCAAAGTAGGCGCGATGCCGGGAAAGAACAAGAGTTTTTATTCGATCTCACGAAAAAAAATCCCTTTGCCCGATTCGCCATAGGCATTTGCCGTCTTTGCGCCGCGAAAAAACGCAACTTCTGCCTTAATCCAACAAGGCTACGGCCTTTTCCTTATGAAAATCACTGCTATCGAAACAATCGTCTGCCACGCCAGGATGCGTAACTGGATCTTCGTTAAAGTTCTCACCGACCAACCCGGACTCTGGGGATGGGGCGAGGCGACGCTCGAATGGCACACCCGCTCGGTCGTCGGAGCGATCGAAGACCTCTCCCAACTCCTCATCGGCGAAGACCCCCGGCGCATCGAACACCTCTGGCAAATGATGTACCGCCAACACTTCTGGCACGGCAACGGCATCGTGCGCGGCACAGCCATCTCCGGCATCGATATCGCCCTCTGGGACATCCTCGGCAAGATCCACAACGTCCCCTGCCACCAGCTCTGGGGCGGCCCCGTGCGTGATTACGTCCGGCTCTACTGCCACCTTGGCGGAGGCAAGATGGAAGATTTCTACGAAACCCGCCCGGGCGACGCCTCCCGCTTTGCCGATCTTGCCCTGCAAGCCGTCGCCGATGGTTTCACCGCCTTTAAATGTATGGCCGTCCCGGAAACTGCCCCACTCGAAGGACTCCAACCCGTCCTCTACGCCGAAGCGTGCGTCAAAGCGATGCGCGAAGCCGTCGGCCCGGAGATCGACATCATGGTCGATTGCCACGCCCGCCCTTCCCCACGCATGGGGATGCGTTTTGCCAAAGCGCTTGACCCCTACGGCCTCTACTTTTTTGAAGAACCGTGCTGGCCGGAATCGATCGACGACATCGCCCTGATCCAACGCGCCGTGACCACCCCGATCGCCACGGGCGAACGCCTCGTTACCCAATACGCCTTTCGCGAACTCCTTGAAAAACGGGCCTGCAGCGTTATCCAACCCGACATCACCCATTGTGGCGGTTTGAGCGAAGCCCGCCGCATCGCCGCCATGGCCGAGAGCTACCGCGTCGCCGTCGCCCCGCACAATCCGCAAGGCCCGGTCAGCACCGCCGCCTCCCTTGAACTCGGCTTCTCCCTCCCCTCCTACGCCATTTGCGAATCGGTCCACCTCGACGTCCCGTGGCGCGATGAAGTGGTGACTGAATCGTTCACTGTAGAGAAAAAAGGACGCCTCGTGCGCCCCGGCACCCGCCCGGGCCTCGGGATCGAGATCAACGAAGAGGCCGCACGCAAACACCCCTTCGAACAGGAACTCCTTCAACGCTCCTTCAGCGCTGACGGCGCCGTGACCGACTGGTAGAATCGCGCCACCCTCTCCTCTCCCATGAGCCATCCCAGCCCTCCTCCAGCCGCTGCCCCGAGCTTTGAAGGCCGCATCGGCGTCGCCCGCCGTGACATCACCCCGCCCCTTGAAATCTACGCCCGCAACTGGGGAGCCGCCACGCACGACCGAGCGAACACCCTCCATCGTCCGCTGACCGCCACCCTTCTGACGATCGAGGAGATCGGCGCCGAGGGAGAGCCCCCCCCCTCCGGGCCGCTCTTTCTCATTTCGCTCGACCTCGGCTGGTGGAAATCCCACCATGAGGAGAAACTCCTGCGGGAACGTTTCTGCGAGGCACTCAACACCACGCCCGAGCGGGTGATGTTCGCCCTCTCCCACACCCACGCCGGGCCCTCCTTCTGCCTCGAAGATACAGCCCACCCCGCTGGCGGCTCCCTGATCGCTCCCTACCTCGATCACCTCTGCACCACTCTGGCCGAAGCCGCGCGTGAAGCCCTCGCCTCCGCCGTCCCGGCCCTTCTGGAAAGTGCACAAGGATGGAGCAACCTCGCCAGAAATCGCGATCTCCCCGACCCCGAACGACCCCGCTGGCTGGTCGGCTGGAACCCCACGGCAGAGAGCGACGCCACACTCCTCCTTGGCCGCGTCACCCGCCGCGATAACGGGGAACCGCTCGCCCTCGTCGTTAATTACGCCTGCCACCCGACCATCCTCGCTTGGGAGAACGAGACTCTCTCGCCAGACTACCCGGGCGCCCTGCGTGAAGTCGTCGAAGGCGCGACCGGCGTCCCCCTCCTCTTCCTTCAAGGAGCCTCCGGGGAACTCGCCCCAGCCCATCAATACACCGGCGACCCAGCCGTGGCCGACCGCGCTGGCCGTCAGCTTGGGCATCATGTGCTCGCTACCCTGCACGGCATGCTCCCGCCCGCCCGACAACTCGTTTATCGCGGAGCCCGGGAATCGGGCGCACCGCTCGCCCTCTGGCGGGAAGAGGAACGCACCAGCCAACCCCGCACCCTCCGGGTCACCCATCTGCCGATCCCCCTCGCCCTGCGGGACGATCTCCCCGATCTGGCCACCTTGCGCGAAGCTCTCTCGCAAGCCGATGAAACCACCGACCCCGTCACGACCGAACGCCTCCGGCGCAAACTCCGCATCCGCGAATCACTAGGCAACGGCTCAACCTACCTCTCCCAAAACCTCCTTTGGGAATTAGGAGAAATCGCCATCGCAGCGATCGGCAACGAAGCCTACTCCTGCCTCCAGCGCGAGTTGAGAGCCGCCACCCCGGAACGCGCGCTCTTCATCGCTACCATCGTGAATGAGACGCGCGGCTACCTCCCCCCCGCGACGCTTTATGGACAGGATCACTATACCATCTGGCAAACCCCCTTCGCCCCCGGAGGATTAGAAGAGGTTATCACGGCTTTCCGACAGGCGCTGACTGGGGAACCCGCTCACCCCGCTCCACGGCCCCCTTCGCCTTAGGATGCGGCTTAACCAATTCCGGGTCAATCAAAGCTCCCGCCTCGCGCAGCATCTTCTGGAGCCGCTCCACCGGGAGGCGGCGCCGATCGGTGATCTTCTCTTTGATGAGAAGCGCCGCCGCCACACCGCTCGCCTCTCCGGTAACAGCGCACGTCCCGATCGCACGAGTGACATCAATCACCGTATGATCGGATGACATGCACCGTCCGGCTACAAAAAGATTGGGACATTGATCGGAGTGGATCGTCCGCAGCGGAAGCGGATAAATCGGTCCCTTTCGCCGCCAGTCCCCCGTGATCCCGATACAATCCTCTGCCCAAGTATGGCGATGACACTCTCCGAGGGAGAAACGGTTATGCAAACGCCGCGTGATCCGAAAATCAGGGATCGAACTGATCCCGAAAGGGTAGATGGCCGATTCCGGTGCCGCCTCCTGCTTCTTTCGGAGCTTCTCCTTCAGGAGCCTGCGCGAACCGAGCACCTGTCCGGTCACCTGTCGATGATCAGTCCCTGAAAAAAACGGCCCGACCGCGTTATTCGCTCCCCGGTGCTCCTTGTCGTACGGATTAGTGAAAGTCACTAGGCAAAGCTGACCGTTCTTGATCTCGTAATACCACCCGGCGAGGACGTTGTGCGTATAATCCTCCACAGCACAACCGGCGTGGAAACTGACATCCGCATCCCCGCTCGCATCAATAAAGATCTGCGCCGCGATCCCGAGCCGTCCGCTCTTGTTCTCCACAATCAGGTGAGAAATTTCCTCCCCCTTTTTTAGCACCCGGCAGACCCGGGTATCGTAGAGAATCTCCACCCCCGCCTCCAACAACATCTCCTCCATCTCCATCTGGAACGCGTACGGGTTAAAACTGGTCATGAAGCGCCTGCGCTCGCGCTCGGCAAGATCGCCATCAGGCCGCCTCCAGCAATCAGGGGTCGGCACAAATCCGGCAGAAGGGAGCGGCTCCTTCAACTCGATCACCGAATGGTGAAGCAACTCCTCCGCCAACCCTCCCATCACCTGCTTGCCATATCCATCACAGAGCGGCAGGTATTTGACCACATTCCCCAACGTCGCCAATCCACCGAGGCCAAACTGTTTTTCAATCAACACCGTGCGCATCCCCTGTCGGGCAGAGGCCAGCGCTGCGGCGACCCCGGCAATCCCGCCGCCCGTCACGGCGACATCACACTCAAGATCAACAGGGATCGATTGGGGCGGTTCAGACAAATAAGGGCGTGAGTCCATAGGATAAGGGTTATTCAGAAATCGTCGCTTTGAGTGATTGGGTGAAATCGGCCGCAGCCTCCAGCGCAGCGCTGATCATCAGCTCTTTGGCAGGAGCAGGCGTGCCGTCGCGGGCCGGGTGAGCATGCAACGTGAGTGAACCAGCCAACCCGCCGCGTGGCAGAAAGAGAGGCACCGCCATCTTCAACGCCCCCGGGTGCGGCTCCGGCATCAGGAAAAACCGATCCCGGCGCAACGCCTCCAACGCCTCCTCGAAAGCTTCCCAACTTTTCCAGTACGCCAATCCATACGCCTCAAAGCTGTAACGCGTCTGGCACTCCCGCACCCACTCCGGGTGCCAGAAAGCAAGATGTGCCAGTGATCCGGCAGAGACATACGGTGGCAGCGGGTGCTCGCGCCCTTCAACGATCCGCTCCGGCTGCTGCGCAGAGAGTATGGAACGGACCATCACACTCCCGCCGATCGCCTCGACGTAGAAAAGCGAGGTCTGCGGCAGCTTCCGGCTCAAGGCAAGCATGCACGCTTCGACCCTTTGATAAAACTGCTCCTTCCCCTGCTCCTGCGTCATTTGCAGCAACCGCTCGCCGAGCACGTAGCGCACCGGATCATCGAGCCGCTTCACAAAACCGGCCTCCACCAGCGTCCCGACCAAATGATAAGCCGCGGGGGGTGAGCAACCAATCTCCCGCGCCAACTCTTTCAGGATGACCCCTTCCCGACGCCGGGCGATGAACTCCAGTAGCCTCAACCCCCGCTGAAGCGACTGAACCGGTTTATGCTGTTTATTAAGCACTGGTTAATTTTTATTAAGTTTTAGTAAAACTAGAGATTCACCTCCGATCCGTCAAGCGGTAAAAAATCGCGTTGCGTCAGTTCAATCGCTGGAAACCGCTGTGTTTGAGCGGGCCACCGATGCGCTCGGGCAGATCCCCCTTCTCCAACCCTTGCGCCAGTTCCGTGAAAACGGCTGGCGCCGCCTTCAAAAATCCCTCCACAATCTCAGGGGTATGCGCCCACGTCGGGTAAAACGCCCCTCCCACCAGATACCCCTCACGCAACATCGCCACCGTATAAAGCGTCAGAAGCGCCTGCCCCTCCGGATGGTTAAAGCTCAGGTAACTTTGCGCCGGCCATCCCTTGATCTCCATCGGCACGCCGTAGCGCCGCGCCAGATCGAGCAACCCCTCGCGCGTCATCACCCCGATCGCTTCGAGATGCTCGCTGAGCTTTACGCGTTCCATCTTCTCAAGCGTCGCCAATGCCGCCGCATAACCGACCCCTTCCGTCCAGTAGGTGCTTGAAATAAAACTCTCCGCCGCCGCCGACATCCACCGCTCTTTTCCCAGAATCGCCGCCACCGGGTGCCCATTCCCAAGCGCCTTGGCAAACACCGCCAGATCAGGCTCCACACCGTAGCGGAGATGAACCCCTCCATAGTGCAAACGAAACCCGGTGCTGACTTCATCAAAGATCAACGCCGCCCCGTAGCGGTCGCAAATCGCACGAACCCCTTCGAGAAAACCTGGAGCAGGCGCCTCTGCCCGGGTCGGCTCCATCACCACCGCCGCCAGACGCCCACCATGCCTGCTCACGAGCGCCTCCAACTCCCCGAGTGCATTATAACCAAAAGGAAGCGCACTCCCCGCCAGCGCAGAAGGGATTCCCTTTGCTTCAAGACCGGCGAGCAGATGAGCCCCGAGCGCATCCTCCGCTCCCGATCCCGGGAGATTCGCAGCAAGGTACCAATCGCACCATCCATGATAGCCACAGAAAGCAACCAGATCACGCCCCGAACGCGCCCGGGCAATCCGCACCGCCACTGACATCGCCTCCCCGCCTCCCCGAGCGTAACGGATCTGCTCCGCCCACGGGTGAAGCGCCAGCATCCGCCCGGCGAGTTCCACCTCCTCCGGCGCGTTGAGCGTACACATCGAACCGCGCTGCACACGGTCGATCACCGCCGCGTTCACCTCGGGATCAGCATACCCGAGCAGGCAGCTCCCGATCCCGTTCGTCGAAAAATCGATCCACTCCCGCCCGTCGTGATCCACGATCGTACACCCCCGCGCCTCCCGGTAATAGGGGGGCCATTGCTCAGGGGCATACATCTCCGGGCGCTTGCTTAAAAGCTGCGTCCCCCCGGGGATCAACGTTCTGGCGTGACGATAAAGCTGTTGATTAGAGAGAGAAGTCATATCGACCTCTTCTCCCCCACCCCGCCGTTCGTCTCCAGCGCCGCAAACTGGTTAACCTAAAGAACCAGTCAACTCAGCCAGCCGCACTTTAAGCTCCTCCGCAGGCCATTGCCCGCTGACCTGCACCGTATCGAGGTAACCGTAATTGAGCCGCGACCCCGCCGCCCCCAACGTCAGCCGGGAGATCTTCCCGAAAGCCCCCATCCCCATCACCGCCATCGGCAGTTTCTCCTGCCCCTCCGGCGCGGACCCGGTCAAAAATGAAAGGAGCACGGCGAGATCTGCCGCCGCCGGTGCCGTCGCGGCTACCTTGAAAAGCGCCCCTCCCTCCAACCGCCCCGCTTCCCGTTCCAACTCACGCAACACCTCCAGTGCAGGCGTTTTAGCAAAATCATGATAAGAGAGGATCACCCCCGCCCCTTGCGCCCGAATGGCTCGGATCACCGGCTCCAACTCCTCCAGAGAGCGAAGTTCCACATCCACCAAAGCCGCATACGCTAAAAACCGATGGTAAAGACGCTCGCGCTGCGAACAACCCAACTTATTGGCCCCGCCCTCATCAGGACGGCGCACGGTGACAATCAGCGGAAACGCCAACTCCTTCGCCGCCGCCTCCAGTTCCCCCAGTCCCTGCTCACTCCCAGCGAAAGCGTCGACCCTCAACTCCAGATAGTCAACCGCGCCCGGCTCAAGCGCCCGAGCGGCAGCGAGCGAGCCGGGGCTGTGGATCGTGCCGACCACGCTGGCGCAGTCAGGCGGAAACTTTATATTCCTTACAGGAGCTATCATGTTATAGGATGGAATGAGAGGGAGGCAACCGGTCATCGGTTCCTGCCGCAACGTTTCCCATCTCTTTAATCCCATGATTGGCCGCAAACAGGAAATCAATCTCCAATTTCTTCAGATTGTAGATGGATTCCTGCTGGTCATCGCTTTCTGGCTGGCGCATGTCTTCTGGTTCTCCGTCCGCGCGTTCCTCGTCCCATGGTTTGATGCCAGTTCATGGAGCTTCCTCCATGGCGTGATCGACCGTGGCCCTGTTCCCAAGTTTGATGACTTCCGCTGGCTTCTCTTCATCATCATGCCGTTCGGGCCGATCCTGCTCGAATTGCAAGGCTACTACGTCCACCCGCTTCAGAAATCCCTCGGCCGCACGCTCAAGCAAATCTTCCGCGCCGCCCTCTGGATGGTCCTGCTCATCTCGATGTGCACGATCTTCTTCCAACTCAGCATCCCGCGGCGGATGGTTGTCCTCTTCTTCGGCCTTTTCTCCGTCCTCCTACTGCTCCTGCGCGAGCAGATTACCATCGTGCGCACCCGCTCCAAAGCGCGAACCGGTCGTTTTCGCGAACCGGTTCTCCTTGCCGGGACGCCGGGAGATACCGAGGCGCTACTGGCGAGCTTCACCCCCGATCAACTGGTAGAAATGGATGTCGTCGCCCGGTTTGACCTCGACCGGCAACCGATCGCCAATCTGGTCGAGATGCTCCACCACCACTCGATTAGCCGCGTCATCTTTGCCGGAAGCCACACCCAGATGAACCGCTTGCAGGAGGCGATCGGGGCGTGTGAGATCGAGGGGGTTGAAGCTTGGCTGGTGGCTGACTTCATCAAAACCACCATCGCGAGGCCCAGTTTTGACGTCCTCGGCGCCCGGCCAATGCTCGTCTTCCGCGCCACGCCGGAAGTCTCGTGGGCCGTGATGACCAAGGAGTTGATCGACCGCATCGGCGCCCTCTTCGCGATCATCCTCGCCGCTCCCTTCTTTATCTTCGCCGCTCTCGCCATCCGTTTCACCTCTCCGGGACCGATCATCTTTCGCCAGCAACGCGGCGGCAAACATGGCAAACCGTTCACCATGTATAAATTCCGGACGATGAGCACCGACGCCGAAGCCCGCCGCTCCGAACTCAGTGATCACAATGAAATGAGCGGCCCGGTCTTTAAGGTGCAGGAAGATCCGCGCGTCACCCCGATTGGCAAATGGCTGCGCAAAACCAGCATCGACGAATTACCCCAACTCTTCAACGTGTTGGAAGGAAAGATGAGCCTCGTCGGCCCGCGTCCGCTGCCGCTCTACGAGGTCGAACAGTTTGAGAACGCCGCCCAGCGTCGCCGCCTGAGTGTCAAGCCGGGCCTGACCTGTCTCTGGCAGATCAGCGGGCGAAGCAACGTCACCAGTTTTGAAGATTGGGTACGGCTCGATCTCGAATACATCGATAACTGGTCGCTCTGGCTCGACATCAAAATCCTCTTCAAAACCATCCCTGTCGTCCTTTTTGGCGCAGGGGCGCGGTAACCTGTTTTTGCCTTGCGATCTGCTCGGGAATGTTCCCGGCGTTTTTTGCCATTTACAGACCCCTCCGGGAATGCTCCATTGCAGCAGCGTCGCCACGCGGAAGGGGGAAAGAAGAAGCGATTTCTTGACGAAGGCACAGAAATACCCAAAGCTTTTTTTGGGGGTGCCCCCGAAAGAAGGGAATTGCGGTCTTTTTCCCTTGGCCACCGTAGGCACACACCGAACTTTAAAGATTTTATGGAGCTTTTGACCCGATTCCTTCGTCCACTGGCGGCGCGCTTGCACCGCTGGAAGCTCTCCCTCCCCCCTACGCTCGCCACCCTCCTCTTCACTCCCCGAGTACGGATGGCGACGGTGCCTGTTGTCGCCGTCGCCCGCCGCTCCAAACGGGTACGGGGTGCCTGATTGCGGCAATGATGTTATACTCCTTTTAAGATTATGGATACCGCCACGCCAACCGCCTCTTACGCAGACGCCGCGATTAACCGCGAGCTGAGCGCCGACCAGAAAATCCATTTTCTCAGGGAGATGTACCGTATCCGAAGATTTGAACAGGTCTCCCTGAAGTACTACAACATGGGGAAAATGGGGGGCTTCCTCCACCTCTACACCGGGCAGGAAGCCGTCGCCGTCGGGACGATCTCCCTCACCGGGGAGAACGACCACGTCATCACCGCCTACCGCGACCACGGGCACGCGCTCGCCGTCGGGATGTCGATGGAAGAGTGCATGGCGGAACTCTTCGGTAAAGCGACCGGCTGCTCCAAAGGCAAAGGGGGCTCGATGCACTTCTTCGCCCCGGATCGCAACTACTGGGGCGGCCACGGGATCGTCGCCGGGCAGACCGCGCTCGGCCTCGGCCTCGCCTACGGCCTCAAGTACAAGGGATTAACCGGCTGCTGCCTCTGCTACATGGGCGACGGCGCGGTCAATCAGGGCGTCTACCACGAATCGCTCAACCTCGCCGCTCTTCAGCAACTGCCGGTCATCTACATCATCGAAAACAACGGTTATTCGATGGGGACGAGCCTGAGCCGTTCCTCCGTCTTTCAGGAATCACTCGCCAAACGGGCCGAGGGGTACAACATCGCTTGGGACGTGATCAACGGGGAGGATCTTTACGAAATCCGCGCCAAGACGCAGGTCGCCATCGACCGCGCCCATCAGGAGAGCCTCCCGACCATCCTCGAAATCAAGACCTACCGCTACTACGGCCACTCCGTAGCGGACGCAAACGCGAAAAAATACCGCTCTTCCGAAGAGATCGACCGCTACAAAGCGCTGCACGACCCGCTCACCCTCTGGAGCGGGCGTCTCATTTCCGAAGGCATCCTCACCGCTGAGGAAGCCGAAAAGCTCGACCGCGAAGCCAAGCGCGAGGCCGATCAAGCCGCCCTCTTCGCCGATGAAAGCCCCTTCCCGAGCGAGTCCGAAATCTACAGCGATGTCTATTACGAGGTCGATCACCAGACCGAGAGCGGTCGCCGGGGTCGCCACTTCTTCAACGACTAAAAGCCGTTCCGAGCTTTTTTAAGAGAACTTTCTTTTTTTCCGCAAGGGAACACCATGCCACTGATTACTTACCGCAAAGCCCTCAATGATGCGCTGGCCGAGGAACTCACCCGGGACGACAACGTCGTCATCATCGGGGAGGAAGTCGCCGAATACAACGGAGCCTACAAAGTCACCGAGGGGCTCTGGTCCCGTTTCGGGAGCCGCCGCGTCGTCGACACCCCGATCTCCGAAGCCGGCTTCATCGGCATGGGCGTCGGCGCTTCCATGCTCGGCGTCCGCCCGGTCATTGAACTGATGTTCTGGAGCTTCGCCTACGTCGCTTTTGACCAGATCGTCAACAACGCCGGTTGCGTGCGTTACATGTCGGGCGGCTTGATCAACTGCCCGATCGTCATTCGCGGCCCCGCCAATGGCGGCACCAACGTCGGCGCCACCCACTCGCATACCCCGGAGAATTTCCTCGCCAACGTCCCCGGCCTCAAGGTCGTCTGCCCCGCCACCGCCTACGATGCCAAGGGGCTGCTCAAGAGCGCCATCCGCGACAACGACCCGGTGATGTTCATGGAGAACACCCTCCTTTACGGCGAACAGTGGGAAGTCCCCGAAGAGGAATACCTCATCCCGCTCGGGTCCGCCGATGTCAAACGCTCCGGCAGCGACATCACTTTGATCGCCCACGGGCGCGCCGTCATCACCTGTCTACGCGCCGCCGAACATCTCGAAGAGGAACACAACATCAAAGCCGAAGTCGTCGACCTCCGCTCGATCCGACCGTTGGATGAGGAGACGATCCTCCAATCGGTCCGCAAGACCCACCGCGCCGTCGTCGTCGAGGAGAACAAGCCGTTCTGCGGCATCGCCTCCCAGATCGCCGCCATGCTCGGGGAGAAAGCCTTTGATGATCTTGACGCCCCGGTTGCCCGTGTCTCCTCCCTCGATTCCCCGGCGATCTACAGCCCGCCCTTGGAGCGCATCCAGCTTCCGACTCCGCAGCGGGTCGTGCAGAAGGTTCTCTCCATCTGCTGATTTCTTTCCTCTGTTCTTAAAAACCAGCCTCTCTTTTTTCTATGTCGATCCCGATTGAAATGCCAAAACTCAGTGACACCATGACGCAGGGGACGCTCCTGCGCTGGTGTAAGAAAGTGGGCGATAAAGTCTCCGCTGGCGACATCCTCGCCGAAGTGGAAACCGATAAAGCCACCATGGAGATGGAGGCGTTTGATGACGGCATCCTCGGAGCCATCTACATCGAAGACGGCGGGAAAGCGACCGTCGGCCAGAAAATCGGCCTCCTGCTGGAAGAAGGCGAGAAACTCGAAGACGCCACCGCCCCGGCCAAAGGCGGAGACGCTCCCAAAGCCCGCCCCGATACCCGCACCCCGACCGGCGCCAACGCTGCCCAAGGGGGAGGGAGCACCGCTTCCACCGAACCAGCTCCTGCGGCTACCGTCGCGGAAGATGGCCGTCGCATCAAAGCTTCCCCGCTCGCCCGCAAGATCGCTGCCGCACGTGGCGTTGATCTGTCGCGTATCGCCGGGACCGGCCCGGGAGGCCGAATCGTCCGTGAAGATGTCCTCTCCTCCCAACCAAGCGCCACCGTACAGGCTGTCCCGGGAGCGATCCAGCCGATCATCGCCGCCCCTGCTGCTCCAGCCGGGCCGGGGGATGAACGCATCCCCCTCTCCGGGATGCGCCGCGTCATCGCCGACCGCCTCCTGCTCAGTAAGACGACCCTTCCCCACTTCTACCTCAACATCGAGGTCGACACCGCCCCGCTCGTCGCCCTGCGCGCCGAGATCAACGCCGCCGCCGAAGCTTCCGGGCAGGGGAAAATCACCATCAACGATTTTGTCCTCAAGGCGTGCGTCGCCACCTTGGAGAAAATGCCCAAGGTCAACGCCGCGTGGGCCGGGGATGCCATTATTGAATACGGCGCCGTCAACCTCGCCGTCGCCGTCGCCGTCGAGGATGGCCTCGTCACGCCGGTCATCCGCAACGCCAACAAATTGAGCCTGCGCGGCATCAGCGACGCCGTCAAAGACCTCGCCACCCGCGCCCGCAACAAAAAGCTCAAACCTGAGGAGTACCAGAACGGCACCTTCACCGTCTCCAACCTCGGCAGCTACGGCATCGAGAGCTTCTCGGCGATCATCAACCCGCCGCAAGCCGCCATTCTCGCCGTCGGCGCGATCGTCAAAAAGCCGGTCGTCAACGCCGCAGGCGAAGTCGTCGCCGGAGAGCGCATGGCGCTTGGATTAAGCTGTGACCACCGCGTCGTCGACGGAGCCATCGGAGCCGAATACCTCAAGGTTCTACGCCATCTCATCGAGAACCCGACCTTGCTCCTTCTGTAACTCAAACACTTCTCAACTCCCTATGCATTACGACCTTATAGTTATTGGCGGTGGCCCGGCAGGGTATGTCGGCGCCATCCGCGCAGCGCAACTCGGTAAAAAAGTAGCCTGTATCGAGAAGGAACGGGCTGGCGGCACCTGCCTCAACTGGGGGTGTATCCCCACCAAGTCGCTCCTGCGCAACGCCGAGCTTTATCACCTGATGAACCACCGCGCGGCGGAGTTCGGTTTCAAGTTCGACAACCTCGGTTTTGATTGGGAGAAGATCATTGGTCGCTCCCGCGAAGTCTCCGACAAGAACGCCATGGGGATCGAGTTCCTCTTCAAGAAGAACAAGGTCGATTACATCCGTGCCGAGGCCGAGATCGAAAAGGCCGGAAGCGTCATTGCCCGTTCTGCCGATGGCAAGAGCGAGACCCACACCGCTGAGAAGATCCTCATCTCCACCGGTTGCGTCCCACGCCCGATGCCCGGTTTTGAGTTCAACGGCAAGACCGTCATCAGCAGCAAGGAGGCAATGATCCTCTCCGAACAACCCAAGTCGATGATCATCATCGGCGCCGGGGCGATCGGGATGGAGTTCGGTTACTTCTACAACGCCTTCGGCACCAAGGTCACCATCGTCGAGATGCTCCCGAATCTCCTCCCTGTGGAGGATACGGAAGTCTCTCAGACAATCGAAAAAGCCTTTGCCAAACAGAAAATCCGCGCTCTGACCGGCACGAAAGTCGCCAAAGCTGAGACGACGGAGAACGGCGTACGCATCACCGTCGAAGGGAAGAAGAACGAAGTCCTCGAAGCCGACGTGGCACTGGTCGCCATCGGCGTCTCCCCGCTCCTCCCCGGTGGTCTCCAGCCGGAACTGACCGAGCGCGGCTACATCAAGACCAACGATCGTTACGAAACGAACCTCCCGGGCGTCTACGCCGCCGGTGACATCATCGGGCCACCGTGGCTCGCCCACGTCGCCAGCTACGAGGCGACGCAAGCGGTCGAAGGGATGTTCAACGCCGACTACCAGCCCAAGAAAGTCGGCACCTTCCCCGGCTGCACCTACTGCCAGCCGCAGGTGGCCAGCGTCGGCCTGACCGAACGCGCCGCCAAGGAAAAGGGAATCAAATTCAAGGTCGGCAAGTTCCCGTTCATGGCCAGCGGCAAAGCCCGTGCCATCGGCGAGATCGACGGCTTTGTCAAAATCCTGATCGGCGAAGAACACGGCGAGATCCTCGGCGCCCACATCATCGGCGCTGAAGCAACGGAACTGATCGCTGAACTCGGACTGGCGATCAACATGGAAGCAACATGGGAAGAGATCGTCGCCACCATCCACGCCCACCCGACCTTGAGCGAAGCCGTCTTCGAGGCAACCGAAACCGCCTTCGGCCACGCCGTCCATATCTAGGGAGTGTCGTCACGAGAATGATTTGACAGCCACAAAGGATTTTCGATGCCATTTTTTGGCAATTTTTGAAGCGATATTGGTGAATATCGATTCAAAAATTGACGAGAAATGGCGCGAAAAGCCGAAGTGGATGGCGGATCAGACTCGTGACGACACGACCTAAGGCTCTCCACCAGCAGCCTGTTTGAACGTATCTCCCCGCCCGGGCCATCACCCGGCGGGGAGATTTTCTTTACCCCGATGCCGGAAGGCGGAGGGGGTCTCGCCGACGTGTTGTTTGAACTGCCGGGAGAAAAAATAGGCGTTCCGGTAGCCAAGCTCCTCGGCAATTTCCGCCACCGATAGCCCCGAGCCAGAAAGAAACAGCTTCGCCTTCTCGATCCGCGCAGCGATCAACGTTTCCTGAATCGAACGCCGAAAAACCTTCATAAACAGCCGATTGGCATAATCGGGGGAGATATGAAGCGCGGTGGCGACATCGGTCGCATAACGAAACCGGTTGGGGTGGCGGCGGATCTCCCCCATCACCCAGAGCATCTGGCGATAGCGCAACCCGCTCGGAAGCGCGGGATCACTCTCCACCGGGGAACGGTGTTGATGGAGAGCATCTGCCAGCAACGTCTTGAAAAGAAAACCGGCGTGACGATGAGCGGCAAAGTGATGCGGCTCCGGGTCGGTCGGCCACGGGTTGATCAACTGGTGAATGCGCTGACAAATCGCCTCTGAAAAGTCAGGCGTGCTGCACTGCAACACCGGGGGAATCGCGTCAAAATACGACGGCGGCACCCCCTTCCCCTCCGCATCACGGACATCAAAATGGAAGTAACTGAGCGCCAGCCGCTCAGCCCCCTGCGGTTGATGGAGGTCGTAAAGAGAACCGGGGCGAAAGAAGACCACCGAGCCACGCTGCAACTCGTACACCGTCCCATCAGGCTCGCTTAAAACAGCGTTCCCCTCACTGATCACCCAAAGGTCGTAGTCGTCCATCACCTTCGCAAACCACTCCCGCGGGACAGCATGCCCCGGCTCATGACGCATGTAACCATTGGTTGTCTTCAGGTGAATATATATTGAACCCCACATACCAGAGCGGAAAAATACAGTTTCCGGAAGGGTTAGTCCATTGTGAACCGGCTCCGGCATGGGCTAAGTTTTCTCAATTCAGCGGGCGGTTTTCCCCGCCCTTTTTCTCCCGATGCTTGCCCTCCTTCTTTCCCTCGCTATGTCCGCCGCCCAGCCGCTGCCGCCTGCCACCGCCGAGATCGCCATCCGGGAATGGGGCGCACCCTCGGAGGTTTCGGAGAGTCGCGGTTTCCTCGCGATGGAGGATGCCAGTGGAAAGAAGTGGCTAATCGGTCTGCTCCGCGATATGGCGAGCGACCAAGGCTCGCGGGTCAGTCTGGTGATGATCGACCCCGAAAATGGCGCCACGCAGCAATTTTTCTACAGCGAACCCGAGACGGTGACTTGGGATAGCTTCTGCCTCTTCATCTCCTCGGCAAAGAAAGTCTACACCACGATCGGCGGGCGCTTTCTGGAATTTGATCCGATCGAGAAACGCTTCACTTTCATCGACCCGAAACCGATCGACGGCAACCTCCATGCCTTCTCCATGGCAGAGGATGGAGAAGGGAAAATCTACTTCGCTTCCTACCCCGATGCCCGGCTGGAGGTCTTCGACCCCGAGAGCCGCGAAATCCGGCGTTTGGTCCAGCTCGACCCCTCCGAGAAATATCCGACGACGCTTGCCGTGGATGACGATGGTTGGCTCTACTCCGGGATCGGCCCCGCCAACGGGTTGATCATCGCCTATCACATCGGCACCGGGGAACTGCGCCAACTCGTCCCCAAGGAAGAGATCCGGCAGGAATCATACCCCGTCATCCTCAAGGAGCCCGGCGGCAAGATCTTCGCCAGCTACGCGCCGCAAGCCCCCTACCTCAAACCGTTTCAGCGCCTGCGCGGGGGAGCCGTCGTCCCGGGCGAACAAGCCCCCGACCTCTCATGGAGCACCGCTGCCTACCCGCTCAACTCGCTCTACTCCTTCCGCAAAGAAGCCTCCCTCGTCTTTAGCGACGGCTCGCGGATCGAGGAGGTCGACCCGGTGGCCCGCACCTTCCACTACCGCGACACCAAGGGAGTCGTGCAGCCCAAAAGCTTCCAGTACGAAAGCCGGGGGGCTGCGATCAGCTCCCTCGTCGCGGGAAGCGACGGGAAACTCTACGGCTCCACCGAACACCCGATGACCTTCTGGCAACACGACCCGGCGACCGGCAAAAACAGCGTCCTTGGCCGGATCAGCGTTCTGGGTGGCGGCAACATGACCCACATCGTCGCTCGGGGAGACGAACTCCTCACCAACACCTACAGCAACGGCCTCCTCTACCGCTACGACCTCACGCGCCCCTTCGCCGATGGGGAAAACCCGCGCCAAGTCGATCGGACCGAACCGATCATCTCCCGCCCAAGGGCTTTGTTGCTCCACCCCGACGAGCGCCACCTCCTCTCCGCCGGTTACCCTGGTTACGGCCGTGCCGGGGGCGGCCTTCTCATCTACGATCTCGACACGGACCAGCGGGTCGCCCTGCTCGAAGCCGACGACCTCGCCCCGGGAGAGGCGATCACCGCCATGACTGCGACGCCACTCCCCGAAGGCGACCTCTACTTCGGCACCTCCATCTGGACCCCCGGCGGCGGGGCGAGCCAAGCGAAATCAGCCACCCTCGGGCGCTTCTCATGGAAGGAGCGCAAACTCCTCTGGAGCGAAACCCCGATCCCCGGTGAAGAGACGATCCTCGGCCTCCACTGGCGTAAAGGACAACTCTTTGGCATCACCTACACTGGCCTCCTCTTCGCCTTTGACCCCGAATCCCGCAAAGTGATCGCCCGCCGCGAGTTAAAGGATTGGGGCGAACCGGTCGGACGCCGCGGGGATACCTCCTTCACCACCCTCCCTGATGGCCGCCTTCTCCTTGCCATGCAAGAGGGGCTCTTGGAGATCAACCCCGAGACGCTCGAAACCACTCTGTTAGCACGCTCCCCGCTCAAGCTGCGTGACGGCGGGGTCTGGCTCGCCGGGAGACTTTATTACGCCGCCTTCCATCAACTCCTCTCCTTCGAAATCCCGCAACCCTCCCTTCAACCATGATTGCCGCCACCTCCTCCACACTCCTCTCAACCGTTCTGGCTACAGCGACCGCTGCCTCCCTCCTGCTCACTCCGGCCTCAGCCATCGTCATCGGCTTTGAAGCGGACGAAGGCTACCAGTTGGGCGATCTCAAAAACCAACCCGGCCACGGCACCCTCTGGACGAGCACCGGCACGCAAGCCAACCTCGTCATCGAAGCTGACGCCGGGACCGGTGGAAGCGGGCAGGCCCTCGTCGCGCACAAAACCTCCAGCGCCGCTTTCTACAGCTTCCAACCGTCAGCCACCGATCTCGGCGTCCCCTTCGTCAACAACCAGACCAAGATCGCCTTCTCCTTTGATTATCGCTTTCTGGGCGATTATAATTCCACCGGCGCTTACCTCGGGGTGACTTACTTCCGGATCGGCACCACAAGCGGCAATGCCATCAGCTTCGCCTTTTATAACAACGGCACGGTTAACTACAGCGACGGCCTCGGCCTCGCCGGACAAAAAAACGCCAACGCCAAAGCCGCTGGCGGCGCTCAGTTCTATGGCGGTAAGGAGCAATGGTTCCGCATCGAAGGGGAACTCAACTACGCCACCCAGACCTACACCCTCTCCATCAACGGCGTGGTGCAGACCAGCTACGACGGAACGCGCACCCACCTCGGCTTCAACGCCACCGGCCCGATCAACACCTACGACCTCAACCTCCTCTCCCTCAACGTCAATCAGGCCGACTGGCGCGCCTACGCCATCGACAACCTCTCCTACAACGCCGTCACCGCCGCCGTTCCCGAACCACAAGCCCTCGGCTGGATCGGCATCGGCGTGCTGGGGATGGCAGCGGCCTACGGGCGTCGCCACCGGTAAAAGCCATGAAAAGAACCGACGCTTTCAGCCTGCTTGAGCTCACGATCGCCGTGGCGCTGATCGGCGTCGTCCTCATCCTTGGGATGAGCGGTTATTCCAAAATGGGGCAATCAGCCGGGATCGTCGCGGATGTCGCCAACCTGCGCCAGATTGGGGTCGGCGCTCATCGCTACATCGCCGAGAATGGCGGCAAACTCCCACCAGTCGTCGGGCGTAAGGAAGGGCAGTTGCTCTACGCGCAGGAGTTCATCGCCATGGAGTTGGGAATCACCCCCTCCCTGCGTGCCACCCAACTCCCCCGTAACGCATGGGGGCCGATGATCTCGCCGCTCGACAAAGGGGAGCCACCCGACGTCAGCCCGTTACGGAGCTACGGGGTCAATTTTTTCATGGGCGAGATCGTCACGCTCACCTATGTCGATGTCCGCCTCGCGCTCCGCTACAGTGATGTGAAGCACCCTTCCCGCATCCTCTACTTCCTCCCGATGGTTCGCGAAACCAAAGAACCGGCAGCCCAATCGCGTTTCTCCGAACTGACCGGCCCCGGCTACCACGCCGCCGGTTATATCCGCACCGATACCAAAGAGCGGACCGTCGCCCTCTGGGCTGATGGCCACGCCTCTCCATGGGAGATTCCGGCTGATCGCGCCGAGTTCGCGCGCCACGTCCTGCCAAGAACGCCTTAAACAGAGGCATTGCGCAACAGCTCCGCCGCGTGAGCCAGCGCTGAGTCACTCTTGCCGCCGAGCATCCGGGCGATCTCCTCCGTCCGCGCCTCCCCGCACACCTCCGTCAACCCCGAGAGCGTCCGATCGCCCCGGAACTCCTTGTTGACCACAAACTGACTCCCCGCCGCTGCGGCCACCTGCGGCAAGTGGGTGATGCAAAGCACCTGATGACGCTCCCCGAGGGAACGCATCTTCTGCCCGACGGTATGGGCGATCTCCCCGCCGACATTGGCGTCGATTTCATCGAACACCAGCAGCGCCACATTATCCTGCCCGGCCAGCGATGATTTCACCGCCAGCATCACCCGCGAAATCTCCCCGCTCGATGCGATCGCCTTGAGCGGCTTGGCCGGTTCGCCCGGGTTCGGAGCGAAAAGAAACTCCACACTCTCCAACCCATGCGGGCCCGGCTTACTCGCCGCGACCAGTTCGATTGAAAACTCCGCTTTCTTAAAACCGAGATCGCGCAGTTGCTCCTTCACATCCGCCCCGAGCTTCGGTGCCCCCTTGGAGCGTTTGGCATGGAGCGCCTTCCCGGCCTTGAGCAGATCGGCCTGCGCCGCCTCAATCTCCTTCGTCAACCGTTCCAGTTCCTCCCCGCGCGATTCGATCTTGCGCAGCCGCTCCGCCGCCTGTTGGCCAAAAGCGATCACCTCTTCAAAAGAAGGACCATATTTCCGCTTGAGCGTCTCGATGAGATTGACCCGCTCCTCAAGTTGAGCCAGTTGCTCCGGGTCGAGATCGAGCCGCTGGGCGTACTGCTGGAGAGAGGCCGCGAGGTCATCCAACTCGCTCAAAGAGGCGCTCAACCTCGCCCCCTCCGGCGCCAACGCGGGGTCGAGCTTCTCCAGCTCACGGAAAATCCGCGCCACATCGCTCAAGGCATGGAGAACGGCATCTTCATTCTCCGTCAAGCGTTGGACCGCTTGGGTGGAAAGCTCAATCAACCGACGACTATTGCCCGCTACCTGATAACGGGCCAGCAACTCCGCCTCCTCCCCCTCGCGCAACTCCGCCGCGTCGATCTCCGCAACCTGATGCCGCAACAGATCAATCTCGCGCTCCAACGCCGCCTCGCTCGAAGAGAGGGCGTGATACTCCGCGCTCAACGCCTGAACGCGCTGATAGCGCCCCTCATACTCCGCACGCGCCGGGAGCGAACCCGAAAAAGCATCGAGAAGATCGAGCTGCTTCTCATTGGAGAGAAGCGACTGGTGATCGTGCGGCCCGTGGAGATCAATGAGCGTCTCGCCTAACCCTTTCAAGACACCAAGCGTCGTCGGGCTGCCGTTGATAAATTGCCGATTGGTCCCGCTACGGGCGAAGGAACGCTTGATGATCAGCCCCCCTTCCTCACACGGCTCGACCCCTTGTTCCTCCAGCCAGAGGTTCAGACGCGCCGGGTCGGCAAGGTCGGTAAGGTCGAAATACGCCTCAACCGTGCAAAGGTCGGCCCCCGTCCGGATCAACGCCTTATCAGCCCGCTCGCCCAAAATGAGCTTGAGCGCCCCGATAATCATCGACTTGCCCGAACCGGTCTCCCCGGTCACCGCGATAAAACCGCGCGAAAGGCTCCACTCCAGTTCTTCGACCAGAGCAAGATTGCGGATTCGCAGCGTGGTAAGCGTTGCTGGCACGGGGAGGGAACGGTTTTTACTCAGCCGCGCTCTTTCTTCTTTTTCTTCTTCACCGGCTCGGTCACCTCCGGCGTCGCTTCCGGGCGACTCCCGGGAACCGGCTCAATTGGCTCAATCAACACCGAAGGGTGCACCCGCTTCTGCTCCAACGCGGAGAGCCGTTTGGCGAGATCAGCCTCGACGCTCTCTTTAAGAGAAGCATCCTTCTTCACGATGCTGCGGGCGATCAACGTGTAATAATTGCGCAGCGCCGTCCGACGGCCTTCGTAAGTCTTCGCCGTATCGGCCAGTTCCTTCTGCGTCACAATCGCCGGTTCACGTAAAACCACCGTCTTCAACTGGCGAATCTTCACCGCGCGGCGCAACTGATCTGCCGTCGCCTCCTGAAGCTTCCCCCCGGAATCCGGGAAACGCCCACCCTGTCCCGGCGTTGAAGACCAATCCGAGGGACTCCCCGGAATCAACGGCAACGGCTCGTCAAGCCCCGGCTCAAAGGTCGCCCCACCCTCTGGCACAGCCCCGTCGACCGGAGCCGCTCCCCCGCTCTCCAGCGCCTCGGCGGGAATCTCCACCACGGCGGCGCCATCTTCGATCTTCACCTCCTGCTGGGCGGCAAGCGGAACCGGCCCAAGGCTGCAAACCGCGAGAGCCGCGAGAGAAAAAATGGAGAAACGGGTGATGTTCATGCGAAAGAGAAAATTGAGAAAGCGACCAAATCAATCAGAAATCATTTGATTTGAAAAGAAGTCTCGCCACGATGCGCTTGTGGTCAAGCCTGTACGACCCCATGAGCCTCTCGCCTCCACCTCGCCGCCCCTGCCGGTCGAAGTGGCGGCCCGCTGTGTCGACCAACCGGGGTTGGTTTTCTTCGACACCACCTTGGTCCCCCAAGGGCGGAAGGCCCACTCTCACCTCGCTTGGAGCCCTTCCCTCATCCTCTCCGGGCGCACCCCTCAAGCTTGGGAAACGCTACGCGAGGCGCTCGCCGCACGCCAACAGCCGCCGGGCGAGGCTCCGCCCCAAGGGTTCGCCGCCGGTTGGGTGGAGTACGACGGCTCGTTCTGCTTCGGCTTCTACGATTTCATCCACACCTTTTGCCACGACGGAGAGAACTCCCACTGGCTCGCCCCGCTGCCGCCATTACCACAAGCCTCCCCTGCCCCGAGCGCCACCGCTCCGCTCCATTTCCGCTCCGAAATCGACGCCGCGCTTTACATCGAACGGGTCCGCCGCGCTCAGGAGTACATCGCCGCCGGAGACATCTATCAGGTCAACCTGACTCACCGTTTCCAGACCCCATGGTCGTACGACGCGCCGGAAGCGTTCCGTTTCTACCGCCTTTTGCGCGAAGCTTCCCCTGCCCCCTACGCCGCATGGATGGCGCTGGAAGGGCGCACCGTCCTCTCCTCCTCCCCCGAGCTTTTTCTGGAAATCACCGGCCGGACCATCCGCACCCGGCCGATCAAAGGGACACGCCCGCGCCACCCTTCCGCCGCCGCCGATCGACAAAGTGCCCGCGAACTGGTCACCTCCCCCAAGGAAAACGCCGAACTGCTCATGATCACCGATCTGGAGCGCAACGACCTCGGGCGGATCTGCCGCTACGGCACCGTCCGCGTCCCGGGGATGATGGAACTCGAAGCGTACGAGCAGATCTACCACCTCGTCTCCACCGTGGAGGGGGAACTCCGGCCCGAGATCGACGCTATCGACGCCCTTCGCGCCTGCTTCCCCGGAGGCTCGATCACCGGAGCGCCCAAAAAACGGGCCATGGAGATCATCGCGGAGTTGGAGACCACCCCGCGCGGCCTCTACACCGGGGCGATCGGCTACTTCGGTTACGACGGCTCTGCGCAATTCAACATCGCCATCCGCACCGCCATCCTCGAACATCAGTTGCTCCACTTCCACGTCGGCGCGGGGATCGTCGCCGATTCCATCCCGGAGGCGGAGTGGCAGGAGACGCTCGACAAAGCGGCGGGGCTCCTGCTGGCGGCTGACCGTTTTTCGTAAAGAAGCTTTTTTATGTCTGTGCTTACTCTCAAAGATCAACTCGAAGCGCTCGTCGGCCCCGACGTCCTCTTCGACGACGCCGACACCCTCACCCTCCACGCCAAGGATAAATGGTTCGCCAGCCAGACGCCTGATCTCGTCGCCCTCCCGCGAACGACCGCGCAGGTCAGCGCCATCCTCCGCTTCGCTACGCAACACAAAATCGCCGTCACGCCGCGCGGGGCCGGGGTCGGCTATGTCGGCGGTTGCGTCCCGGCCAAGGGGGGGATCGCCCTTTCGCTCGCCCGGATGAACCAGATTAAAGAGATCCACGCTGCTGACGGAGTCGCCGTCGTCGAGCCGGGGGTGATCACCGGCGTCCTTCAGGAAGCGGTGCGCCGACAAGGGCTTTTCTATCCGCCTGATCCGGCAAGCCTCAAGGAGTGCTCCATCGGCGGTAACATCGCCACCAACGCCGGTGGCCCCCGCTGCCTCAAATACGGCGTCACCCGCTCCTACATCCTCGGGCTGGAGGTGGTCCTCGCCAATGGCGACATCCTGCGCACCGGCGGTCGCACCCATAAGAACAAAACTGGCTTCGACCTCGTCGGCCTCTTCACCGGTTCGGAGGGATTGCTCGGCATCGTCACCGAGGCAACCTTGCGCCTCATCCCGCTCCCTCCCGCCCGGGCCTCACTCTCCGCGAGCTTCGCCACCTTCCCCGAGGCGGCCCATGCCGTTCAGGCGATCCTCGGCGCGGGCTACCTCCCCGCCGCCATGGAGATCGCCGACGCCTTCACGCTCCAATCGGCCCGCGAACACCTCGCCACGGCGATCGTCCCGGATGGCGAAGGGCATCTCCTCATCGACCTCGACGGTCAGGCCGACTCCGTGCGCGGTGAAACCAAAGCGCTCGCCGAACTGATCCGCAACCTCGGGGCGCTTCATATCGAAACCGCCCATGGCGAGGAGGAGTGCGAAACATTGTGGGGGCTGCGCCGCAAATTCTCGGAATCGCTTAAGTCAACCGGGCTAACCAAGCTCAATGAAGATATCGTCGTCCCACGCGGTCGACTGGTCGATCTGGCCGAGTTCGCCGTCCGGCTTCGGAAGCAATACGGCTTCCCTGTCGCCTGCTTCGGCCACGCCGGTGACGGGAACATCCATACGAACCTGATGGCTGCCGACTACGACCGCCCGGAGGTCAAGGCACGGATGGAGGAAGCCCTCGACACCCTCTTTACCCAGGTGCTCGCCTGGGGCGGCGCCGTCACCGGAGAACACGGGATCGGCATCGCCAAAGGGCGCTGGTGGCCACAAGCCGCCTCCCCGGTCAGCCGTGAAGTCCACGCTGCGCTCAAAACCGCGCTCGATCCGCTCGGCATCCTCAACCCCGGCAAATTCGTCGCCTCCCACCCGCTATGACCGAACCCGGGCCATGGCTCCCGCCAACCGCCAGCCAGCCGGAGGCTTACCAACGAGCGCGCCAACTCATCGACGCCGCCCACGCCCGCGACCCGAAGCGAACACCGCAAGGGGAGGCCGCGGAGTTGGCTTATGCCGATGCCATGGAGGCATGGCTGCTACGGCTCTGGAGCCAAGCACCGGAGTTGCTCCGCCTCGCCGTCCGTTGCCAACATCTGGAGCGCTGGAGCGTCCCGCGCACTCAATTCCCCGAAGGACGCACCGGCTACCTCCAATGGCGCAAACTCCTCTACGGGAAACAGGCCGGACGCGCCCGCGAATTGCTGCTCGAAGCTGGCCTTGCTCACGACGAAGCCGAGGCCGTAGCGCTCTGGGTCTCCAAAACCAACCTTGCGACCAACCCCGGCACGCAGTTCCTTGAAGATTGCGCCGTCCTCGTCTTCCTTCAAGGCGAGATCGCCTCCTTCGTCGCCGATCACCACGACTATCCGGAGGAGAAATTCACCAACATCCTCCAGAAAACATGGAAGAAGCTCTCCCCCGCCGGGCGCGAGGCGGCCCTCTCCCTTCCGCTTCCGGACGATGTCGCACGGCTCATCAAAGCCGCTCTCACCGGAGGTACAACGGAGGCATGACCTTCGCTCTCCTTCAACCCGGCCAGTAATAACTATCCGGCGTCGCCCGTTTTCCGAAGATCGCCTGCCCGACCCGCACCACCGTCGCTCCTTCCTCAATCGCCGCTTCAAAATCGCCTGACATTCCCATGGAAAGCTCCTCCAGAGCGATCCCCTCCAGCGCCGTCTCCCGCCATTGATCGCGCAACCGCCGCAGGAGTTTAAAGCACTCGCGCACCCGCTCCCCATCCGCAGAGAGCGCCGCCAGCGTCATCAATCCCCGGACGCGGAGCGCGGAAAAAGCGGGCAACTCCCGCAGAAATGGCCCAAGTTCCTCGGGAGCGAGGCCGTACTTGCTCTCCTCCCCGGAGGTATTGACCTGCACGAACACCTCAAGGCTACGCCCTTCGCGCTGGAGCCGCCGATCGAGTTCCTTCGCCAGCCGCAAGCTATCAAGCGCCTGAAACTCCGCAGCAAACCGGGCGACTTCCTTCGCCTTGTTGGTCTGTAAATGGCCGATGACCGACCAGCGCAACTCCGGCAACTCCTCCCGCAGCGCTTCCCATTTGCGCAAAGCCTCCTGCACCTTGTTCTCCCCCAGCATCCGACACCCCGCCTGCCAAGCCAGCCGCAAGCGCCCCTCCTCCACCGTCTTACTCACCGGCAGAAGGCGGACCTCCGTTGGAGAGCGCCCCACGCGCCGCGCCGCAGCGGCAATCTGCTCCTCCACTTCGGCAAGGTGACCTCGCAGCGCTTCAAGCGTCTTGGCTTCAGGAAAGGGAAGGTCGGGATTCATGATGCCCCTCATTCAAGCAGGGAAGCCCCGCAAGCTCAACCCCTCCTTCCCCACTCCCGCCGCGCCATCGGGCCGCGATCACCGCATCAACGAGGATCTGAGAGAAATGAAAAAGCACACATGGGAGCAACGCCGCGCCCCCTACGTCACCAAGCGCGACGAGAACGCCGAGCGCCGTCGGCAAGGTTTTTTGAGAAGCGAGAAAAGCCATCGCTTTTTGCTCCGGCACCGCAAAGCGCCACCACCGCGACAGCGCCACCGTAAAGCCAAAGAGGGCGAGATGAATCCCGAGCACCGCCACGATCAGGAGCAGCAACGTCCCCGCGCCGCTCCCAAGAAGCGCCTCCCTCCCCACGCTAAAAGAGACATAAGAGAGGGCAATCACCAACAACGTCGGCACCCTGCCAACCCAACGCGGCAACTCCCACGCCCACCACCAGCGAAGCGCCACGCCACAGCAAAACGGCAGAAGCACACTCAAGATGAGGTCCACCAACAGGTCCCCCGCCGGCAACCCGACTCCGCTCCCTGAGAGCAAGAGGCTCAATAGCAACGGAATCACAAAGATACCCAGTAAATTGAGACTCATCGTCAAAAGCGTTGCCCAGAGAGCATCGCCCCCGCTCTCCCGCGTGATCACAATCACGGAGGAGAGCGTTGGAGCCATCACACTCATGACGATCAGGCCGGTCGCCATCGCCGGGTCGATCCCGGGAAGGTGCGCCGCCACCCATCCCAACGCAGCGCCACCCCCAAAGGAGATCACCGCCACGATCCCCAAAGCGCCCGCCATCGGGGAAGTCACCCGAAGGGAACCGGGATGGGTCTGGTAACCGCTGATCAGGAAGATCGTCGCAATGAGCCCCAGCGTCATCGTCCCCCCGCTCAACCAACGCCCCCCCTCCGGCCAGGCGAGGCCAAGCAAAAGCGCCAACACCAAACCAACAGGGAGAAACCCCTTCCCCAACATCCAATTCAAGAAAGCCTTCACTGCGCTGTTTGTACACTGTATACAATCAGAAGCAATCCCTGAACATAGATCCCCCCTAAGGCAGCGCCAAATCTTGAACCAAGCCGCCAACAGAGCCACCCGGTGCCATCCAGCAACATCGGAACAGCACGACGGCGGAGCCACCGCATCATCGCGTGATTCCACCGGCTTTCGATCAAGCACCCCTACGGCCCGCTCACCGCGACTTGAAGCTCACCCCTTTACAGCGGCGCCACCTCGGTGGAAAATTCGATGGTCACCTCCCGCGCCTTCGACTCATCGTAGTTCCGCCCAACCATCGAGGTTGAAAAGAGAAGTTTCCCCGTGAAGCTCCCTTCGACGTAAAGCTTCTCGCCCCGCTTCTCGCGCTTGGTGAGAATCACCTTTGGCTTCGTCTCCTCTGTGCTCGAAAGATATCCCCCACCCCGGACCATCGCCTTCACCTCCGGCGAATAGGTAGCATCATCGAGCTTCCCATTAACCAAGGTGAAACTGACACTCACCCAGCTCAAAGGGGCCTCCTTCTTTGGCCGAAAGGCAACCGTCACACTCTCCAGCGAGGCCAAAGGCGCAGCATAATCGCTACTCCCCGGATCCTTCGTCCCCTCATACCCCTGCCCCTCCACCGTGACCTTAAAAGACTCCCCCTGAGAAACCTCCCCCGCCGCCGCATCCTCAGCATGAAGCCGAACCGAAGCCGGAGCACCCAAAAAAAACAAAGCAGACAGGGCAGTGACAAAAACTCGAGTAGCCATCCCGAACCGTACCTTCCAGCCAACCCACAGGAAAGCGATTTCCTCATCTGGTGCAACGACCAAAACCACCTCTCTTTTCACATCGTTAAAAATCTCTTTCGACACCGCAGAGCTTATCCGAAGTTTTGAATGTGATCCCGCAACCGCAGCAAAAGCTCCCTGTTTTCCGGAAAGATCCTGCTGGCGTTTCCAAGAAAGGCGCAGCGTCCTGCCAGATATTCACCCTCGGGGACGTTCTGAAATTCGGCGCGGATCTGCTCTTCATAGACGAGCAAATCTTCCCAACCGCGTTGAAGCACTTGGCAATCGGCTCGAAAGAAAATCTCTTCGTCCGGGGCCTCTTTGTGTCGAAAATCCGCCGTTGAAAGAATAATCCGAACGGCACTGGCTACGGTTCCTTCCGAATCAACCGAAGCATGGGCGCGCAGCAGGTCCGCAGACCGCAGTTCATTATCCCGCTGACCCGGCTCATACACCGCATCGTGGTAAAAGGCTGCTACGACAAGCGCCATCTTTTCCGGAGGAAAACATTGTATGACCTCTTTGAGGTGACCTAGCGTATGGAACTTCCGATGAGGTTCAGCCCATCGGTCGAGGACTTCAGTCATTTGATCATTTCGGATGAAACGGGTCAACGTCGCATGATAGGGTTCGAGCCAATCGAGGATTTGAGCGTCAATGCGCTTCATTCCTCTGAGGCTGCCGAACGAGACCAGTGCCAGCAAGTAAAATGGACTGCCGAGACCGCGGGAGAATTGGGTATCTTTGAGGCGGGATATTCCTGCGTTTGCATTCCGGCATATCGGATTGCTCCCTAGCCCCTCAAAGATTATGAAAGCTGCGGTGAACGAGATCCAATCATCGTCCCCTGATCATCTCGCTGAGACGCAACCCCTCAGGCCAGCAGAAACGCCCTCTCGCCTGGAGCAGATGGCGGGGGTACTGCTGGGCACCGCTGTCGGCGATGCCCTTGGGCTTCCAGCCGAAGGACTTTCACCCCGGCGGATCGCTCGGCGGTGGCATGGCGATTGGAGGATGCGCCTGTTCTTTGGCCGGGGAATGGTGAGCGACGATACGGAGCACACCGTGATGGTTGCCCAAGCACTCCTTGCGTCACCAAGCGATCCGGCCGAGTTCCAGCGGCGGTTGGCCTGCAAACTCCGCTGGTGGTTTCTGGGACTGCCCGCTGGTGTCGGGATGGCCACGGCCAAGGCATGCATCAAGCTCTGGTTGGGTGTTCCGCCAAAACGAAGTGGCGTCTGGTCAGCGGGGAACGGCCCGGCCATGCGCAGTGCCGTTATTGGAGTGTTCTTTGCTGACGATCTGGAACGCCGCCGGGCTTTCGTCACGGCATCCACGAAGATCACTCACATGGACCCGCGAGCGGAGATCGCCGCGCTGGCCGTGGCTGAGGCAAGCGCATTGATCGTCCGTGGACGGCAGGAGGAGATTCTCTCAATGCTTCCATCCGTGGGCGATAACGAGGAATGGCGCGCACTGTGCCAGATGCTCGCCGATGCATACTCAAAAAAATTAAGTGTCGTTGATTTTGCGAATACTTTTGGATTGGCCCGCGGAGTGACCGGCTATGCTTTTCACACCGTTCCCGTCGCAATCTACGCCGTGCTATGTCACCCTAACTGCTTCAGGACTGCACTCAATGCCTCACTCGATTGCGGAGGCGATACCGATACCGTTGGCGCCATCGTTGGGGGAATGATGGGATCGCGCGTCGGTTCCACTGGTATCCCGGCGGAATGGGCCGACCTCATCGCGGAATGGCCGTGTTCCTTGGCCGTTCTGAAAGCCATCGCTGGCGAATTATCGGGTCCAACAGGCACCGGCAAACCGGTCCGCTACTTCTGGCCTGGCATCCTACTGAGGAACCTCTTCTTTCTGGCAGTGGTTCTCGCTCATGGCTTTCGGAGGCTCCTTCCGCCCTATTAGGCCACCTCGGTTCGTCAAAACCAGTAAATGTTCCCTCTTTTGATGATACCCTTGATTCTCATAACTGTGCCAAAAACACTGTGCCAATTTCGGGAATCAAACAACGCCGAACAGCGTTGAATAAAGAGAACAAGAGAGCCAGCAATCGGGTTCGAACCGATGACCTGCTGATTACAAATCAGCTGCTCTACCAACTGAGCTATGCTGGCGTTGATCGGGTTCTCACCGCGCTGGTGGAGAAGGCTTCCTTCTTCAATCGTTTCCGGAAGTTAAAGTGCTCGGGGAGGGACTTGAACCCTCACGCCTTGCGGCATACGCCCCTCAAACGTACGTGTCTGCCATTTCACCACCCGAGCTTCTCTTTTGCGATGGGCCGATAGTTCTACCACGGCCAAAGATTCCTGCAACCCCTTTTTTCAAAAAACCTCAAATTTTTTTCGGAAACGATTCCGGGAGAGTTTCCCTTGTCATGTAAACGTTTATATGATCTCATCTCACCCACCTATGAGCACTCCACCCCGTATCCCCGACAGTGAATTTCAGGCCCGCATCGCACGTACCGCCGCTTTGACCAAAGAAGCCGGTCTTGATGTGCTGATCGTCCATTCCAATGAGGCCGATTTCGCCAACGTCCGTTACCTCTCCGATTACTGGCCGCTTTTCGAGGCAGCCGGTGTCCTCATCTCCCACAACGGCACCGCCAAGCTCCTCATCGGGCCGGAGAGCGAGACCTTCGCTTCGAGCCGCACGAAGATCTGGCCGCTTCACAAGCTCGTCGAATACCGCGAACCGGCTGAGCCTGACTATCCCTCCATCGCCGTCACCCCGCTGCGCGATCTCATCCGCGAAGCCGTCGGCTACGAGCCGAAGAAAATCGGTCTCGCCGGTTGGGCGATCTTCCCGCTGCCGGTCTACAAATCGCTGCGCGAAGCCTTCCCGAACGCCGAACTCATCAAGGCCGACGACGTCATCTTCCAGCAGCGTGCGATCAAGTCCGATTCGGAAATCACCTGCTTAAAAGAGGCCTTCCGCATCGCCCGCCAGTCGACCGATGAAGTGATCAGCCAGCTCCGCCCCGGCTTGACGGAATTGCAGATCGCCGGTCTTTCCCAGAGCGTCATCTACCGCGAAGGGGCCGAATACGAGGGGCTTCCCCAGTACGTCCTCTCCGGCACCGCCAGCAGCCACGCCATCGGCCGCGCCGGTTACCGCGCGATCGAAAAGGGCGACATCGTCCAGCTCAACCTGAGCGCCCGTATCCACGGCTATTCGGCCAGCGTCGGCGTCCCGGTCAGCATCGGCACCCCTTCGGCAGCCGCCCGCAAGCTCCTCGAATTCGGCCTCAAGGCCCACCAGTTCACCCTCACGCTCCTTCAGGCAGGCACCCCGGCCCGTGACGTGGCGATCAAGTACGACCAGTTCGTCAAGGATGAAGGGTTCGCCGAATACCAGCTCTACGGCCCATGCCACGGTCTCGGGATGATCGAAGTCGAACGCCCGTGGGTTGAAACCACGAGCACCTACAATCTCACACCCGGGATGACCTTCCAGATCGACACCTACTTCTACACCCCCGCCGGGTCGCAGCTTGCCATCGAAAACGGCTCGCCCTTCGGTCTGCGTTGGGAGAACGGCGTGCGCATCGCCGAGAACGGCCCTGAACTCCTTAGCCCGGCGCACACCGCGCTCGTGGAGGTCCCCGCGTGAGTGGTCTAGGCAGCAAGACCTGGATCTTCCCGGACGGCGACATCCCGCCGCACGATCCGTACGATCCCGCTCTCAAAAACGCCGATACGCACGGGCACGAATCACTCGTTCTCCTCAACACGGGGAACGAGACGGTCCACCCGGTCGTCAAGGTCTACTTCTCCGACAAGGAGCCGTGGGACGTGACGCTCGCACCGATCCCGCCACAGCGGGTGATGTGCTATCGTACCGATGAACCGCTCGGCAACGAGAAGGTCCGCATCCCCGAAGGGCAATATGCACTGGTCATCGAGTGCAACGCCCCCGTGGTGGCGCAATTGGGCCGGATGGACATCCGCCAGCCCAACCTCGCCTACTACACGGTGATGGGCCACCCGATCAACTAAACGCCCTGCCTGTACCTCTATGGCCTCAACATCTGACAACGGCACGCTGGAAGTCCTCCTCGGGTTCGACATGGAGACCGACATCGGCTCGTGGACCCCGTACTACGAGGGGCTGCGCCATGCGACGCCCAAAGTGCTCGACCTCTTCAAAAAACACGACGCCAGCGGCACGTTCTACTTCGTAGGACAGGCTGCGCGCGACGTCCCGGAGAGCGTCCTGCAAGTCGCGGCAGCCGGGCACGAAATCGGCGCTCACAGTCTCTACCACGAAACCGTGGGCGACGCGATCTTCCCGATCCCGGGCGTCTACCCGCTCCTGCCGCACGAGGTGAAGCCACGGCTGGAAGTCAACACGCGCTGGATTGAAGAGGTCTGCGGGATCACTCCGGTGAGCTTCCGCTGTCCGCGCCTCTTTGGTTCAACAGCGGTCTGCAACGCGCTGGAGGAACTCGGGTATGTAAGCGATGCCTCCTACCCGATGTACCGCTACCTCGACCAACTCGCCCCGTACCACCCTGACGCGGCGGACTGGACGAAGAGCGGCTCCATGAAGCTCGTCCAGATCCCGAACTTTGCCGACCTCGGCATCGAGAGCAAGGACGAATACGGACGCGACCGCGACCAGTGGCCGAAGTTCAGAACCCACTCCGCGGAAGTCCTCCTCGGGCATGTCGATAGCTTCCTTACCTATCTGGAGAAAGCAGGCGTCACCCGCAAGGTGTTGGCGTTCTACTTCCACCCGTGGGAGTTCCACCCGATGTTGCAAGGGTTGATCCACTTCGGCGAAGGGGGAGTCTATCCTGACCCGTTCCTCGTCGCCAACTGTGGTGATAAGGCGCTCGAAGAGTTCGACCTCCTCCTCGCAGGGCTCAAAGCACGCGGGGCAAGCTTCCGCACAGCGGCTCAAATCGCTGCGGCGACGGTGTAAAATCGCAAGCCGTTTCATTCCAGGCGAGACTCTCCTTCCGAGGGGGGTCTCGCTTTTTTTCGTCGGCTGGCCGGCGAGCGTCCGAGCCTCCTGCCACATCCGATTTCAAGGTTATGAAATGTGAAGTTTGCGGTAACGATTATGACAAGGCGATCGAGATCGTCTCCAACGGCACCTCGCACTGGTTTGACAGCTTCGAGTGCGCCATTCATGCACTCGCTCCGGAGTGTGGCCACTGCGGCTGCCGCATCATCGGTCACGGTGTCGAGGCGGAGGAAGGGATCTTCTGTTGCGCCCATTGCGCCGACCACGCAGGGGTCGAAGGAGTGCGCGACCGCGTGTAACCCGTCAAGACACCCACCTCCAAAACCCAAAAAACCCCGAAAGCCGGTTCACAACCGCCTTCGGGGTTTTGGTTTGAAAAACTAAGGATTAACGGAAGCCGTAAGCGAGCGCCCAGTGCGTCCGCTCTTCGGGTGAGCGCCGGATCTCCACGACGAGATAATACGATCCCGTCGCCTTCGGCACAATCCGCGCGGCGGCCATGTGGGGCTTATTCTGCCAGCTCTCCGCTTCGGCGAGTTTCCCCTCCGAATCGTAGATATGGACGGAAATCCGTGCACTCTCGGTGTCGGTCCCCATCCAGAACCAATATTCGTTCCCCTTAAAGAGCTGTTGGACGATCGTCTTCTTCTCCTTCTCAGCGAGATCGCCACCCCAGTAATCTTCCCGGACAGTGAATCCCTCCTTCACGTACGGCGTCGCCGCCTCCAGCGCAAAGGAGAGGGCGTCGTCGATCGTTGCCTTCGCCGGGAGGCTCAGCAAACAAAGGAGGGCAAGTGCTAGACAAGTGAGGCTTTTCACGGGGTGTATCACGATTCCTGGGCTGCGATCGCCTTCACCAGTTCCTGGGTAATGGCATGGATCTTATCAACATTTTCCTTGGAAACTTCATCCCGCTTTTCAATGAGAGGGCGGATCTCCGAAAGGCGTTTGCGGATGGAACTCACCAGACCGTTATCGCGAAGGCGTTTGCCCATCCCGTCGATCTGACGTTCAAAGTGGTCGAGTAACACCGGCTGGTGGAGCAACTCCGCCCCATCCTTTGAGTAATTCTTTTGCACCACGGCTGTGACCGCCTCGGTCCCGCGCAGCCAGCCGCCGAGGCTCACCAGTTGGGCAAGCTGCTCGTCCTTTAATTCAATCATCGCCTGTTTGACATCCATCGCCGCGCCGTCGAGTTCAATGCGGATGCGGTCCCACTCCTTACGGTCAGCGGCTTCGATGATGCTGTTGGTTCGGCTGATGACCGAACGGCGCACGCCGATCGCCCCGGCGAGGTTCAAAACATGACGCCCGATTTTTTTAACCTCTTCGGGTTCCTGCGCCTCCACGGCGATAAATCCTTCAGCGATCACGCTCCCCAGCAGCAACGCCACCTGAGCGCGATCTCCCGTCCCCTGCAACTCGATCTTGCGCAGGACACTGTGCCAATTCGGCGCGCCGAGCTTGTCGAGAACGCCAAAGACCTCCGTCGGCACCGGGACGACCACTTCGTCCACAATTTTTGCTGGCAGAGAGCTGACGTCAATCGTCTGCGGCGGTTCATATTCCTGCGCCGAAGCGCCCCCCCCCTGCCCGATCATGACAAAGGAAACCAGCGCGGCAAGACCGTAACGAACACCCCGGAGCACGCCGGGCCGGAATGAAAAAAGCGGGGAATTTGGAATCATGAGGTTCTTTGTTGCACCGGTACACCAGTGAAGGCTGCCCTTCAACCGGCAATCTGTGGGAGTTTAACGATGAGGCCCGGTTTTGCCAACCAAGGATTCTCCTATTTCAGCGAAGCGCAACTTTTTTGTGCCGCCAAACGGGCCGCTCGGGTGTTTTTCTTACAAATAATGGCGTTTCGGTCACTCAATCGGGCGATAGGTCACTGCCGAACGCGCCTGCCGGTCGAGCAACGCCGCCTCGACCACCGCCCCGGCGAGCACCTCCTCGCGGTGGGCTGCCAGTTCAGCCTCCTTAGGTACCTCCTGCCGCCCCTCCTTCTCGCACCAATGCCCCGCCAGCCAGGCATCAAGCGCGATGCGGCGGGCCTCCTCCAGCGTCGCCCCCGCCAGTGGTTGCTCGCGAAGATATTCTTCCATCAAAGCCGCCGTCGCCGGGCGGCCGCTCACCACGGCAAACCGATCCGCCTCCCGGAATCCTCCACCGTTGCTCTGGAACGAACCGTCGTAATCGAGCCGAATAAGGAGGTCTGGCTCCCCCTTGCGCCCCAGTTCCGCAAAGAGAAGGCGGCAAAGCCAAGGCGGACCGTACACCTGTTCAAAGGCACTTTTGAGCGCGTGGCTTAAAGAATAATGAACCAACCGACGGAGCGAAACATCGTGCGGCGAGCGGTTGAACCCCTCGACGCTGGTCGCCTCAATCGCCATCATCCGCAACCGCTCCAGATCCCCCGGATGCCCGATCCCGCCGAGCGCAATCCGGTCATAAATCTCAAAGAGTTTCTGCCGGTCACGCCCGACTGTCAGCAGGAGAATTCCCGCCTCGATCGAGAGGGCGATAATAGCGCTCCCGCCAGCCAGTTGCAGGTCGATGTATTCACGGCGATTGCGGATCGCCTCCATCCAACGGTACGGTTCCTCAATCATTCCATTTCAGCAAATTTCGGGGTGTGTTTGGGTAGCGAGGCGAGGTTGCGCTGATACGCTTTGACGAGAATGCGCTCCGGCAAGGCGACGATCCCGCTCTGACTGACGATCCGCACCACCGGATAAACCCGGCCATGCCGGTCGACCCCGCCAGTCGCCGTATCGCTCTCCGCCGCCGTATCGAGCGCGCGCAAGGCGAGGAGAAGCGCATCTTCCTCATTCATCCGCATCAACGGACGCGGACCGTAATGGTTCACATAATGAAGCACCGAACGGACCGCCGGAGAGCCGGAGCCGGAGACAGCGTAATCGGCCGCCTCAAACTGCGCTCCCATCGCATCGTAGAAATAGAGCCGTGGCTGTTGGAGAGCTGTGTCGTAAGTCGCAAAGATCGGCACCACCACGCCGACCCCCTGCATGACAAAGCCGAAGTTATCGCGCAGCAGCTTCGAGAGAGCACGCACCTTCCCCTCCAGACTTAACTCCTGCAACTGGCTGCGGCGATAGAACTGAAAGGAATGCTCCAACATCCGCGCCATCTCCCACGCCGTTGCCGGAACTCCAGCGATCGCCATCAGAGAGAACGGGTCGATCTCCAGCACCTTGTCGGCCCGATCATAGACCACCGTATTCCCCGCGGTCGCCCGCCGATCCCCGGCCATGAGAATCCCCCCTTTGAACTTGAAGGCGAGGATCGTCGTCGCTTCGGTCTGGGAAAGCGCACTCGTTCCCCCCTCCCAACGAGGGGCGGGAGCGAGCATCCCATGGCGGCGCAAGACGGCGTTAAAATCTTCCGCGCCATCGGGTTGCGACGGCGGGATTATCGTGTGAGGGTCGGGAGACATCATGGCTGATCAAAGCGCAGGTCTACTGCCCCGTACGCTGGCGATAACGTTTCGTCTGCTCGGGATCGACACGGCGCATTCTCTTTAAGAGATCACGCGTATCGGGTTTGGCGACATCGGGGCTTTTCGGGCCACCTTCCTCCTGTTTCGGCCCCCACGGGGCGGGGACCACCGGTTTTTGGGTTCTTTCAGGCATGGGATAACGTACGGACAGAGCCATAAAACGCAAACGAAGGGAGGCACCCCCCTTCGTCAGACTTGCTTAAAAAGCGGCAGCGTGAGAAACATGCTTTCATGCAACGTAGGTTTCGTTTCAGCGCCATCATTGCGCTTATCGGGTTTGCTTCTCCCCTGCTTCCCGCGCAGGAAACGGAGGAGACCGCCATGCCCACCCCCGGCAAACACCAACTCCGCGCCACTCCGGCACAAATTGTTGAGCATCTGCTGGGCCAACACGGGGAAGAATTAAAAGCCCAGCGCGAGCAGATCGCGTTGCAGACGAAGGTCCTTGAGGAACTCGGCAAAAAAGTCGAGGAACAGGGGAAACTCTTTGAGGCGCTCATCGCCAAATCGCAGGAGGTCAACACGCAGATTTCCGCCTTGCAGGGCCAGATCATCGGGATGGAACACCACCTCGAAGAAAGCGCCAAGGAACGCGCCACCGCCGCCGCACAAGCCACGCCGGAGGTCGAAGTCATCGGCTCGCCGACCCCCAATCCCCGCGCCGTCGCCCCGCGCCCGGCGGCCCCACGTGCCGAAACCGCGCCAACCGTGGAACCCGGCCCATCCGAAAACGCTCCGGCAGACGAACTTGCAGAGGGAGAAGCAGAGGCCCCCACCCCCGGCGGTCAGATCCATGTCGTCGGCAAAGGGGAAACCCTCGGCAACATCGCCCGCAAATACAATGTGACCGTGGAGAATTTGATGAAACACAACGAAATCAAAGACCCGCGCAAACTCCAGGCCGGGCAGGATCTCTTCATCCCGTAACCTTCTTTCCTGTTAACCCTCATCCCCCCAAGAACACACGCCATGGACTCCACCAAATGGTATCTGATGAAGCACGACGACGACACCGTCTTCGGCCCGATGGGCTTTGACCAGCTCCGCCAATGGGCGGTCGACGCCTACATCTCCCCGCTCGATAAGGTTTCGACCGATTCGACCAACTGGAACAAAGCGCCGATGATCCCGGAACTTCAGATGGATTATCTCCTCGAAGTCGAAAAGGACCATTTCTACGGACCGACCACCGTCGGTGCCGTCCGCGAATTCCTCGCCAGCGGAGAGATCACCCAGCAAACCCCGGTCACCAACTGCCGCACCGGCGTCACCCGTCCGCTGGCTGAATTCAAAGTCTTTGAATCGCCGGATACTTCCATCGCCTCGCCCAAGCCACGAGTTCGCGAGCATTTGCAGGATCGCATCCGCAACCTTGAAGAACTCGTCCTCGAAGAACGGCGGCTGCGCCAACTGGCCGAAGAACGCCTCGCCAAAGCCGAAGGGCGCTTCGCGGAACTCAAGGCGCTCCTGCCGTAGTAGGAGCAAAGGGAGCCTTCCCAAAAATGCGTGCTGACAAGCCCCCCCTGCTCCGGTTATGATCAGGGTGCTCCTTTGAAATACCGATGTCACCACGCCCTTTTTTAACTGCCTTCATGCTCCTTGCGATGCTGGGGGGAGCCGTCGTGGCGCAGGAGGAGACTCCTGCCGGCTCACCTCTCTCAAGCGAAGCGTTTGAAAGCGTGACCCCTCGCCCTGCCGAGCCCCTCTCCAAAGTCGATCTCAACGAAGCGATCCGCCTCGACACCCTGACGATCCCCAGCCCGGGGGAACTGATGTCGGCTCTCAATAAAGAAGCCAAGCCCAACTGGCAAAACGAGTACCGCCAGCCAATCCCGACGACCTTCTCCAGCCGTGCCCAGATCGCGCTCAACGTCGGCGGCCTGATCGCCGATGGCTACATCGCTCTGGAAGCCGAGGACGCCCAACAGGTCAAAAACATCGGCAAGGATATCGTCGCCCTCGCCAAGAGCCTCGCGGTGAGCGACAGCGTCATCGCCCGTGGCAACAGCATCGTCGATTTTGCCGAGAACAACGAGTGGCCCGCGCTCAAGGAAGAACTCGAAGCAACGCAGAACGAGGTCAAGCTCGCCCTTGAACAACAGCGCGACGGCGACCTCGTCTGGCTTGTCTCCCTCGGCGGCTGGATTCGCGGCACCGACGCCGTCAGCGGCATGATTTCGGAGAACTACACCCCCGAATCAGCCCGGCTCCTGCGCCAGCCCGCCATCGTCAGCCTGATGCGCGAGAAGATGAAAACCTTGCCGGAAAAAGTGCAGAACGACCCGCTGGTCGAGCACGTCTCCCAGAAGCTCAACACGCTGGAAACCCTCGTCTCCTTCCCTCCCGAGAGCACCCCAAGCGCCGAGGAGGTCAAGGAGCTCAAAAAAGTCACCAAAGAACTGGTTGAAGAGATTTCCCGTAAAGAGGAGAGCAAATGAAAACCGGAACGCTGCTTTTTGCCATGGGTGGGCTGCTTCTCAGCAGCGTCCCCCATCCCGCCCAGAGCCCCTCGCCATCGCCCGTCGCCACCCCCGCCTCGCCGGGAAAGCCGAGCGACGCCGAAGTCGCCGCCCGGGCAAGCGCGCTGGAAGTCGCCGGAGCCTTTTCCAACGACGGCTTCAAGATCCGCGACGGCCACTGGACCGGGGCAATCAAGCTCAAGGAGCCAAAGGTCATTCAGGTCAACCTCTACGCCGGTAATCAATACTGGTTCATCGCCGCAGCCACAGAGGAAGCGAAAAGCGTTCAAGTCGCCGTCTATGACGAAACCGGCAAGCCGGTCGAGTGGGAGCCGTATTACAACGAGCGCCAGTCCGCCGCCGGTTTCTCCCCAAGCGCCAGCGGCCCCTACTACGTCAGCGTCGAAGCGACCGAGGGCGACCCGGCCACTTTCTGTCTGATCTACAGCTATAAATAGACCCCCGGATGCCCCAGAGCCACCTGTCAACCGATCTTTGAATTTATGGACGCTTCCGTCAAAACCGCCGAAAAGACTTCCAGCCCCAACGTTAAGCAGTTCTCGGTCTTCCTGCCCAACAAGGTCGGGGCCTTGTCCGAGATCGTCAAAGGGCTTCACGAAAATGCCGTGCATGTCCTCGCGATCAACGTGCAGGATTCCGCCGACTCAGCCATTGTCCGCATCGTCGTCAGCGATCCTGAACAGGTGCAGGATATTTTCAGCCTGCGCGACATCCCGTTTGCCTTGAGTGAGATCGTCGTCGTGGAACTGCGCGAAGGGGCGCACGAACTCCCGAAATTGCTTGCCGCCCTACTGATGGCAGAGGTCAATATCCACGGGATCTACGGTCTCCTTCCCCGCCCGCGCGGCAACACCGCACTCGCCATCCATGTCGAAGACAACGACTGCGCCAGCGCCGTCCTGCGCAGCCACAGCTTCCGGCTCCTGACACAAAGCGACCTCTCCCGTTAAACTGGGCGGGTCAAAAGAGAACGATATGAAATATCTCCTCGTTCTCCTCCTTTTCGCCTTCACAGTCAGAGGAATCGCGGCGCCTTTACCCGAGGAAGTACTTACTGCGCTCAAAAGCCCCGGGAAAGTCACCCTCCATTCGCTGGAGCCTTACCCGGAACACCCGGGAAAGAGAGAAAAACTCTATTTCGGGCATCGCGTTCGAGGGAGCGTTCAACTCAAAGCACGCGAAGCCACAGTTGCCTGCCGGGAACTCCTTGACGCTCTCCTCACCCCGCCCCATTCCCCGGAAGGCGTCATCTCCGTTATGGCCTGCTTCAAGCCCCGGCACGCGATTGAAGTCACCTCCGGAAAGAGCATTCTCCATTTCGTCATTTGTTATGAGTGCGAAAAGCTTAAGCTTTACGGCGGAACCCTCTCCGGCACCACCTTCCCGATTCGCGACGATCCCAAGGTCCTCAATACCTTGTTGAAAAAACATCGCCTCCCGCTCTTCCCGCGAGGCGGGTCCCCTTCGCCTTAACCACCTTAGGAAAGCTTGCCCTCCGTTCCCGCACGGAAGCGTTCGCCTTCATCATGGAAAAAGGGCTTCTCCCCCGGCTGGAGCAAGCGTAACCTCTCTCTTTTTCCCGCATGAGCCGTATCGCCCTCCTCTCCGATGAAGTTGCCAGTCAGGTCGCCGCTGGGGAAGTGGTCGAACGCCCGGCAGCCGTCGTCAAAGAACTGGTGGAAAACGCCATTGACGCTGAGGCGCGGCAGATCGAAGTGATGGTCCGCCGGGGTGGGATCTCGCTCATCCGGGTCATCGACGACGGCATCGGGATGGACCGCGACGACGCCCTCCTCTGCCTCGAACGCCACGCCACGAGCAAAATCCGTAGCGGCGCCGATCTCTCCGCCATCCGCACGCTCGGCTTCCGGGGAGAGGCGCTCCCGTCGATCGCCAGCGTCTCCCGCTTCCGGCTCACCACCCGCGAGCGGGGCGCCATCGCCGGGACGGAGATTCAGATCACCGGTGGCCGGATCGACCATGTGCGCGACGGCGGCGAAGCCCCCGGGACGCAGATCGAAGTCCGCTCCCTCTTCTTTAATCTCCCGGCGCGACGCCGCTTCCTGCGCACGGAGAACACGGAGATGAGCCATGTAACCCACCAGTTACAGCTTCAGGCGATCGGCCATCCGCAGATCGGCTTCCTCCTTCGGACCGACGAGCAGTTGATCTACCAGCTTCCCCCCGCCGCCTCCCTGCGCGAGCGGGTCCACGATCTCGCCGGTGCCGCCTTGGCCAAGGAGTTGCTCGAAATCCCCCCGGCACATGAGGAAGGAGCCGTCACCATCAGCGGTCTGATCGGCCGGGCTTCGATTAGCCGCTCCACCCGTTCGCAGCAGTTGGTCTTCGTCAATGGCCGCGCCGTGGAGAATGCGACGATCAACCACGCCCTGCGCGAAGGATATCACACCGCGCTCATGAAAGGGCAGTTCCCGATCACTTACCTCTTTCTAGAACTCGACCCGGCTGCGGTCGATGTCAACGTCCACCCGGCCAAGCGCGAAGTCCGCTTTCGTGATCCCGGCCTCATCCGGGAAGCGGTCGTCGCTGCCGTCCGCCGGACGCTGGAGAGCGATCGCGAGCGTTTTAGTGAAAGCTTCGCCGCTCCGAACCCGGCCATCGCTCCGCCGCTCCCCTCTTCCTCCGCCACCGCTTCCCCGGAGACACCAGCCTTCCCGGAACTCTCCGCGCTCCTCCCCGCTCTCGCCCCGACCTTGCCACCAGCGACGCACCTCTCCGCTGCGCCGCCCGTTTTGTCGACGCAGCCGGAGCGCTCCTTCACCCCGCCCCCTGTCGTCCCTGCGCCGAGCGTCACCAGCTTTGCCGTCCCGGGGGAGCGTGATGAAACCCAAAAACCGTACCGGCTTCTGGGGGTCATCGGGAAGCTCTACGTCGTTATGGAAAACGCCACCGGCCTCGTCCTTGTCGACCAACACGCGGCGCACGAGCGGGTCCTCTTTGAAGAAATGCGCCGCCGCATGGAAGTAAGCGGCGTCCCCTCCCAGCAGTTGCTCATGCCCTCGACCCTCCAGCTCTCCCCTCGGGATAGCGATTGGGTCGCCCAGAATCTGGAGACCTTGCACAAGATGGGAATCGGCATCGAAGCCTTCGGCAACGGTACGTGGAAGCTCGATAGCCTCCCGCCCTTTGTCCGCTCGCGCGAACCGCTCCAGCTTTTGCGGGAGTTGATTGATGAACTGCGCACCGTCAGCACGCAAAGCTCGAAGCTGCGGCTTGGCGAAGAGGTGATCGCCAAGACCGTCTGCCGCGCCGCCGTCAAAGCTAATGACGACCTGCGCGGGCCGGAGATCGTCCGCTTGATTGAAGATCTCCTCGCCTGTGATCTGCCATACTGTTGCCCGCACGGCAGACCGACCATGATCCAACTCTCCTACCCGGAGCTGGAGAAAAAATTCGGCAGGCGGGTTTAACGAAGGCGTCGTTCCTCAGAACGGAATATCGTCGTCCTCGGCATCAAGATCGGGGTCGACCGGTGGCTTCGGCGGAGGGGTTGGTCGGGAGGATGAAGAAGGGCGCTGCTGGGTGTAACGACTTTCAGTGGGCGGATAATCCCCTTCCCCGCCGCCACGATAATTGCCGCCGCCTCCACCGCCGCCGCCTTCATCACGGCCTCCGAGGAATTGCATCTCCTCGCCCACCACTCGCATTTTGCTCCGCTTCTGCCCGGTCTGCTTATCATCCCAAGTGTCGAGCTGGAGGCGTCCCTCAATGTAAACAGGGCGTCCTTTGCGCAAATACTGCCCGGCGAGTTCCGCCGTCCGCCCCCAAAGGGTGACGTCCACAAAAGTGACCTCCTCACGCTTCTCGCCCCCCTCCCCGTTAAAGCGCCGATTGACCGCCAGCCCGATCTCCGCCACAGCGGTCCCTTTCGGGGTGTAGCGGATGTCAGGGTCGCGGGTGAGGTTACCGATCAGCATCACTTTATTGAGACTGGCCATAAGCTTTTCTTAATGCTCCTTGGAGGAAAAAAGGTGAAGTTTGGGTTAGAAAAACCGGGAAAATAAAGGGGGCGTTAAACCCATTGGCTGACCACCCTTTCTCATCTGACTACCCCGGAAGAGTCAGGCGCACTTGTACCACGACCAACCCCAACGCCAAAGCGCAAAAAAGGGAATCCGGGCCACTCCTGTCTTTTTACCAAGACCGGAGCCTCCTTTCTTCCCTCTTTGCTTTGAATGAAGACAGGACTCTCGTACCCGCCCCCGCTCTGATCAATCAGGCAGCAGCCTCAACCTTCTTCGCGGCGAGCTTGCGGTAGTTCTGAAGATGAACCTCAGCGTCGAGGCGGAATTTCGCACGCAGGCGATCAATCACGGCCGCTTCGGCTTCAAAGATGAAGTTGACGTAAAAGCCCGATTCCACTTTGCCTTTCACGTAGGAGAAAGGGCGGCGATCCATCTTCTGGATCGCTTCAATGGAGGCGCCTTCTTTGGTCAGTTCGCCTTCGAGGCGGTCGATCGATTCCTTGACGGCTTCATCGCCACCTTTGATGTTGAGGATGAGGAGTGCTTCGTAACGGTTTTTCATGGGATTAGTTAAATTCATTCATCGCGGCGCTCAGGCCGCGGGTTCGGGCTGCGTCGACCGCCGCTGTGGCTCCGATGAGCGTCTCCTCCAGCAGGGGCACCTCCCGGGTTGAAAAGCGGCCAAGGACATGGGAGACCATCCCCCCTTCCCTCGCCGCCCCTTCGCCAATACCGATCCGCAAGCGCGGAACGGCCCGGGTGCCAAGGTGGTCGATCACCGACTGGATGCCGTTGTGTCCGCCGGCAGACCCTTCGGAGCGGAAGCGGAGCTTCCCCAACGGCAGCGCCATTTCGTCATAAACGACCAGCATTTCGCCCGGCGGCACTTTGTAAAAACGGGCCACGGCAGCGACCGGCTTGCCACTCAGGTTCATGTAGCTCATCGGCTTGCAGAGGAGAACCCCCTGCCAGAGCGCCGTCTGCGCCTGCCACTCCCGGCTGCGGCTCCAAGTGGAGCCATCGAGAGCGGCAAGGCGATCGAGCAGCATGAACCCGACGTTGTGCCGTGTCTTCTCATATTCCACCCCGGGGTTTCCAAGTCCCACAATGAGGCGGAAACAGGGTGGCTCCATGGCGAAGAGGCGCGGCAGGCAGCCGGATCAGGCCGAATTATTTCTTCTTGCCTTCGGGGGCAGCAGCCTGAGCGACGACACGCGGCGCAGCGATGTGGAAGACGGCAATCTCCCCATCGTCCACGATGGTGACCCCTTCGGGCAGCTTGATATCCTTGATGTGAAAGAGCGCACCGACGTTGAGTTCGGTGACGTCGACATTGACCACCGCCGGGAGGTTCTGCGGCAAGGCGCGAACCGTCACGTTGCGGATGAGCTGGTCGAGCAGACCACCGTAGCTCTTGACGCCAACGGCTTCACCGACCGGCTCAAGCGGAATGGAGGCTTCGATCTCGCGATCAGCGGAAACAGCCTGAAAATCGACATGCTGCGTACGACGGGAGACCGGGTGATGCTGCACTTCCTGCACGATCGCCGTGCGCGGTTTGCTCTCCCCTTCGATGGAGAGTTCCACGAGGAAGTGTTCCCCGGCGGCGTTCGCCAGAAGGGTATCAATCTCGCGCGTCACCACTTTGAGGTGAACGGCGGGATCACCGTTGCTGTAGATCACCGCAGGTACAAACCCTGCACTTTTGATTTTCTTGACCGCGGTGCGGCCCGTTTCGGAACGGGGCTGGGCGGCTAGCTTGACTTGTTTGGCCATAACTTACTGTTTTCCGTTGATTTCAAATAGCGAACTGACGGATTCATCGTTATGAATCCGCTTGATCCCTTCGCCGAGGAGTTCTGCAATACACAAGACCGTGATCGGAGATTCCGGGGTGGTCTGCACCGGGACGCTGTTGGTGGTGATCAACTCACTGATGCACGAATTTTTAAGCCGCTCGACCGCCATGGGCGTCAAAACGGCGTGGGAGACCCCGGCGCAAATCGAGCGCGCCCCGTGGGCCTTGAGAAGCTTGGCGGCGCTGGTGAGCGTCCCGGCGGTCTCGGTCAAATCATCAATGAGAAGAACATCGCGCCCTTCGACTTCACCGATCACGTAGAGCGATTCGATCTCCGTCGCGCTCTTGCGGCGTTTGGCGACGATCGCCAAACCGGTCCCGAGAGCCTGAGAATAGGCGCTGGCCATCTTGAGGCCACCGACATCAGGGGAGACCACGACGACATCGGTTGTAAACTTCGTCTTCAGATACTTGTGAAGCACCGGGAGGGCAAAAAGATGATCCACCGGGATGTCAAAGAACCCGGCGACCTGCTGCGCATGAAGATCAACGGTCAAGACACGATCCACCCCCGCTGCGGTCAGGAGGTTGGCGACCAGCTTCGCCGTAATCGGAACGCGCGGCTGATCCTTGCGATCCTGTCGGGCGTACCCGAAAAACGGAATCACTGCTGTAATCCGCGCGGCGCTGGCACGACGGGCAGCGTCGACCATGATCAGCAACTCCATCAGGTTCTGGTTGCTCGGTGGCGAGGTCGGCTGCACAATAAAAACATCGCGTCCGCGGACGTTTTCATTGATTTTAACAAACGTCTCCCCATCAGGGAAGGAATCGACGGTAGCATCGCCCAGCCGAGTGCCGACACAATGGGCAATCCGGTGAGCAAGCTCCCTGTGAGCGGAGCCGCTAAAGATTTTCAACTCGGGTGATTGACGAAGCATGCGTGTGTGTTTGGACCAAAGGAAGTGGCGACTCTAGGCGGATGAGAAAGAATTTCAATCGCAAATTGCTTTTGAAAATCAGAAAGTTCATTCTCACTCTCCGGCCTTTGAGAAGCCAACCGCGATTTCCCGTGACAAAGCGACTTGATTCACGCCCGGGATTTGATCAGCGTCTCCCCCCAACCTTCCCACCTTTTTTGCAAACGAGATGAGCACTTCCAATCAAGAACCCAATCTGCGCCAATTCTCCTCCCAAGTGACCGACGGGCCCGACCGGGCCGCCAGCCGCGCCATGCTGCATGCCGTCGGCTTCAAGCGCGAAGATTTCAACAAGCCGCAGATCGGCATCGCCTCGACCTGGAGCCAGGTCACGCCGTGCAACATGCACATCGACAAGCTCGCCATCGAATCGGCCTCCGGAGCAGACGAAGCGGGCGGCAAGGCGGTCATTTTTAATACGATCACCATCTCCGACGGCATCTCGATGGGGACCGAGGGGATGAAATACTCCCTCGTCTCGCGCGAGGTGATCGCCGATTCGATCGAAACCGTCGTCGGCTGTGAAGGGTTTGACGGCGTCGTCGCCATCGGTGGCTGCGACAAGAACATGCCCGGCTGCATCATCGCGCTGGCACGCCTCAACCGCCCCGCCGTCTTCGTCTATGGCGGGACGATCCTCCCCGGCTGCCTCACCGGCATTCTGGCCGCCAACCGTCTTAATAAAGAGCGGGCCGACGCGCTGGTCGGACGCAAGCTCGACATTGTTTCCGTCTTTGAAGCAGTCGGCAGCCATGCCAACCACAAGATTGACGACGCAGAGTTGCAACTCATCGAAGAGGTCGCCATCCCCGGGCCCGGTGCCTGCGGCGGGATGTACACCGCTAACACGATGGCGAGTGCGATCGAAGCGCTCGGCATGTCGCTCCCCGGTAGCTCCGCCCAAGACGCCGTCTCCCACGCCAAGATCGACGATTGCCGCCGCGCCGGGGCCGCTGTCTTAAATCTCCTGCGCCTTGGTATCCGCCCTCTCGACATCCTCACGCGTAAGGCGTTTGAAAACGCCATCACCGTCGTCATCGCCCTTGGCGGCTCGACCAACGCCGTGCTCCACCTCCTCGCCATGGCCCACGCTTGCGGCGTGAAGTTGGAAATTGATGATTTCACGGAAATCGGCAAGCGCGTCCCGGTTTTGGCTGACCTCAAGCCGAGCGGACGCTTCCTGATGGCGGAACTGGTCGCCATCGGCGGAATTCAGCCGATGATGAAGACGCTTCTGGAAGCCGGACTCCTCCACGGCGATTGCCTGACGGTCACTGGCAAGACTCTCGCAGAGAACCTCGCCGAAGCTCCCGACTATCCCGAAGGGCAGGAGATCATCGTGCCGCTCTCCAACCCGATCAAAAAGGAGAGCCATCTGGTGATTCTCTATGGGAACCTCGCCAAAGAAGGGGCTGTGGCGAAAATCTCCGGCAAGGAAGGGCTCTCCTTCACCGGACGCGCCCGCGTTTTCAACGGTGAGGAACCGGCGATGACCGCGATCCTCGACGGCACCGTCGTCGCGGGCGATGTCATCGTCATCCGTTATGAAGGGCCGAAAGGTGGACCCGGGATGCGCGAAATGCTCGGGCCAACCTCTGCCGTCATGGGCAAAGGGCTGGGTAAAGAGGTCGCGCTGATCACCGACGGGCGTTTCTCCGGCGGCAGCCACGGCTTCGTCGTCGGCCACATCACCCCCGAAGCCGCCACCGGCGGGGCGATCGCGATTGTCGAAGATGGCGACGAGATCACCATCGACGCCGAAGCGCGTTCCATCTCCCTCCACGTCAGCGAGGAGGAGATCGCCCGCCGCTTTGAATCGTGGAAACCGCGCGAACCGCTCTACCGGCGTGGCGTGCTGGCGAAGTATGCCCGACTGGTCAGTTCCGCCTCCGAAGGAGCCGTGACCGACAAGGGGTTGTAAAACAGATTTGCCAACCGCATCACGAAACGGCAGACTCACCCCAACACAACCTCAACCTTTTTTCTTCTTATGGGATATTTCAAACCAATCGCTCTTGCGCTCACGGTCGCTTCCCTGTTCTCCGCCTGCGCAGGACCGCGCCACCGCTCCACCGTCGAACACCGTTCTGAAGCCGAAGTACTCGCCCCGCCGAAGACCTTCCACTTCCTGCCGGACAAGGCGGTCGCCGCTGCGGAAGAGGCCGGTGTCTCCAATGCCCCCTTCTGGCATGCTGAGGTCGAAAAGGCAATCAGCGCCAAGCTCAATAAAAAAGGGTATCGCGAAGACCCAAGCGCTTCGACCGACCTGATCGTCGCCTTCCACGTCATCATCCAACACGGCAAGGAGACCACCTTCCTCGACAACTACGCCGGCTACCGCCTCTCTGCCAAAGAGCAGGCCGAGCAGGCCGACATCGAGCGCTACCTCAACGCCCCGGGCAGCAAAGACCGCCGCATCCTGATCGTCGACATCATCGACCCGACCAAGCGTGAAGTCGTCTGGCGTGAATGGACGCAAGCCCCAATCCGCAGCAGCAAGCTGACGGCTGCGCAACAAAGCAAGGGGATCACGGCAGCGGTGAAGAAGATCTTCTCCGAGTTCCCACCGAAGTAAGCCACTCCCTTTTTCAAAAAAGCTGATGCCTTGCGTTCATTCCGTCGGGCATCAGCTTTTTTTTCGCATTTGAGTCTCGCCCGGCTCTCGTGTAGGCTCCCCTTTGCTCCATCACCCCTTTTTATGGAAACCTCCTACCCCTCCCCCGCGAATGCAGAGAATCACCACCTGCGCCGCTGGTTTATCGGAGCGTTGGTAGCCTCGCTCATCCTGCACGGGATCGCAGCGCTTGTTTTCCATGCGAGCAAGCTGGAGCGAATCAGCCTCGATGCTCCGGTCGTCGAACGGCTCGCCCCCCGGCCGATGACCATGCCACAGGCGCGGATCGACCCGCGTGCGTTCGATACTGAGGTCGAACCGGCTCCTTCCGTCGAGAAGAAGCCGCCGATGCCCGAACTCCTCCCCGACGAGCGCCCGAAAGTCGAGGCGCTACCCGAGAAAGTCACCCTGACCCCGGAGACTCAAGAATCGATCAAACCGCTGATGGAGGAAAAACCGCAACCGATCGGCGGCGCCCTCCCAAAAGTACCGCAACCGGAGATCAACTCCGAGATCGCACGGGAACTCGACGCCATCCGCGATCGGGTCGGGGCAGAAAACGCGCCGAAGATCGCCCCGAGCACCGACCTTTCCCACGCCACCGGTGAGATCGGCGAGGCAGGCGTCGGCGCCGAACAACCCGGTTTTAGCAACCTTGATGAACTCCTCTCGCGCGCCGGACCGCTGGCCGGGGAGGTTGCACCGGTCGCCATGCCGGGGGGAGCGCTCTTTGAGTATGACAGCACGGAGTTGCGCGAAGCATCGCTCTCCATGCTCTCCAAGCTGGCCGAACTGATCAAACGCAACCCGGCAGCAACCTTCAGCATCGAGGGACACTCCGACTCCTTCGGCAACCCCGAGTACAACCAGCAACTGAGCGAAGACCGGGCCGAGGCGGTCAAGGCATGGCTGGTCGACCAGCTCGGGATTGACCCCGCCCGGATCGCCACGCACGGCTATGGGAGCAGCAAGCTGATTGCCCCCGCCACCGGCTCGCGCGAGGAGCAGCAGATCAACCGCCGCGTCGAGATCGTTATCCGCACTCCTGCCCAGCCGTAACAGGAACAAAGATCAGAGCGTTTCTCCTTGCTCTGGCGCGGATGGCACTTGATCCTCCCGGTCAGTTCCATGCTCACGGTTTCACAGGTCAGTAAAAGTTTTGGCGGTCGCGTTCTCTTTGAAAAAGCGTCGATCCAAGTCAATCGCGGCGACAGGATCGGGCTCGTTGGCCCCAATGGCGCGGGAAAGTCGACCCTTTTTTCCCTCCTGCTCGGGGAAGCATCCCCGGACGAAGGGAGCGTCTCTTTAGAGCGCAACGCCAGCGTCGGCTTCCTCCCGCAGGAGAGCGCCCCCGCCGGGGAGGAGACCGTCCTCGAACTCGCCATGGCGATTCACCCCGAACTCGCCAAGGCCCAACGGATCATGGCGACCACCCCGGAAGATGCCTCCGAGCACCACGACGCCCTCGCCGTTTTCGATGAATACGGCGGCTGGCAGTTGGAACCGAAAGCCAAGCGCATCCTCGCCGGTCTCGCCTTTCGCGCCTCGGATTTCGACCGCCCGGCGCGGACCTTGAGCGGCGGCTGGATCATGCGGGCGCATCTCGCACGATTGCTGGTGATGGAGCCCGATTTGCTCCTGCTTGACGAGCCGACCAACCATCTCGACCTCGAATCGCTCGTCTGGTTTCAGGAATATCTCACCCAATACCCGGGGGCGATCCTCATGATTTCGCACGACCGCGAATTCCTCAACGCGCTCGTCGGCTCGATCGTCGAGATCGCCCACCGCCGCCTCAATCGCTACCGCGGCAACTGGGACCAGTACGTCACCGAGAAAGCAGCCCGGGAGGCGCAACACCTCGCCGCTTATAAGAACCAGCAGAAGGAGATCGATACGCTTCAACGCTTCGCCGACCGCTTCCGCGCCAAGGCGAGCAAAGCCTCTCAGGCCCAGAGTAAGCTCAAGCAGATCGACCGGATGGAGAAAATCGACGCGCCGCTCTCCACCCAACGCACCGTCCACTTCACCTTCCCCCAGCCGCCCCGCAGCGGCACCCGCACCATCGCTCTCAAGAATATCGGTTTCGCCTATGGCGACCTGCTCATCTATGACGGCATGAACTTTGAGGCCGAGCGGGGGCAACGCACCGTCCTCGTCGGTCCCAACGGCGCGGGGAAGTCGACGTTGCTCAAGCTCCTCGCCGGAAACCTCACGCCGCAGGCTGGGGAGCGACAGGTCGGCCATAACGTGAAGGTCGGCTACTTTTCGCAGTATCGCGTCGAGATGCTCAACCCGCGCAGCACCGTGCTCGAAAGCGTGCAGGAGATGGAGAATCCGCCCTCCGAACAGGCCGCCCGCACCGTCCTCGGCTCCTTCCTATTTACCGGAGATGATGTCTTCAAGCCGGTCTCCGTCCTGAGCGGTGGGGAGAAGACCCGTCTTGCGCTCGTCAAGCTGCTGCTCGATCCGCCCAACCTCCTGCTCATGGACGAGCCGACGACCCACCTTGATGTCGGCTCGATTGATGCGCTCATCGAAGCACTCTCCCAGTACGAAGGGACGCTCATCTTCATCAGCCACGACGTTCACTTCATCCGCGCGATGGCCCGCACAGTGCTCCACATCAGCGCCGGGAAGCTCACCCCCTACGCCGGGGATTACAACTACTACCTCGATAAATCACGCGCCACCTCCGCCCGTGAAGCCCTGACTGCGGGGGAGAAACTCTCCAACGCCCAGCCCGATCGCGCTCCGCAGAAAAACGCCGCCACCGCCCCGGGCGGTCCCGGTCTCAAGGAGATGAAGGAGCAAAAGCGGCTCGAAGCCGACAAGCGCAAAGCCGAGGCACAGGCCCGCCGGGATCACGAAAAGAGAGTCCATGCGCTCGAAATGCAGATCCTCAAACTCGAAGGCCGCCAGAAAGAGTTGACCGAGGAATTGGAGAAGCCGGAGGCGTACGCCGCAGGGGGGCGAGCGATGGAACTTAACCGCGACCTGCTCGCCATCGCCGAAGATCTCGAAAAAGTCACCGCCGAGTGGGAACGGCTCGCCGCCCAAAGCTAAAGAAGCGGCATTTTGACGCAGTAACACTCTCGGGATTGCCCCCGGAGGTGCAAAAAGGCTACCCTTCCTATCACCATCTTATGGAACCTACATTGACCGCATACGGCACCTGGAGCGGGGGCCGGTTCATGAACTTTGGCGAAAAACTTGATGAAGCGCGCTACCTTGCCGCTATCCGCCGGGCATGGGAGAAGGGGATCCGCACCTTCATGACGGCTGATGTCTACGGCGGGGGCGACTCCGACGTCCTCCTTGGCAAAGCGCTCGCCGATTTCCCGCGCGATTCTTACTCACTGGTCGGCGCGATCGGTCACGATTTCTACCACGGCGAGCGGCAGGGGGCCAAAGGGTTCCCCCGTTTCACCGATCCCGCGCTCCGTACGCAAGGGCAATACGCCGACTATATCGAAATGGCGACGGCCCGCTCGCTCGAACGCCTCAAGGCCGAACGCTTCGACCTCCTCCTCCTCCATAACCCGGACCGGATCGGTTACAGCAGCCCGGTGGTCTGGGAAGGGCTCGAAGCGCAACGCCGCGCCGGACGGACCGAGCGGCTCGGCATCGCACCGGGGCCAGCCAACGGCTTCACGCTCGATTTGATTCACGCTTTTGAGCAATTCGGTTCCAGCATCGACTGGGCCATGCTCATTTTGAGTCCCTTTGAACCATGGCCGGGCGGTCTCGCCCTCGCTGCGGCGGAGAAAGCGAACGTCAAAGTGATCACCCGCGTCGTCGACTACGGCGGCATCTTCCACGACGACGTCAAGCCGGGGCATCTTTTTGGTAAAATGGATCACCGCGCCTATCGCCCCGCCGGCTGGGTCGAAGCCGGAAATGTGAAGCTGGAGAAACTGCGCTCCTACGCCGAGCGCCGGGGTTTGACGATGCTCCAACTCGCTTGCGCTTGGGATCTCTCGCACGAAGTCGTCGCCTCGGTCATCCCGACGCTCATTCAGGAAGCGGGCGAGGGAGCACGTTCCATCGAAGAAAAGATCGACGAACTCGCTGCCCTCGAAACGCTTGGCGATGCCCTGAAACTTACCCCTGATGAAGTCGCAGAGATCTCCGCTCTCGGCGACAACACCGGGAGCATGGCGCTCAAAGGGGGGCACCCGCTCTACCGTGGCGAAGAGGTGGCTGATCAATGGCCACTCAACGACACCTTGCGCGAAGTCGCCGCCCGTTGGGGGATCACCCCGGAGCGCGATCTCGTGCAGAGCGTCTGATCCCTCACAAAATCGTCAGGAGCGACTCGGCCCACACCTCATACCCGTGGGCCGAGAGATGGAGCCCATCACGGAAATAGCGAAGATCAGGAGAGCCATCGGGCAGAGAAAGGGCGGCGTTAAGCGAAACGAACTCCACCCCCAGCCGCCCCGCCTCCTCGCGTAGAACGGTATTGGTCGCATCAACCGCTGCCTCGGCCCCGACACGCGGGAAGATGCCATAGAGGATGAGTTTGGCTGCGGGAAAGCGAGCTTTCACCGTTTGCAGAATCGCTACCACCCCTGCCGCAATCGCAGCGGGCGCATCCCCACGCTGGCCGATATTATTCGTGCCGATCAGAAGAACCACCGCGCGCGGCGCCTCGCTCGTTAGCAGGTTCCCATTCTCCAAGCGCCAGAGGAGATGCTCCGTACGGTCCCCGCTCACGCCAAACGTCGCCGCCCGGAGCCGTTCCAATCGGAGCCAGACCGGTGCACCGGTCGCCTCATTCGCCTCCCACTCCCACGTGATCGAGTCGCCCAATAGCATCACCTCGAATCCACCTCGCGACGCCTTGGCGTTCAAGGCTTCATGATGCTCATGGCACCACACATCCTCTCTGGGCGTCGCGATGAGCGCCGGGGGGAGTTCCTCAGAGTGCTGTTTTAAGTCGCTCATGGCTACCCGTCTCCAACTCCTCCAAACGCACTGTACGACCTTCGTTCACAGAGAGATCAGCCGCAGAACAAAGCTTCATCGTCTCTAACGCATCGCGCGGCGACAACCGTGGCGGCAGCCCCTGCGCGACGCGCTGCACGATGTCATGGGTTTGATCAAAGGTGTTATGGTAGAAAAGGTGATCCTCCTCCGGCTTCCAGCGGATTTCCTCCACGATGGTACTAGTGAACCCTTTCTCATTCTCACCATAGACCCAACGCCGGATCGTCCGTCGAAAAAGATCGGTCGCCGCCCCTCCTTTGCTACCCATCACCAGATAACGCAACTCGTGACCATCGTCCTTCTGCTGATCGATCCTATCCTGAAGCGGATCACCTTCTGACGTACTGGCAAAAGGCATCATGAAAGTGAGATGACTGGCGGCTCCGTTGGCAAAGCGATAGGTAGCCTGATAGTTATCACGAATCTCGTAATACGGAATCACGTTGGGCGAGGAGAGCGAATAAACCTCCTCCACCTCGCTACCTACCCACCAACGAGGCAGATCAACATAGTGACAAAGTTTCTCCCCGAACATCGTCCCGGAGCCTTTCGCATAGATGCGCCACGAGTCGCGCCCCCAGAATTCTCCGCAGATATAGTTACATTGAATATTACGAATCTCTCCAAGGTCCCCCCGGTCGATCCATTCTTTGATCGTGCTATAAAGGCGGGAATAGCGAAGCTCATACCCAATCTGGAGAAATTGACCGAGACGCTCCGCCTCTTCGACCATCGCCGTCGCCTCCTCAAGCGTGGTCGCCATCGGCTTCTCACACATCACTGCCTTGCCCGCCCGCAACGCCGCGATGGCGAGATCGTGATGCGCATGGTTCGCGGCAGTGATAAAGACAAGGGCAACTTCGGGATCATCTAATACCTCTTGGAGATCAGCCGTTGCCCGAACCGCCCCAGCTTCCAGCGCCAGTCGAAGAGAAGTCGGGCTGGGATCATAAGCGACAATGGCCGTCACTAATGGAGATTGAAGAAGATGCCCGATCACCGTGCGCCCCATCGCGCCTGTCCCTAGTGTTGCTACTTTCATGAAGGTTGAATCTGGTAAGCTGTTTCCAAAAGCGGTTCCATATCGTGAAATTCAATCGTATTAACGCCATCCCAAGGCCCCGGCAGCGTTTGCCCTCCCAAAAAAGCCTTCATCAGAGAAGCCTGAAAGGCAGCATCAGCCTGTACATCCAAGCGGTAGACCGCCGTGGGAATCTCCAACTTGAGCGGGTAGACATTAGAAGATTTCACCACCACCAGAAGCTCCTCCGGCACACGAATCCCCAACTCCACCACCGCCCGCTGAACATCGGCAAAAATCATATCATCACCGACAATCAACATATCGGGCTTCTCCTCCATCGTCCGCCAGATGTCCCGGAACCGCTCCCAACCCATCCCCGGCTCCCATCCGTTTGCCGAAACATCGAGCCACGCCCGTTCCAGCTTCAAATCATGTTGCTCCACCAGTTGCATCAACCCTTTGGTAAAAGGATTGCGATGATCGGTCGGGCTCTCCCACGTCAACGCGGCCAGACGACGACGCCCTCCCTTTAACGCGAGATCAATCGCCCACGGCAGAAACGTGTTCTCCCGATAGAGCGTATAGCGAGCCTCAGGATCAATGAAAGGAATCTGATGTTTGCGAAGCAGAGCGAGCCAACCCGGTTCCCGCCGGGTGAAATAGCTAATCATTCCCGAAACCCGACCGAGACGGACATCATCAAGGAAATCTTGAGAAGTGATTCGTGTTGGCTCCACCCCAATCTTCAGGTTGCCGTGATAAGGGCGCGAAGCAAGCCCCTCCTTAGCTAATGCCTGACGGATTGCCCGGCAGGAGTGAACAAAAAAGGGCGAAAGATGCTCACTGGTTTCATCCACATCGAGCACGACAGCAATATGCTTGGAGGCGAGCGGTTGATCCCCGAGATAAAACGTCCCCGAACCTTGCCGCCGCTCGATGATCCCTTCGCGCTCCAGCTCCCCCATCGCCCGACGCAGCGTTAACACCGAGACACCCAACATCCGCAACAACTCCGGCTCGGTCTCGATCCGCTCTCCCGGTGTGCGCGTCCGCAACATAGCGCGTACCTGCTCAAGCGTTTGCTGATAGAGAGGGCGACGTTGGATCAAAGGAGTCGGTTTGCGTTCTGGCATGATGGCAGCAGCCTTACGGGATTAAGCGGTTTTGTCGAGGGTAGGATCAAAGCGGTCGGATATAGCGATAGCTTACCCAAGGTGGGTCGCGGTAGGGATATGGTTGAGGGAAAAGCTCCTCTTTGGTCACTTCTGCGGCGTGCCCGTCACAGAAGATAGCATTAACCCTCCCCCCGTGCCGCCTTGCGAATACCTCCCAGTTATCCTTCGCTTTGCTTGGATAAACCAGATACCAGCCATCGGCGGGTTGCAATGGTTCATCATAATCCATGAACGCCACCACACGGGACGGTTCAGGAAGATCAGAGAGCCGCGCGGGAGTATATCGGGGAGTGGCCCCGGTGCTGGCGCTGATTCCCTCGAAGTTGATCCCGTAACTCACAAAGGCAAAACCGCCGATTCCCCGTAACAATGCGGAATTAACATCACTCTCCTTCACGGAAGGGCAAAGGTAGCTACGAACGTCTGCGTCACCTGCAGCATCATTGATCTCCTGCGGCCAAAACCGGTATTCCTCTTTGAGGAAAGCATAGGGAAAGCGGCCGTTATGCTGGTTACAATAAGTGAGTGTTCTCAACCAAATCTGCCGCAGATGGGTCAGACAGCGGACGTCGCGGCCCTTTTGCGAGAGCCGCCCCGTCACACTGATCCCCAGAACGGCAAGCGCGGCGAGCAGCACGACGGAAACCAGCATTTCCACGATCGTGAGACCGCGACGGGCGTCGGAGGGAGAAATGCGCTGGTGTGCCATAACGTGGGGTTAGCGGAGGTGAAGATGGAGAAGGCGCTGGCGATCTGGCGGGACGGAGAAGCCCTCCCCTGCTGTGATGGCTAGTTCTTCCCCGCTCATAAGATCACGCACTTTGACTAGCTCCCGCCCGGGCAGGTTCCACTTCGTCTTGACCTCCCCAGCGGTTTCATTCGTTAAAAGGAGCAAAGCTTCCTCCGCCGTTCCGAAAGCGGTGTAGAGCAACTCCTGGGCTGAACCCTCGACCGTGATCGCCTGCCCGTTGGCGAAAAGCTTTTCAAAGGGAGCCAAGAGGGAGAACGCCTTCGCATGGTGATAGAAATGGATCGGATCAAAATCCCAAAACGCATAGTACGTCACCCCGCGCCCACCATTGAGCATCACTTCCAGAATCTGCGCTTCGAGCTTATGGGGCGGAAAAGTGCCGTAAGTCCCCGCCGTCAGCCACGGAATCTGCGCCCGCTGGCCGAACTTGCGATAGTTGGCACGCACCCCCTCATGCACCGCTTTGACGTTGCCCTGATTGTAATAGCAAGGCTGGATCAGATCGACCTCATTAGGAAAGATCGCTGTGATACTATGGACCTGATGGTAGGGATCGTGCTGCGCATCCGCCGCATAGATCCCCGTGAGCGGCATTCCGCCTGTGGGGGTCGTTCCGGCGATGGCTTGCCGCAAATCGTGCTGCATCCGCGTTCCCTGCGCAATTAGGAAGCTCTTCCAGTCTTTCGCGCCCGAGGCACGATAGTGCTCCTGACAGCGGGTACAGTTCACCGATTCCCTTGCCCCCTCATCCCAGAACTCAATATCAAAGAAGAGATAATCGGGTTGGATCTCTTTGGAATGAGCCGCCACCCTTGCGATCTCCTCCTGATAATACTTGCCAGTGTAACTTGGACACGCCTTGTTGCCGGGACCGCCCTTCAACTGATTGCGGACCTCCGGCTGATCCTGATGCCGATTCCACATCACATGAAAGGGACTCTCGTTATAGAGGACTTTGTAACCGTTCTCCCGCGAAGCCTTCACAAAAGCGTGGAGCTTCTCGCGCCTATCTTCGGAAAGGTGATTGCGGGGGAAGGTGCTCACCGTATTAAAGCCCAGTTTGCGGAAGTCATTGAAGAAGCTAGGATAGCTATATTGATAATGCTCCTCAAACCAGCTAAGGCTCAAGTCAAAAAACGCTAAGGAAGGCAACGCGGGGATCTCCAGACCGACGACAGGAAATTCCCGAACGTTATCGCCCGACTCCTCATCAAGAGGGGTAACCCGGATCTTCGCTTCCGGCCCTAGCTTCTGTCCCGGCTGGATGATGAAATAGAACGGCCCGAAGACCGGCCGAAACGCAGGAGACTTACCGCGATAGAGATCACTAATGATCCAGCGATTGGGATAGTCAGGTTGCGGCTGGTGTTCGGCGCGCCCCTCCCCCATCTCCAGCGAAACGCCCGGCGGTAGATCAAGCGCGAAGGAGACCGGCGTGCGTTCTTCGCGGACATCGGTTACGGCAAACCAGTTGGGAGTCACCACATTGGTCGTGATCATGATCTCCTCCCCGCGTGGAAGCATCGCTATCCCACGATTAACAATCACGCGCTCAGGGAATTGGGCCAATGCCTTCATCTTCGCCTCCGGCGCAGCAGAGAGGATCGCTAGCTCATCGCTAAAAAGGTGCGCCCCGGAGGAGGTAATCACCAGCCCGACGTAGCGCGCCTTGCATTCCAGCGAAAACTCAAAGGTCGCCACATAGGCTCTCCCTTCTTCAGGAAGGTAGAAGAAGCGATCCGGCGCTTGTTCCGCTTCCTGCTTCTCGCTAAAGGTCACCTTGGTTTTGCTGGTAATGGTATGGAACGTGCGCCCATCTTCACTAGCAATCACCTCAATTCGCGCCGGGAAGACAAGACCACTCTGTTCGCGCCCCCCGAGCAGACGGATCGCTACCCCACCGACCGGCTGCACTTCTTCGAGGTCAACCATCAACGTCACGCCGCGATCGGCATCGGTCCAGCCGACTGCTTCCTGATTAAACCAGATGCGATCATCCTTACGCGGAGCCAACTCCCCGTCCGTGAGGTCCATCCGGTCACTTTCACTGCGCGTGAGCGGGTAGCGCGGTTCATTGGAGAAGGTCACCCGGCGGCCCAGAGCGAGGTTTTCCCCCTTCATCGCAGCATGCCATTGCTGGCGGGCCGCTTCCGCCGATTCGCCCTCCTTCACCGAATAATCGACCGATGGAGCAGCCAAAGCAGCGAGAGCGGTTGAAAGAAAGGCCAGAAGCAAAAGCGATTTCATCCCTTCTTCCTCCTTGCACATCCTACCCACAACGCTATGGCGGGGAGGAGCAGCAACGCTGTCGCCGGTTCCGGTACCGTTTGAAGCTCGAAGTCATCCATCAAGAGAAGACCACTTCCGTTACTATGCATCTGCCCGATGGTCCAACGGTCAACCTTGTGCGTATTGACGCGATAATACCACGACTCGGAGTGAATGGCGTTCTGCCCATCATCCAGAGAGAAACTGATCCGTTGGGTATCATTGTCGGCGTTGATGGTGAGAGTATACCACTTCCCGGCAGTCAGCGAACTGAGAACCCGCGTCTCCACCCCAGCACCGACACCGGTGGTTGCCACTTCCATGATCGCCTCCAGCGACCCGGTGGTCGTTTGGCGCACGCTCACCCCGTAGAGGCGATTGGCGATATTGTTTGGAAAATCCCATGAATAAGCAGCAGAAAGCATGAAGCTCCCAGTGTCGGTTGGGGTGAAGGAGTCGACATAAAAGTCGAAGCTCTGAGACCAGATCCGCCCGGCGGGAAGCGCTACATTTGTATAAGCATAGGCCGTCCCGGTCTCCTGCGCCGTATTGAAAGCGATCACCTGCCCAGTGCGCTCATACGGAGTCGCGTCAAGAATCGAGACGCTGCGCAGAGCACTCCCGCCGCCGATAATCGTCGTCCAGACGGGAGGCGGGGTCAGCGTCGGTTCAACATAAGGGATTGTCAACTCGGTACCGAAAGGCTTCGAGCCTTGGGTATAAGTATTGAAGTCGTCCCTGATTACCAGAGCCTGACTTTCGGGAACCGCTCCAAAGAACGTTCCGGCAGCCAGCCCTACGAGGGTTAATGCGCGAATGGGGGTCATCATAGAGAAGTTAAAAAGGAGAACCGCATCTTTAATCTCATGATTCATAATTCATAATCATGTTTAAAGGCAAGGAAAAAACGATCTCTTCTGATCACGTTTTTTAGGAAAAAGGGATGACGCCCCAAGCGCCCCCCAGTGCTTTTCCGTCGTCCACCACCCGGCCAAACCACCCGGATGCACTAAGCCGACCGAAGCGCAACTTATCCCGCGCGGCTAAGAAGCTGTTCGCGCGTGACCCCGTGCAGTTCGAAAAGACGCAGGATCGTCTCTTCGATCAAATTATTGGGACAGGAGGCCCCGGCGGTGATCCCGATGGTGATTGGCAACTGTGGCAACCAATCGGCGGAATATTGCTCCTCGCGGGTGTGAACGTTGTAGTGACAGATCCGTTCACGCGTCTCCAACCGCGTAGCGTTGCGGATAAAGTAAGTTGGGAGCTTCTCCTCGCCCATCTCCGCAAGGTGAGAAGTGTTCGACGAATTGTACCCACCGACCACGAGCAGCAAATCGAGCGGGTTAGCGAGCATCTCGCGCAAGGCGTCCTGCCGCTCCTGCGTTGCACCGCAAATGGTGTCAAAGAAGCGGAAACTCTCCTTGGCCTGTTCCGCGCCGTCGCGATCCTTAATGGCCGATTCAAGCCGCCGCTGCACTTCTTCGGTTTCACCCCGAAGCATCGTCGTCTGATTGGCGACACCGATCCGCCGAAGGTGAATATCGGGGTCAAACCCTTCCGAATAAGCTCCCTTGAACTTCTCGTAAAAGGCGGCCTTGTTGCCACCATTGCGGATATAATTACAGACGAAATCGGTCTCTTCCAGCGTCAGGACGACGAGGTAATGCCCCTTTCCGTCGAGCAAGGCACGGCTGGCCGTCGCCTTGGTCTCTTCGTGCTGCGCTTTACCGTGAATGATCGAGGTGAGATCGGCGTTGGCGTTCTGCCGCACCCGCTTCCAGACACTCATCACGTCACCACACGTCGTATCGACGATCTGGCACCCGGCCTCTTTGATCCGGTTGAGCGTGGTGACGTCGGTCCCGAAAGCCGGGACGATCACCACATCATCGGGGGTCAAACCATCGACATTGGCTTGTTCACCTTCCTCAACAATATTGCGAATGCCGAGGGTATGAATCTGCTCATTGACCTCCGGGTTATGAATAATCTCCCCGAGGATGAAAAGCCGCCGCCCTTCAAAGACCTTGGCGGCGGCGTAGGCGAGATCAATCGCCCGCTCGACCCCGTAACAGAAGCCGAACTGCTTGGCGAGTTTGACCGTCAGGCCGTTGACTTCGATCAGCCCACCATTCTGGCGCAACCGCTCGACGACTTCACTCCGGTAGTGCGATTCAACCTGCTCCTGCACCCGTGCCATGACATCGGGCGTCCGCAGATTGACCCGCTTGGGCTTGGGTGCAGGGTTGGCGGCAGGCGCGGGAGTGGGAATCGTGGTGGACATACCCGAAGAGACTACTGACAAATCACCATTCCTGCAACTGCGAGCCTGCCGGGCGCAGGAACACCTGAGGGCTGATCATGAAATGCGGATCGGGATCAGGATCGTTATAGTCGGTGGGACGCGGCACGTCGCGACCGATGGTGAGATCCTCTGGCTGGGAATCGGCGATATGGATCGGCGTGCCGACGCGGACGAGTTCAAAGAACTTCCCGGCGGAATTTTTGTGCAGGCGTAGGCAGCCATGCGTGCGCGGCACCGGCCAGACGTAGCCGAGGTGAGCGCCGTAAGTCGGCTTGAACTCGACCCAGTATTGCATCGGGTAACCGACATAACGATAACCCGGGCCGGGGCGCTCCGTGCTCTTGCCGGGACGGATGAGATCACCCTTGACCCAGAAACCGTAGGAGTAGGAGCGCTTGAAGTTCTCCTTGCGCGTCACCTTGAAGTTGCCCTTAGGCGTCGGCTTCTGCGGAGTGCCGACACAGGTGGCAACGACGAAGAGCGGCTTGTCCCCCTCCATCACGTAGATGTTCTGCTTGCTCAAGGAGACCTTGACGCGAACATTGGCCGGGTTGCGCGGCTTATAAGCGACCGGGTCCGGGTCACCCCCCCGGCGTTTGGTCGTCGTCGTGGAGGTGGAGGTCGTCGTGGCGCAGCCGCTCAGAAAAGCGAGGGCCAGCGCCGCAACGGCGACAGGGAGCAGATTGGAGAGCTTCATGGTTAAAAAATGAGATGCTGGCGAAGAGAAAAGCGTTACTGCGGCACTTTTGTCAATCCAACGCGCGTCTTCCGGTGAATTGAACCAGCCTTCCCCCACGCCGGTGGCGGGGAATCAACCGGGCAGATCCCAATCCTCCGGCCCAACGGCGACCGGCAATCCGAGCCGGACCGACTCCAGAAACTTGAGCGCGAGACGGTTCACCGGGACGGAACTCTCCACATCACACGGATTAGCGCCCCCCCCTTCGAGGTGGGTGACGAAACGATCCAACTGATCGGCGTGTCCCTTGATCACGTTGATCCAGCGTAGCGGTCGCCCTTCGGCAGCAGCGGCGGCGTGCTCCTTCTCCAACCCTGCATAATAGGCACTCACCCCCTCCCCCTCGACCCATTGCGCCGAAGCGGGTTCAAACGGGAAGGTCCGCACGAGCGGCTCATCAGGCAACCCGCACTGGCGCACTTCAATATGCTGTTCCATGGCGAGGCTGACCTGATTGAGCGTCACCTCGAAGAGTTCCTTGGGATAATCGAAGTTACCGACCAACGTATGGTGAAAATTGGCAATCGACCCGTCGGCATAACGCAGCGTCATCACAAAATTGCCCCGGGCAGAGCCTTCCGCATAGACCTTCACCGGCGGGGAGTTATGGAAGAGAAGCGCGAGATCAATAAAGTGAACCATCTCGGCGAACATGATCCCCTCCTCGTCCCAGAAGATCCAATCCTTCCAGCTCCGCACGTCGTCGTTGATCCGGATGAGAATCTGCGTCTGCCCCTGCTCGGCGATCGGGCGGCGATCCGGGCTGCGATCGACCGAAGGACGGACGACCTCCGTCGAAGTACGCGCCTTTTTGATCAAACGGACCAATTCCTGCACCGCCGGGGAGGAACGACGATTGTGTCCCACACAGACCGGCACTCCGGTTTCGCGAACGGTACGAATGATCGCCACCATCTCCTCACGACTCGCGGAAAGCGGCTTCTCCGTGTAAACCGGCTTGCCGGCTTTGAGCGCCGGGATGATCAACTCCCCGCGCAGGTTAATGTGCGTCGCGAGGATAATGAGATCGATATCGTCCGCCTCCACGATGCGCCGCCAGTCGGTTTCGTGGCGTTGGGCGCCAAATTTCTGCGCGCACTCGGCGGCGACCTGCGGGTCAACATCGCACGTGGCGACGAGCTTCAAACGGGGATTGGCCACCGTGTTGGGGAGGTGAGCATGTTGGGCGAGAGCGCCGCACCCGACCACGGCGACACGGTGTGTTTTGGCCTGTTTCATATGGGAAGCCTTTGTCAATGGCCCAACGCGGGGGCTCAACGCAATCAAAATCACCGCCAATTACCGGAATTGACCACTCAAGGAGCGCCTGCTACGGTTCGCTCCTTTTTACGCCAAAGCCTGAGCCATGAGTACATCCTATAAAGAGACGCTGAACCTTCCCAAAACGGACTTCCCGATGAAGGCAGACCTCATTACCCGCGAACCGGCGCGCCTCGCCCGCTGGGAAGCCCAACGGCTCTACCACCGGATTCTGGCCGCGCACGCCGCCGACCCGCTTTTTGTCCTTCATGACGGCCCCCCTTTCGCCAACGGCGATGTCCATATGGGGACGGCGCTCAACAAGATCCTCAAGGACGTCATCGTCAAATCGAAGACGATGCTCGATCACCGCGCCCCGTATGTCCCCGGCTGGGATTGCCACGGGCTGCCGATCGAATTCAAGGTCGTCAAAGAATCGCGCGGTCTCTCCCCGCTGGAGATCCGCCGCCAGTCCGAGGCTTACGCCCGCAAATTTATCGACATCCAGCGCCGGCAATTCCGCAGGCTCGGCGTTCTTGGCGACTGGGAGAACCCGTATCTCACGCTCGCGCCGGAGTACGAGGCAGAGATCATCCGCAGCTTCGCCGTGTTCGTCGAAAAAGAGCTCGTTTATCAGAGCAAAAAGCCGGTCTACTGGAGCACCGGTGCACAGACCGCGCTCGCAGAAGCCGAGGTTGAATACGCCGATCGGACCGACCCGGCGATCTTTGTGCGCTTTGCGATCACCTCCGGGCCGTTGGCGGAGAAGGCCGCTATGGCGATCTGGACTACAACGCCGTGGACCCTCCCGGCCAACGTCGCCATTGCCGTTCACCCGCGCCACCGCTATGTCGCCCGCGCTTTCGAGCACGCTGCAACCGGTCGCCGCGAAACTCTCGTCCTCGCCGAAGGGTTGATCGAAGCCTTCGGCGCCGCCACCGGCTGGACCCCGGTCGCCGGAGAAGAACCGCTCTGGAGCGGCAAGGGCGAGGAACTCGAAGGAACGCAAACCCGCCACCCCTTTCTGGAGCGGACCTCACAAGTCATCCTCGCTGATTTCGTGACGCTGGAGAGCGGCACCGGCGGCGTCCATATCGCCCCCGGCCACGGCTCGGATGACTATCTGGCCGGGATGAAGTACCGCCTGCCGGTCCTTTCGCCAGTCGATGATCGCGGCGCTTTTACCGATGAAGTCGGCGTGCCGGAGTGGACCGGGCTTTACGTCTTCGATGCCAACGAGAAGGTCGTCGCCCACCTTGAGGGCCTCGGCGCTCTGCTCGGCCGCAACGATTACCTCCACTCCTACCCGCACTGCTGGCGCTCGAAAACACCGGTCGTCTTCCGCGCCGTCGAGCAGTTCTTTATCCGCATCGACGCCATCCGCAGCCAGGCGCTGGAGGCGATCGACAACGTTTCATGGCTCCCGCACTGGGGCCGCAACCGCATCCATGGCACCGTCGAAGCACGGCCCGACTGGTGCATCTCGCGCCAGCGCACTTGGGGCGTCCCGCTGCCGGTCTTTTACACGCCGGAAGGGGAGCCGATCCTCGACGCCGCAATCGCCCGCAAAGTGGCAGATCTCGTTGAACGCGACGGGACCAACCTCTGGTTTGAAAAAAACGATGCCTGGTGGGCGCAAGCCGTCGATCTTCCCGAAGGGAGCAGCCGCCGTAACGATACACTCGATGTCTGGATTGATTCGGGGGTCTCGCACACCGCCGTCGTCAAAAAGCACCCGGAACTCCACTTCCCGGCTGACGTCTATCTTGAAGCGACCGATCAACATCGCGGCTGGTTCCAAAGCTCGCTGATGACCTCGGTGGCGATGCACGACGTCGCCCCCTACCGCACGGTCATCACCCACGGCTTCGTCGTCGACCGCGACGGGAAGAAGATCTCCAAATCGAGCAGTTACAAGAAGCCGATGGATGCCGAGCATTTCGTCGGCAAGTACGGCGCGGATGTCGTCCGCCTCTGGGTTTCGAGCGTGCAGTTCACCGATGAGGTTCCTTTCTCTGAAGAAGCCTTCACGCGGCTCGGGGAGGCGTACCGCCTTTTCCGAAACACCCTGCGCATCCTTCTGGCCAACCTGAACGATTTCGACGCGAAAACCGTCTCCGGCCCAGTTGAGGCCGACCCCGGCCTGACCACCGTCGACCGCTGGGTCCTCTCCCGCCTTCAGGGGGTGATTTCGACCTGCCGCGAAGCGTACGATGCTTACGAATTCCGCCGCGTTTACCAGACGCTCAACCAATTCTGCGCCGTCGACTTGAGCGCCCTCTACATCGACATCACCAAAGATCGGATGTATTGCGACGCCCCCGACTCGCCACGCCGCCGGGCGACTCAACGGGTGATGCATGCCGTCTTCGACGCCCTCGCCCGTCTCCTCGCTCCGATCCTAGTCTACACTGCGGACGAAGCATGGGAATACGCCGGGGCAAGTGATCCGATCCATCTGGAGAGCTTCCCGCAGGGCAACCCCGCATGGCTCCAGCCGGAGGTTGAGGCCGAAGTGGAGACCCTCCTCGCCCTTCGTGGAACCATCGCACAGGCGGTCGAACCGGCCCGCAAGGAGAAGCTCATCGGCAATGCGCTGGAAGCCGACGTCACCCTGCCGCTCGGCAATCCGATCCTCCTCGGTCGCTGGAAAGAGCATCAGGCCGAACTGGAGGAATTCTTCATCCTGAGCAATCTGAGCCTTGAAGACGGGGAAGAGAACGCCCCGGCACGTCTCACCCGCACGGCCCACCGCAAATGTGCCCGCTGCTGGCGGCACAAGCCGGAAGTCGGCTCCCGGGACGACCATCCCGAGCTTTGCGCACGATGTGCCGATGTGGTCGCCCAGTCGACGCCTGACGCCTGAGTGCTCCCTAAAAAGCCCCACACCCCTTCCATGCCGCCATCCAGCCCACCGACCAGCTACCTGCGCCGCTTTGTCGGGGTGAGTCTGCCGCTCTACGCGCTCGATCAAGCGACCAAATGGGCCGTTTATCATACCATTGAGCGCGATGTGGGTGAGGTGGCGGTCATCCCCGGCTGGTTCTACCTCGTCCACTGGTACAACACCGGGGCGGCCTTTAGCATCTTCTCGGAGAGCAACTGGTTTTTCACCGCACTCTCGGCCATCGCGCTCATCGTGCTCGCGGTACTGGCGCGGCGCAATCTCTTCCCCGACGGTGTGAGCCGCATGGGGTGGGCACTCCTGCTCTCGGGCATTTTGGGGAACCTGACTGACCGGCTCGTTCACAACGCCGTCCTCGACTTCCTTCTCGTTGATCTCCACATCCGGTTTGCCAACCCGTGGCCTGCCTTCAACGTCGCCGACGCCTGTATCTGCACGGCGGCAGCGCTCTTTCTCTGGCAGGCGTACCGCGAAGGGAAGTCACCGCCCACTGCGGAACGCAGCGAGTAACGGACGCAACGCGGCGAGTTCCTCAAAATCGTCCGGCTCCAACTCCTCTTCCGGGAGAGAAGGTTCAGGATGACGACCCTCCGCCTCCGCCCAAGCGGCGGCATGATGGGAGAGTAACCGCGCCAAAGCGCGACATTGGGCGGGAGTCAAAGAGAGAATCAGGCGGTCCATGCAAGTGATGAAATAAAAGCTTTCTTCCTAAAAGCCGGTCGTTGGCATCAGAGATTACATCATCTCTCCTTCCGGTTTTGCCCGATGGGGAGATTTGAGGCGATGCCGCCCTGCTTTGCGGCGATTTGGGGCATCTTCTCCCTTGACGCCTCCCTCTCCCGGCAATGACGCCGGGAGTTCCCCGCGCTCCTTCATCCCCCGGAGCGTCTTTCGATCCACCCCGCGAAGCTTCGCCTCCTCCTGCTGCGAGAGCACCGCATACGGGTTGATCAGTTTGACGAGCAGCAGTCCTATCTGCTCATCGCTTAAATGTTCATTCACAATCTCCAACACCCTTGCATTGATGCGCGGCCGGAGGATATCGAAGAGATCCTGCGTCATGATTAAGGAGGTTTTACAAACGTTACGACGACGTTATAAAGGAATGTAACATTCCCGCCGTTCTGCCAACTTGTTGCACGATCCGTAACGGAATAGCAGCATGCCGGGAGAGCTTCTCCTCCCTTTTTCTCTTCCCCCCTCTGTCACCACAGGGGCGAGCGGCCCGCTGCGGCTTCCATCAGACGCCCATCTAGCGCCGTTTGGAGCGGCCCGTCCCCGAACGTGCCGCAGGCTTGCTTTTCTCGAAAGCCTCCTGAGTCAACCGGGCGAGATCAAGCCCCACCGGATCGCCGTCTGCGTTCAAGGTAAACCCCATCTTTGCCCCAAGCGCTTCGAGGATATACCGCGTCATCGTCTGGTCACTCACCTTGGTGACGACACCGAGGGCGGTGTAGATATCCTTGTGCATCCAGAAGGAAGCCAGTTTTTTGTTGGGGTCGCGGGAGCCTGGCATTGCCCTATTTGCATACACCCCCCGAGGGGTGTCGTGCAATCCCCATTTGCTCACCCCTCAAAAGAGCATCGGGAATACTTTCCGTGATTGTCACGGAAGGCTTTCGCTGCAATTTTGCTCGGGCAATGGAACCGATCACTTTGGAACAACTTCAGCAACTCTTCAAAGGGCTTCGTGACGAGACGGACTGGAACGTCGACGGCGAACTTCTCTGGGGGTATTTTTTCACCTCCCCCTCGATTGAGAAACTGGAGGCCGCAGCGGAAGCGCTGGAGGCCACCGGAGTCTCCGTCGTCGGCATCTACCAAAGCGAAGAGGAGGAAGACGAAGCGCAGGAAGGTTACATCCTCCGCATCGAAAAGCTCGAAATCCATACTCCTGAATCACTCTACGCCCGCAACCAGCAATACGAAGCCTTCGCGCTGGAGTACGAACTGGAGAGCTACGACGGCATGGACGTCAACCCACCCGGAGGCGAGGAGGACGAAGAGGCCGACCTCGATGAAGATGGAGAATGGGAAGAGCTCGAAGAACTCGACGGAGCCGCGGCACCAGAGAACACCGCTCTCGCCCAAGCGCTCGAAGCCTTCGAGGAGCGCGCGGAAGATGACACCCTCGCCGCTCTCCTTGAGGCCCTCAAGGAAGCCGTCTTCATCGTCCCGATCCCGCTCGATCAGGAAGAGAGCGAGCAGGACGAAGAAGGGTTTGATATTGTCCAGTTTCTGATCTGTCTCGATGAAGAGGAGCGCGAATTCCTCCCGCTCTTTACCGATCTGGACTCGCTCCGTTCCTGGACGAGCGATCCGGTGCAGGCGATCAACCTCGCCGCTGCGGAAGCGTGGCAATTCATCCTCGATCAGCCGAGCTGCCACGGTGCGGTGATCAACCCCGCCGGTTCCTCCTTCACGCTCACGCGCGAGAAGCTCGAAGCGTTGCTAAAGGATTGGTCCCGGTAGAGATTGGCCATGTCGACGTCGACCCCAGCCCCTTCCCGCCGTTTCCGGCTGCTTCATACCGCAGACTGGCACCTCGGGAAGACGCTGGGTGACCTCGACCGAAGCGCCGAACACGCCCTCTTCCTGCAATGGCTCGAAGAGCGGCTGCTGGAGGAGGAGGTCGACCTGCTAGTGATCGCAGGCGATCTCTTTGATTCGGCCACCCCGCCGCAGAGTGCGGTGCGGCTTTATTTCGACTTCCTCGCCACCCTCTATCGGCGAGGCGGTCCGCGCGTGGCGATCATCGCCGGAAATCACGACTCCCCGGGACATCTCGAATCTCCGCGTGATCTGCTCCGCGTCATTCGCGCCGATGTTGTCGGCCAGCTCCCGCTCCTCCCGGGAAGGGAAACCGACTGGAACGCCCTCCTCTTTCCGTATCCCGATGCTGAAAATCCTGCGCTGCTGCTCGCCGCCATCCCGTACCTTCGGGAGCGGGAGTTGCGCACCGGCCAACCGGGCCAAAGCGCCGCCGAAATCGCGGCGGAACTCCGCGCCGGGTTAGCAAAAATCTACGCTGATACCGCACATGCCGCCCGTCCATGGCGGGAGCGGGGCTTGCCGATCGTCGCCACCGGACACCTGACCGCCCTCGGCGCATCAACCAGCCATAGCGAACGCGACATCCACATCGGCGGCCTCGGTGCCATGGCCGCCGATGCCTTCCCGCCGGAGTTTGCTTACGTGGCGCTCGGCCATCTCCATCGCCCCCAAGCCATCGGCGGGCGCGAACATCTGCGCTACGCCGGTTCACCCGTGGCGCTTGGTTTCTCCGAAGCGGCCCATCCCCGCGAAGTCCGTCTGCTCGAATTTGAAGCCGGGCAGCTCGTTGCCCAACGCCCCCTTCCCGTCCCGCTCGCCCGTCCGCTCCTCTCCCTGCGCACCACGCGCGAACGACTGGCAGTAGAACTCGCTACGCTGACCCCTCCGCAGGCCCCGCTCCCGGCATGGGTCGAAATCACCGTGACCGGAACCGGCGGCGGAGAGAGTCTCTTTGAGGAAGTCCGCCGCGCCGCTCAAGGACGCCCCTTTGAGGTGGTCCGGGTCCAGACTGAACCGGTCGGTGGGCCGCTCTCCCTCGAAGCCGAGGAGCAGACGCAGGCCGATGACCTCCTCGCCTCGCCCCGCGCGGTGTTCTCCCGACGGCTCGAAGCCGAAAAGCTCCCGGAGAGCGAACGCGACGCCCTGCTGCTCGCCTTTGAAGAGTTAATGGCACGCTACGAAGAAACGTTGCGTGAGCTTTAGGAAGCGGCGTCACGAACTCGATCTGCCATCTCGCGACGACACTGCCTGAAAAAATTTGTCGGAAAAGACTCGAAACCAGATCACCCCGGCGGGTAGTTTTCCAACGGACAACTTTCCGACGAGTTGCAAAGTGCAGACTTGCTTCATGATTTCAGGGTGACCGGCAGCGACCGGAGCCTACTGGAATCCGGGGTTTGGCGGCGATGCCCTCGGGGAAGCCACCGAACGTTATGTCGCACGGCACGCTCATTCAGGACTTATCGATCGTCATCGTCGCAGGGGCGCTGACGAGCATTCTCTTTCGCTATCTTAAACTACCGGTTGTCCTTGGGTACATCGCGGCGGGGTTGATCATCGGGCCGCACACCCCTCCCTTCTCCTTCATCTCCGATCAGGCGACGATCAACACTCTCTCCGAACTCGGGATCATCTTCCTGATGTTCTCCCTCGGGCTGGAATTCAGTCTACGAAAAGTAAGGGAGGTGGGCGGCACTGCCGTCATGGGGGCCTCCATGGAGATCATGCTCATGGGGTGGATCGGCTACCAGATCGGCCTCCTCTTCGGGTGGAACAAAGTCGATAGCCTCTTCCTCGGGGCGATTCTGGCGATGTCTTCGACGACCATCATCATCAAAGCGCTCGATGAGATGGGGAAAACCAAAGAGCGCTTTGCCGGGTTGATCTTCGGCATCCTGATCGTTGAGGATATCCTCGGCATCCTGATCCTCGCGCTCATTTCCGGTTACAAAGTCACCGGCTCGCTCGCTCCGCTGGAAGTGATGACCACGGTGACGCACCTGAGCGCCTTCCTCGGCGTCGTGCTGATCTTCGGGTTGATGATCGTGCCCCGTTTTCTCGATTTCGTCGCCCGCTTCAAGAGCAACGAACTCCTCCTCCTCGCCGTCGTGGCACTCTGTCTGGGGGTCTGTCTCATCACGCACTGGCTCCAGTACAGCGTGGCGCTCGGAGCGTTCCTGATCGGCGCCGTTATCGCGGAGGCGCGGCAGATTGCGAAGATTGAGATGCTCACCCACCCGGTGCGCGATGTCTTTAGCGCCGTCTTCTTCGTCTCGATCGGCCTCCTGATCGACCCTGCGCAGATCCTTGAATACTGGTTGCCGATCCTCGTGATCACCCTCGCCGTTGTCTTCGGCAAGGTGGTCGCCTGCTTCTTTGGCACCTTCATGGCCGGGAATGATACCCGCACCTCGATGCGCGTCGGCATGGGGCTGGCGCAGATCGGGGAGTTTTCCTTCATCATCGCCGGTCTGGGCTTGAGCCTCGGGTTGACCAGCCACTTTATCTACCCGATCGCCGTCGCCGTCTCGGCCATCACGACGCTCCTGACTCCGTTCCTGATCCAATGGTCGGACCCGATGGTGACCTTCCTCGAACGGGTTGCGCCGACGCCGCTCAAGCGTTACCTCGAAGCTTACACCCGCTGGGTGGGCGAATTTTCCAGCCGCAAGAGTAGCCTCGGGGCGACGCTCCTCAAAAAATGGGGCTGGCAGATCGGCCTCAACCTTCTCCTGATCATGGCGGTCTTCATCGCCGCCGCCTCCTGCAAAAAGGCAGGGATGGCGTGGTGGCCGGAAGTCCCGGGGGGTGAGAACGGCCTCAAGGCGATCCTCTGGCTAAGCGCTACGATCCTGAGTCTGCCGATGTTCATCGCCATCTTCCGCAAATTGCAGGCGATGGGGATGCTCGTCTCGGAGATGAGCGTCTCGGAAACCGCCGCTGGTCCGAATACCTCGGGGTTGCGCGGGGTGATCTCCTCAACCGTCATGGTCGCCGGGCTGGCGGGGTTAGTGATGGTGACGCTGGTCCTTAGCTCCGCCATTCTCCCGTCATGGAATGTGCTGGTCGTCCTCGGGCTAGTGCTGGTCGTCGCCGGGATTCTGCTTCGCCGCCTCTTTACCCGCGTTTACGCCAAGGCGCAGATCGCCCTGCTGGAGACCTTTTCCACCACGCCGGACCATCACCACGAACCAGCCGCCGCCGCTCCCCTCCCGCCGCTTCTGCGCGATGCCCAGTTGCGCACCGTCACCGTGGAGGATGGCACTTGGGTCGTCGGCCAGAGCATCGCCGACCTCAAACTGCGTCAGTCGACCGGTGCCAGCATCGTCGGCATCGAACGCGGCGGTAACAACATCGTCAACCCCTCGGCGAGCGAAGTCCTCCAAGGGGGCGATCAAGTGCTCCTCCTCGGGATGCAGGATCAGCTCCTCGCCTCGGAAAACATCTTCAAAAACCAGTAACCACCGGTTATTGTTCCCACATCTTGCAACCACCGCTTACACCCGCCCTACGCCGTCGCCTTCGGAGCGAAGGCCAACTCCTTCAAGCCGCCATTACCCTTGGCCGCAACGGGATCACCCCCGCCTTTACCGCCGCCGTGAGTGAGGAACTCGCCCTGCGCGAGCTGGTCAAGATCAAGCTCGGGGGCGAATTCAAGGAGCAACGCCACGCCGTCGCCGAGCAACTCGCCGAAGCGACCGGAAGTGCACTCGTGCAGGTCGTCGGGCATGTCGTCATCCTTTACCGCCGCCGGGCCAATCCGCCCGCAGCGTGAACCCTCCCGTGGAGATGAAGGAGCCCCCTCCCGCCTCCTCTTCCACCGCCCGGGTCAACGTCCTCGGTGTCGGCATCTCGGCTCTCAACCTCCCGCTCGCACGCGATCGGATCTTTGAGGCGATTACCGCACGACGCAAGGGGTATGTCACCATCACCGGTGTCCACGGCGTCATGGAGGCGCAGGACGACCCGGCACTCAAGACGATCTTCAACCGCTCCTTTCTGACTACCCCCGACGGGATGCCGATGGTCTGGATGGGGTGGTGCGATGGACGGCACGAGATGGACCGCGTTTACGGCCCGGATCTCATGCTGCTCCTGTGTGACGAAGGACGCGAGCGGGGTGTGCGCCACTTCTTCTACGGCGGTAACGACGGCGTTGCCGAAACGTTAAGCGAGCGTCTGCAAGCCCGCTTCCCCGGTCTGGAAGTCGCCGGGTGCTACACCCCCCCTTTCCGTCCGCTCGATGCGAAGGAGGAGAGCAACCTCGAAGCCCTCCTTGAGCGCACCCGCCCCGACCTCCTCTGGGTCGGCCTGAGCACTCCCAAGCAAGAGCGCTTTATGGCGCAATATCTGGAGCGCCTCCCCGTCCCGATCATGATCGGCGTCGGCGCAGCGTTTGACTTTCACGCCGGCCTCACGCGACAGGCTCCGCTCTGGATGCAACGCAGCGGGCTGGAATGGCTCTACCGTCTCTTTCAGGAGCCGCGGCGACTCTGGCGTCGCTACCTGCGCAACAACCCCCGTTTCGTCCTTCAAAGCCTCCTTCAAAAAACCGGCTGCCGCGATTTTCCCATGGATTGAACATTCCCCACGATATGAAGTCTACTTTCATCATGCCCCGTCTTCTGGCCCTCCTGCTGCTCTTGTCGCTCTCCCCGTGGCAAGCCGACGCGATCTCGATTGACGAAATCCGCAAAAGCCTCATCCGAATCTCCGCCACCTCACAGGAACCCAACTACCGCGTCCCGTGGATGCCGGGGAATGTCAACCGGGGGACCGGCGCCGGATTCGTCATCGAAGGCAAGCGGATCGTCACTAACGCGCATGTCGTCAGCAACGCCCGATTCATTACCATCGACCGGGAGAACGACCCGAAGCGTTACATCGCCCGCGTCCTCCACATTGCCCACGACTGCGATCTCGCCGTCCTCAGTGTCGAAGATCAGAGCTTCTTTGAGAACGCCGTCGCCCTCTCCTTTACCAACAAGATTCCGCAAATCGAATCGCAGGTCTCTGTCTACGGTTATCCGATCGGCGGTAACCGGCTTTCGGTCACCACCGGGGTCGTCTCCCGCGTCGACTTCCAGCCGTACTCCCACACCGGAGCCGACTCGCACCTTTCCATTCAAACCAACGCCGCCATCAATCCCGGCAACAGTGGCGGCCCTGTCGTGCAGGACGGGCAGGTCGTCGGCGTCGCCTTTCAGGGCTATGGCGGCAGCGTCGCCCAAAACGTCGGCTACATGATCCCAGTGCCGGTCGTGCAACGCTTCCTCAAAGATATTGAGGACGGGCGCTACGATCACTACATGGATCTGGCAATCGCCACCTTCCCGCTCGTCAACCCCGCCCAGCGTCGCGCACTCGGCCTCGCCGATGATGGGCGCGGCGTTTTGGTTAGTTCCGTCGCCTCAGCAGGAGCCGCCGCCGGCATCCTTCAACCGGGCGATGTGATCGTGAGCATCGACGGCCACCCGATCGAAAGCGACGGCTTCATCACCCTCGACGGCGACCGGATGCAAATGGTCGAAATCGTGGAGCGCAAGTTCAAGGGCGACTCAGTCAAACTCAACATCCTGCGCGACAAAAAGGAGCAGGAAGTCAGCGTCACCTTCCGCGAACCGTGGCCCTACCAGATTCAGGCCAAGCGTTACGAAGTCTCTCCGCGCTATGTCCTCTTTGGCGGCCTTCTCTTCCAGCCCCTCTCACGCGATTTCCTCGAAACCGCCCAGAATGAAAACCTGCGCGTCCGCTTTTTTTATAACTTCTTCATCAGCGACGAGTTGTACAAGGAACACCCGGAGGTCGTCGTGTTGAGCGGCGTCCTCCCCGATCCGATCAACACCTACCTCACCGGGTTCAAGGACTCGATTATCGATGAGGTCAACGGCGAGAAAATTCGCACGCTCGATGACCTCGCCGCCGCCTTCAAAAAACCGGCGGAGGATTACGTCATCAAAGCCTTGGGCGAAGGGCGACCGATCGTGCTGGAACGGGCCGCCGTCGAAGCTGCGCGCGAGCGAATCATGCAGCGCTATCAGGTCCGCTCCGAGGTCAACCTTAACGAACAAGCCGCCATCCAATGAAACTGAGCACCTTTTCTCCCCTTCTGGCCGGGCTTTGCCTCCTCTCCACCCTTTCGTGGGGCAACCTTCTTCACGCCAGAGAGGGCGCCCCCGATCCGGTCGCAACCGCCGTCACGGAGCCGAGCGGGATTGAGCGGCGGCCCACCTCCGTCGTCCGCGTCAATGTCACCAACCAGCAGTACGACTTCTTCCGCCCGTGGAGCAAGCGCCCGCCCTACCAGCGGAGCGCCATCGGGGCGATCCTGCCGGGCAATCAGGTGCTCGTGACCGGTGAACTGGTCGCTAACGCCACCTATCTCGAACTCGAAAAACCGGATGGCAGCGGCAAAACCCCGGCGCGTCTGGAGGTGGTTGACTACGAAGCCAACCTCGCCCTGATCAAACCCGTCGACGAAGCGTTCCTCGAAGGGTTCAAACCGCTCGCTCTCGCGGAGTCCGCCGTTGGCGAACAGCTCCACGTCTGGCAACTCGAACGCAACGGCGATCTCCTCTCCACCAGCGCCGTACTGACCAACGCGGAAGTCTCCCGCTACCCGACGGAGAACGCGGCGCTCCTCCTCTACCGGTTGACCTCCGCGCTTCAACCGCGCGACGGGAGCTTCACCACCCCGGTCGTCCGTCAGGGCCGCCTCACCGGGATGATCCAGCGCTTCGACCCACGCACTCAGAACGTCGACATCATCCCCGCGCCGGTGATCGAGCATTTCCTCCAATCGGCAAAAAAGGGGCAGGGCGGATACAAAGGCTTTCCGAAGGTCGGGCTTGGCTTCGCCGATCTGCGCGATCCGCAACTGCGCCGTTTCGTGAAACTCCCGGCCAACACCGAAGGAGTCTACCTCACCGACATCCTCAAGGGAGGCCCGGCTGAACGGGCGGGGATTCAGAACGGCGATCTTCTCCTCGCCGTTGACGGCAAAAAACTCGATCAGGACGGGCTCTACGAAGATGAACGCTACGGGAAGCTCTCCCTCATCCATCTCCTCTCCACCCGGCACTACGACGGGGAGAAAATCCCCTTCCTCCTCCTGCGCGACGGGAAGGAATTAACCGTGGAAGTCACGCTGGAACACCCCGATGCCAGCCGGATGATCATCGAACCGTACACTATCGACAAAGCGCCACGCTATCAGGTCGTCGGCGGGTTGGTTTTGCAGGAACTCTCCCGCCAATACCTGCGCGAATGGGGCGCCGACTGGTCCAAGAAGGCTCCGGAACGCTTCGTCTATTACGACACCTATCAACAGAGCCTCTTTCGCGATGACCCCCGCCAGCGGATCGTCGTTTTGAGTCAGGTTCTCCCCTCTCCGTGCACCATTGGCTACGAACAAATCAGCGGTGTCGAAGTCACCGAGATCAACGGCGTCAAGCTCCTGAGCCTCGATGATGTCGACAAAGCGCTCGCCGCTCCCGTCGACGGCTTTCATCGTTTCAAGCTCGAAGAGGAGCCCGGGGAGTTGATCCTCGACGCCAAGGAGGTCGCTGCCATTGAGGCCGAGTTGCTCCGCGCCTACGGCCTCCCTTCCGCCAAACAGCTCTAACGGTCTTTTTTAAGGAGCCGCCCGATGTCCGGCAAAGACCGCTACACCGAGAGCTTCCTTGAATATCTGGAGGGCGAGCGCCTCCGCTCGCCGCGCACGGTCGGCAATTACCGCCATACGCTCGCCCTCTTCCGCGAGTTTCGTCCGGGATTGAGCTGGAAAGAGGCCAGCCCGGACGACTTTCGCCTCTTCCTCTTCCATCTCATGAAGCAGGAGGCGGCGCGGGCGACGATCCGACTCCACTTCGCCGCCCTGCGTTCGTTCTACCGTTTTCTGGTCGAGCGTCACCGCCTCGCCAGCAATCCGCTCAAAGAGGTTCAGCTTCCCAAAGCCGAGCGCACCCTCCCGCTCGTCCTCACCGCCGCGCAGATCACTGCCCTCCTTGATGCGCCGTTGCAGGCCGAGCGCCATCCGCAGACCCCGCCGTGGCTCCCATTACGCGACGCCGCCATCCTCGAACTCTTCTACTCCACCGGCCTGCGCTTGCAGGAACTGGCGAGCCTTAACGTCGGCGACTTTGATCTCTATACCGAAACCGTACGGGTCATCGGTAAAGGGCGCAAAGAACGGCTCTGCCCGGTCGGCGCACCAGCGCTCACTGCCGTGGCGCGTTATCGGGAGGCGGCGGGGGTACAGACCGGCCCGCTCTTTCTCTCCAAACTACGCCAACGCCTTTCAACGAGAAACATCGGCACCATGCTCGACAAGTACGTCCTGCTCGCCGGGCTGCCCCGTGGGATCACCCCGCATAAATTGCGCCACTCGTTTGCCACCCATCTCCTCGATCACGGTGCCGACCTGCGGAGCGTCCAGTCACTCTTGGGCCATGCGAGCCTCTCAACGACGCAGATCTATACCCACGTCTCTGTTGAACGAATCAAAAAAGTCTACGACGAAAGCCACCCGAGGGCTTAGCTCCCTCTGCTGCCTCAAATATCAAACGCCAGCACATGATCGAGGCTGGAGCGGACCAGATCCTGAATCGTCCGGTGATCGAGTTTGTCAGCGATCGCCGACCGCACCTCGATCATCAAAAGGCGCAAAGGGCAGGTCTCGGGATCGGGGCAGGAGCAATTTTCCGTCGGCTGACTCGCCGCACAAGGAACCGGGGCGATCGGCCCGTCCATCGACCGGACCACTTCCCCCACGGTGATTTCCGACGGTTCCACACGCAGGTTGTACCCCCCGCCAACCCCCCGCTTCGCCGTCAAATAACCCGAATGGCGCAGGGCGAGGAGGATCTGCTCCAGAAACTTGACCGGGATCGCCTCCTGCGCGGAGAGTTCCTGAATACTCCACGAGCGCCGCTGCCGGGCCATAGCGACAAGAGCGCGGATCGCGTATTCAGATTTTCGGGAGATGCGCACGCTTTTAAGGTCGGGATTAAACCGGTAGGAGTCGAGCGATTTTTTACCCCTTGCCTATCGCGCCGAAGTGGTTATAGTGAAAACGTTAAAGATGGGGGCGTACTGGTTTCGACCTGGAATCGCGAGCTCACGTCGCATGCCGAGGATGGTTCGTTGGCCTCGTTAATCACCGGACCAAACAAACAAATGCAGAGTCGGAAGACCTCGCTCTCGCGGCTTAATTGACCACGACGTTCCCGGCAGGACGCCTGCTACTATCGGGAGCGCATGCAGCAGGCTGGTTTGAGGGTGGAGTGACCGCGCCCAAGAACGAGATTCATTTCGTGGTGACTCGGGATGTAAACGCGCGTTGACCCGCAGTTGCACTCCCTAAATTAGTAGGTCAGACAAGCATGTAGAAGCGGGAGTATCCGGTTACTGGCACAGGGGTTCAACTCCCCTCGCCTCCACCAGTTTCTCACAACAACCTCACCACAAACGGGTGAGGTTTTTTAATGCCGATTCTCGCAAGAAACACCTAAGTGTTATCGGCAATCCTCCAAAACAGCCGAAATCTGCTGGGCAAAAAAAGACCTCTCTGCGCTAAATCATTGCAGAAGAGGGTTTTAGAGATGGGAAGGGTGGTGGCTAGACCCGGGATCGAACCGGGGACACGAGGATTTTCAGTCCTCTGCTCTACCTACTGAGCTATCTAGCCATTCCGTACGCCAAAGCGATTGGAGGTGGTATTCTGCCTCGGAATCGCCAAGAGGCAAGAAATTTTCTTCCTAAAGGGTAAGAAAATTCAAGGGCGCTGGAAAAAACGGAGAACGGCGATCCCCGCGCAACCACAGAAAGCGACCACCCCCCCCATCGCCGCAGCCGTACCGTTGTTGAGCAACCCCACCATCGTCCCCGCCAACGCCCCAATCAGAAACTGCGAAGCACCCAATAACGCAGAGGCACTCCCGGCCAAGGCGCCGTGCCGGGCGAGCGCTGTCGCCGCCAAATTCGGAAAGACCACCCCGACACTCGATAGGCAAAGGAAAAGCAACACGCTCATCAGCGTAAAACCTCCCCAACCTGTCGCGATTGAAATAGCCAAAGCCACACCAGCCACCGCGTTCCCGACCAAGGCGGCATTAAGGAGTCGCTCGGGGGAGAAACGCTTTAGCAAAAGTTGATTCCCTTGGGATGAAGCGATAATCCCGACGGCATTAACCCCGAACAGGTAAGAATACTGCGTCGCGGAAAGCCCGTGCAACTCGATAAAAACAAACGGGGAACCGGCGATATAACTAAATAAAATCCCGGAATTGAAACCTCCGGCAAGGATCGCTCCGACGTACGCGCGGTCACGCAGTAAAGTGGCGAAATTGGAAAATGTCACCCGCATCCCCCCGGCAACCCTCCGGGCTGGTGGCAATGTCTCAGGCAAGTACCAGAGCACAGCTGCGAGACACAAAGAACCAAAGACGGCTTTCACATAAAAAATATCGCGCCAACCGCCCAAAAGCAAAATCTGCCCCCCCAGCCACGGCGCAATGATCGGAGCGACCCCCATCACCAACATCAATCGCGAAAACATCCGTGCCGCATCGCGCTCGCCAAAAAGGTCGCGCACACACGCCCGGGCAATCACCACCCCAGCCGCACCCCCGATCCCCTGAAGCAACCGTGACGCCGCCAACGTCTCGATCGTAGAGGAAAACGCACACGCCACCGTCCCGAGGATAAAAAGGGAACACCCCCCGATCAGTGGCATTCGCCGCCCGAAGCGATCGGCCAGCGGTCCGTACAAAATCTGGCAAAGCCCCATGGCAAACAAAAAGGTCGCCAAGGTGGTCTCCACCTCTCCGGGGCGCGCACCAAACTCCCGTGTGATGAACGGAAACGCCGGGAGATACATATCCACCGACAACGGCCCAACTGCCGTCAGCGCCCCGAGGAGCAGCACCATCCCGAATGGAAACGGTGCCGCCGGAGCCGAACCGGCGCCGTCGGAAGATGAACGCTTCCCGGCCATATCAACTCCGACGCAGCCGGATCACCGGAAAGCGGAGCCAACCGCGAAATTGATGATCATCAAGGTTCAAGAGCAAAGGCTCCTAAGCGTCACGGATTGATGAAAACTTCCCCGGAAACCGGATCGACCACTCTCGCACCCGGGCGCACTCCGCGAACGTTCACCTCGGCATACGGGCGATACGGACTGATCACATAACCGGGCCGGCGGGCAGGCCGCGCCACAGGGTAATCATAACGCCGATCAGAGCGTCGGCCCTCGCCCGACTCCAGATACTCAGCGTCCTCGTCATAACCCGCACCGTAGGCACGATCGCGCTCATAGTCGGGATAGCGCCGCCGCCGATCCTCCTGAGTCGCCTTGCCGATCAACGCCCCGCTGGCAGCCCCGGCCCCGGCCCCGATCGCAGCAGAGCGAACATCGCCCCCGGCAATGGCACCGATCACCGCCCCGGCAATCGCGCCGGTCTTCGCCCCCTCACCGGGGGTTTCGCAGGCCGTGAAGCTAATGGAAACAAGAGCAAGGGAAGCAATGACGCGTGCGGAAAAAGGAGTCATGATCATACTTGGAACACGGAACGACCAAAAATCAAATCTCAATCCCCTCCCCGATCGCCAGAACGCGCCCCCGCCCTTCGCTCGCGTCGACAAAACGCTGGGGATCGAGCGCGATCATTTCAAAGGTGTTGTAGTGCATCGGGATCGCCAGCGGCGCGTTGAGAAAAGCGGCCGCACGGGCTGCATCCTCCGGCCCCATGGTGAAATTATCGCCGATCGGCAGCATCGCCACAGTGATCGTATCGAGTTCGCCGATCAGTTTCATATCGCTGAAAAGCGCCGTATCACCCGCATGATAAAGCGTCGCCCCGTCAGCGGTGATCAACAATCCTGCCGGTTCCCCGAGGTAGATAAACTCCCCGGCCTCCCCGCCCTCAATCCCGGAGCTATGATGGGCCACGGTCAACTTCACCCGCCCGAAGGGAAAACGCCACGCACCGCCGTGGTTCATCGGATGAACCGTCACTTTGCCTTTCCCCTTGGCGGCACACCATTGCGCGATCTCAAAATTCGCAATCACGGTCGCCCCGGTCCGTTCGGCAATCGCCACGGTATCGCCGAGATGATCAAAATGGCCATGGGAAACGAGGATGTAATCGCATTCAATCTCCTCCGGCTTGACCTGTGCAAGCGGGTTCCCGCTCAGGAACGGGTCAATGAGAAGGCGATGTGTGGAGGTCTCAAGGAGAAAACAGGAGTGGCTAAGGTAGGTCAGTTTCATGATCAATCCAATGCCCTGATGGTTTCAAGGTCTTACCGTTCGCTCTCTTCGGCAGCTTCGGTGAGCAAGCATCGCAGTTTGTTCTGCAACTCTTCAAGCTTGAAGGGTTTTTGGAGGAAATCGGTCGCTCCGTTGAGATGGCGCAATTCCCCGTCCCGCATGTAACCGCTCATGAAAAGGACCGGGATGTCGGGACGCAACTGGCGAATGCGCTCAAAAGCCTCCAACCCACCCATGACCGGCATGGTGACATCAAGGATCACCGCCGTGATCGCCTCCGCATGCGCGCAGAATTTTTCAACGCCGTCGCGCCCATCGACTGCATCGATCACGTGGAAGCGGAACGATTCCAGCATCTTCCCGGTCAACTGCCGCACGCTCTCCTCATCATCGACCACGAGCACCAGCCCCTCCCCGCTCCAGTGGGGCATCGCCTCGCCGATCCCATCGTCGTCGCCGGGGAGATGGTGTTGTTGTTCAACCTTCGGAAAAAGGAGCGTGAAGGTCGTCCCCTCGCCCGGTCGGCTGTTAAGTTCGAGCGTTCCGTCATGGCCACGCACGATCCCGAGCACCGCCGCGAGGCCGAGGCCGCGTCCGGTAAATTTCGTAGTAAAGAACGGGTCAAAGAGCCGCGCCTGCGTCTCATCATCCATCCCGACGCCGGTGTCGGCAATTTCGACGAAGACGTAATCGCGCTCCTCGGGTTGACCGGTGACGTTGGTCCCTTGAAAGAGATGTTTCGCCCCGTGGACAACGCCGGTGGAAACCCAGATCGAACCCTCCTTGTCGCCGATCGCCTCGGAAGCATTGATAATGAGGTTCATCACCACCTGCCGGATCTGGCTGGTATCCCCCAGAATAAACGGCAGCGAGTGCCCGAGGTTAAAGGAAAGCTGCGCCTTTTTAGCAACGGAGATGCGCAAGAGCTGGCTCATGTCACGCAAGGTCTGGTTGAGATCGAGCAGGCGCACTTCGACCTTCCCCTGCCCTGAATAAGCGAGCATCTGTTTGCAAAGATCGGCCGCCTGCATGGAGGTCCGCTCGATCTCCATGAGATGCTGGTAAATGGGCGAAGTCCGCAGCATCTGGATCTTCGCCAATTGGGCATTACCGAGGATGGCAGTGAGCAGATTATTGAAGTCGTGCGCGATCCCCCCGGCCAGCACACCGAGGCTCTCCAGCTTCTGCATATCCAGAAGTTTGCGTTCAAGATCGTGCCGCTCGCTCTCCGCCAGCGTTCGCGCCGTGAGATCGACCCCGAACATCATCGCCACCGTTTCATCCTGATAGAGCAAGTGGCGACATTGCCAAGCGATCTGGCGCTCTTCTCCGTTGCGGGCGATCAACATCGTCTCCACGGGCTCGTGGAGCTTGTTGTCGATCATGGCGATCAGGGCATCCCTCGCAGGGATAAACTCCTCGCCGGGGAAAAGCGTATGGAGCCAATCGCCTTCGACCAATTCCTTACGGCTATAACCGGTGATCTCCTCCGCCGTCCGGTTAAAGAGGCGCAAATGATGATCGTCATCAATCCCCATGATGATGACCGTTGCCGATTCGATGAGCGCTTCGGCGAATTGCTGCGTCTGCGAAGCCTGATGCTGGGCTACCATTGCGGAGGCCTGCGTTACCTCGGCCTCGGCATGGACAATCGCCGCTTCCGCCTCCGCCACCCGGGCCCGCTCCTGCGCTCGCGCCGCTTTGCGACAATAGAGCCACGCGAGAAAAAAGGCGGCAATGATCGCCAGCAACGCCTCCACGGCAGCCACCATCGGGGAACTGAAAAAAGAACCCAACGCCAGAGCGCCTCCCTTTTCCATGGCGGAAAAGAGCTCGGCCAACGCGAAACCTGCCGTGGCATTTGGGGAAAACATGGCTCTTGAAGCGTGGAGGCTACACCAACGCGAGATTGGGATCAATGTCGACCATCAGTGAAGAGGCTCCTTTTTTCTCAAGCTGATGCAGGGCAACGAGCGCGATCATCGCGGCATTATCGGTACACAACCCGGCGTCGGCCACTAACAGGCGCAACCCCGCACGACGACAGGCCGCCTCCATCTTCTCCCGCAGACGCCGATTGCCACTCACCCCGCCGCTGACCGCGACCAAATCCCGTCGGCACTGGCGGGCGGCAGCGATCGTTTTGGCCACGAGCACATCGACCACCGCCTCCTGAAACGAAGCACAGAGATCCTCAATCCGTCGCTCCGGCCCGAGTTTGGGGAGGAGATAGCGCACCGCCGTCTTCAATCCGCTGAAACTAAATTGCAAATCGCCGGAATCGAGCATCGAACGGGGGAACGCATAACGCGCCGGGTCCCCCTCCCGGGCCAACCGGTCGATCACGGGCCCGCCGGGGTAAGGGAGCCCCAAAAGCTTACCCACTTTATCAAATGCCTCCCCCGCCGCATCATCGCGGGTACGCCCGAGCAGCCGGTAATCCCCAAAGCCGTTCACCTCCACCAGCATCGTATGCCCCCCGCTCACAATCAGCCCGACTGCCGGCGGAATCGGCTCCATGACGGAACTCCTCCCGGCAGAAGTCGAAAAAAACGGCGAAAGCAGATGCCCTTCGAGATGATTGACGGCCAGAAACGGTCTCCCCAGCCCGAGCGCCAACCCTTTTCCCACCGACATGCCGAGCATAAGCGAAGTCGCCAGCCCCGGCCCCGCCGTAGCGGCGACCGCGGCGACCTCCTCCAGCGTGCAACCAGCCTGCGCTAATGCCGCTTCAACCACCGGTCGCAACCGTGTCAAATGATGCCGTGAGGCGACTTCCGGGACGACGCCCCCGTAAGCCTGATGGATCGGAATCTGAGAGGCGATTTCACTGGAGAGAATCCCGCGCTCCGGGCAGACGATGGCCACCGCCGTCTCATCACAGGAGGTCTCCAACGCCAGAATCATCCCTCGATTGAGTCCCTTCACTTCTTGATGGCGGTGCGGACTTCCTTCTCCACAGGCTGCCCTCCCCTGCCGAGATCGGCGTAGAGAACGGCCCCTTTGAGAGCGTCGATGGCCCGTTCCATTTGCGTATCGACAAAGCCATCGACCAGCTTGCGGTCTTCCTGATCGAGATATTCGTGGAGAGAGAGAATGAGCAAGCGCTCCTGCATCGGTGTCATCGTAGCGCGGATCTGCGGGGTGATCCCCTTCTCGTGAATGACCTGACGGCTTGGGGTGTAGTAATGAGCCGTCGTCAATCGCGCCCCGGAGCCATCCTGCAACCCGATCACACTCTGCACACTCCCTTTCCCAAAGGTCGTCTCCCCGACGACTACCGCCCGCTTGAGATCGCGCAACGCCCCGGCGACCACTTCCGACGCACTGGCGCTCCCGCCATTGACCAGAATCGCCACCGGATAACGCGGGCGCGGCTTGGACTGGCGTGCCGTCCGGTACTCATGCCGCTGGGAAGGGACGCGCCCTTCGGTGTAAACCACCATCGTCCCCGGCGGGACAAAATAGCTGCAAACCTCCACGGCGCTATTGAGCAGTCCGCCGGAGTTATTGCGCAGGTCGATGATCAACGCCTCCATCCCCTGCTTTTCGAGGAGATCAAGCTTCGTCCCCAATTCCCGGGCCGTCGGCTCGTTAAATTGAGTGATCCGCACGTAACCGACCTTCGCTCCCCCGGTGTTTTCACGGGTGAGCAGACGCGCTCCCTTGACGCTCTCGACTTTGATGACCGCCCGTTCGATCGGGTACTCTTTGATCTCCTTGGAAGAAGGGCGGAAAATCGTCAGCACCACTTTCTCCCCCAGCTCTCCCTGCAAACGCTCCACGGCGGTGTTGAGATCGAGCCGGTCAGTCGCCTCCCCGTTGATCTTGAGAATCTGATCGCCCGGCAGCAGCCCGGCCTTGAACCCGGGGCTATCTTCAATCGGCGTGACGATCGTGAGCAACCCGTCGCGGGTGGTCACGGTGATCCCCAGCCCGGTGAATTCACTGCGGGTATCCTCCGTCATCCCCTTGAGTTCCTTCGGCTCCATGAAGGAGCTATGGGGATCAAGCGACTGGAACATCCCCTTGAGCGCCGCGTAGGTAAGCGCCCGGTAGGAGGTCTTTTTCTCATCGACGTAATCCTGCCGGATCAACTGCATCGCGCGGGTGAGCACGGCGATGTTAACGTAACCGTTATCTTCACCGGCATTCCCATTGGCACCGATCGCGCGGAAGCCGACCGTCGCCAGCACCGCGACGAGCACGGACATGGTTACGAGGAGCCGCTTGGTGATCATGCTATGGAGTAACGGCTGGCATGGGGAGGATGGACGCCCGTTCTCGCGTCAGGGGAGCAAATGATCACTCTTCAACCATCAGGCGGCGCTTTTGTCCTCCTTATAGCGGATGAGCGGCGTTTTCTTCCCTTCGACGACGGCGCGGTTGATGACGACTTCCTCGATGTCATCACGACTCGGGATTTCATACATCAAATCGAGCATAATACGCTCCAACAAAGAACGCAAGGCTCTTGCCCCGGTCCCTTTGCTGATCGCCGCTTCGGCGAGCGCGCGCAAGCCATCTTTGGAGATCGTCAGGCCAACGCCTTCCATCGCCATCAGCTTCGCGAATTGCTTGACCATGGCGTTCTTGGTCTCAGTCAGGATGCTGACCAGCTCATCCTCCACCAGCGGGTTGAGAATCGAGAGCACCGGCAGACGCCCGATAAATTCCGGGATCATCCCAAAGGCGAGCATATCCTCCGGCTCGGCGAGCGAGGCGGCGTTCTTCTCGATCTGATCCTCGCTCTCGTTGGTCGCCGTGGAGGCAAACCCGAGAACGCGCTTGCTCAAGCGACGCTGCACGATCTTCTCCAACCCGACAAAGGCTCCCCCGCAGATAAAGAGGATTTTGTCGGTATTGATCTGGATATATTCCTGATGCGGGTGCTTGCGCCCCCCTTGCGGCGGAACGTTGCAGGTGGTCCCTTCGAGAATTTTCAGAAGCGCCTGCTGCACCCCTTCGCCGGAGACGTCACGGGTGATGGAAACGTTGTCGGTCTTACGCCCGATCTTGTCGATTTCATCAATATAGATGATCCCAATCTCGGCGCGTTTGACGTCGTAATCAGCGCTTTGCAGGAGACGCAGGATGATGTTCTCGACATCCTCACCGACATAACCGGCCTCGGTGAGCGTCGTGGCATCCGCGATACAAAACGGCACATCGAGAATCCGTGCGAGCGTCTTGGCCAGTAGCGTCTTACCCGAGCCGGTCGGCCCGATGAGAAGGATGTTGCTCTTTTCGATCTCAACGTCGCTCAAGGCATCGACCTCGATCGCCCCGTCGGCATCGACCGGTTTCTCATTCTGAAGGATGCGCTTGTAATGATTGTGAACGGCGACCGAGAGGATCTTCTTCGCCTGCTCCTGCCCGATCACGAACTGGTCGAGCTGGCGGCGGATCTCCATCGGCTTAGGGACACGCAAGGTCGGCGTCTGGCGCCGGGCATCCTCGCTCAATTCCTTATCGAGAATCCCTTTGCAGACGTTGATGCACGAGTCACAGATATAAACCCCGGGACCGGCGATCAGTTTTCGCACCTCTGCGTGGCTCTTGCCGCAGAAGGAGCACATGGTCAGATTGGAAGCGCGTGCCATGCGGAAAAGATCAGGAAGCGCTGGTCGGAGCCGGGGGTTCGTCGGAGCTGCTGCTACGACCAATGACCGGTTCGCCGCGACCTTCCACGCCGGTTCCCTTGCGGGATTCGACCACTTTGTCAACGAGACCATACGCGGCCGCTTCCTGAGCGGTCATGTAGTAGTCACGATCGGAATCGCGGTTGACCTGCTCTTCGCTTTTGCCGGTGTGCTCGGAGAGGATGCGCACCAGCCGCTTCTTGAGCTTGAACATGAACTCCACCTGACGCTCGACATCGCTCGCCTGCCCCTGCGCACCGCCGGAGACCTGGTGAATCATGATGTCGGAGTTGGGGAGCGCGTAACGCTTCCCATGCGTCCCGGCGGCGAGGAGCACCGCTCCCATGCTGGCGGCCATTCCCAGACAGTAGGTCGTCACGTCACAGGTGACAAACTGCATGGTGTCATAGATCGCCAGCCCGGCGGTCACCGAACCGCCGGGGGAGTTGATATAGAGGTGAATATCCTTTTTCCCATCCTCCATCTGGAGGAAGAGCATCTGCGCCATCACGATATTGGCCACATGATCATCAATGGCCGTGCCAAGGAAGATGATGCGATCCTTGAGAAGACGCGAGTAGATGTCGTACGCCCGCTCGCCTCGACCCGTCTGCTCGATCACCGTCGGAATCAGAAGATTCTGCGGGACGTTGTGGAAGGATTGCAGGAGCGATTGGGGCGTATGGAGCGACATAAAAAGGTATTTCTCTTATTTTAAGCTTCTTTGCTCTCTTCTGAAACGGCGACCGGTTCTTCCGCCGGAGTCGCCGGAGCGGCAGCGCCTTCAGGAGCTTTGAAGGAGACGCTAGCATTGGAGACCAGGAAATCAAGCGTCTTGCCGTTGAGGATATCCTCATGGAGACGATCGAGCATCCCAGCCTTATCGAACTCCTTGCGCAGCTTCTCCACCTTCTGTCCGCGACGGGCGGCGATAGCGCTAAGCTGGTAATCAAATTCCTGCTGGGTGACGACGATCTTCTCCGCCTCGGCCACGCGGGTCAGGACGAAGGAACCGCGCAGACGCTGGCGGGCCGCCGTCGTTGCGGAGGTAAGCAACTCTTTCTGATTGGCCGTGATGACTTCGTCCGGCACGCCACGCTCCTGATTCTCTTCGATCAACTGGGTGAGGACGCGGTGCGTCTCGCTGCGGACGTACGATTCGGGAAGCTCGAATTCGACTTTGGAGAGGATCTCTTCGAGGAGGCGGTTACGCTTCTCCTGTTCGACTTCCTGCGACTTCTGGCGGCTGAGTTCGGTGCGGGCGATCTCGCGCACCTCGGCGAGCGTTTTGTCCGGGATGATGGTCGCGGCAAAGGCGTCATCGAGTTCCGGCAACTGCTGCTTCTTGAGGCTGTTGAGCGTGACAGAGTAGTGGAGAGTCTTGCCGGCGAGATCCGCGAGGGCAAAGTCGGCCGGGAGTTCGAGGTCGAATTCGCGCGTTTCGCCAACGGCAGCCCCGACGAGTTTCTCAACAAACCCGGGGAGGAACGCCCCTTCGGTCAGCTTCACCCAGAAATCTTCCGCACTGGAGATCTGCTTGCCGACCGCCGTCACCACCTCGTGGATCGGCTGGCCGTCGAGCGTGCCGCTGTAAGTAATGACCGCGAAATCTTCCGCTTCGGCGTTGCGATCGGTGATGTCGCCGTAATCGGCGTTCTGTTCGCGCAGACGCTCGATGCTCTTGTCGACCTCTTCTTCACTCGCTTCGGGGGAAGCGACTTCGATCGCAATCCCCTTGTACTCAGGGAGTTCAAAGGCAGGAGCCGTGATCACCGTGGCGGTGAAAACGAGATTCTCCCCTTCCGGGAACTCGACATCTTCGACGTTATTGACCGAGAGCGCCCGCAGGTTGTTCTCTTTAATCGCCTCGCGGATCGAATCAGAAACCAACCGCTTCTTGAGCTCTTCGTGGATCTCCTTTTTGTACTTGGCGACGACAACCGGGCGCGGTGCTTTTCCAGCACGGTAGCCGGGGAGGCGGGCATATTGAGTGTACTCACGGATGATCGCGTCGCGGCTCGCGGCGACCTTGTCGGCCGGGACTTCGATCCGAAGCGTCGTAAGGCAGTTAGGCAGGTTTTCGATTTGGACGTTCATGAATCAGGAAATTGGGATCTGCAATAGCGGTAAATTGGAAAAAAAGTCCCGGGACCGGGGGCGGAGATTACAGACGGTCTTCGCCCTTTCTGCAACCCGCAAGTTTGCTCTTTTGCCGAACGTCCCTTTTGGAAGGTTTACGGCAGTTGCGCAAGCGTTTTCAGGTAAAAGGGGGGAGAAAATCATCCAACGAGCCACTCTTGCAGCGTCGCAGCCTCCGGCCCCTCCCCCACGAGAGCCGCCCGAAGCCGCTCTGGACGCAGACATTGGCGGGCGACGGCGGTGATCTCCTCCGGGGTAATGGCAAGGAGCCGCCGCTCGACTTCCTGCGGGTCGACGATCCGACCGTAGGCGAGGAGCGACTCGCCCATCCACATCATCTGGTTGGTGGTGCTTTCCAGCCCCATTAACGTCTGGCCGATCGTGTAATCCTGCGCCTTGCGCAATTCTGAACGAGTCGGAGGACGGGTGCAGAGCCGCTCGATCTCCCGCCGGATCACGTTGAGCGCCTTGCGCAAGTTATCCGCATCGAGCGCCCCGAAAATCGTCAACGCCCCGGTATCATCGAGCGAGACGAGGCAGCTCTGGATCGAGTAACAGAAGCCGTAACGCTCCCGTAACTGCTGAAAGAGCCGCGAACTCATGTTCTCCCCCAAGAGCACACTCAGGAGCTTGAGCGCAAAGCGCCGTTCATCGCGCCGCCCGAAAGCGTGCCAGCCGAGCGCAAGGTGGCACTGCTCGATCTCCTGCGGCAGACTGATCACCCGCGGCTCCCTGCCGCTCTCCTTCTCCAGCGGCAATGCGGCGCGGCAGCCCGGAAGCCGCCCTTTATGTAACTGGAGAAACTCCGGGGCCAGCGCTTCGACGACACACTCATGGCTCGCCTGTCCGGCGACAGCGATCGTCGTCGTCTGCCCGTGATAGAAACGGCGGGTAAAGGCAAGGAAATCGTCCTGCCGCAAGCGCCCGATCCCCTCGGCCGTTCCGGTCAAAGGACGGCCCAGCGGATGATCAGGCCAGAGCACTTGTGAGAGCAACTCCTGCACATGCTGGCCGGGGTTGTCAAAGACCATGGCGATCTCCTCGCGGATGACGTCGCACTCGCGCTCAATCTCCACCGGCGCGAAAGTGGAGTGGAGGTACATATCACTCAAGACATCGCAAAGAGTATGGAGATGCGTCGCTCCCGCCTTGGCGTAGTAACAGGTGTGATCCTCCGTAGTGAAGGCATTGAGATACCCCCCGACTCCTTCGACCGCTTCGGTGATCCGTTTGGAGGAACGCCGCTTGGTCCCCTTAAAGAGAAGGTGCTCGGTAAAATGGGAGATGCCCGATTGGGCCTTCGATTCAAAACGCCCCCCGACGCCAACCCAGACACCGACACAAACACTCCGCATATGGGGCATTTCAATGGAGGCGATCCGGGTTCCGTTCGGGAGGGTCGTCAGACGATAGTCGTGCTGCATGGGGAAAAATTTAGAGGGAAGCGCGGGCCGCGAGGACAAGCCGGGCCAATTCCAGATCGTGTGGGAAGGTGATCTTGAAGTTCACCTCCTGCGTCGGACAAAGCGCGACGGAAACGCCGAGACGTTGCACGGCGGAGACCTCATCGGTCACTACCGTATTGGTCTTGAGGAGCGAACGGTAAGCATCGCTTAAAAGATTGGCGAGGAAGATCTGCGGCGTCTGCATCGCCCAGAGATGCTCGCGGTCGACAGTCCCTTCCACAAAGCGGTCGCGACTCGCCCGTTTGAGGGTGTCGGCCACCGGAATGGCGCAGGTTGCCGCGCCGTGGTGCCGCGCGAGGTCGTAACACGCCTCAATCGCTGCCGGTGTGACCAACGGGCGGGCAGCATCGTGCACGGCGAGGTGTTGATCGGGGTTCGCCGCCGCCGCTTCGATCCCGTTCCAAACGGAGAGATGCCGTTCGCCACCCCCAGGGACGACGGCGCTCAGCTTGGAAATATTGGCCTGCGAGGCGATCGCATGAAACTCCTCACACCGCTCCGGGTGGACCACCAGCACGATCCGCTCCACCGCCGGGCATGCCTCAAAGGCACGAAGCGAAACGGCGACCACCGGTTCCCCATTCAAATCAGCCGTCAACTTGTCAAACCCCATCCGACGACTGCTCCCCGCAGCGACAAGGATGGCAATCATGACCCGAGTTGACGTGAAACCTCCGCGCTCAGACTCCGCCCGTCGGCCCGTCCCTCCGCCTTGGCGTTGGCGATCTTCATCACCGCGCCCATCTGGGCCTTGCTGCTAGCCCCGGCTTCGGCGATCGCTTCGCGGACGAGTTGTGCGAGTTCCTCTGCCGAGAGCGCCTGCGGGAGATAGGTTTGCAAAATCTCCAGTTCCACCTTCTCCTTGGCAGCGAGTTCCGGGCGACCTCCCTTTTCAAAGCTTTCGATCGAGTCGTGCCGCTGCTTGACCTGCTTGCGGATCACGGCGGTCGTCTCCGCATCGTCGAGCGACGCTCCCGCCCCTCCTTTTTCCAGTGCAGCGTTCTTGATAGCTGCTTTAAGCATCCGCAAAACGGAGAGCTTCTCTGCCGCGCGCGCCTTCATCGCCTCTTTGAGGTCGTGATCAATCTGTTGTTGCAAACTCATGGTAGAATTCGAAACCTATCATACCGCCTGCCCGGTAGCGAACTCCTTTTCGTTCGAGTGAACCCACCCTTTTTACCCCGCCGCAAAGTGATCCATGTCGACATGGATTGCTTCTACGCCGCCATTGAAATGCGCGAGCGCCCCGAGTTGGCCGGGCAGCCGATCGCTGTTGGTGGATCGAGCGAGCGGCGCGGCGTTTTAAGTACGTGCAACTACATCGCCCGGCAATACGGCGTGCGCTCGGCGATGCCGACCTACCTCGCCCTGCAACGCTGCCCACCGTTGATCGTCCTGCCGGTCCGCTTCGATCTCTACCGGCGCGATTCGGCCCGGATTCACGAAATCTTCTCGCGCTGGACCGACCTGATCGAACCGCTCTCCCTCGACGAAGCCTACCTCGACGTCACCCATCGCGACGAGGAAGGAGCCGCCATCGCCGCCGCCATCCGACGCACCATCTTCGCCGAAACCGGCCTGACCGCCTCTGCCGGAATCGCACCGAACAAGCTCCTCGCCAAGATCGCCAGTGACTGGAACAAACCCAACGGCCAGTTCGAAATCCCGCCCGAGGAGATCGCCTCCCTGATGGAAGATCTCCCGGTGCGCCGCCTCTCCGGGGTCGGTTCGGTGGCGGGAAAGAAGATGGCCTCCCTCGGGATTGAGACGTGTGGGCAACTCGCCGCGCTCTCGCGCTTTGAACTCCACGACCACTTTGGCAAATGGGGTTCGGAACTCTACGACCGCGCCCGTGGGATCGACGATCGCCCCGTGGAGCCGGACCGCGAGCGCAAATCGCTCAGCACCGAGACCACCTACCTCCATGATCTGACCACCCTCGCTGCGTGTGAGGGGAAACTCGCCGCCCTGCACGACGATCTGCTCGCCGACTTGCGTAAAGCAGAAATCAAAGAAGGGCCGCGCGCCATTCATAAGCTCTTTGTCAAAATACGCTTCTCCGATTTCAGCCGGACGACGGCGGAGCGGATCGGCAGCGAACCAGAGATGAGCGCCTACCTCGAACTCCTCGCTGAAGCCTTCTCGCGCAAGGAGTTGCCGGTCCGGCTCATGGGGCTCGGCGTCCGCTTTGAAGAGGTGCCGATGGCGGTTCAGCTTTGGTTACCGTTTTAAAAAAAACGGGGGCGTGAAAAAAGGACCCTTGACGATGACTGGGCGGTCAGTCACTTTTCACCACTCCATTTTTCTCATGCTTCGCCAAACCTTTTTGCCTTTGATGTTGGGAACCCTTTTCTTCGCCGGTTGCGGCAAAAAAGGCCCCGAGGAAATGCCGCCGCCACCCCCTCGGGAGATCACCGTCGCCCAGCCGCTCCAGAGCGAAGGGGTCGATTGGGATGAGTACACCGGACGGGTGGAAGCGGTGGAAAATGTCGAAATCCGCTCCCGCGTCGATGGGTATCTTACCGAAGTCGCCTTCCGGGAAGGGGATCTGGTGAAAAAGGGCGATCTCCTCTTTGTCATCGACCCGCGCCCGTATGAAGCGGAAGTCCGCCGCACCAATGGCGAACTCGAACGCGCCCGCGCCCAGCGCTCCCTTGCTCAACAAGAGTACGAGCGCTCGGCCTCCCTCCACAAAAACCGCGCCATCGCCGCCGCCGATTACGACGCCAAAGTCACCGCGCTTCAACAAGCCAAAGCTGCGATCGAATCGGCACAGGCCGCGCACGACAAGGCGAAGCTCAACCTCGAATTCTGCCACATCCGCTCCCCGATCGCCGGGCGGGTCGGCCAGCGGATGGTCACGCAGGGCAACCTGATCGAAGTCGGCAAACAGGTGCTCACCACCGTCGTCTCCCGCGATCCGGTCCATGTCTACTTTGATGTCGATGAGAACGCGCTCGTGCGCTACCAGCAGCTCACCGGCGGCTGGAGCACGGAGAAGGAGTCCAACATCCCGGTGGAACTCGCCGTCACCAGTGGCAACGGTTTCCCTTTCAAGGGGAAGCTCGATTTCGTCGATAACCGGATCGAACCGGGCACCGGCACCATCCGCCTGCGCGGCATCTTTGAGAACAAGGAAGACCGGCTCACCCCCGGCCTCTTCGCCCGCGTCCGCGTCCCGGGGAGCGAGCGCTACACCGCCCAACTCGTCCCTGACACCGTGATCGGCACCGATCAGGGCAACCGCTTCGTCCTCGTCATCGACGAGAAAGATACCGCACAATACCGCAAGGTGGAGCTTGGGCCGCTGCGTGACGGGCTGCGCGTCATCCGCGACGGGTTGAAGCCGGGCGAGCGGATCGCCACCACCGGTCTGCAACTGGTCCAGCCGGGGATGACCGTCATCCCCAAGCCGGTCTCTCTTAAGACGTCCCCGACCGCCGCAACCCAAGCCGAACAACCCCAGTGAATTTCGCCCAGTTTTTCGTCACGAGGCCGATTTTCGCCTCGGTCCTCTCGATCCTCATTGTGATCGTCGGCGGCTTGGCCTACTTCGGCCTGCCGATCGCCCAATACCCGGAGATCGCCCCACCGACCGTGCAGGTCACGGCGACTTATCCCGGCGCTGACGCCCGCACCGTCGCCCAGACCGTAGCCGCCCCGATCGAACAGGAGGTCAACGGCGTGGAGAACATGCTCTATATGTCCTCCACGAGCACCAATGACGGGGTGATGACGCTGACGATCACCTTTAAGCTCGGCACCAATCTCGACGACGCACAGGTGCTCGTTCAGAACCGCGTCGCCATCGCCGAGCCGAAGCTCCCCGAGGAGGTCCGCCGCTTGGGCGTTTCGACCGTCAAGCAGTCGCCCGACTTCATGATGGTCGTCAACCTTGTCTCACCCGACAACCGCTATAACGACCTCTATCTCGCCAACTTCGCCGTCCTGCGGGTGAAGGATGTCATCTCGCGGGTCGAAGGGGTCGGGAAGGTCAATGTCTTCGGCACCGGCGAATACTCGATCCGCATCTGGCTCGATAGCGAAAAGATCGCCTCCCGCGAGATGACCGCCACCGATGTCATCGCCGCCATCCGTGAGCAGAACGTGCAGGTCGCCGCCGGAACGCTCGGTAAGGAACCGATCCCGACCGGCACCGCCTTCCAACGCCCGCTGACCGCGACCGGGCGGCTCTCCGACGTCGGCGAGTTTGAGAAGATCGTCATCAAGACCGGTGAAGATGGCCGTGTGACCCGCTTGGGCGATGTCGCCACCATTGAACTCGGCGCGCAATCGTACGCCCAAGGCAACCGCCTCGACGGGATGCCCTCCGCCGGTTTGGGCATTTTCCAGCTCCCCGGCTCCAACGCGCTCAACACCGCCAAGGAGATCCGCAAGGTGATGCAGGAACTCTCCACCACCTTCCCCGAAGGGGTGGAACACCGGATCGTCTACGATACGACGATCTTCATTAACGAATCGGTCAAAGCGGTGGTCCACACCTTGCTCGAAGCATTCGTGCTGGTCATTTTCGTGGTCCTTGTCTTCCTCCAGAACTGGCGGACGACGATCATTCCGCTCCTCGCCGTCCCGGTCTCGCTCATCGGAACGCTCGGCGTCATGGCGCTCTTTGGTTTCTCGCTCAATAACCTTTCGCTCTTCGGATTGGTCCTCGCGATCGGGATCGTCGTTGATGACGCCATCGTCGTCGTCGAAAACGTGGAACGGAACATGGCGCTCGGCCTCTCCCCGCTTGAAGCGACGCGAAAGGCAATGCGCGAAGTCTCCGGGGCGCTCATTGCGATTGCCGTCGTACTCACGGCGGTCTTTGTCCCGACGGCGTTTATCTCCGGGATCACCGGGCAGTTCTTCCGGCAGTTTGCGCTGACGATCGCCGTTTCGACGATCATCTCGGCCTTTAACTCGCTGACCTTGAGCCCCGCGCTCTGCGCCCTGCTCCTCCAGCCGCACCACGCGCCCAAGGATCGCTTCCAGCGCCTGATCGACGCCGTGCTCGGCTGGTTCTTCCGCGCCTTTGAGAAGATCTTCAGCTTTGCCACGCGCGGCTACACTTCCGTGGTCGCCAAGATGGTCCGACACACCTTCCTCGCTCTCCTGATGTATGGCGGCCTGCTCGGGCTGGCATGGTGGGGATTCAAAACCGTGCCAAGCGGCTTCATCCCGCCGCAGGATAACGGCTACCTGATCGGCATCGTCCAGTTGCCCGACGGCGCTTCGCTGGAGCGGACCGCCAAGGTGGTCGAGACCCTCGCCCTCAAAGCGAAGGCGACCCCGGGCGTCGCTCATACCATTGAGATCCCCGGCTTCTCCCCACTCGGCGGCAATTCGTCGAACTCCGGGGCGGTCTTTATCATTCTGGATGACTTCCAGAAACGCCACGCCGCAGGGCAGGGATCGCTGCAAGTTCTCGGTGCACTCTCGCAACAGCTTGGCGGGATTACCGACGGCATCACGCTCGCCTTCCCGCCGCCCCCAGTGCGTGGGCTCGGCTCCGTGGGTGGTTTCAAGATGATGGTGCAGGATCGCGGGGCTGCCGGACTCACGGAGTTGCAGACCCAGACCGACCGACTGATCGCGGAGGGTAACCAGACCCCCGGCCTCAAGGCGCTCTTCACCACCTTCCGCGCCAACACGCCGCAGATCCATATCGACATCGACCGCGCCAAGCTCAAGCAGATGGGCGTCTCGCTGACCGATATTTTCCAGACCCTGCAAATCTACATGGGGTCGCTCTACGTCAACGACATCACCCTCTTTGACCGCACCTACCGCGTCACCGCGCAGGCCCGGCCGGAGCAGCGCGTGGAACTGAGCCAGATCAAGAGCTTCAAGATCCGCAACTCCAAAGGGGAGATGGTGCCGCTTGGAACTGCCGTCGACTTTCAGGAGACGACCGGCCCCGACCGCGTCATCCGCTATAACATGTACCCCTCTGCCGAAATCAGCGGTGACGCCGCCGAAGGGTACAGCTCGGGACAGGCGATCGAGTTGATGAAGGGGCTTGCCGAACGCACCCTCCCGAACACCTTCGGCTTCGAATGGACCGATCTGACCTACCAGCAGATCCTCGCCGGGAACACCACGCTCCTGATCTTCCCGCTCTGCGTTCTCTTCGTCTTCCTCACCCTCTCGGCACAGTACGAGAGCTGGAGCCTGCCGCTCGCGATCATCCTGATCGTCCCGATGTGTCTTTTGAGCGCCATCTGGGGGGTCTGGCTGCGCGGGATGGACAACAACATCTTTACCCAGATCGGGTTGGTCGTTCTGGTCGGGCTGGCTTGTAAGAACGCGATTCTGATCGTGGAATTTGCCAAACAGTTGCAGGAAGAAGGGCGCGACCGCTTTTCAGCAGCGGTTGAGGCGAGTCGCTTGCGGTTGCGCCCGATCCTGATGACGAGCTTTGCTTTCATCCTCGGCGTCGTCCCGCTAGCGATCGCAACCGGGGCAGGCGCAGAAATGCGTCAGGCGCTCGGAACGGCCGTCTTCTTCGGGATGCTCGGTGTGACCTTCTTTGGTATTTTCTTTACTCCGATCTTCTACGTCGTGATCATGCGCTTCGGGAAAGCAACCGGGGAAAAGAAGGAGGAAGAGAGGCCGTAAGGCCGGTCATGGCAAGAAAACACGATAAAGAGGGGATGCGCCAGCGCTTGCTGGAAGCGGCCCAGACGGTCTTCAGCAGCAAGAGCCCGATGGAGATCACGATGCTCGATGTCTCCAACGAAGCGGGACTGGGCAAAGGGACGATCTACCTCTACTTCCGCAGTCGCGATGAACTGATGATTGAGATGTTCCGCGACTGCATCGCTCAAGGGCGCGGTGAACTCCTCTCCTTCCTCGAAAGCCGACGCGGGAACATTAGCGAACCGCAGTTGCTCGAAGAAGTGCTGGAGTTTGTCTTAAAGGAGGTCAGCGGCCATGTCCGCCTCTGGGGCCTCTGGTACCAGTTTCTGGCGCTGGCGACCTCCCCGAAATATCGCGAGAGTGTCCTTGAAATCGTCCGCCAACACCGCGAGCGGCGCGATGAACTCGTCGTCGGGATCATTGAAGAGGGGAAGCGCTCCGGCACCTTCCGCCCCGACCTCTGTTCACGGTTAACGGTAGCGACGCTCTTCGCCCTCATCGACGGCTTTATCTCCCTTGCCTATATTGAGGCGATTCCTGATTGGATGACGACCTGCCGTCAGGCGATGGCGCCGATCTTAGCAGGGTTGCGACCTGCTTCCGCTAGCGGCGGGGCGGCGCCGGTTTAAGCGAAGCCAGGTAGGCAGCGACGGCTTTCGCATCTCTGGCATTCATCCTGTAGGGCGGCATCGGTGGGAGGGTTGGCGCAAGGCCATGAGGCCGCGTCCCGGTCATCAGATAGTGAGCAAGGCTCTCTTCTGTATAGCCATGGGGCAACCCCGCGATCGCCGGAGCGGCTGCCATCCACGGCATCGGCGCGAGGGGTCCAAACCCCAACGGCGAGCCACTCAGGTCCCGGCCCGGGACAAAGGCTCCGCTGGCATCCCTCGGTGAATGGCAATCAATACACATCGCCACACGATGGACCAGATAATGCCCGTGCACCAGCAGATCGCCATCCTCTCTGGCCTCTGCTTTCCGGGAACAACCACTCCCGGCGAGCACGGCAAGCACTAGCGACAAGGAGAGAGAAACAAGAACCAGCTTTTTCATAGCGGCTGATCTCTACGGCGGCGCAACTGCCATACCATTACCCCGGAAGCCATCACCATCGCCCACGTCTGCGGCTCAGGCACTGCGGCGTAGGTCAAAGCAATCACCTCCCCCTTCCCATCGCCATGCCCCTGGTGGGAGAGATAGATCGTGCTGAATCCATCGGTTGCCAACCCGGTCGGAGCGATCAATTCATCCAACAGCAACGTGCGGGAGTTCGTCACGGGATCGAAGGCATAGAGCGCCCCCAACCCTAAGGGATTCATGAGCGAATCAGAGTTGTGTTCCAGAACAAACAAGGTCCCGTCATCGGCGAGCGCGAGATCAATGATATGAGTAAAGCCGTCACCGATCACTTCCACCTCCCCATCCTCGATCGAAAAGATCCGCGCTGCCCCATGAAGATAGGGAAAGCCGGTCAACTCCCCGACAAAGATCCGCCCATCATCCCTAAGCGCCAACCCGGTCGGGACCGATTGCTGGCCACTTCCCAACCGTGGAAATACCGCATGGGTGGAGATTACCCCTAGAGAACTAACCGAAAGGAGCGCATTCGCCCCGGAATCGATCACATAAAAACCGCCACCATTTTTCGCCACAAGGCGAAAAGGGTTGGAATGAACATCTTCCTCAACCCCGTCAGGATTATGCTCCTCCTCATACTGGGCAATATCGGCAAACGTGCTCGGCGTCGTCCCGCCGGCGGGGATATGGAGAATTCGCCCCAGATTGACCATCGCGCCGGTACGCTGGACCAGATCCAGCCCCATCCCGATCGAGAGGTAGAAATCTCCCTCCGGAGAAAAGGCAAGATCTGACGGCCCGACCGCCTCGTCGATCGACGGTGCATAGAGGGTAGGTAAGCCACTAAAGACGGTACTTTGAACCCCGCCTTCCCACTTGGAGATCGAGCCGGTCTCTCCATAATAGAAGTAGGTTCCCCGGACCACGACGAACTCCGCTGTGTCGGTGTTAAACGCCGAACCCGACTCCGCCACATAGATCGCCCCATCAGGCCCGATCGTAATCCCTCTCGGAGCATTGAGCCCCTGCATCAAAGTCGTGCGCGAGGTGATTTCAATCGGAACGGCATGAAGAGGAGGGCTCCAGAACGCCAGGCTCGAAACCAGAGCGCATCCGGCTTTGAAAGCTAGTCTTCGGAAAAGGGTAGCAGGTGACATAGCTTCGCAAGGAAGCCTTCCCCGCTTTCAACGTCAATCCGACGGAGACGAAAGCCCGGTTTTCGGGGACGAACACCCCTCTCCCCCAGATCTCTACGTTAAAAAACGTAAGCGATCACGCGGCGGTCGCCCGTTCGGCAGCGACGGCCCGGGAGAGATTCTCCAGCCACGTCGCGAACTCCTCATCATAGTCAACATCACCGTCAACCCGCTCGCAGAGCCGCCGTGCACCGAGCTTCTCCAAAAGCGCATCGACATCCTTCCCACACTGGCAGAAGAATTCGTAGTTAAAATCGCCCAGTGCGAAGACCGAGAACGCTAGCGAACCGAGCGCCCCTGCTTCCAACCCTTTCAGATAATCAAGGAAATCAACCGCATCATCAGGCGGCTCCCCCTCTCCCCAGGTACTGATACAGATGAAGACCATCTGTTCCGCAAGCACCTCCTCGGGCTTGTAATAGGCAAGATCGACGCTCCGGGCCGTGTGTCCTTCGCTCTCAAGACGTTTGACCACCTGCAAGGCGCATTCCATGGAATTGCCCGACATCGTTGCGTAGAGGACCGTGATCGGAGGATTTTGGAAAGAAGCGGCGTTCGACATCGTTGCTCACCGTAGCCGATTGTCGCTGCCGCTGCTTGCTTGCGATTGCGTTTCTTTTGCGAGCGCTTGCAACGGTCGGGTTTTTTCTCTACTTGGTGAGTAGCTGATGAATCGCTGGATTACACCTGAGCTTTTGGCGGCCTTTGAAGCCGAGAACACCACGGCCCACCGCCTCTACACCTCGCACGCCGCATGGGTCGAACGCCTCGGCAGCGATCTGCTCCTCTCTCACCGACAGGAGACGATCGCCCCTGATCTGCTCGACGCCTTGCAGGAATGGCGGGCCGCCAGCGGGCTGGAGATCCAACGGATTTTCACGCGCTTTATCCCGCGCCAGAATGCCGAGCGGATCGCCCCGGTGTTGCTGGAAGGGGATGCGAGCCTGCCGCTCCAGAACATCGTCAGCGAGCGTGGCGTGCGCTACGGGGTCGACCTCGGCGCCGGTTATTCGGCCGGGCTTTTCATCGACCAACGCGAAAACCGCTCCCACCTGCGCCAGCTAGCCCCCCGGCGTCTTCTCAACACCTTCGCCTACACCGCCTCCTTCTCCGTCGTCGCCGCGCTCGAAGGGGCCGAGACCCTCAGCGTCGATCTTTCACGCAAATCGCTCGATCGGGGCCGGGAAAACTTTGCGCTCAACGGCTTGGCCCACGATAACGGCCAGCACCGCTGGATCGCCGATGATGTCCTCGACCTCCTCCCCCGGCTCATCCGGCGCAACGAAACTTTCGACGCCATCATCCTCGACCCGCCCACCTTCTCCCGGGGCAACCGGGGCCGCCGCTGGCAGGCCGAGCGCGATCTCGAAGATCTTGTCCTCCTCGCCATGGAACTCGCTGCCCCCGGAGCTTCGATCCTGATCTCCACCAACTGCACCCGGATCGACCGCCCCCGGCTCGAAGCCATGGCCCGCTTTGCCCTCAAGGCTCACCGCCGCGGCGGCGACCTCCACCACGTCGGACCGCTCCCTGATTTCCCGCGTGGGGAAGGGGCTTCCACGCTCTGGATGCGGCTTCGTTCGTGATCTAGGGAAACACTGAATAAAGCAAGCTCTGCCGCAAGCTGGTCATTTTCGCGTCTTTTCGAGCCCCTTTGTCCTCACCTCTCTTAGGAGAGGTTGCGGGAAAGTGTCTCAAAAACCGATCGAAACTGCCTGCGCTTTCGTCAGGCTTCATTTAATCAGCGTCTCCCTAACGCTTCTCCCGCGCCCGCTCCAGCGCTTCGAGCACGATCCCGTTGGTCAAAAGTTCCGGCAGGATCTCCGGCTCACCGCCATTCGCAGGGTAGACCAGATAGACAGGAATCCCGGCGCGTCCGTGGCGTTTGAGTTCCGCCGTGATCGCGGGATCGCCCTTGGTCCAATCCGCCTGCAACGTCACAAAATCGCCCAGCGCCTCCTTGATCTCTTTGGTGTTGAGGACAAAGCGCTTGTTCACCTTGCAGGTCACACACCAGTCGGCGGTGAAATCGACGAAGACGAGCTTCTTCTCCGCCCGCAATGCCGCGACCCGCTCCGGAGACCATGGCTCCCACTCCGCCTGCGGGCGGGAGAAGGAGTAAGCAACATAGAGCACCGCCACGATACTCACCAGCGCCGCGAGCTTCGCCGGAGGCCGCACCCCCGGTTTGATCCAGTTGCCAAAGATCCATGCCGCCAGCCCGATCCCGAGCAGCAGCCACCCCGCCCCGGTCGCACCGGAGAGCCCCTGCTGCCCCCCGATCACATCGACCAGCCAGACGACCGTCCCGAGCAGGAGGAAACCCATGAACTGCTTGAGCCGCTCCATCCAAACCCCGGGACGCGGTAAAAAGCGCATCCACCCCGGCTTGGCCGCCAGAATCAGGTAAGGGAAGCCCATCCCGGCGGCGATCGAGGTAAACATCGCAAAGGTCACCAGAGCGCTCTGGGTAAAAGCAAATGGAAGCACCGGACCGAGAAACGGAGCCGTACACGGGGTCGCCATCAGCGTGGCGAACATCCCGTGGAGAAAGGTGCCGCCATAGCCGCTCTTGCCGGAGAGACTCACCAGCCGATTGGTCCCCGGCAGCCAGATCTCAAACACCCCGAGCAGATTGAGCGAGAAGACGAAAATGATGACCATCATCGTCCAGACAAACGTCGGGTTCTGGAACTGGAACGCCCAGTTGACATCGCGCCCCATCGAGCGGGCGATCACGACCAGCGTTGCGATCGCCAGAAACCAGAAGAAAATCCCCGCGACAAAGGTCAAGCCCATCCGGAAAACCCGCTGGCGCGATTCCCCCGCCTGTCCCATGAAGCCGACAATCTTGAGCGCGATCACCGGCAACACACACGGCATCAGGTTCAAAATAAACCCGCCGATAAATCCAAAAAGCAACGCTGTCGAAAGCGTCAAACCGGGCGGCACACCGAGCGCCGTTCCCTCCTCCTCCGCTCCCGCACCCTCTGCCGGGGCATTCTCCACGTGCCACGCCTGCCGCTCGCCGCTCGCTTCATCGCTCACCACCACCAACCCTTCGAGCCGATTCGACCCCGGGACGTACGGAACGCGGATCTCCCCCGGCCCAATCGGCTCCAGCGCGCTCTGGATCGGCGAGATCGGGAAAAACTCCACCTTCCCCTTCGCCCCTTCCACCCGCAACACGGCCCCAGAGGGGGTCGCCTCCCAACGGACTTCAAACGGCGGCGGACCGGTCTTGGGCAACTGGGAGCGGAAACGCTCGATCAACGCGCTTTGTGCCTCCCCTTGAGCCGGAAAACGGAGTTCCAGATCGGCCTCCCCGGGGACGCAACTCTGGTCACAAACCAACCACGTGCTCTTCGCTTTGAGAAGCACCTCCCCCTGCGGCAATTCCGCCGGAGGGGTTAGCTCCACCAGCAGCACCACCTCCTCCTTATAGCCGTAAACCACCATGTCACCCGGTTCCACGTAACGCCCCGGCACCGGCCATTGGATCGGCCCCGCCGTCCACCCCTGCGGCAGTTCCCAATCGAGCGTGATCGGAATCCCTGAATCGCCCGGGTTGATCCAGTAAGTATGCCAGCGCGGGGCCATCTTGAGGTGCAGCCCGGCGGTGAACGGCTTGCCCGGAGTCACCGCCGCCGTATCAGCGACCAACCGCGCCTCCACCAGCGTCACCCCATCGACCACCTGAGCCGAAACGCGCCCCCGATCACCCACGGCCAGAAAAACAACGAAAAGAAAAAGCAAAGAGAGGGTGCGGGACATGACCCCCCTCTTTAACACGAACCCCCCGGCATCGCAAACGGGGTTTTCACTCCCGCCTTTTCAAATGCACCATTGACGCCACCGCGAAAGAAGCGCACCTTTTTCTCTCATTTTTTCAACCCGATTCATGAGCACCAACTTACAAGGACTTAGCACCTCTGCATTGAAGGCCCGTCTGGGCGAAATGCGGAGGTATCTTTGACTTAGCGAAACTTCAGGCCCGGCTTCAGGAACTCGAAGCGGCCATGAGTGAAGCCAACTTCTGGGATCACCGCGAACGCGCACAGGCCCAAGTGGAGGAAGTCGCCCGACTGCGCGGCCAGATTCACCCTTTCCTCGAAATCGAACGCGGCATCGATGACCTCGAAGTCCTGCGCGAACTGGCGGAGGAAGAAGAGGACGAAGCCCAGCAACTCGTCGCCGAACAGGAGGTCGAAAAGGAGTATCACTCGCTGGTCGCCAAGCTCGAAGCTTTTGAACTCCAGAGCTACCTCTCCAACCCGCACGACAAGGCGAATTGCTTTTTGGTCATCCACTCCGGCGCCGGTGGCACCGAGTCGTGCGACTGGGCCGGGATGCTCCTGCGCATGTACCAGCGCTGGTGCGAACGCAACGGTTACAAGACCGAGATCATCGACCTTCAGGAAGGCGACGAGGTCGGGATCAAGTCAGCCACGCTTCAGATCACCGGCGACTTCGCCTACGGCTACCTGCAAACCGAGCGCGGCGTGCACCGCCTCGTGCGGATCTCCCCGTTTGACTCCAATAAACGGCGGCACACCTCCTTCGCCAGCGTCGACGCGACGCCGGAGATCCCCGACTCCGAGCCGATCGAAGTCAACCCCGCCGACATCGACATGGACACCTTCCGCTCCGGCGGCAAGGGGGGGCAGAACGTCAACAAGGTCGAGACCGCCGTGCGCCTTGTCCACCGTCCGAGCGGTATTATCGTCGCCTGTCAGGCGGAACGCAGCCAAGGGCGCAACCGCGAGTTGGCGATGAAGATGCTCAAAGCCAAGCTCTACCAACTCGAACAGGACAAAAAGAACGCCGAGGTTGAGCGCCAATATAGCGAAAAAGGGGATGTCGCATGGGGCAGCCAGATCCGCTCCTACGTCTTCCAACCCTACCAGATGGTCAAAGACCACCGCACGGGAGTGGAGAGCAGCAACGTCGCCGGGATCATGGACGGGGAAATCACCCCGTTTATCCACGGCAAACTGCGCGGACTGGTCAATAAAAAGGGGAACTCCGGCGACGACCTCGACTAGCAGTTTTTTCAACACACTAGCTAACCACTTCCATCCCCGTTGTGTCTCATCACAGCGGGGATTTCTTTTTTGCCAGAACCGATTGGCGTTCAAAGGCGGCCTGCGCCCTCTCCCGCTCCTCCGCGCTGCCCGATTTTAGCCAGCCACGCCAACGGGCCACATGATCGCGCGGCGCATTCCAGACCTTCACCTGCGCGCAAACCGTCGTACGGCGAAGCAGCTTGTCATACCCCTCGACCTCCACCTGATAACGCCCGGGCGAGAGACCGTCGATCTTCCAGCGCCCTCCGGGTTTCACCTCGCGCCACGGCTCATTACCGATCCGCCAGCGCAACAGTTCGGCCTCCCCTTCGCTAGTGAGTTGAACGTCTACCCATCCCTGCCAATTCGCCCGCGCCTTGAGTTCAAGAGAAAGCAGCGGCACGTTGGGGTTGAAACGATAAGCCCAAGGCCTACCGTTGCTGCTGATGAAAAAGAAATTCCCTAAAGCGTCCTCTCTCACATCACTCACATGCCGATGCTTCATAAGCGGAGCCGGTTCCCCCTCCCGCAACAGCGCCACTTTCCTCCCCGCCCGGATTTTGAAAAGCATTTCATCCCTATGCAACCAATAGGCATCCTCCATCCCCGGGATCGGCTCCCCCGGCCTCCCTTTGAGGGTTGTGGTCCAGAGACTCTCTTCCTTAGGCGGCTCCTCCCAGCGCCCTTCCCGCAACCGCGCTTCCCTTGAACTAATCCTAAACCCCGGTTCCCCGCTGGTATAGAAGAAGGGGAGATCGCTACCCGCCTCACGATACGTTTTCAGCACTTCGCTAATGGGCCATTGATGATGGTTTGCACCGTCAAAATAGTGGTAGCTTTCCCGCTCCAGCCAGACGTAACGCTTCCCATCCGGGGCAAACACCGGCTGCCCGGTCGCCCTCCCCGTCGGCTCCTCCCACTCCACCGGGAGGTCGGCCAGAACACGGCAAAACTGCTCAAAACTTCGATAGATCCGCCACTCTCCACGCTGCGGCTCCAACGAAAGGATCGGTAACGTTTTCTTCTCATTCAAGAGCCAGATCCGCCCGTCCTTGCTGGTAACAAGGCGCTCATATTCACCAGCCTTGATCCCCTCGGGCAACCTGCGCTCTGTCCACGCCAGCCCGTCCCACTCTTCAAGCGCGGACGGAGATCCACAACTCTCCTCTCTGATCCGCCAGAAATGTTGACGGCGATCAACCCCGAACCGGCTCGGAAAATGACCGGCCCCATGAATCCTCTCCGAAGCTTTCACCGGTGGGAAGACCGGCGCGACCTTTGCCAGATAGTTCATCCGCCCCGCCAGCAGCATCATCTCCCCGCCCCCCAAAGGGAACACCCGACACAGATGCTCATGAGGAAACCGGGAGTGCCACCCCCAATGCCACGATTGCCCGTCGCGGTAGAGCACCCGCGCTGCACTCCCTTCCACCCCGAAGAAACGATACCCCTCCCATTCCAGCGATTCTTTTTGCCCTGTGGACGAGAGAAACGTCCCTTCCTGCGGCGTGTTCAAGACCTCATCCCACCCTTTCTCGCGCCAGCGCCAAAGGCGCCATTGCCAGTCATACCCGCGAAAATGGATATAACGCTCCCCGCCGTGCACCCACAGACTAGTGATCTCAAAGTAATTGCGATCGATCGGAACCGGAATCGCCGTCGCCTCCAGCGTCTCCAGATCAATCCAAAAGAGCTGATCCCGCCCGCCGATCCAAAGCCGCCGCTCATCAAAAACCCCAAAGGCGAGAAAATCCCCCGGCTTCGGGAGCCACGGGAAAAAGGCATGATGTTTCCAATGCTCCCCGTCAAAAACATACGAGCCTTGAATGCTCCGGTAATTACTGGCCTGATCGACCGACCAGAGCCAGATCCGCCCCCGCGGGTCTTCCACCACTTCGATCGGATTGTAGCGCCCCTCCTTGCTCTCGCGGAAAAAGATCTCATCCGGCAAACGAATCGTCACCGGCGCGTCGGCATCGGGATCGAGCCGATGAATCTCCGGCGCCCCTGCGGTGATCCAGAGGCGATTGCGCGAATCGCAAAACGGCCCGGAACGAATCCAATCCATGTGATCGGGCATCGTGTGGGGATAAATCCCGATCACTGAAGTTTTCTCCCCGTAATGGCGCGTAAGCATCATTTTGCGCTCTTTTTCCACACGCCACAGACCGATCACCACCCCGTCGCGCCGCGTGGTGAGTTGAAGCGGCGTGATCTCGTTAGGCTCCCGATTGATGGGGAAGAGATAAACGCGGTGGAACTTCCCCTGCGCATACCGCGACATCACCCCACCGTAACGCTCCTGAATCCAGATGACCCCGCTCCCATCCTGCGCCGCGAGATGGACAGCCTTCTCTTCCTCCAGAGCCGTCAGCGAAGCGCCCAGCCAGAACCAGACCAAGACCAGTGAGAGAAAGGTGCGCATCAAAAGAGGGGGAGGAGTGATGAAGCGCCATCTTACCCCTCTCCCCGATCGAAAGCGATTACTTTGTGGCTAGCGCCGTCACCGTCGCGCTAGAGAGGAGCATCACGATCGTCGCCGTCACCGGGTGCAACCCTCCCGCAGCCGCGATCGCCATGCCTAGTGCATTATAAGTGAGCGCCACGCGCAGGATCGTCCCCCGCCGCGCCGCCATCACCCGCGCCTTTTCCAGCAGCGACGGGAGGAGGCCAAACCTCGGCTCCCGCCAAAGCGCCTGTGCGCTCACCGCTGCCAACGGCGCACTCTCCCCGACAGCGAAACTGGCTGTAGCGGCGGCCAGCGCAGCGGCATCGTTAACCCCATCGCCGATAAAGAGCACCCCCGGCTCCTCTTTAATCCGCGCCAGCTTTTCCTCGGGGCGCAGCCCGCTCTCCACCTGATCAAACCAGTTTGCCATCCTTTCAGGAACGCTCGCATCCCCCGTCAACAACCTCAACCGATACCCCCGCGCCCGCAGTGCAGCCGCCATGGAGGAAGCCTCCTCATGCACCCCTTCGCTCAATCGAAAACAGGCGACCCGCTCCCCCTCCACCTCCAGCCACAACACCCGTCCGGCACGCCCGGAAGCCCAAGGCGGCGACTCCCCCTCAAAAAAACGCTCATGCCCGAGGCGCACCGTCCGCCCGTCGACCCTCGCCTCCACCCCCCGCCCCGGCACGACCCGCAAACGCTCCACCGCCAACCCCGCCCCGAGCGCCGCCCAACGCCAAAACACCCGCGCCACCGGGTGATCACTCCGCGCGTGAAGCGCCGCTACGATCGCCCGCGCCTTCCCTTTTTCCCAGCCGGGGGCAAGCTCCTCCTCCACCGCCTCCATCTCCAGCGTCGTCAACGTCCCGGTCTTATCAAAAGCCACCGTGCGAACCTCGGAGAGATGTTCTATCAAACTACCATCCACCGGCTCCAACCCGGCTCGCAGAAGCGCCACCGTCCCCCTGCGATACAGGAGCGGGATCGCCACCCCAAACGCACACGGGCAGGCGACCAGCACCACTGCCAAGGCATTCGCCACCGCCTCTGGCCACCCGGAGCGCCACCACCAGAACACCCCGCTCGCCCCGGCCACCAGAGCAATCACCGGCAAAAACCACCCGACCACCCGCTCCACCGAACGGAGATACGGCGGCGTCGCATCGAGTAAACGGCGGGTCACCTCCGTCATCCGGGCCAGTTCGCTCCGCTGCGCCTCTCCGCTCACCGTCACCTCCAGCGCTCCATCGAGCGCCCGCGTCCCCGCCTGCACCACTTCGCCCGGCTGCACCGGCACCGGAAACGGCTCCCCGGTCAGGCTCTGGCATTGCAAATAAGCACTCCCAGCCCGGACCACCCCGTCTGCCGGGATCAACTCCCCCGGCTCCACCTTTAACCGCTCCCCCAGCTCCACTTCGCCCAACGTCAGCATCCGCCAGCCGCCTCCCCGCCAGACCCGCGCCGTTGCAATCCCGGCAAGTTGCTCCAACGTCGCTGCCTCAATCGCCTGCCGCTGGCGACGGAGCAGCACCGCGCCGAAATAACGGATCGCCGGGAGCAAAATCGGCACTTCGTAGAAGACCGCCCCGCTCCCACGTACTGTCGCCACCACCGAGACGACCCACGCCGCCACAATCCCGGCAAGGAAAAGATGCTCCGTCACCACCCGCCGTTCGCGCACCGCCCTCCAGGCATTGCCAAATAATTCGCGCCAACTCAACGCCACCGCGAGAAACCCCGCCGCCGCCAACCCGCCATGGAGAAGCCAACGGACCCGCCCCTGCGGCAGATCAAGGTTAACCGCGAGATTTACCTGCATCGCCGCCCCGGAAAGAAGCACCAACAGCGCAAGAACGATCCATTGCCGATCCTCCCCCTGCCGCTTCGGCGCGACTTTCACGACTGACGGCGGCGGCGCAGCGCAGCAGCAACTCATGGCGTCACCACCTGCTCGCGAGAGAGATCGCGCAACTTCCGGCGCACCGGGTCCTCCTCATACTCCTTCCAATCCCACCGCTGCATGAGCAGATAGAGAATGGAAACCCCGATCAGGACCAGAAAACTATGTTTCACATACCACGGCATCTGTCGGAACCGCTCCCACGGCTCGGGCCCTTCACGCAGTAAAGCGCCATGGATCACCCGCACGTCCATCTCCTCCCCTTTTCGATCGTTCATCGGATTCATGATTAACGTAAAGATGGCGCCTCCTCCGCCTCCGGTCGTGGGGTGACGGTCCGTTGCAGCGAGAGCAGATAGGCAACTAACGCCCGCGCCTCCGCACTCGGCACGCGCTGATACCCCTCGGCATCCACACGGTTTCCCTCCGCATCAAGGGCCACCGCCTCCGGGTCGACCACCCCATTTTCGACCGGTTTGCGCTCAAAGAGGAAGCGGTGCGCCGGCATCACCGACCCGGGCGAAGTGCTCAACGGCTCGTAAAGATGCTGATAATGCCACGCCGCCGAAGAGAGTCGCTGCCCGACGTTGGAGAGATCCGGCCCCGTGCGCATCGTCCCGAGGAAAGCGATCGTGTCGTTCTCATAATCAGCCGCTACACTCCGGCGCTCGCCCCAGAAACGAAGGTGATCATTCCCATAGGAGGGGGAGCGGACCTGCTGCGTATGGCAATAGACACACCCGTTGGCGGCATAGACCTGTTCCCCACGTCGGATCAACTCGCGCTCCGGCAACGGCGCCCCCGGTTCAAGCGCCTTCGCCTCAGCCCCGTAATGAACCACAGGCAGGAGGACCAACCCGAGCCATGCGCTAAAGAAAGTCCCCAACGCCCCAAGGAAGATGAACTTGAATTGATGCATATCAGATTGCTCTGGCCAACAGCGTCGGGCGGCTGGCCGGTTGAGGTGAACGCAGGAGCAGCCAGATAAACGAGGTGATAAAGGCGAGATGCCCCACCGTCATCGCCATCCCGGCATAGCTGCGCTGTTGAAGGTAAGGGAGCATCCGCTCCACAATCGCGTGAAACGGAACACTCTCATCCAGAAGCCACATCCCCTGAAACACCCCACCGATCGAGAGCGCCATTACGTAGTAAAGCACCCCAAGCCCGCAACACCAGAAGTGGACCCGAATCAACCACGCCGAAGGCCACTCCCGCCCGGTCACACGGGGGAGAATGTAGTAAATCGCCCCGAAAAGGAGCATCGTCACAAAGGCGTACATCCCCAAGTGCGAATGGCCGATCGTGTAGTGCGTAAAATGGGTCACCTTGTTGAGCGAGCGGAACGCCATCGAACTCCCCTGCAAACTGACCGCCGTATAGGAAAAGGTCGCAAAGACCACAAAGCGGAAAGTCGGGCTGGTCCGTACCAGCCCAATGTCCTTAAACGCCGTAAAGTGGTGATTGACCGCCACCGCAATCACCGGAACCACCATCATGAAGCTCGCCACAATGCTCAACCCGATCATCCAAGCCGGGTACGGCCCGCCGACAAGGTGGTGCATCCCGTTCCACGCATAAAAGAATGCCAGCGACCAGAAGCCGACCAGCGAGAGGTAGTAGCTATGGATCGGTTTGCCGATCAGCTTTGGAATCAGGTAATAGGCCGCAGCGAGGCAAACCGGCGTAAACCAGAGGCCTAGCACATTGTGCGCATACCACCAGTTCATTGGCGGCTGCGCCGGAGCGGCCACCGGCGACCAGATCATGAGCGCCTGCACCGTGATATAAAGGAGCGGAAACCAGAAAACCGCTGCCATAAGATACCACTGCGAGACATAGATATGCCCCGGCTGCCGCCGCCGCGCCATATCGACAAAGGCCCACATCACCGGGAGAAAACCGGCGGCAATCAGGCACCCTGCTTCGATCGGGTATTCCAACCACTCGATTGAAGTGCTCCGCCCGCCGAGAATGCCGATCACCCCCGCAAGGTTGCCAAGATTGAGCAAGAGCGCCGAAAGATGAAGCCAGCCGGTATGGCGCATCGACGCACGACAGAGCCGCGACATCAGCCAAAGGCCGACGCCGATGCAAGCCATCGTCGACCAGCCGTAAGCCACTGTCGTCAAATGCGCGGGACGCACCCGTCCGAACGTCAGCCAATCGGCCTGATCCAGCAGCGCAGGGCTATGCAGCTTGATTGAAGCGAGCATCGCCAACACCGACCCGAGGATCAGCCAGAACAACGCGCTGGCGAAATAGTGGATCACCGGCCCTGCTGCTGCGGCGTCCATCGCCGCCCGCGCCTTGCGGCTGCGTTCCTTCTCCTCCTCCTGCAACGTCACCGGTGACACCTCAACGCTCATGCCCCTCCTCCTCCAGCGGCATCTCATCCGCATCAAAGACTGCGAGCGCCCCCCGCTCGATTTCCTGAAACTGCCCCGTACTCCCCGCCCACCAGAAAGCAAGCACGGCCGAGATCGTCAACCCGCTAACCGTCAGCAATAATAACGTGATCGGAATGACCATGCTCAGACCTCCTCCTCTCTGGCAACCAGCCGACAAGCGCCGCCGCTGCGGGTCGAGAGATAAGCGCCAATCCCCATCAACGCCACTCCGCCCCAGAGCGTCCACGCCGTCGCCCCCATTCCACGTCCCGCCAGCAACACCCCCGCCCCGGCCAGCGACCAGAGCAGCGGCCCAAACACGCGTTGGGAAGCGCTTCGCCAGGCAATCCAAAGAAGGTGAATTCCCACCAATCCGTAAGCCGCTCCCGAAAACGCCACCCCGCCCAATCCCAACCAACCCGCCCACCCGGCCAGACAAAGCGGGCATTTCGGCATCATCGCCACCAGCAGCGGCGGCAGGAAAGCAAGCGGGCGTCTCCACCCCCCTTGCAACAAAGCTTTTGAAAACGAGGCTTTCATCGAAGAAAACCTTTACGCCGCTTACGCAATTTGGGAATGTGGCATGTTGTCGCACCTGATGATCCGGTGATGAAAAGGAACCTTTCTCATTCTTGACCATCAGGGGCCTCCCCCCCTTCGACCCCCCAAACCGAAGGCAACTTGCTTCACGCAAGGCGACCTGTACGCTAAAATACGGGTTTAATCCCTTGCTTCCAACAAGTTGCCTTGTTACAAAACTTTCCATCTATGGCGAACTTAACCAAAAGGGATTTGGTAGTAAGAATCAGCAATGAAACCGGATTGGTTCAAAGTGAAGTTTTACAAGTGGTTCAAAAAACGCTTGATTACATCACGGAATCTCTGGCTGAAGGCAACGATGTTGAGTTACGCAACTTCGGCGTCTTTGAAGTCCGCCTGACCAAGCCGCGCGTCGGTCGCAACCCGAACCAACCCGGCACCCGCTACGACATCCCCTCCCGCGCCACGGTCAAGTTCAAGCAAGGGAAAGTGATGCGACAAAAAGTCGCAGGATTCACTGAGCAGTTCAAACGCGCCGTGCCTTGACCACCTCCCGGTTGATTCCGGGCTCACGTTTGGCAATCGTTGCGCACCAAGCGTTTGCCCTTGCGTTTCAACCTTTTGGTGTCAGACGATAGGGCTGACATCCAATGATCAAATGGTACTACGCCAACGGCCCGGAACGGGTCGGCCCTGTTGACGACACCGAGTGGGAACGCCTCATCCGTGAAGGCATCATCACCCCGTCCACCCTCGTCTGGAATCGCGATCTCCCCAACTGGGTCGCCTTTCGTGATCTCCCCGCCGCCGAGCCTGAACCCGAGGAGGAAGAGGAAGAAGCCCAACCGCTCCCTGCCCCGCCGGTCATGGACGAAACATGGCCCGAACGGATCGCCGCGCAAGATTACGAGGTCCATCGCCCGTCCCTTTTCGGGGAGACCCGCGCCCTTCTGCGCCAACATTTCTGGCGACTTCTCGGGACGACCTCGCTCGTTTTTTTCATCAAACTGATCTTTGCCTCGGTCCCGTTTCCCCCGCTTTTGGGTTACTGCCTCTCCCTCCTGCTCGAATCGGGGCTTTTCGCCGGATTGCTCCTCTTTTACTTCCTTGTCGTGCGCGAGGGGGAGGCCACCTCGCTGGAACTGCTCAACGGCTTTCGCCAACCGGTCTGGAGCCGCACAGTTTTCATCACCATCTGCCTCCACCTCGTTGTTTTCTTCAGCTTTTTCGTGGTCGGCCTGCTCGTCGAACTCTCCGGCGTTGCTAAGATCGCTGAGTTACAGGAAGTCTGGACCACCTTACCCGTTGAGACGCAAGGCATCCTCGCCTTCGCCTTCTGCGTCGGGCTGCTTCCAATCCTCTACTTCGCCTTCTGCTGGATGCTGGCGATTCCGTTAGTGGTCGATCGCCACCTCCCCGTCCGGGCCGCACTGCGTTTGAGCACCGCCAAAGTCCTCCAACACCCGTGGAAAATTCTCCGCCTCCTTCTGAGGCCGCTGCTCTGGCTCCTGCCCGGTCTGGTCGCCATTGGAGCGATCACTGCGCTTCTCCCGGTCCTCGGGCCGATCATCCCTCTTTTGAGCATCCTGCTGGTTCTCAGTGTCGGCGTTTACGCGTTGACTCTCTTGATTCTCCTCTACGAAGCGATTTTTAACCAGCGGCCCGTCGACCGCGAAAACGATCTCCTCTAACGTGTCGGAACCGTCGTCGCTCTCCCGCTGGAAAGAGTTCCGCTACCGGTTGGAATGGGCCATTTGCGCCGCCATCGCATGGGGCATCCCCCGGCTGCCGCGTCGCTCCTGCGTCACCCTCTCGGTCCTCCTCGGGCATCTCGCCTTCCGCCTCGACCGCAAAGGGCGCGCGGTCGCTCTCTCGAACCTCGCCACGATCTTTGGCGACCGCTTCAGCGAAGAACGGCGCAAGGAGATCGCACTGCGCTCTTACCAGAACTTCACCCGGACGATGATCGACCTCTTCTGGTCCCCCCGTCTCACACCGGAGAACTGGCGCGACTACATCCTCCCGGCTGGCGAAGTTGAGGCCCTCGTCCGCAACGCCGCCCTCCCGGAGAAAGAGCGACAAGGGGCCGTCTACCTTTGCGTCCATTGGGGAAATTTTGAGTGGTCGAGCCTCGCTTGCGGTTTTCTCGGGGCAAAGACCCTCATCGTCGCCGAAACCTTCAAAAACCGGCATTTGAACGACCTCTTCAAGCAGCCGCGTGAGGTCGCCGGGCATACGATCATCCCGCAGGAGTATTCGATGATCCGGCTCCTTAAAGTCGTCAAACGGCACGGCTTTGCCGGAATGCTCGCCGACCTAACGCTACGCCCCGATCAAGCCGCGACGATCGTTTATACCTTTGGCCGCCCGATTTCGACCACCGCCCTGCACGGTGTCCTCGCCGAGCGCGGCGGAGCGATCATCGTCCCGGTCCATGGCGAATCACTCCCAGACGGGCGCTGCCGCGTCACGCTTGATCTCCCGCTCGCCATCCCTGAAGGGGCGACCGCCGCTGAGATTGCGCAACTTTGCTGGGATCGCTTTGAACCGGTCATCCGCCAACGGCCCGAACTCTGGATGTGGGCTTACAAACATTGGCGCTACCGGCCCCGTGCCGCCTCGCCGGATGATTACCCGTTCTATGCCAACGTTTCGAGTAAGTTTGAGAGACTGCTAAAAAACGACGCGAAAACTAAACGCCAAAGGTAAACGTCAGCCTTTGGAAATCCGAAGCGCTACTGCCGCCCCGCCGCCTCATCGTAACACCCTTCGAGCACGGCAATCTGCCGCCCTTGCTCGAAGCGCTCCGCCACCGCTTCGGAAGCCGCCCGTCCCATCGCTGCCGTCCGGGCCGGATCATCGGCAAGGCGCAACATCGCCTCCCCCAGCGCCCGGTCGTCGCGCTCTTCGACCAGATAACCGCTCACCCCGTCATCGACCGCTTCGGGGATGCCGCCGTGCCACGTCGCCACCACCGGCAGACCGGTCGCCATCGCTTCGAGCATCGCATTCGGCACCCCCTCCTGATTACCGTCGCTCCCCATCTCGCTCGGATGAACAAAAGCGTGCGCCCGGGCCAACGCCTCGCGCAATCCCTCCTGACTCAAAAACCCGGGGAAACTCACCTTCCCACTTAACCCAAGGCTCTCCACCTGCGCCTGAAGCGATTCCAAAAGCGGCCCCTCCCCGGCGATCTCCAATCGCGCCTCAGGGTAGCGCGCGGTAAACTGCGCAAAAGCCCGCAACGTCACCGGCAACCCCTTCTTCTCAATCAACCGGCACGCCTGAAAAAAGCGCCACCGCCCTTCTTCGGGAAGCCCCCGCTCCCGGTACGGGAAAGCCGCCAGCGGGATTCCGGTACGGTGAATACGCACCTTCTCCTGCGGACACCCAAGCGCCACCAACCCCTCTGCCAGCGAACGGGAACGCACCAGCACCAGCCGCGCCAATGAAAAGACCTCCTCCGTCGCCCGGCGATAGGCCGGTTTGTCGAGATCGACCAACGCATCCGCCCCGTGAAAGGAGACGATCACCGGCATCGGCGCTCGCCGCAAAAGCGGAAGCAACTGCACGGCAATATGCCCAAAATAGACATGCAACACCTTGCCGCCCGCCGCCGTCATCTGCGCCGCCATCTGCCGCGCCTCGCTGGCGTAAAGTTGCACCGGTCTCCCCAGCCATTGCCGGACGACCAGCCGCCGCAACGCCCGCGTCGCCGGGCGCGGCAACGTGATCACCGGTTCAAAAGGGAACCGGGCCGCCTCCTCGCGTTTATGCGTGAAGACCACCGGCTTCCAGCGCCGCAGCGCCGTGATCTGCCGATAGATGTGGAGCATCTCCGGCTTGAGAAACGTTGAACAATATTGAATGGCAACAGGAGCGCTCTCGGACATGCAAAAGCGCACACCTTACCAGAGGGGGCGGATCGTCAGCAAACGAATCCCGTCCGGGCGCGGCGCGTGGCGATGGTGCGGCGTGAACGGATCACTCTCAGAGTAGGTCACCAGATCATACCCGCTCTCCCCCGTGCGCAGCGGCACCGGTTGGTCCTCATCCAACACCCGTGGGATCGCCCCTTCGACCTGCACCGGCCCCTCGGCCACCGGTGGCGGCGAAGTCGTTGCACACCCGGCCATCCACAGCGCCATCCCTCCAGCTCCTACGTATTTCCACCACCCTTCCATATCTGCCCTCCTTTCGCTTTGCCCGAGAAAGAATACGAGAGAAGTACATTTTATGGCTGCCGGGTGATCATTATTGTTTGCTCTCGTGCGCCGGGGCATTACGTTGGGCGCCCGAAATGTTGGAACGCAAGGTAACCGTCTTAAACAAACTTGGCCTCCACGCTCGCCCGGCGGCAGAATTTGTCCGGGCGACGCGGGCCTTCAAATCGACCATCCATTTTGAGAAGGATGGCGAGTGCTACTCGGGCGCCAGCATCCTCGACGTCCTGAGCGCCAACCTCGATCACGGGGCCAACTTCCTCCTCCGCGCCGAAGGCCCCGACGCCGAAGAGGCACTCGACCGGCTCTGCTTCCTGCTCGAAGAGTTCCTGCGGCAGGAAGAGCGCGAGGGCTTAATTTAAGATCGCCATTTTCCGGCGGCCATCCCAGAGTGGCGCATGGATTACGTTGAGAAAGCCAGGCGCGTCTTTGCTATTGAAGCCGCTGAGGCCGCCCGTGTCGCCGCGCGGCTGGATGAGACCTTTACCCAAGCCATCGAGCAGATCAAGAGCGCCCTCGCCGGGAAGGGGAAGATCGTCGTCATGGGCGTCGGCAAATCGGGGCATATCGGCGATAAGATCGCCGCGACCCTCACCAGCACCGGCTGCCCGTCGGTGGTGCTCAATTCCTTGAACGCCCTCCATGGCGATCTCGGCGTGATCAGCGATGGCGATGTCATCCTCGCCCTGAGTTACTCCGGGCAAACCGAGGAACTCCTCAATATTCTCCCGGCGCTGCGCCGCTTTGAGATCACCCTGATCGCAATCACCGGCAACCCGAATTCCGAACTCGCCCGTTACGCCGATCTCCACCTTGATGCTTCCATCGAAAAAGAAGCGTGTCCGCTCGGCCTTGCGCCGACTTCCAGCACGACGGCGATGCTCATGCTCGGCGACGCCCTCGCGATGGTCCTCCTTGAAGCCCGTGGCTTTCGCAAGGAAGACTTTGCCCGCTACCACCCGGGCGGTCGCCTCGGACGGACGCTTCTGCTCAAAGTCACCGAGATCATGCGCCCAGCAGATCAACTTGCGATCCTCCCCCCGGAGGCCAAGGTGCGCGAAGTCCTCCATCGCATGGCCAAGACCCGCAGCGGCAGCGCCCTCCTCACTCACCCCGACGGCACCCTCGCCGGGATCTTCACGCATGGCGATTTCGGGCGACATTTTGAAAACGTCCCCGACCTTCTGGAGCGGCCGGTTGCGGAATTCATGACGTGCAACCCGATCTCCATCAACGCCGGTCAGTTGGCCGTGGAAGTCCTCCACCTCCTCAAAACCCATCGAATCGACGATCTGGTCGTCTTGAGCGCCGACGGGAACGCTCACCCGGTCGGATTGGTCGATAGTCAGGATCTCGCCAAGTTCAGGCTTGTATGAGCGCAACAAAAGAAGTTTACTTGACCCCCGAATTTTTCTATGCCAGCAGCAAACGATCTCCGTAAAGGCCAAGCCATCCGCTACAACGGCAACGTGGCCATCGTGCTCGAAGTTCAACACCGCACCCCGGGCAACCTCCGCGCCTTCGTTCAGGCGATCATCCGGTATATTGCTACCGGCAAATCGGCTGACGTCCGCTTCGGCTCCACCGACAAGGTGGAACTCGTCGAAGTGCACCGCGTCAATCTGGAGTTCAGCTACAGCGACCCGAGCGGCTACCATTTCATGGACCCGGAGACGTATGAGACGATTACCCTCTCGAACTCCCTCCTCGAAGAAGCTAAAGATTTCCTCGTCGAGAACATCGTCGTTGAAGTCCTCTATGCCGAAGGGAAGCCGGTTCAGGTTGAGCTTCCCTCCACCGTTACCCTCACCGTGATTGAATCAGCGGAAGGGGTTCGCGGCGACTCCGCCAATAACGTCCAAAAACCAGCCAAGCTGGAAACGGGTAAAGTGATCAACGTCCCGCTCTTCATTAAGGAGGGCGAAAAAATCAAGATCGACACCCGCACCGGCAACTACCTCGGCCGGGCCTGATTTCCAAGGCCACCGGGGAGAAATTCGTCCTCTCCGGTGGCCACCCTCCTCCCCCCCGCCATGAAGCCGCGTTTCCGGCCCCCTCCCTCCAAAGGAAAAGAGAAACGGCTCCACGTCGGCACCGCCTCCCTCTTCGGCGAGGAGACCCTCCCGGCTCCCGTCTCCCCCGGGGCCAAACAACCGCTGGTCATCCCCAAACGGTGGATCAACGCGGTGATCGCCCTTTTCCTCCTCCCGCTAGTCTGGGTCTGGACCCAATCGTTTTTCTCGATCTTCTCGCGCGAGACGATCAACCATGCCTTTTGGGCTACGGAGGAGTTCTGGTTCTTTTCGCTCGGCTCACTCCTTTGGATGATCGCCTTTTTCGGCCTGCCGCGCCCGGTCGCCCTCTATGTTTTTGGTCATGAACTCACCCACGCCGTCTGGTCGTGGATGATGGGCGGGCGGGTGAGCGAGTTCAAGGTAAGCCACAAGGGGGGCTACATCATGACCAACAAGTTCAACTTCTGGATCTCGCTCGCCCCGTACTTTTATCCGATCTACTCCGTCGCCGTCATCATTCTCTACGGCCTCGCCTCCCTCTTCTGGGACGTTGCCCCGCATACCCGCTGGCTCTTCCTCGCCCTTGGGGTGACGTGGGCTTTCCACATCAGCTTCACCCTTTGGATGATCCCGAAAGGTCAGACCGACCTCACCAGCCACGGCACTTTCTTTTCCCTCGTCATCATCTACCTGATGAACCTTGCGCTCCTCACCGCGCTCATGCTTCTCATTGCCCCGAAAGCGACGATCGGCGCCTTCCTCCACGAGATGGTGGAGAACGCCGCCCACTTTACCGGGCAGGTGATGGAGCTGCTTCGGCTGCTGGAGCAGTGGTAGCGCTGCGCTCGCGCTTGGCCTGCAAGCGCAACTGACCACATGCCGCTGCAATATCGTGCCCTTTCTCGCGCCGGATTGTCGCCGAGACTCCGGCCCGTTTGAGCACTTCCATAAACGCATCCTGCCGCCGCAGCGACGGGCGCTCCCACGGCAATCCGTCGACCTTGTTGTACGGGATGCAGTTGATCTTCGCCTCCAGCCTCTCCGCCAATCGGGCCAGCGCCGTGGCCTGTTCGAGCGAGTCGTTCACGCCGTCGATTAAGATAAATTCAAAGGTAATCCGCTGCGCCTTGCGCTGGTGATACTCCTCACAAGCAGCAAGAAGCTCCTCCAACGGATACTTCCGGTTGACCGGCATGATCTGCTCGCGCACTTCGTTGGTCGCACCGTGCAGAGAAATTGCCAGCCGGATCTGCAACGGTTGCTCCCCGAGCTTGCGGATCTGTGGGGCCAACCCACTAGTAGAGACGGTCATGTGCCGCGCTCCCAACCCGATCCCCCACGGCGCATTGAGGATCGAGATCGCCTTGATCAGATTCTCGTAATTGGCCAGCGGCTCCCCCATCCCCATAAAGACGATGTTGTTGACCTTCTCCCCGGAGAGCGCCTCGACGCGCATCAACTGCTCGACAATCTCCCCCGCGTGCAGGTTACGCCCGAAGCCGTCCAACCCGCTTGCACAAAATTTGCACCCATAAGCGCACCCAACCTGTGAGGAGACACAAAGCGTACGCCGATCGGAGCGCTCCCCATACAACGCCGGGGAAGCCGGGATGAGGACCGTCTCGATCAACGCTCCATCGCCCAGCTTGAAGAGAAATTTCTGCGTCGTATCGTTAGAGCCCTGCTTGCGGACCGGCTCCAGAAGATCAAACCCGAAGGCGGCATCGAGCCGTTCGCGCAACGCCGCCGGGAGATTCGACATCCCGGCAAAGGAACCGACCCGCTTGCGGTAGAGCCATTCGAGCACCTGCTTGGCGCGGTAACGCGGCTCCCCCCACTCGGCAAAGACCGCCTCCAGCTCTGCCAGCGTGAGCGACTTGATCGGTTGTTTTTCAGGGATGAATTTCATGAGATCAAGAAAGCCGGCCCCGTAAACGGAACCGGCTTTCTGATAAAACCATAGGTTAGAATTTAGCTCTTGGCCGCTTCCCCGTTGGCTTCCGCCGGGACGGAAAAGTTGAGCTTGTCGGGACCGCCGACCGTCACCGTCACAGTGTCGCCCGGTTTGATCGTCCCGCGCAGCAACTCCTCGGCGAGCGGATCTTCGAGGTAGCGCTCCACGGCGCGGCGCATCGGACGTGCACCGTAAGCCGGGTCGTACCCCTTCTCGATCAGGAACTCTTCCGCGCTTGAATCGAGCAACATCCCGATCTCCCGCGCCTTGAGGCGGGTGACCACCTTGTCGACCTCCAGCGAGACGATCTTGATGAGATCCGGCTTGGTGAGCGTGTGGAAGACGATCAGATCATCGAGACGGTTGAGGAACTCCGGTTTGAAGACGCGCTTGGCTTCATCCAGAATCTTCGCGCGCATCTGCTCGTAATCTTCCTCATCGCCCCGCGGTGCACCGAAGCCGAGCGTCGTCTGCTTCTTGATCAGATCAGCCCCGACATTCGAGGTCATGATGATGATCGTGTTGCGGAAGTCGATCTTGCGCCCGAGCGAGTCGGTGATCTTCCCTTCCTCCAGAATCTGGAGCAGGAGATGCATGACATCCGGGTGCGCCTTCTCGATTTCGTCAAAGAGCACGACCGAATACGGACGGCGGCGGACCGCTTCGGAGAGTTGCCCCCCTTCCTCGTACCCGACATAACCGGGAGGCGACCCGATCAGACGCGAGGCGGTGAACTTCTCCATGTACTCGGACATGTCGATCTGAATGAGCGCATCGCGATCGCCGAACATGAACTCCGCGAGCGTGCTGGTCAGGAAGGTCTTCCCGACGCCGGTCGGCCCAAGGAAGATGAACGAACCGATCGGGCGGCGCGGGTCCTTGAGGTCGGCACGGGAACGGCGCAGCGCCTTGGAGATGGCGACAACGGCCTCATCCTGCCCGATCACACGGGTGCGCAACTCCTGCTCCATAGCGAGGAGTTTCTTCGCCTCTTCCTGCTCCATCCGGTTGAGCGGCACGCCGGTCGTCTTGGCGACGACGTTGAGGATATCGTCATCGGAGACGACGACTTCCTTCTCCTCACGCTGCTCGCGCCATTCGTTGAGGATCTTCTCCAGCTTCTCCTTGGTCTGCTTCTCGGAATCGCGCAGCGAGGCGGCCTTCTCAAAGTCCTGCGCCTTGATCGCAGCTTCCTTCTCGGCACGGATCGACTCGATCTCCACCTCGATGTGTTTAACATCGGGCGGACGGGTCATCGCCCCGATCCGCGCACGCGCCCCGGCTTCATCCATGACGTCGATCGCCTTGTCAGGCAGAAAACGTCCGGTGATGTAGCGGTCAGAGAGAGTCGCACAGAGTTCAAGCGCCTCATCGGTGATCTTCGCGCGGTGGTGCGCTTCGTACTTGGGCCGGATGCCACGCAGAATCTGGATGGTATCCTCGACGCTCGGTGCTTCCACCTTCACGGTCTGGAAACGGCGTTCCAGCGCAGCATCTTTTTCGATGTACTTGCGATATTCGTTCAGCGTCGTCGCGCCAATGCACTGCAACTCGCCACGACTGAGCGACGGCTTAATGATGTTGGAGGCATCCATCGCCCCTTCCGCCGAGCCGGCACCGACGATCGTGTGCAACTCGTCAATGAAGAGGAGGACATTCTTGCTGCGACGGATCTCGTCCATCACCGCCTTGATCCGCTCCTCAAACTGGCCACGGTACTTCGTCCCGGCAACCATTAGGGCGAGGTCGAGCGTCACGACTTTCTTGTCGCGCAAAATCTCCGGGACGTTCCCGGCAGCGATCTCCTGCGCCAACCCTTCGGCGATGGCCGTCTTGCCAACGCCAGCCTCCCCGAGCAACACCGGGTTGTTCTTGGTCCGGCGGCAAAGGATCTGGATCACCCGCTCGATCTCGTTCTTACGCCCGATCACCGGGTCGAGTTCCCCCTTGCGGGCCATCTCGGTCAGGTCACGGCCAAAGGCACGGAGCGCCGGTGTCTTGACTTCGCCCCCCTTGCGGCCCGGTTCAGAGGGAGCCCCTCCGCCGCTGCCACTCCCGGCGTTTCCGCCACCGGGGGTCTGCCCTTCGTCACTCGCCTCGGGCGGGGTGAAGTTGGGGTCAAGTTCACGCAAAATTTCGTTCCGGGTCCGCTCGATGTCGACTTCCAGATTCTTGAGCACCCGGGCGGCCACCCCCTCGCCTTCGCGCAGAAGCCCAAGGAGAATATGCTCCGTGCCAACGTAGGAGTGGGAGAGCGATTTCGCCTCCTTCCCCGCGAGCGCTAGCACTTTCTTGACCCGTGGGGTGTACGGGATGGAGCCGACCATCTTGGTCTCCGGGCCGGAGCCGACCTGTTTTTCGACTTCCATGCGGACCGTCTCCAGATCAAGCGACATCTTCTGGAGGACGTTGACCGCCACTCCCTGCCCGAGTTTGATCAACCCAAGCAGCAGATGCTCGGTCCCCACGTAGTTATGATTGAAACGGTCCGCCTCCTTGCGTGCGAGAGCCAAGACCTGTTGGGCGCGTGGAGTGAAATTATTCATCATGGTTTTCTTCTTTGGGCGGCTCCGGAGTCACCGCCTTGCTGCTGTCTGGTTTGGGAAACTTCTTTAACTTGTCGCGGATAATCTCCGCGCGCAAGGCGTCACGATCTTCGGGGGCGAGTTTTTGCTTCGACCCGCGTTGCAGATGTGCCGGTTGCGTCAGGATAAAGAGTTCATCAATCGCACTTTGACATTCTTCTGGAAAATGTCCCAAATCAACCCCCAGTTTCAAAAATGAGAGTAAATTGAGCGCCTCTTTCGAGGTCATCGAATAAGCGTGGCACAAAATGCCGTAGCCGCGCCCAATATGGTCGAGCACCATCCCCGGCTTTTTCTGCAAAAGCATCTGCCGCGCGTTCTGCTCATGGCCGATGATCTTCTCGATCACCTTGTTAAGCTGGGTGATGATCTCCTCCTCTTTCTCACCAAGGGTCGTCTGGTTGGAGATCTGGAAAAGGTTCCCCATCGCCTCGGTCCCCTCTCCATAAAGACCACGTACGGCGAGGCCGATCTTGTTGACCGCCTGAATGACCGGGTTGATCTGCTCACTCAAGACCAGCGCCGGGAGGTGAATCATCGCCGAAGCCCGCATCCCCGTGCCGACATTGGTCGGGCAGGCGGTGAGGTAGCCGAGTTCAGGGTGAAAGGCGTAATCGACCCGCTTTTCCAACCCGCTATCGACCTTATCGATTAGCTTAAAAGCGTTTTTCAACTGCAACCCGGAGCGGATCACCTGCATGCGGAGGTGGTCCTCCTCATTGATCATGATGCTCAAGGTCTGGCGTTTGTTGATGACGACCGCGCTGCCGACCCCCTTGGCCGCGTGCTCGCGGCTAATGAGGTGGCGCTCCACGAGCACCTGTTTTTCCAGCGCGGAGAGGTCCGGAATGTACTCGGAGTAGCAATCGTTGAGTTCCGAGAGTCCCTCCACCTCCGGCTTGATCACCTCAAGCACTTCAAGCCGGTCGGCTTTTTTCCCCCAACCGGGGAACGGGTAGCCGCTCAGGTTGCGCGCCAACCGCACCCGGCTGGAGATCACAATCTGATGGTGCGGGCCGTCGTTACGGGCCCACTCGCCGCTGGTATTAAGAAGGGAGCTAATCTTCACGCCTGCGCCTCCAATTCCCGCAGTTGATCGCGCAACTGCGCTGCTGCTTCGTAGTTCTCCTCGGCCACGGCCTGTTCCAGATCGCGCTGCAACGCTTTGGTCCGCGCGCTGAGTTCCAGCGTGCGCAAGAGGCGCGCGGGGACTTTACCGACATGCCGCGTCCCCTTGTGCATCGCCTTGACGAGCGACTGCAACCCTTCGGAGAAGGTCTCATAACATACGCTGCACCCAAGCCGCCCGGTCTTCTTGAAGTCCGAGTGGCTAAACCCACACGCGGGGCATCGCTGCCCGGCGCTGCTTCCGCGGGCGACCTCCTCCGAGGCGCCGATCCCCAAAAGCAGGTCGGCGAGTTCAAACGCCGTTGGGTCAGAGACCCCCTTCTCGTTGGAACACGACTCGCAAAGGTTCACCTTCTGCATCTTGCCATCGACGATTTGCGTCAGGAAGACCGTCGCGGGGTGGGTTTTGCATACATCGCAGGTCATGGCTTTCTTAAAAAGTAACGTTCTTTGGAATCAAGCGGCTCTAATCAGGTAACTTACACCCATCCCCCCGGGAAAGCCACCGCTATGCCGCCCCTTTGTCAACCATCAATCGGGGTTCCTGTGGAGTTTGTCAATTCCCGGTAGCGGGCGTTGAACTTCGCGGTCACCGGTCCCGGCTTCCCATCGCCGATCGGACGCCCGTCGAGCGAAACCGCCGGGATGATCTCCGCCGCTGTCCCGGTCAGGAAACATTCATCCGCCGTAAAAATATCGTAGCGCGTCAGATTCGGCTCCGTCACATCGTACCCGAGTTCGGCAGCGATCTCCAACACCGTGGCGCGGGTGATCCCGTTGAGCGCACCAGCAGCGATCGGCGGCGTGGTGATCTTCCCGTTTTTGATCACGAAAATGTTGTCTCCGGTGCATTCGGCGACGTACCCCTGCTCGTTGAGCATCAACCCTTCCCCCGCCCCGGAGGCTTCGATCTTGCCAAGGATGTTGTTGAGGTAATTGAGCGACTTGATCGACGGGCTGAGCGCCGCCGGAGAGATCCGCCGCGTAGCACAGGTGACGACGTCGAGCCCGATGCGGTAAAGCTCTTCGGGATAAAGGGTGATCGAGGCGGCGATGATGATGATCGAAGGGCGAGGACAATTCTTCGGATTAAGACCGAGATCGCCCACTCCACGCGTCACCAGCAGGCGGATGTAACCGTCGCGCAACCCGTTAACCCGGCATGATTCGAGCGTCGCCGCGACCATCTCTGCCTTGGAGATCGGGATCTCCATCGCGATCGCGCGGGCGGAATCGTAGAGGCGGTCGATGTGTTCATCGAGTTTGAAAACCCTCCCGTTATAGAGGCGAATCCCCTCAAACACCCCATCGCCGTAGAGCAGCCCGTGATCAAACACGGAGATTTTAGCCTCTGCCTTGGGGTAGAAAGCCCCGTCGATATAGATCTTCATAGTCTCGTCGTAAGGAATGGTAGGGTTGGAAGGTTGGCAAGGCAGGCACGGAGGAGGGGGGAAGGGCCGAACCGCTTTCCTCAAAGCCGGTCAGACCAACTGCCCGTCGACGATCTCGATCTTGCGATCGCCTCTCCGGGCCAGTTGCGCGTCGTGGGTAACCACCAGTAATGTTTTCTGGTTTTCCCGTACCAACGCAAGCAACAAATCAATGATTACTTCCCCGGTCTTGGAATCGAGATTCCCGGTCGGTTCATCGGCGAAAAGAATCCCCGGATCGTTGATGAGCGCCCGGGCAATCGCGACGCGCTGTTGCTCGCCGCCGGAGAGTTCCGCCGGGAGGTGATGCTGCCGTGCGCCAAGGCCGACGCGCTCAAGCGCCTCCTGCGCTTGCTGCCGCCGGGGCCGCCCCCCGATCATCGAGGGGACCATGACATTTTCCAGCGCCGTCAACTCCGGCAAGAGGAGATACCCTTGGAAAACAAACCCCATCCGCTCGTTGCGTACTGCCGCCTGCGCGCGTGCGCTTTGTCGATAGAGCGAACGCCCTTCAAAAAAGACCTCCCCCGCCTCCGGTCGCTCCAGCCCGGCGAGGGTATAGAGCAGCGTCGTCTTCCCCGTGCCGGACGCTCCAACCAGAAAGAGCGATTCCCCCCGATTAATCTCCAGCGAAATCCCGCGCAAGACTTCGATGCGCCGCTGCCCAATGCGGAAGGAGCGCTTCAGATCGACGGCACGGAGGTGAAAAGGGTCATCGGTACTCATAACGGCGGCAGCAAAGACGCGGCAGAGGCTACCCGCACCTGCCGCATCCCTTCAAAGAGCACAATGGCGACCGCCGTGGCAAGGTTGAGACTGCGGGTTTTTTGCGACATCGGGATGGTAAGCTGCTGGAGAGGGTGTTCCGCGAGCAGAGGCTCCGGCAAGCCCCGGGTCTCTCGCCCGAAGACGAGAAAATCCCCGGCCGTCAGCGTCACGTTATCGTAAGTCTGCGACGCTTTGGTGGTCAAAAACCAGAAACGCCCTTGCGAATGAGCCGCCTGTAACTGGGCGAAATCATCCCAAAGCACCACGTCGACCTCCTTCCAGTAATCGAGCCCCGCGCGGAGCAACGCCTTGTCATCAATCTCAAAACCGAGCGGACGAACGAGGTGGAGCGTCGCCTCACACGCCAGACAGAGGCGGGCGATATTGCCGGTATTGGGCGGGATCTCCGGTTCAATAAGGACTACGTGAAACATCGTGGTACCCGCAGGCAATACGCCATCCTTGCGGGAAAGGCACGATCTTTACGCCTCGTCCCTAAAACTCGGGGGAGGCGGGAGCTTCCCCTTACGCTCTTTTTGCTTTTTGCATTCCTCAAACCACTCGCGCGATTTCACAAGGTCGGAAGCAATGAGATCCGCGATATAGTTGGAAAAATTACGCCGCTTGAATTTGGCGATGAGTTGCCCCTGCTCAAGAAGGTCTTGAGGCAAGGAAATCGAAGTCCGTCGTGTTACGCCGCCCATAATATATGATTGAGTAATACCGAACCCCTTTCCGTGCAAGCGTTTCTGTCGGAAGCGAGGCAGAAAGCGGTTTCCTACTGGACGTTTGTGACACTTCGTAATATTTCTTCTTCCCGCTCCACTGAGGTCATCACGCCACAGCGGAGAGCGGGAAAAGAGATCCCGCCCGGGGAAACGAGGAGTCCAACGGGAGGCCCCTCTCTATAACCAACTGATTTCAAGGAGTTTTCTATTAAACGCACCAGCATTACTTTAGGCGATCAGATCTACGCGAAAGGGTTGAAAATAGCTACCCGAAGAGGCTTCGGACATTCATTTTCCGCTTACATCGCATGGTTGATCCAGCGGGATGCCGATGGAGGCGTCACTAGAGAAGAAGCCCCCGAGGCAGCGCCAAAAGCCCCCCGATCCCGCCCACCCAAGGCCAAAAAGACGAAAAAAGCGTAAGCTTTTTCATTGTGTCTCCCCGTTTTAGTGTAAAGTCGCCCGAGCCACTTTACTAAGATATGAAAGCGCTTCTCCGTCTTGCTCAACTCCCTTTCATCCCGCAATCCACTGACGTAGCGCTTCTGCTATTACGGCTTTGGGTGGCCGTCCCGATGATCCTCTTCCATGGCTGGAAGAAATTCACAGGGTTTTCTGAAATGTCACAGAGCTTCCCCGACCCGCTCGGCGTCGGGAGCACGGTGAGCCTTGCTCTCGCCGTGCTGGGCGAGGTTGTCGGCTCGCTCCTGATCGTTCTCGGGCTCTTCACCCGGCTCTCCGCCGTGCTCGGACTCATCACGATGGCGGTCGCCTTCTTTATCGTCCACGGCGCGAAACTCCCGCCGACCGAAGGCCACGGCGAGATGGCCCTGCTCTATATGGGCTTTTACGCGATTCTCCTCTTTGCAGGGGCCGGGCGCTTCTCGGTGGACGCAGCCCTGAAGCGCTAACGCACCAGCCAGCGCAACCCCTTCTGCCAGCGCTGTTTGCTGAACTTGAGCGTGTACGGGTCGCAACGCCAATATTCAACTAGGCCGTCGGTGCGCAGGAAGAGCCAGCCGAAGTCCCAGTTGCGGCTCTCATAGTGCAACGGGAGGTTGGGGGCAACGCGCACGGTCGGTTGCGAGCCGCAACAAAAAAGGCGTGTCCGGGTGTGGTAATACCCCGGGCCACACGGGACGAAGACGGTATGCGGGAGCGCTTCGCCGCCGAGATCGTCGCAAAGGCCCTCAATCCCGACCTTGATTTCGCACCCCCGGTTAAACGCCTCGGCCAGCGCATCGAGCGAACCACTGCGCGGAGTCCCATCGGGATGCTGGGCGTAGACCTCCTCCCAGAGCGTGCTGGAGAAGAACCGGAAACGCTCAAAGGAATAAAAGAAATTGCTCGAAGGGGCGTTGGTCTGGTCGTCCTGCCGTGAATGCTCGTGGTAGCGCGGCATCGCCGTGTGTGCTTGCACCGGCTCCGGCCCCGGCTCTCCGGCGGGGCTTTCCCCATCGAGGTACGGGCGGGCAATCGCCTGCTGCCCGTTTTCATTGTAGAGAAAGAACGACATCGAAGGGCGCGGCCCGAAACCGACTGGCGGCTCAATCGGCATCCGGTGGGTCATGATCCCGCCGACCCAGCGCCCGTCGATGAGGTAGGTGGTGCGAAAATCGCTCACTTCATCGACCAACTCATCATTGGAGGAGGCGGTATCGAGGTGATCGTTATGGCGAAAACCGGTGTAAATCCGCAGGTCGCCCCCGCGCCCAATCGCTTCGCGCAAAGCCTCGGGGGAACCGGCGGCAAGCCGCCCTTCGCTATCGAGTTCAAGGAGAGAGCGCCAGTTCATGGGACAAGAAGGCGGCAGGTGAGACTCTTGGGATCAAAAAGATCGAGCGCACGGAAGAGAGTGTGAGCCATCGCGCGATGCCCGTACTCATTGGGGTGAATGGGATCAGAGAGCCAGTACGCCATCACCCCTCGTTCCTGCGCCGCCAGCCAATCGGCTTCATGATCGACCAAAACGGCACCGAACTCCGTGGCCAGCTTCCGAATTTCCTGCGCGTAGCGAAGCAGCACCGCCGGATCGCGCTGACCATCGGGGAGGATGGCGTTGGGCGTATGGAGCACCACCGCCGGGTTGCCCCGCTCGCGCAGGCGGGTGAGCACATCACGGTAAAACTCCACAAAGGCGGTAAGCCCTTCGGCTCCGGCAGCAGCATCGTTCATCCCGACATTGATGGAAACCACCTGCGGGTCGTATTGAAGCACGGTCCACTCCAGATCGTTGGCAATGTGCTCAATCCGCCAGCCACTCACTCCGGTGATGATGACCGCATCGCGCGTCCGCACCCGTTCCCAGCGCACCCGCTCGGCAAAATGCTCAGGATAATGCCGTTGACCGAAGGTATGGAGGGCGCCGTGGGTAATGCTATCCCCGGCAAAAATCCACTTGGCCGGAGCACTCCCGGCAAGGAGGGTGGTGATTTTTTGTAAACTCTCGCTCATGGACTCTGGAGAGTAGTGACTCCCACGATGGCGGCAATCAAAGTCATCCGGTAAAATATCTATACCGGCTTTGGCTTTTCAGGCGTAACCTCCCTCCCAGATGTCCCACCCGCCGCTTCCCCGCCCCCCACTCGCCGCCCGGACTGCTGAATGGCTCGCCCAAGCGATTGCGCAAGGGGAGTGGAACCATTTTCTACCCGGGGAACGGCAGCTTTGCGAACGGCTGGAGGTCAGCCGCCCGGTCTTGCGCGAAGCGTTACGGGAACTGGAGGAGAAAGGAATCATCGCCTGCGAACCAAATCGCCCGCGCCGCATCCTCTCAACCACGCCACCGCCCACACCGGAAAGGGAGGTACGTGAAGCGCTCTTTCTGGTCGGGGCCGAGCGCCCGGCGACCGAGGGGGTCGACGATCCGCTCATCGCCGCCACCTGTGGGCTCCTCGCCCATCACGGTATCGCCACCACGATCCGCTTCCACTTCTCCCCCGCCACGCTTCTTAAAGAAAACGAGGGAGACCACGGGCGTGTCTGGGTTCTGGCCGCCGTGGCGGAGTCGGTCCAACGCTGGTTTGCGACGCATAGGTTGACGGCGATCGTCGCCGGGAGCACTTACCCGGGGGTGGCGCTCCCTTCCGTCGACATCGACAACCGCGCTGTCGCCCGGCATGCCATCGGTGAACTGGTCCGCCGGGGGCATCGGCGCATCGCCCTGATCACAACGGAACGCCCCCGTGCCGGGGATTCCGAAGCGGAACGCGGTTTTCAGGAAGGAATCGCCGCTGCCCGAAAGACTCACACGCTGGAGGCGAGCACGGTGCGTACCTCCGGTGAGCCGGGGGCGCTGACGGCCAAATTGCGCAAGCTCCTCTCAAGCCCCCCTCTCCCGAGCGCTTTTTTCGTCTGCCACACGCACCTCGCGCTTAGCCTGCATAGCGTCGCCCGTTCGCTGGGGAAGCGAATTCCCGAAGATCTCTCAATCATCTGTCGCGACAGCGCGTTTTACCTCGAATACACCGAACCGGCCATCGCCGGATACGCACAATGCCAGCAGACGATGGCTCGCGTGCTCAGCCGCCTGATCCGGGAACGCCCGTCGACGCCTCACGCCCACCGTCTGCTACCCGAGTTCTGCCCACGCGCCTCGCTCGGGAGCGTTACACCAGTTGCTTGACGAGGTCTTCGCGCTCTCCGGGGAGGAGGTCCATCGGGGCGATCTCCGGCATCGTGTAGGCACCGGGGCGCAACCTCCGGGCAGCGGCACGACCACAGGAGACCATGATCTGCGCCGTCAGCGACGGGTTGTTGATCGACATACGGAACTCGAAACGCTGGTTGTGCGCTTCACCACTGACCCCTTTGCGCTCCATGAAGACACCGTGCCCAACATCCTTGAGCGCCGCAATCGACGGCACCGGGAGGACGCGCGTGTCGTCATTAACAAAGTAATCATCCGAACGGATCGCCTGCGCCACCGCCTCGGGATCGGCCCCCTCCTCCAGTTCCACATAGACCATCCGCCGATGAAGCCCGGTGCCAATCGGGATCGTCACGGAGAGGGCATCGCGCACCCCCGGCTTCGATTTCGCGCAGACCGAATGCCCCATGCTCATCCCCGGGCCGAAATTGGTATACGTCACCCCGCGCGGGGCAAGCGCGAGCAGAAGGGCGCGTAAGACGGAATCGCTCCCCGGGTCCCAGCCGGAGGAGACGACAGCGACGCGCTGATGCTCCTTGGCGATGGCATCGAGTTGCTGGCGCAAATCCCAGAGCTTCTGCCCATGGATATCGAAGCTGTCGACCGTATGAATCCCGGCCTGCAGGTAGAGCGGTGCCGTCTCGGGGATGCTCCGGGTCGGCCCGCACAAGAGGGCGACATCGACCTTCCCAAGCTCCCCCACTTCCCGCACGACCGGCACTCCGATCAACTCCGGCGGTGGCGGCTCCTGAATCTGGCGGCGGATCACTCCAGCCAGTTCCATATCGGGAGCCGTGCAAACGGCTTCCACTGCGGCGCGACCAATGTTGCCATAACCGACAACGGCGATGCGGAGAGGAGGTTGACTCATAGAAATCAGAGAAGCTGATCGATCCATTCGACCAGCGTGCGGATGCCGTAACCACTCGCGCCCCGGCCGATGTGCGGCTGGTCGCGTTCGTGGAAGGCGCTGTAAGCAATATCGAGATGCGCCCACGGGGTTTTCTCCGCAAACGCTTTGAGAAAGGCTGCTGCCGTCGAGGCCCCGGCCATTCGTCCACCACTGTTTTTAAGCAGGGCGACGTCGCTAGCGATCATTTCGTCGTACTCCCGCTCCAGCGGCATCGGCCAGAGCCGTTCCCCGGTGACTTCCGCCGCACGGATCAACTGTTCGCGCAGTTCCGGCGCGCTGCTCCAGAGTCCGGCCATCGTCTTGCCAAGCGCGACGCCGCAAGCTCCGGTCAACGTAGCGAGGTCCACGATCACCCGCGCCTTTTTGACCTTACGGGCATAGGCGATGGCGTCAACCAACAGGAGCCGCCCTTCGGCATCGGTGTTGACGATCTCGACCGTCTTGCCGTCATAGGTGGTGACGATATCTCCCGGGCGATAGGCGGTCCCTCCGGGCATATTCTCGGCGGCGGGGATGATGCCGACGACGTTCTGTTTGATCCCAAGCCGGGCAATGGCGCACATCGTCCCGAGCACGGAGAGGCCCCCCGATTTATCGAAAACCATCAACTCCATGCTCTGCGCCGGTTTGAGCGAAATCCCCCCGGTATCAAAGGTCACCGCCTTGCCGACGAGCGCTACGGGCGGTTGTCCCGCCGGGCCACCCCGGTGTTCCAATACAATAAGACGTGGTGGGCGACGGCTGCCGCTGCCGACGGCGAGGATACCGCCGAATTTCCCTGCGGCGAGTTTCTTCTCATCGAGCACGGTCACCTTGAGCTTGTGGGTCCGGGCGAGTTGCCGCGCTTTGGCTTCGAGCGTCTGTGGGTAAAAGAGATTGGCCGGCTGGTTGTTAAGATGACGCGCGGTATTGACCGCCCGCGCCACGGTGATCGCCCGCTGGCAGGCCGCACGCACCGCCTTGATCTGGGAGGCGTTGGCAAAACGGAGTCGCAACTTGCCGATCACCGGCACCCGCTCTTTACGAAACTCGTCAAAGCGATAATCAGCCAGAATGGCCCCTTCCACCGCCGCCGCCGCAAACTGTGGCACCGTGCGCAAATCAAACCCGACAGCGGTTCGCCCCGTCTTCTTGAGCGCAGAGATCGCTGCCCCGGCTGCCCGGCGGTAGCGTTCGGCATCAAGCCCGATCTTCTCCCCCACCCCGACGATGAGCAGGTTGCGTTCATGAAAGAGAACGCTCTGTCCGGTTGCCCCGGAGAACTCCCGCTCGCTCAACGTCACCGGGAGACTCGCCCGCTCCTCTTTCACCGCGAAGACCACGGTGGTCTCCTGCGCGATTCGCGCTTTGCCGCTGGCCGAGGAGTATTCGATCTGCATGGGAAGGAAAGAGAGTCGACCTATAGAACAATCACTTTTGCCGAGTGGATGTCGTCCACGGCGAGGAGGGCTTCGAGCACTTCGCTCTTGGGCGGCGTATCGAGGTTCAACACGGTGAGTGCCTCGCCCCCGGCCTGATTACGACTCAGCGACATGGCCGCGATATTCACATTGTGTTCAGCAAGGATCGACCCGAAGTGGCCAACGATCCCGGGGCGATCCCGGTTCTCCAGCAGAAGAAGGACCCCCGCCGGGCGCGCTTCGACGAAGCGGTCATTGATCCGGACGATGCGCGGCGTCTTGCCAAAGAAAGTCCCGGCGACCGAGGCGCACTGCCCGTTGCTGGTGACGCTGACTTCGATCAATTCGCTGAAATCCCCCTGCACATTCGCGCGGGAATCGGTCACTTTAAGACCGAGCGTAGCAGCGAGGGCCGGAGCATTCACCGTATTGACATCACTCCCGCCGACGACCTTGAGGTAACCGGTGAGAATCGCCCGGCTCACCGGGGTGGTGTTGAGATCGGCGATCTTGCCGCTGTAGGCGATTTCCAGTCGTTCGGCCCGTTTCGGCGCGATCTGCGAGAGAATCCGCCCGAGTTTTTCGCCAAATTCGATAAAGCCGCCGATCGCCGCGAGCGTCTTGGCGTCGACATTGGGCATGTTGACCGCATTGCGGATCTCCCCTTCGAGCAACGCCGCGCGGATCGCCTGGGCAATTTCAATGCCGACGTTCTCCTGCGCCTCAGCCGTGGAAGCGCCGAGGTGTGGCGTCAAAACGACATTGGGCAATTCCAGAAGCGGGAACCCGGCGGGCGGCGGCTCGACTTCGTAAACATCGAGCGCGGCTCCGCCGACCTGCCCACTCTTGAGCGCATCGTAAAGCGCCTTTTCCTCCACCAGACCGCCACGGGCACAGTTGACAATGCGCACCCCCTTCTTCGCCAACGCGAGACGGCGGGCATCGAGCATGTGATGCGTCTCCGGGGTGGAGGGCATGTGCATGGTGACGAAATCGGCCCGGGGGAGGATGTCATCAAGCTGTTCGACCAGTTCGACCTGCATCGCCCGAGCCCGGCTCGCCGAGAGGTAGGGGTCGTAAGCGAGGACTTTCATCCCGAAAGCCATCGCCCGCTGGGCCACTTCCGTGCCGATCCGGCCCATGCCGAGGATGGCGAGGGTCTTGTTATAAAGCTCCACCCCTTCAAAGAGTTTCCGGTCCCAGCGCCCGGCCTTCATCGTCGCATGCGCCTGCGGGATGTTGCGTGCCAGCGACATCAGGAGCGAAAAAGCATGTTCTGCCGTCGAGATCGTGTTGCCGCCCGGCGTGTTCATCACGATCACCCCGCGGCGTGTCGCCTCATCAACGTCGACATTATCGACACCGACACCGGCACGCCCGATCACCTTGAGCTTCTCCGCCTCTGCCAACAGACGGGCGGTTGCCTTGGTCTGGCTGCGAACCACGAGCGCAGAGTAGTCACCGATGATTTCGAGGAGTTGATCTTCTTTAAGACCAGTTTTGACCACCACCTCCAACAGCCCGCCAGCGGCCAGCTCGGCAACACCACGCTCTGAAATAGGATCGGCAACAAGAACTTTAGGAACGCTCATAATGAGAAATTTGGAAAGAGACCGATCAGCATGCAAACTCGACCGCCCCTCGACAAGCAGAATCCCCACGAAGGAAAAACACCGCGCCCATCCGGGCGAAATCAGACCATCGCGTCAAGCCCCCGAAGAGCCACGCCAACTCCGACGCAGAGCGGCGAGCAGGTAGCTGAACTTCCCTTGCGCAGCAGCATCCCTCTCCGGCGTGACGGCTTCCAGAAGCTCCACCATCTCCGCATTAGCAACGACGACCGCAAGCGAGCAGTAATTGCTCCACTCGCGCCGATTCTTCCCTGATGCAACCTTCCAGATGACCTTACGCAGCCGCTCCCTATCTTTCTCCGTCAATACCGCCGCCTTGAGTCGCCGGATCAAACGCTCTTTGAGATACCCTGATCGGAAATACCACGGATCAACCTCCAGATACAAAATAGCATCTTCAATCGCTTCGCGGTGGGAAGCACGGAGCCGGGAGAGAAAGTCGTCCTCCCAAAGCTGATCGGTGGGGTAAACGCTGGCGTGCCATTGATCGGTGGCGTTCTGCCACGCGCTCCGGGCCTCAGGGCTCTCGCTGCGTTTGGAAGCGGTGACATGAATCAACTCGTGCTGCCGATTGGTGGCACGCTCCACTTCAAGAATCATTCCTCGTGATAGCATCGCTGGAGTTTGTCCTTCCTCTCTTATTCAAACGAAGAGGTGATGGCAAGTCAATGGCCCTTAGTGATCCTTCAACCCTTTGATCCGATAGGTTGAAGGAGGGATACCGACCTTTTGCTTAAATTGACGGCTGAAAAAGAAGAGATCGGCGTAACCGAGTTGCTCGGCGATCTCGGCCATGGAGAGATCGGTCTCTGCCAGAAGATGGCGCGCCCGCATCAAACGGGTATGGAGAAGGAAGTCGCGCGGGCTCTGGCCGGTGACTTTATGAAAGACGCGGGAGAAATGCTCCGGACTCATCATCATGGTACGCGCCATCTCCCTGACAGCGGGTAACGGTCCGGGGTTGGCATGAATAGCGGCGATCAATTCAGCGATACGCCCTTGATGGTGCGAAGGGGGCGTGTCGTCATCAAAACGCAAAGAAGGCCGTTGCAAGAGGTCGGAGAGAACCGCCTTGAGCAGTTCTGTCGCCGGTTGCGGCGCATCGCGCCAGAGCTGCACAATCCTTCGGGTCACCGCTTCAAGGTAGTCGAGATCATGAAGCTGAAAAAACTCCGGCCACGATTGCAGGGCCGCAGGGGGTGAGGGAGCGCCGCCCCCTTTGCCGATCAGGTCGAAATGAATATAGGTAATCCCTAACGGGTTAGCGTCGTCATGACCTGCATCGTAGATCCCCCCCGGGCGCATTAAGGCACAAAAACCGGGAAGAAGCGTAAAAGTCCGCTCCCGGGTCCGCATCCATCCCCTCCCCTTCCAGACCAGCCACAATTCCCAATCATGAAGGCGCAACGAATTCTCCCGGGTGCGACACCACCCCGGATGGCAGGAAAGACAGCCGCACGGCTTGTTGAGCCGGACGTTCCACGTCGAAACGGGCGAGATCATAAAAACACAAATTTCTGCTTTCGTAGTCCATTCCCCGGAAGGGAAAGCCAAGCTAGGTTAAAGCGTCTCTTTTAGCAACATGTTAACCTCCGCCACCCCATCCCCGCTCACCCGAAAGAAACTCTCTGCCGATCTCGTTGTGATCGGAGGCGGGATGGCCGGAGTCTCGGCGGCGATCGCTGCGGCAAGGGGGGGAGCCAGTGTTGTGCTGGTGCAGGATCGCTCGGTGCTCGGCGGGAACGCCTCCAGTGAGGTGAAAATGCACATTGTCGGTGCCGACTGCCATCGCGGAAAACCGGGCGCGAGGGAGTCGGGATTGATCGAGGAGTTGCGGCTCGAAGACGCCTACCGCAATCACCACCGCTGTTACTCCCAATGGGATCTGCTCCTTTACGAGAAAGTCACGATGGAGCCAAACCTCACGCTCCTTCTCGATTCAGACTGCATCGGCTGCCAGCGGGATGCGAACAGTGGCGCAATCACCAGCGTCAACGTCCTCTCTAACTATACAGAGGAACTGGTGGAGATTTCCGGGCGATTCTTCGCCGATTGCTCAGGGGATAGTCGGCTAGGAGCGGAAGCTGGCGCTGATTCCCGCATGGGACGCGAGAGCGCGGAAGAGTATGGCGAGAGCCTCGCACCACCGAAAGCGGACCACCAGACCCTCGGAAGCTCAATCCTCCTCACCGCCCGAAAACACGAAACCGCGCAGACGTTTCATTCCCCACCATGGGTCAGAAAATTCACCCGTGAGGAGTTGCAACACCGTCCCATCCATAGCTATGAATATGGCTATTGGTGGATGGAATGGGGTGGGCAGTTGGATACCATCAAGGATAATGCAGCCATTCGCCATGAACTGTTGCGAATCGCCTTGGGGATCTGGGACTATATTAAAAACTCCGGCGATCACCCTGACGCAGCCCATTGGGCGCTCGATTGGGTCGGCGCGATCCCGGGCAAACGCGAATCCCGCCGTCTGCTCGGCCCTCATGTCCTCACTCAAGGCGATCTTCTCCAAGGACGCATCTTTGAGGACGCCGTGGCCTATGGGGGATGGGCGATCGACCTTCATCCCCCTAATGGCATCGACCTTTACGGCGAGCCCCCCTATACGCCGACGCGCTTTCCGCATCTCTATACGATCCCTTTCCGCTCGCTCCATTCGCGCAACATCCCTAACCTTCTTTTCGCCGGGCGCAACATCAGCGCCTCCCACATCGCCTTTGCGAGCACGCGGGTGATGGCGACCTGCTCCATCATGGGGCAGGCGATCGGGACCGCAGCGGCACTCGCCTGCAAGGAGGGGCTGAGTTTGAGCGCTTATGAGCAGGGCGAAGCGCTCCAACGCCTCCGGCGTGAGCTACTCAAAAACGACGCTTTTATCCCGGGCGTCACCGATCACGATCCGCTGGATCATGCGCAGGGGGCGACGCTCTGCGCCTCCTCCAGCGCGGAAGGCTACCCGCCGCAGTTGGTCCTCGACGGGATCACGCGCGATCTGGTCAAAACCTTCGGCCCGTGGTCCGATGGCCAGCCGCACCACTGGCGTTCCCTCACCCTCCCAGCCACGCTCGAACTCCGATTCGAGGCGCCGCTCGAGATCGCCGAAATTCATCTGACCTTCGACTCCGGTTTTCAGCGCGAGCTGACTCTAAGCCCTAGCGATCAGGTCACGCGCCATCTCGTCCGTGGGCCACAGCCTGAACTGGCCCGCACCTACCGCCTCTACGCGGGCGAGACGCTCCTCCATGAAGAGAGCGATAACTACCTTCGCAAGCGAGTCCACCGTCTCCCCAAGCCGGTGACGACCGACCGCTTGAGTCTCGAAGTCCTCGCCACCCATGGCGTTGAAGAAGCCCGCCTGTTTGAAATCCGCCTCTACTCATGAAAAAGAGAACCTCCCTCCTGCTCCTGTTGGCCGCTGCGGTGTTGGCCTCCCCCGTGTTGGCTGCGCCTCTGGTCCTCCCGCCTGCCGATACTTACTCCACCTCGTTTGAAAGCACCGATGTGCCGCCCTATTCACTAGGGAACATCAACGGACAAAACGGGTGGTCGCTCAAAGGGAGCACCGTGCTCTCCTCCGCGCAGATCATCAACGGCGGGAGCGGCGGTGCACCGGCCACCCCTGATGGCACTCAGATGCTGGCGTTGCGCAATGCTCCAACGAGCGGAGGAGCACCCGGCGGCTCCCCAAAGGTCGCGCTTCAGTTTGCGACGACTGCCTTGACGGACACGCTCCATTTTTCAGGTTTGACCGCCTTTTCAGGGACGATCGGCACCTCAACCGACATCATCTCCCGCTTTTACCTCAACGATAGCGCTAATGAGTTCAATGGAGTCATCTTCGGGCTGCGGCAGGAGAGCGGCAGCCTCCGCTTTTTCTACAATGACGGATTGAGCGCAACCTCCTTCGGGAGCGTCAATGCTCTGGCGGATACTTTCTACCGCTTTGAACTCGATATTCAAATCACCAGCCGCACTTTTGACATTCGCGTCTATAGCCATGACAACAACACGCTGCTCGGCTCCTACGAAGGAGCGGCCTTCCGTGGCACCACCAGCTCGTTAAGCCACTTGCGTCTCAATAACCTTAGCACCGGCACCACGCCGACGGGAGACAATTTCGTAACTTACTATGACCAGATCTGGATCAACAGCACGGCCGCTGTCCCGGAACCGTCGACTTGGGCTCTTCTTCTCGGAGCCGGAGCGCTCTTTCTTCTTATCACCCACCGCCGTAAACTCTCCACCAACCGTTGATTGATTCATGAAGTCCCTTAATGTTCCCCTGACGCTCGCCGCGATCCTTCTTCCGACCGCAATGCTTCCCCTTCTGGCCGAAAACGCCAAGGCAACCCCTGCCCATCAGCAGAAAGTCGGATTCACCCCGAGCGCTGAAGGGCGGACCCTCGTCTTCAAATCCGCCGAGGGCACTGATCTGACGGAAGCCTTTCAAGCTGCTTTCAATAGTGATGCACAACGGATCATCATCCCGTACCGCAAAGAACCGTACGTCGTCGGGCCACTCAAGCTCCGCCAAGGCGATAAAGAGATCATCTTTGAAGAAGGGGTCGTCCTTCAGGCCAAGCCGAACGCCTTCAAGTCGATCCGCGCCTGTCTGATCGACATGAATAATGTAAAAAACGTCACCCTGCGCGGAAAAGGGGCAACACTAAGGATGAACCGCATGGAGTACCGCAACTCCGAACATGAACCCTCGGAATGGCGACACGGGATCAGCATCTACGCGTGTGAAAACATTCTGGTTGAAGATCTCCGTATTGAGGAGACCGGTGGCGATGGGGTCGTGATCGCCGGCGGTGTCTACCCAAAGCCTCCCTACCCGGAGCATAGCATCGAAGCGCCCAATAACTGGAAGGGCCGCGTCGTCCCCGGGAGCCGCAACATCACGATCCGTCGCGTCGTAGCCGACCGCAACCACCGTCAGGGACTATCCCTCATTAGCGGAGAGAATATCCTCATCGAAGATTGCCACTTCAGCAACACGAGCGGCACCCGCCCCTCCAACGGGCTCGATATCGAGCCTGCGATGCCGTACAACATTCTTAAAAACGTCGTCGTCCGCAACTGCGTCTCTGAACATAACGATGGGGGCGGTTTCATGGTCTACCTGCGTAAGCTTAAAGATCACTCCGAACCGGCGGACGTCCTGATCGAGAACTGCGAAGTCCGCGGTGGCAAAGGGACCGGGCTGGCTGTAGCAGCCGTAGGCGATCACGGCGTCGATGCTACGGTGACGTTCCGCAACTGCAAAGTCAGCGATGTCGAAAAAGCGGGAATCTATGTCTATGACAAGAGTTACCAGACCGGTAAGGTACGCTTTGAGAACTGCCATGTCAGCAACGTCGCTACCTCCGCAGAGCAAGGCCCCTCCTCCCCCGAAGCTCCAGCCGGGTTCGAAGAATTCCGCCGCCCGCCACAGGCGCCGATTGTCCTCTTCCTGCGTCGCATGCCGGATCTCACTGAGCATTTCGGCGGGGTTACTTTTGAGAACTGCACCGTTGAAGATGATGCCGACCGCCCGATCGTCGCACAGGGAGCACGGACGGGAGAGGAAAACATTGTGATCTCCGAAGTGCACGGTACGATCCTGACACCGAAGGCCAATCCGGTGCTCGACCTCGGAGAGAAAACCTCAACCGTCACGCTCAAAGTCATTTCAAAATAGCCCCCCATGCCCCTCCCGGAGAAACAAGCCTCGGGCTTTACCGTCGTAGAAACGCTAGTCGTCTTTGCGCTGGTGCTTCTTATCGCGCTGTTTCTTTTTTCCACCATGGGTGGGGTTAGGGAAAACGCCGTCAAGGTCCGCTGCCTCTCTAATCTCCGGGAACTGGGGCGTGTTGCCCTTCTCTATGCAGCGGAGCATCGCAATAACATGATCCCGCTGCGTCGCGACCCTGTGGGCGAACCGGCCGGGTTCTGGTATGATCACCTTCATGAATATGTCGGACGGCGACCGGGGCGCGAGGGGCGCAACGTCGGCGGTGTGAAGGTGAACTATCCCGGGTTTGATTGTTCGCTATTGGAAAAACGCTACCTCATCAACCGGCTCTGTGGCTATACACGCACGGAGACCGAGGAGCCGACCCGTTACCTCAAGCTCGGGCAGGGGTTTGTCAAAGGGAAGGTGATCGACCTTCCCGGCGGTCTCTCCAGAAGCGCCTGGTTTACCTGCCCGCGTGAAGAGGAAGGAGGCGAGGCGTTTTTGCCGGAGAATTACGCCACCGGGAATCTCGGCTTCGTCGGCTTTCCTCATGTCAAAACCAGCAATGTCCTCTTTATGGATGGTCATGTGGAAAATCTCGCAGACCCCGATTTCCAGAGTCACCCTGATCTGCTCACGCAACCGCAATGGATTCATTTTTTCGGAAAAGCACCATGACACCGACTAGCGATCGCTACCTCTCCACCTACTACTTTCACGGGCAGGATCTCTGCATCGTCCCGCGCCATGTTCGCGAAGATGTGGCATGGATGGTCGAACATCAGGTTGACGGTGTCTTTGTCGGTGTCCATGAAGCAGACCTGCTCGGCGGCAATCTGGCGATGGTCTGCGAGATCATCCGCGAGGCGGGGCTTGATCTCTGGCTCATCCCCTCGCGCGTTGGGGGGCTGGTCGCCGGTTGGGGTCGCCAGCCGGGCTTTCTCTCCGTCAATCACCCCGAATGGTGGGCCCGCCAGCGCGACGGCTCCGCCCGGGAGAGTTACGGACCGCAACTCAGCGTGTTCCACCCGGAAGTTCCGGGTGCAGTGGCGCAGGTCCTTCTCAAAATGCTGGAACAGTTTCCGGCAACCGGGATTGTCTGGGATGAGATCAAGACGATGGCGGGGGAGGATCATTCAAAAGCAGCAATCGCTACCCTTGGACACCCGGCCGGGGCATGTGAGATGGCTAGCGGGACGCGTGATTGCTTTTCACAGATCAACACCCACCTCAAAGCGGCGCACCCTGCTCTCAAAATCGCAGCGTTCCTCTATTGCTATAGCCCGCAATCCGAGGTGGAGGAAGCGGCGAGGATCGCTTGTCTTGATCAATTCGGCTGCGACGGCAAGGGGCATTTCCCCGGAGAGAGCGGTGTCGGCGAAGGAGGAGAACTCAAGGCGCTTCTGGGCGGACACGATGCCCGCTTTGCCGCAGCAGCTTTGGCTAACCACTGCCTCCCGTTCACGCTTCTGGAAACGCAACTTCTCGACGCCCCCACGCTGGAGCGCACTCTCCTGCGTCTCCCGGAGTTCCTCGGGGAGAAGCGCGGACATCTCGCCTTCTATTACTACCCCTACGGGATGGAGAACCCTGATCACTATATGCCGCTGATCGGCGAAAAACTGGCACAGTGGCGCAGAGCCGTCCAGTAGCCGCCGGGGCTATTCGTGTTTGACCAACTCCACCATCGGGAGGGTCGGCTCCCGGTCGGTGACTTTGAACTCATAGCGCAGCGCCTTCTTTTCATGCGGTTCGAGGGCGATGACCACCATCTTCTCCCCCAAAGTATCGTAGATCTTGACGCCGTGCGTCCGCTCCGCCTGATGCACGACGATGGAGACGCGGACCTTGCGTTCGATCGGATCACCCGTGCGGTTCTCCGCTTCAAAAAGAACGGCGGCGACATCCCCTTTGCGCTCCATCTCCGGCCATGAGACGACGAAAGATGGACTCAAAAGGTAGCCGACCAGAAAGGCGGCAAACCCAAGGAGAAACGCGAAGAAGGCGATCCCGCGCCAGATCACGCGCGTGACCGTATCAGTTCCTGATTTGTCCGTTGCCACGAATCTTATATTTATAGGTGGTCAATTCCTCCAGCGCCATCGGCCCCCGGGCGTGGAGTTTGTCCGTGCTGATGCCGATCTCCGCGCCGAAGCCGAATTCCGCGCCGTCGGTGAAACGGGTGCTGGCGTTCCAGTAGACCGTGGCGCTGTCGACTTCGTTAAGGAAACGTTCGGCCCGCTCCGGGGCTTCGGTAATGATCGCGTCACTATGATGCGAGCCGTATTTTTCAATATGGGCGATCGTCTCGCAAAGGCCGCTCACCACTTTGGCGTTGAGGATGAGATCGAGGTACTCCGTGCTCCAATCCTCTTCTTTGACCGGGACGGCACATTCGCCAAGCAGGCGACAGACGGTTTCATCCCCACGGACTTCGACCCCCTTCTCCTGCAAATCTCCTGCGATAAGGGCAAAGAAGCGCTCCGCCACTTCCCGATGGACAAGGACTGTCTCCAGCGCATTGCAAACACCGGGGCGCTGCGTCTTGGCGTTAAGGACCACCTGCCGAGCCATCTCCAGATCGGCAGCGCGGTCGACGTAGGTGATGCAGACGCCGTGATAATGCTTAATCACCGGCATCCGCGCCGCGCTCACGACCGCTTCGATCAACGCATGCCCCCCGCGTGGCACGATCATATCAAGGTATTGATCCATCCCGGCCATGATGGCGACCGCTTCCCGGTTGGTCGTCGGGATCAGGATGATCGCATCGGCAGGGAGACCGGCTTTCGCAGCCCCTTCGCTTAAAGCAGCGGCAATGGCGCGGTTGGACTCAATCGACTCACTGCCACCACGCAGCAGCGCGGCGTTCCCGGTTTTGGTGCAAAGGACGGCGGCGTCGCTGGTGACGTTCGGGCGCGATTCGTAGATGATCCCGATCACGCCAATCGGCACACGGACCTTGGAAATCTCGATCCCGTTAGGGCGCGTCCACGCTTTGATCACTTCGCCGACCGGGTCGGGGAGTTGGGCCACCTGCCGGATATCGCCCGCCATGACGGCGATCCGCTCGGGCGTGAGCGTCAGGCGGTCGATCATCGCCTTGGAGAGACCAGCTTCCCGGGCTCGGGCCAGATCGCGGGCGTTGGCTTCGAGCAACCCTTCCTGCGCCCCCTCCAACGCATCGGCCATGGAGAGAAGACCGGCGTTTTTCTGTTCACTGGAGAGTTGCGCGAGCTGGCGCGCAGCCGCCTTGGCGCGACGACCGAGTTCGTGGATTTCAGCTTTGAGGTCCATGCCGGATCATGAGCCGCCCTCTGACGGCTTGAAAGAAAAAACCGCCCAACCGTTCCGGTTTCGTGCCAGAAAAAGCTGTAAAAAAAGGCGTGCTTTCCGCGAAAGAACCGGTCAAACTACAGGATTCATGTCTTTTAGTAAACTGGGGCTCGCGCCCGCCATTCTTGCCGCTCTTGAGAAGACCGGCTACACCACGCCGACCCCCATTCAGGCCGCTGCCATTCCCGAAATCACCGCCGGACACGATCTGATCGGCATCGCCCAGACCGGGACGGGCAAGACGGCTGCCTTTGTCCTCCCGATCCTCTCGCGCCTTGCCAAAGCCCCGCCAACCCGGGGAACTCGTGCGCTCATCCTTGCGCCGACGCGCGAGTTGGTGGTCCAAATCGAGGAGAACGCCCGGGCCTACGCCAGCCAGCTCTCTTTGAAGATCACCACGATCTTTGGCGGCGTGAGCGAGCGCCCACAAATCGCCGCCCTGCGTGAAGGGGCGCAAATCGTCATCGCCACACCGGGGCGCCTGCTCGATCTCATCAAACAGCGGCACGCCCAGTTCGGCCACCTTCAGCATCTGGTGCTCGACGAAGCCGATCGGATGCTCGACATGGGGTTCATCCCTGACATCCGCCGCATCGTCAACGCCCTTCCGCCCAAGCGCCAGACGCTCCTTTTCTCCGCCACCCTCTCGCGGGAGATTGAATCGCTCACGCACGAATTCCTCTACAAACCGAAGACGGTGGAGATCGGGCGGCGCAGCAATCCGGCAGCGACCGTCTCCCAGAGCGTCTACGAAGTCCCCCAACATCTCAAGTCGCCGCTACTGCTCCATCTTTTGCAGGAATCGACGCTGAACATGGTCCTCGTCTTCACCCGCACCAAGCACGGCGCCGACCGGATCGCCCGCGTGATGGAGCGTCAGGGGATTTCCACCGCCACGCTCCACTCCAACCGCTCGCAAAATCAACGCCTCCGTGCGCTCAATGATTTCCGCAACGGGACGGTACGCGTCCTCGTGGCGACCGATATTGCCGCCCGGGGGATCGACGTCGACGGCATCTCCCACGTCATCAACTACGACTTCCCGATGCATGCCGAGGATTACGTCCACCGGATCGGGCGGACGGGACGCGCCGAGGCGATCGGCGATGCGATCAGCTTTATCGGCGGGCGTGATGATCTCGATTCGCTCCGTACGTTGGAACGGATGATCGGCAAAGGCATTGAGCGCAAGAAAGCCGATGGCTTCGACTACCATGCCCAAGCCCCGGCCCGTCAACCCGAAGCCCGCCAGCAGCAACCGCGCAACCGGCCCAGAGAAGCGCGCACCGCAGAAGGTGGAAACCGCCGACCGACCGCTAAAAGCGGAGGGAGAAAGCGGACCGCCAACGCCAAGGCGAGCGTCGGCAGCGCTCTTGCCGGAGTTCCCGGCGGGATGACCTGGCGGCCACGCACCGGACGCGGTGGCCGCTGATCGCTGATAAGCTTTACGCTTTCTTCACAAAACAGGCCTTCAGGCCAACGGCCATCCCGTCGATCTTGCAAGAGATCTCGTGATCGCCGTCCACGAGGCGGATACCGCGTGCTTTCGCGCCGCCTTTGAGGACTTGTGCCCCTTTGAGCTTGAGGTCTTTGATCAGGGTAATCGAGTCTCCATCGGCCAGAACGGTGCCGTAAGCATCGCGCACGACTCTGGCTCCCCCTTCGGCGGCGCCCTCCTGCTCCTTGGGCCATTCGTGGCCACACGTCACACACTCCCAAAGGTCGGGATGTTCAAGCACCTCGTTCATTTCACACATCGGACATTCCATAGACAAGGAACGATAGAGGCATCTTTCACCGGGAAGCAACCCGGAAAGGTTGGAAAAGAGGGAGACGGGATGAGCAACGGGGCGGGAACCCGCTTTCGTTTTACAAAAAAGGCTCCGATCGTTATCCTCTCCATTCATGGCCTGCCAAATTACCATTAGGGATCAAACAGCCTCCGGCAACGACTTGACCTCCTTTACTTTGGAATGTCTGACGGAGGAGATGACGGTGCGGGAGATGATCCGCGCGAGAGTGTATCAGGAGGTTGGGGATTACAATTTGCACCAGCCCGAGGTTTACCGCGGATTAGTGGAACCGGGCGATTCGGAGCGGACGCTCAACGGTTACAAGCTCAGGAAGGCGAGGAAGATCGACTGGGAGAAGCAGTATGAAAAGGCACTTCAAGGGTTTCATGCTAACGCTTTCTTTATCCTGATCGACAACCGACAGGCCGAAGATCTCGACGAACGGTTTACCGTGACCGTCGATACCGAGATTAGCTTTGTAAAACTGATCCCCCTTGTCGGCGGATGAAATTTCCAAATCTGCGCTCTCTGTTTGCCGGGAAATCGGCTCCACTCACTCCAGAGCAACAACGGGCCGAGGAATGCCTTACCGCTTTTCTTGCCGAACATGGGGGCGCTTGTTGGGTCGACCTGCGCCATTCCGTAAGAGGGAAAGCCATCTTGGCTCTCTCCAGAGAAGAACTGGCGCACGTGGTGGAATCCATCTTGCCGCGAATGGCAAAGTTCGACCAACAGGTTGCCAGCTTTCTCGCTAGCACCGACCCTCCTCCCTACCATTTCAAGGAATGGAATACGGTATGGCATCCCCGCCAGAACCTGAATGCATTGCTTGAGGCCATCCTCCGGAGAAGGTTACCGCTTTCCCGGGATGCCATTGTACAAATGGCCGATTGGCTAAACTCACAGGCGTGCTCCCATACGTTTTCCTATCCTCTGGTCGGTTTCATCGCTGCTGTGGAAAACCTGGTCCGCGGAGGAACCTCATTGGACGACGAACTCGTCGCCAGATTGCGTCCCATTTTGAAGATGCTGGAAGAAAGACAGCACCTTACCGATACTCACAAGCTGATCGCCCGGCTGCAACTGCTTATTGAAACCAAACCGCGACCCCCCTTGCAAAAAGGAGAAGTCTGGTCAAATGCGGCAATGGAAATGCTGGAGGCTCTCCCTGATGAAAAGCAGGTCGCGTGGATGGAGTTGCTTAACCTTTGCGCCCAGTCCACAGGAGCCAAACCAACGGGCAAATGGCTCGCCGAAGTCCGAAAATGGATTCAAGGGCCGATCGGTTCCGACGCTTTTGCTTGTAAGATGTTGGCGTGGTTTCCCTTGGTCGACAAACCCCGGCCTGAAGGAATGCAAGCGGTGGGAGCCCCTCCTCATCCGGTTTCGCCCTTGATGATTTGTAACCTTCATGGCGACGTCCTGCGTGGTCTGGTCTGGGCTTGCCGGGAGGTTTCCTCCCCCGAGATTCACCGCGCTCTGACCGCGCTGGCCTTGAGCAGTTACCGGAAGATGCCCGGCACCGGCCCCCGGTTGGTCAAAGTAGGGAACGCCTGTATCGGAACGCTCGGAGCGATGGGTGGACTCGACGCCATCGGACAACTAGCTATTCTCAAAGTGAGGGTGAAATTCGGCACCGCACAGGCGATGCTGGAGAAAGCGCTCACCGCTGCGGCGCAAAAGGAGGGCCTTCCAAGAGAGGAACTCGAAGAGATGAGTGTCCCTGCCTATGGATTGACCGAAGTGGGTTTTACCTCCATCCCGCTTGGCGACGCCACGGCGGAAGTCCGCATCGAAGGAACCCGCGCCGTCCGCCTTGAATGGAAAAATGCTCAAGGCAAGAGCGTTAAAACCCCACCGGCATTTCTCAAAACCAACTACGCGGAAGATCTCAAGGAACTGCGCCAGATGCAGAAGGATATTGAACGAATGCTCTCCGCACAAGTGGAGCGCCTCGATCAACTCTATCTCCTGCAAAAATCGTGGCCGCTGGCTATTTGGCGCGAGCGATACCTCGACCACCCGCTCGTCGGCGTCCTCACCCGCCATCTGATCTGGAATCTGCATCAGGAGCAAACCACCACGCCGGTCCTTTATCGCGACGGGCAGTTTGAAACCGTCACCGGGGAAGCATTGGTTCCAGCAGAAACGGCAACGGTAACCCTCTGGCATCCTCTTCATTCCCTAGCGGCAGAGATTCCTCCGTGGCGGGAGCGGATTGAAACCTTGCAGCTTCGACAACCTTTCAAACAGGCACATCGCGAGATCTACCTCCTCACTCCGGCGGAAGAAAACACGGGGACCTACTCCAATCGCTTCGCGGCACACATCCTTAAACAGCACCAGTTCAACGCCCTCTGCGCCCAACGGGGATGGAAGAACAAGCTCCGCCTGATGGTGGACGACACCTACCCACCTGCTTCGCGCACGCTTCCCCAGTGGAACCTTCGCGCCGAATACTGGATCGAAGGCGCAGGTAGCGAATATGGCGAGGACACCAATGAAATCGGCGTCTACCTCTACCTATCCACCGATCAGGTTCGCTTTTACGCCATTGACGCCCCCAATCGCACGGCTCATGCCGGTGGCGGAGGGTATCAGCTCAACAGGGGCGAAGAAGACCATCCCCTTCCCCTCACAGAAATTCCGCCACTGGTCTTCTCTGAGATCATGCGTGATGTCGATCTCTTCGTTGGCGTCACCAGTGTCGGGAATGACCCCCGCTGGGCCGATGGTGGGCCACAGGTTCGCTATCATGATTACTGGCGTGAATACGCTTTCGGCTCCCTCTCCGGCACCGCCACCACGCGAAAGGAAATTCTGGAACGCCTCATTCCCCGGCTCAAGATCGCCTCACAATGCACCTTCTCCGAGCGCTTTCTGATCGTTCGCGGCACCCTGCACGAGTACAAGATTCACCTCGGGAGCGGCAACATCCTGATGTCGCCCAACGACCGCTATCTATGCATCGTCGCCAAAGCATCGACCGCTTCCGGCAGTAAGGAGATTTTCCTCCCGTTTGAAGGGGATCATCTCCTCTCCGTCATTCTAAGCAAAGCCTTCCTCCTTGCCAAAGATACCGCGATCACCGATCCGACGATTCTGCAACAGATCAAGGCTTAAGGAGACGCTGATTAAATGAAGCCCGACGAAGGCGCAGGCAGTTTCGATCGGTTTTTGAGACACTTTCCCGCAACCTCTCCCAAGAGAGGTGAGGACAAAGAGGCTCGAAAAGACGCGAAAATGACCAGCTTACGGCGGAGCTTGCTTTATTCAGTGTTTCCTTAAAGCGCCGTTGTTCAAACCACGCCCTTTGCCTCCAACCTGATTTTCCTCGACAAAAACCGGGGTGCACCGTCGAATCGCCTTTTTTATAACCAGCCCCAGTTTTTATGACAAAAGAGATTCAGTTCGGTCTGATCGGCACCGGGATGATTGCCGATTTCCACGCTCAAGCCATTGGCGCCGTCCCCGGCACCCGCCTCGCGGGGGTCTATAGCCGCAATGCGGAGAAAGCCGCCGCCTTTGCCGCCAAACACAACACCACCGCTTACCCGACCCTCGAAGCGCTCCTCGCCGCGCCCGGCCTTGACGCCGTCTGCATCGCCACGCCGAGCGGCAACCACGCCGAAGGGGCGATTCCCGCGCTCGAAGCTGGCAAGCATGTCTTCTGTGAAAAGCCGCTGGAAGTGACGCTCGAAAAAGTCGACGCCATCATCGACGCCGCAGCCCGGAATGAGCGCAACCTCGCCGCCGTCTTCCAGATGCGTTTCGGCGCAGCAGCCGGGAAGCTCAAAGCTGCTGTGGAAGCGGGCCGTTTTGGCAAACTGACCCTCATTAGCTGCTACATCAAATGGTTCCGTTCGCAGGAATACTACGACCAAGGGGCATGGCGCGGCACCAAGGCGCTCGATGGCGGTGGCGTCCTCTTTAATCAGGGGATTCACGGACTCGACCTCCTCCAGTGGCTCGTCGGAATGCCAAGCGAAGTTCAGGCCCGCATCGGCACCCTCGCCCACGAGCGGATTGAAGTCGAAGATACCGCCGTCGCAGTCCTGCGCTACCCCAACGGGGCATTGGGGACCATCGAGGCTTCCACCGCCACGTGGCCCGGCTTCTCCACGCGGATTGAAATCTCCGGTGATCGCGGCTCCGCGATTCTCGAAAACGACCGGATCACCTTCTGGCAATTTGCCGACGAAGCCGAAGGCGACGCCGACGTGGTGGCGCAGACCAGCGCCGCCGTCCTCGGCTCCGGCGCAAGCGATCCCAAGGCGATCAACTTCGAGGGTCACCGTAAACAGATCGAAGACCTTGCCAACTCGATCCGCGAAGGACGCCCCCCGGCGATCCGGGGTGAAGATGCCCGCAACGCCGTGCAACTCATCCTCGCCATCTACGAGGCCGCCGAGAGCGGCAGCATCGTCCGGCTCTCCTAAGAGCTAACTTCCCTTCCCTAAAAACAGATTTTAGGAAGGGAGAGCACCGGCCCGTCCCTGATCGCCATGATCAGGCCGGGTGCGGTGGCGGGAGAAAATCTGCCGCATCTTTTCGTCGGGATCGTAGAGCGAACGCTGATGCTCCAAAAACGCCCTGACCGAGCGGGAACAAAAAAGCACCCAGAAATAGATAAAAATCCCGAGGATGGCAGGGAACGCCCTCCAACTCCACCCCTCAACGACGAGTTCCGCGACGCGATCGCCCATCAGATAGCCGAGCGCCATCAGCAGCAAAAACCCGACCATCAAGCCAATGACGATACGGTAAAACCCGACGGCAAAGCGGTTCCCCCGGTAGAGAAGCCAGAGCAGGAAAGTATGGAAACCGACGGCCATCCCGAGTTCCATCCACTCGCCCCAGCCGACACTGGCATCGGCTGAAAAATGACCCAACTGGCCGGAAGTCGAAATCACCCACCCGCAAGCCGCCACCCCGACCAACCAGAGGCGGCCCCTTGCGATCAGAGCTGTTCCTTCCTTCTCCATTAGTAAAATTTAGCGTCCGCGCGGCTTGCGTCGGACCACCCGGGGCGGTGCCCCCGGCACTTCCGAAGCAAAGAGCGCCGTATAGAGATACGAAAATCCTTCGAGCTTCTGCCGGGTGATCTTCGTTCCAATGAAACGCTCAATCGCCGCAACGTGGTCGAGTTCCTCAGCGGTAAAAATCGTAAACGCATCGCCGACCGCCTGTGCACGCCCGGTCCGCCCGATGCGGTGAACGTAATCCTCGGGATGCTGCGGCACGTCATAGTTAACCACGTGCGAAACCCCGGCGACGTCGATCCCGCGAGCAGCAATATCGGTCGCGACCATCACTTCGTACTTGCCCGATTTGAACCCCGCGAGCGCATCCTCACGCTCCCGCTGGGTGCGGTTGGAGTGGAGAACGGCAATCGAATGCTTGGCTGCTTTGAGCTTGGCGGCGATCGAATCAGCCCCCTGTTTGGTACGACAGAAGATCAGCGCACTATCGTAGTTGGTCTTCTCCAGCAGCGCGAGCAGGAGGTCAAACTTCTGATCCTTGGCGACCGGGTAGAGCGCATGGGTGATCGTCTCCGCCGGGCTACGGTTCGCCCCGATCTCGATGATCTCGGGATCGCGCACGACCCACTGCGTCAGGCTCTCCAACTCCGGCGGGATCGTCGCGGAGAAAAAGAGGGTCTGGCGGTCTTTGGGGCAACGCTCCACCACGCGGCGCACCTGGGGGAGAAAGCCCATGTCGAGCATCCGATCGACCTCATCAAGCACCAGCATCTGAAGCCCCGAGAGATCGACCGTCCCCTGTTCAATGTGATCGAGAAGACGCCCCGGCGTAGCGACGACGACGTCGACCCCGGCTTTGAGTTCATCGCGCTGCTTACCATAGCCAACGCCGCCGTAAAGCACCGTCACGGTCAGATCGGTAAAACGGGAAAAATCGCGGAAGGCCGTCTCGACCTGCGCCGCCAGTTCGCGCGTCGGCTCCAACACAAGAGCACGAGGGCGGGCCGCGTCGTGGCGACCGAGCTTGGTGAGCATCGGCAAACCGAAGGCCGCCGTCTTACCGGTGCCGGTTTGAGCCGAAGCAATGAGGTCCCGTCCGGAAAGCACCACAGGAAACGCGCGCAACTGGATCGGAGAGGGGTCGATATACCCCATGGATTGCACACCGTGAACGATTTCGTCGGACAGACCGAACTCCAAAAATGACATAAAATCACTCTTGGGGCAAACGCGCCCCTCTCTCAAGGCAAATCGCACACTCCGCACCTGCTGCGACGTTTTCTGGTTGAGTTTTAGAAGCCCTGCCGTAATCTCTGGCGGCTTATGAAAGCCAGAGTCACCGTTATGCCGAAGAAAAGTGTCCTTGACCCGCAGGGCGTTGCGGTGCGCGATGCCGCGCTCCACCACGGGCTGCCGGAGGTCCGCTCGATCCGTATCGGCAAATGGCTGGAGATCGACCTCGACGACTCGGCCGCCAGCGATCCCAACCTCGAAGCGCGCCTGCACGAAATCTGCAAAGATCTCCTCTCCAATCCGGTGATCGAGGATTACGAGTTGAAACTCGAAGCGTGATCGGCTTTCTTTGCGTCTCGACGTGTGCGCCTTCCGGCGTCATGATCGTCCGACCAACCCAATTTTTCCACCCCGTGGCCGCCAGCATCCGCGCGGGCGCCGGGGCGCTTACCGACCTTTCATGAAAGCCGCCGTCATCCGCTTCCCTGGTTCCAATTGCGATCAGGATTGTCACTACGTCCTCGCCCACCACTATCGGATTGAGACCGACTACGTCTGGCACAAGGAGAGCACCCTCTCGGGGTACGATCTGGTGATCCTCCCGGGCGGTTTCTCCTACGGCGACTATCTGCGCACCGGCGCGATCGCCCGCTTCTCGCCGATCATGAAGGCGGTGAGCGATTACGCCGCCGGGGGTGGCCTGCTCCTTGGGATCTGTAACGGATTTCAGATTCTGACCGAATCGCGCCTCCTACCCGGAGCGCTGGTCCGCAACCGCTCGCTCCATTTCATCTGCGAAAACCGCCACCTGCGCGTCGAAAACAACGACTCCCCTTTCCTCTCCACCACGGAAGTCGGGCAGGTGCTCAACCTCCCGATCGCCCACGGCGAAGGGAACTACACGGCGGATGAAGCGACCCTTGCCCAGCTCGAAGCTAGCGGGCAGATCCTCCTGCGCTACAGCGACGCCGCCGGCAACGTCTCCCCGGAGACCAACCCGAATGGCTCCCTCTCCAACATCGCCGGGATTACCAATGCCTCGCGCAATGTCTTTGGCCTGATGCCGCACCCCGAACGGGCGTGCGATCCGCGCCTCGGTTCGACCGATGGCACCTTCCTCTTCGACTCGATCCTCAAAACTCTGGGCGTAACCGCCGACGCATGAACACCGCCGTCCATCTCCCGCAAGATCCCGAAATCACCCCTGAAGTCATCGCTGCGCACGGCATCACGCCGGATGAGTACGAGCGGATTGAAAAAATCCTCAAGCGCAAGCCGAACTTCACCGAACTGGGGATCTTCTCCGTCATGTGGAGCGAGCATTGCTCCTACAAAAACTCCCGCCCCGAACTCAAGAAATTCCCAACCACCGGCCCGACCGTGCTCGTCAAAGCCGGGGAGGAAAACGCCGGGGTGATCGACATTGGCGACGGCTGGGCAGTCGCTTTCAAGATGGAGAGCCACAACCACCCGAGCGCCATCGAGCCCTTCCAAGGCGCAGCGACTGGCGTCGGAGGCATCATCCGCGATATTTTCACGATGGGAGCGCGTCCCGTCTTCAACCTCAACTCGCTCCGTTTCGGCCCGATCTCCAGCAAGGAAGAGGCGACCCCGGCCAACGTCCGCCACAATCGCCGTCTCTTTAGCGGCGTCGTCGCAGGGATCGCCCATTACGGCAACTGCATCGGCATCCCGACGATTGGCGGCGAGGTTTACTTTGATGAGAGCTACGAGGGGAACCCGCTCGTCAACGTCTTCTGTCTGGGCATCCTTAAGCACGAGCAGATCGCCCGAGGGGCCGCCAGCGGCATCGGCAACCCGGTCTTCTACGTCGGGGCCGAGACCGGTCGCGACGGCCTCGCCGGGGCCGCTTTCGCCTCGCGCGAATTGACCGAGGAATCCAAGCAGGACCGCCCCGCCGTTCAGGTCGGCGATCCGTTCAAGGAGAAGCTCCTCCTTGAAGCGTGCCTCGAACTCCTTGCTACCGACGCTGTCGCCGGGATTCAGGACATGGGCGCCGCCGGGTTGACCTGCTCGACCTGTGAGACCGCCAGCCGTGGCGGCACCGGCGTCGAGATCGACCTCGAAAAAGTCCCGAAACGCGAAGCCGGGATGACGCCATACGAAATCCTCCTGAGCGAATCGCAGGAGCGGATGCTCATCATCGTTCACAAGGGGAAGGAAGATATCGTCCGCGCTATCTTTGAGAAGTGGGATCTCCCCCACGCCGAAGTCGGCGTGGTCCGTGATGACGGCATCATGCGCGTCAAAGCGGGTGACGTCGTTGTCGCTGAAATCCCGGCCCGTGAACTCGCCGACGAAGCGCCGATCTACCACCGCGAAGCGACCCCGCGCCCGGCGCCGCAGCCGCTCGAAGTGATCCCGCCTGCCGATCTCCAGAGCGCCCTCCCGGCCCTTCTGGCCGATCCGACGCTTGCCTCCAAGGAGTGGATTTATCGTCAGTACGACCATATGGTGCGGATCGGTTCTGCCGTACGCCCCGGCTCGGACTCCGCCGTCTTCCTCGTCCGCGAAGCGAACAAAATCCTCGCCGCCACCAGCGACTGCAACGCCACCTACTGCGCCCTCGATCCGCGCGAAGGGGCACGTATCGCCGTGGCGGAAGCCGCACGCAACCTCGCCTGTTCCGGCGCGATCCCGCTCGCCGTTACCGATAACCTCAACTTCGGCAACCCGCATAAACCGGAAAACTTCTGGCAGTTGCGCGAGTCAGTCGAAGGATTGGCTGAAGGGTGCAACGCCTTTGACATCCCGGTGACCGGCGGCAACGTCAGCCTCTATAATGAAAGCCCGGCAGGAGCCGTCGACCCGACTCCGACCGTCGGCATGGTCGGCCTCATTGAAGATGAGAGCCACATCACCGCCAGCTTCTTCCGTACGCCCGGCGACGCCATCCTCCTCCTTGGTGACCTCGGAAACGAAATGGGCGGCTCACACTATTTGAAAGTCCTCCATGGCCGCAAGGCAGGCGTCCCGCCGAAGGTCGACTTCACCAAAGAGCGCGCCCTCCACGATACCTTGCGCACGCTCATCCGCGAAGGGCTCATCCGCAGCGCCCACGATACCTCAGAAGGGGGCCTCGCCCTCGCTCTGGCCGAGAGCTGTATCGGCGGCGAAGGGGAAGCCTTCGGCGCAGAGATCGACTTCGGCACGACCGGTTTGCAGCCGGAAGTCCTCCTCTTTAACGAGTCGCAAGGGCGCATCATCGTCAGTGTCGACGCGGCACACGCCGACGCCGTCCTCGCCAAAGCGCAGGAGAGCGGCATCCCGGCCCGACGCATCGGGCAGGTGAGCGCCGCCTCAAGCCCGCTCACCATCGCTGCCGATGGCCGAAAGGTGGAATGGGCAGTTGACGATCTGCGACGAACGTGGTCTGGTGCGATTGCGGAGTGTATGTCGAACTGATCCCCCTTCTTTGCTGACGATGCCCCATCCATCCGACACCCCGACCCACGAATGCGGTGTTTTTGCAGTATTCGGTCACCCTAACGCAGCCGTCCTTACCTATTATGGCCTCTTTGCCCTGCAACATCGCGGGCAGGAGAGCGCGGGCATCGTCACCGCCACCGGCCCCAACACCCCTTTTGTCACTCACAAAGGAATGGGGCTCGTCGGGCAGGTTTTCACTCCCGGCGATCTGGAACGCCTCAAAGGGACACGCGCCATCGGCCACGTCCGCTACTCGACGACCGGCTCGAGCACGCTGACCAACGCTCAGCCGCTCTCCGTCGATTGCGCCAAGGGGCAGCTTGCCATCGGCCACAACGGGAACCTCGTCAACGCCGCCGTCCTGCGCGAAGAACTCGAACAATCGGGCTCGATCTTCCAGACCACGGTGGATAGCGAGATCATCCTCCACCTCCTCGCCCGGCCCAACGAAGCGGGTGGCAGTTCGCTCTCCGCGCTGCGGCGCATCTGGGGGGCCTTTTCGCTCGTCATGATGAGCGAGCGGGAGATCATCGGCGTGCGCGATCCCTTCGGCTTCCGTCCGCTGGTGCTCGGCAAGGTCGACGGGGCTTACGTCCTCTCCTCGGAAACGTGCGCCTTTGATCTGGTCAACGCCGAGCTCATCCGCGAGATCGAGCCGGGGGAAGTCGTCATCATTGACGAAAACGGCATCCGTTCCGAATGGCCCTTTGAGCAGCAGAAGAAGGCGTTTTGCATCTTCGAGTACGTCTACTTCGCACGGCCCGACAGCATCATCGACGACATCAACGTTGCCAAAGTCCGCACCGCCATGGGGCGCGAACTCGCCCGGCTCCACCCGGCAGAGGCTGATCTCGTCGTCCCGGTCCCCGACTCGGGGAACTACGCCGCGCTCGGGTTCGCCGAGGAACTCGGTATTCCGTACGAACACGCCTTCGTCCGCAACCACTACATCGGGCGTACTTTCCTGCAGCCGACCCAGTTGATCCGCGACTTCAACGTCCGCGTGAAACTCAACCTCATCAAAGAGGCCGTTCGCGGCAAACGGGTCGTCGTCGTCGATGACTCGATCGTCCGCGGCACCACCGCCCGCACCCGCGTCGTCACCCTGCGCGAAGCCGGGGCCAAGGAGGTCCACATGCGCATCTCCTGTCCGCCGCACCGGTTCGCCTGTCACTACGGGATCGACTTCCCCGATCCGGCCAACCTCCTTGCCAACCAGTGCACGCTCGATGAGATCCGCGACTACCTCGGGGCCGACAGCATCGGCTACCTCGACATCGGCGGGATGGTCCGGGCGACCGAGCAGATGCTCGAAGGGTTCTGTCTGGCCTGTTTCAACGGCAAGTACCCGATCCCGGTCGACCCCGACCTCGACAAATTCATCATGGAGCGGCGGGGCAACCGTGCGCGTCAACTCGTCGACAACGACCCCCAGCCACAACTTTTCGTCTGAACTTTTCTTTCCCAATGTCCAAAGCAGCAAGCTCCACCGCCGCCCCCGCCCCGTCGAAGAAAAAAGCGTACGCTCAGGCAGGGGTCGACGTCGATCTCGGCAACCTCGTTAAGAGCCGCATCCAGCGGCAGGTCAAATCGACGCACGGGCCGGAGGTGCTCGGGCGGATCGGTGGATTCGGTGGTCTTTTCCGCGCCGATTTCAAAGGAATGAAGGACCCGGTCCTCGTCTCCAGCGTCGACGGCGTCGGCACGAAACTCAAAATCGCCTTTGCCGCCAACAAACACGACACCGTCGGACAGGATCTCGTTAACCATTGCATTGACGACATCGCCGTGCTCGGTGCGCGCCCCCTCTTCTTCCTCGACTACATCGGGGCCGAGCGGCTCGACCCGCCGGTCTTCGAGTCCCTCCTCTCCGGCTTTTCCAAAGCGTGTAAGCAAGGCAACTGCGCCCTGATCGGCGGCGAAACCGCCCAGATGCCCGGCATGTACCAGCGTGGGGAGTACGATCTCGCCGGGACGATCGTCGGCGTCGTCGACCGGCGCAAGATGATCGACGGCAGCCGGATCAACCCGGGCGATGCCATCGTTGGCCTCCCCTCCAACGGGCTGCACACCAACGGCTATTCCCTCGCCCGCAAAGTCTTCTTTGACACCATGAAACTCGACCTCGACGCCCGCCTCCCCGGTCTGGGCCGTACGCTCGGGGAAGAGCTGCTCAAGGTTCACAAAAATTACCAGCCGCTCCTCGCCTCCCTCCCCGAAGGCTTGGTCAAGGGCTTGGCTCACATCACCGGTGGCGGCCTGATCGACAACCTCCCGCGCGTCCTCCCCGAAGGGTGCGATGCGATCATTGAGCGCAAATCGTGGCGCGTCCCGGCCATCTTCCGGCTCATTCAGGAAAATGGCGGCGTCGATGCCGACGAAATGTATCAGGTCTTCAACATGGGGATCGGCATGACCCTCATCGTTGCCGAACGCGATCTGCCGGAAGTCCTTGCGCTAACCAAGGGCAAGAAAATCGGCCGGATCGAACAAGGCCGCCAAAGCGTCCAACTGTCGTAATCTCTTTATGGCTACACCCCCCGACTCCATCGTCCCATTCCTCGCTCAACTCGCCGCCAACCCGGCGTGGCAACGGGAATTGGAAGCGCTCGACCTTTCCACCCCGGCCCCCTTCGCAGAGTGGGTCGAAGGGAAAGGGTTTGCCCTGAGCCTTGAAGAGTTGAAAGCTGCCCTCCAAGCCGGAGCCGATCACCAGGAGTTGGATGAAACCGCGCTGGAGGAAGTCAGCGGAGGCAACGCCATCGTCCGCCAGATCCTCAAAGATCTCAATAACGCCGGGTAGTTCCCGGAAAGCGACCCGGCCACCTCCGGGAGTCGGGCCGTATCTGAGGTGTGAAAATCCTCATCCGCATCGCCGCCCTTTTCCGGAACGCCAGTGAAGCCGATGCCGCCTTTAGCGATCTGAAGCTGCGCGGGTTCAATATCCTTGAGGAACGCCCCGCCGTCGCGGGAAATCAGGAGGAGCCAGAGGGCGAGCGGACGCCCAATGTCGTCGTGACCGTCGCTGGAGCGGGAGCCGAGATGAACCCCGGCTCCCCTGTCAACTGGGGCCGCGGCGATCTCACCCCCGGCACCATCGGCTGGTCCCTCTTCGCCGAAGAGGAGGGAGCCGAAGGCCCACTAGCCGTTCAGAACGAAGAGGAGGGCGAAGGGACGGTCATGATTGTCGAGGTCGATTCCACGCAAGTCACCGTCGTCCGCACCCTGCTCGAAGCCAACGGCGCCTCAAAGATCCGGATCCTTGATTAGGGCGTGCTCACGAATTGAGAAAGATGGATGAAATGACGAATTTTGAGACCAAAATCGGGCTTCTGAGGGGGGCCGAATCGGGATTCGGACGCCTGAAGAAACCGACTTTTGGGCCAAAAGGCGGCTTTCAGCCGCTTCTCAGCAAATTCGTGAACACGCCCTAGGGCACCAACCCCTTGATCAACTGCCCGCTTTCGTCGGCGTAAGCCCCGAACCCCAGTTCGGCAAGGTCCCGCTTTCTCATCATGCGGACGTGGCCATCAACGAAACTCATCACCGCAGAGCCGGAGTGCCGGAGATGGACCGCCCCCTGATCAAAGGAAGAACCGTTGAGGCTCAAAACCCGGAATGATTGAGAGCGCTTACCCACATTGCTGAAGTAGGAGAGGCTCTCCATCAGGAGCGGGGTCTGCGACGGATTATCGACCTTGTAGAGGGGCAGGGTAAACATTCGCCAGAAGCCACCCGCTCCATTGTTGAGAAGCTCCGAAGTTCCCCTCGGATCAAAAAACGCCTGTCCATAGGTGCACCAGTACCAGATGGCGCTGCTGTCGCCGTGAACACGGGGGGCCGAAGGGCAGTAAAAGGCCCTTTTGTCTGAAAGGTACCCTTTCTCATAGAGGGAGAGGCTCCAGATATTCTGGGTATTGACCGAGCCATCGGTCATGGAAACGAGCCTCCCGTTGTATTCGGAAGCCCGTCCGAGGAGGGCGCTGCTTAAGAGGCGCACTTGCTGGATGCAGACGGTCTCCCGCGAGCGTTGAGTGATCCGTGAGAACGCCGAAAAGAGAAAAGCGCTCAAAATCCCAAGAATCACAACGGTCACCAGACATTCCGCAACGCTGAAAGCATGTCGCCGCGAAAAGGGGGAAGGGTGCATTTCCATTGGCGTGCAAAGGAAGAATCAGGAGAGAGGGGTAGCGTTCGCTTTGAGGGAGCTACGACGCCGCAACACGGAAACCAGCAGGAAGGCTAACATTCCGATGCCAGTGAGGGCAATGGAATTGCCTTCCGGGATGCTGAGCGCCTGATAGTGGCCTTGAATGTCACTGGAGGAGAGCACTTTATTATAAATGGAGAAGTCGGAGAACAACCCTTGGGCGGGATGGTTACCGAGCCGCCGCCCGAGGGTAAAGGTCGGGCCGGAACTGTTGCCCGCAAAGATCGTCGAGGAGACTTCTGCTCCGTCGATATAAAGGCGCATCTGGCGGTCGGTAGCGTCAAAGGTCATGGCCACTTGCATCCAGTCGTTAAGCGCCATTTCGTAGCCGGTGTAGACGGTTTCGAGGTATCTCCCTACGATCAATTCCTGATACGGGCGAAGCGCGTCTTCGGTGTTAAGACGGATGCCGAGAAAGAAGGTCGGAGTGGAACTGCTCCCTTTCGCAAAGAAGTAAGTCGGCTGATCAGCATCGACCGTAAACTGATTCTCAAAGAGGAACTCCACCGAGAAACTGGCATTGGTCAGCGAGGCGATATCAACGGACGCATAGTTAGTCGCGGTAGCGCTGGTGCGCGGGAAATAGACCGAAGGGTTGGAGGCTCCCGGAAACGACGGCACTTCCTGCCCGAAGAGGATACCGGTGCCGGTATAGGTGCCGTTGTGGCTGGAGGAGATCGAGTTTTTCAGAACACCGGTGCCGAAATCCTGAAATTCATAGAGGGCGATCGGGTCGGACGCCTTGATGCTGTCGATGTAGACGGCGGCTTCGAGCGGTTGCCACGACAGGCAGAGGGCCAAAGCGCCAAGGAGCAGATGTTTTTTGTCAGGTTTCATAAGCAGGGAAGGTCTGTTTTATTCTTCACCCCGGAGGTAGGGGAGAAGCTCTTGGTAGCGGATGCGTTGATCTCCGTTAGAGATCGCCTGATTGTAGTCGCAGACCGGGAGGTGCCGGTTCTGCGTGCGGAAGGCGATCAGTTCGTTGAGCGCCTCCCGGAAAGCTTCGCGACGTTCAGGGTCAGAAGGGATGGTCCGCCCATCCCTTTCGAGCCTCTGATAAAGCTGCGCGGAGAGCCGGGCATGTTCCAACCCTGCCCGCAGGAAGGCGACCCGTTGGGCAAATTCCTCGTGGGGGCTGGTTTGAGCTTCCTGATGGGCGCGCTCAAGTAATTCGAACGCAGGAGGGAAAACCTCCGGTGGGTAGCGAACGGAGAGGAAGGTCTGTGGGATGAAGAGATCGGTCTCCACCGCATCGGGGGCACGGGTGATCGCGGTGGAATAGGTTTCCCAGTAGTCAAAATAGGCTTCCACCTGCTTCGCCGCCGGGCCAAAAGCGGAGAAGTAGCGCTGCCGGATGTCGGCAATCTCCCGTTCGGGATTCCACATCAATTCCATGAAGAGGTAAGTCATGAGGCTTTTGGTCCCCCATGAAGCGGGGAGCCGATCCATGTGCGCGGCTTCCATCCCGTTCTGCGCGGCAAAGCGGAAGAACTCCCCCGCCTGCCAGGTGCTCAGATGGGGCATGACATGACCGGCATGGAAGAAATTGGGCCGGTAGATCAACTCCATCCCGGTCTTCTGCCATCCACTCCATTGCTCCCTGATCCATTGGTCGACTTCGGGCGGCATCGGGTAGTAACGCGCCTGCAAGGTCCACGGGGTAAAAGCACCGTAGAATCCCTTGAGATCAACCTCCCCCACAGGGGCCGGCAGGTAGTTCATGTAGAGAAAGGAGCCGACCTTGACCTCCGGGTTACGCGCCTTGGCGTGCTCGCGCACCTTCTGCCAGAGGTGAAGGTAGCGATGGGTCGTCATCGGCTGGTAGTCGAGCGTGTTCCACGCCGGGGCGGGCGTTTGCGGCGGGTCCAACCGGCGGCAATCCTCGCACAGACAGAAAACCCGGTAGTCGACTTCCCCTAAAAAAAGATGCTCCCCGCCGTTCCAGAACGCTTCGCTGGCAAGATAGCGCGGCAATTCGCTATTGGAGACGCAAAGAGCCGGTTGCCGCCAATAGGCCGCTTCGGAGACGCTGGAGTTCGGGTCAACACGCGGGCCCCGCTGCCCGTCGGCATTGAGCATGAACCATTCGGGGTGGTTCTTTCCCTCTTTGGCCCAGAGTGGTTGAAGGGTATGGGTCATCCGAAGGGTCGACGGGCGCACGCGATGGCGGCGGAGATAGAGCGTCAGGTCGCGATGGTAAGCTTGGGTTGCTTCCCTACCGAGCCCCATCCCGGGGAGATCACGGGCCATGGCTCCGCCCCATTTCGCCTCATTGGCTTTAGAAGGGGCGAGCGGCTGGTGACTCCAGCTCCGAAACGCCAGTCTGGGCCGGGCACGGTCATCGCGCATGGCGCGGGAGGCGAGGCGTTCGCTTCGGGGGACATAGCGCCCCAATTCCCCCGGCCAGATCCAGCAGACCCCCCACTCCTCTTCCAGAAAATGGTAGACCGGCCAGAGAGCCCCCTGACGCGGGGGAACCTCCCCCGGTTTACCTTCGTCCTCGGGTCGGGCGGCTCCTTCAAAGAGGAGGTCGCGCCGGGTGGCGGCGATCCGATACTCTTCCCCCTCCAACTCGACTTCCTTGAACCCTGCCTCCTTCGCCATTTGGCTTGAGCCGACAAAGAGACGCGCTCCGGAGAAATCACCCGCTTCCGATTCCGCCAACACCGGCAAAGCCTGACCGGTGGCCGCTTCAAAGTGTTCCGCCAATTCCCGCGCAGCAAAACGGCTGCCCGGAGTCGCCTCATCAGAGAGAACGACCACGGCCTTCACCTCTCCCCCTTCAAAGAGGACCACCTCTCCCTTTGCTAAAGGGGAAAGAAGGGCAAGAAGCGCTAAAACAGAGAGACGCAGGTTCATGGAATCGCAGGGAAACGGGAGAGGAAGGAGGCTCGGAGGTGGATGGAACGAGACGGAGAATACGAGTTTGATATTCGGAAAACAACAATAATCTTAAAAAACTTACTCGAATCGGTTTTATCAAAATCATTCTGGAATCTGATGAATCCCGGCGATAAAGTAGGCAGCTTCCTTTCGCAAATCACCCGGCGATGTCACCTTTCATACCTGCAGTTCCCAAGACGATTCCGCTTTGGCAGAAGAACATGAGATACCCTTTTGAGCATGGGCGAGGTATTCGCTGGCCCGCCTCCGTCCTGCCCAACAACCTGTTTTTCTTTGCGCATTCCCGGAAGGAGCAGATGACCACACAGGGGGTGACCTATGTGTTGCACCACCGCTACGAACTGGTGATCCCGTATCGGGGGAGCGCCAGAGCGGTCATCGGCGACAACCTCTATGAGATGACCCCCGGCACGGCTCACTGGGTGCGCCCCGGGGAATTCCACACCTATTTCGACTTCGAGCCGGGAGCGTTTCACTGGCTCTTCTTTAGCTTCGATCTCGACCCGAATTCCCCCCTCTTTCCACGGGACCACGGGCCGGTGCTCCTGGAAGAGAACGACTTTGCCCTCCTCGACGAAGTCGGCGGGCAGTACACGCGGCAGGTCCGCGATGGGGTGGAGGTCTACGCCATCGCCCGTCAGATGGCCGATATCATGCTCACCTTAATGGAGCGACCGCGTGTTGCGCCGTTTGCCGTTCTGGAGAGCGATCCGGCCTTCTCCAACTATCTCCTTTTCAAAAAGGTGGCGCTCGCAGTGCATGAGAGGATCTTCGACGGCGTGCGCATCCACGACCTTGCCGAACATCTCGGGATGTCCGAGGGACACCTTCGCAAGACGTTCCGCGAGATGGTCGGGGTCAGCCTCGGCTCATGGCTACGCCATTCAAAGATGTCGTATGCCGTCACGCTGGTCGCCCACAGCGGGGAGAGCATCTCCGAGATTGCCCGAAAGTGCGGATTCCTCTCGATCCACTCCTTTAGTCAGGCCTTTAGCAACAAGATCGGCATGGCCCCGACGGCATACCGCAAATATATCGCACAAGGCGGCGCTCCGCTGGCCAAGCCCGAGGAGCTTCGGCCTGCGCCAACGGAGGAAGAGATAGAGGAACTCCCGGGGCCAAGCGCCCCTTCAAGCGCAGAACCTACTGGGGCGCGTTCCCGCTCTTCCACTTGATGTTGCACCCGAGGCTCGGCTGTTGGTCAGCATCGGGCTGGCGACCGGCGAGCACTTCATCGAACGCGCGGCGCAGATCGGCTCCATCGGGGCGATCCTGACGCGGGCGGGTGGCATCAAGCCGACCGCGATAGGCGAGGCGGTGCGCCGCATCGAAGAGGAAGAAATCGGGCGTGCAAGCGGCCTGATACGCCTTGGCCACCTCCTGCGTTTCGTCATAGAGCACCGGGAAACCGAGGAGCGCCGCCAATTCCCGCGTTGCCTCCGGGCTATCCTCGGGGTACTCGCTGACATCATTGGAAGTGATCCCGACCAGCGCCACCGGCTGGCTGGCGTAATCGCGGGCGATCGCAGCGAGTTCCTCGCGCACATGGATCACATACGGGCAGTGATTGCACAAAAAGATCACCAGCACCGCTTTCCCCTCTGCCAATGAAGCGAGCGAAACGCTCTGGCCGGTGGTGACATCGGGAAGAGAAAACTCAGGTGCAGGCGTCCCAAGCGCCAGCATGGTGGAGGAAGTACGTGCCATGGACAAAAGGATAACCCCGTCCCGGGCCGGAAATCAATCCTCCCGCGGCGCGTGCTCCTTTTTGCCCGAAAGCCGCTCCACCACATAGAACATCACCGGGATCAGAAAGATCGCCAGCAGACTCGCCGCAAGCATCCCGCCGATCACCGTCGTCCCCATCACCCGGCGTGCCACCGCCCCGGAACCGCTGGCAAACCAGAGCGGCAAACACCCGAGGATGAAGGCAAACGAAGTCATCAGGATCGGGCGCAACCGCAACCGCGCCCCTTCCAACGCGGCATCAAAGAGGGAGCGGCCTTTCTCGTACTCCTCCTTGGAAAATTCCACGATGAGGATCGCATTCTTCGCCGCCAGCCCGATGAGCATCACCAGCCCGATCTGTGCATAGACATTGTTCTCCATCCCCCGCAGATGAAGCGCCGCAAACGCCCCGGCGACCGCGATCGGCGTCCCGAGCAGCACGCTAAAGGGGAGCGACCAGCTCTCATACAACGCCGCCAGAATCAGGAAGACAAAGAGGAGCGACATCCCGAAAATCACCGTGGGGGAGACCCCTTCCTGCGCCTTTTTCTCCTGAAACGACATGCCGATGTAGCCATACCCCATCCCCTCGGGCATCGTCGCCTCAAAGACCTCTTCGAGCGCCTGCATCGCCTGAGCCGAGCTGAAACCCGGAGCCGCCGCTCCGTTGATCTGCGCGAAACGGTAAAGATTATAGCGCGTCGTGAACTCCGGGCCGCTGCGGTGTTCCAGCCGGGTCAACGCACTAAGCGGGACCATCTCCCCGGTCCGGTTACGGACATGGAAGAGGCCGATCTGCTCCGCTTCACGGCGATACGCCCCCTCGGCTTGAAGATAGACCTGCCACTGCCGGCCAAAGCGGTTGAAGTAGTTGACGAAATTCCCGCCCATATAGGTCTGCAACGTCTGGTAAACATCGGCGAGGGCCACCCCGTGTTTGAGCACCTTGTCCCGGTCGACATGGACAAACCATTGCGGCACCACCGGGAGGAAGGTCGTGCTTAACGCCCCAAGCTCCTCCCGTTCCCCTGCCGCTTTCATGAACGCCTCGACCTGCTTGGCCAGAAACGCCACGTCGCGCCCCTGCCGATCCTCCAGCGCAAAAGTAAACCCTCCGGAAGTCCCCACCCCCGGGATCGCCGGAGGGGGAAAAGAGAAGGCGATCCCCTCGCTCACCTTCGCCAATTCGCGGTTGAGATGTTGCGTGATGGCGGCGTACTGCTCCTGCGCCGTCTCGCGATCGCCCCAATTCTTGAGCGCGGCGAAGAAGAAACCGTTGTAGGTACTCTGCACCGTGCTCAGAAGGCTGAACCCGACGACGCTGGTATAATACTGCACCCCGGGAGTGTTTTGGAGGATCTCCTCCACTTTCCGCGCTGCTTCATCGGTACGCTGGAGTGAGGCGGCGTTGGGAAGCTGGATGCCGCAATAGAGATACCCCTGATCCTCCTCCGGCAGAAAACTGCGCGGCAGCCGCCCTCCGAAAAACCACGCCGCCGCCGCAAAAGCGAGCAGGAGCACCAGACTGACGAACGTACGCCGGATGAGAACCCGACTCAGCGAAACATACCCCCGCGTCACCGCGCCGAAGGTCCGGTTAAAACGCCGGTAAAACCAGCCGAGCGGCCCACCGACCTCCTTGCGCGGCCGTAGGAGCAAGGCACAGAGCGCCGGGCTAAGCGTGAGCGCGTTAAACGCCGAGAGGATCACCGAGATTGCGATCGTCAACGCAAACTGCTGGTAGAGTAACCCGGTGATCCCCGGGATAAACGCCGTCGGCACAAAAACCGCCGAGAGAACCAACGCGATGCCAACCACCGGCCCGGAGACCTGCTCCATCGCCCGAAGCGTCGCCTCGCGCGGTGCGAGCCCGTTTTCAATATGATGCTCCACCGCCTCGACCACGACGATCGCATCATCGACCACCAGCCCGATCGCCAACACCAAACCGAAGAGCGAGAGGGTATTGATCGAGAACCCGAAGATCGGGAAGAAAATGAGCGTCCCGATCAGCGAAACCGGCACGGCACAGAGCGGGATCAACGTCGCCCGCCACCCTTGCAGAAAGACAAAGACCACCAGCACGACAAGGATCAACGCCTCCACCAGCGTCTGGGCGATCTCGTTCATCCCTTCGGTCACCGCAAGTGTGGTATCCAGAGAGACGGCGTACTCCATATCATCGGGGAAGTCTTTCGCTACCTCCTCCATCAACTCCCGCACCGCCTTGGCAGAGGTGAGCGCGTTACTCCCCGGGAGTTGATAGATCGCCAGCACAGCCGAGGGGCGCCCGTTGAAACGCCCGATGATGTTGTAAGTTTGTGCGCCAAGCTCGATCCGACCGACATCGCGCACCCGTACCAACGAGCCGTCCGGGTTCGCCTTGAGCACCATCTCCCCAAACGCCTCCGGCGTCTCCAAGCGCCCGGTCGCCCGGATCGTGTAGGTGTACTCCTGCCCCGGCGGCACCGGCTCCGCACCGACCTGCCCCGCCGGATTAACGCGATTCTGATCCCCGATAGCGGCGACGATCTCGGGGATCGTCAACCCGAGCTTCGCCAACTGGTCGGGCTTGACCCAAAGCCGCATCGCATACTGCCCCGCGCCGAAGACGTTAATATTGGAGATCCCCGGCAACCGCGTAAACCGGTCAACCAGATTGATATAGGCGTAGTTGGAGAGGAAGACGCCATCGTAAGTCTGCCCCGGCGAATGGATCGCGATCAGCATCAGCGGGGCCGAAGTCGCCTTCACCACCGTCACCCCAAAGTTGTTGACCTCCACCGGCAACTGCGAAGCCGCCTGCGAAACGCGCATCTGGGCGAGAATCTGCGAAATGTCGGGATCGGCTCCGATGTCGAAATTGATGCGCAGCTCCATCCCGCCATCGGCGGAGTTAACCGACATCATGTAATTCATCCGGTCGACCCCGCTCATCTGCTGCTCAATCGGCGTGGCGACTGCCTGCTCGACCGTCTCCGCGTCGGCCCCGATGTAATTGGCCTGCACGCGGACCTCCGGCGGAACGATGTTCGGGAACTGCGCCACGGGGAGGAAGGTGTAGGCGACGATCCCGATGATGACCGTTAGGACCGAGATCACGATCGCGACGATCGGGCGGTTGATGAAAAAGCGAAACATCAGGGACGCTCCTCCCGGCGATCGCGGGGGAAGGAGATCAACTCCTCGGCCACGGCTTCCGGCCCGAGCCGCCACGGGGGAACCGGGCGCGGCTTGGCCGGTGGCGGGGCGACACGCACCCGGCGCTCCTCAAAGAAGACCGGAGAGACCGTCGGCATCGGGCGCGCCCCCTTTTTAGGGTACGGCGAAGGGGGCGGAGCGAGAAAACCCTCCGGCGGCTGCCACGGCTTGACCTCGACCTTCGCCCCCGCCCGGGCCTTCTGCACCCCTTCGATCACCACCTGCGCCCCGGCGGGCAGCCCCTTTTCCATCACCCAAAGTTGCCCAACCCGCTCCCCCGGTGTGACGTTGTGGAGCGTCACCACCCCCTCCTTGTCGACGCTCGCTACCTGAAAAGCCCCCTGCCGTTCAATCACCGCCCGCTGTGGCACCAGGAGCGCCCCTTTGCGCATCGCCACCCGCGCCCGCACCCGGCAGAACAGCCCCGGTTTGAGCGACAACTCCGGGTTGGGGAAAAGAGCCGTGAACTGTAACGCCCCGGTCGCCGGGTTAACCTGCCGGTCGGCGGCGAAAAAGCGCCCCGGGTAGGGATAGGTGCTCCCGTCAGCGAGTTCGAGGAGCATCGTGAGATCCTCCTCCGCCCGCGCCCGGCTGGCGACGGTGATATACTCGCGGGTGAAGCCGATGTACCCCTGCTCGCTCACGGTAATCGTTGCCTTGATCGGGTCGAGTTGCGAGAGGACAGTTAAGGGTGTCGTGTTGTTCGGGCCGACGAGATCGCCGATCTGCGCCGTCGCCAAGCCGATGACACCATCCATCGGCGCGACAATCCGGGTAAAGCCGAGGCTCAACTCTGCGTTGAGCACCGCCGCCTCCTGCGCCTTGAGATCGGCCTTCGCCCCGTCGATCGCCTCGCGCTGCTGGTCGCGTTCGCTGGCGCTGATCACCTCCCGGGAAAAAAGCCGCTCACTCCGGGCATCATCGAGGGTCGCCTTCGCGAGCACGGCACGCGCCTTCTCCAACCTCGCCCGGGCCTCCTCCAGCGCCAACCGGGCCGGGCGCGAATCGAGCGTAAAGAGGAGGTCGCCCTTCCTCACCGGCGTCCCTTCGCGGAAAAATTGTTCCGTGAGATAGCCGGTCACCTGAGCACGGATCTCCGCATTAACCATCCCGTCCAGCGAGCCAATCCACTCCTGATAGACCGGCACATCCCGCCGGATCACCGAATGGACCTCGACCACCGGCGGCGAAGGCGGGGGCGGTTCCTCCTTTTTGCGACACCCGCATAAGAGCACAACCATCCCCACCCCGGCACTGGCAAAACGCACAAGAGCCGGTGGGCACGCAAGGAGGGAGAGCGGGGCCATTTCCTTTTGTACAATCGAAAGGAGGCTTGCCCCGGTTCCCTCAAAAGAATCGACACCGCTCCCCTGCCTGCCGCAACATGGCGGCCATGCGTGTCCTCGCCATCGACCCTTCCCTGCGTTCCTCCGGCTTCGCCGTGCTCGAACGGAGCGAGGGAGCGAAGATCCGCGCTCTGGAATATGGCACCATTCGTAACCCGGATAAGCTGCGCACCTCCGGCTGCCTCGTTGCCATTCACGAGAAGCTCGCGGAGGTGATCAGCCGTTTTCAGCCCGATTGCTGTGCGGTTGAGGCGATCATCTACGTCCAGAGCTACCGCACGGCGATCACCCTCGGGGCCGCCCGGGGGAGTGCGCTCCTCGCCATGGCGCAACGGGGGCTCAATATCTACGAATACCCCCCGGCGAGGGTCAAACAGGCGGTCGTCGGGCGGGGATCAGCGACGAAAGATCAGGTCGCTTTCATGGTCCGTGCTCTCCTTGGTTTAACCGAAACGCCGCAGAACGACGCCGCTGACGCGCTTGCCATCGGCCTCGCCCATTTCCAACAACACGACTCCGCGCGGCTCGGCGTCCAGCAGCTTGTACCGCTATGATGGAGACCCGCTGGCTCGGCACCCTCGATTATCAGGAAGCGCTTGCGTTGCAGGATCGTCTCGTCGCCGAACGGAGTGCGCGCACCGGCCCCTCGCTCCCGGAATTGCTCCTGCTGCTCGAACACCACCCGGTTTACACCATCGGGCGCACGCGTGACACCAGCAGCCTGCGTGACACTGAGACACTCCCCCACCCCGTCGTCCAGATCAACCGGGGCGGACAGGCGACCTATCACGGCCCGGGCCAACTCGTCGGCTACCCGATCCTCGACCTGCGGCTGCGCGGGGAGGATCTCCACCGCTACCTGCGCGATCTGGAGGAACTCCTCATCGTCGCGCTCGCCGGGTATGGGATCAACGCGGGACGGCGCGAGGGGTTGACCGGCGTCTGGGTGGAAGACCGCAAGATCGCCTCCATCGGCATCGGCGTACGCCGCTGGGTCTCGATGCACGGCTTTGCCCTCAATGTCAGCCGGGATCTAAGCGGTTTTGGCGAGATCACCCCATGCGGCATTGCCGGTGTTGAGATGACCAGCGTGGAAAAAGAGACCGGGCAGACGATCAGCGTCGAAGCGGTCGCACAGGTGGTCGCCGATCTCTTTCGTGAACGTTTCACCCTGAGCGCGGAGCAACAACCGCTCCTTTTCTCCACGCCTGTAGCACACCCTGATTGACAGCCACCGCCGGATCAGCAATTTTCAAACGCGCTTACCGCCGCTCCGGGAGCGTCTCCTCATTATGATCGGTCTTTTCACCCCACGTTACGTCAAAAATGGTCGCGAAGTTCACAAGGCCGCCAGCAAGATGCTCGCCTATCGCCGCGATCTGCTGCGTCCCGAGGCGGTCAAAAGTATTGAAGAGGAACTCACGCAACTCCAACAGGCGCTCAAAGCGCGCAACAAAGAGGGAGTCGCTGCGGTTTCCGGTCGGCTCGATCAACTTTACGCCGAGCATTTTCCCCAGCGCAATTACCCCGCCATCCGGGAGAACTGCGAAGTCTTTCTCGTCGCCATCGTGATCGCCGTCGGCGTTCGCACCTTCTTCCTCCAGCCCTTTACCATCCCGACCGGCTCGATGCAGCCGACGCTCAACGGCATCATCTCCCACGTGACCGAGGAGCCGCCGCCCAATGCGCTCACGCAAGTTGCCCATTTTGCCCTTTATGGGCGCGATTACGTCAACCTCGTTTCGGAAGTTGATGACGTGATCGTCGACGTCCGGGGGATCAAACGCTTTGGCATCCTTAACTTCACGCTCGTGGAATGCCGCAACCAGCGTTTCACCGTCCATGTCCCGCCCAATAAACTGATGGAGGATTTCAGAGTCCTCAAAGGGCGTCCGCTCAAGGCGGGTGAAGTCTTTGCCCGGGGGTATGTCAACACGGGGGATCACGTCTTTGTCGACAAGTTCAGCTACCACTTCCGCCAGCCGCAACGGGGGGAAATCTTCGTCTTCAACACGGCGGGGATCTACGACATCACCCCGCCGGGGCAGCCCTCCCAGTTCTATATCAAGCGGCTCGCCGGTTTACCGCAGGATGAGCTTCGGATCGACCCGCCCAACCTCCTGATCAACGGCGAACGGGCCAAAGAGGCGACCTTTCTGCGCGTGATGTCGGAGGTCGACGGGTATCGCGGCTACTCCAATGGCGACACACGGGGGAATCGCTTTCCCTACCTCGGCTCGCCCGAGCAACGCTTCAAAGTCCCCCAAAAAGAATACTTTGCCCTTGGTGACAACTCCTACGATAGCTCGGACAGCCGCCGCTGGCGCGCCGTCCCGGAACGCAATCTGACCGGGCGCGGCCTCCTGGTCTACTGGCCATTTAACTCCCACTGGGGCTTGATGAAATGAACGAACTTTTTCCAAAAAGCAGTCAACTCACTGAACTCGGACGCCGTCTCGGCCAACATCCTGCGCGGATCGCCCTCTGGAACGAAGGCGCCGTTGCCGCCCGTTTGCATGATGACAAGATCATCGTCAGCCGGGCCGGGGCTCACCTCGCCCACCTTGATCCTGACGACCTACTGGAGATCGACCTCCCCCGCCTCCTTCCGCTTCTGGATAACGAGGCGGCGAGTGATGCCGAGGTCGAGACGCTGGTACTCGGTGAAGATCAAGCGGGCCAACCTTCCGCAGATACTTTCTCCTTTGGCTGGCTCCTTGCCTATGAGGGGGTCCGCTTTGTCGCTCACACGCAGCCGATCGCCGTTAATCAGATTACCTGCTCGCCACGGGCGCGCCAGTTCGCCGACCGGCGCAACCTCCCGCACGAGATTATCATCTGCGGTCAGGCGAGCGTTCTGGTTCCCTTCGCCCCGCCGGGGCTCGCGCTAGCGCGGGAGATCCGCCGACGCATCGCTCTCTGGCAGGATCGCTATAAGGAGACGCCAAAGGTCATTCTCATTCAGAATCACGGCATGTTCGTTTTGGGCGAAAGCATGGAAGAGGTGATCATGATCACGGAGTTGACCATCAAATATGCCGAGATTTTTATCGGCGCAGCGATGATGGGCGGGCCGGAGTTCATGAAACCGACCTTCGTCACCAAACTCGCCGCCGGGGGAGCGTTATAAAACGTGGAAGCGCCGTCGCCCTCCCCCCACGATCCGAACCCGAGCGCTGAGGCGATCACCAAAGCGAGCAAGAGCAACCTCGCCCTTGCCTTTATCGCCCTCTCCCCGGAACGTCGCGAGGCGATCACCACCTTTTACGCCTTCTGCCGGGTCATCGACGATCTCGCCGACGACCCGGGCATCCCGATGGCGACCCGCACCCGCGCGCTCAACGACTGGAAGCGCGCTGTGTGCGAACCCTTTGATGACGAGCCGCCGCTCGCCTCGCAGATTCGCGAATTGATCGCCACGTGGCGTTTGCGGGAGAACTGGTTTATCGAGATCATCAACGGTTGCGAGATGGATCTTACCAAAACGCGTTACGACAATTTTGAAGAGCTACAACTCTATTGCTACCGCGTCGCCAGCGTCGTCGGGCTGGTCAGCATTGAGATCTTTGGCTATCGCAACGAGGCAACCCGCCGTTACGCCGTCGAACTCGGCTACGCCCTTCAGCTCACCAACATCATCCGCGATGTGGCCAAAGACCTCGCCAACGATGGACGCATCTACCTGCCCCAGGATGAGCTGGAGCGTTTCAAGGTCTCTGAGGCCGATCTGATGGAGCGCAAAGGCGGCCCTCATTTCCGCGAACTGATGGCTTTTCAAGCCGAGCGGGCCGAGCGTTTTTATGAAAAAGCCCTCGCTGAACTCACGCCGGAAGATCGCCGCAGCATGGCAGCGGCCGAGATCATGCGACGGGTCTATCATCGCCTCCTCGGGAAAATCCGACGGGATGAGTTTGCGGTTTTCGAGCGTTTCCACCGCCTCAACCGGCTCGAAAAGATGTTGATCATCGCCCGGGTGATGCTACTGGGCTAGCTACGATGCGCCTCTGGTCTCTTCACCCCCGTTACCTTGACCCCAAGGGATTGGTCGCACTCTGGCGGGAGGGGCTGCTGGCACAGGCGGTCCTCGCCGGGAAGACCCGCGGCTACCGCCACCATCCTCAACTCCACCGTTTTCAGGAATCTCCCGACCCAATCGTGTCGATCGTCACCTACCTGCGCGTGGTTCAAGAGGAAGCAACCCGGCGCGGTTACCGCTTCGACGCCACGCGACTCCTGCCCCTCTCCGAACCATCGGGGTCGATCCGATTGATGCTCACCGAGGGGCAACTCGATTGGGAAAGCGGGCATCTGCGCCTGAAATTAACCGGGCGCGATCCTCAATGGCTCGCCTGCTGGACGCCGCCACCCTTCACGCCCCATCCGCTCTTCCAACTCACTCCGGGGCCAATCGCCCCGTGGGAGAAGCCGTAACGCCCCTCCTGAGTCCCTTCCGGGGTGAAGGGATGCTCCTAGGGAGCGTCGTCACGAGAGTGATGACGACACGACCTAATCAAAAAACGGGAGCAAACCGGCAGCGGGAACGTCGATCTGATCCCCCGGTTTCACAGGAGGGTCGAGACGCGGGTCTTTCTTGATCTCGTCGGTATTGTAGGTCGCCGTCTTCCCCTCGCGCACGAGCCGGACCCGTTTGCGGTTGGCAAACTCGTTAAACCCGCCAACGGCGTTAATCGCCGTCATCAGCGTCATATCCGGAGTGTAAGCAATGCGCTGCGGTGCACGGACGTTACCGCCGACGTTCACCAACCGCACCGCTTGCGGGATGTTCACCATGATCGTCGGGTGAGTATAAATCCGTTCGGAAACGAGCCGATTCTGCAACGATGTTTGAAGCGCCCCGGCATCAAGGCCCTGCGCCTTGACCAAGCCGAGGTACGGAACGTTGATCATCCCCTCATTGTCGACCGTATACACCGCGTTAAACTGAGCCACCTCTTCAGCCGGAACGCCAGAGATCCTGACATCAATCACATCACCAACCCGCAGTTTAACACCACTCTGGGCCAAGGCTGCCGGGGAAAAACCCACCGCCAGCACAACAGCACCTGCCATCAACCATTGCTTAATATTCATCACTGCCTCCCGATGATGGACGACGACGCCCCCCTGAGGAAGCTGCGGTTGCCGCCGCTTCATTCTTCTTCCCGCGTACGGGATCAGGTTTGTAGTAGTCGTAATACTGAGAATAATACTGATAACTGGAATCGCGCCGGGTATCGACGTTGTTAAGAACAGCGCCAAGCAGGTGTCCGCCACTTTGGACGACGGCTTGTTTAACACGAATGAGCATGGAACTCGGGAACCGGCGATACTGGACGACCATGATGGCAAAATCAACCTCCCGAACGATCACCGATGCGTCAGCCAGACCAAGAATCGGTGGTGAGTCAAAGAGGACCAGATCGTACTCGGCCTTGGCTTTGGCAACGAAATCACTCATCTGGCGGGAACTTAGAATCCCCATCCAATCCTTATTGGTCTGCCCGGAGGGGATGAGCGATAGATTGGGAACTGAAGTCTTCTGAGTCACCGACTCTGCCGTGGCATTGCCCAGCAACACATCCGCCAGCCCCCGGGTATTGGTGAGATTAAACAAGGTATGCTGACAGGAGCGCCGAAAATCGGCATCCACGACCAGCACGCGCTGCCCTCCTCGGGCGCAGGTCACAGCGAGGTTATTAAGCGTGGTCGATTTCCCCTCCCCAACCCCACCGGAAACCATGACCAGAGAGTTCTGCGCGGGGTTCTTGCGACAAAACTCCATATTGGTCTGGAGCACGCGATACACCTCTGCATCGACCGAATCCCCCTCGTGATCGACAAGTTTGTGGATATTCTTAGGAATGACAGCGAGCACCGGCGCGTCAAGGACCTTCTCGGTATCCTCCATGCTCTTGACGCTGGTATCGAGGTACTCAAGGAAAAAGGAGAGCCCGACCCCAATCAGCAGGCCAAACGCCATCGCCATCCCCATATAGGCGAGAACATTGGGCCGCGCGATCAGATTGGAGGGTTGTGCAGGGTCCCAGATTTTAGCAGGAATGACATCAATCCCCTTCTGAATCCGCTCCGCTTCCAGACGGGCTTCCGCCCCGTCGAGAATCCGCTTTGCATTGACGTAGTTGGCCTTGGCATTGATGTACTCAATGCTTTGAGCACGAGCTTCCTGATACTCGCCTTTACTCTCTTCCCACTTTTTCTCCATCGCCTCAAGGGTTGCTTTCGCGACGTTGAGCCGGGTTTGCAGAGAAGCACGCAACGCTTGAACCTGATCTTCAAGTTGTTGGCCAAAAACGCTCTTCTGCGCCCGTAAAGCCTTCAGCCTCGGGTGATTGGGACCAAGGCCGGAGTTGAGCAGACGCGCTTCCTCAACGGCGATATCCTGATAGACCGGAAGAACCTTTGAAACAATCGGGTCCTGAATATTAAGGGTCGTTAACGCCTGCATCAAAGCTTCGGGCGTCATATCCTTGGTTTGCTCAAGCTGAGTCTCCAGAGTGACCACCATGACCCGGTGTTCATTAACGAGTTTCTCGTTCTGCATCACCATGGACGACTCCTGCGTCATGGCGACTTCCATCGTCTCGGGATTGAGATCGACGATCCCCTTGCTCACCCGGATCTGCTGGGCGGTGCGGCTCGCCTCATCGACAGCTTTGCGCTTTTTCTCCACCTCTTCGTGGAGTTGTTTGAGATCTTTATCCAAACGATCAGCCTGATCGCGCTCACGGATCTGCTGATAGGAGCGGGCCACGCCGTTGGCGATGTCGGCAGCCTCCTGCGGATCGACCGAGTAGACGCCGATGCGAATCATCGTCGTATTACGAATTTCCTCCACATCTCCCAGCTTCCTGCGGAGGAACAGATACGTCTCTTCCATGGAAAGGGGCGCTCCGCCTTTGCTCCACTTTTCCTGCAACTTGAGCCGCTCGATAACAGGGTAGAGAACGGTCCTGCTCTGGAGGATCTGAAACTGCGTCGGGACCAACCCCATGGGAGCCAAAGCAGCCCCCTCTCCCCCGCTGAAGATCTTCAACCTCGTGTTATCGGGTTTAACCTCCATGAGCACCTGCGAATAATACTCGCGAGGCACGAAGTAACAGACGACGCCCGCCGTCACAGTGACCAGCAAAAAGATGGTGAGGATCAACGCCCAGCGCAATCGGATAACGCGCCAGTAATCGAGGAAGTGCAGGGTGGATTCACCAGTATCTTTCATGAGAAGTCAAAGCTTGCGGTAAGGAGAGAACGAGGGATCACGGAGAGGGGAGGCGTTAATCTAACGGCCTCTGCCCGTCATGCAAGGGCAACTTCGCAACCCGGCAAACCAGCGGTCGCACCTGAAAGGCGCACCCCTTCAGAAAAAAATCAGAAACGGTAGGTCGCACCGATGAAAATCTCGTTTCTCGAATAATTGGAACCGGAATTCCCATCATATAAAACTCCGAAAATACTGTAGTTCGTGAAGAAGCTCAGCGAGCGGTTGTAGACGAAGTCGAACCCGATATTCCCGGTCAGCAAATGCTGATTCTGACGATAGTGTTGATAAGCCAACCCTTCGAGTTCCTGATAGCTATAGGAACCACCGAGCCGTGCGTTGATGCGCGGCGTGATGATCTGGGTGACCTGAACACCGGTGCGGAAGCTCTGATTCTTCTGCGCCCGATCGTAACTCTCTTCTAAACCAAAACGGTTGACCCACTGCACAAACGAACCGCGTCCGTAACGGTATCCGAGGGTTCCCTCAAAATAAGGGGAGACCGCGTCGTCAGCCCCCGCGAGTTCAAACTGCCGGAACTCGACACCGCCGCGCAGGGTCAGGCTCAGCTTGGAGGTCCAACGCCAATCGAGCCCCCCGAGGAGGTATTGGCTACGCGATCCGCGGACCGAATCGTCGTAAAACGCCTCTGAATAGCGGAGGTCGAGGACGGCTGAAGAGAGCGGGGAGAGAATATACCGGAACGCCTGCCCGGCATTGATCATGACGTAGTTGGAATCCTGCGAATAGGTCTCCTTATAGAGAAGCGTTGAAATTCCAAACGAAGTCGTCGTTGAGAAGCGCTCTGCCCAACGGTAATCAAGGTCAAAGTGACTTCCCAACCGGAAATAATCACCCGCATTGACACGGTTGGGGAGATTTGGTGTCGAAAAATCAGGCTGCGTAAAATAGCCGCCATTGATCCGCGCGGTTAACGACAGACGAGGCGTGGCACGGTAGGCGATGGCGAGCGTCAATTCACCCGTGGGGCTAAACGGCTCGTTAAATTTCTCCCAGTAATACTCCGCCCCCGCTCTGGCCGAAAGGCTCAGGAAAAGCCGTTCACGGGAAAAAAGGAGGCTCGTCCCGAGAGTAGCACGGGTGACAAAACTCCCCTTACGGTACGGATGGCCACGGGGGACATTATAAATGTTGTCGATATATCCCTGCTCAAGAGTGAAGGAAAAATCAATCGGAGGGCGGACATCAACCCCTCCTAAAGCAGAGACCATCTCAGGAAGAAAACCGTAGCCACCCTGGAAAAAGAACCCCGGGACATCCTCCCCGAGGGAGTCACCGGAGGTTACTTCACCACCTGTGGTGAAAGAACTTTCGCCACCGGAGGCAGGCGCTAAGCCATCACCCTCCTGAGCAAAGAGTGGAGATTGAACACAAAGGGCAGCGCAGATCGCTAGCGCCAGAAACTTGGGAGATTGGGAACGCATTTGTTTTAAGGGACTTAGGGGCGATTTCCGGCGGTTTTAACACGGAGCCACCCATTTTTCAAACTTTATTCTTTCATGGAAAAGAGAGCCATTGACATCGGGAAAACCCGACCCGCAGTTCTCTCGAACCGACCGCTGTCAGAAACGGAGGAGCTTGCTGTAGGAGGGGGTTCCCTGCTATTGGAGAACTCTTCTATGAGTTCACCCTGCCCTGATCCCTCCCCCACTACTGACAGCAAGTTGTCTGCCACCGCCGACTTTTCTGCCTTGCGAGCAGCCGTCCGCGATGTGCACGACTTTCCAAAACCGGGGATTATCTTTAAAGATATCACCCCGATTCTGGAAGATCGCATCCTTTTCCGGCAGGCGATTAACAGCTTTGTGGAGATCAATCGCGCTACCGCTGTTGACAAAATCGTAGGAATCGATGCCCGCGGTTTCCTTTTTGGTGCCGCAGCCGCTTACGCCCTCGGGGTGGGATTCGTTCCAATTCGCAAAAAGGGGAAGCTCCCGCACACGACCATCTCCGCCGCCTATGCGTTGGAGTACGGTGAAGCCGTGGTGGAGATGCACATCGACGCCCTGCGTGAAGGGGAGCGCGTCGTCCTCATTGATGATCTGCTGGCAACCGGCGGCACGGCAGCGGCCGCCGCAAAACTCATTCGCCAGAGCGGCGCCCAACTCCAGGGCACCCAATTTCTGGTAGAACTGGAATTTCTCAAAGGTCGCGCCGCTCTTGCTCCCGATCCGGTCTTCTCGTTTTTGCAGTTTTGATTCCGGATCGGGAGGTGCTAGACTTCCCCTCGATTAGTCTCCTGATTGGTTTACTGATTGCGGTTGCTCCATGGCTGCTCGCCTCCCCATCCCCGACTCCCTCCGACGCTGGCTCCTTCAATACGATGGATTCCGCGTCAAGGTGATCGGTTCCTTCGCTCTGGGGTTGGTGGCGATCCTCGTCCTCGGGGTGATTTTTCTTTTGGTCGCCGTCCAACTCTATGAGGCCAACGCTGCGCGACACCTCGGGATTGACCGACTCGAACTCCTCAAGACAGCCGGGTATGGACTGGCGGGGCTGGCGGCTTTGAGCGGGTTGGTCACCTCCTCATGGTTGATCTATAAAGCGCATGATCGCCAGTTGGAGAATGTCCATCGCGAAGCGGAGCAAGCCCGTGCCATTCTCGATGGCTGCCCCAACGCCATCCTGACCGTCGACATCAACGGCATCATTCACGACTGCAACCCCGCCACGGAACGGATGTTCGGCTACGAGAGCGGTGAGTTGATTGGCGAACGCATTGCCCGACTCATCCCGCAGCGCAACTTCCTGCACGATGTCGCAGCGCTCGGGCGGGGAGCATTGATGGCTTTTGGCCAGCGGCGCAATTTTCTCACCTTTCAGGCGGAAGTCTCTGTCGCCGAGGCGCGTAACGCCAGCGGCCAGCGCACGTTTATCGTCTCCGTCCACGACGCCTCCGGCCGGCGACATTCCGAGGAGACCCTTCACCATATTTCGCTCGGCATCTCTTCGATGACCGGGGAGGAGTTTGTGCGCAACCTCCTCCAACAGCTCTCTCAGGTGTTGCAGAACGACTTCGCCTTCGTGCTGGAGAGCGACAAGCGCCCGGGGACTGCCTTCTCCACTCTGATGATCGCCGAGCACGGGCGCATCCGCTCCAAGAGCACCCACAGCATCGCCGGGACGGTTTTTCAAGCTGCCCAGAGCAAAGGGTTTGCCGCTTTTCCGTGTGAAGTGCGCACCCGCTTTCCGCACGATACCATTCTGGCCGATCTCGAAGCGGAGAGCTTTATCGGCACCGCCCTTAATGACCCGTATGGGCAGAGCATCGGGCTTATCGGCGTGATCAGCCGCACCCGGATCACCAACATGGATGTCTCCCTCCAGACGTTGCAGATCTTCGCCGCCCGCGCCGCTGCGGAGATCGCGCGAAAGCAGGAGGCCGAGCGGCTCGCCTCCCGCACGGAGCGCCTCCATGATGACTTCACCCTCATGCGAGCCACCGCCGAGCGGGAGCGCAAGCGCTATGAAGAGGACATCGCGGCAGAGCAGGAGTTGCTCGCCGTCACGCTGCGTTCCATCCGGGAAGGGTGTATCACCACTGACAACAACGGGGAGATCATGATGCTCAACCCGGTCGCCGAGGATCTCACCGGCTGGACCCAGCCCGAAGCGGCGGATCGTCCGCTGGGCGACATTTTGCAACTCACCGGTCGGCGTAACCGGCGAACCATCAACGCCAACCTCCTGCTCGAATCACCCGAGCAATTCAACACCCAGATGGTCCTCACCTCCCGCGAGGGGACCGAACGTCTGATTGAGGCGAGCGCCGCGCCGATCCGCAACCGGGAGGAGCGTAAACTTGGTAACGTCATCGTGTTGCGCGACGTCACCGAACGGAGCCGTGCCGAGGAGGAATACCAGAAAGCCGAGAAACTCGAATCGCTCGGCCTTGCCGCGGGGGGGATCGCCCACGATTTCAACAACCTCCTCACCGCCATCATCGGCAACCTCTCCCTCGCCGCACAGACCACGACTGATAAAACGCGCGATCGCATCGAAGCCTCCAAAAAAGCGAGCCTGCGCGCGCAGGATCTCGCCCAGCAACTCCTCACCTTTGCCAAAGGGGGAGCGCCGATCAAGAAGACCGCCTCGATGCGGCAGTTGCTTCTGGATACCGTCGGCTTCTCCTTGAGCGGGACCAACATCCGCTCCGACCTGCGCGTGGACGAAGATCTCTGGCCGGTCGATGTCGACGCGGGGCAGATCAGTCAGGTCATTGGCAACCTCGCCGTCAACGCCGTTCAGGCGATGCCGACCGGCGGCACCCTCCATGTCACCGGGTTTAACACCACGTTTGAACTCGGAGCCTCCCCGCCGCCGCTCGGCCCGGGCCGCTATGTCTGCATTCACGTCCGCGATGAAGGAACCGGTATCTCCGAAGAAGCGCAGAAAAAAATCTTCGATCCTTACTTCACCACCAAACCGAAGGGGAGCGGCCTCGGGCTCGCTACCTCTTACTCCATCATCAAGAACCACGATGGCTTGATCACCGTTAGTTCCGCCCCGGGCGAAGGGGCGCTCTTTACCATCTATCTCCCGGCGTCCGACGCGGAGGTCGTCGCCGAAATTACCCCCACCCCACAGGAAATCGTCCATAGAGGGAAAGTGCTCGTCCTTGATGACGAAGAGGTGATCTGTGAACTGGTCGCCTATGCGCTCACCCCGCTCGGCTATGAAGTCGAGCAGGCGTACGATTCCCTGACCATGCTCGCCATGTACCGTGAGGCGATGGAGAAGAGGGAGCCGTTTGACGCCGTTGTGATGGATCTCACCATCCCCGGCGGCATGGGGGGCAAGGAAGCGATTGTGAAACTTCTTGAGCTCGACCCGCAAGCCCGCGCGATTGTCTCCAGCGGCTATGCCATGGACCCGATTATGAGCCGATACCGGGAATACGGCTTTAGCGGCGTGATTGCCAAGCCGTATGATATTGATGAATTGGCTGTGGTCATCGCCAACACCATTTCCGCCAAAACCACCTGATGTCACTTGCCCGCCCCCGCCCTCTGGAGATCGAGGAGCATGCTCCGCTCTTAGTCAAACCGATTGCTCCTCAACACTGGTTTTTCGACTTCGGAAGGGCAGCCTTTGGCACGCTCCGGCTACGTCTGCCGACCCCGAGCGCGCATCGATTGACGCTCACCGTTCATCTCGGCGAAAAGCTCGATGAAACCGGCACACGGATCGACCGCCAACCCCCCGGCTGCATTCGCACCTGCTCCCTCCCGCTCACATTTGAAGCCGGGGCTTCGGAAGCCACCGTTGTCCTCCCTCCCGATCCGCGAAATACCGGGCCAGCCGCTATCAGAATTCCACCCGGGTACTTTGAAGTCTTCCCTTTTCGCTACGCGGAAATCACCGGAACGGCGCAAGCACCCGATCCAACCCGTCTCGCCCTCTTTTACCCTTTTGATGAACAGGCGGCGGCCTTCCATTGCGAGGATCAGGCGCTGGAACAGGTTTGGGAGCTTTGTCGCTACAGCATCAAAGCCACCAGCTTCTGCGGTCTTTACGTCGACGGCGATCGCGAGCGGATTCCCTACGAAGGGGATGCCTACATCAATCAGCTCTGCCACTATGGCGTCGATGCGGAGTACGAAATTGCGCGCGCCACGCTCGAACACCTCCTCTTCCATTCGACGTGGCCGACCGAGTGGTCTCTCCATTGCCTCCCGATGGCATGGCACGACTACCTCTATAGTGGACGGAGCGATTTTCTCGCCGCCTACTTCGATCTTCTCGAACAAAAGGCCCTCCTCCCCCTCGCGCGGCACGACGGATTGATCAGCACCGAAACCGGCCTCGTCACCCCGGAACTCCTGAGGGCGATCCATCTCGATCCCGCCACTCCCTTGCGCGATATGATCGACTGGCCGCCCGGCTCCTTTACGGAGGGGCAGAGCGGCGAGCGCGACGGGTATGAGATGGTGCCGGTCAAGACCGTGATCAACGCCTTCTTCCTCTGGAACCTTGATCTACTGGCCCAGAGCGCCACCGTTTTGGGATATCACGAGAAAGCCAACTTTTTCCGCGAACGCTATTGCCAAGCCAGAGAGAGCTTTGAACGACTTTTTTTCTGCCGCGAAAACGGCTATTTTATCGATGGCGAGGGGAGCACGCACGCCTCCCTCCACGCCAATATGATCCCGGCGGCGCTGGGACTTCTCCCGGCAGGCGAGGAGGAGCGGGTCATGGCGTTCATCCGTTCCCGGGGCATGGCGTGCAGCGTTTATGGAGCCCATTACCTTCTCGAAGCGTGTTACCGCTACGGGGCGGCCGATCATGCCCTCTCACTCATGACGGCGAGCCACGATCGCAGTTGGCTCCACATGCTTAAAATTGGCTCGACCATCACGCTCGAAGCGTGGGATCTGCGCTACAAAAATAACCTCGACTGGAACCACGCCTGGGGCGCTGTTCCGGCACATATCATTCCCCACTTCCTCGTGGGCGTCCGCCCGGCAACGCCCGGGTTCGCTTCCGTCCTGCTCGAACCCCAACCGGGGCCGCTGCGCCATTTCGAGGCCAAAGTACCGACGCCGCGCGGCCCCGTCCATGTCGTCCTCCAACCTGACGCCCTCGAATGGGAAAGCCCCGTCCCGGTCCTCTTCCGCCCCAAAGGTCTCGACAGCACCCCGGGGAGTCACGCCCTGCCGGCCGGTCGCCATCGCTGGCCGTTGAAAGCAAACTGACAATCAGGCGTGGAGATGCAGAATCGCACTCACGCCGCTGATCACCAGTTGCACCCCGATGCAGAGGAGCAGGAAGCCCATGATCTTGGTCAGCGCGTTGGCTCCATTGACGCCGAGAAAACGCATCAACTGCTCCGACTCGCGCAGGACCACCCAGCAGATCCCGCAGGTGATCACAATCCCGAGCGTCGCCGCCACGTAGGAGGCCATCACCGGCTTGATCGTTGCAGAGACCCCGATGATCGAGGCGATCGCCCCCGGCCCCGCCAGCAGCGGCATCGCCAAGGGTGTAAACGAGATATCCTCCTTCTCCAGCGCCTCCTGATGCTCCTCCGGGGAATGGGTCGGCTTCGGCTGGGGAGAGAGTTGGGCAAAGCCAAAGTGCGCAATGAGAATCCCCCCGGCCACCCGGATGCCATCCATGTTCAGACCAAAGAAGTTAAGAATCCAGCTCCCGCCCAGCAGGGAGACCTCCAGAATACAGAACATATAGAGCGCTCCCTTGAAAGCCAGTTCGCGCCTTCGGGTGGAATCCTGATCTGCCGTCAGAGAGAGGAAGATCCCGGCATTCCCAAACGGGTTGGTAATTGGAAAAAGCGTCGAAACCGTCAGCAAGATGATATGTACCCAGTACTCCATTTTGAAAAAGAGATCTCCTTGGATCAACCGCCAAGCCTGCCGCCTCGCCCGCCTATGGGCAAGCTTCCTTTTCCCAAGCCCCTCTCCAGAGAAATCGTCGAATTTGACGGCGAAAAACAGAATCGGTTGACAGGGAACCGATCCCGGCTTTTACTGCGGAGCCGCATCGGCCATCGAGGCTTCGGCGCGGCTTATTGTTTTGTTATCCCGCTTCCCTGTTTATGACCGGCGCAGGTTGACGGCTTCCCTGTCAACCCCGGGCCTTGATGTCTCCATGTTTCCCATGCTGTTTCCATTTCCATTCCCCATGAAGGAGGAATCCCGATGAGTCAACCCGGCCCTGAAGCCGCCACCAAAACCAAGGCGCAGGAACTCGCTGCCGTCCAACGCTTTGAGAAGATCGTCGCCATCTTCACCGTTGCGACCCCGTTTGTCGCCGTCATTGTTGCGATCAGTCTTTTACTCGGCGGAAAATACCTCCATGCCGTCGATCTCTGGAGCTTTCTGATCCTCTACGCTTTCACCACTTATGGGTTGACGATGGGGTATCACCGCCTCTTCACCCACAAGAGCTTCAAGTGTGTGAAACCGGTCCGCGCCGCGCTCTGTATTGCCGGGAACATGGCGGCTCAAGGCTCGGTCATCTTCTGGGTTGCCCATCACCGCAAGCATCACATGCATAGCGATGAAGAGGATGACCCGCACTCGCCCCACTTCGCAGGCGGCGGGGTGAAGGGGATTTTACTCGGCTGGTGGCACTCGCATGTCGGCTGGATGTTTGTCAACGAGCCGATCAACTACTTCCGCCTTGCCCCCGATCTGCTGCGCGATTCGCTGGTGATGGCGATCACACGGCGCTATTTCACGGTCGTTGCCGCAGGGATCATCCTCCCGGGGATTGTCAGTGCGCTTTGGACTCAATCGTGGTGGGGATTCTTCACCGGGATGCTCTGGGGCGGATTCGTCCGGATCTTCTTCGTCCACCATACGACGTGGAGCATCAACTCAATCTGCCACATGTTCGGCGCCGCGCCGTATGAGAGCAACGATGAGAGCCGCAACAACCTCGCTTGCGCCTTGCTGACCTTTGGCGAAGGGTGGCACAACAATCACCACGCCTTCCCGACCTCGGCCCGGCATGGTCTCCACTGGTATCAGCTCGATATGGTTTACATCCTGATCTGCCTTATGGAGAAGCTCGGGCTGGTTTCTGATGTACGCCTACCGGATGCAAAGTCGATGGAAACGCGGCTGCGCTCGGCCAAAACGGCGACTCAGACCTCCAATCCCCCTCCCGATGGGGAGAAGGAAGTCTCCCTCGCCAGCGGCGAACCCGCCGCTCCTTGAAGTTTTTCCAAAGCTTGCGCTTGCCATCCCCCGCCCGATCCCCTAGAGAAAAGGAAGTGGCAAAAGCCAAGGAACCTTTTTCCCTACCGGAGACGGTAAGGATCTGGTTTTTCTCAAAATGCGCCTGTAGCTCAATTGGATAGAGCGTCGGTCTCCGAAGCCGAAGGTTGTGGGTTCGACCCCCGCCGGGCGCATATGATATCGTTTTTCCGCAGCTTTTTCTGTTGCACGCGGTCAAATTTGCTTCTAGTCTCTCTATCCCGCCCGCTCCAGCGGTCTCCGGGTTGACAACTTTTACTTCTTTCCATCATGTCCCAGCATCGCAGCCTCAAAGGCGCCAGCACCATCACGGTGAAACGTAACGTCCTCAAGCGTTTTGAACGCGTTGAGCTTCTCAAGAAGCGCGGCCAGTGGAAGCCTGATCAGAGCGTGATCGGCCTTCCCAAGACGACGCCGGAAGCCTGATCGGTTTTCTTTTTTCTCACTTTTGAAGAACTCCCGCCTCTCTAAAGGCGGGAGTTTTTCTGCTTTATAAGGAAAAACCGTCTTCCGCCGTATGGATGGCACGAAAGCTTCTTTCATAGCTCATCGTGCGTATCCTCATTGCTGATGATGACCGGGAACTGGCTTCTGCCGTTGCCTCCTATGTCCGGTATTGCAACGAAGAAGTCGTCGCTACCGTTACGACCGGAGGCGTTGACGTCGTGCGCCATGTCGACCGTTTCCAGCCCGACATCATCATCATGGACATTATGATGCCGCGCCTCAACGGGTTGACGGTCTGCCGACACATTCTTTCGCGCTTCCCCGATACGCGGATCATTCTTTTTTCCGGCAAACTTGATGCCACTCACCCGTATGTGGTCGATTCCGGCGCTGCCGCCTTCCTCCCCAAGCCGGTGAAGCTCGCGGAGTTACGCAAGGTGCTCAAGGAGGTGGTCGACCAGCATCCCCGCAATCAGATCGCGGTCCTCCCTCCACCGGCAGCGGCGGTGTGATCCTTTGGCATTGATGCGCTTCCTGCTGCTCCTCCTGCTTTTGACCCTCCCGCTCCCCGGATTAAAAGCCGGGGAGGAAATCAACGCCGCCACCCTCTACCGGCAGGCTTTTGCAAAGATGCCACCTCTGAGTCCTGAGGAAAAAGCGTGGTTCAAGAACGTCAGCAAAGGTCCGCTTCCCCAACCTGCTGCCTCTGAGTTGATCAAACGATTCACCCCGAGCCTTGATACCTTTGTCGTGGCCTCCCGCATTCCCAAGTGCGACTGGGAACTCGATTACACACGTGGCCCCAACCTCGAAATGCCCCATCTCACGCAAGCCATCGCGCTCGAAGGAGAGGCGGCCCTCACCACGATCCCCGACCCGTCCACTGGCGCTCCCTTTACCTATCGCAAGGACCCAAAGGGTTTCACCTTGAGCACCACCGCCGAAACCGACAAACGCCCCAACTCGATCGCCTTCCGCTAGCAAAGTTTCGGATTGCCCCCGAAGGGGTTCCCGTTGTTTGATGGCAGGCTTATGTCCAGCCAGTTCGGTCAGCTATTTCGTATCGCAACGTGGGGCGAATCACACGGGGGCGGCGTGGGGGTCGTCATCGACGGCTGCCCGCCCCGCATTGAGCTTTCCGAGGCCGATCTTCAACGCGATTTGGACCGTCGCCGCCCGGGGCAGAGCGAGATCGTCACCCCACGAAAGGAAGAAGACCGCGCCCAGATCCTCTCCGGCGTTTTTGAAGGGCGCACGCTTGGCACGCCCATCGCCATCAACATCACCAACAAGGATGCCCGGCCAGAGGCTTACCGGGAGATGGAGGCCGCCTACCGCCCCTCCCACGCCGACTACACCTATCAGGCCAAGTACGGCATCCGCAACTGGCAGGGGGGCGGGCGAGCCTCAGCCCGGGAGACAATCGGGCGGGTTGCCGCCGCCGCCGTCGCCAAAAAGATTCTCGCCAGCTTCGCACCCAAGCTGGAGATCATCGCGTATGTCCGCTCCATCCATGCTCTGGAAGCCAATGTTAACCCGGAGACAGTGACGTTTGAGGAGGTCGAAGGGAACATCGTCCGCTGTCCCGACGCAGCCATCGTCCCACAGATGATCGAGCTGATTAAAGCGGTACGCAGTAAGGGTGACTCTGTGGGCGGAGTGATCGAATGCGTGATCCGCAACGTCCCGGTCGGCCTCGGAGAACCGGTCTTTGATAAACTCGAAGCCGATCTTGCCAAGGCGATGATGAGCCTCCCAGCCTCGAAAGGCTTTGAAATCGGCTCCGGCTTTGGTGGCACCCAACTCCTTGGCTCCGAACATAATGATCCGTTTTACATGGAGGGCGAGCGGGTGCGCACCACCTCCAACCGCTCCGGCGGCATTCAGGGCGGCATCAGCAATGGCGAGCCGATCTTTTTCCGCATCGCCTTCAAACCGACGGCCACGCTTTTGCGCCCACAGCAAACGGTGACGGTCGATGGCCAGCCGACCGAACTCTCCGCCCGGGGCCGCCACGACCCGTGCGTCCTCCCGCGAGCCGTCCCGATGGTCGAAGCGATGGCTGCGCTCGTCCTTTGTGATCACGCCTTGCGCCAGCGTGCGCAGAATGGCAACTGGTAAGCTCCCTGCTCTTTTTATGGACCAGATCGAAACAGTTCTCTACGGCGCGGCTGGTCTCTTTTTGCTTTATAAAATCATCGCCGGTTGGCGACTCGGGCCGATGCGCCAACTGGTGCGGGTCTGCGCCCTGATCGCCGCCATCGTCACCTTCAACTGGTTTGGCCATCTGCTGATGCCGCTGTTACGGTTGACGAAGTATCCCGACCTGCTCCTCGCACCGGTTTCGGCGATCGTCGGGGCGATCGCCGTCTATCTCGTGATCACCACCGTCGGCAACTTCCTCTTCCGCAAGACGACCGAGCAGGGGTTTGGTTTCATTTGGCTTTTTTACGGCATGAGCGGTGCCGCCTTGGGTGGAGCGCTCGGGATGATTTTTCTTGTTCTCCTCGCTCTAGGGTTGCGTTGTGCCGGGACTTTTGCCGAAGGGGTCGCTATTGCGAAAGCCCCACCCTCGCGCCCCGCCGTTCCCGGTTCGGAAGCCAAAGTGGCCCAAGGTTCCTACGTCATCACCGCCAAACACTCCCTCGAACAAGGGTGGCGGGGGACGTTCCTCGATCTCGTCGACCCGATCTCCGAAGCCCGTTACGAGCAGATTTATCAATTTGGACGGCTCGCGGCCCAACCGTCACGTTTCGCACGGCTCGCTGACTACGCACCGGTTGCCCCTCTGCTCAAACGCAAGGAACTGCTCGCCCTGCGTGACGATCCGAAGATTGCCGACGCTATCCGGCAGAACCGTTACCTCCCCCTCCTCCAACACCCGCGCGTGCTTGAAGCAGCCAATAACCCGGAGATCGCTGCCGTGATCCGGCAACTCGACTTCGGCAAACTCTTTGGCTACCTGCTGGAAAACGAGGTGCCGCCTCTCCCGAATGCGATCGAAGAGGGTCAGGAGAGTCTACCGGCGGCTACGCCGGCGACGACCCCCGCGCCCACAGTGCAGCCGGAACCGATTCCGGCAGCCACTACCGAAGCGTAAAAACACCCGGAGTTTCCACCAGCTCCTCTCAGGGCTTTAGAGCAAACGACAACAAAGACCGGGATCATCAAAACACCCCGGCCTTCTACAAACGACCCCACCCCTAAAAAAAGTCAAACAGCCACTGCCCGCAGGAACCGCGTAGCAGTGGCTGTTTTAGGGGGGTGTCGCCAAATATTTTCAGATCAACGGAGCGCGACTATGAATTGAAGCGGAACTTCATCTTCATGCGCTTCGCGTTGGCCCGGGCCTTGCGCTTGGTCTTCTGCGTCGGGGTTTCAAACGCGCGCAAACGACGCACTTCTTCCATCAGACCTTCGGCGTCGAGCTTGTTCTTGAGGCGCTTGAGCGCGCGATCGATCGGTTCCCCTTTGCGGACTAAGACTTCTGGCATGTTGATTTCTCCTTGTTCGGACCTGAGCTAAATTGGCTTTTGAAATGAAAGGTTAAAAAAATAATGAAAGGGTTGTGCAAGGCTGGTGATCCATGTTCCCCGTTCTTCTCCGGGTCTCACCGATCCACTTCACCGTCCAACTTCATCCCTGCACCATCTTTTACGGCGCAATCATCCCAGCCCTCACAAGCGGGATTTCCGGCGCGGAGTGGAAGCTAGGCGATAAAAAAGGGTTCGTCAATGGGAGGTTTGAACTTTTTTAATCCTTGTCTCCTCTCCTCCTTTCCCTATCGTCGCGCTTCTTCCACCTTTCACCCCCTCTCTTGTGTATGTTGTTACGTTCCCTCCTCCCTTGCCTCGTTCTGGCCACCGCCTGCCTGCCACTCGCCGTTGCTCAAGAAAAAGTCATTGAACACGCCACGGCGGAAGATCCCGCACAGGTCGCCCAGTGGGGCGATATCGTCACCCGCGAGGAAGGGGCCGGGCGCAATGGCGGCGCGGCCTTTGGCACCACCGGAAACCGTAAAAAAATCATCTCGCCCAACTGGATCGAAGTCGACCCGGCGAAAACGTACCTTCTTGAAGGGTATCTCCGCTCCGAAAAGGACGAGCCACAGGCGAGCGGCTACTTCGGCCTTCTCATGTATACGAAGGAGAAACAACTCATCGCCCTCAAGAACGTCGTGACCTTCCCCGATACCGGCACGGAACTGCTCGAAGAGGCCAAAGAAGGGGAGACCACCCTCGCCGTCGCCGAAAATCCGACGTGGAAGGAGGAAAAGCCCTCCATCATCGCCTTCGGTGCCGAAGCTGATTTCTCCGATCTCCCCAACTTCGATCTCTCGGCCCAGCGCGAATCGCTCGCCCCTCGCCCGGAAGGGGGCGTTCTCATCACGCTCAAGGAACCGCTCAAAAAATCGTACCCGAAGGGGACCAAGGTCCGCCTTCACTCCCCGTGGGGCGCGCCGCTCTATTGGGTGGCCGACGCATGGATTCCGACCGAATGGACCCGCTACAGCACGACGCTCCACGGCTTTTCAGTGAACAACGCCCCGATCGACAAATTCTGGCCCGGGACGCATTACGTCCGTATTTTTGCCGAATTGGGCAACTGGAACCGCATCCCGAAAGAAGGTGCCAAGCTCCTCTTTGATGATCTGATCTTCAAGGAGATCGCGCCGGTCGCCCAGCCGCAAGAGAACGCGAAGTGATCCGGTTGACGATGCGCGAGGCGGTTGTTGCCGCCACGGTATTGATTTTCATCCTGATCGGGGTCACAGTACGTTATTACCGCCACGCCCGGCAGGCTTCACCCCCTGCCGAGGTGACGGGACAGCCCTGACGCCCTTTTTATTTTTCTATGCAGAAGATCGGTTTCTCCGAAGCTCTCGACCAGATCGTCGCCAAAGATCCGCGTTTCCACAAAGACGCCTACCTCTTTCTGCGTGACGCGCTCGACTTCACCCTTAAATCGCGCAAGAAGCAGCAACTCTCCGAGCTTTCCCGCCACGTCTCCGGACAGGAACTACTCGAAGGGGTGCGCCACTATGCCTTGCACGAGTTCGGGCCGATGGTCCCGACCGTGTTTGAGACCTGGAACATTCGCCAGAGCCTCGACATCGGCGAGATGGTCTTCAATCTGATCAACGCCGGGATTTTTGGAAAGACCGAGAGCGACTCGCTGGAGGATTTCAAGGATGGGTTCGATTTTGAGGAGGCGTTCGTCAAGCCGTTCCAGCCAAGCCGCCCCGTGGCGTTGCGCAGCAGCCGCCCTCCGGTCGCCGCCAGCAAGGTCCGGCGCAAGAAGCCGCTCCCTAAAAGTTAAGCCAAAGAATCGAACACCTCGCGAAAAAGGATGTCTGTTTTCTTGCGGAAGGTGATTGCAGGCGCAATGCTCCTTCCCCGACACATCTTTTTTCATGACCAAATCGACTGAAGAAATCACGGCAGAGGTCCGGCACGCCGGGCAGTGGGTAGCTCCGTTACAGGCCGAGGTGGCCCGCGTGGTAGTGGGGCAGGAATATCTGGTGGAGGGATTGCTCATCGGGCTGCTCACCAACGGGCATGTCTTGCTCGAAGGGGTCCCCGGGCTGGCCAAGACCTTAACGGTCAAGACGCTGGCCACCACGATTGCCACCGGATTCTCCCGGCTCCAGTTCACCCCCGACCTCCTCCCGGCGGACCTGATCGGCACGCTCATTTATAACCCTCGCTCCGGGGAATTTACCGTGAAGCAAGGGCCGCTTTTTTCCAACCTGATCCTCGCTGATGAGATCAACCGCGCCCCGGCAAAGGTACAGAGCGCGCTGCTCGAAGCGATGCAGGAGCGGCAGGTGACCATCGGCGACACCACCTATCCCCTCCCCGATCCTTTCCTCGTCCTCGCGACGCAAAATCCACTGGAGCAGGAGGGGACCTACCCGCTCCCCGAAGCGCAGCTCGACCGCTTCACCCTCAAGCTCAAAGTCGGCTACCCGACCCGGGCCGAGGAACGGCAGATCCTCGACCTCATGGGGACTTCCGCGCCGAAGCTGACGGTCAACACCGTCGTCGAACCCGCCGACATCATCCACGCCCGCAACATCGTTAACTCGATCTATGTCGATGATCGCGTGAAGGATTACATCGTCGACATCATCTGGGCCACGCGCGACCCGGCGGCCTACAAGCTCAAGCTCGACGGGATGATCCGCTACGGCGCCTCCCCGCGTGCGACGATCGCGCTCACCCTCGCCGCCCGGGCCAAGGCGTTCCTCGCAGGGCGCGGCTACGTGACCCCGCAGGATGTCAAGAGCGTCGGCTACGAGGTGTTGCGCCACCGCGTCATGGTCAGCTACGAGGCGGAGGCCGAAGAGTGGAGCAGCGAGACGATTATCGAGCGTATTTTCGCCGGACTACCGGTGCCGTAACCGCTGCGCCGACTGCAACCGGGGGAGAAGCGATTGCCGGTTTAAACCCGAGCAGGCGCGTGGTTTGAATCGCGGTCTGAATTTTTAAGGAACCTTATTGTTTTCATGCAGGACGCCCAACGCATCCTTTCCAAAATCCGCCATCTGGAGTTGAAGACCCGGGGGCTGGTCGACGCCTCCTTTGCCGGACAATATCGGAGCGTCTTCAAAGGCCGGGGGATGAACTTCGAGGAAGTGCGCGAGTACCAGCCCGGAGACGAAGTCCGCACGATCGACTGGAACGTTACCGCGCGCCTTGGCACTCCGCACATCAAGAAATTCACCGAGGAGCGGGAATTGACCGTGATGCTGATGGTTGATGTCAGCGCTTCTGGTGGGTTCGGGAGTGTCAACCTCTCCAAGCGGGAACTGGCGGCGGAGGTCGCCTCCGTAATCGCCTTTAGCGCCATCCGCAACAACGACAAGGTTGGCCTGCTCCTTTTTTCCGACCATGTGGAGCTTTACATCCCACCCAAGAAGGGACGCCTCCACACCTTGCGCCTGATCCGCGAGATCCTTTTCTTTGAACCCAAAGGGCGCGGCACGGTCCCGTCCGAAGCGCTCCATTATGTTAACCGCGTCCTGACCCGTCGCGCCGTCGTCTTTCTGATTTCCGACTTTGAGGCGGCGAACTTCGAGCGCGAGATGGCGATCACCGCCCGACGGCACGATCTCATCGCCATGCCGGTGAGCGACCCGGCGGAGGAGGCGCTCCCGGATGTCGGCGTCGTTACCTTTGAAGATGCCGAGACCGGCGAAGAGGTGGAGGTCAACACGAGCGACCCTTCCGTCCGCGCCGCCTATACGCATCTCGCCGAGAAACAACGCTCCGAGCTTCTCCGCCAATTCCGCCGCAAGCGGATCGACTCCGTGGCCTTGAGTACCGATCGCGATTATCTCCCGGCGCTGCAGACCTTCTTCCTGACCCGCGAAAGGAGGTTGCGATGAAACGCGCCCTCCTGTTCCTACAAGTTTTGGGAGTCACGCTCGCGGCGCAAGGGGTACCGCTCCCCTCCGCTTCGCCCCAGCCGTCGGTCGCCCCGCTGGAGCCGCCGGTTTCGGTCCTGCCGTACCCGCTCTGGATGCTGGTGAGCGCCGGGGTAGTAGCGTTGCTGCTGCTTATCGCAATCCTCTGGGGGATCATTGCTTACATTCGCCGCCGCCCCGCTCCACCCCCACCCACTCCGCAGGAGGTGGCGCTACGGGAACTTGATACTTTGGAGGCAAAAGTGGAAACGCTCGAACCGTACGCTCTGAGTATCGAAGCCTCCCACCTGCTGCGCCGTTTTATCACCGATTCGCGCCAACTCGCTGCCACGGCCCAGACCACGCCGGAGTTCCTCGCTGCGGTCGCAGGGGATGAGCGTTTTTCAGAGCAGGAGCGCGAACTTCTGGCTCGTTTTCTGGAGAAGGCCGACCTGATCAAGTTTGCCCGCCTTCAGGCGAGCCACACTGATAGCAGCGAACTGCTCACGCAGGCGCACCACTTCGTCACCGGGGAGGAGGAGGAACGCGCATGAACCCTTTTGCCGATTTCGGGATCACCTTTGCCCAGCCGTGGCTCCTGCTCGCGCTTCTGCTCATCCCGCTGATCTCCTTCTTGAAGGGTCACTTCGGCGGCCAGCCGACGGTGGTCTTCTCCTCCACGGCGCGGCTTCGTACCCTCGGAACGCAGGCGTTAAGCCGCCCCGGTAATTTTTTAACCAGCCTTCTCTACCTCGCGCTGGCGCTGCTCATCGTCGCCCTTGCCCGTCCGCAGCAGGGCAAGACCTTGAGTCAGGTCGAAGCGAGCGGGATCGACATCATCCTCGCGCTCGATGTCTCCACCTCGATGCTCGCGGAGGATTTTAACATCGGCACGCAACGGGCCAACCGCCTCGCGGTGACGCGCAAGGTGACGGAAAAGTTCATCGAACGCCGTCCTAATGACCGGATCGGGATCGTCGCCTTTGCCGGGAGGCCGTATCTGGTCAGTCCGCTCACGCTTGATCACGACTGGCTGCTCAAACACATGGAACGGGTGGAGGTCGGGCTGGTGGAAGATGGGACGGCGATCGGCTCGGCCATCGCCTCCTCCGCGAACCGGTTGCGCGGTGATCACTCCGCCAAGAGCCGGATCATCATCCTGCTGACCGACGGCGCCAACAACATTGGCGACATCACGCCGACGACCGCCGCCGAAGCGGCCAAGGCCCTCGGGATCAAGATCTACACGATCGGCGCGGGGACCAACGGGCCGGTCCCGTTCCCGACCGGGCGCGATCTCTTCGGGAACACGAGCTACCGGATGGTCGACTTCCCGCTCGATGCCGAGACGCTTGAAAAGGTCGCCTCCATCACGGGAGGCAAATTCTATCGGGCGACCGATATCGACTCGCTCGAAGGGATCTACAACGAAATCGACCAGTTGGAGAAGACCACTTTTGAAATCAAGAAGTATAGCCAGTATCGCGATCTCTTCCCGTGGTTCCTTGGCGCGGGGTGTGCGCTTCTGGCGCTCCATCTTATTCTCTCTCAAACCGTTTGGAGGAAGCTGCCTTGAACGAATTCTCCCTTGGATGGCCTCTCTGGCTGCTCGCCCTGCTTCTGCTTCCACTCGCAGCGGGGCTCTATGTCTGGGCCGGGAACCAGCGCCGCGCTTTGTTGGAGCGGCTGGTCGCCTCACGCCTTGCCGGACGGCTGACCGGGAGCATCAGCCCACGGCGGCGACGCCTTAAATTCGGCCTGATGCTCGCCGGGCTCGGGTGCGCGATTTTCGCCCTCGCAGCCCCCCGCTATGGTCACACCTTTGAGGAAGCCAAGCGGCGCGGACGGGATCTGGTGATCGCGATCGACACCTCGCGCTCCATGCTCGCCAATGATGTGAATCCCGACCGCCTTTCGCGGGCGAAGCTCGCTGCGCAGGATCTCATCGCCGCTCTGGAGGGGGATCGCGTCGGATTGGTCGCCTTTGCAGGAAAGGCGTTTCTGCAAGCGCCGATGACCGTAGATGAGAATGCCGTACTGACCTCTCTACGGGAATTGGATACCAACGTCATCCCGCTTGGCGGCACGAACCTCGCCGCCGCCATCGCCACCTCGCTCGATGCATTCGGCAAGGGGGAGAGCGACAGCCGGGCGCTCGTGGTCTTTACCGACGGGGAGGAGCTTCATGATGATGCGCTAGCCGCTGCCCGCCGCGCCGCCGGGAAGGTGCGCATTTTCACCGTTGGCGTCGGCTCCAATGACGGAGCGTTGATCCCAGTCCCGGCGGAAGGGGGCGGGACGGAGTTTGTGCGTGATGAAAAGGGCGAATTTGTGAAATCCCGGCTCGATGAAGGGCGGCTCAAGGCGATTGCCGAAGCGACGGGCGGTTTCTACACGCATCTTCAAAACGGCCCGGTCGATATGCAGCGGATTATCGACGCCGGGCTCTCCGGCTTGAGCGAGACTGAGCACGACGAACGGATGGCACGCCGCCCGATTGAACGCTACCAGTGGCCGCTCGGCCTCGGGATCACGCTGATCTTCGTCTCTGCTGTCATGGGAGAGCGTCGGCGCAACGGTAACGGCTGGTTGAAAAAGGCGGCGGCGGGCATGATGATTTTCAGCGTCACCCTCCCGGGAGCAATGGCGGAGGAGAACGCCGCGCGCGAAGGGTTGGCGAAGGTGGAAGAACTGCTCCGCCTCCAGCCCAACTCCCCCGCGCTCCATTTTAATAAAGGGACGTGGCACCATGCGCTCGGTGAATATGATGAGGCGATCCGCTCCTTTTCCGACGCGCTCGCCGGGGCGTCCGATCGTGAGTTGAGGGCGAAGGTGGAGTACAATCTCGGCACCACGCTCCTCCAACGCGCCTTGCAACGTCCTGAAGGGAAAGAGCGTAAAGCCGATCTGGAGAGCGCCATTGAGCATCTCGATGAGACCTTGAAAGTGCAGCCGGAGAACGGGAAGGCGAAGACCAACAAGGAGATCGCGCAAAAGGAACTCGAACCGAAACCAACGCCCGAACCGAGCCCGACCCCGCCACCGCAGGACGACCAGCAAAAGGACGACCAGCAAAAGGACGACCAACAGAAGGACGATCAGCAGAAGGACGATCAGCAGAAGGAGGGTCAGGGATCACCGACGCCCTCCCCTACCCCTTCGCCTGAAAACCATTCCGGCAATGACGGTCAGCCTCCCCTCCCCGAAAAGGGTGAGGAGGAACCACCGGGCGAACCCTCGGCCCGGCCTTCTCCAACGCCCGATCAAGGCAAGCCGGAGGGCGACATCACCGCTCCCAATGAACCGGCTCCCACTCCCGCTGCCGGGCAGGAGGCTCCGGCACAAGAACCGCCTCCCGGAGAGATGTCCGAGGAACAGGCGAAAGCTGTCCTTGACTCCCTCAAGGGAGCAGACGATCAACCTTTTAAGCGTCTCAAGAGGGGCGAGGCTCCTCCTTTGAAAGATTGGTAAATGGCTACCCGAACTCTCCATCTCATTTTGGCTTTTCTCTGGCTTGCAGCTGCGGCACTCCCGGCGCAACAGGCCGATGAGCCCCGCTTTAATGCCGCACTCTCGAAAAAGAACGCCAGTGTGGGCGAACAGATCGTCCTCGAACTGACAGCGACCGGGGGCGACCGCGAGGCGCGCGCTCCGAGGGTCGAGGTCGACGGGCTCGATATCCGCTTCCTCGGCAGTCAGAGCAGCTACCAGGTGCGCAACTTCGAGGTCAGTTCCTCCATCACCTACCGTTACGTCCTCACCCCGCTCAAAGAAGGGAAATTCACGATCCCTTCCATTCGGATTCACACCGCCGGGAAGATGATCGGCTCCGAGCCAATCACCCTGAACGTCAAAGGAAAGCAGACCGCCCGCGGCAACCGGGGCGGTGGCGGTTCCGTCCCACAAGGGGGAGGCGCCCCTGCGGACGAAGAGGCACCCTCAGCCTTTGGCGAATGGGTGCTCCCGAAGACCAAGCTCTACGTCGGCGAGACCATCCCGGCAGAGTTCCGCATCTACGTTTCCTCCGACTACCGCTGGAATATCCAGCCGGTGGTCTCCCTCCCCGCCGATGGGTTTACCATGCAGAAACTCCCCGAGGAACCGGAGACCCGGACGATCACCCGCGAGGGACGCTCCTACGATCTCTTCGCCTTCCCGACGACGCTGACGGCCGTCAAGGCCGGGACTTTGACCCTCGATGGCACCGAGCGCGACTCGATCGCCGAATCGCGCCACCGCCCCTCTCAGCGCCAGACGCCCAACGGTTTTCCGCCCGATATTTTTGACGACTTTTTTAGCTTCCCAGCGATGCCACGCCGCCAGCGGGTGATGATCGCCTCCCCCAAGGTGGAGGTCGAAGTCAAGGCGCTGCCGACCAAGGATCAACCGAAGGATTTCACCGGTGCGATCGGGCAGTTTACGATGAAAACCTCGGCCAGCCCGCTCAAGCTCAAGGCAGGGGACCCGATCACGCTCAAGGCAGAGATTTCCGGCATCGGCAATTTTGAGCGGGTCGGCGCACCAGTTGCCGCGCAGGAGAGCGGCTGGCGCAGTTACCCGCCGAGCAACCGTTTTGAAAAGACCGATGAGGTCGGCCTCTCCGGCACTAAGACTTTTGAGATGGCGCTCATCCCGGAAGCCGGGAAGACGCAACTCCCCGAGATCACGTTTTCTTATTTCGACCCCTCCAAAGAGAAGTATTTCACGCTCAAAGGTGACCCGATCACCGTGCAGATCGAAGGGACTGCACCCGCCGCCGCTCTCGCCGCTGCGACACCGCAAGGCTCCCCTGCCGCTGCCGCCACTCCCGCTCCAGCGGGGGACGACCTGCTGCCGCTCCGCACCGATCGCCCGTTCCTCAACGCCAGCTTCCGCCACCTTTGGGATGAGCCGGGGTTCTGGTTGGTTCAACTCGCTCCGCTGGCTGCCTTCCTCGCCCTGATCGGCTGGAAGCGCCGTCAACGTCGGCTCGGAGATCGTCGGGCGCTACGCGTCGATGCTCTACGCGCCGCCCGTCGCGATGCCGTGCGGGCTTTTGAAAGCGCTGCCTCTCCCGCCGAAGCGTACGGTGCCGCAATCACCGCCCTGCGCACTTCCGCTGCGCTCACCCCTGCCGCCCTCGATACGGAGCGGGAGCCGGAGACCTTTGATCTCGACGCCGTCACTCAGGCCCTCCGACTCGATGGCGAAACCGCTTCGGAAACCGCCGCCCTCTTTGCCGCTCACGACCGTCTCCGCTACGCCGGAACCGGCCCGGGGCCAGCGCAGGAGCCGCTCTCGCCCGAACGCCGGACTGCCGTTGCCGCGCTCCTTAACCAAACCTCAGGAAACCGATGAAAACGCTCTTGCTTCTCCTGTTTCTATGCCTCCCGCTGGTCGGTCGTGCCGAAGGCGATCTCTTTGAACGCGCCAATAACGCCTACGCAACCGGTCAGTTGGAAGAAGCGCGTCAGCTCTACACCCAACAGGCGCAGAGCGGTCCGTTGCACGCCAATCTTTTCTACAACCTCGGCAATACCGAGACGCGGCTTGGCAACCGGGAGGGCGCCTTCCTCGCCTACGAACGCGCCCTCGCCCTCGCCCCGAATCATCCCGATGCCGCAGCGAGCCTCTCCCGGTTGCGCGAAGCGAGCGGCGCGAGTGTGGAGACCCCGCTCCCGCTCCTGCAACGGGTGCTCCTCCTGCCGCAAAGCGCCACCGCCTACCGCGCTCCGTGGCTGGCGGCGCTCGCCTTCTGGGGGCTGCTCTTTTGCCTTGCCCCACGATTCTGGCGTGGACGGATCGCCTGGTGGCGCGGAGCCTTTTGCCTGATCGCTTTTCTCTGGTGCACGACGGCGGTGGTGACCGATGCCCTACGCGGACCGCTCTGGCTGGTGACGGCCAAACTCGCTCCAGCCCGCGAAACCCCTTTGAACACTGCCAAAACCGTTGCCAACCTGCCGCTCGGCAGTCGGCTCCGCCTTTTGAGTGAACGGGGAGAGTGGCTCTTCGTCCGTCTGCCCGATCGCACGACCGGCTGGGTCGCCCGCCGGGAGGTCCAACCGATCCGCCCGGGATGACCCTCCGCCTCCTCGCCCTTCTGCTCCTGCTCGCGCTCCCCGCTGCGGCTCAGGAGACGACGAGCGGCGACTGGCGCTCCACCCTTACCCCGCTCACCCCCGGCTCCTCCACCGTCGCGCTCGAAGGTGAAGGCGTTTACCGCTTCGCTTGGTCGGGGTTCAAGGCGGCAGAGGCGATGCTTCGCTTTTCCCACCCTTCCCCGGAGCGTCGTCGGCTCGATATCGAAGCGGCCACTCTCGGCACCGCCCGTCGGCTTTGGCGTTTCGATGTCACCTACTTCTCCACCGTCGATGCCCGCACCCTCCTCCCCGAACGGGTGCGTCAACTGGAACGTTACCGCAAAAAAACCGTCGCCATCGCCAGCGAATTCACCCCGAGCAAAGCCTACCGGACCAAAGGCCCGCTCAAGAAAAACGATGCTTTCTGGAAGGACCGGAGCGCCAATCATGAGAAGCTCGAAACCTTTACCGGCACTCAGGCCAAACGCTTCCGCTACCCGGATTTGCTCGACGCTCACAGCGCCCTCCTCTTCCTTCGCACTCAGCCGCTGGAGAACGGGAGCCGGTTGCGTTTCGTGATCTTTCAGGACAGCACCTACCTCGCCACCGTCACCGTGATCCGGCGGGAGGCCCTCATCCTTGAGGGAAAACGCTACTCCGCGATCCGGCTCGATCTCTCCCTCCAGTGGTTGGATGAAAAGCTCATCCTCCAGCCCCACCGCCGGTTCAAAAAAGCGACCGGATGGCTCTCCGACGATGAAAAACGCCTCCTGCTCAAAGTGGAAAGCGAACTCTTTATCGGCTCGATTTCGGCGGAACTGACCCGCTGGGACGATGCAAAAGCAGCTCCTCCAAAATTTTAGCTTTGCGTGAAGCCCTCGCAGGTCCTAACTTGCGCCGCGATGCGCGCAATTTTGGCACTTGAAGACAACCGGATTTTTGAAGGGGAAGCGTTCGGCGCTCCCGGCACAACGGTAGGCGAACTGGTGTTTAACACCTCGATGACAGGTTATCAGGAGATCGTGACCGATCCCTCCTATCAGGGACAGATCGTGGCGATGACCTACCCGCTCATCGGTAACACCGGCGTCAACCCGCTCGATCAGGAGAGCACCCGCCCGTACCTCAACGGGATCGTCATCGAGGAACTAAGCCCGGTGACGAGCAACTGGCGCTCGCGCATGGAACTCAACGAATATCTGACCCAATGGAAAGTCTCCGGCATCGCCGGGATCGACACCCGCGCCCTGACGCGCCACCTGCGGGAAAAAGGGGTCATGCGAGCCTGTTTGACCAGCGATCCGGCGATCACGGCTGAAGAAGCGGTCCGCCTCGCCCGTTCCGGCGCAGGGGTCGAAGGGGTGGACTACGTTAGCGAAGTCTCCACCAAGCAGATTTACGAATGGGACCCGAAAGATCATCTCTCGCGCCGCTGGACGATTGTTAAAGGGGACGGGAGCAACGTCGAGCGCGACGCCAACGGGGAAGTTTTCGAGAAACTCCCGCCGGTGCGTTACCGCATCGTCGCTTACGATTTCGGCATCAAGTTCAACATCCTTCGCCGTTTGCGGCAGGAAGGGTTCAAGGTGATTGTCGTCCCGGCTTCCACCACGGCGGAGCAGGTCCTCGCGCTCAACCCCGATGGGATTTTCCTCTCCAACGGCCCGGGCGATCCCGGCGTCCTCTACGATATTCACGCCAACGTACGCGAATTGATCGGCAAGAAGCCGGTCTTCGGCATCTGTCTGGGCCATCAGATCCTCTCCTACGCCTTAGGCGGGAAGACCTACAAGCTCAAGTTCGGTCACCATGGCGGCAACCAGCCGGTCAAGGATCTGAAAACCGGGAAAGTCTCCATCACCGCGCAGAACCACGGTTTTGCCGTCGATCCCGAAAGCCTCCCCGAGCACGTGGAAGTGACCCACATCAACCTCAATGACCAGACCGTTGAGGGGCTTCGACACAAGGAGGCGCCAGCCTTTAGCGTGCAGTATCACCCGGAGGCAGCGCCCGGGCCGAACGATGCGCATTACTTTTTCGAGGAATTCGGTAAACTCATTGATGCCCATCGCAAAAGCTGATAGGTAAGGGGGTGTATGCCAAAGCTTGTCATTTCCCTCCCTGATGCTGGCGAAGTTATCCATGAACTGGTGGAAGCCAAAGTGAGCGTTGGTCGTCTCGACGACAACACCATCCAGATCGAAGACGCCAGTATTTCCAGTCACCATGCTGAGTTGACCCGCAAGGGGGAGCATTATGTCATCAAAGACCTCGGCTCCACCAATGGCAGCCGTCTCAACCGGCAACCGCTGACGGGGGAAGAGACGCTCAAGCCGGGGGATCGCCTCCGTTTTGGCAAAGTCGACGCCATCTACGAGACCAACGAGGCCAAAGGGCCGCGCCCGCTGCCGCAGGAAGAGGAGAAAGCCGCCGCCCCTGCTGCCAGCAGCCAGAAACCGGCGGGCTTCGGCAATGCCTCCCCCTTTACCCGCCGCAGCCGTAAGCAGAGCCCGATCGGGATTGCCGCCATTCTGGTTGCCGTGATCGGCCTTGGTGCTGCTGCTTACACCGTTTATACGGTCACGTTGGCGGTCGCCCCGACGCTTTAAGGGCAAACGCCTCTCCCAGGAAAAGGTTGTGAGACTGCCGCGCCTCCCCGTCCTCCCGCTCGGAGCCGGGGAAGCGAGGGAACGATGGGATGGTGTCGAATCGCACCGGCTGGTGATTAACCGGACCGGGGAAGCGCCCCCACCCGCCTCCGCGGCCACCGTTCAAGTAGCGACGCTTGGGGAGGGAGGCTCGAGAGAACTGCGACTCCGGTTCACCCTTCCCGGCTTTCTGGCTGCGCCTGCCTCCCCGGACGTCAAAGCCGGTGTTCTTTTCGATCCGGTGGGTGATCTCTCCGCTTTCTTTGAAATCACCTTCCGGCCACAAGAGGAGCCCTCCAGCGCGGTCATCCGGCAGAGCCGTAACACCTTGCGGCGCGATCCACGCTGGCGACCAGAAAGGCTCTCCCTCCTCCTCCACTCTCTTAACGGGAGTGATGTTGTGGCGGAGTTAACACTCGCTTTGGATGAGCTTTCCGCCCCTTTGGAGCCGACACCGCACGAAGGCCGGATCAACTTTTTCTACGCGCCTCCCGCTCCCGCGCCCCTCCAGAGCTGGTCTCCGACCCTTCTCAACCGGATCGATATCCCTACACGCTTCGGTTTCCTCCATTTTTAGCCATTTACCCCCTTGACAAAGGGAACACTTTCTGGTTTTTTGTGCGAATAGCTCGCGCTTCATCCGGCCCAACGCTTCGGTCGGACTCCCCTTCGCAATTTCTGCTTTGCGGTATTGGCAATGGTAAAATAGCGCGTCTTCTCTGTGATTCGCTCGATTTTCAAACACCCTCATGACGGGTTTCAGCAAGTGCTTTTACACAAGGCGACTCGCAGCAAGTCTCTACCCACAACCGGGCAGGAGACCGGCTGTGAAGGCATCCGCTGCGCCGCTGCGCCACGATCCCCTTGGTGGGAGGCACCCGTATCGCGGGAGGGCTTATCTGATGCGTTCCTTCACGGGATGAAGCTTTTGATGGCAGGAGGGGCGCTTGTTCTCATGCGGTGATGGAATCGCCCCGGTTGTTTATTTAAGGATCACCGTTTCCATCGCTGATTTCCCATGTTTTTTTCGACAGAAGGCAAACCGCCCGCACTGTCGACCGGATGTTTTGACTCTATCCCAATATGACTGAATTGACTGAAAACCTTTCGCTGTTTGCTGAAGACCAGATTCCACGAAAGGCACCCCGGCGCACCGCGGCCAAGACCACCCGTGCCAGCACCAAAGCCGCTGCCACTGAGCCGGAAGCCGCCGCGCCATCCACCGTAAAAGCCCCTCGCGCCCGGAAAACGACGACCAAGGCAGAAGCAACGCCGGAAGCCGACGCCCCCGTTGCCACAGCCAAACCCCGCGCCACCCGTACCACCAAGGCGAAGGTGGAGACCAAGGTCGAAGAAGAGGCTGCTCCGGTTAAAAAGGCGACCCGCGCACGCACCACCAAGGCTGCTCCAACCAAGGAGGAAGAAGCTCCTGCCGTACCAGCCCCGGCTAAAAAAGTCACCCGCCGCACGACCAAGGCGGCCAGTACAGAGGAAGCTGCCCCTGCTCCCGTCGAAGCAGCCGCTCCGGAAGCTCCCGCCAAGCCTAAGAGCCGCACCCCCCGGGCGACCACCGCTCGCAGTGCCAAGAGCGCGAAAGTGGAAGCACCTACCGCAGCGCAAAGCATTCCGAATGTCGAAACGGCTGTCACCACAACGACAACCGTCGCCACGACCGCTCCGCTCGCCGCCGTCCCCTCCGTGGTTAACATCACGACCCCGGTGACCGTCACCCCATCAAGCCATGACGAATGGCGCCCCGGCGGTAGTACGGCCGTGACGACCACGACCTCCCTGAGCACCACCTCCACCCCGCCCCCGGCGCGACGTGAAGGCCATGAACCCCGGCGCGAACACCGCGACCGTGAGAATGGACGCGACTTCCGCAACCGCAACCGGCGCAACCGGGATCGTGATCGCGACCGTGGCAACCGTCAGGAACGCCATGGCGGCGACTTCCGCGAGAGCCGTGAAAGCCGCGAACAACGGATCGCCGCAGCGCGGCAGGAGTTCGCCCGCAACGATTACCCGGCACAAGACGGCCCCTCAGCCCCGGCGGTCGACGACGGCCCGCGCCCGGACCCGGTCTTTGCCGAAGGGATTGTCGAAGTCTCCGGCAAGGGGTTCGGCTTCCTGCGCGATCCCAAGCGTGGCTTTGCCCAACACCCCGGCGACGTCTTCGTCACCCCGGAGGTCTGCCGTAAATACAATCTGCGCGATGGGATGTGGATCCGTGGGGAGATTCGCCGTGGCAATCGCGGCCCGCAACTCTTCCGTCTCGTCAGCATCGAAGGTGAGGAACAGGAAGAAGCAAAAATCTACCCGCTCTTTGAGGAACTGACCACCATCAACCCGAACCATTGGCTCAAGCTCGAAACCACGCCGGAGCGTTACACGACCCGGGTGATCGACCTGATGGCCCCGATCGGGCGTGGCCAGCGCGGCCTCATCGTCGCTCCACCGCGGACAGGCAAGACGACGCTCCTCCAACACATCGCCGAGGCGGTCGGGGTCAATCACCCCGATATGAAGCTGATCATCCTCCTCGTCGACGAACGGCCTGAGGAGGTGACCGAGATCCGCCGTACCGTGCCGCATGCCGAGATCATGGCTAGTTCCAACGATCAGGAGATCAAGAGCCACACGCGCATCGCCCAGCTTGCCATTGAGCGGGCGCGGCGTCTGGTCGAGATGGGCAAGCATGTCTTTATCCTGCTCGACTCCATCACCCGCGTCGGCCGTGCCTTCAACAACGCCACCAGCGGCGGGGGACGCACGATGTCGGGCGGTGTCGATGCCCGTGCCTTGGAGATCCCGCGCAAGCTCTTCGCCGCAGCGCGCAATACGGAGGAAGCCGGTTCGCTCACGATTATCGCCACGGCGCTCATCGAGACCGGCAGCCGCATGGATGATCTCATCTTTCAGGAGTTCAAGGGAACCGGCAACATGGAGCTGGTGCTCGACCGCAAGATCAGCGACCTGCGCGTTTACCCGGCGGTCGATATCTTCCAGTCCGGCACCCGGCGTGAAGAACTTCTTCTACCGGAGACCAACCTGCACAAGATCAACATCATCCGTCGCGGTCTGGCCGGGCACAAGCCGGTGGAAGCCATTGAGCGATTGCTCTCCTTCCTCAAACGCTTCCCGACCAACGCCCAGATGTTGCGCGAGATCCCCGGCTGATGGCCACCCGCCGCCGCAAGGCGACCTCGCCCCGCCGTAAAACCAACCAGCGTAAAGGGAAGCCGCTCTCGATCCGCGATTTCCTGACGCGCTCGTACGCCATCCTCCTCTGGTGGCTGGCGGCGCTCTGGTGGCTCGGGGTGGCGGCCTACCCGCCGAGTACTGCTGCGACCCGTTTCTCCGGCACCCTCTTTGCCGCAGCGCTCCTGTTGGGGCTACTAGGACTATGGTGGCGCTACCGGTGGTTGCGTTGGGGGTGGTTCCTCGTCGTAGGCATCGCCAGTTTTTTCCTCTGGCTGCCGGGGAATGATTGGTATGACCGCCCGGCGCTGCGCGACTCGATCGGGACGGCGCTCCGGCGTTATCAAGGCGTGCGCTACCATGAAGCGGGAGAGAACCGCCTCGGGATTGATTCCCTCGGGCTCATCCGGCGCGGCACCGTGGAGGGGACGCTCCTTTACGGTTTGCAGACACTTAATCCGCACCTCGTCCGCAAAGCAGGCCAACTCTGGTGGTACGATCTCAACGCCCCGATCCTCCTTCAAGGAGCGCGGCGACAGGCACGGCGTTTCACCGATGCGGCAGGCGGGATCTCCTCCTTTGACCACTCGCTGCTCTACCCGGGGGATATGGCGCTCTCCCGCGATGGCTCGCTCGCCTTTGCCTACCTCGGCAGCCATCTCTGGATCTCTGCCAACCCGCTCGATCAACGCGCCGTCATCGCCCAAGGCCCCGGTAATGAAACTGCCGCTTTTAACGCCCCGGTGCGCATTATCCGCTGGCGTTTTCTGGAGATGCGCCGCCCGTAGTATTTCCCGACACCTTTCCTTGCAAAAATGAAATGAAATCATTATTGAGATCAGATGGCCCGGATTTTAATCATTGATGACGAGCCGGCAATGGTGGAGGTCATCGCCACCCTTTGCCGCGAGTTGGGGCACATGGTTTCCCCTTTTAATTCTGCTGTAAAAGCGATCGAAGCGCTCACGACGTTTGAGCCACAGGTGGTCATTGCCGATATCAAAATGGAGAAAATCGGCGGTTTTGACGTCCTGCGGGCATGCCATCAGCTCGCACCGCTCCCCGCCGTGATCATGATCACCGGTTACGCTTCGGTGGAGACGGCGGTCGAGGCGATGAAACTGGGTGCTTACGACTACGTCACCAAGCCGTTCAAGATCGACGATCTCCAGATGACCATCCAGCGCGCGCTCGATTTCCAGTGCGCGGTGCGCGAGAACGTCTACCTCAAGAAAGAGCTTCAGGAGCGCTACAAGTTTGAAAACATCGTCGGCACCAGCCCGAAGATGCAGCAGGTCTACAACCTGATCGCCAAGGTGGCCAATACCGATAGCACCATTCTCATCCAAGGCGAGAGCGGCACCGGTAAGGAACTCGTCGCCCGGGCGCTCCACTTCAACAGCCGCCGCCAGCACCACCCATTTGTCGCCATCAACTGTTCAGCCCTTCCCGAGAATCTGCTCGAGAGCGAACTCTTCGGGCACAAAAAGGGAGCGTTCACCGGCGCGGTTCAGGACAAGATGGGACTCTTTGAGGAAGCGCACAACGGCACGATCTTCCTCGATGAAGTCAACTCCATGGCTCAACCGCTCCAGACCAAGCTGTTGCGCGTCCTTCAGGAGCGGGAGATCCGCCGCGTGGGTGACACACGGAGTATCCCAATCAATGTCCGCGTTCTCGCGGCAACCAACGAGTCGCTTCAGGAGAAGATCCGCACCGGCGGTTTCCGCGAAGATCTTTACTATCGGCTCGCCGTCATCCCGGTGGAAATGCCCCCGCTGCGCGAGCGGCTGGAGGATGTCCCGCTCTTAACCCAGTATTTCATCCAGAAAATCTCGGTTCAGAACCAGAGCAGCCCGCCGAGGATCGAGAACGACGCCCTCAAATGCCTCGGGAGTTACCACTGGGCGGGGAACGTGCGGGAACTGGAGAACGCGATTGAGCGGGCGTGTGCGTTGTGTGAAGAAGGGGTGATCCGTGTGAGCGATCTGCCGCCGCATGTCTCCAGCCGCGCCACGACCCAGAGCGCCTCCAGCAACGGGCAACTCCCGCTGGGCCAGTCGCTCGACCAGTACGTCAAAGACCTTGAGCGCCATTTCATTGAAGAGACGATCCGTTTCAACGACGGTTCGAGGGAACGCGCTTCCAAAATGCTCGGGATCAGCATGGCGACGCTCTACCGCAAGCTTGCACATTGAAGCGCTTTTCGTTAAGTTTTACTCATCATGGAACCCACTTCGATTACGCCGCCTTCTGACACCGAAATCAACTGGTCGATGGCGGCGCATTTAAGCGCGCTGGCGATTTTTGTCCTCCCGGCACTCGGTCAGATCGTAGGGCCCCTAGTGATCTGGCTTTTCCGGCGGAATGTTTCCCCCTTTGTCGCGGAACATGCCACAGAAGCGCTCAACGCCCAGATCAGCTACACGATTTACTCCATTGTGATCTCCGTCGTTGCGGTGATTTTCTTTATCACCGTGATTCTGATCCCGCTGGCGATCCTGCTCTTCGTTGCCTTGGCCATCTTCTGGCTAGTCACGCTGATCCTCTCGACCATGGCTGCCAGCAAGGGGCAGAATTATCGCTACCCGCTGAGCATTCGCCTGATTGGCTAAAGAAATTTGCCGCCATCGAGGCGGTTCATGAACGGTAACGAACTTTTCTTTTCCCATTGGGGTCTTCTCCAATGGGGGATGGCGGCGCTGGCAGCCTTCATCATCGGTCTTTCCAAGAGCGGTTGGGGGGGCTTAGGGATGCTGACGGTCATCATCATGGCCTCCCTCATGAAAGGGCAGGAGAAGGAGTCAACCGGTGTCGTCCTCCCGCTTCTGATCGCTGCGGACTTCATGGCCGTCCGCGCTTTTCGCGGGCATGCCGATTGGGGACAGATCGTGCGTATCCTCCCCCCGGCGGCGCTCGGCGTCGTCATCGGCTACTTCCTGATGGGGAAGATTGATAACGCCTCCTTCAAGCCACTCATCGGCTTGATTGTGATCGTCCTGATTGCCCTGCAACTCATCCGCCAACGCTTCCCCGCCCCGTTTGCCCATCTCCCGCAGAGCCGAACCTTCGCATGGAGCATGGGGATCGCCGCAGGGGTGACGACGATGATTGCCAACGCCGCAGGGCCGGTGATGGGGCTCTATTTTCTGGCGATCGGACTCGGCAAGTGGCAACTGGTCGGGACCGGCGCGTGGTACTTTCTGATCGTTAACCTTTTCAAAGTCCCCTTCAGCGCGCAACTCGGGTTGATCGACGCCCGCTCCCTCCTCTTCAACCTCTGGCTCTTCCCGATGATCGTACTCGGGATATTCTGCGGGCGTGCTCTCTTGGGAAAAGTGGACCAGACGCTCTTTGAACGTCTGGTCCTTGTGATGGCGGCGATTAGCGCGCTTCATCTCCTGCTGTAAGGAGACGCCAAACCTTTTGCTACAGCTCAACCGACGCTTCAACCCGTCAGATTCCGCGCGCCATCGCCAATTATTCTCTATTATATCACCAATAAATACAAAATTATGAATAATAATCATTGACCTCTACCTACCAGGGTGACATCAATAGGAGCCATGACGGACCAGCCGGACCCATTCCCTCTCACCCCTCTCCCCCACCAGCCGGGCGGTCAGCGCAATCGCGACATCGCCCTTGAGGAGCACCTTTTTCAAAAAATCATGGCTGGTGAGCTACCTGAAGGTATCCGCCTTCCCTCGACGGCGGAGTTGGCTACGCAATTAAACGTGAGCATCAACACTGTCCAGAAAGCGCTGGCGCGGCTGGCAGCGCGCGGCTTTCTCACGAGAAAGACCAACCACGGCACCTTTGTGAACCATCGCCAGAAAACCAATGAGAATGTCTTCGTCCTCATCGGGGCTGACCTGCGAGCGGAAAGCAACCACTTTGACCGTCGCTTGAGCCGCCTGATTGAGGAAAAACTGGTCGAGCGGGGCTTCAACCCGGTTCTCTATGATGACCTCGAAAGCATCTTCACCTCCCCCCACGGCAAGCGGCTGGAAACCCAGCTTTTCAACGATCTGGCTCACCTCGATCCGATCGCCTTTATTGAACAAAACTTCACCTCGCTGCGTTTCCCGCAGATCGGGCTCGAAAAGCCAAGAACAACAGTTTCCTTCCGCCCGATCATCCACGAGGCCGATGTCTCCATCGATAAAGACGCACTCTACCGCAACCTGATCATCGGAATGGCCGAAAACGGAGGCCGACGGGCGATCCTCGTCCTCAAGAATCCCGATCTCCTTTTCGCCTCCGGCCTGCTCAAGACGATGTGGGCTACGGCGCGGGAATACAACGTTGTCGTGGAAAAAATCGTCCATGTCCACGGCGAGCGCCGCTCAGCTTTGGAAGAGCCGACGGAAGAGGTCATCCTTCGTGAACTCAAAGAGCGGGAAGCACTCCCTCCCGGCAAACGTTTCGATACGATCCTTTTTTGCGATGACATCCAGATGCGAGCCGCGAGCCTCTGCCTGCTGCGTGAAGGGGTCGCCGTACCGGAGGAAATTCGCATCGTCAGCATGGTGAACGAAGGGATCGACCTCGCCGTTGGTGTGCCGGTGATCAAGGTGGAGATCCCGCTTTCTGCCATCGCCGGGCAACTGGTCCACCTTCTTGAAATACGCCTCAAGCGCCTGCCCGAGCGCGACCCCTCCCCGATCAACCTCCCTCCCCAACTCCTCCGCGACTACATCCCTACCCTCCAGCCATGAAAAAGACCCTCCTCCCCTTCGTTGCCGCCTTGTGCTGCGCTATGGCTTCCCCTCTTGGTGCCGCCGTTACCTATGAACTGCGTCAAGGGGTCAATAGCTACAGCGGTCAGACCTCAAGCTATATCAGCAGCTACGCCATCCAGCAGAACAACGGGGCTAATAACCTGATCCAAAGCCTGAACTGGACACAGCGTCCCGGCAATGGAAATAGCATTATCGCTTTCATGCGGTGGGACCTCTCACATCTCGAAAGCGTCACAGCGATCGCCAACGCTACCCTTCAGCTTGAAATCGCCGGAAGAGCAGGGCGAACGGGCACCTACTCCTCCACCTATTACCTCTACCCGATCCTCCGCACCGGGCTCAACTTCGGCACGGGGAGTTTCTCCAACGCTCAGGAGGGGGAGATTTCCTATAGCGCCGCCTCCTATTCCGCCACGCCGGGGAACGCCATCGGATGGGGCAACAGCCAGAGCGGGACTTCCGGCCCAGTCGCCGGGGAGGATTACGCAACCACGCCCATCGGCAGCTTTACGCTAACCTCCGCCAACGCGGTCAACGGGCCGATCACCCTTTCGCTCGACAACGAGGCCGTTGCATCATGGATCAATGCCCCTTCCGGCAATAACGGGTTTGTGATCATCGGAGCCGACCAACCGTGGGAGCCGATTGATACGGTCATTATCCGCAGTGGCTACCATGCCACGGAGAGTTTTCGCCCTCTGCTTACCTTTGAGGTCGTCCCGGAACCGGGGAGTTATACGCTCCTTGGTGCAGGGGCGCTCCTCGCCTTTCTCCTGCGTCGTCGCAACTCCCAAGCTTAAAGCGTCATGAATCGGCGTCACGCCTATTCACTGCTGGAGATGCTCGTCGCGTTGGTCCTGACGAGTGTCTTAATCCTTTTCGCATTCTCCGCGACCAACCGTGTCAGCCGCTCCGTGCGTGCCTCCAAGGATCTCTCCAACATGCGCACGCTTTGGGTAGCGACCGAGCTTTTCTCCAGCGATCACCACGATGGCGGGCGCATCTTTCTCGCCCATGATCGCTATGAAGATCGCTACAACTACGGTTACAAAGCATGGTTCCAATACCTGCGCCCTTACCTTGGATATGAGCTCAATGATCGTTACAGCTCTGTGGATGCCTTCATCGCCCCCGGTGATCCCTCCGGCGGCGGAGCTAAGAGCACGCTCCAACGCGCCGACCAAGCCTTCCTGCGGCGCAGTTTCAGCTTCAGCACCGGCACGCTCGATACCTATAACCGCACCTATACATGGAGAAAACTCCAGATTGCCAATCCCTCCAAGCTCCTCCTTTTCTGTAACCATCGCGGCGGAGAACTCAGCACCATGTGGGTAGACCCTGCCTCTGCCGTTTCCCGCAACGGCATCCCGACCGACTGGTATCTGCATGGAAAGGCACATTTCGCCTTTCTTGATGGACACGTGGAAAGCATTCCCGTCGAAGAAGTCCTCCCCGGGGGCGAACGTGCTTCCATCTTTGTCCCGGACCTCCGCCGCTAGTCAAACGCTCCAACCTATGAAACCTCTCCCCTCCCTGCTGGCGGGGTGCCTGTTATGGGCGATCGCCAACATGACCACTACCGCCGCGCAGGAAATGATTCTCTTTGAGAAAGGCGCTACGTGCGATGACTGGCAGATCACCAGCGTCGGTGATGTCAGCTTCCAGAGCCTTCCTCATGAAACGCGCTTTACGATCGAAGCGACCACTGAAGGGGCCAACCTATGGCCACGCCTGACCCTGAGCGGCCCGGCGCTTGATCTCTCCGGCTACTCACGGCTTCTCTTTGAAGTTGAAAATGCGACTAGCGAAGATCAGAGTATTACCGTAGGCGCTGTCACCAATCCCGGCGAAAGCAAGGCGCAAGCCAGCCAGATCCCCGCAGGGAAAACGGCGACGATTGCCCTCGATATTAGCGACGGCGGCGGCAGAATTGATCCCTCGCGCATCACCGAGGTGATTCTCTACCAATACAAACCGCTGACGCCTCTCCACTTCTCCCTGAAAAAAATTACGGCTCTGCGCCACCCCGATTTCCCCTCCAAACGGGAGACGCTAGCCCGGTTCCTTGGCGAAACGGTGAGAAGCGCCACCGAGCTTCCACCAGACGCCCCTTCCAGCGCGACTGTCCCCTCTTTGCTTGACGAAGCGCGCCGGGAGTTTGAGCTTCGAGAACCGGGCTACCTTACCACAACCGAGAGCAAGCTCCTCGAAGCACAACGTGAAATCATGCTAAGCGCGATGAACTCGCGCAACAGCAATCTGGTCATCTGGCGCTCTCCATTAGCGATGGCAATTCGCAGCGAAACGCTCCCCCTCCCTTCCGACCCCGAATGCAGCGCCGTCCAAGAGCGTGTTTGCATCGGCCAGTACAAGGCTATCCCTATCAACTTTTCCGCAGCGGACTCGGAACGCCACGTTGAGGTCTATCTCGATCTCCCGCCGCAGGCCACCCGCCATGTTTCACTACGGGCGACGCAATGGGTGAAAGCGCGTGATGGTTCCATGACGGCGGATGCCATCGCCCCTCCATCCGAGCGGGTTTCCCTCACCATCGCCCCTTACAGCACGACACAAGTCATTCTCTGGGTCGACGCACGCCGGGCCCAACCACCGATGGCAAGCATCGAAGGGAAGCTAGTGATCGAGAGCGGAAAGGAGGAGAACCGATCGCTACCCCTTACACTGGAGTTCGCCGATGTCGGCCTGCCGCCTTCTCCCATCGGGCTGGATACCAGCAACTGGGCCTATTTCTACCGACCGGGTGTCAAGGCCACCACCGAGGGGCTTGAGAAGGAGGTACGCGATAACCTGCGTGATTACGGGATGAATACGTGGCATCTCGACTACCACCAGACCCCCTTTCCCAAGCTTGATACCAACAATCGCTATCTCGGCTTTACCGAAGAATCCGAAGCCGCTTTCACTCAGGTGATGGAACTGCTCAAGGGGCATCCCGGAGAGTCTTTCATCATCTGGCTTGGCTTCCAGCGACCTGAAATGATCGCGGCATTGGAGAAACCGGGTATTCTTGAAAGCTACCTTCGCGATCTGAGCGCCCGCCTTGATGGCTTCCAGATCCCCCCACAGCGGCGTTACCTGATGTTCTGGGACGAGCCAAAGCTGCCGGAAGTCCGGCAGACCATGGCTTGGATGCGGCGGGTCAAGGCGCTGGGACTCCCATTTGCCTTGTATGAAAATTCATCGGTGGTGATGTCCGATGAGCAGGAGATGAAAGCCTATACTTCGCTATGCGATGTCTGGATGGCCAACTGGGATCAGCTCTTCGCCTCGCGGCCCGAGGCAGCCCGGCTCGCCCTGCGCTTTCGTCCGGCAAAGATGGGATTCTACCGTTGTCTGATGTCGCGCAACAATCGCGGCGTCAATCTCTATGAATATTATCGGCTCATGGGGTGGTACGCCATGCGGCATGGGTTTAATCAACTCGCCTTCTGGGTTCACAACGTCGGCGCGGAAGATCCGTGGGACGGGACCACCGGCAGTTCCAGCGGCGGAATGGTGATCTACCGCAAAGATGGCCAACTCTATTCAAGCCGCCGCTGGGAACTTTTCCGCGAAACGCTTGATGACTATCGCCTCGTTCAGGCCGCCTTCGGCCCGCAAACACCGGATGCCACTCGCCATGAAAGGCTGCGCCCTTTGGTGGATGAAGTGCTTGATGCTCCCGACGATCCCCGCGTGGCCGATGCCGTCCGGGAGAAACTCATAAACCTCGCCCTTGAACGCCAGACGACCCGATGATTCTCTACAACGACGATACCTGCTCCCTTCGCTATGTCAACCCGCCCCACACCGTAGAGACGCTGCGCCGTGCGCTCGATCACCTGCGCGGCACGCAAGTCGACACCCTTTGTTGGCTGCTTGGGACTTCGATTGCCTATTCATGGCCTTCCAAAGTGTGGGATCACTACTATGACCGCCTCGCAGCCGGTTGTGTCATCGGGCTTTTTGATGACGAGGTCGGCTTTGACACGGGGAGCGAGCCTAACAATAGCTACCTCAAACTCCCGCCGGGGGAGGAGCCGCGCAATGTCATGCTCTCCCTTCATCGGCAGGGGATTGACTACCTGCCGCTGCTGATTGAGGAGACGCGCAAGGCGGGGTTGCGTTTCTACGGCTCTTTCCGGATGAATGACTGCCACCTCAAGTCCGACCCGGACGGCATGCTCTCCAGCCGCTTTTGGCGAGAAAACCAGCATTTGCGTTTATGGGAAGTCACCGACGGGCGTACCTACTATAACGCCGCCCTCGACTATAGCTACCCGCAGGTACGCGAATACTATCTCTCCGGTATCTGCGAAGTGCTTCAATGGTATGACCTCGACGGGCTGGAACTCGATTTCTGCCGTAATCCCTACCTCTTTCAACCATCGTGCGGCTGGGAGCAACGCGGCATCCTCACCGACTTCCTCCGGCAAATCAAAACCGCTGTCAACGCGGCAGAGGAGCGCCTTGGCCACAAGGTCGACCTCCAGCTTCGCCTTCCGTTCTGCCCCAAAAAACAGAGAGAGGCCGGGATGGAGATTCAGGGATGGATCAAGGAGCGGCTGGCGGACCGGATCGTGATGAGTGCGCTCGTCAATGACTACACCCAAAAGCTCGAACCGTGGCTCTCGCTTTGTCGGGAACACGGGATAGGCTTCTTCCCTTCCATCGAGCAAGGCCCGGCCCACGCAGCCCCGGCCCACAACCATATTACGATTGAAAGTGTGGAGGAGACGATCCACCGCCAACGTGGAGCGGCGCAGAACTTCCTCTCGCAAGGAGCCGGCGGCGTCTACCTGTTTAACTACCCGTGCCTGCTCCATCAGGTCCGGCGCACGCCTGAAGCTTTTGCCCGGTTGACCTCCATCTTCTCACAGATCGGCACACAGGAAACCCTCAAGGGGCAAGCGATGGAGCTAACGTTCTGGCAGGAGTTACCGATGGAGTTGGAGTCGTACCGACCGCCGCAGTTTCACCAGACGCTTCGCTTCCACCTGCCACCCGGCTCCGCCGATCCCGACCAACGCCCGAAGCTCCATTTCCGGCAGGTTCCTGATTATAACACGCACGCCGGATTCCTCCGACAAGGCGAACAGAACGGGACGCTCCCCCACGGATGGGTCACCTATCTCCTGAACGATGAGGAACTCGCCCCGGAAGCCATTGTCCGAACGCCGCAGCCCGCCGGGCGGATCGCCTCTGGCTTCGATGTCGGCCCACATGAAGCGATCACACTGGTTCCTCCCCGCCGGCTCCTGCGCGACGGAGAGAACACCTTGAGCTTCCACATCCGGCGCAAGCCGGAGCGCGACGATCCCTATGTCCTCATTTATGAGTTGATCGTCTCGATCCCGGCAGCGGCGAACTGTTGACGGGAAAGGCAACGCCCCGACCCGCCTACAACGCCAGACGGCTTTCGAGCACCTGCCCGACCAGCGCGGGGTTGGCCTTCCCCTTGGAGAGCTTCATCACCTGTCCTTTGAGGAAGTTGATCGAGCCGAGCTTGCCGCCTTTGTACTCCTCGACCGCCTTCGGATTGGCGGCGATGGCCTGATCGCAGAGCGCTTCGATCGCGCCGAGGTCGCTCTCCTGCTTGAGCCCCTTCTCCTCAACGATCACTCCGGCAGCTTTCCCGGTCGCGAACATCTCGGCGAAGACCTCCTTACCTTGCTTGCTGCTGATCTTGCCGTCGTCGATCAAATTGACCAACTCGTCGAGATGGGCAGCGGGGATCGGGCTTTCCTCAATGGAGAGCGCGGCAGTGCTCAGAGCGCTCGCCAGATCGTTCAAGATCCAGTTGGCCACCTGCTTGGGCTTACGAGCGCTCCCGGCGGCGGTTTCAAAGTAGCTGCAAAGCGCAAGATCGTCCGCGAGCACGCCGGCGTCGTACGGGCTCACGCCATATTGCTCCACAAAGCGGGCGCGTTTCTGTGTCGGCAACTCCGGCACGCGGGCGCGGACCTCTTCCACGAGCGCCTCGGTCTGAAGCGGCAGAAGGTCCGGCTCGGGGAAATAGCGGTAATCGTGCGCGCTCTCCTTGATCCGCATGAGATTGGTCTGCCCGGTCACATCGTCCCAGCGACGGGTTTCCTGCAAGAGGACTTCCCCCTTATCGACGAGTGCAATCTGGCGCTCGATCTCGTACGCCAACGCGCGGCGCACGCCGGAGATCGTGTTCATGTTCTTGATCTCGATCTTCGTTCCGTACTCCTTCTGCCCCTCGGGGCGGACGGAGACGTTGCAGTCGCAACGGAGCTGACCCTTCTCCATGTCGGCATCACTCACGCCGCCGTAGGTCAGGATCTGCCGGATCGCGGTCAGAAAGGCAAACGCCTCTTCGGGCGATTCGATGTCCGGCTCGCTGACCACTTCCATGAGCGGCGTCCCGGCGCGGTTGAAATCAATCCCGGTATGGCTATCGAGGTGGAAGCTCTTGGCGACATCCTCTTCCAAATGAATCCGTACGAGCCGCACGACCTTGTCGGGATGCGCAATGGTCTTCTGCGCGTCCTTGGGATAGGCGAGATCATGCAGCAGCACGCCGCCGCCAACGCAAAGCGGTTGGTCGTACTGCGAAATCTGATAGTTCTTCGGCATGTCCGGGTAGAAGTACTGTTTGCGGTCAAATTTACAGACCGGCGGAATGGTACACCCGAGCATCTGACCGGTTAAGATCGTCATCTTAACGGCCTCAAGGTTGATCACCGGCATCGCGCCCGGCATCCCGAGGCAGACCGGGCAGGTGTTCGCGTTCGGCTCCGCGCCGAAGCCGACCTTGCAGTTGCAGAACATCTTGCTGGCGGTCTTGAGCTGGACATGGACTTCGAGGCCAATGGTGACGAGATACTTCTTCATGTTGGAAAGCAATACGCCGGGGAGTTTGGGAGCCGGAGCGCGGGGAAGGAAAGCATTAAATCCCCCCCGCGGGCAATGGTTTTTGCTTTCGATGGGTTTATGCTTGGCAAGGAGCGCTTTTTTCCCAGTCTTGGGAGCCTCCAATACTATGGCTCAACCCGGCTCCGCCAGTCTTCTTAACGCCAAGGACCTCTGCGTTCGTTACAACGAACAAGTGGTTCTGGATCACGCATCGCTCTCCATCCACGAGGGGGAGCGGATCGGGCTGGTCGGGCGTAACGGTTCGGGGAAGTCGACCTTCCTGCGCCTGCTCGCCGAGGAGATGCCGCCTGATAGCGGGACGCTCGCCCGACGGCGCGGACTGGTGACCGGTTATCTGCCACAGGAGTTCGCACTCGACCCGTCGCTCAACGTCCTTGAAAATATCCGCACCGGGGCGGCGCATCTCATTGCGCTCATCGAGGAGTTTGAGAGCCTCCCGGGCCACTCCAAACGGCATGATGAACTCGAAGCCCGCATCGCCGCGCTCGAAGGGTGGACGCTTGATAACCGGATCGCTACGGCGATGTCGAAGCTCGCCTGCCCGCCGCCGGATGCCGCGATCGCCAACCTCTCGGGCGGGGAGAAACGCCGCGTCGCCCTCTGCCGCGCCGTGGTTTCACAGCCCGACCTGCTCATCCTTGACGAACCGACCAACCACCTCGATACCGAGTCGATCGAGTGGCTCATCTCCTACCTCAACAGCTACCCGGGGGCGTTTGTCGTCGTCACGCACGATCGTTATTTTCTCGATCAGGTCACCAGCCAGATCACCGAACTCTCCAGCGGCACCTTCTTCTCCTACGAAGGGAACTACACCGGCTACCTCGTCCAACGGGCCGAACGGATGGCGGCAGCGGAGACGGCGGAGCACAAGCGCCAGATGTTCCTCAAGCGGGAACTCGAATGGGTGCGCCGTTCGCCGGAAGCGCGGCGTACGAAATCGCGCAGCCGGATCGACCAATACTTCGCCGTCGCCTCTCAGGACGCGCCGGAGGTGGAGGAAGAGGTCGATCTTCTCATCCCCCCTGCCCCGCAGTTGGGCAACCGGGTGCTGGAGTTAACCGGTGTCGGGATGGAGTTCGCGGGGCGCAAGCTCTTTAGCGATTTTAACTTCCGCTTTGAAGCAGGGCAGCGGATCGGGATCACAGGGCGCAACGGTCTCGGGAAGACGACGCTGCTCAAGATCATCCTCAGCCAGCTTGAACCGACCACCGGCGAAGTTCGCACCGGCCAGCTCACCCGGTTTAACTACGTCGACCAAGGGCGGCTCCAGCTCAATGAAGAGGCGCGTGTCATCGACGCTGTGGCCGATGGGGCCGATTTTGTCACCTTTGGCGGACAGCGGATCGCCGTTCGGGCGTATCTCAAGCGCTTTCTTTTTACCGATGACCGCCTGATCACGCAGGTCCGCTTCCTGAGCGGCGGGGAGCGGAGTCGTCTTCTCCTCGCCCGGATTCTAAAAAACGGGGGGAATTTTCTCATCCTCGACGAGCCGACCAACGATCTCGACCTCGCCACGTTACGCATTCTCGAAGAGGCGCTTCTCTCCTTTACCGGTGTCGTTCTGGTCGTCAGCCATGACCGCTACTTCCTGAACCGCGTTTGCACCGGCATCCTCGCTTTTGAGGGCGAGGGCGTGGTGCAGTATAGCGTCGGTGATTACGACTATTACTGGGAGAAACGCCAGCGGGCGCTCGCCGCGCTCCCGCCTGATCCCGGCCCCGCCGCCACGCCGCCGCCACGCCCGGCTGCGGCAAAAGTCCGCAAGCTCACTTACAAGGAGACGCGCGAACTCGAAGGGATGGAGAACGTCATTCTGGAACTCGAAGCGCGGATGGCGGAGATCGAAGCGCTCTTTGCCGCTCCCGATTTCCACGAAACCCATGGCGCACAGGCGAGCGCGCTTCACGAAGAACTCGAAGCGGCGCGGCCCCGGCTCGAAACCCTTTACGCCCGATGGGAAGAGTTGGAAGCAATCCGGCTCGAATCCGAAAAATAAATCTTATGAGCGATCCCCACCTCTCCACGCTATTTGAGTTTCTCCGTTTCCCGAGCATTTCGGCCGATAGCGCTTTTGCCCCGCAGGTCCGTGCCTGTGCAGACTGGCTCGGCGCTCGGCTCTCGGCAATGGGGTTGGAGACGAGCGTAATCCCAACAGCGGGCCATCCCATCGTCCTCGCCCGCAACACACCCCGGCCTGATCGCCGTACGGTCCTCATTTATGGGCATTACGACGTGCAACCGGTCGACCCGCTACCGCTCTGGCACTCGGCGCCGTTTGAGCCGGAAGTGCGCGACGGCATCCTCTACGCCCGTGGGGCCGCTGATAACAAGGGGCAGATCATGGCCCACATCCTCGGGGTCGAGGAGACGCTGCGCGAGCAGGGCGATCTCCCGGTTAATCTGATTTTTCTGATCGAAGGGGAGGAGGAGATCGGCAGCGACCACCTCGAAGCGTTCCTCCACGAACACCGCGACACGTTGCGCCCGGATGTCATCGCCATCTCGGACACCGGGATGGTCGCCCCCGGCATCCCGGCGTTCACCTATGGACTGCGCGGCATCCTCGCCATGGAAATTGCACTCAAAGCAGCAGAGGGCGATCTCCATTCCGGCATTTACGGCGGGATCGCGCCCAACCCGGCGACGCTTCTGGCGCGACTCCTCGCGACGTTGCATGACGAGAGCTTCCGCGTCGCAATTCCCGGTTTTTACGATCCGGTCATCCCGGTTGCTGATTGGGAACGGGCTGAATGGCAACGCCTCCCGCTCGGGGAAGAAGAGCTTAAAAAAATTATCCGTTCCCGCGCTTTGCTCGGAGAGGCTGGCTATACGCCGCTCGAACGCGCTTGGGCCCGCCCGACGGCAGAGGTTAACGGCATCGGCGGCGGTTATCAGGGCGAAGGGAGCAAGACGGTAATCCCTAGTGAAGCATTTGCCAAACTGACCTTCCGCCTCGTCCCAAACCAGACCCCGGCGGAAATCGAACGCCTCGTCGGCGAACATCTGCGCCGCCATTGCCCGCCAGAGGTCGAGTTGACCCTCTCTCCCGGCCACGGCGGCCTCCCGTTCCTGTGCGATCCCCACAGCACCAACGGTCTCGCGGCCCGTCGTGCCGTCGCCCGGACCTGGGGACGCGAACCGGCCCTCATCCGCGAAGGAGGGTCGATCCCGATTGTAGAAACCTTCCGGCAGGTGCTTGGAGCAGATGTTCTCCTCCTTGGTCTCGCCCTGCCCGATTGCGCCGCCCATGCACCGAATGAGAACTTCCCGGTGGAGAATCTCAAAGCGGGGATTCGGCTCAACCGCGCTCTCCTTGAAGAACTACGCTGATACAGAAGTTTACGGTTTCATGGTTGGACTAGCCATGAAACCGTCGAGTTGATCCAGATAGGCAAGCCAAAGATTCCCTACACCTTCATATGTCGAAGTGAAATCCATCGGATGATCTTCACGGACAAACGTCTTCAAATGACGAAGGCGATCCCTAAGGTGGTTGAAATCAGGCATCTCCTCAAAGAGATCGGCAACCAGAGCCGAAAAACGAATCCCAATTTCCAGACATCTCTCCAGATAATGTAATTCCTCTGCACAGAGTAAGTCTGGCAGGGAAGATGACATCGCTTCCCTAATGATTGCTTGAGCCCTGATGCTGATCTCATGCAGCGTCCCCCATTTCCGGCGCTGCTCTGTGCGATCATGCTCTTCCCGACGTTTGGCAAAAAGCTGGCGGCAAGGCAGGTAGGGAATCGCCAGGGGGAACTGGTTATCTGAGCCCCTCAGATGATAAAACGCCTCCATGGTCGAAGCCGCCTCTCCATAGCAGAGCCAAAGCGCCCGTTGGAGCAATTCATCCTTTGGTGGCCATACCATTTTCTCAGAACGTTCCCGATAGATCGCCTTTGCTGCCTCGTGATCGACCGCTTCATCCACGCCAAAGGGCGAACGAAGATTCCATGTCGATTCTGAATTATAGATTTCCTGCACCGGGGAAAACAGCCCGCCGTTGAAGTTAAAGACAGCCTTGGCCCCCTCATAGAAATGATTCAATCGCGACGCAGCAGAGAACAAGCCATGGTTATTGAAATGATCAGCACCCCCCACAGCAAAGACGAAGAGGCCGTGCCCACCCCCTTCCACCTCAAGACGTTTCGCTAGTTCCGGCAGACGCCTTTCGCTCCCATCTACACTCCAAAACTGCTCCCGCATGCAGAACAAAATGTGATCGCTCCTCCCAAGCTCCTTGCTGACGGCCGTCCAGAAATCGCTAATCTTTTTCCAATCTGCATCGCTTTCATAATAGTGCCCATAGGAGGGCGATGCGAAGATCACCAGACAATCTCTGGCCCCGTCGTAGTCGGTCTCGGGATTGCGAACGGAAGCGATGCCATCATAGAGATACCGAAAGCCGTGGGCAATGGCCCCGGCTGCCCCGTTTGCACAGGCAACCTCATCGCTTGGCCAACGGCGGCGACAAGCTTCGCAGCGGTGTTCCCACATACGTTGAAAATGTTCGTACAGGGAAATATCTTCACTATGCAAATAGAGAACCCCCGGCTCGATCTTTCGCACGTAATCGACTAAATCCGTTTGTTTAAGGCGGTTCAGGGCGTCGTTGGAACGGCAGGTCCCATTCCGCATCGCGTCAGAGGAGATCGGCGGACAGGTAGGGTCAAATCCACCGGGAACCCTTCCGCAATCATAGATCGCGCCATCGGGATAAGAGAGGCGATTGAATCCTCCTAACCCCATAGCGCCCTCCATTTGATGCCCGGGAAATCCGCCAAACCCGATCACATGCCCCCCAAACGTCAAACGAACATTCCGCGCACGGGCATAGGCATTCAACGCCCGAATGTCGTCAATATAGCCGGGGTACTTGTCTGTCTTCCATTCAAACCCCTCAAAGAAGACCGCGTTGATCTTATAACGCATGCAAAAATCAATCTTGCGGCGATAACGCTCCAGCATTTTCTCCCGCCCGTCCCCCCAATCGTAAGCCATGCGGGTTGCCTCGATTTCAAGGAGCCATCGTGATGCAAAACGATAAGGCACGTCGGGCCGATCCTCAACTTTGCATCTGGGAAACACCAAAACTCCCTGCGCATTCATCCGCCGCAGTTGGCGTAACGTCGCCATAGCGTAAAGAAACCCGGCGACGCTTCGAGCGTGGACTTCAATCGTCTTCCCAATCGTTAACCGGTAGGACTCATCACCCTCTTCCCACACCCCATCAGCTAGCTTTAAGGAAACCGTGAAATCAATCGTCTCCGAGCTATCAATACAGCCATCTCCACCGGCGATCTCCCGCACCTCCCCCTCTAGGATTCGGACAGTTTCCGCATTCAGAAACTCCACTTCAGAAGAGAGACGAAACGTGGCGGGATCCTGAACTGCCGATACAACACCCGGTTGACGCGAAAAGAACTTGGGACAGGGAATAAGAACCACGTCAGGATCGAATCCTCTTTGTAACTTTGCAGTCATAAAAATCGCTGTTGGCTACCTTGACGCATCCTTTCTTAGAAATGGAAAACCCCAATCTACAACGCGGCCCCGTGTTGAAGCTGTTGAGCCAAAAGGGTGTGAGTTCCCCCGCATTGCAAGCCGTAACAAGGCGTCAACGTTCCCTGACGAACTACGGCCAACGGGATGATGCGCCGTTGGACTTTCTCAATCCTTCCATGGGCATCACCCAACTCAGCATCCCCTTCCGCAACTTCAAAGATCGTCAGATCAGCGCTATCACCCGGCTCCAATCGTCCCGGTCCGCCTTTGCCGCCCAGCGCAAGCGCCGCCCGCCGGGTCACGGCCGCCACTACCTCCTCCAGCGACATCCCTAGATGAAGGAACTTCGACATCGTCGAAGCGAGATCGCCCACGGGCCAGAACAGATTATAACGGTGAAGGTCAGAACTGATCACATCCGGCCAAAAACCGTGGCCCTGACATGCCTTCCGTGCCACCTCCCACGAAAACGCGCCCGAACCGTGGCCGACATCAAAGATCACCCCTCGCTTCCGCGCCGCCCAAGCCTCCGGGAGTGGTTCGCCGGTATGAAGGTCAAAAATCGAACTTGCCCGCCCGTGATAGAGATGAGTATAGACATCGCCCGGCCCCAGCCGTTCCAGCAGTTCTTGTGCAGATAGGGCGGAAGCGATGTGATGCACCATGACTGGCAAACCGGTCGCCTCGCGCAGAGTGAAGAGACGCTCCAACGCTTCACGCTCCAATTCCGGGCGGTGATGACTAAGTACTTCGGTCAAGCGCACTTTCCAGCCAACCACAACATCAGCAAAATCGTCTAACAAAGTCGCCGCCAGTTGATCAGCATATTGACAAGAATGGAGATGATCCGGGACGAAGCCACGCACCCCGGCATGACCGTGCGGCAGCCCCGTGGACGCAATGTTGACATAAGCAAGCAGACGCTCCTTTGCCAAACGCATCACACTTTTTTCAAATAATGCAAAGTTTAACGCACCAGCCGAACCGGCATCGACTAGGGTTGTGACCCCGCTACGCAGCCCGATCTCCTCCGGCGAAACCGAGAAAACCCCATGATCAGCGAAGACATGGGTATGCAGATCAATCCAACCGGAGCTAACCCCATATCTCTCCAGTGAAACCACTCGCGCCCCTTCCGGCTTTGATAGCTGCGGCCCTACCGCCGCGACCCGCCCCCCTTTAAGCAGGATCGAAGCCGTGTGCGGGGTGGCACCACTTCCATCATAGAGGGTAGCGTTTTCAAGGAGGAGCGGAACGGATGGTTTCATTTCGGAAAAGCGTGTTGGAGTCGCTCAAGAAGAGTAGGGAGTTCCTCCGTACGTAAGCCCATCGGATAGAGCCACACAACCGCGCCGCGTTCCTCATCCTCAGTCACGATTATTTTAGGCGAACCGGTCTTGAGCCGCTGTTTGAAGTCATTCATTAGCAAAGGCGTGGCTGCTTCCAACCGAACCACCGGATACTGCCCTGTCGGACTGGCGACTTGAAAGTGAACCAAAAACGTCGAGGGCGGTTGCAACCCTTCGGCGATCGTTTGGCAACGGGCGATCCATTCCCGACGCTCCGCCTCGAAATCGCGCGTTTCATAGCGCAATAGCGCGCTCATACAACCGGCAATCACCTCTTTACCGACCTTCATTCCCCGGCCGATGCCGTGTCGAGGCGGTTGCAACGGCGCATGCTCCCCAAACCACTCTCTAAAGCTCCAGGTCTCCGGGCGCACATCCATATCAACCATTTGCATCCACGCGCTCGCTACCCATTTTTCGCGACCAAAGAGCAACCCGGAGTTCTGAGGTCCGCCGAGATGTTTGCCTCCGCTCAATGCGATCAGATCCGCCCCACAACGACTCCAATCCTTCAAATTGCCGACGGGAGGCAAAGCCATCGCCGCATCGAGAAGCAATGGAACATCGAGCGTACGGCAGACAGCGGCGACCTCTGCCACCTTTTCGCTATCCTCCAATCGCTTCCAAACATAGACCACCCCCGCTGTCCGCTCTCCTACGGCCTTCTCCAATCTCTCCCGCCAATCAAGCGCGTCAAAATCGACTTCGACCAACAGCGCCCCGGCCGCACGCAACGGGTGATCATAGTCGTAGCGCTGCCGCAGAGGATAGACCAACTCGAAACGCTCCAGCCCCCTCACCTCCGGCAGCATCTCCATCACTTCCACCCGATCCTTAGCCAAAAGAGCCGCCGCGCCCAAAGTCAGGGCAGCACTAGCGCCACACGTCACCAAACCCGCCTCGGCTCCCGTCACCGACGCGATGATCGCTGAAGCATGACCCAAAAGATCGTCGATTTCAAAATAGTGTTGTTGCGCCCAAGCCATCGCCTCCAACACGACAGCATCGGGGCAACTCCCCCCTACCCTTGTCGAATACCCCGCCGCGTTGATCACCGGGAGGTCAGCCCACTGTTGTGCGATCGCTCTCATACCGCTGCGACCGTTAGTACCCTCGCCGGGTTTTCCACTAACATGATCCCAATCTCCTCCTCACTCACCCCCCGCTCCCTAAGCATCGGAACGAATGTTTCCAACAGGTAGCCATAGCCAACGCCACCGCAGTAGCGAAGCTGGGAGAGCTGACAAATATCTTGTGAAAGGAGGATCTGCTTCACAAAGCCTTCTTTCACCAAGGCTGCCACACTATCGGCTCGCACCGATTCCGGCTGATAATCGAGATAACCGATATTATCCACTTCCACGTAGACTCCAGTCTGAGCAATTGGGAAGAGATGTCGCGGGTCGGTGCGATCACCCAGATGCCCGATCACCACCCGGGAAAGGTCTGCGCCATATTCCTGCAACATCGCAATCTGCTCCATCGCCAGTGTCCCCCAACGGGTGGTATGGGTGGTAATGGCCAACCCTGTTTTTTGCTGTGCGAGGGCAACCGCGCGGAAAACCCTTTCTTCTCCAGGGAGGATGTGGCCGGTGCCGGTTCCGATTTCACCGATGATTCCGGGGCGAATTCCGGTTCCATCAACCCCCTCTTCGATCTCCCGGATCAGCTCCTGCGCCAGCTCCGAGCTTGATTTTTCCGCCACCTCCGAAGGGTAGCCAAACTCCCGATACCAACCGCTCCCCATCACCACGTGAACCCCGGAGCGTTCGGAAATCCGACGCAAGGCGACAGGGTTGCGCCCGATCTCTCTGGTGGTTACCTCAACCATGGAGGAGCCCCCGCGTTGACGAAACTCCTGCAACTCCCGCACCATCACTTCTTCATCTTCAAAGACAAATTGATAGCTATGGTAGTGATCGTAAGCATTGAGCCAGAGATGCTCATGCGTCTGTGTCACCCCAAGTTGTTCAGGGAGGATCAGCCCGCCTACCGTGATGATTTTTCCGACATCACCTGACATGGGGGAACTCTCGAAAGTTGTTTCTTTGAACTGAAGCATAGAAATCGTGAACTACCTTTTGGGGGTTAAGAGTGCTCACCCCGTCGCCTTCCGGGGGGCGACCTTCGCGGAGAGCCTCGATGAATTCCAGCAATGCTGCCCGATGGCCAATCTGTGAACGGAACGCCGCATGACTCTCCGGAGCGTAACCCTCCCAACGTTGCACCTCTCCGCCGTAGAGCTGCCACTCCACGTGAGACCAAGCACGGATTTTCATCCAACCTAGCGTTCCGAAAAGGGTCAACCCATCCTCCCACATCTTCGGTCCACTATAGAAAAAGGAACCAATCGTCACCGGAACTCCTGAGCGACTGGTACAAAGGATTTCCGCGCAATCCTCGACACTCGACTCCGGCATCAACTGCCGCGCTGCGCCCCCTACAAAATCGAGCGGCTCCCCGAGCAGCCACTCCACACGGTCGATGAGATGAATCGAATCTGTCATCGCTACCCCACCCCCCGCCATGACCGGATCAAAGAACCATTTCGGAAAATCGCTTCGATCAAGAATCTCCATATAGTAATCACGCACGGAAATCACGTTTCCGAGGACTCCTGAACGAAGAAGCTCTCTGGCTTTGCGCAAGGGCGGATAGAAGCGGTGCGTCATATTGACCATTAGCGTGGCACCTACCTGCTCCGCCTGCTCGACCAAGGCTGCTGCGTCACGATAGGAGGTCGCTAGTGGTTTCTCCAGAAAGAGATGCTTCCCCGCAGCCAATGCCTCGGCGGCAACCGGAGCGTGAAGGGAATGAGGAAGGGCGATAATCACAGCATCGACCTCCGGGTGAGTGGCAACCTCCCGCCAATCCCTAACTACTCCGACTGGGAGATCGGCAGCGGGGCTATTCTCCGCTAAAGCGGTGACGCGACCCCCCGGCAGCGACTCCAGATGGCGAAGGTGAATCCGCCCAATCTTACCTAGCCCGATGATCCCAAAACGCAAGGGTGACTGCGCCATAACCCTATTCCTTAGTCCGTTTGCGCAAACGTGGCCCGTGCTCTTTGAGACACCGGTTAAAGAGAATCACCGCCCCCTCCACATGCTGCGCCATCAAGGCTCCGGCACGTTCACCATCACCTGCACCAATGGCCTCAGCGATCTCGATATGATCAATGTTTCCTTTGAGGTACTCGCGCAGTTCCTCGCGTTTCAGCGTGTTGGAAACCATCAGAAACGGAAAGCAGATCTGGAGGAAGGAATCCCGATTCATCATCGAGAGCAGGTAGGGATTATGGCTAAAACGGGCGATCATCGTATGGAACTCAATCTCTAGGCTCCGGATCGTTGACCAGACGGAAAGTTCCCCGTCGGCATAGTGACGACTTAGCTCATCAAGAAGCTTGGCGGCCTTGACGAGTTGAGCGGTTTCAACTTTCGTCGCATGCTGTGCCGCAAGTTGCACTCCGAGCACCTCAAGCTGGCGGCGCACCTGATTGGCCGCCATCACCTCCTGCGGCTCCATCTCCTTGAGATAAGTCCCCGAACGCGGGACGCGGTGGAGAATCCCACTCGCTCCCAGGCGCTCAAAGGCAGCACGAACGGCGCTCCGATCAACACCGATTTTGCGCGCCAGCGACGGCTCTCCCAGCCGGGTATCAGGGCCGATCTCACCTGCTTCAATCTTCTGGAGAAGGTACGCCGTACAAAGCTCGACATGGTTCATCGCCTCCGGCTCCCCGGTAGATTCACGTCGGGCGAGGCTGGCAGCACGTTTGATCTGTGTCTTTTTCATGATGGAATCGACCTTTATTGGAAGGCGCCATCAATCTGAGATATTCAAACTTGTACGTCAAGAATGAAATAGCAGCAAAGAGCCGACAGTGCCTCGACGGCTCACGAAAGCTCTCGAAACGTTCTAAGGAAGAGATGGGCTTACGCCCCGGACTGAACCGCCAGACTGTTCAGATGGGGGCGCGACGGATGACGACCGTTGACCTGTCCCTGAAAGTGGGTGATCGCGCGACCGAGCGCCTGTAACGGGAAGTAGTGGCGGTACATGTTATAGTTGATCATGAAACCGCGTGCCAGTTCGCGCCCCTGCGCCAGCCGGGCGCTATCCTTATTGAGATTGATGCGCTCACCAATCCCGTAGCCGGGGAAGCCGCAGCCAACATAGTACGCTTGCTCCCACGTTCCCTCCTTCTGCTGCGCCTGCAACCATTCCAACCCGCGCAGAATGGCATCGTCATGGCGATGATCGCCGATCGCTAGTAAACCGATCAAGGCCCATGCGGTTTGCGTCGGTGTGTTCGGCCCGGAGGCTCCACGCAAGGAATCATCCATGTAAGATTCGCACGACTCTCCCCAACCGCCATCCGGCGATTGCTTGGAAACGATCCAGTCCGCCGTCTTTCTGATGCGCGGATCGTTCATATCAAAGCCCACCGCAGCCAGACCGGGGAGGACGAGCGCTGTGCCATAGAGATGATTCACGCCCCAACGCCCGAACCAGCTCCCCTCCGGTTCCTGCTCGCTCATCACATAGTCAACGGCGTGGCGGACAGCGGCGTCATTAGCAATCGTGTAACCCATCAAGCCTAGTGCTTCGAGCTTATGCCCGGTGAGATCAGCACTCGGCGGATCAAGCACCTCGCCAAAATCGCAGAACGGCAACTGGGTCAGAATCCAGCGATTGTTGTCCTTATCAAAAGCGCCCCAACCGCCGTTGGAAGATTGCATTGCACGCACCCATTTCTCCGCGCGCGCCATCGCCCGGTCGATTCGCTCATGGAAATGCGTCGGAGCCAACGCGCGAATCCGCACCAGAACAATCAACGCCACGGCGGTATCGTCGAGATCGGGGTAAAAAGTATTGGCCCGTTCAAAAGCCCAGCCGCCACACTCCACCCCTTTGACGGTCATCGCCCAATCGCCCTTGACCAGAATCTGCTTGCGCAAAACCCAATCGAGCGCCGGCTCCAACCCCGGGAAGCTCTCAAAGGTTGCCCCGCAATCAAGCAGCCCTTGCATAGCGAGGAGGGTATCCCAGATCGGCGATTCGCTAGCTTGTAAATAAACCGCCTCCCCACGGCGGAACGACCAGTGGTGATTCCACGCATCCAACCCGGCGTGCATTACCGGATGGTCAACCGCATACCCTTCGACATGCAACGCCATGAGACTGTAGATCCACGGCGGCTGAATCCCGCCCCACGCACCGTCGGCATCCTGATGGCGGATGATCCACTCCAGAGCAAGCTGGATCGAATACTCACGCCCCGGTTTCCACGGGCTTTTCATATAGCGATGGAGCCATTTCTCGGTAATCCGGAAAAAAGTCGGCCAGAAGCCGGTCTTGTTTTTGGGCATCGCGTAGTCAAACCGGTCACGTCCTTCGGGAAAGAGTTCATCAAGCCGCCGCCCGGGAGGCAGGGGCCGCACCGGCGTCCGGGCTGAAACAATCGAAAGCGGCATGATCGTCGCCCGCGCCCAACTCGCAAACCAGTAGATATTAAAGGGCGCCCACACCGGGACGAGGATCATCTCCGGCGGAACTGCCGGGGTATGTTCCCATGGCCATTCACCAATGAGTGCAAGCCAGATCCGCGTAAAGTTACGAATCCGCTTGAGCCCTCCCTGTCCGAGAATCCATTCACGCGCCCGGCGCAACGGCTCCTCATTGGGGCTCATCCCGCTGCTCCGTAATGCGGCGTAACACTCCACCGTCGTGTTGATATCGCCCATCGGTGCATGGTGAAAGACTTCCCATGAACCATCCGGGCGTTGCTCCTCAAGAATCGCTCGGATGACCCCGGGGTATTTCGGGTCATCGGTGACCCCGAGGAAGTGCATCGCGAGAACCCACTGCGCTTCCATGCAACAGTTGGACTCCAGCATCCCGACCCAAAACCCTTCGCCATTCTGATCGCGACGAAGCCAGTCAATGGCGCGGCCCATGGTCTGCTCCAGCGTCGGCAGAGAAGGTGTTTTTTCCCCTTCGGTCGTGTGATTAAGAACTTCTTCGGCTCCAAGACTCATAAAAAATCCTCCTACGAAAGCATCTGTTGAACCTTCCAGATCAACGCCTCCCTGCACGCCTCCCACTCAATCCTTCCATCAATGGAAAGACGAACGATCAGACCATCCACCAGCGCCACCAATCCGCTGCTCCCATACTCAATGTTGAAGCTCTCTGAGAGCCGCCCTTGCGCGAGCGCAACCGCCAGTAGCTCGCGCACCACCGTGCGCATCTCCCCATCAAAGCGAAGGTAACCTTCACGCACTTCCTCGTTGCGCGTCGCCTCCGCCACGATCTCCATCCAGATGCGACCATGAACGGGATCGCACAAATGGCGCACGCAATGAAGCATCAATGCCTGAATCCCAGCAATCGGGTTTTCATCCTCTCGCGCTAATTCGTAGAGCGGAACCATCTGTAAACGCGCTTCGTCGACAATCGCCAGAATCACTGCCGATTTGCTCGGGAAATAGCGATAGAGATTGCCGGGGCTCATCCCGACCTCCTGACAGATCTCCGCCACACCGGTCGCGTGGAAACCGTGACGCACAAAGCAGCGCCGTGCGGCTTCGAGGATTACCTGCCGTTTCTCCAAACGGCGTTCTTTAGCGGGTGTCATCAGCAAAACAGGAAAAGAAGAATGATCGTTCACTCTCCTTAAAGAATAAGAGGACCTGATGACAAGCGTAAAATACCCTTGGCCGGATCGATTCCGGCTCTCAACGGAAAAAAGGGCGTCCAGACCGATGGCCGGGACGCCCTTGAAATACTCCCCTCCCCCATCTTGCGATCCAACCGCAAGCGGAGAAGGTGATGGATGATTAGAGATTCTTGCGACGCTTGACGCGCAACTGAGCGAGTGAATTCTGGATCGATGCCTGAACGGTGGCAATCTCCTCTTCGTTCATCTGATGCTTCTCGTTCATCGCCGCCTCGGCACGGGCAATCGCCTCCTGCACAGCGTTCTCGTCGATGGCTGATTCCTCAATCGCCATATCGGTGAGTACGGAGATCGACGTCCCGGTCACCTCGGCAAACCCTTCACCAACAGCAAGGAAGATCTCCCTGCCATCTTTAAGGACGCGCAACTCCCCGGGTTGAATCTCGGTCATCAGCGAGACGTGCTGGGGATAAATCCCCAATTCCCCGTCAACGCCCGGAAGGACCACGAGGTCGACATCATCCGAGTACGTCCGCTCACTGGGCGTCACGATTTCGAGTCGAAGTGTGTTGGCCATAAAAGAAAACTTTCTTTGCCCCTCTTCCTCCGGATGGACAAGACGTGCGATCCAATCGCGCCGCCTTGTTGACTCCGGTGAGAGGTCAGTTCATTGGTTGCCCCTAAAATCAGGCACGCACCATGTCGATGCCGCCCTTCATGTAGAAGTTCGTCTCCGGCACGTCGTCGTGTTTGCCTTCGAGGATCTCCTTGAAGCCGCGGACCGTTTCGGCGATCGAGACGTACTGCCCCTTGGTGCCGGTGAAGATTTCGGCAACGTGGAACGGCTGGCTCAGGAAACGCTGAATCTTACGAGCGCGGAAAACGGTCAGCTTATCCTCGGGCGAAAGCTCGTCCATACCGAGAATGGCGATGATGTCCTGAAGATCTTTGTACTTCTGCAACACACGCTGGACGCCACGGGCGACAGCATAGTGTTCTTCACCAATGATCTCCGGCGCGAGCGCCTTGGAGGTCGAAGCGAGAGGATCAACCGCAGGATAAATACCCAACTCCGCGATGGAACGCTCAAGAACGATCGTCGAGTCAAGGTGAGCAAAGGTGTTGGCCGGGGCCGGGTCAGTCAAGTCATCCGCAGGGACGTAAACGGCCTGGAAGGAGGTGACGGAACCTTTCTTGGTGGAGGTGATCCGCTCTTGAAGATCGCCCATTTCTGCCGCGAGAGTCGGCTGATAACCGACCGCGGACGGCGTACGCCCGAGAAGCGCGGAAACCTCTGCACCTGCCTGCGAGAAACGGAAGACGTTGTCGACGAAGAGGAGCACGTCCTGATTCTTCTCGTCGCGGAAGTATTCCGCCATCGAGAGGGCCGAGAGGGCCACGCGGAGACGTGCACCGGGCGGCTCGTTCATCTGGCCGTAAACCAGCGCCACTTTCGACTTGCTCAGGTCCTGCTGGTCGATAACGCCCGACTCGCTCATTTCCTGATAAAGATCATTCCCCTCACGGGTACGTTCACCGACACCGGCGAAAACGGAGTAACCGCCGTGGCCCTTGGCGATGTTGTTGATCAACTCCATGATGACGACCGTCTTGCCGACGCCCGCACCACCGAACGCACCAACTTTACCACCCTTGGTGAAAGGGCAGATCAGGTCGATCACCTTAATGCCGGTTTCGAGAATCTGGGCCGTCGTCTCCTGATCAACCAATTCCGGGGCTTTACGGTGAATGGCGTAACGCTTTTCGTGAGGCACGGGACCACGCTCGTCAACCGGATCACCGGTCACGTTGAACACACGTCCGAGAATCCCTTCACCCACCGGCACCGAGATCGGTCCGCCGAGATCGGTGACTTTGAGGCCACGCTTGAGCCCTTCGGTCGAGGACATGGCGATGGCGCGGACCCACCCTTCCCCGAGGTGCTGCTGGACTTCAAGGACGACGCGGGTCTTCTGACCGTTGACGTCGTACTCGATTTCCAACGCGTCGTAAATGGCCGGCAGTTTACCGGACTCGGAGAAATCAACGTCCACAACGGGACCGATGACCTGGACAATAGTGCCTGTGTTCATGAAGTGAGATACGGTTGGTAGAAAGATTGGGTAAGTTGGGATCGTTTAGCCCAGCGCCATCTGGGCAGTGGAGATTTCGAGAAGCTCGGTGGTGATGCTCGCCTGACGCACCTTATTGTACTCCAGCGTGAGATCCTTGATGAGTTGTTGAGCGTTGTCGGTGGCGCTCTTCATGGCGACCATCCGGGCAGAGTGCTCGGAGGCGCGGGCGTCGAGCACCATCTGGTAGACTTCGTAGTGGACGTAGTGCGGCAGGATCGCGCTCAAAACCTCCTGCGGGTCGGGCTCATAGAGATACCCGTAGAGGTTTTGGGCATCTTCCTGAGTCGCCTGCTTTTCTGCCCCTTCCGGGAGATCAAACGGGCTAATCGGGAGAAGGGTGCGGATCACCGGCTTCTGCACGAGCGTGTTCTCGAAGTTGGTGAAGAGGACGCTCACCCGGTCGACTTCGCCCGAGAGGAACTGCTCAATCACATACTTGGAAACCGTCTTGGTTTCGTTAAAAGCCGGAGTGTCGCGCAGCGGGAAATCAGCCGCCAACGTCCGCTTGGTGCGGGCGATAAACTGTTGGCCCTTCCGACCGGCGGTGATGTAGGCCGTCCGGTCGTTCTCAAACTGGCCGACTTCGCGCAGCAGGTTGGTATTGAGCGCACCGCAAAGCCCTTTATCGGTCGAGACGATGAGGACGAGTTCCTTCTTCACCTCGCGCACTTCGAGCAGCGGGTGAAGGCTCACATCGGTCTTCCCCTGCAAGGCCACCAGCACCCGGTTAATCAGGTCGGCGTAGGGACGCCCGGCGAGCGCCGCCCCCTGCGCCTTGCGCATCTTGGCCGCGGCGACCATCTGCATCGCCTTGGTGATCTGCGCCGTGTTTTTGATCGACTTGATCCGGCGACGGATATCTCTGGTGTTAGCTGCCATGAAAGAACGGTGATCGGTTGAAGTGGAACGCCTGCTACGTTAGTGGAGCCCCGGTTGATTAACGCCAGTTCGACTTGAATTCGTCGACAGCGGCTTTGAGCTGCGGTTCGATCTCCTTGTCGATCGCCCCCTTGTCGCGCAGCGTGGCGAGAAGCCCTTCCTTGCGGGTGACAAAGAAATCCTGAAGCTTGTCCTGGAACTCTTTGACGCGATCAACCGGAACGTCATCGAGCGTCCCCTGCTGAATGGCGAAGAGAACGGCGACCTGCTCCTCAACGGCGATCGGGTTGTACTGCTTCTGCTTGAAGAGTTCGACGATGCGGGCGCCACGATCGAGTTTCGCCTTGGTTCCTGCGTCGAGATCGCTGCCGAACTGGGCGAAAGCGGCCAGTTCACGGAACTGGGCCAACTCACCCTTGATCTTACCGGCGACCTGCTTGATTGCCTTGATCTGAGCGGCGGAACCGACACGGCTGACCGAGAGACCGACCGAAATAGCCGGACGGACACCCTGATAGAAGAGGTCGGTTTCGAGGTAGATCTGACCGTCGGTGATCGAAATCACGTTGGTCGGAATGTAGGCCGAAACGTCACCGGCCTGCGTCTCAATGATCGGGAGGGCGGTCAGCGAACCGTTGCCGTTTGCCTCGTTGACGCGAGCGGAGCGCTCCAGAAGGCGGCTGTGGAGGTAGAAAACGTCACCTGGATACGCCTCACGACCCGAAGGACGCTTGAGGAGGAGGGAGACCTGACGGTAAGCGACAGCGTGCTTGGAAAGATCGTCAAAGATGATCAGCGCGTCCTGCCCGTTGTCCATGAACCATTCGCCGATGGCCGCACCCGAGAACGGAGCGAGGTACTGCATGGTGGCCGAATCGGACGCGGTGGCCGAGACGATGATGGTGTAATCGAGAGCGCCTGCGGCTTCGAGGACGCCGATGGTCCGCGCGATGTTGGAGCGCTTCTGGCCGACGGCGACGTAAATATTGTAGATCGGGCGGAAGCCGGGCTTGTCAGCATTGGCTTTATTGATCCGCGCCTGATTGATCATCGTGTCAATGGCGATGGTCGTCTTGCCGGTGGCACGGTCACCGATGATCAACTCACGCTGGCCACGGCCAATCGGAATCATCGCGTCAACAGCCATGATCCCGGTCTGCACCGGCTGGTTGACCCCTTGGCGTTTGATGATGCCCGGAGCGATTTTTTCCACCGGGTAGGTGACATCCGAGGCGACCGGCCCTTTGCCGTCGAGCGGAGAGCCCAACGCATCAACCACACGACCGAGCAACCCCTTGCCAACCGGAACGGAGAGGAGGCGACCGGTCGTTTTGACTTCGTCACCTTCCTTGACCTGCGTGGAATCACCCAGAACGATCGCGCCGACCTCGTTCTCTTCGAGGTTAAGAGCGAGGCCGTAGAGGCCACCGGGGAATTCGATCAGTTCGTTGAGCATCACTTCGCTCAACCCTTCGATTTTGGCCACACCGTCGCCCGATTCACGGACGATGCCGGTGTTGGAGCGAACAGTCGTGGACTGAATGGCGGCGATTTGCGTTTCGATATCTTGCAGGATGGAGCTCATGGAAAAAAGCTTTCTTAAAAGGCGGGAAAAGAGTGGGTGAGTTTAGGCGTGAACGAGGTCTTCTTCAAGCTTGTGGAGGCGGCCACGTACACTGCCGTCCCATACATCGCTACCGAGCTTGATCCGCACGCCGCCGATCAACTCCGGATTGGTTTTGAATTCAAAAGTCAGATCGCTCCCGTAGCGGGCCTTGAGATCGCCGGTGATGGCGTTGGAGGTCTGTGGGTCGAGGGCGACGGCGCTTTCGATGACCGCGTGGCGGCGGTCAAGCTCCATGCGGATGAGGCGTTGGAGATTCTTGATGGCACTAAGGTAATGCCGTGGCTTTCCGGCGATCAACCCCGCCACTGCCTGCTGAACCTTGGCCTGATCGAGCCGGCCTTGCGCGAAGCTGGCGCGGAAGAGCGAACGCGAAAGTTTGCGGGCTTCCTTTGGAATTTTCATGTAACGCGGTGAGGTAGGGCGGGGTGGATAGGGTTAGGCTGCGATCTCGCGCGAGGCTTCCTCGGAGAGACGCTTCTGGTCTTCCGGTGTAAGGAACTTGCGGGTCACCTTACCGGTGGTATCGACCACGAGGCGGCCCACCTGCTGGCGAAGGTCAGCAAAGACACGGGCGCGCTCCAGTTCGAGAGCTTCGCGGGTCTTGGCGGCAATCGATTCGGCTTCGGCGATCGCCTGCTGCTGGCGCTTCTCGGCAAGAGCGGCCGCGCTGGCGCGGGCATCTTCGATGAGCTTCTGCGCTTCCTGATTGGCAGCGGCGAGGATCTCGGCACGCTTGGCTTCAGCGTCGGCCAACTGCGCTTTGATCTTCTCGGCATTGGCGAGCCCTTCGGCGATCTTCGTGCGGCGTTCTTCGAGCACCTTGAGGATCGGGCCGTAGGCGAACCGGTGAAGAAGGAAGGCGACGAGCAAAAAGCTGATAATCTGGGAGACAAAGAGGACGGTATTGAAACCGAACTGCCGCCCGACATTCTGGGCTGTCTCGGCGAGGCCGCCAGCCTGTGCGAGGATCAAAGGTAGAGTCATAGAAGAGAGAAAAGAAAAAAGGAACCGTGACGCGGGGCTCCCCTTAAAGAAGGAAGCCCCGCATCAAACAATTACTTCGCGAGGAAGATCGCGAAGAACACGATACCTTCAGCGAAGGCCGTGCTCAGAATTGCCTGGACAAGGATCTTCGTTGCAGCGCCCGGGTTGCGGCCGACCGCTTCACAAGCCTTGCTGCCGATGATACCTACGGCAATCGCGGAAGCGACTGCTGCGAGACCGACGTGAAGGTTGCCGGTGATTTGTGCCAAGAGTTCAGTGATCATGTTGTGGATGGTTCCTGTTGTGGTTGATTCGCCCGCCCCCACAGTCTTTGCCAATGGTCCGGCGGGCGAAAGGGTCTAAAGGGTTTCTTAGTGGTGAGAAGCGTGTTCTTCGTCGTGGGTGCAGATGAGCAACGTGAAGACGGCGGTCAGAAGCATGAAGACGAGCGCCTGTACGATACCGACGATCAACTCAAGGAAGTAGAACGGGATCGGCATCAGCCAGCCAGCCCAGACACCACCCATGTGCGTCATCGTTTCGAGCATGTTCTCACCGGCAAAAACGTTACCGAAGAGACGGAAGGTAAGGGTGACGGGGCGGAAAAGAATGGTCACCACTTCCAGAACGCCGACGCCGATGAAGACGACAATCATCAAAAGCTTGAGCAGCCCGGTCGTATCGCCCTTAGGTCCGAAGAGGTGGAGGATAAAGCCGCCGGGGCCGTTGGACTGGATCGCCCAGTAGGTCCATGCGGCGAAGAAGACCATCGACATGGCGAGGGTCATGTTCAAATCAGCATTGGCACCACGCAGAAGCGGGTGGGTCATGTGAAAATGCCCCTGCGCATCGGTGGTCCCCCATCCCATCGTCCCCACACCGGGGATCAGACCAAACCAGTTGGTGAAGAGAATGAAGATAAAGAGGGTGGCGAAAAGCCAGAAGGTCTTGCGAACGAGATCGTTGCCGATCAACCCTTCGAGGAAGTCGTAGAGCGATTCCACCATCCATTCCCAGAAGTTCTGTGCGCCTTCTGGCACCGCCTTGACGTTCCGGGTGGCGATACTGGCACCGAGGATCAACAACAGAGCGACGATCCAGCTTGCGACCATCGAGTTGTTGATTTTGAAGTACTTGCCGTCGTAAAGGACCGGCGCATCGAGCGTCAGGCCGTGATGTCCACCGTCATGAGCGGCATCATGATCGTGCTCTGCCTGTGAGATGGTCACCTCCGGAATAGCGGGGGCCTCCGCCTCCTGAGCAAAGGCCTGCGGAGCCGAACAAAGGCCCAGCGTGACGAGGAGAGCCAGCAACGTCGCCAGCCATCCGCGACGGGCGCGACTTCCGATATTGAACAAAACAGGAAAGCTCGTGGTCATAGAGTGTACCGCAACTTTTTCAATTCCAACGACGTTTCGCGGCGGGGGGCATCCCCTTGGCGGACGTGAAAGTCGAAAGGTTTGACTGGTTGCGGGTCGAAATACAAGCAGCGATGTTTTTTTTTGGCAAGTTCTTTGTGAAAAATTTCACAAGGTTTTCTTCCACCGTCGGTCGACCTCAATAATCGCCGTTGCCGACGACGAGGTGAACGGTGCCGGTCGGGTCACTGATAAAGAAGCCATCGAAATCATCGGGCAACGCTTCGAGTTCATCGCGCCGGGGGACGTCGTGGTTCTTGAGGTAGCGGGCGGCGGCTTCGGTGTCGTTGGTCTCGAGTTCGAGCCAGACATCAGGCTTGGAGAGTTGCGGGGCATGGTCGATCCAGAGGCGCATCGGCCCGAACTGGAAGATGCACCCCTCCGGTTCCTCCTCAACGAGCGGGAGGCCGAGCGTGTCACGGTAGAAGGCGATCGTGGCCTGATACTGGTGTTGAGGAACCTTGAGGGCGATGTTGAGCCCGCCGGAGAAACTCGGGTTCGAGATGTTAGCGACCATGCGGCATGAAGCCCGGTTGAAGGGCGGAAAGCAAGCACGATTACGACGCGCCAAGCACGGCATCGACCACCTTGAGCGCCTGCCACGTCGCCTTGACATGATGGACGCGCAGGAGGTGCGCCCCGTGAAGGGCTCCATGGACCACGCAGGCGATCGTCCCGGCATCGCGCTCGGCAGGAGGGAGGCCGAGGACGTCGCCGATCACCGTCTTGCGCGAGACCGGCAGGAGGATCGGTCGCCCGAAACGGTGCAGCCGGGGCAGTTCACGGTAAATACGCAGATTGTCGTCGCGTTGCTTGGCAAAGTCGATCCCCGGATCGAGGAGGAGCGATTCCCGCCCGAGGCCAGCCTGTTCGGCAAGAGCGAGCTTTTCCTCAAAAAAACGCTCCAGCGTCGCCATCACATCCTCATACTGAACATGCGTGTGCGCGATCTTCGGCTCCCCGACGCTGTGCATGATCAGGAGCGCCGCGCCGCTTTGCGCACAAAGCCGTGCGTTGGTCGGCGTAGGCAAGGCTCCGATGTCGTTGAGAAGATCACCGCCAATGCTCAACACCGGTTCCACCACCTCGGGCCGCCAGGTGTTAATCGAGAGAAGCGGCGGGAAGAGCTGGGTTGCATCCCGGGGTTGCCAATGGGGCGATTCCTCGCGAAAACGCTCCACAAAGGGAATCAATGCCGCCGCTTCCTCCTGCGCAGGGATCACGCCGCGTCGGGTTCCCGCGCTCTCCGCACCGATGTCGATCACGTCCGCCCCTTCGGCCACCCGTTGGCGGGCGAGCGCGAGGGCAGCGTCGACTCCGGCAACGCCGTCGCCGGAGAAGGAGTCGGTGGAGAGATTGACGATCCCCATGATCAGCGGGCGACGCTGTGGGGGCCAATCAATGACGCGACCACGAGCAATAAGGCGGGTGGCAGGCGGTGGGATGGGAGCCGTCGGAGACATCGGTGCCGTAGGGTTAACCGAGCGGAACTATGCGGCGACGCCGTTTCTCAAAACGGACCAGTTCCGTATAACCGGCCTCCCGGGCAAGCGCGGCGGCGACCTCGAACCCGGCCCCGACCTCTTCGGGGAGGTGAGCGTCGGAGTTGATCAAGAGCGGCACCCCGGCTTCCCACGCCAGTTGAAGAAAGGCCGGAGCGGGATAAATCTCGCCGACCGGTTTGCGTAACCCGGCGGTATTGATCTCAAAAGCGGTCCCGGTCTCGGCCAGCGCGGTGACGATCGGTTCGTAAAAGCGGCGCAGATCCCCTTCCGGGCGGTGGCCGAATTTTTTGGGAAGATCGGGATGCCCCATGAAATCGAAAAGCCCGGTGCGGATCGCCGCCTCGTAATGCTGGCCGTAAAGCTCCCAGATTTCGGAAACGGGCCGGTCTTCAAATCGCGAGAGAAACTTAGGGTTGTCGACGTCCCAGCCGGGGGCAATGTAGTGGACGGAGCCGATGAGGTAGTCCCACTCGCCAAGCGTGGCGAGCTTCTCAATCCACCCCTCCTGCCCGGGGAGGTAATCGACCTCCAGCCCGATCCGCACCGGGATCGACGGGAAGGCGGCTCGCGCCTCCTCCACTGACTCGATATAGCGCGGCAGTTCCTCCCGCAACATCCGCCAGTCATCGAACGGCTCGGCCATCGGGCTGTGGTCGGAGAAACCGATCTCTGCCAACCCTTTTTCAACGGCAACGCGGGTGTAATCAACCGGCCATCCTTCGGCATGGCGGCAAAGCGGGGTGTGCGTGTGGTAATCGCAAAAAGTGGTCATAAACGCTCGTGGAAATCGACCATGGCACTTCGCCGACGCGGCAACAAGCCTCTTTGCGCCACGCCGCCAGCACTCCGATCTGTACAAGACGAAAAAGCGCGCTTTTGTCGACAGCGCCCGCTTGCATCGCGGGCCATCTCTCCTACACTCGCAGGAGAGGTTTCATGTTAGTTCTTAAAATTACCTTTGTGGTGTTAACGCTGGCGGTCTTCATCTTTGGGGTGCTGCTTTTCAAAAACTTCGACACATGGCTCGGGCCGGACAAAGCGGTTCCCAGTGACAACGAGAGCGCTACCTTCCTCAATAAAACGCAGATGGTCGTCCTCTGGCTGCTGGCGATGAAGCTGCTGGTGATGATGGTGATCATTCTTTAAGCGTGAACGCCTCCGGCTCCGCCTCGACCTGTCGCAACTGCCGTTCGACCGCCCGGGATCGCCGCCCGACGTCATCCATCTTGTTGGTCGCCTCGTGGAGTTTCTTTTTCACATGATCGAGCGCGTCTCCAAACTTTCCGAACTCGGTTTTCACTTCTCCGAGAATGCGCCAGACGCGGCTGGTTTGCTTCTCAATGGCAAGCGTGCGGAAGCCGATTTGCAAACTGTTAAGCAAAGCGGCGAACGTCGTCGGCCCGGCCACGACGATCCGGTGGCGCTGTTGAAGGCGCTCCAGCATCCCCGGCTGGCGGCAAACTTCCGCAAAGAGCCCCTCCGTCGGGACGAAAAGGATGGCAAAGTCAGTCGTCAGCGGCGGGTGAAGGTACTTGGTGGCTATCTCCCGCGCGGAGGCTTCGAGCCGTTGCATCAACGCGCGCGAAGCCCCTTCCAGCGTCGCCGGGTCGCACCGTTCCTGCGCTTCGAGCAGGCGCTGGTAATCTTCCATCGGGAATTTCGCATCGACCGGAAGCCAGACCTCCTCCCCCTGCCCCGGCAGGCGGATGGCGTACTCGACCACTTCGGAGCGCTGCGGATGCGGGCGGACGTTGCGGGCAAACTGCTCGGGCGCAAGCATCGACTCCAACAACATCCCGAGTTGAACCTCCCCCCAGTTCCCTCGCGTTTTGACATTGGCAAGCACACGCTTGAGATCGCCCACCCCGGCGGCGAGCGTCTGCATCTCGCCCAACCCACGGTGGACCTGTTCGAGCCGCTCGGAGACGTGGCGGAACGACTCCCCGAGACGTTTTTCGAGCGTCCCGTGCAATTTTTCATCCACCGTCTGCCGCATCGCTTCGAGCCGCTCTTCCACGCTGGCGCGGATCTGGTCGAGCTGCCGCGCCGTGGTGCTCCCGACCTGTTCGAGCCGTTGGGAAAACGTACCGAGCCGCTCCTGCTGCCCGTCGGCGACGGTGCGCAACGTCTCCAACATCAACGCGCCGGAAGCAGCGAGCGATTGACGGTTTTCCGCAAAGGTCGCCCCGGCCTCCTGTCTCGACTGCGCCAGCTCCGAACGGAGCGTCGCCTCCAGCCGCTCCAAACGCGCCTCCATCGCCCGCGAGCGGTAGAGCCAGAGGGCGATCTGGATCACCCCGAGAACCACGAGGATCAGCAACAAAATAAAATCGGGCATGATTGCGATCTTATCGCATCACTCCCCAAGTCAGCGAGGGGAATTTACAGGAAAGTGGGAGGGGCGATCCGATGAGCCAGCAACCCAAAAGTGGTCTTGTTTACGCTCTGCTGGCGTTTTTGAGTTGGGGGATTCTCCCGCTGTATTGGAAGCCGTTTGAGGAGAGCCCGGCGCTGGAAGTGGTCTGCCACCGGGTGCTCTGGTCGTTTGTGCTCCTTTTCCTTTGGATGCTGAAAACCGGGGAGTGGCGCGAGGTGCTCGCCATCTTTCGCCGGCGGCGCGAGACGTTGACTCTCCTGGTGAGCGCCCTTCTCCTCTTTGGCAACTGGGGGTTGTTTATCCATGCCGTCGCCACGGAACAGGTCGTCCAGAGCGGTCTCGGCTATTTTCTTTGCCCGCTGGTGAGTATCTTTTTCGCCCGGGTGATTTTGAAAGAGGAGCTTTCACTCGGGCAGGGAGCGGCCGTGGCGCTGGCGGCGGGCGGGGTTGCGCTCTATGGATGGCACCTCGGGACGATCCCGTGGATTGCGCTCGGGCTGGCGTTGAGTTTCGGCCTCTACGGGTTGCTGCGCAAGCAGGTCGCCGTGCCGTCGCTCATCGGGTTGATGGTGGAAAATACGCTCCTTGCCCCGCTTGCGCTGCTGCTCGCCGCGCTGCTTCATTCACAGGGGAAGGCCGATTTTGGGACCTCGTGGGGGAGCACGCTCCTTTTTATCAGCACCGGGGTGATCACCACCGTGCCGCTCTACTGGTTTAATCAGGCGGCGAAACTGCTGCGTTTGAGCACGCTCGGTTTCCTGCAATACCTGACACCGACGATGCACCTCCTCGTCGGTATCGTCATCTTTGGCGAAGCGTTCGATTTGCGGCACTCCGCCGCTTTCATCCTGATCTGGGCCGCGATCGGCCTCTACCTCTGGTCGGGCAAGGTTACTGCTCCAGCGAAAAGATCAACACCAGCACCAGAAGAACAGCTACCACCAACAGCGTGATCTTCACCCAGCTATAGGGGCGCTCCCCGGCGATCTTTCCGGTGACGCCGTTGACCACGACCTGAAAGGAACGCCGCCCGAAGGTGTAGCTCACCAGCCAGACCGGGACGAGGATGTGCTTGAAGGTACGCCCCTGATAAACGGTCGAGACCTGCAAGCTCCTGAAGGTATCGCCCGGGACGTCGCGACCGCACATCTCGTACATTTTGCGCTCCATGTGCTGATGATTGTTCACCGCAGCCTGTTTGAGATCGATCTGGTAGCGTTCGACCGTCCACCCCCGGACATACGCCGGGTCATACGGCTTGAGTTGCGTGCGGGTCGGGAACGGCTCGACCGCGCGCAGGAGCGCCATGTGGACGCCGACGGTCGCCGGGACCAGCTCGTCATCAAAGAAATGTTTGCGGGCGCCGGAACTGGGTTGCCAGCGTACTTTGCGGACCTGCTGGGGGACGGAGCGGCCCTGCGCATCGGTCCTCATCTCAGTCACATAATAGTAATAGCCCGACATGGCGCTCCACTTGGCATCAGCGTGGGCGTCGAAGGTCCAGTACGGGAGATAAATCCCGTGGAGCGTGTCGGTGAGGGCGAGACGTTTGAGTTTATTGGGGGCAAACCAGCGCTGGCCGTACCACTGGCGCAAAAGATCTCGCACTTTTGTCGCCGGGACCTCCACCGGCAGGAGGCTCTCGGGCGTGATCAGGTCGTCGGGATTCTCGGTCGGCACAATCGCCGGGGAACCACAAAATTCGCACCGCTGCGCCGCCCGCTCCGGATCGAAGAGGGAGATCGCGTTGCAACTCTCGCACCGCACCGAGCGTTTCTTCGCCTTGAGCCCCTTCTCCCCGACCCCTAATTTCGTGAGCGCTTCTTCGAGATCATGCTCGACCATCGTCGCGCCGAGCGGGGTCTCCCCTTCGCTCCACGGGACGAGGGTGCCGCAATATGGGCAGACGAGCGCCTGCCGGGCGGCGTTCCACTCCGCATCCCCCCCGCACTCCGGGCAGGGATGCTTGCGCAGGGCGCTGATCTCAGCCATGGCTCCGTTATTCGGAGAGGAAGGCGTTGAGCGCCGAGCGGGTCACTCTCCATGAAGCGCCGATCTTGCGCCCTTTAAGCTCGCCCGCTTCGAGGGTCGAAAGGACATCGCTCTCCGGCACGCCGAGCGCCTCGGCCACCTGTGCCGGGGTGAGCAATTCGGGCAAGCCGCTCTCCGCCGGGGTCGTCGGGGCCGCTGCCGCCGGGGCGCCTGCGGGAGCACCGGGGGTTTGCATCTGTTTGACGAGTTCCTGTGCAAGCCCGAAGCCCATCGCCATCTGGGCGGGGACAGCGGCACTGGAGCTTCCTTCCCCGTCGCCACCCCCTTTGGTCATCGACTCGGCCATCTGGAACTTCACGTAATCGTTGAGATTCCCGATCACCGACATGCTGGAGCGTTTGTCAATCGCGGCCTCCACCTCTGGCGGGACGGAGACGTTCTCGACGATGAAGCTGGTGATCTCCAACCCGTACTTGCTGGTCATCTCCGGGTTGATGAGCGGCAGGAGCGCTCCCCCCAGTTCCATGTAACGGGCGGCGACATCGAGCGCCGGAATCCCCGCTGCGGCAAGGGCGTTGCTAAAGACGCTCACAATGCGCGAACGCATCGTCTCAGCAAATTCATCAAGGCGGAAGTGGTGATCGGTCCCCGCGACTTCGCGCAGGAAGGTCGCCGGATCGACGATGCGGAAATCAAACGTGCCGAACGAGCGGAGACGGACGACGCCGAAATCCTTGTCGCGCATCATCACCGGGTTGGCCGTCCCCCACTTGTTGCCGGTAAAGAGGCGCGTGGTGACGAAATAGACATCGGCCTTGAACGGCGACTGGAAGCCGTATTTCCACCCTTTAAGACGGGTGAGGACCGGGATGTTCTCCGTGGTGAGCGTGTGCTTGCCCGGTCCGAAGGTATCGCCGTATTGCCCGAGGTAGACAAACTGGGCGACCTGACTCTCGCGAACGATCAGTTGCGCGTTGTTCTTGATCGCCTTGTCCTCATCGGGAAAACGCCACGAGAGGGTATCGCGTGAGTCGTCCAGAAACTCGATGATTTCCAGCAATTCGCCTTTGATGAAGCCAAAGATGTCCATGACCAGGAGTTTACCCCTCTTGCGCTGCAATGCGAAAGGAAAAATGGACCCCGGCGAGACGGGCAAGCCGACTGCCCAACCTTGCATTTCCCTCCCGCCGCCGATAGAGTCCCCTCTCATGGAACGCCCCCCGCTCCCTGTTGTTGTGCGATCGGTGTCACGCGGCTGGGACTCAAGCGTTTCAGATTAACTTGATCAAAATGATCTCCATAGAACGCGGTCATTCTCCAACAGGTACTCAAAGAAAGCCCTGATTACAGACCATCCCACACAACTTGCGGTAAGACGCAACAAGCCAACAGGCGAGGTCAAAGCGAAAAGCCAGTTGATTTTCAGGGGGTCATCAGTCATCTTTTTTCCGTCGACCCCCTCGTTTCGGACGTAAGCCAATGGGTGGTTCCGATCATCATGAGGCCGGGTGGTCGATATTCTTTTTCTGCGACCTCGTCTGCATTGATTGGCTCTGAAGCGAAACGCCCTCAGGGAGAACCTAAGCACACAAAGAGAGCCGCTCCCCCCTTTTTCGCTGGAATGCCGCCGCCAAAGAATAAACTACAACTGTAGTTGACGTTCATTCTACATTTGTAGTAGCTTCACCGGCATGAAGCAACCTCCGCAGGTTTCCGACGCGGAATGGCAGGTGATGGAGTTCCTCTGGAAGCGCCACCCGGCCAGCGCCAATGAAGTGATCGAAGCGCTCACCGGGCCGACCGGTTGGAAGCCGAATACGGTGCGCACGTTGCTCGCGCGACTGGTCAAGAAAGGGGCGCTCCGGGTTGAGGAAGAGGGGTTGCGTTATCTTTACACCCCGGTTTTCACGCGGGAGCAACATCTCGATGATGAAAGCGACTCGTTCCTCGGCCGGCTTTTCGGCGGGAGAGCGCGAGGGTTGTTGGTTCACTTTGCTGAAAGCGGGAAGTTGACCGAGGCCGATCTCAACGAACTGCGCCAGATTCTCAACCGGAGGAAGGAGTAGGCCGATGCGTGAAACCATGAACCTGCTGGAGATGCTTTGGGCGAGCGTTTGGGAGGCGTCGTGGCAAGGGGGGCTTCTTGTGGTTGCCGTCATCCTGCTGCAACGGGCTTTCGGGCGGCGGCTTCCGGCGCAGTGGCGTTATGCGCTCTGGATTCCCGTCCTCCTGCGGCTGCTCCTCCCGGCCCTCCCTTCGGCTCCATTTAGCCTCTACCAATGGCTGCCGGAGGAGGCGGTGACCGCTCCCGCCTTCCCGCAAAAAGCCGCTCCACCGGTGGAAGTGCCGCCCCTCCCGGCTGCCGCGCCGCCCGTGGTGAAGCCGATGGGAGGCGGGCCGATCTCCCCTTCGGCGCCGCCGGTTCCGTGGATCGCGTGCTTCTGGGCAATCGGGGCGGGGGTCTTTCTCCTTACCGGGCTGGCCTCCTGCCGCCGCCTTCAACGCCGGGCGAAACGGCTTGCCGTTCCTACCCCGCCACTTCTTGCCGCCTTGTTTGAGGAGGAACGGGCGCGGCTCGGGTTGCGCCGCGTCAGGTTGCTGGTCACCGACGCCGCGAGCGGGCCGATGGCGACCGGTCTCTGGCAGGCCTTGATTCTCCTACCGCCGGGGCTGGAAGAACGCCGCAAGCCGGAGGAGATCGCGCTGGCGTTGCGCCATGAAATGACCCATGTGCGCCGGGGCGATCTCTTCATAGTCTGGCTCGCATGGCTAGCCGGGGCGCTCCATTGGTTTAACCCGATGATCTGGTATGCGCTGGCGCTTCTGCGGCGCGACCGGGAACTGGCGTGTGACGAAGCGCTCCTGCGCGATCTCCCCGAACCGCAGAAGTATGGCGAGGCGCTGCTCGCTTTTCTGGAAAATCGAACACCGCCGCGGACGCCATTGGGGGCGGTCGGCATCTTCGAGGGACGCCCGGCCTTGATGGCACGGCTACGCCAGATCGCTACCTACCGCCGCCCGACCTTCTGGGGGGGACTGCTTGGAGTAACGCTCGTGGTGGCGCTCGGGCTTGGGACGCTAACCCGTGCTGCGAAATCCAACGAATCAGATCTTTTCCCACCGGAGGAGCAACTCACCGAAGCGATCGAGACGGGCGATTCGGCGCGGGTACGGAAGATTCTACGCGGGAAGGTCGATCTTGAGGCGAAGACGCTTACCCGTTACGGCCATTCCAAACCGTTAGAGCGGGCGATCTTATGGAACCATGAAGAGATCGCCCGCCTGCTAGTCGAAGCCGGGGCTTCCCTCACTTACGAGAAAAGCGCTAACCGGTCGACTTCATCATGGAGCGAATGGGCGTTGCAAATGGGCCACCCGGCCATCGCCCGCTATCTGCACGAAGAGAAGGGTGATCCGATCGACCCTCTCCTCTATGCGGCAGGGACAGGAGAGAGCCGTGCGCTCGCCCGCCTCCTCCCCGAAGCCACCCCGGAAGCCCGAAAAGAAGCCGCGAAAGTGGCAGCGCGATGCAACCAACCCGAGACCTTGCGGCTCCTGCTCGATGAAGGGGTATCGCCGGACGATCTCTTCCTGCAAGCCGCGCGAACCGGAGCGCTCCAGACGCTGGAGCTATTGACAGAGAAAGTCGACCTTCAGGCACAGGCCAATGAAGCCGCCCAAAGCGCAATCTCGCGAGGCTCGGTCGCTACCCTCCGTTTTCTGTTGGAACGGGGCGCGAAGCTCAATACTGATAGCTCCCTCCTCATTGATACGGCCCGGTCGCCATTTGCCACCGAAGAACAGGCACTGGAGATCGCTACCCTGCTTCTTGACGCCGGGTTTGATCCTAACCGGGCGGACGGAGACCAACGCCAGAGTGCACTCCACGTCGCCACCATGTATGATCAGGTGAAGCTGCTCCGCCTGCTTCTGGATCGCGGCGGGAAGGCTGATCTTCAAGATGCGCAACAGATGACACCGTATCATTGTGCCCTTTACAACCGGGCACCACGTTGCGTGCGCCTCTTTCTGGAAGCGGGAGCAGACCCCAACGCCGTCACTCCGCACGGAAATGCACTTGGTCTGGCTCAACTCTATCTAGGGGAAGCCCCCCAACTCGCTTATTTCGGGAATTTGCCAAAGAGCGACCCAAAAAGTATCCGCAACGCAACGCAAGTCGTAACCCTTCTCCTCCAACATGGGGCTGACCCCAACCGCCCCAATCCCGGCCCATTCCATCAATATCCACTGGCAACAGCGATGAGCCTTGGCCAACAATCGCTAGTGATTCCCCTGCTTCATCACGGTGCGGAGGTCAACCTGCAAGATAAAGAGGGCATCAGTATTCTGGCCCGGGTGGTGGCTACCCCGTTTCTCTATTCAACCATTAAGGAAAATATCAGCAACCTGCTCGAACGCGGGGCCGATCCGAATCTCGGCCTCGAGCAACCACCACAGGGACTGGCCTACGCTACGTCTCTGAAAGCAGCCATGAACTCGCCGATCTTCCCAATGGGCACGCTTCCGCTCTCAGAATGGCTGACAATCAGGCGGGAGATGGTCGGGCTTCTGCTCCGCCATGGTGCCCGGTTTCCAGTCCGGGAGGGGACGCCACAGGAAGCTCTCCTCCTCGCCGCTACCCGGGGAGAGAACGCCAAGGTTAGCGAACTGCTCCGCACGGGGCTTTCCCCCGACAGCGCCGATGACCACGGCTGGACACCCCTCATGAGCGCCGTGGCCCTCAACCATCAGCAAGTCATTCAAACGCTGATCCATGCCGGAGCGGATGTGAAAGCGGAAGATGCCGGGGGAATCGGGCCGCTCTACTTTGCCGTAATCACCGGCAACGATCCCCTCGCCCTGCAAATTCTGGAGGCGGGATTTGATCCCCATTGGAAGGTCCCTCCGCTCGAGGGCACGGTCCGCGAAAGTCTGATTAGCCTCACGGTATCCTGCCAGCGAAGGGAGGTTCTCCGTTGGCTGCTTGAACATGGTGTCGAGCCGGATACCCATTCGCTCAGTCATGCCCTCGCCAATGAAGACCTTGGAACCCTCCGTTTACTGATCGGAGCCGGTGCATCAACGGAAAACCTCTCTTATCATGGAGAGAATCCCGAGATTAAGGCTTTACTGGAAAATCATCAACCTCCCCGGCCCGCACCTGCTCCAAAACAAGCGGCTCTTTTTGCCTTCTATGCCGAGGCACCCACCGGGATCACCTTTCCCTCCTTATCTACCACTTCGGAAGATCTCTTCCTTAACCCCACACCCGTCATGACCGGTGAAGCGATCTCTTCCCTCTCCCTGATGGAAGATCAACCCGGCTTGATCCTCCATCTCACCCCGGAGGGAACCCAACGCTTTCGTGAAGTAACGCAGCAATATCTTAAAAAACAGATCGCTATTGTTTTTGAAGGAAGGCAACTGATCGCGCCAGTCATTCAGGGCGTGATCCAAACTAAAACGCTCCAGGTCCCTCTATCCAACAAGGAAGAGGCGCAAGCCATCCTCCAACGCTGGCAGCAGGCGGGAAAAGACTAGACATTTATACGAGCCCCAAGCGAAACCCCTCTTTCGCCCGTTGTGCCAACGGATCGGGCACCTCTGCCGCCTGCGCCCATTGATCCCATCGGCGGACCGCTTCGATCACCTGTTCACAGATCGCCGTCGCCCTTCGCTTCTTCACGTCGCAAAAGCGGGCGAACTCCAGCAGGTCATCAAGCGTAAAACCGGTCGTCTTGCCTTGAAGGGAGAGTTGACGCTCACTCGTCCAGCTTCCCGAAGGGTTATAGGCATAGGTCACATCAAACGCCGGAGCCAAACTCCACTCGCCCCGCCGGTTCATCAGGAAAGCAATGTTTTTAACGTGATCGTCCTGATTGCGGATTACCAGATTAAAACAGGCCCGGCGGAGTTGTTCCTCGATCGCCAACTGCCCCAGCCCGAGGAGCCGGATCGTCTCGATCACCTGCTCATAAGAATAGGCCCGGGGGAGGTTGAAATCAAAATGCCGCATGGCACCGAGCGAAAGCAGATGGAGTTTCCCGCCCCCTTCCGTGCGATCGAAGCGCTGGGTCATGAAATGAGCGCGCCCGCCTTCGCGGTGGAGACGACTAGGCATCATCGTGATTCCCGCTTCGCAGGCAGCCAGATAACAGGCGTATTCCAGAGAACCGTAACCTTTTGAGTCAGCCAGTTCCTTGTCGGCATTCCCGTCGACCCCATCAAACTTCATGAGCCAGTTCTCAAACCCCTCCTGAGCGGGAACCTGTCCGGAGCGGAACTCCCCCGTCTGCCGGTTCCACGCGATCACCGCTTTGGCCCGCGCTCCACCAGCGGAAGTGCCAACCCGTAAGATCGTTCTGAGCGCCTCTTCATCTTCCTTGCCGGAGAGGCGACCTCCAACACCGTTGCGCTCCGACAAAATCCTTGAAGCCAGCCCGACCATGCTAGCGATCTCCACTGGCTGGCTTTTCTGCTCCTGCGGGAAGCGGGAGGGGTGAAACTCCAGCGCCCCCATCCCGCGCGTCCCGGTATAGCAAAGACGCTCAACCGGATTCATGCTCCCGGTAGGCCGCCCCTGCTCCACCAGCCACCGGTCAATGAGGAGGTTGCCAAACTTATCAGGGAGACTATCCGATAGCAACCCGGGCAACCCCTTGAAGGTCTCCTTGGAAAGAGCCGGGAAATCGAAGATCCCTACCTGTAAAGGGAGCGTAAGCGGGGCCAACTCAATCCCTGATCCCACAAAGGCGGGGTGATATTCAAACACACCGACGTCCCGCCCTTCATCCCATGCTACCGCCCCGATCTGTCGCCCCCAAAGGTGCACCTCTGCCCGCAGAATCGGCGGCGTTTTCATTCATCCCCCCATTTCCACGGCTCCTTCCTCGCCACCGCGCTTCGCCGCCGCGCTCTCTGGCGCGGCTTACCCGATCCGGTCTTTTCATCCAACGGGCTGACGGTGGCATCCGGGACGATCTCCAGCAAACGATCGCCGATCCCGAGCGCTCGCAACACCCGCGCCAGTGTCTCAACATTCCCCCCGCCGCTCTCCAGCTTGCGAATCGTCACACGGCTCACCCCGGCCGCTTCTGCCACATCCTCCTGCCGCAATTGCCGCGAAAGCCGGTAGCGCTCAATCCGCTTCCCTAATTCTTCGAGGAAAAGAGGGAGCGGTTGCACATTTTGATCGCGATAAAGCATGGTTTCTTTTCTTTTAATACCTATTTGGCACTTTAAAAGCAAGAAAAGCCTTTTTTATCTTAAAAATTTATAAAGAAAGGTTTCGTTTGTTTTATCTCCGATTTTTAAGGATATTAAAAACATTTATCTCCCTTAAATCCGCAATCTCCGCCCGCCGATTCTCCCCCCCCGGAACCAAAAAAAGAGGCTCCTTCCCGACGGTTTCACGAACTCGTCAGGGTGGAGCCTCTTGAAAGAAAAAGAGAGGAACGTTACGACTTTTTGACCTTTGCCCCGGAGGCGCAGCAGGCCGAAGAGGTCTTTTTCTTCGACTTCGCCGTCGAGGCGCAGCAGGAGGTCTTCGTCTTCTCCACGCTACAAGTCGTCGGCGGAATAACGGCGCAGCAGGAGGACTTCTTATGAGCAGAGGTGCTGGCGCAACCACTCAGGGCGGCAACGGCAAACGCAAGGGTAACCAATGTGTGTTTCATACAGGGCGGGAAAGTAGCTTGCCTTGTACCCCTACTGCAAGTCCGAACGCCACCCCCAAATTAAAGAGAAAAAAGTTGACCGGATTCACTTAGTATACTAAGTTAGCCACAGCATGTCCCTCCCCACCCCTGTTCCCGTACGTGAACCGCTCTGCCCGAAACGGCGTTGTAGCGCCTTTTCGCTATTGGAGTTCCTGATGATTTTGACGATTCTGGCCGTGCTGCTTCTGCTGGGGGGTGCAGGGTTAAACCACTGGAGCAGCCGCGCCCAAAGCGCCGCCTGCACCAGTCATCTAAGGCAAATCGGCGTCCTGATCAATCTCTATGCACAGGAGAACAACGGCTTCATGCCGCGCACCGACCAGAACGCCAACACCACCGCATGGTTTCAGGCGCTCTACCCGCTCATCGGGATTACCAACAAAGCCACAGGGCAAGGGATCTTTCACTGCCCGGGACGCCGCCCCCCGGAAACACCGACAGGCCATAGCTATGCCATGGAATTTAGCGCAGGGGTCGGCGGCGGAATGGCAGTCCCCTCCGTCAAGCTCGCTCATCTGACGCATCACAACGGCGGCGTCCCCCTCGCCAATGGACTGCGCTGGCTAGTGATGGATGCCGGTTGGCACATGATCCGTGCCGGGAATCTGACCTCCGCCAACCCGCGTACCGCCGTCCGCCTGCGCCACCAGCAAAGGGCAAACGTCCTCATGCCCGACTTCTCCGTCCGCACCCTCTCCAAAACAGAAATCAATCAGGAACTCTACCTCTTCCGTCAGGCTCCCATTCCATGATCATTACCCATCACCAGCCCCGCTGGCTCCTCGGCCCGCAGACCGTGGCCAAACATAGTCCCAACGCCCGGCTCCACCCGGTCCCGCCGGTTACCTACCCTTCGACCACCCTGCGCCTTGGTGCCGATTTCTGCGACCGCGAGAAACTCGACCAACGCGAAAAGATTCTTCATACCCAAAAACCGCACATCGATCAACATGCCCTCCCGGTCAATACCGGCGTTGGGCGACATCGCTGGTTCTCCCCCTCGGCTTATGGACGTTTAGGGATGATCCGCTCGGTCGTCATCAGCCCGCTGACCGGTCGTTTCCAGATGTACTACCTTGTGCATGGACATCTCGACATCAGTGCCCGGTGGACCGGCGGTGCCTATGCGGCCTGTTACGCTGAATCCCACGACGGGATTCACTGGACCCTACCCGAACTAGGCAAGCAGGAGCTTTTTGGCACACGGGAGAATAATGTCATCTTTCCGCCCGGTTATGAAGTCAACGTCATCCTTGACCCGAACGATCCCAACCCCGAACGGCTCTATAAGGCTTTCCTGCACCCCGGGCCAAAAGTCGCCTTCTCCCCGGATGGCATTCATTGGAGCCCGCTTCAACCAGCCCTAATCGAGACGGAGATCGGTCGCTCCGATGGCGATACCGTTTTCGGCTGGGATGATTTGCATCAACGTTACGTCGCCTACTTTCGCCCATGGGGATTAAACCCTGATGCACCGGAAGGGAGCGGTTTCAAACGAAAAATCGGCCGGGCGGTAAGTGAAGACTTTCTGCGCTGGCATGACCATCGAATCGTCCTTGAAGCAGATGAGGAAGATGGCGAATGGGCTGAGATCGAGCGGATGCACGTCTTCCGCCATGGCCACCTCTTCCTCGGCCTCGCTAATCTCTACCATGGCTACCCGGAGGAGCGGGTCGCTATCTCGCACATGATTGCCTCCATGCAGATTGAGCTGGTTTATAGTGAGGATGGCATCAAATGGCACCGCTTCCCGGAACGCACCCCCTTCCTGAAAAGCCTTTCCCCACATGGCATCAGCCTCTCCGGCGGACAACCGACGCTTCACAACGATCTTTACCACTTCTACTATTCCTCCTCCTTCCAGTTTCACGGTGAATTGCCAGTCGCCGTTCTCCCTACCCTCGCCCGACAGGATGCCCACCGCCTCGCCGGTTGGAGCGCGGATCAGGAGGGAGCGACGCTGGAGACCACCCCTTTTGAATGCCCGGGAGGTGCGCTCTACCTCTATGCGGACGCCGACCTCGGGCACCTGCGCGTCGCTGTCCTTGCAGAAGATGGGCTTCACCACATTGACTATGCTGTCTACCGCTGTGGCTATATTCAAGGACGCGGCGCGCGCCATCTCGTCCAATGGCAAAACCACGCTGATCTGGAAAGCCTCAAAGGCAAAACCATTTCGCTTAAATTCTATTTCGCCGATGCCACCCTCTACGGCTTTCTCTTTGAACCCGCCTTGTCATGATGCTTCCCCGCCACCTTCTCCTTGCCACGTTCTCTCTGACCCTCGTCACCTCCCTTTCTGCTGAGAACTCCGACATGCCTAACCTTTTGGCCAACCCCACGCTCCATCGCGCTCAGGACGGGCAACACCCGCAATGGACCATCGAAGGGAGCACCCTCATCCAGCCCGGCACAGAGGAGGAACCGCCGCTCCTGCGCCGGGAGGGGCGGCACGCTCCTACCCTGCGCCAGCGCCTCGATCTCTCGCAATGGCAGGGCAGAAAGCTGGCGTTTACCTTTGAAGCACGGATCACCGGAGCGATCATCCCATGGTTTGAAGTTGTCTCGCTCGATGGTGAGTTGGGTAGCGAAGCAACCGGTCGCGCCATGCGGCCAACGGCACAACTAGCCGAATTCAACCGTTTTGGCTGGTATTACGACTTCCGTTACGGCTGGCCGGTTAACAATCACCTGCCCCACCTCTACCGCGATCACTGGCAGACGATCGGCGCGGTTTTCACCGTTCCTGACCAACTCCGCAACGCCGAGTTGCACCTCCAGCTACGCCCCGCCAAGTACTCAATCATGACGCCGCGCGACCCGAACCCGTCGCGCAACGGCACGGTTGAACTGCGTAACCTGCGCATCTCCCCAATCACCGAGCGCGAACCGCTCCCCACGACCGCTTGGGAAAAGGAAAACCCCGACCAGCAAAGCTTCTTCTTTCTTTCCTACTTTTACAATCAACAGCAGATTCGTCTAAGCGATCTCCAGATGCGGCTCTGGCGCGCCCATCGTCTCGCCGGGGAAGAAGCCGCTCCGCTGGAGAAGTCACTTCTCCAACACCGTTCGGCGCTCGATGCTTTAAGTCGCTATTTTCACCACCGTTTCCCCACCGAGATCGCTACCCTCGATCTTACAGAACAGCAAAACCGCTACCCTGCCCCGGAAGCGACGGGCGCATTGGCTAACCTCGTCTCGCTTCGCCCTTACTACCTCTCGCTCTATCTTCAGGATCTGGTCGACAACGGATTCTCCCTAAAATCGCCAACAGCCAAAGCACTAGAGAGGGAGATCGACAAGCTGGAAGCTGATCTCGGAAAGCTTGAAGTGACCTTACGCCAGCAACACGGCGCCCAACCCGCCCCGGAATTAGCCAAGCTCTCCTACGCCGATCTCCCGGCCATCCTCCCTGCCAACGGCAAAGCCCCGGCGATCCTCTACGCTACGGGGAACACGACCAACCCGCTGCGAATCTACAAGGATCTAGGGATTGACCTCTTTTCCAAAAACTACCCGGTCACCACTTTCGATGATCAGGGGTTGGTGGAAGACAGCAGCCTTCCCCTTGTTCTGGAACGCTACCATCTTAAACAAATTAGCACGCTCTTTACCCCGGTTCACGGTCTTTTCGCCGTCTCTGAAAAGCTTCTTGCTAAGTACAAAGGGAAATGGCGCACGCTGTTGCGCGAAGAACGTCCTAACGTCATCGCTGTCCATGCACGGGATCCCAAGCTGGGAACCCGCGACGTTCTCAAGCTCAACATGGACGAATTCGAACCGCAGGAGGGAAAGACCTATATCCTTCCCCTCAACCCTTTGAGCCCCGATGGAGAGAGGCTTCTAAGCGAGCGCCTTGCCTTTGTTAGCGAACACACCCGCCAACCAGCCAACCGCAAGGTGATCGCCGCCGTTGAGCTCTCTGCCGAGCCGACCTCCATCGTCGGCACACCGACGGACCCCTTCACCCGCGCTGCCTACCTTCGCTTTCTGGAGGAGCATAGCGGCGGGATCGCGGCGATTAACACGCTCTACGGTAGCGATCTCAGCTCCACAGACGCCCTCATCGACGCACCGGATCCTGAACTTCCCCCTGCCCTGAAAAGCGCGCGGCACCGCTGGCAGCTGGCCTTCCGCGTCCTGACCGACGCTGAAGTCTACCGCAAATTGCAAAGCGGTCCCGGACTGGAAGGGGTCACCTTCCTTCATCGCAACAACGATCTTTATTTCTCCGATTTCGCATGGGTACGGGCTAGCCTCAAGGATAGCTATGTGAACTACCATGCCGGGTGGGACCGCGTCTACGGTTACGACCTTGGCCGTTTCCTTGGTAAAGATCACCTCACCGGCGAAGACCACCCCGGCCTCCCCAGCGGGATCAAGGAACGCCATACCGTCGAGATGGCGAGCGCCAACTTCCTCAAAGGGAACTGGGGCTATGCCGCATGGGGCACCAAGAGCATCCAGATTTGGCGCCCTTACCGCGAAGAGGCGTGGCATAGTGTCGCGACTCATGGCTCTGACTACACCGTTCTCAATGAGAACTGGACTTACCTCCCATGGATGAAGTCGTTCATCCGGGGTTTTGGCCGCGTGCTGGATGGCTCCGTCCTCCCGCGTCGCGTTGCCTATCTCCAGTTGGAACAACAGGAGCATGTCACTTGGTACATGCCTTCCATCTATACCACGAACCAATTCCTGCGTCGTGAACAGATCGGCTATGGCTATACGTTTGAACAAGCGCTGGCTCAAGGCAAGGACAAGCTGGAGAACTACGATCTCCTGCTCCTTCCCCCTTCTCAGTTCATCACCCGCGCGATGCAGGAGAAGCTCCTCAAATGGGTTGAGTCCGGGGGAGAGCTGATTCTCTTTGGTCCCGCCGGGTTGTATGATGAAAAGAGCCTCCCGAGCGGATGGCTCATGGAGCAATGCTTCGGAGCGGCGACGTGGCGGTTGATCGGGACAGCCCAACAGCTACGCCGCCCGGTTCTTGAAGGACTCTGGAGCGTCGCTTGGGGCCAAGGGAAGCCTGATCACGTTCGCGCCACCCCCCTCCCGGCGGAAATCCCGCTACCCCAAGAGGAAGGGGAGCCGCTTTTTGAAAAGAAGTGGAACAGTTTTGACCATGTCACCCGCCTGCCGAAAGACGACACGCTTGATCCTGACACACTAGTTGAGCAACTCCTCGTCGCCCCGCGCGGCAAGGGCAAGGTGATCCTAATCCCACGGGAGTTTCTCCCGGCTCATTACCGGGACGCCCTCGCCGCTGAATTGGGCAATCTCCTTTCCCGTTCGGCCTGCCATCTCGACCAACCCGGCTTCAACACCGTCCGGCGTACCGCCAAGGGCGACACCAGCGGGACCGAATACCTTTTCATTCAAAACGAAGAAGAGTGGCTCGGGCCCCGGAGTGCCAACGTCTCGGTTCAAGGGGAGTATGCCGTGGTGGAAGAGGTGAGCGACCTGCGCCACGCCTTCCCCGTTGAAGCGCAGCGTGTCGGAGGACGCACCGTATTCCCCCTCACGCTTCATCCGGGTGAAATTGCCACCTTCCGGCTTCGCCCCGCCGCCGCGCCGTGATAGCTTCCGGGGTTTCACACCGATGAAAGGCCGCCCCAAACCGCTCTACGAACAGATCAAGGACCAACTCCGCGCCCAGATTCTCAAGGGAGAACTCAAGGCCGACGAGTTAGCCCCCTCCGAAGCAGAGATCATCCAACACTACCGCGTCTCCTCGATCACGGCGCGGCGGTGTCTCAACGATCTCGAAAGCGAAGGATACGTCAAACGGATCAAGGGCAAGGGGACCTACGTCCGCCCCCTTGATCTGTTGGCGATGCACCGCCACATCGGGCTTTTCTATCACGAACTGATCTCCCTGAGCACCGGGTTCATCTCCCAAGTTATCACCGGGATCAACCACGAGCTACGGCAGACGCGGCTCGAACCCAACCTCCTGAGTTGGGCTCCCGTCCGCCGCAGCCCCTCCCCGGCCGAGGCGTTAGTCGATCTCGCGCGGCTTCATCATGTCGACGCGAGCATCCTCCTTAGCCCCGCCCCGGTCGACTGGTTTCGCCATATCGCACAAGGCGGCCATCCCGTTGCCAGCATCGGCTTCGCCTATGACAATCCGGGGATCACGGCGCTCCTCTTTGACTACCGATCGATCGCTACCGAACGCTACCAGCGGTTGCGGGAACTCGGCCACCGCCGCGTCGCTATGTTTCACGAATACTTTGACGACGCCACCCCCGGCGTCCGGTTCCCTTCCCGGCAATGGGATGAAAGTTCCTTTGAAGTCCGTTCCATCGAGATTCCCTTCATGTACTACGACCGCGTGCGCAGTACGGTCGAACAGCTTGTCTTGACCCGCGATGCCCCGACGCTCTACTATGTTTATGGGTATGAACTGGCGCTCTACGTCCGGCAGGCGCTCAACAACTGCGGGGTGAAGATCCCCGAACAAGCCTCGATCATCGTCACCGGTAACCCACCCGGCCCTACCCGGTTTGAAATGGAGGAACCGCCCTCCATGGAAGTTGGGCGGCGGGCGGTACAGATTCTCTCGGAAGCCATTCTGGGTAAAGCACCCGAGCACCCGGTCGAAGAGTTCCCGGTGCTCCGGCGCGAAGGGCATACTCTTGGCCCCGCCCCACGCCCGCGAAAAGGTTAGCGCCCCCCTCATTCATCACCGAAGAAAAACCTTGCACGACTCATCTTAGTATACTAAGCATTTCTCTCCATGAAGCCGTTCTTCCCTACTCTCGCCTTGTTTCTTGGATTTCTCACCCACGCCAGTGCCGCCGATGCTTTCTGGGACATTAACGGCATCACCCCCGGTGCCGGTGGAACCACTCCAGGCGGAACGTGGTCGACCGGTTCCGCTTTCTGGAACAGTGATCCGACGGGCGGCGGCGCAGGGAGCATCACCGGATGGGTCAACGGCAACACGGCCATTTTCTCTGCCGGAAGCGACGCCACGGGTAGCTTTACCGTGACCCCGGATGCCACCGTGACCACGGTGGAAAAGATCGTCTCGCGCAGCAGCGCCGACGGCTCCCTGATTACGATCGAAACGGGCACAACCCTAACCAACACCACCGGGATCATTGAAGTCGAAGGGACCGGACGCCGACTCCAGATCCGCAGCGTTCTCACCGGCAGCAACGGGTTGACCAAGCGTGGCACTGGCATTCTGGAACTCCGCAACGGCATCCCTACCTACACGGGTGACACGGAGATCGAAGCCGGCTCCCTGCGCATCATTCAGGCAGGACGCATCCCGACAGCCACGCTAGTCAACGTTCACGCAGGTGCTTCCTTCGACCTGCGCGCCAATGCCACCATCGCCGGGTTGAGCGGAGCGGGGTTAGCGAGGGCAGGCGCCTCCAACACTGAAGTCACCCTGACCCTCTCCGCTGCCACCGGTATCCGCACCTTCTCCGGGGAACTCGACCTCCCCGCTGCCACCGGAAAGCTTCACCTCGTTAAAAACGGCAATTACGAGCAGCGCCTTACCGGCTCAACCGGGAATACCTTTAGCGGTGACACCACCGTTCATGCAGGCATCCTTGCACTAGGGAAGACCCCCAGCGTCAACGCCATTGCCAACGGGACCCTGACCGTCGCCGGGAGCGGCCTCCTGCGTCTGGACGCCTCTCACCAGATTGCCGACACGGTAGCGATCACGCTCGATGGCGGCACCTTTTCCACTCATCTCTCCAATGCGGAGAGCGTTGGAACTTTACTACTGGAGAGCAACTCGACTCTCGATCTGGGAACGGGAGCCATGTCTCTCTCTTTCGCCGCCAGCCAGTCGCTTGATTGGGATGGGGCAACCTTGACCATCAGCAATTTTACCCTCGGGATCGACACCCTGCGCTTCGGCACGGATGCAAGCGGGTTGAGTTCCGATCAGCTCGCCCTCCTGCGCTTTAGTGACTATGGCGGTGTCGGGGCAACGATCGATGCCTTTGGCTATCTCGCGCCAGTGCAAGTCCCCGAGCCATCGCATCTGCTTCTGGGCGGCTTAGCCGGGCTTGCCATCCTCGTCAGTCGGCGGCGGCAGCGGTCATCCCGCTAACCTATTCCCCGTCAGCTAGTACCCCGTGGCCATCCCCGCGAGCCGCGTCAAAGAGGGCAAGAAGCGCCTCTCTGGTGAGAGCCTTCTTCGCTTCCCCCCGGAAGTCGTGCAAGACCCGCCCCTCGTGCATCATGATGAGGCGATCCCCCAGCGCGAGCGCCTGTTGCATGGAGTGCGTCACCATCAGTGTCGTCAACCGGTCGCGCTCGACGATTTCGCGGCTTAGGGCGATGATCTGCGCGGCACTCTTGGGATCCAACGCTGCGGTGTGTTCGTCAAGGAGGAGCAGTTTCGGCTTCACCCATGTCGCCATCAGAAGAGTCAGCGCCTGCCGTTGCCCACCGGAGAGAGTGCCGATCGCCGTATGCATCCGCGTCTCCAACCCCATCCCGAGACCCGAGACCCGCTCGTGCGCCGCTTCAATCAAAGAACGCGAGAGAGCATAGCCTAGCCCCCGGCTCTGCCCCCGACGGCTCGCCAGAGCAAAGTTCTCCGCGATACTCATATCGGGCGCCGTTCCGCTAAAGGGATTTTGAAACACGCGGCCGATCAGGCTCGCACGGCGATGCTCCGGCCATTGCGTGATCTCGTTACCATCGAGAACGATCTTCCCTTCATCGGGAAAAAAACTCCCTGCGACGGCGTTGAGCAACGTCGACTTTCCCGAGCCATTCATTCCGAGCACCATGACAAAGGAACCTTCATCAATTCTCAGATCGACCCCGCGCAAGGCGTGAACGACATTAGGAGTGTCGACGTTGAACGATTTGTAAATGGAAGTAAGCGTCAGCATGGGAAGCATTTCCTAGGTAGCCGGGGCGACGCGTGCCTTGCGGCGGCGCATCCGCTGCAACACCCCGGGCAACACCAGCGCCGTGAAGACAAAGACTGCGGTGATGAGTTTAAGATCATTGGGACTCACCCCCCAACGCAGCGCAATCGAGACCAACAAACGGAAAAGCACCGACCCCATCACCGCGCCAATGAGCGTCAGCCCAAGCGTGCGGCTCCCGGTCAACGCCTCGCCGATGATCACACTAGCTAACCCCCAAACAATCATCCCGATTCCCATCTGCACATCGGCAAACCCCTGATACTGCGCAAGAAGCGACCCAGCCAGCGCGATGAACCCGTTGGAGATCGCTAAACCACAAATAATATTGCGCTCCACATTGCCACCGAGAGCCCGGATCATCTGCGGGTTATTCCCCGTCGCCCGCATCGCCACGCCGATATGCGTGCGAAAAAAACGATAAAGAAGTAGGACCGCTAACACGATCACCGTCAGCGCTCCGATAAAGAAAGCCACCTCCCCCGTGCTCACTTTCCACCCAAGGAGATGCACCCCATCATGCCCGAGAAGCTTGCGCCCCCACCCTTCGCTGATCGAACCGAGCGTTTTGGACTGGGTAAACGGGAGATTGCTACTCCCCAGCACGCGCAGGTTGACGGAATAGAGCGCCGTCATCACCAAAATCCCCGAGAGCAAGGCGTTGATCTTAAAACGGGTATGCAGCACCCCGGTCAACGTCCCCGCCAACATCCCGCACAACGTCCCGAGCGCCGTCGCAAAAAGGGGGTGCCACCCTTGAAGGCAGAGCACCGCCGTTACCGAAGCCCCGAGCGTAATAGTCCCATCTGCCGTAATATCAGGGATACCAAAAATACGGAAGGAGACCAGCACGCCAAGCGCGAGGAGTGCGAAGATCAGCCCCATCGTCAGGGCTCCAATGAGAAGGGTCATAGGAGGGAGTTACGGTTCGTCGGTGGTTTGACGGGTTTGGAGATTCTGTTCGCGAGAGACCCCTTTGGCATCAATGATCGCGAAAGCCTTGGCGACCAGATCAGGGGGAAAATCCCATGCGTCGGGCTGTGGCAATTTAAGGCGACTCTGTTCATTAAGAACGATTTTGGCCGGCATATAGTCCGTCACCGGTATCGTCGCCGTGTTGCGCCCGTTGAGCACCTCCGCCGCGAGCCGCCCGGTCTGGCGCCCGACTTCGTAATAATCCGCCCCGACACTAAAGAGCACCCCTTTGTTGGCATCTGAAGGGAAGAGATTGAAACAAGGAATCCCGGAGCGTTCCGCCAAACGGATCACGTTATCCATTGCCGGAATCACCGTGACATCGCCCGGGATGAAAAAGGCGTCAATCCTGCGCGCAATCACCGCCGCCGCCGCCTCCGCCACATCCGCCGTGGAATCGACGTTAGCTTCGATCAACTCCATCCCGAGTTCCCGGCAGAGCTTGCGGGCATCGACGATCTGCACCTCCGAATTCGGCTCGCGCGGGTTCCAGATTGTCCCGATCCGTTTGAGACGCGGGTTGATCTCCTTGGCAATGCGAATCCCCTGCACGGCGGGAAGTCGCGTCGAATAACCGGTGAGATAAGGCGGATGATCGAGCGGGTCAGTCCCCGAGATGCCGACGCCACACTGTTCAGGAACCGAGACCAGCGTAAAGAGATGAGGCGTGCGCCGCATCCGGTTAGCAGCGGCGACAACTTGAAGCGAGGGCGAAGTCGCCGTGATGATGAGATCATAGTTCCCCTCGACAATCTCCTTGGCAATCGCGTTGGCAAGGTTGGCATCGCCCATCGGGTTGAACTTGCGGATCGAGATCTTCCCGCCGTGGCGGAAGCCCGACTCTGCCAACCCGTCGATCACCCCGGCGACGCCGTTGTCAAAGATTGCCTGCGCATTCTGCTGCATGATCGCCACGCGCAACGGCCCCTTTGGGCGGACCTTACCGCTCTCGCGATTGTCCAAGTCGGAGAGCAGAAGAATAGCCATACAGAGCCCCATCAGGGCGAGGCCGACCGAAAGCTGGCGAATGGATTGCTTCATGGAAGAGGCGGGAGAAACCGAGCGCTCCACCCACAACGGCAAAAATGCAGGTGGAAGCGGAACGTTTTGTATGTCCCCCAACCCAAATCTGTCAAGAACAGCACCCCCCTCTCTGCCCGTTTGTGCCACAAAAGTCGGCGAAGAAAAACGTTGCGCGATCAACTGTGAATGCACTATTGTATATGCACAGATGCCCCATCCCGACCCTCTTCCGCAGAAAAGTACCCCGCTCTACCGGCAAGTGGCCGATCTCATCTTTCGCGATCACATCGAGCCGAACCCGGCGGGGACCAAGCTCCCCTCCTTGCGCGAAGTCGAGAAATCGCTCGGTGTCTCCTCGATCACCATCCGCGCTGCCTATGATGAGTTGGAGAAGCGGGGTGCGCTGGAGCGTCGCCACGGCAGCGGGAGCTACTCGCTCAAAACGCCCGCCGATCAAAAGCATGTCGCTCTGTTGCTGGAGAGTTCCATCACTAACCAGCGTTTAAGCCCCTTTTACCCTCATCTCCTCCAGGCCATCCGGCTCGCCCTCTTCAAACGCAACATCCCGAGCCGAACCTACCTTGGCTATCTGGCCGAGGATGTCACGATCGGGGAACTGACCTGCCGCGAAGTGCTTGATGATCTGCGCTATCGGCGCCTGAACGCCATTGTCCCAATCTGTGCCGGCCCTCACCATTCGTGGTATAGCGAATTTGACAAGCATCAGGTCCCGATCTTCTGGCCCGGTGGTAATTTGCACCATAGTGTTCACAAAGTGCTGGAATACTTCCGCGACAAGGGGTGCCGCTCCATTGCCGCCTTCAGCCTCGATGATCGCAACGTCACCCCTGAGATCCGACGCTGGAAGGAGACAGCCGCCTCCTTTGGCATCCGGCTCGATGACTCGCTCATCAACCTCAAAGGCAATCCATGGCGTCAAGGGAGCGCCGCGCAGGAGTTCCGCTCCCTCTGGCATCAGCTAAAGGAGAAGCCCGACGGCATCCTCTTCGCCGACGACCTCCTCTTTGCCGACAGCCAAAGCGCCATCACCGAAGAGGACCTCCCCGGTCTGGACAAAACCGAGATCGTCGTCATCGGCTCCGACGCCGTCCCGCTCACCTCCAAAGTCCGGGCGCAATGGTACCAACTCCCGGTCCAGACCATCGCTAATGACTTGGCCAAGACGATCGAACTCTGGCTCCAGCAACAGCTCCTCACCAAAGCACCCCAGCCCGAAGGACGTTTCAAGCTCCTCGAACCGACGGCTCTTTCCCCTCTCTCTGCCCGTTAAAAAACCGCGCCTCGCCATGAAAACAACCCTCCTCTCCCTCGCATCGCTAGCTCTCTTCTTCGCTCCACCGAGCGCCAAGAGCGCCATCATCCTGAGCGACAGCGCCCTGCCGCCCCCCCATTCATTCATCTCCAATCCGCCTGCCGCCGGATTTACCAGCGGTTTCAATAATAACTACACCAACTCGCTGGGCCAACAGTTCCAATCAGCCAGCGCCTTTGTCCTTGATCAGATCGTGATCTACACGGGCGCAGCCGTCCCTGCGGCGTTCAATTTCACCCTTCATATCGAGAAGTTTGCCAGCAACGCCATTACCAGCACCCGCACTTCTGTCTCCACCCAGACAGGAACCAGCAAAGTCATTCACAGCGGCAACCGCTACCTTACCTTTGATATCGAGAACGTCGCCATCGAAGCCAACACGATGTACGGCTTTCGCCTGACGATCGACGCCGCTGCGCCCACGCACTATTTCCAGCTAACGACCGACACCAAATCGGCCTACAGCGCTGGGGCTACTTACTATATCACCAACCCCTCGACTGCCCCTGTCGTCCATAGCTACTCCAACGATCTCGTCTTCCACCTGGTAGCCATTCCCGAACCGGCTCATCTCCTCCTCCTTGGAGGCGGCCTACTCCTATTGGTCGCCAACCGGCGTCGACGCACCCATTGCGCTTGATTTCTCCTTCCTTCTTTTCGTCCATGAACCTCCCGCAACGCCACCGCCCCTCTGCCATCGCTGGCTGGCCGTCACTGCTTCGTCATCTCCTCCTTCTGATATGGTTTTGCGCCGGGTTCCCGCACGCCCGAGCCGAGAACCTTCTGGAGTTGGACTCTCTGAGTGACGAAGAACGCGGTGAGAACGGATACCTTCCCGAAGGGGCAAAGAAGCTCGGTTTGCGAGAGGCCTTCCCGATCAAAGAAGGGAGCTTCTCGTGTTGGGTCAAGCCGATCGATTGGGATGCCACGGAAGCTGATTTCGTTTATCTCGCCTCAACGGGCAATGAAGATCTCTCGTGGTCCCTCTACAAATACCGGATTGACGGCAACCGCTACGGACTATGCGTTCTTTATGGACGCCCGGATAGCTACGCTTTTTTTCAGGTTCCGATGGATGACTGGGTTAAAAACCAGTGGCGCCATGTCATCGTAACATGGTCTCAGAACGACCGCGTGATTAACCTCTGGATCGATGGCAACCGGGTCGCCTCGACCGCTCTGAAAGAGACCCAACTCCCCTCGGGCGAAGTTCAATATCTCTCCCTCGGCTCTGCCAATCTCAAAAAAGGGGGCGGCCACTTCCAGACAGCCTTCCGTGAACTCGAACTCCTCAACCGGATGCTCTCCCCCGAGGAGATCGCCCAACGCAAGACCGAACCGGCAGCCTCTCCCATTGAACGGCTCTCGGGCATCGCCGCTTCCAGAGTCACCATTCCTTACCTTTCCAATCCGCCAAAGATTGACGGCAGCATCACCCCCGGCGAATGGGACCAGATGGCTAAAGTCGTCGGCGGCATGGTAGCTGGCGAAGCGGTCATTCACCCCGGCCAGACCTTCTCGACCCTGATTGGCTATGACAAGGAACGGCTCTACCTATTGCTGCTCTCTGCCGGAGATGTCGGCATCCTCCGTGCCGAAGTCCGGGAAAATGCCCAGATCAAAGTCGTTCAGGATGATTCCATTGAACTCTTCTTTGCCCCCTCCGGTGATCCATGGCAATACTTTCAGTTTATCGGTAACTCCACCGGCTTCCACTACCTGCGACACATCGACAAAGTACTCACCGATAGCGGACTGGAGTACCAAAGCTCGGTTCATGAAGGGACATGGATTGCAGAACTCAGCATCCCTTTCAAAACCTTGGGAACAACCCCCACCCCCGGCACCCGCTGGCTAGGCAACTTCGTTCGCAACTGGCGCAGCAAAGAGCCAGGGGGACAAACATCGTGGTCTTACACGCCGGAGTCGTTCTTCTCCCACATGGGGGAAATCATCTTCGGCGGCGAAGCCCCCTTCTACCGCATGGAGCTTGATACCAACCTGCTGGAAGAGGGCATCATCAAAGGAAACCTCGATTTGATCAATGGAGGAGAGGAAAAAGCCGAAGCCACCCTCACTCTCCAACAAGGAGCAGCCATCGCTATCTCCCAAAGAAAGGAAGACTTCCCACAAGAAGGCGAACACGAAAGAAGAATCTCCTTTGAACAAAAGTTGCCTGCGGGAAACGCCTCCAATCTCCTGATCACCGCCGGGGAAGGCTACCGCCAGTCTCTTCCTCTCGCCGTCGCCAGCAAGACACGCTTCCGTATCACGACCGATCTCAAAACGGAATCGATCACCCTTGAAGCGCCCACGCTCGGCGCGGCTCGCGCTCTCATCAAACTCATCGATTCCGACGGCAAGCAGCGGCTCGAACATCCGACCCAGCCAGATCCTCAAGCCGCCAACTTTACGCAAACCCTCTCCCTGAAAGAACTTCCCGCCGGATTCTATACGATCCAACTGGAATGGTTCTCCGCAACACAGGAGAAAATCGGCGCCCATCAACAACGCTACGACCATCTAGGCAAGGCGGAGTGGCTCCAATGGAGCCAACTCCCCACCAAAGTCCCTACCCCATGGACTCCGATTGCCTATGATGCCGCCACGCTCGGCTTCTGGGGACGGACCTACCAGCTCCAGAGCACCCCCTTCCCCGGCGCGATGCAATCGCAACAAAAGGCGATCACCCGCGCACCAGTGCAACTAGCCATCCAGCTCGACGGCGCCAACGCCGCATGGTCCCAGCCGCCCCAATGGCGTGAACAAGGGGAAGTAGCCGGACTTTATGTCAGCACGAGCGAGACCCCTACCGCCCGCATCACCGCGACGACTCACATTGAGTTCGATGGCCTGTGGTATGTTTCCCTTGAAGTCACCCCCCTCTCGGAAAAGGCAACGTTGGAGGAACTTGCCATCACCCTCCCTTTCTCCCCGGAAATAGCCCGCCTTATCTATGCCCACGGCGGAGGCGTACGGCTTCAAGGCTTCCTCAAAGATCACCTGCCCAGCAACTACGCTTCCCACCTCTGGATTGGCGATGACGAAGCAGGATTGACCTGGTTTACCGAATCCAACCAGCATTGGAGCCATCGTAATCCCGATCAGGTCTTTGAAGTCACCCATTCCAACGCTGGGACCGATCTCAAAATCAACGTTGTCGACAAGCCACTTACCCTCACCGGCCCGGTTCGCTACCTTTTCGGACTGCAAGCCACCCCGACGCGCCAACCGCTCTCCGCCTCTGCCCGGCACCAGCTCCGCTTCGGTTCGGGAAGCAAGGGGGAAGCTCAAGCCGCCTTCCCTAGTCCGTGGCAGGTCGATCTCAAGCTCAAACCTTACCACGAAAAGAAGCCTTACGATTTCTGTGATTTCCACGTCACCAGCCCCGCCGATCTCAAGGCAGAACTTTTGCGTTGGCGCGAGCGGGGGCTGACGATGCCGTGGTACATCGCCCCCAATATTATCTCCACCCGCGCCAGCGAATGGGAAATCTTCGCTGATCAATGGCGAAATCCACATGGTCCCTATGAATGGGGCTGCGTCAACAGCTCCTCAGCCCTATTGCAAAACTGGACGATCGATCGCCTGGTCAAAGAGGCTGACCTGCGAGCGGTTTATGTCGATTGCGCCCTTGCCTACCCGTGCGGCAATGAGAAGCACGGCTGCGGCTATCGCGACGCCGAAGGGGTGCTCCATACCACTACCCCTTACCTCGCCCTGCGCCGCTACCTGATGAGCCTCTACACCTCGCTGCACGAAAGTGAGCCGATCGAAGGGACCACCACCGCTCTGCTTCTACACATGTCTGCCGGGATCAACAGCGCTGTCCACGGTTTTGCCGATCTGCTCATTGAAGGGGAGGAACTAGTGACCCGTCTCCCGCGCGAGCCGAACTACTTCTCTCACTATCCCCCGGATACGTGGCGCGCCATCTTTGGCCCTCAGTTCGGCAGCACTTCAATCCTGCTTCCCGCCTTGCGCGGGGAGAATATGAAGTCGATCCCCCTCAATGATGCTTTCCTGACGCAAGCCCTCCTTTCCAACACACCGATCTGGAATATCTGGGGCAACCCTGCCTATATCAACGGGATCTACAACGCCCTTGATCGCTGGGGTTTGAGAAACCCTCAACTCACCTTCTCACCCTACCATCAACAGAAGGCAGTGAACGTCGAAGGGGGCGATCTCCACGTCTCGCTCTACCAGTTACCGGGGAAAGCCGTGCTCGCTGTCGGCAACTTCACAAAGGAGAAGCAGCAAGGTGCCGTGATGATCCAACGCGATCAACTCCAACTCCCCGCAGGAGAAGTCCGGGCGTTTGATCTGCTCACCGGAATCCCCCTCTCCCTGAGCGACCTCGTCATCGAGAAAGAAAGCTTTCGCCTGATCGCTCTGGAAACCGCCGCCGCGACCGCTCCCAAAGCCCCATGAAGCCACCTTCTTCCCCCCGCGCCGCCTTCTCCCTGCCGGAGTTGATGGTGGCGCTGCTCATCGTAGCTATCCTCTCGCTTCTCGGCTTCGGGGTGATGCGATCGTCACGAGAGAGCACCAAAAACAGCAAGTGTATCTCCAATCTACGGATGTGCGGCATCGCTCTTCTAAGCCATGCCGCCGATCACAGTGGCCGCTCATTAACGGCCTTCATGCCTCTCAACGCCAAAGGGTACGAGAACGATCCCCAAAAGGGATACCTCTGGCATCAGCAACTCAAGCGCAAGCAATACCTCCCCGATTTGGCCCCCGTTGTCTGCCCCTCCTTCCCGCCCTATCAATGGAGTGACAACACCCCCATGCGTGCCTACGGCCTGCGCCGTCAACCTTCCCCGTACTTTAACGAACCGGCGTTTATTCTCCAAAAGATCGCCCACCCCTCTCGCCATATCATCCTCGCTGACAGTTCCAAAGTAGGCGCTTGGGTCGGCCAGCAATACTATCTGGAAATCATGTACTCAGCCGCAGACAAGATCCATGCGCGGCACCATTCCAAAGCCAACATCTTCTTTGCAGATGGAAGCGTCCGCGCCCTCTCCCGGGAGGAGATTGTCGATCTCAACGACGGCTGGGTCTCCAGTCATGTCGACCTGACCGACTATCAACTCCCTTGAGCATCTTCGCGGATTGAGAAAGCAGGTTCTTGCGCCGCTCCTTGAGCCCCCCCTTGGCACACTCCTGTCATAAAGCTTGTACCGAAACCACCCCGTAAGGTTAAGGTAGGGGATCATCCATACAAAAGCGTGCAAACGCCTTCTCTACCCTTCGGTCCAGAACACCACCTTGCCATTTCTCCAATGAGCACCCCTTTCCGCGTCGAACTCACCGCCCCGGTACGTCTCTTCGACGCCAGCTACTCATGGGCACAGCCCCGGCTCGGCGCGATCCCGCCCGGCCAAAGCGGCCACCATGGAACGCAGCCACTGGTCGTCATGACCATGCAAACGATCCAGCTCGACCGTAGCGATTACTTCTCCGGCCTGTTTGAAGTGCACACCGACGACCTCGGTCAGCATTGGAGCCAACCACTCGAGCTACCCACCTTCGCCCGGCTGGACCTCGGCGGCGGACGGGAAAAAGTCGTCTGCGACTTCACCCCCCGCTGGCATTCTGCCTCGGGTCGACTTATCGGCACCGGGCATACAGCCTATTACCAAGGGGGCCACGTCGCCGAGCCGCGTCCACGCGAGACCGCCTACGCCTTTTACGACGCCGCCGCCCGAAGCTGGCACCCGTGGAAGACCCTCGCCATGCCGGATGAGCCGTGCTTCATCGACAGCGGCGCAGGCAGTTCCCAATGGGTCGAAAGCCCCGAGGGTGATCTCCTGCTCCCTATCTCCTTGAAGCCCACGCCAGAGTCGCCCCTCTACGGTTCAACCGTCGTCCGATGTCGGGTGGAGGGCGACACCCTCGTCTACCACGAAAACGGCCCCGTCCTGACCGTACCAGAGGTGAGAGGTCTCTACGAACCGTCAATCACCCGCTACAACGGGCGCTACTACCTCACCCTGCGCAATGACCTCAAAGGGTATGTGGCCGTCTCTGATGACGGACTCCACTTCAGCGACCCGATCCCATGGTGCTGGGACGATGGGAGTGACCTCGGCAACTACAACACCCAGCAGCACTGGATCACCCACCCCCGCCACGGCCTCTACCTCGCCTATACCCGGCGCGGGGCAGATAATGATCACGTCATGCGTCACCGCGCCCCCCTTTTTATGGCACAGGTCGATCCGGCAACCCTCCGAGTCCTCCGCGAAACAGAGGTCATCCTCATGCCCAACCGTGGTGCGCGGTTAGGGAACTTCGCCGTCGCCGAGGTCAGTGATCAGGAAACGTGGGTCTCCGACGCCGAATGGATGCAGCCGCACGGCTGCGAAAAGTACGGCTCCGACGGTAGCGTCTGGGTCACGCGCATCCATTGGGACGCTTGACCGAACTTAAACCCCCAACGCCCCTCGCGGTTCCGGCGAAAGGGCGAAGCCGGGGAGCGGCGGCAGCGGGTCGATTCCCTTGGTCAGCGCGAGGAAACGGAACGCACGCCCGAGCAGGCCGGGGTGCATCAGCGAGATAAAAGCACGGCGCTCCCGGGTTTCCTCCGGTGTCGGCGGGGCATCGCTATCGTGAAAAAGCTCCTTACCGAGCGCGACAAGGTAGTGATGCTGGTCGGTAAACCCGGCGAGCCGGAAACCGAGCGCCTCGGCGTGTTCGGTGAGCGAGGTAAACTCAACATGCGCCGTGAGATCGACCTCGCCGGGGTTGGCAAGGGGGTCTTCCTGCCGCTGCTGGTTGCGATAGGCGCTTAAAGTCCCCTCCCGCCGCTCGGGGAGATAGTAGTCGCTGCGGGAAAAACCGTAATCGGCAAGGAGGACCACGCCGCGCTTCATGCGCGCCGCGACCGCCCCGATCCACCGTTGCGTCTCCAGCGCCACCTCGCTCTCATACCCCTCCACCTGCGGCACCCCCTCAAGCGCCGCCGCCAGCTCCGGCGTCGAAAGCGGCCCGTCTTCCCACTGCAGTGCCTCATTCACATACCGCTCGCGCCATCCCGCTCCCTCTCGCCAGACCACGCGATGCACCGGCATAGCATCGAGCAACTCATTGGAAAAATGAACTCCTTCCCACGGCTCCAGTTCCTCCAGCGCCCCGGCCCACGTCACTTTCCCTTGAAAAGAGGCGAGCCGCTCCTCCTGCCGCCGCCGGTGAACCGCAAACGGCTCAACAATCCGATATTCCAACGCCGCCGCAAAACCGCCCCACCGCTCCGGCTCGCCCTGAGCAAAACCGACCAGTGCCGAGAGAAAGTCGTGCGCGAAATCGCCGCCATCCGCCCCCTGCTCGACCATCGTAAAGCGCTCCGGCTCCCCCAGCCGCTCCCAAATCGCCCGGATCTCCAGCGCCACGAGTTTCGCAAAGAGCGGCCCTATGCTCACACTGGTCACAAAATCGCCCTCCCGCCCGATCTTGACCCGGCCCGAGGCGTAATACCCATGTTCAGGATCGTACAACGCCCGCTCCATAAAACGGCGGAAGGTCATCGGCCCGCTGCGGGCAATTTCATGGGCAATCTCTTCGGCAAACGGGGTCATAGAGGAAAACTCCCATTTTGTATCATTTTTTGCTTGCGATTAAAGCCCGGAGTGAAAAACATCGCCGCCCCAGTTTCCGACCCGGAAAAACGGCAATCAAGACAACCAACCCGAGCCGCAGATGCGAAGTCATCCACGGTTCCCCTTGCCGTGACGCCGGTCGCGTCCTGCTCTTTAAAAAAGAGGGAAACCGGGAAGAAACCGTGGAAAGCAGTTGGGAAGGTAGAGATTCCCATTGATTTCCATGCTCTCTTCCCCCACACTGGACCATTCATCTTCAGGCACGATTACCGTTTTATGAAAAAAAATATTCACCCAGCTTACCATCCCGTTGTCTTTGTGGACATCACCAACGGGTCTCGCATCATCACCCGTTCCACGAAGAAGTCGAATGAAACGGAAGTGATCGACGGTATCGAGCACTACGTCCTGCCGGTGAGCGTTTCGGCCAGTTCGCACCCGTTCTTCACCGGGGAGAACACCTTCGTCGACACCGAAGGCCGCATCGAGAAATTCAACAAGCGGTTTGCCAACGCTCAGGCGATGCGCCGGGCGATCAAGTCGAAGCCGGGTGCCTGAGGCTTTCGCGACGTCCCTCTCCTCTTTGTCTCCATTCTCTGTTAACATCCCATGAAAGTTCTCAGTTCTCTTAAATCCGCCAAAGCCCGCCACTCGGATTGCCAGTTGGTGAAGCGCAACGGCACGCTCTACGTGATCTGCAAGTCCAACCCTCGCTTCAAGGCCCGTCAGGGGCGCACGGCGGGGACCCGCCGCTCGAAGAAGAGCGGGACGTAATCGGCTGCCCTCGAAGGTTTTTTTTACCCAAGCCACCTCTGCCCATGAACGGCGGAGGTGGCTTTTTTGGCTTCCTGATTGGTCCGGCCTATCACGGCGCCGCTCGCCTCTTTTTCCCCTTCCTCACAGCCGCTCGCTACGACTGCACAAGAGAGCACGCTGCCCCGGCTCCGGCGGGAAAAGCTCGTCGCTGGAAAGGTGCTCATCACAGAGCGTACGGAACTGCTCCTCCGTCTGCGCCCGACGGATCTGGCGCAGAAACGCCTCCTCTTCCCCGATCCCCTGTCCGATGAAGTTCATATACTTTTTCATCTTGGCGACATTAGCCGCCTCGCTCAAATGCGGCAGCCGTGTCTCGGCAAAGAGGTGATCAATATAAGCTCGTAAATCTCGCAACGTCGGGGCATACGGTTCACGCCCTTCATAGGCGTCCCGAATTTGGGAGAAAAGCCACGGATTACGGATCGCCCCGCGCCCGATCATCAATCCGGCAGCCCCGGTCCGCTCCATCGTCTCTCGCGCCAGCGCGACGGAGAGAACGTTCCCATTGGCAAAGACCGGCGCCTTGAGCCGCCCCACCGCCTGTGCGATCCGGTCGAGATGGACCTGCGTGCGGTACATCTCGCGCACGGTACGCCCGTGGATGGTGAAGGCGTCGACCTCGTGCGCAGCGAAACAATCCAGCAGCGCATCAAACTCCTCGGGGTGATCGTACCCGATCCGGCTTTTCACCGTAAAAGCGACCTCCACCACCTCGCGCAAGGCGGTGAGAATTGCCGCGATCTGGTCGAGATGCTTAAGCAACCCGCCCCCTGCGTTCTTGCGACAGACCACCGGCGCGGGACACCCGAGATTCAAATCAATCCCGACGACCGCATGTTGCTGCAACGCCTTCGCCGTACGGACCAGAGAGGGGATATGCTCGCCGATCATCTGCGCGATCACCGGGCGTCCCGTCGGGTTCCGGTCGATCGAAGCGAGGATGCCACGCTCCGGCGTGGAGTCGCGATGAACCCGGAAATATTCGGTGTAATAGAGATCCGCCCCGCCGTAGTGCTGCATCACGCGCCAGAACGGCAGGTCGGTAATATCCTGCATCGGCGCAAGGATCAACAGCGGACGGGCAGGTGGCAGGAGCGACTCAATCATCCCCGCCACGGTAGCCGTTTCGCGCGAAAGCCACACTCTTTCTTTTGCACCAACACGACTTGCAGCAAGCGCCCCCACATTGCATGATAGGGAGCGTTCATGAGTTTTGCCGACGTCTTTCCTGCTCCGACCCTCTCGCCGCTCCTGCGGCGTTTTGCCGATCTGCTCGCCCCGAAAAGCGACGCCGAACTGGAGGCGATGGCGCAGCAGGCCCATCAAGCCACGCTCGCCCATTTCGGCAAAGCGATGCGGCTCTTCGCCCCGATCTACCTCTCCAACGAGTGCATCAACACCTGCCAGTATTGCGGCTTCTCACGCGATAACCCGATCGTACGGGTCACGCTGGAGGTCGAGCAACTCAAGCGCGAAGTGCGCCACCTGACGGCAGAGGGCTTCCGCAACCTGCTCCTCGTCGCCGGGGAACACCCGAAATTTATCTCCAACGGCTACCTCGAAGCGTGCATCCGCGCCATCGCCAAAGAGGTTCCCGCCGTCTCGCTGGAAGTCGCCCCGATGGAAACCGAAGAGTACCGGCCGATGGTCGAGGCCGGGGCCGAGGGATTGATCGTCTATCAGGAGACTTACCACCCGGCGACCTACGCGGAGCTTCACGTCAGCGGCCCTAAGAAGAACTTCGCCTGGCGGCTTGAATGCCCCGAACGGGCTTACGCAGCGGGGTTCCGCCGCATCGGCATCGGGGCGCTCTTTGGTCTTTGGGAATGGCGGCAAGAGGCACTGGCCACAGCGGCCCACCTTGAATATCTCCTCAAGCATTGCTGGAAGGCGCAGTTCACCGTCTCCTACCCCCGTATCCGCCCGGCAGCTGGGGGATTCCAGCCCCGTTTTTCCCTCCCGGACCGTGAATTTGTGCAACTCATCTGCGCCACACGGATCTGCTTCCCGCAAGTCGGCATCATCCTGAGCACCCGGGAGAGCCCCGCGCTGCGCGACGCGCTCATCCCGCTCGGCATCACCATGATGAGCGCCGGAAGCCACACCGAACCGGGCGGCTACACCGGGCAAGGTAAGGAGGCGCTCCACCGGACCATCCGCGGACGGCAGATCGCGCTGGAAAACCGGAGCGAAGACGATACCGCCACTGGGCAATTTGAAATCTCCGACTCCCGCTCTCCGGCCGAAATCGCCGCGCTGCTCCGCTCCCAAGGATATGAGCCGGTCTGGAAAGATTGGGACGCCGCCATCCTCACCGCATGAAGCTGACCATCAATAGCGAAACCCGCACTTTCGAGAACGTGCGCACCCTCCCGGAAGTGATCGCCGCCCTCGGGCTCCCGGCGGCGCTCCTGCTTATCGAGCACAACGGCACCGCGCTCCACCGCAGCGAATGGGAGAACGCAACCTTGCGCGACGGCGACCGCCTCGAAATCCTGCGCGTCGCCGCCGGAGGTTAAAGCGACCTCAAGCCATCCGCCGCCGGCGCGACGCCATCCAAAGCGCCGCCCCCGCCCCCACCAAAAGGGCGTACGTCCCCGGTTCCGGCACGGCGAGATAGTCCTCCCCCACCTGATAACTGAAAGTGCCAGAAGCGGTTTCAAATCCGAAGTTGTAAACCACGCTGCCCACCTGCGTACTGAGCCCCCAACTTCCCCCTCCGAGACTCAACGCGAAACGTTCCACACCGAGTTGATCGTAAATCGCAACGGAATCAAACTCGCCAAGAATCGATGAAGCATTTTCAAAGAGATCGAGCACGTAGTCCCCATCGGAAAGCGAGGCGAGTTGCAGCCGCAGTTCCCCTCCCTCGATCTCAAAAATCCCACCCGAAACGGTGATCCGATCGTACTGACCCGTGCCGGTTCCGTTGATCTCCAAGGTCGTCACCGAAGTAGTGGAGAGCGTCAAACCGGCCTCAAAGGTCAACATCCCCGGCGAGTTACCGGGGTTAAGCGCGCCGTGAATCGTCGCCGCGCCTTTGATCAAACCGTTGCCGCCAAGGCTCGCCCCTTGGGAGACGATCACCGCGCCGCTCCCGGTTTGCGTATTGACCTGAAGCCGTCCGGCGCTCACCAGCGTCTGGCCACTATAAGTATTGAGACCAGAAAGGATCAACGTCCCGTCGCCGCTCTTGTTCAAGCTCCCCCCTCCCGAGAGAACCCCGGCCCAAGTCATCCCGAGACCGTTGGAATCAAGCGTGCTGGTGGTCGAATCGAGCAGCGTCGCCGCCACGGAAGTCGACATCGCCGACTCATACGCCCGCACCGTTCCGCCGCCGAGCTCAAAGAGATATTCCCCCGTCGTCCCTGACTGCCGCGCACGAAAGCGATCCCCGGCCACTTCGAGCACCCCGCCGCTCAAGGTGTAACGGCTATCGAGACCGTCGACATTCCCGTAGCCGGCCAGATAAAGCGCCGCCGCTCCCGAGCGAACGCGCAGCGTACCGCCGCTCTGCTCGATCAACCCGGTGCCACCCGGAGAGGTGCCACCCGCCTCGCGATTACTCGCATAAAACGTCCCGCCGTGGAGATCGACCAGCCCGTCGCCGGAAATCCGGAGCGTCCCCTGCGAAGCGGTCGACGCAGAATTATAATTATTGCGACCAAGGCTATAAAGCCCGCTCATCAGATTAAGCGTGCCGCTGCTAATGTTGTAACTCCCCTTCCCACCTTGATTGCCGACGTTAAAAGAGCCGGTCAACGTCACCGTTCCCCCCTGTTGATCGACCTCTCCCTCCGCCCCCCAGTCGCCGACAAACAGACTCCCGGCGTGATCTTCCCCGGCGATCGTCAGCGAACCACCGGTCACTTTCAGCACCCCCTTGGCGGTGATCAGGCCGTCGCTCTCACCGACGCGGACATGCGCCCCGCCGCCCGGGTTACGAACAGCAACCTCCGCCCCTTCGGCGATCTCCACCTCGGCACCCGTGCCGACCACTAGACCATACAATCCCCCCCGGCCCGATTGTGGAAGCGGGTTACCAAGAGCATCAAGACCACCATGAAGCGTCACTTTGGTGGAAAGGACGACCCGCCCTTTCTCCGAAGGATCATTGCCACCCCATGCCTCCACCGTTGAGGCGATGACGTGACTCCCTTCGCCACCCGCAACGGTGAGCGTTGCCCCCGATTCCGCAAAAAGGAACCCGTTATCCTTCAGCGTCAGATCACTCCCCGGCGCAAGCTCCAGCTGCGTCTCCCCGGCCACCGCCCCGATGCTCCGTGCCTCCCGCCCGGTTCCGCTGACCGTGACCGTCCCGGCGCTTCCATCAAAGAGGGCATTCTGCGTGGCGGAAGGAAGCGGTCCGTCCCAGTTACCAGCGTCAAAAAAATCGCCACCCACTGAATCTCCCGTCCAGAAAGAGAGGTTATCCGCTGCGAAATCAATCAACTTGCCGTCATCGACAAAGCTGATCCTCGCCCAGTCGACCAAACCGTCTCCGCCGACCTGTCCGGAACCGAGGCCGAACTGCACATTGGTCACCTTCGCCTCATTGACACCCGGCGAGGTTCCAAAAAGCGCTTCCATGAGCGTCTCCCTCCGGGCGTCCCACATCGCCTGATCTCCGGGCGACATTGGACCCGTCGGCTCCCCGGAGAACAGAAAATTTCCAGCAGCAAGATCGCTCAATGTCACCCCGCCTTCGGTCACGCGCGTCGTGTCATTGAAAAACGTCCCTCCGGCGCGTTGAAAAACATGCCACTCCGTCGTCGCGAAATCGAGCGTCTGCAACCGCACCCCTGAACCGGCCGCCGGTGCCGTCAGAATCAGATCCCACGCCCCTTCTCCGGAACGTGGAATCGGGTTTGGGAGGTTACTGGTATCGCTCTCATAAAAATTGGAGCGAATCCCAATCCGAAAACCGGGCCCCTGATTGTTGTTGAGTTGCGCCCAGCGATAAACAATCGAAAGCGATTCATTGAACACTTCATGAGTCAGCCCAAACCCGTCATCGACATTGATCTGACTGATCGTGCTCTTGGTATTACCATGATCGCCCCCGGTCAGAGCCACGCCCCCGAGGTTACCGCGCGAGCCAAAATAGTTTTGCCAACGGATCTGGGCCTGAAGCTGCCCGAGATCATCCACTGCATTGACCTCCGTTGGAAAGTGCACCACCCCCGGTGCTATCAGGTTTTCCCCGGCTGCGTTTCGCGTGTCATCGCTGCGCCATCCCCCATCGCCAAAACCGGTGCTGTAAGAAGCCTCACCCAACGCCAGCGTCGGCACCGCAGCGAGGGCGAGGAGGGAGGTACAAATAGAACGGGAGGAAAATAGCAGGCGTTTCATTGAAGTGCAGGATCAGAAATGAGGAGTCGCAGTTTTGAAAATCCAAACCGACCTTTAGAGATTTCCATCCTGATTTGAAGCCTAATTTGACAAAAAAGAAACCTTTTCTCCTATGATAAGCATTATTGCGTACCTCAAGAAGGAGATAACGACTTATCTTGAGTTAGGTGTGTAAACTGCTCTCTTAATGCGTATTTTGTCTCATAGAGCGACAGAAATCGCTACTCTTCGCCCTCTAAATAAAGCAAAGACCCTCACAACTCTCATTTTTGATACATCGAAAAGCTTTCCGCTACCTCGCCATCGCTCCCGATCACAAAAACTCCCACGCCTCCCGAATTTGACACTTGCCAACCGAAAGGCGTTAACCTATTTTATGAATTCATAAAAGACGACATGAAAAGCCGCCTCTCCAAGACTCCCCTTTACCGTCAGATCGAAGCTTGCCTGCGGGAGCGTTTCCTGACCCGCCCGGAACCGGGGATGCGGCTACCGCCGGAGAACGAACTGGCAAGCGACATGGGCGTCTCCATTCCGACCCTGCGCAAAGCGGTGGAGACGCTAGTCAAGGAGGGGCAGCTCATCCGCCGCCAAGGAAGCGGCACCTTCGTCCTCGCCGAACCGGAGGAACAGCAAAAGCCTCTGGTCGCCATCCTCTGTCACCTCGATTTAAGCAGGATTCCCTATAGCTTCGTCCAGAGCCGCCCTCTCTATCAATGCCAACAACTCCTCCGTCGGGCCGGTTACCGCGCCCGGGTCTACCTCGGAGATGCGCCGGAGTTTCTCGAAGATGTCGCCGCTGGTGAAGTGGCTGCCGTCGCCGCCCTCGACATCCTCCCCTCCCCCAAATGGCAATCTCCGCTCGATCAGCGTCAGATCCCGGTCGTCGGCATTGGGGAGTTGCATCGCAACATGGTGACCGGCAACTTCACCACCTACATTATCGAAGCAGCCAACCGCCTTCTGGCCAAAGGGCGGCGCAAAGTCGCCTACCTCGGCGGCAAAGCGTTTCACGGTCACCTCAACAACTTTTCCTATCAGGGGCCATCAGAGGTTTGGAGTGACCAAACCTTGCGCACTCTCCTCGACGGACTCGGCCTCGAAGTCCACGACCATTGGTACAACACCGAATGGAGCGGCGACACCACCGGCGCCGGCTGGAGCGCCTTGCGTGAGCTATGGAGCCGCCCCGAACGCCCGGAAGGGTTGATCCTCAACGGCTCCACCTTTAGCCACGACGTCCTGCTCGCCGCCTCCCAGACCGGCATCCGCATTCCCGATGATCTCTGCATCGTGCAGGGATGGCTCAAGGATGCCCCGACGGCACCGGATGAGATGCTCGAGACGCTCTACTACGATACCGAACCGATGATCACCAACCTCGTCGAAATGCTCGATGAAGCGATCCGAACCGGCTCCATTGCACGTCCCCGCCGCATTGTCGAAATCTGGGAAACGCGCCCCCGCACACGGAAGAGTTCCCCCGCCCGCTCTGCTGCCCGCCAAACTGCCGGAATCGCCTGACACCTCTCCATCCCCCCACTCTCAGCCCACGACTCCCTGCACCAGACGGAGTTCGTGAAAGCTCCCTTTCCCCTGATAAAACAATAACATTACGAATGAATTCATTAACCTCCACCTTGCCTGCCCCTTTCAGGCAACCGCTCCTCCTCTTCCTTCTGATCTTCACCCTGTTGATCGAGGCCAAAGCCCAACCCAAGCTGGAGGAGGCGACCGTGCGCCAGCTCTTCTTTAATCCCTATGTTCAAACCGCTGTAGCCGATCTCGCGAAACCGTGGAATCTCGAACTCATCGCCGACCGCCATCGGGAACTCGACGAGCGAAAAGACGCGCAACCGCTGGCCGATCTCCTCCGTTTTGATCAGGCCCACGCCTTGGGGCATCTCGTGAAAACTCTCGACTACTGGCAAAGCGCACCGCTCGCTGAATTGATCAAAACGGTTAACACCCAAGACCGGGAAGTGATCGACCTCCAGCGGATGCGGGCGCAGAACAAGATGCACGACGACCTCCTCGCCGTCATTGGTTATGCCTTTCTCGCTAACGACGATGCGCTTAAAGGCCGCGCCCTCGCCGTCTTGGAGGACCGCATCGCCCGCCTCCCCAAAGATCCCGCCCGCCTCTTGACCACTCGTGGGAACGATTGGGAAGGGACTGACTTTTCCGGGCAGGACGATCCCCGGCGCCATCCCTATCTCGCCCGGGACGCCGCCCTCCTCCACGCCCTTCGCTACACCTTAAAAGGGGATAGCGCTGACGCCCGAACCGTAGAGGCGATCCTCCACCGTCTGGCCAAAGTGATGCCCGAGTGGCAACTTCGTACACGGGAAAATGTTGCCTACCCTCCACAGACTGACGGAAAAATCGACCTCTCCGCATTCACGGACGTATGGGGTGACAACGGCTTATGGGGAATCTGGAACTACATGGAGCTGGCTGCCACATGGCCACTGGTGCAAGCTTATATCCTGACCAAAGAAGCCTATTCACCCGAAAGCCAAAAAACCGTCGAAACCGGCGTCTTTGACTATATCCTTGCCGTCACCCGCGCCTTTCCTTACGAGCGTCTGAGCAACCTCGTTCCCTATTACATTGAAGGCTTGATCCCATGGGGCCGCGCCCTCCATCGCCCGGAACTGGTACGCGAAGCCGCTGACTGGACCGAACAACTCCTTCAATACGGCTTCCTACCCGATGGTTTCTGGAGAGAGCTTACCCCTGACTACCATCGGCAGGTAATGGTCACCCTCGCCTGTCGCGTCACCGCCCACCTCTCCGGCTATCGCGGCGGCGACCCTCTTCTTGATGGCGACGCCTTTCTCAAGAAGATCGCACCTCGCCTCCAACTCACCCTTAATGCCTTCGCGCTGACCCTTCTTCCCGACGGCACCAGCGCTGCGCTTGGCGATACAGAAGCCAATACCCCTCAAAGCTGGTTTCAACCTCCACAAGAGGGTCGTACTCGCCTGTTAGGAGCGAGCGGGTTAGCGATCCTCGGCCACGGCAAGGGCGCCAACCGCACCGAACTCTTCCTCCTTTATCGCGGAAGCCACGGGCATCACCACGAAGATGCCCTCGCGTTTCTCTGGTACGCCCATGGAATGGAGATCATCTCGGAGACCACCTATCGCGGCACTAAGGAAAACTACCGTTACCGACCGTGGTATCAAAGCGCCTCGGCCCACCAAACCGTGGTTGTCGACGAGACACCCCACTTCGATCAAAAAAAGGAGTTCTACACTGAACCGGAACGGTTGGTCCGACACCGATCGGCCACACCCTTTAACAATCAGGGCAAGCTCCTCCTCCTTGATGATTCCCTGCCGGAAGCCCGCTTCCTCATCGCGGAAGCCCCCGCTGCCTATGCACCACGGGTGAGCCGTTTTGAGCGGACCGTCGTCATGGTTCCTTTCCCCAATGGAGATAGCTATCTGGTTGACCTCTTCCGCGTCGAGGGGGGGCAGAAGCGCGATTACATGCTCCACGCCGGGCTCAACCAACCATATGAAGTCACCCTTCCCGGAAAAGGTGAGGCCATCCAAGGGAACTACTTTGAGGCGATCACCCTTGAGAAAAGCTACCCTCTCCCCAAGCCAACGACCCTCCGCTTCGCCCACGCTAACGGGATCGACCTCAAGGCCCATCTCCTCGCCCCGCTTGGCAATGCCGCCCGCTTGCTCAAAGGGGAGGGCCCCGCCATCCGGCGCAATGCCAAAGCCACCTATCTTATCTATCGTGATGAAGACGGGGAGGGCAGCACCTTCGCTGTCGTTTACGAAGCGATCAAGAGCGGTCGTCCCTTGATCTCTCAAGCCCGATTGCTACCCGCCAAAGGGGGGATTGCCGTCGAGGTGGAAACTGCCCACGGCCGCGATCTCCACCTAAGTACCGACAGCGATGACGCGACGATGACGCACGCGAACCTTACCCTCAAAGGCCGCCTCGGATTCCTTCGCTACCCTGCTAAAGGCGGGCCCTCTCTGGCGCATCTCGCCTCCGGCACTCAACTCACCCAGCGTGGCGGCCCTTTCAACCTTGTGGCAACACAACCGCAAGGAGAAATTCAAAATAGCGTAGGCGCGGAGTTCCTCCTCGATTCCCCTCAGAGCCTCAATGCCACCCGGCTCATCCATATCGACTTCGACGACAACCTTCGGTTTACCTACCCTCTGCTCCAACTTGAAGACAACCGGGCGACGACCACCTACCCGACCGATCTTATTCTCGACGATGAAGGGTACACTATCAATGCCGCTCCGGGCTGGCGCGGGTCGGGACCGCTCCGCTGGCATCTCCCCCAAACCGCCACTTGGCGAGCCGAAAGCCAACCATGAGATCTCTTCTCCTTGCCTCACTCCTTTTCGCCATGATCTGCACGGCACTAGCAACGCCGCTGCCGGAGCGTGACGGTGAAGTGATGATCCCGACGCAACCGGTAGAGGGAGGGGACGCACGAGAGATCAAGCTCTACCTTCGCTATCCCGGCCAACAAAAAAGCAACATCACCGCCACCACCGGAATCCTTCTGAGCCTCCACAACTGGGGAGGCACCGCCTTCTCCGGCGCGCCTGACCCGGCACGGCTCACTGGTGAACTCGACTGCGTTGTCATCGGCGTCGACTATTACCAGAGCGGCAACGAAGATTTAGATCGCCCCTACGACTTCGGATGGATTCAAGCCCTTGATGCCCTCCGCGCCCTTCATTACCTCCTCTCAAACCTTGAAGAAGGAAAACTCCCCTATGCCAAGGAACGCCTCTCTATCGTTGGCGGCAGCGGCGGCGGACAGGTCGCACTCATGGCTAACAAACTCGCCCCCCGCACCTTTGCAACGGTGGTCGATCTTTCCGGGATGAAGGAACTCAATGATGAGATTGCCTTTGACCACCCCGGCGGCAGCTCCCTCAACGCGCGTTACAGCAGCGACCCCGCAAGCCCCCACTTCCTGACGGCGGACGCCAGAGAGATCCGCTGGTTAGGCAATCCTCGACATCTCGAACAAATGAAAGCGTTGGGCGCAACGGCACGAGTGATCTCGATCCATGGTGTCGATGATCAGGAATGCCCTTTTGCCGACGCCGAACGTTTCGCAACGGCTTATCAGGCCAGCGGCCTCCCCTTTGCCTTCCATCCGATCACTACAGAAGAGGTCGATGGCGATCTGATCACCGACACTGGCCACGGTCTGGGCGACCGCACCGCTCTCCTCCTCCACTATGCAGGGGAGGCGCTACGAACGGCCGCCACCAACCCAAACCTTCCCAACGATTTCCAGCAGCGCGAGATCATCACTTACCCGACCGCGAACGGCCTTTGGTGCATCGACTACAGCCGAGGCGCACCTGTGGGCCAGTTTCTTCCCCACAAATCGGATTGACACCTCACTAGATAAACTATACAAATGAATTCATAAGGAAAACACTCTATGGCCACCTCCTCACTTCTCCCCCCCGGCCTGCTTCTGGCCGCCACCCTTGCTTTCAGCGCGTCCCTCTCCGCAGCGACGATCCAACTTGATCGGCAGGTCGACGAAGCGCTCGGCTACCAACCCGATGTCTTCCACTACGCCATGGAAGACCGGCTGACCGGTGGACCAGAAGGCTATACCACCAGCGACAGTTCACCCAACGCCAACCACATCAACGTCTGGACTGGTAATGGCAACACGCCAACCTTAACAACAGGGCGTTTTGGTCAAGGCTTCAATTTCGACGGGACTACCGGGACAACTACTAACGAGGCGGTCAATAAGGTTAACCCTTCCTTATACCGGGCAAACTCCACCTCGCTCGACCTCTCAGGCAAGAGCTTCACGATGGGCCTTTGGCTCAAATTCGACGCTCATGTGGCTCCCAACTACTCCTACAATATTCACCTGATCGGCAAGGGCGCACAAGGCACCAACCAACCCGGCTATTGGTTTTACCTAAGCAAGAGTTCTCTGGACGGAAAATGGGGTCTCTATTTTTCCGCCACTGATAACAGCGGCAGCAGTACGGAGGTCAGCACGGGTTTGATCGATATGGCTGTTTCCCTTGATAGCTGGCACCACTTTGGCCTCTCCTACGATTACGATACGAGGAGAGTTATTTTCTATTTTAATGGAACTCAGGTTGGTGAGGCGATCAATCCCACTGCCATCGGCCAGAGCAACAGCTCCCTCCTCTATCTGGGAGAGAGAGGCATCAGCGGCTGGAGCGGCTGGTTTGACGGGACGATGGACGACGCCTTCATTACCCAAGGTGTTCATACCTTTTCCATGCCCGCACCTGAACCGGTCCCTGAACCGGCTACCCTTGCCCTGATGGCTACCGGTATCGGTCTGACCATGGGAATGCGGAGGTTTCGCAAGGGATGAAGCGCGTCCCTTCATGGCAGCGCCGCCGCCACGCTTTCACCCTTCTGGAATTGTGTGTCGTAGCGGTGATTGTCGGGATTTTGCTCGTACTGGCCTTTAGCGTGATGGGTCGGGTACGCCGCAATGTGGCGCTGGTGGAATGCACCGGAAACCTCCGTGAGATCTACGTGGCGTTTATCAACTACGTTAATGATCACCGCGGCTTCATCCCTCCTCCGCTCGGCCCTCAGGAGGATGTTTATGCAGGTTATGACTGGAATCAATACTGGTGGATGCCAGCCTACCTCGGCCCTTACCTGATCCAGCGCGACATCCCACGTGGCGGCAGCAAGCTAACCAAAGAGGAGGCGCGGATTCTCAACTGCCCTGCGCGACCGATCGAAAATGACGAAATGTGGCTCATGCACTCGGACCCCGCCATCAGTTACGTCATGATCGGCCCGTGGAGCTTTGCCGAATATCGCTTCTCCAACATGCCTCAGAAGGGAAGTCGCCTCTTCCTCACAGAAGGTCGCCACAGCACGGTCTGGGATTCAGTTGCCTATAGCGCTCCCAGCGACGCGCGCGATTCCGGCCGTTTTCTCCGTCGCTACCACAACGGAAAGCTCAACCTCCTCTTCTACGATGGCCACGTCGAATTCTTCTCCGGCACCGATACGGAACTCCATCGCTACCTCCCTCCCCGCTAACTTTGAACACTCCTCTTACCCATAATATGCTCTGGACATGGGATAGCCGGATGCGTTGGGTCGCTCCACGCACCTCTGCCCCCCTCCCAGAGATGGCCCGGCCCGACGCTGATTTTGCCTATCCCTACGATCGCACCTTCTTTGTCGAAAACTATAAAGCGGTCATCCGCGCCATGTCACGATGGCCCGAGATTCCCTACCTCATCATCTGGGGATTTCTGCGCGATAGCCACGGCGGTGTCGAAGCCGCTCTCGAAGTCGCCAACTATGCACGCGACCACGGCGTCGGCATCCTCGCCGGTGTCGGCACCAGCGGCTACGGCGGTGTCTACTACGAGGGCCAGCACGACTACAGCGCCAGCTATCAAATGGCACGCCGCCCCGATCTAGTGGTCCGCAATCAGCAGCATCTCCCCAACCGTGTGACCAACCGGGGCGACACCCTCAACCCGGTTCACCCTGATGTCATCGCATGGATGCAGGAAGGAATCGCATGGCTATTCGATACTTTCCCGATTGCAGGGGTCAACCTTGAAATCGGCGATCTCTTCGTCGGTAGCGACCCCCTCTCCACTCAGGCGCGCAGCACGATTACCGATGTACAGGACGAGTTCTACAAGGCCCTTGCAGCGCATTACCGCCTCCTGCTTCCCGATCTCGTGGCGCGCTATCCCGATCGTCTGATTTCGTTTGCTACCTATAACGATTGCAGCCGCGCCAACCTTGAAGCCAACAGCGCCTTCCTTGACTACCTTCCACCGCAAGCCTTGTGCCAGTGGACGATCTCCTGTTCACAAGAAGATGAAGTCGTTCACCTCCCCCCCTCATCCCGTCTCCACACCGGTTATGCTCACCTCTTCTGTGAAGCCAACGGGACGCATGACAAACTTCTCCCAGCTGCACTAGCCAAAAGCTGCCGAATCGCACGGCGTCGTGGTCTCAATGGCGTCGTCATCTACGGCGAATGCTCTGCCAATAGCTACCCCGGCAAGGAGAACTACGACGCCTTCCGTCGCTACCTCCGCGATCCGGAGGCAGCACTAGCGATGATGGAGCAGGAAGAGGTCCTCCTCCACCTCCCGACCTGACTTTCTATGGATGATCCATCTGCACAAGCAGCCCTACACTGGGGAGCGCCTCCCGCTCCCGGCGACTATTTTGAAACCTTCACCGATGGCCCGACCGGCTGGATCGCCAACTCGCGCTCGCCCTTACCGGTGGAAAATGGGGTAGCGATCTGTCGTGGCCCATGGATCATTGATGCCAACCACGCCCCGCCCGGGGCTGGTTATCTTCATCTTCTCATGCACCTCCATACGCATGAGATCCGGCTCTATGCTCCCTATGCACGCGCCGCCGGGATGTATCCTGATGATTTCATCGAAGGCAAGCGCCATCGCTTCATTCACGGTGGCTATAGTCGCGACTTCCGCAACCTACGGGTGCGCGTTCGCCTGCGGGGGAAGATGAACCTGCGCGGTGCGAAACTCACGATGTTGGTTCAGGGCCACCCCGGCTGCGAAGGAGTCAGGGGCAACTGGATTCTCACCGGCCAATCGCTCACCATCACCCCGGAATGGAGCGAGCAGGAACTGATCCTGACGACTGATGAAGCCGCGTGGACCTTCCTCGGCAGTCGCCATGATCTGACCGATCTCTATGGCTATGTCCCGATCGGCGATGTCCTTGCCGATGTGAATGTCTCCATCATCTTCGTCCTCTTCCCGCTGACGATTGAACCACTAGCCCCCGTGGCCGATCCCCACAAGGCGTGGGCAGGCCAGGACTATGAAGCGCGACCCGATCTCCTCCCGGAAGGAGAGGTGCAATTCGACTATGTCTGGTTTGCCTGGTGAGAAGAAAACGACTCGATGAGCCGTTCGAGCTTCTGGTGCTGGTCGCGGTGCGTGCGATAGATCTCGGCGACCTCTTCCTGAGGCTCCACCGGCGTCGCTCCGGAGAACGGCGCTACTTCCAACCCTAGCTTTTCAGCAACAAAGACAGCGGCTCCGCGAATGGAAGCCTCCGCTTCGTCATTAGCGTAGAGCGGCGCATTGAGGATCGAAGCGAGCCGTTGGATCGAGGCGGGTGATTTCTGAATCCCGCCGGAGACAATCAGCTTGGGCCGCTTCCCTTCATGCGTCGCTACCATCTCTTCGATCAGCGCGATGCGATAATAAACCGCCTCCGTCGTCGCCTGCAAAAGATCGAGCGCACTGGTATGTTGCGTTAACCCAAGGAGCGTCCCTTGCAAATCATCGCGCCACGTCGGCGCACGTTCCGCCGTCCAGAACGGCAACACCGTCAACCCATGCGCTGGAACAGGCCGGGCGAGCAACTCCGCTTCAATCACCGCCGGGTCTTCCGGCAGGCGCAACTCACGCAGACACCACGCCCGGAGATTCCCCGCATTGCTCACGGCCCCGCCGACGAGATAACGCCGCGCATCGACCCGATAACAAAACAACCCATACGGCGCGACCGCCTCAGCCCCCTCGGTCATCACGCGCAACGCCGCGCTCGTGCCGACATTGATCGCTGCCAGACCGGGCCGCGTCGCCCCGGAGCCAAGATTACTCGCTGCGCCATCGCCGATCGCCGGGAACCATGGAACATCACGCAACGCCTCAAACCGCTCTGCCACCTCCGGCAACACCGTGGACGGTTCATCACTGAGCTTGCCTAGTTGTTCGCGCCGCACTCCGCAGAAATCGAGCAACGCATCAGCCCAATCGAGCGTACGCGGGTTGAAAAGCCCCGTCCCAGTCGCCATCCCGTAAGCACAGGAAGCCTCGCCACAAAACTCGCGCTGCAACCACTCCGCCGGAGAGAGCCAGCGAGCCACCTGCCCAAAAGATTCCGGGCGGGTCCGGCGCAGCCAAAGCAGCTTCGCCGGCCAAAAGGAAGCCCGCGACATACAACCACTCAAGGCATGAGCCTCGCGTTCATCCCACGCAGCGCGGTAGGCATCGGCATCTTCCCGGCAACGCGAATCAGCCCATGTGATCACCGACGTCAGCGGACGATTCTCCGCATCGGTGCCGATCAGGCTATGCCAAAAGCATGAAGTCCCAATCCCGATTACCTTCGCTCCGCGCAAGGCCGGATCGCTACCTAACGTCGCAAGGGTCTTCTCCAGACACTCCAGCGCCGCCGCTTTAAGCTGCGCGGGATCAATCTCCGCACCGCCATCGGCTGTCGTTTCAAGCGGATAAGTTGCCTGCGCCGTCGTGGCCTCGACCCGCTGGGCCTGCGGTGTGAAAAGCGCCGTCCGCAACGACGACGTTCCGATGTCAAACGCGAGAAGAAGTTCCATGCGAGAGTCGCTCAGATCGTCTGGGCAAGGAACCCGCCGTCGACCCGCAGATCGCTCCCGGTGACAAAGCTGCTCGCCTTTTCACTAGCAAGGAAAATCGCCGCGCCGATCAACTCGTGCGCTTCGCCAAAGCGACCCGCCGGGGTATGCCCGAGGATCGTCTCCCCGCGCGCCGTCGGCGTCCCGTCTTCATTAAAGAGCAGGCGCTTGTTCTGCTCCGCCGGGAAGAAGCCGGGGGTAATCGTATTGACCCGAACCCCGCTCTTGGCCCATTCCCGCGCCAGAAATTGCGTAAGATTAAGCACCGCCGCCTTTGCCGAAGAATAAGCGACGACCCGGGAGAGCGGCAGATGCGCCGAAACACTCGCAATATTGATGATGCTCCCCTTGCCGCGCCGGACCATCGCCGCGCCGAACTCCTGCGAAGGGAGAAACGCCCCGCCGACGACGTTCAATTCAAACGCCGCCGCCCATGCCTCGGCAGAGATCGCTTCAAAAGGTTGATCGGGAGTGACCGTCACGCGCGGGTCATTCCCCCCGGCGGCATTGACCAGAACGGTCGGCGCCCCAAGCTCGCGCTCAATCGCCTGATGCGCTGCGGCGAGACTCGCCCGGTCGGAGGCATCCGCCGTAAAAAAGCGAGCCACCCCTCCGGCAGCGGTGATCCGCTCGACAGCAGCCGCCCCCCGCTCCGCATTGCGCCCGAGCACGGCCACGGCCGCCCCCGCTTGCGCCAGCCCGAGAGCCAAAGCACCACCCAGCACACCGGTCGCGCCAATGACGACGGCAACCTCACCCGAGAGATCAAATAGAGACATGAAGGCGATTTAAGGCTTCTTGACCGCCTCAATGTCGAGGAGAATCTCCACCTCATCCCCAATCAACGGCGTCCCTTCAATATCCTTACCGAAATTGATGCCAAAATCGCTCCGCTTGATCGTCGTCGTCCCGTGCCAGCCGCTGCGGGTCTCCCCCTGCATCCCCGGCCCCTGCCCGAGAAATTCGGCTTTGAGCACCACCTCCTTGGTCACGCCGTGCAGCGTGAGATCGCCAGTCACATCAGCGGTCTTCTCCCCGGTCTTCTTGACGCTCTTGCTCTCAAAGGTGATCTCTTTGAACTTCTCCGCGTCGAAGAAATCGGGGCTGCGCAGATGTTCATCACGCTTGTCATTCGCCGTGCTGATCGATGCTACGGGGATCGTCACCTTCACCGAAGAATTCTCCGGCTTATCGGCATCAAGCGTCAACGCGCCCGAAAACTCGACGAAGCGCCCCGGCACAAACGTAAAGAGATGTTTGATGCGAAAGGCGACGCTGGAATGGACCGGGTCGATCTCATGCGTTTCAGGAGCGGCGACGAGGGAGGAATGGAGCAACGCTCCACAAACAGCGAGAAGGGTCAGTCTGGCGTGCATACCCCGTTTTATAACCTTTTTACCCCCGCAACGCGAATAGTTTGTTCAAAACAGGCGGGAAACGCGCTACCTTCCCCGCCGCATGACCCCGGCTTCGCAAAACTCGATCCGCCTCTTCCGTGTGCTCGGCATCACGGTCTACCTCCATTGGCTCTGGTTTCTGGTCGCCGCGATCCAGTTTGACCGCCGCTCCCACCTCTACCCGTCGCCGATCTGGAGCATCGCGGAATACCTCGCGCTTTTCATGTTGGTGCTCCTCCACGAGTTCGGCCACGCGCTGGCGTGTCGACAGGTCGGCGGGACCGCGCGGGAGATCCTCCTCTGGCCACTGGGCGGGGTGGCGTATGTGCGCCCGCCGTTTCGCCCCGGCGCGATTCTCTGGAGTATCGCCGCCGGGCCGCTTGTCAATCTGGTCCTGATCCCGGTTCTCGCCATTGTCAAGATGGCTGCAATCTCCGCCGGATGGCCCGGCACCGCCCCGGCCTCCTTCCGTCTACTGGAGACGATCTCTTTCATCAACATCGCGCTCCTGATCTTCAACATGCTGCCGATCTATCCACTCGATGGCGGCCAGATCCTCCGAGCCCTCCTCTGGTTCCGGCTCGGCCCCTCCAAAAGCCTCTCCATCGCCAGCATCATCGGGATGACCGGGTCGCTCCTCTTCGTCCTCGCCGCACTCTGGTGGCGCGACATCTGGCTCGGCCTGATCGCCCTATTTGCTCTCAGCCAATGCTGGAACGGCTTCCGCGAAGCCAAGCTCCTGCGCGAATGGGAGCAACAACGGGGCGATCAGGAAAGCAACCGCTGAAGGGCGCGGCGATGGGGTGCCGTCATCGCCAACGCCTCCAAAACCGCAGGCCGATACCACGCCCAATTTGGCGCCCACACTCCGGGCGGGAGCGCCGCATCGTAGACCCGCAGTGTCACACGGTGATGTGTGAACGGATAAGTCAACACCAGCCGCTCCTCCCCGGGAACCATCCCCTCCGGCAAGAGCGGCAGCCGCCACAACCCGTTCCAGCGCCGCCCGGTCTGCTGCTCCAGTAAAATCCCCTGCGCCCCGACGATCCAGCCGCACCGCTCCTCCAGCTCCACCGTTTTCGCACGCGGCTTTTTCACCGGCAGCCGCTCCGGCTCCTGCGCCAGACAAAACGGCTCTACCGGGCAGACCAGACAAGCGGGCGAACGCGGCGTACAAATGAGCGCCCCGAGTTCCATCAGCGCCTCGTTAAACACCCCGGCAGCCTCCCCCGGCTGCCACCCTTCGAGCAGATGGCGCATCGCCTTCATCCCGGCGACTGAATCGACCGGCGTTGCGTCATCGGTGAGCCGGGCGACCACCCGGGCAATGTTCCCGTCGATCGGGGGCGTCGGCAGATCAAAGGCAAACGTTGCCACCGCCGCCGCCGTGTACGGCCCGACCCCGGGAAGGGAGCCGATCGCCTCCAATTCCCTCGGGAAACGCCCGCCGTGTTCCTCCACCACCTGCCGCGCCGCCGCCGCGAGCCGCTTGGCCCGGGAGTAATACCCAAGCCCCTGCCAGAGCCCGAGCACCTCCTCCTCCCGCGCAGCAGCCAGCGCCTCCAGCGTCGGGAAACGGGCCATCCACCGGTGATAATAAGCGATCACCGTCGCCACCTGCGTCTGCTGGAGCATCATCTCGGAGACGAGGATCGCATACGGATCACCCGTGCGCCGCCACGGCAGATCCCGCGCCGCCGTAGCAAACCACTCCCCCAGCGCCTTGCGGAATGCAGGGAGGTTCGTGGCAACCGGACGTTTTTTTCGCTCGGAGCGGGGGCAGTTTTTCGTTTTAGTCATGCACCATGTCGACCCTCTACACCGCCCCCCTGACGCCACCACAGGCAGACCGCCTGCGCGAACTGCTGGAAGAGGAGGGGTGGGACTTTGAGCCTAAGCCGTACACCCTTTATTACGCGAAAAAAGGGAAGGTCAACCTCGCCGTCTACGAAAAGGGCCCCAAGGTCGTCGTACAAGGCAAGGGAACCGGTGAGTTCGTCGAGTTCCGGCTCGAACCGGAGATCTTCGGCGAAGCCCGCGTCGGCTACGAAGAGGTGCACCAACCCGAGATGTTCGCCCCCCACTTCGGCATTGATGAGAGCGGCAAGGGCGACTTTTTCGGCCCGCTGGTGATCGCCGGGGTCTACGTCGACGGGCCGATCGCTCACGCCTTCCTCAAAGCAGGCGTCGCCGACTCCAAACGAATCGGTTCCGATAGTCGCATCCGCCATCTCGCCGAGTTGATCCGCGAAACCCCGGGAGTGACCCTTAACGTCGTCGAAATCAGCCCGACACGGTACAACCCGCTCTATGAAAAGATTGGCAACCTCAACCGCCTGTTGGCATGGGGCCACGCGCGGGTGATCGAAAACCTCCTCGAACTCCGTCCCGACTGCCCCCGCGCCCTCTCTGATCAATTTGCCAACCCAGCGCTCATCCAGCGCGCCCTCATGGGGAAGGGCCGCGCGATCCAGCTTGACCAGCGGACCAAGGCCGAATCCGACCTCGCCGTCGCCGCCGCCTCCATTCTCGCCCGGGAGCGTTTCATCTCATGGCTGGAACGCGGGGAGAAGCGCTACGGCGTCAAACTTCCACGCGGGGTCAGCCCGCAGACCAAGGAGAGCGCCCGCACGCTCGTGGAACGCCACGGCGCAGCCATCTTGGGCGAAGTCGCCAAGACCCACTTCAAGACAGCGGCAGAGGTCGGCTATCACCCTCCGGCGGCTCAAGAGGAAGGGGAGGCATAGGGGCCAGCGCCCAGAGCGCTTCGGTCAAAGCGACAATCTGCTCGGGCGTGTGGGCGGCGGAAAGGGTCACGCGCAACCGTGCCGCCCCGCGTGCGACCGTCGGGTAACGGATCGCAGGGACAAAAATTCCACGCTCGAAAAGCAGGCGGGAGCCGGTGAGCGCCGCCTCTTCACTCCCAAGCGTCACCGGGACGATCGCGCTCTGGATCTTCTCCGGCGTCAACCCCGGCGGCAACCCGGCGGCAAGAATTTTGAGATTATCCCAGAGCTGCCGACGCCGGTTCTCTCCTTCGAGCGATTGAAGATAAATCAACGCCGCACAAGCCGTCACCGCCAGCGCCGCAGGGGGTGCCGTCGAATAAACAAACGCGCGGGAACGATTGGTGAGAAAATCAATCAGGCTACGACTGCCACAAATATAGCCACCACTCACCCCGATCGCCTTGCTCAACGTCCCAAGCTGAATCTCCACCGCCTCGCGCAGCCCGAGCAGTTCAACCAACCCCCGCCCGTTCGGCCCAAGCACCCCGATGGCGTGCGCCTCATCGACGAGCAATGTCGCTCCATAGCGTTCCTTCAAATCGACGATCTCTTTCAGCGGCGCACGATCGCCATCCATACTATAAACCGACTCCACCACCACGAGCACCTTCCCCTCGGGGTGCTCCCTGGCAGCCCATTGAAGGTGGCTTTCGAGTTTGTCGAGGTGGTTATGCGGAAAAACGCGGATCGTCGCCCCGCTCAAACGCGCTCCATCCACCAGCGAGGCGTGAACCAGCTTGTCGAGGATCACCACATCCCCCTTGCCGACCAGCGCACTCACCGTCCCAAGCGCCGCCGCGTAACCACTCGAAAAGGTCAACGCCGCCTCGGTTCGCTTGAAAGCGGCTAGCCTTTCCTCAAGATCCAAGTGCGGGGAATACGTCCCGCAAACCAGCCGCGAAGCCGTCGAGCCGACCCCATATTCCGCCACCGCCTGCTGCGCCGCATCACGGAGAAACGGCGCCCCGGCAAGCCCGAGATAGTCGTTAGACGAAAAGTTGAGCAGTTCCCGGTCGGAATAATGGATCACCGGGCCGTCGCTCGACTCAATCTCACGCATCCGCCGCAGGAGCGCCTGCTCCTGAAGCTCCTGCAAGGCTTCGGCGATGCGTCGCTCCATAACTCTTTAGCGGTTCAACCCCCAGGCGAGCAGCGAGCACGACTCCTGCCAGACCCGGCGGTTGTTACCGAGGATCACCACGATCACTTCCCGCCCATTGTGGCTGGCGCTGGAGATCAGGCAATGCCCGGCGGCTTTGGTGTAACCGGTCTTCATCCCGTTGCAATACGGCCAGCCACGCAGAACGCGGTTGGTGTTCTTGTAATGGCTCACACGGCCATTGGCGCGGGTGAAGGTGAGGGTCTTCTTGTTGACGATCGTGCGGATCGTCGGATTACGGTAGGAAGCGAGGGCGACGCGGGCCATATCACGGGCGGTCGAGAGTTGCCCCGGGGCCGGGAGGCCGTTCGGGTTCACAAAACGCGAGCGGGTCGCCCCAAGCGCAGCGGCGCGGCGGTTCATCTTCGCGGCAAACGCCTCGACCGATCCGGCATTATCCCGCGCCAGCGCGACGGCGACGTCATTGAAACTGCGGACCAGCAACGCCTCCAGCAACTGGCGACGCGTGTAGCTCTCCCCGGCTTTAAGATAGAGCTTCACCGGCTCGGCCAGCGTGTCGCTGTGCTGAATGACAACCCGTTTATCGAGATTGCCGGTCTCCGCGATGATGAGCGCGGTGAGGAGCTTCTGCGTGCTCGCCGGTGGGCGGAGTTCATCAGGATTCTTCTCATAGAGCGTACGCCCCGTGGCGGGATCGAAGACAAACGCCGCCGCTGCATTCGTGTAAGGACCGCTCTCAAAGGTGATCGGCGTGATCTGCGGATCGGGCCGGTTGGCGACGTTCTGATTGCGTTGAGGCGAACGCGGCTTGGTCGTCTTGGAGGTCGTCTTCTTTTTGGAAGAAGCTTTTTTGGAAGAACTGCTCTTGGAGGTCGAGGAGCTCTTCTTGCTCTGGCTGCTCTGGGCCGCCCCCGGCTCGGGGAGCATGAAGGCGAAGAGGCCAAGGAGCATCACGTAATGACAGAATTTGCGGATCATCGGCTGCAGAAGGAAAAAAGGAGGGTTAATGCGGTGAAGGAGTGGAGAATGTAAGCACTACTTTTTGGATTTTACAGGTGTTTTACTCTTCTCAAACTGTTTTTCCACCACCTTGTCACGCTCGGCCCCGAGGGCGACCGCCCGTTCGTAGTGGCGGCGGGCCAGTGCCGTCGCCGGAGGGACACGCTGGAGATGGATCACCGCGAGGTTAAAGTGAGCATCGGCATAAGTCTCATCCAGCTCAATGGCCCGGAGCAACTCTGCCTCCGCCCCATCGAGCCATCCCTTGCTCCCGACGGTGACGCCGAGATAGCTGTGAGCCTTCGCATTGTTGGGATCGAGGAAGACCGCCTGCGCCAACGCTGCCAGCGCGAGGTCGAGATTCCCCGCTTCATACGCGACAACCCCGCGCGTCAACCACGCGCCGACCGAAGCCGGGGAGAGCCGCGTCGCCCGGGCGAGTGCCTTCTCCGCCTCGGCCAAGCGCCGCGCCTGATACTCCACTGAACCGAGATTCACCAACGCCGCCACGTGATCGGGGATCAATTCGAGCGCCGCCTCCAGCTTCCCGCGAGCTTCGTCGAGCTGGTTTTTCTCAAAGAGCGCGATGGCGTCGAGCGTCAACTCGTTCGCCTCCCGTTCCGTCGCTTCCGGGGTTGGTCCTTCCTGCGCCAAAACCGGGAGAGCGCTTAACAGTAAGAGAGCGATCAGCGTTTTCATGAACCGAGTTCCCGCGAACGTTGGGTGGCAGCGACGACAGCAGCCATCATCGCCGCGCGCACTCCCCCTTCTTCCAGAGCCTCCAGCGCCGCAATTGTCGTCCCGCCGGGGCTGGTGACCTGATCTTTAAGGACCGCCGGGTGTTCCCCGCTCTCGAGCACCATCGCCGCCGCTCCCGCGAGCGTCTGTGCCGCCAGTTGCAGCGCCAGCTTGCGCGGCAACCCGGCCCGCACACCGCCATCGGCCAGCGCCTCGATCACCAGATAACCGTAGGCAGGGCCGCTCCCGCTCACACCGGTCACGGCATCAAGGAGTTTTTCGTCCACCTCCTCAGCCACTCCAACCGCGTTAAAAATCTCACTCACCAGCGCCGCATCCCCCTCCGTCGCCCCTTCGCCGAGAGCAAACGCCGCCGCTCCTTTGCCGATAAGCGCCGGGGTATTGGGCATCACACGGATCACCCGCGCCCCCTCCCCGGCGGCAGCTTGCAGCTTCGCAATGGAAAGCCCGGCCACGATCGAGACAATCAGCTTCCCCTCCAACGCCGGAGCGAGCGAACGGAGCGCCGCAAGGGCATCGTTCGGTTTGACGCAAAGGAGGATCACCGGGCAGTGCGAGGCCACCTCCCCATTCTCCGCCGTGACCTCGATCCCGGATTGATCAGCCAACTGTTGCCGCGCCGATTCGTAAGCGTCACTGGCGAGCAGTTCCTCCTTCTGGAAGACGTTGGCCTTCAACACCCCGGCCACCAGCGCGGAGGCCATCTTCCCGCAACCGATCAATCCCAATTTTTTCATGCTGACACCCATAGCGCGATCACGGGCGGCTTGGAACTCTTAAATCGAACTGAAAATCCACGCGGGGAACGCTTTGAAGGCGAAGAGAGAGGAGAAAAACCGCCTCCGGGGAGTGAAAAGGGCCTTTCTCCCGGACTTTTTGGTATTGTCACCCGTGGGCAAATCCTCTAAACCACTGCATTGCATTTATTATGAAGCGAATCCTTGTCCTCTCGCTGTTGTCCTGCACTTTGTTCACCGCCTGCTCCCAGTCCCGCCGGGAAGCGGAGCGTGAAACGGATGCCGCTCGAAACGCTGGTCGCTTCGGCTTCCAGGGGGAATCGAGCGAGCCGACCCGCTCCACGCGCACCCGCCGCGACACCCCGCCGCCACAGGAGGACGAACAAACCACCAGAGACGTGCAACCTCGCCCGCAACCGACTCCGGTCGCTCCTCAGCCAACGCCGCCGCCGGTCAAGATCGGGGCAACCTATGGCGTGGAGATCCCCGGCAAGCCCGGCTTCGTCAAGAGCCCGTACGCTCCTGACTCCGGCATTGTCGACGTGCGTGGCTATCCTCCCGGCACGGAGGTCAAAGACCCGTACACCGGCAAGGTCTTCCTCGTCCCATAACGGTTCTCTTCCCGCAAGTACGGGAATCCTTTTGAGCGCTTTGCGGCCTGTCGCGAACAGGTCGCAAAGCGTTCCCTCCCCAATAGGTGGCAACCCCGCCACCTGCCACTTCCCCTCCGTTTTTCAGAGTGCCGCTGGTCATATCGATGACACGGCGGCTTCTTTTTTTAGATGAAAGAGATAGCCATTCTTGGCCCCGGCCTGCTCGGCGGTTCGCTGGCGCTGGCGTTACGGGCGCGTCTGCCCGGTTGCCGGATCGGCCTCTGGGCGCGGCGGCAGGAGGCTGTCGCCGAAGTCCAAGCAAGCGGCGTCGCCGATCACGCCTCGACCGATCTCAATACCATCGTCCAAGGGGCTGATACCGTCATCCTCTGTGTGCCGATCGGCGTCATGCCGAAGCTTGCCCACGATCTCCTCCCGCTAGCCGGGCCGGAAACGCTCATCACTGATGTCGGCAGCGTCAAAGCCCCAGTCGTCGACGCGCTCGCCCCGATCTTTGAAGGCAAAGCCCGCTTCATCGGCAGCCACCCGATGGCCGGTTCCGAGCAGAGCGGTCTGGGTGCAGCGAAGGCCCAGCTCTTTGAAGGGGCGACCTGCATCCTCACCCCGCACCCCGGCATCGACCCCGAAACGATCACCCGCGCCACCCGCCTTTGGGAGATCGTCGGAGGCAAAGTGACCCGTATGGAAGCGCAGGCGCATGACGAAACGATCGGACTGGTGAGCCATCTCCCGCATCTCCTCGCCTCGGCACTCGTCGATTTTGTAGAACAGACGAACCCCGACGCCACCGCTTACTGCGGCAACGGCTTCCGCGACACCACCCGGATCGCCGCCGGGCCAGCCCCGATGTGGGCGGAAATTTTGCACACAAATCGCGCCGCGCTGAAGGTCCAGCTTGACCGCTTCATCACCTCTCTCCAAAACCTTTCGTGTGACTTCGATGACAAAGAGCAACTTGAAGACATGCTCGCAAGTGCCCAGATTTGGCGTCAACGCCTCGGCCCAAGTACGTCCAAACCCGAAGCAAAGTAATTTTTAATCATGGCAAGCTGGAAAATCACTAAAGCGCCGCAGATCGCGGCAGAAATCACCGTCCCCGGGGACAAAAGCATTTCACACCGTGCCGTGATTCTGGCCTCGCTCTCCAACGGGGTCTGCGTCGTCTCCGGCTTCCTGCCGAGTGAGGATTGCCTCTGCACCGTCAATATCATGCGGGCGCTCGGGATTGAGATCGAACACCCCGAGCCGACCACCCTCATCGTCCATGGCAACAAGGGGCAACTCTCCGCGCCGGAAGTCGATCTCGATTGCGGCAACTCCGGTACGGCGATGCGCCTGCTGGCGGGCCTCCTCGCCGCCCAACCGTTCACCAGCCGTTTGACCGGGGATCGCTGGCTCTCCCTGCGCCCGATGAAGCGGATCATCGACCCGCTCACCCAAATGGGCGCCCGCATCCATGCCGAGGGCGAAAAGCAGACGCCGCCGTTGGTCATCGAAGGAGGCAACCTCACCCCGATTCATTACGAAAGCCCGATCGCCAGCGCTCAGGTCAAAAGCGCCATCCTGCTCGCCGGGATGCAGACCAAGGGGAAGACCTCCGTCACCGAACCCCACCAGAGCCGCAACCACACCGAGCGGATGCTCTCGTGGTACCTCATCCACCCTCACGTCAAGGGGTTGACCGTCGACGTCCACGGCAAGGCGATCCCGGAATCGCGCGATTTCCGCGTGCCGGGCGATATTTCAAGCGCCGCCTTCTGGATGGTCGCCGCTGCCGTCCAGCCACGCAGCCATCTTCTCATTAAAAACGTCGGCCTCAACCGGACGCGCACCGGCGTCATCGACGTCCTCGTCCGCATGGGGGCGCAGATTCGCGAAATCGTCGAAGAAGAAGAGGGCGAACCGTACGGCACGCTCGAAGTGCGCGGCGTCCACCTCAAAGGGACTGAAATTCGCGGGCGGGAGATCCCCAACGTCATCGACGAATTGCCGATCCTCGCCGTCGCCGGGGCGCTGGCCCAAGGGACCACCGTCATCGCCGACGCCGGGGAACTGCGCGTCAAGGAGAGCGACCGCCTCCGCGCCATCATTACCAACCTCAAGGCGATGAACGTCTCGGTGACCGAGAGCGAAGACGGCCTGACCATCTACGGCGGCAACCCGCTCAAAGGGGCGCACCTTTCGAGCTTCGGCGATCACCGCATCGCCATGGCGTTTGCCATCGCCGGTCTCTTCGCCGAAGGAGAGACGACGATCGACGGCGTTGAGTGCGTCGCCACCTCCTACCCCAACTTCCACGAAACCCTTGAACTGATCACCCGGGAGCCGCAGCAGCAAACCCCGGTCGTCCCGGCTATCCCGAGCGCCTCCTGATGAGCACCACCCCTCGCATCATCGCCATCGACGGCCCGGCAGCGTCCGGCAAAAGCAGTGTCGCCCGACGGCTTGCCGAGCGCTTGGGCTATCTTTACGTCAACACCGGGGCGATGTACCGCGCCGTGGCGTTGCTCGCCCTGCGCCGTGGCGTCTCTGCGGAGGATGAAACCGCCGTCACCGCGCTTCTTGGCGATCCCGGTCTCCACTTCGGCACCGAAGGGGGGGTGAGCACCATCGGGATCGACGGCAGCGACCCGGGCGAAGCCTTGGGTGGCGATCAGGTCAACGCCACCGTCTCCCGAATCGCGGCGAACGGTTCAGTCCGACAGGCGCTCGTCGCCCGGCAGCGGGAGTATGCAAAGGAAGGGGATCTCGTCATGGAAGGGCGCGACATCGGCTCCGTTGTCTTTTCAGACACGCCATTCAAATTCTTCATCGACGCCTCGCCGGAGATCCGCGCCGCCCGCCGCGCCCGGCAAGGGTTGAACGACAACCTTGCTGATCGCGACCGCAAAGACGCCTCGCGCAAGGAATCGCCGATGGTAATCCCGCAAGGAGCGCAAGTCATTGACAGTTCCAACCTCTCCATTGAAGAGGTGGTCGAGGCGATTCTCCGGGAGCTTAAAGAAGGTTGAGGCGATGAATCTCTATTACCAGACCGGCTGGAATCTCTTCAAATTCTTTGGTAACACCTTCTTCTCCTTCCGCGCCATTCACCCGGAGCGCATCCCGCAGAGCGGCCCGGTGATTCTGGCGATGAATCACCAGAGCTTCCTCGACCCGCCTCTCGCCGGGATTTGCACCGATCGCGAACTCCACATCCTCGCCCGGCGCAGCCTTTTTAACTGGCCGATCGTCGGCCCGCTCATGCCTAAGGTCAACGTCGTCCCGGTCGACCGCGGCGGCGGTGGGGATACCTCGGCGCTCAAGGCCGTCATCCGCGTCGTTCGTGACGGTGGGGCGATCCTCCTCTTCCCCGAAGGCACCCGCAGCCGCGACGGAGAGCTTCAACGCGCCCAGCCGGGCCTCGGCCTCATCATCGCCAAAACGCTCACGCCAGTCGTCCCGATGCGCATCTTCGGAGCGAGTGAGGCGCTGCCGCCCAACGGAAAAAACTTCCGCGCCTCTCCCGTCAAAATCGTGATCGGCGAACCGCTCTATTTTACTAAGGAAGAGACCTGCGGGAACGCGCGGGAACTCTACCAATCGTTAAGCGACCGCGTCATGAACGCCATCGCCGCGATTGAAGATGTTCCTTAAACGACGCCACCCCGCCATCGCCAGAAACGCCGTCGCCGACAGCATCATCACCGAAGGCTCCGGGATCGAGGCGATCGTCAGCACCCCTGTCTCGTAGTTCATCACCCCTCCATAACCGGCGACATTAAAAGTGATCACCTCAAACTGTGATCCGTCTGCCACCAGAGCCGCGTCAAAGAGATCAAAGGTAGCGCCTTCAAGGGGAAGGAAACCACCTGAGAGCGTGATCGCTAGGGTTCCATCGTAGGTCAGCAGAGCGCCGACGCTGATCCGATCGCTTAGGACCTCGGAGAGTTCCATCTCGACGACTGCCGTGCTATCGAGCGTCAGCGCTCCGCCGAAATGGATCGTTCCCGGTGAATTCCCGGGCGCGAGACGCCCCGCGACGGTCGTATCCCCCAACACACTCCCAACCCCGCTCAAACGCCCCCCCACACCGACCACCACCTCTCCCGTTCCGAGAACAGAATTCCCCGCACCGACATCGGCGATCACCAGCGTCCCCTCCTTAATCTCCGTTCCGCCAGAAAAGTTGCTCTGCCCTGACAAGGTCAACGTCCCGGTGCCCACCTTGGAAATGGAACCACTATCGGAGAAAGAACCCGCAAACGTCGTGCTAAGGTGATTAGCGCCGATCGCAAGGTGATGAGCCCCAAGAGTCACCCTCCCGTTCCCCGAGAGCGAGCCAATCTGAACATGACCGCCGCTATGGGTAGCAATCGTCAACTGCCCATTGCCGTCAAGCTCGACCTGAGAAGTTCCCCCATCCGAAGCATCGACAAAAGCGATCATCCCGCCGCTACCGCCCCCACTCCCCCCATGCGCCACGAGCCTCGCCTCCCCTGCCGAAGCATCGTTATAGAACCCGGTAACCCCACCGAAAGCCCCAAGAACCGTCGCTCCCTCATTAACATAGGTTCCCGATCCGGCGTCCGCACTACCCTTAAAAAGCAGAGCCGCCTCAATCTGCGGCAGCGTCCCGGCGGCAACGGTGAGCGTACCACTCCCGAGCCCCCCACCCCCGGTGACTTCGATCTCCCCTTTGTTCAAATGCGTCCCGCCGGTATAGCTATTGATTCCGGTGACCGTCAGCGTCCCTGTGCCAACCTTCGTAAGCGAACCTGTACCGGAGATTGCACCTGCAAAAGTGGTATTGAGGTTATTGACTCCGAGCATCAGGTTTTTGGAACCAAGACTCACCAACCCATCCCCCGCCAGCGAACCGATGGCTACACTCGCGGCACTATGGCTAGCCACCGTCAAACGCCCATTCCCGTTAAGTTCGACCTGAGCCGTGCCACCGTCGGAATGGCCATTCAACGAGATCACTCCACCACCGCCCCCGTTGCTCCCACCGCTGGCAATCAGCTTCGCACTCCCCGCCGAAGCGGTGCCTTCCAACGTGATCGCACCCCCGTCGTCTCCCGATGTCGTCGCCCCGGAAGCCGTGTAAGTCAGCGTACCGGCATTCGCCGCATGAGTGAAAAGAAGAAGGGCTTCGGAAGAGACCGTCGTGGCTCCACTCCCCAGCGTCCCGGCCCCGGAAAGGGCGAGCACCCCGCTCTTGACCTCGGTTCCACCGCTATAGCTATTGAACCCCGAAAACGTCAACTTCCCTGTACCCACCTTGCCAATCGAGCCGCTCCCGTCAATCAAACCGCTAAAGGTCGTTTCAAGGTGATTCGCTCCAATGGCAAGATGATAAGCCCCCAGCCTCACTTCGCCATCTCCTGACAAGGAACCGATCGAAACCGGCCCGACATGTTCAGAGGAGATCGTCAACCGACCATTACCATAAAGCTCAACCTGTGAAGAAGCGCCATCGGCCTGATGAGTGAAGCTAATGATGCCACCGCGCCCCCCATTGGTCCCCGCATTGGCAACCAGCTTGGCGCTCCCTGCTGAGGAAGTACCACGAAACACCATCGTTCCCCCGAACATTCCATTTTCCAACGCACCACTGGCGATATAAGTCAGCGATCCTGCATTAGCGGTATCCAGAAAACTGATCGTCGCCCCGATCGAAGTGGAAGAGGCTCCGCTGATCGCCACAAAGCCACTCCCGAGCGTCCCCGCACCGGAGAGTTCAATCGCCCCCTGAAGCAGCCGGGTTCCGCCGCTATAGCTATTGGCACCGGTGAGCTGCAAAGTCCCCGTCCCGGTGGTGACTAGTGAAATCCGCCCTGCTCCATCCTCAATCCTCCCGGCAAAAACGGCACTCCCGCTCTGGTCGAGCGTCAGATCACGATCACCGGCAACCCCTGTACGGATCACGCCCCCCGCCTGACCGGAAAGTGTCCCAAGGGTGACATTCAAACCGTTGAGATCGAGAACACCCCCCTCCACTGCGACCCGGGAAGGAGTCATACCAAGGGCGGCGGCGTTTCCGAGTTGCAGTGTCCCGGCCTCCAGCGTCACCCCCCCAGTGTAGAGATGACTCCCCGAGAGCAACAGCACGCCCGCCCCCTTTTTCACGATCCCCCCGGAACCACTCAACGTCGAGGCGATCCCGATATTAAAGCCATTGGAATCAAAGATCGCTCCCCCCGCCCCAATCATCAGGTCTCCGGAGCTAAATCCGCTCAGGAACTCGGCCTGCGCCTGCCGTGCACGTACGGTCGTGCCATTGAAGTTCACGGTCCCGGCGGCACCCAATTTGGTGATGTGAGGCGTCTCAAGAATACCGCCATTGAGATGAAGCGCCCCCGTGGCGGGAACCACAACCGGCTCAGGCAGGACGTTCCCCGCAATCTCCGTGATCGCCGTCAAGCCAGAGATAGTCACCCCTTCACTAGCGATCACACGAGCGCTATCGCTGATCTCCAACGTCCCGTTGCCGCCACGATCGCCCACGGTCAACTTCCCCGTGCTCCAAAGCCCCCCGCTGATGGAGGCAGAGGCCGTGCTCAAATAGTCACCCACCACGGCATGACCGCTGGTAACCTCCCCCTCTCCACTGATCTGAAGGCTGGCCCCCTCCAGCACGTACCCGATCGAAAGTTCTCCGGTCGTGATAAAGCTCCCCCCAGAGACCTCGGCTTTACCGAAAAGACCGGTCGCGGCGGTTGAGACCTCGCCATCGGTCACCTTAAAATTAGTCTGCCCGGCAGCCCCGATGCGCAACGTCGTCGCATTGATCCAACTCCCCCCAGCCACCTCCACAAGCGCCCCGCCAGCCAATTCCGCACTGGCACTGGTCACCGTCCCGTGGTGGATCTCCATCTTACCATCAGTGATCATCAGTTTGCCGCTATTGGTCCAACTCCCGCCGTTCATGATCACGGTGGAATCGCCCACAATCGTCCCTCCGACACTATGGATGGAAGCCGTGCCACTCAGTTCCAGCCTCACGCTTCCCCCCATCGCCTGCGGCAAGGGCGTCGGCGCCGTAGCAACACCCTCGAAGTAACCTAGCGTCAAACTCCCGGAGTTATTCCAGATCCCTCCCGTCATCGACATCTCCCTCACGCTACCGAGCGAAGCCGCAATCACCCCATTCCTGTTATTGACTACCCCGCTCCCACTAAGGTTCAGGGAGATGCTGTTGTGAAAATTCACGCCGGGACCGCTCCCGTTGACTTCGATCAGGTTAAGATCACCATCGATGGTTAGGCTTCCAGCGCTCACCTGCAAATTTCCCTTGGCAGAGGTTCCCGTCACCTCCCCCAACCCCACGGCTGCGACCGAGACATTCCCGCCGCTCATCCTCAACGTCCCTTCGCTGTGATCCAATGGATTGAGGGAAGGGACTCTTGTATTAGCCAAGTAGAGCGTCCCGGCGTTCAAAGTCCCACCGCTTACCTCGACGAGCCCGGTGATATTCCCGACGTGACCAACGAGCCGCTCTGCCAGCGAAAGGTCACCCGTGACGTCGACCGAAGCCGAACCGCCGATCGTCAGCGTTCCACTCCCCCCGCTGCCGACCGCCAGAGTTCCACCGATCTCCAACACCCCCCGGTCCACCACATTCACCGTTCCCGTTGCCCCACTACCGATCCTCATCGACCCGGCATTCACCTCGCCATCACCAGAGATCGAGAGCGTTCCCACCCCACCCTTGCCGACGACGAACTCTCCCGTCGTCGTCCAGATCCCCTGACCACGAACCGTCGCAGACGCATTGGAGAGATTCCCCGCCCCGATCACCGCCTCGTTGCTGGAGACCGACCCGACACCGGAAATCTCAACGTGACCGACACTGAAAGCAGAGGCTCCAACCTCGATCACTCCATTGACATTCCAATCGGGCGTCGTCACTCCCCCCGGCGTCACATCGTAGACAACCTCAACATCGGCAGCATCCAGATGCGATAAAGGGAGGAGGGTGCAAAGGAGAGGCGGGAGAGCCTTGAGGATTTTCATACAAATCCTACAAGCATTTCCCTAAAGCCACGAGGCAACACGATTGTGACGAAGCGTCCTTTTTCGATGACTAACCGCCCCCTTTGCCCGGTCAAACCAGTGAGAGCGCACGGCGCACCGCCGTCGCATAATCGCGACCGACCGGGACCGCCGAGCCATCCCTTAAGAAGAGTTCACTCTTCTTCTCCCCACACGGACGCCACTCACGAATCGCCGCCTGCTGGACCAGGGTTGAGCGATGCACCTGCACAAAGAAACCGCTGGGAGCCAGCGTCAGCCACTCCTTGAGCGGACGCAGGACCACCAAAGGATGACCGCCGCCAAGGCGCAATTGGGTATAGTTCCCGCTCGCGGTAATCGTCAGAATCTCCCGCCACGGGACCAGTCGAGCCACCGACCCCGCACGCACAAAGATCGCATCCTCCTCCGTCGCGGACAAGCGCTGCCCCACCTCCTGCAACCGCGCCCGGCGCAGCGTCTCGGCAAGGCGATCGGGGTGAACCGGTTTGAGCAAATAGTCGAGCGCGTTGCATTCAAACCCACGCAAGGCATAACGATCATGCGCGGTCACAAAGACGATGCGCGGCCCCGGCTCCGGGAGACGGCCAACATAGTCAAAGCCATTCTCCCCCGCGAGTTTGATGTCGAGAAAAACAAGATCAGGCCGATGCTCCAACGTCAACGCAAGCGCCGCATCGACATCGGCGGCATCCCCGACGACCGTCACCTCCACATGGACGGAAAGCAGGCGGCGCAGCTCAATCCGGGCCGGCTCTTCGTCGTCGATGAGGAGGACTTTCATCGAGGAATCTCAAGGTGAATTCGCACGCTCCCCCCGGATTCGCTAACCTCAAGGCAAGCTTCCGACCCGTAGAGGAGGTGCAAACGGCGGCGCACATTGGCGAGACCGATCCCGTGATCGCTCCCCGGTTCAATCCAGCGACCGGTGTTAGCGACCCCGAGGTGAAGACATTGCCCCTCCACGCTGGCGGAAATCTCCACCAGACACGGTTCGCGAGTCATTTCCAGACCGTGGCGAATCGCGTTTTCCACCAAAGGCTGAAGCGTGAAGGCCGGGACAAGCTTCTCGTGCGTGGCCGGGTCGACCGCAAAGACGACCTGCAACCGTTCACCAAAACGGCGCGCCTCAATGCGCAGATACTCCTGAACGCTACGGATCTCCTCACCAAGCGGGGCCTCCTCGCGCTCGCCATTATCGAGCGTCACCCGCAGGTAACCGGCAAGGTCGGTCAACATTTCGCGCGGGAGCGCCTCAGAGAGCGGGAGCGTCGCACGGATCGAGTTTAAGGTGTTAAAGAGAAAGTGCGGATTGATCTGATACCGCAAGGCGGCTAGGCGAGCGCTCTCCGCCGCGAGGGAAGCCTCCAGCGAGAGGCGCTCCACGCGACGCCGTTCGGAACCGAGCACAGCGACCAGCAATCCGGTCGCCGCCAACACCCAGCACAACGCCTGAGCAAACCAGATACTGGCCGCCATCTGCGGCGGTGGCTGGGCGCGCGCGTGCAGGAGAAGCGAGAGATCAATCGAAAGCAGAACAAGAGCAAGGACCGCCGCCGTCTCCCCGATCCCGAAACGGACCGCCGTATAAATCACCGCTGGAAAGGCGAGAAACGCCAGGTTCATCCCCGCCCCCTGAAAAAGCGCATCAAACCCGATAAAGGAGAGCACCCCTGCCGCCAGCGCGACCGCGCAGCGTTCCACACTCCGGGAGCCAACGCTCCAATCGCGACGCACCACCGCCACGATCAAAGGCGTAAGCATCAGGATCGCCGCACCATTGGAGAGATTCCAGTTCCCCAACGCCCGCCCATACTCCGCCCACGGGATCACCCCCTTGGCGCAAAGCCATGCCGGGATCACCAACGTATTGATCAGCGGTGCCACAACGGAAACCACCACCAGCGTCCCCACCGAACGAACCGTCTCAAAACGCCCCGTAAACCGCCCGATCTCCACCAATAACCAAGCCGCCCCCAGCGCCTCCAACGCATTGGCAACAGAGCCGATCACGCACATCTCAAACGGCTCCCCGGCCAGCAACCATGCAGGGAAGGCATTGAGCAGAAGCACCGGCCAATAGCGCAACCCGAGCAGGAGCAACCCCGCTACATTCACCCCGCTGGCCAGCCAGAAAAGATTCTGCGAATTGGCCGGAAGACGCTCCGGCCAAAGATACAATCCAAACTTCAGAACAAAGAGAATGGCCAGATTTGAAGCGAGCGAAAAGAGCGCCAGATGGAAAAGCGACACGCTCCGGCCGATGGCACCGGTTGTCCCGTTTTCCCGATAGTGAAGTGACGCTCGAATAGCTGCCGTATCGTGCCGACCCCAGCGCCCGATAATCCAGCTTTTTTTACCAACTGCCTCACCCCTCCCCGGCGCGGCGGATAATCTCCCGGGCGACTTCTGAATGCGCCTTGTGGCTGGTCTCGATCATCGCCTGCGCTGCCGCCTCATAGAGCGGACGCCGACGTGCCAGCAACTCCGCGATCGTCGCCCGGGGATCTGCCGTCTTGAGCAAGGGGCGGCGCGAATTGCGCGAAACGCGCTCAAAGATCACCTCCTCATCCGCATTCAGACAGACGACAAAACCGATCTCTCGCAGCAAGGCGTGATTCTCCACCCGCTCCACAATCCCGCCCCCGGTGGCGACCACCAGCGGCCGCTTCCCGCGCAGCGAGGCGAGCACCTTGCTCTCCTCATCGCGGAACGACGCTTCCCCGTGACGGGTAAACCAGTCATTGATCGACATCCCGATCGCCTTGACCACCAGCGCATCGGTATCGACAAAACGAAAACCGAGATAAGTCGCCAGCAGACGCCCTACCGACGATTTTCCGCTACCCATAAAGCCGATCAGCACCACATTTGTCGATAAGGAACTCTTATTCATTCACCAAAAAAGAGGCTACGGGAGCACAGGGGGAGCGTCAACCGTTTTCCCGATTGTCAGAGCCGGGCGCGATCTTTTACCGTAGCGCACGCGTCCGCCAACCCTTCGCCCATGAACCGCCCCCCCTCCTCTCCCGCCTCCGGACTCCTCTGGAAAGCGGGAAACTTCACCCCCTGCGAGGCAATCCCACTCAGCGACAGAGGGTTACGCTACGGGATGGCGTTTTTCGAGAGCCTCGCCGTCCGCAACGGGAAGGTGGAATTTCTCTCTGCCCATCTGGAACGTCTGCAATCGGCTGCTTCGACTCATCACTGGCCGGTCGACCCGGCGGCATGGAAGGCTGTCGAGAGCGCCCTCCTCTCCCTCGCCGGGGATCGCCCTTTTTTCGCCCGACTTTGGCTCAGTGCCGGAGATGGCGGCCCCAACTCCCCGGTGACAGCCCCCCGGCTCGTGTGCTATGGCGAGGAGCGCTCCCTCACCCCGCCCCTTGCGCCGTACCACCTCCGGGAGAGCCCCCTCCCGTACCTCCCGATGCCCGGCGGATGGAAACGCTCAACCTATTGGCCCAATCTCCACGCATGGGAAGAAGCCCGGAGCCACGGGGCTGATGAAGCGCTCCTCTTCTCCCCGGCGGGGGAGTTGATCAGCGCAGCGATGGCGAATCTCTTCGCCCGAATCGACGGGCAATGGCTCACCCCGCCCGTCAGCAGCGGCGCACGGCGCGGCGTCATCCGCGAATGGGTCATGGGGCAGCTCAACGTGAGCGAGCGCCCGCTCCTGCGCGGTGATCTCCTGCATCTTGAAGAGTGTTTCCTCACCAGTTCCTGGCACGGCATCCTCCCGGTTGCCACGTTGCAACCCGCCGGTGATGCGGTAACTTTGCGGATGCCCCGTTGCAACGAAGAGGCCGCCCGGCTGCGCCAAGCCTTCCTGAAAATCTGTGGCTGACGCGCTCCTTCAACTTCTGGAAAAGATCGGCCGCTCCCGCCCGATCACCTCCCGCCTGCGCGGTTTGGGGAAGAAGCCGCTCACCCTCTCCCCGGCCCACCCGGCTTCGTGGTCGCTCCTCGCGGCGCTGATCGCCAAAAAGACCGAGCGCCTCTGGGTCATCACGGCAGACCTGCGTACACAGGAACGGGTCCACCATGAACTCCTCAATTGGGAGGGAGAGGCGCTCTTCCTCCCCGAAGGCGAAGGGAAACTGCCGGAGAACGCCCTCCCTGACCCCGAACTCAACGCCGAACGCCTCCAGACCCTCTCGCGCATCCGTAGCGAAGAGCGCTGCCTTATCGTCACCACCGCGGGCGGGTTAGAGGCCGACGCCCCCGCTCCCGGGAAGATGGACTCCCTCTCCCTCCCGCTGCGACGAGGGGAGGAGATCGCTCTCGACCATCTCTCACAACGCCTCGCCGACGCTGGTTACGAACGGGTGCCTCAAGTCGCCCTGCGCGGGCAATTCGCCATTCGGGGCGGCATCGTCGATCTCTTTTCATGGCAACACACCTTGCCGCTGCGGATTGAGTTTTTCGGAGACGAAATCGAATCGCTGCGCCACTTCGACCTCGACGCCCAGACCGCCGTCCAACCGCTCGAAGCGGTCGAGATCCTCCTCGGGGAAGCTGAGGGGCAAGCGTGCGTGCGCGATTATCTGCGCCCCGGCGATCTCCTGCTCAATCTCGACGCCGGGTTAGAAGAGCAGGCCGCCGTCACCATCAGCGCCGAGGGAGAAGGGGAGCCGCTCTTTGATGATCACGGTCTGGGCGTCTTTGAAGCGGGCGATCTGGTGATCGAAGCCGGTAAACGCCAGCAATTCTTCCGTCAACTCGACCAATGGCTGGAGGAAAAATGGGAGGTCCACCTCCTTTGCAACAACGAGGGGGAGCGCGAGCGTTTCCACGACCTCCTCCCCCACCCCGATCACCCCCGGCTCCACCTCGCCATCGGTTCGATCAACACCGGCTTCCTCTACCCGAAGGGGAAGATCGCCATCCTCTGCGATGCGGAGCTTTTCGGGCGTTACCGCAACACCCGCGCCCGGCGACAGGCGATGCGCCGCGCTCAGGAACACGCCCGCCGCAGCCAGATCGACTTCTCCGAACTGGTCGAGGATGACATCGTCGTCCACCTCGAACACGGCATCGCCCGGTTCGAGGAGTTGACCACCTTTGCCAAGCCCGACGGGAGCGAGGAGGAGGTGCTCGTCCTCGAATTTGCCCGAGGAGCGAAGCTCTACGTCCCGCTCGAACAGGCGTACCTCGTCTCCCGCTACGTCGGCGTCGGCAAACGCAACCCGGAGTTGAGCGAACTTGGCGATGCCCGCTGGAGCCGCGCCAAGGCTCAGGCGCAAAAAGCGGTCTTCGACTACGCCGCGAGCCTCCTCTCCCTCCACGCCGAGCGCGAAAGCGCCCCCGGCCACTCCTTCCCCCCCGACACCGCGTGGCAAGGGGAGTTCGAGCGCTCCTTCCTCTACCGCGAGACGCCCGACCAGCTCACCGCCATCACCCAGACCAAGGCCGACATGGAATCACCCCGCCCGATGGACCGGCTCATCTGTGGCGACGTCGGCTTCGGTAAGACGGAGGTCGCCATCCGCGCTGCGTTCAAAGCCGTCACCGGGGGGCGGCAGGTCGCCGTCCTCGTCCCGACCACCGTCCTCGCCCAACAGCATTACCAGAACTTCCGCGAACGGATGTCGGATTACCCGATCCGGGTCGAAACCTTGAGCCGTTTCCGCACCGCCGCCCAACAGCGCGAGGTACTCGAAGGGATGGCCGACGGCTCCGTCGACATCGTCGTCGGCACCCATCGGCTCATCTCCAAAGATGTCCGCTTCAAGGACTTGGGGCTGGTGGTCATTGACGAGGAACAACGCTTTGGCGTCGTCCACAAGGAGCGTTTCAAGGAACTCTTCAAGCGCGTCGATGTCCTGACCCTTTCAGCGACGCCGATCCCGCGCACTCTCTACCTCTCGCTCATGGGAGCGCGTGATATGTCGATCCTTGAGACGCCACCCCAGAATCGCGTCCCGACCGAGACGATCATCTGCGGGTATGACGAGCGGGTCATCCGCGACGCCATCCGGCAGGAACTCGCCCGACAGGGGCAGGTCTTCTTCCTCCACAACCGCGTCGCCAGCATCGAGGGGATGCGCACCAAGCTGCGCCAACTGGTTCCAAAAGCGCGGATCGTCGTCGGCCACGGACAGATGGACGAGCATGAACTCGAAGCCGTCATGCAACAGTTCATCGAGGGGAAGGCCGACGTCCTCCTCTCCACGACGATCATCGAAAGCGGCCTCGACATCCCCAACGCCAACACGATCATCATCGACCGCGCCGACCGCTTCGGTCTCGCCGATCTCTACCAGTTGCGCGGGCGCGTCGGGCGGGCGCAGCAAAAGGCGTACGCTTACCTGATGATTCCGCGCGATCTCATGGCCGGGGAAGCACGCAAACGGATCGCCGCCATCCGGCAATACTCCTCCCTCGGCGCAGGGTTCAAGATCGCCATGCGCGATCTCGAAATCCGCGGGGCAGGCAACATCCTCGGCACCCAACAAAGCGGCCACATCGTCGCCATCGGCTTTGACCTCTACTGCCAGTTGCTCAAACAGGCGGTCGCCAAGCTCAAAGGGGAGAAAGTCCACCCGCGCGTGGAACTCCCCGTGCGGCTCGATTTCCTCGCCACGAGTGAGGCCGACTTCCTGCGGGCCGAGCCCGGGAGCGTCGCTCCGGCCTTCCTCCCGGCGGCGTTCATCTCGGAAGCCCGCACTCGGATCGCCGCCTATCGCGCCCTGGCAGAAGTCACCACCAGCGAGGGGGTTGAGGCGCTGCGACGGGAATGGCGCGACCGCTTCGGACGTTTCCCTGAAGCGGTGGAAAACCTCCTCCTCCTCGCAGAGATCCGCCTCGCCGCCGCCGCGCGCAAGATCACGCGGCTCGAAGTGCGCGAGCGCAAACTGATGCTCACCCGCCGCGACGACTACCTCATGATCGGCGGAAAATTCCCCCGGCTCCACGCCCCGACCCCAACAGGCCAGTTGGAGGAGCTACTCTCGCTTATCAGGAAGTTTTAGCCCTCCCGACTTAACACCTGCCCTGCCGCTTCGAGCCGTTCGCGCAGCCGTTCGTACGGCACCTCCTGCACCGCGCACTCCCGCTCCATCGCCAATTGCGCGGCATCGACCGCCGATTGCGCAAGGATCATGAAAACCGGTTCCATCCGGATCGACCCGAAGGCGATGTGCGAAGCCGAGAGACAAAACGGCACCAACAAATTCTCACATTCCCCGCGCCGGGGGATGATCGAGCGGTAGGAGATCGGGTAAGGCGGGCCGCTGCGCACCTGCACATCCCCTTCATTCAGCACCCGCCCGTCGCTGGTGGCGAAACGCTGGCAGTTGTGCGAATCCATCGTATAGGCGGCGAGACCAATCGGATCATCGACCACCGCCGCGCCGGTGCAGTGGTGCTCGGTCATCACGAGATCGCCCAGAAGCCGCCGCGCCTCGCGGATATAGAGCATCGGAGAGAAGCCACCCTGTTCGACAAACTCGTCGGTACTCCACCCCCATTTTGCAAACGCATCACGGTACTCTTCGGGAACATCTTGATCCTGTTTCCAGAACCAGAGCAGCCCGAGCGTGTAGCTGACATGATCCTGAAAAATCCTCTCCCGCTCCTGATAAGAGGCGAGTGGGTAGGCATGATTGCCGCCGATGTAATCGGTCGAAAAACCGCCGGAATTATTGAGATCAATCTTGCCGTTCACCAACTCGTCAAACTTCACAAAACCGGGGTTCCACCCTGCGCGGCAATACCGGGCGAGGAGTTCGTAGCGGCTCCGGTCATAGTCCCAAGGGCGGGTGAACGGGCGGTTCGCCGCAGGGTCACGCGAAAGGCAGAGGCGGAAGTTGTACGCCTGAATGAGCCGATCCCCCTCGCCCCATTTCGGCTCGTAAGGCGAAATTCCCGGGAGCACGCCGCTTGCGGCATCCCCCTCGACCCGGTACGGAGAGACCGGGAGATCAAACTGATGGTGAACCGGGCGTTGCGCCCCGTTGTATTGCTCTCCATAGAGCGCATTCGACTCGCGCCCAAAGGTGAAACTCACCCCGGCAGCGGCCATCAGATCGCCTTCATAGGTCGCGTCGATAAACTGCCGGGCGATCACCTCCAGCCCGTTCTCAGTCCAAAGCCGCGTGAGCCTGCGCTGACGCACCTCCACCCCGGCGAGGAACGACTCGCGGTAGAGTTCAATCTGCTCCTCCGCAATCCACTCGTCAAAAATCCGGCTGGCGACCTTCGGCTCGAAGCGCCAATGCTGCTCCCCGTAATGCTGGGCAATCCGCCGGAAAAACTCGCCAGAGATTCCACCAATCGCCCCCTTGTTTCCAACATCGGCAAGGCCGAGGCCGCTCGTCGTCATCCCGCCGATCTGCGGGGAAGGCTCCAGAACGACCACGCTTAGCCCGAGCCGACGCGCATGCGTCGCCGCCGCGAGAGCGCCGGAAGTGCCGCCGTAAATGCAGAGATCACAGGTGATCGTCTTGCGGTGGAGAGTCGTGGGAGGGGTGTAATAACGCAACGCATTCATAACGTGCATCACCATCCCGCCTCCACCCCGGCAGCTCAAACCCGTTCCATTCCACGGTTTTGATTTTTACTTCACATTTTTGACATGCACCGGCACGAGCCGCCCCTCGCGCATCACCCCGACGACCGGCAGCCGCGAGAGCGAGGCACACCACGCCACCTCCTCCTCCCGCCCGCGAGAGACAAGGACACGCCCATTGGTCGCCAGACGCAACGCCCCTTCGAGGTCATCGGCATGTTGCTGGTAAAGGGAGAGCGCCGTACGTGTGGCATCGGTCAAAGTCGCCTCCGGGAAGCGGCTCGCCAGCAGCCCCGCCGCGAGGACATCCTCCAGCGCCAGATCGCGAAACGTCCCGGCGCAGACCAGCAGGATGCGCGTCTCCGTCGCCGGGTCAGCCGCGTCGTAACGGCGCAAATAGGTTTCCAGCGCGTCGATATTCAGCAGCGCCCCGGCGACCACCTCCGCCGCCTTGCTGCACGCGCGAAGGGCGACGGTGCCGTTGGTCGTCGTCGTGATGATCCGGCGCAACCCTTCCCGACGGTATTCCAGCGGAGAGTTGCCGAGATCAAACCCCTCGATCCGCTCCCCGTGGCGTTCCCCGCCGAGGATCGCACCGGGCCACCGCGCCCGAAGCGCCTGCGCCTCTTCAATCGACAGCACGGGGGCGATCTCCTCGCTCCCCTGCGCCAGCGCCGTCAGCATGGACGAAGTGGCGCGAAGAACATCAAAGACGACACAGAGCGTCCCCGAAAGATCGCGTTGAGGCAGGAGATCAATTTCCGGCGGTGAGAGAAGAGTATCCAGAATCATGAGCGACCCGAGGATACCCCCTTTTTCGGCTTTGCCCAGAGCGAACGCGGCTGGCTGCGGGCATGGTGAAAGAGGTACTGCTGCGCATAGCCGCCATACGGGCCGAAATGCTCCGCCGCAAACTCCTGCAACTGGCGCAAGGTCGGTCGCCGCCCCGCTTCGCTAAAATAGTAACGCCGTAAAACACGCTCGATCCAGACATCAATCGGGAACGCCCGCACCCGTTCGTAACCGAAGAGAAGGACGCAGTTGGCGATCTTCGGCCCGACTCCGGGCAGGAGGCAGAGCCGTTGAAGCGCCGTCTCGTCATCAAGTTGGCGAAACCGCTCAAGGTCGACATCGCCATCCGCCAGCAGCCGTGCCGTCTCGCGCAGATTCAAGGCGCGAAACCCGAGCCCGCACGCCCGCAAATCGGCCTCGCTCACCCGGGCGAGCTGCTCCGGGGTCGGGTAGGCGTGAAGCCCCTCCGCGAGCGGAGAGCCGAAGCGTTGCCGCAACCGGTGCGAGATCGCGGTAATGTGGCTGACCTGCTTCATCGCTGAGGTGATAAAGGTCGCCAGACATTCCCAGAGCGGCTGGCGCAAGATTCGCACCCCACGGCAAAAGGCGAGCGCCTCCTGCATCGCGGCATCCGGCGGGAAGGTCGCGTAGATCTCCTCCAACGGGTGATCAAGGGCGAAGTAGTGGCAACAAAGCTCCTCCATCCCCCGCCCGGTTTCGAGTACGCCCCCCGGCTCCCGTTGGCGCAGGTAGATGATCGCCCGATGAATCGTCCCGCGCCAGACCCGGGGCGCCACCACCTCCCAATGAAACACCTGCCCGGAGGCGAGCGTCTTTTCGAGATCAAACGGTGCCGCCGCCAGCTCTACCCATGCAATCTGTTCCGGTCGCCGCATCGCCCCTTATCGGATGAAATAGCTCAGGTTTTCGAGTTCAATGGCGAGGTCGACATTGTTGACCACCACCCCGTCCGGCACCTGCAACACCGTCGGTGCAAAATTGAGAATCGCCTGAATCCCGGCACAGACCAGATCGTTGGTCACCTCCTGCGCCACATTGGCCGGAACGGTCAGGATCGCCATCTTGACCTGCCGCTCCGCGACGAAGGAAGGGAGGTGCGTCATCGGGTAAACCTGAAGGCCGAGATCGGCGGCCCGCTCGCGCCCGGCATCTTCGTCAAACCCGGCAAGCACCTCAAACCCCTCCTTCTGAAAACCACGATAGCGAACCAGCGCCGCCCCGAGATGCCCCACCCCAACGAGGACCACCGGCTGAAGCCGCGCCGTCCCGAGCACTTCCGTCATCCGATGGGTGAGTAGTTCGACATTATACCCAAGCCCGCGCGTCCCCAACTGGCCGATGTGGGCGAGGTCTTTGCGCAGTTGCGTCGGCTTGACCCCCGCCGCCTTCGCGAGCGCCTCGGAGGAGACGGTCTCGATCCGGTTCGCCTTAAGCCGCCCAAGCGCACGGTAGTAGAGCGAGAGGCGGTAGACGGCTTTACGGGGGATTTCCAGCTTCGACATGGCTTAACAGTGGAGGGTGAACGCAAAGTTTCAAAAGGAATTTTTACGCAACGAGATGAACGGTCAGAAAAACCGCTTCCAAGAGGAAAAAAATGATGACCGGTTTTTCCAAAAGCGGACGAGTCGCCACGGCACGCCGCTGCACCACCCCTTCCCGGAGCCAGAACGCCAGAGCAAAGGACAGAAGCGTCCAAGTCACAAAATGCCCGAGCGGCGGCCACGGCGGGAGTTGCGCCGTCGGGTGCCACCGCCAGTAAAGACGGTAAAACATGGCGATCTTTTCCAGATTGAGATCAGCCAAAAGAGTCAACCCCGCCATCGCCGCGCCAAGCTGCCACCGGGGCCGCCCCCGTAACAACGGGAAAAAGGCGAGCAACGTGTACCGTCCGCCGAGCAGCACGATATACCAGAGAAACGGAACCCCGAGTGGCAGCCACTCAAAGATGCGCATCCCGAGCCGGTTGGTATGGAGATACCCACCGAGCGGAAAACCAGTCGCTCCATTGAGCAGCACCACCGCCGAGACCACCCCGAGGATGATCAACGCCCAACGCCGCGCCACGACGATCCCCTCCTGCGTGATCGAGTAAAAATAGAGCGAAATGCTCCCGAGCAACACCCAGATCAGGTCAAAATATTGAAGCAGCATTAAAGCCGCCGCCGCCCGCGGGAGCTTCGTCGGATCGCCGATCCATTTTTCAACATGGAAACTGCCGATCGAGAGCGGAAGCACGAAAAACGCCGCCACGCTCCAAAGCAGAAACCAGATCCAGAGGAGCGAGGCGAAGACCTCCAACTGAGGCGAAAGACGGTTACGGAGAGGTCGGCTCATGTTGTTTATCTTCCCCCCTGATTCAACCCGGAGGTGAGGTTAAAGACCGCCGCCAGAATCCCGAAGACCACCAAGCCGACCACCGCCGCGATCGCCACAATCACCAGCGGCGGGACCAGCGAGGTGACGATCTGCACCTGTTTGTCGAGTTCGCGTTCGTGGACTTCCGCAACCATCGCCATCGTCTCCGGGAAACGCCCGGTCTGCTCCCCGACGGCCATCATATCGAGAAAGAGCGGCGGGAAAAGCCCCTGCGCCCGGAGCGCTTTGGAGAGGCTCGCCCCATCGAGCACGGCAGCGCGGACCTCCTCCATCCGCTCCTGCACCCAGCGGTTGTCGGCGATCTCTTCCAGTAATTCCAGCGCTTTGAGAAGTGGCACCCCATTGCCAACCAGCGTCCCGAGCGTCCGGGCGAACTGGGCGTAAAAGCGATAACGTGGGATGCGGCTCACCAGCGGCAAATGCCAGACCAACCGATCCCATCGCAACCGCCCGGCAGGCGAACGGGTCGCCCCCTTCCAGAGCGCAAACGCCCCGGCCCCGAAGAGGAGCGCCACCCACCAGTAACCGGTGAAAACGGCGTTGGCTTTGAGGAGAATCTGCGTCGGCAGCGGCAATTTCTGCCCTGTGGAGGTAAAAAACCCGGTCAGTTGCGGCACCATCACCGTCATAAACACGATAATGAGCACCACCCCGGCCACCATCAGGATCGACGGATAGACGAGCGCCTGCTGCACCTTGTCACGCAAGGTTTTCACCCCCATCAGGTGCGTAACCAGACGCTGGAGAATCTGTGGGAGCGAGCCGGAAGCCTCCCCGGCAGAGACCATGTTGACATAAAGCGGGGAGAAAACCGCCGGCATCTCCCGCATCGCCTGCGAGAGACTGCGCCCGTCGATCAACCCCTGATGGAGCGCCTTCGCCACCGTCTGAAGACGTGGTTGCTGAAGGCGATGGACGAGAATCCCAAGCGCTTCATCAAGCGTCATCCCGGCGACCAGAAGGTGCGCCAACTGTTCGGTAAAAAGGAAAAGTTGCCCAAGCGGCAGCGTCATGTTCGCCCCCGCAACCACCCGGGGCGTCGCCCCTTTCGGCGGCGTAGCTCCGAGCGCTTCGACGGAGATCGGCGTCAACCCTTTTCCCTCGACCTTGCGGATCGCCTCCGCGCGTTCCCCGGCGGTCACGCTCCCTTGCGAGAGCGCCCCTTGGGGAGATCGGGCCGTATAGTGGAACTCGGGCATGCAACTTGCAGCTTTAGTCAAAGCTGTCCGTTTGTCGATCCGGTTTGGCTCCGTCCCTGCCGCCTCGCAGTGAATATGCCTTGTTCGTTACCCCTTCCTTTCCGTATAACACCTTTTCCACCTCGTCTTTGGCCCATCTGGAGCGGGTTTGTTCCGCTCAAGGCAGCCCAAAGCCGGGGGTGACCTCCCTATGCCGACACTGCAAATTCATCTCCCAGACTCAGGCACCGCGACGCACGAACTGACCGGCAAAGATGTCGTGACCATCGGCTGGGCCTCCGACAACACCATCCGGATCGAGGATGCCTCCATCTCCCGCTACCACGCCCAACTCGTCCGGGAGGGGGATGGCTACCGGCTCAAAGATCTCGGTTCCACTAACAAAAGCTGGATCAATGGCGTCGCCGTCACCAATGAGGTGATCCGTGATGCCGACAATCTCCGCTTCGGGGTGATCGAATGCGTCTACCGGACCCGGGCCACCAAGGCGGAGGAGAAGCCCAAAAACGGCGGCGCACCAGTCGTTTTCGGCAAGCTGATCCTCTCGCAGGAAGGCCAGCCCGATGTCGTCCACCGGCTGGAGGAGGATATCGTCGCCGTCGGTTGGAAGAAGGATAATCAAATTGCCCTGAGCGATCCGTCGATCTCCGGCCACCACGCGAAATTCATCCGGGTCAACGACAGCTTCCGGCTGCGCGATCTCGATTCGACGAACAAAACCTTCGTCAACGGCAATAAGATCATCGAAGTCGAACTGAGCGACGGCGATGCCATCCGCTTTGGTGCCGTCAAAGCGATCTTCAAGACCGAGACGCGCATCGCCACCCGTAACGCCGCCACCCCCGAAGCGAAACCGGCAGAGGCCCCGGCCACCGACGACGCCCAGCTCAACAAGATCAAGAGCGAACTCGAAACCGCACGCGGCCGCATCCTTGAGCTTCAGCGCGAGCGCGATCGGGCGCGGGATGAACTCCGCGCCAAAGCCAACGAGAGCTTCAAAGAATCGCGAGCCGAAATCGCCAAACTCAAAGAGACCCACCAAAAGGCTGAGGAGGCGTTGCAGAAACAGATCGCCGCGCTCACCGAACAGGAAAACACGGCCCGCCAGCAGATTCAGAAAGAGAGCGACGCCGTTTTTGCCGAGCGTGATGCCTTGCGCCTCGCCCTCCAGCGGGCGGCTGATAATGTCAAAAAAGCGGAAGAAAAACTTCAGCTTGTCGAAACAGAACGCGAGGAGCTGCTTGCCCAGTCGCAGAAGCTCGAAGCCGTCACCCAACAGGCCAAAGCAGTCGATACCCTGACGGCGGAGCGCAACCGGCTCGAAGAAGAACTTGCCGCCCTCACCACCCGGCTCGACACCGCTACCGGGGAGCTTGCCTCCCTGCGCAAAGAACGCGAAAGCGCCACCCGCGATCAGGAAGTGGCACAGGAAAAACTCGCCGCGCTCAAGAGCGAACTCGACAACGCTCTGGAAGCCTCCCGCGCGACCGCCTCTCAGGCAGAGGCTGAACAGGAACGCCTCGCTGAAGCGCTCCGGGCTGCCGAGGAGAAGGCGAAGGAGCAGGCTGCGCTGGAAAAACGCCTCGCCAAAGCAGAGGCGGAACTCGCAAAGGTCCAAGAGGAAAAGCAGACCCTCCAGAGCGACACCCTCGCAACGGCTGAGGAGAAGCTCACTACGCTCACCAGTGAACGCGACGAAATCCGCCGCCTCAACGAACAACTCACCGCGCAGGTCGAGACGGCACAGGCCGAGTTGACCCGGCTCTCCAGCCAGCAGTTGCGCGCGCAGTCGCAGATCGAGTCGCTCTCGGCCGATCTCGTCGAGGCCCGCTCCCGCGCCGAACAACTCAGCGCCGGGGAAGAGGCCAAGCGCCACGAAGGAGAGGAACTCTCCGGACGGCTCGCCGCAGCAGAAAGCACCTTGAGCGCCTTGACGCAGGAGCGCGATCAACTCGCCGCTCAAGCCAAGCAGGCGCTCGAAGAGATCGCCTCGCTAACCAAAATTGGCGAAGGAGCCCATTTTCACAACAAGCAGCTCTCCTCCCAACTCGAAGAGGAAGAGCGCAAAATCGCCAACATCCAGCAGGAGAAAAGCGCCGCCCAAAGCGTCATCGACGCCTTGCAGGCCGAAATCAAAGCCCTGCGCGAACGGACCCACGAAGAGGAGGCACGCACCAGCGAAACAGCCACGCGAGCCAGTGAACTGGAAGTCGAGCTTTCCTCCCAGAAAGAGGCAACCGCCGCAGCCGAAGCGCTCACGGCCAAGGCGCAGGAGGAGGCCAATCGCGCCCGCGAGGAGTTAGAGAGCCAGATCGCCACCCTCCGACAAGAATGCGAGACGACGCAAAAACGGTGCGACGAGCTCGCGGCTGATCTCACCTCCGCGCGGGAACAATCCGAGCATCTCCTCAAAAATCACGACAACGCCGCCGGGTTAAACCAGCAACTGGCCGACGACCTCGCCAACGCCAACAAACGCTTTGAGGTTCTGGAAAAAGAACTCGAAGGGGTCCGCGCCGAAATGAAGAAGGTCATCACCGAGCGGGACGAAAGCCGACATGGCCAACGCGAAACGGCAAGCCAACTGACCGAGGCGCAGAAAGCCGCCGCTTCGCTCGAAGCCAAGCTTGGGAAGCTCCAAAGCGAGCATGAACAGACCGCGGCAAACCTTGAGCGCCTCACCGGTGAACGCGATCAGGCACTCTCGGAAGCGCGCGCCCGGGCCGGGGAACTCGACCAACTCCGCCGCGAGCAGGAGGAGCTTACCAGCCGCCTGACCTCCGCCACGGAAGCGGAGGCGCAGACGCAAAAAGTGCTCCTCCTTCTTAAAGAGGAGAAGGAAAACGCCCGCAACGAACTGGAGACGCTCAACGAAGCGCTCACCGCCGCCCGTCAAACACACGAAGCCGTCCTTGCCGAACGCGAAGATGCGAGCCTGCAACTTGCTGACGCCCAAGCCAAACTGACCGAGGCGATCCAATCGGGTGACGAAAACGCCAAGGCGCTCACTCAATTCCGCAAGGAAGCCGAAGCGAAAGCCAAGGAGCTTGAAAAGCTCAATGCTCAACTCACTGAATCCGGCAAAGCCAACGAAGCCGTCATTGCCGAGCGCGACCAAGCCCGCCAACAACTTGCCGACGCCCAAGCCAAGCTGACCGAGGCCACCCAATCCGGCGACGAAAACGCCAAGGCCCTCGCCCAACTTCGCAAGGAAGCCGAGGCAAAAGCCAAAGAGCTTGAAGGGCTCAACGCCCAACTCGCCGACTCCGGCAGGGCCAACGAAGCCGTCATCGCCGAGCGCGACCAAGCCCGCCAACAACTCGCCGACGCCCAAGCCAAGCTGACCGAGGCCACCCAATCCGGCGACGAAAACGCCAAGGCGCTCGCTCAATTCCACAAGGAAGCCGAAGCGAAAGCCAAGGAGCTTGAAAAGCTCAACGCTCAACTCACCGACTCCGGCAAGGCCAACGAAACCGTCATCGCCGAGCGCGACCAAGCACGCCAACAACTCGCCGATGCCCAAGCCAAGCTAACCGAGGCCGCTCAATCCGGCGACGAAAACGCCAAGGCGCTCGCCCAACTTCGCAAGGAAGCCGAGGCAAAAGCCAAAGAGCTTGAAGGGCTCAACGCCCAACTCGCCGACTCCGGCAAAGCCAACGAAGCCGTCATTGCCGAGCGCGATCAGGCACGCCAACAACTCGCCGAAGCCCAAGCCAAGCTGACCGAGGCCGCCCAATCGGGCGACGAGAACGCCAAAGCCCTCGCTCAATTCCGCAAGGAAGCCGAGGCGAAAACCAAGGAGCTTGAGAAGCTCAACGCTCAACTCGCCGAATCCGGCAAGGCCAACGAAGCCGTCATCGCCGAGCGCGACCAAGCCCGCCAGCAACTCGCCGACGCCCAAGCCAAGCTGACCGAGGCGACCCAATCCGGCGACGAAAACGCCAAAGCCCTCGCCCAACTTCGCAAAGATGCCGAGGCAAAAGCCAAGGAGCTTGAGAACCTCAACGCTCAACTCGCCGATTCCGGCAAAGCCAACGAAGCCGCCATTGGCGAGCGCGACCAAGCCCGCCAGCAACTCGCCGACGCCCAAGCTAAACTGACCGAGGCCGCCCAATCCGGCGACGAAAACGCCAAAGCCCTCGCTCAACTCCGCGAGGAAGCGGCCTCCCTCAGAGAGAAGCTCGCAGTCAGCGAAGAATCCACCCAAGCAGCGGCGAACGAAAAAGCCGCGCTTGAGGCAAAAATCACCGATCTCACCGCTCAACTCGCTAAAGCGACCGCCGAAGCCGACAACACCCTCGCCGCGTTGCGCACCGACCACGAAGGGGCCACCGCCGCCCTCGCCGCCCTCACGGCAGAAGCCGCCACCTTGCGCGAACAGAACACCACGCTCAACACCCGCGCGGACGAAGCCGAGAGCGCCCTCCTTAGCATGATTGAGGAGGTTGAGGCGACCGGTCGCCGCGCTGACCAGAGCGCCAGCGACCTCGCCGCCGCCCGGACCGAAATCGAAGCCCTCACCACCCTGCGCCAGAGCGCGGAGGAGGAGAGCACGACGGCAGCCGCCCGGCTCGATGCCCAGATGGCCGAAAACGAGCGGATCGCCGCCACCTCTGCCGAGTTACAAGCGCAGCTTGCCGACCTGACCGAGCAGATCGCTGTCGCCCAAGCCGAACGCGACGCCACCTCCCAACTCTGCGAAGATATTTCCAAGGAGTTCGCCGAATCACAAAAACGCCTCTCCGCGGCTCAAGCCGATGCGCAGGAACTCGCCGCCAAGCTCGACGAACAGCGCCGCCAACTCCTGACCCTCACGAAATCACGCGGTGGCGTTCCGCAGGAGATGCTCGACGCCGTCACGCAAGAACGGGATGCCGCGCAAGCTGAGATCGCCGAACTCAAAGCCAAGCTCGCCGACCTCCAAAACGAGCACGAAATCAAGACCCGGGAGGAGGCCAGCCTGCGCATTGCCGAAGAGGCGCTCCGGCTCACCCCTTCCACCCCGCCACCGCCTGTCACTCCCCCGGTCATCGAGCCGCAGCCGGTCCTCCCTGCTGTCCCCGTTGCCGAAGAACCGCCGACGCCACCCCCTGCGCCTCCCAAGGAGACCGTCCACCTCGTCCCCGGGACGCAGGAGTTGCTCAAGCCGATCCGGGTCGAGCCGCTGGTGCCGATCCCCGCTGCTGCGCCCCCGGCGTTGCGTCGTCAGGAATCGTCCACCACGATCAAGCTCGAAGTCGACCCGTCGCTTCTCAACAAGATCATCGTCACAGCGCCCGAATCACTCAACGGGATGCGGCGCTACCTCCACTCCTTCATCAAAAACCAGTCGGAGACGAGCCTTCTCGAACAGCTCCTCGTCAACCTCCATGCGTTGACTGAGCAGACCGCGCAAGCCAACCTCATCGCCGTTCATACCATGGGGTATGCGCTTGAAGCGTTGATCGACGATCTGATGAAGATCCCCGGGCAGATCAACCCGTCGACCTTACGCACGATCAGTCAGGCGCTCGACTTCCTCGCGACGCTCCTTGATGAGAAAAACCTCGCCCGCGTCAAAGATCCCCACCTCGCGAGCATCTTCGCCGTCGACGACGATCAGGACGCCCGCAAGATCATCCGCTCTGCCATGGAGTTGGTGAACCTCAAGGTCACCTGTGCGGAAGATCCCAAGACGACCCTCGCCGTTCTCAATGAACAGCGCTTCGACCTGATCTTCATCGACGTCGGCCTGCCGGAGATGAATGGCTTTGAACTCTGCACACGCCTGCGCAAACTCCCCGAACACAAGAAGACGCCGGTCGTCTTCCTCACCGGAGCGGTCACGGTGCAGAACCGGGTGCAATCGAGCTTGAGCGGCGGCAACGACTTTATCGCCAAGCCGTTCAACCTGCTCGAACTCGGTGTCAAAGCACTGGCGTGGATCTACAAGGGACAGCTCGGGATGCTGTAGCCGGCCTTACCGCTCGGCGGGAACATAACGCTGCCCCAAAGGGAGCGTGAAGGCATCGCGCACGAGCGAGACCACCGGCTGACACCCCGGCGCGGCGAGGACTTCGACCACATCGAAGCGAAAATCGATCGCGGGACGCCCGAGAAGCTCCAGCCAGACCAAGGCGCTCCGGGCGATCGCCTCCTGCTGCGCCCGCGTGACGCTCTCCACCGGCGTGCCGAAGGCGGTTGAGGTCCGCGTCTTGACCTCGACAAAAACCAGCACCTCTCCCTCACGGCAAACCAGATCAATCTCCCCGTCGCCCTCTTTTCCCGTCGCTGTTCTGGGGCGGAAATGGCGGTAGAGCACCTTGTACCCCTCCCTCTTGAGGAAACGGGCCGCGAGCCGCTCCCCCTCCCGTCCGAGGCGGTGGCGGGCATCCTCCTCAAGCGAAGTTGAACTCGCTCTGCTGGACCGGGAGAAACGTGCGACGATGGATTGGAGAAGGCCCATGGAGACGAAGGCGTTCGAGGTGAAGCGCGGTCCCATACCCCTTGTGCCGCGCAAATTCGTAACCGGGGTAGCAGAGATCCATCTGCGCCATGATCCGGTCGCGCGTCACTTTGGCAAAGATACTCGCCGCGGCAATCGAAAAACTAAGCGCATCACCACCGACCAACGCCGTCTGCGGCAGCGGGAAGGGACGGACCGGCAACCCGTCGATCAGGACATGCCCGACCGCCACCGGCAACGCTGCCACGGCGCGGCGCATCGCTTCATGTGTCGCCCGGAGGATATTGATGCGGTCGATCTCCTCAGCCTCGACGACCGCGCACGCCCAGAGCAACCCGGGCCAGGCCGTCAACTCATCATAAAGCGTGTCACGCACTTTCGCGCTCAGCTTCTTGGAATCATTGAGCACCGGATGGTCAAACTCCTCCGGTAAAACGACAGCGGCCGCGACCACTGGACCAGCCAGCGGACCGCGACCTGCTTCGTCAACTCCCGCGATGATCGTCGCCTCCCCCGCCTCGCGCAACTGGCGTTCGTGGAGGAGGGTGGCCATCGCAGGCGTTTTTTAGAAAAAATCAGTGAGCCTTTTCGCGCACGGCCATCGCCTGCTTGCCCTTACGGTGGCGCAGGTAATTGAGCTTGGCGCGGCGGGCAACGCCCGACTTCTCGACTTCGATCTTCGCCACACGTGGGGAATGGATCGGGAACACGCGCTCGACCCCTTCACCGTAGGAGATACGGCGCACGGTCGCGGTGGCGTTGATCCCCGTGCCGCCCCGGCCGATCACAATGCCGGTAAAAATCTGAATACGCTCCTTGTCGCCTTCGACCACCCGGGTGTGTACCCGCACGCTGTCGCCCACCTTGAAGGGGGTGAGGTCGCTCTTGAGTTGTTCCTGTTCAATCTTCTGGATGATGTTCATGGTCGTGTGGCCTCTGATCTTTCTTTATATGGAAAAGAGCCGGGTTATTTACCCTTTTTCCCCGGCAAAGCAAACATTATTCGTCCCCGGGGCTCTAAATTTTTCTCCTCCTGAAGGTGAACCCGGCGTAACATGGCGGCGAAATCATGTCTGAGCCGACCCCGACCCCGCGTTTCCCGATCCCCTCAGGGGAGCCGCCGATCATCGACCTCCATAGCGACCTCTACTTTATGGGCGAGGCGCTGCGACAAGGGCGACGCGCCTACGCGGCGGAGGAGGTGCCAGTCGGAGCAGTCGTCACGCACAAGGGGCGCATTATCGCTCGGGCGTGCAATCAGGTCGAGACCCTCAAGGATGCCACGGCGCACGCCGAAATGCTCGCCATCACGCAGGCCGAGAGCGTCATCGGCGACTGGCGGCTCAATGAATGCGAACTCTACGTCACCAAAGAGCCGTGCCCGATGTGCGCCGGGGCGATTGTTCACGTCCGCTTTGCGCGGGTGATTTTCGGTTGCCCCGACCCCAAGGGGGGCGGCGCCGGGGGGCTTTTCAACATCGTGCAACACCCTTCGCTCAATCATCGCTGCGAAGTCACCCATGGCGTCCGGGCGGAGGAATGCCGCGAACTGCTCCGCTCCTTCTTTCTGGAACGCCGCCGCTCGCCCAAAAAACAACACCCCACGGGGGAAGAGACGCTTTTTTAAGAAAGACTTCACCAGCGCGGGTCCCAACTCCCGACGATGAATTCCTCCCCCGGCGTTAACACCAGGCGCGTCTCCACGCTGACGACATGCCCATCAGCATAGACCAGATTGACCCGCTTGCCGGGGTGGCGCATCGGCAGCCCTGCTGAGCCGGGGTAAAGCCCCCGAGGGGCCGCTGGCGGAAAAGCGACGGAGGGTTCGCTCCCCGTCATCGCATCCCCCGCGAGGACGACCCGCGCCGGGCGGGTCAGTTGCGGCAGACGAAAACTCCACGAGGCGAGATCGCTGTGGCTGCTGAGATGGAAGTAGTTAAAGCCATACGTCCCGACCGCGTTGGCTGCCGTCGAGCGATAACTCTTCCCCTCCCGCACCTCCGGCCCGAGCGTCGGACAGTAAAAGACCGAATCACACGGGTCCGCCGGAGCCCCGGCCTGCCCGGTGACATAGGGAGCGACAAACCCGTGCCAGGAGATCGAGGCCGGCTCCCCCTGTCGTGTTCCCCAATGCGGCGGGAAGGAGCCGTTGTTCTCCTGAGCGTAGGAAAGAAACCCCTGCCCCACCTTGCGCAGTTGCGTCACGCACTGCGCCGTGGCGCTCGCCTGCCGCGTCCGCATCAACGCCGGAAGGAGAAACGCCAGCAGGAGCGAAAGGAGAACCAGTGCAAAGAGCGTTTCGGTCAACGTCAAGGCAGCGGGAGATGAGCGGGGGGCTTTCATCACGAAAAAACGTTATCTCCTCTTACACCGTGCGGCCCCGGCGATACCAGCCCAACGCCACAGCGCCGAGCAAAAGCAACCCGAGCGTCCCCGGCTCCGGCACGACCGGCGGCGGCGTGGAGGCACTCAGAAATTCCCCCGGAGTCAGCGCCGTGTTGCTGATGCGCAGTTCATCAATGAGGCCGTTGAAGTTGTTGGAAGCACCTCCGATTTTCCAATCCCCGTTATTCATGATCAATGCCGTGTCGTCGCTACCGAGACCAAAAAAGCCGAGAGGCCCCGTCTCGACTCCGTTGAGATAAAACCGCACCAACAGCCCCCGATTCGGCCCGGAGAGAGTATAGGTCCCTACCCATGCCACGTGATGCCAGTCGCCGCTAGTCAACGCTCCCAGACTATTGAGCGCCCCATCAACACCATTGCCATTGGTTCCGGCAAAATAGCCTTGGGCCGCGCTGGAGCCGACTGAAAAATAGACCCCGGAACTCCCCGAACGATTGGAGAGAAGAACCCGATAGTCCTGAACCGGCGTATTGAGAAGAACAAACGCTTCTACGGTAAAACTCCCCTTTTCAAAAGTTGCATTGAGCAAGGGAGAAGCCGCTACCGTCGTCGTTGTATCGTTGCCTACATTCGGCCGCTGATAAGCTGCCTGATTGGGAAGATCGGGGCTGATCACCGTTCCCGGCACGTTGGTACTATAGCTAAAGTTCGAGTCCGCGGAGGCCCCGTGGAGGCCGTTGCCGCTGCTATCCAAGAGATTGTTTTCAAAACGCCAGTGCGCCACGACGGCTCCATCTGCCACCAGCGGAAGCAAAAGCGAAACGGCTATAAGGGAGGAGAAGAAACGTTTCATGATGATCCACGATAGCGGGGCCGCCCTCCAGCGCGGAATAGCAGAAATAACCTTCACTTTGCATTTCTGGCGCTTGCGCTTCTTTCCCGAGCTTGGCAAATGCGGGGAATCCGTGGCAGAATCCCCTCCACCATGCCCAAAGCATCCCCCTCGTTCTCCGGTTTCGATTTCCGGCAACACTTGAGCGAAGCCGAGTGTGCCGTTCTGGCGAATCCGCAGAGATGGGAATGGATCGCCACCTGTCTTCCCCCGTTGCCAAAGCCGCTGGAAAGCCATCCCCAACAACCCTTTATCTTTAATCCAGAGACCAACCACGCCCCGCCGCAGCGCGAGCTTTTCCTCCAACTCAGCGGCGAAAGCGTCACGCGTCTTGGCGATACGATCTATCGGCTCCGCCCGGGGAGCATCCAGCTCTGCAACCACTATGAGATGCACGGGCTCGACCCGATCCCCGGTGAACATTCGCTGCGCCAGCTTTGGCTCCACCTGCTGACACGCGAACAGATGTCGAGCAACCTCTTTAGCGTCAACGCAGAGAGCACCCCTTCGGACATGAGCCTGCGCGTGCAGTCCGACCCGTTTGTCCAGCTTCTCTACGACGCATGGAGCGCCTGCGAGGCTGACCCCAGCGACCTGCTCCTGCGCACCTTTCTGCAAACCACCATCACCACCGCGCTCATGGAAGTCGTCGGCCGTCCACTCCTAATCCCGACCGTCGAGCTGGAAAAGAGCGTCATTGACTATATCACTGCCTACATTGAGGAACATCTGGGCGAGCCGCTCACGCTGACCCGCCTCTCCAAACTCGCCGGGTACAGCCCCCATGCCTTCCACCGCCTCTTCAAGCGCCACCGGCAGATCACACTCCATCGCTATATCGTCGCCCGGCGCATCACCAAAGGCCGCCAGCTTCTCCAGCAAGGGCGCACCGTCGAGAGCATCGCCGAAGAGATTGGCCTCTCCTCCGCCGCCGTCTTCAGCCGCTTCTTCAAAGCGCACCTCGACTACTCCCCCTCCCAATGGCGGGAGTTGAATCGTTATGAGATTAACTAACCATTAGCCCCCTGCCGCACTTTCTCCTTCTTCTCCTCCGCGTCGGCTTCGATCCGGCGTAGTTCGGAGGCAAGCTGCTGCTCAATGGCGGCGATTTCGCCGAAGGCTCCGCCCGTCCGGGCCTTGTCGATCTGTTGCTGAAGAAAGAGGGTCTTTTCGGCAGCGCGTGCCTTGGCAATGCTCTCGATTTCGGCGATTTGCGCCTTGGCCTCCTCGCTCAAGGCGAGCGTGGGGGACTCTTTTTCGAGGCGTTCCATGGCGAGTTCGTAGGCTGATTTCATCGGCAGGGAGCGTAACCGCAGAGCGTGCGCGCTTCAAGAGCCTTTGCCTTGTCCGCTTTTACAGGTAAGCTCTCCGACAACTCTATGATCCGACTTCTTAGCACCGATTTTGATGGAACCCTCGTCGATCACGACGCCAAGCCGCCCGTCTCGCCGGAATTATACGAGATTATCCATGAATTGCGCCGCTGGGGTGTCCTTTGGGCAGTTAACACCGGGCGCGATCTCCCTTTCATCCAACACGGGCTCGAAGAATACCGCTTCCCGGTGGAGCCTGACTTCATCCTCACCAATGAGCGCGAAATCTTCCACCGCAACCCCGAGGGGAAATGGCAGGATTACGGCGATTGGAACGCCAAATGTATCGAGGTCCACGATGCGCTTTTCCAGACGGAAGAAGTGCTCCTCACTCAGGTGCTCGACTTCGTCGCGGGCGATCACGCCGCCCAGCCGCTCTATGAGGAGGGTAAACCGGTCGGCGTCATCACCGATGACGAGGAGGCGATGGACCGCGTCGTCGATTTCCTCCACGCCACGCGCCACCCCGAATCGCTCTTCCACTACCAGCGCAACACGATCTTCCTGCGCTTTTGCCACGCGCACTACTCCAAGGGGGCCGCGCTTGGAGAACTCTGCCGCCTGACCGGGATCACCGCTGCGGAGACCTTCAGCGTCGGCGATCATCATAACGACCTCTCGATGCTCGATGGGCGCTACGCCCGCTGGCCCGCCGCCCCCTCCAACGCGATTGAGGAGGTCAAAAGCGCCGTCCGCAACGCCGGGGGTTACGTCGCCACCCGGCGGTGCAGCGAGGGGGTGATCGAAGCGCTCCACCACTTCTTTGATCAGCACGGGCAAGCCCCCGCCGGGTACACGCTCCATCACCGCGAGTGACACCCTGCCCCACCTCTGCTATCCTGCAACCCCATGGAAAAGCGGCTCCTTTCGACTAAGCGGTGGTGGACTCTCGGATTGGGGACGCTCGTTTTTTATCTTCTCTATTGGTGGCACGAGTCGCTTTTTAACCTCATCGCCCCGACGGCGTCAGAAAGAGAGAGAGAGCCGATCATCCTGCTCATCGGGACCCTCTTCCCGATCGTCTGCTACCTGCACCAACTCTGGAGGGTAAGACCCTATATCTGGCCTGAGGTGGTCGACGAAGGGGAGTACTGGGTTCTGCGACGTAAAGAGAAAACCCTCCGCATCGATCCAGCGAAGATCAAACAAATCTATCCCTTCTCCTTTGGCTGGCTGGCCCTTAGCTTCTACCCTCAGGCCAACCTTCCCTCCATCGTCATCTTTCGCCCCGCACGACGACACAAAGGGCAGCTCAGTCTCTATGAGGAGATCAGCCTCCGGATTTCAAAAAATCGCGAGCGTTACTGGGCCGCTCTAGCGCCTTCACCGCCGGAACGCTTGATCAAAGCGGTACCGATCTCCTCGCCCCGCACTTTCTGGATCAAGCGGATCATCCCCAACCTCGCTTTCGGCGCGTTGTTCCTCTGGGCCGCATGGCGCTGGAGCGTGATGGCAGCCAGCGGAGAGTGGAGCGGGGTGGAAGTCAGCCTGACCCTCATCGCCGGGATCTTCTTCTTCGTGCTCCATCACGAATATCTCTCCAACCTTCAGGATCGGGTGGAGGATGAAGGCGACGCCCTCCTGCTCACCCATGGAAAGGAGCAAACACGCATCCCGCTAGAAGAAATCGCCCAACTCCACTACCGCCCGATGGAAGGCTTCCACTGGATCACGGTGGAACTCAACGCCCCCCGCAAGATCGGCCAACAAACCGGGCGCAAGTTCGCTTTCATCCCCCAAGGCAAAAGCTCACTCCACGGCTGGAACGCCCAGATCGACGCACTGGAAGGTCGCTGGATGACGCTCAAAGCCGGTCCACAAAGAGTCAACGCCGCCATTTAAGGGAGTCGCCCCGATACCGCACGCCCCCCTCTTCGCGCGAAGATCGGCGGCGTCATGTTCCCGCGCCAGCTCCCTGCCAACTGCTGTTTTGCCCTCCTTTTTACCCTCGCCCTGCTCGCGCTGGCGTGGGGGTGTGGCCAGCAGGTTCCGCAGAGGAAGGAACCGGTGCCGCTCATCCGCTATCTCGGCGAGTAGCCCCCGGGCATTTCGCTTTTCTCCCGTGCCATGCGGCGCTACGATCAGACCCACACGCATGGCTACCCCGATTCAAAAAGAACTCATCAACCCCGATTCCCTCTACCAATCGGTCTACTACACCCAAGCCGTCCGCGTCAGCGGCGGGACGACGATCCACGTCGCCGGTCAATGGTCGTACGCCGCGGATGGCCAACTGGTCGGGCGGGGCGATTTCGAGGCTCAGGCGCGACAGACCTTCCTTAACCTCAAAGCGATCCTCGCCGCCAGCGGGGCGCGGCCCGAGGATGTGGTCAAAATTAACGCTTACGTCGTCGACTACCACCCGGGGTTGCTCGAAGCCTACGACGCCGCGACGAGCCTCTGTTTCGGCGATCAGCGCCACTTCGCCGCGACGCTCATCGGCGTCCCGACGCTCGCGCTCGACGGGATGCTCTTTGAAGTGGAAGCGGTCGCCGTGATCCCGTAACCTCGCCGCCGCCATGCACTTTCTCACCGACGATTTTCTGCTCCATGGCGACGTCGCCCGGGAGCTTTATCACGAGCACGCCGCACCAGCCCCGATCCTCGATTACCATTGCCACCTGCCGCCGGGGCAGATCGCCTCCAACCACACCTTTGCCGATCTCTACGAAGTCTGGCTGGCGGGCGATCACTACAAATGGCGCGCCATGCGGGCCAACGGCATCCCCGAAGAGTACATCACCGGCAATGCCACCCCGTGGGAGAAATTCCTCGCCTACGCCCGCACTGTCCCGCGCACGATCCGCAACCCGCTCTACCACTGGACGCACCTCGAACTAAAGCGCTTCTTCGGCATTGAACGGCTCCTAGATGAAACCAGCGCCGAGGCGATCTGGAACGAGGCCAACGAGCAACTCGCCACCCTCTCCACCCGGGAGATCCTGCGCCGCAACCGCGTCGTCGCCGTCTGTACGACCGATGACCCCGCCGACCCCCTCCCGCATCATCAGGCGATCGCCGCCGATCCCGACTCCCCGACGCGCGTCTACCCGACCTTCCGGCCCGATGGGGCGCTCCTTGTTGATCAGCCACAAGCCTTCAACCACTGGATCGCCCGGCTCGAAGCGATCACCGGGATCGCCTGCGACCGATACGACGGTTTGCAACGAGCGCTCACTGCACGGCACGACGCCTTCCACGCGATCGGAGGCCGCCTCTCCGATCACGGGATCGAGACCGCCTTTGCCGAACCGTGTACCGACGCGCAAGCCGCCGCCATCTACCTTAAAGCACGGCGCGGCGAAGCAGTCACCGCACAGGAGAGCGCCCAATATGCCTCCCACCTGATGCTCTTTTTTGGCCACCTCGACGCCGCACGCGGTTGGACCAAGCAGCTCCACCTCGGGGCTCTGCGCAACGTCAACACCCGCATGGCCCGCAAAATCGGCAAAGACGCCGGGTTTGACACGATTGGGACCTACCTCCACGCCGCCCCGCTCGCCCGCTACCTCGATGCGCTCGACTCGACCGACCAACTCCCACGCACGATCCTCTACAACCTCAACCCGGCCGATAACTACGCCTTTGCCAGCATGATCGGCAATTTTCAGGACGGGAGCGTCGCCGGGAAGATCCAGTTTGGAAGCGGCTGGTGGTTCCTCGACCAAAAGGAGGCGATGGAGTGGCAGCTCAATGCCCTCTCCAACCTCGGGCTGCTGAGCCGCTTTGTCGGGATGCTGACCGATTCACGCAGTTTCCTGAGCTACTCGCGCCACGAATACTTCCGCCGCATCCTCTGCAACCTGCTAGGGCAGGATGTGGAGCGGGGTGAGCTGCCGCGCGATATGAAACTGCTCGGGAGCGTCGTGCGCGACATCTCCTTTGGGAATGCGCAGGCGTACTTCCGCCTACCGGGGGTGTAGCGCGTTTTTTACAACGTATAGGAATCGGGAGGTTCGTCGCCTTCGCTCACCGGCCAGAACGCCTTCGTGCGCCCGATAGCGAGGCGGCGCTCTCCCTGTCGCAGTCGCTTCTCGGCATACATCCGCTGATCAGCTTTTTCGAGGAGGTCATCCAGATGAAGACCATCCTCGGGATACGAGGCGATACCGACCGAAGCGCTCAAATCGAGTGAAATCCCCTCGAAGAGAAACGGAACACCGCCGTTCCGTGCAAAGCTCTCCCGCCATCCCCCACGCCGCTGCGCTTCATCACAACCAGAGGTGATGATGCTAAACTCATCTCCCCCCATCCGCGCCACGAGATCCCCCTTCCCCGCGAAGGCACAGAGGCGAGCGGCAAATTCCTTGATCGCAGCATCTCCGGCGCGATGCCCGTGGTGGTCATTGATTGCCTTGAGGCCATCCATGTCAAAGCTGACAATTTCGATCGCCCCCTCCCCCTGCCGACGTTCGCGGAGGCGTTGCTGAAAGCAGTCGTAAAAAAAGGCGCGATTGGCGAGGCCGGTCAATCCGTCGTGCGTCGCACGATGAAAGAGTTCGCCTGATTCATGCCGGGCGGCAAAATACATCGCAGCGGCGATCGGCTCCGCCAGAAGTTCCAGCAGGTGAAAATCGCTCAAGGTGAAAGCGTACGGTTGGGAAGCGAGCACCTTCAACACCCCGACCGGCGTCTCCTGAAACTTCAACGGGGAGACAATCATCGAGCGCAACCCGACCCGGCGGCACGCTTCGCGATCGACACGCGGATCGCTTTCCGAGTCTTCGCAGTGAAGCCCGCGCCCTTCCTCAATACAACGCCCGGAGAGACTTCCGCTGCGTTTGAGCCGCATCCCGAGGAGCGACTCGGCCACCCCCGCCGTCGCCCGGTAGACCATCTCCTCCCCATCGACCAGTTCCACCACGGCACCGCTGGCGTTCAAGAGCCGGTGCGCCTGCTCGGCCACCAGCGACATCACCCCGGCAAGGTCCAACCCCCGTTTGGCGATCTCGGTTTGAATCCGGATGACTTCCAGCAAACGGGTGGCGTCAAAGCCGGGCGGCGGCGGTGGATGGCGGTCTTTTTTCATGATTGTTCAAATGTGGCAAGCACCTTGCGGGCCAGAGAGAGATTAAAGGAACTGCCCGAGAAAATGGCGGGCATCCATGCTCCCGGCATAAGCAAGAGCGCCGGAACTGGCACCCTCCCGTACGGCCGGGTCGGCGAGACGTTCGAGAGCACGGGCAAAGGCGTCCGGCTCCTCAACGCGGACCACTTCCCCGAACTGGTAGCGGCGGATCGCATCACTCATCACTCCCCCTTCGCTGACGACGGCGGCCCGTCCGCTCGCAGCGGTATGGAGGAGGACGCCGCTCGATCCGTTAAAATCTTTGTAGGCACAGACCACCACATCAGCGGCGCAGAAATACCAAGGGACGCTTTCATCACTGACAAAACGATCGTGCAGGATCACCTCGTAGCGCTTACCCAAACGCTCCAACCGCGCTGCCATCTCCCCGGCGATCTCGCGCTCCACCGTCCCGGCCAGCAGAAGGATGGCGTTGGGGATCGTCGCTTTTTCAAAAGCTTCCAACGTTTCGAGCACCCCTTTGCGATGGGAGAGAGCGCCGAAAAGGAGGTAAAGCACCCCCTCGGGCGGGAGATCGAGTTGCTGACGGGCGAACGATGGTTCCACCTTTTCCAGAGAGATCGGGTCGACCCCGGCGCGACAAACCGGTCCGAGCGCCTTCCCGGCCTTCTCCCCGGCCAAGGGGTCAAGGAACGCCAACCGCGCAAAACCGCCGCTACGGACGGCGCGGCGAAAGATCACGCGATCGAACATCGCCCTAAGCCGCTTGGCCATCCGGGGATCGTCATCGCGATAGCCATTCTCCCGAAAAACCAACCCCCTTGTGCCGAGCCGGAAGTGGTGCGGCAGCCGCGCCTGCGCACCGGGGAGGGCAAACCACGGGTAGAGGTAATCGGTGTGAAAATAGATCAGGAGATCAAACGACTCGCTCCCGAGTAGTTCCTCCACCCGGGCAAGCGTCGTCCGGTTGGCTCGCCAGCGTTGCACCGCACTCCCGCGCTGGCCCTCCGGCTCCTCCCAGATGATCACGCGCAATTCGGGGAACTGCGTGGCAAAGCTTTGCGCACGCGCCTTCTGTTTCTCCCCGGCCACACCGATGGCAAGGGTCAGCCGCGCCCCCTCCAGCGCGTCGGAGAGGAGCATGGATTGAAGGTAAACCGCCGTGTGATGGAAGAGAATCGGTTCCACCATCAGGATGGAACGGCGACTTTCTTCGGAGAGCGATGCAGGCATGATGCCGGCAACCGATAGCCGATTGCCCGGCTCAAAGCAAGGAGAGCCGCGTCACCGAAAGGGGCGACAACGTCACGACTCCCCCCACCGGCTCCAACATGACCGGGCGCATCGGCACCGCACCCGCCGGAGCGACAAAGGCACGAATCTCCACCACCTCCCCCCATGCCGAGTCGAGCGACAGGCGCACCCCCTCTCCTTCATGACCGTGCACGAGGAAGAGGTAACGCCGTCCACCTGCTGCTTCCACGGCAAGGAGATCGAGCGAAGGGTGAGGCGAGGCGACCTCCAGCCGTTCCCCGGGGAGGGCTTCGCGGTAAAGGGCAAAAAGATCACCCACCGCACTACGGCGCACCTCCCCGGCCCGCCCGGAGAGTAACCCCATGAAATTGGCAAGGTGGTAGTAAGTCGCCAGTTCCATCGCCGCCCCGAGACGCGCCAACCCGTGGATCACCCCGACAAAAAAGATCGCGTGGAAAGCATCGTCCGGCTCGTAAAACCCTTTCCCGTCCCAGTGGCTCGCATGCAGCCAATAGTTCCACTCCGTGAGCGCAAGGCGCGGCTCCCACCCGGCGGCGAGGCAGTCGTCGCGGAGTTGTTCGAGATCGGCGAGGATCTTCCCGACACTCTCGCGCGCATTGGCAAGCTGCTGCGCCGGATCGTCGAACCATTGCCCCTTGTAACGGTTGATCGTCAAGAGATCGAAAAGCCCCTGCCCCTCGGCCAACAGCAACGGACGCAGCGCCGTCGCCTCCTCCCCCGCCACTCCGCCGCAAAACGGCTCCGCCAGCGCGATCACCCGGGCGCTGGGATAAATTTCGCGCAGCTTCGGCACCAGCCGCCGTAAGACCTCGAGGTACATCGCCGCGTTCATGTGCGAAGTCTCCCATGAGCCGTACTGTTCATTGCCAATCTGGAGATAAGCCGCAGGCGGTTCCTCCCCCCGTTCGCGGTAGAACGCGACGACATAAGCCGCCCATTCGCACGCCTCCTCCAGTGTAGCGCTGCCGATACAGAGGGTCAGGTGCGGCGGGATGGCGAGCCGCTGGCACAGCTCAAGGTACTCGTCAGTCCCGAATTCATACTCGGCCCGTCCCTTAAAGACCGGGTCCGGGAGCATCGGGCGGAGATGGCGAGGCCCCACCCCCTCTTTCCAGCGATAATTGGTCGAGATACACCCACCGGGGAAGCGGATGAGCGACGGAGCCAGCGCTTCAATCGCCCCGAGAGCCGCCTCCTCCACTCCGGTTGCCCCTTCGGGCACCAGCGCGACCTGATCAAAGATCACCACCCCGGTCTCGGGCAGGAGCAGAAAAAGCACCGCTGCCGGATCGTCCGCCGTCACCGTTAGCGACACCCGATATTCACTCCAATACGCCGTATCAAGCAACACCTCGGCATTGGCGTACCCCTCCTCATTGCGGCTGGCCAGCGCCCTGAGCGCCACCTGCAAGCGAACCGGGCGGTGGCGCACCTTGGCCCAGAGGCGCAATTCGAGCCGCTCCCCCTTGCGGATCGGCACCCCCGTCTGCACCAACCCCGCGCCATACGGCTGGGAGTAGTTATGCAAAAGCTGACTATGAACCCCGGAGAGCGCCATCCCTTCGATCAACCGGGCGTGCATCCCACCCATGTTGTTGCCAAACGGCTTCCATTCGGGCGCGATGCCGGTCTGCGGATCGGCCGGGCCGCAGAACTTGCCGTTGCGCAGACGGTTGGAGACGAGAAAGGCTCCCACGCTCTCCACCATCTCCAGATTGACGCCGAGCAGCCGTTCGCTTACCACCTCGCCGGTCGGCAAAGCCGGAGCAAGGGTCACATCTGCAAAGGAGGAAGAACGCGGCACGGAGAGGGGCGAAGAGTTCACCCCGCCACTTGTAGCGATCGGGCGACGCCCCTCCCATCGCCGTTCTTGCTCTACGGTTTGCTAAACTTGCAGGAACCGGGTATCGACCGGCGTCGTCACCGCGGCGCCGTTTTCCGAGATAAAGGTCACTTCCCCCTCGCCACGGCGGACTTGGCGCACTTTGCCAAAACCACGCGGGATCGCCGCCACGCCCATGATGTAGGCGATCTCCAGCGGTGTCGATGCCTTGAGCCGTGCGACGGTGGCAAATCCCGCAGCGTTGAGAGGGTTCGCTTTCGCCGATTCGGCAAGGCCGCAGTGGAAATAGGAAGTGGCCTCCTCGATCCCGATCACCTCCCGGTGGCGTCCGTTCCAAGGGGCGTAATGCCGCCCACCGTTGGAGATCCAGAAAATCGTGCTCTGGAGCTGGCGCGGATCTTTCAGGGAATACCAGAGATACCCCTCCTTCTCAAAGCTCACACAGGTCCACGCGAAATCGTCCGCCGCGCGGTGGACCACCAGTGCGAGATCGTCATACCCCGGACGCGCGGGGAAGCTGGAGAGATCGCCGCGCCCCCCGGTCGCCAGTGGGACCGACTCAAGCTGCCGGAACTTCGCCCCGGTCTTGAGACTGCTGTAGCCGCCCTGCGCCGGGTCTTCAAAAGGAACTGGGAGCACCTGTCCGTATCGGATCGGGCTGGTGCTAATCTGGCCGGAACCGGGCGTTGAAGGGAACTTGAGCATGGCGTGATGCCCGTAACTCATCGGCCCGCTCATCCCGCTTAGACAATGCCGAATATAGAGCGCGCTCTCCCCTTCGCGCAGGGAGACGGCTTTCTCCACCTTACCCGGGCGAACGGTCGTTTTGAGCGAGAGGCGCAGGGTCAACACCCCCTCCTTCTCCTCCAGCGAGCGGAAGCTCCAGTTGGCATTAGCGCTCTCCCCATGCGGCGGGTGATCCTCCCCCCGCCATGGCGCTCCACCGCCAAACGGCGCACAAAAGAAATCGCCACGCAAAGCCCGTAAGAGCGGGATCGTGTCCGGCTTTTCCTCTGCCCAAGGGGCGACGGAGTACGGCTCGATCCACCGTTTACCGAGGCGAAAGCGGACCGGGCCAAGATGGCCACCAGTACGGGTGAGCGCGGCTTCGACCTTGTCGGAAGCAAACCGCCAGGAGGGTTGACCTGCAATGAGCGTCGTCTTCATGGTTCCAGAGGGAAAAAACGCATCTTCCCGATTTGCCCGGGGGAAGGCAAGCCCTCTCTCCGAGGTGGAAGGGGGGACTTGCCAGCCCTTGAACGGCACCGTATGGTTCCACCCGTCCATGAACCCTGAAATCAAATACAAGATCGGCAATGAGAAGCTGGTCCGCGTCACCGAAAACGCCGCCCGCAAACTGATCTCGCTCCTGACCCGCCAAGGGCGGCCCGAAGGGGCGCTGCGCGTCGCTGTGATCGGCGGCGGCTGCTCGGGGCTTCAATACAAGATGGACCTCGTCGACGGCCCAGCCAACCGCGACATCCTCGTCCCCTCCCGCAACGTCAATATCGTGATCGACCCCAAGAGCGCCCTTTTTGTGAGTGGATCAGAACTCGATTTCAGCGAAGACCTGCAACACGGTGGCTTTAAGGTGACCAACCCAAACGCCGTCGCGCACTGCTCCTGCGGGGAGAGCTTCGCGGCTTGAGGAAGACTACGGACGACGCTCGATGTGATGCATCGTGCCGCCAGCCTGCCAAAGCCATTCAAAAATATCACTAACGATCTCGCCGATCCCGGCTCCGGAAACCGTGCCAAGGGCTTCGTCTGAAAGAGGGGCTGCCCCCTCCCTGTTGATCAGGTTTTGATGGGCCTGCGCGAGATCCGCTTCGCTAAAATGGAAACCTTTACCATTAGCAAAAGCGACGATCGCCGCTGCCGAGGTGCCACTCGCCTTTGCTTGCGCCCGTAGCTGCTCATCCTTGACCAGCTCTGCCACAAAAGCTTCAACCGCTTTGGTGTTCGTGCTCATAGGCTTTGATTCTAACGGGGAACGATCACGACAACAACCACTTTGTAGCACAAAACGCTACTCCTGCCGCAATGCCGCCACGGGGTCGAGCCGCGCAGCGAAATAGGCCGGGATTAACGCCGCCAGCGAACAGATCACAAAAGCGCTGATGCAAATCACCGCCACATCGCCCGGGACCACCTCTGCCGGGATGAGGGAGAATTGGTAAACACTGGAGGGGAAGACCTCGATCCCCAACGCGCTGGCGAGCCAATCCTTGGTCTCATTGCGATATTCCACGAGCGTCATCCCGAGTGCGAGTCCGGCAAGGTTGCCAAAGAAGCCGACAATCATCCCCTGCCCCAGAAAGACGAGGACAATTTGACCGGTCGAGGCTCCGAGCGCTTTCATGATCCCGATCTCGCGCGTCTTTTTCACCGTGACCGTGATCAGCGTGTTCATGATCCCGAAGGCGGCAACGATGATGATGAACATCAGCAGGAAGAACATGACGTTGCGCTCCATGGCGATCGCCTCAAAAATACGCCGGTTCATCTCCTCCCACGTCTGCGCGTAGACCCCCTCCTGCGAACGTTCCAGAATGAGATCGCGCACCGGGGCGGCGCGGTTGGGGTCTTGTGTGCGCACGGCAATCCCGTGGAGGGTATCGCTCCCGTCGAGGCCATAAAGTTCCTGCGCGATATGGAGCGGAATGAGAAGGAACTGGGAGTCGTAGGTAAAATGACCGCTGGCAAAGATCCCGGTGATCTCCATCTCCACCGGCAAGATCAGTTCCTTGAGCCCTTCGAGCTTCTTGGGGTCGTCCTCGGCCTCCTGAATGGCGGTCAGGATGTTGCCGACATTACCGGGGGAGTAGATCGTGATCCGATCGCCGACGCCGACGCCAAGCGAACGGGCAAGGTCGACCCCCATGACCGTGCTATTTCCCGAGAGGTCGAGACTCCCGGCGGTGATGAACTCCCGCAGGCTGGTGACCCCCTCCTCCAGTTCGACATCGACCCCACGGATGCTCGGGGCGCGCCGTTCAAGGTGGCCGTTGATATTCGCCTCAACAATCACCGGCCCTTGGACAAACGGCGCGGTGGCGACCACCCCCTCCGTCTCGCCGATCTCTTTCATCACCTTCTGCCAATCGTGAATCTCCCCCTCGACATGGCCGACGAGGACGTGCGGCTGGAAGCCGAGCGCCTTGCGCCGCAGTTCATTCTCAAAACCGGTCATTACCGAGATCACCAGAATAAGTACCGTGATCCCAAGCATGACACCGATCACCGAAATGAGCGTGATGATGCTCATAAAGGTGCGCTTGGGCTTGAGGTAGCGCAGGGCGAGGAAGAGGCTAAAAGGGAGTTTCACAGGTGCAAAATGGTTTTACTGAATCGTCCGCCGCCCCTGAAGGCGTTCCACCGCTTTTTCGGCAAAATCGCGCTCCGACTCGTGCAAATCCGGCGCTTTGAGCGCTGCTTCGAGCATCTCCAACGCCGCCGCCGCTTCCCCGGTTGCCGCCAGAGCCTGCCCGAGATAGACGCGCCAGCTTGTTGTCGGCAACTGGCGGGCTTCGTTAATGGCGATGATCTTCTGGAGCACCTCCACCTCTTCCCCGAAAGCGCGGGCGGCGTTGGTCACTTTGGCATGGAGATAAAGCGTCGGGCCATCTTCGGGCAACGCTTTGACCAACCGCCGGGTGACGGCCAGTGCCTCCGGGAAACGCCCGAAGGCAAAGAGAGCATTGGCAAGGGCCGCCTGTGCGGGGAGGTAGTCGCGATCGAGTTCCGTCGCTTTCTGTGCGGCGGCGAGCGCCCCTTCCCAGCGCCCCTGCAACGCTTCGTGAACGGCGATCTGCGTCTGGACCTCGGCGGAGTCGGCATCGAGCGCCACGGCTTCATCGAGAAGCTTTTTGGCTGCTTCCAACTCCAGCAAAGCCGCGAGACGCTGGGCCGCCTGCACCCTGAGAACGACTTGCTCGCGGGCGTTCGCCGAAGCAAACCGTTGCTGAAGCGCCTCTAACTGAGCAGGTTGCCACTCCGAAGCCGGGCGGCGGCGGAAGAGGTAGCTCGTCCAGTCGAGATGAACGAGGGTCCAGTCGGGCGAGTCGCGCAGGTGGTCGAGCAGCGGGCGAAACTCCGCCGGATCGCCCACCAGCCAGACGGCGTCAAAGCGCTGCTGGCGATCAAGCCGACGCCACGCCTTGGGATCATGCGTCGTCCCGGCGAAAGAACGGAGCCTCTCTGGCTCCGGCACGGCGGCGCTCCAGCCCGGTTGCGTCGCCAGCCAGTCGGCGAGCGCGGGGGTGCTATAGAGGCTCTGATGAGGAAGACCACCACTCTTCTCCAACGCTTCGAGCGCGAGCTGCGGCGTCGTGAACGCCTCGCCCAGCGGTGCCTCGCCACGGGTAAGCCACCACCCCCCGACTGCCACAACGGCAAGGAGGAGAGCTGCAAGGAGAATCAACGGGAGGCGGCGCATCGTTTTTCGCAAAGGCAAAACCATTGCGCCACACGGGCCACAGAGCAAGTCTTTACATCGCCATGCCGCCGGGGCGATGATCCCCCCGACTCCATGGCCTTAACGCTGCAACTCCAGACCACTCCAAACGCTCCGCGAAGCGAGATCATCGGCTGGCAGGGAGATCGGCTCAAGATCAAGGTCAAAGCCCCCGCCGTCGAAGGGAAGGCCAACGCGGAGCTACTCCGCTTTCTGGCTCAAAGCTTCGGGGTTCGCCCCAACGCCGTCACGCTCGTGCGCGGGGAGACGGCGCGGCTCAAGGTGGTGAGAATCGACGGGGTCGAGATGGAGGATCTTGAACGGTTATTGGAGAAAAAAAGCGGCTGACCCCATTTTTCTTATTGACCTCCCGCCGCTACCCTGCTTGTTTTAGCGCGTTGGAAAAAAGGAAAGCGTTTGTTTTCCCCAATTCCACGCTGAAACTCAGTGCGGCAACGCCTGAAGCCGATTTTTGAACCCAACATGACCAACACGTTCCACAACGCTACGACGATGACCCCACTCATGGGAGCAGGAGTCGTATGCCGTTATGGCTGCGGAGTTCGCTGCGCGCTCTACGGAGCAGCCATCTGGAAAGGTGGCACCGGCAGGGGAGAAAATCAATAAGACAACATTGTTGAACATTTTCTGAAAAACCCACTGCCGGAAACGGAGTGGGTTTTTTTTGGATCAAAAATCAACTTTCAGGCGAACCCGAATCACGATCCTTCACCGAACTTAACTTATGTTACCGATCACTCTTATGAACCAAAACACCGAACGAAGTACCAGGCCTCCCGAAGCGGATCACTCCCCTCGGGACACTCAACCCCTCTCCGCCGCCATCCCACCACGGGAAATGGTCGCGGCTCTGACGAAAGTTTATCGTGAAGCGGGTCTCCCCGAAGCCCTTGCTCTCAAAGCCGCACAGGCCGATATGGAATGCGAATTCGGGGCCTTTCTTGCGCTAGCGGCGTAAGACCTGTTCTCCCCATTTTAGTTAGTGAACGCCTTTTTTTGCAGGGTATGAACCTGCTTCCACGTGAGATCACCCGCTTCTTCCCGGAGCGGGTGGCATCCGGGGGGGGATTCACCATTAAAAGGCTGGCTTCACTGACGCCGCCCGACGCCGAAAGTAAAAAGCCCCCGCGTTCTCTACGCGAGGCACTCTTTACAGATGCCGTAAAAGGCGAACTCGTGGTGCAAGCCACGGAATCCAAGCTCCTCCTCCAACTGCCTCTCCAGCCGGTTGCCGGGGCAGAGGATGTTGAGGTTCTGGATCGAGGCGCATTCGGTGCAGACGACGTAATCGTTATGCTGATTGCCGGGAAGCGCGATCGTGAAAAAGGGTGGCTTACCACGTACGGTAATCCGGCGGATTAACCCGATCTCCTCAAGCCGTACCAGCAGACGGAACACCGTGCTCGGGTTGCACATCTCCGAAAGGGGCGAGCTTTCGCTCAGCGAGCGCCAACTCACCGGGCCGGAATCGAGCATATGGGTAATCAGCGCGTCGCGTGCCTTCGTCTTGCGCACCCCCTTATCATGACAATACTGGAAGGCCCACGCCAGTTGCGAAGGACGGGCGAGGGTCGAAGCGCCATGATCGTGGGCGTGGTCATGATCGCCCGCTTCGTGGTGATGATGATGCCCGCCGGCAGAGGTGGATTTCGAGGCTTTCAAACTAATGAAGAGTCTACTTTTGTTTCAGCGTATAATCAAACACGAACTCCCTCCTCGCTTTCCTTCCGGACCCGGGCGATAGTACGGCGGTCATGAAAACTGACATCATCACGCGCGACGATGTGAAGAAGCTGGTCGACTCGTTTTACGACCGGGTGAACCGCGATCCGCTCCTCGCCCCGATTTTCAACGACGTCGCCAAAGTGCATTGGGAGACCCATCTCCCGGTGATGTATGAGTTCTGGGGTTCGCTCCTCATTGGAGAAGGCGATTTCCGGGGCCGCCCCTACCCCAAACACGCCGTCCTACCCGTGGAGCAGGAGCATTTTGAGCGGTGGCTGGAGCTTTTCCGGGCGACGGTGGAAGCGCACTTCGTCGGGGAAAAAGCCGAGGAAGCGAAATGGCGCGCCCTCTGTATCGCCGATACCTTTTCGATGCGCATGGGAGTGCTGCGCCAACCCGAGGCCCTCCGCGCGGCGATTGTCGGCCCACCGTTGGGAAAATAGAGATGGGTTAAATTGAAGGGATGTGATAAGAGAAGGGGGTCGACCTCCTCCCGCTTATGGCCTCCCCTCCCCGTTCCGCTTTCCGGCGCCTGCTCGTTGTCCTGCGCTGGGCTGTTCTACTCCTACTCTTAAATGCCGTTACGGCGATCTGGCTCTTCTGGCGTCAGTACGATACGCTCGGTGCGGCGCTGACGAGCGGCTCCTTCCCGTTTGAGCGCGGCACATGGGAGTTGGAGGTCAAGCAGATCGACAAGGAGCGCAACAAGGAGAAAACCTTTCAGGTTCATTTAAGCCGCGACGGTGGTGACACGGCGCTTAGCGTCATCATCCCCGACCAGAAGGAGTCCCCCATCCATTGCTGGAGCATGGGAGAGATCATCCACTTGCAAGCCCCATCCACCGGAGCCTCGTTTCAGGCCAAAGGGGGTGATGTTGAACTGCTCCGCACTGCCGTGCTCGAAGCCGGGGCGGTTCTTCCCGAACTGACCCTTAAAGAGCGGCTGCTGGCCGCGCTGGCGCTCCGACCGTTGATCACCGGGGTGAAATCGACCGATGACGGTGCGCTCGGCTGGCGGCTTCGGACCCATTACGGCACCCTTTGGGTCCGCTCGGACGGCACCCCGATCGAAGCGCAAATCTCCATCCCGGGCTGGGAAGGGAAACTGCTCACTCACGCCGAACCGGCCCCGCGCCCCGGCAAGCCCGACCCGGCGGCGGAAGCCGTCCCCGGCGATGAAATGATGGCGGCACTCGGGGAAGTTGTCCGTATTGCCACGCTGCCGATCTCTCCGGTGGTTCGTCCGCCCGACGGGATCACCCGCTCGGGCAAGGGGCAACTCGAAGTCCGCAACGGGCATCGGCAGATGTTCCTAAGCGGGACCCCCTTTGAGATCGGCCATCAGCACGGCGCTCTGGCCGGACAGCGCGTGGAGGTGGTCGCACGGCGGCTCGTCTACGGCGTCGGCCTGCTCTACTCGATTAAGCAAAAGGAGTGGTTCCCGGCGGCGGCGCGTGATCTCGTCAAACGGCAAAAACCGTTCATCCGGGAGGAGTATTTCGAGGAGATGCACGGGCTGGCTCAAGGGGCGCGGCTTCCGCTCGACCTTATCCAAGCGGCCAATATTTTCCCCGAGTTTTTCCATTGCAGCGGGGTGGCGCTCATGGGCGATGCCACGCAGGGGGGTGAGTTGCTCCACGCCCGTGTGCTCGATTACATGGTTGGCATCGGTTTGCAGGATGAAGCCGCCGTCATGGCGATTGAGCGCCCCGGAGTGAACAAATTCATCACGGTCGGCTACCTCGGTTTTATCGGATCGGTCACCGGGATGAATGAGAAGCAAGTTGCCATCGGTGAGATGGGGGGCGCGGGGCAGGGCGACTGGGACGGTACACCGATGAGCCTCCTCATCCGCGAGGCGCTGGAGCGCTGCAACACGCTCGGGGAGGTTGAGACCTTCATGCGCGAGGCGAAACGAACCTGCGAATACTACTACCTCATCACCGACGGGAAAGGGCCGAGCGCCCTCGGCGTCGCCGCCACGCCGGAGAAGTTCGAGACCTTCGGCCCCGGCGAGTTCCACGAACGGCTCAACCAGCCGGTGGAAGATGCCGTGCTCCTCTCGGGGAGTGGACGCTATGAAAAGCTGGTGGAGCGGGTCCGCGCCCATCAAGGCAAGATCGACCGCGACGCGCTCATCGAGATCATCAAACACCCGGTTTCGATGCGATCGAACCTTCACAACGTCATCTTTCAACCGCAGTCGCTGCGTCTCTCCGTCGCCGATGCCGTGCGCGGCGGAATGGCGTGCGATCAACCTTACCGGACTTACACATGGGAAGAATTATTCGTCTCCTCACCTTAAAGAACGCCTTCCGTCTGCTGGCGGGGGTGGTGGCGCTGCTACTGCTCCTCGCGGCGGGGGTGATCGTGGAGAAAAAATGGTGGGACGCCCATGCCTTCGAGCGTTATAACGCCGCGCCACCGCTGGAAGCCAAGGTGCTCGCCACCGGCCCGCTCGGCGGCGGGAACGCCGAGAGCGTGGAGATCGCCGGGGTGGTTCCGGGGGAGCAGATTCCGCTACGGATCATCCTCCCCTCCACCCCGGGGCCGCACCCGTGCGTGGTCTTTAATTACGGGATTGGCCAGCGGCTCACTTTTTTTGACCAGATCGCCCCGCTCTTCGCTGCTCAAGGAGTAGCGATGGTGATGGCGGAGCAATACGACTGCGGCGTAAGGCGCGACCGCTCGCTGAATGCACTGGGAAAAGTCCGCGCTCAGCGGGAACGGGCGGCCCGGGTCATCGCCGAGACGCGCCGGGTAGTCGATTACCTCGTCACGCGTGATGACGTCGACGCCACGCGGATCGATTTCATGGGCGCGAGCTACGGCGGGATCACCGGATGCGCCGTGCTCGCCAAAGAGCCGCGCCTGCGCACCGGGACGCTCGTGATGGCCGGGGGCGATGTCCCCAAGATGGTCGTCTCGCTCATCCGGACGCAAAAGCCGGATTCCCGTTTCCTCTGGCCGATGGCGGGACGAGTGGCGGCGTGGTGGCTTTCAGCGTTTGAGCCGCTCGATTTCGTCGGGGAGATCGCTCCACGTCCGCTCCTCTTTCTCCACGTTCGTGATGATGAGATGATCGCCTCGGAGTGTATCGAAAGCCTTTACCGCGCCGCCGGAACCCCGAAAGAGGAAATCTGGTATCAAGGGCCGCACAACAAAATTGGCAAGGAAACCGTGCAGGCGATGATGAGCGATTCGATGGCGTGGATGCGCCGTTATGATGGCCATTTACCCGCTGCTGGGATGGCGAAGAAGTAAGGACGCTGCCGTCCATCTATGGACGGACGAAAGCATAAGAGTCGCCAACCTTGTGCGCCTCATAGATCGCCTTATCGACCCAGACGTTGTAGGGATGCCCCTTGACGTCGACATCGAAGATATACTCCCCGTCGAGCTTGCGTGCGTGGATCCCTTGGGTCCCGATCGTCACCTGTTCCTCGGGCAGCGGGATGAAACGCTTGGCGGTGATCGTCCCGGTCAGCAGATTGCCGCTCACCTTCCCGCCCATGTTCATGATCCCATAGAGCACGCCACCGAGCACGATCACGGCGATCGCAATACTGATAATCAACTCCCGGCGGTTGTTGGAGGGGATCGTGTACGGATTCTTCTTTTCCATCATTACGGCTGAAGAGGGGGGAGGAGGGCCGAAGGCGGCGGACTCTCCACCTTCTCCTCTTGCGGAGCTCTAAATTGACGCTCCCAAACGTAGCGGCGTAGCAACACTTTCAACGTCGCCGTCAGCGGCACCGCAAGGAGCGCCCCGAGCAGACCGCCGACCAGTAGCGACCAGGCAAAGACAGAGACGATGATCGTCATCGGATGCAGCCCGACAGAGTTGCCGACGATCCGCGGTGCGATGACCAGACCATCAAGGTTAGTCACAATTACAAAGACCACCGTGACCCAGAAGACCATCTCCATGCTCCGGCCATCGGCCTGAAACTGCACGGCGGTGATCAACACGGCTGGAATCCAGCAAAGTAGAATGCCGACATACGGGATGAGTTGGAGAATCGCCACCATCAACCCGATGAGCAACGCAAACTTGATCCCCATAAAGAGGAGAACGATCGCGAGAATCGCCCCATCAATGAGCGTGACGATGATCTGCCCCCGGAAGAAGGAGATCAGGTAATCGTTGATTTCGTTGAGGCAATCGACCACCTCATCCTTGAACGGCGAGGCACGCAGCGGCAGATAATCCCCCCAGCGCTCGGAGATCCGCCCCGAATGGAGCAGGAAGAAGAAGAGATAAATCGGCACAACAATCATGCCGATTAAGAAACCGAACGCGCCGAGGAACCCCTGCAACCCGCCGCTGACGAAATCCCAGATCTTCGGCGGGAGGAGCGGCAACTGGTGTTGCAACCATTCGATCCCTTGGGCGACATAGGGACTATCGCCAAAGCGGACCTTGAACTGTTCGATACTGGAGAGGAAAAGCCCCTTGCCTTTCTCGATAAAGGTCGGCGCTTCCTTGGCAAGATCAAGGCTCTGGTTATACGCCTGCGGGACGATCCAGATCATAATCCCGGCGAAGGGTAAAAAGACACAGGCGAAGACGAAGATCACCGCGAGCATTCGCGCGTAATCCTTCTCCTTAATTTTGCGCGCCACCTTTCCCATGAACGTCCCGGAAGCGCTCTCAATAAAGCGATCCATCGCTCCTACGGTCATGTTGACCAGCGGGTTAAGGAGGTAAGCCAGAATCCCGGCGACAGCGACGGGGATCAAAATCGGCTGGAGAAACCCGAGCGCTTCCCCGAGCGCCAAAATCAGGTAACCGCCCAGCGCGAAAAGGAACGTAATGGCCAATCCCGTCAGGGCGGCCCAAAGCACTTTTTTCTGCCACCGGGTGGGGTACGATTTCATAGGCAAGCCATCTCCGGGCCTATTTGTGCCGGAGGGAGGGAAGGATGCAAGCTTTTTGGGAGAGGGAAGCATCACCCCACCGCTGCCAACGATCAAAAAGTCGACAAGATCATCTCCTTAATAGTAAGGAATCCTTTGTAATGAACCCACCGGAAGGCTCCAGGATCACCCTTAAAATCGAGCGTGGCTATGAAAAGATCATCGCCCCCCACGCCAGCGGCGGTCTGTTCCGATGGGTGATCGTCCTCTTTCTGATGGCGTGGCTGGGAGGGTGGGCCATAGGACTTGCGACGGTCATCGGGAAAATATGGACTTCAACTCAAGGGAGGGCGTTTTTGATCTTCTGGCTCATCGGATGGTCGATCGGGGGCATCGCGGCGATGAGCTTTCTCTATCGACTCCTTAGACGCAGTCGTCCGGAGACGTTTCTGCTGACAGTGCCGTCTTTAAGTTATGACTCCGGGATGGCTCTGCCTAAGATCGGCATTGATCATCGTGCGCAAAAAGAGTTCTGGAGTGGAATGTACAAAAAACGGCGGCGAATCAGATTCCGACCCGCCGAACTTAAAACGCTCCGCATCCGTGAGACCGGAGGGACCCATCGCCTGACGATTGATCATGGCAAGGAGAGAATCGAACTCGCCCCTACATTGACCGAAGTGGAGCGCGAATGGCTCTATGCCTTCCTTTCAAAGAGGTATCAACTAGCTTGAGAAAACGCTTCCATGGCTTACCATCCCTCCTGAAGCGTCCACTTTGGCGGCGTCTCTTGATCCTCGGAATCGTTTTGGGTAGTTACCCGGCGTTCGTCCTTGTTTATACTTGGAGCTTCGTTTTGGCCTCGGAGCTTCCGGGGGGAAAGAACGGGCCGCTGGATGCCTACCGCCACGCCTTGGCCAGTTCGGTTGTTTCCTACACGTTGGGGGAATCAGCCGTTGATCTGGTGACGTTGCTGATGGAAGCAAAGGGACGGGATTCCAATCTCATGGATCGCCACAACAACCGGGTCGGCTCACGCATCGGGTCGCAAGTCAAAACGTTTTCAGAGCTGGAACCAGCCATCCGACAGGCTGTTTCAATCGGCGCGATGAATGCCGCCGATCCACAGCAAATCACGTGGCTTCCCGAAAAGAAATGGCGGAAGGCGCGATGGTGGTAGAGCAATCACGATCTCTCCGTTGGTGCTTGTCCATTGGTGGTAATTAAAGCATGAATGGAAGAAAGCTCGCATGACATGATTCCCCTCCTCGCTCTCTTCCCCGGTGGCCACTTCAAGGCTTGCACGCTAAGTTATGACGATGGCGTGCTGCAGGATCTCCGGTTGCTTGAACTCCTCAACCGCTACGGCCTCAAAGCGACTTTTCACCTCAATTCAGGCCGTTCTGGCGACAAGCATATTCCCTTAAAGGAGATCGCGGCCGCTTATGAAGGGCATGAAATCGCGGCTCACACAGTGAACCATCCCCGGCTGACCCAGATCCCACGCGATCAGGTCGCTTGGGAGGTGATGGAAGACCGGCGGCGTCTCGAAGAGGCAACCGGGCGGATCATCCGGGGAATGTCCTACCCGTATGGCGATTTCAACGCCGAGGTCAGCGGCCAACTACCCGCCCTCGGGATCGACTATTGCCGCACGACCCGTTCCCACGGTGAATTCAAACTCCCGACGAACTTCCATGAATGGAGCCCGACCTGTCACCATCGCGACGATCTGATGGCAAGGACGGAGACCTTCGCCGCCCTCAACCGCGCCCAGCTTGATCTCTTTTATGTCTGGGGGCATAGCTACGAATTTGACCAGAATCTCCCCCAAAACAGTTGGAGCCTCATCGAGTCTTTCCTCGCCCGGATGAGCGAACTGCGCGAAAGCGTCTGGTTTGCCACCAACCTTGAGATCCACGACTACCTCCTCGCCCTGAAACGGGTCCGCACCAGCCTCGATGGCCGGATCGTCGAGAACCAGAGCCATCTGGCCATCTCCCTGTCGTTCGCGGGGCACAAGATCACCCTCGCGCCGGGCGAACGGCGGTGTTTCGGGTAAGTGGCTGATCGAATCGGGCGCCCTTACTCCACGGCAATCGCTTTCCGCTCCACCACCTGATTGCCTGCAACGTAGCGCAGTTCATAGCGGCCCGGTTCCTTCGGCAGTTTCAACTCGCCCTTCCCCTCGGCTGCGGTGTCGTTGGTGTAGAAATATTCGGTGTAAGCCGATCCCTCGGCGTCGGGAGCGGTGACGGTCACAAAATCACCTTTCCCATTTGGTCCGGTCCATTTCACTTCAATGCTCGCCGCTGCGCTTGCTTGAGCGGGCGCTTCGAGCGTCGCCTTCATGGCGGTCAACGTAATGGGGCGACGGTGCAGGATCGCGTGTTTGATTTCTGTACTGATCCGCACTTCATGCCTGCCAACCGTCCGCGGGGCCTGCAAGCGAGTGGGCGAGGTTGAGTCCGCCGTATAAAAATAGTCGGTATAACCTGCCGGACCGGCATCCGCCGTCACGATCGTGACATAAACGCCGGGACTGGGCGGGGCATTCCATTCGATCTCCACGCTCGTCCCGGCCATGATCTCCTCCGGCGATTTGAGCGAGTACTCGGAGGCGACCACCTTGAGCGCCACCCGCGCGAGAACCACAGGGCTCAAGTCGTTGGCGTAACGGACCTCATATTCCCCCGGCTCAGCGGGAGCAGTTAGCGTGACGCTCGTTTTCCCTTCTTCCGGGCGGGTGTAAAGCTCATAGGCTCCATCCGCCGCCCCTGCCTTCACCCAGCCGATCCAGTCGGCTTGATTCGCTGGGCCGCTCCACTCGACCTCAAACCGGGTCGTCGCCGCCACGGTATCGGGGACTTTCAGGCTAACCTCTGGCAAGGTCAGTTCAAACGGCTGCGAACGACCTGCGAGGACGTTTCGGCCATTGATTTTGGTGATGAAACGGGCTTCATAACGCCCCGGCTCTCCCAATACGCGCAGCTTTACACTCCCTTCCCTCTCCTCTGCGGTATAGGCCCACGTCGGTTCGGCAAGATCGGGCGCCCCCTCCGGGGCAATGACGACGAATTCGTCCTTCTCCCCGCGGGCGTTTTTGAAATGGACGGTGACGTCCGAGCCGATTTTACCTCCGATGGCCGGTTCCACCGTGAGATCGACTTTAGGCGCTTGCGTCAAATCGAGCACCAGTTCGTTCTTCTCCCCAAGCGCGATACTCAAATTTTCAAATTTCCGCTCTCCGACACGAGCTTCGTACACCCCGGCTTCCGTCTCCCCGGCGAAACTCCCCTCCCCGGTCGGCTCCAGCTTAACCCCTTTGCCGCTCAGAGCGCCGCTCATCTCCGGCACTGCACCGGCGAAAGGACGCCCATCCCGGATCAAACGAAGCGTGAACGCCGCTTTCCGGGCGGGAGCAGGCTTGATTTCCGCCGCTTTTCCCAACGCCTCCGCGAGCTTTCGCGCCGTATGAACATTCTCCACCGGCACCCCCATTTTGGCAAAACGCGCCGTTGCCTCTTTGGAAAGCCCGATCCCGATGATCCGAACATCGACCTCCACCCCGGCCGCCTTCAACGCCGCGAGCGCCGCCGCGACATCGCCGCCACAACTCTCTTCCCCGTCGGTAAAGAGGATCAAACGTCGCGTTCCCTCCTTTTTGAAATCATCCTTGGCCAGCTCAAGGCTACGGGCGAGCGGGGTCGCCCCGATGGCGCGGGCTTTGCGCACCGCTTCGAGCATCCGTTGGCGTTCAAACCCTTCAATCGCAACGACTAACTCCGTATCCTGACATGCGCCCGGTTTGGAAAAAGCGACTTTGGAACCGTAAATCCGCAAGCCGATATGGAGGTTCGGAGCCTCCTGCGTGGTGACCAGAAACTCAGAAAGGACCTGCTTGGCGGCATCAATGCGGTAACGCCCGTCCTCAAGCTTGTTCCACATCGAGGCGGAACCATCGAGGACCAGTTCAATGGAAGTCGGCTGCTCTGCCCGCAAACCGGTGAGAACAAAAACGAAAAGAAAGAGAAGTGTGAGAGAATGTTTGAACTTCATGAACGTTGGGAACTGGTCCAAAAAAAACGGGTCCACACCGCGAAAGAGGCAAGTGTGAACCCGTTTCATTAAAGCCGAAGCTTATTTTACATATTTTCGATCACCTTGGTGCCGAACTCGGAGCATTTGATTTCCGTGGCCCCTTCGGTCAGACGGGCGAAGTCGTAAGTGACCTGCCGTGAGCCGATGGCGCCGTTGAGGCCCTTGATCACCAGATCAGCCGCTTCGGTCCACCCGAGGTGGCGCAGAAGAAGTTCACCGGAGAGGATGACGGAACCGGGGTTGACGCGATCGAGGTTCGCGTACTTGGGCGCCGTCCCGTGGGTAGCTTCAAAGATGGCGTGGCCGGTCGTGTAGTTAATGTTACCACCGGGGGCGATGCCGATCCCGCCAACCTGTGCGGCCAGCGCGTCAGAGAGGTAGTCGCCGTTGAGGTTGAGCGTCGCGATGACGTCGAAATCGTCCGGGCGGGTGAGCACCTGCTGGAGCGTGATGTCGGCAATCGCGTCTTTGATGATGAGACCAGCGCCGGGCTTCCCTTCCGGGATGCGGCACCATGGGCCACCGTCGATCTCCTCTGCGCCGAATTCGTTCTTGGCCACTTCGTACCCCCAGTCGCGGAACGACCCTTCAGTGTACTTCATGATGTTGCCCTTGTGAACGATGGTGACGCTCTTGCGCCCCTGATCGATCGCGTACTGGATGGCCGAACGGACCAACCGTGCCGTGCCGGGGCGTGACACCGGCTTGATGCCGACGCCGACGCTCTCGACCGCTTCCACCCCGAAGCGGACCTTCTTGTAGTCAGCCGGGGAGGTCTCTTTGAGCCAGTTAAGGAAGGCAACGGCCTGATCGGAACCGGCCTGCCAGTCGATCCCGGCGTAGATGTCTTCGGTGTTCTCGCGGAAGATCACCATGTCGACCTTCTCCGGGTGTTTCACCGGGGAGGGGACGCCCTTGAAGTACTGCACCGGGCGGATACAGACATAGAGATCGAGCAACTGGCGCAGCGCCACGTTGAGCGAGCGGATGCCGCCGCCGACCGGCGTGGTAAGCGGGCCTTTGATGCCGACGAGGTAGTCGCGGAAAGCTTCCACCGTGTCATCCGGGAGCCAGTTGTCAAAGCGGTCCTTGGATTCCTGACCGGCGAAGACTTCAAACCACGAGATTTTGCGTTTCCCGCCGTAGGCTTTCTCCACGGCAGCGTCGAGGACGCGCACGCTCGCCGCCCAGATGTCAGGCCCCGTGCCGTCGCCGCGAATGAAGGGGATGACCGGGTTTTCAGGAACGTTGAGGACGCCGTTGGTGATGGAGATTTTGCCTCCCTCGGGAGGTGTTACGTCTTTGTATGCCATAAGATGCCGAGCACTTAAACAGAAGGAGGCGAAAGGGTCGAATGATTTTCTCCCCGTGCGTGGGAATCGCATCGAGGAACCGACCGGAGAAAAAAGATGAGGCGCCACGATCGCTCAAAACTTTTCAAACGGGCGGGAACGGCGCATGCTGCGTTTCTCCCCATTCTCTAACACACGCATGAAGGTCGAAGTCCTCAACACCGGCACCGAGTTACTCCTCGGCAGTGTCACCAATACCCATCTCCCGTTTTTTGCACAGGGACTCTTCCGGCTCGGGCTGCGGATCACGCGGCAGGTCGCCCTCCCGGACGGAGAGGGAATTGCCGAAGGGGTACGCGAGGCAGCAGCACGGGCGGAGGTAGTCCTTGTCACCGGTGGGCTTGGGCCGACGACCGACGATGTGACGCGCGAGGCGGTGGCGGCTCTTCTCGGGTTGCCGCTGGAGAGCGACCCGGAGGTGATGGCGGCGCTGGAGGCACGCTATGCCGCGCGCGGAGTGCCGATGGGGCCGCGCATCGGGCGGCAGGCAGAGAAGCCACACGGGGCGCTCGTCCTCCCAAATGCTCACGGGACGGCACCGGGCCTCTATCTCGTCTGCAAAGCGGGGCAACTCGCCCCCCACCCGGTCCATCTCTTCCTTCTCCCGGGGCCGCCGAGGGAGTTGTACCCGATGTTTGAAATCAGCGTCGTGCCGCTTCTCGAAAAAATTGCGCCGCGCGGGGAGAAGGAAGGGTATCGGCTTTATCAGTTTGTCGGGATCGGGGAATCGAATGTGGAAGAGGCGGTCGGCGAGACGCTTCTGGCGATCGAAGGGCTGGAACTCGGCTACTGCGCCCGGCCCGGGGAGGTCGATGTCCGCTGCATTGGGCGGCAGGCGGCGCTGGAGGCGGCCCATGCCGTCATCACGGCTGCACTGGGCGATCGGCTCGTCTCCACCGACGGGCGTTCGCTTGAGACGACGGTGGTCGAGACCCTCCTTGAACGGGAGGAGACGCTCGCCACGGCGGAGTCGTGCACGGGGGGGCTCGTCGCCCATCGCGTCACGAATATCCCGGGGGCTTCGAGGACGTTTCTCGCCGGTTATGTCACTTATTCCAATGAAGCCAAGTCGCTCGATCTCGGGGTCAATCCGCTCGATATTGAAGCGCACGGGGCGGTGAGCCGGGAGACAGCGGCGGCGATGGCGCAAGGGGCGCTCCGCCGGACGGGGGCGGACTGGGCAGTGGCGACCACCGGGATCGCCGGGCCGGGAGGGGGGACGCAGGAGAAACCGGTCGGCACCCTCTACCTCGCCGTCGCGCACCGGGGCGGCTCAACGCATGTCGAGCATCATCAATTTCGCCGGGATCGCGAGAGCTTTAAAGCGGTGGCCAGTGGGGCCGCGCTCGATCTGCTGCGCCGGGCGCTGGCGTTGCAAGCCGATCAAGGTTAGCGGATCAATTCCTCAAGGTTCGGATCAGGGTTGACCCCGAGTTCCACCGCCCGCTGGTAATGCTTGCGGGCGTTCTCCTTGTCAGCCGGTTTCGCAGTGGCGAGGACCACGGCGAGATTAAAATGGGCATCGGCGTAGGTCGGGTCGATCTCGATCGCGGTGCGGATCTCTTTACGCGCCGCGTCGATCCACCCTTTCTTGGCCGCCGTCACTCCGAGAAAGTTGTGCGCCGTTGGGTTTTTAGGGTTGGCGGCGATGGAGCGGGTCAGCGAATGGATCGCTTCGTCATACTTGCTCTGATCGTGGTAAAGAATCCCGAGGGTGGCGTGCGAAAAGGCGTCGTTAGGAGCGATTTTCAGGATCGCCTTGAACGTCTCCTCTGCCTTGCCGAGATCGCCCGCGCGGTAGCGGGCCATGCCGAGATTGGAAAGAGCGTAAAGGTTGTTGGGCAACGCCGTGACCAGTTTTTCATAAGCGGCCTCTGCTTCCTTGTAGAGACCGCGCTCGAACTTTTCCCGCGCCTCCTTTGCCTGTTGGGCGAAGGCCGGTGGGACCGGGGTGGCAGCGGCGGCGCCATCGCCTTGCTTCGCCTCGACCTCCTTACCGGACGCGGCGGGGGTCGCCTTTCCCTCCGGGGCGGGGGGAATGGCCGGGAGCGGTTCCCCTCCTTTGCCGAGTTTGAGCCCCTCCTCCTTCGGTTTCTCACCGAGCTCGGGAGCGACGATGGTGAAACTCATCGCATCTTCCTCGTTATCAACAATCTCCAACTGCGGTGTCTTAAAGAGGGCGCGCTCGGTCTCGCTCAGTTCAATCACCGGACGGCTCAAGAGTTCGACCTGATCGTTAATAGCGCGGGAGCGGACCTGCAAGCGGGCGAGTTCATCGAAAATCCGTTTGCGGGCTTCTTCGCGCTGCGCCTGTTCGCGCACCTGTCGCAAGACGATACCGCGCAGCAGTTCGTTCTCCTCGGAAACCTGCGCGGGATTCCCCCCGGGGGGCTGTGACGCGGCGGCGAGTTGGGCCTGCAACTGGGTCACTTCTTCGCGGCTGGTCTCGCTCTCCTTTTGCGCGGCGTTCAGCTCGTTTTCCAGACGCGCCATGGCGCTCTTGAGATCGGCGATCTCCTTCTCTTTCTCCGGCGCACTCTCCTTCAAACCAGCGAGGGTTTTCTCGGAGGCATCAAGCTGTTTGAGCAGATCGGCATTGGTAGCGAGCAGTTTTTTGACCTCCTCGCTCTGGGCTTTGGCCGAGGCGAGTTCTTCGCGCGCCTGATCACGCTCTTTGGTCACTTCCTCGACCTGCCGGTTCGCCTTGTCGCGCTCCTGCGCCAGCACCACGAGCCGTTGCTCGGCGTTCTCCAGATCGCGGATCTTCTGTTCGGCTTCGGTCAACTTCGTGCCGAGGGTCTCTTTCTCCTTGGTGGAGGCGTCGAGTTGGGTGAGGAGCTCGGCCAGCTTATCATCCGCAGCCTTGGCGGCGGCGGTCAGCTTCTCGTTCTCCGCGGCGATGGCGCTCGCCTTTTTCTCCACCTCGGCAAGCTCATGGGCGACATCAGGGCGGTTGGCAAGTTGACGCATCTTCCGCGCGACGATCGCCCCCTGCTCCTCGGCGATCTCACGGTCGGCCCGGGCATCGGCGAGGGCGTTCTGCAACTCGACGATCTGACTCTGAACGGCGGTGTTGACCTGCTCGGTCATCTGCGCGGCGCGAGCTTCGGCGTGTGCAAGCCGGTTGAGCAACTCGGCCTCATTGGCCTGCGCCCGTTCGGCCTGAGTACGGGCTTGTGCGGCTTCGGTCCGCGCTTTCTCAATCTCAACCCAAAGGCGTTGGTTGTCGGCGTCGCGGTCAGGCAGTGCCAGCGCCTTAGCCTGTGCTTCAAGCTGGTTGATCTGCTGGCGCAGGCGGCTTTCCGTCTCCTCCGCCTCAGCCAGTTTTTTGGCCAACTCCCCCGAATCAGCCCCGCCGCCGACGCGAATCTGCTTGAGGGCGGCGTCGAGTTGTTTGGACATCTCGATCCGCATCTTTTCGCTGTTGGCGAGTTGGGATTGGGTCTGGCGGACCTGATCCTGCAAAGTGGAAATCTGTTGGCGGATCTGCGAGGCTGCCGCTTCCACGACATCCGCCCCGTCATAGGAAGGAGCAGGGGGGGCCGCCGTTGTCGCATGGGCAGGGGTCGCCGGGGCAAGCTGGCCGGGGTCGGGGAGTTGCGCCATAGTCGGAACCTGTGCACCGGCGGCCGGTTCGAGCGCGATCCTCTCCTCAAGTTTGCGGATTGATTCGGCCGTTTTCTTACGGCGATAGGCGATAATCTGCGACTGCCACTCCGGGTGCTGGGCGTTGATCTGATCGTAGAGACTCCCGGCGTAGCGATACCGGGCGAGCGCCGCTTTGAAATTTTGATCCCGCTCCAGCTTCTCCGCCTGCTGAATGCTCAAATAGGCGTTGAGGAAAACGGGATCAGGGTCCCCTGCCTGCGCCGGTGCGGAGACTGGGGAGAAACAGCCGATCGTGGCGACCAGAAAAACAAGCAAGGGGCGTCGCATAGGGAAAGCCGACCATAGAGGAAAACCTGAGCCTGCGCAACCCCTCGTTTCAGCCTGCCACCGCTTAGAATAAATGAAAGAGTGCCCGACCCAACGCCCTTGCGTCTGTTGCCGGGGCGGCTTACGGTAGAGCCCATGGCTGATTTTACCGGCGGCGGCATCGACGCCCTCCCCATTGAAACGCGTTCCATCGGTAACGTGGCGCTCGACCAGCGCATCCGCGATCTCGTCCTCGAATTCGGCTGTACCGGCTCGTGCGATCTGGTGCAGGAGATGATCGTCACCGCGCTCAAGATCGGGCAGGATAATCTCTCGACGGCGGATCTGAAACTCTTCAACCGCTCGCTTAAAGAGATGCGTTACGCGGCGCGGGTCTTTAGCAGGTACACCGAGCGGCGCAAAGTGGCGGTCTTCGGCTCAGCGCGGACCCCGCCCGATGCCCCGGAGTCGATCGTCGCCCGGGAGTTTGGCCGACGCTCGCGCGAAGAGGGGTATATGATGATCACCGGCGGTGGCGACGGGATCATGGGTGCGGCGCAGGAAGGGGCCGGACGGGCCGACTCCTTCGGGCTCAACATCCGCCTGCCATTTGAACAGCGGGCCAACGAAGTGATCGACGGCGACCCTAAGCTGATCAATTTCAACTACTTCTTTACACGTAAGCTCAACTTCGTCAAAGAGACGCACGCAGTCGTCCTCCTCCCCGGCGGGTTCGGGACACTTGATGAAGGGTTTGAAGTGCTCACGCTGATGCAGACCGGCAAGGGGCGAATTTTTCCGATCGTCCTCCTCGATAAACCGGGCGGCACTTACTGGACGACGATCCTCCACTTTCTCAAAAGTCACCTGCTCGGGCAGGGGTTGGTGAGCGAGAGCGATTTTAACCTCTTCCATCTCGCGGCGGATGTGGAGGAGGCGATCACGCATATCAACCGCTTTTATAGCAACTTCACCTCCTACCGCTGGGTCGGCAAGCGGCTCGTCTTCCGGCTGCAAAAGGCGCTCACCCCCGAGGCGCTGGCGCAGTTGCAGACGGAGTTCGGCCATCTGCTGATTTCAGGGCGGTTCGAAATCGCCTGCGCTCTTCCCGAAGAGGCGAACCAACCAGAGATCGCCCATCTGCCGCGTTTGGTTTTCTCCCCGCAACGGCGTGATTTCGGGCGACTGCGGGCGCTGATTGACGCGGTGAACGAGGCGGAAACCGTCCCTTAAAGGGAATCGATGATCCGGTCGCGGCGGGCGGTGAACTCCTCCTCAGAGATCGCCCCCTGCTCGCGCAACGTTTTAAGGCGACGCAGTTCCTCATCAAACCCGGCGAGGTTGCGACGCAGCGTTTCGTGCCGCGTTCGTCGCCCGAAACGCATGACAATGCGACCGGTCAGGATCAAAAAGAACCCGACGACGGCGACGATCGGCAGGGCGTTCATCATCTCCGAGGGAAGCGGGAAAGTGGCCGCTGCGATCCCGGTCTCACCCGTCACATCCGGCAGGCGCAGGGAAGTGTAGTAGCGGATGGCGACGACGAGGTAGACCAGCGCCGCGAGATACCCCGCTCCCACCATGGCTGCTCCAGCGTACCAGAGCGGCGTGCGTTGAAGCGATGAGCCACTCATGGTTGCCCAAGGCGATACAACGCCGCGAGATTTAAAAGGGCTTTGTTCACCCATGAACCCAGGTGGACAAACTCCGGCAGTTTGGAGCCGTCAGCGCTCCGCTCCGAAGCGTGGGCATTGCCGCCGCACGGGCCGAGGCCGTCGAGCACCGGGAAGTGGTGGGCGAGGTAGTTGCCGTCACTGATCCCGCCGCGCCGGTGCGCCTGAAGCGGGAAGCCGAAAGTCTCGGCTGCCGCCTTCCAAATGGCGACGAGCTTCTGCGTCCCCTCCCCGCCGGGCCATGGCGGCACTTCGCCAAACGCCCCGATCTCCACCCGGCACGGGTAGGCGTCGGAGGTCGCAATGACATCCCCCTCCCCCGCCATGGCGAGAATCTTCTCGCGTGTGGCGGCGAAGCTCTCCTCATCATAAGCGCGCATCTCCAGCGTGGCGTGCGCTTCATGCGGCACGCGATTGGCAACCGAGCCGCCGGAGATAAACCCGACGTTGACGGTCACCCCTTTTTCATAATCGGTCAGCCCCTGCAAGCGGTCGATGATCCGGGCCAACTGATGGATGGCGTTCGCCCCGGCGCGGTGGACACTCCCGGCGTGAGCGCCGCGTCCGTAAACATTGAGGTTAAATTTGGCGATCCCCTTGCGTCCTTCGAGAATGCGGAAGCCACCACCCCCTCCCTGCTCAGAATCGCCTTCAAAGACAAGGCAAGCGCGAGTTTCGGGCGGGAGTTCCGCGAGGCAGAAATCGGCGAAATCGGGAACGAGCCGTTCCTCGGCAGCGTTCCAGAGGATCATCCAGCGGATGGAGGCAAACCACTGCGGTTCCAGCTCCGCCAAGGTGGTGAGCAGGAGCCAGATCATCGCGGTTCCGCCCTTGATATCGTAAACGCCGGGGCCGTAAATCCGCTCCCCCTCTTCCTGCCAGATAAAATTGTTGGCATCCTCCTCCGCCGGGGTAAAGACGGTATCGAGGTGGGAGATCAGGGCGATGACCGGGCCGCTCCCGCCGGAGTCGAGGACGAGGTGGTCGCCCGCATCGGCGTCGGCACACGGACGGGTGCGGGCGGTGAACCCGAGCTTGGAGAATTGGTAGAGGATGCGACTGGCGTTGGCGTTAACGCCGTCGCGATTACCCGAGAAACTGTTGATTTCCACCAGTTCCCGCAAAAAACGGAGCATCTCCGGCAGGCGCGCTTCCAGAGCGGCGCGTGCCTGTTCGGGATCGAGGGTAGGCATGAGAGCGGTGAGGTTACACAACGCCCCGCTTTTGACTCAAGCCATTCCGAGCTTGTCGCGCCCGGCTTCCGAGATCCGGTCAGGGCTCCATTGCGGCTCCCAAACAAGTTCGACGTTGGCGCTGGCAACACCGGGGAGGGTCAGAATCCGGCGCTCGGCATCAGCGGCGAGGGTCGGCCCCATGCCACAACCGGGGGCGGTCAGCGTCATCTGGATGTTGATCCGTTTCCCTTTGCCTGACTCATCTTCCACCGACTCCAACCCATAAATGAGGCCGAGATCAACGATGTTGACCGGGATTTCGGGATCGTAGCAGTTGCGGAGCTGGTCCCAGACGAGTTCCTCATTGTACTCCCCTTCGACGACTTCGTGCGGCACCCCTTCCTCGGGGGCTCCGGCTTCCGTCACCTCACGCCCGAGGGCATCGGCGTCGCTCCCCTGAATGCGGAACAACCCCGGCTGGTGAGCGACAACGACGGTAAACGCGCCGCCGAGCGCCTGCGTGATGATGACATCGTTGCCTTCGGGCAGGATGATCTGCTCGCCGCTCGGGATGCGCACCGCCTTGACGTCGCGCTTGAGTGCTGTGGATGATTCCTGAAACATAAGCTTTTAATCCTCGTCGTCGTAACCACGGGTGCGCCCGCTGCCACCCTTTTTACGGGCAAGGTAATCTTCCACGCGCAGGAGGTTCCCCTCCCCGGCACGCTGGACGATGCGCAGGAGATCTTCCATCGAGGCGACCTCCTCCAACTGTTCACGGATGAACCATTGCAGGAAGTTATCGGAGGTGTAATCGGTCTCCTCCTTGGCGATATGGACGAGGTGGTTGACCTGAGCGGTCACCGTCTTTTCCTGATCCAGCGAGAGCTTGATGGCGTCCTCGGCGAACTTGAAATGATTGATCGGCGCGGGGAGCGGCGGGATGACGACCTTGGCCCCGGTGTCGATGACATACTTGATGAAGCGGTGGGCGTGCTCCTTTTCTTCCTCGGCCTGATCACGGAAATAGGCGGCCAGTTCCGGGAGGGTCTCGCTCTCAAAGTGCGCCGCGATTGCGGTGTACTGGAGCATGGCGGAGAACTCGTTTCCAATCTGCTGATTGATGGCATCAATAATCCGTTGGCTGGTTAGCATAAGTTCTACTTAACAAAAAAGGAGACCGTGGGCAATGGTTTTTCCGCTTCGGACCTCGTGGCCCGATCAGATCCGGGGTGCCTTGGCCTGAGTGATGGTCGGTTCACGCAAATAAATCGGTTCCAGATCGTTACGTTGCACGATCCCCCGCCCCGAAAGGGCGAGACGCCCGAGCCGGACGGCGTCGGGACGGCGGGCTTCGACCTCGGGGAAAGCGGCTTGGGGCTCCGGGAGGTAGCGGGGCCAACCGGCCCACGGTTCGCGCGCCAGCATCGCCTCAAGCTGAGCGGCATCGAAGAGGTGTGGCCCTCCGTCAAGCACCCCTTCCCCCTCGCGCACAGCGGCGAAGTAGAAGCTCTCCCGCCGGGCATCCCCCAACGCGATATAATCCCCCGGCGCAAGCGCGGCGAGGGAGGAGAGGCCCCAAAGCTCGGCGCCACGTGCGAGCGAAAGGCCGACGGCGGCGCAAATGGCGATCCGCACCCCGGCGTACGAACCCGGGCCGAGACCGACGGCGATCGCCCCCGGGCGGGGTGAGCGCTCCAAGGCACGCCCGAGCACCTCAAAGAGAAGCGCACTGTGGCTACGCCCCGCCGCGAAGCTCTCTTCAAAAAGGACTTCCCCCTTTTCCAACACCGCCACGCTACCGTGGGAGGTGGAGGTCTCCAATACCAACAAATGCTCTACCATTGAATCTCCCGTTGTTCCCCTTCCAGCACGGTGAATCTCAGCCATTGGGCGTCACGCGGGATGAGACGGGCGAATTTATCGGCCCACTCGATCACCGTCACTCCCTCGCCTTCCAGATAGTCATCCAGCCCGATCCCGAGCACCTCCTCCTCACTCTCCAGCCGATAGAGATCGGCATGGAAGAGGGGGAGCCGCCCACCGCGGTATTCGTGGATTAAGGTAAAGGTCGGGCTGGAGACCTCCCCGCTCACGCCGAGACCGGCGGCCAACCCCCGGGTAAAGGCGGTTTTTCCAGCACCGAGATCGCCAGCGAGCGCGAGGACACTCCCCGGTTCCAGCGCGGCGGCAAAGCTCCGGGCGAAGTCAAAGGTCTCTTGCGGGTGACGGGAAATGATCGAAGCCATGCGGCAGGTCGGGTAAGGCAGTATCGGGCGGGGTGAGGCGGCCGATCACGCTCAAGGCTACCTCCTCAAAGGGCCAGCTTTCAAGCACCCGCTGCGCCTCGTCGGGCGGGAGGGCAAAGAGGAGTTCAAAATCTTCACCATCGCGGAGGGCGGCTTCGGGGCCAACCCCTTCGGCACACGGGAGGGCGGCTTCCTCCAGTTCATAGCCGCAACCGCTGGCGGCGGCGAGCCGTGGCAGATCGCTCGCCAGCCCGTCGCTCAAATCCATCATGGCGTTCGGGAGGGCGTGCGCGACCAGCCAGCGGGCTTCGCGCAGGCGAGGGATAAAATCGAGATGCTTTCCACTGGCAAAGGAGCCGCCCAGCCTCCCGGTCACCAACAGCCAATCCCCCGGCTGCCCGCCGGAGCGGCACACACATCGGGCGGCTTCCACCCGACCGGTCAGAGTGACGGAGACCACCAGCGGCCCCGGCTCCCCGGCTACTTCGGGGGAACGGACGGTCTCCCCCCCGGCGAGTGAAATTCCAAAACGACGCGCACAGGCGGCGAGACCGCCATAAAGCGCTTCAAGCCGGGCGACTTCGAGGCTCGGCGCTGCCATCAGGGAGATGAGCGCGTGCTCCGGCTCGCCCCCCATGGCGGCGATGTCGCTCACGGCCCGGGCGAGCGCTTTCCAGCCGATCCGGTGCGCCTCGGTCTCCGGAGTAAAGTGAACCCCTTCCACCACGGCGTCAGTTTTGAGCAAGGTCCAGAAAGGAGCGTCGGGGGCTCCAATAGCGGCGCAATCATCCCCGGGGCCGATCCGCAGATCGGGATGCCCGGGGAGGGAGGTCGTCAGGCGGGCGATAAGGCGATCTTCGCCGAGGTCGGAGAGTCGCTCACCCCTCATGCGAGCGTTCCTTGCAGGTAAGTCACCACCAGCGTCACCATGTTAAAGAACATGTGCATGACCATCGGGACCCAGAGCGAACCGCTCCATTCGTAGGCCAGCGTCAGGCAGATGGCCAAAGCGAAGAGGGTCGGCAGCGCCAGCAGATTGACATGGACCACGGCAAAGAGTGCCGAAGTGAGCAGCATCCCGATCAAAGGGCCGGAGAAGCGGCGCAAGGTGCCGTAAAAATAACCGCGAAAGAGAAATTCCTCCGCCACAGGAGCGACGACGATTGCCATCAAAGCGCCGACAATGAGCGTGGAAAAATCGTCCGCAGCGGCGGCTTCGCGAAAGAGTTCGACGATCTCCTGCTGCTGCGCCTCCTCCTCCAGAAAGTGAACCATCGCAGCGGAGATGAGCAGCAAGCCCGGGTAAGCGAGCAAGACCAGCCCGATCCCGAGACCAACCACGGCGAGGGTGGAACGCCCGCCCCGCGTCAGAAACTGCCGCAAAGGGAAGCGCCGCCAGAGCATGAAGCCACTTAGAACCGCGACGAGGAAGCCCCAAAAGATCGCGCCAGTGACGAGGTTGACCGCTTCGAGCGCCTCCTTGCCGTCATCCGCAACGAAAAAACCGTTGATCGCCGTGTAGAGAAACCAGATCCCCAGCACGACGACGACCAGCATGTCCGGCAACTCGAACGGAGCCGAAAATGCCCGCCCTTCCCCCTGCTGAACCCGACGGGCCAGCCGGGCGTAAAACCAGAAGGAGAGCACCATCAAACCGACGAGCACCAACCCCGCCACCATCTCAGGGAGGGAGGCATCCGGCGATGCTGCACCCAGCAACAGCCCACCCGTTTCCAGCATCGCCATCATAGCGGCGTTACGGCACCACGATCGAGGGGAGGAGATAGGCGCGGCCCGGCTCCAGCGGTGGAAGGAGACTCTGCGAGAGGTTCACCTCAACCTTGGGAGCTTCGCCCCGGGCTTCCCCGCCAAAGAGACGCAAGATACGGCCCAAGCGGAAGGTCTCCTGATAGGTGATCACCGAAGCGTCGGTGGCGTTGCCGAGTTCCCGCGCTTTGGCAAAGGCGTCCTCGATCTCCCCAATGCCGTTGATCAGATTCTCAGCCAGCGCATCTTTGCCACTGACGATCCGCCCATCGGCCACCCCGGCGCGCAACGCTTCCTCGGGGAGTTGACGTTCCTGAGCGACGATGCCGACAAACTTCCCGTAGGTCTCCATGACGAGCCGTTGGACGTAGGCCCGCTCGGCCTCGGTCATCTCGCGCGTGCCACTGAGCATATCCTTAAAGGCACCGCTCTTGAAGGTCTGGGCTTCGACGCCGATTTTGCCGAGCATCTCGTTGTAGCGCATGGTCTGGATGATCACGCCGATGGAGCCGGTGAAGGTCGTCTCACTGGCGAGAATCCAGCTCCCGCCACAGGCAACATAATAGCCGCCCGAGGTCGCCATCGACCCCATCGAGATCACCACCGGCTTGGCAGCCCGGGCGCGGACCACCGCGTTATAAATAATGTCGGAAGCGGTCACTTCCCCGCCGGGAGAGTCGATCGCGAGGACGATCGCGCGGATCGTCTTATCCTCCGTCGCCTGCTTGAGCTGGATTTTGAGATCATCGACCATGGAGTCGCCGATGCGACCGGAGACGCTGGAGCTAATCAGGCCGTTCAAGCGGATCAGCGCAATGCGGCCCTCGCCTTTGCCGGGCTCGATCACCTGTTCGCTCAAGCGTTCAATCGGGGCCGGTTTGGTCGTCAGCGTGGCGCTGTTGACGGCGGCTTCGGTAGCCCGTTTCCCTACCAGAACAAGGTTAAAGAACACGCTAATACATAGCACCAGCCCGAAAACCACCCACAGACAGCCAGATTTATTGTTCATAAGGAAAAAGGTACCTTCGTTGAATTCCTCTCATCCGACAAGCCGGAAACGCGAGCCTTAGAAGCTCTCCCCGCGCAACGCCTCAAAGGCCGGGGCGAAAAATTCGGGGAGATCACTGGCGCAAAGCGTTTCATGAGTGCGCCAGCCGTGCGCGATGGCGGCCTCCGCCGCCCGCCCTGCGATCCATGCGCCGAGCCGTGCGGCATCAAAGAGCGAAAGACGACGGACCGCCAGTGCGGCGATCAAGCCGGTCAGGATGTCGCCCATACCGCCGCTCGCCATGCCGGGATTGCCGGTGGTGTTCCATGAAAGCCGCACTTGCCCGTCCCCCTGCCCGGCGACGAGCGTGCGTGCTCCTTTAAGAAGGAGGGTCAGCCGATCGTCGTGAGCGGAGAGGAAGGCGAGTGCCTGTTCCTTGCGCGGGAGGCTGCGCCCCTGCGGAAAGAGACGCGCCATCTCCCCGGGATGGGGGGTCAAAAGCCGTGGCCCGGCGTGGCGGAGCGGCTCGTCCTCCCGGGCGATAAGATTGAGGGCATCGGCATCGAGCACCATCGGCCCTTCAAACGACTCCATCACCGTGCGCAACCCGTCGCGATGCCTCCCCCACGCCTCGCTGCCGAGGCCGGGACCGGTGGCAATCAGGTCGGCAGGGGCGTCGAGCGCTTCCCGGTAATCACGGATCGGCCTTGCCATCACTTCGGGGGCGAGCGACGGGGCGACGATCGGATAAAGTTCTTCGGGGACCCAGAGGGTGACCAGCCCGGCGCCTCCCCGAACCGCCGCCAGCGAAGTCATGAGCGCCGCACCGCTCAATCCCCGCGAGCCTGCCAGAAGCGAGACCCGCCCGGCCTCTCCCTTGTGGGTTTCAAACGGACGCCGCCAACGGAGCGGGGCGAGTTCGCGCGGGGTGGCCAGCGTTTCGGCCCTCTCCTCCCCCGCCTGTTCACGCAATTGAGGGAGATCGAGCAGCGCCAGACGCCCGACGTAACGGGTCGCTTCGTCCGCGAGAAGCCCCCGTTTGGGGAGGCCAATCGTGAGCGTGACATCGGCCTCGACCGTTGGTGATCCCGGCTGGCCGGTATCGCCATTAAGCCCGGTTGGCAAGTCGATGGCGACGATCAAAGCCCGCGCACGCAACGCTGCTATCTTTTCCACCGCCGTGCGCAACGGCTCGCGCAAAGGGCCGCCGCTGGCACCAATCCCGAGGAGACCGTCAAGGACGACCGCCGGAGGGCGGCGGCGTTCTCCCCGACCACTCCCGAAGAAAAAGGGGGTCGCCAACAAGGCATCGAGCTTGCGACGGGTCAGCGGGGCGAGCGCTTCGGGCGGCCATGGAGCTTCCAATTCGATCGACCAGCCGCGCTCGGCGAGGTGTCGGGCGGCCACGAGCGCATCGCCGCCGTTATGCCCCTTGCCATAAAACACCAGCAAGTGAGAAGGAACCGGATGGAACTGCTCAAGCGCTGCGGCAATCTGCCAACCGGCTTCATCCATTAAGGCTTCCGCGCTGACTCCTTGCGCAAAAGCCTTTTCCTCCACCGCCTTCATTTCTGAACAGGTCAATATCATAAGACGGGGACATGGATGAAGGCACCAACCTCCTTACGACACTAAGAAATTACATTCCCTTGTGGAAAGTAACTCAAAAGAGAGTGATTGATACCGAAGTTAAACCAATTTGAGCTTAAAGGAGGCTTTATGGCCCGTGCTGCGAATTCCGGCAGCGTTCCCCTCAGCTTCCACTTTTTTAGCAACCGTGATCGGCGAGCAGCCAAGCTCCCGGGCGATCTGGCGGTAGTTCGTCGCCCCGCCCTTGATCGATTGAACCACTTGATCAATCGAAATGATCACGCGTTTGCGCTTGCCGGTCGGCTTCTCCCCGGAAGCTGGCGCGGCGGCTTCGCTGCTGCCTGAGACGGCCTTTCCGGTCAGTTCCGCGATCTTCTTTTCGAGGTCGGCAACCGTATGGCGGGCCTCCCCGAGCTTGATCTTGAGTTCAAGCAAAGAGCGGTGGCGGAGTTGCGCAATCTGACGTTCGAGTTCTTCAATCTCTTCCGAGACGCTGCTGATATTATTGGACATAAACAATGTTTCAATAGGCGAACGATTTTGGCTCGTCAACAACAATACCCCCCGAAAAAGGGGGGTATGTCACTTTTTACGCTATTTCAGCCAACACCTGCCCCATTTTTTCTTTAACAAACGAGGCAACAACCCCATCCGGTTGTCCTTTTGGAAATGAAAGATCGTAGGGGGTGAAATCAATCCCCACCTTTCCTCCCAACAAATGAGGAAAGATATACCTCCGTCGCTTTTGAAGATTGCTGATTGAATCGCAGGACGCCAGTAGCAATCGGCAGCGGGGCTGGAAGACTGCCATTGATAGAACGAGAGGTGAGTTTTTCTGGAGCCGAATTTGACGGGAAGAAGAGAAGCACGCGCCAAAAAAAGGTGCAATCGACCAAGAAGGGCAATCAGTGGCACTTCGGACTGAAAGCTCATATTGGTGTTGATGCCAGTTCGGGTATTGGCTCACAGCCTTGAAGGAGCCCCCAGTCAACGTCGCTGACATTGACCAAACCGCCTCACTCCTCCATGGAAAAGAGGAACATGCCTCTGGAGATCAGTGAAAAAGCTTGCTGACGGGGAAATGAATACGGTAAAAGCTTTGACCGCAGAAGCAAACAAGAGGATGCAAGAAAAGAATAGGGTAAGTGAAAATTTTTGAACTATGAGGAATTCAATGTTTTTTCTGGCGTTAAAAAATTCCTTTTATATCTTAATTCAAAACTGGCGCAAGCTTCTGATGCCAAGTCTCTGCATTACTTTTATCCTATGGATTTGCATTGTGGTTGGGCTCGAATTCGGTGTGTACCATCAAAGAATTGGCATTGGTGCAAGAGGTTTGTTACTTCTGCTCATCTCGTTTGTAACGTTCTTGATGAAAGCAGGATTCATCAATCTTCTTCGACGGTTTCTCCAAAACAAGAGCGGCGGGTGGAGAGATGTTTTTCAAGGCTTTTCCTGGAGGCAGTTACGGCGCCTGCTTGCCGTTTTTACATCTCTATATTTTTGCATGTTTGCCATATGTGCACTTCTGCTACTTTTATCCTTGGAAGCGGCTGCAATATATATACTAGCTTTCATGATTCCAATCCAGTTTTATGCCATTTTAACTCTCCTCGAGAACCCTGAGCATCGCTCTTCGAAATGTCTTTACCTTGGATTTCGTGAAACAATATTTCAGCGCTGGGAAATGTGGGTCACATGGATCTTAGCAGGGCTATCCTATCGCGTGATTGGAAGAGGCGCCTGGGTACTAACATGGTGGGTTCCAAATAAACTCGCAGGCTTGAATGTTCAAGGCTATTGGATAATTCTTTGCTTTATCTTGCTTATGAGTTGTGTTTCCGCTTTGGGAGTGCTTTTACTTTTATCGCTCCGGGAAATGAGACAATCACTCCGCAATAAAAATGCCTCTATTTGAAGATTCGCGGTAACCGGCACGGCACGCCCCATGGTTGCAGAATCGGGAATGACCGCAGATAGACCGCCGCATATGAACCTAAAGAAAATGATAATTTACCTGACGTCTACTGCTCTTATCGTTTTAACGGTTCTGTATTTTTTCCCGACTTATTCAAGCACTGCCAAAAAATATCATTTATCGGAGAAACAGTTAAGCGAATTAAAAAGGCAAGCGGTCATGGAACGAAACGGCGAAGCGACATATCGCGTCTACCAGTACTATGCCATGAGTAACAGAGAGGTTCCGTCCATGATTTTGTGGCTTCGGCACGCCGCAACTTTAGGAAATGAATCCGCTACAAAATTTTATCAATCCTTAAAGCCTTATATTGAAGAGGATACAGCGATTGTACCGAGCCCGACCGTTTCGTCACCTTGACCTCGGGAAAACGCTGAAATGACCAGCATACGGCACAGCTTGCTTTAATCAGCATTTCCTAAGCTAACTGCGTAACCCAAAACTTCCCCAACGTTCGGCCCCTTGATTGGCGAGAGGGAGATAGAGCGTAGGTTTGATTCATCCGCAAGAGCGATGATCGTATCACGGATCGAACGAAGATCATCTGTCAGCTCGATACTCCATTCACTTTCCCTTTTATCCTTATCAATCTGCAAAAAGATAAGGCCCGTTTCTTGTGAAAGCTTCTCGAAAGCATCCGACAAACTCATGCTTTTCACCGAAAACCGTAACGTCTGATCCAACCCGTCATTGATCCCGTCCTCAATCACGACCACTCCATTTTTGACATGAATGTTCGCTGCGTCCGGTGATCCGTGAAAGTCCAACGCGCCTATTGTCAAAACAGGGATTCCAGCTTTAGCCAGATACTCCATGCTTTCCTTCAGGGAACGTTGATCCAAAGATTGCTGAACCGCTCGCTCCAGTGAAACCAGACCAGCACTTTTCAATGGTACGGTGGAAAGAGAAACAGTTGCGATGACAGCGATAAGGAGCTTCATACGTTCGGAATTGAGAAAACCTCGCGGGTTAACTAACCTCGGTTGATGATTTGTATTCCCCACGACCTCGAGGATCGCCGGTTACTTCTAACGAAGCAACCCAGAAGTTCCCTTCCCACCGTCTTAGCCACCAGAGACCGGCTCTTGGAGCACTCGTGAACGGGACGCTAATATAGCGGGCCGAAGGCGGCGCAGGCTCGATAGTCGGCTCCCTCCGGCTCTGCCGTCCCGAAGGCGTTCCAGACGTGCGGACGCCAGAGCGCTTCGGCCGGAAGGTTATGCATATAGACCGGGATACGAAGCATAGAGGCAAGCGTCACCAGATCGGCACCGATGTGACCATAGCTAATGGCGCCGTGATTCGCGCCCCACGCGTTCATGACGCTATAAACATCACGGAAAGCCCCCTCCCCGGTCAGACGCGGGGCGAACCAGGTGGTCGGCCATGTCGGGTCGGTCCGTTCGTCCAACACCTGGTGAATCTCTGCCGGGAGATCAACCGTGTACCCTTCCGCCAGTTGCAGCACGGGGCCGATGCCTTTGACCAGATTAAGACGCCCCATGGTCACCGGCATCCCGCCAGCGGTCAGGAAGCGGGTCGACCAACCGCCGCCGGGAAAATACTCCGTGGTGGACGGGTGCCAGGTGGTTGCCCCGAGCATCGCTTCGACTTCCTCCGGGGTGATCTCCCAGAACGGTTTGAGCGCCGGTTGGCCGTTGCGTTGCTGGCGTCCTGTGCCATCGAGCGCTGCCGGTCCGGAGTTGATCAAATGAAGCAATCCGCCCGCTGCGGCACCCGTAAGACGGTGCCCACTCACCCGTTCGACCGCCTCCGGACTCCAGTAGGTACGAACATCGGCGAAGATCTGCGCGGTGTGCGTGAGAAGGTAGTTAAGGAGCATCGTTACGCCGTTGAGGCTGTCATTCTCCGTCGCGAGGATGAACGGAGCGCGGATGCCGTTCCAATCAAAGGAAGCGTTTAGGATCGCTTCGCAGAAGTCGCCATTGGGCTGATAATCGGTCCACTGCCGCTGTCCCTGAAAACCGGCCGCGAGGGAGTGATGTCCCTGCGCCTCCTCGGCGAAACCGCGCTCGGCCAACCGGGGATTGCCTACCATCAAATCGCGAACGATCAGGGCCATTTTCACAGAAGCCTCCCATTCGTGATCAAGACGCGCACGGTCCCGGCGCTGATCGGGGGCATTGCGGTCTTCCCCCTCCTTGCAATGCTCACGCACCCACGCGATCGCCCGGGCGTACTCCTCTTCATCATAGATCGCCCGTTCCATGCGTCGGAGCAGTTCGCTTGAATCGATGCTCTCCACCCGCATCCCGAGGTAGTTTTCAAAAAAAGCAGGATCGACTTGAGAACCGGCGATCCCCATGGAGACGCCGCCGATCGCGAGATACGCCTTCCCCCGCAAGGTTGCTACGACGAGACCGGCGCGCGCAAAGCGGAGGAGTTTCTCCGCAACATCTGCCGGGATGCTGCCATCACCCGCGTCCTGAACGTCGCGCCCGTAGATGCCAAAAGTCGGGAGCCCCTTTTGCGCATAACCGGCGAGCACAGCAGCGAGGTAAACGGCCCCGGGACGCTCCGTTCCGTTAAACCCCCAAACGGCATTCGGTATCCCGGGCGTCATCGCCATCGTCTCGGAGCCGTAGCACCAGCACGGCGTCACCGTCAGCGTCACCCCGACCCCTTCACGCTCGAAATATTGCGCACAGGCCGCCGCCTCGCTCACCCCGCCGATGGTGCTCTCCGCAATCACGCACTCGACCGGAGTACCGTCCGGGTAACGGAGTTGGGAGCGCAGCAAAGCCGCCGCCGCTTCGGCCATCGCCATCGTCTGGGCTTCGAGCGATTCGCGGACACCGCCACGACGACCGTCGATGGTGGGTCGAATGCCGATTTTTGGAAAGGTGGAAGTTAGGCCAAAAGGAGGTTTCATGGGGGAGAAGAGGTGAATGCTCATGGGATCGTGCCTCACTTCACGCTCAAGATGCCATGGCGGCTCTTGACCTTTTCATACCAATTTTTGATCTTATAGCGATGAGCGCCCCCCTCACCCCGGAACCGGCCTACTTCAGTCGACAAGTCGCGCAAGCCCGCCGTTTCTACCTCAACCCCGGGCGGCTGGCGGCCCGAGCGGGAGAGGAGCCGACGCCGCTCTACAGCGCCGGGAGGGAGGTCTGCCTGCCGGAATACGATCTGCATCGGCCCGGTTTCTTCTGCCCGATTGTGGAGTTTGTCGAACGTGGCAGCGGGCGGCTGGAACTGGGTGGACGTGAATACCTGCTGCGCCCGGGCACCCTTTTTACGTATGGGCGGGGAATGGCGCACCGGATCGTGGCGAACCAAGAGGAGCCATCCCAGCCATTGACCAAATACTTCGTCGCCATGCGCGAATCGACGATGGGGGCTTTCCTGCAAGAGTGCCGCCTGACGCCGGGCTGCGTGCTGGAGGTCAGCCACCCGGAACGGATCACCACGATCTTTGATGATCTCATTGAACATGGATTAAGCGATCACACCCGGCGAGCGCGGCTCTGCCAGATCACGCTACAATATCTGCTGATGAAGATCGCTGATCTCGCCGGGCCGTACCGTTCGCTCCATTCCGCCGCGCTGGCGACCTACCAGCGTTGCCGCCTTTTGATTGAAGAGGAGTTCCTGCGTTTTCGCACGCTACGCGAGGTCGCCACGGCTTGCCATGTCGATGAAGCCTACCTTTGCCGCCTCTTCCGGCGCTTTCGGCGACAGAGCCCCTACGAATATCTTCAACATCTTCAAATGAACCATGCTGTTGACCTGCTCCAGAACGGTCGCCTTCCGGTCAAGGAAGTCGCCGCACGCCTCGGTTTCCCTGATCCGTACGGCTTCTCACGGGCTTTCCGGCGGGTGATCGGCGTCCCTCCCGGGAGCCTCCTCCCACGGGAGGGGGGAACCGCCATTGGCACCCCCGCCTCCGATACCCTTCCAAGGAGGAAAAGACCAAATGAAGAAGAGAATACTACCCATGACGATCCGCGTCGGCGTGATCGCAGCGCTCGGCCTGACCAGCACTCTGCGCGCCGCCGATGAATCCACCTTGATGGAGCGCGTTCAGGAATTGCCCAAAACAATCACCGGGAGCGATGAGGCCAAGAGCAGCGACGCCTCACTAGCTCATCAGGATGTCCAGTTCATCCAACAAGCCGCAGAGAAAGGGCTTGCCTCACTGGTCATCGGTTTGCTAGCCATCGAAAAGGGGGCCACCGATGAAATCAAAAAGAAAGGGCATTCAATGGTGGACGAAGCCACCGCTGCCGCCAAGGAACTGATGGAACTGGCGAGCAGGAAGAACGTCTTTGTGCCGCTTGATCAGATTAAGCTTCCGGCTGAGGAGATCAACCGCCTGGCCAGTCAAGGCGGTAAGGAGTTCGATAGCGCCTTTGTCCTCGCGCTCTTCAAGCAGGCACAGGAAGTGCAGCGCGACCTCCAGAGTGCTTCCGCCGCATTGGGCGATCAGGAGTTGCGCAGCTTTGCCGAGAAACTCCTCTCTGCCACGGGCAAACAGATTGATGGCCTGCGCAAAATGGCGGGGGATCTCGGCATGAACGCCGACTGGCTGGAAAGCTCACCGCCTGCCGTGGGTGAAGCGCCCCTGCCTGAAAAAGACCTCCCTAAGAGCAGCCCGGAGCCAACGATCGAGCCTGAGCCCCACGGGCTTAGTGACCCGCACGCTCCAATGCCTAACCATGGCCAACCGCTCGGGGAGGAATCCAACCCGCAGCCAGCCCTTTAGAGCCATCTAAGTAACGTTCGCCGCAGGCCCGGATCGCTACCGGGGCCTGCGGCGCCCCCCCTTGCAAAGCCGACCGGATGTGTTAGTTTAGGGGATGAAACCGACGCACCCCACCATCGGCAAAATCGTCCGGCACGCGCAGGGGTTAGGAGTTCCTACGCAGGAAATTGTGGAACAACGTGCGCAGGAGTTGGCGCTCATCGATGGACGCGAAGAAGCGACTGATGCCGATCTTCAACGTGCATGGCTGGAGCTTCACGGTGGTCATCACGATGCGGGTGATCTCTCCGAGGAAGCGGCGATGCTAACCTCCATCTCCGATCGTGACATGGTAGCGATCTCCGTCGGTCGTCGTGCCGATCCCCATCTTCCGGAAGGGAGCTATAACTTAGGTGAAGAACTGGTGGCGGAAGGGATCGACGAAGCCGCTCATGATCAGATGCTCTCTGCCCGGCATGAAATTGATCTTGTCGAAGGTGAAGATTAACCTTGTGAGCCTTCCGCTTTCGCAGCAGCGCGAAACTGCCGGGGAGCGACCCCGGTCTTTTTGCGAAACCAGGTTGCGAAATGCTCCGGAGATGAGAAGCCGAGGTTGAAGGCGATCGTCTTGACTCCTTCGCCAGCACCGAGCAACTCGCTCTTGGCCGCCATCAGCCTGCGTCGCCCCCAAAGCATCGAAGGCGTTGCACCGATCTGGCGTTGGAAGAGTTTGTTAAGCTGGCTAATGCTACACCCCGCCTTGTGGGCAATCTCAGCAGAGTCAAAAGGGTAGCTAAGCGGTTGATCCTCGATGACGTAAAGCGCTTTGAGCACACGGGGGTCGAGTTCTTGAATCCCCGTGGGCTCAACACCACGCGCTGTCAAGACACGGTAGTAACTAGAGATCCACTGCATCAACAGCGGCTGTAGCTCAAGATAAAACTCGAAATCTCCATTCAGCAGGACGGAACTGCTGCGTGCATCCGGGAAATGGCGCTTAATGAAACGGGTTAACGCTTCAGCGTGCCGTGTCAAAGCCGGTTCTTGCGAAGAAGGAAAAGCGATGCTCTTTTCGCGACTCAGAATCGGAACCCCGTAGCACCACTCCGCCTGAAAGCGGATTGAGAGAAGCGACGCGCCACTGGAAAAGGTCTGCATCGCCTCCTTCTCGCGCGGAAAAATCCAATCGCCTGCCTGATAATGCTCCTCGCCGTCAACGAACTGGAGCGTGACACTCCCCTCGCGCAAGAGCCACGCAGGGGTAGGCGAAGGAATATAGGGCCAGCGTTTGAACGCCGGTCGAAGCACTCCATCATAAGCCCATAGCAGTTTGTGCCGGAAGATGCTCCAATAGTGAAGCGGAGCGGTAAAGGAGTGGCGCTGGGAGGAAGCCATCGCTCTACTTTTGCAGATTCCCGGCAAGCCACAAGTACAAATCCTAACGAGCTTCCCCTTGGACATCCACCCTTTGGCGCGACCACTCCTCCCAAAGAGATGAGCAAAATATGAAGGTCTTTGAGTACAATGAAAATGACATTGCCCTTGTCGCTCAATCGGGGTGCTACGAGAATCAATGAAACGAAAAACATTGCGAGGAACTCCAACTCTATTCATTCCGTGAAGACTCTTTGCCTACTCTCTTTGCCCCTCCTTCTCCTTCCATCGGCTGTCGCTCTGGCTCAGGACGACACCAAAATCAAACCGGTGATCTCCGGGTTGATCCGAAGCAACGACACGACCGGGCTCGGAGCGTTTGAGCGCACCAATCTCATCGCCGGAGACACTGGAACCACCGACGCTACCCGCACCCTGCACGGGATTCTCCAGTTTGACCTTAGCGCCATCGACACAACCAACCTCCAACTCGTCGGCGTCTCCCTCAACTTCACCGTCAATGCCCTCAACGCCTCTGAAAGCGCCAACCCGGTTGATTTTCAGCTCTGGAGTCTCAACAGAAAGGTGACCAATCAGGCAACGTGGTCCCAAACTAACAACGATCCCCTCGACCCCAACCACTTTTGGCAAACGCCGGGAGCCACTGGAGCCAATGACCGGCGGGCGCTCGTCTCCACGTTAACTCTCGCCACAGCAAGCTATACTGCCGGAAGCCAGATTACCTTTACCGGCGGGTCACCTTTTCTGGCTGAAGTCCAGCAAGCACTGGAAGGCGATGGCATCCTCGGACTTTGGCTCGGGCTGGCCCCCGGGGAAGCCGGCAGTGAGCGCCACACGCTTAATCTCGCCTCTCCCCTGCACGCCACGGCTAGCTATCATCCGCAACTGGTGCTCCAATGGCAGGCCGTTCCAGAGCCGTCCGGCTGGGCGATGATCGGAACTGGAGGTCTCCTCCTCCTGAGTTTTGCACGCAAAGCACGCACTCACCGGGCAGCATTGAAGAACTAGTGTCCTGTCATGTGGTCTCTTCGTAACATCCGTTTTCGCCTCCCTCTCCTGCTCCTTGCCGTTGGAGCGCTCCTCACCAACCCTCAGCTTGAAGCGCTGGAGCTTTCTGCGGAGAAGAGGCCGGTGATTGTTGTCGCCAGTGATGATGCCCCTGCTTCCCGTTTCGCGGCGGAGGAACTGGCGACTTACCTTGGGCGCATTCTTAATAGCGAGATTGAGATCAGCGAGGAACCCCTCCCCGACCGGGTGCCGATTTACCTCGGCTATCACCGCGAGAATCTCCCCCTCAAACCCGAGACGCTTGAAGAGGAAGAATCGCTAGTCGTCATTCATGCGGAGTCGATCCATATTACGGGTGGACGCTCCGAGACGAAGATGATTGAACAGCCCGAGATCCCGCAACACGATCGCGGGACCCTCTACGGCGTTTACGAATTTCTCGAAGAACTCGGGGTTCGCTGGTATCGACCTGAGCCGTGGGGCGAACATGTTCCAAGGCTTGAGAAGGTCACTCTCTCCGAAGGCGAGCGGAGAGCAAAGCCAGCCTATCGCTACCGTTACGGCATCAATCACTACCAGACCTACAATATCAGAGAGTTCTCCAACGTCACTGACGAAGAGAGCAAACTCTGGGATCAGCAGACGTTGATGGCCCGCCTCTGGGCCCGGCGCAACCGGCTCAACACCAACTCGCACACCCATCCCAAGATGGGCGGCTTCTACCGGGTTAACTTTGCCCATGCCTATGCCGCGCTGGTGCCGCATGAAAAATGGTTTCCTACCCATCCAGAGTACTTTGCTCTTGTCAACGGACAACGCTCTTCCAATCCATATGCCCAGCTTTGCCTGAGCAATCCGAATGTGGAGCAATTGGTCTTTGACGGAGTGTTAAAGGTCTTTGAACGCGTGCCGGAGCTTGAGATCGCCAGTCTCGACCCTAACGATCTCGCCATCTGGTGCGAGTGCGACGGATGCCGCGCCATGGACGACCCTGAACTTAAAGCGCAACATCCCAGCCGGATGCCGGAAAAGATCAAGGGGATCTCCATGTCCAACCGCGTAACGGCTTTTAACAACCGGATTGCGCGACGCTTGAGCGCCGTTCTTCCGGACAAAAAACTCGGCTGGTATGCCTACCTGACCCATACGGAACCTCCGACCAAAGTGGAAAAACTGGAACCGAATCTCGCGGTGATGCCGACGGCTTTTGCGGGGAGCTTCTCAGACTATTCCCGGGGTCTTTACGACAAAGCCAGCCCTCAGAACGCCCGTTTCCTCAAAGTTCTCCAAGGCTGGCACGCGATGAGTAAAGCAAACGGATCACGCCTCTTTGTGCATGACTATTGGTCCTACTACATCTGGCCGGGGCCGCTCCCGGTTCTCTCCTCCATGGCGGACAAGCTCAAAGCCTACCGCCGCGACTTTGATGTGATCGGTGTCTACAATGAAGTTCACCCCTGCTGGGGACCGCAAGGGATGAGTGTCTACTTCTACCCTTGGCTATTGCGACAACCGGAAGGTGATCTGGAGAAGGAGAAGCAGTATTACTACACTAGCTACTTCGGACCGGCGGCAAAACCGATGGAACGCTACCATGAGCATCTTGAAGCGTCAGCATGGAGCGGGCCGTACTTTGGGAGTGGCGGCTCCGGGATTGAAGCACTCTTTACCAATGAGCTTCTTGAAGAACTTCACCCCTTCATTGAAGAAGCCCAAAAGCTGACCCAAGAAGATGCCGTCTACCGCCAACGGGTGCATGGCGTTGTTGCCGGTTATCGCTATGCACGCAAGGTCAGGGATTTCTTTAATGCCGTTGAGACGTTCCAGCCTAAAAAAGCAAAGGAGATCCTCGCCCAACTCGAAGCTCTCTTTCTTGAAGAGAAAGATGGCAGCGTCTTCGATAATCTGAGCTATTGGCGCGGTGACAGGAAAAAACTGCTCGATCGCTACCGCAAGCATGTGGAGAAAGATGGCATCCTCCCGACCGAGTTCGAGCACCCGACCGTCCTTCAACGGCACAACCGGGACTGGCGCTTTGCTCCTGACCCCGGCAATCACGGTGAGGAGCAAGGGTGGAACACGATGGAAGCCAAGGATAGCGACTGGCCGCTCCTCGTAGCTGGACAGCCGTGGCAGCATCAAGGCTTTGGCAATCACGTCGGAGCAGGCTGGTATCGCAAGGCGATCAAAATACCGGTGATCCGGCGCAACCATCGACTGATCCTCTATTTTGGCGCCGTCGACGGCAACGCTACCATTTATCTTGACGGTGAAAAAATCGGCGAACACCTCCTCGACCCGGAGAGTTACGCAGGGTATGATGAAGCCTTCTATTTCGATATTACCGATTTTGTAACGGCGGGCAAGGAGGCTCACGTCGTCGTTCAGGTCGAAAAAAATCTGGGCGTTGGTGGCCTGACGGCTCCGGTCTACCTTGTGGAAGTCGCCAGCCTTCGCCCCCCCGAATAGAACCATCCCACGCTCATGTTACCTAACCCACTCTCCCGCCGAGGCTTCTCTCTAGTTGAAGTGATGGTCGCCATTGGCGCAGTGATCATTCTTCTGGCCATCAGCTTCCCTGCCTTCAAGCGGATGCAGGATGCCCGCGACCTTGCCAACTGTGTAAGCCGATTGCGCCAACTCGGGGTAGGAATGACGCTTTATGCTGGGGAGAGCGGCAAAGGAGAATGGGCCTACCATCAGGCGCTTAACATTAAAAACGGCACTCAGGGGAGCTGGTCCGGGACCGCTCTCTGGCAGCCTGAGCACCAGCAGCTTAATGGATGGGGCAAGACCTACCCCTACCTTGAAAACGGCGATACCTATATCTGCCCAGCGACGCGGCTCGAAGTCCGCCCGGTGCAAAAAGTTCGAACCATCATCGGTCACAAAGCAACTGTTTGGGGCGATTATGTAGCGCGCGGGTATGATCAGAGCCGGTTGAGCACCACCGAAGTCAAAGGTGAGGCGTTAGGCAGGAGACTGGCACAGGTCTCTTCCCGTGCGGTCGGATCGTGTTTCTTCCTTTGCTCGCCTAACAATGCCTACCCGCATCGCTACCCCTTTACGCTTCACCACCGGCAATGGCCGGTCCTCTATGGAGATGGCTCCATTAGCGTTGTTAAAGGAGCGCCGCCCCTCCTTCCCACTCCGGGGGAGAAACAGAACATCTGGGGAACGACTTCGCTACAAACCATCTTCTGGGACCACTTTGATACTGCCCGTTAACGATGGAAACGACCCCCTCCCTTTCGGTAAGAGAATTTTCCCTTCAACCCGACGGTGAAACACTGGTGTGTTTCCTCTCCTCAGCTATGCTCGGCTTTACGCCGGAGTCGGTCTGGAATCCCAGCCCATCGCGCTTGCACCATACCGATCCGTGGCCGCTCCCGCAGGTGCTCCACCTTGGCGTCCGCCCCAATGAACTCACCAGTGCCAAGTTCTCCCCGCCACCGATGGCCGTGGTCATCAGTGGCGGCGGGAGGCGATGGTTCATCGGGATCGCTGCCGACGCGGGGTGGCACCGATGGAATGAAGTCCGTTTTTCAACCCGTGCAGAGGGGGTTCACCTTTCGCTCGACCTCGAAGGACTCACCGATCCTGATGCAGCAGCGCGGCACCTGCGGGTCCACGTCATTAGCTATCGTGAGGACCTCCCCTTCCACACCATTCTGGCTGATGGGTTAGCGATTCAATATGGCCAACCCGCTCCCCGCCCGATCCCGGAATGGTGGCTGCGACCGATTTATTGCGGTTGGGGGGATCAGGTCGCTCACGCGATGCTCGAAGAAGGAATCGGTCGGGAGCGTCGCGCGATGGCCTATTGCATCGAAGGGCTTTACAATCGCTGGATTCGCTGTTTTGAGGAGGCGGCGGTTCCGGTAGGTAGCGTGATTGTCGACGGTGGGTGGTCGCTGACCGGAGTCTGGGAGCCCGACCCGATCCGTTGGCCGGAGATGAGGGCCTTTATCCAACGCCAGCATGAGGCCGGGCGCAAAGTTCTCCTCTGGATCGGCACGTGGCTCTGGGATGGCCTTTCGCCTGACCTCTGCATCAAGGGTGATGGACGCCAGTGGACCGCAGACCCGACCAACCCGCGTTATCTTGAAAAAGTGCGCCAATGGGTGACCCACCTCCTCTCCCCCGACGGGCTGAACGCCGATGGCTTCAAGATCGACCAGCTTGGCTATAGTCCCGACCGGCGGCGCCCCCGTTGGACACCGCGGTTCGGCTTTTCGGAGGAAGGGACAAAGCCGGTAGAAAAGGTCGAAATGGCAGGTGACCTATGGGGGATTGAACTCCTTTATCACTACCAAAAAGCGATCTACGAAGCAGCCAAAGCAGCCAAACCGGATGCCCTGATCACCAGCAGCACCGTTCACGCTTACTTCCACGACACCTTTGACATGGTGCGGCTGCATGATATGGGCGCTGTCGCGGCTGATCTGATGGCTGCGATGAAGGCTCGTTCCGACCTCGCCCGCGCCACCCTTCCCTACCATCCTATTGATACCGATGACTGGATTCACGGCGACTATGATCTCTGGCTGGCATACACCTCTCGCAGCCATGAGCTTGGTGTTCCGTGCCTTTTTTACACCGAAGCGTTTGTCGCCCATTGGAAGATGGAACCGGGCACCCGGCCGGTTAGCGATCTGCCATTGATTGCCGCTGCATGGGAGAAGGCCGGTTATGGTGTTCCGGGGAAGCGTGGCGCCACGGACCGCCCGGTCATTACCAACGGCTATCAGAGCGAGTAGCCGTCCAAATCAGGCGTCAGCTTCCCTACCCTTCGACTTCCCGGCAAATCGTCGCTGCGATATGGCGCACCTCGTCTTCGCCGTAAAAATAGTAAAAGACCCAGATCTCCCCGTTTTTTAACTCAATCGCGCTGGTGTAGCCAAGGTCGACACCGAGGCCATCTTCACGCAAAACCATCTCCTGCGCCTCCTCCCACGCTTCACATTCACCATCGAGCAGGAAGGCACGCACGCCGAAGGGAGCATAGCGATAGCCATAAGTGATCAACACCTTTCCGCTCTGGAGCAACAGCGCGTGAAACGGGCTTGGGCTATAGAACGGGCGACGCTGCGGCACGCTCCAACTTACCCCTTCGTCATGGGATTGAGCGGTTAACAACGCACTATTTTCCTTGTTTTGCTTATCCCAACAGCGGTTACGGCAGAACATCACCAGCTTCCCGCCTGGAGTTCGAAAAAGGTTGGTTTCACTCAGGCCCTGCTGTTGCCCTGCATCGGGAAGGGTGACAACAGCACCGGGCTGCCAGCTTTCGCCACGATCATCGGTGCGGAAAAGATGAACCTCCCCTTTCAGGTTGTAACTAGCGATCAGAAAGGCGCCCCCCGGCAGTTCAACTCCTTGGCCCCGCAAGGCGAGGGCTTCGCTAGTGATTCGCACGCTCGGCTCCCACGTTTCACCATTGTCAGTGGAGCGGGTGGAGTAGAGACCTCCGATCCGGGCAACGTAATGATCATCAAAAGGACGCCAGAGGGTGTCGGGGCCGTCCGCGTTGATCGTATAGGCACGTTGTTGCACACTCCAGACGAAGAAGGTGCTAATGAGGGTGCCGTCACTCAAGCGGTTGAGGCACGGGTCCTGTACCCCTTCAGCCGGGGCATCACAGAGGAAGGAGGGAGTGAAGGTGCGGCCGCCATCTTTGGAGCGGACCAGCATGCCGCGCGAGGTCGGGTCGATATGGCCCAACTCCTTGAGATGCCGCGCCTGCCGGAAGGCGACGAGGATCTCATCCTCCGATGTCACGACTGCTGTGGGGAAGCTGTTGTAACCGCTGAAGTATTCCCGAGAGAGGTAGATGACCCGATCGCCAATTTTTTCCAGTTTCGTCATGACTTGAACGGTACAATCGAAGGATTCCACTCGAAATCAAAATGATCTGGTGTCATATTAGCACCAGATCACGATGCCTGCCCCGCTTTACCGAAGCCGTTCGACCCAGATTGCCGCCCATCTACGTGAGCGCCTCGCCCAATGGCCGGAACGTCTGCCGGGCGAGCGGCTGCTGGCGGCGCAACTCGGTGTAGGACGGCGGACGATCCGCGCTGCGCTCAACCAGTTGGAAGCTGAAGGGTTGCTGCACAAGCACGGACCTCGGCGGGGGAGCCGCCTCGCGCCGGCTGCGCCCGGGATGTCACCAACGCGGCGCAAGGTCGGGCTACTGCTCACGGCCCCTTTTTCGTCGCTCCACCGTTCAGGCGTGGTGCTGGTCGATGCCTTGCGCGCCTTCTTCTTTCGCCATGAAGTCGATTTGCACCTTCACGACCTGAGCGCCTCCCCAAAGCAAGGGGCTTTCCCTTACTTCCGTCGTTTGTACGAGACGCTTCATTACGACGCCTGGCTCCTCTCCGGGAGCACGCAGCCGATGCAGACGTGGTGCGAGCGGGAGCGCCTGCCGGTGATCCTCGCGAGCGCCCCCTTCCCCGGAGTCGCCCTCCCGGCGGTGGAGCTTGGTTTCCACGCTACCTGCCGCCATGCCGTCGGCCAAATGATCCGCGCGGGACATCGTCACCTTGCGCTACTGGTGCCGAAGCTGCCTCCCCATATTGCACCGGGGGATCAGGCCAGTGTCGCCGGATTTCTCGAAGGGGTGGAGGCATTCGCGATACCCGGCCTGAAAGCGACGGTGGAAAAACACCCGCAGGAACAAGCGGCCTTCTGCGCGATGCTCGATGAACTCCTGCAACGCTCCCCCCGCCCGAGCGCGTGGCTAGTGCGCACACCCTATTTTTTGACCACGCTGGTTTACTTGCTCCAACGCGGCGTGCGCATTCCGCAGGAGGTGGCGCTCGTCTGCCGTGACCGGGAGGATTACTTCCAGCATCTCCCGCTCGCCCCAAGCTGTTATGCCACGCCGCCCGGGGCCAAAGCGCAGCAACTGGGCCAACTCACGATGCGCCTGCTCAACGGCGAGACGCTCGCACCGCATTGCCACTGGGTCCTCCCCGAATGGGTCGACGGGGAGACGCTTTAGGGAGTGTCGTCAGAGCGACTTGGCTCCGCGCTCGATCTCCCCGAGAATCCATTCGTAAGTCTTTGCCATCCCGTCGCGCAGACGGGTGTCGGGCTCCCAGCCGAAGACCTGCTGGATCAAGGTATTGTCACTATTGCGCCCGTTGACCCCCTTGGGGGCATTGAGATTATAGCGGCGCTCACACTTGATCCCGGCGATTTCTTCAACGATGTCGACGAGTTGGTTAATGCTCACCAGTTCGCTGCTACCGAGGTTGAGTGGCTCGACAAAGTCGGACTCGGCGATCATCCGCGTCCCTTTGACGCAGTCGTCGATATACTGAAAGCTGCGGGTCTGGTTGCCATCGCCCCAGATCTCGATCTCGTGCCGACCGCTGCGCTTCGCCTCGATGATCTTGCGGCAGACGGCTGCCGGAGCTTTCTCGCGCCCGCCGTCATAGGTGCCGTTCGGTCCGTAAATATTGTGATACCGGGCGACGCGCGTCTCCAGCCCGAAGTCCTCCCGGAAATGGCGGCACATCCGCTCGCTAAAGAGCTTCTCCCACCCGTAGCCATCTTCAGGCATCCCGGGGTAAGCATCTTCCTCCTTGAGCGCGGTGACGTTCGGATCACGCTGTTTATCAGCGTTATAGACACACGCGGAGGAACTAAAAAAGAAACGCTGCACGCCGGCCTCTTTGGCGGCGAGGAGCATGTGGGTATTGATCAGCACGCTCAACATGCAAAGCGCCTTGTTGAGTTCGATGAACCCCATCCCACCCATGTCAGCGGCGAGGTTGTAGACCCATGCGGCGTTGTGACAACTCTGCACGCACGCCTCCTTCTCCTGAAGATCGAGGACGAGATTCTCCGCCTCGGGAAAGTGCTGGTACCATTGCGAAATCGGCTTTTTATCAACGGCGCGGATTCTCGTATAGCCATCCTCGCGCAACCGCGCGACGAGATGCCCCCCGATGAAACCCCCGGCCCCGGTCACCACAACGATTTCGTTTTTGATACTCATGCCCTTTACGATGCAAGGTTCCGCTTGAAGATGGAAGCAAATTGCGTCACTCCGCCTGCTCGGAATTGCGCTCGACGCGAGAGCGGATCACGCCGTCGGCGACCTGAGAGGTCAACACCGCGCCCGGCTGCGCCGCCGCAACGGAACGGATGATCGCCCCGCTGGCATCCCGCGTGATGCTATAGCCACGCCCGAGCGTCGCCTGCGGGCCGAGCACCCGCAACAGATCCCCCTGCTGGGCAAGGCGTTGCGTTAAAAGCGCCAGTCGTTGCCCACTCGCACGCTCGAAGCGCTCGGCAAGGTTGACCACCTCCCGACGACGCAGGGCAAGGAGATGATCAGGCCGATGCTCCCGCAACACCCCCCGAAGCGCCATCAGCCGCTCACGGCGTAACCGAAGCTCCTCCTGCGCGGCCCGCGCCATTGCTTCGCACGCGAAATCAATCTGCTGGCGGAGCGCATCAAGGCGCACTCTCGGCTCGCGGTGAAGCCGTTGCCCCTCGACCATCGCCAACCGCGCTTTCCCCCGCTCCAGCGCTTCGCGTAGAAAACGGGTCATCAGCGTCTGGCAACGCCCGATCTGGTGCAGGAGCGCTTCGCTGTCCGGGGCGATCAATTCAGCGGCAGCGCTCGGCGTCGGTGCGCGGAGATCAGCGACGAGATCGGAGATCGAAACGTCAATCTCATGCCCCACGGCGGAGACCACCGGGATCGGCGAAGCGGCGATCGCCCGTGCGAGGCGCTCCTCGTTAAACTCCCAAAGATCCTCCGCACTGCCGCCGCCGCGCGTCACCAGAATCACCTCCACCGGTGGGAGCTTTCCGCTGCCAAACGCTTCAACCCCTGTGGCAATCTCCTCCGCCGCCCCCTGCCCCTGCACACGGACCGGGTAAATAATCACCCGCATCCACGGCGCACGCCGTTGCAGGATGTTGAGGATATCCGCAATCGCCGCGCCAGTCGGGGAGGTGACAATCCCGATCGTCGCCGGGAAACGCGGGAGCGCCCGCTTGCGTTCGGGAGCGAAGAGGCCCTCTCCCTCCAGCTTCCGTTTGAGCGCCTCAAACCGGGCGGCCAGCAGCCCCGCCCCGGCGGCCATCACCAACGAGACGTTCATCTGGTACTGTCCGCGCGCTTCGTAAACCGTCATCGCTCCGCGAACATGGACGAGCATTCCGTTATCGAGCGGGATACTCGCATGGCGCAGCCCCGGGCGAAAGAAGAGGACGCACGAGAGCTGGCAGCGCTCGTCTTTGAGCGTAAAGTATTGATGCCCGGAGGCTTGGCGACGGTAGTTGGCAATCTCTCCCTCGACCCATACCTCCCCGATCACCCCTTCGACGACCTCGCGCACGGCACGGGTCACTTCCGTTACCGTTAAGATCCGGGGGCGTCCGGTCGGGCTCTCGGGATCGGGATTCACGGCAAAAGTCAAACGCTCGGGTGAGCTCCGGTCGATTTGATTTCGATCACGTCATGTGTGCCCGATTCACGCTGGCCCGCCGGGGAGACACGGACATAACGCGCCTTCTCCCGCAGCGCGAGAAGGTCCGCCGCCCCGAGATACCCCATCCCCGATTGAATGCCGCCGACAAGCTGGGTCAAAACGGTATCAATCGGCGGAGCAACCTCCTTGACCGCCTCGATCCCCTCTGCCGCGACTTTGCGCGTGGCATCTTTGGTCGAGTGGCCATAGCGGGCTGCCGAACCGGCGACCATCGCCGACTGGCTCCCCATGCCGCGATATTGTTTATAAAGCTTGCCGTTGATCTCCATGATCTGGCCCGGTGCTTCCGGGCAACCGGCGAGGAGACTTCCGCAAATCACGGCATCGCTCAAGGTGAGCGCCTTCACGATGTCACCCGATTTGGAGATCCCACCATCGGCCAGAATCCGCACCCCCTTCTTCGCCGCGGCGCGGGAGGCAACGTAAAGCGCCGTCAACTGAGGGATGCCGACCCCGGCGACGACGCGCGTCGTGCAGATCGACCCCGGCCCCTGCCCGATCTTGATCGCCGAAGCGCCGCACTCCGCAAGGTATTCCACCCCGGCGCCGCTGGTGACATTTCCGGCAATGATCGGCAATTCAGGGAAAGCATCGCGCACGAGCCGGACCGTCTTCCCCACACCCTTGCTATGTCCATGCGCCGTAGAGACGGCGACAACATCGACCCCGCGCTCCACCAGAGCGCCGACGTGGGCGATGATCCGTTCGCGATCGAGTTCGCCGCTGGAACTGCGCGTAGCCGAGATCGCCGCGCCGCAAACCAGCCGGAAGCGGCCATCACGGGCCGGTTTGAGATGAGCGTGGTGCTCTTGGGTAATCCTCTCAACATCGCTCAAGGTAAAAAGGCCATGGAGACGGTTCTCCGCATCGACAACGGGGAGTTTATGAATCCCCATGTGCTCATTAAAAAAATGATCGGCACGGGCGATCGGGTCCTCGCCAAGCTCGTCCTTGCGGAGCACCTGCAAGGAGGAGCGCGGCGTCATCGCCTGCTCGACCCGGCGATTGGCGTAGCGGTGTTTAAGCGCATGCCCGGGGAGCAGCCCGAGGAGGCGGTTCTCCGAGTCCACTACGAGAAACGTACTAAAAGAAAACCCCTTCTGTTCGATCAGTTCGAGGACATCGCCAATCGTCTGCTCCGGCGAGACGCGGATCGGCTCCTGAATCAGACCGTGGACGTGGTTTTTAACCCGGCTGACCTCCGAGAGTTGCTGGCGCTCGGGCATGTTGTAGTGAATGAGGCCAAGCCCGCCGTTGAGCGCCATCGCCGTCGCCATGCGCGATTCGGTGACGGTATCCATATCGGCTGAAACGATCGGGATACGCAGCCGGAGCGAGTCGGCGATGGAGGTCTCCAGATCGGTATCTCTCGGGAGGATCTCGGTGTAGAGCGTGGCAAGGCTGACGTCATCATAGGTCAGCCCGATATTCGACTGTTCAGCAAAAAAAGCGTCGGCTCCTTTATAGAAAAGGGCGTCAAGCGAAGCACTCGCGGTGGTCATGAGGCATCATGGAGAGGAAAGTGCGGAAAATCAATCCTCTTATTAAAAAGTCGCCGCCGGGAGCCGGGTTGTGGTGAAATCGGGCTGCTGCCATGTCCGAATCGAAAGCCGATCTCCGCCGCCGCATCCTGCTGCAACTCAAGGCGCTCGACCCGCATCAACGCTCTGCGCGATCCGAGCGCCTTTGCGAAGCGATCCGCGCCCTTCCGCTCTGGCAAAAAGCACGGCGCGTCGCCCTCTTTTACCCGATGGCGACCGAACCGGAGATTACCCCGCTCTGGGAAAGCGCCAAAGCGTTCGCCTACCCACGCATCGAGGGGGAGAGCTTGCGTTTTTTCCACGTGGAAAGCCCGAGCGCGCTCCTCGCTTCCCGCTGGAATCTGATGGAGCCGCCCCCTGCCCCGGAGGCCGAATGGAGCCTCCACGAGATCGACCTGCTACTCGTTCCCGGTGTCGCCTTCACCCTTCGGGGGGAGCGGATGGGCCACGGTCGGGGGTATTACGACCGCGCCCTCGCCCTGCCCGGGCCGCGCCCGGTGACTCTCGGAATCTGTTTTAAGGAACAGCTCGTCCCGACGCTACCGCTGGAGCCGCACGACCGCCCGGTCGATCACCTCGCCGTGGCGCATTGAGGTTGGGCTTTAAGCCGCTTGCTCAAAAGACCACGCAGATCGCAGAGATAACCCCGCCAAAGATTAGCCTCACCCTCATAGCGTGAAGTAAAATCTTGCGGATAGCGGGCCACTACCCACGCCTCCAACGCCTCGAACCGCTCCGCGATCTCCTCCCCCCGGGCGTCAGGAGCGAAACCGTCGGCGACGATCTCCGCGAGCCGCTCCCCAAACTCCAAAGAGGCACAGAGGTATTGAAGCTCTTCGTACAGCATCGCTTCGATCCCCGGGCATGCCAACGCCTTGCGGACGCACTCCAGCCCCCGGAGGGTCGCTTCGCGGGCGGCGCTCCAACGTCGCCGTTCCTGCGCGGCATCCGGCTCTTTTCTACCCAGTAATTGCCGACACAAACGAAAAGCAATCGCGAGCGGGAACTGCCGCTCCTCTCCCTGCAAAAGATAGAACGCCTCCATCTCCGCCCCGGCAGCCTCTCCATAGAGGTGGCGGGTGATCGCCCGGAGCAGAGCCTCCGGTTCGGGGTGGCGCATCTCGACCGAACGCTCCAGATAGATCTTCGCCGCCGCGGGATCATCCGCCGCTTCGTCGATCCCCCATGGCGAGCGGAGATTCCACGTGTATTCCGCGTTGTAAATCTCCTGCGCTGGCGCGAAGAGACCGCCGTTGAAATTAAAGATCGCCTTCGCCCCGGCAAAGAAATGGTTCAGCCGGGGAGCCGATGAAAAGAGGGCGCTGTTGTTATAGAGATCAGCTCCGCCGACCGAGAAAACAAAGAGACCATGCCCATTTCCTTCACGCTGCAACCGCTCCGCGAGTTGACCGATCCGCAAGACCGGCTCGCCCTTCTGCCAGAACTGTTCACGAATCCCGAAGAGGAGATTTTCATCCGGCTCAAGGAGACTGCTGACAGCGACCCAGAAATCAGCCACCTTTTTCCATTCCTCATCCGTGTCATAGTAAGCACTGTAGGAAGGGGAGACGAAGATCAGCTCGCAATCCCGCGCTCCGTCATACCCGGAGTCACGATTTTTCACGCAAGCAACCGCTTCCTTTAACCAGCGGAACCGATGAGCGATGCCCCCCGCTGCGCCGTTGGCCACCGCGATCGCATCGCTAGGCCAGCGCTCCCGACAAGCGTCGCAACGATGAAGCCACATCCGCCTTAATTCCTCATAGATCGCTATATCTTCACTATGCAAATAAAGAACACTCGGTTCGATCTGTCGCACATAGTCGGCAAGCTGATCTTTCTTCAACTGGTTGAGGGCGTCGTTGGAACAGCAGGTGCCATTGAACATGGCATCCGAGGTGATGGAGGGAAAGAAGGGATCAAACGGCCCGTCCACCCGTCCACAGGCGTAGATCTCCCCCTCCGGGTAGGAACGCCGGTTGTAACCGCCCAACCCGGCTGCGCCGTGCATGGTATGGCCGACATACCCACCGAAACCGATCACATGGCCGCCAAACTCCAGCTTTACCTTGCGGACACGAGCATAGGCATTGAGCGCCCTGATGTCATCGACATACTCCGGGTACTTGTCGGTCTTCCATTCAAAACCTTCAAAGAAAACCCGATTGATCTTGTGGCGCAGGCAAAAGTCGATCTTGCCACGATAACGCTCAAGCATCTTTTCCCTCCCATCACCCCAATCGTAAGCCATTCGCGCCCCCTCCAGTTCGATGAGCCAACGCGAAGCATAGCGATGGGGGATATCAGGGTAGTCTTCGATCTCGCAGCACGGAAAATGGACCACTCCATCGCTCTCGACCTTCCCCAACTGCCGCAGCGTGGCGATCGCGTAGAGGAATCCCGCATCACTGCTGGCCCGGAGTAAAATGGCGTCAGGGAGGATCTCAAGGCGATACCCTTCGGGGGAAGGGAGCGAGTCATTGCCGGAAAGATAAAGGGTGACCGCAGCCCCTTCGTCCAACGTGAGAGCAAAGGCATCCGTTAATTCCTCTTGAATGAGCGTGAGCGCCGCTGCTCCCACGATGGCCTCTGCCGCCACTAGGCGAAGGGAGCTTACCTTGAGCGTTTCATCCTTAAAATGAAGCGATTTGGGGTGCGGAAACAAGGGGTAGGGTTGGGCAAGTGACATGAGCGGTTTGGAAGAAGACATTGATCCTACGGTAGCGTATAGACATTATGAAACACGGGCGCCCTCGTGCCACTGCGAAGCTGCTCTGCCATCGGTTGATGAGGCACCGCTTCGACATGACCGTCGGCAAACCCGGCGTGAACCATCCCTGAATAACACTCCTCCAAAGGGGGGAGGTACCCCTCGCCACTAAACCAATAAGTACCACCGCCGGAACGGTTGGAGGGAGTGTCATTGGCCAGCTGGTAAACATCGCGTGTTAGCATCAATCGCGAGAGATTGCCATCTTTGGCTACCTTGAGGAGATTGGCCGGTTGGCGGCTATCGGTGGAAACCGGCATCGCTCCATAACGATTCACCCCGTAAGTCGTATAGGCCCACGGGCGAACAGCCGTCGGGAATCTCTCGGGTTGCGTGATGATCGCAAGCGCCGTCTCCCGCCCGTCCCAGCGTTTCCAGAACTTGTCATTAAAGAAGACGCGCCCATCAAAGATATACCCTTTCTGCACAAGAGTTTTGTTCCACGGCGTCGAAAGACCGGGGTAGGCATCAAGGTCATTGCACCACGGCAGGAGCGAGCGATGATCACTGGCATATGCCGTCAACCCCCGCAGGATCACCCGATGGTTAGCAAGATTCCCGGCCCCCTTCGCGCTTCCCTCCACCCGGAGATAACCGGCATGGACCAGAACCAGCAAAAGAGCCACCAGCGCAATCGAAAGCAAAGCCTCCAAAAGCGTAAAGGCTTCGCGGAACGCACGGTCTGGAGGGCATGGCAACATGGGAGGCAAGAAAAGGCGAAATCGGGGCGATTGTCAATATCTGATATTTTCAACTTGACCTACAAGTTTACTGTTTTACGATTCCCTCTCACATCCTCTTTTTCCCCTGCTCCGCTTTATGAAACATCCTCCATTGCTCCGCCTTCTGCCGCGCTTTTGCACCCCCTCGTTAGCCGCGTTCGTTGTTGCCGCCGGGTGGGCTTGCCTACCCCCTCTCCACGCCGCTCCCGTGATTGATCTGCGCAAGCCGGTGACCGAGAGCGTCCCCGCGCCAACCGGTATCTATTGGAGCGGCAACACGATCACGCCTGGCACTCCTTACGACAGCACGCCGGATGGCTCCGGCAATGGCTATAGCGGGTTCCTCCTTCAAGGGGTCGGCAGCTACAGCACCACCACGGGGGTTAATAAAAGCTGGACCTCCGGCTATGGAAACGCGATCAGGCTTACGACGGCGGCGGTAGCACCCGGCGGCGACGGAAATCCGAAAATTCAAATCAACCTCCCGAACACGGTACCCAATGCCCTCGAAATGGTCGCCACCGATTTTACCGGAGGTCTTTGGGTGAAACTCGACTCGCTCCTCACCGGCGCCCAAACCATCACGCTCATCAACCGCGGGCCGTGGAATCTCGCGATGGGACACTGGGGTCTTAATCTGCAAAAGAACATCTCCAACCAATGGGAGATGGCGTTCCAGACAGGGGATGGCACGCAGCACGCTACCGTCACCCTTGCCCTTCCGGTCGAGATGACAATCACCACCGGCACCTGGTATCATTTCGGCTTTAACTACCAACATGGAGCAGGCGCCGACCCGAATACCGTCTCTTTTTGGATGGATGGCACCCTTCTGGGATCGCGCAACATCGCCGTTGATATCGCAGCCGATACCGGCACCCTGCGGCGATTTGTCGTCGGCGAACGAACCACCACCGGCTACAACTCCGTGTTTAACGGTTCGGTCGATGACATCTTTGTGACCACGGGCATCTACGAGTTTCAGACCATTCCCGAAGCCAATGTCCATGCCCTTCTTCTCTTCGGAGCGGGTGCCCTTCTCCTCCTCAGAAAACGCGCCAAATGAGTTCCCGCCAGCGTCTTGCCTCTTTCGCTACCCTTTTTCTTCTAAGTACCGCGGTTACGGTCTTCCCGTCGCCGCTGCAGCAGCCCGCGCCGGAAACGCTCGCCACCCTTGCACAGTCGCCAGCCCATCTGCGATGGAAACTTGAAGCGACCGACTGGGATTTCGGGGTCGCCTTTCCACTCGAACAAATCCTCGAAGCCTCGCCCCAAAAGCTCGAAGAAATGATCCGGCTGGAAGATCGGATCAACCTCGGGACCGATCGGCAACGCAGGAAGCTCCACCGCACGACCGAACTCCTCTTCCTCTCCGGTAGCGATCAGGCACGCGCCAAAGCCATCGCGATCCTTCGTCGATTGATCGAACTTCATACCCCGACTGGGATCGACACGATCCTGACCCCAAAGGGGATCGAATTTCCCGGCGTGTTCCAACGCACGGAATCCGGCCCGCGCGTTTATGAGCCGACCGGCCTCAATGCTCAGCGTGTGACCGTGCTTAACCTGCGCGATCTGACCTACGAATACGCGATGCTCTATCTTCTGAGCGGAGAGCCCGGGGCAGCACAGAAGGCCAAAGAGCTGCTGCTGCGTTTTGCGGAAGTGATGCCGCACTGGCCTCTCTATGATCGCAACAACCGGCCACGTTCCCGTGACGATCAAGCCTACCTTGCCCACTCGGAAGCCAATGGATTATGGAGCGTCTGGAATCCTCTTGATTTCAAGGAGTCGCTCCCGCTCCTTCGGGCCTATGACTTCATCCGCCCCACGTTGAGTGAGGCAGAGCGCCATTCCATTGAGAACGGAATCTTTATCCAGCAAAAGGAACTCAATGATCGCCTCACCGGCAATCGCAAGAACTATGATAACCTGCAAGGGTACCGCCTCCCTGCTCTGATTCTCTTTGGCCGGGTGCTGGAACGGCCTGACTATGTACGGGAAGCCATTAGCTATACCCGTGATCTTTTACGCTTTTCCTATACACCAGATGGCTTCTGGCGGGAGGTGACACCTAGCTACCACCGGCAGATGAGCAGCCGCCTGTTAACGAGCATCCCCCTCGCACTCAAAGGGTATACCTTCCCCACCGCCGACGGTCAGAAGGAAGCAGCTCCTTACGCAACGGGAAGGGAGCCGTTCGAGCCTGCGCTCCAGCAGATCGAAGCAGGCTTACGGGTATTAGCGATGCCGGATGGGACCTACCTCTCCATCAATGACGCATGGGCCAAAGCCGACCGGGTTGCACAAGAGGAGGCCATCCATCCCCTCGACGCACCGGGGCTCCTCGGCATCGGCGGGGTAGCAAAGCTGGGTAGCAACGCCATGAGCGCCTTCCTCCAATACGGCGGAACACGCGGGCATGACCACGATTCCTCGCTTCAACTCACCTGGTTTGCCGGAGGGCGGGAGGTTTTCAGTGAGACGACCTATCAGGCGTTGCCGGAGAGCGGCTCCTCCCGCGAGTGGCATTCCATCTCTGCCAGCCATCATACGGTAACGGTCGATGAGTCGATGAATCCCCGCAGCCCTGAACGTCTACCTCAAAGCCTCATGGTTCCAGCAGAAGGAACCCCCGAGGCGGAGGAGAGCGATCTGATCGCTATCCAACCGACAGCGGCCAAGTGGAAAAATCAGGGGCAGCTTCTCCTCTGGCGGGCTGACAGCAAATTGGCACAGGCAATGGAGGCTGAGCGGGAGCAGACCTACCCCGGCGTGACTTCTCTCTTCCGGAGAACGGTTGTTCTCATTCCGGAAGAGAAAGGGACCGGGACGCTGGTGGAGATCTTCCGGGTGCGGGGCGGTTCCATTCATGACTATGCTTTGCGAGGAGGCCTGGACGAACCGTATACGCTGAAATTTGAGACGTCGCTCCAACCAACCTCCGGTACGCTCTATCGCTATATCGAGCTCCAACAGAAAACTGAACTCCAATTACCTCTCAAGGTCGCGACGCGATATGAAGATGGCTTTCAGGTCCATTCCACCTTGCTGCATGTTCATTCAGGAGATACGGGCAAGGTGACCCTGCTCGTCGGCGAAGCTCCAGCGATCCGCCGACTGGGCCGAGCGACCTTCTCCATGATTCGCCATACATCACAGGAAAGAAGCCCTCTGGAGAGTTGCTATATCTGGGTGCACGAGGCGGGCAAAGAAAAGACCCTTCTTTCCGCGGAAGCGAAGGTTAGCGAAGGGAACATCATCATTACCCTCAAGCGCAAGGGGCGCACCGACACCCTTTTTGCCGCACTACAGGACCACCCTTTCGAGCACGAGGGATGGAGCTTCACCGGGCGGCTTGCCTATACACGGGAGGAAGCGGAGAACCGACAGGGCATCGTCTTTCAAGGTGGCCCTCTGGAGCATTCCGGGCAAAAGGTGGCCAATGCCGCCCCCTCCCTCACCGGCGAGTTAGCCGAAGTTACCAGCGAAGATCAACAGGGAGCAAAAACCAACTCGATCCTCGTCCACCTTCAGGAAGGGAAAGCCCCGGCTGGCTGGAAGCCGAAATTGCTCCATCTCGACTTCGGGGCGCATCTCCGCACTAGCATCCCGGTCACTGCCGCACGGGAGGAAGGCGATGCCCTTCGGCTTACCCTCGCCCATCCCCCCGGTTTCGGGCTTCAAGGTGGCGAAACCGTCATGACACACGCACCCGGCTGGGCCTTCAAGGGAAGGCCGCAAACCCGCATCGACGGGATCATCACCCCATAAAGGGCTACTTCAACCCCCGCACCAGCAGCCATCCCCAACCACCGATCAGGAAAAGGCCGCCGAGCGGGGTCACCCACCAGATCCCCTTCATGTTGGTGAGGCAGAGGAGGTAGAGACTTCCGCTAAAGAGGACGATCCCGATAGAGAAAAGCCAAAAGGCGGGGGAACTGGTGCCGCCGCCGGAGGCGGTCAGGTTGGTCGCAAGGACCAGCAATACCAGCGCGTGGACGAGGTGGTAGAGCGAGGCGGTCTTCCACTCCTCCACCCGCCCGTTGGCGACGAGCGTTTTCTCCAACCCGTGAGCGCCAAAGGCTCCCAGCAACACGGCGAGAAGTCCGAACAAAGCAGCAATACGCAAGGCAGTCATGCCCACGAGCGTAACGCGCCCCACGCCGCATGAAAAGCGGCGTTTTGTCGCAATGGGTTAGTCGGATCAGACGTTGAAACGGAACTCCATCACGTCGCCATCCTGCACGACGTATTCTTTACCTTCGATGCGAAGCTTCCCGGCTTCACGCGCCTTGGCGTAGGAACCGAGTCGGATCAGTTCATCGAAATGGATCGTCTCGGCAGCGATGAAGCCACGCTCAAAGTCAGAGTGAATCACCCCGGCAGCCGCAGGGGCTTTATCCCCGGCGCGGATCGTCCATGCGCGGGTCTCCTGTTCGCCGGTGGTCAGATAAGTCCGCAAACCAAGGAGATGATACACGGCGCGGATGAGCGAGCCGACGCCGCTCTCGACGACGCCGAGATCGCGCAGATATTCGTTCGCCTCTTCCTCGGGGAGTTCCACCAGTTCGCTCTCGATTTGAGCACTGATGACGACCGCCTCCGTGGCGAGATGGCTGCGGACATAATCCTGCACCGCCTTGACGTAGCGGGTCGATTCGTGAATTTCAACCACGTCGGTTGGCAAGCCCCCCTCCTGCTCCTGAGCGGCGTCGATCTCGGCAGAGACCTGCCCGAGCGCGCTCTCGGCGACGTTACAAGCGAAGATCGTCGGCTTGGTCGTCAGGAGCATGAATTCCTTGGCGATTTTCGCCTCCTCATCGGTGAACTCGGCGACGAGCGCCGGTTTACCGGAATCGAGATGCGGGATCAGTTTTTCGGCCAGCGCCAGTTCCGCCTTGGCGACTTTATCCCCTGCGCGGGCTGATTTCTTGAGCCGTTCGGCCCGTTTCTGGAGCGAGGCGAGATCGGCGAGGATCAACTCGGTGTTGATCACCTCAATATCGCGCACCGGATCGACACTCCCGGCGACGTGGTGGATGTCGTCATCCTCAAAACAACGCACAACCTGCACAATGGCGTCGACTTCACGGATATGGCTCAGGAACTGGTTACCTAGCCCCTCCCCCTGACTGGCGCCGCGCACCAGCCCGGCGATGTCGACGAACTCGATCGCCGCCGGGATCAGCTTCTTCGACCCGCTCAATTTGGAGAGCGCGGCGAGGCGTGGATCGGGCACGGTGACCACGCCCTGATTCGGGTCGATGGTACAGAAAGGGTAGTTGGCAGCCTGCGCCTTGCGGGTCCGGGTGACCGCGTTAAAGAGAGTGGATTTACCCACGTTGGGAAGACCGACGATGCCTGCGCTTAACATAAGAAAAGCGAAAAGCGTAACGGGCTTTGTCGCAAATGCAAGCCGCCGCGCCGGTTTTTACATCGCCGCCAGCCGCCCGAGCCATTCGAGCACCGCCGAACTTCCGCCGACGATCCCGTCGAGGTCGTCATCCGAGAGAGTGCCGTTCTCCCGCGCGAGCCGTTCCCCGTGCTCCTCCAACGCCGAACGAAGCTCCTCTTCCGAAAAAAAGAAACCGCGAATCACGGCCCAACGGACAATCTCTTCCAGCGAGAGATGCTTGCCGTAAAGCTCCTGCTGAAAAGCGGCGTCGCGCAGCAGACGGGCAATGAAAGCCGTGGCGTCGTTGCGCTTCATGGGGTTGGGGAAGAGAGATGACCTTCGTGCTCGCGGGCGAGGTTTTCACGAGCGATGGCCGCGAGCTCCTCCAGCGTTTCCATCACAGAAAAACGGGATCGCAACCCCTTGGCATCGGGCATCCCGCGCGAGTAAGCCATCAGACGGGTGCGCATCGAGTGAAGCGCAGGCCGCTCGGCACCCCGCTTTTCTACGGCGAGGCGACAATGCCGCTCGATGTAAGCCCACTGTTTTTCCAGCGGCATCGGCGGGAGCACTTCGCCCGTGGCGAGATAATGTTTAATCTCCCGAAAGAGCCATGGGGCCGACATCGCGCCGCGCCCGATCATCACCCCGGCGACGCCGCTCTGCTCCTTGTGCAAGGCGACATCCTGAGCGCTGGTAATATCGCCATTGCCGATCACCGGGACGCTGACCGCCTCGGCCACCTGCGCGATCACTCCCCAATCGGCGCGCCCGGAGTACCCCTGCTCCTTAGTTCGCCCGTGGACGGCGATCGCCCGAATCCCGGATTCCTCTAAAATCCGGGCGGTGGTGGTGGCGTTGACGCTCTCGGCATTCCAGCCGATGCGAATCTTCGCCGTGACCGGGGCGGGAGCGCATGCCTTGACGACCGTACGGGCGATCCGTTCCAGCAACGGGCAATCTTTGAGAATCGCGGAGCCGCCATGCTTGGAGACCACTTTATTGACCGGGCAGCCGAAGTTCAGGTCGATGAAATCGGGCTGGACGAGGTCGAGCACCATTCGCGCCGCTTCGCCAAGGTGATCGGGATCGCCGCCAAAGAGTTGCACGCCAAGCGGGCGCTCCCCGGGGGTAAACTCCAGGTACTCCATCGTCCGTTCATTGCGACGAAAGACCCCTTCTGCGGAGACAAACTCGGTAACCAGCACGTCCGCGCCGAGCTCTTTACAGAGCTGGCGAAAGATCACATCGCTCACCCCGGCCATTGGCGCGAGGTAGAGCGGGAAGGCGTTCTGGAACCATGGCAACATCAGACGGAAAGCGACCCGACCGGTCGGGCAATGAGGTCGTACCCCTTGGTACCGATCACTTCGACCTCGGCAAACTCCCCGATCGGGAGTTCCTCGGTCAGCAACACCAGACAGTCAACATCGGGAGCGTCGGCCTCGCTCCGGGCGGTCAACGGTTTATCAACCAGCACGCGCAGCCGCTTGCCGACATGGCTTCCGGCGACTTCACGGGCGATCTTCTGTTGTAGAAGCATGGCACGGCGGTAGCGCGCCTTCTTGATCGCCGTCGGCGTCTGGTTTTCCATCTTCGCCGCGCGGGAGCCTTCCTCCTGCGAATAGGTGAAAATGCCGAGACGCTCGAAACGGGTCTCTTCGATAAAGCGGGTCAGGATGGCGAAATCCTCCTCACTCTCGCCGGGGAAACCGACAATGAAAGTCGTCCGGATGGAGATCCCGGGAATCCCGGCGCGAATCCGCGCGATGAGGTTGACGATATGCTCGCTGGAGGTCTCCCGCCGCATCGCCACGAGCATGTTCGGGGCGATGTGCTGAAGCGGAATGTCGATATAACGGGCGACCTTAGGGTTGCGGGCGATGCAGGCGATCAGTTCGTCACTCCAGTGCGCCGGGTGGGTGTAGAGGAGGCGAATCCAAAAATCGCCCTCGATCTGCCCGAGCGCATCGAGGAGCATCGTAAGCGTCGTCCCCCGGGAGGAGTCGACCGGCTGCGTCGGCCTTGCCTTTTCCTCCCAGAGATCCATCCCGTAATAAGTGGTATCCTGACTGATCAAGTTGATCTCCTTGACCCCTTCGGCGACGAGGTGGCGCACTTCGGTCACCACCGATTCGATCGTCCGGCTACGGTGACGCCCGCGCATCTGCGGGATCACGCAAAACGAACACGGGTGGTTGCACCCTTCGGCGATCTTCGTATAGGCCGAATGCGCCGGGGTGAGACGAAAGCGGGGGGTATCGTAGTCCGGGATATAAACCGGCTTGCGCGTGACAAGGTCGAGCGGTGCCTTCAACGGCTCCCAGCTCTCATCAGTCAACGGCGAGGGGCTGGCCATCAGCGATTCGATAATCGCCCCGGCGTCGGCGACCTGATCAAGCCCGATAAAGGCATCGACCTCCGGCATTTCGGAGACGAGTTCCTTGGAAAAACGTTGCGCCATACAGCCGGAGACAATGAGCCGCTGCCCTGCCTTTTTGCGCAGACCGCGCTGCTGATGGCTTTCGAGGATCGCCTCGATCGACTCCTCTTTGGCGGAATCGATAAAGGCGCAGGTGTTGACGATCAGGACATCGGCCTCGTCGGCATTGGAGGTGATCTCCATCCCGCGCGTGAGCACGCCGCCGAGCATAATTTCAGCGTCGACAAGATTTTTGGCGCACCCGAGACTGATGACGCCGACTTTAACCGGTTTCTCCGTAATCATGAACCGGGAGAGTCTACCTTACTCCCGAAGCTCCGCCAGAAATATTTTGAATCTCCCTGATCAACGCTGGAATCCCCGCCAATACAAGGAAGAGGCCTCCTTTGTCCCTGACCTTGGAGCCCCCCTGCTCGATCTCCTTGCCCCAAAACCGGGGGAATCGATCCTTGATCTCGGCTGTGGCGACGGGACGTTAACACTCAAGCTGCTCGAGGCCGGGTGCCGCGTGATCGGGATCGACGCGAGTGCGGAGATGGTCGCGGCAGCACGAAGTCTCGGGCTGGAGGCGGAGGTGGGCGACGGACGGGCGCTCCCGTTTGAAAAAGCTTTTGACGCTGTTTTCTCCAATGCCGTGCTTCACTGGATCCGAGAGCCACAAGCGGTTGCGCAAAGCGTCTGGAAGGCACTGCGACCGGGCGGGCGCTTTGTCGGCGAATTTGGCGGAGCCGGGAATATTGCCCAGATCGTCGCCGCGCTCGAAGCGATGGTGGCGGCTCACGGCCTCCCCTCCCCCGCGCCGTGGTATTTCCCGACGGCTCAGGAGTATGGCGACCTGCTGCGTAAGACCGGCTTTGAGATCCGCGAGATCACCCTCTTTCGCCGCCCAACCCCGCTCCCACGGGAGATCGCGGGCTGGCTGGAAACCTTTGGGCAACCGTATCTGGCGCTGCTGCCGGAGCGAGAGAAACGGGTGGCGGAATTGGTCGAGGAATTACGGCCAACCCTCTGTGACACCGAAGGGCATTGGCAGGCCGACTACGTCCGACTCCGCTTCCAAGCCGTTCGCCCCTACTGAGAGCGGCGCGGCGTCGGGTTGGACCGGGCGCGGGAACGGGGGGTCGAGCGCGGTTGGGTCGCCCGGCGACGGCTGGCGGGGGTGGCGGTTGGTGATGGCGTAGCCGTCGGGGTCGGCGTGGCCTCCACCGCAAGGGGCGTCTGCACCGGGAGGGCCCGGGGCGCGATCGGATTCCCCTCTTCATCAAGCGGGATCTCCACACTCGGGCTCTCGCTCTGCTCCGAAGGCCCTTCAGGAAAGGGAGCAGCGGCAAGTTCGCCATCTTCAAGAATAGCTGCGTCGATCTCCTCCGGCGTCGGCTCGACTTGGGGCGATGGGGTGAGCGATGGATTGATCCACGGGTCCACCACCGGCTCCTGCAACGGCCACGGCCCCTCCCCTTCCAGCGCCATCCGTTCCGCCAGTTCCCCGGGCGGGGTCAACTCTGGCGTCGACTCGGGCGTGGGGGTTGGAGCCGGTTCCGGTGTCGGAGAGGCCGCCGCAACGATCTCGGCGACCGGTGCCTTGTCGGTCTCCACCAGTTGCTCCAGACTCGGGAGGCGCAAGACATTGAGAATGACATACGCCGTAAGACCACCGAGAAGGATCGCTCCGCCGAAAACAGCCGAGATCATCAGGAAACGCGAGCGGTTAAGCGGGCGCTGCTGCGGAGTAAAGGTGCGGACCGTCTGCATCCCGACGCTGTTGCTCAGGTATTGATACGCCCCGCCACGGGCCGGGTTGCCGATGTCAATCGTCTGATAGCGCGAGATGTCAACGCCGAGGAACCGGGCGTAAATCAGAAGGAAGCCACGGGCGTAGGTCAGGTTCGGGAAATTCTCGTACCGCTCCTCCTCCAGATCGCGCAGACGGTCGGCGCGGATCTTGGTGGCACGCGCCGCCTCCTCCAGAGTCAACTCTTTGCGGACTCGGGCTTCATGCAACGCTTTGCCTACGTTTCCTGTCATGCGGATCAATAAAAAAGGGAGGGAAAATGGCTAGAGGGTATCGAGGTCGATCAGGATTTCACGCGGCTTGGCCCCTTCGCCGGGGGCTACGTAACCGCGCTGTTCGAGGATGTCAACCACTCGCGCCGCACGAGTGTACCCCAACCGCAGCCGTCTTTGGAAGAGCGACGTGCTCACCTTTCGCTCCTGCCGCATAATTTCGATACATTTTTCCACCAGTTCCTCGTCTTCATCCGAGACCTCCTCGGCTTCCGCCCCCCCTTCCGAGAGTCGCTCCTCAATATCGGCGTTGAACTGTGGTTTGGATTGCTGGCTGGCAAATTCGACCAGACGGCGGATCTCATCATCGGTGACAAAGACCCCCTGCGCGCGGGTCATGCGGGAAGTCCCGGGCGGGACGTAGAGCATGTCACCCTGTCCCAGCAGCCGTTCGGCCCCCTTTTCATCGAGAATAATGCGGGAATCCAACCCGCTGGCGACTTGGAAAGCGATCCGCGTCGGGATGTTGGCTTTGATCACGCCGGTGATGACGTCGGCGCGGGGGGTCTGCGTCGCGACGATCATGTGAATCCCTGCCGCACGGGCCATCTGCGTGATCCGGGCGATGGCGCTTTCGACATCGGCAGGGGCGGTCTGCATCAGGTCAGCCAATTCGTCGACGATGACGACGATGTACGACATCGGCCCTTCGGGGATCTCGATCTCATCATCGCGCCGCACGCGGATCACCGGTTTGGGCGGCTCGGGGAGTTCCTCCTCTTCCTGCGGCACGGCATCGGGTGACGCCTCCTCCCAAGGGGGGCGCTGCGCAGCGGGGCGCACGGAGGAGAAGCCCGGTTCCTCCGCTGCTTCATCGCCCTCTCCCTCGCCGCGGGCAGCTTCGGCAGCCTCGGCCTCTTCATCGAGTTCCTTCTGTGTTTTCGGCTTAGGTCGGGCGTTGAAGGTAGCGATGTTGCGCACCCCCGCCTTGGCGAAGATCTTGTAGCGCTTCTCCATCTCATCAATCACCCAACGCAGCGCGAGGAGCACCTTCTTGGTATCGGTCACCACCGGGATGGCGAGGTGCGGCAGGTCGTTGTAGACCTGCATTTCGACCACCTTCGGGTCGATCATGATGAACTGGAGTTCCGACGGTTTGAAGCGGTAGACGATCGAGGCGATAATCGAGTTGATACAGACGCTCTTGCCCGAACCGGTCGTCCCGGCGACGAGGAGGTGAGGCATGGCGGCGAGGTCGCCGAGAATCGTGCGCCCATAGACATCCTTCCCGAGGAGGAGCGGGATGCGGGCGCGGGTCTGCTCCCAATCGTCGCTCTCAAGGAGTTCGCGCAAGGTCACTTTCTGTTTGCGCGAGTTGGCGATCTCAATCCCAACGGTATCTTTGCCGGGGATCGGGGCGAGGATGTTGATCCGCTCGGCACAAGTGGCCCGGGCGAGATCGCGCTCCAGACTGACGATCTTATCGACCCGCACCCCCTTGGCCGGGTAGACCTCATAGCGGGTGATCGTCGGTCCCCGGGTAATATCGCCGGGGGCGACCGAGATCCCGAACTGGGCGAGGGTGTCAATCAGGATCGCCTGAAGGTCGAGCATCTCGTCGGGATTGGCGGCAACGCGATCGGCATCGTCCTGCTCATCCAGAAGATCGAAGCCGGGGAGTTCGTACATCTCGTCCCCCTCCCCCTCGCGGCGGAAGGGATCGAGCGGCGCCTTCTCCTTGCGGGGCGCGGGCGGCTTGCGCGGGGCCGGGGCGGTGGTGTCGATCACCTGCGGAGCAGGGCGGTCGGCATCGAACTCCGCTGCTGCCGGTTGCGGCTCCTCCGCCGGTTTGGCGGCACCGTTGTTCCCCCGGCGGCTGGTGGCACGTTGCGTTTTGCGTTCCTCCTGTTGGAGCCGACGCGCTTCTTCACTCTCCCGTTTGGCGTTCTCCTTCGCTTTGACTTCGCGCCGTTGGCTCCACCACGCCCATGTTCTCGGAAAAAGCGAAAAGGTGGCGCGGATCGCCGTCATCGGGTGAATCCCGGTCATGAGCACCAGACTCGAAAAATAGAGGAAGCCGAGGACAATCAACGAGCCGACCTTCCCGAGCAGCGGCCCCATCAACCGCGCGCCGAGCCAGTAACCCAACTCCCCGCCCGCCCCTCCGGGTCGCACCCGGATCACCTGCGCCCAATCCTGAAAAAACGTCGTCTGCAACTGGCAGATGCACGCCGCCGAGGTAACCAGCACGGCCATCCAGATCAGCGGCCGGGTGAGGTTGACCTTAGGGGAGAGGAGCTTCACCGCTCCCAAACCAAAGAGGAGAACGGCGACCAGAAACGAACTCGCTCCCAGAACAAAGTAGAAAAGAGCGGCGACAATGGCCCCGACCCTGCCGATAAAATTCTGGACGACCGCATTGGAGCGCCCCTCTGTCGCAAGAAAAAAGCCACCGGGAAGGTCACCCGAATCGTACGATACAAGGGCGAGAAACAACAAAACAGCCGCTCCCAGCAGGACCAACCCCGCGATCTCGTGGTAAAACAGATTCTTGGAAGCACGACGCATTTTGGGGTAAGTGTAACGGTCCATCGCCAGCATTCAAGAATACAAGAGCACCCCCAACATCGCCATGATCCTAAGCGAACCGATCCGATTTCACCCGTTACTGATGGAACGCGTCTGGGGAGGGCGCGAACTGGAACGCCTTTTCAACAAACCGCTCCCGCCCGGAGTCCGCATCGGGGAGTCGTGGGAACTGGTCGATCGCCCCGAGGCGCAAAGCGTCGTCAACGGAGGAGCGCTCGACGGGGTGACGCTCCACGAACTCTGGAGCGAGCACCGCGCCGGGATCTTTGGCGAACGCCACGACGCCGACGGGGAACGCTTCCCGCTCCTCTTCAAACTGCTTGATGCGCAGGAGGCGCTCTCCGTGCAGGTTCACCCACCGGCAGAGGTTGCGCCGCTCCTCAGTGGCGAGCCGAAGACGGAGATGTGGTATCTCGCGGCGGCGACACCGGAGGCAGAGCTTTTCGCCGGTCTGGCCGAAGGGGTGAGCCGGGAGGATTTTGAAAATGCCTTGCGCGAAGGGGGGCTTGCGCGGCTCCTCCACCGCCTCCCCGGCACCACGGGCGAGTGCCTCTTTATCCCAAGCGGGCGGGTCCACGCCATCGGCGCTGGGAATGTGATCGTCGAAGTGCAGCAAAACAGCGACACCACCTACCGCGTCTATGACTGGGATCGCCCGGGCCTCGATGGCCAGCCGCGCGCTCTGCATGTCGACGCCTCCCTCGCTTCGATCGACTTCAACGATCACACCCCCGACTATCAACCCCACCGGGAGGGGGAGCCGCTGGTGAGCACGCCCTACTTTGAAGTCGAGCGATGGGACCTCAACGAAGCCAAAGAGGCGATCCCGTTTGGGGATTTCACCGTGATCACGGTTTTGCAGGGGGCGTTGCGCTGTGCGGGGCAGGAGTTTGTCGCCGGCGATTTCTTCCTCGTCCCGGCAAAGCTAACCGAACGGACGCTTCACCCGCTCCGCCCCGGGACGCGACTCCTGCGGACCCGGTTGCCGTTCTAGGCGTTTAGCTGACGAGCCCCCCGGGCGTGCAATTTCGCCAAACCTGATACCGGGATGCCGCGAAAGAGAGGGCATGAAGCCACTCGCTATCTCCTTCGCCGCCGCGCTCGCCCTTCTCCTCCCGCTCGCAGGGGCGCATGGGCAGACCTCGGCCTACAACATCAATTTCGCCAATGTCGACTACAGCGGGATGAACGCCAACGGGGGGACGATCCTCCTCCCGTTTGAACTCACGAGCGGCCCGGCGCTCCCCGGGGTCGGCAGTTCCTTCAACATCACGCTGACGGTCTCGCCGATCACCTCCTACGTCCTCGGCAATACCTATACCTGGCCCGATGCCGACCAGCCCCCCTTCCCCGGTTACACGTACGCCGGGGGCGGCTATCCGGACGAGATCTACACCAACCCCCCCCCCTCCAATCAGAACGCGCTTGATATGACCATCGGGCCGATCACACTGACTGATGGAGTCAACACGCGCATCTGGTGGGAGGCACAAATCGCCGCCAACAATGCCGCCTTCCTCGGAGCCTTTACGCTAAGCCTGAGCGGCGGGCCGACGTTACCCGATGACTATGTCATGACCGTTAATGAGCTCTTCTTCGGCCATGGCTACCAATACTTCTTTGAGGGTGATGAGGTTTACGCCGGGGTCTGGTCAACGATGGGGCCGCCGATGAATGACGCGGATGAGAACTTCGCCTCCCGCTGGGTGAACTTCGGTGACTCGCTGACCTACCAGTTCCTTGCCGTCAATTCGACGGGAGTACCGCCGGAGATCAGCGATTTTTTCCCGATGTGGAATCTGATCTATGGCGGGGCGGAGTTTGAAGCCGTGCCGGAGCCTTCGAGCGTGGCGTTCCTCCTTGTTGCTGGAGGGTTCACTCTCGCCGCGATGCGCCGCCGCCGGAGCGCGCGGTGAGCAGGCAACCCTTTGCGCCACGCCTTACGAAATAGAGGTTATTATGAACTTACACGGAATGTCGCTGGCCGGGTTGCAGGAGGTTCGCCAGAATTGGGGCTGGATTCTCGCACTGGGAATCGGCCTTTTTGTCCTCGGGCTGCTTGCCACCACGACGGCGCTGGCGGCGACACTAGCCACCGTCGTCTTCCTCGGTGCTCTGCTCCTGATCGCCGGAGGCTTTGAGATCACCAACGCCTTCCGGCATGAGAAGTATGGCGGCTTCTGGATGCACCTCTTTACCGGCATCCTCGATCTGGTCTGTGGCGCGGTCCTGATCGCCTTCCCCGCTGCGGGGGCGGCGGCGCTCACGCTTATTCTGGCGATCTTCTTTATGGTCGGTGGAGCGGTACGGGCGATCTCGGCGTTGATGCTCAAGCTCCCCAACGGCTGGTGGGCCGTGGCGAGCGGCGGGATCGACTTTATCCTTGGACTGATCCTGATCGCCTCGTGGCCGGTCTCAGCGCTCTGGTTCCTCGGGTTAATGGTCGGGTTCGGGTTGATCTTCCGGGGATTATGGTGGGTCGCCTTTGCCGTCGCCGTGCGTGAACCGCAGGTGGAGGAAAAAACCTCGTAAAACTCAGCACTGGAAAGAGCGCAGGGAGGAGGCATACTCCCGCCGGAAGTCACTCCAGATCGCCTTTGCCTGAGAGATGGATCTGATATAGGGATCAAGGCAAAGCGCCTGAATGGCAAGCCGCTCATCCCCCTCAACCGTCGCCTGCACCACCATCTCGTGCACGGCAATCTGGCGGCGAACCACCTCTGCCGGTCCCGGCGGCAAGGTGCCGACATGGACGCTCCTGACTTCTCCCCCCGTCACGACCACCGGCCTGTCGACGATGGCATGATCAGGCAGGTTAGCGATCGCCCCTTGGTTCATGCCGACCATCGCCTCGAAGTAGGTCGGCTCGTTCGTTTCAAGCGCCACCATCAGCGGGCTAAGGGATTCGCGGTAAAAGGGATCGTGCGGATCGCGCGGGAACGGATACTTTTGCGTCGCTCCACCCATGAGGTGCTGCGCTTCCAGCGTTGAAGTCGCACTCTCGATCTGCGGACGCAATCGGCTCTCGACCAGAGAGGCAAACCCTTTCTCCGCCCACTCGTGCGGCTCGTAGAAACAGGAGAAATATTCGCAGATATGGTTATCGTAGCCAATAGGGTACATCCCGAAGGTGTGATAGATCTCCAGACTAAAACGGTGATCAGGATGGTGTTTGCGATTTTTCTGCCACCACGGGGAGGCCTCAATCGCCTTGAAGAATTCTTCTTTGTAGCTTTCGCGGGTCTGGCGCCGGCGAAGATCAAAGAGCCAGTTCAAATGATTGATCCCGCCGCTGACCACCTCCAGCTCTCCGGGTGCAAAACCGAGCTGTTCAGCCATCACCCCGATACATCCGTGCACCTGATGACAAAAACCGACGCTTCGGATGCGAGTATAGCGAGCCAGATAGGTGCAGAGCATCGACATCGGGTTCGTCAGATTCAGAAGCCACGCCTGCGGACAAAGCCTCTCCATCTCTTCGACGATCGGCATGAGCATGTTGATATTGCGCATCGCATGAATCTGCCCTCCGGGGCCGCCGTTCTCGCCGGTTAACTGGACAACGCCATGACGCTGCGGGATCTCGATATCTTTGATCCAGTTGCGGTAGCGATCCTGTTCCGAGGAGATGATCACATAGTCAGCCCCTTCCAACGCTCTAGCCAAGCTGGTGGTCGCCACGAGATCGACGCTAACCTCCTGCCGCAGCAGAAGCGGGCGCAGCGCATCCTCCGCCCGGCGCAGATGAGCTTCACTAACGTCCATGAGACAGAATTGCGCCTGCTCAAAAACCGGATGATCCAGCGTCTCAGCGACATTGACCGAGAAAGCCGAACCCGCTCCGATCATGGCGATTTTGAGCCGCCGGGACGCAGGAATGGAAACGCTTTGGGCAACTTCCTTAGTGAGTAGATGATTCATAAAAATGATTGACTACATTTAACCCGTTCTGACTATGGCCCCCACATTCGCCCTTCGTTTCTGGCCCAATCCCCCAGAGAAACCAGTTTCATGGAACCATCGGCAAATCCGCAAACGGCACTCCCTCCATGACGCGGCGCAAACCAGTTATTGGACGGCTTTCCGGGGCGGGAGTCAGCGACGCCATCACCATCGCTATCCACCGTCAGCGGGAACTGATTGGGACTAAGAAACCAGAGATGACCGGCGGGACACTCAATATCAGCCACCAACACGGTTGAGCGCGACACCCGTTTGAGGTTCATGGAACCGGGCTTTCCTCCTCCCTTGATGGCAAAAGGCGCCCGGTTGGGGACTTCAGCATAGTGAACACCCACCGTCGTCGTCACGCGCGGCGGCGCCGCAGGACACCGGAAGACTCTGGTAATGGAGCTACCGGTAGGGAGGTTAAGGTAAGGAGCCGTCACGTCCCACCAGTGGCTGGCCGGCTGCCCGGTGCCATCCTCCAGAATGACCTGATAGTGTGGCAACTGACCGCCATGCTCCGCAGCATAGAGCAGTAAACCTGATAAGATCTGCTTTTGCTGAAAGAGGCACTTCGTCGTCCGGGATTGTTCCATCGATCGCATCACCGCAGGGGAGAGAAGCGCCGCCAGGATCACGAGCAAACCGATACAGACCAGCCATTCCGTCAAAGTGAAGGCAAGCTGGCCGGGGGAAAGTTTCTGCTTTCTCATGAAAATATCCCTTCTCTATTGGGATTGAACCAGAAGCGGCTTCCATTGCCCCGGAGCGCCATCTTTCACGCAAATCCATCCGACAAGAATCCGATCCCCGGCTTCGACAGAGGGTTTCAGGTTAAAGATCAGGTCGCCGCTATGGTGCTGCACGCGATCGCCCGTAGGAGGCGCGGAGTCGTAACGCAGGTAGCGCGATGATTCGCCTCTCGGGCGGTACTCAAAGCCGAAGAGCGAATGCAACCCCACTTTGGAGAGCGGGCCGGAAACGCTCCACTGTTCCGCATCGTTTTCTGAAATCTCCGTCCCGATATAGTCTTGAGGCGAACCGGCTTTTGCGCCCCGGATATCACCGATTTCAGCAGGATTACGCAACACATTGGAGGCGATATTAACCCCCTCCCCCAGTTTTTCCGTACGCGGATGCAGAAGGAAGCGCCCCGTGGTGAAGTTCGCCGTAATCACGGCGCTCATTGTCCGATGCAGGAGAATCGGCCCATACTCGCCGCTGGCCCGCTGCTCTTTGGTTGGCTGAAAAGTATTAGCAGAAATGGTCAATCCACGAGTGATCCCATCGGAGGGCCCCGGGGTGAGAACAATATCCCCGCCCTGATTAGCTTCAAAGTAATTACCCACAATCTGCGCCCCTACCCAGCAGGAGCCGTGAATCGCCGGGTACTCCGGCCCCAACCCTTCAATGAGGTTATTGACAATGCGCAGCGTATTGGCCGCCGCGTCAAAACCATCTCCCGGCGTTCCGATCTTGATCCCGCCCTGCCCGTGCTCAATCTCGTTATTTTCAATCGAAGTATCGAAGATGCGCCCAAGCCTGATCGCATACTCCGTACAACCATAGAAGAGGTTGTGATGGATGCGGATGATATAGACAGCCAGTGCGTCGGGATGAGCGTCGGGCATCTCCTCGCGCTCCAGAGAGTAAATCCCTGTGGTCAGACCGACAAACTGGCAATCAGTCACCGACCAGCGGATCATATAGGAAGTATCAATCCCACCACTGCGCCGGGAGCGATCATTGGGATCAAAGTTGGCAAAACCAAGGCCGTTGACACTCATCCCATGCATGATTCCCCGGCCGTCATTCTTGCGGTTGGGAACCTCTTTCGCCCCGAGGATATAGTTAACCCCATCGCCCAGCAACCAAGCGGAGTTCTTCCCGGCGCCCTTGAACTCAATGTAGTTAAGCCCCTCCTTAACGGAAGGGTGGCTTCCTGTTGTTAACAACGGTTGAGTGATCCGGTATCGCCCTTCGGGGAAGTAGATGGTTCCGCCACGTTGGGCGAGGGCATCGAGTGCCTGTTGGATAATGGGAGTATCATCGGAGACGCCGTCGCCCTTCGCGCCAGCCTCCCTTACATTGATATAGGCACCCGATGGAGGCACAGTTTTCTCGTCGCTAGCTATGATCTGCATGGCACAAAATAGAGAAGCTATAGCTGTTAGAAGCAGGATGGTTCTTTTCATAGAAATTAACGCTTGGAGTGGGAATGGCTGCGAAAGAGCATAGCACCAGCAACAAGGAGAAGAAGCGCCGCGGAGGTCGGCTCAGGCACGGCAGTCGCTGTGATTGAATAGGTATCAATCATCAGCCGGCGGTCATTGGGAGGCAGGGGATCGGCAAAGACGCCAAAAGCATCAATATCCCCCTCGGGCAAGGCTTCCACAGAACCGCTAGCAATGGAGAAGGAGGAGCCGACCTCCGCCGTCAGGAGATACCACTCTTCTTGAGAGAAGTTGATCTCAATCAATCGGGCGCTCGTCGCGAAAGCGGTATCAGCATTGGAGCTTAAAGGAGCAGGCATTCTTTCACCGCTGACATACCAGAGGCTATTGATTCGGATCGCCGCCCGAACCGTTCCGAGGCTCACATTCGTCTTGGCCGCATAGAAAGAGATCGTCTCCACTTCCCACGCGCTCCGATCGATAGTGTACTGTTGGGTAAATGCCAGCGTCGTATAGGCACGGTTATCGGCGGAATAGAGACGCAGGAGGCCGGTTTGATCACTTGCCGAAGGCCCGGCATTGACGTTGGGCGCATCACTAGGGGCTCCCGACAGCGCATACAGCCCGAGATAGTGTTGATGAGGCTGGGTGGCTGAAACAAGGTTTGCAGGTTCAAATGATGAGAGCGCCTGCCAGTCAACCGCAGTGAGTTGACCAGTCGATGTGGCCCCGAAGTTCTGCTGATAGATCAGAGTTGCTGCGCCGCTATGGCCCGTCGTGCCCATCAGAGCGACGAGGGCAAGCAGCCATAGCATCGTCTTGTGGAAGGCCAAGTTCGGTCGCAACTTTTGAGAAATCGTAAATGGATCGAACCGAAGTCCAACAAGCTTCTGGAGGGAAATGGAGTAGCACATTTCAAAAAATTAACCCGGAAGCTCCCAAGGAGAAGTGGACGATTCAACCGTTTTATGGCACTATTCACGCATGAGCGTACAAGGACACAGAGTTCCGATGCTGCCATTTACTCAGCTCAAGTTGATCAATTACGGGCCACGTATGAACCGGCCAAGCTTCTGGCCGTGGATCTGGGATACGACCATCCCACATTTCAACTTCTGGTTCCAGACCGAAGGTGCAGGCCGCTTAATCTCCCGCGATAAGGAATATCGGTTGGAGCCGGGAATGTGCTTCCTTTTCACCCCCGGGACGAAGGTATGGGCCACCAGTCAAAAGGCGCAAGGCATGGCTAACTTCTCGGTTCATTTCTTCCCCGAATGCCACGGGAGTGTCTCCGCTCGCAAGGTGGAGCCGATCTTTGGCCGTAAGATCCGGCGCATGAGTCTGTTTCTGGAACTCTCCCGGGACATCATCGCCTCGTTCCGGCAGAACGACTCTCTTGGTCTTCATCAGGCAGAGTGGGGCGTGCTCATGATGATTTCCCACCTCTGGCGGGAAGCTTTCCATTCCCCACAGGCCGAGGAGGATGAGAAGATGATTGGCCTTCTCGATGAAGCAGCACATTCACGAGAAAGCCACTCCTCCATCCCCGATCTCGCGCAAAAGGTGGGTCTCTCCCCCTCCCAATTCACGCGCCGCGTGCAGGCGATCACCGACGATTCTCCCGCTAACTACATCATCCGTGAACGGATCAGCCATGCCTGTTTCCTACTGGTGGAGACTTCGCAATCCATCAAGATGATCGCCGACAAACTCGGTTACGCCGATCCGTCGTATTTCGTCAGGCAATTCCGCAAAGTCATGCAAATCACGCCGAGCCAATACCGGCACCGCGCACTCAATACTCCCCCGCCCGCGTAGATTGAGATCGATTCTGAAACTGAACCGCTGGGGGAGGAAACATCTCGTAAAAAAGATGTGTGCCTTTAACGTTGCTGCGCCGGTAGCAACGGTAGATGAAGCCAACCCCTGAAGATCAACAGCTCCTCCGTGCCTTTCATGAAGAGGGTGCGCAGGAGGCGTTTGAAGCCCTCGTCCTCCGCCATCAGGCGATGGTTCACGGCGTCTGTCGCCGGATTCTGAGAGAGGAGGAGGCCGCCCGTGAAGCAACGCAGGCGACGTTCCTCGCTCTCGCGCTCAAAGCCAAGCGGATCGACGCCCGGCAAGGGCTAGGCGGTTGGCTGCACCGTGTCGCACGGCAGGTTTCGTACGATCTCCTCCGTTCCAACCTTCGCCGACAGCAGCGCGAGGCGGAGGCAGGCCGACGTGCCTTGCTGGAGAAGGATGAAAAGCCAGCCGCCCAAGGAGAGTTGATCGACGAAGCGATCGCCGCGCTCTCCCCCAAATTGCGGGCTGCCGTGATCGGCCACTATCTGGAAGGGTGCACGCTCGAAGAACTCGCCCGCCGCCACCAATGCAGCCCGAGCGCGATCTCCATGCGTTTGAGCCGAGCGCGTGAACACCTTCGCCACCGCCTCGGCACCACCTTGCCTACCCATGAAACGCTCTCCCGGCCACTCCCAGCGAGCGCCGCGCTGGCCACCTGGGAGGTGATCCGCATGGCGCTCCATGGCGTCCATGCGGCCCAAGCCCCGATCAGCCGCGTCCTTGCCCTCGCTCAACAAACGCTGCAAACGCTCTTTCTCCAACGCCTGCGCCACTTCGCCCTCGGAGCCGGGGCGGCGGCACTGCTCACGCTCTCACTCTCGCGACTGACCTCCGAGGCCATCGCCCAACCGCCCGCGGCCCCTTCCGTCCCTACATCAACCACAGTCACGACAGTTCCACCCCCTACCCCCGCTCTCACTCCCGAAACGGCTCCCATCGAGGAACCACCGTTCATTTACGCGATCCGTACCGGTCACTTCCCGTGGGAAAAAGCGCCGCAATTTCGACGCCTGCTCGAAGCGCAACGCCAACCCTTTGACACCATCCGCGACGCCAATGGAGATACACCGCTCCACTGGTGTGTCCGACGCAACTGGCCTGACTACGCCCTGCTGCTCATGCTCAAGGGAGCGGGGGTCAATGTCACCAATCACGCCGGAGAGACGCCCCTCTTTGACGCCATCCGAACCGGGCATTATGGCTTGCAACGCCTCCTGCTGATGGCCGGGGCTGATGTCAACCACTCGGCGGGCGATGGGAAGACCCCGCTTCAAGTCGCCATCGCCAAGGGAGATAGTAAAAGTGTGGAGGGGTTGCTCTGGCTCGGTGCGAAGGTCGATCCCTCCCAGACTTCGTCCGGAAACCCCGCTGCCGAGATCGCCTTTCTTCTGGAAGCCTACAGCGCCAATCCGACCCCGTCGCCGCCCCGGCAGTTGCCTCATTTCGTCAAAAACTCGCTTCACGAAGCAGCCCGCGTTGCCGATCTTGAAAAGCTCGAAACCTTTCTCGATCAGGGCGCCAACATCAACCTGCGCGATGAGGCCGGACGGACTCCCCTCCATCGGGCGATCAGCGCCGGGTGGGACGAAGTGGTCTACTACCTCCTTGTCCTCGGGGCCGATCCGAATCTGGCTGACCGGCAGGGTGTCACCCCGCTGATGTCTACCATGGGATGGCTCGGAGCCTCCTTTGATGAGATGCGTTTCTACCTGATTTTAAGCAAAGCATCTCCGTTCTCCAAACGGCTCAATGGCCACACCGAGCTAACCTCTGCCGTCCATGCCGATAACAGCCACGGGACGCAGTGGCTCCTCTGGCTCGGTGCTAATGGCTGGGAGAAGACCCGGCACGGCACCCCTTTTCAAGTCGCTTACCACGCCGGACGACAACGGATTATCGACCTTCTGCGCCGCAACGGCATTGATGAACCATTCGAGCCGATCGACGATCCGGTCTGGAAACTCCACAACGCCGCGCGACGGGGCGACGAAGCGGCACTGCTCGAAGCGCTCAAGGGGGAGGTCTCCATCGATGCGCCCGATGCCGAGGGACACAGTCCATTGATCATCGCCATTGCAACGCGCAACCTCAATATTGCCCGGCTCCTGCTCGAACGCGGAGCAACGCTCGAATACCGCAACGCGAAGAACGGCGTGACACCGCTCTGGATGACCTGCATCTGGGACTATGCGGAGATGACCTCCTTCCGGCTGGAACTGCTCGAAGCCGGGGCCGACCCCAACGCCGCCAACGCCAAAGGGGAGACGCCGCTCATGCGCTCCCTCTGGCATCACCCGACAACGCCGCTCAAGCAGCTCCTCGAACATGGAGCGGACCCGCTGCGGAAAAATGCCGCCGGACTCAACGCCATCGAGCAGGCTCATCGGGATGGGAAACGCGAAACCGCGCGATTTCTGGAACAATGGCTTGAGCAGCCGTAACGCTCCCGGTGCAGCGCCGCTTACCCGCCACCCGGGGCCGGGCCGCATGAAGCGCGGATCACCAACTCCCCGGCGATCCTGACGAAACGCGGCGGGAAGTCATCGCTGCGCCGGATCCGGTCTTCGAGCAAGCGGACGGCCTCCTGCGCCAGCGCATCGAACGGTTGACGCCATGTGGTCAACGGAACGGCAAGGTTGGCTCCATCCTGAAGATCGTTGAAACCGCACAGGCTCAGATCCCCCGGAACGGAGAGGCCACGGCGGGTCAGTTGCTCCAGTAATCGGGCGGCATAAAGATCGTACGTCACGACAGCGGTCGGCTGCTCCCGCTCGGCACAAAGTTGCGCCGTGAACCGCTCCACCGCCGCCACCTCTCCAGCGGAGAAATCAGCAGGAATACGGGAACATTCCGGTATCGGCAAACCGCGCGCTTCCATAAAAGAGCGGTACTGTTGCCAGTAAGCGGTATTCTCCCAATCGTTAGCCAACAACGGTGCCGAGCGCAGACAGGCGATGCGGCGATGCCCGAGGTCGTAGAGATATTCAAGCTGCGTCTGGGCAGCCATATGGAGATCGGTCCCGACGGTATCAACGACGTAGCGCTGATGGACACGGTTGAAAAGGACGACGGGGACTTTGCTACGCTCCAGCAGGGCGGGGTTCCAGCTCTCCCCAATGATCCCGGCGACGCGCTCCTCCGCGACACAGCGCAAAACCCCTTCTTCATTGAGATCCTGTTCGTAACTGACCAGCAACGGGTAATACCCGGCTTGGGCAATCGCCCGTTGCACCGCCACCAGATGCCGCCCGTAAAAATCACTCCCCCGGGTGATCGCTTCAAAGAGATCGTTGGAGACGACGAAAGCAAGGCTCTGTTGGCGCTCCTCTTTCTTAGCCGCACCATCGCCACCGCGCTTGCGGTAACCGTGCTTGCGCAACTCTTCATGAACCTTGGTGCGCATGGCCTCCGAAATCCCCGGCTTGCCGTTAAGGGCGCGGGAGACGGTCGCGATGGAGACGCCCAGCTCGGCAGCAATCACCTCCATCGACACTCGGCGCAAAGAACGGGAAAGAGGTGGATCTTCTGGAAGGTCAGCAGTCATGAAGGCCGCCACCGTAGCAGGTTAAGGCATGGCGTAAAACGATCTTTTCTTTGCGCAGGAATTTTCGCATCGGGGCAATCTGGTCAACAAAATTATCCAGAGCGTTTCAGTTGAAGGGACGGCGAAGAAAGCGAAAGGTAAGGCTATCGCTTCCCCAGTCACGATTCGCCACCCTTCTGCCCTTTTTTACACCCCATGACCACCCTTCCAAAACACCGGGAATTGATCTTGAGAAATTGCAGCACCAATTTCTACGGAGATGAGATCCTTGAAGAGTGCCACAAGTTTGACACCGCCTACTTCGAGTCGGTTCGTAAAGGTGGCTATACCGCGATCTGGCTGCGGGGGCAACTGCGCCAGTTGGCGACCTTTGAGGAAGCGCCCCACTGGAATGATCGCAACGCCGAGCGGATCGAGGCACTCAACCGGATCGTCGAGATCGGACGCTCTGCCGGGGTTAATGTCTATCTCTATATCAACGAGCCTAAGGGATTCCGCGAGCCGGAGCCACTCTTTGAACGCTACCCCGATCTCAAGGGGCCATTCAACCCGCTCTCGCAACATGCGCTCGCCTCAGCCTACGAAGCGACGCACGCCTTTTGCACCCAATGCGAGTTTACGGAACGCTACCTCGTCGGCGGGTTTGCGGAAGTCTTTGCCAAGTGCCCCAACCTCGCCGGGGTGATCACCATTACGGCGTCGGAAATCCTGAGCCACTGTTTTTCCAACGTCGATGAGCGCAACCTGCTCAACGAAGATTTCAAATACCGCAAGGTGGAGTGCCCCCGTTGCGCTCAAAGCACCTCGATCGCTACCGTGCAGGATGTGCTTGAAAAGATCCGGCGCGGCATCCGCCAATCGAGCGCGACGGCGCGGGTCGTCGCATGGAACTGGAGCTGGGGGATGTATGAAGAAGCCCCTCAGCGCAACCTGATCGCCGGTCTCGACAAGGAGATCATTATCCTCTGCGACATGCAGCGCGGCGGGAGCAAGGAGGTCGAAGGGATCGCCCTGACCGTCGATGAATACAGCTTTAGCTACCTCGGGCCATCGCCCCTCTTTATCGGGACGGCGCAAGCGGCTCACTCGGAGGGGCACGAGCTTTGGGGCAAGATCATGGTCAACGTGACCCACGAGTTCCTCGTCGTTCCTTACCTCCCGCTCTTTACCCGACTGGCGAAAAAGATGATCGCCATGCGTGACTATGACACCCGGGGCTTAATGGGGTGCTGGAACTACGGTGGGGATGCCACCACGCCGATGGCGCGGCTCGCGAGCCGCATCTTTAGCGACGACGGCTTTGGCACCGACGCGATCAACCCCACAGTTCGCGAAATCGCCCTCGAACTCTACGGGCCGGAGCGGGCGGATGTCGCCGTCCGCGCGTGGCAATCTTTCGACGAAGCCTTCGAATACTTCCCGTTCGATCTCTTCCTGATCTATTACGGCCCCCACATGCACGGGACCGGCTTTGAATGGGTCTTCACGCCTGAGGAGATCGACATGCCGTGGTACTTCCTTGCTGAATCGGGCCGACGCGGCACGAAACTCTCCGAATGGTGCGGCAGTCTCAAGCCCGAGCAGGTGACCTTCCTCTTTGACAAACTCACCGCGCAATGGGCGGAGGGGGTGCGCCTGTTGGCTGAGAGCTTCGGGGTGGAGAATCCCTTCGATGCCTTGCCCAACTTCGATGCGCTGCTGGAGACGCCCGGCTTTGAGGATTTTAACATCGCACGCACGGTCTGGTTCCACCTCTCCTCGACCTCCTCCTTCGTCAAGTTCCGGCTGGCGACGCTCGCCTACTTCGCTTCTCCGCAAGGGGCGCAGGAGCAGGCGCCGATCATCACCGCGCTTCTTCAGGAGGAACTGCCACGGATCGCCGCCATGGAGCAGATCATCCGTGTCTACCCGATGATCCCCTATGCCGAAGAGGCCCAGAAACACCTCTACACCATCGACGATCTCCGGGAGAAACGCCGCGCCATCGAAGCGTTCTCCTTCCGCGAGGGCGAGGTGGTCTGACGCCGCCCACGCCACCCCGCACCCGGCGATTTTCCTTGAGCCAGCGCCAGCGCCGCCCTTAGATCGGCGCATGGAGCTGCCGCGCCGTTATTCCCTCGCGACTCAGGCTGCCGCCAGCATCCGCGAAGGGATCGCTAGCGGCATCTGGCGGGACTCGCTCCCCGGGGAGCGCCACCTTTGCCGCTTTCTCCAGATCAGCCGCCCGACGCTACGGGCTGCCATTGATATTCTGCGGCACGAGGGGTTAGTCGAAGTCCGCCATCGGCAAAACACCCTCATTACCGCCAGCGACACCCAACCCCCGCCCACCCCGGGGGCGGTCGTCCTCATCACCGGTCGCCCGCTCCATCAACAGGCGGCCGATATGGTTAGCTTTGTCGGGGAACTTCAACATACCCTCGCCCAGAGCGGCCTGCGCCTCATCCTGATCGAAGAAGCGCAACTCGCGCGGGAAAACCCACCGCGTAAACTGTTGGAGAAAGTCGCTTTTCAACACCCGGCGCTCTGCCACGTCCTCCTCTCCGTCTCGGCCACGGTTCAGCGTTTCTTTTCCGACCTTCGCCTGCCGACCTTTGTCCGTGGGAGCCGCTTTGAGCAAGTGCTCCTCCCCTCCAGCGAATGGGACTACGAAGCGATGGGACGCCACGCTGCCGGTTACCTCCTCTCCCGTGGCCACCAGCGCCTTGGCCTCATCCTCCCCGCCGATCTGCGCACCGGCGATCTGCGCTGTCAGCACGGTTTTGAGGAGACCTTAAACCGCGACGCCGCTCCGACCCATTGCGTTGCCATCCGCGCGACCGGGCGCGCCCTCCAGCTCCATCGCAAGCTCGAAAAACTCTTTCACCAACCCGATCGCCCCACCGGCATCTTTGTCTTCAACCCGTACGACGGCGTGACGACGCTCTTCGCCCTGCAACAACTCGGCCTCGCCGTCCCGGGCGATGTTTCCCTCATTAGTTGCGAAACCGCGTCGATCTTCTCCGTTTTCCCCTTCGGTGTCACTTGCTATAGTGTCCACTTCAAGCTCATCGACAAATCGGTCAAGCTCGTCCTCAAGCTGGCGCTCAACCGCGTTCTGCCCCCCAATGAGAATCTCATCATGCCCGACTTCCACCCCGGCGATACGGTGAGCAAAGCCTCTGGTCCTTAAAACTGACCAACGCTTTCCCGTCGCCCCCTTCCCTTCACAACCGTTACCTTCCCTTCATAGCCATGACCTCCCTTAAAAAAGTGAAAGCCGCCGTGATTGGTGGCGGTGCCTTTGGCGAAACCCACTTGCGCACCCTTGCCGGGATGCCACAGGTCGAAATCGCCGGTCTCTACACCCTCGAAGCTGCACGCGGGGAGGAACTCGCCGCCCGTTACGGCGGGAGGAGCTATCCAAGCCTTGATGCGCTGGCTAGTGATGACTCAATCGAACTGGTCACCATCGCCACCCCGGAACAGCACCACCTCGAACCGTTCCGGACAGTCGCCGCCGCCGGTAAAGCGATCTACATTGAAAAACCGCTAGCGACCTCACTAACCGAGGCGAGAGAGATCGTTGAGCTTTCACGCGGACTCACCGCGATGAGTGGGCATTGCCTGCGTTTTGAACACCGGCTGGTCTCCCTTTTTGAAAAACTCCAAGGGGTAGCCAAGCACCACCTCTCCTTCCGCGACCGGCGCACCCGGCTGGAAAAGGAGACCTATGGCCGTGTTCACCCCGCCTATTCGATGCTCTGCCACGAGATCGAGATCAGCAACGCCTTTGCCGAGAGCCGCTTCCGCCGTGTCCTCGCCATGGAAACTCGCTTTTCCGAGGGGCAAATTGACGGGATGACGATTCTCATTGAATACGAAAACGGCGTCACCAGTTCCGTCGAAGGGGGGTGGTATCTCCCCAAACAGAACGGCTGTATTGAGAACGACTTTGCCACCATCGTCTCCGCCGCAGGAGTCGATGAAGTCCAGATGCCCCAGCTTGGCCTCTATAGCATCACCGGGGAGGGGGTCTCGATCCCGAACCTCGCTTATGGACATAGCATTTACGGGGTTGAATACGGCCCGCTGCGAGCCGCATTTGACTACCTGACCTCGTGCATGGCCCAAGGACGCCAGCCCCAGATCGCTACCGTGGAGGATGCCTTCCACGCTGTAGAACTGATCGAGGCGGCGCTCCGCTCCATCAAAGAGGGACGTTGGATCACTCGCAGCGAAATCAGCTAGTCTTTTTTATGAACTCCTACCGCTTCTCCTTCGGCCCGTGGAACCTTAGCAACGGCGCCGATGTCGCCGGCCCCGCCGTGCGCCCTTCCTTCCCGCTGGAATGGAAGATCAACGCTGCTAAAACGCTCGGCTTTGATGCCATGATGCTGCATGACGATGACGTCGTCCCCGACATCGACAGCAAATCGCACGCACAGGTCATTAGGGAAGCCGAAGAAACCCGCAAGCGCTTTGAGGACGCCGGGTTAGTGATCGATCTGATCGCCCCGCGCCTTTGGTTCGACCCGCGTACCATTGACGGGGCCTTTACCAGCAACGACGCCAGCGCCCGTGCCTATGCCATTGATCGGGCCGTGCGCGCCGTGGAAATTGCCCGAACCGTTGGAAGCCGTCTGGTTGATCTTTGTCTGGTGCGTGACGGGACCTACCTGCGCGAAGCCAAAGATGGCCGCAAAGCGACGGAGCAACTCGTCCACGCGATCAATACCATGCTCGCTGCCGACTCGGAGATTCGCATCGTGCTCGAACCGAAGCCGAACGAACCGGTCGACACCACTTTTATCCCTACCCCCGGCCACGCGATTGCCCTCTCTTACCTAACCCAAGATCCTTCCCGCGTCGGGCTGCTGCTGGAAAGCTCCCACTGCACCCTCGCCGGGCTCGACCCGGTGGATGAGATGGAGTTCGCCCTCGCCGCAGGGAAGCTCTGGTGCATCCATCTCAATGACCAGAACGGCCTCAAGTTTGAGCAAGACAAACCGTTTGGGAGCACCAATCTCCGCAGCGCTTTCAATCAGGTTCGCGTTCTGGAACGCAATGGTTACGGCAAAAACGGCGAGTTCATCGCTTTTGAAGTCTACCCGTTCCGTCCGACGGATGAGAAGCAGATCACGGCCCATCTCGCCAACTCCCGGGAGACCTTCCAGCGCCTGCTGGAGAAGGTGCGCAGCTTTGATGAAGCGCACGCCGCGCAGCTCGTCGCCGAGCGCAACTATCAGGAGCTGGACCAGATGGTCTTGCGCCATCTCCTCGGGTAGCCATGTCGCGCCACGACTTCAGCCGGGAGGAGTTTGCAGAGCGCCGCCGCCGGGTCCGGCAGGCGATGGAAGAGGCGAGGCTGGAGTGGATGCTTCTCTTCCACCCGGTTTCGCTCCATTGGCTAACCGGGTCGGACGCGAAAAGCTATCAGGAGTTTCAGGTCCTTCTCATTTCCACCCTCCACGATCGGCTCACCCTCCTCACCCGTGAAGGCGAGGTCAACGAATGGGAGGCCGATGCTTGGGTTGATGAAGTGATCCCTTGGGGTGGCGGCGTTGCCGAAAGCCCGATGGAAGCTTTTGAGAAAGTCGCTAGCGATCTCGGCATCCGCAACGACAAGGTCGGCATGGAGGTTCCCGGCTATTACCTCCATCCCTACCACTACCTCCATTTGCGGGAGTGGCTAGGCAAAGCCCTCGTTGCGGAACCTAGCCATCTGGTTCATAATCTCAAGCTGGTCAAATCACCGACAGAGCTTGGCTATATCCGCGAAGCTGCCGCACGGGCCGACCGGGGAATGAAAGCCTTTACCCAAGCCCTCGCCACTGGCAAGAGTGAATTGGAACTAATCGGTGTCGTCTGTGAACAGCTTTTGCGCGATGGGAGCGCTCTCGCCGCCAGCCCTCCCAATCTGGTGAGCGGAGAGCGCACCGCCTTCAGCCACGGAGCACCGACGCTGCGCCGTCTGCAACCGGGTGATTTCGGCAATCTGGAATTTGGCGCCACCAGTCACCGCTATACCGCCACCCTCGGACGCCAGTTTGTCATGGGGGAACCGACAGCGCGGATGAAAGAACTCACCGGGTTAGCGTTGGAGGCTTGCGATGCCTTCATCGCAGAAGTTCGGGCAGGAGTCCCGGCAGTCGCGCCCCATCTGGCAGCGAAGAAATTTCTGGAAGAGGCAGGCTTCACGCGCCGTGAACGGGTTCACCTCTCTGGCTACGGCCTCGCCCCCGGATTTCCACCGGGATGGGCGGAACCGCTCCAATTGCTCGATGATTGTTCCTATACTTTGGAAGCGGGAATGGTGATCACAGTGGAGCCACCGATCTTCATTGGCTCTGAGCGACTCGGCGCACGAATCATCGATAACCTGTTGGTAACGGAGAAGGGTGCGGAGCGGCTCTCCAGCTTCCCACGCGAACTGATTATCGCTCACAGCTAGTCTAGCGCTTCAAGCGCGTTCCAAGTCAAAATCAGCTTACAAAAAACCCGGAGGCGCTTTCGCACCTCCGGGTTTTTCCTTCGAATTCGTAAGCCTAGACTTTAACGCGTACGAGCAAGTCTTTACTCTCCACCGAATCGCCAACAGCAACGAGCAGTTCCACCACCACGCCATCTTCCGGCGCGTAGATCGTCGTCTGCATCTTCATCGCTTCAAGCGTGATCAGCTTATCGCCCTTGCTCACCTTGCTGCCCACGCTGCTGCTAACAGCGGTAATCATCCCGGGGATCGGCGCACCGACCTGAAGCGGATCAGCCGGGTCGGCCTTAACGCGCTGCTTGGGCTTGCCGCCGAGCGCCTTGTCGACAATCACCGTCTGACGCGGTACGCCATTAAGTTCAAAGGTAAGGGTGCGTTGACCATCCTTGTCAGGTGAGTTGATCTGGATGAGCTTGATGTAAAGGCGTTTGCCTTCCTCAATATCCACAGCGATCTCTTCGTCGGGTTTGAGCCCATAGAAGAAGGCCGCCGTCGGCAACACCGAAATTTTACCATATTCCCGGATGACTTTGGCGAATTCGTTAAAGACCTCCGGGTACATGAGGTAGCTATAGAGATCGTCATCGCTAGCGTCGCGCTTGAGCTTGGTCGTCAACTGGGCGCGAGTCGCTTCCATGTCGATCTCCGGAGCCAGTGCGCTCCGCTTCTCCTTGCCAACGACGACTTCCACCAGCTTCTCCGGCCAGCCCCCCATCGGCTCGCCCAGCCCGCCTGAGAGCATGTCAATGACCGATTCAGGGAACGGCGTTCCCGGCGGGAGGTTAACCACATCAGCCGGCTTGATCCCACGGGTAAAGAGGAAGAGGGCGAGATCACCAACGACTTTGCTCGAGGGGGTAACCTTGACGATATCCCCAAAGAGAAGATTCACCTCAGCATAGCAACGGGCGATCTCCGGCCAGCGGTGTCCAAGCCCCATCGAGGCGGCTTGTTCCTTGAGATTCGTGAACTGCCCGCCGGGCATCTCATGGAGATAGACTTCCGCGCTTCCCGCCTTCGGTGCTGTATCAAAGGGTTGATAATGCTCCCGCACGCTCTCCCAGTAGTCGGAGAACTCATTGAGCGTATCGAGATCGAGATCGGTCTGGCGCTCGGTGTGTTGCAACGCAGCCACAATCGAGTTGAGATTCGGCTGACTGGTCGAGCCACTCATCGAAGCAAGCGCAAGATCAACCACATCGACCCCGGCGTCCGATGCCCTAAGGATTGAAGCGGCGTTTACCCCGCTGGTGTCATGAGTATGGAAATGGATCGGCAGGCCGACCTCTTCCTTGAGCGCTTTGACGAGTTGATAGGCAGCGTAGGGACGGCACAACCCGGCCATATCCTTGATCGCCAGCATGTGCGCTCCCATCCGTTCGAGTTCCTTAGCCATCTCCACATAATATTTGAGCGAATACTTGCTACGGGCCGGGTCGAGAATGTCGCCGGTATAGCAAATCGCCGCTTCACAGATGGCGTGAGTCTCGCGGACCGCTTCCATAGCGATCTTGAGATTGGGAGTATAGTTAAGGGAATCGAAAATGCGGAAGATGTCGATCCCCGCTTCAGCCGAATGCTTCACAAACCCGGCGACAACACTCCCGGGATAGTTGGAATAACCGACCGCATTGGAACCGCGGAAGAGCATCTGGAAACAGATATTAGGGATGCGCTCGCGCAACTCGCGCAACCTTACCCACGGATCTTCACGCAAAAAGCGCATCGCGGTGTCAAAGGTCGCCCCGCCCCACATCTCCATGGAATAAAGGCTCGGAGCCCGCCGCGCCACGGCGTCAGCGATCGCCAGCATGTCGAAGCTACGGACGCGCGTCGCCAGAAGCGACTGGTGAGCATCGCGGAAAGTCGTGTCGGTAATGAGAAGCTGCGTCTGTTCCCGTGTCCACTGGGCAAACTTTTCCGCCCCGAGTTCAAGCAACTTCTGGCGGGTACCAGCGGGCGGTGCACTCTCGCGATCATAGTTCACCGGAGTGATCACCGGAAGCGCTCCCTTGAGCTTATGCCCCTTCGCCTGCGGGTTACCGTTAACGGTCACTTCCCCGAGGAAACTAAGCAGCTTCGTCGCGCGGTCGCGGCGCTGCTTGAAAACAAAGAGCGACGGCGTGGTATCAATGAGCGTCGTCGTTGCGTTACCAGCGCGGAAGGTTTCATTGCTAATGACGTTCTCCAGAAACGGGATGTTCGTCTTCACCCCGCGAATCCGGAACTCGCGCAACGCACGGTCGACACGCTGGAGGGCGAGCGGGAACGTCCCGCCACTCGCGGTCACTTTAACGAGCAGCGAATCGTAGAACGGAGTAATCACGCTACCGGCATCGCCCATCCCCCCGTCGAGCCGGATGCCGAACCCTGCGGCAGAACGGTAAGCGACGATCCGCCCATAATCGGGCATAAATTTGTTCTCAGGATCTTCAGTCGTGATCCGGCACTGGACCGCGTAGCCGTTTCGTGGCACAGCATCCTGCTCCGGCAACGCCACTTCCGGCCCGTGCAGCGTCGCCCCCTGCGCGATCAAAATCTGCGAACGGACAATGTCGATGCCGGTGATCACCTCGGTGACCGTATGCTCCACCTGAATGCGGGGGTTCATCTCGATGAAGAACCAGTCGTTGGTATCAAGATCAAGGAGGAACTCCACCGTCCCCGCGTTGTCATAACCGATATCTTTGGCGATGCGGACCGCTGCATCACACAACTCCTGCCGAACGCGATCATCGAGATCGACCGACGGCGCGATCTCGACCACTTTCTGGTGGCGCCGCTGCACCGAACAGTCGCGCTCGTGAAGATGGAGGACGTTGCCGTGCTGGTCACCGAGGATCTGGACCTCAAGGTGCTTGGCCCGAGCGATATATTTCTCCAGAAAAACAGCAGGATTGCCAAAAGCCCGCTCCGCCTCGCCTTGGGCTTCATCAAGGAGCGAGACGAGATCCTCCGCCTTGTGGACGACGCGCATTCCGCGCCCGCCACCGCCGAAAGCCGCTTTAATAATCAGAGGGAAACCGATCGCCTTGGCGGCTTTGAGCGCCTCTTCGCGGTCGGTGAGCGGATCTTCCGTCCCCGGCAGGGTCGGAACCTCCAGACGTTGGCAGACCGCGCGGGCCGCCACCTTGTCACCCATCAGTTCGAGCAACTCCGGCTTCGGTCCGACAAAAGTGATCCCCGCTGCCGCACAGGCGCGGGCAAAAGCGGCGTTCTCGGCGAGAAAACCGTAACCGGGATGGATCAGACTGACCCCCTTCTCCTGAGCCAACGCGATAATCCCGTCAATATCGAGGTAAGCGCCGACCGGCCCCTTCCCCTCACCGACCACGTACGCCTCGTCTGCCTTGAAGCGATGGACGGAGAGTTTGTCCTCCTGCGCGTAGACCGCCACCGTCCTGAGCCCCAGTTCCGAAGCCGACCGGAAGAGGCGGATGGCGATTTCACTCCGGTTGGCCACCAGCAATTTCTGCGGTGCGGTAGTCGTCGTGGTCGATTTCTGCGATTTTGAAGGCTTTTGCGGGCGGATACCGGAAGTGTTGGAACTCATGGGAAAAAAGGTGGTCTTTATCAGGAAAGAGACGCCAGTGTTGGTGCTGCCCTGCCAAAGGCAAGAGAAACCAGCGGTTTCCTCCCCAACGCGGAAGGTGCAGCGCCCTCCTTCTTATAGGTGGCCCTTCTGCCGGGGCAAAGCGTTTTTCCATACGATTTTCCAAGCAACCGGGAAAAACCGGTTTTCGAGAAAAAGCAATTTTAATGCCAAACGCCTAAAAAAGATTCGGATCAGGCGTAACTCCCTGAGCCCCACCCTGATGCCGAGGACACGGACAGACGCCAATCCCATCGCTCCATCGCACCCCATGAGGCGGCAAAGGCGATGGCGCCTCTGGACCCCTCTCTTGGGAGCCCCTCTTCTCCTCCACTCTATAAGGGAGACGCGTCTCTGCTTGAGAGCGCTGCTCAACCGCCACGGGAAGGGGGGCTGCACCACGGTTGAGCCCCCCATCACTGGGAGTCGCCGCCCACCAACAAAAAGCCACCACGGCCACTGTAAGTAAAAGAAGGTAAACGGAGAGCATCGGGCGCACGACCCTACGTTCCGGGATTCCCTGAGGCGAGTCGACCTGAAAATATCATCTCATTCTTGAGAAAACCGAGTCATTTCCTCATTTTTTCGACCACTTATCCCCCAAAATCATCCCTTTCGTGTCTTTAAGGTTGCACTGGTCAAAATTATTCGCTTTTCTGCGTACGAACTTCAACGTACCCGGCTTGCCAACCTTTCTGACATCCAATTTTCAGCAAGAGCAGGAGAGCGGGAAACATCCCTTAACCACCAACCCAAAAACCGACCGAAACGACAAGAACCTGAAACCAGCTTTGTGTTTTTTCCATCCCGCGTTGCCTTCCGTGCAACGCTGAGCCATCGCCTGATCGGCCCACCTCTCTTCTGAAAGCGGGAACTTTTCCTCCCCGCCCTCCCTTTCAAAAAGGGTAAGCCCACACACACCTGTTATCGACGCTCCTTCACACGCAAAACGTGAGGGTCCGCCAAAGGTCTGTTTTACGCTTGAAACCACCGATCACCGCACTCTCCCCAAAGGATCACTTTCAAAAAAAACACAATCCAACATGAGTATCAGTAGCCATCCTCGCCGCTCTTCCACGTCTTTAACGACCTCTCTCTGCGATGCCACCCGCCTTCGGGTGATGCTCTCGCTGGCGGTCGTTTTCGTCGTTGGGAGCCTCTCTGCCCACGCCCAGCAGGAAGCTGCTCCTGAGCAGCCGCAAGCCATTGAATCCCCTGCTACCCAACAGGAGCCGATCCGCATTGAACTCACGGCGCAACGGGTCGAAAAAGATGCTGAAGGCAAAGAGAGCCTTTCTCCAGCGGAAGAAGCCAAACCGGGAGACACGATCCTCTACACCGCCACCTGCGAGAACACTAGCGATCGCTCCCTTCAAGGCATCGCTCCAGTCATCCCGATCCCGGCCGGCGTGACACTCGTCCCTGATTCCATCACCCCGGCAGCGAAGGAAGCGACCACCGACGGCTCCACCTTTGTCTCCTACCCGATCACCCGCACCGTCACCACGGCAGGCGGGAAGGAAGAGTCCCGCCCCGCCCCTGCTGACGCCTACCGCGCCATCCGCTGGGAAATCGCCGAACTGGCCGCCGGAGCAAAAACCGTCGTGTCGCTCCGTGTCACAGTGAACCAAACGATCCCCACCACCCCAACACCCGCGCCATCGCCAGCCAACCCATAACCTCACAGCGAGGCAAGGCGAACCCCATCCTTAACAGAAACCAATCCACCACCAAACCAACCACCAAAACATGAAACCAATCAGTAATACCATACGCCGGTCGCTGCCGACGTTGGGGACATGGGCAAGTGCTCTTGTCTTCCTGTTGGCCATGGCCGTTATGGCAATGGCACAGGGCCCAACGCCTCCGTCTCAGCCGACCTTCTCCCAAGCCCCTCCGGCTAACACCGTCATCGGTAACGTCGCCACCGCGTCGTACCTCGACGGAGCCAACAACCCTCAGATCGCGACCTCCAACACGGTCACGACCATTGTTCAGCAGGTTGCAGGCATCCACCTGATCTCCAATCACACCCGCAATGCGGCGCCCGGCGTTCAGGTTGTCTTCCCGCACACGTTGACCAACACCGGTAACGGGCAGGACACCTACACCCTCGCGATTACCGAGGCGATCGCCAACGGCTTCCCGACTGGATCTTACAAGATCTATCGCGACACCGACGGCACCGGGGTTCCCAATCTCAATCAGGAGATTACCAACCCCAACATTCCGCTCGCAGCAGGTGAATCGTTCAACTTCGTGATCGTTGTTACCGTCCCCGGTAGCGCAGTCTCCAATGACGGAACGACCCTCACCGTCACCGCGACCAGCACGACCACCCCCGCCATCACGGCCTTCAATACGGACGTGTTAACCGTTCTCGCCAACGCCACCACGGTCAACGTCACCAAGTCGATGACGCCGACCACCACCAGTGCTGGCACCGCAACGGAAGTCGAAGTCACCTTGACCTACACGGCAACCGGCGCCGGATTGGCTGAAACCGTCGTCATCGAAGACGAACTGCCAACCGGAATGACCCTCGTCAGTGATTCGACGGTCTGGAGCATCTACACCGGCGGCACCATCGCCGACAATGCCAATCTGACCAACGTACCTGATGGCGTTCGCACCAATACGCTTCTTGTCGAAAACACAACCGCCAAATTCAAGGCGACCGTCGGCAGCATCGCCCCGGGCGAAACCCGTACGGTGAAGTTCAAGGCTCTCGTTAGCGCCAGCCTTGCATCCGGCACCAAGCTCTTCAACACGGCTCAGTACACCTACAAGCCGAGCACCACGGCTCCTCCGACCTCTCCGACCAACACCAACACCGTTGAGGTGAACGTCGATGGCACCAAGAGCGTGACCATCACGCCGCCGACCCCGCCGACCACGCCTCCACAGGTTCCGCTCGGTGGTTCTCACTCGTTCAACAACGTGGTGACCAACACCGGCACGACGACCGATAGCTACAACATCAAGCTCGAAAGCAGCAACTACCCTGATGGCACGCGGTTTGAGTTCTTCCATCCGGATGGCTCCACCCCGCTCCTCTCCACGGATACGGATGAGTTCCCTGACACGCCTCCGATCGCTCCGGGTGGGACGTTCACGGTGGTCCTCAAGATCACCCTGCCCAACACCCTCCCATCGGGATACACCATCCCTACCGGTGGTTTGGTCGTCTCCAAGGTGGCGACCTCCAACAGTGATCCGACCATCAAGAGCCCGCCTGCTGTGGACGGCCCGATCGAGATCGTCCGCCCGTCGGTTGACCAAACCAATACCGCCGCCGCCTCACAGACTGGTGCTGTCGGTGTCGGCCCGGATGACGGTGTTTACAAACTCTCCGAAAACACCCTTCCTGGCGGCAAGGCGACCTTTGTTCTCTTCGCAGAGAACACCGGTTCACGCTATGACAACTACGACATCTCGGTGGTGAGCAGCACGCTCCCCGCTGGCTGGAGTGTTGCCTTCCATCAAGGTGCCACCGGTACCGGCACGACGCCGATCGTCAACACCGGCAACCTCAACCCGGGTCAAAGCGTCGGCTACCGCGCTGTTGTCTCGGTTCCTGCCGGCACGCCTCCGGGCACCCATGACATCACCTACCGGATCACCTCGCCGATCACCGGCGCGACCGACACCATTGTCGACCGCGTGGTCGTTGCCGAAGTCAGCACCATCGTCCTGACCCCGAACAACACCGGTCAGGGGTATCCCGGCGGTACCGTCAGCTACTCCCACACGCTGACCAACACCGGCAACCAGGAGCAGACGGTGACCTTCGATAAGAATGAAAGCCTCGGCGGCGGATGGGACACCATCCTCTACAAGGTTCCCGCTGGTGCCACCGAGTACCTCCCGGGGCAGCCTGGCCATGAGTTGATTACGATCACCGCTGGCAGCAAGACTCAGATCGTGCTTCCTGCTGGTCAATCCACCGGCATCATCGCCGTTGTCTCCATCCCGCCCGGCGCTGCCGAAGGGTTGAGCAATGGTACGCAGATCACCGCGACCAGCGTACAGGGCGGCACCGCCTCGGCCACTGACACGACCACGGTCTTCGTCAGCGACCTCGAGATCCGCAAGCTGCAATCCGTCGGCAATCGTAATGGCCCCTTCAGCACGAGCTCTGCTCAGGCTGATCCCGGTCAGGAGATCACCTATCGCCTCGTTGTGACCAACACTGGTAACGGTACGGCAACCAACGTGAAGCTGCACGATACCGTGCCTGCTTTCACCACCTTGGTTACCGGTTCCATCACCAAGAATCCGGGAACGATCGCTGAAAACTACAACACCTCGACCCGCGCCCTTGAGTTTACCGTCGGTACGCTCGGTGCAGGTCAGACTGCGACGGTCGAGTTCACGGTCATCATTGATGCACACTAACTAACCAGCCTCTGGTGAGTTAACCAACCTTGGCAGCGGGAGTTCCATCCTCCCGCTGCCACTTTCCCCTCCCCCGTGGGAAACGCTCCCGTCCTTTTTTATTCATGTCCTCCTTACGGAGCCAGTTCTTGAGCCTTTCATCGACCTTCTCCATGCACGCGAAGTTCCTGACGACACTTCTTCTTGCCTGCCTGACGTGGTTGATGCCGCTCACGCCTGCCTTTTCGCAAACGCCGAATACCGCGGGCCCGAAAGCTGCGCCGACCTCCATTATCAATAAGGCGGAACTCGCCTTCAACGCCCCGCAGACCAACGAACCGACGCGGTTCTTCTCCAACGCCGTCACTGCCACGCTGCAGTACCCGACGGCCTTCACGGTTAACAAAGAACTCCGTTCCACCCTGCCACTCACCGGCAGCGAACTTCTCTATCACCTCTCTGCGCAACGGCGTCCTGACAGCCTTGCCTACCCGCTCCCCGTCACTGTCGACGGCACCCAGCTTTCCCTCTACCTGCTCGAAGACCGCATCCCGGCAGGCACCTCCTTCCTTCGTATTGAAAAGGCTGACGGAGCCACCCACCTGCTCTACCACCTCAAGGGTTCTCCGCAATTTACCTATACAACGACCCAGCCCGGCAACCTCACTGAGATTGACTATGTCGCTGCCGCCTATAGCGATTTCCCGATTGGCACCAGCCGGTCGATGGAATTGGTTCTCAACCTCGACCCGACTCCCGATCAAACCCGCGTCGAAAACCTCGCCGCCGTCCATTTCCTCGATCACACCCTCAGTCCCAAGCAGATCACTTCCGGTGTCATCAGCTTCAAGATCGAGCAGGCTCCCCCCTCCATCCTCTATTACGACCGCGACTACAAAAATATCGTCGCCGTGACCCAGCTCGGCAGCCCTCTTCACATTGAAGTGCGCTGGGTCGCCGGGAACAAAGATCCCAATGCCATTGATCGGGCGATCATCACCCTGACCTCCAAGAAAACCGGCGACAAGGAGAGCTTTGAAGTCGTCGAAACCGGCCCGAACACCGGCATCTTCCGCGTCGTCGCCCCGGTACCGACCCGCTCCGCACTCCAAAACGACGTTAAGGCCGGTAACGGCATCATGGAAACCGTCGAAGGCGATACGATCATCGCCACCATCGACGGCGTGCATGAAGTCGAGGCACAGATCGTCATCGAATCCTCCCCCGGCGGCATCGTTTTCGACTCCAAGACCAACTCGCCGATCGCCGGCGTCAAAGTCACGCTGATCAATAGTGCCACCGGGATGCCCGCCGTTGTCTATGACTTCGATGGCAAGCAGATCTCCGCCACCTACACCACCGGCCCCGACGGGCGCTACCACTTCCCCGTCGTTCCTCCGGGCAATTACCGGATCGTCATCGAAACCGTGCCGGGTTATAAATTCACCTCGGACATCAAGCCGGGCAATCTGCCTCCGGGCCGCATCATCGATTCCAACGGCTCCTACGGCTACCCCTTCCAATCGGGCGGCGTCGGCTGGACCACCTGGTTCGACATCCCCGGCGATCCCGTCAAGGGTGCCGCCGGTCTCTTCGTCGACAAAGCCGCCTCGCGCAGCGTCGTCGAACTGGGCGAATCGCTCGATTACGTCGTCCGCGTCAAGAACGTCTCCGGGCGTGATTTACGCAACGTCCTCGTCTCCGACCGTCTCCCATTCGGCTTCCGCTACCGCAAGGGGAGCGCCCGTCTCGAAGGCAAAAAGATCGAAGATCCCAAGGCCGATGGCGGCAACGTCGAGTTCCGCATCGGTCGCCTTGACAAAGATTCCACCGTCTCTCTCACCTACCGCGTTCATGTCACCGTCGGCGCTACCGATGGCGACGGGATCAACCGCGCCGAAGCGTGGGACACTAAGGAACGCGGCATCCGAAGCAACCGCGCCGAAGTCCACGTTCAGGTCACCCCCGGCGTCTTCACCGATCGTGGCGTGGTCTTTGGTAAAATCTACGTCGACGCCAACGCCAACAAAGTGCAGGACAACGGCGAATCGGGCGTCCCCGGCATCCGTCTCTATATGGAAGACGGCAGCTACGCGGTCACCGACTCGGAAGGTAAGTACAGCTTCTACGGTGTGCGCCCGCAGCTTCACGTGGTCAAAGTCGATAAGACCACCCTCCCGCCCGGCGCGAAATTGCTCATCCTCTCCAACCGTCACGCCGGTGATCCCGGCAGCCGCTTCGTCGATCTGACCAAGGGCGAAATGCACAAGGCCGACTTTGCTATCGCAGGGGATGACACCGCCGTTCTCGAAAACGTCAAGGAACGCCGCCGTCAGGCCGAAAACGCCTTGCAGGAGATCGAGAGCAACCTCTCGGTCACGCTCCAGCAGGAAGGCACCTCAGCTCATGTCAACCGCAACTTCACCGAATCTGCCGGTGGACGCGCTGCTGCCAGCACCCTCTCCTCCTCCATCACCACCGGGACGCGCTCTCAGCAGGATGTCCGCTCCCTCCCGGCCAGCGGCGTGATCGGCGTCGGAGCCGTCCCCTACCAGAACGGAGCCACGACTCAGAACGGTCTCGGCCTGACGAATGCTCCGGCAGACGCCTCCGTCCCTCGGCATGAAACCAATCAGCAAACCCCGTGGTCAGGCTCGATCATCAGCCCGGAATCCGGGGCCGGATTCACCGGTGGCGCCGCCCGCCCCTTCGGTTTCCAACAGAACGATACTCTGCCGCTTCAGAAGCCGTTCGAGCAGCTCGCCGACCAACAACCGAAAGAAACCCCGGTTACCATCCCTTCCATCCCACTCGAAGAAGTGGTCAAATCGGGCGGTTCCCTTGAATTCCTCGATCTCCATGACGGCGCGACCCTGAGCATGGCACAGGCCACCATCCGCGTCCAAGGCCCAGCCGGCGGACAACTTGGCCTCTCGGTCAATGGCCGTGTCATTGCCGATAACCGCATCGGTAAACTCGTGAACAATCCGGCAGCGAACACTCAAGCCGTTGAGTACGTTGCTATCAACCTCAACCCCGGCCCGAACACTCTGACCCTCTCGTTGCGCGACCCTTTCGGCAACGTGCGCGGCGAGAAGAAGATCACCGTCATCGCTCCCGGCAACCTCGGCAAAGTGCTCCTCGAACTTCCGGAGACGGAAGCCCGCGCCGATGGCAAGACCCCGGTGAAAGTGCGCGTCCGCCTCGTCGACGCCAACGGAGTCCCGGTCACCTCGCGCACCCCGATCACGCTGGAAACCTCCATCGGCGAATGGGATACCAAAGATCTCAACCCTAAGGAACCAGCTACGCAGGTCTTCCTCGAAGGGGGCGAAGGGGAGTTCTACCTCAAGCCGCCGCTGGAGCCGAGCGACGCCATCATCCGTGTGAGCAGCGGCACGATGAAGGCTGAAAGCCAAGTCGCCTTCCTGCCGGAACTACGCCCGCTCATCGCCGTCGGTCTGATCGACGCCCGGGTCGATTTCAGCAACCTCAATACCAGCTTTGGCCGCCGCGATACGCGTGACGGTTTTCAGGATAGCCTCAAGGAACTCTCCCTCTCCACCGGCGCGACCGATCCGCAAGTCGCCGCCCGCACCGCCTTCTTCATCAAAGGGCAGATCTGGGGCGAGTATGTCCTGACCGCCGCTTACGATTCGGAGAAAGACCGTAAGGAGCGCCTCTTCCGTGACATCCAGCCCGACGAATTCTACCCGATCTACGGTGACTCCTCGCTTAAAGGCTTCGACGCGCAATCAACCAGCAGCCTTTATGTGAAGGTGGAGAACCGCAAGTCGTTCCTCCTCTACGGAGACTACACCACCGGCTCCGGTAGCGAGGTCCGTTCACTGGGCAACTACAGCCGCAGCCTCACCGGCCTCCAGCTCCACTACGAGAAGAACTGGATCAACGCCAACGCTTGGGCCAGCTACGACAGCACCCGACAGATTATTCAGGAAATCCCGGCCAATGGCACCTCCGGCCCGTTCGCGTTCAAGACTTCCAACGCCCTTGTCAACAGTGAGAAGGTTGAAATCCTGACCCGCTCGCGCGATCAGCAGTCGCTCATCATCAAGACCGTCGCCATGAGCCGGTTTACCGACTACCAGTACGAGCCGTTCTCCGGACGTATCCTGTTCAAAGCGCCCATCCCGAGCGTCGACGAGAACCTCAACCCGATCTCCATCCGCATCACCTTTGAGGATGATCAGGGCGGGGAGAAGTTCTGGGTCTACGGTGGCGACGCCCAGATTCGCGTCACCGACTGGCTGGAGATCGGTGGTTCCGCCGTCGACGAGCGCAACCCGTTCGCTCCGTACCGCCTCTATAGCGGGAACGCCGCCTTCAAGCTCACGCCGAACACCTTCCTCATCGGCGAAGTCGCCTTCTCCGACGCTCCGCTCGAAGAAGGAATGGGCCGCGCCGAACGTCTCGAACTGCGCCACCGCGCCGATAAACTGACCGCACGCCTCTACTGGAGCCGTTCCGACGAGAAATTCAAGAACGCCGGGGCGAGCATCACCGCCGGGCGAATGGAATCGGGCGCACAAATCGGCTACCAGATTAACTCGAAGACCGCCGTTCAGGTCGAAGCGATCAGCACCGAATCGACCGAAGGTGGTTACCGTCGCGGCGTGCTGGCACAGGTCGGCTACTCCCTGCGCAACAACATCCGGCTCGAAGTCGGTGGCCGTTACACCACCGAGCAGGGCGACGTCTACGCCACCTCCACCAGCAACGAGCAGGTGCGCGAAGGGATCGTCGCCGAAGCTCCCAAAAAGCAGGACATCGCCAGTATCCGCGCCAAGCTCTCCGTCCCGATCCCGCTCGTCGAGAACGGTTCCATCTACGGTGAGTACGAGAACGACCTCGTCGACACCGACCGCCGCGTCGCCGCCGTCGGCCTCGAATATCAGGCCAACGCCGAGACCAAGCTCTACGCCAAGCACGAGTTCATCTCCTCACTCGACGGCGCGTTTGACCTCAACGCCTCGCACCAGAAGAACACCACGATTGTCGGCGTCCAGACCAACTACATGAAGGATGGCCAGCTCTTTAACGAGTACCGGATGCGCAACGCCACCGACGGGCGACAGGCCGAAGGGGCGATCGGGCTTCGCAATAGCTTCGACGTCATGGCCGGGCTTCGGGTCCAGACCACCTTTGAGCGGATCTCCCCGCTCGTCATTGGCCGGAAAATCTCCACCGAACGAACCGCCGATGGCCGGACCACCACCACCCGTGAAATCCGCTCCTCGGAGAGCACCGCCGTCACCCTCGCCTTTGACTACACGGGTGAGGATAACTGGAAGCTAACTGGGCGCGGTGAGTTCCGCACCAGCGACACTGAGAATGCGTGGCTGGTCACCTTCGGCTACGCGCACAAGTTGACCGAAGACTTCTCCGGCCTCGCGCGGATCATCTACGACGAAGTCCACGGCAAAGGCCCTGATAGCGGCGAACGCAGCCAGATGCGTCTGCAAATGGGGATCGCCTACCGTCCGGTGAAGGTCAACGTCTGGAACGCACTGGCGAAGTACGAATTGAAACTCGAAAACGACACCACCCTGCGCGACTACGGCAGCGAGCGGATCGTCCACATCCTCGGCGGCGACATCAACTGGCAGCCGACCGCGGCGCTCACCTTCAGCCTCCACTACGCCGGCAAGCTCGCTTTTGAGAATGGCAACGGGTTGGATGAAACCGTCTTTACCAACCTGATCTCCACCCGCGCCTTGATCGACTTGAGCGACAAATGGGACGCCGGGCTCACCACCCGCCTCATGATCGACAACCACGGGCGGGCGCAATACGGTATCGGCCCAGAAATTGGCTACCGCTTACAAAAGAACATGCGCGTCGCCGCCGGGTACAACGTCTTCGGCTTCCACGACCGCGACCTGAGCGCCGACAACTACACCCAGCAAGGGCCATACATCGCTATCAACATGAAGTTTGACGAAGATCTTCTTAGCTTCGGACGGGGGGCAAGATAATGCCGATGAACGTTCAGAATATGAGATATTGGGCATGGATCATCACGATCCTCGGAGTGTTTTTTCATGGAACGCTTCTGGCACAGGAGAGAAATTTTTCTCCACGTTTTACGGCTAACGATACGGGAGACATCGTCTTCGTGGGTAACACCCTGATGACGCTGACGAATTCCAACCCTCAAACGGTCAAGAACGTTCAAGACCGAGTGACCACCGGAACTAATGCGAACAATAACACGTATTTTATGAATTACGTGAATGTTGATCCTTTATCATTCGCATACAATTCAAGTGAGGCAACACTCAACCTCCCGCCCGGCTCAACAGTTCTTTGGGCAGGCTTGTACTGGGGGGCAAATATACGAGTAGCTGGAAATGGATCCCCTAGCCTCAATGGAGCCCCGGCATCAAAAAGCCGAATTAAATTCCGTCCCCCAAATGTCGCCACTCCTCTGGTTCTTACTAATGATGTTACTACCAATGAAATCGCACTCTCCGGGGATGCCACTAACTACGGCACTCCTTACAGTTCATTTGTCGACATCACCGGTATCGTTAAAAGTGCAGGCAATGGAAAATATACTGCAGGCGAGGTTCTAGCAGCAACCGGCTACAACCGCTACGCAGTGTGGACCATGGTGGTTGTTTATCGTGCGCCCGGCCTCGCTCCGAAGAATCTTACAGTATTCGATGGATTCAAAATCATTGGTGCCGCTGTAGCCGGAGGCGGCACTATTTCTACACTCAATATTCCCATTTCCGGATTCATTGCCCCTCCGAGCGGTCCGGTTGAAGTCAAATTAGGTGTGATGAGTTACGAAGGCGATGAAGGGTATAACGGAGATGCACTAAAGATAGGTCCAACAACTAGTTCACTCTACAACGTTTCCGATGCCTACAATCCATCAAATAACTTTGCGAATAGCACTTTCGCCTATCTGGGCGCCCACGCCGCCAGTCCAGCCCCTGGATTTCCAAGCGATCCTACCTATAAAAATTTGTTAGGCGTGGATGCCGACATCATGTTGGCTCCACCCAACGCAGTTCTTAACAATGGAACTAGTGCAGTGGTCCAGTTTACGACTAATCTGGACGCCTATTACCCCGCTGTTTTAACTACAGCTATTAATCTTTACGCCCCCCAGGTCAAAGCCAAAAAAGAATTCCTCGACGTTAACGGCGACAATGTCACCCCCGGCGATGTCATTACCTATACCATCGAATTCGAAAACCGTCCGGAAACCGAAGTCAACGGCGATGCCACCCGGGATACCGTCCTCGAAGATATTCTCCCGGAGGAAGTCTCCTATGTTCCCGGCACCTTGAAAGTCGTCCGGGTCGGGACCACCACGCCGGTCGACCTCACCGACGCCGGGGATAGCGATGAAGGAGAGATCGTACCCGTCACGGTCGGCGGAGTGAGTCGCGAAAAGATTGTTGTCCGTCTGGGCCATCCTTACGACCCGCCCAATCATAACGGAGGCGGCTCTCCCGGGGGTGTCGGCACCACAGGTGGTATCGTCAAACAAGGGGAAAAGGCGATCATCACCTTTGACGTCCGAGTCAAACTCGGCATCAAAGACGGCGTGCAAATCGTCAACGAAGCCAATATCGGCTACAATTCGCTTGCCCGCGGAATTGCCTTTGTGGCGTCAGTGGTTCCCGCTGTTGTCAACAACTCCAAAGTGATCTCCGGTGTCGTCTTTGAAGATCTCCACTATGGTGGCGGGGCGGGACGCGGCCCCTTGAACGCACCAACACAGGGGCCTGCTGGCACCTTGCCTTTCCCGGCCGACGCCAAGCCAGTTCCCGGAGCGAGGGTCGAACTTTATGGACCACAGGAAGGCGCCGGCCAAGGTGCACCTTCCACCCTCCTTGATGTCACCACCACTGATGCTGACGGTATTTATACCTTTACCGACATCAACAATACCGGCCCGGATTTCGATGCCCGTGACTACATGGTGCGTGTCGTGACAGACAGCGTTAAGTCCACCCGAAACGCTGCTACGGGACTTCTGCCAGTCCTGACTTACTCCACCACCACCCAACTCACCACCAATTCCTTCGGTGATCAGGTCGCGGAGGTCATTCCCGTGACTGACAAAGTCGGGGGTGAAAACCCTGCCGGGGCCGACGTCGGTGCGCAAATGAATATCGGCCAGCCGATGCCACCGGGTGCGCAGAATGTGGCCCACGTGAAAGTCACAGGCGCAGATCTCCTCCGTGTCGACTTCGGTTTTAACTTCGATACCGTCGTCAACAACAACGCAAGTGGACAGGGTTCACTGGCGCAGGTCATTACCAACGCCAATCTACTCACCGGTGACGCCACTCTCCAACAGGAGAACCACCCCGCCGGTGTGGAAAACGTCATCTTCAACTTCCCTGCCGGGACCAGCTTCCCGGTGACGATCGCCACCGGAGCCACGCCGCTGCCGACCATCACCCAGCGGCTCTACCTCGATGCCTCCATTCAAAATGGCGTCGCCGATCCTGCAGGACAACCGCCACGCGTCTACCTCGATGGCACCGGGACCTCCGGAACCACGGGGCGAGGCTTGTTCTTCCACACCAATGAGGCCAGCAACAGTTTGGTGAAGAATTTTGCCATCGGTAACTTCAGCGCAAGCGGGATTGAGTTCATGAACAGCAATGGCCATCAGGTCAAAGGGAACTACATCGGCCTGACCCCAAGCCAGGCACAGGCGGGTAACCGTGGCCGAGGCATCCTCTTTAGCGCCAGCACTGACACCCGAATCGGCGGCAGCAACCCCGGCGACCCGAACATCATCGCCTACAATGGTACCAGCAACGAAGGCGGTATCTTTATCGCCAACGGTGCGAGAAACACCATCAGCCGCAACTCGATCTTCCGCAACAAGGGATTAGGGATCGACCGGAGCCCCGTCGGCGTTAACGGGAATGATGGCATTTTCTATCCCAATGGAGGAGACAATGAAGGGGTCGATTACCCGGTTTTCACTTCCATCAATCTGAGCACCGGCGCTGTCACCGGCCATGTCGGCAGAAGTAGCGGTAATACAGCCAACTACAGCGGCGCCATCGTCGAAGTCTTTGTTGCCGATGATGACGGCGATCAGAACGGGCCGGTCTACGTCAACGATGGATTGAGCATCCCGCATGGTGAAGGACGCACTTTCCTCCCCTCCAGCATCACGGTAGCTGCCGATGGCTCGTTCACCGGAACCGTCACCCTCAACGGCAACACCGGCGCCCTGACCGCAACGGCGACTTACAATAACAGCACCTCCGAGTTCGGCCCCAATGAATCCCTCGGGACCACTCTCTCCGGTGTCGTTTACGAAGATCTCAACCTCAATAATCAGTACGACACCACACCGACACCTGAACCGGGGCCGGGTACCGATCATCCGCTCTTTGCCAAGCTCATTGACGAAACCAATGCCGCGGTGGCCGTTCAGACCGTTGCCGTCAACCCCACAACCGGTGCCTATAGTTTTTCAGGCATTGTTCCGGGAACCTATACCGTTGTGATCTCCCTCAACGGCGATGACACCAGCAACGTCACCCCCTCCTATCCGCCCGGTTGGAGCGGCCTCGAACGACCCACAGGGCAGGAGAGCGGCATGAGCATCCAGTCCACGCCGATCACTAACTTCAACTTCGGCTTCACCCGACAAAGCACCCTCACCGGGCGCGTCTTCGTGGACACCGGCGTCTCGGCCCAGATCGGCACCGCCAATAACGGCCGCCTCGACACCGGGGAGACCGGCATCGGCGGCATCCAAATCACCCTGCTGGTGAATGGCACCCCGGAAGGGACCCCCGTTTCCACCAATCCGGATGGCACCTTCAGCATCGCCCTGCCGCCCGGGCTGGCGGAAAACGCCGTTGTCTCTCTGGTTCAAAGCGAACACCCTAACCACCTCTCGACCCTCGTCGGTCGGGCTGTCATTGGCAGCGAACCGGCACGGACCGGAGACCGGAGCACCCGCACCCTCTCCTTTAACTACAAGCCGGGCGTACCGTACGAAGGGTTCGATTTTGGCAATGTCCCGCTCCCCGCTCTCGACACGGATGGGCAACAGAACGGCCTGCCGGGAACCATCATCTTCTTCCCACACACCTTCACCGCCCCCTCCGACGGTGTGGTGACCTTCTCAACCACCGCCCTCTCCGATCCCAACACCATTCAAGGGTGGATTGAGACGCTTTACCGCGATCAGAATGATACCGGCGGCGGTCCGATCGGTGACGGTGTCTTCACCCCCGGCGAGGATCTCGATCTCGCCGGTCCGATTACCGTCACCGCCGGTCAGCAGATCCGCATCCTCGTGCGTGAATTCATCCCGCATGAAGCCCCCAACGACGCCCGCAACGCTATCACCGTCACGGCGGATTTCACCTATACCGACAACACCGGCATCACCCCCGTCCTGCCGCCGCTTCAGGCACAGGTCCAACGCACCGACCTCGCCATCGTCGGCGATTCCGCGCTGCAACTCGTCAAGAAAGTTGACAAACAACAGGCCAAGCCGGGCGAGGAGATCACCTACACCCTTGTCTATCTCAATAACGGCCCGACCCCGATCTCCAGCGTCATCATTCACGATACCACCCCGGCCTTCACCACCTTCGTCAGTTCGGTCTGGAATGTGGTCCCTCCGCCTGCCGGGATCACCATCACCCTTGATGGACCGAATGCAGGCGAAAGCGGCCCGCTCAAGTGGACCTTCGACAACTCGCTGCCTCCGGGTGGGACCGGTGAGATCAACTTCAAGGTCAAAGTCATCGGCAATGAGCCGTAAGGAAACGTTGAATAAAGCAAGCTCCTCTGCAAGCTGGTCATTTCCGCGTCTTTTCGAGCCTCTTTGTCCTCACCTCTCTTGGGAGAGGTTGCGGGAAAGTGTCTCAAAAACCGATCGAAACTGCCTGCGCTTTCACCGGGCTTCATTTAATCAGCGTCTCCCTAACGCTTTTTAGACTTCCGAAGCTGGCGGTGACCTGCTTAAACTCACCGCCACTTCATGGATACCCCTTCTGCCGAGGAACTCAACGAGGCGAGCCAACGCCTGCAACGGCTACGCAACGAACTCCGGCAGGTTCTCTTCGGACAGGAAGCGCTCATTGACCACGTTCTGACCGGCATGGTTGCCGGGGGCCACCTTCTCTTGGAAGGATTACCCGGTCTCGGGAAGACCGAACTGGTCAAAGGGCTTTCCCGCGCGATCGGCCTTCTCGCCAAGCGCGTCCAGTTCACTCCGGACCTCCTCCCGGGCGACATCACCGGCAGCCCCATTTTGCAGGAGAAAAACGGGGCGCGGGAGTTCGTCTTCCAGCCGGGGCCGCTCTTTGCCAACCTCGTGCTGGCGGATGAGATCAACCGCGCCTCACCCAAAACGCAAGCCGCGCTCCTCGAAGCGATGCAGGAACGCCGCGTCACCGTCATGGGTGAGAGCCACCCCCTCCCGGCTCCCTTCTTCGTCATCGCGACGCAAAACCCGATCGAACTCGAAGGAACCTACCCGCTCCCCGAGGCCCAGCTCGACCGCTTCCTCTTCAAGCTCGACGTCCCGGGTGCCGGAGTCGCCGTTTTAAGCGAGATCATCCAACGGCGCGAGATGGGGATCGAGCCGGAGGTCAACGCCGTCCTGACGCGCGACGAACTCGCCCAAGCCGCCGCTCTGGCCCGGCGCATCTACCTGCCGCCCGTGGTCGTTGATTACATCGCCCGGCTCGTCCACGCCACCCACCCCGGCGCCAGTCAAGCCGCAGAAGGGGTCAAATTCGGAGCCAGCCCCCGGGCCGCGATCGGTCTCGCCGCCGCCGCCCGCTCCCGCGCCCTCCTCCATGGACGGCACAACGCCAGTTTTGAAGATGTCGCCGCGATCGCCATCCCGGTGCTCGCGCACCGCATCGTCCTCGATTACGGCGCCCGTTTGAGCGGACGCACCAGCCGCGCCGTCGTGGAAGCTCTCCTCGAAGAGATCCCCGCCCAAGGCCGCTCCACCCCCTCGCTCCTCAAGGAAGCATGACTCTCTCCCCCATCCTGCGTTTTTTGGCACTCGTGCTCCTCTTCATCGGGAGTGCCGCCCCCCTTCCCGCTCAACACTCGATGGCTGATGACAACAGCGGGATCACCGTTTCGATCGAGCCGCTCTTCTCCCACCTCCCTCCCCAGCATATCTTTCCGGTCCGGGTCACCATCTCCAACCCGACTAATCGCCCCGGACGCTGGACCGTCTCGACCCCTCGCTTTTTTCTCCCCATTGCTTTTACGTACCAAGCCACCCTTGAAGTTGGACCGGGGGAGACCCGCACTTTTCCGGTTGCCGTGCGCTTCCCACCTTCCAGCCAGCTCACCCTCTCCATTGAAGGCACCGGGTTTAGCCAGTCGGTCCAACACTCTTTTACCGAAGACTCCCGCCCGCGCGGTAGTGATTCCAGCCCCATCGCTCCTCCGACCCTCCTTGGCTCCGCTACCGCCACCCCGGCCTTACAGCATCTTAAAGAAGCCTTCGGAAAAACCACCAACGGCCTCCCCGTCGTAACGCTGACCGTCAAACAGGGCGCTCCGCTGCCGGAAGAGTGGCGCGATTATAGCGGATTTTCCGTCGTCGTTTTCCGCGATACCGAATGGCGTCTTTTTTCCCCAGTCCAACAGGCAGCTTTACGGCAATGGGTCGGGATAGGCGGGAAGTTGATTCTCCTTCACAACGGCTCCTCGCCCCTCCCGCTTCAAACCTTCGGAGAAGCCGCCAAGGATCATCCAGAGAAAGGATTCCGCTACGGCTTCGGAGAGGTCCGCCTCGCTGCAATAGCCGAATCGACCCCACCGGAAGCTTTGAGCCAGCAGGTGAGCACGCTTCTCAAGGAACCGGGGACCACCACACCGTTGACTCTCCTGCCGTCCACTCAGTTTAACTCCTCCCTTCCCGGTGCCATTGCAGTTCCCAAGACGCTCATCGCGATCATCACCATCGCATTTGCCGTTCTGGTCGGCCCGGTGAACCTCTTCTTTTTTGCCCCGGCGCAACGACGCGCCTTCCTCTTTGTCACCACGCCCCTCCTCTCCCTCGGAGCCTGTCTGGCTCTGATCGCCGTCATCTTTATTTCCGACGGCACCGGCGGGCACGGCAGCCGCGTGGCCGTGATCGCCCTCGACCCATACGCCAAAGAGGCCGTCATCGCTCAGGATCAACTCAGCCAGACCGGCCTTCTTCTCTCCAGTGCCTTCCAGATTCCACCCGATAGCCTCCTTGTACCGGCTGAAGTGGGACGAACGCAGAACCGCCCCTCGCGACAACTCACCGATACGACCGCTTCCGGCGACTGGTTCCGTAGTCGGAGCCTTCAGGGGCAGAGTCTGAGAATGGTTCGCCCGACCCGTGCTGCTATCACCCTGCTGCCCGGAACGACTCCCGAGCTCGTCTCCACTCTGACCACCCCAATTGACATCATCCTTTACACCGACATGGCGGGGGAAAAATGGGTCGCCCACAACCTCCCGACCGGGGAAAAGATGACCATGACCCGAATCCCGGAGAAGGAGGTCAAACGCCTCCTCTCTGATGCACCCGGCGCCTACAAGGTCCCTCCGTTCAAACCGGGTCATTTCCTGGCCTTGAGCAAGACGATTCCACAAGACCTCGTGATCGAGACCCTTCCATCGATCCGTTGGGGTCAACCGGTCCACTTCCAAAAAGGCAACCCGTTCGACCCCAAATACAGCGCCATCATTTCCGGACCGGTGCTCTTTGCCGAAACCAGCCAATGAGCCACCACCCCTCCCAGCCGATGATTGAAGTCGAAGCGCTCTGCCGGAATTTCGGCGAGTTCAAAGCCGTCGATCGCCTCTCCTTCAAAGTGGAAGCCGGGCAGGTTGTCGGCTTTATCGGTGCCAACGGCGCCGGGAAGACCACCACGATGCGGATGATGGCGACGCTCGATCTCCCCACGGCAGGGAACATCCGCATCAACGGTTTCGACACCGTCAATTTCCCCAATCACGTCCGCTCACTGATCGGCTGGATGCCCGACGCCTACGGCACCTACACCAATATGAGTGTCGGCGAGTACCTCGATTTCTTCGCTCGTGCCTTCGGTTACACCAAGGGAGAACGGCGGCAGCGGGTGGAGGAAGTCGCGGAGTTCACCAACCTGACCGACCTGATGACCCGTCCGATGAACAAGCTCTCCAAAGGGATGGCGCAGCGGCTCTGCCTCGGGCGCACGCTGCTGCACGATCCCGCGCTGCTCATCCTTGATGAACCGGCGGCCGGACTCGACCCCAAGGCGCGCATCGAGTTCAAACACCTCGTGCGCCTGCTCGCCGAAGAAGGCAAGACCCTCTTTATCTCCTCGCACATTCTCTCCGAACTCGGGGAGATGTGCGATTCGCTCCTCTTTATCGACAAGGGGCAACTCGTCCACCACGGCTCCTCCGAAAGCCTGCGCGTCGACACAAAACAGGTGAGCCGGTTGGTGGAAGTCACCGTGATTGGCGCGCCGGAGAGGCTGCTGCAATGGGTCGAACTCAACCCCGGCGTCCGTCTGGAGGAGGCGACCCGTGCAGGAGCGCGTCTCTGTGTGGAGGATGGAACGCCCGAAGGGATCGCCGCCATCCTGCGTGCCATGGTGCGCGATGAGATCGCCGTCGTGGATTACCGCCGCCACGAACGCAAACTCGAAGATGCCTTTGTGGAAATCCTCAACCAGCAACCGCCCACCCTGCCATGAAAGATTTCCCCGACTGGCTCAACCCGATGGTTGTCAAGGAACTCCGCCAAGGGCTCAATTCGCGAGCTTTTGTCGTCATCCTCCTGGCCGTACAGGCTTTTTTGCTCCTGCTCCTTTTTGCCTCTTTTAAGCCAGACAACCGCGACGGTGCGACCGGCTTTTTCTGGTTTGTCACCGGCATTCTCCTCTTGGCAGCCATTCCCTTTCGCGGGATGATGGCCTTGCAGGGGGAGATCCGTGATCAGACGCTCGAACTCGTCCAGCTCACCCACCTCTCCAGCCGCGATGTGGTCGTTGGCAAATGGCTCGCTCTCGTTTTACAAGGGTTTTTGCTGCTTTGCAGCATTCTGCCCTACCTGACGATCCGTTACTTCCTTGGAGGGATTGATCTGGTCACCGAACTAACCTCCCTCGGGGGGATCATGCTGATCTCTGCGACACTCACGGCCCTTCTCATCGGCCTCTCCGCTCATTTGACCAGCGCCATCAGCCGTCTGCTGCTTCTCTTTGGCGGAATTTTCATTCTTCCCGGCTTTCTTGGCCCTCTGGTCGTCTTTCTCTTTGGGGGAGCCACGCGGAGCACGCTTTTCGATCGCCCCTTATTCCTCCTGCTTGCTCTCCCGTTTGTCATCCTTTTCTGCGTCCAGTTCCTTGAACTCGGTGTCAGCAAAATCGCCCCTGCTGGGGAGAATACAACGCGTCGCCGCCGCCTGCTGCTTTTGGCGATGGTGGCGCTCGGGTGCGCTTGCGCCCTTCTCGGTTCTCACCGCGAGGAGTGGCTCTTCTTTACCGCCCTTGCCTCCGCGCCGCTTTTGCTCAGTTTTCTGACGGAACCGACCCCGGCGATCGCCTCGCTCTATCGCCCGGTTCCCGCCTTCCTTCCGCGTCCGTTGCGCTGGTTGCTCTTTCCGGGTTGGGGTTCCGGGCTGCTCTTAACTCTGCTCATTGCCCTCCTGCTTCTGACGCTCGCCTCTTTCGGAGGCTCGAGCGCGGTCTGGGAGCTTAAACCGATCCTCCTCATCGTTTCAGGGATGGGAACCGTCGCTCTGCCGCTAGCGATTCTTCATCTCCTGCCCCGGGTCAAAGCCAAGGGGATCCTCTTCTTCTGCTTTCAGGGGGCGATGTTCATTCTATCGGTCGTGCTTTACGGCGTTTTCAATCACCGCAATGATGACTTCGCCCTCTCCGGGCTTCTTCCACCGCTTGCTTTCTACTCCTCCTTTTTCCGCACACCAACGTGGGATAACTCCAGCGGCGTCCTCGTCTTTACCTCGATCTCCACGCTGTTGAGCGTCGTCCTGCTGGTCGCCCTCTCCGTCTCATCGTGGCGCACCCTCCTTGCCATGGAAAAGGCGGCAGCAACGTTGCCGCCACTCCCACCCCCGAACACCCCTGCCGCCAGCGCCGGCCATGTTTCCTGACGCCGAGCTTTGCCACTCGCTGCTGGCCGGGGCGCAGCAGTTGGCCCGCGCCTTCCAGCTTCCGCTGCGCAACCAGAACTGGCGCGGCCTCCACGGGCATTGGAACGGGAGCGGCTCGGGCAGCTCGATCGACTTTCAGGATCACCGCCCCTATCTCCCGGGGGACGATCCGCGTTACCTCGACTGGAAGGCGTACGCCCGCAGCGGTCATTACACGATGAAGCTCTACCGCGAAGAGGTCAGCCCAGCGATTGATCTCGTCGTCGATCTCTCCGCGTCGATGTTTTTCGACCCCGCCAAAGCGGCCCGTTCGCTGGAACTCTTCGCCTTCGCCGCTGCTGCCGCCGAGCGCTCCCGCGCCCATGTGCGCACCTTCTGCCTCGCCGGGGAATGGCTTGAAACCCGGGCTACCAAGGAACTCCTCAACCCCTCCGCTCTTAAAGCAACGTTTGAAAAAGGGCTGGAACACCCCGGCTCGACCGCCGCTCCGGCGCTTGAACGTATCCCGTGGCGGAGCGGATCGCTACGGGTTTGGATCAGCGATCTCCTCTTCCCCGGCACACCGGTTCCGGCTCCGCTCGCCGCCGGGAAAGGGCGCGGCGTCATCCTCGTCCCGACCTGCGCCGCCGAGCGCGACCCTGCGTGGGAAGGGAACATGGAAATCATCGAGTGCGAAACCGGGCAACGCCGCCGCCAACGGGTCGACGAACCGCTGCGCCGCCGTTACCTCGACGCCTACGCGCAACATTTCGCCCTCTGGCGCGATGCCGCCCGGCGCTACGGCGTCGCTCTGGCCAGCGTCGCCGCCGAGCCCCCCCTCTCCGAAGCCTTGAGGCAGGAGGCCCTCCCGAGCGGAGTGGTGGAGCCGGTATGATCGAGTTCGCCCACCCGCTCGCCGGAGCGCTCGCCCTGCTCGGTCTCCCCGCGATCCTGCTCATCCACTTTCTCCAACTCCCGGCGCGGCCGGTCGCTTCGAGCACCCTCTTCCTCCTCGAAACCCTCGCGCCCGAGAGCACCGGGGGCCGCCGCCTGCAACGGCTGCGCCAATCGGTCCCGCTCTGGCTGCAACTGCTGGCCGTCCTGCTCATCGCTTGGGTGCTCGCCCAGCCACGCTGGATGCAGCCGCAATCGACCCAGAGCGTCGTCGTCGTGCTCGATAGCTCCCTCTCCATGCAGGCGTTCCGCAAGGAACTCGCGACCCTCCCCGAACGGCTCCAGAAAATCGCCAGCGGTGCCGCGCGCTCCGAGTGGATCGTACTGGAGAGTGATCCCGCCGCGCCGACGCTCTACCATGGCGAGGTTTTGAGTCAGTTCGCCGAAGCGCTCACAAAATGGGAGCCACGCCTTGGCTTTCACGATACGCACACTGCGCTCGTCCGGGCGCAGGCGCTCGTGCGCGACCACGGGCTGGTCGTCTTTGTGAGCGATCACGATGCCGCCGTCCCCCCCGGAGTGGCGCTCCTTGCCATCGGCCACCCGTTGGAGAACAGCGGCTGGATCGGCCTCTCCACCGAGGGGGAAGGGTGGGAAGCGCTCATCCGCCACTACGGCAGCACCCCCCAGACACGCCACTGGTCGCTCGAAACCCTCTCCGATCCCCCCACCCGATCCACACCCCAGCCGATCACCCTTGTGCCGGGCCAAAGCCTGACTTTACGCGGCACCTTCCCGTCGGAGGCGCAGAAGATCCGTCTGCGGCTCGATCCGCCCGACCCCTTCCCGCTCGATGACACCCTCCCGCTCATTCGACCGAAGTTAAAGCCGCTCACCCTCACCGTGGCAATGGAGCCACAGCGCGCCGCACCGCATCGCGGCTGGATCGACGCCTTCCTGCGCTCCACGCCAGCTTCCCGGGAACTCCCGCAAGGCAAAGCCGACCTGCAAATCGTCCCGTACGATCCGCTCTCCCCGACCAAGGTAGACGGCCCGGCGCTTCGCTTTATCGACGATCCCGCACCGCTGGCGCAAAAGAAACTCCTAAGCGGCCTGATGATGACCGAGCGCGATCCGCTCGTAGAGGGTCTCAACTGGAACGGCCTGCTCATTGCCGAAAGCTTCAGTTTCACCCCGGTTGCGGGAGATCTGGTGTTGCTCTGGCAAGGCAAACACCCGCTGCTCATCCGCCGGGGGGAGCAACTCCTCCTCGGGTTCGATCCGGTGCAGTCGAACGCCGCTCGGCTCCCGGCCTTCGCCATTCTCCTCCATCGTTATGCCGAGAGCGTCCGCGCCGGGCTTCAAAAGCCCGAACAGGCCAATGTGGAACTCGCCCAACCGCTCAACGCCCCACCCGGCGCCGTGCTCAAGAGCGAAGGGGGCACTCAACAAGGAGGCGCCCTCCATGCTCCGGCGCAACCCGGCTTCTTTAGCGTCGAACATCAGGGGCCGTGGCGGCTCGACGCAGCGGCGCATTTTGCCGATCCCCGGGAAGCCGACTTCTCCGCCGCCACCACGCTGGAGAAGACCGACGACGCCATCGCCCGCCAGCGCGAGCGCCATCTGCGCCCGGACCGTTGGGCGACGCTCTGGCTCCTGCTCCTTGGCGGGGTTTTCGTCCTGAACTGGAACTGGAGGGAACGCCGATGATCGCCCTTGGAGCTTCCGAATGGTTGCTGCTTTTCCCGGCGATCGGGCTGCTGGTCTGGTGGCTGCCGAAGTGCCGCAAGCCGTTGCGCCTCGCCGTGTTACTGCTGCTCGCCGTGATCCTCTGCGACCCGCAAATCCGCCAGCGTGGGCGGGGGCTTGATCTCTGGCTCTTGGCGGATCGCTCCGCTTCGACCCAGAGCACCCTCGGCCTCTCCCTCAAAGAATGGGAGACGATTTTACAGAAGAGCAAAGGGTCGCACGACCGGCTCTTCATCGTCGACTACGCTTCGGAGGCGATCGTGCGCGACCCGACGGCCGCCATGGTGTTAAGCGGAAGCCTCGAAGCCACGCGCACCGGCCTCGCCATTTCCCACGCGCTTTCGCTCGCCTCCCCACGCCGCAATACGCGCCTGCTCGTCGCCACCGACGGCTACGCAACCGAGCCGATCGCCCCGCTCATGCAACGGCTGCTCGCGCAGGAGATCCCGCTCGACTACCGGATCGCCACCCCGCCCCATCAACACAAAGATTACCGTGTCGCCGCCTTTGAACTCCCTCGGCGAGTCCAGCCCGGGGAAGCGTTCCTCATCGAAGTGCAAGTGCAAGGCCCCGCGGGAGGGCGCGTCCCCTTTGAAATCGGGCGCGGTGGTAGCACCACTCCGCTCACCCGTGGCGAACTACAACTCCCCCCCGGGCCTCCCGGCTCGATCACCCGGGTGAGCGCCCGCTATAGCGATCGCCTCGGCCAACCGGGGGGCCATGCCTACCACATCACCCTCACCCCCGCCGACGATCCCCACCCCGGCAACAACCGGCGCGAAAGCTGGCTGGAAGTCACCGGCGGCCCGCGCCTCCTGCTGGTCACGGCCTATCAGAACGACCCGCTCGCCGCCGCGCTGGTGGCACACGGGTTTGAAGTCGAGGTCGCCACCGAGCCTGAGCAACTCGATAGCGGACGGCTGCAAGGGGCGCGCGCCCTGCTCATCAACAACGTCGCCGCGACCCGGCTTGGCAAACCGTTCCTCGAAGCGATCGACTTCTACGTCCGCCATCAGGGGGGTGGATTGCTCATGGTCGGCGGAAAGCAGAGCTTCGGCACTGGGGCGTACTTCGCCTCGCCGATTGCCGATCTCCTCCCGGTCTCCATGGAGCTGCGCAATGACCAGCACAAGCTCGCCGTCAACCTCGCCGTCGTCCTCGACCGTTCCGGGAGCATGGGGGCTGCCAGCCAAAGCGGTGAGACCAAGATGGAGCTGGCCAATAACGGCACCGCCCGGGCTGTCACGCTCCTCGGGCCAAACGATATCGTCTCCGTCCTCGCCGTCGACACTCAGCCGCACACGATCGTCCCGCCAAGCATCGTCGGCCATCAGGCAGCCCAACTGGCTGAAATGATCCGGCAAATCACCCCGGGCGGCGGTGGGATTGATGTCTACCCCGGCCTCAAGGCAGCCCGCGAGCTTCTCCTTAAATCCCAACGGGGCCAGCGCCACCTCATCCTCTTTGCCGACGCTGCCGACGCTGACAACCCGGGGGAATACCGCCAGTTGATTAGCCAGATGAACACCGAAGGGATCTCCCTGAGCGTCATCGGGCTAGGTGGCCCGGGGGATAAAGATGCCGCGCTGCTCGAAGAGATGGCGACCCTCGGTAACGGGCGCTTCTTCCTGACTAATGACGCCTCCCGGCTCCCGGCGATCTTTGAACAAGAGACGGTGACGATCGCCCGCTCGGCCTTTATTGAAGAACCGACGCCGCTCAACCCGCTCGCCAACTGGAGCGAATTGGCCGCGCGCCCGCTTCAATGGCCCGCCACGGTCGATGGTTACAACCTCACCTATCTGCAACCGGGGGCTTCCGCCGCCGCCGTCGCTCCTAACGAAGAAAATGCCCCCCTGCTCGCCTTCTGGCAACGGGGGAGCGGACGGGTCGCCGCCGTCACCTTCCCGCTCGGTGGCGACTACAGTTCCACCATTCGCGCATGGCCACAGTATGGCGATTTCGTCCAGACCCTCGCCCGGTGGCTGGCGGGGGAGGAACGGGCACCGGGGTTGGCGATCCATGCCGCCGTGGAAGGGAGCGAACTCAAGGCTGAACTCCTCTTTGATTCCACATGGGAGGCGACGCTCGCCCGCCACGCTCCGCGCCTCCTGCTGGCCCCGCCCCCGGATGCGCCAAAGCGTGACGCGGTGGAATTGATTTGGCAGCGGATGGAGCCGGGGCGCTACCGTGCCACCGCCCCGCTGGAGCCGGGGCAGCTTCTCCACGGAGCCGTGGAGATCGGGAAAAACGCCCTCCCCTTTGGGCCGCTCCTCGCCGATGCCTCGCGCGAATGGAGTTTTGACCCGGAACGCCCGCTGGAACTGGCCGCGCTGTCACGAGTGAGTGGAGGAAGTGAGCGGCTCGACCTTGCTACGATCTGGAAGGCACCACGTAAGGAGGAACGGGCCAGCATCCGGCACTGGCTCCTGCCGCTGTTGCTCCTGCTCTTCCTGCTGGAGACCTTGCTCCACCGCCTCGGGCGGCAGCGTGAGGGAGAACAAACTCCCAAGGAGACCACAGCGATCCCGGACTGGCTCAAACGCCGCCGCGCCAAACCGGCACCCCCTCAACCCAAGGCGGCTCCGGCTACCTCTCCGGAACCGCCCGTTTCCCCGTCACAGCTACCCACTACCCCCGACCGGCGCGAACGCTTCCGGCGGGCGCGGAAGGGGAAATGAATTTCCGCCTCCACAGAAATGCCCCGAGAAAGGTTAATAACCCAACCGCTAACACCGACGGCTCCGGCACAGCATCCAGAGGCGGTTCCGGCAAATCGGGCGGCAGTTCGTAAGTAATGGAAATAAACGAACCAGTGTTGAAGGTAAACTGCTGTCCGCTATCCTGATACTTATCGAAAAGGCGTAACAACCATATCCCCTCGGCAGAGAGATCATTGAGCGCAGTCGTACTTCCCGCAACCAGAGGTGAAGCCCCGGAAGACGAAGGCCAATTCAAATGAACATTGGGCGTGAGAGTGACCCCACCGGGGGTCGCCCAGACGAAAGTGCCAGGCCTACTGGGCAACTCCGGATAACGTCCAGCGTTCGTCGATACCTGGGCCGTATTGGGAGTCGCCCCGGGCGAGATAAGCTCAATAGCAACTTCAGAAGGCCAACTCGACCCATACGCGGTCACCGCCAGATTCCAAGCAACTCCAACGACCTTTCCCTCTCCTCCCGAAAGCGAAAGATCAACCGTCTGACCCGCATTGCTCATCCCCACCCCTGCGAGATCAAAGGTAATGACTCCAGCTTGCGAAGAAGCCAAAGAAACAAAAGAGAAGACACTGACAACCAATGCTTTGCGCCATCGCTGCAAAGAGTCCACACGTTGGGAGAAGGTGACACCAGTATAGGATTGATGAAACGTTATCATTGAGAATAGCGTTAGATAATTTTAGCAATAGAGATTGGTTTTATGCCCGACGGCGGCGCAGAGCGGCCATCAAACCGGCTGAACCGAGCAGGAGCGCCCATGCCCCCGGCTCGGGAACCACACTGGTGGAGAGGACACCGATCTCGGTAAACCCACCCAGTTCATCAAGGGTGATCAGGCTGGTGTAATTGAGAGCGTTGACGGTCGTCCACGCCGACTCGCTCCAGACCTGCAATGATGCCGTGCCGAGGAAGTCGAGAAAGTCGCCCTCGGGCGTTTCGAGGCGCAAGGTATTACCTAAGGCAAGGCGCAGCGTGACATCCTCAAAGATCGCTCCGTCGCTCAGTTCCAACACGTTTCCCTCATTCCCCGCCAACGCACCGATATAGACCTCATGAGCCAGCAACGTCCCGTCGATCGCCAACCGGTTGTCGTCTGACCCGGCATCACGGCCAATATAAACCGCCTTGCCGATCCCACGGACATCAGCGCTATCCCCAACATCGAGGATCACTTCATTGCCATCCGTCGTCGCTCCGACAACCCAGTCGGTTTTGGAAGCAAAGCTGATACGGGAAATGATTTTAGTCGTATTGCCGGCATCAAGCGTGGTGAGGGAGGAGACACTGCCGGTGTAAGCCGCTCCGTAGGTGTCTCCGAGGCTGTCTTTCTTTCCCGGCGCACCGATGACAAAACGATCCCCATCCAGACTAACCGCAGCGCCGAAGTTATCCATCTCTCCCTTTTGAGACATGGTAATTTTAACGCTCTCTGTCAGCTCGACGTTGCCACTGACGGCATCAAGATCAAGGAAAAGATAGGCGGCGCCATAGGAAAATCCGGAACCCCCGTCCCCTTTGGCTCCCACCAGCGCCGTCTCTCCCGAAATAGCAAGCGAGCTACCAAAAGAGTGATGGATAGCGGCATCTGATGCCTTCAGGATGGCAGCTTGCTCTGGAGTACCAGCGTCGAGATTGCGAAAGAGGTAGACACTGCCCGTACTGTTATTCTTTGAAGAAGCACCCACCACCCCCAACCCTCCGGAAAGGCTGACTGCATCACCGAAATAATCTCCATTTGCAGCATCGGAAGCGACAAGTTTCTGCGAAGTAACCGTGTGATCCTGATCCAGACCACGGTAGAGGTAGACTGCGCCTTCTCTTGAAACTGCTCCATTGCTTCGATCAGCGCCAATCAGCGCCGTCGTCCCGGAAAGCGAGATTGCAGTACCAAAGCCATCTTCAATGCCTCCAGCGGGACTGATGATCTTGAGATTCTCGGTCCTGTTGCCTGTTCCGCTATCAAGATTGCGGTAGACGTAAACATAGCCCCGATTATCATCCATATTCAACTCGCTACTCGCCCCGACCAGCGCCATGTTCCCCGAGAGGCTGACCGCTCCGCCGAAGCCGTTGAGATCCCCGGAATCGGAAGCCGTCAGCGTCTGTTGAGCTGTGAGATCGCCGGTGGCCGTATCCACCCCACGGAAAACGTAGACGGTACCAGGCCCTTGTCCCGCGCCATTATCCCGCGAACTAACCAGCGCTATGGAATCGGCTATCGTCATCGAACCACCAAAACCGTAGTAATCGGCCCCATCGGAAGGCAGCAGTCGCAATGTTTCACTCCCTACTCCCCGTCGGCTATCCAAATCACCATAAACAAACACCGCTCCTGGACCCCACCAACTTCCAGCGTAATCGGACGTTGCCGCCCTCCCGCCTGAAATCTGAACATTGTACCCCAACGAGGCGTTCTCCACAGCGCCAGTCCGCGTCAACTCCGCACCATGAAGCAGCGGTGAAAGCGTGGTGACCGCCAGCCCGAGCGGGAGCAGTGAGCGTAACCAATAGCGAGAGGAGGAAGAGTGGGATTTTTTCATGATGATGGTTTTCCCATCACCTCTACTCCCCTCTCCCTCCTCGTGCCTACTCCCCAAAGACAGGGGGTTGCCCGCGATGAGCGGTTACGGAACGCGGAAAATCTTCCCGGTAAAGGGATCTTTTGCCGTCGACCCGGGTTGCAACCCGCGCACATCGATATACCCCGCCCCCGGCGCATACGGGCTGACCACGAAACCGACCCGACCCGTCACTGGTGTCGCCGTTGGCGAGCGGTCCACGCCCATCCGCTCCGCCACCGGTGGCAGTGAGCCGACCTGCTGATCAATCGGGAACGAAGTCGAGACACTTCCCGAAGCGGTCGCGATGCCCGATCCGTAGTACTGCCCTTCATTCATCGCATAAAGCTCCTGCGTCCGCGCCGCGCGTTGACGCATCGCCATGGCGCGTTGAGTTTTCGTGATCTCCACTGCCTCCGGCTCCGGGCGGTAGATCGGCTCCTCGCGCAAGCGACGCTCGGAGGTGTAACGCCCCGGCGCTCTGTCGTAGAGCCAGCTCTCGCCATAGACATCGGCCCGGCCACCGGTGGTCGCGGCATCCTCCATCACAGTTTCACGGTAGCTTGAGCAACCGGTCAACAGAGCGGCGGCACATGTGGTCAAAAGAAGTATTTTCATGTTGGTGTCTCCCCAATTTTGTAGTTCGGAGCAGCCCACTTTTTGGCCCTGCCGGGCGGTTTTCACGGTCGGCTGGCGACGGTGGAAGGGGGCGGCGGTGCCTCTTCCAGAAAGCGGCGATCCTCCTCCAACACCTCCCGGCCCACCGCTTCGAGCGCCATCGTCTCCAGCGTCTGCGGGTCGGCCTCCCCGCTCGCACGCAACCCGTGCAGGATCTGATAGCGCCGCAACGCCGCCCGGGTCGACAGATCGTCCCGCCCGTGGATCGCGCCGCCATAAAGCCGCTTTTCCTTGAGGTGACGCTGAACTTCTGCCAAAGGAACTCCCTCCCCGCTCACCGATGTCATCCCTCCCAGAAGCAACGCTACCGCCACCAGCCATCCCGTTTGTTTCATTCCACGCCCTCCCCCTTTCCTCCACGAAAGTATCGTAGGATCACCTCAAACGCGCGTCTCTGTTCCCTATGAAAAGCTTCCTTACCATCGGTCACCGTGGTGCCGCCGGACACGAGCCGGAAAACACGCTCCGCTCCCTGCGCCGCGCTCTGGAGATGGGGGCCGATGGGGTGGAGATCGACGTACGCCTTTCCGCTGATGGGGCGTTGATGGTCTTTCACGACGCCAAGCTGCGCCGGATCACCGGAGCACGCGGCACGCTGGCGAGTCAAACCGCCGCGCAACTGCGCCGCCTCGATGCCGGGAAAGGCGAGCGCATCCCAACACTCCCCGAGGTGCTCGACCTCCTCGACGGCAAGCACCTCCTCAATATCGAACTCAAAGCCCCCGGGACCGCCGCGCCGACACTCCGTGCTCTCCGCCACAGTCTGGAAAAAGGGGCGCTCTGGAACTCCTCCAATCTGATCATCTCCTCCTTCGACCGGCGCGAACTCCTTGCTCTGCGCACCGCGCTCGATAACTGCCCGGTGACAGGGCCACGCACTGGCGTTGGCCTCCTCCTAGCCCGCCGGCCCCTCTCGCTCAAGCGCTGGCTGGAAGCGATCCGGCCCACCTCGCTCCATCTCTCGCGCTCCCTCCCGGGCCTGATTAAGCGTGGGAAGCAGCACGACCTGCGCGTGCTCATCTACACCGTCAATGAAATCGCGGAAATGCGCCACCTGCGCGATCTCGGGGCCGACGGCATTTTCACCGACTTCCCCGACCGCGCGGTCGATCTTTAAGTGAGTGGCACGCCATCTGCGGCGGGAGGCTCTCTCTCCCATGTCACCTCCCCGCCACCCACCTCCGAAGCGTTACGGTTTCCCTTCGCTTTACCTGCGCTTTACCTTGACGTTAACACGCCTCTTTCCCTAGAAACGAGAGCTTCGATTTTCGCCTCAGGCCACCGTCGGTGGAGACGTCCCTTAAAATGGACCGGCGGCCTGCTCCGCCTTTCGATTTTCCTGCCTTTCCAAACAATTTTACCTGCCTTTCCAACCTTTAGAACGAGGATTTTCTTCCATGATTAGTGGTTTTTTTGGGCTGTTCTCGAATGACATCGGCATCGATCTCGGGACAGCAAACACGCTCGTTTACGTGCGTGACCACGGTATCGTCCTGCGCGAACCGTCCGTCGTGGCGGTCCACGCGGGGAGCAACAAAGTACACGCCGTTGGCGACGAAGCCAAACGGATGCTCGGGCGTACCCCGGCGAGTATCATCGCCGTGCGCCCGCTCAAAGATGGCGTCATTGCCGACTTCGAAGTGACCGAAGCAATGCTTCGCCACTTTATCGAAAAGGTCCACAGCCGCCGCCGCTTCTTCATGCCCAAACCGAGGCCGCGCGTGGTCATCGCCGTCCCCTCCGGGATTACGGAGGTCGAAAAACGGGCCGTACGCGAGTCGGCCCTCCATGCCGGTGCGCGGCAGGTCTTCCTCATTGAAGAACCGATGGCCGCAGCGATCGGATGTGGCCTCCCGGTGACTGACGCCGCTGGAAACATGATCGTCGACATCGGCGGCGGGACGACGGAAGTCGCCCTGATCTCGCTGGCGGGGATTGTTTTCAGCCGTAGCGTTCGGGTCGCAGGCGATGAGTTGGATGATGCGATCATCCAGTACATGAAACGCGCCTACAACCTCATGATCGGCGAGCGGACGGCAGAGGAGATCAAGATCAAGATCGGCTCGGCCTACCCGATTGAGAAAGAGACGACCATGGAGGTCAAGGGGCGCGATCTTGTCGCGGGGCTGCCGAAAACGATCGTCATCACCTCACAGGAGGTCCGCGAAGCCTTGCTTGAACAGATTTCCCACATTCTGGAGTCGATCCGCGTCACGCTGGAACGGTGTCCGCCGGAACTCTCGGCCGATCTGGTCGACCGGGGGCTCGTCCTCGCGGGGGGTGGAGCGCTGCTGCGCGGGCTCGACCGTCTCATCGCCGAGGAGACCGGGCTGCCGGTCCATGTCGCCGAAGATCCGCTAAGCGCCGTCGCCGAAGGGACCGGGCGCGCCTTGCAGGAGATCTCCTTCCTCCAGCAGGTCGCCACCACGGAGAAAACCACCCGTTAAGCGTTGCCCGGGCTGCCATGTATGACCGCCTCCTCCTTCGCCCACCTTCACCTGCTCCGGCAGGAGGGGTGTGCCGGGATGGCCTGCTCCTCTCCCCCTGACCGGGCATGATGAAGCATTTCAACTACGTCGCCCTCGGTATCGTCGGGATCGTGGTCCTGGGATTGCTCTTCCTGACCCCTGCGGCAACGCAGCGCATCCAATCGACCTTCCTCGGGTTGATCGCGCCGTTTCTGCAATCGGGTTCATCCATGGAGAAGCGGATCACGGCGATCCGACACGGGCTCAAAACCCTCGCCCAATTGGAGGCCGAGAACCGCGATCTTCAGGTCCGCAACCGGGAACTGGCCACGACCAACGCCATGCTTCGCGATCTCGAAGTGGAGAACAACCAGTTGCGTAAAGCGCTCGGCTACCGGGAGAATGCGCACCTCAAGCTCCTCCCCGCCCGGATCATCGCCCGCGACGCGACCACTTGGTGGAACACGGTCAAAATCGACCGGGGCTCCAAGGATGGCATCCGTCCGGAGATGCCGGTGCTTACTGAAAACGGGCTGGTGGGGAAAGTCACCGTGGTCGCCGATCACGCCGCGACGATCCTCCTCCTCTCGGATGAAAACTGCAAAGTGGCCGCCCGGATCGAGGGGAGCCGCGAGCAGGGAATCGTCAGCGGAGAGCGGACCTCCGGCGGGACGATCCCGCAAATCGGCATGCGCATCGCCTCCAAGCAGGCAGAGTTGGAGCCGGGGCGCAAAATCTATTCTTCAGGGGTCGGAGGTGTCTATCCGGCCGGTATTCTCATCGGGGTTCTCCGGGAATTCAAATCCAGAGAGCTTGACGGGTACGCCACGATTATCCCAGCTGTCGACCTGACGACGCTGGAAGATGTCTTTGTCGTTACCGGGAGCCAATGATCGCCTATTTCCTGATCCTGCTCACCGCGTGCTTCCTCTCTTTGATAGCGGGGCACTTCATCCCCCCCATCTCCTTTCTCGAAGGGGCGCGGGTCTGCCTGATGCCGGTGGTCTTCTTTTATGGAGCGCTCGCCCTACCGTACGGGGTGATGCTTTTCCTCGCGCTGGCGTGCGGGTTGATGTGGGACGCGCTCACCGTCCAGATCATCCCGCTCCATGTCGGCTCGGAGATCAAAGCGACAGTTGAAATCATGTTCGGTTGGTCGATAGTCCTCTATGCCGTGCTCGGCTCGGTGGTGAGCGGGTTTCGTCCCCTTTACCTGCGGGGACGCTGGGAGATTCACTGCCTGATGAGCGGGGTCTGTGTCTCTTTCATGATGTTGTCCGAATTTCTATTCCTCTCAGTGCGCCGCATCTCGCTTTACGAAGCGACCGGCTTCACCGTCACCCCGGAGATCTGGTGGCGCATCGGCGGTTCAGGGTTGATCGCCCTGCTGCTCGCCCCGCTGGTCTATTGGGTCATGACGACGCTGGCGCAACTGGCCAATTACAACCCGAAAGCGTACGATGCGCCCAAGGAGGCAAAGCCATAACATGCCCCGCGTCAACCGTTCCGACTTCAGGCTTTTCCTCTTTGCGATCTTCATGATGCTCGCGCTGGCGGCGATCGTCGTCCGCCTCTGGATCGTGCAGGTGATCGACCACGAAAGGTACGCCAAGCGGACCGGCAAGGAATCGGTCCGCACCGTGCGCATCCCCTCCGTGCGCGGGGAGATCCGCGACCGCAACGGCATCCCGCTCGTCCAGAATCGGGCGAGTTACAACGTCGACTTCTACCTCCCGGAGATGGTCAACGGCTACCGCCGGCAACAGACCGCACCGACCCGGATGGAGGAGCGCCCGATCCACGGGATGACGCGCGATGTCGAAATCTACGACATCATCAAGATCGTTAATTCCGCCGTCATCCCCCGTTTGCAGGAGCTTGACCTCGCTCACGATTACAACACCTCCCGCCTCAAAAAACATTTCGATACCAACGAATACGTCCCGTTCACCTACATCGAGGATGTCGACTTCCCGACCATGGCAAAGTTCTCCGAACACGATGTCGGGCTGCCGGGGGTCGATATTTCAGTCAAGCCGGTGCGCGAATATCTCTTTGGTGCCTTCGCCTCGCACCTGCTCGGGTATGTCGGGATGCCGGTCGACATCAATGAAGAGCCCGACATCCGTCAGTTCAATTTCTATCAACCCGATTTCGAAGGGAAGAACCAGATTGAAAAGGCGTACGACCGTTACCTCCGTGGCGAACCGGGCAAGCGCATCCTGCGGCGCAACGCTAAGGCGAAGATCGAGGACGACGGCGAGATCATCCCACCCAAGCCGGGGGCCAATCTCTACCTGACCATCGACGCCCGCATCCAGTTCATCGTCGAAGAGGCGCTGCGCCACCCCTCCATCGGACGGGGAGCCGCCGTCATCGTCGACCCGAACAACGGCGACATCCTCGCCATGGCCTCGGTCCCCAATTTTGATCCCAACGTCTTCATCCCCAGCATCTCCAAAGAGAACTGGGGCGCGCTTCTCAACGATCCCGCCGTGCCGCTCGTCAACCGGGCGGTGAGCGGCTTCCCCCCCGGCTCGACCTTCAAGGTCGTCACCGCCATGGCCGGAGCCTCCAAAGGATTAGCCGATCAAAAGTTCAACTGTTACGGCGGCGTCCAGTACGGCAACCACTACTTCCGCTGCTGGATCGCCAAAAAAGGGGGTAAACACGGCACGCTTGGCCTCTCCGATGCCATGAAGGTCTCCTGCAATTGCTTCTTCTACCAGATGGGGAACGCCGCCTCGGGCGAAGCGATGGAGCGGGTCGGCAGTATGGTCGGCATGGGGCATAAGTACGACCAGCTCGGCCTCCTCGACCAGAAAGAGGGGATCATGCCGGGGCCAAAGTGGAAAGCCGAACGCTTCAACAACGCCCGCTGGACCAACGGCGACAGCGCCAACGTCTCCATCGGCCAAGGGAACGTGCTCGCCAGTCCGCTCCAGATGGCGCTCGCCTATGCGATGATCGCCAATGGCGGCACGGCGTACGAACCGCGATTGGTTAAGAAGATTCTCCATCAGGACGGGCAACCGGTCCGCAACCCCGACGGCACCCTGGCCGTCCCCGACGGGCCGATCGTCCGGGGCGATCTCCACGATGAGATGACCCCAGAGCAGATCGAGGAGTTGCGGCGCGGGCTTTGGAAAGTCGTCAACCAGCGCGGCGGCCCCGGCGGCAGCGGCACCGGCTCACGCGGCAAAGTCCCCGGAGCCGAGACCGCCGGCAAGACCGGAACGGCGCAGGCAAGCGACCGGGGTAAGAAAGAGTCAATCGCGTGGTTTTGCAGCTTCGTTCCTTACGAAAACCCGCGCTACGCCATCGCTGTCATGATCCCCGCCGGAGCGGGTGATGGCGGCGGCGGGAGTGTCGCAGCACCAGTCGCGGCGCACATTCTTGAACAATGTATCCTGCTCGAAAGCGGCAAACGGACCGTCAAGCTGCGCCCGCTCGCGCCCGCCCGCAACCCGAATCCGTACCGCGTCATCGACGCGATGCCCGACTTTAAAGATCTTTCTGTGATCGCCGATGCCGACGATCCCTCCGACTCCGTGCAGATCAGCGCCGTCAGCAATGTCGACCTGAGCACCAGCCCGCCCGCAGCCCAACCTAACATCAAGGTCGAGGCTGATGAGCGCGGCAAGGTGCGCAAGGCGACCCCGGTTCGCCGGGCGACTTCGGCGGCGCCCACCCCACGCAAGGCGAATACCGTCCGGCGGGCCGTCCCGGTCCGCCCGGCGCAACGTCCCAAGCGTGCGGAAGAGCCGGAACGACAAAATTTCTTTCAACGGATGTTCGGTCCACAAAGGAAATCCAACCCCAGACCCTCCCGTGAGCGGGAGAGTCGTCCCTAACCTGTGCCAGTTAATTCATTTCTCAAAACCACCAGCTTCATGATTGATAAAGTCAAAAGGATGCTTGGGCTTCGTCGTGAGACAGGCAACAAGATCATTATTAATTCAGAGCGCCTGGAGCGGCGCGTCGCCCTGTTGGAAAACGGGCAACTCGAAGAATACTCCATCGAACGGACTACCGACCGCAACATCGTCGGCTCCATTTTCAAAGGGCGCGTTAAGAACATTGAACACGGACTTAAAGCGATGTTTGTCGACATCGGCTTTGAAAAAAACGCCTTCCTCCACTTCTGGGACGCCATCCCGGCCGCGCTTGATAGCGGCATTGAAGAGGTCGAGCGTTCCAAGGGGAAAAAGGCTCCAAAAAAGATCACCTCCGCCGACATCCCGAAGATCTACCCGATTGGCTCGGAAGTCCTCGTCCAAGTCACCAAAGGGCCGATCTCCAACAAGGGACCGCGTGTAACGACCAACATTTCACTCGCCGGGCGTTACCTCGTCCTGATGCCTTACAGCGACCAGTGCGGGATTTCGCGCAAGATCGACGATCCCAAAGAGCGCGATCGCCTGCGCAAGATTCTCAAAAAACTCGAAATCCCCGAGGGGATGGGGGTGATCGTCCGCACCGTCGGCGAGGGGCAGCGCGAGCGCTACTTCATCCGCGACGTCAGCCTGCTCATCGAACAATGGCGCAAGATCGAAGAGGCGGTCTCCAAAAAGAAGGCCCCCGCCTGCGTCTTTGAGGAGCCCGACCTCATCGAGCGGACCGTGCGCGACTTCTTGACCGATGAAATCGACGCCGTGATCTGCGACGACGAAACCGCCGTCAAACAGATGATGGAATCGATCGGCCAGATCTCGCGCCGTTCGCGCAACCGGGTCCAATTCTACAGCGAAACCACGCCGATCTTTGATAAGTACGGCATTCAGAAGCAGATCGACGACGCCTTTCACCGACAGGTCTGGCTCCCATGCGGCGGCTACATCGTCATCGACGAGACCGAGGCGCTCATCGCCATCGACGTCAACACCGGGCGCAACAAAGGGGCCAAGGATGTTGAAAAAACGATCCTGCAAACCAACCTCGAAGCGGCGGACGAGATCGCCCGGCAGTTGCGCTTGCGCAACATCGGCGGCCTGATCATCGGCGACTTCATCGATATGAAGAGCCGCAAGGATCAGCAGGCGGTTTACAACCGGATGAAAGATCGCCTCAAGCGCGACAAGGCCAAGACCCACGTCCTCCCGATCTCCCCGCTCGGCTTGATGGAGATGACCCGGCAGCGTGCACAAGAGAGCCTCAGCGGTTCGATTTACGAGAACTGCCCTTATTGCCATGGGCGCGGCACCGTCAAGAGTTCCATGACGATGAGTGTAGAGCTGCAACGGGCGCTCCATCAGGTGATGCGGCGCAACCCCGATTTGCACGAATTCAAAGTCACCGTCAGCCCGCACCTGCTCACCCGCCTGCGCGCGGAGGATGACGAGTTGCTCATCGAGATCGAGCGCCGCTACGCCTGCCGCCTCGTCTTCCGTTCCGACCCCACGCTCCACCACGAGCAGTTCCAGATCGTCGACACGGTCTCGGGCTCCGAACTCAAACCGTAAAAAAGCTCACCCCCCTTCCGGCAACGGGAGGGGGGATTTTTTTTCTGTTTTATCCAAAGTCGCAACAAGCTTCCCCGTCTGGAGCCAGCCTTCGCATCCCATCGCTCAAGCCTTTCCCAAAATCGGGCAAGCCGATGCTGGAAAACATGCCACATAGATCAATACCCTGCCGCCAGGCTCAAACACCTCCCGCCGATAATCCCCCTTATTGAGACATCGTCCGGGAAAGTGCCAAAGAAAATTCAACCGCACATCTGCTTCGATGGCTCGCGCCTCCTCGGCATCGGTCGACTCGCATACCACCTGAAATTCCACACACACTGCCTTCCGATCCTCCCTTTCCTGAGTCGTTGGATCACTCGTAAGCCCGATGCGGAATCTCGTCTCACTCAGATGCGGCGTATGCATCACCAGATCTCGAACGGCAAGAATCGCACGAACCGTGCGCGGCCCGAATCTCGCATACTGCTCCAATCCATGAGGCAGCTTCGCCGGATCAACATCCTTCAGTTCTGCCGCAAGAATGGAGAGACTATCGGAAGGAGTCATCAATGGGACTCAACTCATAGAAGAGCAGGTCGGTGCTTGTCAAGAGTTGCATCCCTATTTCCTTGCCGGCGTCAGTCAATCATCCCTAATGACGACCATCGGTTCCTTCCCTAATAAATTAAAAGCATCAAGGATACGCTAATCAAATAAAGCCTGAGGAAAGCGCAGGCAGTTTTGATCGGCTTTCAAAACGCTTCCCCAGCGACCTCTTCCAAGAGCATTGAAATGATTGGTCTCGCTTTGGTCGCCCCCCTCTATCGACGCAACCGGCGTCCCAGATAAATGCCCGACACCACTAGCAGCAGTACCGCCGCTGCTGGCTCGGGGACTGCCGCTGTTGACATGGTTAAATCATCAAACTGAAGGAACTCAACATCAAAGAGGCGCTTCTCGAAGCCAAACCCGGAGAGCAGCAAATAGGCCCCTCCATCAGCATATTCCAGGAGGTGATAATCCGAAAAATTCCCCTGAAAAACCACGGTGTCGATGCCGGCATCTCCATAGATCGTGTCATGGTTACCCAACAGGATAATAACATCATCACCCTCGGCGCCATGAATCAGATTGTTATCCCCTGCACGGCCCAGAATACGATCGCTAGTGGCTCCGCCCCAGATCGGCATCCCCGCAATTTGCGCAGCGATACTTCCGCCGCTCTCCCCCCATCCATACTGAAAGAACGTATTATCCCCACTCTCCCGGAACAGATTATAGTGCGCCTGATGGCCCGCGCCATAAGCAGGCATCAAGTGGAGGGTCTCGTCCAGATAGCCAGTGCTCTTCGTCCATCCCACGGGAAGCACGGTTGATGCAAAAGAGGCGGGAATCTCCCCATCCGTCTCGGCGCCGCTAGCTCCCATGATGTATTGGTTCCCCCACTCGTCCGTGATGAAGAATCGCAAGATAGGGGCTCCTTCGGGTTGATTTCCCTCACGTGCCCAAAAGATCATCTCCTGATTTTTTTCATTGGAGCTGAATTTGATGACTCCGGGCGGCGGTGTGATCGTGGCGAAGGCCGCCTGATAAGCATTCACGGTCTCCGGGAAAAGCTCCGTATTGTAAGGCCACATGGCACTTTGAATCTGAGCAATAAACTTCCACGTATAGCCCCCTATCTCTACCATTTCCACCTCCGGCGCGGGCTTCCCCGGACTACTAAAGGTATTCTCTGCGTTAAACTCAGGATTACGCGGGCTGTTCTTCAGATACCCCGTTGGAGCCTCAAAGGTATCCCACTCTTGCGACGTGATCCGATGATCACCATCGTCGAGATAGACCCGCGTATACCCCCTGAACCCATCCCTCCATGCATCCGTAAGATCGGCAATCTCATACCCGGCTTGAGCAGATAAGTCAGGCAACAGAAGCAAAAGGGTAGCGGCAATACGTTTCATAGGACCCCCCTGTTACCAGCCATCAGGATCACCTTGCAGGTCCTTCTTGATGAAACGGGTTCAATAATGCATGAAACGGAAAAAGGGAGGCGATTTGACGCTTTTGTGCCTCATTTCAGGCGCCTATACTGTTCTGCGCAATGGCAGCTCTCTCCAGCCTCTTCCCTGCGCACCAGCGCCAACGCCTCTTCTGGCAGCTTCAGGCTTTGGGTTGGAGCGGCACCCTCCTGCTTTCCATGGGTTTGACCAGCCAATGGCCCTCACAGCATCTTATTGGGCTGGCCATCGCCAGATCGCTATTCGGCCTCATCGTTACCACCGTTTTGCTACGGCCTCTCTGTCGCAGTATTTATAGGAAACGGGGTATTCGGCAGGCACCCTCTGCCAACATCATCGCCACTTTAAGGATCATCGCCACGTGCGCCCTGCTTGGCGCTCTGGACACCGCCACCATCACTTGGATGATCCAATGGCTGGAAGGAGGAGCTTCACCGGGGAGAGGTGTTCAGGCCAGTATTCTTCAGTTCCTTGGCATCAGCATTGTCCTCCGCTGGATCGTCTACTCCAGTTGGTGCGGCCTCTACTTTGGCGTTCACTATTGGCTGGATACCCAGCAGGATCAACTTCGTATCGCCCAGACAGAGACAGCACTGCGCGCTAGCGAACTCCAGCTCCTCCGCTCGCAAGTTAACCCACATTTCCTCTTTAATGCGCTCAACTCCATTCTTGCTGCGTCCAAACGCCCTGAAGCTGTCCAACACCTCACACTAGCACTCGCCGACTACCTCCGGTTCTCGCTGGAACAACGAAGTGAAGCTAACCCCCTTGGCGAAGAACTCGATGCACTGGAAAATTACCTAGCGGTAGAGAAAGTTCGCTTCGGGAGCGATTTGGAGTATAGCATTCAGGCCGATGAGGAGGCGAGAAACTGGCTCGCCCCCGTAGCGCTCGTGCAGCCGCTTCTGGAAAACGCCATCAAATACGGACAGCAATCCTGCATTCGCCCCCTTAACCTCCAGATCAACTGCAAGGTTGTCGGAGCCCTTCTCCATGTCCATGTCATCAACTCAGGGCGATGGTTCTCTCCGGAGAGAAACGCCTCCACAGGCATCGGTCTCAGCAATCTCCAACGACGTCTCAAGCTCATCTTCAATGACCAAGCTAGTTTGAACATCGCTACCCCCGACAACCGGGTGCGTGTCGAAGTTCGTCTTCCCCCCTTCCCTCTATCATGAACCCTCCGCTTAAAGCCATCATTGTGGATGACGAAGAACCTGCACGCGAGTGGCTGCGCACTCTACTGGAAGGCCACGAGGGCCTTCAACTGGCCGGAGAAGCCAACTCCATCCCGACCGCCGCCTCCCTCGCTGAAGCCATTCGCCCCGATGTCATCTTTCTCGATATTCAAATGCCCCCGGTTAGCGGCTTTGACCTCCTCCCGCAACTAAAGGCTCCGGCTAAGATTATCTTCATCACTGCGCACGATACCTATGCTGTCCGCGCTTTCGAGGCAAACGCTCTTGACTACCTGCTCAAACCGGTGCACCCACGCCGCTTCGCAGCAGCCCTTGATCGCCTTCCCCTTACCCCATCGAAGCAACCATGCCCCGCGACTCCCTCTCTACCGACCCGGCTACAACCCGATGATCTCATCCCGCTCTGGGATCGGGGATGCTTGGAAATGGTCATCGCTAAAGAGATCGCCGCCCTTGAAGCCGAAGGAGCCTATACCCGCATCCTGCATCCACGATTTCCGCCGCGACTCATTCTCCGCAGCCTTGGAGAGTGGTCAGCACAACTTCCCTCCCCACCCTTTGTCCGCCTCGACCGCTCGTGGATCATTAACCTTACCCAAGTCGAAAGCTTAACCGGCACCACCCGCAACGGTTCCATCCTTCACCTCCGCGACATCTCCCATGCCATCCCTCTCGGCAGACCCGCCACCCAACGCCTCCGTCATCACCTTCGCTATCCAACGGAACATCCTTCCCGCCATTAGGCTTGACAAGCTCTATACCCATCACCACGAAACTCAATGGAAGATATTTGACCTCATCAATGAAGCCGTGTGGAATCATACGCAATCGATCCACCCTTATGAAGTATTATCTTATCGCCGTTATGCTAGGCCTCTCAGTGATGACTATTCATTCCAGCGAGGCAGTTCCCGACGAGGTAACTTTGGAGAATGCAGCTCTTTATCCCATGGAGATCTTGCTATCACCCGAAAAGGAGACTTACCGGCTTCGTGAAAAAATCACCTTTACCGTCACGGTGAAAAGTCTTGCGGCCGTTCCAATTCCCGTGCTCGTCCGTGGTACGAATGGCAAAGAACCTTTGGGAAGACTGGAGTTGCACTCTGTGAAGCCCAAAAAAGGGAAGCGGTCATTTGATGTGTGCCAATTAGGTTGCGGAACGTCTTTAGAAAATGGCTGGATTGAACCGGGGTCAGCGATAACCATGAAGTTCTCAATCGGAGAAAATTCAACGTGGGGACCAGCGGGACCTTATCAATTCATCTTTCGGCTTGCATCAGCACAAGCAACCAGGAACGAAAGCTACCGATTTCAAGCCGCTTCCAATGTGGCGAAGATTGAATTGATCGAGTAGGGAAAAAAGCACGTTGACCTTAAATGCAGCAGGTTGGTTGTTTCTTAGGGAGACGCTGATTAAATGAAGCCCGTCGAAAGCGCAGGCAGTTTCGATCGGTTGTTGAGACACTTTCCCACAACCTCTCCCAAAAGAGGTGAGGACAAAGAGACGCGAAAATGACCAGCTTGCCGCGGAGCTTGCTTCATTCAGCGTTTCCTAAAATACGGGCAGCGCCGCGAGAGCCGCAACCATTTTCCCAATGAAATCAGTCGGCTTTCGCGTTCAGTCGTAGTTCACCTGCGACGAGGATCTGCTTGGGGTGCGCCGCGAGGCCGAGCTCGCCTTGGTTGAGCTTGGCGATCAGATGGTCGCAGAGCATGGTGCCGATGACGTCGTTGCGCTCATCCACCGCGTCAATGCCGGGGCTGCCCTCTGCGTCGTGGAAAAGGCAGACGAGCGGAAGGGCCGCGCCCAGTTCCACAAAATGCCCGGCGACGCCCTCAATATAACGGTTCGATTGCAGAAGCACCCCATCGACACGCCATTGCCGGAGCCAGTGCCGGAAGGCGTCGTCCGCGCCGGGTGTCCCCAGCTCCAGCGCAAACCGGGGGATCTGACGCTCCGGCGGGAGTTGCTCCTGATAGAGGAACCAGCCGAGCAGCCAGTTCTTGTCCACCCGGTAGCGAACGGCGTCTGGCAACAGGAAGCCGATCCGCCGACAGCTCCGGGCTTCGAGATGGGCCAGCGCCAGCTCCATCTGCTGACGATAGTGAGGGAAGACCCGGTCCACGGCGGGTTCAGTCCACGTGTACCCGCCCGCAACGACGGCGTATCGCTCCCACTGAAAATCAAGCACGAGCGATGCCCGCCGTCGAGGGGCCATGAGAGCGAGGCCGTTGATGCCCCGTGCGGTGAGGATCTGATCCAACCGGCGCGACGTCATCCCGGGGGCGGCGAGGTAGAAGCGCTCGGTGCGGTAACCGCGCAGGGTGGCCCGGGCGTTGAACCCTTCCAACTGCTGCCGATACCCGGGGTGAGTAAGCCACCCGGCTTCGTCGGCAGCGTCGATGATGAGGGCCAGACAACCGTGGTCGCCGGTCGATTCCCCGGCGCGAATCTGGCGCATGAGCGAGGAGACCTGCGGGTTGGGAAAGTAACCGTGGGCTTGAGCCGCCGCGAGGACCCGGGCGCGTGTGGCTGGGGGGATCGTCTCGTCGCCACGGAGGGCAAGGGAGATAGTGGCCTGACTAACGCCCAGAAGCGTGGCCAATTTGCGTTGGGTGATCAGCACGGCACTTATCGCGATAAGTAGAGGAAGCTTAACGCCCGAACTAAAAACGAGCCAGATAAAAGCCACCTCACTTTCACTGATGTCTTCTTCATCCTTCAATCAGAACCCTCAATTCGCCCCTCTCTCCCTTCATCCATTGGAAACACGGCGCTTTCAGGGCATCCCGGGCATCGAAGCCTCCTCCAACGGCGAGCGCCTTTGGGCCACGTGGTACGCCGGCGCTGCAGATCAGCCGGGGGAGGGACCGGGAAATTTCCTCGTCCTCGCCACCAGTATCGACCGTGGGGAGAGTTGGGAGGAGGTCTCCTTAATGGCAGACGCCCACCCCGACCATCGCCTTTTCGACCCCTGCCTTTGGCGCGATCCCAACGGGCGGCTCTGGCTCTTCTTCTCGGTTTCAGGTCTAAGGGCAGAGCCGAAAGGCGTCCATAGCGACGGGCGCGCCGGGGTCTGGGCTGTCTGGTGCGACGATGCGCATGCGGCACGCCCCCATTGGTCGGCCACGGTCCGGATCGGAGATGGCATCATGATGAACAAGCCGACCGTGCGCTCGAACGGGGAATGGCTCCTGCCAGTAGCGATCTGGGACCCGTCGCTTGGGAGCTTTACCTACGACCCGGGCGATCGGGTCGGGGCATGGGTGATGGCCAGTGACGATCACGGAGCGACTTGGGCGATGCGTGGACGAGCCGTTGCGCACCATCCGTCCTACGATGAGCACCAAGTGCTGGAGCGGACCGATGGGAGCCTTCGGATGCTCATCCGCACAAAGGACGGTATAAAGGAAAGCTTTTCTCAAGATGCTGGCCAGACGTGGACAGAACCACGATCGACGGCATTGCAAAAGACCGATTCACGGTTCTTCATCCGTCGACTGGCCAGCGGAAGGGTGCTCCTCGTGCAGCACTGCCCGCCCCCGGAGGCGGTCAACAAACGCTCTCACCTGTATGCCCAGCTCTCTAATGACGACGGGGCGACTTGGGGGCCGGGCCTTCTGCTGGATGAGCGCCCGGCAATCTCGTACCCCGACGGGATCGAACTGGCCGATGGAACGCTTCTCATTATCTACGATCGGGAGCGTAGCTGCACGGGGGAAATCCTGCTGGCCCGCTGTCGGGAGGAGGACCTCCTCGCCGGGAAGCTGACCTGTGAGGGGAGCGCCCTGCGCCTGAAGATCTCCGAGATGCCGGGCCAAAGGGGTTAGTCACGAATTTTCAACTCAGGAAAGAGGCGGAAGTCGTTGGGGAGGTTCGCATGGGTCAGAAATTGTTAACTAACCCCTCCCCCTCGCTCCCCTCTCGAATCAGTTACCCTGCCTGAAGAATCAATTTATTAAACTAACCTCTGAAACACAACACTATAGGAACAATGCACTAGTGTGCCCATAAAGGAGACGCTGATTAAATGAAGCCTGACGAAAGCGCAGGCAGTTTCGATGGATTTTTGAGACACTTTCCCGCAACCTCTCCTACGAGAGGTGAGGACAAAGAGGCTCGAAAAGACGCGAAAATGACCAGCTTACAGCGGAGCTTGCTTTATTCAGTGTTTCCTAAAGGCGTCCCCCTAACCATTTCATTCAAAATCGAGAGCTTAATGTCATTATCGGATAGTAAAGACTCAATATCAATCACGCAAAAAGCTAGAAGTCGGCGGGATGAGGCATCTAAGTACCAAGCGCCATCGGAACTAAGAGCCTCCACCAAGCCCCACGGTTCATCTCGTGTTACTCTAATTTCAAAAAAGTCCTCATTACTCTCCCCGTAGACACTTTTAGCATAATCTGATTTACAATCAATGTATTTCACGTAGTTACCAACGACCGATAAAGCCATCTCTCTAGCTATGTCATTATTGTCGTAAATGGGATAAGATAGTCCGATGAATTCGTTCTCTCTAGAAATCAATATATCCCCTGATGCATGCCACGGTGCTGCGCAATCGGGGCGACTCGTTTCAACGCCATCAATCAGCAAGGCACTTCCAGGAAACGCACCATCGAAGCAATAGACCTTCGGTGACGCACCAAACTCACATATGACAGACTTCATGGAGATTCGCCGTTATCGTTTACCGAAATTTTCGCGGAGACCAAGCCAGTCAACAATTTTCAACTCAGGGAAAAGGTGAAAGCCGCTGGCCAGCTTGGCATTTGTCTATAATTTTTAACTGAACCCTCCCAGGATAGTAATCAATAAAACCGCTGAAGTAAGGGTGTGGCTGAGAATCCCAACGCCTCCTGTGGCGCAGAAAGCCCACCACCACTGATCTGGCCTTTCCGTTTTAGATACATAAAAATTAGCAAACCACCTGCCAAGCAACGAAACCAGAAGAACCACAACCAACCATTGCACAATAACAAAACCACCGACTAGATAGTTCTCCATGATAAATTAAATTTCTCGAAACCATTTTCAATTCCTTCTTCGTCACCCGAGCGGTCGTCGGAGTCAAATAGGAATGGCGTTCAGTTCAACGATTCCTACAGCATCCCCTACAGAAAGTCGATTCCAATGGGTTAACGCCCGTGCAGCGGCAGGTGCAGTTCCACGCGTAGCCCCCCTCCTTCGGCGGTGGCGAGTTGCACCTCTCCGCCATGGCTTCGCAGAAGCGAACGCGCTATCGTCAGACCGAGGCCGACGCCTCCCGTGTGGCTATTGCGGGAAATCTCCAGCCGCACAAACGGCGCGAAGACCCGCTCGCGCTCGACCTCGGGAATGCCGGGGCCGTCGTCCTCAATGCCGATCCGTGCTTCGCCCCCTTCGCGCCAAAGGGTGACGCGGGCGCGGTGGCCATAGCGGATGGCGTTCTCGATCACGTTGCGCAAGGCGCGCCGGAGCGCTTCCGGGCGGCAGTGGCAGGGGAGCTTCCCCTCCCCCTCAAAGCGGACTTCCCAACCAAGATCGCCGAGATCATCACAAAGGCTCTCCACCAGCGCGTGGAGGTCGACGACGCGCCCGGCTTCCGGCTCGGCTTCGGAACGAGCAAAGGCGAGGGCGGCTTCGGTCATCGCCTGCATTTCATCCAGCGTGGCGATCATCCGCTCCCGCGTTTCGGCATCCTGAAGAAATTCCGTGCGCAGGCGTAGCGAGGTGATCGGGGTGCGCAGATCGTGCCCGATAGCGGCGAGCATCCGGGTGCGGTCCTCAACAAACCGCCGCAAGCGGATCTGCATCCGGTTAAACGCGCCGATGGTGGAGCGGATGTCGAGCGGCCCCTCCTCGGGAATGAGGGCGGTTTCGACCCCGCGCCCGAGGTTTTCCGCCGAGTGGGTCAGATGCCGCAGGGGCCGGGAAACGCGACGGGCGATAAAAAGAGCGGCGAGGAGGAAGATCGCCGTGGTCACCGCCAGCGTGAGATAATAACCGGGGGTGAAACGGGTGCGCAGCAGATGGTCAGGCTTGGCGTAGACCATGTTGAACCATTGCCCACCCTCCAACGGAATAGCGAAGCCGAAGCCATTCCACTCGGGGAGGTTGGCCCAATGGAGCGTCTGCTCGGGAAGCCATTGGTGAGGCGGGAGGGAGTGCCACTGCGCCTCGATCTGCGGATGGGCCGCCGCTTCCTGAAGGAAGAGGCTCCCGGCGGCCCCGGCTCGGGAGATGCCGGTGGTCGGACGGCGAAGCTGCGCACCGGCCTCGCTGGCCCATGGCACGGCGGGGTCATCCGGCGCATGGCGACTGAGCCAGTAGCGGGTCAACGGCGTTTCGATCGTCTGCAAGACCGCGTGCTGCTGCTCCGGGGCGGTGGAAACGGTGAGGCGATAAGCGGAGACGGCCCGCCCCAAGCATTCCTCGCGCACGACATTGCGCACGGCGTGCCACCGCTCGATGCGGTAAATCAGCAACGCGGCCCCTTGCGAAAGAGCGACAGCGAGGAGCATCAGGGCGATCCATTGCCCGCTCAAGGTGCGCGGCCAGAGGCGGATCATGAAGCGTGCACCTTTCCTGCCCATTGGTAGCCATCCCCCCAGCAGGTGCGGATCAGGCTCGGGTGGGACGGGTCATCCTCGATCTTGCGGCGAAGGCGGCTGACCTGATTGTCAATCGTACGATCCCACACCTCCGCGCCGCGCCCGGAGGTGAGATCAAGAAGTTCATCGCGGGAGAGAGTGACGCCGGGGCGCTCCAGAAAGATGCACAACAGGCGAAACTCGGCATGACTCAAAGCAATGGCGACGCCATCCGGCCCGGTCACCTCGCGCCGGGCGAGATCGAGCGTTTTATCAGCAAAAGTGTAGCGCTCCACCTGCACGGGCCGCTCCCCTGCCCCGCTCTGGGCGACCCGGCGGAGCACCGCCTTGATCCGCGCCAGCAACTCCCTCGGGTTAAACGGCTTGGGCAGATAGTCGTCGCCCCCCATCTCCAGCCCGACGATCCGGTCGGTCTCCTCGGCCATGGCAGTCAGGAAGATGATCGGGAGCGCCGGGTGGGTGGCGCGCAAGGTACGGCAGAGTTGCAACCCATCCTCCCCCGGCATCAGGATGTCGAGCACGACGAGATCGGGCGTCTCATGCCCGAGCAGACGGCGGAAGGCGGCAGCGTTGGAGGCGGCGCTCACGCGGTAGCCATGCTCGCCGAGATAGCGCTCAAGCAGTTCGCGAATCTCCTCGTGGTCATCGACAATGGCTAGATGAGGGGCATTCATCACTCTACCCGTTCACGATAGCAGAGGAGCGCCATTCGCCCATCTGCAAAATTGTAACAAATCGTACCGCAAACGGCGGGGGCTGATACATTTTGTTACAATTTTTCCTCTTCCCTGACACATTTTCCGCGGCGTGGCGTGCTAGAGTCGCAGGCATTCCAACATGCTGATCGTCCTTTTTGCCCTGCGCTACAAGTACTCCATCGGGGTGCTCGCTATCCTGATGCTCCTCTTCGGCGTGCTTTCGGGCGGGCGGATGTCGACCGATATTCTCCCCAAAGTCGACAGCCCGGAGGTGACGCTCGTCTGGACCTACAACGGGTTGAACGCAGCGGAGATGGCTTCCAAGCTCAGTTCGTTTTCGGAGATCGCGATCCTCAACAACGTCGACGATCTCCTCGAAGTCCGCTCGGAGACGGCCAATGGCACGGCGCTCATCAAGATCCGCTTCCAGCCGTATGTCGACATGAACACGGCGCTGGCTCAGGCGACCTCCGTCTCGCAGACGATCCTGCGCCGGATGCCGCCGGGGACGACCCCGCCGCTCATCGTCCGCACCAGCCCGTCGAACGTGCCGATCGTCCAGTTGGTCCTCTCCTCAGACACGATGACCAGCGGGCAACTCTTCGACTACGCCCGGCTGACGTTGCGTGCGCAGCTCCAGAGCGTGCCGGGGATGCGGATCTCGGCCCCATATGGCGGGGCATCGCGACAAGTGATGGTCGATCTCAACCCGGAGGCGCTCCATGCCTTCGGGCTCTCGGCCTCAGAAGTCGGCAACGCCATCAGCCGTCAGAATCTGACGCTCCCCTCCGGCTCGTTGCGGGAGGAGGGGCGCGAACTCCCGGTGCAGATCAACGCCAGCCCGGAGACGATCGACGCGTTCCTCGATCTGCCCCTGCGCAACGTCAATGGACGGATGATCCTGCTGCGCGATGTCGCCCATGTGCGCGATGGGGAGGCGGTGACGACCAACATCGCCCGGCTCAACGGGCAGAATGCGGTGATGATTTCGATCCTCAAGCTCGGCAATGCCTCCACCATCGGGATCATCGACGGAATCATGGAGCGGCTGCCGGAGATCCGCGCTTCCGCACCTGAGGGGATGACGATTGAGCCGATCTTTGACCAGTCGATCTTTGTCCGTGCGGCGGTCAAGGGGGTGGAGCATGAGATTCTGCTCGTGGGCGGGCTGGTGGCGGCGGTGGTGTTGATCTTCCTCGGTTCATGGCGCTCGACCTTGATTGTGCTCACTTCGATCCCACTGGCGCTGCTTTGTTCGGTGATCGGGCTCTATCTCTCCGGGGCGACTTTTAACCTGATGACGCTTGGCGGTCTGGCGCTGGCGATCGGCATTCTGGTCGATAACTCGCTGGTGGAGATTGAGAACATCAAACGCCAGATCGCTCTCGGGAAGGAGATCCGCACGGCGATTATCGACGGAGCGCGGGAGGTGGCGTTCCCGGAATTTGTCTCCACGCTCTCGATCTGCATCGTCTTTCTACCGATCTTTTTCCTGACCGGGACGGCGGCGGATGTTTTTCGCCCCTTGGCAATGGCGGTGATTTTCGCGATGGCAGCGAGCTACCTGCTGGCTCGCACGCTGGTGCCGACGATCGCCTCGATCATCCTGCCGGGGGAGATGCGGGCGGAGGCGCGACAGGCCGGGACGCCGCCACGTGGTCTCTCGCGCTTGCACCATGGGATCGAAGCGGGAATGGACCGGCTCGCCCGGTTGCAGGGCGGGGTATTGAGTTTTCTGATTCGCCACAAGTTGCTGATCCTACTGCCACTCGGGGTGGCGCTGGCGATTGGCGTTTTCTCGGCGTCGAAGAACGGGCGCGAGTTTTTCCCGAGGACTGACGCCGGGTTGATCCGCCTCTTTGTCCGTCTGCCGACCGGGGTGCGCGTGGAGGAGACGGCGCGACGCATGGCCGATCTCCAGCGCGAGATCCTCACGCTGATCCCGCGCGAAGAGTTGCAATTCGTAGTGGAAAACATCGGCGTCCCGAGTTCGATCAATCAGGCATGGGTGGAGACGACTTCGATCAGCCCTTCGGATGGCGAGATCCTTGTGCAGTTGCATGGCGACCATGCCCCGAGTGATCAATATGTCGCCGCCATCCGGGCCATGTTGCAGGAGAAATTCCCCGATATTCAATCGTTCTTCCGCCCGGTGGACGCGACGAGCCAGACCCTTGCCTCCGGCGCGCCGACCACGTTTGAGGTCCGCTTCATCGGGCGCGACCGACAGGGGAATCTCGCGCTGGCTCGCGATCTCATCGGGCGACTGCACGAAATGCGCGGGATGGTCGACATCACCCTTCGCGAAGTGCTCGACCAGCCGCGCTACCTCATCACCGTCGACCGGGCGCGGGCGGCCACGTTCGGGATCACGCAGCAGGATGCCGCCAGCACGCTTCTGGCCGCGCTCGGGAGCGGGGGCACCGTTGCCCCGAATTTCTGGAGCGACCCGGTCACCGGTTCCTCCTATGATGTGCAGGTGATTGCACCGCCAGTCGCGCTCGATTCCATGGAAGATTTGCTCAACCTCACCATTCGCCCTTCCACCGGTGGCGGCGATCCGGTGCCGCTCCGGGCGTTTGCTTCGGTGAGTGAAGTGCGCCAGCCCGCCAGCGTCTCGCGGACGACGTTGCAGCCGACTTTCACGGTGGTTGCCAACCTTGCCGGGCGCGATCTCGGGAGCGCAACGACCGAGTTGGAGGCGGCGCTCGCGGAGTTGCGCGAGAAGCTCAAGGCAGGCAACCGGATCACACTCGAAGGGCAGGCGGCGCTCATGAAATCGTCCTACGCGGAGTTGATCGGCGGGCTGGGACTGGCCGCGGTGCTGGTTTTTCTGGTGATGGTGGTCAACTTCCAATCATGGACGTTGCCGCTGGTGGCGATCAGCGGGTTGCCGGTAGCGGTCTCCGGCGCGTTGTTTGCCCTTTGGCTGACGGCGACGCCGCTCAGTGTCCCGGCGCTGATGGGGATCATCATGGTCGTTGGCGTTTCGACCGCCAATAGTGTGCTGGTGAGCAGTTTTGCACGGGATCGCAATGATCAGGGAATCGCCCCGGCATCGGCGGCGGTGGAGGCGGCGACGACGCGACTGCGCCCGGTGATGATGACGGCGCTGGCGATGATCCTCGGCGTCATCCCGATGGCGATCGGGCAGGCCGAGGGGGGCGAGCAGAATGCGCCGCTCGGCCGGGCGGTGATCGGCGGACTGGTGTTCGGGACGTTTGCGTCGCTCTTTCTCGTGCCAATTGCTTTTGCCGCGATCCGCAGCCGTTTCCCCGGAAAGCCGATCGCTCCGCTCAAAGAAGAAAAAGAAGAACTCCTTGCTGTATGAAGATGACTTTACGTTTGCTTTGCCTCGCCGCTCTCATGGCGAGTTCGCCCTTTTCCGCCCACGGGGCATCGGAGACAACGGTCCGCACCGTTCTGCCTGCCGCGCCGGGAGGAGAGCAGGGATACGAAGTCCCCGGACGGACGGAGCCGTATGAAGCTTCCCTGATCTTCACCCGCGCCACGGGGATCATCGCTGAACGCCGCTTCGACATCGGCGATGTGGTGAAAGCCGGTGACACGCTGGCCGTGGTCGATGCACAAGAGATCGCCCACGCTGTGGAAGCAGCCCGCGCCGCGCTCGAACAAGCCAAGGCGCGTGCGGAGTTAAGCCGCTCTCTGGCAGCAAGGGCGAGCAAGCTGGCTGGATCACAGGCGCTCGCCAAAGAGGTGTCCGAACAGCGCGAGGCGACGGTAGTGGAGCTGGAAGCCGCTGTGCGACAGGCCAAAGCGCAGCTCGCACGATTGGAGGCGGAGCATCAGTTCTCCACGGTGAAAGCCCCTTTTGACGGAGTGATCGCCGCTCGCAACTTTGATCGGGGCGATCACGTTCGCGGTGATAGCTCCCCGCCGGAGCGATGGCTCTACCGGCTGGTGCGTCTCGACAAGCTGCGCTTCACCGTCAACGCCAGCCCGGACCTCGCCCTGCGTCTCTCCAATGGGATGGCAGCCACGATTACCTTCCGCGAATTTCCCGGGGAACGTTTCGAGGCGCAAGTCGCCCGTTCCAGCCATATTTTTGACACCGCTTCAGGGACGATGCGGGTTGAACTTCTTTTGGAGAACCGCGAAATGAAGCTCCCCGCCGGGTTGACCGGCACGGCTGCCTTCCGCCTCCCTCCCGGGCGCTCGACCTTCCGCGTTCCAGCCAACACGCTCCTCTCACGCAAGGGGAAAAACCTCCTCGCAACGGTGGCTGACGGAAAAGTCGAGTTCATCGAAGTCCTCCCGGGTCGCCATCTCGGCGCCGAGGTAGAGGTGACCTCAGCCCAACTCAAAAGCGACACGGCGGTGATCATTAACCCGAATGCGCTGTTGCGGGCGGGGGACCCGGTTACCGTGGGGCTTAAAAAATAAAGCTAGTTCTTGAGGCCCTTTCCTATCATCTCTCACGGTCTGGCCCCCGGCTGGGAAGCCACCCAGGACACATGACCCTCCAGGTAGAGGACATTTCGCCCCCCTCGGTGCACGGGGCCGTACCTCCCGCCGATCTGCTCGTCGTTAGCCACAGGGTAAGCCCAATGATCCAGATCACGCAGAAGCCATCGCTGCGTTGCCTCGTAGTTGGTGGTGATCTGCAGACGCGTCATTGGCGCAAGGCGGTCGCCCGGTTTCGGGTAGTTATAAAGTCCAAAAAAAGGCGATTGCGTCAGATAAGCCGCGATCTTTCTGGGAAAGCGGACGTCACGATTACGCGCGATGACATACCGGTTTCCCGGACATTCCCATAGTTCAAACTGCTGGTTAGCCGTCGCAGGATCGTACCCCAAATAGGGGCCAAGCAATCGCCCCATGACGGCAGGAAGCTCGATCCATGTCCCCTCCGGGCCGGGCATCGCTCCGTTGTGATCGCTGGCATAGAGATGAATCGCTCCGCCAATCTGCTTGAGAACTTGAGTACAACCTGCGGTTCTAACGTTCTCAAAGGCCCGCTGGAGAACAGAAACACCGAGGACAAACAGAACAACCGTCACCCCGAGCACCAATAACAGTTCCGGGAGGCTCCACCCGCTGATTTGGAGACGAGGAGAGTTCATGGCTTCGCAGCTTTGACGTAGATGAGCCGCGCCTTCCCGGCAGGGATCTTCACGGTGATCTGTTTCCCCTCAGCCTTCACCTCCCGATCTTTCTCCAACAGATCCTCCACCACTGCCGCTGATGCAAACGCAAGCGGCACATCCACCTGCACGGCCTGCGTGCTCGAATAAGCGCCAAGGAGGAGGAGACACTCCTCCATATTACCAAAGGCGGAGACGAGGACGTTGGCCTTCGCGTGAGCAGACCGGTCCAAGGCAAGGGGCTTCCCTTCCTCCAGCAATCGACGGTAGGGTTGGAGCGTGGCTAGTGCTTTAGCGTGGTAATAGAAGCTCTGCGGGTCGAAATCGCTGAAGCGATAATAGGTCAACCCGGAACTGCCGTTGAGCAGGCTTTCATAAATCATCCACTCCATCTGCGGGGCAGGAAAGCGACCGTAGGTTCCCGCCGTCAGCCATGGGATCAAGGCCCGTTGGCCGATCCGCCGGTCGTTGGCGGCGATGCTGCGATGAATCCGCTCCGGGTTCCCCTGAACGTAAAGACTAGGCATGGCAAAATGAAGCCATCGGGGGTAAAGTTCTCTCCAATCAAAGAGGGCGTGATAAACCGGCGGCTCTGCCTGAACATTATATTGTCCAATGGAGGGAGACGGCAAACCTTTTGCGTTGTACTTCGCCACCGTTGCCGTATGTAGGTCACGCAACATGGCACTCCCTAGTGATCGGACAAACGCTTCGGGAGCCAACCCCGAATCAACCTGCGCTTTTTGAAAAGCAGGATTTTCCGCAGCTTCGCGCAGGGCAGCGTGCCAAAGCTCAATGTCGTAGAAGATGGTCTCCGCCTCAACCTTTGCCATTTCAGAGGCGCTCCGCTCCAGTTCCGCATGGTAGAGCTCCCCGCGATAGATAGGTGAAAGATGGCGCCCCGGAGCCTTGTTAATCTGATTAAGAATGGCGGGGTGGCGCTTGCCTTCGCGCTCGTGGAGCACATGGAAAGGGGAATCGTTGGCCACAATCCTGAAACCCTTCTGACGAGCCGTTTGCAGGAATGCCAGCTTGCGCTCTGGCGTCACACCCCGGCTAGCCGGGTCAAGGTCATAGCGCTCGAAGAGATAAGGAAACGTCGGGACATGATTGAACCCAAGACGACGGTAGACATCGAAAAAACCGGGCCATTGGATCGCTTGATGCTCATACATCCAACCGAGGCTCAAATGATGTCGGGGCCACTCCCCTGCGTCTGGCAAAGTAAGAGGATGGATCGCTGCCGTGACTTCATGCGTGCTCTCCCCTTTCCAGAGAGTCACCAGCCGCAATGGTAGCGCTGGCGGTTGACTCCCCTGCGCCAACTTCAGATAGAGAGGCCCCTGCTGAGGGTCGGGTTTACCAGTGCGATCCGGCAAAGCCGGCAACCACCAGCGGGTGGCCCCCGAATCGCCGAGCGCCTCTTTTCGAAGAGCTTGGGGCGCGTGACGACTCCAGCCCAACAACTCGACCTCCGGCGGCAGATCGAGTTGAAACTCCACCTCCCCGTCGATCTTCCGGCGCGTATCCTCCAGCGTCAACCAGTTGGGAGTGATATAAGGAGAGGTCAGGTGGATTTCAGAAGTGCGGGGGTAAGCACCGATGCTGTCAAAAAAGACGGCTGTTTCCGGAAAGCCGGGGAGGGGGTGGCTCTCCTGCGGCACTCCTTTGATCGCGGCAACCTCATCGCATAAAAGAAAATCGCCTGTGGTCCGCACGCGCAGGCCGATATATCGCGCGCTGACATTTGCCTTGAGGACAAAGGTCTTCGTATAAGCCGTTCCACTCTCTTCAAGATAGTAGGTCTGCAGCCAGTCAGCCCCCTCCTTCTCCCCCGGAAGCAGCTTAGTCAAAAGCCGCACGGTGTGGAACTTCTTTCCATCGTGACTAGCGATGAGTTCGATTTCTTTCGGAAAATCGAGCATCGGATGCTCGCTCCCTCCCATGAAACGGACGACGAGTTGGGCAATCGGCTCCTCCTGCTCCAGATCGAAGAGGATCACATACGGTCCCGGTTGATCCCAGCCGACGGCATCCTTCGCATAAACCAACCGGTCATCCTGACGCTCACTCAAACGCCCGTCAGTGAGCTGGCGGGCATCGTCTTCATCCGCCGTTCGATACCATTGCGGTGCCACTGAAAACCAGGCCGGACGTCCCAAAAGGAGGTTTTCACCTCGCGTTGCATCCGTCCATTCCTGCCGCGCCTGTGGCCGGGGTGCACCGATGACCTCGCCGCCCCAACTCCGTTCCGTTAGTTGAGCTTCACCCGAAGCGGTAGCGATAAAACACCCCACAGCGAGCCATCCTGCGGCTGCATAAAGAAGGCCTCTCATCGTCCCCTCCCCCCCCGCCAGAACAAAAGCCCCAACCCCGCCCCCGCCATCCACAAGGCGGCGACCGACGGTTCCGGGACGGCAGCAAAAGTATGGACACCGGTGGTCAAAAAGAGGTCGTCCATCGACCCATCAAACTTACCGTAATAGGTGGAAAAACTCCTCTCGCCGATCCGCAACAGCCGATTGCCGGAACTCACCGCGATCCTCCGGTTCACCGTGCCGCTCGCGACTTCCTCGCCATTGAAATAGAGGATGACCGCCCCGCCCTCTCCCTCCTGATCCTCGAAGGAGAAGCCGACATGCGCCCACTCCCCGATCTCGAAGGCCACCGGGAGAAAATCGCTACTAAAAGTACTATAGCCCGAGCTATCGCCGACGCCCAGTTCCAGCTTCCACTGATACGGACTGCCGGCCACCGCCGTATTACGCGCGCGGGACGCCGCGATCCAGAACGAGTGGCTGCTGCCGAAAGTACCGCGTTGGAGCAACTGCACCAGTTGATCGCCACTGTTCATCGTCTCAAAACGGACGTGAAAACCACCCGTAAAGTCAGTCCCGACGAGATCGAGCGCATGCTGCGGCTGCCCCGGCTCCGCCGCCCAATGGACATACGGCCCCGCGTAGGTGCTCCCCGGCTTACCCTCGCCCGGCAGGCGGACCGCATTACCAAACACGCCACTCACAAAAGACGGAGCGGTGGCATCCGGGTAGTTCCCCGCATGGAGCGTCCCCTGATACGCACCGCCTGATACGGCGGTGTTGGCGGCAAGGTCTCCCGCCGATTCGTCAAACGTCCAGTAAAGGAGATCCATCGCCAACGACTCCCCCGCCGGTCGTTGCAGGTCAATAACGGCGCCAGACAACGGCGCAAAGGGAAGGAGGAGGGAAGCAAGAATGAGTCGTTTCATCATTGCCCTATCGTTCATAAATTTTAACCATTTAGTCAAATTGTTTTTCCAAATTTTTAGCCAAAAGAGCAAAACCAACCTGCCATTTTGCCATTGATGTTTACCTGCCCGCTGCTATCCTTCCTCTCCCTGTCATCATGATGCCAACTGAGAAGAAACTCCGACCTGCCGCCAAGGTACTGCAATACCTGATGGACGAGATCGGCCTGTACAAAATCCAATCCGGCACACGCCTCCCGACCTCGCGGGAACTGGCGGAGCAGTTGCAGGTGAGTCAGGGTACGGTCAAAAATGTCTACCGAAAACTTGCCCAAGAGGGCAAACTCGACATGCGCACCGGAGACGGCACTTTCTGGCAAGGCCCCCCAGCACAGCGGAGCCGAAGCTACGTCATCGGCTTAAACATGAGCGCCAACCGGCCTCAGATCCCCGATACCCGCTGGACTTATCGGATCAACGGCGGCCTCATGGAAGAAAAGCGCTCCCAGCCGCATGAAATCCAGTTCCGCTTCTGTGGCGAACTCTCTTTTTCCCCGAAGGGGGAACTCCGGGGACAGGAGCTTCTGGAGGGGATCGACGGGCTTCTTCCCTTCGTCCTTTCATCTCCCGGCTTCCACTCCTTCCACTCGGGAGGGCGCGAGATCCCGGCGATCTGGTTTAATCCGCAAGAGGAGTATGATTGCCGCAATTTTGTTGCACCCGATTACTTTGCCATCAGCCGGAAGCTCGGCAAGGTTTGGCGAAAGGTTGGTAAAAAGCGGATCCTCCTCCTCCTCAATCCCGGAGCAGAGCACTCAATTTCCATCCGACTACGCTACGGTGGTCTCTTATGCGGGTTGGATTCCGGACTCCCCGGGGGGCCGGAAGTTCGCAGGATCGAGATCGAAGAAGGAGGCGAGGCAGAGCACGGCTACCGAGCGATGAAACAGTTCCTTCAAGAAGGAAAAGGGTGGACCCCCGATGCTCTCTATGCCGCGGGAGATCATCTCGCCTTTGGCGCGATGACGGCGTTGACCGAAGCGGGCTTGAACATTCCCGAGGAGGTCTCGATCGTCGGCGGGCATGGGGCAGACTGCCTGAACCGGCCACCGCACATCCTCAGTTGCACGGAACACCCGTTGGAGTTACTCGGCAGCGTCATGCTGCGCCTCCTGATCCGGCGGATCGACCGGCAGGGAGAAGATGTCCCCGCTCATGTTGAAGCGTGCAAATTCATCATCGGCACGACAACTTCTCCAGCGGAGAACCTGCTCTTGAACGAAGAGAACACCAAGGGGTAAGCCTGAGGGGCCCTCCCTTGAACCCGAGGGTGGCGTGACATCTCCAAAGATTGCAGCCCGGGCCATTTGCAGGCATGATACCCGATCATGTCCCTCCGGTTTGCGATTCCACGGCCCCGGCAAGCGGCTTTCACGCTGCTGGAGGTCTGCCTTGCGCTTTTTATTGCGCTACTGATGGTCGGGATCGCTCTGCCGAGTCTTGCCGGGCTGGTACAAAACCGCAAGGCGGAGCGTTCCTTTGAAGCCTTCGACTCGCTGGCGCGACAGGCCCGCTCTCTCGCCCTTCAGAACGGCAGGGCGTATGTACTGCGCTGGGAGAAGGAAGCGATTCTCCTCCAGCCGGAGGAACCGACCTCCACCTCCCCCCAAGAACCGCTTGGAGAGCTTCTTTTCTCCCAGGGAGAAGCGATGCCACAGCCGACCTTTGACGCCGCACTCACCCGGGAGCGTGCGCCGATCTGGACCTTCTGGCCCAACGGAACGTGCGAACCGCTCACCGTGACTCACGCCGGGTGGAACGCCCGCTATCACCCGCTCACCACTCTCCCGGAGGTCAGCTATGAATAAGCACGGCTTCCTCCTGTTTGAAACGATGCTCGGGGTGGCGATCTTCGCCATTGGCATTCTGGTCCTCGCCAAATCAATGGAGCATTGTCTGGAGGCCGAACTCGCCCGCAGGGAGGATCAACTCGCCCGCGCGGCTCTGGAGATGCGGATCACGGAGATCGAGGGTGGCGCCTTCGCCGTGAGCGAGGAGGAGAAGAGCGATGCTCTCTCAGGACGCTTCACCGGGATCACGCTCTATCACTCCCGCAAGAAAGCCGACCTCACCAATGAAGAGAAGACCCGCCTTGATGGCATGCAGGTGATCCATCTTGAAGCCCGTTGGAAGAGCGCCGACGGAGAAAGGCGTAAGGCGATTTCATTTCTGACCTATGAAGGGGAATCGTAAAGGAGCCTTCACGCTGCTGGAGATCATGCTCGCCGTCGCGGTGCTGGCGATGGTCGGGGTGAGTATCCACCGGATCGTGGAAGGGACGCTCTCCGCCGTGCGTCATTCGGGTGAGGCGATCTCACAGGAGCGGCTGCATACCGCCTTCGCCGATTTCCTGCGTTTCCAGATGCAAAATCTCCCGCAGCGAACCGGCGCGATCACCGGGGAACCGCATCGTTTCGACAACCTTTCCGGCGATGAAATGCGCTGGATTGCCTACCCCGGGGCGGCGATGTTGACCCGTTTTGCCACCGGGGAATATCAGGTGGCGCTGACCACGCGCCGCGTCGGGGAACGGCTGGAACTCGGGCTCAACCGCCAACATCTCGATGGCGTCGAGGCGGCGACATGGTTCCCGCTCCTCCCCGAAGTTCACGCGCTGGAGATCCGCTACTTTGACCCTCGCTCACAAAGCTGGATGGAACGCTGGAGCGATCAGGCCAACCGGCCAGCGCTCGTGCGCGTGCGCCTCTGGATGACCAAAGAGGGGGAGCCGTACGAGACGCTCCACTCCATCCCATACGCCTCCGAGATGGCGCAGAACCCGAGCGCCCGCTTCACTCAAGAGCAACGTCAACGCCAGCGCATCGAAGAACGCCTGCGCCAGCGCGAACAGAACCGACGGCGCAATCACCCCTCCAATCCGGGAGGGGGAACGCCCCCCCGCCCGCCGACCCCACCCGCGCCATGAAGTTTCATCCGGCCCGCCATCGGCACCTGCGTGCCTCCACGCTGCTCCTCTCCCTCTGGGCGTTGCTGCTGCTGGCGGCGGTCGTGCTGGCGTGGAGCCGTCTCATTGACGAAGGGATGGAGGAGGCCGCCTTTGCCAACCTGCGGCTCGAAGCCCGAGCGCTGGCGCATTCGGGGGTCTCGGTGGCATTGCACCCGGCCGTCACCCCGCGCACCCCGGCGCTCAACGCGCAGCCGGAGGCGGGACGCAGTTACGCCACCTCCATCCACGGCGAAGGAGGGCGCCTCAATCTCGCCTATCTCCTCTTTGGAGAAGCCCCGGAGCGGCTCGAAGTCCTCCGGCAATACCTGACGATGCGCGGCTTGGAGATCCGCGAGCGGGAGCGTTTCATTGATTGCCTGCTCGATTGGGTCGACACCGACAATGTTCGCCGTCTCAACGGGCAGGAGACCACGCAGGATTACCGCCCGCCGAACCGTCCGCTAACGACGCTCGAAGAACTCCCGCTCATCGCCGGTAGCGAAGCGCTGACCCAACGCCACCCCGATTGGCGAGATGATTTTACGCTACTCAGTCAGGGACCGCTCGATCTGGAAGCCGCTCCACCGGAGTTGATCGCCATCATTCCCGGCATCGGGCAGCTCCGCGCGGAGCGCTTCGTCAAAGCACGGCGCGGGGCCGACGGGCTCGACCATACCGAGGATGACATGGTCTTTAAGAGCATCGACGAAGTAATCGCCCACCTCGGCATGACCCGCGACGATTTTGCTGCGATCAGCACCCTTGTCGTCTTCCATGATCCGACCGTGAGGATCAAAAGTATCGGCACGGCGGGAGAAGTTCATCGACAAGTCGAGGTGATCGCCCGAAAGATGGAAGCTCGCAACCCGGAGATTTTGTTGTGGCTGGAAAAATGAACCTCTTGCTCGCCCCCGCCCCGCTGCAATGGCAAGGCCGTGGGAGCGATGCGCCGGAACAATCGCTCGAAGCATGGGCCGCTTTTCCCGGCGATCCCCCCTCCCCTTGGGCGCTGCCGGCCCGGCTGGTGGTGATCGAACGTTTTACCCTCCCCTCCACCGATCGGGAGGAGCTTGATGCGATGCTGCGCCTCCAGTTGGAGAAGACCTTACCGTACCCGATCGAGGAGACCACCTTTGCCTGGCAACTTCTCTCCTCTCGCCCTCTGGAAACCGCTCCCCAAGAGGAGGAAGCTCCCCCGGCACAGCCTCTCATGGAGAGCACGCTGCTGGTCTGGGCAGTCCATCTCCCGGCGCTGGAGACCCTCTTTGCCCCCCTGCTCTCCCGGGAGCTTTATCCCTCGCGCGTGACGCTCTGGGGAAGCTGCCTCGCCGCCACACTCCCTCGGGAGAAGGGTGCCTCCTGCGCTTTTTGGGAGGAGGAGGGGCAACTCGTCTTTGCGATTATGGAAGAGGGCACGCTCCTTTTCAACGAAATCGCCGCTTCCACCGAGGTTCCGTACGCCGATTTTCCCCAATGGCTCCTCTCCGCTGAGTTAGCGGGCGCTTCCACCCAATTTACGACCGCGTGGATCGCCCCCGGTCTGGAACGCATGGCGCAAGAGCTCGCGACGCTGGCCGATGCACCACCCCGCCCGCTGCCGATTCCGGAGCGTCTCCCCGATGCAACGCCGGATTTAACCCCTCCAGTGTGGATCGCCCTGCGTCAGCGCCGTGGCCAACGCCAACGGCTGATGCGCCGCCTCCTTCAGATCCTTGGCCTCTACCTCGTTTTTATTGCAGGGGCGTTCATCTGGAGCGGAGTGAAAAACCATCGCCTTCGCAAGCTCGAAGCCGAGGCGCAAGCGGCCCAACCGCAAGCCGAGACGCTCCTCGCCCAACAATTGCGCTGGCGTGCGCTCGCCCCGGCCGTCGAGCCGCAACGTTTCACCGTGGAGATCCTCCTCCAGATCACCAACAGCCTCCCCTCGCCCGAAGTCAGGATCACGCAATTTGAACAAACCCCCGCCGGTTTCATGATCACCGGGGAGGCTCCCAACGGGACGCTGGCCGTCGATTTCCTCGAAGCGCTCAAGCAAAACCCGGCGCTGCGCGAATACACCCTCAGTGCAGACGCGCCGACGTTCCTCCCTAACGAAAAGGCCCAATTCCGCATCTTCGGCAAATGAAAATCTCCCCTCGCGAACGGACGCTCCTTGCTGTCATCGGCACGCTGGTTTTCCTTTTCCTGAACCTCGTTGCCTTTAACGCTCTGCGTAATCGCCTTGCCACGAGCGACGCTGCGCTCGCTTCCAAGACGAAGGAACTAGCGACCTTGCGCGAGATCCTCACCGAGCGCGACCTTTGGGAAAGCCGCGACCAGTGGCTAAACGCCCACCAACCCAAGCTCGAAAACCGCGAACAGGCGCCAGTCGCTCTCCTTGACTACCTCAAACAAAGCGCCCGCACTCACAACGTCGCTCTGGAGAACCCACAACTTGGAACGCTGGAGAGCCAGCCGACGCATCAGGCCGTCTCCGTCACGATTGACACCCGCTCCTCATGGGATTCGCTCATCGCGCTGCTGCATACGCTCCAGCAGCCCGAGGCTTTCATCGTCCTTGAAAGCGCCATGCTGGAAATTGACCCGAACGACGCCACCCGGATGCACGGGCGCTTCAAAATCGCCCGCTGGTACGCACCTTAGCTAGCGATTAAAAAGCAACTCACGCATCCAGCGGGTTGAGGCGGTGGCGTCGCCGCTTGCCACCAGTGCACGCATCTGCCCCATCCGCTCCGGGGTTAGCAACGCCTCGACGCTTCGCAAAAAGGCAACACTCTCGCGCACGGCTGCTGCGCCATCCTCGCGATAAGGGTATTGATCCATCGAATACCAGCCGCGGTAACCGGTTTCGCGCAGCCAGAAGAGGAGTTCGAAATACTCCACGACATGCAGGGAGCCGACGATCATGTCGTCATCCCATGTCCGGTAGTTGTCGTTGAAATGCATGTGAAAGAGCTTCTCGCCATGGTGTTGAAGGAGCACCGCAGCTTCCGCCACATTCTCGGATGCCATGAGCGAATGGCCGACATCGATACAGACACCGACGTTCTCCAGCCCGGTCTCCAGAGCCATGAGAAGCGTATCCGCTGCCCGGGCCTGAAAGGAGTGCGTCCTCGGTTCTTTCGGCTTATATTCGAGAGCAAAGCGGAGGGCGGGAAACTCACTGGCGATCTCCCGAATCCCTTCCATGAGGACCGTGCGCTGGAAGCGGTAATCGGCCGTTAAAGGGTAGTCATAACCATCCTGCCCAAGCCAGAGATTCAGAAGCGGGCAACCGATCTCTGTAGCGATCTGCGCGGCGTTTCTCGTCTCCTCCAGCGCCTGCCGACGGATCTCGGGATCTTTGGCACTAAAGCTCCCGTTCCCCCAGCGCTTCTGGGAGAAGAGATCAGGGATGATCGAAACGCAAGTTAACCCTGCCTGCCCCAAAGACGCCTTCACTTCAGTAACATTGGTACGGTCAATGTCCCAGGAACCGACCAGTTCAATTCCCGAGATGCCGGGAATGGCGGCGGCCTGCCGGATCATCTCCGGCTTGGGAAGGACCTCCTTATAACCGGTCGGCAGGAACCGATCACAGGTATTACCCAGATTACCAAGAATAACAGAATAGCGATGGGGAAGCGTGCTCATGAGAGAAAAAGGATGGCGATGACTACCCTCGCAAAAAAGCGGTTGACGAATCAAGCCATTTATATCAAAGTGGCTCAAATCTCATCCTTCCCCTATGAAAAAACTTCTCCCGCTTCTTCTCGGAACCGCCCTCTTCGCGAGTCATGCAGCCAAAGGGGCGGTCTATACGTTCGATAGTTCTGTAACGAACTGGTACACCGCAGGTCTTACCCCCACTCAAGCGGTCGGTCCGGGTATGGGATCGCTTGTTGTTGCCCATCTCAACACCAGTATTTCAAGCCCGCCGTACAACCGGGTCTCAGTCGTCGGTCAAGGTACCACCTCCTATTTCCCGACACCGACGCAAGGCTCATGGGCTGGTGTTCTCTGGAATGCACCGACCGGCGAATATGTCACCAGCATCCGCATCATCGGTTCCTTCAGAGATGATGGGGGCAATCTTAATTTCAACACCGCGATCTATGGTGGCGATTCCGATGCACCAGCGCAGGTGCATCTCAGCAGCGGCCAGAGCTTCGGAACCTATACACCCGGCAATGCGAGCTGGAGCTATGACTGGACGCTCAATCCCACTCAGGAAGATATCACCACGCTCCAGTTTCGTACCTGGAATGCGGCGACGGGGACCGCTGCCATCAATGCAGGCAACCTCGGGTATGCGGGGAATATCAGTTATCTTCAAATCACTACCGCCCTCCTCCCCACTCCAGTACCAGAACCCTCGACAGCAATGCTCCTGATCGGCGGTGGATTACTAGGTGGTTTCGGGTGGATGCGCCGCCGCAACCGTTGCTAACCGTTTGATCTGTAGCAGGGGAACGTTTTCTCCTACGATCGTGTTGATGAAACGTTTCCTCTCACTCTCATTCCTCCTTGGTATGGGGATGCTGGCAAACCTTGCCGCATCGCTCCATGCGGAGGAGGTCCAATGGAATCTTGAAAGCTGGAAACAGGCTCCCGCACGCCATGCCGTCGCTACCGATGAGGCAGGGGTAGAAGCCTTCTTCTTCGATGCTCTGCCGTGGAAGGGAAAGCCGACCCGTCTCTTTGCCTTCTATGGCAAACCATCGACTCCGCCACCCGCTAGCGGTCGCTACCCTGCGGTGATCCTCCTCCATGGTGGCACCGGAACGGCTTATGCCGACTGGGTGCGCCTCTGGAATGCCCATGGCTATGCGGCAATCGCCCTCGACCATATGGGGACGATGCCAACCTCTCCCGCCGGAACCCGCCCCTATGCGTCTGCGCGAAGCCGCCACCCCCACAGCGGACCCGACGGGGATGGAGGCTTTCATCAGATCGACCTGCCGATGGAGGATCAATGGACATGGCACGGCGTGGCGGCTACAGTGCTCGCGCATTCCCTCCTAGCCTCTTTCCCGGAGGTAGACGAGCATCAGATTGGCCTAACCGGTATCTCATGGGGAGGCTATCTGGCGGCGATCGTCGCCGGAGTCGACGAGCGGTTCCGCTTTGTCATGCCGGTCTATGGCTGTGGCTACCTCGGCGAAGAGGGTAGCTGGCCACCGGCTCTTCTGGCATTAGACGAAGAGAAAGCCAACCGTTGGAGAACGTGGTGGGACCCGTCGCGCTACCTTGCCAAGGCCCGAATGCCGCTTCTTTGGATCAATGGAACCAACGACATCGCTTTCTCCCTCCAATCGTGGCACCGCTCCACCCTCCTGCCTACCAACCCCGCCAACCGCCTTCTGATCATTCCCGGTTTGACGCATGGCCACCCTCAGGGGGCAAACCTTGACGAACTTTTCGCCTTCGCCGATCAGGCGACAACAGGCCGCCAACGTCTCCCCCAACCCGGGATCGTTACGGTCAGAGGGACCGAGGCAACCCTCACTTTCCCCGCTCCGCAAACCCTCCGGGAGGCGACGCTTTGGTCCACCCGCGACCAAGGGGAGTGGCAAAAACGAACATGGGAGAACGCCCCCGTTCCGCTCCATCCTCGCACCCTGAAAGCTAACCTTCCCCAAGGAACCACCGCCTTTTATTTCCTGCTGACCAACCGTGAAGGACTCAGGATCAGCACTCCTCTTCACCTTCTTCCATGATGATCTCCCGCCGATTCCCTCTTCTCCTGCTTTTGGGCACCCTCGCCTTCGCCACGTTGCCGCTCCGAGCTGCTACCTATACTTTCGATGCCTTCCGAAAAGAATGGTATCAGGGTGACGACGCCCTAACCGCCGTCTCCGAAGGGGGGAAACTCAAAGTAGCGATTCCCCCCAGCGATACCGTTCTCGTTCATGGAATCGGAACGAAGGAAGAATTCCCTACCCCTGACACTGATGACTGGGCCGGAGTCGAATGGAGCGCTCCAGCGGGGGAAATCGTCACCCATGTTCGCATGGTCGGCACCTTTCGTCGTGAACGAACGGAGGAGGAGGATTTCGGCGTCGCCCTCTTTGGAGGCACCCACGAAGGAAACGCCACTGACAATAAGCTCCATTTTTCCACAGGGGTGACCAACGGTAGCGATCCCCAAACCCAGTGGAGCGCAGCGACCCAGACCATGAGCTACGACTGGTCCATCCCTGTCGACCCGGAGGCCCGCATTGGGCAGCTCCAGATCAGGGTCTGGCAGGCCGTCGCCGGTGGCGTTATCATCCAAGGCGGCTCCGATGGCTACTCCGGACAGCTTCGCCATCTTGAAATCACCACGCAAGCGGTGGAAGAGGGCAGCGCCAATCCGCCGAAAGCTTCCGGCGAAGTGATCAAACTAGGCAACGCCAACGTCTCCCTTCAGGTTGACCGCAACGGAAAGCTCCTCGCGCTGGAAGATCACACCACCAAGACCTCTCTCCTGACTCCAAAAGCACACACCCCTGCATGGAGCCTCTTCTGGCGCGGCAGCAAAAAGAATGAGATTTCCGTTTCTGAAGGGTTTGAACATGCCAATGCGGAAGAGGCTCCGGTCAGCGGAACGGGTCAGATCAACGCTGCCAGCTATCCGGCACCTCAGGTCGAGCTTAAAGAGAATGAAGCGATCTTTATCTGGACCAAAGAAAAGATGCCTACCGTTACGGGAAAGATCACCTTCGAGCCGAAAGCGGAGCAGTTTCGTTTCTCTGCTACGGTGGAGAACCACTCCAGCGCCATTGTGGAACGGATCAGCTTTCCAGCTTCCTATGACTTCCCCGCGCTCAAGGGGAACTATGCTATCGTGTGCGCTGACAACCAGTACCACACCGACCCCAAGCCGCTGGAGAGCCTCAAACCCTTTGTCACGATGTACCCGGGCTATATGTTTATGCAGTTGGCGGGGTTTAAGATCGGCAAGAGCGCAGCCCTTCTCTACACCGATGACGACAAAGGGTATGTCAAATGGATGAGCTTCGGCAGAGAGGGTAAAATAGCTTCCCTTGATCTCTCCCTCCAGATCCGCCTCCAACCTGGAAAAAGGTGGAAGCCGACCTTTGATACCGTCCTCAAAGTCCTCCCCAACGGTGATTACAGCGAAATGGCCGATGCTTACGCCCAGTGGGGCCGACAGCAATGGTGGGCCAAAGAGAGCCTGGCGCAGAAAGTCGCCAAGCGTCCGATGCTCGAACGCTATATAGAAGGAGGGCTCATCCGATTCAACGCCGGACCGCCGGTTTGCGATTCCAGCAGCTTCCGACAGGATGAAAACCGGCAATGGCACTATATTAAAGATAATCGGTATTCCCAATACGAGCCGTACTACGACAACATCCTAACTTCGATTGAGGCGTACGAAAAAGCCTACGACATTCGGCCCGGCTACTGGTATCCCAACTGGTCAGGCCACCAGTTCGATAGCACTTACCCCGACTACTTCCCTGTACTCGACGTGATGGGTGATTTCGACAAATTCCACCGGGAGATCATCGAACGTCGCTACCCGATGATGTATCACATCAACCCGGCCCAATGGGCCGAAACCGCTCCGACGGCGAAGGAAAAGAAATACCTCGCCGTGACCGATAGTGGCAGCCACTACCAAATCGCCTTTGTCTGGTCAAAGATGTTCTCCTACCTCGCCAGCCCCGCCGTCGCGCTGGAGAAAGAGATGGAGACAATCAACCGGTTACGGGATGATGAAGGCTACCACGGCGTCTACCTCGATGTCATCGGCCACGCCTTCGCTACCGATGAAAACCCGCTGAGTCCCTATCACGGGGAGCCGCACGACTATCAGCTCCAGAAAATCCTCCACTTCAAAACCGTGCGCGAGGCAATCAAAGGCCCACTGATGACCGAAGCCCGCAATGAGATCGAGCTTGCCTATATGGACATGGGAACCGGAGCCCATGCTGGCCCGGAAACCGACGAAATCCCGCTCTGGGAGATGGTCTACGGCGACCTCGCTGCCACAACGACCTACGCCGTCAAAGACAAAGCCTTCCGCTACCATACCTGGATGCGCGGAGGGGTCATGGCGATTAACTGGGATTGGCCCACCCCATCGGGCAACTCCATCCCTATTCATCTCACCTCGCTCCAGCAGACCATCCTCTCACCGGTCATCACCGAACGCCTTGAGCGCTTCGTGCGTCTGGGTGAGTCCCGGCTCTCCCAATGGAAGAGTGGAATCGTCCTTTGGAACAAGGCGAAGGAAGGTGAGCCGGTTGACATCGAAGAAACAACGACAATCGGGAAGCTCAAGGTTAAACAACTTGTCCCCGGCGGCATGATCATCTGGAGCCCAAAAGGGTTCCTCGTCGACGGCGCAGCCTCTGTCTCGCTTGATGGGAAGGAACTCTTCACCAGTGATTCGGATCATCCCGTCAGCGTAAGCTATGGTAACGGACGCTGGATTATCGAGCAGGAAAAACCAATCGACACCAAGGTGCGAATTTCTGTTGCCGATTCACTAGTGCGCCGCCTCCCCCTCGAAGGGAAACAGATCAAGGCTGGAACGGATGTCGCTGCCACCCTCAACACCGGGGAAGACCGCCTCAACCTCGAACTCGACCTGCCGGGAGAAGAAGCCATCCTGCTCTACGAAAAAGCACCATGAAGGAACCGGATAACTGGGGCAGAGAACGCCTTGATACACTCCCCTCGAGCTGGATTGCCCCGCAAGGGGTAGCTAAAGAGAAAGGGATCACCTTTCGGGCGCGGAAGCGGGCCGACAGGGAGGCGCTCGCTCCCAAGCTAACCATCGCCGCTGAAAGCTACTACGTCCTCTATCTTAACGGAGAAAGGATAGGGATTGGCCCCGCTCGCGGCACAAGGCGTTGCAACTTTGCAGATGAATACGACATCTCCTCCCTTCTTGTCGAGGGTGAGAATCTGATCGCCGTGGAGGTTTTCTGCAACAACTTCCCTACCTTCATGGCGAGCCCCGCACAACCGGCTCTCATCGTCATGTGCGGCGAGACGATCACTGACGCAAGTTGGGAGGTCCAACTAGCCGACGAGTACCGTACGGAGGGGATTGACCTCTACACCCTACAAATCGGCATGAGCGAATGGCGCGACCTCAGCCGCGTCCCCACAGGATGGACCACGGGAGAAGATCAAGGAAAATGGTTCGCTGCCTCTGAAATCGAAAAAGGCACCCCCCTCTACGCCAAGCTCCTGTTCAAACGTGATGTAGCAATGTTGCGAAACACGCTGATGCTACCCACAGCGATCGCCGCCGTAAACGCCACACCACCCCTCCCCGACCCGGAGGCGAGCGCCATCGCGCAATGGATGGATAGTGAACCCTATACTCCCCTCCATCTCGACCTCTCGCCCCTCCTCAAAGGCAAAGCCGTCGAGATCACTCCGCCACCCGGTGGAGGGGGCGTTGTCATGGTTCTCGACATGGGCGATGCCTTCGCCGGGACACTTCATGTAGAGGTCGACGCGCCACAAGGGACGATCCTTGATGCCGGTTATGGTGAAAAGGTGATGAACGAACGCTTGCCTTTGGCGCTCGCACACTACCGCTTCGCCGATCGCTACCTTCTGGCTGAAGGTAGGCAGGTCATAGAAAGCCCGTTGCGTTGGCGTGGAGGGCGCTTTCTTCAACTGGCGTGGCGTCAATTCGCTCGCCCGATCACCATCACCAAAATCGCTATTCATGACCGGCGCTACCCGTTGGAGAAAGCCGCCAGCTTTGAGTGCGACGATACCTTCCACAACCGCCTTTGGGAAATCTCCCTCAAGACCTTGAGCGCCTGTGCTCTCGATACCATCATCGACTGCCCATGGCGCGAGCTCTCTTTCTGGGTCAATGATTTCCTTGTGGTCAATCGTTTCTGGCTCCAGATGGTCGGCACGAGCGATCTTCTCAAACGTTGCATCACCCTTGCGATGAGCCAACGCGAAGCCAATGGCTTGATCGCCGGGGTTTGCCCCACGAATGACAACCCGTTCTTCGTGCTCTACGCCACGAATCTGTTTCTTCCGATGGTCCTGCGCGATCTCGTTGCCTATAGCGGGGAACGGGACTTTTCCGATAGTGTGCTGGACGAAACCGCACGACTGGTGGAAGCCTGCGAAGTCTATACAGACGCCAATGGCTTACTTCACCCGCCGGAAGGAATGTGGAACTTTGTCGACTGGTCGTTTCATTTTACCCGTCAACCGCTCGAAGGCCGCAACAGCGCGATCGTCAACTGGTTCCATGTCCTTGCCCTTGATGCTCTCGCTCAAGGCTACGAGGAACGCGGCGACCACGCCAAACAAGTCGAGTATAGCAAAAAGGCTAGTGAAGTTCAAACAGCCATTGACCAGTTCTTCTGGAACGAAGAGGAAGAATACTACACGGAGTGGTTTGATGAGACCGGCCATGGCCACCGCGCCGGACGGCTCACTCACGCCCTTGCCTTCTTAAGCGGACATCTTGCAAAGGAGCGCCGCAAAGCCGTCGAGGCAGCTCTCTTCCGGGAGGATCTCCACCTGCCGGAACTCTACATGATGCACTTCCTCTTTGAAGCCCTTCTCGCCGTCGGCGGGGCGAAAGAGGTCGATCGACTCATCCGGAAACACTGGGCTGCCATGATCGAGTGCAAGAGTCCCACCGTTTGGGAGGCGAATGTCTATGAACCCGGCCCGGTGGCATACGACGGCGTCGGCAGTCTCTGCCATGCTTTCGCCATCGCGCCCGTCAATGTCTACCAACGTTATCTTCTCGGTATTACTCCGACCGAGCCGGGGTTTCGTCGCTTCCGTGTCGATCCTCATCCCGGCGAATTGCGCGAAATCCGCGGGAGCGTACCGACCCCTCACGGCATGATCGAATGCCAACTACGAAAAGTTAGTGATCATCTGGAATGCCATTTAAGCGTCCCGCAGGGGACGATCGCGGTCGACACCCACGGCAACGAATATTCCGCAGGAGAGCATACCTTTACGATCCCCGGATCGACTTAGGAAGCATCCCGCCGATGGGTCTCCCCGGGATGCCATGCGGCGAGGTGTTCAAAGGAGCAGATCTCCTCGCCCGCCGTTTCGATCTCCTGCAAAAGCGCATCAACCGCCATCCGTCCGACCTGAAAAGGGTTGAACTCCATCCGGCTCCATTGATACCCGGCTGGGAGCCGCACCCGACGCGACGAGAGCGTGATCACGCCAAGGTTGCCGCCGGGGACGAGCTTCATCTTTTTCCAGATGGGCACAAGGTAGCGAAGCACAATATCGTCGGCAACGTAGAGCGCTTCCGGCGGCGCTTTACCTGCAAACATGGTGTGCATCTGCTCCTCGATCTTCTCCTTGTCCAACGGACAGAAACAGATTGAGCGGTAACAAAGCCCAAGCTGATTTAATGTATCGCTATAGATTCCTTCATCAAGACGATACTCCCGTTCCTGACTTTGAAGGCCGATAAAGCCGATCCGCTGATACCCTTCCTCCGCCAGCAATCGTAAAGCACGGACGATCGCATCCTCCATGTCGATCCGCACCACGGGCGAACATTGAAGATCAGCCATCCGCTCTCTGGCACCGATGAAGACAGCGGGCGGCAATTGCGTTCCAAAGACTTTGTGCAGCAGCGGCTCATACGGCACCCACAAGATATAGCCATCCCCCGGCGTCTGTCTCAGTTTCTCTGCCAGAAGCGCTTCCTCATCCGGGCCGGTGACCGAAATGATCCTAAACTGATGTCCCGCCTGATGGATGCGGTCCTTGATCCCTGCAAAGATAGAGTGATTGGATTCGCTGCGCCATTGACGGTTGGGAATAATCGCAAGGTTAAGCCGACGATGCGCCTCATTGACTTGCCGCCGAACAGGACTCTTGGAGGAAGCGACGGCAAAAAGCTCATCAGGCGGAAGAAGTGGCGGTGAACTTGATTCTCCGCCACCGTTAAGATTTGCCTTCTTTGGAACCTTTCGCACATAGGTACCGCTGCCGTGCCGTCGAACGAGAATCCCCTTTTCCACCAAGGCATCGAACGCCTTCTGGACTTTCATCCGGTCGACCTTGATCTTGACGGAAAGCTCCCGTTCAGAGCAAAGCCGTTTACCTGCCTTGCTCGGTGGCCCGGCAAGCAGATTCTCCAGCAATGCGGTCAGTTCCTGAATGCTTAAAACGCGTTTCATCAATGGCTAAAAGGAGGGCCTATCGTAGCCGATCCCCTCCCAAAGCGCAAACCTTCAATGATGACGCTCGCGGAACCCCCGAATGAGGTCACGATAGAGCCAGCCCGAACCCTTCATTCGTCGCGTCTGGTCGGCCCGGTCGACATGAACCAACCCAAAACGCCGGTTCATCCCCCAGCGCCACTCAAAGTTATCCAGCAACGACCAATGGAAGTAACCACGAAGGGGCAAACCCGCTTCCACACACCGTTCCACCTCTCGGAAATGGTCTCCAAGAAAGCGCTGCCGTTTGACATCATCGAGTGGATCAGGCTCCGCTCCCTCGTGCTCAAGATAGCCATTCTCGGTCAGATAAAGCTCCTTAGGCTGATAGAGATCAACCACCCGCTCGACCATCCTGAAAAGTCCGGAAGGATGCGACGGGATGATCGGCTGTAACTCAAACTCATCCACCGGCTCAGAAAAGCCGAAAAGCTCAACGGAAGGGTCATTGCGAATGGAGCCGATAGCATAATAATTAACCCCCAGAAAATCAGGCACCTGATGCTGTACGGAAGGTTCCCGACAGGAGTCAGGAAGATGGGCATCCATCAACTCCAGCATATCGGCGGGATAACTCCCGGTAAAGAGCCGGTCGAGAAACCAACGATTGCGTAACCCGTCAGCGCGCATCGCCGCCGCCCGGTCCGCCTCGCTCTCGCTCGCTGGGTCGAGAACGTGATAGCTATGCACGAGCCCTAGCTTCCCCCCTGCGCCACGGCTGGCGTGCAGCCGGGCGACGCGGAAGTGCGCCTCAAGCATCGCATCCCAACAGGTCAGCAGTTCAGTGTAAGCCTTCTCCCGGAAAGGCCAGTGCCACCCCGTAATATAGCTATGGTAATAGACCAACGGTTCATTGAACGTCACCCAATGGCTCACGCGATCTTCAAGACGTTCAAAAACCGCCTGCGCATACTCCTCAAAATGCTGGGGCGTCTCCTTCCAGAGCCATCCACCCTGATCATCCACCCAACAAGGGGTATCCCAGTGGAAAAGGGTAACAAACGGCTCGATCCCAGCCTCACACAAACCGTCGACTAGTCGATCATAGAAATCAAGCCCTGCACGATTAAGCTTATGAGCATCGCTAAAGATGCGGGGCCATGCTACACTAAAGCGGTAAGCGTTAACCTCCAGTTGCCGCATCAAGGCGATATCCTCACGCCAACGGCGGTAATGGTCGCACGCCACATCTGCATGATCTCCCTTGAGGATCTTCTCCGGAAGATGGGTTAGCTTGTACCAGTCGCTCGCCACGGCGCCGTCGGCCAGTGGGGAGCCTTCGATTTGAAAGGCCGCCGTGGCGGTACCCCAGTAAAAAGGTGATTTGGATTGCATGGAAAATTCAAGGTTTCATCCGGTGCCGCTCCGGCCCGGCGAGGCGCGCCTTGTAGCGGGACAATGCCTGAGCAAAGGCGTCGGGTAGACTGACGGTGCGAATATTGGATGGACGAAAGGTGTAGACAAAGACCCCTTCACCAAGATCAGCAACATAGGGAAAACGGGTCTTAACATCAATCCACGCCCGCTGGACCACCCGCGCCGGAGGGGTCGCGTATTCTGGAAGGTTTTTGGGTAGTTGTTCCTCCTTAGCCTGCTCTTCAAAGTAGAAATAGCGCCGCTGACGAACCGTTTCCACCCGTACGAAGTTATCCGCATTCAACCACGCCAACTCCGGGAAATCAGCAACCGGCGCTCCTTCCGCACCGGAAAGAATCACAATATCACTCTCCGGGAGGCCCGGCTGTTGAAAGAGACGGAATCCATCAGTGATCCACGTTTGCGTAACACCGCCGTCGCTCCAGGTGCGCGTCTCCTGCCGTGCTTTGTCGATCTTTAAGACGCGCAATTCCCGGACATGACGTGGCCTCTTTCCCTCTTCCTTGTCCCCGCCCCGTGGCTCCTGTAACGCCGCCGTCCACGTAGCGTAAGGAGGAACCGCCGCGACGAAAGGCGGCTCGGGACGTTCCTCCTCCTTCTGTTGGGCAAATAGAGCCAAGGGGAGCGCAAAAAGAAGGGTGACCAGCCACCGAACAGGAAGGTTATTCATAAACAGGCTCCAGATATTCCGCAATGACCTCTCCCGTATAGCGATCCATGGCGAGATGCAACCAATAACGTCGTTCTCCCTGTACGGTGAACTTCTCCAGCGACGCAGCCCCCGGAGCATAACGTCCACTTTGAGCGATGATGTCAATGAGCAGGTTCCATGTCCGTGTCGTCCCGACGTCGGAAAGCGTCCGCGCCGCCGCCTCCCGCCGACGTTTGATAATCTCGTCCGGCCCGGTAGCCGGGAGCGTACCGATCCAGCGGGCAACCAGATCCGCGCGGTTAGCTAGTGGCCCCTGCGGGGAAGTGGTGCCGCTCGTAAAGGCGACCAAAGCCGATGCAAAGGCCGTTGCCTCCCCGGGAGAGAGGGTGGCGCTCCCGTCCTCACTCCGTAACGCTCCGTTAAGCAGCGCCGCAAGGACCGGTGTCTGCCGCGTGTTAAGATCAACGACCCCGTGGATGACTTCCGGCGCTTCCTGAAGCATGAACAGATCGAGCAGCGCAGCATCTCCGCTCTCCTGCGAGAAGAAATCGAGGCTCTTCCACGGCATCCCCCGTGAAGCATACCCCATTTCCGCGATAGATCGGAAGGGACGATTCAGCACCAGCGGACGGCTATCATCCGCGCCGGGAGCGAGGGGGTAGCCACCATCACCCAGCGTTCCGGTCGTGTAAGCCCCATCCCCCCGCCGCTGGACCCCATCGGGGTCGGTGTAGCGGGTGGTTGAAGAGGCTTTATTCTCTGCCAAGAGACCGGAGTAGAGAGCAAGGGAGGTCCCTTCCATGATATACGTCCAACCGGAAGCCGCATTGAGCCCCCATGCCTTGTAACCATCTTCCTCATTAACACGCACGGTTAGGCTTCCGTTATAAGAGGGACCGTCTGCGGATGCGCCGACGCCAAAGCGATCGCTACGGGGATCGCCACGTACCATAAAGGTTTTAGGGATAGGTTCCGTAAAAAATTTGTCATCCGTTGAACTGGCCCCCTTTGAAACATTGCGAATCACATCATAGGTCACCCAATCGCTACCATCGTGATATTGCAGGAGATGGTCCACATACGGACCCGGCTGAACATAACTAAATTGATAGAAGACATTGTTGGGCGCGTGCAACCATTGATCAGGGGCATTGGAGTACCCTACCCAGATACCAAGAAAGTCTGCACTGCCGCCATCCAGCATCCGATCGGGAGCGCCAGCGGGGGCATTGGCATTGGCGGGAGTCAACAGGGCCGGCTCCCGAAACGTTTGTGTAGCTGAGAGAGAGAAGGTCACCCCGGCAGGGTTATCGAAGGTATTCGGAGGACTGTAGGAGATGAGCGAACCGGCGTACCCCGGCGTGCCCCAACCGGAAACTGCCGCGCGCGCTTCTCCGGTGACGATATAACGAAAGCTCGTCGGCCCGCCGCTACCGGTAAGCGCAGGGCGGTGTGGATTCCAGATACGGGGCTGATACCAGACTCCAACCTCGTGAGAACGCTGGGAAGGAGAGATCGCCGGGTCCATCCGGCGATAAGCGGTCTCAAACACCTGCATGAGATAAGGGAGATCCTCAATCCCGTAAAAGAGAGTCGAATTGAAATTGAGCGATACCGGGTAGCTATCATCGTCATACTGATCGATGAGATTAGCGCCGACCTGAATCACCTGATAGTGAATATTCCCATCCAGCGGAGAGACCACGGAGTTCCCATCCCCCGCCGTTTTCCCTAGTGAACCGTAGTGCATCCCGGCCTGAAGCAGCTCAAAGAAGTCAGGTTCACGCGCGGCGGTCGCCACCTCCCCCAAGGTCAGAATGCGATCCGCACTCCCGTGACTGTAAACCCATGGATCGGAGGCAGAGGAGCGCGTCAGGCCGAAATAGCGGTGAATCGGGCTACCCACAGCAGCCGTCGCGGTTCGGGTCAACAAAGCAAGGCGGCTCAATGGAAAACGTTGTTTGATTAAGGGTTCACCCACTCTGGCAGTGCTCCCATCCTCCCGGATGAACGTCGCGGTGACGCGGGTATTGATGAGAGAGGGGTTAAACCGGTCGTCCACACGGGCACCCGGGCTTCCGCTCCCTACCACCGGGCGGGCGAGGTTAGGGATATGGCTCGGGGCATTGCGATCCCGCGTGAAGGTGGCAAGATATTCCAACGCATTGAGACCAAGCTGGGCCGGATGCTCTTTGGCATAGCGAATGAGATCCTGCCGCGTGACGAACGTCTGGTTCCCCGGAAGCACCCGGGAAAATCCATCCTGATTGGCAAAAAGATAGCCGGGATAGTCGGCGACGCTGGCAGCATGGCGCCAGCGCACCAACGCATCGGCATCGAGCACGCCAGGGATCGCCCCGAGATCGACCTGTTGCAGAAATCCCTTTCGCCCGGTGAAATCAGCCGAGGCCGGGCTAGGATAGCCGGCATGATTAACATCAAGAAGCCCCCCCTGATGATAGACCGTATAGGCAAAACGCCCGATCGCGTAGTCATCATTGGCAACGTCACGGTCAGCTAAAGCCGCGAGCGCTGGCATCGCCGTAGCGTCAGCAATCGCCCCGCGCCGCGTGACAACAACCCAATCCGGGACCGTGAAAGTCGCCGGGAGCGTCGCCCCAAGGAGATACGGTGCATTCCAGCGCGAGGCCTCTACAGTACGGCTATTGGCGGAGGGAAGGGAGGTCGAATGCCCCGTCGCAGCGCGTACCGGTGCCGTCACGCTAGTGGCATAATCGCTACCACTCCAGAAAGCCTGCCCCGCTACACTCTTCTTTAACAAGTTAGCTAACCCGTTATCCCCCACTCGCTGGGGGAGCTGGGTCGTGCGACTCGTCGGCTCATAGTGCGTGATCAACGCGGTCGTCGTGGCGGTCGACCCGGCAATGATCTCGCTCTTGAGGTCGGCGATCACCGTCTGCATCCCCGCCCGCGCGACCCGTTCCGCCTGCTGCTGCCCGGCGCTGGTGACAGAGATCCGCCGCCCGAGCGTTGCCTGTGAAAAGAAGACAAGGATCACCGTAGCGACGATCACCACACCAGCCAGCACGATGATCAGAGCAGCGCCGCGTCGTGTCCCATCAGAAGTGAAAGTGAGGTTAACGAACATGGAAAGCACGTTGATAGAGTCGGACCGACTGGAGGGCACTCTGCGGAAGCGGCCCAGTGGAGATCGCCGTATCAAGCGCCGCGCGCCAAGCTGCCAGCGGCGTCGCTCCATCAACAGCATCGGGCAGGAGATTGCTCACTGCCTCTACCTGTGCCTCGCTCAACATCTGGCGCCCGATGTCATCGAGCAACGCCACCGTCACGATGAGCGATTCGACATCGCTCCAATCAGCAGCCGCTGTAGCACGCAGTTCCCCATTCTTGCGGCGGTAGCTCCATTCGATCCGAATCACGTTGGGAGAAAAAACCTCATGATTCACAACAGAGGGGGTCGGCAGCGGAGTCGCGGCGTCAAACCGCAAGGTCGCCTGCGGCTCTGAAGGGTTACTCCCAGCATCCCAGTAGAAACTCTCTGCCGCACGCTCCAGTTGAAAGTAACGCGCTCCGCTAGTCTCCTCCAAATGGTAACGAATCAGGCTCACGGAACGGTCACCATCAAACCCTTCAATCTGACTCACGAAAAGCGCCTCGTCATTACCAACCGCCTTGGTAAAAAGGAGCGGAAGCTCGGGACGGCGGAGACGCGCCGCCAGATCCAGCCCCATGCGGTCAAGCACGAAACGGCTCTCCTGCAGGAGTTGAAGCTTGCGGGTGTTGGAACTGGTGCTCGCCCCGGACATCCCGACAATCTGCGAGATGAGCAAGGTCAGGAGCATCAGGATCGTCATCGAGACCAGAAGCTCCAGAAGCGTAAAGGCTCGGCATGGATGAAGGTCCGGTTTCATTGAGAGGGAATGGCGACAACGGTTTCCAGAGCAGCGGTGGCAGCAGTCGCCGGCGCACTCGCGGGCCAACTCACGCGAAAATGAACCATAAAAGGATCGGCCCGCCCCCCGGCAGGAGGGGTAAACGTCGTGGTAACACGGTAGCGAGCATCGCTCATCGTCGTTGTATAGCTACCATCATCCTGAACGCCAAACTCTGCAGGGGCGGTTGGTCGCGGGAGAGGGGCGAGCGTCGCAGCGTCTCGCATGGCGGGAATCCGGTATTCCAACGAAGGGGCATTGAGTGGTGAGGTCTCCCGATCAGAAGCCAACTCACCCAGCAGCGCCGCCGCCCGGGTCTCATCTTCAGAATCGCCCGTGAGCATGATTCCAACGGGAAGCAACGCCAGCATCGCTATGAGGGCAAAGGAAGCAATCCCCAAGGCCAGCGTCACCTCCACAAGCGAAAACGCCTTAGCGCACCGTCGCCTCATGGCCGAAACACCTCCACCTTTCCAGTCAACCCGGCAACTTGCACGACGGCGATGTTATCGGCATCGGCAACCTGACCGTTAAAAGGTTGTAGACCAATATCAATCACGCGGGAAAGGTCGCTCTTGATCCGCGCGCCGCCCGTTGGTTCAAAACGGATCAGACTGCTGAACGTGACATCAACCCCGGCCATCTTGCGGGTGAAAGTTCCTAGCGTGGAATCTTCCACCGGATCGCCATCGGGCTGCATCCCGGTTACGGTAAGATCAGGCTCAATGCGCACGTGCTCAAAGCGATGCGCATTGCCTACCCATTGGTAGCTTCCCGTCCCGCCCAGCGCGACAGCGCCGCCGGTCACACTTTCCACCAGCGCCATGGTTAGCACCGGTCCATTGGCAGCAGCGGCATCATAATGAAATCCCGCCCAGACATAGGTATTATTGGCACTGGCATGGAGTTGGGCCTGCTCAAGCAAGACGGCCAGATCGCGCACCGCCTGTGTGAGCCGCGCCCCTTGTCGCAGATTGGCAACTAGCGGCAGCGTCAGACTCATCAGGACGACCATGATCGCTACCACAGCGAGCATCTCCGCCAGCGTAAAGCCGTACGCCCCTCCCTTTCTCTTCATGATCAAAGATGGCACACCTTGCCCTGCCGGGCATCCGCAATCACGGAGACCTGCGGGAAAACCAAGGGCTGAAAACTTCACACAAGAGAGAGACATGACGGGAGGAGGAATTAAAAGCCACTTTAATCAAAGTGGATCAAAAGTCAACCCCTTTCCTTTCGAGAGAGGGAGGAAAAAGGTAGCGACCCATGTTTCCCTGCAACGCCCTCCCCGAGCGATCTCCCCCATCAGGCAGGCGCCGCCGGGAGGTTTGACTTCCACCGAAACGCCGTGTTAGAAGGTAGACCTTTCACGATGGATGAGACTCCCCTTCCTTCCTCCCCGGCGACGCCCCCAACGCGCGGGTCGCGTCGACGGCGGTTCCTGCTCCTGATCGGCCTGCCGCTAGTGGCCTTGTTCCTCCTCTATGCTTTTTACCCGCGCAAAGGAAGCTTCCGTTCCTTTGATCCGAAAGCGATGGCAACGCTGGAAACCACCATGTGGCGACGCTATTACGAGGAGCGCTTCGGCCACTTGGGCCTCCTTCTCTATACCACCCTGCGCCAGCAATACGGGATGCGCCCGGCGACCTCCGTCACCGTTGCCTACCATACCGCTCTCGCCGCGCGGAAGTTCCGCCGCTCCCGCAGCCGTGCAGAAGCGGAGTTGGCGATTCAGCATCTCGAAAAAGCGTATACCCTTGTTTCCAAGACCTCCAGCGAACCCTTTAACGTCAAAAAAGTCGCGCAACTCGAACTCCACTGGTGGCAGCAGCGACGCGAACATGTCCCAACGGAAGTCTATGCCCTGACGATTGCCGACATGATGAAGGAGATCTATCGCAGCGACGATCCCCGTTTAGGTGAATGCGCATTGCTCCGCTCGCAAATGATGGCCTACCGTGATGAACGGCGCAACGGCAAGATGACCGAGGCCGACTGGCAGCACATTGAAGAAAACCTTTCACGCGCCTACACCTTGTTTCAATCTGCCGTCTCCCCGCTGTGAGCACTCAACCCCTTCCGCCCCCTGCCCGTCCGCCCGAGATCCCCGAAGAAGGCTTTTTCGGCCCCGGCACCGTGATGTGGAAGATCAACCGGGAGCACGCCGTCCTGCTTGGCGGACCCGCAGCGGCCGTGTTACAAGTCGCCCACCCGGCGGTGGCGCTCGGCGTCGCCCGGCACAGCAACTTCCAGTACGACACTCTTGGACGGCTTTGGCGCACGTTGAACTCGGTTTACGAAATCGGCTTTGGCCGTCGCGACACGATTGAGGCCGCCGCCGCCAGAGTCCGCCGGGCGCATGCACCAGTGCACGGAGATGCCCCTCCGCTCAAGGCCGACCCCGAGCGCACCCGTTACAACGCTTTCGACGCCGATCTGCAATACTGGGTCCTCGCCACGCTGGTCCAAGGAGCGCTTTTTCATTATGAACGCTTCGTCGGCCCGGTCACGATTGAGGAGAAGGAGACCTTCCTCAACGACATGCGCCTTTGGGCAACCTTCTTTGGCCTCCCGCTCAGCCACGGCCCGTCAACATGGGAGAGTTTCGATCGCTACTATCAGGAGATGCTTCACGGCGACCTCCTCGGGAGTGATCCGGTCTGCGGAGAGATGGCCCGCGCCGTCGCCCACCCCCGCCACCCGTTCTGGCTACGTGGCGCTTCATGGCCGATGCAATTTCTGGTCACTGAAACCATTCCTGAACCGCTTCTCCATCGTCTCGGGATGCATTCGCGCGGCTGGACGCGGGGCGCTTGGAGGTTGACAGAGCGCTATCTCCCGAAAATTTATCCTTTTTTACCCGATACGCTCCGTTTTCCTTCGCAGTACAGGGCGAGAGTGGCATAAGAGTTGTTAGCGTATTGGTCTCCCCCCTTTTTTTTTTCAACCTGACTCAACCTCAAATAAGATTGCCGCCGCCCTCCGCTCAGGCATAGTTGCTCCTGATGAAATTCATCGAAACGGTCTACGAAAAGCTCCAGCGTCACCCCAAGCGCATTGTCTTTCCGGAAGGAACCGAACCTCGCGTCCTGCACGCCGCCGCGCGTCTGGTGGAACTCAAAATTGGTGCCCCGCTCCTGCTCGGCAATCGCGACGAAATCAAGGCGCTGGCCGCGCGTGAAAAGGTCGACCTCCGGCGCATCGGGGTGATCGACCCGGCGACCTCCGGGGAACTGCCGCTCTTTTCGCGCTGGCTGCGCAAGCTCCAGCGCTACCGCAACCTCGGCCCGGGCGAGGCGGAGAACTTCCTGCTCAACCCGAATTACTTCGCCGCCATGATGATCCAGCATGGTCAGGCCGACGCCATGGTAGGCGGGGTGAGTGGCTATGCCGGCTCCCTCCTGCGCCCGCTCTTCCAACTCGTCAAACCATTGCCGGATGTCTCCTTTATCTCAAGCTGCATGCTGATGGATCTCGAAGATGACCGCTTTGGTGAGAAAGGGGTTCTCTTTTTTGCAGATTGCGCCGTCATCCCCGAACCGACCGTCCAGCAGCTCGCCCAGATCGGCGTGCAGGCGGGGCGGCTCTGCGCCCAGTTGACCGGGGAGCGTCCCCGCGTCGCCTTCCTGAGCTTCTCCTCCAAGGGGAGCGCACGGCACCCGTCGACGGAGAAAGTCGCCGCCGCCGTGGCACAAGCCAAGAAAGAGGCCGAAACGCAGGAGATGGAGATCGAAGTCGACGGCGAATTGCAGGCCGATACCGCCCTCCTCCCGGAGCTTGCCGCGCTCAAAGCGCCGGGGAGCCTCGTCGCCGGTCGGGCCAACGTTCTCATTTTCCCTGACCTCAACTCCGGCAACATCGCCGTCAAACTGGTCGAACACCTCGCCGGAGCGGAGACCTACGGGCAGATCCTCCTTGGCCTCTCCAAGCCGTGCGCCGATCTCTCGCGCGGAGCGAACGTCGAGACGATCGTCGGTGCGGCAGCCATCGTCGGGCTTCAGGCGATCGAATACCGCAAACTCTATCCTCAAAACGCGCAGGAAGAAGAAGACGCCCTTGAGGTTTAAGCCCCGCTTTTTGCCGTGAATACCGTTACGCCCCGCCTTTTCATCGCCGCCACCCAGCAGAACGACGGCAAGACCACCACGGCTCTCGGCCTCTTCGCCGCGCTCAAAAAACGGCTCGGGCGCATCGGCTTCATCAAACCGGTCGGACAGCGCTTTGAGGAGGTCGACGGCAAGCGGATCGACGAAGACTCCCTCCTCATGGACCGGACCTACGGCGTCCAGACCCCGATTGAGGATATGAGCCCGATTGCGATCGAGCCCGACTTCACCCGCCGTTACATCGACAACGCCAACAACGACTTCCTCGTCCGCCGTTTACAGAACTCCTTCGACCGAACCTGTTGGGAGAAAGATTTCTGCCTGATCGAAGGGACCGGCCACGCCGGGGTCGGCTCCGTTTTTGATCTCTCCAACGCACGGGTCGCAAGCCTGCTCGGCAGCAAAGTGATCCTCATCACCCGGGGCGGCATCGGACGGCCCATTGATGAAGTTGCTCTTAATAAAGCGCTCTTCGAGAAAGAAGGGGTTGAGATCGTCGGGGTGATCGTCAACAAGATCCTCCCCGAAAAGCTCGATCACATCCGCGATTTTGCACGCCGGGGGCTCGAACGGCTCGGGATTGAACTCCTCGGGGCCATTCCCGCCGAACCGCTCCTCTCCAACCCGACCCTCAACCAGATCGCCCGACAGGTGCGCGGACGCTTCATCCACGCACGGGCCGAATCGCGCCGCCGCGTCGAACACATCATCATCGGCGCCATGAGCGCGAAGAACGTCGTCGAACATTTCCGGCCCGGTACGCTGGTGATCACCCCCGGCGATCGGGAAGATATCATCGCCACCGCCTTCGCGTCACTGGAAGAGGCGCACCATGCCAACCGCACCCTCGGCGGCCTCCTGCTCACCGGCGGCCTCCTCCCCGATTCGCACCTTCTCGACCGCATCGCCCGCTCCCCTTTCCCGGTCATCACGACGGAATTTGACAGCTACAAAGCCGCCAGTTCCATCCATTCAATGACCGTCAAAACCATGCCCGGCGACGACGAAAAGATCGACCGCATCCAGTCGGTCGTGGAGGAGTACGTCAATATCGACCGTCTGTTAGGAAAGCTCTAGAGCTGAAGCCCTCCGCCGAAAGCTTGCAGTTTTAGCAATTTGCTACTAATTTGCCACGAATTAGTAGCAAATTGCTAAAAGATGCGTCTCCCCCAAAGCCCTCCTTCCCAAGAAGAACTTCTTTCGGAACTCCCCCAAACGCAACGCCTTGCAGAACTAATGATGCTTGCACCGAAGGAGCAGCCTCACGAGTACCTGCACTGGGATAAATTGCGCCACCTCACTCCGCCCCAAGGGATGACCCGGCGGGAATGGTGGATCACGATCAAACTCTCACGATTCAAGCACCTCCAACCTCTCGCACTGATTGACAAAAAAGGGGCGGCATTCCGCTTTGCCGTTCCTCTGATGATTCAGGAGAACCTCCATCAGATTGATTTGGGTGCGGGTGGATTGATCTCCCTGCCCGAACCGATCGCAACCCCGGAGACACGCGACCGCTACCTGATGCGCTCCCTCATGGAAGAGGCGATCACATCAAGCCAACTCGAAGGAGCCGCAACGACTCGCGAAGTGGCTAAGGAGATGATTCGCAGCGGCCGCCCTCCACGCGACCTTGGAGAGCGGATGATCCTGAATAATTTCACGACCATGCAGGAGATTCGGACGCTCAAAAACGAACCGCTCTCCCCTGAGCTTCTTTTCCATCTTCACAGGCAGATCACCGAAGGAACAATGGAAAAGCCTTCCGCCGCCGGACGACTTCGCACTGCGGAGGAGACCTGCTTTGTCGGCGATGACTTCGGCGAAGTCTACCACCTCCCTCCTCCCGCCGGGGAACTTCCCGAGAGAATCAAGAAAATGTGCGCCTTCGCTAATGGCGAGACTCCCGATTTCTTCGTTCACCCCGTGGTCCGCGCCATGATTCTCCATTTCTGGCTCGCTTACGATCACCCCTTCCTTGATGGAAATGGACGCACTGCCCGGGCTCTCTTCTACTGGGCGATGCTCCGGCATGACTACTGGCTCTTTGAATTCCTCTCCATCTCCAGTATCTTGAGAAAAGCCCCCGCCCGCTACGCCCGTTCCTTTCTCTATACCGAGACAGACGACAACGATCTCACCTACTTTCTGGTCGCTCAAACCGAGGTGATCAAACAAGCCATCACCCAACTTCATCGCGATCTGGAACGTCGGGCCGGACAATTGCGGGAACTGGAGCACCATCTACGCGCGCTCACGCTCCTCAACCACCGCCAGAGCGCCTTGATCCACCACGCTCTCGAGCACCCCGGCTTCACCTACACCATTGCCGGACACCAGAGAAGCCATCGGGTTGCCTATCAAACAGCACGGACCGACCTTCTGCACCTTGCAGAAAAAGGACTTCTGCGACAACGACAGGCCGGTAAGAAGATGACCTTTTCCTCCCCAGCCGATCTTTCCGAACGGCTCCTCGTGCTCGAAAAGCAGAACATCGCGGAAGAATAAAGTTGACCCGAGGCTCCTTCTGCCTTTTATAGAAGGCAACATCCGGTCCTATGACCCTTCTGCTCACCCGCCGACTTATTTAGCTCCAGAGGTTCCTCACGGCTTCCTTCTCTTAGAAAAGGAAGTTCCCGGGGAGGCGACCTGCTGGGGCTCATCTACCGGACGCCCTTTTTTCTTTTCTCCGGTCTGGCGCATTTTGAAAACCTTCGAGGCTCAAGCATCGTCTTGCCCTCGCCTGATGCGCACGGTAAAAAAGGGGAGTTTTTTCCTCGGCATCTGTTTTTCTGGTGGAGACGTTTGCCGTCCTGCTTCGCTTTTTGATCCACCAGATTACACCACCTTTTTTTATGTCTGATCCAGTCATCATCTTCGACACCACCTTGCGCGACGGCGAACAATGCCCCGGTGCTTCCATGAACCTGCGGGAGAAAATGGAAATCGCCCGGCAACTCGCACGGCTCGGCGTCGATGTCATCGAAGCCGGTTTCCCGGTCATCAGCGACGGCGACTTTCAGGCCGTCAGCAAGATTGCCGAAGAAGTTCGCGGCCCGATCATCTGCGGGTTGGCCCGCTGCGTCGCAGGCGATATCGACGCCGCCGGTGCCGCCGTTAAAGCCGCCGGGGAACGTGGGCGGATCCACCTCTTTCTGGCCACCTCTGCCATTCACCGCGAATTCAAACTGCGTAAAGCCAACGAGGAGATCATCCGAATGGCCGTCGAAGGGGTCCGCCGCGCCAAGGGGTTGGTGCGTGATGTCGAATTTTCGCCAGAGGATGCCTCGCGCACCGAACCGGAGTTCCTCGCCAAAGTCGTCGAAGCGGCGATCGAAGCCGGGGCGACCACCGTCAACATCCCCGACACCGTCGGCTACGCCGTCCCTGAGCAGTACGCCGCGCTGATCTCCTACCTGCGCTCCAACGTGCGCAATATCGACGACGCCATTATCAGCGTCCATTGTCACAACGACCTCGGGCTGGCCGTCGCCAACTCGTTGGCCGCCGTCGCCGCCGGAGCACGGCAGGTCGAAGGGACCATCAACGGGATCGGCGAACGGGCTGGGAATGCCGCGCTGGAAGAGGTCGCCATGGCGATCAAAACCCGCAGCGACTTCTACGGTGGCATCTCCACCAACATCGACACGCGCGAGATCCTCAAAACCTCCCGCTTGGTCAGCCGCATGAGCGGGTTGATGGTGCAGCGCTCCAAGGCGATCGTCGGAGAGAACGCCTTTGCCCACAGCTCCGGCATTCATCAGGATGGCATCCTCAAAAAACGGGAAACCTACGAAATCATGGACCCCGAGGAAGTCGGCTGGGGCGGCACCGAACTGCCGTTGACCAAACACAGCGGGCGCCACGCCATGGCCAAACGCCTCGAACACCTCGGCTACAAATTGAGCGAATCGGAGATCGAGGGGGTTTTCGTCCGCTTCAAGGAGATCGGCGACAAGAAGAAGTTTGTCTATGACGACGACCTCTCCGCACTGGTCGACGACTCGACGATCAACACCGAAGGGTACACGCTCGATTATATCCACGTCGCCAGCGGCAGCAGCACGATCCCGACCGCTACCGTGCGCCTGCGCCATGGGACAGAGGTTTTACACGACTCCAGCCCGGGCAACGGAGCTGTCGACGCCGCCATGAAGGCGATCGACCGCATCCTCAACCGCCGGGGGCATCTGGTGGAATACAACGTTCAGGCCGTCACCCAAGGTAAGGATGCGCTCGGCGAAGTCACCATTAAGACCGACTTCGGCAACGGGCGACTGGTCACCGGCAAAGGGGCGAGCACGGATGTGATCGAAGCGAGTGCACGCGCTTACCTCAACGCCGTCAACCGCGCCATCGGGCGGGAGGCAACCCCGCCCCCTGCCACCTTGCCGACGCCGTAATCGCTTTGCCACCCCGGCTCCCGCCTCTCTTCGCGGGAACCGGGTGGCGAACACCGCTTGCCAAAGCGCCCCTTTCCCTGCGAGAGTGTGACTCCCCTTATGGCCCTCTCTATCCGACGCTCCTTTGTGTTCCGCCTGCTGGCGCTGTTGCTGGCGGGGGTTCTCCCCACCCAAGGCTTTGCCGACGACGAAAAGCGGGTGCAGATCGAATTCCTCCCACCCCCAATGGAAGGAGTGATCTCTCTGGGGATCTATAACAAGGAAGGCAAACTCGTCCGCGTTCTCCATAAGGAAGACCCTTTTGACGCCTTCATCATGGCGCTCAACGGATTGGTCACCTACTGGGATGGTAAAGATGATGCGGGAAACCTCTGCCCCTCGGGCCAGTACAACGCGAAAGGGTACCTCGTTAGTGAAGATCTGGAAGTCGAGGGGATCGGTTTTATCGGTAACGAATGGATGACCGATGATGAATCGCCACGCATCACGCGCATCGAGGCGATCTCCGCCCGCTCGGAGACCGAACTGCTCGTCCGCGCCAAAGTACCCGGCAGCAAGGAGAGCGCCCTTTTCCTCGCCTCGCCAGAGGCAACCCCGACCCCCGAAGCTTCACCTGAGCCACCCGCCGAACCCGAAGCCGAACCGGAGGCCACCCCTGATCCCAACGCCGACACCGCTCCCGAAGCCACCGAAGAGGAAGATAGCCCCGACTGGAAGCTCACCCCGCTCCCGGCTGGGGAGACGCCGGTCTTTGAAGCGCGGCCCCCTTCCGACACCGGGGTGGAATGGGAAATTCGCGACGGCACCCTCCACCAGTTCATCACGGGGCAGCCCGACTTCCCGATCGTCAATCCGACACCGGAGGAGGCCAAGCCTGAACAACTCGCCGTCAGCGCCTCGCGCCGCGCTCTCTTTGTCCTCGATGAAGGGCCGACCTTGCAGCGCCTCTTCGGTCTCGGTTTCAACGAGCCGACCGATCGCCCGGACGACGCCACCGCCCTTTTTGTCAAAACGATCCATTTCAGCGACACGCTTGAACAAATCACCCCGCAGTTAACCTTCCCCGATGGCAAGGCGTTCAAGCCCTCCAAAACCGTCCGCATCGCACTGGTTCGCAACCCGCTGCTCCTCCGCCAACACTCCACCCCGCTGGAACTCAAAGCGGTCGCCTTCCCCGATGGGACTTATCTCACATCGGCCGACGGATTGCCGCTCGATCAGATCAGCGAAACACCCCACCTGCGCTGGGCGGCGCTCGGACGCTCCTCCTCACGCTCGAAGGAACTCGTCGTCTTCGAAAGCGACGGCGCGGTCGTTAGCGAATTCCGCATCCGGCGTTTCAATAAAATGATGTCGTTTGATGCGGGCGACTTCAAATGGCGCACGCCCAAAACAGCCGCAGTTCCCGACGCCTCCCCCGCTGCCACGGTTAGCGAACCGTAGCCATAAAAACCGCATTCTCACTCCCGCCCAGTTCGCATAAGCCGCTGCAACCGGGCGTCGCTGCGAGCGCCGGTAGATCGGCATCGGGATAGCGCTTTTGCAATCCCTCCCAGACTTCGTGGTTCCACGCTCCGGCATTTTGCATCCATTCGGAGACACACACCACCGCCTCCCTTTCCGAAACAGCGCTCACGCCGAAGTTGCCAAGCTGTGCCCCCCGGTTAGGGATCACGATCTGCTCACTCTCGCGGATGAGCACCCCGCGCTCGCGATCGACTTCAGCCATCAGCAATGGCGCACGGTAACGGACGATCGACTCATTGCCTGCCCCCCGCCGCGTGTAAACCAGAAAGAGCCGCTCTCCCAGCGTGACCCAATGCTGCTGAGTCCCCACGGAGCCGAGTTCCTCCCCATCCTCAAAGAGCCACGGTTGCGGCTCGCCAAACACCAACCCATCGCTAGAGGTGCTCCAGTAAGCCCGCTCATCATTGCGCAACGTCATCCAATAAACTCCCTCGCTTTGGGCTAGTGACGGCTCGCCGTAGCCACGTCCATCACGACGGGTCAACCGGTTCCCCATCTCCAATAGCGAAAGCTCCTCCCCGTCGAAGCGACAACGCCAGACCATGCTCCCACGGGGTAGCGTTCCGCCTGTCCCATCCGGCGTCCCGCCAAAATAGATCGGCAAAAGGAGATCACCATCCGGGAGATCGTAGCGTTGCGTCGACCCGGCTCCCGCCGAAAAGAACCAGCGGCTCTCCGGCGCCTCCAGCACTCTCGGGCAACTCCACCGTTTCGTCACCGGGTCATAAACCGCATAAACCGTCTCCCGGCGACGCGGATCGGAGAGCAACGCGCCGTCGCGATAGCGGCAGGTATGACCCGTGCCTAACACTTTACCTGTCGCGGCGTGCCACTGCGGAGTGAAATCGGAGATCACCACCTCCACCCCTCCCTCTTCCCGCCACGGTTGCAACTCCGGAATCGGCGCCGGGGCTGACCACGCCCCTCCCCTATCCTGCCGCATCATGCAAAGGCCGCCAAAGACATCCCACACCTTTTCGCTATCCCCCATGAAATTCTTTTGCAGCGTGATGAGCCACTCCCCTCCCGGCACTTTCGCCGCACGGGCATGGACCCAACACGAACGGCGATCATAACCGTGCGCTACCTTTTTCGCTTCAACCTCCGGCAAACAAATCATTTCTTCTCCTTGTTAAGAGCCATCAACGCGTGCGCCACCTTCTCCCGAGCGGCCAGGATCGCCTCCGGCTCCCGTGTATAGTCAGAGAGCGTCGGCGCAATCTCCCCGACCCCCGCCAGAGCCTTCCGGGCAGCGGCAAGAGCCGGGCCATCACGCCCCTCCCGCTCCGCCGTTTCCACCGCTTCGCGCAACATCGTGATCAATTCCCAATCCTCAATCCCTTCCCGCATCAGCTCAAAACGCACGGAAGCAAGCGGCTGCTCCTCCGGGCCGGGGTAGAGAAAATACCCTTCCCCGTTGCGTGCTTTCATATTCGGAGTGCAGTACGGTAGCCAAGGCACCGCGGGCCAACGCTCCTTACCCGCAAAATTGACCTGCCAGCCGTTCATGAGCCAGTGCAGGAACCCGCTATAGCCTTGCTGTGCGGCGATCCAGAACGTCACCCGCCCGTCGACGCCGGGGTAATCAATAATGGAAGGGTTAGGGTAGGGACGAAACGGATGAGCATAGACATAAAAGAAAAGTTCATCCCCCGCCGCCTGCCGCTCACGCAAATCAGCACTATCCGAGCCGAGCAGCGGAATCCAAGTATCGACAACGCCCGCCAAATCGGTCAACGGCGGGTAAGTCGTGGTCGTCCCGATCTTCACCCCCGGCACCGCCGCCTTGATCTTGCGGAAAAGCGATGCCATGAGCGGGTATTGACTGCGGTCGTGCTGCTCGTCAAAGCCAAAGCTATAGCGCTGCACCGTCGCGTTGGCCCCGGCGGCTTTAAGGTCAGCCTCCGCCTTGGTCAACGCTTCGAGAAGCTCCTTCTCTTGCTCCGGAGTCGGGGGTTGATAGGTGCGGCTGGCATTGCGGGTGAGAAACTTCGAGGGATCAATCAGGTTAATACTGTTAAGCCCTTCATCTAAAGCCGCTTCCAACGGTTCCCCCGAGGGGGTGATCGAACGGGAAAAGTAAAGCGTGGGATTCCACCGCTTGCGCGTGATAAAGCGCGTCCAGTTGGCGACCACCTCCGGCTTGGTTTCCTTCCATCCATAAAACTTGCCTAACATATAGGGATGAAAACAACCGACCACCTTGAAACGCCCCGGCTTGGGTAGCGTCAGATCCCAAACCTCCACCTCCACCGGCAACCGGGCGCTCTCTTTCCCCCCTTCACGCACGGTCAGTTCGCCACGATAAAAACCGGCACTCGCCCCCGCCTCCGGTGCCACACTTAACCAGAACGGTTGCAACGCCCCTTTCTCCACCCGCTCTACCTCCGGGGTAGGGAACACAATATCGGGCCACCATCCGGGACCGCCCGAGTGATACTGCGGGATGCTCGCTTTGATGAAATCAAGCCGGGAGATCACCACCGACAACGTGCTCCCATCCTCATGCCGCAGCGGGGCCACCTCCAGCGACATCCCTTCCAGAGCACGATCAAGAGCGGCCAGCGTGACCGCCGCCCCCTCCTCTTCCTGACGAGCTACGGAGAAACGGACCTCCCCAGCAGCCTTCCCGGTATAAGCAGCTTCCCGGCGAAGCTTGAGCATGGTGGAGTCAACGCCAAGGGCATACCCGTCATAACGATTGCCACTCTTCTCCATCGCCTCCCTGAGTCGTTCGCGATTATCGGTAGCTACCCATGTAGCCACCTTTTTTCGAAGCGCGGCAGCACGCTTGGAGATCTGCTGCCACGGAGCATCCCACGGGAACCCGGCAGGCACCTGAAATGATTGACTCCCCTTGAGCATCTCCGTCCAAACCACCTTATCCCATTGCTCCTTGCTCCAATCGTGGCCGAGCTGTTTTGCCTCGGCACGCACCTGCGCCATCGCCTCCGCAATCGCCCTATGCAAAGCATCAGCATCTTCACGGAAAACCTCCGGCGGGAGCGCCCGAAAATCAGCAAGGTCATTCTCCAGTTGCTGTCCCACAAACTCCAGCGCAGCGAGGATGCGAATATAGTCATTGGCGGACAGCTCATCCTTCGTGCGCACGCGAGCCCCTTGCTCAAAGGCGACCGAGCGAAAGGAGACCTTCCCCGGAACCCCTCTTTTTATCAGCCGCACTCTGGCGAAGGCTGCATCAGCAGGCGCGGTCACGCTATAGTCCCGCCGCTCCCAGTCAAAACTTCCATCCACCTCGTCCAGCCGCTCCGGCACTGCCTCTCCGCTCTCACGCTCCCAGAGCACCCAAAACGTCGCGCCCATGCCAAAGCCGATGTGGATTTCCTCCTGCATCAGTTCCAGCGATAAGGTATAGACCTCACCCCGCTGCACTTCAAAGCGCTCGCTAGTCAATCCGAGCGTCACTTCCCCCTCCAGCATGACAACACCCCCGCCCGCCTCTTCGCGCTGGCGAATGAGTTTGGTCTGATCCGGAAAATGATTCCATTGAGCAGGGCCATGGGTCGCCCATTGCTCAAAATCGCTATTAGGGAGGAGGTTCCCGGCAGCACCGGAAAGGGAGGAAATCATCATCATGGCGCAGGCAACCAACGCCGGAAAAGGCGACATCATAGAAAAGGTGACAAGGGTCAGAGGTTGAGGATGGAGAGATCCTTGAGGTAGGCTTTCTCCACCCCGAGTTCGACCAGTCGACGCGGGGAAGCCGCTTCAACATGGCCATCGAGAAAGAAGAGATTGGCGCGCCCATTGTGGCGCAGATGAATCCCCCCGGCGCTGAAACTCCCCGAAGCCGGAAAGATGCGAATGGATGGATCACCGGAAGCCGTCACGCTATCCCCCAATAGAAAGGTCGTAGCCGGGGCAGGGTGCGTCGCCAGATTAATGTTAAAGGAGGCTCCCTTTTTATCTGTACCAGCCGCGTGGGTGCCGTAGGGATCACCGAGATTGACGCCATAGTGCCGCCCTGAAATGCTACCCGTCGGCGAGGCATAGGCAATCGAGGGACAGGCGAGTTGCTCAAGCTGCTGCCGGGTGACATACCCCTCCGCCACCAGCATCGTATTCCAGAAGACACCACTATCAGGACCACTCCCGGCACGCCACGCCTTGAACACCGGCCCCTGCTCCTTGAGCGCTATGAGCAGCAGACTCCCGATGGAGCGCAAGTGGTTAAGGCATCGCACCCCCTGCCGACTCTCCTGCATCCGGTGAAGGGCCGGGAGACTCAACGCCATCAACACCACCAGCAGCCCGACCGTGACCATCAGTTCAAGCGTACTAAAAGCGCGTTGCCGGTTCATCATCATAGGGGGAAGGCGAAAAAGGTTAGCGACGCCGAAGGTGTGCGATCCCCAACAGCAACCCCACCCCCAGCAGCGCGAGGGAAGTCGGCTCCGGCACCACGGTTGTTGCAGCGAAGATCCCGTCATGATCGACAATAGCCCAAAGCGTATTGGCTTGCGAGTCAAACCCCCACGAGCCGAGGTAATCGCTCTGGGCCATCAACCCGCTGGCAGCATAACTCCCTTCCACTCCGACCTGCGCCAACGTTCCAATAGCTGAATTCCCATCAACGGCAAGCTTCCACTCCCCGTTATCGAGCCAAGCGAGGCGATGATCGCCACCAACGGCTTCATTAAGTTGAAGCTGAAGCACAAAGACCTCCCCCGGAGAGTTCACGGAGAGTTCAAGAAGATCGCTAACGACAGGAGCCTCCGGTGCGGCAAGCGAGAAGGAAACCTCCAGCGTCCGCGCACCTGCATTGTTCCCCGCCAACAACGCCGCCTGAGTACCCCGTCCACCAGCCAGACCGGAGCGCACGCTCCAGCCGCCGTACCCCTGCCCTATGGCGAGATCCCGCCCGTAAATCGCTGTCGCCGCGTTGAGGGAGATCACATTCCCTTGCGCCACTCCCGCAGCCAACTGCACGCGCCCAGCACCGACATCAATCACCCCGCTCCCGACGGCCCCGTTCGCCTCCAGACGCAGATGCTGCCCGTCGTCCACTAGCGTTCCACCGCTATAGTGATGCGTAGCTCCGAGGATCAGGCGACCCGTTCCGCCCCCTGCCAGAACAAGACGCGAGGTGCCGCCATTGATCGTCGCCGTGATGCGAATATCCCCAGCACCGTCGATTTTCACCACCTGATCGCCCGCAGTAGCGAAGGCAATCTGGTGCGTGTGGGTTACCGCTGTCTGGGAGGCGAGGTGAAGCTCCATCGCGCTGGCATTATGCAGAAAAGTCCGCGCGATCCCCCCCACCGTCTGCCCATGGAAGGTCAAGGTGCCATTACTACCTGCGCCATTGTGGCCAATCGTATAGGCTTTATCGGAAACCGAGGTCAACGAGATCGCACCGACGGAGCGCTCCAGTACCGTGCCTGCGCTATATTGAATCCCGATATTCCCGCCGAGCACACCGGTAAACTGCGCCAGATCACCCGCACCGGGCACCGCCCCGCCGCTCCAGTTGGCCCCCGTGGCCCATGCCCGTGAACCGGTGGCGGTCCACTGAACCTCCGCCGCCTTGAGCGGCAATAGCGTTGAAAGGAGAAGCGCACCGAGAGCGGCACCACGCAACCGATGAAAGATGGGGGAGGGCGTCCTATTCATGATGAGATCAACTATCCTCCCTTTTTAAGGTTGGCGTTAGCTCTCTTTAGAGGTATAAAAAACAGACCATGCCGGAAACGATTTACCAAAGTCGGGCCGCTCAAGTCGCTGGATACATCCGACAAAAACTGGCGGCCGGAGAATGGCGCGATCACCTCCCGGGCGAGCGGGTTCTAGCCGAGACCCTCGGGGTAAGCCGCTGGTCTGTCCGTGCCGCACTGGTAGAACTCCAGAAGGAAGGGTGGCTCGGCGGACGCGGGCGGCAGGGGGCCACCGTGCGCCGCCGCCGCACGACGCCCAAGCGCTCTCTCTCAGTCGGATTGATTACCAATGGAGCTGGGCGTCCGCTCGTCGCCAATCTTCTCATGCGAGTGGATGAGATGCGCCAATACCTTGAAAGCCATGGCGTCACGCTACAAGTCCATCGCATTCACTATACAGAGGAAGGCAAACTCCCCTCTTCGCTCAAAACCTTGCTTCGGCAGGTACGGCACGATGTCTGGACGATTACCTCGCCCACGCTGACGATTGAAGACTTCTGCCAGAACCATTCCTTACCGTTTGTCCTGATCGGGGCGGGGCTTTCGACGGAACGCAAGATCTCCTCCATCGCTACCAATAATGAAGCGCTCTGCCGCCATGCGGTCGGCGAGATGCTGCGGCGGGGACATCGGCATCTCGCCCTGCTATTGACCGATTCCGTCCGGGGAGAAGATCTTGAAAGTCAACGCGGTTTTGAAGCAGGGGTGCGGCTGGCGGGACGCCCGGAAATCACCGTGAGCATCGTCCATCACGATATGACCAAACAGGGGGTCAAACAAGCCGTCAACCGTCTTCTGGCTACCCGCCCACGCCCAACAGCATGGCTGATCTGTCGGCAGGGCCACTTTCTTTCCGTCTATAGCTACCTTCAACACCTCGGCATCTCCATCCCCGGCGAACTCTCTCTCATCAGTCGGGATAGTGATGCTTATATCGACGACCTGATCCCGGAGCCGACCCGGTACGTCTCCGACCCCAAAGCCTCGGCGCGGCGCAGCGCCCGCTGGCTCTTGCGGCTAATGGAGCATCCCGATTTCCCCATGAGCCATCTACGCATCATGCCGGAGTTTATCCGGGGCGAAACGCTTGGAGACGCCCCGCGATAATCCCCCACGGCCAAATGCGCACAACGGCTGCCCGAGCCGCTTCTGGTTTTCCTGCAATCCCGCTGGCAAAAGTGCCATCGAACCGCTAAACAAAGAACGATGGTTATCCTTACCTTTGCCTTACCGGATGAAAGCCGCGATCTGGTTAAGAAACTTGAACACTCCCGACGCGAGAAAGCCGGAGAGCAGGAGCTTCTAACCGGCCTGATCGGTGGCCGCAGGGTTGCCATTTTTCACACCGGCATGGGCCCTACCCGGAGCGGTGCAGCCTTGCAGGCTCTCCTGAGCGCCCTCCCCCGGGACAGCGTGAGCGCACTCATCAGCAGCGGATTTGCCGGTGGCCTTAACCCCGAGTGGCCCTCCGGCACCCTCGTTCTGGCTCCCAACCGCTCCGATGCCCCCCTTCACGCCATTGCACGCCAAGCCCTTGAGGGAAAAGTCAGCGAGGGCAAGATCGAAAGCGTTGCCTCGCCGCTGGAAACCTGTGCAGAAAAGGCCGAACTCGCTGCCCGTTCCCACGCCAGTGCGGTCGACATGGAGAGCGAAGCGCTCGCCGCCGTCTGCGCTGAACATCGGCTCCCGATGCTCTCGCTCCGAGCCATCTCTGATAGCGCCACCGAGGAACTCGCCGTTCCGTTCTCGGTCTGTTTCGACCCGGTCAGGGAACGCCCCCGCCCTCTGGCGCTGATCGGTTTCCTGCTTCGGCATCCTTCGCGAATCGCTCCCTTTGCCCGCTTCATCGGGCAGATCGGCCACGCCCGCCGTCGCCTTACGGTTTCCCTGGAGGAACTGGTGAAGGCGTTTCCGCAGGATTGAGCACCAGCGGGAGACGAAGCGCCGCCTCATCAGGCCCCCGCAACAAAAACGGCTGATTCTGACTAGCTAAACGGGCAAGAGTGAGTTGCTCCCCCCCATCGGGATCACGATGCAGGAGAAGCTCATGCTGCGCCCCCTTCGCCGTTTTCCAGATGATCCGTTGAACCGGCTTCCCCGCTTCCCCTTCCACTAGCGGCGTTGGTAGCCAACGCAAGGCGTGGAGCGACGTCAGCGCCTCCAGAAAGCTCTCCAGATTCACCTCTTCGAGCACCCCCTGCCCTTCCTTGAGGTGCCATCCCCCTTCGCTCCGTTGTAACAAGACAGCAGGCCGATCCGCGTAGTGAACCTCCAGCTCCACCACCTCTCCCAGCAGCTGTGCTATCACCGCAAGCGCACGCCACGGCGTCCATTCCGTCCCGATCGCTTCCAACAAGGCCGGGTCAACCGCCAGAATAAACGGCTCCCCTTCGATCATCGCGTAGAGCTTCCCCTCTTCCTCCTTACCAAAGAGAAGGGTAGCGATCGGCTCCTCCCCGGCACCACTCTCCGCCGTGGTCGCAGAAGCATAGGAGGAAAAAGTGAGCCGCAACGTCGGTTGATCCAGCCCATACCGTGCAAGATCAGTCGCCGTATTGGAGACAAAGTCGCTCACCTCTTGTTGCAGAACTGCGCTAAAAAGACCCGCGATCCGATCTGCCGGGATCACGACCTCATCCCCCATCTGAAACCAGACCTCCCCCTTGCGATACAAGGTGATTGGCTTTGCCTCCGGCGTCTGGAAAGTGATCCGGTCGACCAGATCAGGCTCCAAAACCAACAACCGCCGATCGCGCAGATCGTTGGGCCGTAGCAGGAGCAAGCGTTCGATGCGTTGGGGCAATTCCAGAATCGCGCGACGGGTATTGAGCCGGGCGTAAATCACCGGTTCCTCCCCCGCTCCGGTCGGCTTAGGATTGCCAAGCTCAAGCTGCAAAGCTTCATCACGACTCGATGCCGCCAGCGTCACGACCATGCGCGGACTCCCTAACCCATGGAGATCCCCCGGCTGCTCGGGGGCGAAGGCGAGAATCGGCGTCGCCAAAAGACTATGGATCAAATCCGTAAGTGGCTTCTCTGCCGCGCGGGTCCGCAGCGGCTTGTTGAGAAACCAATACTTACCATCGCGCACGACCTCGATCTCTCCCACGGCGCTGCGCAACGCCACCCGCTCGACATGGATCGCCTCCATATCACTCAAGCGCGGATCACGAAAAGCATCAGGCCGTCCTCCGATCAACTCGCGCAAGGTATTGTTAACGACATAGCCTTTCTCCTCCCCCTCCCGCCGGACATAGCCACGCCCCTCGACCGCCGTCTCTTTTCCAAACCAGAGCGCCGCTATGGCCCCTCCACTGTCGCGAAGTTCCAGACGCAACTTCGGCTTGTGGAGGCCAAACTCGCGCCACGCCTCTTTAGCGACTTCCTCCCCCGCCAAGGTGCTCTCAATGCGCAGGGAAGCACTCTCATTGAGCAGATCGCTCACCACTTTCGGGTCGGCGAGATCACGCACCGGCGACTCCATCATCCAGCGCACCCCCTCGCGCCGGAGTTCCACCTTCTCAGCACCTCCATCAATCGTGATCGCCTCGACCGTTGCAGGGTCAAAGTTAAGCACAAACCCGTCGCGCATCTGTTGGACCCGCGTATTGGGGCGATGGTTATCGACCAGCACGATATAGGCAAAGAGCGCCCCCGTGACGACCAGCAACAACAACGTATAACGCGAGTTCATGAGCAGAAAATTTAACGCCGCCGCTTCAACCAGACAATCAACCCGATCAACGCCGCCAACGCCGGAATCCCGCCGACAACCCCCATCCCGAGGGTTCCAAGCTGGTTACTGGTCAGGCTCAAAGTGAAATCACGGGCATCCTTAGGCGTGATGCCGATCATCGGTTCGCGCGCCAATAACCAGTTGAGGCTATTGAGCACAAAATCGAGATCAGCCGCCGTCATCGCATCATTCTGGAGGAAGGTCGTGTTACCAATGACGACCATGCGCGAAGTCGCCACCTGCACCCGCTCATCTGCCGCCGCCCCCAACTCCGCCGAGGCTGCGACAAAGGGGCGGGCCACATCCTCATTAGCATCAAAGAAAATCCCGCCCGGAGCTTCAGGATCATAACGGATCTCCCCCCAAAACCCTTCCGAAGCGCGAATGAGCGGATAGAGACGGATCTTCGCCGGGGCCACCCGCTCTGGCTCCAACACCAGCGATTGCGTCGTCCCCATCAAAACGGCGTGGACCTGATTGAGCCCTTGGGTGATCGGCGAACCGGGGACGAAATCGCCCGTAATCTCCTTGCGCACCCCGGCGAGCTTCTGCCCCAGCGGGACAATCTGGAGAACGCGATCCTGCCTCGGCGTCACCCCGCTTTCATGCAGCCAGAGATCGAGATTAGGCGTCGCATGGCCCGCTTCCAGCGCGAGGAAAAGCCGCCCTTTGCGCTGCCAGTAAGCACGCAGTTGCGCCAACGCCGCCTCTCCATAGTCATAGCGCGGCCCGACAATGATCACCGCCCGGGCATCATCGGGAACCGGCGTTTCCCCCGCCAACGCAAGCGGCAACAGTTTGAGGTTCTGACGTTCCACAAACGTCCGCAACCCGAGATACGCCTCTGATTGGAGCAGATCAGCCTCCCCGTGACCGGTGACGACATAAATCGGCGGCGTCTCCGTCTCCATCACGCTCACGATCGCACTGGTGAGCGCCTGTTCGCCCTTGAAAGCTCGCAGGCGCGGCGCATCGAGCGGATTAAGCGGCGGATCGTACTCGGCCATCTCCATCGCGTTCACAAACTTCGTGCGCCCGTCGTAATCAAGGATCACCACGTTCTCCTGATCGCCAAGCTTATACTCGGTAGCGATCTCCCGCGCCCGGCTCAAATGAAGGTAGGGATTGACCACCTCCAGCGCGATCTTTTGACCGGAAGCATTAGCATACTCCTTGGCCAGCGCCACGGTATCAAACGTAATCCCCGGCGCTTCGGAGAAAAAGACCGTCATTCGCAGCGGCTTCTCCAACCCTGCGACGATGTTGCGCGTCTGTTCGCTGAGCGAATACTTCTGATCACGGGAAAAATCCCAACGCCGGAAATGATTGAACCCAAGATAATTGACCATCAGGAAGAGCGCCACAATGGCTACCCCCTGCAAAGAGACATTGGCGAAGATACGCCCGCGATGGAACGAGGTGGTCATAGCAATTCTTACGGTTTCCAGCGGCGGTATTGAAAAGCCTGATGGGTTAACAACAACATGAAGAGCGTCGCCGAGCCATAGAAGACGATGCGCCGCGAATCAATGATCCCTTTGGAGAACTCGCTCATATGTTCAATGGTCGAAACATAGCCAACCATCTCGCGCAGCATCGGCGAAAGGTTGGGAGAGAAGAAGGTGACCAGACCGCCAAAAAAGAAAAGCGAGATCACCGAAAAGGTCATCACCGCAGCGACAATCTGATTCTGAGTGAGCACGGAGGCAAAACAACCGATTGAGAGAAAGAAACATCCGACAAGCAGCAACAAGAGATAGCTACCAAAATAAGCCCCGGCGGCATGGGCAGCCTCCGCCCCCGCGATCCGCTCAAAGATCACAAAATAGAGAAAACTCGGCAGCCAAACGATCACGTAGAAAAAGAGCGCCCCACCGAACTTTGAGAGAACGACCTGCCAATCGCGCACCGGCGCCGTCATCAAGGTCTCCATCGTCCCCATTTTGAACTCCTCGGAGAAGAGCCGCATGGTGATCGGCGGGAAAATAATGATAAAGCCGATCCAGAACGGCACCGAATTGAAAAACGCCTCGACAACCGTCACCTCCGAGCGGCCCTGAGTCAAAAGCGTCACCCCCATGTGAAAGTTAAACCCGGTTAAAATCAGGAAAAAGCAGAGAACAATATAGGCAGTCGGCGCGTAGAAGTACGATTTGATCTCGCGCTGTAGAAGGGTAAGGAACTTGAACATGGTCAATCAGATTTCATCCCCGCAGGTCAATTCGACAAAGACATCCTCCAGCGTCGCGCGGCGTCGGGAAAGCTCGCGCACCGGCCATCGACGGTCGCTCGCCAATCGCCAAAGCTCCTCGCGCGGGTCAGCCCCGGCGTCAGTGCGCAAGGTATAAGCTTCCCACCCCGCCTCCTTCGGCCCCGTGACCACTTCGCGCACCCCCGGCACGGTTTTAAGAAACGCCAGCGCCTCCTCCTCTCCCGGCTTGATTTCAAGGGTAATCCCGCCCGCTGCCTGCATCTGGTTGACGAGATTCTCCGGCGTGTCAGCCGCTTCAATATGGCCACGATTGATGATCACCACGCGCTGACAGGTCATCTCCACCTCCGGCAGAATATGGGTCGAAAGGAGAATCGTATGATGCCGCCCGAGATTGCGGATCAACTCGCGCACCTGCCGGATCTGGTTGGGATCGAGCCCCGCTGTCGGTTCATCAAGGATCAGAAGATCGGGACTATGAAGGAGCGCATCCGCCAACCCGACCCGCTGACGGTAGCCTTTGGAGAGAGTGCCAATGATCCGGTGCTCGACTTCCTGTAGCGAACAAAGCGCAAGCACATCGCCGATCCGCTCACGCTGACGCCGCCCGGTGATCTCCTTAATCGAGGCACGGTAGCGCAGATACTCCTCCACACGCATCTCTGTATAGAGAGGCACGCTTTCCGGCATGTAGCCAAGGTGTCGCCTCGCTTCCATCGACTGATGAAAGAGATCGTAACCGGCAATCGAAGCCCGCCCGGAAGTCGGCGGCATGTAGCTCGAAAGGATGCGCATGGTCGTCGACTTGCCTGCCCCGTTGGGGCCGAGGAAACCGACGATCTCGCCTTTCTCCACCTCGAAGTTCAAATCTTCAATGGCGGTAAATCCGGCGTAACGTTTGGTAAGATGTTCGACTTTGATCATGCGACTGGCGTCTTCCTGTTTCTGGGGGAATTCACGCTTGGATACAAGGCATTCTTCTGCCTCACCCCTCCGCTTCTTTAACCTGAAAGGGATCAGCTTGCACCGATTATTTTTGCCACCCTCCCTCCTCCGGCGCTAGCCATCGCCCCCCTGACTCCATCAGTACGAAGCGGTTTCCGAGCACTTTTTTTCACTTTTCTTCAATTATAGCGCGCTTTGGACCTGATTTTGCTTGAAAGCTTCAACATAAAGAATCATGACAAACGCCATGGCTGCTAAATCATTAACTAAAGCTGAACTCCTCGACGAACTCTCGTCCACCCTTAACATCAGCAAAAAGGAAACCGACACGTTTCTCGATGCCCTTCTTGCCATTACCTACCGCGAAACCAAAAAGAAGGGCGAATTCGTCCTTCCCGGAATCGGGAAACTGGTGAAGCAGAAGCGCAAGGCCCGTAAAGGGGTTAACCCGAAAACCGGTGAAGCAATCAAGATTGCCGCTTCCACGGTGATCAAGCTGCGCTTTGCCAAAGCGGCTAAAGACGCGATCCTCGGCGCGACCAAGGAAGCGGCACCCGCTGCCAAAAAGGCTCCCGCCGCTCCAGCCGCCAAGGCGAAGAAGGCTCCGGCTGCCAAAGCCGCTCCGGCAAAAGCTGCTGCCAAAGCCGCTCCAGTCAAGGCTGCCGCCAAAGCTCCGGCCAAGGCTACGCGCGCCAAAGCCAAGTAAAACCCCTCCTGTTTGCCCATTACGAAAGGTTTCATCCATGCGGGCAGGAGAATAAAGCTCCTCCCGCCTGTTTGAAACCTTTCTTCTTTTCCCCCCCGCTATGATCCGCCCGCTCTCCTGCTCGCTCCTGCTTTCCGTTTCGCTCTGGAGCCTCCTCCCGATGCCGCTCGCAGCACAGGAGCAACCGACGACTACCCCCGCTGCCGCTCCAGCTTCATCTCTGGATAGCGCCCTGACACCGGAGACACTCTGGAATACGCCTGCGCAAGAGTGGCTCGCCCAACACGCCACTGCCAACGGCCTACGCTGGGTCTCCGCCGCTCAGACCTCGATCCAGTCGACCTCCAAAAGCGCTACCCTTTACGGCCTGCCGGTTTATCAAACACTGGTACAGGTAGAGAACGAAAAGCCGGTCAAGGCAACCATCCTTTTTTACAACCGGGGCGACGCCGGATTGATCGACCGCGATCAGTTCAGCAACCTCATCCAAAGAGTGCAGGTCGGCATCTCCAACGCTACCGGGACGACGCCCAAAGCGCGGGGTCGCGATCGCACTAGCGCCGTCCGCGCCGAAGGCTACCAATGGAGCACCCCGCAGGCGGAATACCTGCTCGAATACTCCTTTGTTCGCGAAGACAAAGGGCGCGGCATTCCGTTCCGCGGCGAGTTTATCCGTCTGGAGATCACCCCGTTTCAAGCCCCGCTTTCCCTGATGGCCGAAGCGCAAAAAGCGCGTGAAAATCAAGGCCCCTTCAAAGGTAGCGATCACGTCACGCGCGATGCCGCCTCCGGCGATGTCTTCCTTGCCGACATCCCGATGGTTGATCAGGGGGCCAAAGGGTATTGCGTGGTAGCCAGTGCGGAGCGCGTCCTTCAATACTACGGCATCCGCGCCGATTCGCACGAACTGGCCCAGCTTGCCGACGCCTCTGCTAGCGAAGGGACCAGCGTCGAGGCGATGACCAACAGCCTCAAAACCCTCGCCGCCCGTCTGCGCATCCGCACGCGCAGCCATATCACTCTCGAAGTACGAAGCTTCCTCGAACTGGTCAAAGAGTATAACCTCGTTGCCAAACGGGCAAAGAAGCCGGAACTCAAAGTCGGCGGTTACCGTATTAATATTGCCGAGATCTACAACTCGATGGACCCTGAGGTTCTACGCGAAGCACGCACGCGGCGCAAAAGCGGCATCACCTCCTTCCAACGCCAGATCACGACCCATATTGATAAAGGAGTACCGCTACTCTGGAGCGTTATGCTCGGTGTCATCCCGGAGGAAAAATACACCCCGCAGAGCGCAGGCGGGCACATGCGGCTCATCATCGGTTACAACACCAAAACCGAAGAACTCATCTTCTCCGATTCGTGGGGCCACGGGCACGAAGCCAAGCGAATGCCACTGGCAGACGGCTGGGCCGTAACGACCGGTTTAGCTACCATTGAACCGCTATAAGTGTTGACGATAAGCGCTCGTCGTCATCCCGAAATGCCGCCGAAAGGCATCCATCAGGTGCCGCCCAGAGGCGAACCCGGTCTGCCGTGCGATCGTCGCGAGCGTCATCGTCGGATCGCTTAACAACCGGGCGGCGGCTTCGAGGCGACGCTGGCGCAGCCACTCCGCCGGGGCGATGCCGATCTGTCGCTTGAAGAGCCGCGTGAAATGCTCCCGACTCATCCCGCATTCCGCCGCCAGCTCCTTCACCGTTAAAGGACGAAACGCCGAACTCTCCCCAAGCGAACGGAGCATCTCCATCACCCGCCCCTCATCGCTACCCCGCAACGTCTGTCGGCACCATTCCAGCACAAAGGCGTAAACCTCCCGGCTCTCCTCCCAGCGATCGCCCCGCTGGCCCGATCGGAAACGCTCGATCAAACGCAGAAAGCAGATCCCCGCCGTACTCTGACGCGGCAGGGCGATCACCGGCCCAAACTGACGGACAAACCCGCGCATCAACGTCTGAGCCAGCGGCCCGACAAAATCAATCCAGTCAATCACCCACGGTTCGCTCGCTTCCTTGGGATAAAGATACTCAACCTCCTGCGGCAAGGTGATCACAAAAGCGTGATCCGGCGCAACCTCCCGCCGTCCATCAGCATCGCCATAAACCCCATACCCGCGACAGGTGCGCTGGATGATCACCCTCGGGAGACTCCTTTCATCGTAACGGTGATGGTAACGGGGCGAAGTCACCCACTCCTGCAACCCGGCATTGGAAATCGTCAGAAGCGCTTCTTCCATCATCGCCCCGAAATTGCCACCCGATGGCAGGGAAGGCAAGATCACAAAACACGACCTCCCTTCTCACACCTGCGGCGTAGCGTTCCCGCCGATCTGTGGCATCTTTGGTTTTGCATGAGCCCACTCTTCCAAGCCTCCACCCCCGCCATCGCGCATCGCGTCATTCACCTCGACCTCAAAGGAGTCCAGCCGACCGTGACCCGCTTCCTGAGCCTCCTTGAGTTCTTCGCCGCCGCGCGTTACACCGCCGTCCTGATTGAATGGGAAGATACCTTCCCGTGGAAGCACGACCTGCGCTGGCGCTCCCCCACTGCCTATACCGAAGAGGAGGTGCGTCAAATTACCGCCAAAGCAGCAGCACTCGGCCTCGAACTCATCCCGCTCATCCAGACGCTGGGACACATGGAGAACTTCCTACTCCACCCCGAGTACCTTCCACTGCGCGAGAATGCAGCGGAGAACGATCTCCTCAACCCACTCGCCCCCGGCGCTCCGGAACTGGTCGCTACCCTCGTGGAAGAAGTCCTCGCCCTCATGCCCGACCTCCGCCGCTTTCACCTCGGCGGGGACGAGGCGTGGCGCTTTGGCACCCATCCCGATACCCGTGCCTATATCGAAGAGCACGGCAGCGGCGCGCTTTACCTTCACCATGTCGAACCGCTCTTGGAGCGCCTCCTCGACCGTGGCATCCGCCCGATGCTCTGGCATGATATGATGGTCCGCTGGGACGACACAGCACTCGCCCGCCTCGCCCCCAAGAGCGATCTCGTCGGCTGGGGCTACCATGAACACCCCGACGTCGTCGACCACCACTACAGCAGCCGCCATCTCGAACGCTTTATCCAAAACGGCATCACCCTCTGGGGCGCCACCGCCTATAAAGGGGCTGACTCTTCCTACGCTCACCTCCCCCACCTCCCCGCCCGTCACGCCAATGCCACCGCATGGGTCGAAGTCGCCGCTCGGCTCGGCCTTGCCGGAGTGATCACCACCGGCTGGAGCCGTTACAACTTCAACCTCCCCCAATGCGAAGTGATCGACGCCGCCCTCGATGTCATCCTCATGCAAGGGATTCTCTTTCACGATGGAGCCTTCCCGCTGGAACGCGCTGCCGAACTCCCTGCGCTTCTCGACCAGACCGGCGAAGGGGCCGCCTTCCGCCGTCTGAGCGCCGCCCTACGCGAGTTCGATTTCCACCAGAAAGCCTCATGGGAACACCTCCACATCATCACGCATCAGATCATCGCCGCTCGGCTGGAACCGCAACGCCGCACCGTCTCCGAACGCGAGTTCCGCTACCTTGCCCTCGCCCTCGGTCATTTTGAAGCAACCTTCCCCGCCGTGCGCGAAGCCCTCACCGGCCTCCTCCCCGAACGCTGGATCGAGAGCTACCTTGAGGAAGCAATCGAGCCGATCCGCTGGCAACAACGCCTCCTCCACGAAGAAATCCGAACCCTATTGGCACAATAGATTGCCGTCCGGCGTAAAATGTGGATAGTGGCGAGCTTATGTCATGGTTGCTTGACGGGTTTGTCATCTTCGCCTATTTCGCCGCCGTCCTCGGGATTGGAATCTACAAAGGGCGCGGCAGCACCACGATGGAGAGCTTCGCCATCGGGAATCGTAACATCCCGTGGTGGGCCGTCCTTGCCTCGATCATCGCGGCGGAAACCAGCGCCGCGACCTTCCTCGGTGCGCCAAGCGAAGGGTACACCTACCGCAACTTCACCTATGCCCAGTTGGCGATCGGGACGGTGCTCGCCCGCATCGTCATCGCCTACGTCTTCATCAAGCCGTATTACGACTACCGCGTCGTCTCGATCTACGACTTCCTGCGGGTCCGGTTCGGGACGACGACCAAGAACGTCGCCTCCGCCATCTTCCTGGTCACCCGTGCGCTCGCCAGCGGCACCCGCCTCTACGTCGCCGCCGTCGTCCTCGTCCTTGGCTATGAGATGTTCACAGGGCAGGAACTCACGATCTATCAGCAGCTCTGGGTCTACATCGGCGCGCTGACCTTCCTCTCGGCCGTGACCGCCATTTACACCACCATCGGCGGGATCAAGGCCGTCGTCTGGACTGATGTCATTCAGGCGACCGTCATGTTCGGCGCTCTCTTCTTCGCCATCTGGCTACTGCTCCACCAGATTCCCGGCGGCCTCAAAGGGGCGCTCGCCCTCCTGCAAGGGCCGAAGGATCTCGTCTTCTGGGATATGGGGATCTCGATGGAAAAGACGATCGGCGAGAACGTCCGCTTCATTCTGGAGAGCAACTACACCATCTGGTCCGCCCTCCTCGGCGCGACGTTCCTCACCATGGCCACCCATGGCACCGATCAGGACATGGTCCAACGGATGCTCACCGCCAAGGACCACGCCAAGAGCCGCATCGCGCTCATCGGCTCCGGGCTGGCTGATATTCCGCTCGTCCTCTGCTTCCTCGCCGTTGGCATTCTCCTTTGGACGCTCTATCAGGAGCCGAACAAGGCCAACCCGTTCGCCTACTACATCCTGCATGGGATGCCGCCGGGCGTACGCGGCCTTCTCATCGCCGGGGTCTTTGCTACGGCGATGGGGTCGCTCTCCACCGCGCTCAACGCTCTGGCGACCAGCTTCACTGAAGATTGGTACACCCCCTATATCCGCCCCGGCGCCTCTGATCAACAGATCGTCCGCGCCGCCCGCTGGAGCACGGTGATCTTCTCAGTCCTCCTGATCATCATCGGCTCAGTCACGGCCTACGCTGCGATCGTCCTTCAAGCGCGGATCATCCCGATCGTCCTTGGCATCTTCGGCTACACCTACGGCTCGCTCCTCGGCGTCTTCCTGATCGGGATGTTGACCAAAACGCGCGGCAGCGAGCGGGGCAATCTCATCGCCATGATCGCCGGGTTTGTCGTCGTCGCCATCTTCAGCGGCCTGCACAACGACCTCTGGCGTCTCCTTCACCCGGTCGGGTTTACGGAGAAGTTCTGGGGTCTGATCGCCAGCTCCCACGGCGTGCCGATAGAGACCTGGAAGCAACTCTTCCCGATCGAGTATTTCAATGACCTCTGGGCGCCCGACTGGCTCATCCGCATCTCCTTCCCATGGCGAATCATGTTCGGGACGATCGCTACCGTCCTCGTCGGCCTCCTCTTCCGCACCCCGCCGCAGCAGGTCCAAGCCGCCAGCGACCACATCGCCGCCGGTAAACAAGCGTAAAGTGGGGGCCTACGCCGGCAGGGTCATCGCGTGGTCCGGGAGCAGCACCGGCACGCCGTTCTGCACCACATAACCGAACGCCCCATCCTCCCGCACCAACACCCCTTCGAGCGGCACAGCGAGATCGATCTGCAACGCCGCCGCATGACACGGCAGAGCGCCCTCCTCCCGCTGGTGATTGAGCCAATCGACCAGTTCACGCCCGCCCCAAGCCAGCCGCTGGCCGCTCCGGGGACAGCGGAGCATCGCCACGAGCGTCTCCCACGGGGTTTCAGCCACGACGTTTAATAGAGGAAGCCGTTCGGGCGGACCCGCACGTTGGGTTCCTGCCCGGGATGTTGCAATTCCCCCTCGAAGACCTCGGCGACGTAGAGGGTGTGATCCCCCGTCACCAATCGGCCCGAGACCTTACAGGCGAGGTAGGCCCAAGCCTCCTTCAACTGCGGAATCCCGAAGAGATTCTCCTCCACTTCATGCCCCTCGAAAGGGTCGCCACTTCCGGGGCGGGAGAACGATTTGAGGAGCGCCTTGTTCTCCTTGCTCAAGATATGGAGCCCAAAAAGCCCATGCCCATCAAGCGCTTGGGTGAGCATCCGCGACTGACCGACGGCAATCGAGATCATCGGTGGTTCAAAGCTGCACTGCTCCACAAAGCTGCACAACATCCCGATCCGCTCCTCTCCCACCGCTGCCGTTGCGATGTACAACCCGCTGGCAATCTTGCCGAGAGCCGGGGCAATCCGCTCGCGTTCCAGAGAAGCCTGCTCCGCCTTCTGCGCTTCGAGTTCACTTTCCTCAGACATAAGCAAAAAAAGGCCCCCGCCGTAGACCGACGGGGGCGCAAAAAGTTAATACTTCGGCATCGACGGGTCGATATCATCGGCCCACGCCTCGATCCCACCGGTCACGTTCCAGATCTTGCTGAAACCGGCTTCCTTGAGGAGCTTGAGCGCCTTGGCGCTGCGCACCCCGCTCTTGCAATGGAGCACGATCTCATCCGCGCTATCGAGTTCGCTCATGCGCGAGGGCAACTCCGGCAGCGGGATCAAGGTCGACCCGGGGATGCGGCAGATCTCGTGCTCGAACTTCTCGCGCACATCAACGAGCACAAAGGCATCGCCACGATCCTGCCGCGCCTTGAGGTCCTGCACCGAAATGACCGGCACCGGCTCTTCTTCCGCCTCGGCAGCCGCCGCCTGCGGAATCCCGCAGAACTGGTCGTAATCAATCGGTGCCGTGATCGTCGGGTTCTCACCACAAACCGGGCACTTGGGATCGCGCCGCAGCTTGTACTCCTTAAACTTCATCTTGAGCGCGTCGAAGTGAACCAGCCGCCCAATGAGCGGATCGCCGACCCCCATGATCAGCTTGATCGCCTCGGTCGCCTGCATCACCCCGATAATGCCGGGGAGAATCCCGAGCACCCCACCCTCCGCACAACTCGGCACCATGCCGGGAGGGGGCGGCTCCGGGAACATACAGCGGTAACAACCGCCGCCAAGATGCGGGGCAAAAACCGTGCACTGCCCGTCGAAACGGAAAATCGAACCGTAGATATTCGGTTTTTTGAGGAAAACGCAAACGTCGTTGGAGAGATAACGGGTCGGGAAATTATCCGTACCGTCGATCACGATGTCGTAATTCTCGATGATCTCCACCGCGTTCTCCGCGCGGATGATCGTGTCGTGGAGATCGACCTGCACGTTTGGGTTGATGTCACGCACGCGGTCACGGGCGGAGTTGAGCTTCTTGCGCCCGACATCCTTGGTCCCGTGGAGGATCTGGCGCTGGAGATTGGAAAAATCGACCACGTCCGCGTCGACCATCCCGATCCGTCCCACCCCCGCCGCAGCGAGATAGAGCGCGATCGGCGAGCCGAGCCCGCCCGCGCCGATGCAGAGAACGCTGGCTGCCTTGAGGCGGCGTTGCCCGTCGAGCGTCACCTCCGGCATGATGAGATGCCGTGAGTAACGGGCAATTTCGTCATTGGTAAACTCGATGCGCTCCAGACGGGCTGGATCAATAATACTCTTGGCCATAAGAAAAGGGAATAGAGCGTACCCCTTCCAGCCGCGAAAGCAAGCCTCTTCAGAGCGCTTCTCCGCCCAAAAAAACCGACCTACGATGAACGGCGATGCCAGCGGGAAGGGCTCAAGGAAGCGACCGGATTGTTCTTCGCCGACTCCTTGGCGATCTCCTTGATCTTAGCCCCCAGCAGGTCAAGGCCACTGGAAACGGTGTCAGAGATCGCCGGAATCCCCAAAACGCCAATGAGGTTGCCAAAAAACCCGCCGGAGACCTTCTCCAAATCGCGCTCGGAAAGATCACGCCCACCCACTTCACCGCCGAGCAGTTCCTCAAACACCACCGCCAACTCTTCGGGCGTGATCTCAAAGCCATCGGCCCGCGCCGTCGCCAGAAAGGCATCAGGATCAAGACCCGCATAACGCTCCTGAACCTGTTGATCGCTCAGAAAACGCCGAATGAATTCATGGGATGAGGTTTTCATAGAAAAGATGGAATTTAGAGGGTGAAAAAGAGGTACGCCAAGGTGATTTGATTTTCAATCTGCGTGGAGGTTCACACCTGATCTATTTGACTCCTCAACAGAGAACACGTTCAAAACTCTGAGAGCCTCACAGAAAAAGTTTGCACGTAAACTTAATAGTATATACTATTTCCATCATGTCGCTCCAACCACCGGCACCCGACCCCGCTTCCAAAGCCAGCAAGCGCCGTCGTATCTACGACTCGCTCGTGGAGCAGATCGGCAGCCGGAGCCTCAAGGAAGGGGCCAAGCTCCCTTCCGCCACCGATCTCGCCGCCGCGTGGGGCATCTCGTATGCCACCATTCACGGTGCCCTTGCCGACCTCACCCGCGACGGCTGGCTCATCCGCTACCCCAAACACGGCACCTTCGTCGCATCGCGCCAGCCCCAACCGGCCCCACCGTCCGCCGCCCCGGCCACCGCCCTCCTCTTCCTCCCCCATCGCGACGACATCGTCACCTCCGGCCACGGCCCCCTCGTCTTTGAGACCTTGCAAGGTTTGAGCGAAGGGGCGCAGGAAGTCGGCTGGAACCTGCAAATCCGCTCCATCCCGACCAACCTCGACGCCGCGCTGATTGCCGAACAGATCGAAACCGCCCGCCACGCCAACGCCCTTCTTTTCATCGGGGATCAATACCACCCTCTGCAAGCAAAGGCGAATGCCACCGGACGGCTGACCCTCTCCCTTTATAGTGAACAGGAGGAAGGCTTCATCGTCACCTACGACCGCGCCGCCTCCATCGCGCTCGGCGTTCGCTACCTTTTGCGCAAGGGGTGTACCAACATCGCCTTTTTCGGGAACGACTCCCCTCAGAAGCGCCTCCATTTTCAAACCGCACTGGCCGGGCATCAGGAACATGCTCCTTACTATGCCTACCCCAATGTTGCCGGAATTGAAGCATTGTTACAAGACTACCTGCGCACGCCGCTGCGTCACGACGGCCTCTTCTTCACTCACTACCCGACGGCGATCCGCTTTGTTCAGGCACTACGCACGCTGAACCTCGCCGGAGAGGTTCAGGTCGCTACCATCGGCATGGAGGAAGCGATCCTCCCCGAGCAACGCCTGCCCTATGTGCGCATCCCGTATCTGGAGGTCGGCAAGGAAGCGTTGCGTCTCCTCGCTGGCGGCACCCTGCTCCGCACCGACACCCGCGATCAAACCTTTTGCCTGCCACCCGCTTTTTGTGATCTCCCTAACGTCCCGGCGTTAGTCTGATCCCCTTTCCAAAAGAAACCGCTCAGCTCCACCGGGGCGGTCCGCGCTCCCTCGCGCCCTGATTCCGTCAACCCCAAAGCCATATCATGAAACCAGCTACCCTCCTTGCAACCTGCCTCCTTGGCGTTACCGGCTCCCTTCACTCCGCCGTCCTTACCCATTGGATACAGGATGCTCCCGTCGCCAATATCTTCCAAAGCACCATCCCTACCACCCCGGTCCCATCAGGTTATGCATGGAGTAATCCGACACAAGGACTTGCCCAGACTTTTCATATCACCTCCCCCCATGAACTCGAAGCTTTCATTTTTCAGGCTGGAGCTTTTACCGCAGTAAACCGTCCGTTTTCTCTCAAGCTCTATCGTACCGAAACCCTCGCGGCCAACCCGTTAACCACCGGAACGCTTCTCTACAGCGACAGCGGCACCCTCCCTGCCAACACCACCGGCGCACCCAACACCCCCCGTTTCATTTCCCTTAACCTGAGCACCCCTCTCGTCCTCGCAGCCGACTATTACTACACGGTCGCCCTCCAGTTGACCAGTGAAGGAAGCGGCATCATCGGTTTATCAATAGGCACCGGCTTCAGCGACGCCCAACGATGGAGCAGCACCGATTCAGGCGCCACATGGAGTTACAACCTCAATGTCTTCCATCTCTACCTGCAAGGCACCGCCGTACCTGAACCGGGCAGCACCGCCCTCCTCCTTGGCACAAGCCTCCTTCTCCTCCCCCTGTTGCGTCGCAAATTCATTAGCTAATGCCCACGTCTCTTCTCACCCTGTTGGCGTTCCTGCTGGCGACGCTTCCCGTTTTCGCCACCACTCCGCCGCTGCGCCCCATCCCGCCCGCCGCCACCTCCATCAACGTCAAAGACTATGGAGCTAAGGGCGATGGCAAGAGCGACGACACCGCCGCGATCCAACAGGCGCTCAACGAAGCCTACTCTCAGGATCAAACCCACCGACTGCGCATCGGGCTGGCACGCGGACTCTCCGGCGGCTCGCGGGAAAGTGCCTATAGCGAGATCGTTTTCCCGGAAGGAACCTACCTCACCAGCGAAACGCTCGTCTCCCAATGGTCAACCTCCCTGCGCGGCATCGGCAAGGCGACGCTGCGCCAACGCCACCCGGAGAAAGACCTCCTCTACTTCCACCAAAGCTACCGAAACACGGTGGAAAACCTCCGCTTTGAAGGAGGCAAAGTCCAACTCCGTTTCTGGACCCAGAATAACTGGGCGCGCATCGTCATTGACGCCTGCACCTTTGCAGGAGCTTCCGAAAGCGGTGTTGAATGCCTCTCCTTCACCGAACGCCGCCTTAAAGGCGACCAATGGTTTCGCTCCAAACCGCACGGCCCCTACCTTTTGGAACGCGAAGGGCACGACGCACCCAAACTAACCCCCGTCGATACTTCCAAACTCCATCCGTGGGCCAACTCCACGCTCATCGTCATCCGCGACAGCCACTTTCTGGAAGCCGCCCGCGCCGTTCACCTCGCCTGCGACACCGCCTTCCTGCGCAACTGCCTCTTTGAAACCGGCCCGAAAAGCCGCTTCGCCCCGCTCCACCTCCGCACCGTTGCCTACCTCCACCAGATTGAGGGGAAGGGTAGCGATCTCAACACCGCCCTCCCCGCATGGATCACCACCGACAAAGGGGGCATCCTCTCCCTGCGCGGAGGCCGTTTCTCCACGCTCCCGCTCATCCGCTCCAGCCTGACGCCCGGCTATATCTCCAATTCGCTCTCCATTGATGGCGTTCATCTCAGCGGAACCGGCACACGCCCGCCTGTCATCATTGAAGCCGAAACCCAACCCGAAATTCTCTCCGTGCGAAACCTCACGCTGGAGAACGCTACCCCGCTAGCACCGGTCCAATGGGAGAGCGAGCCGGATGAAGAACTCCTCAACGCCCTTCGCTATTTCAAACAAGCCAAGTGGGAGCCTCAATACAAAGTGCGCGTCGACCCGCCCGACAACGCTACCCTTCCGCCCGTCTTTGAAATGCTCCCCGACACCGCACCCCCCGCCGGGGTCCGCGAGAAGGTCGCCATCGCACCGCTGCCATGGAGCTACCGCACGCTGGAAGCCGCTACCGGCCCGGTAATCGACGCCACCTCCCACGGCGTCACCGCCAACACTGGCGAGGACCAAAGCGACGCGCTCCAGAAAGCGATCGACGCTGCGGCAAAGGAGGAGAACGCCCTGCTCCTCCTCCCCGGCGGCCTCCTCCATCTTTCCCATACCCTCCAGCTTCCCCCGCGCCTCGTCATCCGTGGAACCGGGGCAACCTTTCTGGTGATGAAGGAGAACAAGCTACCCATCCTGTCGATCCCCGATGCGCAGGAGATCGGCTTGCGCAACCTCAACTTTCTCGGAGGGAGCAAAGCCCTTTCCCTCCAAAGCCGCCCCGAAGCGGAGGCCCGTGTAGCGATCTCCAACTGCTCCTTTTACGATCAGAACGAGAACGCCATCACCGCCCTCGCCGGGAATGGCTCCATCGGGTTAAGCAACCGCCTCCAACTTCTCTTTCAGGATGGCATCCTGCACTTTGCCCCACAAGCCCTTGTCACCAACGCCACACAGGTGGAACTCGAAGCCTTCTGGGCCAACAATAGCCCGCATCAAAACGACGCTGCCTATATCGAAAACAGGGGAGGAGCGATGCGAATGGTCGCCATGCTCGGCAACCCCACCCTATGGATCGGCAAACGTGGCAAACAACAAATGGCCGCCAATCAATTAGAGATCAAAGCATGGCCTTACAGCCGTAACCTCCGCTGGATTGACAACTACGGCAGCCTCTATGCGCTCGACAACCGTTTCGGCGGCGAAAGCGGCGGCATGACACCGCTCTTCCATCGCAAGGCGGGCGGGACGATTTATCTAGGCGGCGGTCTTGCCCGCTACCACAACGAGGAAATCAAAAACTGTATCGCTTTTCTCGAAGAGCCACCCGCGCTCGCCCTCTTTGAAGATCTGAGCGGTGTGCCAGTCCTGCTCAATCACCATTCCTCGCGTCTGATGGATAACAAAGGAGACTATACAGACTCCTTTGAAAAGGTATTCTTCGATGGAGTCCTCCCCCCATGAAAAGAAAGCACCTCCCGCCCGGCTTCTCCTTAACGGAACTGCTCGTCGCCCTTGCCCTCCTTGCCACACTGGCCCTTTTGGGCACCGCCCTCGTGAGCGGCACCCGCGAGCGCTCCCACGCCACCCGTTGCATGCGCAACCTTCAGACATGGGGCAGCGCCCTCTTTCTCTATGTTGCCGAGAACAATGGACGCCTCCCCTCGGTTGCCCCGTGGGGGGATGGCCGCCGCTGGAATCACCCGGACGCCCCGCTCGCCCGTCTGATCCACTCGGGCACATGGACAACGCCGATGTATCAGAACTGGAATCGGGGCAACGACTTCAACGGCTGCCCTGCCTACCCCGACACCCCGATCAGCTACGCAACGACCTCCCGCTACTATAGCTATGTTGCCAGTCACGTCTGGTTCAACCCCGCCAATCGCCTCAACACAATCCCCAACCCGGCCTCCATCATCCTGATCACCGACGCCACGCACGCCAGCCTTCAATCGATCTTCACCACGGCCAACTACCATACCACCATCGGCTATCCCCACCGGGGCAAGACTCAAGCCCTCTTCGCCGACGGGCATATCGCCACGGTGGAGCAGGTTTCTGCCTCCCAAGTAAAATAATGTCGGTGCGCAAAATCGGTGATGAGGGCATCGATGGGTTGATCGAGGGGCGGTACATCGAAGTCGCCCTGCGGCTCGAAGAGCAGGCCGTCAACGCGGTCGATCTTGCCGGGAGCCTCCAGCCGTTGAACTTCCAAATCCGGGACGGCTACGACATCGCTACCATGGCGTTTATCGGCGCTCCAGAATCGCGATCCCGCCCAGCGGTACAGTAATAGCTGTTTTGCCTGATTCTGAAAGGGTGACAGGCGTTTCGCCCGCCAGCGCTCCCGTTTGATCAAAGAGGTAAAGCAGCGCCGTGGCCCCGGCTTCTCCCCAGCCGTATTCCCCGTCCAACATGGTAATGATCCGCTCCTTCCCCTTGAGCCATCCGGCATGAAGCTCTTCAGAGGTGAACGGGTAGCACTTCGCGACGACTTCACTGGGATAGTCAAGAAAAGTGCGGGCGTAGAGCAACCCCAGACCGAGCCGGGCGCGGAGATCCTCCATCGTCGGATTGCCATAGCCATAAGCCAACGGGGTGTTGAGATGGGTTTCGTACGCCCGCGTCAGCGTATCCTGACTTTCGGAAAAGGAGGGCATGGCGAGACGCTGACGCGTGGTAGCCGCGCTGTTAAAGAGGATAAAGCCCCCTTTGGCTTCCACCCGCTTCATGATCTCGGCGTAGATGGGCCGAGTGATCAACGGCAGAAGCGCAAACGGTGTCTCAATGGTTTTCTTGCGACGGTGAATATCCGCCGAATGCCCATCCCAGATGCCGTAAGTTGCCCAGCGGCTTTGCTGATTGCTGGCGGAGATGTCCGAATGTGTCACGCCGGGGCCGTTGCTCTCGTCCCAATAGAGCCAATCCAGCCCGAGATCATTGAGGTAAAAGTCGACGAGTTTGAGATAATCTTTGCCATAGCTATTCTCCAGTGTCGGGTAGACGGTCTGGAAATCGAGCCGCTGAGGGTCGCGATAGACCGATTGCTTGCGTGTGCCATCGGAGTTGAGAATCCAGCTATCCTGATAGCGTTCATCTTCCGCCCGCTGCGGCGAAATGAAGAAGCAATGGGTATAGAGGCTGATTTTGGTGCGAGGGGCAACATTGCGGACCTTGGCAATCGCCTCGCGCAGCAACGCCATCTCGCCCTCGATGACGGGGTCATGAATGCCCGGCCCGTTGGCAACAATGAGTTTATTATCCCATTGCGGGGAGGGCTCATGGGTGCGCAGTTCCCAGAAGACGAGATACTCCGGTGAATGAAGGGCAAGGAGTTTGGCTAACGCCTCTTCCTCCATGGCAGCGAGAGCACGGTAACTAGCGAAGTAGACCGGAGCCTTGAGCGTGATATTGGCCCCCCAGTCGCGGCGGACCGTGTTAATGAAATCGAAATAGTCATCACTGGGCTGAAAGTAAATCGACCACTGGCTGGTATAGGCAGCTTTGCCCGGCAAGGCGAAGAGATCGTTGGAGAAACCAGCTTGCTGTTCGTTAGTGTCGTAATAAAGGAGGGACTGATTACGCTGAACATCATCCTCGATCACCAATCCCAATGCGCTTTTCTCCAAAGGAAAGAAGAGGGTAGGGTTAGTGGGGGAGTAAAGCTCGCCAATTGCTTCGCTCTCCGGCCCGCCGATCCGGCAGGAGGGGAAACGCTCCCTCCCTGCCTTGAGGTAATGGGCCTGCCGAATAGCGAGAGGCTCACTCCCGAGGTTAGTGAGCGTTTCCTCTACGCTGACACGGTGCTCATGAAGCGTGATAGTGCGCTCCAGCCGATACTCTGCCGCGTTCGCAGTGATCGTCCACTGGCCAGCCCCTTTTTGTTCAACCACCGGCTTCCACTGCCGCTCTCCTTCGCCGGAAGACGCAGCTCTAAGATAATGAAAATCTCCATTGGGGAAGGAGTAACGCGATTCGACCGGAAAACGATGGCTACCAAAGACCAGTTCGAAGCCGCCCCCTTCGCCCATGGTGAGCGATGGCTTCCCTTGTAATGCCGGACGGGAAACGCGCCCCTCATCTTTCGATCTCTCAGGCCCCACCAGCGCTTCCACCGAGACAAAGACCGGAATCTCCTTTCCACCAGCGGGCGAAACAAGATTACGCGCGGAGAAGCGATGATCGCCCCCCTCATTCAGGAGATCGGTCACTTCCAGCACAATGGTATACGGTTCCTGCTCCGCCTTGACGCCGTAGCGGGAAGTATCGGTCTTGAAGTCGGGGCTAAAGAAGGTGTGCCAAACGCCGTCTCCCTGATTCCAGAAAACGGTACTGCGATCCGGGCGGGTAAAGAAGGCGGCCTTGTTGAGCAGGCGGGTCTGGTAGCGGTCAACGGCGGCATTGAGCGGCTTTCCGTCAAAGAAATAGCGAACGTAATGCCCATACCCGCCCATCGCCGGTGAATGGCGGCGGGCTGTGATGCGCAAAGCGACACGGCGATCTTTCGGTAGCGTACCCAGCGCCCAACTCTCCTCTCCACCGGCAGGGAGGCGGGCTTCGCTGGCTAATGCCTCAACGCGGGCGGCGTCCCACTCCGGCGTCAAGGCAGCGGGTAGGGATGAGGAAAAAGAAAGAATAACGGCAGCAAGCGGGAGGATCACCCGCTGGTGAAGGGATGGTTTCATAGGGAAAGGAAGAAAACTAATGGGAAGCCTTATGACAGAAGGAGAAGCCCGATCTGTCATTTCATGGGTTGAAAGGCACTAACGTTCCATCAGGTAACGGAAGCGTTTGGTATAGTCACGGCGGCTGTTGAGCAGTTCGCTTTGTTCAAAAATTTTGATGCCACCATCAAGGTAGAGCACCGCCAGACGGCTGGAAGCATAGGTCGCCGGATGATAGGAAGGTCCAAAAAAGTCACTCATCAGCGGCATTCGTGCGCCACGGCTCAGTTGATCGTTCATGAAACCGCTGACCAGCGGCTGGTAGGGGGGCGAATACATAAAGAGATAGCCATACTGGCCACCAGTATCGAAGCTCCCCCGCTGGCGCTTGCGGGTGGGTAGGTAGAAAGGGGAATAGAGCGGATCGGGAGAGGAGAGGTAATCTGCCTCCCCCTCGGCAAAGGCGCCCCATGCTGGGTTGTATCGGCTAAAGAGCTGGCGGACGGGACTGCCGAAGGTATTAGCACTGCCAAACCACGGACCGGGCAGGCCGGTATCGTGCCGGATGGCACGCGGCGTCAATCCCTTGTGATCGGCGGCATAGGCAAGATACGCGGCTCCCATCTGTTTGAGGTTGGCGACATCCTGCGCCATGAGTGTGTTCTCCCGCGCTTTGGTCCATGCAGGGTAGGCAAGCAGGCTAACCAAGGCCAGAATGGCGATGACCACGACGGTTTCGCTCAACGTCACGGCGCGATGGTCAGCAAGGTCTTTCATTTTCCGGGGGGAACGGAGCGGCTTTTTGCGGTTTAGCGTTGTTTACGAAACGTCCTTACAGCGATGGCGAGGAAGCCCACGGCACCGAGCCATGCCGTGGACGGCTCGGGCACGGTCTGGAAGATCACCCCGTTGGCGCCGGAAATCCATAAATTTTGGCCATCGTGAGCGATGCTATAGAGAGCGGTGTCGCCAATCCCTTCAAGGATAACATCGTTCCATTGGCTACCGTCAAAGTGCTTGACGGCCCCCTTGTCTCCCACGACCCAGATATTGTTGGCGTCCAGCGCGAGCATATCGCGCCATGTGATGTTGGTTTTGGACTGGAAATTAACCACCTGATGGCTCCAAGTCGTCCCGTTCCATGCAGCGATGCGCCCCCCGGCTCCGGCGACCCATGCCTGATCGGCGGAAAGAGCCGCCACGGTGTACCAGTGAAATCCGTCCAGCGCGCTCCCCGCAATACTGCTCCATGTGACCCCCTCATTGATGGAACGCAAGACAGTATTGCCGGTACCGACGGCAAACAGAGCATTAGCATTGGCTCCGCCGAGGCCGATAATGCTCTGGCCGGGGTTGATGTTATAGGTTAGCGTCCAGTTGGCATCACTAGCTATTTGCCCCGCGATGTTATCCCCATCGTAACGGGCGATCCGCGTCGCATAGCCAAACCCGGCAAGGATCAGGCCGTTGCCATCCGTCCAGAATTGGGAAACCGGGTTGTGCGTGCGGTTTTTGGCGCTCCAGAGCGTCCCGTTCCATGCGCTCAAACCGTTGTAGGTGGCGTTGTTGATTCCTAGAGTGCCACCGACCAGCACCAGTTGGGGCGAGATCGCACGGACCGCCTGCAACGTGGCATCAACCGGAAAGTTGCTGGCCTCCAACCCGCTCATGGCGCTCCACACCTCCCCGTCCCACTGCAACACCGTGCGCTGACTCCCGACCGCAACACCAAACTGCCCGTTGACCATCGAAATCCCGTGCAACGATTCGGTGGTGCCACTCTCGACCTGCTCCCAAATCCGCCCATCCTGCGCCGCGAGCGGCAAAGCGAGGGGGAGGCAGATGGAGGTCGCCAGAAGAGCCGTTTTCCAGAAGGGAACTTTCATCATGGGATTGAAAATTGCCGGAAGTCGGCCACAGAGTCAAATGTTTTTCGGATATTTTTAAGATATAACCATATCAATTTGATTTGATTTCTGCGTGAACCACCTCTATTTTCCCTCCAACAACGGGTCAATTCCCTCAAAAAAGGACCACTTCCCTTTCCTTCCAACGACACGCCAAACCGATTCTGGACAAATTTCAAATCTTTAAGATAAAGTACCTTTTCACTCATGACCGATTCAAACCACTCGCTTCGCTCCCTCCGCCCTTCCGAGAAAGTGCAGCGCTTCTTTGATTCCCGGCTGGTGGAAGCGCATGGCGGTACCGGGACGCGGCTGCCAACGATCAAAGAGATTGCGCGCCATCTCGACGTGGGGGTTTCAACGGTTCAGGCGGTGTTCGCCCGGCTGGCAGGCGAAGGGAAAGTGGTCACGATTCCCGGCAAAGGGACGTTCCTCGCCGAGGAACTGGCGAGCGCGCCGCTGGCCTCCTCCTCCTTTACGGTGATCATCCGCGAGCACCAGCTCTCCGGCAAGGAGAGCACGTGGGGCAAGGAAATCTGCTCCTCCATCCTGCGCGAAGCGACCAACAGCCCGCTTGGCAAGATGACCCTCCAGCCGTTCTTCCCGGAAGGGCCAAACTGCCCGGCCCGGCTGGAGGAAGAGGCGCAACGCAGCGTCGGCGCGATTCTCTTCCCCGATCCTCTGGGGCCGTCGCTCCATGCCACTTTCCGGGAACTGGGCAAGCCGGTGATCCACATCACCCCTTCCCATCCACGAGCGACGGAGAGCTTTGTCGGGCCGGATTTTTACGACACCTGCCGCCGGATCGGCGCCTGCTGGCGGCAAACCGGGCGGCGACACGTCGCCCTGCTCCTTCACATGCCCCTTTCCGTCAGCGCCACCTGTACGTTGAGCCTTGCTGGCTTACAGGCAGGGTTTCAGGGTGAGGACGGATTGCCCGCCGGGCAGATCAGCTACCAATCGATTGATAACGACCACCCCAATGTTCCGGGCGCGATGGAAGCGCTCTATCGCACGCCCCCCTACCCCGATGCTATCTATTCCACGGGCGATTTCATCGCTGCCGCCGCTGTGGAATGGCTCTTGGAGCGCGGGTTCTCCGTCCCGGCGGAGGTGAGCGTCATCGGCGGCACCGGGCTGCATCCCGTGCATGGGGCGACGCTTGCGTGCACCGTTTTTCAGCAACCTTTTGAAGGGATCGGGCGGGAAGCCGTGCGAATGCTCATCGACTCGCTCCCTGCCCACCGCGCCCCGCTGCCAGGTCAATACCTCCCGGCAACGGTGCGCATCGGCATGACGACGACTCCGGAGGAGAACCGGCTCCTCTCGTGACGCCACTCCCACTTTAAAGGGCGCATGCTCCGCCTTGCCTCAAGTCCAAAACCAAGAGTAGCAAGAGCGCCCGAAGCAGAGCCTCCCATGTAAAATAATTGATCTCCGGCGCGGCTTCATTCCAGAATGGGGGCCATTTATGATTCCAGCCACCGAAGCACTCGCGCGTCTCAAGGAAGGCAACCAACGTTTTGTATCCGCCATCTCCAATGGCGGCCTCCATCAAGGTCGACTGATCAAGCTAACCGACCGTCAGCGCCCATTTGCAATTATCCTTGGTTGTTCGGATGCCCGCGTCCCGGCGGAGTTGGTCTTTGATCAAGGTCTCGGCGATCTTTTCGTTATCCGCGTCGCCGGGAACATCGTCGCCCCTTCGCAGGTTGGCAGCGTCGAATTTGCCGCCTCGCGCTTCAACACCCGGCTCGTCGTCGTCCTTGGCCATTCCCAGTGCGGTGCGATTCACGCCACCATCGAGGAACTCCAGCGCCCGGCGGAGAATCAGTCGCCCAACCTCGTCTCCATCGTCAAACGGGTGCGCCCCTCCGTCGCCAACCTGCTCCACACCGACCTGCGCCACGACATGCCGCAACTCATCCGCACCGCCGTCCGCGCTAACGTGAGCGCTTCCGCCGATCATCTGCGCAACGGTTCCGCTCTTTTGGAGGAGTTGATCCGTAAGGACGGCTTACTCGTGGTCGGCGCGGAGTATTCGCTGGAGACCGGCGTGGTCGATTTTTTTGACGGGGTGTAGCCGCTGCGCTCCCTCCGGCAAAGATCAGCGCACGCCCCGCTGCGTCGACCTCCCGCCACGCTCCCGGCGCGAGGTCGCCCAGCCGATACTCCCCGATCTGCACGCGCACCAGCCGCAACGTCGGATGCCCCACCGCGGCGGTCATCCGGCGCACCTGCCGGTTTTTCCCTTCGACCAGCTCAAGTTCCAGCCAGCTATCAGGGACGTTTTTGCGAAAACGGATCGGCGGCTCGCGCGGCGGCAGGTTAACCCCCTGCAAGAGCCGCGCCGTGGCCGGAAGGGTCATCCGCCCCTGCAACATCACCCCCGCTTCCAACGCCGCCAGCGCCTCGGACGTCGGCACCCGTTCCACCTGCGCCCAATAACGCCGCCGATGCCCTGCCTCCGGCCGCAATAACCGGGCATTAAGCTCCGCTTCGTCACTTAAAAGAAGCAACCCCTCGCTATCGGCATCAAGCCGCCCGATCGGGTGTACCCCCGGCGGAAAACCAAACGCCGCCAACGTCCCATTGGGCGAACCATCCGGGGTAAATTGTGAAAGAATGCCGTACGGCTTGTGAAAGGCGATCAGCATCGTTCCCTTTGCAGACGAATCATCTCCGATAAAGCCCCCGGCTCCCCCGCTGCCAAAGACGTCAGCCAACGCTCGCGTTTGAACCACGTCGCCTGCCGTTTGACATAACGACGCGTCGCCTGCGTCATCGCATCGAGCGCCTCCTCCCGCGTCATCTTCCCGCGCAACACCGCGCTCAACTCCCGCCAGCCGATCATCTGCGCCGCCCCCGGCCCGATGGCATCGCCAACCGCCCGGACCTCCTCCAGCACCCCTTCCTCCAGCATCGCACGGCAACGAAGCGCCACCCGTTCGTAAAGCTCCTCGCGCGGACGTTCCAGCAACACCCCACGAGCCGCCACCTCCTGCCCCTCCCATTCCTGCCGAAACGCGGAGAACGGTTTCCCACTGGCAAGGGTCACCTCCAGCGCCCGGATCACCCGGCGCGGATTAGCGAGATCAACCTGCCGCGCCCCCTCCGGGTCAAGCGCCGCCAGCCGCTCCTGTAACGCCGCGAGCGGTTGCGCCGCCAGTTCCTCACGCAACGCCGGATCACCCGGGGGCAACTCCGCCAGCCCATGCGTCAACGCCCGGACATACAACCCCGTCCCGCCACAAATCACCGGCACCTTCCCCCGGGCGCACACCGCCCCGATCGCCGCCAACGCCTCCTGCCGATACCGGGCAACGTGGTAGCTCTCCTCCAGCCCAACCGTCCCAATCAGATGATGCGGCACCGCTTCGCGCAATGCCTCCGACGGCTTCGCGCTCAGGAGATCGAGCCCGCGATAAACCTGAAACGCATCGGCCCCGATCACCTCCCCGCCACACGCCTGCGCCAGCGCCGCCGCCAGTTCACTCTTGCCGACGGCTGTCGGGCCGACCACAAAAAAAGCCGACGCGAGAGGGTCGCTCACTTCCGGTTGGCCGCTACGTAATCGGCAATCGAGTTGACCGTCGCCAACGCCTTGCGTGCGGTATCGGAGTTAGGAACCGTCACGCCGAACCCCTTCTCCAGCGTCACCACCAGTTCGAGCGCGTCGATCGAATCAAGCCCCAACCCCTCCGGCCCGAAGAGCGGCAGATCATCCCCGATCTCTTCCTTGGGGGTTTTGAGCATCAGGTTCTCAACCATCAATTCTTTGATGGTGTTTTTAAGATCTTCATTGGCCATGCCGGTTCTTGTTTCAAAATGAAACGTTTCTTCAAGCATTATCTGTCGTGAAAATCCCGCCCCCCTCCCTCAAATAGCGTCCCGGCGACATCCCGAAACGCTTGCGGAAGCACTTGCAGAGATGAGCCGCGTCCACAAAACCGCTCTCCCGCGCCACCTCCTTTAACCCCAACTCCCCGCTCCTCAACAACACGCCAACCCGCTCCAAACGTGCCCGTTGCACATACTCACGCGGAGCCACGCCGTAATAGCGCCGAAATAAAAGCGTGAAATGCGCTGGAGAAAGGCCGTGATAAGCCGCCACCTGCGCGATGCTAAGGGGATCGCGCAAGTTTTCCCGAAAATAATGCGCCGCCGAAGTCACACACCGCGTCTGGCGCAGGTTCAACCCGAGCCGCCCCCCCCGCCCCGGCTCCGGCCCGGGGGAGCGTTCCGCCTGTCGGGAAAGAAGGAGCAACAACGTCTGCAACGCCAGCGCCACACGCCGCTGCGTCCACGCCTCCTCCCGGTGATGCTCCTCGACCACACGGACCGCCAGATGCTCCACCTCTGCACGATCACTCCCGAGCGCCAACACCCGGTGGCACCACGGCGGCGGCTCCCCGGCCACCTCCATCCCAAGCCAGAGATAGCGGGTGGCCCGCTCGGCATCACTCTCTTCATAATGGAGCACCCCGGGGGCGATCAACACCGCCTCCCCCGCCCGGACGGTGATCGTCTTGCGCTCCTCCCCGATGATCCAGAAGCTCTCCCCCTCCAGCACCATCCCGAGTTCAAAAAAAGCGTGCTGATGCCACGCGGTCTCAAGAGAGCGCCGCGACGGCCGGAGCGCCTCTGTCGCCAGTTTGAGCACCGGCTCGCGCCCCCAAAATGGTATCAATTCAGCATTCAAGGGATTGATTTTACCAGAAATCTTGCATTTGTACTACAAAAACCACCTTTGCGCCCATTGACGCTTCCCCCCTACCCGGCGCATCGTTCTTTTCATGACGAAGCCCTCTTCCTCCACCCTCTCATGGGGCATTCTCGGCACCGGGAATATCGCCCACGCCTTTGCCTCCCAACTCCCGCTCTCGCGCACCGGTCGACTGGTCGCTATCGGGAGCCGCACGCCGCAAACCGCCACGTCCTTCGCCGCCGACTACCCCGGCATCACCGCGCACGGTAGCTACGAAGTGCTCCTCGCCGACCCCGCCGTGGAAGCGGTCTATATCGCGACGCCCCACACCAGCCACGCCCACTGGGCTATCCTCGCCGCCCGCGCCGGAAAGGCGATCCTCTGCGAAAAACCGCTCGCCCTTAACCACGCCGAAGCGATGGCGATCATCGAAGCCGCCCGGCAACACGGCGTCTTCTTCATGGAAGCGTACATGTACCGGACCCATCCGCAGATCGCCAAAGCGGTCGAACTCATCCGCTCCGGCGCACTCGGGCGGCTCAACCTGATCCGCGCCAGCTTCGGCTTCTACGCCGGGGAGAACATTGAGAGCCGCCTCCTCTCCCAAACGACCGGGGGCGGTGCGATCCTCGACATCGGCGGCTACGCGATGTCGTTCGCCCGCCTGATCGCCGGAGCCGTGCAAGACCGCCCATTTGCCGAACCGCTCTCGATCACCGCCACCGGCCACCTCCATGCAACCACGGAGGTCGACCTCCACGCCAGCGCGCTGCTCACCTTCCCGGACGGGCTCCACGCCGAACTCTCCACCGGGATCGACCGCCCCGGCGATTTCGGCGCCATTCTCTACGGCACGGACGGCTCCCTGCGCCTCCCCTCCCCATGGGTGCCGGAGCCAACGGCTACCCTCGAATGGACCCGGCGCGATGGCACCGCCGAGTCGATCGAAGTCACCGCCCCTGCCCCGCTCTACGCCATGGAAGCCGACACCGTGGCCGATCACCTCGCCCAAGGCGAATCGCCCGCGATGCTCCATGCCGATTCCCTCGGTAACATCGCCGCGATGGAACGGTGGCGGCAGGAGATCGGGGCGATCTACGTCAGCGAGCGGACCGGCTCCCTCTCCCCGGTGCTCCCGCCGCTGCGCCCCGCCCCGGCCACAATCCACGAGAACCTCTACCGCTCCATCCCCCGTCTGGAGCGTCCCCTCTCCCGCATGGTCCTCGGGACCGACCTCAACGGCGCCATCATCCCGCAACCCTCCGCCTTCGCCCTCTTTGACTACTTCCTCGAACACGGCGGCAACACCTTTGACACCGCCTTTATCTACGGCGAGGGCATCGGCGAAACCGTTCTGGGCCACTGGATGGCACAACGCGGCGTGCGCAAGGAGGTCAACCTTCTGGCCAAAGGCGCACACACCCCGAACTGCCTGCCCGAAAAGATCGGCGAACAACTCTCGATCTCGCTCGATCGCCTCCAGAGCGACCACGCGGAGATCTACCTCCTGCACCGCGACAATCCGCAGATCCCCGCCGGTGAATTTGTCGATGCGCTCAATCGTGAGGTCAACGCCGGGCGTATCCGCCTCTTCGGTGGCTCGAACTGGACGCTGGAACGGATCGACGAAGCCAACGCCTACGCCGCCGCCCACGGGCTGCAAGGGTTCGAGGCGGTGAGCAATCAATACAGCCTCGCCCGAATGGTCGAGCCGATCTGGGGCGGGTGCGTCTCTTCCTCCGACGCCGCTTCCCGCCAATGGTTGACGCGCGCGCAGATGCCGCTCTTTGCCTGGTCGAGCCAATCGCGCGGCTTCTTCGTCCGGGGCGCGGAAGATTTCCTCGGCGACCCGGAGCTGACCCGCTGCTGGTACGCCCCGGATAATTTCGAGCGTCTGGCGCGGGTGCGCGAACTGGCTGCGCGCAAGGGGACGCTGCCAATCCACCTCGCAGCGGCGTGGGTGCTCGCCCAGCCGTCTCCGCTCTTTGCCTTGATCGGCCCGTGGACCCTTGCCGAGATGGCGAGCAGCTTCAAGGCATTCGAGATCACCCTCTCCCCCGAGGAGTTGGCGTGGCTCAACGGCGAAGCGTAAACGCTTCGCAGAACGGCTGTTATACAGTGGCGCAAAAAGCCCCGTTTCCCTCAAAATCGACTTGAGGGGGGCGGGGTTTCTGGCGTAAAAGAGCCTGCCGTGGTTCCAGCGGGGAAGTTTTTTATTCCATGCGCTTGACCCTGCCGACCTTCACCACGACGAAACTTCCGCATTTCGCGGGGTTTTTCCTTGTCCGTTTTTTTCCTTCTCCCTATTCTGACGCCAACGGCGGACGAGATCGGAAGCCGCCTGTGAATAACTTGTGAAAAACCCCCGGCAACTTTTCAGGAACATGACCCACCTCTTCAAAACCAGCCCCCGCGATGGCCGCAGGGTGCAAAGCTTTGAACGAAGCGGGTTCCACGGCTTTACGTGTCGTAAGTCGTTGGTTTTCAACACAATCAGAGAATGTTCCTCACGGTTTTCCCGGCATCAGGCGCGGATTTGGCCTGAGAGTTTAAACCGTGTTTCCATCATTGACCTGCCTCGCATGGAGGCTTTTTCCCCGGCCATCGGGGAACCCTAACGCTTGTGGATAAATTACTTATGCAAGATAATTTCGCCCTCATCTGGGACCATATCGCCAAGGTCATCCGGGCGGAAGTCAGCGCTGATACCTTCCAGCGCTGGTTCAAGGCTATTCAGATGATCGACGCGGATGAAACGCAGCTCACCCTGCGCGTCCCCAACAATATCTACCAGCTCTGGATCGAGACCAACTACATGTCGCTGCTCCAGGCGGCGATCCTGCAGGTTCTCGCCTCCCCGCGCACCATCCACTTCACCGTTGGCGAAGCGCAGGAGCGCGAAGAGAGCCTCGAAGAAGAGGCCGACGAGGAGGAAGAGGATGAGGAGAACTCCGCCGAGGGCGAAGGGCTCACCCTTCTTTCCGAGAGCGAAGCGGAGACCTCGGCCCGTCCCCGCGTGCGGGCCGCCGCCCGCGCCGCCGCCCCGCGTCCGGGAGCCGAGGCCGAAGTCCTCTTTGAAGACGGGAGCGCCCCACGCCGCGCCGCCGCGCCGCTGACTGAACCCGCCAAGGTTGCCGCCCCGGCCGGGGGGATGAACCCGCGCAACACCTTTGAATCGTTCGTCGTCGGCACGAACAACCAGTTCGCCCACGCCGCCGCGCAAGCCGTCGCCAAAACCCCGGCCAAGACCTACAACCCGCTCTTTGTCTACGGCGGCGTCGGTCTCGGCAAGACGCACCTCATGCACGCCATCGGCCAGTACGTGCATCACAACAAGAAAGGGGCGCGCGTCCTCTACATCTCCAGCGAGAAGTTCACCAACGACTTCATCGAGGCGATCCAGAACAGCAAGCTCGTCCGCTTCCGCAACCGCTACCGGATGGCCGATGTCCTCCTTATTGACGACATCCAATTCCTCGCCGGCAAGGAGCGCTCACAGGAGGAGTTCTTCCACACCTTCAACACGCTCTTCGACGGCCACAAACAGATCATCCTCTCCAGCGACCGTCCGCCGAGTGAGATCCAGAACCTCGAAGCGCGTCTCGTCTCCCGTTTTGAATGGGGGCTGACCGCCGAATTGCAGCCGCCGGATATCGAAACCCGCGTCGCCATCCTCCGCAAGAAGGCGCAACTGCTCCATACCCGGCTCGACCCCGCGATCTTTGACTTCCTCGCCCAGCGCATCCGCACCAACGTGCGGCGGCTTGAAGGGGCGCTCATGCGGGTCGCCTCCTTTGCTTCCCTGAGCAACGGCGATCTCACCCTCGAAGCGGTCGAACATCTCCTTAAGGACATCCTTCAGGAAGAGGCGCGGCGCACCGTCACCATCGAACAGATCCAGCGCAAGGTCGCCGAGCAGTTCGACATCCGTCTGGCCGATATGACCAGCAAACGCCGCCCGGCCAACATCGCCTTCCCGCGTCAGATCGCCATGTACCTCTCGCGTGAGTTGACCAAGACCTCGCTGAGCGACATCGGCGATGCCTTCGGCGGACGCGATCACGGCACCGTGCTCCACGCCCACCGGCTCATCACCGAGAAGATGCGTTCGGATGAGAAAATCCGTCAGGTCATCAGTTTCCTCGACAGCCAGTTGAACCGCTAAAAGAGGCGAAAAACCGTCTCCACCACCCCGGACGCCCCGGATTTCGCGAAAAAAAGCGTGTTTTCCGGGGGCGCCGCTCAAAAGCCGCTCGCGACTTCTTGACAGCGCGAGCGCCATCGCGATGATCGGCGAGAGAACGTCCACCCCCCGACAACCAACCCGACAAACCGTTTCCTTATGAAGTTCAGCGTCAGCAAAGAGAAGCTCCTCGAAGGTCTGCAAACTGTGCAGAATGTGGTCAGCAACCGCACGACGCTCCCGATCCTCTCCAACGTTCTTTTGCAGGCAGAGGAAGGGACGCTCCGGTTTACCACGACTGATCTCGACGTTGGGGTCCGCGCCGGGGTGGAGGCACAGGTGGAACGCGCCGGGGCGACCACGCTCCCTGCCCGCCGCCTCGCCACGATCGCCCGGGAACTCCCAGCCAACGAGATCACCATCGAGGTCGACGCCAAGAATATCGCCTCCATCCGTAGCGGCCCGAGCTTCTTCAAGATGTACGGCCTGCCCGAAGAGGAATTCCCCCCGCTGCCGAAGTTTGAGGACGCCAAGACCTTCACCATCCCGCAGCGCGACCTGCGCGACGCGCTCAAGAAGACGACCTACGCGATCTCGACCGACGAAAGCCGCTACGTCCTCAACGGTCTCCTTTTCTCCTTCAAAGAGAACAAGCTGACCCTCGTTGCGACCGATGGCCGTCGCCTTGCGCTCGTCGACATCGAACTCGAATTCCCACGCAGCCACGAGATCGAGGTGATCGTCCCGACCAAAGCGGTGCACGAACTCGGCCGCCTGCTCAATGACGACGGCGAAATCAAGCTGAGCGTCGGAGAGACGCAGGTTGCCTTCGAGGTCAACGGCACCTTCCTCGTCTCCAAGCTGATCGAAGGGAATTACCCCAACTACCTGCAAGTCATCCCCGGCGAAGCCCGCGAGCGGGTCACGCTGGAGCGTGAACTTTTCTATCAGGCCGTTCACCGCGTCTCGCTTCTGGCGAGCGACAAGAGCAACTCGGTCAAGCTGATGTTCACCAAGAACAACCTCGCCATCGCCGCCAACACCCCCGACGTCGGCGAAGCGCGCGAGGAACTGGCGATCCCATACAAAGGCCGCGATCTCGCCATCGCCTTCAACCCCGAGTTTCTGATGGCCCCGCTCAAGAACCTCTCCGATGACGAGATCTACCTCGACCTCATCGACGAGATGAGCCCCGGCGTCATCAAGATCGCCAACCCGTTCCTCTACGTCCTGATGCCGATGCGCATCAGTTGACAAGTGAGCTGCGGCGCGGGATAGCTTCTTTCGATGCCTGTTTCACCCCACCTTACCGCTCTGGCAAAGCGCTGTCCGGCGCTCTCCGGCTCGCTGGAGGCGATCGGGGAACTCTACCGCGCCATGGAAGCAACCTTCCTGCGTGGGGATAAAGTGCTGCTCTGCGGCAACGGTGGGAGCGGTGCCGATGCGGAACATTGGTCGGGCGAATTGCTCAAAGGCTTTTTAAGCAAACGCCCCATCCGCGGCGAACTGCGCACGCAACTCGGCGATGCCCTTGCCGACCAGCTTCAAGGCGGCCTCCCGGCGATCCCGCTCACCGGTTTCCTTGCCTTGCGCAGCGCCTGGCTCAACGACTGCGACCCGGACTATCTCTACGCCCAGTTGATCCTCGCCCTTGGTAAACCGGGCGACCTCCTCATCGGGATCAGCACCTCGGGCAATGCCCGCAACGTCGCCTTAGCGCTGGAGACCGCCGAACGGCTCGGCCTCACCACCGCTGCCCTGACCGGTGCAGGCGGGGGCCGCGCCGCCGGGCTGGCACAGATCACCGTCCGCGCCCCGGCCAATGAGGTCCATCTCATTCAGGAGCTTCACCTCCCGATCTACCACACCCTCTGCCTCATGCTCGAAGAGCGCTTCTTCGGCCATGCCTGACCAACCACGGCCCCTGCCGCCCCCCGCGCCGCCACGCATTTTCACCTTTGAACAAAGCGCCCAAGGGGACGAAACCGGCTATCCGATCCACGTCCGCCGCCGCGTCGATCAAGGCGAAACCCATCTGCACGAGCATCTCTACCACGAAATCGTCTTCGTCGAGAACGGCACCGCCGACCATGTCTCCGCTGAAGGCGTGCGCAAATTGCGCGTCGGCGATCTCCTCGTGATCAAACCGCGCATCTGGCACGGCTACCGCAACCCGGTTCACTTCGGCATCGTCAACTGCCTCTTTGACCGCCGCATCCTGATCCACCAGCAGGTCTTCCTCTCCCTGCTCGAAGGTGCCTTCGCTCTCTTTCAGAAACCGCCGCCCCGCCCCCGGGCCACCCCGCCGACCTTCCTCCACGCCGCCCCCTCCTATCGCGAACAGTTGGTGAGCCACCTCAATGCGATGATTCGCGAACGCCATGAAAAGCAGGCGCACTGGGAGGGAGCGCTCGTGAGTCATCTCCTGAACCTCATCGTGATCATCTCGCGGCTCGACCTCCCCGCCGAACCGCAACCGCTCACCGATAAAGCGCGCGATTTCGCCAACGAAGTGATGATCCATCTTGAAACCCACTTCCGCGAAAAGATCACCCTCCCGGCCCTCTCCACGCATTTCCACGTCAGCCCCTCCTACCTCTCGCGCCTCTTTACCAAGCGCATGGGGATGAGCATCATCGACTACACCAACCACCTGCGAATCGAAGCCGCCTGCCACCTTTTGCGCTCCACCGACTGGCCCGTCACCCGTATCGCCACCGAGGTCGGCTACGATGAGGTCGCCTACTTCTTCCGCCGTTTCCGCCGGGAGATCGGCAAATCGCCCCAACACTACCGGACCGGTCAGCCGACCAGCCACTCCACCGGCCCGTCAAACCCACCCGGCCTCCCGAGCGCCTGAAGGTAATTCGCCGCGCTACACGCTACCTCCAGCTCCAGCACGTTCCACCCCGGCACGATGCCCTCGACCTCCAAGCAATACGGCTCACTCCAAAGCACCCCCTGCGCCTTCCCGTTCAGGAAAACGGCCACACTCTCCCTGACCTGTCCGAGTCGCAGCGCCACCCGCCTTCCCACCGACTCCGACCAATAGAAACAGCGCCGGTAACGCATCAGCCCGCCGTAATGGGGATGCCCCAAACGCTCCGGCGGTAGCGCCTCAGCACGCCGGTAACTCTCAGGCCGGGGCGAAAGCCGCGCCGGAATCGGGCGTCCAAATGGAAATTCAACTTCAAACGCCCCGAAAAGGCGCAACCCGTCAAATGGCCACGGATGCGCCGCGCCACCCGTCCGTTGCAGCCAGAGCAGTTCATTGCGCCCGCGCCGCAACCACGGCGTAATCGTCAGCACGCGATTTTCCGGATCGTAAACCCGCTTTCGCTCAAACGCAGGGAGAAGCACGCCGTTGAGGTAAAACGCCATCGGCTCCTCCCCCGCCGCCAACTCCCCATCGCGCACGAGATCGAGCGCCGCCCCCGGCTCCCCGCGCCATTCAAAACTACTCCACAACCAGCGATCCCCCGCTGGGGCAGGCACCTGCAACACCGTCGGCGAAAGGAGATCAACGACACCCGCCTGCTGAAAAAGGCGGGCATCCGGCGGCTCCTCCCCCGTCGTCGCCGCCAGCCAACGAAACTCGGAGAGCACAAGCGTATTGGCCCCTTGCGCGGAAATCTCCCACTCCTCCCACTCCACCGTCGCCAGTCTCCCTTCCCCCACTGGTCTGCCCCCAGCCCCGCGCGAACGACGAATCAACCTCGCCCCACCCGCCGGAATCTCCAGATACCGCCCCGGCAACCGCTCCCAGACACGCCGCGCCGGGTCGCACCCCTCATACGGCCCCTCAAAAGAGAGCACCACCTCTCCGGCAAACGCCTCCATATCGTTGTTAACCAGCAGCAGCAACGCCTCCCCCTCCACCCGTCGCTGATGCCCGATCAAACGCCCCGCCATCGTCCTCCAGAGCGGCCTTGCCGCCCGATCAAGGGCAGCCACGACCTCCACCACCGCTTCCACCTTCATCTCCTGCGGTTCCTCGCGCAGCACCACCACCTCCGGCTCCATCCAAAGCACCGCCGCCCTCCCTTCAAGATGCCGCCACGTCCCTTCCGTCACATACCGACCGGGAACCACCAACGCCGCAAAACGCTCCTCCCCCAACGCCCAGCCACCCCCCGGGAGCGCCGTCGCCTTCGCTAACAAATCCGCATCGACCAGATCAAAATCATACCCCGCCACCAGCAATCGGTCGATCAACACCCCAAAGCGCTCGCGCATCGCTTCCGCCTCAGCTCCCGCCCCCAACGCCATGAACGTCTCCTCCGGATAGTAGAGCAACACCGGCGCTTCGTGCTCGCCACTCTCCATCGCCTCCGAGAGCCACTCCACCACCTGCGTGAACGCCCCGAAATGCTCCCAATACGCCGCTTGAAAAAACTGCGAAGGGGGCGCCTCACGTTTGCGCAATCCATCAATCGAATAGAACTGCCCATGGAGCACCAGCCGATTGACCCCTAGCCCATAAAGCCAAAAAAATGCCCGTTGAAGATCCGCCAGACTCTGGCTCCAATCAGCGACAGCAAACGCCTCACACATCACCTGCGAGTGCCCCGCGCCATGCGCCGCCGACGCCGCCATCTTAGGTGAAAGATGAAGCAACGGTCGCTCCTCCCCGCCAAGCGCCGAACCAATCAGATCACACCCCGGGAGATCGAACCTCCCCAAAATCCCCATCAACCCCGGCGCAAAATGAACCTGCGCCATCGGGTCTTCCTCCGGGCTGATGTGGCCCGTGAGCAGGAGTGACGCCGCGTGGCACCCTTCGCGCAACGGTTCAAAAAACGCCTCGCGCAGCAACTCCGCCAACGCCTGCCGATAAGCCCAACGGATCAGTGGCGTTTTTGAAGTCAGTGAGACAAACAGATGCGGCAACTCCTCCATCAAAGCCAGTCCACACACCGCCTCAAATGCCGCCGGAACCCCGGCTGACCAAGGGAAATTCCCACGCAACTTCGCTTCATCGGTAAAAATCCCCGGCATCACCGACCGGGAGACGGAGCGGGTGCGTTCCGCATACGGGCGGTGCGTCATCGAAAGAAACGCTTCCACCGAAGCAGGGTTAAGCAAATCGGGATAGCGACCCCAAGGGTTCTGGCTCGCCTCTTCTCTGGTCACTCCCAGAATCCAATCCCCCGGCTGCGCCTCTTCGACTTCCACGCGGTAATGCACGCCACCGGTCTCTGCCCGCCAATGAGGCCCACCTTCGCTATAGTAAGGCGGGTAATAACTAGCGTTGGAAAACGTCTGCCGCCACTGCGTACGAACCAACCCGGCACTAGCGTCGATCCGCGTCAACGCCCCGCCCCGGCCATGGTAGGCAGCCACCAGCGCCCCCGGCGCAAGATCGAGCACCGCCCGCCCCGCCTCGCGCACTTCCATCAACGTCGGCACCAGATACGTCGCTGCCAACTCAGGATGCTCCAGCATCACCCGCCCCCCTGCCGCGCCCGAGGGGTAGGGATCTTCATCATAAAGCCACGCTTCCAACCCAATCTCCCGCGCCTTCTCCAGACAGAACGCAATCACCTCATACCACCGCGCCGACCCGTAAGGCACACGCAGCCCGCCACGGGGATGCAAAAACACCCCGCCAAACCCCTTCGCCTTCAATTCCCGAAGCTGACGTTCCAACTCCGTCTCCTCAAGTTCATGGTTAAGAAACCAGAACGAGAGCGCTCCCCGGCTCAACCCCTCCAACCGCTCCTCACGCCAACACCGGCCCGGAGCCAAAGCCCCGTTGCACGTTTGCACTAAAGTTTCCATGGTCTTCCCTACCTCGGGTAGCGAACGAGCTGTGCCGTTGTGATCTCAGCCTTGCGCTCTTGCGTGACCCGACCATCGGCCCACATCACATTCATCCGCGACGCATGACTCTCGCGCACCCTTGCCCATGAAGCCGCCGTGGGGCTCGTCGCAACCACGCCATACCCCCAACTGGCACCAACGCTACCATCAAACAACAAAGCCGTCTTCTCCAGACGCAATTCGTGCATCCGTGGTGATGGATGGACAAATCCGTTCTGCGTCATGATCTCGTAATTGCAGACGTAAGGGTAGCCATGCGGGTTGTACGTTGAAGCCGGAGCCGGTTGCAAACGGGCATCCGGACAGAGCACCAACTGCAACATCCGCTCCACTCCCCCTTCCAAATACCCCGGCACCCCTTTCTCGGGATTGACTCTCGGGTTGTACCAAACCCCTTCCCACTGACCCAAGGTAGGGTCGACCCCAATCTTGGAGGTATTGGCACGGGGGAATTCACCGCGATGATCCTGCGTATAGAGTTGAATCGCCTGATAAATCCCGCGCATTTGCTGCACACAAACCACGCCGCGCGAACGCTCCTTGATCCGCTGGGCCGCCGGGATTGCTAATAGCAAGAGCGCCCCAAGGATCGTAAAGACCAGCAACCCCTCCACTAGCGAAAACCCGTGATGGTTAGCTTTCATCCCTTCCACCCTTTCCACGGCTCAAGACGTTCGATAAAGGCCCAATCCCCGCCGATCAGATCTTCCGCATGCTTTTGACGAAAAGCGACCAACTCGTCACGCGCTTGCCTAAACTCCTCTTTCAAAGCCTCGCTCCCGCCATCCCCTTCGATCCTGCGAAAGAGGGTCATCGCCTTGGCCGCAAGCCGCGCCTGTTCGAGCCAGACAGCCAGATACTCCACGCGCGCACTCCTTTTGGCATCCCCTTCAAGCGCCTCTCTGGCCCGATCCAGCAAGACAGCCCCTTCGCGAAACGTCTCCGGCGTAAAAATCCAATGGCCGCCCCGACTGATCGCCGCCCAGCCGCCATTGACCTCCCGGTGAAAGGCTTCATCACACCGCGCCGTCACCTTGGCCCAATGATCAAAATAAGCCCGAACCGCCTCCGCTCCCTCTCCAAACGCCCCGTAATATTCATCCAACACCTGCTCTGAAGTGAGGTCAGGCCGTGCATGCAAACGCCCGAGCACGTAGAGGTCCGGCCCCTGCACGCCCCACATCCCGATCATGCTATCGAAATCGGTCGCCAAAGCGCCATGGTCGATCGCGTGTTTGAAGTCTTTGCCAAACTGCCCGGCATAGGTATAGGGATAACAATAACCTAAAAGGGTATGATTAGGCCGATAGGTCAACTCCGCCCCGGTCGCCTTCCAGCCATCCCAGAGCTTGCGAAATTGACCCTCCTTCCCCTTCTCAAAAGGGTAGACATAGGGCGGCACGATAATCACCGCAACCTGATCATTGAGCTTCGTCTTCACCGGGACGTCCGAGTAAGACGAGTAGGCATACCCGATCACCTTCGCCTCCGGGTCGGCCTTCTTCCCCTCCTCCAGCAAAGCAAGGAGGAAGCGGCTATAGCGATCCGACATCGAAACATATTCATAGGGATCAATCACCTCCTCCCCCCGGTATTCAATATGCCATGGGTTATGGAAGACCGAGACCTTCGCCTCCGGCACATCCCACGCGCGGCAAGCGTCACAGGAACAGAAGGGATCAATCGCCCGACGGTCATTCTCGCATCCGTTAATCCATATCTGCCCCTCCTGACGCTTCTCTTTCCAATCAGCAATAATCTGCTTCCAGAGGTCAGGATTAGAGACACACATCTGGACAAGCTGGTAGCGATGGTCGACCGGTGCACGCACCCCATCGAGCCGCATCGCGAAGTAATCAGGACGCGATTCACCAAAGCGCTTCCAGTATTCACTATAGGCATGGCCATAGGTGATCGGGTGGGTGCGCATCACCCGCTGCCGCCGGATCCAGCGACTCCCCTCCACCAGACTCCGTTGTTGGAGGCTTAAAGAGGCCCCTTCGGCTGGTGCTTTCGTGCTGCCAGCAAACCGCAGTTGCGAATAGACGAAGTGTGGTTCTACCCACTCCTTGCGCCCCGGCCCGGAGGTGATCCTCGATTTTTGAGGCACCTCCGTCCCAGTCGCTCCCGGCCAGTACCAACGCACCCCTAACCGGTGATCGAGCCAATCATAGACCGCCATCAACGTCCCGGCGGCTTCTCCCCCCCGCTCGCGCTTCCACGGCTCGGCAGGGGTCCACTCTCCCGCTGCGTCATCGCCGACAAGGTAAAACGCCCCATCGTGCACCTTGGAAAGAAAGCTATTCCTCGGCAGCGAATCGAGCGGCAACCCCGCCTCCCGCGCTGCCTTGGTCTGACCAAGATAGAGACGCCGGAGCGGGTGATCAACCGCCTTCGACTCCGGGATAATCTCAAACGCTGCGCCCGATGCCGCTTCAAGATGCTCCTTTAACTCCTGCGCAGCATAGCGAACGACCGTCGGCGCATCATCCGCAATCACCAAAATCGCCTTCGCCTCCCCCTGATCAGCCAGTTCCACCGCTGCCCCACTGGTCGCTACCTGAATGGCACACGCGAGAGGGATCAAAAATTTCCTGAACATCATGATGATCACAGAGACTAAAGTTAACGCGCTCCCGCCCCACGCGCAAGACGGTGCACTCCGAGCGCCAGCACGCCCGCTCCCAGAAGCAACGCCACGCCGGGTTCCGGGATAACGCTAGCGTGAAGCGCGGCCACTTCCTGAGATGTCAACGCCGTGTTGAAAAACTGAAAGTCAGAAATCATCGCATCCACCCGCCGCTGATCCCGGTTACCAGCATTGCCGATATTCAACGTGTGGCTATTTTTGTAGAGAACATAGGGGTCTCCACCGCCATCGAGCAAAACCGCGCTGAAAGTCCCAAGCGTTCCCCCTTCGGCACCCGAATAAAAGGTCACTTGCCCAGTCGCTGCCTGATAACTCACGGCAACAAAATGCCATTGCGTTTGGGATTGGGGAACCGCCAAAGCCAGCGGCGCATCCGCAACACCGGAACCCGATACCGAAAGGCGCAACCGATCGCCGTTAAGCCGGAAATCAATCGCCGCTCCGCTCGCACCTAGCAAACGAAAGAGCCGACTCTCAACCCGGGGCGTCAGATCGAGCACCCAAGCCGAGATCGTAAAATCAGAAAGCTCACTGGTCAAAGGGGCAAACGTACTCACCACCGATCCCGTCAACACCCCCCGCCCTTCATCGCCCACCCCGTAGCGCAAATCGAGCGCCCGCGTCGTGCTCTGTCCCGCGCGCGCCGTCGGTGCGACAGCAATCCGGTCCAACGGCGAGGGAGTGATAGCGCCATCGGTCGTCGTCAAGGTTAGTGAAGCACTCCCGCTACTTAACTGCTGCGCTCCGGGTGTATCCAATGGATAGCGAAGCAGCGCCGAAGCTTCTGCCGGAAGGAGCGTTGCAGCCATCACCACAACCATCAACGTGGCACATTTGGGAAAAGGGAACTTCAACATACCACCGAGGCTACCTCCCCGAAGCCACTTTGCGACAGCACGGCTATGTCAACTTAGTCACCAATTCTGAACTTTTACTGTTTTTAAAGCGCCCCCGCTTCACTCCGTGCCTGTTGGCGAAAGAGCGTCGGCGAACACCCGGCATGGCGGCCAAACCAGCGGGTAAAATGCTCCGGGGCCGAGAACCCAAGATGGTAGGCAATCGCCTTGATACTCCGGCTCCCGTGGCGCAGTTCGAGTTGGGCCGCTTCGAGCTTGCGCCGGTTCCAGAGCGCGGCCGGGGTCGAGCCGGTCTGGCGTTGAAAAACGCGATTAAACTGGCTCGTGCTCCAGCCGACCGCCCGCGCCAGTTCCCGCTCCGGCAGGGCGTCGTGCAACGGGCGCGATTCGATGAGCCCGAGCGCATGGCGCACCCGCTCGTCCATTGTCTCCAGCGGCGTTAACGCCACGCCGTGCGCGATCAAGGCGTCATACCACCCGGCCATCCACCCGCTCCAAAGCGGTTGAAGGTGAAAAAACTCGCTCAGATTGGGCGAGGCATCAAGATGACTGCGACGCTTGCCCGGCAACGCTGCGACCGCCCCGGCCAACTCCCGTGCCAGCGTATCAAGCCGCGCCTGCTCCCGAAGCACCACCGTCTCCTGCCTCGAAAAAAGGGGCACCCCATGGACCCACGCCGCCTCAAAACGAATCGAGAGAATCCCGAGTTCATCGGAAAGCTCCTGCGTCTCCACTCGCTCCCCGGGGAAGACCCACTCCCCCGGTCCATAGTGCGTCGTTTGCCCTGCTTCCACCAACGTCACCGAACCGGAGAAAAGCCGCCATGCCGCCTGTGGCGATGCCAGAAAACGCTGCGGCTCGCGCCGGGAATTCTTCAACACCGTGTCGTAAACCCAATGGAGCCGGGTATGCAACACGCTCCATTGCGGCAGCGGCAGGCGGGGGTAGGGATCGGCACTCATCGGTCTGCACTCCAGCATGAGCGAAAAATGGCAGCTTTTCGAGCAAATCCGTCAGGCACTCTGCTTTGCCACCCGCCGGGGGTGTGAGGGAGGTTAACACCGTTATGCCTTTCCAAACCGATCATCTTACTGCCGATATTCTCATCGCCGGGGGCGGACCCGCCGGTGTCCCTGCCGCCATCGCCGCCGCTCGGGCAGGCAAGCGCGTCATCCTTTGTCACGATCGCCCGGTCCTCGGCGGCAACGCCAGCAGCGAGGTACGGATGCACATCGTCGGTGCCAACTGGGGTCGCCAGACCGAATCGTGGCACCTCGAAGCCCGCGAGACCGGCATCATCGAAGAGATCCGACTGGAAAACGCCGTGCGCAATCCGCAACGCTCCGCCTCCATCTTCGACCTCATCCTTTACGACAAATGCCGCGCTGAAAAGAACCTGACGCTCCTCCTTAACACCACCGTCGACGGCGTCACCATGGAGGGCGACACCATTAAGCAAGCCCACGCCACCCGTGCCTCCACCGAAGACCGCTTTATCATCTCCGCCGCCATCTTCATCGACTGCACCGGCGACGGTGGGCTCGGAGCCGCCGCCGGGGCCGACGTCCACTGGGGCCGCGAAGCCAAGAGCGACTACGGCGAATCGCTCGCTCGCGAAGTCGCCGACAAGAAAACCCTCGGCTCAACCCTCCTCTTCACCGCCCGCCGTCACGAGCAGCCAGTTCCGTTTGAAGCCCCGTCTTGGGCACGCAAATTTACGCGGGAAGATCTCGAAAAACGGGGCCGCTTCTGGGCTGGCTCGCCGCAAACCTACGAATACGGCTTCTGGTGGCTGGAATGGGGCGGCCAGCTCGATACCATCAAAGATAACGAAGCGATCCGCGATGAACTCCTCGCCATCCTCCTTGGCGTCTGGGACTTCATCAAAAACGGTGGCGACCATGGCGCGGACCATTGGGCGCTCGACTGGATCGGGATGCTCCCCGGCAAGCGCGAAAGCCGTCGCTTCCTCGGCCAATACCTCCTTACCGAGCATGACCTCATGCAATCCCACACCTTCCCCGATGCGATCGCCTACGGCGGATGGCCGGTCGATCTCCACCCGCCAGAAGGGGTCGACGCCCCCTTGGAAGCCCCTTGCACCCCAACCGCCGCCCCGTATCTCTTTGAGATCCCGCTAAGGGTCTGCATCTCGCGCAACATCAAGAACCTGATGTTCGCCGGGCGCAACCTCTCGGCGACCCACGTCGCCTTTGCCTCCACGCGCGTCATGGCGACCTGCGCCCTCGTCGGCGAAGGGGTCGGCGTCGCCGCTGCTTATGCGATTGAGGAAGGGATCGCCCCTGCGGCCCTCGCCGACTGCCCGGAAGTGATCGCCCGCATCCAGCAACATCTGCTGCGCGAGGACAACTTCCTCATCGGCCAGCGCGAACACGACCCGGCCAACCTCGCCCTGCAAGCCGCCATCACCGCCTCCAGCGAACAACCCGACGGCCCGGCGACGCAAATCATCTCCGGGCAAAACCGCTGTGCCTCCGGCCCCGGCGGCGTCCACCCCGACCGGCTCCTCCCCGGCTCCCACCGCTGGATGAGCGATCCCGCAGCGGGCCTCCCCGCGTGGATCGAACTGCGCTGGCCCGAACCGGTCGCCCTCGGGCGCGTCGAATTGACCTTCGACACCGGCCTGCAACGCTTCCTGACCCTCTCCCACGACGATCGCTACACCAAACTGATGCAATGGGGCCGCCCCCAATCGGAAACCGTCAAAAGCTTCACCCTTGAAATCGCCGGAGAGGATGGCCAATGGCAGCCGATCGATCAGGTCACCACCAACTGGCGCCGCCGCTATAGCAAAACGCTCGAGACCCCTCTCTCCACCCGCGCCCTCCGGCTCAAAGTCGAAGCGACCCACGGGATCGACCACGCCCGCGTCGTCCGCGTCGCCGTCTACGCCTCGTGAATCAAACGCAAACTTACGCAAATATGACGTAAATTATTTACAATTCCACGTTGACTTAAAGCGTTCCGCGAGCGAATCATTTGCGTCGTTCCGTAACTCTTCCTATGTCCACTTCATCTTCCCCAACCGCGCCGATCCGTGTCGGCGTCACCGGTCTTGGCCGTGCCGGCGAGGCGATCCACCTTGCAGCCTTGCGCGATGATCCGCGCTATCAGATCACTGCTTTGTGCGATCCCCTTGCCGCCCGGCGCGAAGCGCTCGCCGCCCCGCTCAACGCGCAACCCTTCGACTCGCTCGAAGCGATGGCGACCTCCGGCTTGTGCGATCTCATCGTCATCGCCACCCCCTCGCAGTTCCACTACCGCGACGCCAAGATCGTCCTCGAAAGCGGCCTCGACTGCGTGTTGGAAAAGCCGATGGCGGAAACCGGCCCGCTGGCGCAGGAACTGGTCGCCTTCGCCAAAGAGAAAGGCAAACACCTCTTTGTTCACCATCAGTACCTCTTTAGCGAAGAACTCCTCTTTCTCCAAGAAGTGATCGCTTCGGGCATCCTCGGGAAGATCTTCCATATCGAAATTTTCTGGACCGGCTTCTCGCGCCGGTGGGATTGGCAAACCTTGCGCAAAAACGGCGGTGGCCAGTTGCTCAATACCTGCCCGCACCTCCTGACGATCCTCCTCCCACTACTCGGCGGCGATCTGGAGATTCAGTCGGCCAACGTCCGCCTCATCAAAGACGCGGGCGATACCGAAGACCACGTCCACGCCTCCTTCCTTGGCCGCAACGGGATCAGCGCCTCGGCGACCGTCTCCAGCGTCTGCGCCCTACCGCTCCCGCGCCTGACCCTCTTTGGCGCCAACGGCACTTTGCAGGAAGATTTCTTCGAAGCCAAACTCCGCTACTACGACCCGGCAAGCGTCCCCGCCCGCGAGGCGATCGACGCCGCCGCGCCGACCGATGGCTCTCTCCAAGAGACCCTCCCGTGGCAGGAGGAGACCCGCCCCGTTCGCCCGACCCAACCCGGCGGCACCTTCTACGACCACATCGCCGCCGTCCTGCGCGATGGCGCCCCATCGCGGATCGATCCGAACCACGCCGCCCGGATCATCGAGATCCTCGAAACGATCTCGTGCACCGGTCGCGTCTGAGACACGTCCCGCTTTTCCCTTTTACCCACGCCGATGTTCCGCTACAGGAGCATCGGCGTTTCTTTTGATGAACGGGAAAGAGCTTGATTAAAACGATTGGATTCGCTCATATTCCATCACTCCCTATGAAAGTCCTCGCTGCTGTCGCCCACCCCGATGATATTGAGTTCATGATGGCGGGAACGTTGCTCGCCCTGCGCGACGCCGGGGCGGAGATCCATCTCTGGAATCTGGCCAACGGTTGTTGCGGCACGCAAGCCCACTCGCGCGAAGAGATCATCGCCCTGCGCCTCGCCGAAGCGCAGGAAGCCGCCCGGCTCGCCGGTGGCACCCACCACGCCCCCCTCTTTGATGACCTCGGCGTCTTCTACGATGCCCCGTCGCTCGCGCGGGTCGCCGCCGTCATTCGCGAGATTGGCCCCGACCTCATCCTCACCCACTCTCCGCTCGATTATATGGAGGATCACGAAGCGGTCTGCCGCCTGATCACCATGGGCGCCTTTTCCCGGGGGATGACGCCGTACGTCACCTCTCCACCACGGCCGATCGTTCAGAAACCGGTCCGCATCTACCACGCCATGCCGCACGGCCTGCGCGACTCCCTCAACCGCCTGCACACCCCCAACCGCTACGTCGACATCAGCGCTCACCTCGATCTCAAGCGCGAGATGCTCGCCTGCCACCGCACCCAAAAAGAGTGGCTCGACGCCAGTCAGGGCATGGGGGCGTACCTCGAAGAGATGGAACGCCTCAGCGCGGAAATGGGCCAACTCTCCGGTCGTTTCCGCTATGCGGAAGCCTTCACCCTCCACAACCACCTTGGCTACTGCGACCCCTCCTTCGATCCGCTCGCGGAGCGATTGGGCGCTGCCGCCATCGTCATCCCTTAACCACACCTTATGTCACGCCCCTTAAGCAAACTCGCCCCCGATTGGTGGGATTACACCACCCTCGACCCCCAGATCCTCCGCGACGCCTCCACCCTCACGGAGAAAGATCTCGTCCAGCTTTCGCGCCCCGGCTTTCAGGTCAAACTCTACGACACGCTCGAAGAGTTTTACTGCGCCGAAGCGCTCGAATATATCGAAGCCTGGCAACAATCGACCCCGGACAACCCGACCGGCATCTGTGGCCCGATCGGCCCGACCGAGCAGCTCCCGCTCGTCGCCCAGATGGTCAACACGCTCAATCTCAACCTCAAAGCCAAAGGGGCTCACTTCTGGGGCATGGACGAATGGTTCATCGACGGGAAAGCCGTCGGCCTCGATCACCCGCTCTCCTTTGGCCGCGCCAACCACGAGCTTTGTTTTAGCCGCATCCGCGAGGAACTGCGCATCCCGGCAGAGAACCTTCACTACCCAACCGGCACCGAAGAAGATTTCAAACGCTATAGCGCCTCCTTTGATGAAATCCGCTGCATCGTCATGCAAGGCGGGCAGGGTGACATCAAACACTGGGCTTTCAACGACCCGCTCCCGCGCACCGGTGCCTACCAAGACCAGCCACCGACGCCTGAAGAGTACCGCCGCCTCAGCACCCGCGTCGTCGACCTCCACCCGGTCACGATCATGCAGAACGCCCGCACCTCCAGCGGCGGTGACATCCTCGGCGTCCCAAACCGCGCCGCCACCGTTGGCCCGCTCGAAACATGGAAAGCCGAGCGCGTCTCCATCTGGCAGGCCGGGCGGCACGACTCCCCCTTCGGGATGCGCCTGAGCGCCTTCATGATCAGCAAGGGCCTGGCCGATAGCTCCTGCCCGATGTCGCTCCTCGCCGACCACCCCAACGTCGTCTTCCACTACTACCGTGGCGGCATTGGCAAGGTCGCTGCCGAGATGCACTAAACCTCAATCATAGAGAAACAAGGCCCGTTCCCGGTGGTTCAAACCGGAACGGGCCTTTTTTTATGAACCCGGGAGCGAAAACAACCCGAGATCAGGAAGCCGATAGCACTCCCCCGGTTGCGGCTTCATTTTGATGCGAGGTCCGACCCATTGGTGCGGGGAGCAAATCGAAGAAGGAGCATCGGCGTCGTGCCATGGCCCCAAGAGATGACAGGGAAGGCCAATGATCACGATCTCCACCTCCCCGGAAATGGCCTGCGGGAGATCGAGCCGCCACGGGCTCTCAAAAATCCGCCCGATCTCCCTCCTCTCCTGCCGCACGATGGCAAAGGAACCACCCCAACACTCCGGGGGTAGCGAGATCCGCGTTGCCGGCCCACGAAGGCGAACATGGTAACTCATCGCATCATCATAAAACGGCAACCCCTGCGATCTCCACGACCCGAGCTTCAACCGTTGCGAAGGAACCATCCTGAACCCGACCTCGCACGGTTCACAATGGAAATCGCCCAGAAGATAGATCGGCGCGATCTCCTGCCGCACGGAGAAGGGACAACCGATCAGCTCCACCCGGTTGCGCCCATGACGCAGGAGATGGCCCACCGCTTGCCGCTCAAAACGGGGATCACGGAAGGTCTCTCCCGTCTCAAAAGCGAGCCGCTCTCCATTGACCTTCACTTGCCAAAGCGAAGCGCATTCCACCACTAGCGAACATCCCGAAAGCTCCACCCCGGGAGCAATTTCAATCTCATAGCCGACCGTCCCACCGCTACGGTCATCAAAGAAAGCATCGCGACTGACAAGTTGATCCCTATATTGAATCACCCCGTTCCAGCCGTTGGTCGTCAAGCCGTGAAGCGCCCAATAGCGTTCGTTCACCCGGGCCACATTCTCCATCGGAAACCGCTCCCCTCCGACCTCCAATTCCGCAACGTCCAGCACGGCGACATTAGGGGAAACCCGCTCGATCCGCAGCAACTCCAGCAAACCTTCACTAGCAACCCCTCGCATCATCCCCTCGACTGCAAAGGAACCGGTGCGAATCACCCGAGCGCCCCCCGCCGGGATCGCGATCTCCAGACGCAATCCCCCCTCCTCCTGCCTCCACACCCCCCTCTCCACCTCGCCACTCTTGGGATCAAGCAAACTCACGGCACGATATTCCGTCGCAATCAAAGCCACAGCGCGGAACGTTTCAGGGGAAGAGTTCACGATCAGGAAAAGCTCACCATCAGGCAGGCGTCGGTAGTGGTGAAGCACCCCCAACCGCGATCCCCCCTCCTCAAAAACAAGGCGTGGCGGCACTTCCCGTATCATCGCTGCCAGCAGCGTATCGGCTTCCTGAAAGAAAGTAATCCGGGAACCATAGCGTTTCAGCAAAGCCTCCCACCGCGCTGAAGGCGCACCATCAACCAGCAACGCCGATTCGCCAACCCCGAGCACCCTTCCGCCTGATGCCAAATACACTTCCAACAAATCAACTGTCTGCGAACGCAGGTTCATCAATCCGGGAGAGAGCACCACCAAAGCATACGATTGCTTCCCTACCCTCAAGTACCCTCCACGACTCTCCCCGAACTCCTCCATCACATATTCATCCCCCAGATCGTAATCGACCTGCGCCTCGGCCAACGCCTGTGCAAAGCGATTCGCCGCCCGCCTCAACCCGTCGACCTTTGGCAACGCCATTGCCCCCTTCTTACTGGAGGGATTCTCCACTGCCTCGATCGCATCGGGGTGGGAAGATTCGCTCTTGGCCGACAAACAAAAGCCGCTGGTTAAAGCATCGACCACCAACAAACGATTCACTGCCTCCCCACGGGTAGCGATCCAGCAGAGCCGCGCCAACTCCTCATTGAGCGGGCGCAGATGATCAAACCACGGGCTTTGCGGCGCGAAGTTAGGCGGATAATCCCACTTGCGCGCCCCCCGGACCGTATCCCATGACGAATGCGGCACCAACAGGTTCACCCCATTGACGATCAGCCATCGGGCGATGCGCATCCAGTCCGCCGGGGTCGATTCATGGCCACCCCCGCCCCAACATTCATTGACCGTCCGCTCCTTCCCTAGTTGGTTAGCCACCGATCCGACCTGACGCAGATAGTAGAGCCCATGCGGCTCCATCCCGGGCGGCACCGGGTCAAACCCCGATACATCGTAAAAATCATGCCCCTTTAAGAGATACGACCCCAGCATATCGCTCCCCGGCCAATCCATGTGTGCCAGAAGATGAACATGTCCCGGCGTCGCATACGGGCAAGGCCAGTTGTGCTCAAGGTAATGCCCGGTGAGACGAATCCCGCGCCCCTGACACCAACGCTCCAGCGGCAGCGCCCAGTTCTCCATCCAGAGCTGGTGCATGAGATCATAGAAATGGTAGCGAACCTCCCGGCAATCACCGGTATCAAAGAAAAGCGTCACCAGATGCGGGCGAAGGTCGTAGCCCTTGCGAATACGAAACTGCCCGAGAAAGTAAGGCGTCCAATGCAGCCCCGGCGACCACGGCCCGGGGTCATACCCCGAAAGGTTAGGCTCATCGGTAAAAATGGAGGGAACGCTATCCCAAAGCTCCCCCAGTTCCCGATGGTAGGCATCGTAAGTCGTCGCCAGAAAAACCTCCGCCGTCCGGGGATCGATCAGACTCGTATAGTTCGTCTCCCCATACCACGCCGAACTCCTGCCAACCCCTTCCACCAAAGCGACCCACGGCGTCTCCGGCTCGACCTCCCCAACGCCGATCGGCGCCTCCCGGGGCAACTCCTCCCCCACAACCCATTCATGAAGCGAGAGGAACGACGGCGGCAACGCCTCCCGCCCCTCTCCCCGAATAAAGCTAACGAACCGTGATTTCGTCTCCGGAGCGAGGGCCGGGACATGCCCGCCGCCAAACCCGCTCGGGTATGAATTTTCATCATAAAGATGCGCTGTCATCCCGAGCCGCCGGCTTTCCCGAACACAATGCCGGATCAACTCAAACCAACGCGCAGAGAGGTACTCGGTGATCAGCCCGGGCCGCGCATGAAAATAGCCGCCGCCATAACCGGCTGCATGAAGCCGTTCCATCAAAGCACTCAGTTGCCGCTCCCCTCGCCCCTCCGGGTATTCATCATTGAGGATCACAAACGGAACGGGCCGGAATTCCATAGGGGGGTTTTGAAATTGGGAAATCCAATCAACCCAAAGCGGATCGACATCAACGGAGGAGGGAGAAGAAATCATCGTTTTAGAAGCAAACACTACGACAAGAGCATCCTTCCCCGTCAACAAAATTGGTAAAGCCAATATCACTTTCTACTCCACTACAACCACCTAAAAGCCCCCTTCCCGATTGACTTTCCCTCCCCGGGCTTGAAAAATTGCCGATGTCCCACCCCCTTTGGCCAAGCCACATCACTCCCAAAACCACGCCTGATGAACCCGAAGTACCTGCAAATCAAAGAACAGATCTTTGAGGAATATTGGAGACGCCGGGGAGAAGAGATCGGCTTCCAGTTACCGGGCGAGCGCGAATTGCAGCAACTCTACCGCGTCGGGCGTCCGACCATCAGCAAAGCGATCGCCGCCCTTGCCGCCGAAGGGTGGGTCCGAAAACGGCAAGGGAGCGGCATCTACATCGCCGCCTTGGAGGGGGAACGCCCCCTCTCCACAGAGCCGCCCCGCATCGGCTACATCACCCCAACGCTCCAATCGGTCCACGCCTTGAGAATTCTCGAAGGTGCAGAGGCGATCACCCGTTCGCGCGGATTTTTGATGGAGATCGCTTTCACCAACACTTCCTATGATGAGGAGCGAGAACAGATCCTCGCGATGCAACAACGCGGCGTGCAGGCCATCATCCTCTATCCGACTCCCTACCGACCCGGGGAAGCCGACGCTCTTGCGACCCAATGGCGCGATTTCCCAATCATCGTCGTCGATCTCTACCAACCCGGGATGCGCCGTCCCCACGTCATCTTTGACAACCGCCATGCGGGCAGGGAAATCACGCGCCATTTCATCCGGGAGGGACATCGGGAAATCGCCTTCCTCCGCTTTGAGCCTACTCTTACCTTCCGTTCCGTTGACGATCGTTTCGAAGGCTACCAGCGGGCACTCGCAGAGGCCAACCTCCCCCTCCGTCCGGAACAGGTACGGACCCTCCCTGAAACTCCCGACTCGATCGATGCGCTCCAACGGGAAGTCACCGCCCTCCTCGCACTCTCACCAAGCCCTACGGCGATCATCGCCCCGAGCGATCAACATGCCTACCACCTTGCCGAACTCCTCACCGGGAAAGGCATCGCTATCCCGGACGAGATCGCCATTGCCGGTTTCGATCACCAGAGCGACATCACTTGGGGCGAGCGTTTCCCGACGACTCACCCCAATTTCACCGACATGGGCGAACGTGCGGCGGAAATGGCGATCGAACAACTTCAGGCTCCCCGGGGAGAAATCGCCTCCCTGCTCCTCCCGTGCCCGCTCTGGCTACCGCCGTGCTGATTCCCGGTCGAGACGACATCCGGGCAGCAAAAAGAGTTGCCATTTAAACAACGGCAACTCTTCGTGCAAAAATTTCCGACCAGCGTTCGCTTAGGCGAGCGCGGCGAGCTTCTTCTGGAGACGGCTCTTGCGGCGATTGACCAGATTGCGATGCACCTGCCCGCGCTTCGCCGCCTTGTCGAGCGCGGAGACCAGCGTGGTGAGCCCGGTCTTGACGTCGTCCTTCTTACCGGCGGTCACGGCTGCATTAAAAGCTTTGGTGTAGGTTTTGATCGCGCTCTCGACGGCACGATTCTGCGCGGTACGGACAGTCGCCTGACGGGCGCGTTTGGCTGCGGATTTGGTATTGGCCATGGGTTACAAAAGATAAAAGGAAGAGTGAAAATGCCGGGCGTCGCTCTTGAAGTCAACCCTCTTATTGATGAAAATCATCGCTCCTTGCCCCTCACCCTTCCGGCCAACCTCCATCCCGATGACCAATTTGGGTCATTTCCGACCTCAAAAACGTAGATTTCTTACACTTTCCACCGCTTACCCTGCATAAACGCGTTGACGCCATGCCGATCGCCCTGCATATTTCGGCCCCTTTTTTTACTGCTCTTTTATGGAACATATCCGCAACATCGCCATCATCGCTCACGTCGATCATGGCAAAACCACGCTGGTCGATCAACTGCTCAAGCAGGCGGGAACCTTTCGTGCCAACCAGGCCATCGCCTCCGAAGACCGCATCATGGACTCCATGGATCTCGAAAGAGAGAAAGGAATCACCATCCGCGCGAAAAACGCCGCCTACCGCTGGCGCGACTACCACGTGAACATTGTGGATACCCCCGGGCACGCCGATTTCGGCGGCGAAGTGGAGCGGATCATGAAGATGGTGGACGGGGTGCTCCTCGTCGTCGACTCCTACGAGGGGCCTCAGGCGCAGACCAAGTTCGTCCTCAAGAAAGCGTTGCAGAACGGCGCGAAGCCAATCGTCGTCATCAACAAGATCGACCGCGAGAACGCCCGCCCGCACAAGGTCCTCGATATGGTCTTTGACCTCTTCGTCGAACTTAACGCCGATGACAACCAGCTCGACTTCCCGGTCATCTACGGCAGCGGCCGCGACGGCTATGCCATGCGCGAGTTGACCGACTCTTCCGATAACTTTGAGCCGCTCTACGAAGCGATCGTCGAACATATCCCCGCCCCTAAGGCCCCGGAAGTGAGCTACTTCCAGATGATCGCCTCCAACCTCGATTACTCCGATTACCTCGGCCGGATCGCCTACGGGCGCATCGTCAGCGGTCGGGTCTCGGTCGGTGATTCCGTCGTCTGTATTCATAAGGACGGCAACCGCGAGCGCGCCAACATCACCGCCATTTTCGGCCATCAGGGGTTGAACAAGGTCGAACTCAAACACGCCAGCGCAGGCGACATCGTCGGCCTCTGCGGCTTTGAAGATGTCTTCATCGGCGAGACGATCACCGATACCGAAGAGCGCATCCCGCTCCCGTTCGTCGACATCGACCCGCCGACGATCACGATGAAGATCTGTATCAATGACGGCCCTCTGGCCGGGCGCGAGGGGAAACTCCTCACCGCGCGGCAGGTCCGCGAGCGCCTCGTCCGCGAGACACGCACCAACGTCTCGATCCTCTTTAGCGAAACCGACACCGCCGGCCACTTTCAGATCAAGGCGCGTGGCGAAATGCAGATCGCCATCATCGTCGAGCAGATGCGCCGCGAAGGGTTTGAGATCCTCATCTCCCGCCCCGAGGTGATCTTCTCCCGTGACGAAGATGGCACGCTGCTCGAACCGATGGAGACCGTCTACGTCGATGTTCCGACCGAGAATCTCGGCGACATCCTCCAGAGCCTCGCCGCCCGTAAGGGGGAAATCGTCAACATGGATCACCAGACGCACAGCGTTCTGGTTGAAGCCGTCGTCCCGACCCGTGGCCTCATCGGTTTTGAAACCGACCTCGTCAACGCCACGCGCGGCCATGGCATCATGTCGCACCTCTTCAAGGAATACGCTCCGCACAAGGGCGAAATCCCGACGCGCAACAACGGCGTGCTCGTCTCCATGGAGACCGGTGTTTCAACCGCCTACGCACTGGAGACCATTCAGGAACGTGGCCGCCTCTTTATCGGAGCGCAGGCCGATGTGTACGAAGGGATGATCATCGGTGAAAACGCCCGCCCGGACGACATGCCCGTCAACCCGTGCCGCGCCAAGAAGCTCACCAACATGCGCTCCTCGGGCGATGGCAAGGGGATCTCTCTCGCGCCGCCGGTGGAAATGACGCTGGAGCGCTCGCTGGAGTACATCGCCCCGGACGAATACGTCGAGGCGACACCCAAGAGCCTGCGCCTGCGCAAGAAGATCCTCGACGCCAACGCACGGCGGCGTTCCGAGAAATCGCGCGACGACGCGTAACCGACGCTCCCGCCTTTAACCTTGTCGATGGCCTGCCAGCATCCGGGAATAAAACTCCCGATGCTGGCAGGCCACATTTTGTGGCGAATAGCGTGCGCGGGCCTGCCGGGCGATTTTTTCACGGCAAGCGGGATCAAGGTTGAGCGATCGCCACGCGGCCGCTGCCAACCCCGCCGGATTGTTCCCCGGTGAAAGAGCGCCATTCTCCCCCTCCTCCACCATTTCAGGGAGACCTCCAGTAGAAAAAGAGGCCACCGGCGTCCCGCAGCAAAGCGCCTCTGCCACGGAATTGGGGAGATTGTCCTCCAGCGTCGGCAGGACAAAGAGATCACACGCCGCATACAAACACGCCATCTCCTTCTGCGTGGCCACGCGACCTGTTGAAATCACGCGGATCGACGGGGTAACCCGACGCGGTGCTTCCCCACCTGCCTGCACCAGAACCAATCGCCCTGCATGGTGCCCCCCCTCCCGCACCATCGCCTCCACCTAAGGGCCAATCAAATCTGCCCCTTTACGTTTCTGATGCGGATTAACCAAAAGAAGAGCCCGCTCCCCCTGCGCCAGCCCGAGTCGATGGCGACCTTCCTCCCGGCACCCCGGGTGGAAAGTTTCAATCGGTAGGGCGTTATCGATCGCTCTCAAAGGCCACCGCCCCAATAGCCGTGACGCCGCTACCTCGCCCGCCATCCATCGGCTCGGAGTGATCACCCCTGCCTGCCAGCCGCGCCACGCCCGCTCCTTACGCCGGAAGACCCAACGCGCCGGGTCGTTCCACGCCGCCGGACCGGAGCGGATCAACGGGCATTGCGTGCACTCCTGCTCAAAACGACGACATCCTTGAGCATAATGACACCCCCCGGTAAAAGCCCACATATCATGCAAAGTCCAAACCACGGGACACCCGAGGTGCGCCATCGCTTCAATCCCCAAGAACCCTCCATGCACCCAGTGGAAATGAACGAGATCTGGTTGATATCCGGCCACCACCTCCCGCATCCGTGCCGAGAGCAGATTCAAAGAAAAGAGCGTTTCAGGCTCTCGTAGGAACAGCCCGGGGAGCTTATCGACCCAACCCCGCCCCCGACGCAAAAGCCCAAAAGCTGAGGCCGGGATCAAGTCAACCTGCTCGTCCTCTCCCTCCCTGAATCGAACCAACAGTTTCGCTTCGATCCCGACCTCATCCAGCGCTTTTGCCAAACGGTAAGCCGCCAGATCAGCACCACCCCCGGCGTCGCTCTTGCTAATGAGAAGGACTCGCACCTTCCCTCCCTCCAGCGGAAGCCGGCGATGGAAACCCACCACCCTCCATGCGGGCAATGCGACTTGCCTCTCTCCCTTCGTAACACGCCAATTTTTCACTAAACTGCCGCAGCGTCACCACGATCTCCCGCAAATGCTCCACCTCGGGGTTGTCTCCACACGACAGCACCATCCCTTCGAGATATCGCAAACAGTCTTGGTAAGACAACGTCCGGGCGTAACGGATGGATTCCCGGATAAAAAAGGATGGCTCGTTCATGGGAGAGGGCAACCTGCATTCCAAAACCGGATATCAGGCCCATCCGCTAAGGCGTAGGACCTCCCACCACCCTCTCACAACTCGTGGGAGTCTAACGTTGACAGTCTTTCTCCCCTTGGGTTTGATAGATCGGTTCGCAGTAGTCACAATAAGACTATAAAGAGTCTTAAAAAGACCATCAAACGGAAAAAGTCTCAAATGTCCAGATTCCCGGAACAAGCCCGTCTTATTGAGACTTATCTTGCACAGGCGGAGCTATCACCCGAAGCGATGGCTGCCGCCGTCATGATCACGCCGGAGACCATGCGGAAACTTCGCAAAGGGTATCAGAAGGCCTCACCACGCCTGATGGATCTCATGGCTCGCACCGCAATGACTTCCACGCTTGACCCCCTAGTCGAACGGGAGCGGGAGTCCCGCCGGTTTCCACCGTTACGTCGGCTCCCTGTCATTGAGTGGTCTCAGGTGATGCAGGCCGCCGATCCCCGCACCCTCAACCCGGGTGAAGAGCGGGTTGCCGTAGAAATTACTTCATCCGAAGCCATCGCGCTGCGAATTGGAGGCGATTCGATGACCCCCACCTTTGAACCGGGGGATATCGTGATTCTGGATTGCTCCGTCCCTCCTTCCAACGGAGACGCCGTGTTCGCACGGCTCCGGGACGAAGGGATGGCTTGCGGAAAACTCCAGATCATCAATCCTGCCACGCGCCTCTACCGCCTCATCCCGATGAACGGGCTATTCGCACCGATCGAGCGTCGACACGATGAGATCGAATGGATCTACCCGATCGATCAACTGATCCGAAAGTGGCGGCAGTGAAGCCGGCGACTCTCCCTTCCGGAACCTAGAAAACCCACCTCCCGCCCCGGACTTGCCGTTGACGGGGAGAAGGGTTCTCTGAGAACGTTCCACCCCTCTCTTCGCTTAACGAAGAGAAAGTGGCCTCTGGGTCATCTTCTCAAGGAGACGCTAATGGAGACACTAATTCCATGAAGCCCGACAAAAGCGCAGGCAGCTTCGATCGGTTTTTGAGACACTTCTCCACTACCTCTCCTAAAGACGCGGAAATGACCAACTTGCTTGATTCAGCGTTTCCTTAACTGCGCCCCCCGCGCCGGGAGCCACCGCGCTCCCCGCCTCGAGATCCTTCGCCCCTTCCACCACCACGTCGTTCAAAGGAACGCGATTCGCGAGTCCGCTGTTCCCGCGAGATTCCCGAACGACGGTTGGAGGCGTCGCGATCCAATTGGCGCGAGACTTCATCGGAAGGCTGCCGGGTTGATCGGCGCCCCGTCGTTTCACGATCCCGCTGGCGACCCTCTCCCTGCGTAGTCGCCTCCTGACGCTGAGTGCGCTCGCCAGTCCGCTCGCCACTCTGTTCCCGGGTGCGCTCGCCAGTCTGCTCCCGAGAGCGTTCCCCGGTCTGCTCACGAGTCTGCTCCCCATTGCGCCGGTTCTCCCCAGTCGGCTGTTCCTGAGTGGTGGCTACCTGATCACCGCGGTTGCGCCCCGTCGTCTCAGATGCTGTTTCACTCTTGTCACGGTTGGCACGCTCGCGAGCCGCCTCCCCTTGCCCCTGAGTGGAGGCGAGATTCTGCTGCTGCTGCGCGTTCTCGCGGTTTCGCTCCTGCGCATTTGCCTGAGAACGCTCCGACTGGCTCGAAGAACGCTGCGGCCCGTCGACAGAATCCCAGTCACCATCGTCATACTTGGCCCAGTCGCCGTTTTCGTCCCGCTTATAGACATTTCCGTCATGCCCGGCGTAGAAATCGCCGTCGTGATGAGCCGTCCCGCCGGAATGATTATCGGTCTTCCACGCATGGCCACCCCCTTCAGAGCCTTGCCACGCTACGGCCCCGCCGTTCTCATTGACCACATGCCCAGTGCGCAGCCAGTCATCGCCACGCTGCACTGCGGAAGAGCCCCACTGCGAGTAACCGTTGTAATTCTGCTGGGTCGACCACGCCGTATCAGTCCGGGGGTTATACCCGGCGGCATAAGTGCTCGCCCCATAAGGGGTGCTCACCCGGGCGGCGCGTCCGTAATTGCCGGTATTCGGGTTGTACCATGCGGCGCTCCCGGCACTTCCGTACGGTCCATAATAGCGCTGCCCAACGGCGTACCCCCCGGTGTACGGATTGTAAACCGCCGCTGCGCCATAAGTCTGCGGGTAGGGGTAATAGACCGGCACCGTTCCCCACGCGACATACGGTGGATAATAGTACCCGGTCCCCCAGACGAGGACCGCCCCCGTCGCCACCCCGGCGATATACGCCCCTTCATACCCCGCTGTGTAGCTGCAAACGACGACATCGGGGCTATTCCCCTCCTCCACGGTCACATAGACCACCCGGTGCACCGGGCTGGAAGGCGGGATCGTATAAATCACCTTAGGCACCGTCCGGCAGATCTTCCACGGCCCCTTAGGCGTCGTAGAGACAAACCAGACGCCATTCTGGCAAAGATAATATTGATTCTCCACACGGACCACGTCGGCGCTGGTGTTGACCGCGTAGGTCATCTGCGTTCCTTCGATCGGCTTAAACTCCGGCTCCCCGTTATAGACAGCGAGCGCCTTCTCCTCCGCCTCCTTGACTTTCACCACCGCCTCGCGCGGGACAGAAGCCAGCAGGATCGCATCGGAAGCCTCCGGCGTTCCGGGGACCGAAGCGAGCACCTCCGCACAATCGCTATCATGCGGGATCTTGCGGAAATCTTCCGGCAGATTGTTTCCGGCATAGCTCCACGGCCCGTCCCAGCCCGGTGCGCTAAACCAGCGCCCGCTGGCGAGGAAGTAGAGCGTCTCCCCTTTTCGGAAGACCCAGCTCTCCGTATTACGTCCCCATTCGAGGCTCCCGCCCGGAACCGCTTCCCAGACCGGGTTTCCCTTGAAAACAATCAGTTCCGCCGGTTGATCAGAAAAAACCACCTGTGGCACCGAGCGCCCTTGCTCGACCTTCGGCGGGATTGCCTTCTTCACATGCTCCCACTGCGTCCCGTCCGGCAACGCCTTCAAAAACGCCGGAAGCTCTGTCGCGAGAGCCCACTCCCCGTCGAGCGCCTTGGCGCTATACCAAAGCGAACCACCCAAAAGATAGTATTGCGAACTCCCCTTATCAAAGAAGAGATCCCAGTTGGAGTTGACCACAAACTGCCCTTCGCCCACTGGCGCAAGCACCGGCTTGTTCTCCACCAGAAGGAGCAACGCCGGCTGCTCACTCATCACAATGCGCGGCGGGTCCATCTTCAGTTCCACCGGTTTGGCGTTATGCTCCAGCCCTGCAATCAAGCGATCGAGCGAAACCGTCATCGAACGCGCAGGGAAAGCCTTGCGAAAAAGCGCTTCCGTTGCGGGAACTTCAGCCTCCGGCAGCGACGGGAAGCGAACAGCGCTCACCTTCATCTCCCGGATAAAGACCGTCCGCTTTTCGAGATCGGTCGTCGTCGGCCCGGAAAGTTCCATCACGCCGACCACCGGCTTCCCCTTGCCCGGTGTCATCACAAAAGCCGCCCGCGCCTTGAGGAGTCGCGAATCTTTCCATTCGTCGACCTGTGGCTGGTAAACCGTCAGTTCCACCCCTTGTGAGGTCGCCGTCCGGGGCCAACCGGGATCGCCGGGCGGCTGTTGCTGCTCGGCAGCTTGGGAAGTTTCCGCTTTCTGAGCGTAGGAGGGAAGCGTGAAAGGTCCGGCGATGACCAGACCCGAGGCAAGAAGAACCAACGGTAATTTCATGGTGATGCAGTATGCAATCAGGGAGATTCTTCCCCCCCGCTTGGGGAAAAACCTTAGAGAAAAATCCCCTGTATTGGCAAGAACGCTCTTGGATTACTCCCTGCGCGTCTTTATCTCGCATCCCCCCTGCGCCAGCGCCGCCGCCCCGGCTGCCCCGGTCACAAGCACCGGCGGCATCGCCTCCTGCCCCTGCCAGATCACCTCCAACTCCCGCAAAGTCACCTCCCGCGTCTCCTCCAGATGAATCATCCACGGCGCGCCGTGATAGACCGTGTAACCCTGCTCCCCCTGCGGCAACGCAGTTGCCCACTCCTTGGGATAAGGGGTGATGCGGAAGCGGCTCCGGCACAACGCCACATCAGCGATCGCCCCGGGCTGGTCCGCGATGAAGGTCGCCACCCCGTTGCCTTCATAGACCCAATCGCTCACCGCCACATCGCGGATCGTTCCCCGGCGTGTCTGCATGAAAAGCGCCGTCCCCGGCAGCGCCTGCCGCCCGACGATTCCCTGCGCCACCACCCCACGGATCTCCCCGTCCCATGCCACCACGTTGAGCCAGCAGGAGGCGTTGCGCACGACACAATGGTTGATCGACACCCGCTCGACCACCCCCGGCACCGGCTCCTTCACCCAAGGGTCGAGCCCGGTGTAGAGTCGGACAGCATTGGTGATCGTCTCAAAAAGACAGTTGGAAATGGAAATATCACTGGCCGGTCGCGTCCCATCGCCGTCAATGGCGATCGCATCATCCCCCGTCACGAAATGGCACCCCGAGATCGTCACCCGCTGGCATGAACTTAAGTGGAACCCGTCGGTGTTCGGCCCATGGAAATCGTGATCGACCTGAACATCACGCACCGTCACATCATCGCAGGCGATCAGCCAAAGCGCATAAGCGGGCGAAGCCACAAAGCGGACCCCTTCGAGCCGGAACCGGCGGCACCGCTCCAGCGCCACCATCATCGGTCGCCACCCCTTTTTGCGATAATGAATCGCCTCCGGTGCGAAGCTCTCCCGCTCCAGCGGTTCCCAGAACGCCTTATCCTCCCCGAAGATCGTTCCCGCTCCGGTGATCGAGAGATCTTCCGCATCCCGGGCAAAAAAGAGCGCTTGCAAGTAATCAACCGGATTGGGCGTCCCGGCATACCAGAGCTGATCGGCGTAATCCGCACGCTCCGTACTGACGACCACCTCACACCCCGCCCCAAGGTGGAGATGCACGCCGCTGCGCAACTCCACACTCCCAAGCGTATAGCGCCCCGCAGGGAGCGTCACCTCTCCGCCACCCGCCGTTGCCACACGGTCGATCACGGCTTGAAGTTGTTGGGTACAGGTCAGAGGGAGGGCGGCATCAAAGGTAAATAGAGTCATGGTAAAATGGGCATTCAATCAACAATTTGAGCGGCGAGAGCGGTTCCAATCCCGGTGGCCCCGTACCCGTTGCCGCAATAGAAAAGACGCAGCGAACCGTTCTCTATAATCACGTTCGGATAGGCGGTCATCTCGCTCTCCCACCCTTCCCCCTCCGGTGCCAGCGCAAGATTCTCCCCCGGGGCACCCCGCTCCCAGACCTCCCCGTCGATGCTAGCGGCTTCGCAGATCGAGTAAGCCCCGAAACGGCTCCCGATACCGGCGTAGAGGGCGCGATAACCTCTTTTGACCTTCCAGGTATTGAGCGCGATCGTCGCGGCGTTCTCGTAATCAGCCTCCTCTCTGGGACTCAGAAGCAACCGGTGGTCAAACCATGAAATTCCATCGTAAGAGGAAGCACAGGCCGAGTGTTTTTCCTGATCGACCCGCTGATCCGCATCCGGTCGCCCGACCAGCTTGGTGTAGTGCAAACGATAGAGCGTCCGCCCCTCCGGCGTCTGCCGCTCCTCGATCCGCGCCCCTCCCGCAATCGCCCGACAACGCGGCAGCATCGGAAAATGATCACCATGCAGGATCGGCCCGTCGCCGTAGCGTTCCCAGTGAATGAGATCCGTACTGGTCGCCAGCCCAATCCCGGTAAAGGCCTGCAACCCGCCCCCAAGCGCATCGTTACGCCCGGTCCAATAAAGATGCCACCGCTCCCCGAAGCGGTGAACCATCGGGAGCACGCACCAAAAATGGTCAAAGGCATCCGGCGCAGCCCCCCGCTCCAGCACCGGCCCGAGACGCGTCCAGCAGGTGACATCCTCCACCGGCGCAGTGGCTAAGCAAATCTGCCGACGCCCTTCCCGATCACCGCCCGCGTAAAAAAGATAATAAGTCGCCCCCTGACGGATCACCATCGGGTTCATACATGCCGTGGCATCGAAATCGCCCCCGCCGGATGGCAACACCGGATTGGCAGGATGCCGAACCCATGAATGGACCTGAAAAGTTGAGCGCTCCATAAGTAAAGTTTCCACTCTCCCAACACCCACCCGGGCCAACAACGCCGATTGGTTACGCAATCGTGACTTTTGCTTACGTTTTCCGGCAAGGTGACTTTCTCTCATCTCCGGGCTGGCGCAAAGGCGCGCTTTGCCGTATCGCTCCCTTGCATGATGAAGCGTATTTTAGGCATCGACGTCGGGGAGGCCCGCATCGGTCTCGCCCTTTCAGATGAACTCGGCATGTTGGCCCACCCGCTGGAGACCATCCACGTCAAGGAAGGCAAACCGATGGAACGGGTCGCCGCCGTCATCCGGCGCGAGGGGATCGAGACGGTCATTATCGGCCTGCCACGCAACATGAATGGCACCTACGGCCCTGCGGCAGAGAAAGTCCGCGCCTTCGCCCAGAAGCTCGAAAGCCTCGCCCCGTGCAAGACCCGGTTTGTCGATGAACGGCTCACCACCGTCGCCGCCCAGAAATCGCTCCACGCCGCCGGACGCAATGAGAAGAAGAGCCGCGCGGTCATTGATCAGGTCGCCGCCGTGCTGATCCTCCAGAACTACCTCGACTCGCAGGCCCTCCCCCCGCTTCCCGAGCTATGACCCCTCCTGGCCGCCGTCTGCGCCTGACCATCGGTTACGATGGCGCCCCGTTCTGCGGCTGGCAGAGTCAGGCCAATGGCGGCTCCGTGCAGGATCATCTCCAAGCCGCCTTCGCCTCCATGGTCGGCCACCCGGTTACCGTGCACGGGAGCGGTCGTACCGACGCCGGCGTCCATGCGCTCGCCCAAGTGGCGCATCTCGACCTCCCGGCCTCCAGCCGCCTCGAGCCCGAGCAATGGCAGGCCGCCATCAACAGCCGGCTCCCCGCCGCTATCCGGATCACCCGCTGCCGCTGGGCCGCCCCCGGCTTTCACGCCCGCTTCGACGCCACCGGCAAAGTCTACCGCTACCGGATCTGGAACGCCCCCGTCCTCCCTCCGCTGGAAGTCGGCCGAGCGTGGCACCTCTTCCTCCCGCTGGAGCGCGACCTCCTCACCTCCTGCGCCGAAAAGCTAACCGGAAGGCACGATTTCGGAGGCTTCGCCGCTAACCGGGGCGGTGCGCCTGAAAGCGACACCATCCGCACCGTAAGCCGCATCGCCATCACCGGGAAACCGGGTGGCCTTCTCACCCTGACGTTTGAGGGCGATGGGTTCCTCTACCGGATGGTCCGGCTGTTGACCGGATCGCTCGTGCGCTGCGCTCAAGGGAAAGCCTCTCCGGAATGGCTGGAGCGTTTTCTGGAACCGCCCCCTCCCGACCTCCCTCCTTCCCAGCGCCTCAAGAGCAGCTTCGCCGCCCCGGCACATGGCCTCTATCTCGTACGGGTGCGTTACTGAGGGGTCGCTTCGCTGCCACCGCCTCCACCCGCTCCGCCACGCGGCCGGACCGAGATCGCATACTGATCAATATCAAACCGGACCTGCGCCAGATCGCCGATATAACGGAGCACCTCCGTAAACGGAATCTGCTCCAGCGATAGCGTGATCGGCAAACTCCCGTCGACCCCCGGCTGGAGCACAAAGCTCGTCTGCACGCCGCCGACCGACTTCGCCTGTTGGCGCAGGTACTCCAGCGCATCAGCCAGCGTCGCCTGATTGAAGCTCACCTTAGGGAGAATGACCCCCTTGAGATCACGCTGCACCTTCGCACGTCCCCCGCCCGCCTGCTCCTGCGCCGCGATCATCCGCAGGTAATTAGCAGCGACCTTGTTGCCGGGATCAGAGGCGAGCACCAGTTCAAACTTCGACTTCGCCGTCGCGTGGTCCCCGGCGACAAAAGCGCGCTGCGCCTCCGACAACAGCGAGCCTTGAGCATGAAGCAACGGAGCCGCCGCCGAAAAAGCGACCGCTATGGCAAGAGAAAAAAGGGAGTATTTCATGGGGGAATTGAGGAAAAAAGGGGTAACACCGGGAGGATACCAAAGGAGTTCCCCCAAGGCAAGCCCCGGGAGCGGAGGGTAGAAAAGGGTTGACGCACCAGAGCAAAGCATGTTTCATCCCCGCCATCTTGATTGCTGTACGAAAGATCCTATTGGCACTCCTCCTCCTGCCGACGCTGGCTGGCGTGGCAGAAGCACAGAGTGCATCATTGCTGGATGTCCAGACCGCACGGCGTCTGACGAGGGAGGATGCTGTCTCCCGTTTCGGCCCCCAGGCCACCCGTTTCCGCTACGATGCCCGGATGATCCGGGCGGCAAAAATTGCCGAAAATCGTGCCCGCAAGCACTCGATCAAACGTTGCTGGCGTTATGTGAAGACGGCGTTGCTCGAAGCCGACGTCATCGACTCCTACCCGAAGACCGCCTACGCCAAACAGGCCGGGCACGAACTCACGCAGAAGCATGGCTTCCGCCGCCTGCCGATCAAAGACCCCTTCAAGGCTCCGATCGGCTCCGTTCTGGTCTATGGGGGACGCGGCGCGGGGCATGTGGAAATCCGCACCCGGGAAGGGTTTGTGAGCGACTTCGAGTCAGCCACCCCCTCCAAGCGCCCTCTCATTGGCGTCTTCGTCAAGCCCGAGGATCAGCGCACCCCGACGGTCCGCACCAACGGTCGGCCCTCCTATCTCCGTTAAACGGAGCATCTCCATCCTTTTTTCCCGGAGTCATCTGAAAAGGTGGCTCCGGTTTTGTCGTTTACTATAAGAGGTCAGGGAGCTGGCACCCGCCAGCGCGGATCGCCCTCCGGAAGCTTCCCGCCCGGAAAGAGCGAATCGGTCGTGACTCCCAACGCCCGGGCGATGAGGTAAAGTTCCCGGTCAATCACCCGCCGATGCCCCGACTCGATCTTGCTGATCAGGTTCTCCGAGCAATTCCACCCCAACAACGTCAATCGTGCCGCCAACGCATCCTGCTTGAGCGCCAATCGCCGCCGGTGTCCCCGAACTTCTCCGCCAATGACATTTTGCTTAAGCACAAGGAAACTCGCCGTTCACCTTCCGAAACCGGAAGATGCTGATTGACAATGACACTCCCGACATCGAATGATCTTCCGAAATTGGAAGATTCCATGGATGCACGTCGTTTTTATGCCGGGATCGGCTCACGCACCTGCCCGGTCGAGATGCAGACCTTCATCAGCCAGCTTGCCCTGATGCTGGCCGAAGCTTTCACCCTGCGCAGCGGCGCGGCCAACGGGGCTGACGCCGCTTTTGAAGCCGGCTGCGACCTCGCCCGGGGGAATAAAGAGATCTTCCTGCCGTGGGAGGGGTACAACGGGAGCACTTCCCCGCTCTTCCACCACCTCCCCGAAGCGTTCACGCTCGCCGCCACGGCTCACTCCTGCTGGGAGCGCACCTCAGAGAGCGCCCGGCTGATGCACGCCCGCAATGTCCATCAGGCGCTCGGGGCCGACCTGAAAACCCCGGTCGAGTTCATCCTCTGCTGGGCTCCGGAGAGTGGCGGCTCGCTCATCGGCGGCACGGCGACCGCTGTCGGCATCGCCCGCCAACGCAACATCCCCGTCTGGAACCTCTGGTGCAGAGAGCATTTCGAGATCTGGCGACACGCGCTCGAAGGGTGGCAACGACGCCCGCGCCGCGAAACCTTCCTTTTTTAAGCGTATTGGGATTGCGTTGAAGGCTGCTTCCCTTTATGTCAACACGATGAAAACCGTGCTGGAAGTCATCGGTGGTTCCACCGATTACCTCGCCCGGCGTTCCATTGAAAGCCCGCGCCTCAATGCTGAACTGCTGGTCGCGCACGCCCTTGGTCGCAAGAAGCGGCTCGACCTTTACATGGAATTCGACCGCCCGCTGGGCGAGCAGGAGCTTGCCCCGCTGCGCGATCTCCTGCGCCAGCGTGCTTTGGGCATCCCGCTGCAACACCTCCTCGGGAGCGTCGAATTTTACGGACGCACCTTCCGCAGCGATGCACGTGCCTTGATCCCCCGGCCCGAAACCGAAGCGTTGATGGAACTTCTGCTCACCAACCGCGACAAGGAAAAGGCGTTCACCTTTGCCGACATCGGCACCGGCAGTGGCATCATCGCGCTCACCCTCGCGGGGGAATGCCCGCAAGCGCGCGGTTGCGCCGTCGACCTCTCCCCGGAAGCGCTCTCGCTCGCCCGGGAAAACGCCGCCGCCCTCGGATTGGAGGAGCGGGTCGAATTTTTGGAAAGCCATCTTTTCTCCGCTCTGGAAGGGAGACGTTTCGATCTGATCGTCGCCAACCTCCCGTACATCCCGAGGGGAGAGATCGCGACCCTCTCGCGCGAAGTGCAGCACGATCCGCACCTCGCCCTTGATGGCGGAGAGGTCGGCACGGAACTGATCGAACGGCTGATCGTTGAGGCTCCTGCGTTTCTTGAAGCAGGCGGACAACTGGCGCTGGAGATCGGCCATGATCAAGCGGCGGCGCTAACCGCCTTTTTGGAAACCCACCACTATCGCGATGTTCGCGTCGGGGCCGACTATCAAGGCGTCTCCCGTTTTCTCACAGCTTTCTATGGATAAAATTCTGGTCCACGGCGGACGCACGCTCGAAGGGAACGTCCGCATCAGCGGTTCCAAAAACTCCGCATTGCCGATTCTGGCCGCCTGCCTCCTGACGAAAGAGTCGTGCGTCATCCGCAACGTCCCTGATCTGAGCGACGTCAACTACATGCTTCAGATCCTGAGCCACCTCGGAGCTGAGGTCGAACGGGCGAGCGGCACCGTCACCATCCGCGCGGAGAAGGTCAAAACGGAAGCCCCGTATGAGATCGTGCGCAAGATGCGCGCCTCGGTCTGCGTCCTCGGGCCGATGCTCGGGCGCGAGAAGGAGGCGACCGTCTCCCTGCCCGGCGGCTGTGTCATCGGCGATCGGCCGATCGACCTCCACCTGCGCGGCTTTGAAGCGCTCGGGGCGATGGTCCGGGTCGAAGGGGGCAACGTGCGCCTCTTTGCCTCACGCCTGACCGGGTGCGAGATCAACCTGCAAGGGAAGTTCGGCTCGACCGTCCTCGGGACCGATAACGTCATGATGGCCGCCGTCCTCGCCGACGGTGTCACCGTCATTGAAGGGGCCGCCGCCGAGCCGGAAGTCGTCGACCTCGCCAACTTCCTCAACGCCATGGGAGCGAAGATCGAGGGAGCCGGGACGCGCCGCATCGTCATTGAGGGGGTCAAGGAACTCCACGGAGCCGAGCACGACGTCATCGCCGACCGGATCGAGGCCGGGACGTTCCTCGTCGCCGCCGCGATTGCCGGAAAGCGTGTGACTCTCAATCGCGTCATCCCCGAGCATCTCCTCGCCGTGAGCGAAAGCCTTTCGCAAGCCGGGTTCGGCATCGAAACCAACGGCAACAGCATGACGGTTATCGGCAACGGCGCCCCGAAAGCGCTCGAACTCATTACCGAATCGTACCCCGGATTCCCAACCGACATGCAGGCGCAGATGTGCGCCCTTTTGAGCAGCAAAACCACCGGGATCAGCGTCATTACCGAGACGATTTTCCCTCAACGTTTCATGCACGTCGCCGAATTGAAACGGATGGGAGCACAGATCACGCTCGAAGGGGCGACCGCCATCATTCAGGGCGTCCCGCGCCTGAGCGCCGCACCGGTCATGGCGAGCGATCTGCGCGCCTCAGCCGCTCTCGTCCTCGCCGGGCTGCATGCGGAGGGGGTGACGGAAGTCAACCGCGTCTACCACATCGACCGAGGGTACGAACTGATCGACGAGAAGCTCAACGCGCTCGGCGCTCACATCGAGCGTCGGAAAGTCTAGTAATTCAGTCGATTTAACTTGTGGATTGCCGCGGGAGCGTGCCTATTGGCAAAGTTGCGGCATGTCACTGGCCTACGTCCATTACTGGAACCCGTTCATGATCGAATTCGGCGCCTCCTTCGGGGTGCGCTGGTATGGGTTCGCCTACGTCCTTGGCTTCCTGCTCGGGTATTGGCTCTGGGTCACCCTCGCGCGGCGCGGCTACTCCTCGCTTGCCCCGGGGCAGGTCGGTGATTTTGTCTTCGGCGTCGCGCTCTTTGGCGTCCTGCTTGGCGGGCGGCTCGGTTACACCCTCTTCTACGATCTCGACGCCGTGCTGCACGATCCGCTGCGGCTCCTCCGCGTCTGGGAGGGGGGGATGTCGAGCCACGGCGGCCTGCTTGGCGTCGGTCTCTACAGCCTCTGGTATGCCCGCAAGCACCACGTTTCGTGGGCGGGGCTGGGGGATAACATCGTCGTCGTCGCCCCGATCGGGATTTTCTTCGGGCGGCTCGCCAACTTCATCAACGGCGAGCTTTACGGCCGCGTCACCACCGTCCCGTGGGCGATGCAATTCCCCGGCGAGCTTTACGATAACCCGGCGCTGGCGGACCGGGCGACCATCGCCTGCATGACGCGGGTCGACCCGGCAATCTCCTCGCCCGAGGCGATCTTCCACGCCCTTCTCGACCCGCAGACCAGCGAACCGGTCCGCGCCGTCCTTGCCAACCTCCTCTCGCTGCGCCACCCCTCTCCGCTCTACGCCGCCGCGCTCGAAGGGCTTCTCCTCTTCGCGCTTTGCCTCGTGCTACGGACCCGTTTTCGGCTCAAGGAAGGGGTGCTCACCGGCATCTTCTTCATTGCCTACGCTTGCGTACGGATCTTCGGCGAGCAATTCCGCGAGCCGGACGCCGGGATCGCCTTCACCCTCGGGCTCACCCGTGGCCAGTTCCTCTCCACCTTCATGTTCCTGATCGGCGCCGCCTTCATCCTCTGGGGGCTTCGCCGTGGAAAACCATCCCCCCATCCCCCCGTCTCTGAAAGCAGAACGGCCTCATGAAATGGAAACCTGACCCCTTCATCCTCGGGATGGCGGCAGCGATCGCCCTCGCCCTCCTCTTCCCGGAACCGGGGGCCAAAGGAGGAGTCCTCCAACCCGAAATTCTGACCAAGGCAGGGGTCGCGCTGATCTTCTTCCTGCACGGGATCGGCCTCTCGCTCGAAAAACTCAAAGCAGGGACACTCAACTGGCGGCTCCACCTCATCGTCCAGAGCTGCACCTTTCTCCTCTTCCCACTCATGGGCATCGTCTTTCTCTGGGCGAGTGCCGGGTGGTTTCCCAGAGATTTGCAGATCGGTTTCTTCTTCCTGTGCGCCCTCCCATCGACCGTTTCCTCCTCCATTGCCATGACCGCGATGGCCCGGGGGAACATCGCCGCCGCCGTCTTCAACGCCACGCTTTCGAGCCTGATCGGCGTCGTCCTCACCCCGCTCTGGATCGAGATGATGCTCAAGGCCGGTGGGGTCGACCTCCCACTGGGCGAGGTGATCCTTGATCTCGTCCTCTGGCTCATCCTGCCGCTCACCCTCGGCCAACTCTCCCGCCCATGGCTCGGGGAATGGGCCGCACGCCACAAGAAAGGGATCAACCGTGCCGACCGGGGGACGATCCTCCTGCTCGTCTACACCTCGTTTTGCGAATCGACCCGACAAGGGATCTGGACGGGCCAAAGCCCCCTCCTCCTCTTGAGCACCTTCGCCGGGGTCGCCATCCTGCTCGCCGCCGCGCTCCGGGCGACTGTGCAGCTCTGCACGTGGCTGCGCCTCCCCCACGCCGACCGGATGGCCGCCATTTTTTGCGGCTCCAAAAAGACCCTCGCCTCCGGCGTCCCGATGGCGCAAGTGATTTTCGGCAGCCACCCCGGCATGGGGTTAATCCTCCTGCCGATCATCCTCTACCACACCCTCCAGCTCGTCGTCTGCGGCTGGCTGGCCGGGCGCTGGGCCAAAGAGGGCCAGGAATAAAGGTAACTAACGCCGCCGCTCCAACGCCGCAGCGATCTGCGCTTCAAAAAACGCCGGCGGCTCCAGCCATGCGGAGCTCTCCTCCTCGCTCATCGGCTCATGCCCCTTGCCTTCACAGAAGCGGACCGCACCGTAACGCGCCGGCTGGCCGTTCCCGGCGAGATGCTGTGCATAGCAATCGCCGCTCGAATAGTGCCAGAATTCATACGGGTAGGCATACCAGCCATGCTCAAGGAGCAACGCCTCGATCTCATCGCGATGGCGCCGTTGCTCCGGCGTGACAAAAGGTGAAGCCATCGGCGTCCGTTCTGAAAACTCAATATAGCTCCCCCCCCGGTCGATCTCCCGCCCCGTCTTACGGCAGAAGACCGATAGATCAATCGCCGATCCGGAGACATGCGTCCCGACGCGGCAACGGGTCGCAATCATCGCACTGACCCGGCGCATCATCAGTTCCGTCTCCGGAAGCTGACCACCCAGTTCCCACTCCACTTTTTCGAGAATCACATCGAAATGCTTCGGGTTATGCGACTGGCCGCGCTGCATCTCCGGGGAACGGTAGCCATCCTCGACCTTGAGCACCCAATCACGCCGGTTCATCGCCTCGGCGACCGCCTGCAAACTCCCCAAAAGTCCGCTACGGATGAAGTAAACCCGGGGGAAACGCTGATTGATCAACGTATCGGAAAAAAGCACCTCATGCTCCGCCAACCCTTCGCGCAGAGAGACGAGCGGCTCGCTCGATTCCTCCTGCGGATAGCGCATCATCGCCTCCATAAAGGCAAAGGCTTCGTCCATTTGAGCCGTCCAATAGGCACGGCGTTCGGCGAGATCTAGAGGCTGTGACATAGATGCGAAAGCGCGTCATCATAGCGGATCGCCGCGCAGGAAAAAGCGGTTTTATTCCACCAGACGCGGTAAAATCGCAATCCCCTCGCGCACATTCTCCGGCGGGTGAAGGAGCACCTGCTCCCCTTCGCGCACACCGCTGATCACCTCAGCGTCGATCCCGTTGCTATGGGCGATCCCGACCTCCGCCACCCGTGCCCGGTTCCCGTCGTTCACAAAGGTCATCCACTGGTTACCCTTGCGAAAGAGCGCTCCGGTCGGGATCTGCAACACTTCCTCCCCCTGCCACGTCACGATCCGCGCCTCCACCCGGAAGCGATCCCCCAACCCCTCTTGCGGCAACTCGTCAAAATCGACCCGCACCAACACCCGCTGTTCCTCCACACCGAGCGCGGAGATCTTCAAAAAACCGCCCGGCTCCACCATCACCACCCGCCCGGTCAGCGGCGTCGACCCACCCCATTGCTCAAAGATCACCTTCGCCCCCGGCTTTACCCGTACGGCGTCACTGGAGAGCAGCTCGATCTCCGCTTCCAGATCGCGCGGATCGCCGATTTCCATCACCGGTTGGCCGGGAGCAATCTGGCGAGCGCTCTCCTCAAAAATTTTCAAGACCACCCCGTCGACCGGAGCCCGCAGTTCGAGCCGCTCTCCGCCGGAGGGAACCTCACCGCTGGCGTGTTCCAGCGTCGCCTTCGCCTGCTGGAGATCAAACTCCGCCACCTGCAAGGCGAACTGCGCCGCGCGCCACTGGCTGGCGCTGGTCTGGAAACGGCTCCGCGCCGTGTCGAAATCGCGCAGGGCGATCGCGTTGCGCCCGTGGAGATCCTGCGCCCGTTGCCACTCCTTGCTGGCGAGTTCCCGCTCGGCCTCCGCGCTCTTGATCAATTCGCTACGTTGCTCCCGGGCCGCTTCGGCCGCCTTAACCATCGCCTCCGCATGCGCCTTCGTCCTCGGGTCAAGCAGGGAGGAAGGGGTCGGCTGCAACGTCGCCAGTACGGTCTTACCGGCCTCCACCGTCGCCCCGGCCCGCAGCGGCACCCGCTCCAGATAACCCGCGACGGGCGGGGAGATCACGTAGCGATGGCGAATACGCGTGCGCCCCTCTTCCACCACGGAGACGGTCATCGGCTTGCGACGGACAGCGGTGACCTCGATCTCCAACGGCTTAGGCAGAAGGCCGATGATGATCCAGCCGATGAGCGCCGCCCCGATCGTGTATGGGATGATTTTACGCCAATGGCTCTTCTTCTTTCGCGGAGCGGTGGTCGGGCGGGGAGTCGTGGAGGTACTGCTCATTTAATCACGTGCTTTAAGGACAGAGAGGAGGTCAAGGTTGCGCAAGCGGCGACTGACAACATAAAAGGAAAACCCGGCAGAAGCGACGACGATCCCCGCCGCCATCGCGTAGCTCTTATAACTAAGGATGAGCGGGATGCGCACCGTCTCCGTACTGGCAGAGGAGACAATGAGATGCGCCAGTTGCCCGCCGATCAAAAACCCGATCGGCAACGCCACCAGCGTCAACAACGCCAGTTCGCCAATCAAAACCGCCGAGACTTCGCGATTGGAAAACCCGATCACCCGCAAGGTCGCGAGATCGCGGCTCCGTTCCGAGAGCGCAATCCGCGCACTGTTGTAAACCACGCCGCAGGAGACGATGACCGAAAAGATAAAGTAGATGTTCCGCATCAGGCTGATCGACTCGGCGACCGTCTTACGAAAGGTCTGCTGCACGGCGGCGTTGATACTTACCGTGGCGATCCGGGGCGTCTCCTTGAGTTCTTTAAGAAAAGTGCGCCACAAGGCGGGGTCGACCGCCACATAAGCCCCATTGATCGAGTCGCCCTCCTTCATCAACCGGCGCAGCGCCCCGATCTCCATATACGCCGCCAGCCCCGAGTAATCCGAAATCAACCCGACAATCGGCAACTCAAAGCGAGGCCGTCGTCCCTCCTGAATCTCGGTATAAAGCCGATCGCCCGGCTTGACCCCCAACACCTCCGCCAGTTTTTTGGAGATCAGCAACCCATCACTCGGGATCGGCAACGGATAGCTATTGGCGTCCATCGGGCGATTGAGATGCGTCACCGGCGGCACTCCACTGATCGCGAGCCGGTAGCTCCGGTGCCCCGCCCGGAAGCGGACCGGCACGTTGCGGAACGGCTCCGCCACCATCACCCCGGGGAGCTGGCGGATCGCATGGAGCGTCGCTGCTGAGCCCGGTTCGATCAAACCGAGCGTGGCATCCTGCCGCCGTGCCTGAGACCATTGAAAATCAAGAAGATAATCGATCCCGTCCTCCATCGCTCCGGGGACGATCGGGATGGCCGTCGCCAGCGAAAGCCCCAGCAGCGTAAAGACCGCCTGCCACGGGCGCCGCTCCAGATTACGGATCGCCATGCTCATCGAGGGGCCAATCCATCGCGTCAACCCCAGCCGTTCGAGTTGGGAGGGCTTAAACTCCGCGGGCGGCTCCGGACGCATCGCCTCCGCCGGGGGGAGGCGCATCGCCTGACGCACCACCCCAGCGACACCGAGCAGCGTCGCCCCACTGCTCACGATCACAGCGAAGAGGAAAGCCGTGGAATCAAAACTAAATTCCAAAACCGGAAACCGGAAAAACCGATGATAGAGCTTCACCGCTGTAGAGCCGAGCAACGCCCCGATCACCATCCCAACGATCAACCCGAAGATCACAATCACCAGTGCGAACTTGAGATAATGAAAGCCGACCTGCCAATTCGTGTACCCGAACGCCTTCAACTGCGCGATCTGCTCCCGCTGCAATCGAACGAGCCGGGCGAGCACCGCGCTCGTCATAAACGTCGCGATACTTAAAAACACGATCGGGAAAGCGACCGCGATCCCGCGTAGGATCTCGATCTCATCGGAAAGCTTTCGGGCCGAAGCATGGTCGCTGCGATCATAGGCAAGGAGACCGCCGTACGGCTCCAGCACACGGTCGATCTCCGCCAGCACCGCCGTCGGATTCGCCCCCGGCGCGAGCGTCGCCACGACATTGTTAAACGCCCCGGAGAGATCACATGCCAGCGCCAGTTCACGCTCGCTCATCCAAAACGTCCCGTAGCGCCGGTCATCCGGGAGAAACTCCCCCGGGCGCGTTTCAAAGAGAAACTCCGGCGAGAGCCCAATCCCGACAATCACCAAACGTTCATTAGCCCCCCGCAGGATCACGTCGAGCTCATCCCCCGGCTGGAACCCGTGCACCTTGGCAAACGATTCGCTCACCACTACTTCGTTCCCCTTGCCCACCTCGGGAAAGCGCCCGGTGCGAAGATAGATCCCGTTGAGCCGCAGCGGACGATCATGCGGAATCGAGACCACCACCCCATCTGCCGGCTCCACCATCCCCGGCAGGTCAATCCGTAAGGAACTCATCACCCGTGTCTCAACTGCTGCAATTCCGGGAATCGCCGCCAGCCGCGTCCGCACCGCATTGGGAGCACGCTTGAGATCGCAGAAGAGATCAGCAAAACGGTAATCGCTGTAATAAGTCTGCTGGGTGTTGCGGAGGGAAAGGATCACGCTGCGCACCGTGATCATCATCGCCAACCCACACGCCATGATGATCCCAACGGCGAACATCTGCCCCTTCATCTTCGCGATATCGCGAAAAAGCTTCCGGTCGAGCGCGTTCATCGTCACCAGCTTAGCGAACGAACCGGGCGCCGCGTGGCATTACGCTCAATTCCGGAAATACGGCCATCCGAGAGATGAATCACCCGGTCGGCCATCTCGGCCATGACGGCATTGTGGGTGATAATCACCGTCAACGTCCCGAGATCGCGGTTCACCCGTTCAATCGCCTCCAATACCGTGATCCCGGTCCGAATGTCGAGCGCCCCCGTCGGTTCGTCACACAGGAGGACTTCCGGACGTTTGGCAATCGCCCGGGCGATCGCGACGCGCTGCTGTTGGCCGCCCGACATTTGGGAAGGGAAGTGATCCATCCGATCGCCCAACTCCACCAGCGCCAGCGCCTCCTCCGGCGTCATCGGATCGGAAGAAATCTCCGTAATGAGAGAGACATTCTCCCGCGCCGTCAGACTCGGGATCAAATTGTAAAACTGAAAAACAAATCCGACCGAGTTGCGGCGAAACTCCGTGAGCGTCTCATCATCCGCTCCGGCGAGGTCGAGCTCCTGATAGGTTAATTCTCCCTCCGTCGGGACATCCAGCCCGCCGAGGTGATTGAGCAGCGTCGACTTTCCACTCCCCGAAGCCCCCAGCAGCACCACCAGTTCGCCGCGATAAAGATCGAGGTCCACCCCGTCGAGCGCCCGCACCTCCATCTCCCCGGAAGGGTAGACTTTCTTCAACCCCCGCCCCCGAAAAAGCGGCACCCCCTGCTCCTTTTCGGAAAGAAACGGCGGGGTCGCGAGAGGAATCTCCTTGGCAGGGGCAGACATGGCGGAACGTTACGACTACGCCAAGCGGCCCCCTTCTGCAATCGCCGAGTGACGAAGTAGCCCGCTAACCCTACGAAACGGCGCAGAAGCCGCCCCTACAGCCCCGGTTCCCGACACTCCCTCCACGGCCACAGCCGGCTGGGGAACACCAAAAGACTCCGCCATCCACCAACCCCTCAACCCTGAAGCCCCAAAATCTTCCCACTCGCCAAACGCAAAGAACGACCGAGGTTTCCCCCGGTCGTTCTTTGAGTAAAAAGCCCTCTCCACGATCGAGTGGAGAAGCCAGAGCCTTAACGTGAGTAAAGCTCGACGATCAACTGTTCGTTGACGATCGGCGCGATCTCCTCACGAGTCGGCACGCGGTTCATGACGCCGGAGAAGTTCTCCTTGTCAACTTCGAGCCACTCCGGCACCGGAACAATCTGAGTGAGTTCCAGAAAGCGGGAAGCGAGGCTGCGGGAAGCCGGGCGATCCTTGATCGTCACCTTATCACCGGGACGAACGTTGAAGGAAGAGACGTCGACCTTGCGGCCATTGACCGTCACGTGTCCGTGGGAAACCAACTGACGGGCTGCCGAACGGGAGTTGGCAAAACCGAGGCGGTAGACCACGTTGTCGAGACGGGTTTCCAGCAACTGGAGAAGGATCTCACCGGTGACGCCACGACGGGTCAGCGCGGTGTGGAAATAACGGCGGAACTGGCGTTCCAGCACCCCGTACTGATAACGGAGCTTCTGCTTCTCCGCCAGTGCGATAGCGTATTCCGACTGCTTGCGGCGCGATCCCTTGGGACCATGCTGGCCGGGGCCGTAGTTCTTACGTTCGAGCGCCTTGGACGGGCCAAAGATCGGCACACCGAAACGACGGCTGATTTTAGATTGAGGACCAGTATAACGAGCCATAAAAAATCAATAGGTTAAGATCAAAAACCGGACCGATCAGACGCGGCGTTGCTTGGGCGGACGGCAGCCGTTGTGCGGCACCGGCGTGACATCACGGATGACGGCAATATCGAGCCCCATCGCCTGAAGCGCACGGACGGCCGATTCACGACCGGCACCCGGACCCTTGACGCGGACTTCCACTTCCTTGAGCCCGTGCCCCATCGCCTGACGGCAGGCATCCTGAGCGACGAGCTGGGCGGCATAAGCGGTGCTCTTACGAGAACCGCGGAAACCGGCCTTTCCGGCGCTCGACCAGCCGATCACCGCGCCATTCTGGTCGGTGATGCTGACGATCGTGTTGTTGAAGGTCGCCGAAATGTGGGCGATCCCGCTATGGACGTTCTTGGACCCCTTGGCCTTGATGATCTTGACCGGCTCGATGACGTTGGTGTCGAGCGAGAGGTTTTCCTCCTTCTTTGCCTCTGCTACAGGAGCAGCTGCGGCAGCCTTCTTTGCTTTAGGCGCCTTTTTCTTTGCCTCGCCTTCTGCGGCTTTGGCTTCCCCTTCGGCGGCCGGAGCGGCTGCTTCCGCAGCGGCCGGCGTGACTACTTCGTTGGACACAGTCTCGGGTGCCGAAGCCCCGGTTTCTTCTGCGCCAGCAGCCTCAGCTGCATTCGTATCTTCTTCTGCCATAAAATAAAATTCTTTAGGGATTAGCGCTTATCTTTCGAGCGCTGGACGCCCACCGTCTTACGTGGCCCCTTACGGGTACGGGCGTTAGTCGAGGTGCGCTGCCCGCGCACCGGGAGGCTGCGACGGTGGCGAAGCCCGCGGTAGCAGTTGATCGCCTGCAAGCGCTTCAGGTTGCCCTGAAGTTCGCGGCGAAGATCGCCTTCAATGACCAAGCCGCTCGCCTGGATCGCCTGAATGATCTGGTTGAACTGATCGACCGAGAGATCCTTCGCACGGATGGAAGGCTCCACATTGGCCTGCTCAAGAATCTTTTTGGCCGAGGAGGGCCCGATTCCGTAGATGTAAGGGAGCGAAGCGTCGATGCGCTTGTCGCCGGGAATATCAACTCCGAGTAGTCGTGGCATAAACTAAAAAATGGTTCTCTTTTTTCTGGGCGCCCTCTGGCCTCCGTGCCGTCCCTTTCAAGCCCGGCTACCCGGTCGGTGGCGTCTGTTTTCCAGAGATCGAATGAAACCCTCACGGGTTTCGGTTGGTGTTGTGGTTATCGACAGCTACAGGTGTTTTTCAGGGACGTCGGAACAAGGGACGACAAAAGCGCCCGGGAAAATCTATTCCTTTCCCAGAGCGATCTTCGTTCTGTCTGACGTACGGTTAAAAGGTGGAACGACGGGTTGCCGGGAGGAAATCCGCCCTTTAGACAAGTCGTAAGGCGACATTTCTAGCAGAACTTTATCCCCTGGCAAGAGCGGAATCTCTTTCGGATCGACTTTTTTTGGCCAATGCCCAAGGAGCCGGTGTCCGTTGTGCATCTCAACTTCAAAGCGCCCTCCCTCCAACGGACGGAGAATCGTGCCGACTCCGGTGATCACTCCGGCCATGTCAAAATCTCCGGTCCTTCCCGGGTCACGAGCACCGTGTGCTCAAAATGAGCCGAAGGTTTGGTATCGCGGGTCACCACGGTCCATCCATCAGCAAGGATCTTCACAGCAGCGGTCCCAAGGTTGACCATCGGCTCGATGGCGAGTGTCATCCCGGCCTTCAACTTCGGTCCGCTCCCACGCTTCCCATAATTGGGAATCTGTGGTTCCTCATGGAGACGACGCCCGACCCCATGGCCGACAAACTCCCGCACGACGCTCATTCCGTTAGCGACCACCATCTCCTCCACGGCTGCACCGACACTCCCAAGCCGTCCCCCGTGCACCGCTTCGGCGATCGCCGCCTTCAGGGAAGCCTCCGTCACCGTCAAAAGTTGTTGAACCTCTAAGGGAACCGCTCCGACAGCGACGGTGGTCGCATTATCGCCGATCCATCCGTCCTTCACGACGCCGATATCGAGTTTCACGATATCACCGACCTGCAAACGGCGAGTGCCTCCGATCCCGTGGACCACCTCTTCGTTAATCGAGATGCAGATATTGCCGGGAAAACCACGGTAGCCGAGGAAGGCGCTCGTCGCCCCTTCCTGAGCAATCAACTCTGCCGCCGCACGGTCAATCTCTCCGGTCGTGATATTCGGAGCGACCAGCGCCGCTGCCCCACGCAAGGCCCGGGCAGCCGCCCTTCCTGCCAAGCGCATTTTCTCAATTTCCCTTGGTGTCTTAATCGGAATCATCGTCCCTCCAGAACGTTGGTAATGTCGTGGAAAACCGCGTCAGGCTCCTGCGCGGCATCGAGCACAAACAACTTGCCGCGCTCCCGGTAAAAATCGACCAATGGCTCGGTCTTGGCGTGATAAGCCTCCAATCGGCGCGAGAGCGCCTCAAGCGTATCATCCTTGCGCCGGAACAGAGGGCCGCCGCAGTTTGGACAGGCTGCCTCAACCTCTCCCGTGCTAAAAATCCCACCACACTGCGAACAGTTGACGCGGTTGAGGACCCGATCGGCAATCACCGACTCCGGCAGGTTAAAGAAAAGGACCGCATCCAGTGGTTTCCCGAGGCGCTCGAGCAATCCCTCCAATGCCTCACCTTGTGGCAAAGTGCGTGGGAACCCGTCGAAAACAAACCGCTCGCGCGCACTGGAAAGCCACGCCTCCACCAATTGAAGAATCATCGCATCAGGGGCCAACTGCCCCTGAGCGGTCAAGCGATCAGCCTCCAAACCGAGCGCTGATCCTTTGCGCGCTTCCTCCCGGAGCATCTCTCCGCTGGAGGTAGTCTCAATGCCATAAGCCCCTCGAATCCTCTCTGCCTGCGTCCCCTTTCCCGAAGCTGGGGGACCGAGCAGCACCACCCGGGTTCTGAGAGCCTCGGGCCTTTTCCCGACTGCTTTCTGCACCACGATGGAGTCCGAGCGTTGCACCGTTGCTCCGCCTTAATTGAACTGCTGAGCAAGGAAGAGCGACATCGCTGCCACAATCAGGATAGCGACAGCCACGTAGGCCCAGATCAAAGCGTTCTGTTGAACTGCTTCGCCACGGGCTGCGGGACTACGATCAAAGCGGCCACGGATCTTCCCTTTACGCAGGAAGCCGTCGTAATGACGCTGAATGAGGTGGGTCTCCACCTGACGCATGGTGTCGAGGATGACACCAACGATAATGAGCAAACCGGTCCCGCCGAAGAACTGTGCCGCGAGTGGCGGAACACCAAACTGACGCGAGATCAACTGGGGCAGAATGGCAATGATCGTCAGAAAGACCGCTCCGGCGAAGGTCAAGCGGGTCATCGTGAAGTCGAGGAAATCCGCCGTCGGTTTACCCGGACGAACGCCCGGAATGTAACCACCGTACTTCTTGAGATCTTCAGCGATCTGCTGGGGCTGAAACTGCGTAGCGACCCAAAAATAACTAAAGAAGAAAATCATCGCGCCATAGAGCGCGTAGTGCCACGGGCCGTCAGAAAGTGCCTGCGCGATTTTCATCGCCGTCGGGCTATTTTTGAAGGCCATCTCCGCAATCTGCGAAGGGAACAGAAGCAACGCCTGAGCAAAGATGATCGGCATCACGCCAGCGTAGTTCACCTTCAGCGGCATATACTGCGTCTGGCCGCCATAGACCTTCCGACCGACCACCCGCTTGGCGTACTGGACGCTGATCTTGCGCTGGGCCTGCGTGACACAAATCACCGCAGCAATCACCAGAACAAAGAAGAACACCATCAACACCGGCAACATCGGGCTGACCTGACTCGCCTCCCCCCCGGCAGGGACGAAGGTCCGCCAGGACTGGATCAAAGCCGCAGGCAACTGCGCAACGATACCGACGGTAATGATCAACGACATGCCGTTGCCGATCCCGCGATCGGTGATCTGATCACCCATCCACATCAGGAACATCGTTCCTGCCGTGACTGTCAAAACGGCCGTAATCGTGAACCAAAGCCCCCCTTCGACCACAAGCGGACGACCAAGCCGGGCGATGGTTTCAGTGATGCCGCTTAGGAACGGGCTGGCACTCGGATTATCAAAGGAGAGAACCAGCAAATACCCCTGAAAAACACAAAGGGCAATCGTGGCATACCGGGTATACTGCGTGATCTTCTGCCGACCGCCGTCTTCCTTGGAGAGCTTGCTCAACTGCGGTACCACCGCCGTGAGCAACTGCATCATAATGGACGCCGTGATGTACGGCATCACCCCAAGGGAGAAAACGGCGCAATTCTCCAGTGCACCCCCACTAAAGAGGTTCACCAGAGCAGCGATATTCCCGCCCTGCTTGTTGTTGACTTCGTTCGCGAAGAACTCCTGAAGAACCGACGCGTCGATCCCGGGAATGGTGATCGCCGCGCCGATCCGAACAACAACCAGCAGCAGGAGCGTGAAGATAACACGATTCCGGAGTTCCGGAATTTTAAACGTGTTGGTAAAGGCAGAGATCATGCAGGCCCCAGCACCCCTCTAATTTAAGCGGAGGTTGCGGATTCCGCAGCTTGCGCTGTTTCTTTGGATTCAACGCTCCCGCCAGCCTTCTCAATCTTTTCGGCGGCGCTCGCGCTGATCTTGTCGACAATAAAGGTCAACTTCCGGTTCAACTCGCCGTTGCCGAGAATCTTGACCCCGTCAAAGCGACCGCGGATGAGACCCTTCTCGCGGAGAGAAGCCTCGTTGATCACCGCTCCGTCCTCAAAGCTGTTGAGGTCAGAAACGTTGACAATGGCATATTCCGTGCGGAACTGGGCGTTGTTGAATCCGCGCTTGGGCAAACGACGGATGAGTGGCATCTGGCCACCTTCAAACCCGTGGCGGATTGATCCACCCGAGCGGGCCTTCTGGCCCTTATGGCCCTTGCCCGAAGTCTTGCCGCGCCCGGAGCTTTCACCGCTACCGAGGCGTTTGACCCGATGCCTGGCACCGGGCCGTGGCTTCAATGTATGAAGATTCATAAAAAATGTCCCTTTCCTACGCTTGTTGTGGCTCAGCCTGCTTGAAGCCGCGCAACTTGTAAATCTCTTCCCGCAGACGCAGGCCGTGGAGGGCGTCGATGGTCGCCTTCACCACGTTGGCGTGGTTACTGGAACCGAGCGATTTCGCCAGCACGTCCTTGATCCCGGCAGCTTCGATGACGGCACGAACACCACCACCAGCAATGACGCCAGTACCCGGAGAAGCGGGACGCAGCAGCACGCGGCCACCACCAAACTCCCCGATCACCTCGTGAGGAATCGTGTTTTCACGAATCGCAATCGGACGGAGCGCCTTCTTGGCGGCTTCTGATGCCTTGCGGATCGCTTCGGAGACTTCATTAGCCTTGCCGAAACCGTAGCCGACCTTGCCAGCCTTGTTTCCGGTGACGATCAGAGCGCTGAAGCTAAAACGGCGTCCGCCCTTGACCACCTTGGCGCATCGGTTGATGAACACCACCTTCTCGGACAAATCCGATTTAGGCTCGTTCGATTCTCTCCGGTCGTTGCGCCGGTCGCCTTTACGTTGAGGAGGTGCCATAATTAAAATTCAAGTCCTGCTTCACGCGCGGCATCGGCCAGCGCCTTTACTTTGCCGTGGTACTGGAAGCCACCGCGGTCAAACACCACTTTGGAGATGTTTGCCCCTTTGCTCCGCTCACCGATCAGTTTCCCAACTGCCGTTGCCGTTTGGGCATTGGCGCGGGCCTTGTCACTCCCTTCGCGGAAGACCTTTTCGGTCGTGGCGGCTGCCACGAGGGTCTTACCCGCCTCATCATCGATGATCTGGGCGTAAATGTTTTTCTCCGAGAAGTGGACGGCGAGACGAGGACGCTCAGCCGTACCGCTCACCCGTTTGCGAATGCGGAGATGCCGCACTTTGATTTTATCAAGAGAAGCCATGTGATGTAACGATTACTGAACGGTCTTGCCTTCCTTACGGAGGATCTTCTCACCAGCGTAGCGTACCCCCTTGCCCTTGTAAGGCTCCGGTGGGTAGTAGGCGCGGATGTCGGCGGCTGCCTGCCCGACCACCTGTTTGTCGATCCCTTCGATGCGGATCTTGGTGTTGTCGGTGACGGTGACCTTGACCCCTTCAGGGATCGGGAAAAGGACCGGATGCGAGTAACCGAGGTTGAGGTTAACGGCGTTGCCTTGAACGGCGGCCTTGAAGCCGACGCCGTGAATTTCGAGATCGCGGACGAAGCCGGTGGAGACACCGGTCACCATGTTGGCGACCAGAGCGCGGGAGAGACCGTGCAACGCACGAGCAGCGCGGGCCTCACTGGCGCGTTCGAAGGTAACAACCGAATCTTCCACCTTCGCGCTAATCTGGCGCGGAAGCTTCCATTCCAGCTTGCCCTTGGGGCCTTCGACTTTGACGCCCCCATCTTCCGCGAGGTTCACTTTAACCGACGCGGGAAGCTCAATGATTTTCTTACCAATACGTGACATACGATAAAAGGGCGTTACCAGACGTAAGCGAGCAATTCGCCGCCGACGTTCTGTTTCTTTGCTTCCCGTCCGGAGACGATGCCGTTGGGCGTGGAAAGGATGGAAATGCCAAGACCGCCGAGCACACGCGGGATCTCACGAGCGGCGACGTACTTGCGCAAGCCGGGCTTGCTGACGCGCTTGAGACCGGTGATGGCCGGGGTGCGATTGACATACTTGTTAGCGATACGGATCACCGGAAATGTACCCTTGGTATCCACTTCATAGTCGGAGATATACCCTTCCTGCTTGAGGATGCGGGTAATCTCGACCTTGATTTTGGAAAAGGGAACAACGGTTTCCGCCTTCTTGGCCACGGCGTTGTTACGCAACCGGGTCAAATAATCTGCGATAGGATCGGACAAATTGCTCATGGTTTAGTTATCAAGGGCTCTCATTTCGGGTGTCGGAAAACCGGTTACCCGTTTTTCTGCTTGTCAGTGAAGGGAACTCCCAACTCTTCGAGCAGGCTTTTTGCTTCCTGATTGGTCGAGGCGGTCGTGACGATGGTGACGTCAAAACCGACGTTGCGCTTGATTTTATCAAGCTCGATTTCAGGGAAGATGCTTTGGTCGGTGACGCCAAGGGTGTAGTTCCCCTGTCCGTCAAACGCTTTCGTGGAAACCCCACGGAAGTCACGAATTCGGGGAAGCGCCGTCTTGATGAGACGCTCAAGGAATTCGTACATCCGGGCACCGCGCAGGGTTACCTTCGCTCCGATCGCCTGTCCGGCGCGGAGTTTGAAGTTAGAGATGCTCTGCTTGGCGCGGGTTTCAGCCGGCTTCTGGCCGGTGATCGCGATAAGGTCGGTCTTGGCGTCTTCAAGCGCCTGCTTGATGTCGGAAGACGACCCAACGCAGGTGTTAACGACGACTTTGACCACACGCGGGACCTGATGCAGGTTTTCGTACCCGTGCCGCTTACGCAACGCCGGGACGACCCGCTCTTTATATTCCTGGAAAAGTGCTACTGCCATATTGCTGGACTTCTAAAAAGGATAGGAACGGCTTTAAGCCGCCTTGCCACCTTTCTCAATCACCTTGACGTTGGAGACGTGGATCGGTCCCTCGCGTTCGATGATGGCGCCTTGAGGATTATCCTGCGTGCGGCGGGTGTGCTTCTTGATCAGGCGCACCCCTTCGATGATCACCTGATTTTTCTTCTGAACGACCTGAAGAACCTTGCCGACGGAACCTTTATGGTTGCCGGTGATGACTTCCACCTGGTCGCCTTTCTTAACGTGAAACTTCTGCTTCATAGGACTTCAGGAGCGAGCGAGACGATCTTCATGAAGTTACGCTCACGAAGTTCGCGTGCGACAGGCCCGAAGATACGGGTGCCGCGTGGGTTCAAATCTTTGTCGATGATGACCACCGCATTTTTGTCAAAACGGAGGTAGGAACCATCTTCACGACGAATGGCATGGCGAGTGCGAACCACCACGGCGCGTACCACATCCCCCTTCTTAACAGTGCCTCCGGGGGAAGCCTCACGAATGTGAGCCGTGATAATGTCGCCGATGCCGGCCTCTTTGGTTGACTTACCGATGACGCCGATCATCTTGGCCATACGGGCCCCGGTGTTATCGGCAACATCAAGTCTGGAACGAATCTGGAGCATAGTGCGAAAAGGGAGTCGATTCTTACATCAATGCTTGAGGATTTCAACAATCCTCCAGCGTTTCAATTTGCTGACGGGGCGGGTTTCCACAATCTGCACCGTGTCGCCGATCTGAGCGATCCCTTCCTCATCGTGGGCGTGGTACTTCTTGACCTGCTTGACGATCTTGCCAAAGCGGGGGTGCGGGACTCGCGTCACCGTCTCTACCACTGCCGTTTTATTCATCTTGTTGGAGACCACTTTGCCGACCCGCGTCTTACGCAGGTTACGTGCCGGGGTGCTCTCCGAAGCCAATTCTTGATTCTCACTCATGATGTTACGCCTTTGCTGCCTGTTGTGCCTTGCGGCGTTCGGTAAGAACCGTTTCGATCCGGGCGAGGTCTTTGCGGACCACCTTGATCTGGCTCGGCTTTTCAAGCTGGCCGATCTTTTGCTGTAAACGGAGGTTGAACGCATTGGCCCGCAACTCTTTGCGTCGGGCGTCGAGCTCGTCCAGGCTCAGGTCTTTGATATCTTTGATGCTCATACTTGTGCAACGCCTCAGGCTGCGGCGCGGTGCCGGGTGATAAAACGAGTCCGAATCGGCAGTTTGTTGGCCGCCAGTCGCAGCGATTCACGTGCGAGCGACTCAGGAATACCGTCGAGTTCAAAAAGGATATTGCCCGGGCGAATGACTGCAACCCAATACTCAGGAGCGCCTTTGCCTTTACCCATCCGGCTTTCAGCGGGGCGCGCGGTCACCGATTTGTCCGGGAAAATCCGGATCCAGAGTTTCCCCTTTCTCTTCATGTTACGGGTGAGCGCCACACGGGCAGCTTCAATCTGGGTGTTGGTGATCCAGGCCCGCTCCAAGGTTTGCAGCGCGTAAGCACCGAAATCAATGGTCACGTTGCGCGAAGCGGTCCCTTTGCGACTCCCACGTTGGGATTTGCGGTACTTCACGCGTTTTGGCAGCAATGGCATATAATGATTCTCCTAAGAAGTAAATTTACAGCGACGTTCCTGATAGCGCCCGATGGGGCAATCAGCCTTGGTGGTGGCGTTCGCGATCGCCGCGCTCGTGACGGCTTGGAGCGCTCTCCTGTTTCTCCACGCCACCTTCAGGCTTACAGAGCCAGACTTTGACGCCGATCTTGCCGTAAACGGTGTTGGCTTCGGTAAAGCCGTAATCAATCGGGGTCCGCAGGGTGTGAAGCGGCACTTTCCCCTCGTGGTAACGTTCAGCGCGGGAGATTTCCGCACCGCCAAGGCGTCCGGCGCAGCGGACTTTAATCCCCTCAGCCCCGAAGTCCATCGTCGTCTGAACGGCTTTCTTCATCGCACGGCGGAAGGAGATACGGCGTTCGATCTGAAGCGCAATGTTCTCTGCAATCAACTGGGCATCGAGTTCCGGAGTTTTGATCTCCTGAATATCAATTTTGACCTGCTTGCCGCCCGACATACTGGCGATCTCTTCGGTCATCTTCTCGATCTCCGTCCCCTTACGTCCGATGACGATACCAGGGCGTGCGGTGTAGATGGTCACCCGGAGGCTGTTCCAGGCGCGCTCGATAACGATGCGCGAGACAGCCGCCAGAGCGAGCTTCTTCTTCACGTAGTTACGAATCTTGAGATCCGTGTGGAGAAATTCAGGAAAATCGGCTGGTGCCGCGTACCAGCGGGAACGCCACTCTTTGTTAAGAGCGAGGCGATAGCCGATCGGATTTACTTTCTGACCCATAAATTAATTACTCCCCTTGCTTGCGGTTGCGCTTGCCGGCGCGTTTTGGTTCACGCGTTTTCACCGTCTCCTCGTCGCTGACGATGATGCGGATGTGCGAGGTCCGCTTCAGGATCGGCCCGGCGCTCCCGCGAGCCTTGGGCTGAAAACGTTTGGCTGTCGGTCCCTCCCCCACGGTGGCTTCCTTGACGACGAGGGTGTCAGCACGCAGATTCGCGTTGTTCTCGGCGTTGGCGATCGCACTCTTGAGGGTCTTCGCGACGAGACCTGCTGCCTTTTTAGGGCTGAAGGCCACGATATCGAGCGCTGCCGCAACGGGCAGGCCCTGGATTTCACGCGTCACCTCACGCGCCTTGAAGGGCGAGATACGCGCATACTTGTATGTCGAATGAATCTGCATGTTAGTTCAATTTAACCTGGCATCCACCTGTAGGAGGTCGCCGACTTTAATTTTGTTCTTCTCAATGTCCAGACTTTGAATCACTGCACCGCAAATTTTTTCTCTGACGTCTACGGCGCGGACCAGACCAATCTCTGCTCCTTCCCGGTAAACCCGGAAAGGCATCCCGACTTTTACCCCCTGTTGGGCGCCAATATTCATGACGACCAGTGAGAGTTCCTCCTTGATGCTAACGACCTGTCCGTTGCTGAGACCGGGGAGCGGATTCCCCTCCCCCGCTGCGGTGCCTTCGGCGCCACCGGGTGCTCCTAACGTTGAGGCTACACTTCGGAGTTGACTCTCCAGAGCCAGCCGCGCTTGAGCGTCTTCACTGGTGGCGCTTTGGGTATACCGCAGCACCGATTCAGTTAGTTGCACTAGCGCTTCACTGAGACGGTCTTTTTCTTCCTGAAGAAGCTGGAGATCCCGAACTGCTTTGAGCAGGCGCTGCTCGCGCCGCCCTTCGTCAGCGCTGAGTCCATCGACTCCGAGCGCTTCCATCCGCAGTTTGAGTTCCGCCGCTTCTTTCCGGAAGGCTTTCGCCTCGCTGTTGGAAACCGCGAGGCTTGCCGTCAGAGATCGGATCGCGTCCTGCGCTTCCTGTAACTGCGTTTTGAACAAAACGTTCTCTGCCGTTACAGCATCCAGCGTGACTTGCGTTTCCGAAAACTCAATGTCCAGATCTGAGAAAGAACCATCCCCTTTCAGCGCTGGCCCCCATGCCAGCGCCAACCACGCCACACCTGCTATGGTAGCAGGGCAACGCATGACTACTTACCGGCCTTAGCCGTGTGCGCCCCGTGCTTCTTGAAGACGCGGGTCGGCGAAAACTCCCCGAGTTTGTGTCCGACCATATTTTCGGTCACAAACACCGAGTTGAAAATCTTCCCGTTGTGAACGAGGAAGGTGTGACCAACGAATTCCGGCGTAATCATCGAGCGGCGCGACCAGGTCTTGATCGGCTTTTTGACTCCGCTGTCGTTCATTTTGTCGATCTTTTCAAAAAGATGAAGAGCGACATAAGGGCCTTTTTTGAGTGATCTTCCCATAACTACTTCTTCGCGTTGCGGCGCTGCACGATAAACTTGTTGCTACCCTTGTGTTTGCGGCGGGTCTTGAAGCCCTTGGCGAGCTGACCCCACGGGCTCATCGGATGGTGACGGCCACCGCCACCCTTCGACTTACCTTCACCACCACCCATCGGGTGATCGACCGGGTTCATCACCATACCACGAACGTGAGGACGACGTCCGAGCCAGCGGGTACGCCCCGCCTTACCGGAGGAGACGTTCATGTGCTCGACGTTGCCAACCTGACCGATGGTGGCCAAGCAGGTTTCGTGAATCCGACGGATTTCCCCTGAGGGCATCTTGACGAGAGCGTAACCCCCTTCACGGTTGCTCAGGACGGCTTGCTGACCAGCGGAACGGGCGATCTGACCACCGCGACCCGGGACGAGCTCGATGTTGTGCACGGACGAACCGAGCGGGATGTTCTTGAGCGGAAGGGCGTTGCCGATTTCAGGCGGTGCGCTCTCTCCGGAGGAGACTTTTGCGCCGACCTTCAGGCCAACTGGAGCCAAAATGTAACTCTTGGTGCCATCAGCATACTGGAGCAGGGCGATACGGGCCGAACGATTCGGATCGTATTCGATACCAACGACCTCGGCGACCACGTCGTGCTTGCGACGCTTGAAGTCGATGATGCGGTACTGCTGCTTGTGACCACCGCCAATGTGGCGGGAGGTGATACGACCGTGGTTATTGCGGCCACCACTGCGCTTTTTGGGAGCAAGGAGGCTCTTCTCCGGCTTCTTCTTGGTGATCTCGTCGAACGACGGAAGCGCCTGAAAGCGCTTGACCGGGGTCAACGGACGGAAGGTTTTAAGTGCCATGTTATCTTTCTCTGGTTACGACCGTTAGGCCAGTTCGATCTTCTCGCCTTGCGCGAGGGTCACAATCGCCTTCTTCCAGTGAGCGGTACGACCGAAGTCGGCCCGACGCTCACGGCGCTTCTTGCCGGCGTAGTTCGAGGTGTTGACGCGGACGACCTTTTTCCCGAAAAGCTTTTCAATCGCCGCCTTGATCTGGATTTTGTTAGCCCGTGGGACGACCTTGAAAACGTACTGGTTGTGCGTTTCGCTCAGGAGCGTCGCCTTTTCGGTCAGGGCGATAGTGTGGATCAGTTGATGGGGCTCGTTCATGACTGCGTCCTTTCTACAAGGGTGGCCCATGCGGCACGGGTGACAACGATCTTCCTGAAGGCCAGCAGGTTCTCGGTATTGACCTCTGATGCGGTGATCAGGCGGGTCGGCTGCACGTTACGTGCGGCCTTGAAAGTGGTTTCATCAAACACGCTGGAGATGACAAGCGTCTTTTCTTCACCGACGTTTTCCTTAACCCACGCCACGAAGGCTTTGGTCTTAGGTTCGGTGATGACAAAATCGTCAACGATCAAAACGTCCCCGGCGAGGATGCGGGCGCTGAGCGCTTTGCGAAGGGCAAGACGGCGAACCGACTTGGAAACCTTCTTGGAATAGTCACGCGGCTTGGGTCCGAAGACCACACCACCACCGACCCAAACCGGCGAGCTCTTGTAGCCAGCGCGAGCGCGGCCGGTTCCCTTTTGGCGCCATGGCTTGGCTCCCGAGAGATTAACCTCCGCTTTGGTCTTGGTGTTGGCGGTGCCGGAACGGCGGGCTGCCCGAAGGGCGACGACGACGTCATGGACCGCCTGGGTGCCACGGCCGTTTTCAATGAGTTCAAAACGGGCTTCTTTTGCTGCTTCTTTGGTCAGTAGCGTCGCGCTCATGCTTTAGCCTCCGCAGGTAATGGGGATTTCTTGGCGGGGCGAACGACAACATAACTACCGTTACTGCCGGGGATGGCCCCTTTAATCAAAAGGACTTGTTCTTCCTCGCGGACCTGAACAATTTGAAGATTCTGGACCGTGATGCGATCGTCACCGGCATGACCCGGCATCGCCTTGTTCTTCCAGATGCGGCCCGGGGTGGAACGGTTACCGATAGCGCCAGGGCGACGGTGCATCATCGAGCCGTGGGTCATGTTCTGACCGCTGGCGTTGTGCTTCACCATAATGCCCTGAAAGCCGAGGCCCTTGGAACGGCCGACAACGTCGACGAACTGACCGGCCTGGAAATGATTGGCGTTCAGGTTAAGTTCACCTTCGACCTTGTCACTCTCCTTCAGACGAAACTCTCTGACAAGACGCTTGGGCTCGGACCCTGCCTTCTTGAAGTGGCCCAATTCCGGCTTGGTGACCCGCTGTTCTTTCTGCGTGTCGAAGCCAACCTGAATGGCGCTGTAACCGTCGCTCTCAACGGTTTTGACCTGAAGCAGCGTATTGCCGCCAACGGCGACGACGGTCACAGGCGTCACGCGCCCTTTCTCGTCGTACACCCGGGTCATCCCGATTTTTTTTCCTAAAAGTCCGTATCTCATTGCGTCAAAGAGTCATCTGTTAATTGAACACCGGTCAGATTTTGATGGTGATGTCGACACCAGCCGGGAGGTTCAGCTTCTTGAGTTCGTCCACGGTCTTCGCGGTCGGCTCGATAATGTCGAGCAGGCGCTTGTGCGTGCGAATTTCAAATTGCTCCATCGACTTTTTGTCGACGTGCGGCGAGCGGTTGACGGTGAATTTTTCGATCCGGGTCGGGAGCGGGATGGGCCCTGCCACCTTGGCACCGGTCCGCTTGGCGGTTTCAACGATCTCCTGCGAGGATTGATCGAGGGTCCGGTAATCGAAGGCTTTGAGCCGAATGCGAATTCGTTGGCCGTTTGTCATAAAAGGAAGTCAGTTGGAACGTGAATCAGGAACCCTTCTGGTCAACGACTGCTGCGAGAACGCTGGCAGGGACCTGTTCAAAGTGGGAAGGCTCCATCGAGTAGGACGAACGCCCCTTGGAGAGCGAGCGGATTGCCGTGGAATAACCAAACATTTCAGCGAGCGGCACTTCAGCCAGAACGACCGACAGGTTGTTCTTGGAATCCATGCTCTGAATCCGTCCGCGACGGCGGTTGAGATCGCCCATGATGTCGCCCTGGTACTCTTCCGGGGTGACGTTTTCAACTTTCATGATCGGCTCGAGCAGGATCGACTTCGCTTTCTTGAAGGCGTCCTTGGCGGCGAAGATGGCGGCCAGCTTGAACGCCATTTCGTTGGAGTCGACTTCGTGGAAAGAGCCGTCGATGATGTTGATGGAAACGTCAATGACCGGATAACCACCGATGATGCCGGAGAGAACCGCTTCTTCGAGGCCCTTCTTGACGGCCGGGATGTAATCCTTGGGAATCGAACCACCAACGGTCTTGTTCTCGATGGTGATCCCTTTGCCGCGTTCGTTAGGCGTGACGTCGATAATCACGTGGCCGTACTGACCACGACCGCCCGACTGCTTAACGAGCTTGCCTTCGCCCACCGCGGTGGTGGTGATGGTTTCGCGGTAGGAGATCTGTGGCTTGCCGGAGTTGGCTTCGACTTTGAACTCACGCTCCAGACGATCTTTGATGATTTCGAGGTGAAGCTCACCCATGCCAGCGATGATAGTCTGGCCGGTTTCTTCGTCCGAGGTAACACGGAAAGTCGGATCTTCTTCAGCGAGGCGCTGAAGGGCGATCGACATCTTTTCCTGATCAATCTTGGTCTTCGGCTCAATCGCCATCGAGATAACCGGGTCAGGGAACGACGGCGGCTCAAGAAGAACCTGGTGATCTTCGTCACAGAGCGTATCACCCGTGGTGATATTCTTGAGGCCGACGATGGCGGCGATGTCACCTGCGTAACAAACGTCGATGTCTTCACGCTTATCAGCCTGAATCTGAATCAGACGGCTGATGCGCTCACGCTTGTTGGTGCGTGGGTTGTAAACGTTGTCGCCCTTGGAAAGTTTACCGGAATAGACGCGGAAGAAAACCAGCTTGCCAACGAAAGGATCGCTCCAGAGTTTAAATGCAAGCGAACAGAACTTCGCGTGGTCGTTGGAGGGAACCTCGATCGGCTCACCATTGTCCGGGTTCTGTCCCTGTGCGGCAGGAATATCAAGCGGGCTCGGGAGGTAATCGACAACGGCGTCGACCAATCCCTGCACGCCACGGTGCTTGAAGGCAGAGCCACCGACGACCGGGACGATCTTGTTGGCGATGGTCTGACGGCGAATCGCCGCTTTGAGAACTTCGGCGGGAACCGGCTGTTCTTCGAGAAAGAGCATCCCGACTTCGTCATCGAGGTCTGCTACCGCGTTGACTAGCCCTTCGTAAGCATCGGCCACGAGATCGACCGCATCCTCGGGAAGCTCTTCGACCGAAACCGTGGAGCCGAGGTTGCCGGAATCGGTGTAGCGGTACGCCTTCTTGTTGATGACGTCGAACTGCCCGATCAGGTTGTCTTCCTTGCCCCAAGGAATGAGGACCGGCCAAGCATTGGCGTTAAGCTTGACCCGCATGTCGTTGACGGCGGAAGCGAAATCGGCCCCGGTGCGATCCATCTTATTGACGAACGCGATACGAGGCACGTTGTACTTGGTCGCCTGACGCCAGACGGTTTCGGACTGCGGCTGTACACCGGCAACGCCACAGAAAACGGCAACAGCACCATCGAGAACGCGCAGGGAACGCTCCACCTCAGCGGTGAAGTCGACGTGCCCCGGGGTGTCAATGATGTTGACACGCATCTTAATTCCACCGAAGAGCTTCGTGAGCCCTTCTTCTTTCTTCTGCTCCCAGAAGCAAGTGGTTGCCGCCGAGGTGATCGTGATGCCACGCTCACGCTCCTGCTCCATCCAGTCGGTGACCGTGGTCCCTTCGTGGGTTTCACCGATCTTGTGGATCATCCCGGTGTAGAAGAGGATCCGCTCGGTGGTGGTCGTCTTGCCGGCGTCAATGTGCGCGGCGATACCGATGTTGCGGGTCCGCTCCAGCGGGTAGGCGCGATCGGGTGAATTAGGATTGGAAGCGTTGGCAGCCACAGGTTTGCGAAGGAAAGAAGGTGGAAAAAGAACGGATTAGAATTAGAAGCGGAAGTGGGCGAAGGCGCGGTTGGCCTGTGCCATCTTGTGGGTATCGTCGCGCTTTTTGATCGCGTTCCCCTGCCCTGCGGCAGCTTCCTTCAACTCACTGGCAAGCGCGTCGACCATCGGGATGCTCTTGCGCTTACCGGCAAAGCCGACGATCCAGCGCATCGCGAGCGCCAATTGGCGAGGGGGCGGCACTTCCATCGGAACCTGATAGGTGGCACCACCGACGCGGCGGCTCTTAACTTCAAGGCGAGGCTTGACGTTATCAATCGCCTTGTTGAGCGTTTCGAGAGGATCGACAGCGTCAGACCCTTCACGGGTCTTCTCAATCGCCGCGTAGACGATACGCTCGGCGACCGACTTCTTGCCATCGAGCATGATCGTGTTGATCAGCCGGGCAACGACGGGACTGCCGTAGTGACTGTCGAATTTTTCGGTTTTCTTGATGGTTCTGCGACGACGGGACATGTGAGTCGGGTTCTAAAAGAAAAAGGTTTACTTCCGCTTGCCCTTACCGGCCGGAGCGGCTTCCTGACCCGGCTTCGGACGCTTGGCCCCGTATTTGGAACGGGAGCGGCGGCGGCCATCCACGCCAAGGGCGTCGAGGGTGCCACGGACGATATGATAACGGACACCGGGAAGATCCTTCACGTTGCCGCCACGGACGAGCACAATGGAGTGCTCCTGAAGATTATGCCCTTCGCCAGGGATGTAGGCGATGACCTCCTGCCCGTTGGTCAACCGAACCTTGGCCACTTTGCGGAGTGCCGAGTTGGGCTTCTTGGGTGTACGGGTCATAACCTGCACACAGACACCGCGGCGTTGTGGGCAACTGACGAGAGCCGGTGATTTTGTTTTCACCGTCACCTGTTTGCGTCCCTTTCGGACGAGCTGGTTGATCGTTGGCATTTCTTTTACAAATTTTCCCTTGTTTATGGGGACTAAAAACCCGCTTCACAGTGGGCTTTCCACGTCCACACTGGTTGCGGGGAGCGCGAACTCTAAACCAAACAGGATGCGGTGCAAGAAATTTCTGTCGGGCGACAGGAAGTTTTTTTGCGACCGCCTTCTCTCCGGTTTCGTTGTTCCCTTTTTTTCTTTGGGGCCATGGAGCCGGGCTGACTCTCTTTCATGGGCAAGGCTCAGGCATCGCCATGCCTCTCCCTTGAAAAAACGTCTGCTTGCCGGTTCCCGCCCCGTCGTTGGGTCGGATCGGTTGGGTTGGAGGGTTGTTTTTACGGAAAGCGACGTGAATTCGCAAGGGAAATTGGAAATATTTTTACGGCCCGAAGGGGGCAACCAACGATGTTGAAAAAGGTGTTGCTGATCGCGACACCTCCAAGATGGTTTTTATCGATGGCGGTCCTTGCCTTCACCACTTTTGACGGCGATAATGGGTCAGCATGAATTTGGATCTCAACCATCTCCTCGACGGCTGGCCTCACGAACCGGGGCAAATCCGTGTGCGGAAGATTATGGGCAGCGACGGGCGCGAGAAGCTCCAGTTGCGCATCGATCTCGGGCTCATCCAGATGGAACTCGCCGGACGGCCCGACGGCCAGCGTCCCCACGGGCGGGAGTCGCTCCTCCAGTGGCACAACGAGCGGGCGATTGCCACCGAGGCGAAGGAACTCCCCTTTACCCTGAGCGCGGAGGAGTGCAATGAGCTTCAGCAGGAGGGGATCCAATATTATCACCGCTACATCTCGCTCTTTCAGCTCGGCGATTACGAAGGGGTGATCCGGGACACGCAGCGCAACCTCGATCTCCTCGCCTTTGCCACCCGGTACGCGGTCCGCGATGAGGTGGCGTGGTCATTTGAGCAGTTTCGCGCCTATGTCATGATGATGAACACCCGGGCGAAGGCGTCGCTGGCGCTTGATCGGCACGATTTCGAGGAAGCGATCCGTGAGATTGCCGAAGGGCGCGACCGGATTGTCGAGGCGCTGCTCGAACGGAGTGACGGGGCTGAGAACAGCTCTCCAGAGGTGGAGTTCCTCGACCAATGGCTGGAGGAACTGCGAAACAAGCGCCCGCTTTCGGCGCTGGAAGTCCTTGAACGCGAGATGGATCAGGCGATTGCCAATGAGGCGTACGAGCGTGCTGCGGAGCTGCGCGATCAGATCCGCGCGGAGCAACATCGCGGCGAGGCCAGCGGGCAGGCGTGATGGGAGCGCCCGCCGGGGTTGAACGCCTGCGGGTTTAACCCTCCTCGCGACAGGCGTACCAGACGGTGGTCAACAAGGCACCCATAACGAGGGCAAATGATGATAGTGTGAGCATGGCTGGTCTTTTAGCAGGCGGGATGCCGGGGTTGGTTCTGAGGGGTGAGGTTCATGGCACGCCCGAGGATGGTCTCAGGCATTGATCCGGATTTTGTAGCGCAGGTAGGTCGGGACATCGAGATCCTGCCCGTCCACGATGGTCGGTTCACTCTTGGCAAAACGGCCACGGGTAACCGGCTCAAATTGAAGGGTTTCCTGCGTTGGCCCCTTACGGGAGCGACCACCCGCGGTGGCCCGTGGGAGATCGAGCGGCAACTCTTCGTCCTCCTCGTCTTCGGACGACGTTTCAGGACGCGATTTCAGGAAACCGGAGGAACGCTCAGGGAGTCCGCTGGTTTCGGCAATGGAAGGGGTTCGCGTTGTTTCTTCCCTTCGAGCCGCTTCCTGTGCCACCTCTTCCTCCTCCCCGCCCGGGCCGGGAAGGGAACTCAAAAGGGTCAGGACAAGCCGCTCGGAGAGCGTCGGGTCGACGTGAAGCCCGAGAAGAAGCTGAGTCGCCGGGCCGATATGGCGGTTAAGCTCCTCCATGATGAGCTGCACTTCATTGAGCGTCAGATCTGTCCCGCCGGAGAGACTCACAAGCACCTTGCGGCATTCTTTAAGAAGTTGCCCCTTCTCCATCAACGGATTGCGCAACGCACGCACCACCGCTTCGTGGGTCCGGTTGGGACCGGAGGCTTCGCCGTAACCGAAAAGACACCTTGCCCGCGCCCGGCTCAAAGCCGCCCGCAGATCATCGTACCCAAGGTGAAGCAGGCCACGCTGCGTGAGCAGGGCGATCAACGCCTGCACCGACTGGGCCATGGTGCCGTCGGCATTACCAAACGCCTCTTGAACCGGAGCGTTGGCGGCACTCCCCTCCCCCATCCGGTCGTTCTCAAAGCAGAGGACGAGATCGACCTGACGACGCAATTCTTCGAGTGCTTCGAGCGCCTGAGCGTTGCGACGTTCCCCCTCAAAGGAGAAGGGAAGGGTCACAACAGCAATGAGGAACTGACCCGCCTCCCGCGCAAGTTGCGCGATGACCGGGGCTGCGCCCGAGCCAGTTCCGCCGCCAAGTCCGGCGAGCAGGAAGAGGACATCGTTCCCCTCCACACCGTCGCGTAATTCCGAGAGCACTTCCCGCGCGGCTTCCGCCCCGAGCTGCGGATCGCCCCCGGTGGCCAGGCCACGGGTTGCCGTCGGCCCAAGCTGCACTTTTCCCCCGGCTCCACATGCTTCGAGCGCTTCGGCATCGCAGTGAACGGCGAGGAGATGCGCCGCGCTCCACCCGTCGCGCACCATGCGGTTGAGGAGGTTGACTCCCGCCCCGCCGACTCCGACGATGCGAATCGAAGAGGTGGCTTCGCCGCCGCTCCGTCTGTTGGTCAGATCAATCATAGGAAAAAACGTTTACGGCAGCCCGAGAACCCCTCGCAACCAGTTACCAAACCCGCGACGCGCCGGGCGGTTGGCGTAGGTCCATTGTCCATACCGGATCAGGCCGATCGCTGTGGAAAGGTGAGGATCATCCGCCCCGACCAGCAACCCCTGCACCGGTTGACGTTGACCGACATGGACCGGCACGGGGAAGATCTCCTCAGCGAGTTGCTTCAACCCCCGAATCCGGGCGCACCCGCCGGTGATGTAGATCCCGGCCCCGATCATCCCGAGGTAGCCGCTGGCATCGAAGGAGCGCTTGAGGAGTTCAAAAAGCTCCCGCATCCGGTAGTGCATGATCAGGTTAAGTGATTGGCGGTCGATCTCGCGCCCGGCGAAGTCGTACTCATCACGCAGGCGGATCGGTTCGCGCTGGGCAGCGTCTTCAAGGTCGACACTCCCCTCCTCGATCTTGAGGCGCTCGGCCCGGGTCATCGGAATGCGCAGGCCCATGGAGATGTCGTTGGTAACGTGATCACCCCCGACGGCAAGGACACCACTTTGCTTGAGCGCCCCATCAACATAGACGATGTACTCGGTGATCCCGCCACCGATGTCGATGACGACCGCCCCCATATCTTTCTGGTGTTGGGAGAGGACGATCTGCGCCGAAGCGAGGCCGTTGAAGACCACCTCATCGACATCCAGCCCGATCTCCGTGACGCAGCGCACGGTGTTCTTGATCCGGTTGGCGACGCCGTGGATCATGTGAAAATCGGCTTCGAGCTTTCGTCCGAGCATCCCGATCGGGTTGAGAACGCCATCCTGCCCGTCGACGTAATAATGCTGAAGGATGTGGTGGAGGTAGGCGTTGGAGGCGGGAATCCCGACATCACGCGCGCTGATGGCGACGTCGCTGTAATCGGTAGCGTCGATCTCCTCGCGATCCGGTGGGAGCGTGACCGATCCCCGGCTGTTAAACCCCGCGACATGACCGCCACTGACGCCGACGTAAACGCTCTGGATCATGACATCGCTAACGTCCTCGGCCTCCGCCAAGGCGTCACGGACGCATTTGTGAGCCGTCTCAAAATCGACGATCTCCCCCTTGCGAACCCCGCGCGAGGGGGCTTCGCCAATCCCCAAAATCCGGATCGCCCCCTCCGCGTCGGCCTCACCCACGGCGACGCAGATTTTTGAAGTACCGATTTCAAGCCCTACCAAAAAGTTCTCTTTGCCCATGTGTGAAAAGGAAAAGTGGCCGCGCTGTTTATCGGGAAGCCACAGGGGTAAAGGGTTGGAGCGGGACGGCACGCCGGATCACCGGCTCGGCTTTACGAATGGTCTGCCTTGGGGCGGCTTCGCGCTTGGAACGGGTGACAGGGGTGGCGCGGCGCGTGGGGGTCGTCGGTTGCGCTTTCCTGACGATGGTGGCGACAACCGGCCGACGGCTGGAGCGCTTCGCCCGGGTCGGCGTCGGCGAAGGGGCAGCAGCTACCGCTTTGGTGACGGCTTGCGGCGATGGAGCCGGGGCGGGCGGGGTCACCGAAGCTTCCACAGGCTCGGCCGTAGCCGGGTCGACGGAGACGAGCAGCCCCTCGCTTTCATCGCGATCCGGCCCCTCCTCGGGGATGGCTTCCGCCGGAGGCTCCGGCTTGCCGAGGACGACGGGCATATTGCGCTCCACCATCAGGTTGACCGTCTGGATCTCCTGCCGGTTAGCGTTGAGGTAATCGTAAAGGGCATTGAGACGCTTGAACTGTTGGTCGAGCCCCTCCATGCCGAAGGTCAGCCGGGCGTACTGCGCGTCGGTCACTTCGATGCAATACCCTTTGGAGACATCCATCGCGAGGAACTGAAAGCGGTTGAACTCTCCATTAAGAAGGACCAACTCAATCGCTGCCGAAAGCTCTGGCGCTTCGAGCGTCTGCCCGGGCGCGATCTCCTCCCTCGGCAGCAGGCCGTTGATCACCGGCAGACTCAGAAACTCGCGCACCAGCCGACGCGGTTTGAAGACGACGCCGCTCGGGTCGACCAGCCATGAGCTATCGGCCGTCGTCGGATCGGGGACCCCCTTCTCCGCCAGCCACGCGATCGGGCGGCGTTCGCTCATGGCGATGGTAATCTTGTTGGGGAGGACGCGGCGCAGATCGACCTCGCGCACCTCCGGCAAGCGGGCGATCGCCTGCCGCGCCTCGGCGAGGTTGATCTCAAAGACGTTCGTGCCAACCTTCAACCCGGTCGCCTCGACGATCATCTCGCGCGTAAGCGAAGCGCCATCATTGCGGATGTCGATCACCGAGAGGTTGTACTCCGGGTTCTCCCAAAAGAAATGGTTCAACCCTTCGCGGACGCCGTAGACCGAACCGGCCAGAGCGCCAAAGATGAGAAGCAATTTGCACGAAAGAATCAGAAGGCGTTGGTTGCGTTGGCGGCGTTTGGTCTCCTGTCGGATCCCATCATGAAGGCCGCAAACGTCGTAACGCGACCGCGCGCCGGGGCGGCGGTAGTTGGACGGTTTGGAAGAGGAGCGGTGAAACATAAGCGCGAGGGGGGGTGCTTTTTCTTTCAGGTTCGGGCGCGTTCGGAGAGGTCGAGAATCCTCTCGCAAAGCTGTGGAAAGGAGATCCCGGCAGCGGCGGCAGCCTCCGGGAGAAGGCTCGCCTGGGTCATCCCGGGAATGGTGTTGATCTCCAGCACGACGGCGCTGGCGTCATCACGCAGGAGGAAATCGACGCGGCAATAGACTTTTAACCCGAGGGCGCGGGTTGCTTCAAGAGCGAGCGCCTTGATTCGCGCTGTCGTGGCTTCATCGAGCGGCGCGGGGCAGAAGTGATCGGCAGAGCCTTTGCCTTGCGGATCAAGGAACGGGTATTTGTTGTTAAAATCATAGAACCCTTCTGCGGGGCGGATCTCGATGATCGGGAGCGCCTCGCCGCCGAGCACGCCGACGGTCAACTCCCGCCCGGGGACGAACTCCTCGACCAGCAACCGCTCGTAGACCGCCGCTTTGGCGACCGCCGGGGCGACCTCCTCCGGCGTGCGGACGATAAAGATCCCGACGCTGGAGCCTTCGCGCGGCGCTTTGATAACATAAGGAAGCGGCAAGGTCGGCGTCTCCCCACCGCGAACGACCTGACTGGCCGGAGTCGGGACCCCGGCGGCGACGAAACGCTCCTTGGAGGCGATTTTATCAAACGCGATCTCGCTCCCCTCGACCCCTTCGCCGGTGTATGGGATGCCGCGTGCCTCCAGCTCGCGCTGGATCTGCCCATCTTCGCCAAAGGTGCCGTAGATGTTGATAAAGGCGCGATGCGTCCCTTCGGGCAGCGGGAAGCCGGGGCCGCTCACGTCGACCTCCTCCACCTGCGCCCCGAGCGCCTCCAACCCCCGGGCAACGGCGGCAGCGGCGGCGAGGGAGACCGGGCGTTCAGACCCCGGCCCACCTTTAAGGAGGGCAATCTTCTGGTTGGCAAAGCGGCTCATGGTAAAAGGAACGAATCAATTTCGCCGACGATCTGCACCTCGGTGTCGAGGACAATCCCACGGCGGTCAAAAGCTTCCGCCTTGATCCGGGCGATCAGGGCGAGGACATCGGCAGCGGTCGCGCTCCCGTCGTTAACGATAAAGTTTCCGTGAATGGAGGAGACACGCGCCCCGCCGACACGGCTGTTTTTAAGCCCGAGTTCATCGACGAGTTTACCCGCGGGGCAAACGCTCGGATTTTTGAAAATACACCCGGCGCTCGATTCCCTCGGTTGGGAGGTCCGCCGTTTCTGCATCGACTCCTCCAGACGCCGTGCGATCTCCTCCGGCTCGCGCTCGATCCCAAGGAAGGTGGCGCGAACGACGTATTGATGGCGCAGATCGGGGACGCTCCGGTAACGAACATCGAGATCCCCCGGGGTCCGCTCGTGGACTTTCCCCTCCTGATCGACGATCCTCAGCGATTCGACGTACTCAAACGTCTCGCCACCCATCGCCCCGGCGTTCATGCGTAAGCCGCCGCCGACCGTGCCGGGAATCCCCTCCATCCATTCCAGCCCCCCGATGCCGTTGGCTTTGGCGTGCATGGCGACTTCCTTGAAACGGACCCCAGCTCCGGCGGTGATCCGGTGGCCTTCGCTCCGGATCTCGCGCAGTTCGCCTTTGGCAAAATGAATGACCACACCCCGAATCCCGGCATCGCGGACAAGGAGATTACTCCCCCGCCCCATCACGGTGACCGGGAGGCGCTGGGCATGGCTCCACGCGACGAGACGGGCGAACCCGGCTTCACTCTCCGGCTCGACCCAGAACTGCGCCGGGCCGCCGACGCGCAAGGTGGTATGCCGTGAGAGTGGTTCATAGAGGCACACCTTCCCCTCCCCCATCGCATTTTTGAGTCCTTCGACCACGGCGAGATCCCGCGCGAGTACCGTGCCGAGTTCATGAACATCCCCGGCCCCGAGGCTCAGAAGACAATCGCCCGGTTCAAGCAGGCGCCCGACTTCGCGAAGCAACGCCCCGCGATCCGGTTGATAGACCCCTCCGGCATGACCATGGGCCGCCATCGCGTCGACAAGAAGCTGGCCGCTCACCCCCGGGATCAACGGTTCACTCGCGGGGTAGATCGCAGTGACGTAAACAAGATCAGCCGCGTCAAAAGCGCTCCCGAACTCCTCCTGCAACGCCACGGTCCGCGTATAACGGTGGGGTTGAAAGAGGGTGATCAGCCGCCCCGGATGATTCTGACGGGCGGTGGCAAGGGTTGCCTTCACTTCGCTTGGGTGGTGAGCGTAGTCATCGACAATCAGCCACGCCTCGCTCCGGTACTTGACCTCGAAACGCCGCCGTGCGCCCCGGAAACTCTCCAGCCCTTCGGCAATTTTTTCAAAAGGCACCCCAAGCTCGCTCGCCAGCGCGATCACAGCGAGAGCGTTGCTGGCGTTGTGACGCCCCGGGACGTTGAGCCGGACTTTCCCAAGCGCCTGCCCCCGGGCGAAGACCTCGAAGGTCGACTGAAAGTTGCCGCTCTCAAACTGCTCTAAACGATAGTCCGCCCCGGCCTCCTCACCGTAGGAGACGCTCCCTTCGTACGGGGCGCAGATCCGCCGCGCGTGGAAGTCATCAGCGCAATAAAAGATCGTCCCGGCGGTCTGATCAAGGAGTTGGCAGAAGACCTTCTCAATCGCCGGAAGATCGCGGTAAAAGTCGAGATGCTCCTCCTCTATATTGAGGATGATGGCGTGGTGCGGGCGGTAGTTGACCAGCGTGCCGTCGCTCTCATCCCCCTCGGCTACGAACCACTCGCCCTGTTCGTCCCAATGGGCATTGGTCCCGAGGATCGGAATCTCCGCGCCGACATAGTGCGACGGGTGGAGCCCCCCTGCCCGCAAGACATGGGCCGCCATGGAGGAAGTGGTCGTCTTCCCGTGCATCCCGGCGACGACGATCCCCTTGCGGTAGTGCATGATCGCGGCAAGGGCATCGGCCCGACGTACCATCGGGATGCCGAGTCGCCGCGCTTCGTCAAACTCGACATTGCCGGGACGGATCGCCGAGGAGTAAATCACTAGGTCGGCATCGCGCACGTTGGCGGCATCCTGAGGGAGATGAAATTGCAGTCCGAGGCCACGGAGCCGATCGATCTCAATGGTCGAAACGCGATCCGACCCGGAGACCTTATGCCCGAGCGAAAGGAGTAACCCGGCAATCCCACTCATCCCCGATCCGGCAACGCCGATCAGGTGGGTGCGGATCTCTCCATCCCCGAGGATTTCTGATAACATGGCGCTGGTCTGACTCACGTGGAACGGGCGGCTTGGGCCTCACCGGAACGGGCGCGTCCAGCGAGGTGTTGTTCTAAAGTATCGGCGACAACCGTGGCGGCGTCTGCCGGAGAGAGGGCGTGGCACCGCTCGCCCATGGTCCGAAGCTGACTGGCGTCGCCCAGCAGGTGGCGGATCAGACCGGCGAGCGCCTGCCCCCCGGCATCGCTCTCACGCAAGAGCGTAGCCGCACCTGCACGGGCAAAGATGTCGGCATTGAAAAACTGGTGATCCTCCGCCGCAAACGGGTACGGGACCAGAATGGAGGGCAAACCGAAGTAGGAAATCTCCGCCAGACTCGCCGCGCCGGAACGGGCGATCACCAGATCGGCAGCGCTGTAGAAATTCTCCATTTCGTGGCTGAAGGCGGCAACATGCCACGGGAGATCGGCCTTCGCGTACGCCTCCCGGGCGGCGGCTTCATCCTGCGCACCGGTCAGGTGGAGGAACTGGATTTTCTCGCCCTTTAGATAAGGGAGGGTATCGAGCGCCGCCTGATTGATCCCATGTGCGCCCTGACTCCCGCCCATGATCAGAACGGTGCGATGGTCGGGCCGCAGATTAAAGGCGGAGAGCACCTTCTCCCGCGCCACCCGTTTGAGAAGGGAGCGGCGCACCGGTGTCCCGGTCACGATCGTGCGCGATTTCGGGAAGTGGCGTTTGCACTCTTCAAAGCCAAGAAGCACGGTGTCGACCAGGCGCCCGTTGAGCCGGTTGGCCTTGCCGGGGATGGCGTTTGATTCGTGGACGAAGGTCGGGATGCGGCGCAGCTTCCCGGCGAGGATCGGGGCCGTGGAGGTAAACCCGCCCATGCCGAGCACGGCGTCGGCCTTGAAATCGACCAAAATCCTCCGGCACGGGGCGAGGCTCGCGTTGAAGCGTTGCAGAAAGGAGAAGATCGCCGGGGAGAAGAGGCGCGGCAGCCCGATGCTCGGGAGCTTCTCGAAACGGAAGTCAGTGCGTCCCTTGATCGCGAGGGCGTCCACCTCCTTCTCGGAGATGAAAATCAGCACCTCGTGACCACGCGACTTGAGCACCTCCCCCACGGCCAATGCCGGAAAGAGATGCCCGCCTGTTCCTCCGCCTGCGATTGCGATATTCATTAAAAAACTCAGATTCGTGCGAGCACGCGCGTTGTGGTTAACTTCGTAGCGGCCCGCTCCGGTGGTTTCGCCACCCCTTGCCGGTAAATGTTTAAGATGATGCCGACCGCCAACATGCAAAAGAGCATATTGGAACCTCCATAGCTGATGAAAGGCAAGGGAATCCCCTTATTAGGAAGAAGCGCCGTCGTCACCCCAATGTTGATGCTCGCCTGAAGCGCGATCAGGAAGATCAACCCTGCACCAAAAAGCGCCCCGAAGCGATCCCGGGCATTCATCACGATCGCTAACCCACAGACGACCAGCAGCAAGTGGCAAAAAACGATCAGCAGCGTAAAGACCAACCCGAGTTCCTCCCCGATGACCGGGAAGATGAAATCGGTATGGGCAAACGGGAGAAACTCCATCTTCTGGCGTCCGTTACCAAGCCCCAACCCCTCGACGCCACCGGAGCCGAAAGCGATCAACCCCTGATACTGCTGCAAGCCGGAGCCTTCCTTGTGCTTGGCGAGATCCATGAAGGCAAAAAGCCGGTGGACCCGCTCAGGCATGCTGTAGGCGATAAGAAGAATGCCGCTCACCCCGGCGACGCCGCATGCCCCGAGGTAGAAAGCGTTGCACCCGGCCAAAAACATCGTCATCACCATCGCCCCGCCGATGAGCGCTGTTGCGCCGAGATCCTCCTCAAAAGCGATGAGCGCCAAAATGATGCAAGTCACCGCGATCGGGTAGACGAACCCTTTTAGAAATTCGCTCGCCTTGGCGGCATGGACGGAAAACCAGTGGGCCAGAAACGCCATCGCCGCCACCTTCCCAATCTCGGAAGGCTGAAAGGAGAACGGCCCGAGGCGTAACCAGCGGTGGGAACCGTTGATCGGCGGAAAGACATAGCAGAGCGCGAGCAGGAAAATGGCTACACCAAAGAGGAGCTTCCAGTGTTGCTGCCACTTGCGGTAATCAATGAGCGAGGCCACCAGACAAACCACCACGCCAAGCCCGATCCAGATCAACTGCCGCTTGATGAAAAAGGTGGTATCCCCCTGCGGAGCATCGCGGGCGAAGGCACCGGTGCTAAAGAGCATGACGATGCCGATCACCAGCATCGCAAGCACCGAAAAAATAAAGCCAACTACCGCGTTTTTCATAAGCTCTTAAAGGTTCAGGGGGGATGAGGCTTATGGTTTGGCCGGAATTTTGAGTTTCTGGCTGATTTGCAAACGGCGCGGATCGTCAATCTTGTTGAGCTTCATCAGATCATCAAAGCTGACGCCATACTTGCGGGCGATCCCATGCGGGTTTTCACCTTTGACGACAATGTGCACCTTCCCCGAATCGGTCAGCGTGCTCGGCGTCGTCGCGGCAGGGGCGGCGGTGCGGGTGGTGGTCGTCGTGGTGGTCGTCACCGTGGTCGCCCGATTGGCAGCAGGGGTCGCCGTCTCGGCCCCAGCCTGAACCGGCAGGGTCTGGGTCGTGGCGGCAGCCGTAGCGGCGAGCGCTTCCCCTTCCTCGGCAGCAGCGGCTTCGGTGGCGAGCAACGTTTTAGGACGGTGAACCTTGATCGACTCGAAAGTATAAATCCCCCCAACCGCTACGAGGTGGAGGATCACCACCACGATAAAGGCGTTGGAGAGTTTCATCGTCGGCTCCTCCTCGTCAGTGGGGAGGGCGCCGGGGCTGGCCGCCGTGATGGCGTTCATCTTCTTCTTGGGGCGAATCGGACGCAATTTCATGGGAGCAAGGGAAGTTTAGGGGTTGGTCGTGATGGAAGGAGTGGAAGGGTTGAGCGCCGCGACGGCGGCACGGAAGCGGTCACCACGCTCCGCGTAGTTGCGGAACATGTCAAAGGAAGAGGTGCCGGGGGAAAAGAGGACGACCTCCCCCTTCTGCGCCGTGGCGCGGGCAAGGTGAACCGCCTCTTCGAGCGTCGCAGCATGGAGACACGGGACGGTATCGCCCCAGGAGGCGGCGATCTTCTCCGCGATCTCACCGATCAGAATCGCGCGGCGCACTTTCTGCCCGACGAGCGGAGTCAGCGTATCAAAAGGGAACCCCTTCTCCTTGCCGCCGGCGATCAGGATCACGCGGCGCGTTTCAGAGAGGAGCGCTTTTTCGAGCGCATCGAGGTTGGTCGCCTTGGAGTCGTTGATATACTCCACCCCCGCGACGGTCGCCACCGATTCGCACCGGTGCGGCAGCGGGGTGTATTGGCAAAGCGCCTCAATCATCGGCACGAACGGCAACCCTTTGGCTGCACCCACGGCGAGCGCCGCCATCAGGTTCTCGACATTGTGAAGCCCGCGCAGTTTCGTCTGCGCCAGCGGCAAGAGCGGCGCCCCATGGAAGCGGATCACCTCCTCGGCGGCGTCCCACTCCAGATCGGCCCCGCTTTCGGTGGCGCTAAAAGTAATCACTTGCACCCCTTTGGCGAGCGGGAGCTGCTCGCCGAGGCGGTGGATCACCCAATCGCCCGGCTGCTGGTTCTCGAAAAGGCGAAGCTTGGCGGCGCGGTACGCCTCCATGTCGGGATAGCGGTCGAGGTGATCGGGGCGGAAATTGAGCCAAAGGGCGATCTGTGGGCGGAAGGTGACGATCGTCTCCAACTGGAAGCTGCTTACCTCCAGCGTCATGAGATCGAGCCCCTCGCTCTCCCGCACCCGGGCGGCAAAGGCGGGGCCGATGTTCCCGGCGGCGAGGGTCTTGACCTCGCAGGCGTTGAGCATCGCTTCGATCAACTGCGTGGTGGTCGTCTTGCCGTTGGTGCCGGTGATCGCGATGACCGGGCAGGCGCAAAGGGTATAGGAGAGTTCGAGTTCCCCGATGAGATGCCCCTCACCGTGGCGCTCGATAAAGCGGCGCACCAGCGGGACCACCGGGTCGATCCCGGGGCTTAGAACGCCGAGGTCGTAGAGGGTGGCATCAGCCTCCGCTTCACTTCCGAGCAGGACGAGCGCCCCTTCGCCCCGGAGTGTTTCGGCATCAAGCTGCTGGCGCTCGCCGTCGGCGCTTTCAAGCACGCTCACCCGCGCCCCTTCCCCCAAGAGCAGACGCGCCGCCGCCATCCCGCTGGAGCCAAGCCCCAGCACGGCGATCGAACGATTCTGATAAGAGGTGCGAGTCATAACGTCTATCTGAGCTTGAGGGTCGCCAGTGCCAACCCGGCGAACATCAGCGAAAGAATCCAAAAACGAACGATGACGGTGTTCTCCTTCCACCCCATCAGTTCAAAGTGATGGTGAATGGGCGACATCTTGAAGATCCGCTTGCCGGTGAGCTTAAAGCTCAAGACCTGCAGGATCACCGAAAGGGCCTCAACCACGAAAATCCCGCCGACCACCAGCAGCAGCAACTCCTGCTTGGAGCAGATCGCCACAACGCCGAGGACGCCGCCGATCGCCAGCGCCCCGGTATCTCCCATGAAGACCCGCGCCGGGTGGCAGTTAAACCAGAGGAACCCCATCCCTGCGCCGACCAGCGCCATGCAGAGCACGGTTAATTCATCGGCCATCGGGTAGTACGGGATCTGGAGGTAGGTGGCGACTTTCACATGCCCCGCCGCGTAGGCGAGGACGGAGTAGGCAAACGCCGCCGTGATCGTGCACCCGGTCGCGAGGCCATCGAGGCCATCGGTCAGGTTGACCGCGTTGGAGGTGCCAACCACCACGAGTGCAAAGAAGAGGAAGGTGAAAATACCGAGATTCTGAATCACCGGCTCTTTATAGAAAGGGACAAACAACTGGCGTGCCTGCACCTCGATCGCCGGGTTGAGCAGGAAGAAAGCCGTGACGATCCCCGCCAACGCAAACTGCCCGAGGAGCTTGTAGCGCCCCGGCAGACCGGCCGATTTCTTCTTGGCGACCTTGAGGTAATCGTCGATGAAGCCGAGCGCCCCGAGCCAGAGCATCGAAAAGAGGGCGAGCCAGACGAACTGGTTGTCACTCTTGGCCCAGAGGATCGTCGAAATCGTCACCGCTCCGAGCAGGAGCACGCCCCCCATCGTCGGTGTCCCGCGTTTGCCGCCGTGAAGTTCGGCCAGTTTGTGGACCTCTTCGGCGGTGCGGATCGGCTGGCCGACTTTGAGCGAGATGAGCTTGCGGATCACCCGGTTGCCAAAGATCAGGCAGAGGATGAACGCCGTCGTCGCCGCCCCCATCGCCCGGACGGGGATGTAGCGGAAGACGTTCAGGCTGCTGAACTGCTCACTCAGGTAGTGGAGGTAATATAACACGTGATAAAATGGGCGAAAATTTCTAAGTAAAGGCCGGGTGTTCGAGCACCCGCTCCATCCGTACGGAACGGCTGGCTTTAATCAAAATGAGGTCCTCCGGTGTGGCGTGGCGAGCGAGAAGTTCAGCGGCTTCCCCCGGATCGGCCACTTCCCAGACAGTGGCGATCCCATGGACCTTTGCTTCCTCAGCGATCCAGCGCGCTTCCTCCCCGACGGCAATCAACGCCTCGATCCCGGCCTTGGCCGCTGCCGCGCCGACGCTCCGGTGGCCGCTCTCCGCCGCGCCCCCGAGTTCCCCCATCCGCCCGAGCACGGCGATCCGCCGCCCCGGTGTCGGCAGGGAGGCAAGGGTCTCAAGCGCAGCCCGCATTGAGTCGGGATTGGCGTTGTAACTATCATCTAAAAAGGAAAACCCGCCGCGCTGCCGTTTCTGGAGCCGTCCTTTGGTGAGTGTGCTCGAAGCCAACCCGGCCACCCCTTCCTCCAGCGGCACACCGAGCGCCAGCCCGGCGGCGAGGGCGAGCAGGGCGTTCTCCACCATGTGCAACCCGGCCACTGGCAGGAAGGCTGCCACCTCAGAGCCGCCCCGTTCGGAAACGGTAAAGTGCGTCCCCTCAAAGCCGGTCTGCGTCACCGTGGCACTTAGCGAAGCACGCGGATCATCGCCAACAGCGCTAAAGAGGGTGCGGCCCGGAATGCGTCGCGCAATAAAGTCGCCATAATCATCCCCCGCGGGCATCAGAAGCACCCCTTGCGGGCCAAGCGCGGCAGCGAGTTCCCCCTTTTCCGCCGCGATCGCCTCCCGCGTCTTCATGAATTCGAGGTGGGCAACGCCGATGTTGGTGATGATTGCGAGATCAGGCCGCGCGATAGCAGCGAGCGGAGCAATCTCACCGGGGTGGTTCATTCCCATCTCAAAGATCCCGACCTGATCGGCGCTCTCTGCCGCAAGGACCGAGAGCGGCAGCCCGATGTGGTTATTGAGATTACCTTGAGTAAACGTCACCCGATAACGCTGGCCGAGGACAGCGGCGGTGAAATCTTTGGTGCTGGTCTTGCCGCTGCTCCCGGTGATCCCGATGACTTTAAGCGGCAAGGTCGCCCGATAGCAGGCGGCCAGACGTTGAAGCGCTTCCAGCGGATCGCTCACCCGCAGGAGGGCAAAGGGAGGTGGTGGCACTTCGCCAGCGTAATCTGCCGCGATGATCGCCCCGATGGCTCCAGCCTGTGCCGCCTGTGAAAGAAAACGGTGGCCATCGAAGTTTTCCCCACTCAACGCCACGAAGAGATCCCCCGCCGCGAGGGTTCGGGTATCGGTCGCCACGCGAGTGACCCTCCCCTCCCCTTGGGAGAGGGTGGCTTGCGTCCAGCGGGCGATGGTGGTGAGCGGCGTCGGGTCCATGGTTAGTCGAGGTCGACCGGTTTCGCCTCCACCGCGAGACGGGCAATGGCGAGATCGTCAAAGGGGATGGTGTGATCGGCAAATTCCTGAAAGCTCTCGTGGCCCTTCCCGGCGATGAGCACGATGTCACGCGGCTGGGCGAGCGAGATGGCGCGATAGATCGCCTCGCGACGGTCGATCACGACTTCATAACCGTTCCCACGGAACCCGCGCTTGACCTCCTCGACAATCGCCTCGGGCTCCTCTTTGCGAGGGTTGTCGGAGGTGATGATCGCATGATCGGCGTAGCGCTCCACCGCCGCTGCCATGAGCGGGCGCTTGGCGCGGTCGCGGTTGCCGCCACAGCCGAAGACGACAATGAGGCGACGCGGCTGGAGATCGCGCAGCGATTTAAGGACATTGGAGAGAGCGTCGTCGGTATGGGCGTAATCGACAAAGACCCGGAACTGCCGCTTAACCGGCACCGGTTGCAAGCGCCCCGGCACGCTTGGCGCATCGGCCAACGCTTTGATCGCCGCCCGCAGGTCGACCCCCATCGCCGCCGCTCCGGCGAGCGCCGCCAGCGAGTTGTAGACGTTAAAGCCGCCGATCAACGGCAGCCGCACGAGATACTTGCGCCCGTGGGCTTCAAGCTCATAGCGGGTGCCGCTCAGGTCCATCTTGACATTCGCAGCGCGGAAATCAGCCCGCACCCCCATCCCGTAAGTCAGGATCGGCAACTCATCACTGATCTGCTGGAGCTTGGCGACGAGTTTGTGCCCCCAGCGGTCATCGAGGTTGATCACCGCCTTCCCCTTCTTGTGCGGTTGTTCGAGGAGGCTCGTGAAGAGCTTCAATTTTGCCTCGAAGTAGGCATCCATCGTACCGTGGAAGTCGAGGTGATCCTGCGTCAGGTTGGTGAAGATGGCGACGTCAAACTCAGTGTTGCGCGTCCGCTCCTGTTTGAGCGCGTGGGAGGAGACCTCCATCACCGCCGCGCGGGAACCCGCCGACTGGATCTGGAAGAGAAGATCCTGCAAATCGAGCGACTCGGGCGTCGTCCGCAACGCCGGGAGGACGCGCTCGCCGATTTCGTAACGCACCGTGCCGATCAACCCGCAGCGCATCAACACCGCTTCGCAGAGGTGCTTGATTAAGAAGGCGGTCGTCGTCTTCCCATTGGTCCCGGTAATCCCGGCGACTTTCAGACCGAGCGACGGGTTGCCGTAAAAGGCGGCGGCGAGGTCGGCCAACGCCCGGCGGGCATCGGGGACGACGACGGAAGTCGCACGACGCTGCAACGGCTCGGTCTCGGTGACGACAGCGACAGCCCCACGCTCGATGGCGCTGTCGATAAAGTGGTTCCCGTCAGCTTTCTCCCCTTTGAGTGCGATAAAGAGGGTGTTCTTCTGGGCGCGGCGCGAATCGTAGCAGAGCGAGGTGATCTCGCGGTCTGCCGTGCCGACCATCATCGCCACCGGCGTGGCGGAAAGTAATGTTTTAAGCTGCATGCTTTATCTTTCGAGGGATTGCGTCAGTTTGATGCCATCTTTTCCCAACAACTCCGGGTTAGGTGGAAGGTTCCAATAGCGGGCCGTCTTCTCGGCAATCCGCGAGAAGACCGGTGCGGCGAGAATCCCGCCGTAGTTCTGGTTGCTCGGTACCTTGGCATCATCAAAGAGGACGAGGCAGACGAATTTGGGATCTTCGAGTGGCATGCACCCGATGAAAGAGGAGACATAGCGGTTCTTGTAGTAACCGCCTGCGGGGTTCGGTTTTTGTGCGGTGCCGGTTTTGCCACCGGCGGTATAACCGGGGATGGCAGCGTTGCGGGCGGTGCCGCGCGGGCTGACGACATCGCCGAGCGCCTGCATCACCAGCCCGGTCACCTCCGGTTCGATGACGCGACGGACGACCACCGGATCGAAATTGACCAGCGTTTTGCCTTCATCATCGGTCACATCGCGCACGATCTGTGGGAGCATCAGGTTGCCGCCATTCACCGCCGCGCTCACCGCCGCGACCATCTGGATCGGCGTCGTCGCGACCCCCTGCCCCATCGGGATCCGGCTGATGGAGATCTTGCTCCAGCGCGGTGCATGGAGCACGCCGGCGATCTCTCCGGGAAGGTTAACCCCGGTCCGTTCGCCAAAGCCAAACGAGCGGAGGTATTCGTAGAAACGCCGTTCGCCCATCATCATCGCCAGCTTGGCAACGCCGATGTTGCTCGACTTGACCAGCACGTCATGCACGCTGCGGTTCGGGAACGGGCCGCGCCCGTGGTCCTTGAGAATGCGTCCGGCGAAATGGAAGCGCCCCCCTTCGAGATTGAGAACCGTCGCGGGCGTGACATCGCCTTCATTATAAGCAGCGGCGACGGTGACGATCTTGAAGGTCGAGCCGGGCTCCACCTGACTGATGATCGCGGCGTTCTTCTTCCCGGCAGCCTCCCCCTCCCCCGGTTGGTTCGGGTCAAAGTGCGGACGGTTGGCAAGCGCGAGGATGCGCCCGGTCTTGGGGTCCATGACGATGACGGTCGCCATCTCCGGCTGATACTCGCGCACGGCAGCGTCGAGTTCCGCTTCAACAAAGCCTTGAATGGCCATGTCGATGGTCAGACGGACGTTGTAACCATCGCGCGGATCGCGCTCGTGACGGCGATACGGGACGATCTCCTCCCCCCGGCTGCTCCGCTCGATCACGCGGAAGCCGTCGCGCCCGCGCAGGTAGCTCTCCAGCGTCCGCTCGACCCCCTCTACGCCGATCTGATCGTAATTCAGGAAGCCGAGCACGTGGCAAAGCATCGAGCCATTGGGGTAGATGCGCCGCCAGTCGGGCTCGGTCTGAATCCCACGGATGCGTTCCTCGAAGATCTTGCTCCGCATCGCCTGTGCAGTCACTTCGGGGACTTTGCGTTTGAGGACGACGTAGCGCCGGTCGGTTTTGAGTTTTTCCTCCAGCTCGTTCGCCTCCATCTCCAGAAACGGAGCGAGCACCTCTGCTGCCTTTTTCGGATCACGGATGCGGCTGCCATCGGCAACGACGGTGCGTAGCGGTTCGCTGACAGCGAGCGTCTCCCCGTTGATGTCGCGCACGGAACCGCGCCGCGCATGGATCGCCTCTTTCTTGAGGTTCTTGCGCGCGGCCATGTCGGCGTACGTCTCATGCTTGGTGACATGAAGCTGCACGAGCCGACCGGAGAATACCGTAAAGCAGACCGCCAGCCCGATGCAGGCGACGACCGGACGCATCCGGCTCAAGGGGTAAGGTTGGCTCATCGGCGGCTTCCCTCCTTGTTAACGACTGGCTGGATCTCCCCGGCAGTGCGGACGATGCGCTGGGCCGGATTCCGGCTGTTGAGATTGACAATCTGATGGTTCTCCACCGGCAACATCGCGATGACCCCCTCCTCCAAGCGCTTCTGGAGCGCCTTGCGCGAAGAGAGGGTGGCGATCTGGACATCGAGCGCGCTATTGCGGGCGCTCAACGCCACGATCTCCTCTTCGAGACCGCGTTGCACCCGACCGTTGGCGACGAGCTGGTTCTTAAAATAGACCCACGGCATCGCAGCCATCAGCGCGATGAGGGCAATCAACACTCCGGGAGAGAGCGAGCGGACGGGAACCTTGTTCTGATGGCGACGCTGATTGGCATTCATGGCGATGACTTCTTTCTCTTTTGGGGGGTTAAGGAAGATCGGGACGTTTAAGGGCGACACGCAGCCGGGCGCTTCGGGAACGGGGGTTAGCCGTCTGTTCAGCGTCGGAGGCGGTAGCCGGTTTGGGCAGAGGGTATTGGAAAAAAAAGTCGGGATTGGGGCGCGGCGCCGGCCACTCGGGGCGGTCGAGCTGCGGCGTGCTATGGTGGCGCAGGAATTGTTTGACGATCCGGTCTTCCAGCGAGTGGAAGGTGATCACGCCGAGGCGTCCACCGGGGAGGAGCCGCTCCGTAACCGAAGCCAGAACGCTCTGGAGGACTTCCAACTCACGGTTGACCGCCATGCGCAATGCCTGAAAGACTTTCGTCGCCGGGTGAATCCGGCCCCGTCGCGGGACGACCGCCTCGACCCCACGGGCGAGGTCGAGCGTGGTGACAAAAGGGCGCTTGCTCCGTTCGCGGACGAGGTGGGCGGCGATGCGACGGGCCGCTTTCTCCTCCCCATACTCGCGGAAAAGCCGGGTGAGTTCTTCCTCGCTCTCCTGATTGACGAGGTCGGCGGCGGTCACCGACCCCTCGGGGTCCATCCGCATATCGAGCGGCCCTTCGGCCTGAAAGCTAAACCCGCGGCTCGCTTCATCGAGTTGCCACGAGGAGACGCCGATATCGAGGAGGATGCCGTCGACCCGGTCGACCCCGAGTTCATCGAGCACCGCCGGGATCGCCTCGAAGTTACGGCGAACCGGCGTGAAAGCCGCGCCGAAACGGGCGAGCCGACGTCCGGCAAATTCGAGTGCCTGCGGGTCCTGATCGATCCCGATCACCCGCGCTCCAGCCATGAGCAGCGCCTCGCTGTGGCCACCGCCGCCAAGCGTCCCGTCGACAAAAAGCTCCCCCGGTGCCGGGCGCAACTGAGCCAGCACGGGAGCTAGAAGGACAGGTTGATGGTAGGTCGGTTCGGTCATGGTGGCAGTTGGCATCGGCGCCGGGGTGGGCGCTATCCAAGGGCAGGAGGTGAGGCGGTAGGTCATAGGCCAAGCAATGCGCCAAGATCATCCTCCTGTTGTTGAGCAACCTCCGCAGGGATGACACGCGCTGCAGGGTTCCAGATTTCAAACCGGTCGCTCACGCCGACCAGCACCACCTCGTCACTCACCCCAATGCGGGTGCACATATCGGTCGGGAGCACCATCCGGCGCTGGCTATCGACCGTGCACGGGAAACAGGCTGAGGCGAACGCCCGTGCCAGATTCTCGCGCCGGACCGGATCGGGCGTTAGCCGGATCTGCGCCATGGCGCTTTCAAACGCCGCCCTTGGGAGCGCCAGCAGGCAGGTTCCCTTGGTATTCACACGCAAGTACAACGTCGCCGACTCCTTCTCCCCCTTATCTTTCCATGCGGCAGGAATCGTGATCCGCTTCTTCGGGTCGACCCCGTGACGGAACTCGCCGGTGTAAAAGTTGGGATTGGAGGCTTCCTGAGACATCGCAAAGAAGAGGAAAACGAGGTGCCGCCACCTTATTCCACATCGCCCCACTTTGTTCCATATTCCTCCACCAAAGGTCAAGATAAAACCCCGGATCAGGGTTTCCATTAAGACCTCCTGAGTGTGGAGTTGACCGGGCGCTTCGCACGTTTCATCCTCTATTACCGGGAGATACCGACGAGGGCACCCCGGCTTACCTCATTTTCTTTGCCATAAAAAAAGTATGCCAACGCTCCTGCGTGTTTTTGCTTACCTGCGGCGCTACCCCACTCTGGCGGCAGCGACGCTCGCCTGTGCCATCCTGATGACGTTGATGGTCATCGTCTTCCCGAAGGTGACCCAGCTTGCCATCGACGACATCGGCGCGGGCCGGGGCGATCGGCTCACTTGGTGGACCGCGATTGCCCTCCTGAGCTTTTTTATCCAGAACCTCGCCAATTCCTTACGCATCCAGCTCAACAACATCTTTGAGCAGAAGGTGATCTTTGATCTGCGCAGCGATCTCTATAGCCACATCCAACGCCTCCCGCTCTCGTGGTTTGACAACCGCTCCACGGGCGATGTCATGACGCGGCTCATGGAGGATGTCACCTCGATGGAGCGCGTCCTCATCGACGGGATCGAGCAAGGGGTGATCGCAGTGTTGCAGATGCTGGTGGTTGCGATGATGTGCTTCTACTACAGCCCGATGCTTGCCCTTCTGGCGCTGGCGCCGATTCCGTTTCTGGCCGGAGGGGCGCTCTGGTACACGCTGACCGCGCACCAGCGCTACCGGCTCCAGCGTGTGGCCGCTTCGAACATGAACTCCCTCCTGCACGACAACCTCGCCGGGATTCGGCAAATTCGCACCTACGTGCGCGAGGATGAGGAACTGGGCCGCTTCAACACGGTGAGCACCCAGTTGCGCAAGGCGACGCTGATCGTCATGCGGGCGTGGTCGATCTACCACCCTTCGATGGACTTCCTCGCCTCGTGCGGGTTGGTGCTGGTGATCGGCTTTGGCGGGCAGGCGGTCCTCGCCGGGCAGCTTGCCCTTGGCGATCTGGTGGCGTTTCTGATCCTCGTCCGCTACCTCTACGAACCGGTCGGGCGGCTTCACCAGTTGAACCTCCTCCTCCAGTCAGGTCGCGCGGCGGCGGAACGGGTCTTTGAGATTCTCGACACGCCACAGGAGGATGACGCCACGACTGCCCGTGATAGCTCCGAGATCACCGCCCACCGTGCGGCGGCGCGTGAGATCAAGGGAGACATCCGCTACGAGCGGGTCAGCTTCTCCTATGATGAAGACCAGCCGATCCTCCACAACATCAACTTCCACGCGGAGCCGGGGCAGATGATCGCGCTGGTCGGGGCGACCGGAGCAGGGAAATCGACGCTCATCAACCTCCTCACCCGGTTTTACGAATACGACACGGGCGAGATCTTTGTCGACGGCACGCCGCTGCGCGAACTCCCTAAGGCGGTGCTACGCGAGGCGATCGGCGTGGTGACGCAGGAGAGCTTCCTCTTTAATGGCACGCTGCGGGAGAATCTGCGCTTGGGCAAGCCGGAGGCGAGCGACGCTGAAATGCTCGCCGCACTGGAGGCGGCCAATGCGCTCGGTTTTGTCCAGCGGATGCCCAAGGGGCTTGACGCCATCGTCGGTGAACGGGGGATCAAGCTCAGTGTCGGCGAAAAGCAGCGCGTCTCGATCGCCCGAGCCCTTCTTAAAGACCCGCCGATCCTGATCCTTGACGAAGCGACGGCGAGTGTCGATACCGCCACCGAACGGCAGATTCAGGAAGCGCTCGACCGTCTGATGGCCTCGCGCACGAGCTTCGTCATCGCGCACCGACTCTCAACCGTCCGCGACGCTGACAAGATCCTCGTCCTCGAAGCCGGGCAGATCATCGAACGCGGGCGGCACGAAACGCTCCTCGCCGCCGGGGGGATTTATGCCAACCTTTGTCGTAACAGCTTCGTCGGAATGGGCCCGACCCACGTCGGCGTCGGGTAAGCTTTCACCATGCGCGTTCTCATCCAACGGGTCAAAGAGGCATCGGTCTCCATCGACGGGACGATTCACGGCGCCATCGGAGCCGGTTTCCTGATCCTGCTCGGGATCGAAGAGGCTGACGGGGAGGAGGATCTCCTCTGGCTCATCGGCAAGATCGCCCGGCTGCGCCTCTTTGACGATGAAGCTGGGGTGATGAACCGCTCGCTCATCGAAAGCGGGGGAGAGGCGCTACTGGTCAGCCAGTTCACGCTCCACGCCAGCACCCGCAAGGGGAATCGCCCCTCCTACCTCCGTGCCGCACGGCCCGAGCAGGCGATCCCGCTCTACGAACGCTTCCACGCGGAACTGGAGCGCGAACTCGGCCAACCGGTACCGACCGGGCGCTTCGGCGCGGCGATGGAGGTCGCCCTCGTTAACGATGGCCCGGTGACGATCTGGATCGACAGCAGAGCGCGGGAATAACCCTTAGGCGGTAGCATCGAGCCGCGCCACTTCCTGAGGCGTCAGCGTGAGCGTCGCCGCACGGGCGATCTCCTCAAACTGCTCCACGGAAGTCGCCGAAGCGATCGGAGCGACCACGGAAGGCCGCTGCATGAGCCACGCCAAAGCTACCGCCCCCAAAGTGACGCCGTGGATCTGCGCGATCTCATCCAACGCGGCCAGAATCGCCTCCCCTCTGCCATTGAGGTATTTCTCCACAATCCCGCTCCCCCGGGTGCTCTTAGCGTGATCCTCTTTCGTGCGGTACTTCCCGGTCAAAAACCCGCTGGCGAGCGAGAAGTACGGGATCACTCCGATCCCCTCCTCCACACAGAGCGCCTGAAGGCTCCCTTCAAACCCGTCGCGATCGTAAAGATTGTATTCCGGCTGGAGCGTCGCATAGAGCGGAAGACCGGCGGCACGACCGACGGAGAGCGCCTCCGCGAGCCGTTCGCTGGTGTAATTGGAAGCCCCGATCGCCCGGACCTTCCCTTGCTCGATCAAGCTCTGGAAGGCGGAGAGGCTCTCCTCCAGCGGCGTTTCGGCATCATCGATATGGGATTGGTAGAGATCAATCACGTCGGTTTGCAGCCGCCGCAATGACGCCTCTGCCGCAGCGATGATCGTCTCGCGCCGCAGCCCCTTGCTCCCATCGCCCATCTCCATCCCGACCTTGGTGGCGAGGACCACGCGGTCGCGCTTGCCGCTCGCCTTGAACCACTCACCGAGGATCGTCTCCGACTCGCCCCCCTGATGCCCCGGCACCCAAGTGGAATAGATATTGGCCGTGTCGACGAGGTTGAACCCGGCTTCGACAAAAGCGTCGAGAAGTTCAAAAGAGCGCCTCTGATCAATCGTCCATCCGAAAACATTCCCGCCAAAAGCGAGCGGTGCTACGTTCAACTCCGAGGTTCCAAGCCTGCGTTGCGTGATCATGCGTGCAACTAACCGGTAGCGGGAGATGCCGTCAAGCCCCCCTCGCAGCCCTCCTCGTGAAAATCAGGGAAACACCGATCCCATGGATAGGGAGACAACAAAACGGCTTTTTTGTAGCCTTGCGTGCTACCCACGCAACCTCTTCGGTATCAACGGGATAATAAGATTCCGTTCTCGCCGGAGGGGTGTACGGGTTTTTACGCAAATTCCATGAAACTCACGCATCTCTCCGAACGGTTTATCCACCTCATGAACCGTTCCGTCGCCCTTCGCCTGCACCGAACTGCTCTGCTGGTCGCCGGGGGTCTGCTCCTCTCCGCCGCAAGTTCCTCCGGGAGTGTCTACCTCTCCACGCTGGACCTTCCCCCCACCACCGGGGCGATGCTCCAGCACACTCAATGGACAGGCGTCGCCTTTACGACCGACGACTCCCCCTATCGCTTTGAGGGGATCACCGCCCGCCTCAACTTTATTGACACCCCTCCTGTCGGCGATCTGCAACCGGCTCTCTACCTTGCCAATTTGAGCAATCTCCCTGACGGAGCCCCCCTATCCACCTCCTTCTCTTCGTCAGCATGGGTGACGGGGGTGAACGACTACCTGTTTAGCGCCACTGAATCGATCATCCTTGAGGCCAACACCACCTACATCTTTGCTCTCAGGCCGACAACCCTTACTTCATCTGGCCTCTGGCAAGGCACCGCCGCCAGCAACCCTTACACCGGTCCATGGACCATGCCGGTCGTCTTTGCCGTCAGCCACAACAACGGCTCCACTTGGAGCGATGCCTCCGGCGGCGTCGGTCGGCTTCTGATCGAAATCAACGCCACCGCCGTCCCGGAACCGGGCACGGTCGCCCTGATCGGCCTCGGCGGCGTGCTGGGCCTGCTCCATTGGCGGCGCCGCAGATAAGCTTTTCCCCTTTCCAAACCGTCTGCCTTTTCGACCAAAGGCAGGCGGTTTCAAACTCTGCGCAAGCGTCATCGCGGCTTGACGTCGTTCCGGCGTTCCTTTACCCTCTTCGGCTCGTTTTCGGGTCTCTTTCCATGCAAACTGAACGCTGGCGCACGTTATCATCCGGTCTCCGAGGCCTTTGGGGAACCGGGGGTCGTCCCCGCATCCATCTCATGGGGGACCACTCCTCCCTTCATGCCGGGTGTGCCGCTGTGGTCGATTACCTCAAAGCCGAGATCGCCCCTTTCGGAGTCCTCACCACGAACAAAAAGGAGTATGACCTCCTCATCGTCAACGGTGAAGGGTCGATGCACCACGCCAACAAAGGGTATCGCAACAAGATGCTCGCGCTGGCCGAAGCGGTGGAAAAAGGCAAACCGGCCTACCTCGTCAACACCGTCTGGCAGGAGAACGACCACGAGTTTGACGACGTCCTGCGCCAGCTCTCCGGCATCACCGTGCGCGAGATCATGAGCCACGACGATCTGCTCCAGAACCACGGGATCGCCTCGCAGGTTCATCTCGATTGCTCCTTCTCCGCGCCGGTCGACGAAAACGCCCCCTTTACCGATCATCAGGGAGCGGTCGTCATTGGCGATTTCTATTCGCAGGAGTTTAAGAATTTCGTCAAATGGACCGGCGGCCCTCCCTCGCGCCGCTACCCGTTTGTCTCGATGTCCGACGTGTCGTGGTCGAGCCTCATTCGCGAACTCCGCTCGGCCTCGATCTTTCTCACCGGGCGCCACCATGGCGTCTTTGCCGCCTGCCGGGCGCGGACGCCGTTTATCACCCTACCGGGCAACACCTACAAGATCGCCGGAGTGCTGAAAATGGCCGGACTGCCGATCCCGATGTGCCAGTCGCCGCTGGAAGTCTTCGACCAGATCGAGTGGGTCAACCAGAACCGCCCCCTCTACGACGCCCTCTTCGATTGGATGGAACAACAACCCCCTTTACGACTCGCCGGGTTGCTCCCCGCTTGAAATCACCCTTTCATGGAGCCGGAAATTCTTTACTTCGACACGGCCTCATTTCGCAGGCCTAACCGTTTTACACACTGGTGGCGGCAGTTACGCCGACGCAAAAGCCAGAAGAAGAAGGAGGCCGCCAGCGGCAATCAGAAGCGGGTCGATAACGAATTTCGCCGCTTCTTCCTCGACGGCCAGCCGATGAGCTACCGCTCCGGCGCATGGACCGTCTGGATTCCCGGCATTTCGGGGAAATTCCTCTATAGCGTCGACGGGCGGGTCCATTGCATCTACCCGACGGCCCCGAGCCGCGAGTTCATCTTCTCCCCCTCGCTCGATCTGGAGGCGACCGACGCTACCGGTCACTACACCTGGAAGCAGTGGCGGGCGGCGTATAAAAAACCGGTCGTCCAACGGGTCGCCGAGCTTTACGTCGCCACGGAGCGGCTCCATCGCGCCGGACTTGGCCCCCGCCCGCTCGGCTTCTGCTTCGCCCGACACAATGAAATGTTGAGCGAAAAGCCCGACACTGCCGGGGCATGGGGCCTCCTGACCGAAGATGCCTCAAAACTCCCGACGCGCCAACCGCCAACGGAGGCCGAGATGCTCGACGCGGGCGTCGCCCCGGACTCCATCCGCAGTTGCGTGCGCCAGCCGGTCAACGGGTATATTATCGACCTCAACTCCGTGCTCGGCGTGGAACCGATCGACGCCAAGGCAGAGATCGAAACGCTCGAAACCTATCTGCGTAAAGCAACCGGGGCGCAATAGCCGCTCCGAGTTAGATCACGGGGCGGTTCGCAGCGATTCCAGCTCCCGCTCGGCGCTCTCAAGCTGTGCCGTTTTTTCCGCGAGCGTTCTCTCCAGATTGACCACCCGCTGCCCCACCTTCAGGCGGGCGCGGAGTTCATCAGGGTCAAACGGCTTGATCACGTAATCATCCGCCCCGGCATCCAACCCGGCGGTGACCTCCTCCTTCTGGCTCTTGGCCGTGAGCAGGAGGAGGTAGACGTAGGGGCGATCCTTACGGGCGCGGATCTTTTTGCAGATTTCGACGCCATCCATCTTCGGCATCATCCAGTCGAGGATCGCAATCGGCGGGGCTTCGGGGGAGTCGAGAATATCGTACGCCGCCTCCCCATCCTCTGCCGTGATGACGGTGAAGCCCCAGTTGCTCAGGTTGCGTTCCAGCAGGTGCCGAGAGACGTAGTGATCTTCGGCGATTAAAATTCGATTGGCGTCTGCACTCATGGACCGGGTTTTAAGGGTGAAGGATTCCCGCGCGTTTCGCAAGGCTTCACTTTTCCGGGGTCAAAAAGCGGGGTCAAACCTTCCGATGGTCATCTCCTTTCAAGAGGCGCGTTTCCCACCTACCTTAACACAAACGCTCGGGTTACAGCTTTCGGCTTTGCGTTTTTACTTCATTTGCCGTTTTCTTCCCATCATCTGATGAAAGTATCTGATCTGCGTGGCATTTTGCATTATGTCCCCCGGTTTCGGGAGAAGATTTTTGTCGTCGCCATTGATGGCGATGTCGTGGCTTCGGAGAATTTCGGCAACATCCTCCTCGATCTTGCCGTCCTGCGTTCCCTTAACATCAGGGTGATCCTCGTCCATGGGGCGGCGTTTCAACTGGAGGAACTCGCCGCCGAACGGGGCGTCACCATCTCCAACTCCGACGGCACCGGCATCACCGACGAAGCGACGCTCGCCCTCGGAATCGAGGCTTCCATCGCAATCACCAACGGGATCATGCAGGGGTTGACCTCCGTCGACCTTCGCGCCGTCTACGGCAACGTCATCGTCGCCCACCCCTACGGCATCCGTGGCGGGGTCGACTACCAACATACCGGCAAGGTCGAACGGGTCGACACGCAGGCGCTGCGCCTCTTCCTTAACGAAGGGATCATCCCGGTTATCCCGCCGATCGGATTTGATGGCGAAGGGAAGACGTTCCGGGTCAATTCCGACAACATCGCCATGGAGATCGCCGAGGCGGTCCGTGCGATGAAGATCATCTACCTCATGGCCGAAGATGGGCTTTGTGTCGGGGATGAGATCGTCCGCCAGCTCTCCATTGAGGAGGCCGAGGAGGTCTTGCGCAAGCAGAAGCTCAACCCGAACCTCGCCTCGAAGATAGAATATGGAGCACGGGCGTGTCGCCACTCCCTCTCGCGGGTTCATCTCCTCAACGGCCTCGTCAACGAAGCGCTCTTGAGCGAAGTCTTCAGCCACGACGGCATCGGCACGATGATCTACTCCAACGAGTATCAGCAAATCCGCCGGGTCTACAAACGCGACGTGCGCAACGTCATGACGCTCATCCGCCAGAGCGTCAACAACGAGGAACTCATCCGCCGCACCCGCACCGACATCCTCGCCCGGATCGACGACTACTGGGTCTTGGAGATCGACCGCACGCTCATGGGATGCGTCGCCGTCCACACCTATCCCGAGGAGAAGAAGGCCGAACTGGCGTGTCTCTACGTCAGCCGCGACAGCGAGGGACAGGGATACGGACGCAAGCTCATGAACTTCGCCGAGAAACTGGCTGCCGACAAAGGGATGGAGGCGATCTTCGCCCTCTCCACACAGGCATTCGCCTACTTCCAACAGAAAGGGGGGTACCGCGAAGTCGACGCCACGGCGCTCCCTGCCGAGCGGCGTGAGCGCTACGCCTCCAGCAACCGCAATTCCAAGATCCTGCTCAAGACCGTGACGCCGACCACGCGCGTCCCCAAGGAGCCGCTAGTTCCTTGAGGGCGCCTTATGGAGACGCTGATTAAATGAAGCCCGACGAAAGCGCAGGCAGTTTCGATCGGTTTTTGAGACACTTTCCCGCAACCTCTCCAAAGAGAGGTGAGGACAAAGAGGTTCAAAAAGACGCGAAAATGACCAGCTTACGGCGCAGCTTGCTTTATTCAGCGTTTCCTTAAATCTTGAGCACCGCCCCTTCGTCTGCGCTGGAGACCATCGCGGCATAGCGGGCGAGGTAGCCGCTCCGTGCTTTCGGCGGCGGTGGGGTCCAGCGGGCGCGGCGGGCGGCGAGTTCCTCCGGAGTGATGAGAAGCGTGATCTCCCGCGCCGGGATGTCGATCGCGATCCGATCCCCCGGCTCCACCAGCGCCAACGGCCCTCCGGCAGCAGCCTCGGGAGAGATGTGGCCGATGGCACCGCCGCGGGTCGCCCCGGAGAAACGCCCATCGGTAATCAACGCCACGCTCTCCGCCAGACCGCGCCCGGCGATTGCCGCTGTCGGCGCGAGCATCTCCTGCATCCCCGGGCCACCACGCGGACCTTCGTAGCGGATCACGACGACATCCCCAGCCTGCACCTTGCCAACCAGAATCCCGACATTCGCCTCCTCCTGCGACTCGAAGATCACCGCCCGCCCGGTAAAGCGCATCATCTCCGGGGCGACCCCCGCCGCTTTGACGATGCACCCTTGCGGCGCAAGATTCCCGAAGAGAACCGCCAGCCCCCCGGTCGCGGAATAGGCACGTTCCACCGACCGGATCACCTCCTCATCCCGAATCTCCGCCCGGGCAGCCATTTCACCAATGGTTCCCCCGGCGACGCTCAACGCTTGCCCATGCAACACGCCGTGAGCGAGGAGTCGCTGAAGGATTGCCGCAATCCCCCCAGCCCGGTCGAGATCCTCCATATAGTGAATCCCGGAAGGGGCGACCTTACAAAGATGAGGGACGCGGGCCGCCATCGCGTTAAAATCACCCATCGCAAGGGGAACCCCCGCCTCCCGGGCCACGGCCAGCGCGTGGAGCACCGTATTGGATGAGCCGCCCATCGCCATATCAAGAGCGAGCGCGTTCTCAAACGCCTCCCGCGTTAATAAATCGCTCGGGCGAAGATGATCGCGGATCAACCGCACGATCGTCGCCCCGGCACGCTCAAAGAGGGCATCCCGCGCAGGGTCGGTCGCGAGGATCGTCCCGTTGCCCGGAAGGGCGAGGCCAAGCGCTTCGCACAGGCAGTTCATCGAATTGGCCGTGAACATCCCCGAACAAGAGCCGCAGCTCGGGCAGGCGTTGCGTTCGATCTCGCCCAGTTCCGCCTCATCCATCGTCCCGCTCGAAAGCTGCCCCACCGCTTCAAAAACCGAGGCGAGATCGAGCGAGCGGCCACTCCCGGGATGCCGCCCCGAGCGCATCGGCCCGCCGGAGACAAAGAGCGTTGGGATATTCACCCGCGCCGCTCCCATCATCATCCCGGGGACGATTTTGTCACAGTTAGGAATGCAGACCACACCGTCGAAACAGTGCGCACGGAGCATCGTCTCCAAGCAATCGGCGATCAACTCCCGCGAAGCGAGTGAGTACTTCATCCCGCCGTGCCCCATCGCGATGCCGTCATCGACGCCGATGCAATTAAACTCAAAAGGAACCCCGCCCGCCGCCCGGACCGCTTCGCGCACCTTGCGCCCGACGACGTCGAGATGCGCATGTCCCGGGATGATCTGCACGAATGAATTCGCAATCGCGATAAACGGCTTCTCCCAATCCTCCTCGGAGCGGATCGCCCCAGTCGCGCGGAGGAGACTGCGGTGTGGAGCGCGGATTGCCCCCTTCTTAATGGTGTCACTGATCGCCATAGCCATCACCATGCGCCACCGGCAGCGATAGGGGAATGACTCATTATAGCCGGTTGTGATATCAAATCGGTATGGACTACACCTTGCGCGAACTCGAATGCTTCCTCGCCGTCGCCGAAGAGCTCTCCTTTACCCGGGCGGCGCGGCGGCTTCATCTTTCGCAACCGCCGCTCTCCCGCCATATCCGCACGCTGGAGGAGAAGATCGGCGCACCGCTCTTTCTGCGGGAACCGCGCCGCGTCTCGCTCACCGCCGCGGGCGATCTTTTTTATCATGAAACACGGCAAATCCCGCGCCGCCTCCTGCGGGCCGGCGAAGCAGCCCGCCGCAGCGCCCGGGGGGAGACGGCGCGGCTACGGCTCAGTTTTGTCAGCGCAGTGATGAACGACGAACTCGTCGGCATCTTTCGCCGTTTCCGCGAGCGCCACCCCAAAGTGGAGATCATGCTCCATGATGTCTCCCCGCTCGAAGCCCTCGTGGCGATGGCCGACGGGCGGCTCGACGGCGGTTTCGTCGGCCTCGCCCCGCAGGAGCACCCGGCGGGGATTGATTTCCTGCCGTGGCGACGGGAGGAGCTTCTCGCCTACCTCCCGGCCAACCATCCCCTCGCCGATGCCAAAAGCGTGCCGCTGTCGGCCTTGAGCCAGGAGCCGTGGATCGCCATCTCCCATGAATCGGCCCCGGCGTTCAGTCACCACCTGCGCGAACTCTGCCGCAGCGCCGGTTTTCGCCCGAGGGTTATTCTGGAATCGCCCCGGGCGCAGGCGGTCGCTTTGATGGTCGCTGCCGGCTCGGGCGTTGCGATTCTTCCGGCAGCCGTCGCCGGTTGGATGCATCAGGCCGTGGCGACGGTGACGATCGAAGGGCGCCCGGAGATCACGCATGTTTTTGCCACCCGTACCGGCGCCCCTTCCGAAGCGATGGCGGCGTGGCTCGCTCTCCTGAAAAGCACTTTTTGAATCAAAAAACGCAATTCCTGCTTGTCTCCAGACGGTGGGATATGGTTTTCTCTCCCTTCCGCGAGCTGTCCCTTCCCGTGGCCGGAGCGCGGGGGCGCCGTATGCCCGCGTTTTTTTAGAAGAAAGATTTTGACACGACCGGGTCGGGCTCATACTGTGCTCGCCCTTTTGATAGCCGTTTTATGAAGACATTTTCAGCCAAAGCGAATGAGGTAGACCGTAAGTGGTGGGTGATCGACGCCAAAGATCAGGTTTTGGGTCAGGTCGCCGTGAAAGCCGCCAACCTGCTTCGCGGCAAGGAGAAGGCAATCTACACCCCGCATGTTGACACGGGCGATTTCGTGATCGTCATCAACGCGGACAAGGTTCGCCTCACCGGCAAGAAAGAGACCGAGAAGACCTATATGAGCTTTTCGGGCTATGTCGGCGGTCATCATCACGAGTCGGTTCGCACCCGCCGCGCCCGTCGTCCCGAGTTGATCGTGGAACACGCCGTCAAGGGAATGCTGCCGCACAACCGCCTTGGCCGCCGCACCTTCACGAAGGTCAAGGTCTACGCCGGGGAGAACCACCCGCACGCCGCTCAGAACCCGACGCCTGTCGCCCTCGCTTAACCTCATTTCCTTCTATGTCAACGACCTCTTCCCACAGCGCCACCGGCCGCCGCAAAACTGCCGTGGCTCGCGTTCGCATCTTTCCGGGCACCGGCAAAATTGAAGTCAACGGCCGTCCCTTTGAAGAGTATTTCCCGACGGTTTCGCTTCAGAACACTGTCGTCGCTCCTCTCTCCGTCGCCAAAGCGGCTACGACTTATGACGTCGCCGCAACGGTGACCGGCGGTGGCGTGACCGGTCAAGCTGGCGCCGTCCGCCTCGGCATCGCCCGTTCGCTGATCGACCTCGACGCTGAACTGCGCGGAGCCCTGAAGGTCGAAGGCCTTCTCACCCGCGATCCGAGAATGAAAGAGCGCAAAAAGTCCGGCCAGCCCGGCGCCCGCAAGCGCTTCCAGTTCTCCAAGCGTTAATTTTTGCTGCATTCCGAAAAACCACTCCATGCCTCAAAGCGTGGAGTGGTTTTTTTATGTCAAGAGGTGTGGAGAGCTTGGTATAGGAGTGACGGGGTTGTCTTGATTCCAAATCCGTGTAAGGCATGATCGGAAAAGCTACAGGCAGCACCCTAGCTTGGCTTTGCCTTGATTCCAAATCCGTGTAAGGCATGATTGTCGGCACTCATTGGTGGACCGCCTCGTTGCTTTGCCTTGATTCCAAATCCGTGTAAGGCATGATCACGATCCGCAGGCCGAGATCTGGTACACGGCTTTGCCTTGATTCCAAATCCGTGTAAGGCATGATTTTGCGTTTGGCACCGGGCCGGAAAGCCGGGCTTTGCCTTGATTCCAAATCCGTATAAGGCATGATCTTCTTTAGGGACAGGTGTGGTCGTATCCTGCTTTGCCTTGATTCCAAATCCGTGTAAGGCATGATAATAGCTTATATTTGTCGAGCACAGTTCGGCTTTGCCTTGATTCCAAATCCGTGTAAGGCATGATGGATGGTGAAAACGGCAAGCGCCGCGACGCGCTTTGCCTTGATTCCAAATCCGTGTAAGGCATGATCATCAGCATCGGCACGATTTTTTGCTGAGCGCTTTGCCTTGATTCCAAATCCGTGTAAGGCATGATATGTTGGGGCCAATAGGCTGGCTTTTGTTAGCTTTGCCTTGATTCCAAATCCGTGTAAGGCATGATACCAAGGCGGCGATCAAAAAGGCCGAGAGCGCTTTGCCTTGATTCCAAATCCGTGTAAGGCATGATGAGGGCGTCCACTGACCAACGCCGCCCCCGGCTTTGCCTTGATTCCAAATCCGTGTAAGGCATGATTTTGGTGACGGCCTTGCCTTCACGCAGGCGGCTTTGCCTTGATTCCAAATCCGTGTAAGGCATGATCAGATTCAGAGCGACCTTGAAGCTCACACCGCTTTGCCTTGATTCCAAATCCGTGTAAGGCATGATCTGAAACCGTTTCCATCATCCTACCGTTGCGCTTTGCCTTGATTCCAAATCCGTGTAAGGCATGATGTGCTACAGGATCAGGTTGGGCAGTTGTTGGCTTTGCCTTGATTCCAAATCCGTGTAAGGCATGATTCACTGCAAGCACGTGAGCGCCGAGCTTCGGCTTTGCCTTGATTCCAAATCCGTGTAAGGCATGATGAATCATCATCCCTCCCGTCATCCCCGCTCGCTTTGCCTTGATTCCAAATCCGTGTAAGGCATGATTTTTTCCCACGTGGGGTGATCTGGTTCTTGGCTTTGCCTTGATTCCAAATCCGTGTAAGGCATGATACCCCACTATTGATTCGGCTACGGTCGGAGCTTTGCCTTGATTCCAAATCCGTGTAAGGCATGATAACACAACCCAATTCCCGCAAAATATGAGCGCTTTGCCTTGATTCCAAATCCGTGTAAGGCATGATAGGTCGGAGGAAGTCACTTAACGACAGGGGTTTGGGGTGAAAGTTGCACTCCAGACCTCTGTTTTTTCTCACCGCAATTACCAGAGTTGAATCTGTTCCGGGATCGTTTCCGGGGGGATTTCCTTGGAGGGGGAGCCGTGGATGATGAAGGAGCGCTCCCATTGCGAGCGGGTGACGAAGAGGACCCGGACGTGTCCTTCACACGGGAGATGTTTGCGGACGCGCTCGATGTGGGTCTGCTGGCGAGCAAAGGTGACGCAGGAGCGGGCGTAGACGCTGAACTGGATCATCTGGAAACCGTCGTCGATCAGGAAGCCCCGGAAGTTGCTCGCCCGCTTGCGCTGCACTTTCGTCCCCACCGGCAGATCAAAGGTGACAATTAACCACCCCATTTTGAATTTGTAGATGTCCATGGCCGATAAAACCGGGGCGCGTCCGAGAGGACCGCACGTCGGAACCCCCGCGCCACCCCCTCCATCACCTGCGAAACCTCAAGCACACTCCCCTCCCATTCCACCCGGTCGCTGACAAAGGCGGTGATCCATTGGCGATACTCCGGCGTAACTTCCCACGGCGGCGGGTTCTGCTGCGCCCATTGGATGGCGCGATGCTCGATGCAAACCCGGAACGGCTCCATCAGGTCATACGCCAGCGGCGTTGAACGTTCCCGCGTGGCGTGAAAGAGGCCGAAGGTGGGGTCAAGCCCCATGCCGAACAACTTCTGCAACATGCTGGAAAGCAGGACGGCGTAACCGTAATTAAGAAGGTGGTTAAGGCCGCCCCCTTTGCGTTCACGGATGAACGCTTCATCGCCGAGCACACCCCCGACCGTCCGCCAGAACAATCGGGCGCAACTCGCCTCCTTCTGCGGATGAAGCCCAAAGGCGGTTGCCCTAAGAGAAGCCACCTGTCGACTCTCCGGCAACAGCGCCGAAGCGAGCGACCATTGATTGCGACACTTCGCATCGACGGTCTTCTGCCACAACACCCCTTGACTGCGACGCGGCAGCGCGAGGACCGCTCTTGTCAACAGTGTATCGGTCGAGCGATTGGCAGGGAGGACCAGCGACGCCGGTCGAAACGTATCGCAAAGAATCAGCGCGACCCCGTTGCGCGCCGCCTCAAGGAGCAACTTCCCATGAAACATCGGGGAGAAACTCGTCACCACAATCGCCGCGACATCCTCCATCGGCAAACGCCGCTCCCCCTCCTCCGTCCGGCAGACCAACTGCCCATCTTTGGCAGAGAGGAAGCACTGTGGCGCGTCGATGCTGACAATGTGATAGGACACGGCAGCATGGGAAACGAAAGGGAGGCTTCCGGCGGTTGTTGCCCACAGGAGATGGAGTGGAAACTCAGGCCCGTCTCTTCCAGCCTCACCTCCAACACTCAACCCTGATCGCTGCTGCCAAGCCGAACTTTAGTCATTACCCCTAAAGGCATTTCACTCCTACAGAGCAACTCTTCCAAGCGTCCGCCGTACTGCTCGATCCACTCAACAAGCGCTTCATTGATACTCCTCCTTGATAAAACTGCGCCCAACCCACTTTTATTGATCTCCATATCGTTTTTAACAAGAAACAGATTACGACTAGCTTTGCCTTGATTCCCCTCCCCCCCTTTTTAAAACCCCTTCTGAAAGGGGGGAGAATCAGCGCTTGGTCTCAAGCGGCTCTCTGCTCCTGCGCGGAGCTTTAGCTTCCTCCGGTGAGATCGCCTTTGCGGATGATCATCCCGTTCTGAATCAAGGTCTTCACCAGAGCGATTTTATGCAATGGGTTGCCGCTCTGGAAACGGACGGCATCCGGTGGTGCCAGATTCACGGCGAGACCGCTGGCATTGTTCTTCACCGAAAAGATCCGCCAACAGCCCTGATAGCGGCCGGTTGGGACATCGATGAGCATTCCGTTTCGCATCACCCTAACCGGTTTGCCGCCATTGAGTTCTTTTAACTGGCGCAGTTGAACAGGGACTTTGAAATACGGGATAATCTGCGGCTCGGGGTCGAGGGCGATTCCGTAGTTTTCAGGAATCACGAGCACCGCTTTGTTACGGTGGAGCTTTCCGCCCTTGGCCAAGCCGAAGAGTTTGCTCACTTTCACCGTCTGGCTCACGGTTTGGCGGGTGCCGTCGAGTTGGCGGCGGCGTTGGAGTAGTGACGCCTCCCCCTCCTCGCTGATCTCGACGACGCGCCACGCGTTCTGCTCGACCTTCAAACCGTCGAGTTCAGAGGGGAGATGCTGGACCACGCGCCGTTTCGCCAACTGTTGGCTCAACTGCTGTTTGAGCGTGCGTGGCAGTTCCTTGAGGATGAGCCGCCCCTCCTTATCAAAGGAGGCAATCGGGGCGAGTGGTCCTGATTTGAGCTCCTTCTGCTCCTTTTCATTGAGACGGCGTTTGACGAGCAGTTCCCACGTCCTGCCGTCGCGGGGAAGGTAGAATCCGCACAACCCAAGGACACAGGCATCAAGCGCATGATGGAGATGGGTGATGCCGCGCAGTTCGGTCTTCGTGCGAACGTTGCTGGTCAACGGATCGAGAACAGCAGGGTTTGCCTCGGCCATGCACCCGGTGAGATGCCAACCATTGCGCAAGACGGCAGTCACGCGGCCCGGCATGGAGGTGACAACCGGCAGGGCGGTGCGATCATACGGCCGCTCCAGAAGCTGCGCCGCTAAGCGGACGAGATGGGAGGTCTGCGTCAAATCGCCCGGGGTAAACTCCTTTTCGACATACTTTTCCAAAAGGAGCGCATCCTTGCGGCGACGCTTGCGACGTTTGTCGTCATTGTGTCCTTTAAAACACTCCAGCGCTTGGATCGCTTTGATATATTCCTCCGGCGTACGGAGAGTGAGATGAGGCGCTCCATCGACCGCTTGGCCGCCACACTCGTTGATGAAAGCCATCGCCGTCCGCTTCCCCTTCATCCTATTCACTGCCGAGAATGTAATGACCAGCGAATCGAGACTGTCACTCGGGCGATCAGCATATGGAATGACATGATCGACATCGACCACCCTTTCGCAGAGGTCGATTACATCGTACGACTGCCCGGTGTACGGACAACACCACCCAAGATCCTCCGCAATCCGCGCCTTGCGGATCAACCCCGCCGTGATCCGTCGTCCGGTATTCTCCAGCGCACGCTCCACTTTCTCTGACACCGTCTTGAAATTGGAAAGCTGCCTGCCCATTTCGCTGGCAATCTGCTTGGCTGTCTGCCCGGAGAGATCTTTGAGATCGCGATTCACCTCCACGGTCACGCGCCCTACCCCTTCGGCCCCCTCCTTATCGTAAGTCTCCAATAATTGACGATGCAAGCGGTCGAGCATCAGCAACCGGTGGCGAATGAGGTGGTTGTTGGTTTGAAGGTCGATTGCACGCTGGCGCTGGGCGGCCCGGATCTCCTCGCTGCGGTAAAGCGGCCCGTCGGTCTCCATCGGGTGCCGATCGCTTGAGAGAACAAACTGCGCCACTTCTTTCATCACCTCCCGCGTATGGGGGGCGCGGCCATTGGGGAAGTTCGCCTGCACGCGCGTGGCGAGGAAGCTCTCCCGCGTCGGTGCCGCCTGCCCTTTCCTCTTACGGGTCTTGCCCGATTCGATCAGGGCGACGACAGCGCTCTCGACCTCCGGCGAAGGGTAGCGCTCCAACAACTCAGCCAGCGTCACGGGATGCCCCCGGCGCAAACGCCCGACCGCCCGCTTCTGCGCTGGTTGTGGCAGGAGATCGAAGAGCTGCCCCCACTTCTTGCGAATCTCCGCACGAACCGGGTCGTACACCAGCGCCTTTTCAGCTTCAGGATGAGCCAGAAGTTGCTCAAGGTTGGTCGGCACCCCTTTGCCGACCACCTCTTCAACGCTCTTCTTGAACTCGCTCTTGGTCATCGAGCCGAGCGTCTCCATCCGGACATGAACGGCGAGGCGCTCCTCTTTGGAGAGATACCGCCAACTCTTGCCTGACTGCACGACAACATTGGTCAACTGCATCACCCAACGATATTTGAGAAACTCCGGGGTTCGTTTACCGGGGAGTTTGGAACGTTTCTCGGCCTCTTCGTGTGCCTTTTTCTCATCACCTCCCTGCGCGAGTTCCTCTTGGTAAATCCGTTGATAAGCGATCGGGCAGCTTCCAATAATCCGGTTCTCAAACCGGGGAACCAGTTGCCCGAAGAGCAACCCACCCGGGGTTCGGCGTCCGCTGGAGAGAAATTGCCCGTAGCGCCCCGGCAGCCGGATGGCAGGACATGGTACAGCAGTCCAATCTTCGAGAAGGGCGCGGATGAAAGCGTCATCCAACCGGGGTAGCTGCCCGCAGTGACGCTCCAGAATGGCGCGAACCTCCGCCTCGACCACCTCCCGCGGGAAGGCGGCGCCCTGCCCTCGCGGCCTCCGTTCAGGCGGGATCGAATGGGTGGAAGTCACATCGCCCAAGGGATCAAGACCGACGAGGTGACAGTAAACCTCCGCCATGCTCCGCACGTTGTAGCGTTTGAGCAGTTCATGAGCCTTCTGCACCTTCTCAGTGTTATCTTCCTCCTCATCCTGATCGCTCAACGTGGTGCTCCAGGCCCGGTTGCCGTCGTAGCCCCGGTTGTGCGCGTACCATCGCAGAACATCCCAGAGATGCGGCCAATCAAGCAGCGGCCCGCCGCGCAAGACCCGTGCGGCGATAAGCCACGGTGCCGGATGGCCACCCCCGGCGGTGTGGCGCGCCTCGATCTCGCCTTCGGAAAAGATGCCAAGATGGACAAGCAGGCGTTCCATCCGCCCGATCCGCAGCCGCGTGGCTCGAATATTACGGCGCTGACGACGGAAGATGCGGCGCTCCGAAGCGAGGCAATCATCCGCAGGGAAGGTGACGACGCCGCAGCCGACGATCTCCGGCTCTCCTCCGGCTGGTTTAAGAACAGCCCAGCCAATCGAGCTATGGCCGACATCAAAAGCGAGGTGCAGATTTCCTCTCTTTTTACTTGTCAAACGGGGGGTGGGGGAAGTATTCATATCCTTGGAATCAAGTCAAAGTTAGATAACGCAGTCCGTTCTTTCTACCCGCCAAGCGGGTACACCGATTTTTAAGCGTTTTCTTTATAATCAAAGCGGAGGCGAAAGTCTCCGCTTTTTTTATCGCTTTTTAACGCGAATCACCGCTGCCAGTAGCTTAAAACGACCTCCTCGCTGCCCGAGAAAACCGCCAGCGTCCCATCGGCACACCGTACGCGGAGGCGTCCATCGGGCTCCAGTCCTTCGGCGACCCCTTCGACCTCGCCCTGTGGCGTGGTGACTTTAATCCATTCCCCGCGCAGGAGAGTGCGGCTCTCGGCTTCGGCGAGGATCGGGGTGAAATCATCATGGAGCTGCTCGTAGAGTCGACCAAGCTCCCTTAGCAGGGCGGCGGCGATGAGCGGACGCTCCAGCGGTGCCGCTTCCGGGCCGATACTCATTCGAAGCGACCCGGCGCGATCAGCGAGTTCCGGCGGAAAGTCTCCGGCGAGGTGGTTGACGTTCACGCCGATCCCGGCGATGGCATAGCCGCCGCCTCCCTCCCCCGCGCTCCCTTCAATGAGGATACCGACGACTTTGCGCCCTTTAAGGTAGAGATCATTGGGCCATTTGATCCCGACCCGGCTCCCCGGCACGGCCGCCTCGATCCCCCGCGCGACGGCGACGGCTGCCCATGTCGTCAGCCGGGGCCATTCCGAAAGGGGAAAGCGGGGGCGCAACAGCAGCGAGAACCAGAGGCCGAGATGCGCGGCGGAAGCCCACGTCCTCCCGAGACGGCGACCACGCCCGGCGTGTTGGCGCTCGGCAAAGAGGGCGACCCCTTCCTCCGCGCCGCCGCGTGCCATCCGAGCGACGAGATCGTTGGTCGAGCCGGTCTCTTCAAAGACGATGATTTCGCGGGCGACAGCGCTCCCCTCCGGGCCAAGGAGGGCGTGAAGGTCGTCAGGGATCAACCGGTCCGGCGTCTCCAGCAGGCGACAACCGAGGTGAGGCTGCCATTCGATGACAAACCCGGCCTCCCGCAGCCCGGCGATCTGCGCCTCCAACGCCTCCGGGGTCAGCCCGGTAGCGGCGACCAGTTCGGAGAGCAGGAGCGGCTCCCCGGCATGGCGCAGAAGGTGGAGCAGGCGGGCGTCCGGCGTTTTCACCGCATCAATTCCAGCGAAAAGTCGATCGCGCGGGCCGAGTGAGTCAGCGCTCCGACGGAAACGAAATCGACCCCCGTCGCCGCAATCCCGCCGACGGTGGCAAGGTTAACGCCACCACTTGCTTCAAAGAGAACGCGCCGCCGCCCGAGTTCCACCGCCTCGCGCATTTCGGCGTTAGTCATATTATCAAGGAGGATCACGTCGACGCCGCGCAGGGTGAGAAAATCGCGGACCTGCTCCAGCGTATCGGTCTCAAGTTCCACCCGCACGCCGGGGCGTTCGGCGTGGAGCCGGTCAATCGCCGCTTGCAGGAAAACAAGATCCCCCCGGGCGGCAAGATGGTTATCCTTCACCATCACCATATCGTAGAGGCCGAAGCGGTGGTTGGTCCCGCCACCGGCGGCGACGGCGGCTTTCTCCAACATCCGCAGGCCGGGCGTGGTTTTACGGGTATCAAGAATCTTCGCGCCAAACGGGGCGGCGGCTTCGACAAAGCGGTGGGTGAGCGTAGCGATCCCCGAGAGTCGTTGCAGGAAATTGAGCGCCACCCGCTCCGCGCTCAAGAGCGAGGCAACCTTACCGGAAAGGGAAATGAGACGATCGCCCGGGACAAACGCATCCCCAGAGGCCCGCTCGACCGTGATCTCCAGCGTCGGGTCGACTTGCCGGAAGACCTCTACGGCGACCTCCACCCCGGCGGCAATCCCTTTCTCCCGCGCGACAATCGCCGCACGGGCGAGCTGCCCGGGATCGGTAAAATAGATGCAGGTGACATCCCCCGCTCCGATATCTTCTGCGAGAGCCAACCGGACAATTCCGGCGATCCCTTCGGCCTCTGGTTGTTGCATGGGAGACACCTAACCGGGCACCCCATGGCGAGGCAAGAGCCTTTTTCCCGCTACGGCAACGGCGGCAGACCCGACTCCGGCGGAGCGAGAAAGGCACCGTACCATTCCACGATCCCCGGGCCGACAAAGACCCACAAAAACGCCCCGAGCGCGAGGTAAGGCCCAAAGGGAATCCGCCCCGAAGCATCGCGCCGCCCGATGAGCATCAGCGCCACGCCGACGATTGACCCGGCGACCGATGCCGCCATGATCGTGAAAAGCACCGCCTTCCACCCAAGAAACGCGCCGATGCAGGCGATAAACTTGACGTCGCCAAACCCCATCGCTTCACGCGGGACGGTGATCCGGCTCACCTTGCCGGTGATGGTCCCGAGGGTTTCCAGAGCGACATCGCCCGTCTTGAGCACCAGCCGGTTGTAGTAAAAGCGCAGCGAGGTCTCGCCCGCCGGTTTCCCATCGACTTCGGCACCGCTGGTTTCCATGAGGAGGAGATCGCTCTCACGGGAAAAGATGTCGCTCCAGAGGAGTTGATCGTCGCCGACTTCAAATGTGGCGTCATCCTCCTTGCGTCGCCAGACAAACGGTTGCGGAGGATCAAAGACGAGTTTCTTTTTCCCAAAAGCAAGCTTGCCCAATTCGACCACTCCCCAGAGGAGGAAAAACCCGAGCGCCGCACCGAAGGCCGACCAGAGCAACCCTTTCCACGCCACGCTCTCACCCACCAGCGACGGAACAGCCAGACTGCACAGCAACCCGACGACGGTCCCCCCTTTGGTGATCTCATCAGGGATGATGAAATGATCAAAATCGATGAAGGTCGCCGAGATCATCAACCCGGTGAAGATCCAGAGCGGGAGCACCTGTGCCAGATCGTCGATGCGCAGCGTGTAACGCCACATCGCCAGAAAGAGGAGCGCCGTGAGAAGCTCTACAAAGAAGTAGCGAAACGGGATGCGCCCGCCGCAGTTGGCGCACTTGCCCCGCAATAGCAGCCACGAGAAAAGCGGCAGATTGTGATAAAACGGGATCTGCCAGTTACAAAGCGGGCAGAAAGAACGCTTCGGGTTGTTGACGCTCTTGCCGATCGGCAGGCGATAGATCACCACGTTGAGAAACGAGCCGACCATCGCCCCGAGCACGAAGGCGAAGAGGTCGAAGAGAAGGTAGGAGGACACAACCGAAATCAACACCTCAACCTGCCCCGGAAGTCAACCGGCAACTCAAGCACCGGTTGACACCGAGGAAAAACGATCGGCTCAGACCACCCCTTGCGCGAGCATGGCGTCGGCGACTTTGACAAAGCCGGCGATGTTCGCCCCGCGCACGTAATTGATGAAGCCATCTTTCTCCGTGCCGTAATCGGCGCAGGAGTGGTGGATCGCTTTCATGATGGCGTGGAGGCGGTTGTCGACTTCGCCCTGTGTCCACCCCATGCGGATCGCGTTCTGGCTCATTTCCAGACCGCTGGTGGCGACGCCGCCCGCGTTAGCCGCCTTACCGGGGCCGTAGCAGATGCGCGATTCGAGGAAAACGTCGACCGCTTCGAGCGTGGAAGGCATGTTCGCCCCCTCAGCGACGCAGATACAGCCGTTGTCGACAAGCAGGCGGGCGTCTTCGCCGTTGAGTTCGTTCTGCGTCGCGCACGGCAGGGCGACCTGAACCGGCACTGACCACGGACGTTTCCCCTCGTGGTATTCGAGCTTGAACTCTTTGGCGAACTCTTCGATGCGGCCACGGCGCTCGTTTTTCAGTTCCATGACCCATTGGAGCTTCTCGAAGTTGAGACCGTCGCGATCGTAAACGAAGCCGTTGGAATCGGAAAGCGTCACCACCTTCGCCCCGTGCTCCATCGCCTTAGCGGCGGCAAACTGGGCCACGTTGCCGGAACCCGAGACGCTTACCACCATCCCGTCGAGGTTCTGTTTGCGTTCGTGGAGCATCTCGCCCACGAAGTAGACGCAGCCAAAGCCGGTCGCCTCCGGGCGCATCAGACTGCCGCCGAAGCTCAACCCTTTACCGGTAAAGACCGAGACGAAGGCGTTGGTCAGCTTCTTGTACTGGCCGAACATGTAGCCGACCTCGCGCCCTCCGACGCCGATGTCACCGGCAGGAACGTCGGTATCGGGGCCGAGGTGGCGATAGAGTTCATTGATAAACGCCTGACAAAAGCGCATCACCTCCCCTTCGCTTTTCCCTTTGGGATCGAAGTCGGAGCCGCCCTTGCCGCCGCCCATCGGCAGCGTCGTAAGCGAGTTTTTGAAGACCTGCTCAAAGGCGAGGAATTTCAGGATGCCGAGGTTGACCGACGGGTGAAAACGCAAACCGCCCTTGTACGGCCCGATGGCGCTATTCATCTGCACGCGATAGCCGCGATTGACATGGACGACGCCGCGATCATCCACCCACGGCACGCGGAAAAGAATCGCGCGTTCCGGCTCCACAATCCGTTCGAGCAGGCCGCGAACGGCGTACTTCGGGTTGGCCTCCAGAAACGGCCAGAGCGTCGTGAGCACCTCTTCCACTGCCTGATGGAATTCCGGCTGGTTGGGGTCACGGCTCTTGATCTGCGAAAGAAAATCTTGGACGGAAGTATACATGCTTGGGTCGTAAGGCTTGATTTGCGGGGGTATGGAGGAACGCAAAAAAAACGGGTGTTGCCCAGCAAATTTTTACCTTAAACCTAAATTGTTCCGTCCTGTTTTAGCCCTCCTGCTGATATTCCCGTCCCAATTCAGGCGTTTTCACCCTTGTTGGTGTCGCTGATCTGCTTCGCTATTTTCGCCTTCCCCTCCCGGAAAAAAAGAACCCCGCTCCCCCGGGAATCGTGCCGGGAAAGCGGGGTGAGTCTTAAAAAAAGCGCCTAATTTTACAGATCAATTGAGCGGCCTTCGCGCATGGAGCGGTCGGCGGCGAGGACAATGCGCAGGCTGTTGACCGCGTCATCGAGATGCTCCTTCAAATCGGCGTTATTGACGATGGCATCGACGAGGAACGCCTGTTCCAACGCACAAAGGGCGTCGTGATCGGGTTCATCCTCGGTGCTGATGAGGTCATCTTCCCGGGCAAACTCCCCGGCGGCGTTGAGCGGGGCGTGGTGGAGACGGAGCGCTCCGGTCTTGGTATGATCGGCGATGTTGTCCGAGTCGCCGCTCTGGACATTGGAGACAATGCTCACCGAGCCTTTTGGACCGACGACATCTTTGATGAAGTAAGCCTCCTGACTCATCATCGGCCCCCAACCGGCTTCGTACCAGCCGACGGAGCCATCCTCAAAGGTGACCTGCAGGCAGCCGTAGTTAACCATCCCCGGTTTGAGTTCCTCCGAAAGACGAGCGCCGATGGCATGGACACGCACGGGGCGCGACCGGGTCATCTGACACATGACGTCGACGTAATGCACGCCGCAATCGACGATCGGCGAGAGCGAGTTCATGAGGTTTTTGTGAACCTGCCACTGCGAGCCGGAGCTTTGCTGGTTGAGGTTCATCCGCATGACGAGCGGCTTGCCAAGCGTGCGGGCCAGCTCGATCAACTGTGTCCACGACGGGTGCTGGCGAAGGATGTAACCGACGGCGAGCTTGCGGCCGAGGCGTAGCGCGGTGTCGCGCACGGCGGCGGCTTCCTCCACCGTCTCTGCGAGCGGTTTCTCGACAAAGACATGCGCTCCGGCTTCCAGCGCGGCGATCGCGAAAGCGGCGTGGGTGTCGGGATAGGTCGAGATGCAGACGATATCCGGCCGGGTCTGGGCCAGCGCTTCGCTGTAATCAGAGAAGCCGGGGTAGCTGCGACCCAACACGGCTTCGAGCGCGGAACGGCTCGCCTCGGTCCGCGAAACCAGACCGACGATCTCACAATCCGGCCGTGCAGCGTATGCCTTGGCATGGGAAGCGCCCATGTTGCCGCAACCAACGATCAGAACTCGCAAAGGGGTGGACATAAAAGAGGGAGGGAAGGCCGGGCTTTCTCTCTATCAGGCGAGAAAGCCCGGCGGGGTAAGAGGTGGTTTTAGAGCAGGGTGGCGATATGCTTTTCGAGTTTGACGATATCAGCGGCAAACTTGCGAATCCCTTCTGCCGTCTTCTCCGTCGCCATGGCGTCTTCGTTGAAGAGGTAGCGGAAGGTCTTTTCATCGAGCGCCACTTTCTCAATGTCGCTCGCGGCGGCGTTCTGCGGATCGAGCTTACGGGTGAGCGGCTCCTGACTCTCGGCCAGTTTGGCGAGGAGGTCGGGGCTGATCGTCAAAAGATCGCACCCGGCCAGTTCGACAATCTGGCTGGTGTTACGGAAGCTCGCGCCCATGACCTCGGTCTGGTAGCCGAACTTTTTGTAGTAGTTGTAGATGGTCGTGACCGACTGGACGCCGGGATCTTCCGCACCAGTGTAGTCACGCTGATTGGCGGCTTTGAACCAGTCGTAGATGCGCCCGACAAAGGGCGAGATCAACTGAACCCCTGCCTCCGCACAGGCGATCGCCTGCGGGAGCGAGAAAAGGAGCGTCAGGTTGCAGCGAATCCCCTCTTTGGCAAGGATTTCCGCCGCGCGAATCCCTTCCCACGTGGAGGCAATCTTGATCAAAACGCGATCGCGCGAGGTTCCCGCTGCTTCGTAAAGGGCGATCAGTTGACGCGCCTTGGCGACGGTCCCATCGGTATCAAAGGAGAGCCGGGCGTCGGTTTCCGTCGAGACGCGACCGGGGACAATGTTGAGGATCTCCTGCCCGAAGGCGACGAGAAGGTGGTCGATCACGTCCTCGACCTGCGCGGCACCGCTCAAGCCGGAGTTCTTGCGATCAGCGACCACTTTGTCGAGCAGGTAGCGGTATTCCGCCTTCTGGCTGGCGGCATAAATGAGGCTCGGGTTGGTCGTGGCATCCTGCGGATGGAAGGCGCGGATCGATTCAAAATCGCCCGTGTCGGCGACGACGGTGGTAAAACGCTTGAGCGTCTCAAGCTGATTGGAACCCGACCCGGAAGTTACTGCATCACTCATAAATTTCTCTTCGTATTAAGATTACCCTCAAAAGTTAGCCAATGGCGTCGGCTTACGGCAAGTCCGATTGCGGCGACGGCGCGACCGCCTCGGTGCTTTCCACTGGCGCCACCTCCTGCGAACCGTAGCCGAAAAGGCGACGCTCTTTAATGAGCGAGGCGACCATCGTCGGCACCATCACCTCCCATGAATCGTCATGCTCGCGGATCTTGCGCAATTCATCGCGGGAATAGACGTTGGCGATCGCTTCGTCGTACCCGACAATACATTCGATATAGTGATTCTCCAGCAGATGCTGGTAGAGATTCTGGAGACGGGGGATGACTTGCAGGTTTTTGGCAGAGATCATCACCTGCGAGGCGAAGGGATGCTGCGAAGGCGGGAGCGGGCAGGCATCGAGGTTCCCCTCCTGATACCGGGCATAGACATCGTGCCGCATCGGGTAGATGTAGAGTTTGACGGCGTTGCGGAAAAGCCGCCCGAACGATTCGAGGATACCCCCTTCGAGGTTCTCGTAATACTTCTCATTGAAGAGTTCGAGGATGTGGTTGACCCCCATGACCATCCCAATCATCTCCTTGGTGTAGCGCCGGAAGTAGGAGGCAAGCCGGTAGTATTCGCTGTAATTGGAGACAAGGACGTTGTTGCCGATCGCCGAAAGGGTATCGACCCGGGCGAGGAAATCCTCCGGGTCCAGCTTACCGGAGGAGAGGAGGTTTTTCATCGTGATCTCCATGAGCACGACGAGTTCCTTGTCTTTAAGCGCCGGTTCCTGCACGAGCTGCGCACAGGCGCACTTGAGCATGTCGACGTTCACCTTCGTCACCGGGCGGAAGGAGCCACGCTCGACCAGGAGTGCCTTTTTGTGAAGCGCTTCGGAGGGTTGGAGCACCTCGCCGTTCGGGCCGAACATGACGGCGTTGGTCAGACCGTATTCGACCAGCTTGAGGCTCAGGAGCCGGTTGTTGACCTCGGCGAAGTCCGGCCCGCTGACGTGGATCATGTCGACTTCGATCCGCTTGCGCGTCAACTGATCGAGCAGCGAGCGGATGAGCGCCGAGGGGTCGTGCATGTAGACGAAGGCGCCGTAGATCAGGTTGACGCCGATGATCCCGAGCGCCTGTTGCTGGAGGATGTTCTCCTTATCGAGCATTCGCACATGGATGCTGATCTCGTTGGCTTCGCCACATGGGGTACTCTGGAAACGAATCCCCATCCAGCCGTGGCTCTCGCTATTGCCCTTGTAACTCTTGGCGGCGACGGTGTTGGCGTAGACAAAGAAGGTGCTCTGATCGCCCCGCGTCTCGGCGAGGCGACGCAGCAGGAGGCGGTACTCTTTGTTGAGCATCTGTTCGAGCCGCTCGCGGGAGACGTAGCGCATCGTCTTGCCGTAGATCTCGTCAGAGAACTTCATATCGTAGGCAGAGATGCTCTTGGCCACCGTCCCGGCAGCGCCCCCCGCCTGGAAGAAGTGGCGCACCACCTCCTGCCCCGCTCCGATCTCGGCAAAGGTGCCGTACTTCTGTCCGTCGAGGTTGATGGTGAGCGCCTTGCGGTTGGTCGTCAGCAGTTCGGCGTTCTCTTCGGTGGGATTAAGTTCCTCGTCTGGCATGGGTCGTCAGGATTCGTTGATTTTTAAGGTAAACGGAATGAGACGCACGGGGAATGGGTGGCTCGCGCTCCATCGTGAGCGTTTCGCGAGCGGTCGTCAATGCGGGAAGCATTCCCGCCAAGCCAAACCATCAGGTATCTCCCCCGTTGACAGGTCGGGTTCTCCCCCGTAACCTCCCCGGCTACCCCCGTATATGCCCACTGTCGTTCCACCCATGCCAAGGCCGCCTGTCGGCAGGACGTTCCTGATCGCCATCTCTCTGCTGGGGCTAATCGCACTGGCGCAGGTGGCGGCTCTGGTCTGGCGAACCCTCTCACCGGAACCGGCCCCGGCTCTGACAACGGCTCCGCCACAGGTGGTGAAGCCCGAGAGCGCCTCGCCTTCTCTCGAAACGGCTCCACCCCAGCCACAGACACTCGCCCCGTCGCTCCCGGCGACGCCCGCGCTCGACATCGCCGCCGCCGAGGAGCAGATCGCCGCCGCTGCGGAGCTTGAGGTGCTAGCCTCTTTGCCGAAAGCGACCCCACCGCCGCTCGCTCCACCGGCCCCCGCCGCTCAGGAGCCGGTGATCCGTCCGCGCGCACCGCACAGCGCCTCTTCGCCCGAAGCGCGGGTCAACGGATTGGTCCACCTCGCCCGCGTGCTGCGGGAGCGGGGGGATAACAGCACAGCGCTCACCCGTTTGCGCGAGGCTCAGGTGATTCTCCCCAACCATGCCCTGATTATCTCGGAGTTGGCGCTCACTTACGAGCGGATGCAACTGCCGCAGAAAGCGATCGAACAATGGCGGCGGATCTACGATTTCGGCGAAAAAGCGGGGATCTATTACGCCGCGGCTGAGGCGAAGCTCTACCTCCACCAACAGCCGCCCCAACGTGCCAGCCACGCCCCGGTGGCCACGGACGCCCCGACGTGGGACAACAGCGCCGTCGGCCTCGACGGGCAGCCGCTCAATGAAAATGCCCGCCTGCTCTCTCTGGGCAAAGTCGGCACGACGCACGATACCGGCAATAACGAATCACTACGCCGCCTGCGCCTTCAGGTGCCGATCTTCGCCTACCCCGGCAGCCGGATCAGTGTGGAGGATGTAGTCATTCAGGTCTTTTTCTATGACCGGCTGGGCAACGGGCTGCTGGAGGAGACCAATGCGGAAATCAACTCCGCCTGGGCGCGACGGGTCAGCGCGGAGGGGGAAGCGATGGTCGACTGGTCCTCTCCCGAGCCGGAGGTGCTCGAAGTCGACTACCAGCAGGTCGAGGCGCAAGCGGCTACCCCGGAAGGTAGCCAGACGCGGAATTATTTTGGCTATGTGGTTCGGGTCTATTATAATGGGGTTCTCAACGCCGCGCAGGCCGAACCGGCGGCTTTGCTGACCCAGTTCCCACCGCCTCAGACCTTGCCCCCTGCCTCCAACGATTTACCGCAATGAAGATCCTTCTCGTCGACGACGATCCCGCCGTACTTCAGGTGTTGCTTGCCATCCTGAAGCGCAATCCCGCCTACACCACCACGATCGGCACCAGCGGTCCGCTGGCGATTGAGAACGCGGAAGCGGCCGGAGGGGTCGACCTGCTCATCACCGATGTGGTGATGGAGCCGACCGACGGTTTCACGCTGCGCCAGCAGTTGCAGGCTACCTATCCGGCGATGAAGACGATCTTTATCTCCGGGTTCGACCTGAGTGATTATGCGGCGCACACCTACGGGTGCGATACCTTTAGCAAGCCGGTCCCGGCGGAGGAACTGCTGGCTGCCATCGCCAAAGTAGAAGCGCAACTCCCCCCTCCCACGCCTAAGCCCAAAGTCAGCGTCAGCGCTAGCCCGACGGTAGTAGCTACACCAGTGGCAGTGCCGGCGCCGGTCGCTGTTCAACCTACTGCACAGCCTACTGCACAGCCTACTGCGACTCCGGTGGCAACGCCGCGTGTGGCTGCTGCAACGCCAACAGCGGTCCCGACAGCCCAACCGACAGCGACCCCAAAGGTCGCCGTTCCAACCGCTGTCCCAACGGCCCAACCGGTCGCCGCTCCCGCCCAACCAACGGCCCAACCAACGGCCCAACCAACGGCTCAACCAACGGCTCAACCCACGGCTACTCCACGCGTTGCCACGCCGACGGCCACACCGGCTCAGCCCAAGGCAACCCCGGTGGCGCAACCGACGGCGACACCGGTCGCAAAGCCGGTCGCCGCTCCCGTCGCTCAACCCAGCGCGACCCCGGCTCAACCGAAAGCCACGCGAGTCGCTACTCCTACAGCAACTCCTGTCGCTGCTCCGACAGCCACGCCAGTCGCTGCTCCTACAGCAACGCCAACCGCCACCCCACGGGTCGCCACGCCAACCGCTACCCCGGTTGTCACTCCGACTGCTACCCCGGTTGCCACGCCCCGCGCGACAGCGCAACCGACAGCGACGCCCGTGCAACCCAAGCCCGTTGCCGCGCCGGTAGCGACCCCTGTCGCCCAACCTTTTGAAGAGGCCCTCTTCGATGGGGATGAACTCCTCGACAAGAAGATCGGCAACTACAACATCGTCTGGAAGATCGGCGATTCACGCTGGGGCTCGGTCTACGTTGCCAACCAGACCTCGATGGCACGTCCGGTGGCCATGAAAGTCCTCTCCCAAGAGGTCCAAGCCCGTGAACCGGATGCCAAGGCCCGTTTTCAGGCCGAAGCGCAGGCCAAAGCCGCCGTCAAACACCCCTCGATCCTCTCCGTCTTTGAGGCGGGGGAAGCCTCCGGCTACACTTACTATACCTACGAATACGTCGACGGGACCCATCTCGCCGCTGCGAAGGAGGAGGGGCGCGTTATCAACGACATTCAGGCGTTGCGACTGCTCAAGGTCACCTCCGACGGGTTGACCTACCTCCACCACCAGAAGATCCCGCACGAGACCCTCGACCCGACGCGCATTTATCTCGGCAAGGACAATACGCCGCACCTCGCCAACATCGCTACGGCAACCGGCGAAGTGGAGAACGATCTCCAGAAAGATCTCGCCACGCTCGCCCAAAGCGTCACCGCACTTCTCCCCAACCGGGTCGCCAACGATCAGGGGCTCCAAACCTTGCTCACCCGTATGGCGATGGGCGGGCCGGGCGGCTTTCTCTCCTGGGGCGCTTTCCAGCAAGCCGTCAAGGCGCTCGAACCGAAAGTCATCCCCGCCGACGCCATCAAACTGACGGCACAGGAGCAGTCGGCGATCCGCGCTCTTGAAGAAGCCAAGCGCCAGCAGAAAAAGACGATCATCCTGACCACGGTTGGCCTCTTCGGTCTCCTCTGGGTCATCGGCATTCTCGCCTACTTCAAGCTACGCAGTAACGAGCGACGCGATCTCGAAGTGATGGTCGCCATTCCCGCCGGAGAATTTATCTTTGGCGAAGGGGAGAAGCGGACAACGGGCGCCTTCTGGATCGACAAGCATGAGGTGACCATCGGGCAGTACGCCCGCTTCCTCGCCGCGCTCGAAGCCAACCCGACCACCGAATACGATCACCCCGACCAACCCTCGGGCAAGACCCACGTCCCCGGAGCTAATCCGGACAAATGGAAGACCTACTATGGACGCGCCAAAGCAGGTCTCCCGGCTCATAAGGTGCCGATTGATCTCAACTCCCCGATCTTCGACATCGATTTCTGGGACGCGTGGGCCTATGCCAAATGGGCAGGAAAACGGCTACCCACCGAGGAGGAATGGGAGAAAGCCGCCCGGGGCACCGATGGACGCAAGTACCCATGGGGCAATAATTACGACCCGAAGAAGCTCAACTCCGGGGAGGATTATCTCGATCTCGCCCAGTTTAGCGAAGGGACCACCGGAAAGGTGGACGGCCATCTCTGGTGGAACGTCGTCGACGGAATGCCGGAGGATGTCAGCCCGTACGGCGTGATCGGCATGGGGGGCAATCTCGCGGAATGGACCGTCGACAAAGCGGGTAAACCGGTGGTCAAAGGAGGCTCCTTCCGCCGGAAGAACACCCCGCTCACCCACCGCGTCGCCACGCCCGATTTGATCCCCGAGCAGTTCTTCCCGTTTGTCGGTTTCCGCTGCGTCTCCGACACCGCGCCACAAAGCGAAGGAAAGTAAACGCGCGTTATTTGAAGGAGGTGGACCCTCGACTGCCCCGCAGCGGGGGTCCGTTTTCCGTAAAGAAAGCTCCCCTTTACTCCCGAACTGCGCTACTCTCAGAAAAGCTCCCTGTTATGCGACGTTCCCTTCTCCCGCTTCTTCTCCTTGCCGTCCTTTTTTCCCTGATCGGGCAGGCTTCCGCGCAGCTTCACGTTGGTCTGGAGATTAAACGACGGCTTTTTGTGGCTTATGAGCCGATTATTGCCACAGTGACGATCCGCAACATGTCCGGGCGGGACCTCCCGATGGCTGACGGCCCGGGGGTTCCGTGGTTTAGCTTTGAAGTGATGCGGCAGGATGGCCGCCCGGTCCCTCCGCTGGCCGATGCCTATAAGCTCGATCCCTTCATCATCCCCAACGGCCAGACGATCCGCCGCCAGATCAACCTCAACCTCCTCTACCCAATCTCCGATTACGGGCTCTACCGCGTCCGTGCCAATGTCTACTACTCCCCCCATCAGGAGTTCTTCCAGTCAGCGAGCCGCACGATTGAGATCAGCGACGGCAAGGTAATCTGGCAACAGAGCGTCGGCGTCCCCGACGGGGTGGAAGGTGCCGGAGAGACGCGACTCGTCTCGCTGATGACCTTCCGCAAGTTTGACGCTAACCACCTCTACATCCGTGTGCGCGACCCGGAGAGCAATACGATCTATTGCACCTTCGGCGTCGCCAAACTGATCGGCGGGATGGAGCCGGAGATCCAGTTCGACGCCGCCAACCAGATCCACCTCCTGCAAGTCACCGGGCCGAAGACTTATCTCCACACCCACCTCGGCCTCAACGGCGAGTTCCTCGGGCGACAGGTCTACCACTCGGTGAAATCGCGCCCGACGCTGCGGCATGACGCTGCGGGGAATGTGATCGTCCGGGGAGGCCGTGCCGAGAACGACCCCGCCATCGCGCAGGAACTCGGCACCAGCACCTCCTCCCATCAAGGGGTTCCCAAGCTGTCGGAACGCCCGCCGAATCTTCCCCGGGAGTAGTTTAACCACCGTGTGATGACGCATGAGAGGGCTCTTTTTTTTCTTCCTTCTTCTTTCTCTGGTTGCGGAGGCTTCAGCTTTCCGCACGGTCATCATTGATCCCGGCCACGGCGGGCATGATCGTGGCGGCATCCCCGGGCAGCGCATTGGGGAGAAGTACCTCGCACTGGATGTCTCGCTACGCCTCAACCGCATTTTACGCTCGCGCGGGTTTCGCACCGTGCTCACGCGGCAATCGGATGTCTTCGTTTCGCTGCCGCAACGCGTCGCCATCGCCAACCGTTACCGGGGGGCTAATGCGATCTTTGTCTCCGTCCACTTCAACTCTGCCTATCGCGAAGGAGCGCGGGGGTTTGAGACCTTCTATTACGGCAGCTCGGGATCACGGATGGCCTACCGCATTCAGCGCCGTCTGTTGCGGACTTATCCCACCGAAGATCGCGGGGTGAAACGGCGCGGTTTCTACGTCCTGCGTCATTGCCGCATCCCGGCGGTTCTCGTCGAATGCGGTTTTCTGACCAACGGGATTGAGGCGCGCCAATCGCTCAAAGCTTCCCACCGCCAGCGGCTCGCCGAAGCGATTGCCTACGGGTTAATCGAATCACGCTGATCGCCTCGCTCATCGACGACCGGGGCGATGATCCGCCCGCTCATCTTCCAGAGCCGGGTCAAAATCAGTATCGCCGCAAGGGCCAGCCCGATCGCCAACCCGCTCCAGACCCCCGCCGCTCCCCAGCCGAGCCGGAAAGCAAGCAGATAGCCGACCGGCAAGGCGACCACCCAGTAGCAAAGGTAGATATAAACCATCGGGCGGCGGACATCGGCCAGCCCGCGCAAGCCGCCCATGCCGACAATCTGACAACCGTCACAAAGCTGGAAAATCCCGGCGATCATGAGAAGGGTCGCGCTCAAAGCGATCACCTGCGGGTCATCGATAAAGGACGCGGCAATCCAACGCCCTGACGTCAGGAAAAGGACCGAACAGGCGAGCATCAGCAGGAGCGTCACGCCGAGGGCGCCGAGCGCGATGGAACGGACCCGTTCACTCTCCCGCGCGCCGACCGCCTGCCCGACCCGCACCGTCACGGCAAAGGCAAGCCCGAGCGGGATCATGAACGTGGTCGAGGCACAAGTGATCGCCACCTGATGGGCCGCAAGCGCACTGACGCTAATCCACCCCATCATCACCATCGTCGCCGCGAAGAGGCCGACCTCCCCCAAAAGATGCAATCCCGAAGGCCAGCCGAGCCGCGCCAGCAAGGTCAACTCGGAGATCAAGCGCCGGATCGGCACGTAAAAGACGCGGAAGGGCGAGTACATCGGAGCCGTCATGATCACCCCATAGAGCACCACCAGCACGATCACCCGGGCGAGCAACGTCCCGTAACCGGCCCCGGTCAATCCGAGTGCAGGGAAGCCCCAATTCCCGTAAATGAGCAACCAGTTGAAACCGACATTGAGCACCACGCCGCTCAAGATAATCCAGAACGGAAGCCACGGGCGGGAGAGCGCTTCGGAGAAATCTTTCGCGACCGTGGTCAGCAAAAACGGGATCACCGACCAGACCAGCAGCAACACAAACGGCTTGGCATGGGCGACCACCTCCGGGTCCTGCCCCATATAGGCGGTCAACGGCCACAGCAGATAAACCAGCGAGACCATCAACATCCCGACCAACAACCCGAGGAGACTCCCGGCGAGGAAAACCTTCCCCGCCCCTTTGGGTCGCTCCGCCCCGAACTCCTGCGAGGCGCGGATCGAGACCGACGAAATCAACCCAAACCCGAAGACGAGAAAGACATGGATCACCGTCAACCCAAACGCCGCCGCCGCGAGCGGCACGACGCCGAGCCGAGCGACCATGATCGTATCGGCCCACCCCATGAGCATCTGGGCGAGTTGCCCGCCGATCATCGGGAGCGCCAGCCAGAGAGTCTCTTTGTTTTCCTTTAAGGCGGCGCGAAGATGGGGCATGGAATCCGGAAAGAAGTTTCTTCCGGGGGGAAGGGACCTCTACCCTCGCCGCGAACGGGCGCTTTTCAAGACTTTTTGGCGCGTGACGAGCGTTCCCTTGTTGTTGCGGCTCTTGACTTCCAGCGTGGCGAAGTCGAGATCGAGCGTCGCCTTGGGCAGTCCCTTCCCGGCGCGGAGCTGCAGCGAGAGATTAGGCGCCTCCTGCGGGCGACGGGCGATGTGGAGAAAGAGAATCTTCCCGGCGGCGACCGGGTATTGCCGATCCCGGATGACCCCCTCCCCCATGTGGAAACGCTTGGCGTAAGTCCCCCCCTCCGGGTGCTCGTAGAGGAGGCTATAAGTGGTGTTGGTATCGCCCCGGGTAAAGATGGCGGCGTGGAGGAGGTCGGCCCCGAAGAACTCTTTCTCCGCCACCTTGTTGATCTTGAGGTTGCCATCGCGGCAGATGCCGATCACCTCGTCGAGATCGGAGCATTCCCCGAGCGGCTCGGCCTCGGGATCGCGTTTCAACCCCCAGCCGATAAACCCTTGCGCCTTGTTGACGAGCGGTTTGCAGTTGGCGAGCGCCACACTTGCGGCGGCGATCGTCTTGAAGGTGGTGATCTCCGTGCGCCGCTCGCGCCCTTTGCCGTACTTCTTCTTGAGATCATTAAACCACGCAATGGTGGTGGCGGTCAGGTTATTGAGGGAGCTTTTGGTCTCAGCGATCGACGCCTTGATCCGTTTAAGCTCCTCGTCTGCCGATTTGGCGTCGAAGCGCGAGATCCGCTTGATCTTAATTTCGGTGAGTTTCGCGCAATCTTCCTCCGTCACCGGGAATTCGAGCGCTTTGGTGTACGGGGCGAGCCCTTTGGCGATCGTCGAGAGGATCTCCTCCCACGTCTCGCACTTCTCGATCTTCTGGTAAACCTTCTTTTCGATGAAGATCTTCTCCAGCGAGAGGTGGTGCCAGCGGGCGCTCAGTTCGTCGAGCCGGATCTCCAACTCGCGCCGCAGGAGGTTGCGGGTCCGCTCCGTGGAAGCCTTGAGGATCTCGCCCACGGAGGTGAACGACGGCTTCTGGTCAAAGATAACAACGGCGTTGGGGTGGATGGTGATCTCGCAATCGGTAAAGGCGTAGAGCGCCTTTTTGGTCACCTCCGGGTCGGTCCCCGGCAGGAGGTGGATCAGGATCTCCGCCTTGTCGGCGGTGTTGTCGTCGACTTTCTTGATCTTGATCTTCCCCTTCTGGTGCGCGGTGAGGATCGAGTGGATCAGGTTTGGGACGACAGTGCCGAAGGGGACTTCCGTAATCACCAGCAAAAGCGGGGAGCGGACCTCGATCCGTGCACGCACCTTGACGTTGCCGCCGCGTTGGCCGTCGTTGTAATCGCTCACATCGATGAGGCCACCGGTGAGGAAATCGGGGTAGAGCGGGAGTTCCTTGCCGCGCAGCCATGCGATGCTGGCGTTGATGAGTTCGACGAAGTTGTGCGGCAGGATCTTGCACGAAAGGCCGACGGCGATCCCCTCAACCCCTTGGGCGAGCAGGAGCGGGAACTTGATCGGGAGGGTGACCGGCTCGTCGTTGCGCTCGTCATAGGAGCGGGTCCAGAGGGTCGTTTTCGGGTTGAAAACGGAGTCGAGAGCGAACTTGGAGAGGCGCGCTTCGATATACCGGGCAGCAGCAGCGGGGTCGCCGGTGATGATGTTGCCCCAGTTGCCCTGCATGTCGATGAGGAGTTCCTTCTGCCCGAGGGCGACGAGGGCATCGGTGATGCTGGCGTCGCCGTGCGGGTGGTACTTCATCGTGTTGCCGACGGTGTTGGCAACTTTGTTGTAGCGCCCGTCCTCCAGCTCCCAGAGCGAGTGCATGATGCGGCGCTGCACCGGCTTGAGCCCGTCGTCGAGGTGGGGGACGGCGCGGTCGAGGATCACGTAGGAGGCGTACTCCGTGAACCAGTTCTGGAACATCCCGTCGACATGCTTGAGCGCCGGATTGCCGACGCGGGCGGCGGCGGGGATCGCCGAAGGGGTGGTGGAAGAAAGGGCCAGTTCGGGCTGAAGATCGCCGTTGCTGTCGCCGTTGGAAGGGGCGCTCATATCGTCGTGTAGGCGAGGTGGTTGATGATGAACTCCTGCCGCTCCGGCGTGTTGGTGCCCATGTAGAAAGCGAGCAGTTTGTCGACCGGGCCGTTCTTATGATCAATGATCACCGGTTCGAGCCGCATCTTCGGGCCGATGAAGTGGCGGAATTCATCCGGGGAGATTTCGCCAAGACCTTTGAAGCGGGTCACTTCCGGCTTCGGCCCGAGGGCGGCGATCGCCTTGATCCTCTCGGACTCGGTGTAGCAGTAGCGCGTCTCCTTGCGGTTGCGCACGCGGAAGAGGGGGGTTTGCAGGATGTAGAGATGCCCGTTTTTGACCACCTCGGGCAGAAAGGTGAGGAAGAAGGTGATCAGCAGGAGGCGGATGTGCATCCCGTCGACGTCGGCGTCGGTGGCGAGGACGATGTTGTTGTAGCGCAGTTCCTCGACCCCTTCGCCGATGTTGAGCGCGTTTTGCAGGAGGTTGAGTTCCTCGTTCTCATACATGATGCGGCGGCTCTTGCCGAAGGTGTTGAGCGGCTTGCCTTTAAGCGAGAAGACGGCTTGCACGTTCGGGTCGCGCACTTTGGTGATCGAGCCGGAGGCGGAGTCGCCCTCGGTGATGAAGAGGGTCGTCTCGGCCCGACGATCGTCGACGCCGCGCCGCGCCTTGTCATTGAAGTGGTAGCGGCTGTCGCGCAGCTTGGAGTTGTGGAGGCTGACGCGCTTGGCGGCGTCGCGGGCGAGGGTGCGGATGCCGCTCAACTCCTTGCGCTCGCGCTCGTTCTGCTGGATTTTCTGTTGCAGCGCTCCGGCGATGTTCGGATTGCGATGGAGGAAGTTGTCGAGTTCGCGCTTGAGGAGATCGAAGATGTAGCTGCGGATGGTGACACCGCCGCTCGGGGCCATGGTGGTGCTCCCGAGTTTGGTCTTGGTCTGGGACTCGAAGATCGGCTCCTGCACGCGGATGGAGACGGCGGCGATGACGCCGGTGCGGATGTCAGCCGGGTCGTAATCTCTTTTGAAGAACTCGCGCAGGACTTTGACGAGCGCCTCGCGGAAGGCGCTCTGGTGCGTGCCGCCCTGCGTGGTGTGCTGGCCGTTGGTGAAGGAGTAGTATTCCTCCCCATATTGCGCGGCGTGGGTGAAGGCGATTTCGAGCAGCCCCTCGCTATCGCGCAGGTGGATGGCCGGGTAGGCGGTCGAGCCGTCGATCTTCTGATTGAGGAGGTCGAGGAGGCCGTTTTCCGAGCGGAACGGCTTGCCGTTGAACGTGAGGGTGAGCCCCATGTTCAGACAGGCGTAGTTCCAGAGCATGTTCTCGATGTACTCCTCCTGAAAGGCGTAGTTTGGGAAGATCTCGGGATCGGGAGTGAAGATGGTGAGCGTGCCGGTTGGCGTCTCGCGGGAGGCGCGGTTGCCGTAATCCTTGAGGAGATTGCCGGTGGAAAACTCGGCCTTGCGCGTTTTGCTTTCGCGGAAACTCTGGATCAGGAAGGCGCGGGAGAGGGCGTTGACCGCCTTGAGGCCGACGCCGTTGAGGCCGACGCTGCGCTGGAACGCCTCGCTGTCGTACTTGCCACCGGTATTCGGTTTCCCGGCGCAGTCGATGACACTCCCGAGCGGGATGCCGCGCCCGAAATCGCGCACGCTCACCTGCTGGGTGCCGTCGGGGAGGGTTTCGAGCGTGACGTCGATCTGCGTCCCGCATCCCATAGTGAACTCGTCGATCGAGTTGTCGATCGTCTCTTTGAGAAGGATGTAGATGCCGTCGTCATGCGCCGCGCCATCTCCCAGCCTGCCGATGTACATGCCCGGTCTGCGCCGGATGTGCTCGTTCCATTCGAGGGAACGGATGTTGGCTTCGGTGTACTGAACGGGTCTTTTACTCATCACGGACGGTTGCTTCCACGGAGGGAGAAAGGGAGGGTAACCGGATGGCGGGGAAAAAGTCGAGCGAGAGGTTGAAGGCTTCGCCGAAGTAGCCGCCAACGTTCAGGAGGCCGCTGAACTCTGGCTGGAAAGCGCCCGGAAGCACGGCGATGCGATCACGTTACATTGAACCGATCGGTAGGCGACGATTTCGCCCTCAGAAGGATCTTAGTCCGCGACTTCAGATAACGCTGGCTCTGCCGGGGCGGGGTCGACCCATTTGCCGTGTTCGCGGATGAGATCTTGGAGGCGTTCGACGGCTTCCCCTTCGGGGATGTTGAATTTCACCGGGGTTTTGCCGACGTAGAGGTTGATCTTCTTGGGGGCTCCGCCGACGTAGCCGAAATCGGCGTCGGCCATTTCGCCGGGGCCGTTGACGATGCACCCCATGACGGCGATTTTCACTCCCTTGAGGTGGCCGGTGGCGGCTTTGATCCGCGCGGTGGTCTCCTGAAGGTTGAAGAGCGTGCGCCCACACGAGGGACAGGCGACGTAATCGGTCTTGAAAATGCGTGCTCCGGCGGCTTGCAGGATGTTGTAAGCGAGCCGTAGCGATTGGCCGGGGGCGCTCTCGCCACGAATGAGGATCGCGTCGCCGATCCCGTCGCACAGCAGCGAGCCGACGGCGGTCGCCGAGGAGAGGAGCGAGGTGACAAAGTCGCCCTCTGCCCCCTCTTGGCCGGTCGGCGGGTGGAGGGTATCTTTGAGGAGGATCGGGTGGCGCTCCTGCAAGCGGGCGGCAAGGAGGCGGTGCGCGGCGATCACCGGAAGGTCGAGTCCATCGGCAACGGCGACCGGTTGCGGCTCCGGTGCAGCGTTGAGCGCGGCGATGGCAGCGTCGTCCCTCGGGTCGATGGCGATGACGCCGGAGTTTTCGACGACCAGTTCGGGCTTGAAGTCGCCGAGACGGTCGATCTTGTGGGCGAGCGCGTCCCAGTTGGCTTGCGTCGTGAAAACGCGGGGGACTTCCTCGCCACCGAGCGGGATGCCGTCGATCTCGATCTTCGACGCAGCACGGCGGCGATAGCTAAAGAGGTCGTAGGAGAGCGGTGCCTGCGGGACATCGGCGGAAGGCGGGGTCGGCTGGCCGAGCCGGGCGTTGTAGATGCCGACCAGCTTTTTGGCGACCGGGATCTCGTAAATCGCATCTTCGGTGAGCGAGACGCGGACGGTATCGCCGATGCCGTCGTTCAAAAGGGAGCCGATGCCGATGGCGCTCTTAATGCGGCCATCTTCGCCATCGCCCGCTTCGGTGACGCCGAGGTGGATCGGGTAGTTCCAGTCGGGGCCGAGTTCGTCGAGCCGTGCGACAAGGAGGCGGTAGGCGCCGATCATCACCTTAGGGTTACTCGCCTTCATGGAGAAGACGAAGGCGTGGTAGTCGAGTTCCCGGGCGATCCGGGCGAACTCCAGCGCGCTCTCGACCATGCCGAGCGGCGTGTCGCCGTAGCGGTTCATGATCCGGTCGCTCAGGGAGCCGTGGTTGGTGCCGATCCGCATGGCGACGCCGTGTTCCTTACAATAGGTGACCAACGGAGCGAAGCGCTCGCGGATGCGTTCGAGTTCGGCGGCGTACTGCTCGTCGGTGTACTCGATGATTTTGAACTTCTTGGAATCGGCGTAGTTCCCGGGGTTGACGCGGACTTTCTGGACCCATTTGGCGGCTTCCAGCGCGGCGTCGGGTTTGAAATGGATGTCGGCGACGATCGGCACGTCACAGCCGCGTTCCCGCAGCCCTGCGACGATATGCTCCAGATTGGCCGCGTCCTTGATGGTCGGCGCGGTGATGCGGACGATCTCACACCCGGCAGCCGCCAGTCCGAGGGTCTGGCTGATCGACGCCTCGGTGTCCATGGTGTCGCAGGTGATCATCGACTGGACACGGATCGGGTTGGCCCCGCCGATGCCGACGTTGCCGACGTTCACTTCCCGCGTAAGGCGACGCTGGTAGGAGTACGGTGATTGGCTCATGAAAAAAGAGGGACGCCGGGGTGGTGATCAGGGCGTCGGGGTCGGCGCGGGTTGACTCTCCTCACTCGTAAGCGATTCGGTGAATCTTCGGAACGGGAGATCCTGCACATCGTAGAAGGTAACATAGAGCATGTATCCGATGAGAAGCAAGGCACATGCACTCTGGACGATTTCGAGCACCCGGATGTTGACCGGTTTGCGTCGAATCCCCTCGATGATCGCGAGGACGATATGGCCGCCGTCGAGGACCGGGAGCGGCAGCATGTTCAGAATAGCGAGGTTGACGTTAAAAAAGACGCTAAACCACAAAACGAGACGCCAGCCGTCCTCGTTCTGCAACATCTCGTAATAAAGCCGCCCGATGCCGACCGGGCCGCTGAAGTGCTGCGCCTTGACGTCGCTCTTGGGTGAAAAGAGGGCGTCGAGCATGTTGAAGATGGTATTGACGCTATCGGTGATCTGCTGCTTGGGCGTCGGGTGGCTCAAGACGGTCGGGCCTTGATCCCATGCGATGCCGATGCGCGGGAGCGGTGTTTTGCTCCCTTGGGTTGGGAGTTCGCGCGGGGTGACGGTGATCTCTGCCGGGGTGCCGTTGCGCAGGTAAGTCAGCGCGAGCGGTTGTGTCGGATTCTTCTCGATGATCTCGAAGAGGACAAACGGGCTGTAGATCGGCTTGCCGTTGACGGCGATGATCTCGTCTTTGGGCTGCAAGCCGGCTTCTGCCGCCGGGGTGTTCGGTTCGACCGCACGGATGATACGCGATTGCGCCGGGATGAGGCCGACCTGCCTCAAGCTCTCGCGTTTGAGGCCCGATTGCTTCGGCTTTTCCCAGCCGCTCTCGATCTCCATCACCTTGCCGTCGCGCTCCAGCTTGAAGTGGATCGTCTCCCCTTCGCTGCGGACGACGTACCACGTGATACTCTGGCTCATGCTATGGAAGCGCGAGACTTTGTGGCCGTCGACTTCCAGAATCTTGTCGCCGGGGAGGAAACCGGCTTTCTCCGCCGGGGAACCGGGCTCGACCAGACCGACGACAGTGGTCGACTCGATCTCCGTCACCGGGCGTCCGACATACCAGACGGCGCAGGCGAGGACGATGGCGAAGAGGAAGCTAAAGAGCGGTCCCGCAAAGGCGACGATGATTTTATCGAGGACTGAGATCGAGGGAAGTTGCTCGCGCGGGGTGTCGGTTTCGCCCTCGATGATGTCCATCGGGGCGAGTTGCGGCAGTTTGACAAAGCCGCCCGCCGGGATGGTCCCGAGGGAGTAGACGACGCCGTTGATCTCCTTTTGCCAGATCGGCTTGCCGAACCAGACGCCAAACCCTTCGACCTTCAATCCACGCCAACGGGCTGCCCAGAAGTGGCCCAGTTCGTGGACGATGATGATGAGGTTAAAAAGAACGATGACCTCAAAGAGGACAAAGAGAAAGTTGAAGAGTTTGAAAGCCATAGGTTTCGGGTCAAAAAAAGAGGAGGGTTACCCCCGGCGGCGGGCAATCCATTGGTGCGCCTCGCGACGCGCTTCCCCGTCGGCTGCGACTATAACATCGAGCGAAGGCTCTGCAACGGGTTGATGCGCTTCCATGACGGCGGCGACGCTCTCCCAGATCCCGGGGAAGGAGAGTTGACCGGCGAGAAACGCCTCCACGGCGACTTCATTGGCGGCGTTCATGACGGCGGGCAGGGTGCCGCCACATTCCCCGGCCTGTCGGGCGAGGGTGAGCGCGGGGAAGGTGTCGTAGCGCGGCGCTTCAAAATCGAGCTTGGAGAGCGCTGCGAGATCGAGCGGTTTCAAGGTATTAACCACCCGCTCCGGCCACGTGACGGCGTACTGGATCGGGAAGCACATATCGGAATGGCTCAACTGGGCGAGGATCGAGCCGTCGACGAACTCGACGAGCGAATGAACGATGCTCTGCGGGTGGACGATGACGTCGACCCGGGCCATCTCGATATCAAAGAGCCAGCGGGCTTCGATCATCTCCAACCCTTTGTTAAAGAGCGTGGCGGAGTCGATGGTGATCTTCGATCCCATGCTCCAAGTTGGGTGGCGCAGCGCCTGCGCGGGGGTGACGGCGGCGAGCGATTCCGCCGGGCTTTGGCGAAACGGGCCACCGCTGGCGGTCAGGATGAGACGGCTGACTTCGCTCCCCGGGCGTCCGCGTGCCCCTTCGAGGCATTGGAAAATGGCGTTGTGCTCGCTATCGACCGGCAGGACGTTGACCCCCTTGCGCCGGGCGGCTTCCATGACGATCCCCCCGGCCATGACGAGGATCTCCTTACTGGCAACCGCGAGGTCTTTCCCTGCTTCGATCGCGGCGAGGGCGGGACGCAGGCCACCGGTTCCGACGATGGCGATGAGAACCATATCGGCCTCGGGGAGAGTGGCGAGTTCGAGCAACCCCTCCTCGCCTTGAAGCAGACGGCGCTCCTTGCCGAGCGCGGCGGGGAAGCGGGCGGCGGCTTCGGGCTGGGTGATGCAGAGGGCGGCTTCGGGGAACTCCTGCGCCATTTTGGCCAGCAACGTCTCGTTCCCATGGGCCGAGAGACCGACGAGACGGAGGCGATCGGGAATGTCGCGGGCGACCTTCGCCGCGCTTTGACCGATGGAGCCGGTGGCTCCCAGAACTACAAGATTTCGCATCACTGGAACGTTGGGGGAACTACCCGTTTAAGACTTTCAGGTAGAGGTAGAGGAGAGGAGCGGTGAAAAGGAGGCTGTCAATGAGGTCGAGCGCACCGCCGATCCCCGGGAGGAAGCGGCCCGAGTCTTTCACGCCGGTGCTCCGCTTGAAGACCGATTCGACCAGATCACCGATAATGGCGGCAAACCCGAGCAGGAGGCCGAGCGCAATGGCGTGGGTGAAGTTGAGCAACGGGAGTTTCCCGCCAATGAGCCAGAGCATCCCGAGGCTGCCGAGCGTGGAGAAGACGAGCGCTCCAAAGAACCCTTCCCACGTCTTTTTCGGGCTGATGTGCGGGATGGCCGGGTGTCTGCCGATCAGGCTGCCGGTGACGTAGGCCCCCATGTCGCTGAACTTGGTGACGACCATCAAATAGAGAACATAATATTGCCCGGTGACGCCGCCCTGCGCCGTGGCGGGGGGGAGGTGGACGATTTTGTTCATAAAATCAAAGAGGACGACGACGTAGACGACGCCGAGGAAGGTGTTCCCGACGGTGGCGACGGCATCCCCCTGCACCGGATCGCGGAAAAGCTGGCGGACAAAAAGGGCGAGCAAAAAGAGCGGCAGCAGGACGCCGTCGAGATCATGCCCCGGAGCGCCGGGGGTGAGCGTCAGGTAACTCCCAAGCAGCAGCGCCGCGCCGCCGAGGAGGCCGGTGTGCCGGAAGTGGGGCCGCCCCCCTTGGGCGAGCATGTTGTAAAACTCCGCCAGACCGACGAGCGCGGCGATCGAGACGACGACAAAAAGCGCGAGACGATGCCCGGTAAAAATGGCTCCGCACACCACGACCCAGAGGACGAGGGTGCTAAAGAGTCTGGAGAGGAATACTGATTTCATCCGGGAAAACAGCGGAGACCTTCCGGGAAGTGCTTTCCGTTGGCAAGCCCGGAGGTGAAATCACCCCCCTTTCTTACTGTTTTTTGACAGGGCGGCGGCTCTTTTTCCGCTGGGAGGGGGGAAGCGGGGTGCTCGCTTTGACGCCACTGGCCGCTCCGGCGGCAGCAGCAGCGGCCCCCGGAGCCGGAGGCCGGGGAGTGGAAGCCGGACGCGGCTGGTCGTGCTTGAGCAGTTCGCTCACGGTCAAAAAGCGGTAGCCGCGTTGCAGCAGGGTGTCGATGACGCGCGGCATCGCTTCGATCGAGCCGGGATGGATGTCGTGGACGAGGATGATCGAGCCGTTGCGGGTGCGGTCAAGGATGCGCTGAGCGACGACCGACGCGCCGGGACGCCGCCAGTCGAGCGGGTCGACATCCCACATGATCGTCGGGTAGCCAAACTCCTTGAGTGCCCAACTGCGCTGCCGCTCGGTAAAGGCACCGTAGGGGGGACGCATGACCGTCGGGTTCACCCCGGTGGTCTGGTGGATGATGGAGCGGGTCCGCTCGAACTGGTCACGCACGCCGCCATCGCCCATCTTGGCGAGGTTGGGGTGGGACCACGTGTGGTTGGCGATCTCGTGTCCCTCTTTGACGATGCGCTGGGCGATTTCCGGGTAGGTCGCCACCAGCGAACCGAGGACGAAGAAGGTCGCCTTCACGTTGCGCTTGGCCAGAAGGTCGAGCAGTTCGGGGGTGAGGGTTTTATGAGGACCGTCATCGAAGGTCAGGGCGACGATCGGCTGGTCGGTATGAATGGAGGAGTAGCTCGCTTTGAGTTTCGGCGCGGCGGCGGGCGGAGGGGTCGGCTCCGGCGGCAGCGGGGAGGCTTGCGGCGCGGTCTGGGCGAAAAGGACGCCGGTCATGGCAATGAGAGCCAGTGCAGGTTGGAAGAGGGAGCGGAGCATAGGGTGTTAGAGGTAACGGGAAAGAAGGGGGCCGAGTTTTTCCACCGTAGCGGCAGGCCAGAGGGAGCGATCGGTCATGATCGCGCCGCGCAGGGCGTGGTGTTCGGGCCAATCGGCGAGGGCAGGAATTTTCGGGATCAGCCGGGCGAGGATCGCCTTGGCTTGAGCGACGTTGTGGAGGAGGTGGCTGACGACCTCTTGCGCGGAGACCGGGCGTTCCTCGCGCTTCCAGCAGTCGTAATCGGTCACGAAGGAGAGAGTGGCGTAGGCGATCTCCGCCTCCCGGGCGAGTTTGGCTTCGGGGAGGTTGGTCATGCCGATGACATCGAAGCCGAGTTGCCGGTTGGCGTCGCTCTCGGCCCGGGTGGAGAAGGCGGGGCCGTCCATGTTGACGTAGGTGCCGCCGTCGTGAACGGGGACCCCGGCCTCCCGCGCGGCAGAGACAGCGAGGGTGCGCAGCGGCGGACTGAGCGGGTCGGCAAAGCTGATATGCGCCGCGATCCCGTTACCGAAAAAGGTGTGGTGCTCGCGGCGGCTGGTGCGGTCAAAAAACTGGTCGGGGACGACGAGGTGGCGCGGGGCGTACTCCGGCTTGAGGCTCCCGACAGCGGAGACGGCTACGATCCAACGCACGCCGAGCGAGCGCAAGGCATGGAGATTAGCACGGTGATTGATCTCGTGCGGCAGGAGCCGGTGGCCCCGGCCATGGCGTGGGAGGAAATAGACGGTGCGCCCGGCAAATTGGCCGCGGACAATCACGTCGCTCGGCTCACCCCATGGGGTGCAGACATGAAGCTCCTGCGCGTCGGAGACTCCTTCCATCTGGTAAAGGCCGCTTCCGCCGATGATCCCGATCCCCGCTTCTGCTGGATGCTGCATGGCAGGGCCTCTTAGAGCATTTCCTTCCCGGAAACTCAAGCGGGAAGGCTATGGCATCTCAAAGAAAGGGAGAATCTGCCCCGGGGCGGTTTTCGTCAGGTCGGCATGGGCGGAACGCAGGAGGGTGTCGCGGTGCTGCGGTGGCAGCGAGTTGAGGATCGCGTAAAAGATCTCGGGCCGCGCGGAGAAGTACCATCCATCGCACGGCTCCTCCTCCAGCGTCGTGGTGATCGTCTCAGCGACGAGCCGGACGAGGCGACGGTGGTTCTCCAGTTCGAGCGTGAGGGTTTCGTGCGCGGCCAAGGCAGTCGCCGGGCCGGCATGTTGGGTCACGGGAAAGCGTCCGGCGCTATCGGTGACCTGATTAGGGTAAGGGCCGCGTGCCTCGGGGAAAGCCAGATCTTTGAAGAGGTCCAGTTTCAGGCCGCGATTAGGGGTTTTGACCACCCGATACGCTTTCAGGTGTCCCAGATTGGCTGTGAAACAAACGATATCCATCTTTTATAAGAAAGAATCGTCCCCAAACGCGGAAGCGGACCCCTTCCGGGGGTGCCGCACGGTGTCGACAGGGAAAGGAGGAGTTACCCAATCAACTTTTCCACAACGGCGGCGGCGACGCGCGAAGAGAGGTGGAAGGTGCGGATATGCTCCCGCGCGGCTTCGCCCATGGCGATGAGGCGGCGGCGATCGTCGAGGGCGCGTTTGACTTTCTCGTAGAAATCTTGCGTCTCGTGCCGGTAGTAGATGGCGCTCCCCCCCTCCTCCAGCGGCTGGTGTTGCACGATCGGCGGGTGTTTGAGCACGGGGACGACGCCGAGCGCTGCCGCTTCGTAAGTCCGGTAGCAGTCGAAGCCGAACCCTTCGGGGCTCCAGCAAAGGTGCGAGGTGGCGAGCAGGGCAAAATAGCGCCGCCGCGAAAGTTTATGATCGAGAGCAACGACGTTGTACCCCTCGGCCTTGAGACGTTCGAGCGCGGCGAGGCCGATCTTGCGCAACGGCCGGTTGACGACGCTCCCGGCAAAGAGGATGTCGATCTCCTTGCGCTCCGGGGTGATCTGCTGAAGGTCGGCGAAATGCGCGTCGCTGATCCCGAGCGGGAGCGGCTCCAGCTTGCTTAACTGATCACAAAAGAACGGGATTCGGGCGATGTTGCCGGTATCTTCCGCGCGGTCGCCGGTGTAGAGGAAGGCGTTGGCGGGGTTGAGCGGCAATTCCCGTTTGAAGAAGAAACGCGAGGCGGCAAGGATCGGGAAGCGGGCGTTGTCGATGATCGGGCGGTCGGAGCGATCGATCCCGCCGATCGGGACGCCGTGCCGTTGCAGGAGGGCGAGCAGCGGACGGAGTTGAAAAGTTGAGGAGCCGCCGCGTGCGAGATGGCGCAGGAGGTGAGAGGTGTTGGAGAGGAGCGCCTTGCGCGGGTTCCAGAGTCGCACCGGATTACCGATCAGGGCGAGGCGGTAGCGACCGGCAGCAATCCGCGCCCTCGCCTCCCGGGGCGAAAGGGAAGGAAGCTCCGGCTGTGGTGTCGAGCCGAGGTGGAGATAATCGGCGTCTTCCCGATGGAGGAAGGCGGCGACTTCGCAATGGGCGAGGTCGTAGCGGAAGTCGGCGGCGACGAGCATGCTGGAACCGGGGGGCGAAGAGGCCATGGGAGGTTCAAAGAAGGTACTCCGTCGCTTCCAACGGGAGAAGACGACCGGCGGCGATCGCGACGATCTGCTGAAGACGCGAGGAACGGGTGATCCCACCGCGCCAACGGGCCGGGCGAACGTCGTTAAGCGTGGCAAAGGGGGAGAACGCCGGGAGGACCAGCAGATGACGCCCCAGCAGGAAGCAGGGGCAGAGCGAGCGGGTCGCCACCCCGTCGCCGAGCGAGAGGGCCGGTTGTTCGTAACCGATAATGAGCCGCCCTTCCTCCTCCGCGACGGAGGCGAGGAGTTGCCCGACCTGCCCGGGAAGCGCCGCTTCGCCGTGGTAGAGAAGGTGTTTACCGGCGTGCCACTGTTTTTGAAAACCGGCGAGCCATTCGGCGGCTTTGAGCGTGGCGCTCTGTTGCGACGTCGGGTTTTCATGGACGAGGACGACCCCGGCGCGTTCCCGCAAGGCGGCGAGGAGCGCCTTGAGCCGGGCGGTGAGCGCCTCCCCCTCTGCCTGCGGGGCGAGGGTGTCGCCAAGGAGGACCACTTTCTCCGGCTGATAATCGGCGACGAGCGCGAGGAGCTGCGCGACGGTTTCGTCATTGAGCTCCCCTTCCCCTCCGGCTTGACCGAGGAGGAGATCGGCGACCGCAAGCGTCCGCTCCTTAGGGAGCCAGACCGCCTTACGGGCGTCGAGCACGAGCGTGCTGCTAATCCACAACGGTATATTCACAGGCCGGGGGGCGATACGCTCACGCCTTGGGCGGTGCGCGAATCGTTCATGAATCTTTGATTGTCAGGGGGAAAAGGGGGAGAAATCCTGGTTTGGGGTCGGTGAACCGGCCTCTTTTGACAGAGGAGAGGCATCACCTCAAACCAGGACCTTCGCAACGCAATCACGCCCCTCTGCCTACAGCGGGGCGCAGCGGGTGCCAAGCGCAAAAGCAAGAACCGGTATGCCGCGAGCAAGGGCAACCATGGTCAACCCGACGCGCAGGCCGTAAGCTCCCGCTCCATGTCAACCACTCTCAGCGATCTCTCCCCTTTCAACGTCCGTGACTTTGGCGCAACGGGCGATGGCGTCACGATGGAGACGGCGGCGCTCCAGCAGGCGATCGACCAGTGCCACGAAGCCGGAGGCGGGCAGGTGCTCGTCCCCGCCGGGCGCTACCTTACGGCGCCGCTGCGGCTGCGCAGCCATGTCGAGCTTCACCTCGCCCGTGGCGCGACGCTGCTCGGGAGCACCAACCCGGATGATTACCCGGAACTCGAAGCCGAAGCCGGGTTTCGCCAACAGCGTGCGGCTTACAATGCCCGCTATCTCCTTCTGGCGTTTCGGGCGGAGAATGTCGCGATCACCGGGGAAGGGAGCATCGATGGGCAAGGGTTCTCCCATTACGATACAACGCAGAAAGAGGCCGTTTTCTGGCCGATCCTCAATAAGAAAACCCGCCCGGGGCGGATGATCTGGTTCCTTTTCTGCCGCAACGTGCGGGTGGAAAACGCCTCCTTCGTCGGCTCCCCGGCGTGGACCTTCTGGTTTAGCGCATGTGAAGAGGTCAAGATTCACGGGATCACGATCAAGGCCGATCTTCAGGCGATCAACACCGATGGGATCGACATTGATTCATGCCGCAACGTCGTGATCTCGCATTGCGATATTCATACCGGGGATGACTGCATCGTGTTGCGTGCGATCGACGCTTTTCTCGAAGAGACGCGCCCATGTGAACAGGTGCTGGTGGAAAATTGCACGCTGCGCTCTCACTGCAATGCGATCCGCTTTTCCTACCTTTACGACGGGGTGATCCGCAACGCCACCTTCCGCAACATCACGATCCTCGAATCGTACCGGGGGGTGATCTGTCAGATTCCCGCGCCGGAAGAGACGCCGGAAGGAAACACTGGACGGGCGAAGCCGGAGAATCTGGTGGTGGAGAACATCACGTTCGAGAATCTGGAGGTCGAGGCGGTGATCCCGCTCTGGTTCTATCTTTCGGACAACTGGGTGGCCCGTTCGATCGGGCAGATTTCGTTCACTAATGTGACGCTGCGCGGCACCGGGCCGTCGGTCTTCAAAGGGAACGCCGGACGGGCGCTGCATAATATTTCGCTCCACAACGTCGCCTTCCACCTCGGCGCTCCGGGTGCACCGGCGAAACGGTGGCGAGCCAAAGCGGAGATCGCGTTGGCGCTGGAAGCGGAGCATCTGGAGAATTTTTCGCTCACTAATGTCACCGTCGACGGGGAGGCGAAAGGGGAGCTGCCGCTCTTAGCGTTCCATGAAGTGGCGAACCTCCACCTCACGCCGCTCCTCAACCGCACGCCGCATCCGCAAGGCTTGTGAGCCGGGGTGGCGTTGAGGTAGCATCGCCTCACCCAACGCCACCGTCATGCCCCCCAGCACTCTCTATCTTGACACCCTTCCGACGGAGGATCGCGAGCGATTGCTCCGACCGGAAGGGTGGCGTTGGGTAGCGAAGAAGGGGCGCGGGCTCACCAAGCCGATCCACCATCCGGCACATGAAGCGTGGATCGCGCAAAAGGGGCATCTCCATACCCCGGCGCATCGGGAGATCCAGTTTGTCTTAAGCGGGGCGGCGCTCTTTAGTCATGACGCGAAGGTCTATGAACAGAAGCCGGGGACGGTTTTTCTTTTTAATCACTACGAAGCACGCGACTGGGTCTCACCGCCCCATGCGACGCCGGTGAGCGCTCTCTGGCTGCACCTCCCCAAAGGGCCGCGCCGTTCGCTCACCTACAACACGGTGCGCCGCGACGCCGCCGGACGCTCGTTTCGCGACATCGCTTTTCGCATCCATTCCGGAGAGGCGGTCGAGGCGCTGACCCGCATCTGGGATGAGCATCAGGATGATCCCGACGACCGGCTCGGCTGGGAGCGGCTCAAGGCGCATGTGAGCGCACTCCTGCTCGATCTTCTCCATGCAGCCACGCTCACCCGAGCCGCTTCGACGGAGAAAAACCACGCGGAGATCATCCGCTTTGCCTGCGACCATATTACCGACCATCCGGGGGAGGATCTCTCGCTGCGAACGCTAGCCCGGATCACCGGTTACAGCCCGTTCTTTCTCCACCGGCTCTTTCGCGAACAGACCGGGCAGACGCCGCGCGAATACCGCGACAGCGTACGGTTGCGATGCGCCTGCAAACGGCTGGAACAAGGAGAGACACTAGCGATGATCGCCGAGGCGACCGGGTTTGCTACCCCTTATTCCCTGAGCCGTTTCTTTAAGGAGCGCACCGGATATGCCCCGGCGGCGTGGCGGCAGCAGCAGAGCCAGCGCGACTCCGCGAGCCTCATTCACTTTGTTCCAGAAGACGGAGCGCCTTGAGACGCCATTGATCAGCAACACTTGGATCGCGCCTCTCCGTCCATGGAGCTTTGAAGGAAAGTTTCAGTACATCAGACGGCCCTTGGCTCAGAAGCGTTTGCGCCTCCTGCTTCCATGCCCCGACGGGAGCCGCTGCCAGACGCTCCTCAAGAAGAGAAAGCAAGGTATAATCCTGAATCCCCTCATGCATCGCGCTCAGGTAGATAGATCCTGTCACATGATCGGGTGAAAGAAAGGCGGGGCTATAATGATCGTGCCGGGCGATATATTCGTTCCAAGAATCAGGTGCACCACCAATATCTCCAAAAGCCCAATAGGCGATTCCTTTGGCATTCCGATCGAAAGCCAGCCAACCGAGATTGCGGAAATAGCCGGAGGGATCAAAGAGGCGCGTCGGCCCGGAACAAAGATAGAACCAGAGGGTCTGGCCCGCCTGACGCCTCTTCTCAAAATACTCGGCCACGGCCGGCCCCCCTTCTTCATAGACAATGACATAGGGACAAATAATATCGGCCAGAGTGATAGCCTCCTGATTACTGGTTTTGTCGGGCCGTCGCCAAACCGGATTCTGGAAGAGCTGCAAGCCGGGGGCCGTTTTGCGAATCGCCCTACCCCATGCGACAACACGGGCATCCTTCTCATCAGTCTGAGGTTCGTCGACCAACGCGATCGTCACTTGATCGGAAGATAGCTTCAAATTCACTAATTCATCTGCGAGAGCCTTGGCCCAAGCTCCCACGCGCGGCGAAAATGCGGGATCATGCATCTTCACTCCTGCGAACGAATCACCCACGTAGGCGTAGATCATAAATTTCTGACTATTGCTGCGAGCCGTGATCCATTTTCTGAGTTCCGTAAAATCGAGCGGCTTGGCAAGGGTATGATCCTCGTTGAAAGCATCCTCCTTCGGCCACGGAAGGACATTCCTGCGTCCCCATGCCACATTGACGCCATGGGCCTCCATGATTTCAATCGCCTGCTCCACGTTATCCGGTGTCAGGCCGGGCAACGGAGTGGGGTGAGTGTAATCCCACATACCACAAAAGAGCCGGCTCCCCCCGGTTTTGAACGTTGAGACATTGAAACGATAGGGAATGGAACGGATTTTACCCTCCATCGTGATCTCCAGATCTCCGTGATAGATACCCGCTTGAAGCTTTTTAGCATCAACAGAAATCCATACCTTCGTGGTAATACCAGGAGGCAGGGTAGCTACCCCTTCCCCGGAAGGGAGAGATGGAAGCGCTGCCGCCACCGGCTGGAGTTGCAGGGTATCCGTCCATGGAACGAAACTCATGGAAAGAGCAGGTGCAAGATCAGCCATCTCTCCCGTTTTGGAAACAAAGCGCAATGAAACCTCTTTCGGGTCGGCCGTCGCATTGGTCATGATAAAGGCATCGTGCCTGACTTCATCGCCTGCCAGATCGATGGAAACCTCCACCTTGCGTTCTGTTGCTGCCTTTAGGCGCTGCACCGGGGGAAAGAGATCATTTAGCTGGTAGCGATGTTCCTTGGATAGCACGAGGGGCTCGATCCTAGCGGCCTGAAGGTAGCGTCCGTGAATGGAGAGGATCTCAGCATGAACGGGATTGAGCGGAAAGACCGTGGAGAAACCGGCGGGATCACGCCGCTTGAGCATCCTAATTTTCTCCCCGGTGAGATTCATTGCTTCGAGCAACTCCTGCTTGCGTGGTGAATCCAGAGATGACTCACTGATTAATCTGGCAACGGCATCGGCGTCGCTCTGAAGACGTGTCACCACCGAAGCGTGAAACCACTCCCGGGTCATGAACTTACGGAGGTCATCAACGCCAGAGCCGGACACCTCTTCAATATAGCTATCCTTTTCATGGTCCCCGCTAAAAACTTCAATTTCATCACAAAAAACAAAACGTGCTTTTTGTGCTAACGGCTGGATACCAAAAGCGATGTAACGACCTGAAACCCGAAGCTCCTCCGTCTGGTAAACCCAGACGGCTGCCCCATCCTCCGGTGGAGAGGCTTTCCGATTCGAGAGTTCCACGAGGTCGCCCGCGAATTTCCACGTCTTTTGATCGTCGCTGGTGAAAATCAGGATTGCTTTTGGCCAATCGACATCTGCCACGCCTGCAGCAGTGCTGAAGCTAACGCCCGATATTTTCTGATGTTCTTCAAGATCAATGATCACCAGCGGCGCGGATTGTCGCATCCAGCCCACACACTCTTTCTCAATCCAGATTTTGGCATTCTCAGGATGATCCTGATGAATGCGTCTTCCGTCGGTTAATTGTTCAAGATCACCAGGATCGGTACAAAGAGCGTAATTGGGTTGAGGGTCCAGCGTATAGCTACGATCGATGGCGAAATTACGTTCACTAGCCCAAAGGGTAGCAGCAGGAAGAGAGACGACGGCAACCGCCATCATCCGCACAAGAGATGAAGGAAACATATTTAAGAAAAAGCAGTTAAAGATTTCTGTGAACTCCACCCAGAACAGGACCCCAGAGATAAGGTTGATCAGGCGGAGCCTGAGCGGGAACTGGAGCGGGAAGAAACTCACCGTGCCCATCAAGAAAAACCGCATTGACCCCACGGTGGCGTTGATAGAGACGGTTCATCGGCTCATCGGGATCGTTGGTTGCCGCGCTGGTAGAAGTGATCGTAGGAGGGTTGAAAACATTGCCGAACACCGAATCAACCAACATCACGGTTCGGGATCTCTGGGTAATGAGTTGCAAGCGCAACGGATTAGGTAGCGTTGGACGCATCCGCACAGCGGCAAGACCGATCGGAAATGCGTAGCTACACGAAGGGAGCCGCTGTTGCACAGCCCCCATGACAAACGGTACTTTATCAGCGGGACAAGCGAAAATTCCCGGAGATTCCAGTTCACCCGCATCGGCAAGCCGCACCCTGACGCCCACATAGGGTGCGACGGCTACGTACCAGAACGGCGCTGTTGCTCCGGTCCACCTCTCTCTGGGAGGAGGCGTATAGCCAAAAGGGAGACCTCCGCCGTGGTCTGCGGCATAGTTAAAACATCCCGCTGCCAATTGCCGAAGATGACTTAAACACTGCATATCACGTCCTTTTCTGCGTGTCTCCTGAAGGGAAAGGAGAACCGTCAGCGTCAGAATCGCTACCAGTACAATACCGACCAAAGTCTCAGCCAACGTAAAAGCATCTGCTTTCAAATGCGAGGCATGACTTCGCTTCGTGCTCCAGCATCGGGCAGCAGGAAGAAAAAAGGAGGGCAAGATGCGCATTTTTTAGCGCGTGCTTATTTTTTTGTCAACAGGAAAGAAACCTTTTACATCTGAATACAACCTACTTCCGATCCTCGAAATCACCAGAAGAGAACTTTAAATCAAAATCTCCATTGCATCAAAAATCAACACGTGCTAATTTCCTCCCGCATGAAATACTCTTCCCTCTCTCTTGTTCTGGCTGCTGCCCTGATCCTCTTTTCTTTGGAAAAAGGGAACGCGCAAATCATCTCTTTTGACTATAACGATCCCGCCAATGGAACAACCTCCCTCAATTCCGGCAGTGCGGGCGGAAGCGCCTCCTTCCTTAATGCCGCTGGAGACCCTGTCAATCTGCACGGCAGCCCCGGATCAGGCGTTTCGGGAAGGACCACTGACCATGCCTTTAATAACTCGGCTTCTACGATGGGAGGCAGTGGCAGTTATAGCGTCTATGCCAACGCCTCCAGTCTCAGCTCACTGACCTCTCTGACTCTTGCCGGATGGTTCAAAACAGAGACGGTTATCGGAGGAGCTGCTAATATTATTGCTTTTTACGGGGGTACGACCACCGTCAAGCTGTCAGCTGATACACTAGGGCGACTTACGTTCAACCTCAAAACCCCAACTCTGACAACAGCAAGCTCTATCTATAGCTCCAATACGTCCAATGCCTATAGTAAAACCGACGAATGGACCTTCTTCGCTGTCACCTATGACGGAAGCGCTCCCACAGGCGTTGTCAGGTTCTATGCAGGGGGTGTCGGAAGTCCGGTGGCACAGATCGGCAGCAATATGACCATCGCAGGTTCAGGAGCCCTCGGCACGATTACAGGAAATGTTAGTCTTGGAGGCACTTCAACCCGGGCTTTTGCAGGACTCCTGGACAACTTCGAGATTCATGGTGCCTTGCTGGGCTCCAGCGGAGCTTTAAGTCTCTCAGAACTGGAATCTATCCGGGAATCTGCATTCGCCGTTCCCGAACCTTATACCGCCACCCTCCTTTCCGCCCTCCTTATCGGAGGAGCCATTCTTCGCCGGTATCATCGTCGCGCCTGAGCGAAGGAGGCCCGTTCCCGGAGTTGGCTAAGGAGATGCTGATTAAATGAAGTCTGACGAAAGCGCAGGCAGTTTCGACGGATTTTTGAGACACTTTCCCGCAGCCTCTCCTACGAGAGGTGAGGACAAAGAGGCTCGAAAAGACGTGGAAATGACCAGCTTGCGGCAGAGCTTGCTTTATTCAGTGTTTCCTTAACGGCTTGCTGGAACGATATCTGACCTTGTTTATCAATCCGGGAGGCACTAAAAAAAGATTACCTTTGAAAAAAACCAAATTCAGCAAAATTAACCAGCAGGCCGTGGCGGAAGCGACAGGCGTCTCCCGTTCGACGGTTTCCTTTGCCTTGAATGAACGTTTGGCGTCCCGGGTCAACCCTGAAACGAGGATGCATATTCTGCGCACAGCAGAACGGCTCGGCTATCGCCCCAATCGGCTCGCTCAGACAATGCGCAGCGGACGCAGCAACATGATCGGGCTCATTCACTATATGGGGATGCTCCAATCAGTGATTGAACGGGTTACCTACGCCGCTGGAGCCATCCAAAAAGGAGGGTATCATCCCTATCCCGTCGACATGCACTGGTTTCCGGAACGTGAAGCACTCAGCCTTGATTTTCTGCTTGGCGTTAATGTTGATGGATTGATTGTCTCAGACACCACGGCAAGCCTTCGGAGGGCCCTAAGTAAAACAAATATCCCCAAGGTCTATCTGGCTGAATACGCCAACGGTGTTCCGTATGTCTGTAGCGATCTGGTTCAGGGGATGCACGATCTGACCCGTCACGCCCTGTCGCTAGGCCATCGAAAACTGACGCTGGTGTTACCCTGCAATCACCATGATCAGCACCGTGAGGATTCCGGATTGCTCTTCAAACGCGAACACGGTTTTGTTCAGGCCCTCGAAAGCGCTGGCGGCAAAGTGCATTATGTTAAAAATCTGGCGCAACGGAAAGAGACTGCCATTTATACTCAATTTCTTGATCGTGAAGACGGCATTTCCGGGTGCGTTGTTTTTTGTCCGGTGATTCACTCGATGTTCAATCCGTATCAGGCTGGATCAGATATGATGCACCAGATTGCCAAACATCGGCGTCTTCCTGATATTTCACTCTTTTCCAATGACGACCTTGCTTTGGGTGCAATGGACTATTGTCGGCGTAACGCTATAGCGATTCCTGAACAAATGGCGATCACCGGTTTTGACAATACGGCTGCGGGCCGGATTGCTCCCATCGCTTTGACAACGGTTGAACAACCCAATCAGGCTATTGCGGAACAGGCCGCCGCCCTATTGATCCAACTCATCAATGGGGAGCAACTCTCCAGCGAAGAGTGCTCTATCACCATCCCTTGTGTAACGGTTGTGCGTGCCTCATGCGGGGCGAACCTTCGACGAAGTCAGCTTTCATCATGATCACCCTGAACTTCACACGTCGGTTTGAAACCTCTCCCGCGATCCTCTGGGCTGCCATCACGGAGCCGGCAATCGTTAGCCGCTATCACTTCGTCCCGCTGCGGGAGTTAGCACTGAAGGAGGGTGGAGTCATTAGCTATGGAACGCCGGAGAAGGAGATGATCGTGGGGCGCGTTCTGGAAGTTCTTCCGGGAGAACGCTTAACCCATACCTTTCGGTTCACGTCAGTGCTGCCGGATACCGCCAACGATCCGGAGACCACCGTCTGCTGGTCGCTCAAAGAGCAAGGAGAGACTACCGGGTTAACCTTGAGCCACTCCGGCTTCCCGGAGGAGAACGCTACCCATTGCCATGTCTCAGGGGGATGGCCGCATTTGCTGGATCAGCTTGAAGCGTTGATGCGTCAGCAGGAAGGGTAGGCGATTATTCCAACCAGAGTTCATTCTCCCGGTCGGGATCGAGGCGGATTCGTTTCTGTTCCAGATACATGGTGATGACCATCAGCGGAATCAGGATCGTATTGGTTAGCAAAGAAATCAGGAGGGAGAACTTCGGTTGTGCCGAGGCGAAGCTCCTGACCCATGGGGCTAGCGGAGCAAGGAACCCTTCGCTCAAGAGCGGGCTGGAGAAGGTCTGGCTGCCATGCGCCAAGCCCCCGATCGCCATCCCGCCGACAGCGATCAGGCCGATCGCTAACCCACCGGTGGCAAAGAGGCCGATGCTCAACCCTCCCCATGCGATGAGGCCGAGGGCAGCACCTGCAATAGAGAAAACACCAACGCCAGCTCCACCCAGCGCCAACACTCCGACCGACCAACCGCCGATCGCAATGATCCCAATGGCTCCCGGGCCGATGGCAATCACACCACGGGCGATCCCCTGCGTGCGGATGTCGACCCAGCGCCACGGGTCCCGCAAGCGGTAGCCGATCGCGACGGCGTTGCCGCTTTCTTTGAGGGTGGTCATGATCGCGCTCTCGTAGGAGAGACCTTCGGCGACCAATGCTTCGACCTTGGCATAGAGATGATCGGCGAGTTCGTGCCGGATTTCCTGCGCCTCCCCGTCGCGGTGGCTCGCCACCAGCATCACGCGGTCGAGGTAGGCTTCCAGCATGGCTGCGTTAATTCTCATAGAGAAGGGTTCTTAAACGCATTAGGGTTAAGGCACGCTTCCATCACCTGCTGTAATGCGTTCCATTCACCACGCTGGGTGGAAAGCTCCCGTTTGCCTTTCGGGGAGAGGCGGTAGTATTTGCGTTTGCGCCCGGTCTCCCCCACCCTCCAGTGCGCCGCGAGGACACCCTGTTTCTCCAACCGGTGGAGGATCGGGTAGATGGTCCCCTCTCCTGTCGTAAAGAGGCCGTGGGCGCGGGCATTGAGATTCTGGACGATCTCGTAACCGTAGCTCGGCCCTTCTTCGAGCAAGGCCAGAAGCAACGTTTCCAGTGAGCCTTCGAGCGTTTTGCGGGAGAGTTTCATCGGATACCTCGGGTGACAATGCCTCGGAATGCGAGGTATAGCAAGCGGGAAGATACCGTTTGTAACCGCCTGTTAGCAGGCTGCTTTAATGCGCCGTCCCGGCCTTTTCCGCACCCAGACCGGTGTTGGCCCGGACTTCCAGTTCGGCGAAGCGGGCTTCTGCGGTCGGTTCGTGCGAGGCGAGTGTCCCTAGCCAAGCTCCGAGGAAGCCGAGCGGGATGCTGATGATGCCGGGGTTCTCCAATGGGAAGAGCGCTTCTTTACCCATGATGCTCGGGCTGATCGCGATCAGGGCCATGGAGGAGACTAACCCGGTGACCAAGCCGCTAACGGCTCCGGTGGTGTTGAAGCGCTTCCAAAAGAGGGAAAAGATGATGGCAGGGAGATTGGCGGAGGCGGCGACGGCAAAGGCGAGGCCGACGAGGAAGGCGACGTTGACCCCCGGCCCCATCACCATCGCGATGATGATGGAAATCGCCCCGACGAGAAAGGCGGTGATCCGCGCGACGCGCACTTCCTGCCCCGGTCTCATCTCTTTGCCGTGGTAGAGGACGTTGGTATAAAAATCGTGGGCGAACGAGGTCGAAGCACTAATCGTTAACCCGGCGACGACGGCGAGGATGGTAGCAAAGGCGATCGCGGAGATGAAGGCGAAGAAGATCTCGCCCCCCATCACTTTGGCGAGCATCGGCGCGGCCATATTCGGGTTGGAATTCCCGGCAGGGTCGATGATCTGGTCCGGCCCGAGGATGCTCGCTGCTCCGAAACCGAAGAAAGTGGTCATGATATAGAAAGCACCGATGAGCACCATCGCCCAGACAACGGAGGAGCGGGCGGTCTTGGCATCCGGGACGGTGTAGAAACGCACGAGAATATGCGGCAACCCGGCAGTGCCGAAGACCAGCGCCAGCCCGAGGGAGATGAGATCAAGCGCGCCCCACGGCGGGGTATATTTGTGGCCCGGTTCGAGGAAATCTTGCGTCACCGTCGCCCCGTCCGCTCCGGTAAAGGAGATCTCGCGCAGGGAGTTAAAAAAGGTGACGAGGCTGTAGTCGTAATGACGCAGGACGAGGATGCTCAAAAAGAGGCTCCCGCTCAAGAGCAGGACCGCTTTGATAATCTGCACCCATGTGGTCGCCAGCATCCCGCCAAAGACGACGTAGATAATCATCAGGACGCCGACGCCGATCACCGCCCCTTCAAACGGGATGTTCGGAATGAGCAGGGAGACAAGCGCCCCGGCGCCGACCATCTGCGCGATCATATAGAAGGTGCTAACCGTCAGAGTGCTAAGCGCCGCCATCGCCCGGACCGGACGGGCGGAGAGGCGGTAAGCGAGGACGTCGGCCATGGTATACTTCCCGGCATTGCGCAGCGGTTCGGCGACGATGAGGAGGACGGTGAGATAGGCGACGAGGAAGCCGACGGAATACATAAACCCGTCGTACCCCTTGAAGGCGATCATCCCGGCGATCCCGAGGAAGGAGGCGGCGCTCATGTAATCGCCAGCGACGGCGAGGCCGTTCTGCCACCCGGTGATGCTTCGCCCAGCGGCAAAATAGTTACTCGCGCCGCTGCTGCGCCGAGCCGACCACCACGTGATCCCCAGCGTGGCGACGATGAAAAGCAAGAACATGAAAAGGGCCATAACGCTACTCCTTCCCTGCTGCGGTTTCGATGATGGCGTTCGCTTCCCGGTCCCAACCGGCGGCGACGCGGACATAAATCCCGGCGATCACCCATGCCATGACAAATTGCGAAAGGGCAAAGGCATAGGCGAGGTTGACCGGCCCGAACGGCCGCTTCATCACCTCCGGGAACCAGCCGACGAGCACCGGCAGGGCAAAGTAATAGACGAGAAAGAAGATCGTCCCCGCGATGATAAACCGGGCCTTGCGCCGCAGGAGCGCCCGGAACGGCTCGCTGGCGGCGATGGCGTCCCAGTCGGCGAGGTCGCGCTCCTCCTCGGCGGTCTGTTCGTGGCGTGGTTTGGGTCGGGAGCGACCGAGCGGGGTCACGTCCGTGGCTGAGCCTATTTCGGGCGTCAGATCTTCATTCTCGGGGGGAGTCATGAAGGGCGAAGATAGCGAATTGGTCTCGGTTTAGGAAAGGAAAAAGCGTGGTTTTCCACCCCTCTTTTCATGACAAAACGACTTGCGCCGAAACCTTTTCGTGGAAGTTGTTGGAAGCTGATGCTCTAATACCGATTCCTTATGTGGTATGACTCTCCACCTTCCAAACCGTTTTACCGGCGCCGCTGGTTTCTGGCGCTCGCTGCCTTAGCCGGGCTCGGAGCACTCGGCGCGGTTTGTTTTCTGGCTTATCTTCAGATCACCTTCGGCTCGCGGGCGGCGGCACTCGACCTCTCGGAACTCAAGGAGATGGAGAGCGCGAGCATCATCTATGATCGCCACGGAGAGGTGCTCGGGCGGATCTTCATCCAGAACCGCGACACGATTGAGCTTGAGCAAATCCCGGGCGACCTCGTGCAGGCGCTCGTAGCGGCGGAAGACAACCGCTTTTTCCAGCACCATGGGATTGATTTCATGGGGATCGCCCGTGCGATTATCAAAGATCTCGCAGCGGGGCGCATCCGGCAGGGAGCTTCGACCGTCACCCAACAGCTCGCCCGCAACAGCTTCCCCGAAGCGCTTCCTAGTAGTGATCGCTCGCTGCGGCGCAAGCTGCTCGAAGCGTTTGTCGCCAGGCGCATTGAGGATAATTTCACCAAACACCAAATCCTCGAATTTTACTTCAATCGGGTCTACTTCGGCTCCGGTTTCTATGGAGTGGAGGCGGCGGCACACGGTTATTTCGGTAAATCGGCCAAGGATCTGACCCTCTCGGAATGCGCGACGCTGACCGGGATGCTCAAAAGCCCGAACAACCTCTCCCCGTGGCGCAATCGACAGGCCGCTGTCAACACGCGCAATTTCGTCCTCGGACGGATGCTGGAGCTCAAGATGATCGACCAGAAGCGCTATGAGGAGGCGATGGCGGAGAATCTGGCCGTCAAAAATCGCCGCCCGGTTTATAGCGAATCTTACGCGATTGAGTTCATCCGCCAGCAGGTGGCCGAACTGGTCGGAGACAACGAGAGCGTCTATGGCGATGGCTTCCGCATTCACACGACGCTTGACGCCACACTCCAGCAGACGGCGGAAAAGTCGCTCCGCACCCGGCTCGAAGAAGTCGAGAACCGCAAGGAATTCGGCGAGGAGCGCGAGACCTTCGAGCGCTACAACCAGATGTACCGCACCCGGCGCAATCGCGGTAATGACGACCCGCTCCCCCCGCCCAAGTACCTCCAAGGGGCGCTCGTGGCGATGGAGAATGAAACCGGCGGGATCGTCGCGCTGGTCGGCGGGCGCAGCTTTGCTCACAGTGAATACAACCGCGCTTTCCACTCCAACCGCCCACCCGGGACGGCGTTTCTGCCGCTGGTCTACGCAGCGGCGTTTGAGAACGGGATCTTCCCCGGAAGGCTCTTTTCCGACACCGTGATTGATAACCGGCAGGTGATGATCGGGGGGACGACCGGTGTCCTCGGTGAATGGGGGCCGGAGCGGGCCGATAACCAATACGAAGGAGAGATCTCCGCCCGCTATGCGTTAGTTAAGAGCAAGAACGCGGCGACCGTACGGCTCGGTATGACCGTCGGGTTAACCCCGGTGCTCGAACTGGCCAAGGCGGCCCGGATCGACGCCAATCTGCGCCAATACCCCTCGACCTTCCTCGGGAGCAGCGAAGTGACGCTGGAGGATCTCACGATCGCCAACTCGATCTTCCCCCGCGGCGGCACCCGCCCGGGGCGGCCGTTCGTGGTGCAGAAGGTCACGCGCAAGGATGGAGCGACCATCTATGAGCAACCCAAGCTGGAAGCGCGCCGCGTGATCAAGCCGACGACGGCCTATCAGGTCCACTCGGCGCTGGCCGATTCGCTCGAATGGGGGACGGCAGATAAGGCGTACACCCGCTACGGCCTCAAGCGCTTCCCCGTCGGTGGCAAGACCGGGACGGCCTACGACTTTACCGACGTCTGGTTTGTCGGCTATTCGAGCGAAATCACCTGTGGCGTCTGGGCCGGGTTTGACTCCCCGCAGCCGATCTATCGCGGGGCGTTTTCCAATGAGATCACCCTGCCGATCTGGGTCGACGTGATGAATGCCTCCTTTGATAAATTCCCCGCCCGCCCGATCCATCGCCCGGCACAGCTCCAAAAATATGAGATCTGCCGCCTCTCGGGGTTGTTGGCGACGAGCCAATGCTTTGAAACGCACACCACCTCCCACGGTGAAGTCATCCGCAACCGGACGACCGCCTTTGAATGGGGGACGCCTGAGCAGCTCTCCGAGCACAACACCTGCCCGGTCCACGGTGGGGGCGGTGGCGGGTTTGGCGCGACGACCATTGCGCAGACCCAGCCGCGAACCCCGGGCGAAGGGATGCGCGCGCAGCTTGCTGTTAACGTCGATAACTTCACCCCGATCGGGATGAAAGGGAGCACCGTCGTCGGCGATGATCCCTACGGTGCCTTCCGGCGTGCGTCGCTCACGCCGGCGCTCACGGCCGAAGGAAATCCCGAGCAGGCCACCGCCACCCCCACTCCGGCCAAACCGGCGGAACCGCAAATTCGCCGGGCCGAGGCGGTCCGCACGCTCGATGTAGAGGCGGAACAATCAGCCATCCAGCTCGAAGCGCCGCCGCCGATTGAATTCTGAAAAAAGCGGTTTCACTTGGGGGCGGGATCGTGCATAATGTTCGGTTCTATGACCTTGACTGAGAAGATCCTTGCCCGCGCCAGCGGAAAGGCACACGTGCAGCCCGGCGACAATGTTTGGGTAAATGTAGATGTGCTCATGACCCACGACGTCTGCGGGCCGGGTACCATCGGTGTTTTCAAGCGGGAGTTTGGCAAAAACGCCAAAGTCTGGGATCGCAAGAAAGTCGTCATCATCCCCGACCATTACATTTTTACGGCAGACTCGATGTCCAACCGTAACGTCGACATCCTGCGCGACTTCGTGCGCGAACAGGAGCTGGAATATTTCTACGACGTCATCGACGACCCCAACGGGCATTGGAAATTTGACGAATCGCGCGGGCAACTCTCCCGCCAGTACGGCTCGAAGTACACCGGCGTCTGCCACACGACGCTCCCGTGGAAGGGGCATACGCGCCCGGGGGAGATCCTCTTTGGCACCGATTCGCACACCTGCATGGCCGGGGCGTTCAACCAGTTTTCCACCGGGATCGGCAACACCGACGCCGGGTTCATCCTCGGCACCGGCAAGCTGCTCATCAAAGTGCCGGAGACGATGCGTTTCTTCCTCGAAGGGAAGCTCCCACCCGGCGTGATGGCCAAGGATGTGATCCTCCACGTCATCGGGGAGATCGGCTTTGACGGGGCAACCTACCGCGCCATGCAGTGGGAAGGCCCGGGTGTTTACGAAATGGGGATGGACGACCGGATGACCATCGCCAACATGGCGATTGAAGCCGGGGGCAAGAACGGCATCTTCCCGTGTGATCAGAAGACGATCGATTACGTCACCGAGCGCGTGCTGGAGAACGGCACCAAGAGCACCTTTGAACCGGCAGAGATCGATGCCGACCAGAAGTTCTGTTACGATCAGGTCTTTGATCTCTCCAAGCTGGAGCCGACCGTCGCCTGCCATCCCGACCCGGGCAATCGCCGTCTCGCCAAGGAGATGAGCGACGTTAAACTCGACCGGGCTTACATCGGTTCGTGCACCGGCGGCAAGACGAGTGACTTCCTCGCCTTTGCCGAAGTGATCCGGGGCCGCTCGGTCAAGATCGACACCTTTGGCGTCCCGGCGACGACAAAAGTGGTGCAGGAACTCAAAGAAACGCTCTGGGATGGGACCAGCGTCTGGTCGCACCTCGAAAATGCAGGGGTGCGGATGACGGAAAACGCCTCGTGCGCAGCCTGTCTGGGCGGACCGGTTGATACCTTCGGGCGGATGAACACGCCGCTCAAATGTATCAGCGCCACCAACCGCAACTTCCCCGGACGGATGGGGAGCAAGGAGTCGCAGGTCTTTCTGGCGAGCCCGTACACCGTGGCGGCCTCTGCCTTGACCGGCCGTGTGACCGATCCGCGCGAGTTCATCAGCTAACCTTTTTTCACCCGCCATGAAGCATGTCGAAAACAACCCCGGCTTTCGACACGGCCCGACGGTTACCCTCCGGGGCGCCGGGGCGCAAGGGGGCGTTTCCGGGCGGGGAAGGTCACTCTTTTGCACTGCGATGGCGATCACGCTCGGATTCTGGAGTCTTACCGGTTGCGCTTCCGGGAAGAAGGGGCAACCCTCCGGGCTGGGCGGGCTCTTCGGGGGAACGCCGACGGCACAGAGTTTGAGTGATCGCTACGAAGTCACCGCCAAACGCACGCCGCTCTACTTCTACAGCCCCGCGCAGAAGACCGGGGCGGACCTCGGCCTGCCGCAAGGGATGAAGGTCACGATGCTCAAACGCGAGGCTCTCTTTAGCCAGGTGCGCACGCCGCAGGGGCAGGAAGGGTATGTGCCGACGGAGGATCTCAAGCTTTTACCGCCGGAACTGGTGCTCCCGGCAGAGGCGGTCGTCTCCTACCATGAGAGCGCTCCCTTTGGAACCGGCGGACGGCGCAAATTGCCGGAGATGGAGGTGGTCCCGCTCGATCTGATGCTGGAGGAACCCGAGTTGCCGACCGGTGGCCTCCCGGCCTCCACCCCTGCGCCGGAGGCTTCCCTGATTCCTGCTCCCGAAGCGACCCCGAATCCGGCACTGGTTCCCTCGGAAACCGACCCTGATTTTTTTAACCCCTGATATTTTTCTTATGGCCCACACGATCACCAGCAAAGTTTTTGTCGTTCGCGACAATATCGACACCGACCAGATCATCCCCGCCCAATACCTGACCCTCGTCCCGACGATTCCCGAGGAGTATGAGAAACTCGGCAGCTACGCCTTGATCGGCCTCCCCAACGATCTCTACCCGGAGCCGTTCGTGCAGGAAGGGACGCTTAAAACGGAGTATCAGATTGTGATCGCGGGGCGCAACTTCGGCTGCGGCTCCTCGCGCGAACATGCCCCGATCGCCATGGGTGCGGCAGGGACGCAAGTGGTGGTCGCTGATTCGTTTGCCCGGATCTTTTTCCGCAACTGCGTTGCAACGGGTGAACTCTATCCGTATGACTCGCCGGTGCGTCTTTGCGACGTTGTGAAAACGGGCGATGAAGCGACGCTCGACTTTGACAACGACACGCTGAGCGTCAACGGGACGGTCTATTCACTCAAGCCATTGGGCGAAGTCCGCCCGGTGATCGACGCCGGAGGGATCTTCAACTACGCCCGCAAGAGCGGGATGATCGCCGAAGCGTAACCTCCTCACCCCCGTCCGGAAGATCATGCGGACGCGTATCCGGGGTATGTGGCTCTGGAGTCTGCTCCTTATCATAGGGGTTGGAGGGGGTGCGTGGTGGTGTTATCGAAAGGTCGCCGGGGCGGGGCGCGGGCGGCTCTACCGGCGTGCACAAGAGGTGCCAAAACGTCCGGTCGGGATCGTGCTCGGGACGAGCCACCTCCTGCGTAGCGGGCGGCCCAATCGCTTCTTTACCCGACGCATCGACGCCGCAACGGCGCTCTACCGCGCCGGGAAGGTCGACCGGCTCCTCTTGAGCGGTGATCATCACGGCGACTATAACGAACCGGCGCGGATGAAGGATGCTCTGCTGGCCCGCGGCATCCCGGAATCAGCGCTGCTGCTCGACGGCGCCGGCTATCGGACGCTCGATTCGATGCTACGGGCCAAGACCGAGTATGGTCTGCACCACCTCACGGTGATTTCGCAACGCTTCCACCTCGAACGCGCCCTGCTCATCGCCCGGCACCACGGGATTGATGCGATCGGTTTCTGCGCCGGAGATGTCCACTGGCCGCCGCCATGGCGCACCCGGATTCGCGAAGTCGGCGCGCGGTTGCGGGCATTAGTGGATCTGTATGGATTTAAGAAAGTGACGTAATTTGTCGTTACGACGGCTTTCGCTTTCGACGGCTACCCGGTGTTACTTACTTTTGAGGCATCAAAACAGATGATCGAGTGGAGAAATTTATCCATTTTTGACAGTATTGACGAATGCGATGGCTCTCTCCCCTCCCCCACAGGATCGTGTTTACTCTTCTTTCCCCTCCAAGGCTTCGACGGCTTGGCGGTGTTTGGGGATCGGGAAGATTTCGGCTGCTCTTTTGAAGCTTTCCAGCGCGGCGGCGGGGTCCCCTTTCTTCAGGAGGATTTCGCCCCTGCGGTAGTGGCCGTCGAAGTCGAACGGGTGCTCCTTCAACAGAGCATCGGCGAAGGTGAGAGCGGTTTCAAAATCGTTTCTGTGAACAGCGCCCGATACTTCGTACCAGGCGGGCTTTTTCTCGACCTCTTGAGTTAATTCGTCCCGTAGATCATTCCATTGACTCAACAACGTCCACCCCATCCAACCGCCGCCAAGCATCAATGGAATCGACAGGAAAAACAGCATCCATGAGGTCCGTCTTTGCCATTGTATCCAGCGCGAGACGTCAATCAACGCCTCTTCAAGTTCCCGGTTGTTGCCCATCAAACCCCTCCTCCTTTAATCTTATCCAGAATCGCGCGGCGGGCCTCGATATACTCCGGTTCGGAGAGGAGCCCCTCTTGGCGCAAGGCTTCGAGCCGACGCAGCGCTTCGTCAAACGGTAGCGCTGAATCGGCACGACGCCCCGAGAGGTTGACCCCGGCTTCATCCAGCGTATCCTTGAGCATTCCGCCGGTCATGCGTGACCACGGCTCCAAATCGCGACGCGCCCCCTTCGGGTCGAGCTTGAGACCAGCCCCGGCCAGCCCCGCCTTACCGATCACCATCATCAAATTCCCAACCATGAAGAGCACCATCCCGGAAAAAGCGCGAAGCATTTCCGAACGTGCCCTCCCGGTAAAATGACTAAAGTCGCCGAAATGAAGGATGCCCGACACAAACACAGAGAGGAAAAGAAGGAGTCCAATGGCCGCTAATGCCATACCGATATAGTAAAGGGCACGGCGGTTCGGAGAGAGGGAGTGCTTTGACATCAGCGGCAAGGATAGTCCCGTTGCACGCGATTGAGAAGCTGCGTTTTCCCCTTTCACTCGCTAGCGAGAGCGCGACGCAGACGGACGGAGGCGACTCGCCCAAGGGTGAGCGGTTTGGCAACTCCGGCGAGCGTCAGGTGGGCCTCGTTACGGCTTAGGGTTTGAACGCCACAGACGGCCAGAAGATTGACTAGCAGTGAACGATCCAGCCGTTCAAAGGGAGGGGTAGGCAGAAGCTTTTCCCATTCGCTAATGGAGCGGCTGGTAAAGAGTCGACCGCCCCGGCAAAGCTCCAGATGACTATAGGCGGCGTCTGCATGAATGGCGGCGATGGAACGTACGGGGAGACGCTGCACGCCACCGCTCAAGGGAATCGTGATCAACTCCTCCAGCGGGTTCGGTGGAGTATTGACCGAACGAAGCCGCCCGAGCGTTAGCGCCAGCCGCTCAGGACGGACCGGCTTGAGCAGGTAGTCGAGGGCGTTTGCTTCAAACGCACGGACAGCATAGCGATCGTAAGCGGTCACAAAGACGACCCGCACCTTGGGATCGAGATCAGCGAGGAGATCAAAGCCGTTGTGGGGCGGCATCTGGATGTCGAGAAAAACCAGATCAGGCTGATGTTCCAACACCGCTTGGCGCGCGGCTTTGACGCTGGCCGCCTCTGCGCAGAGCGTGACCTCCGGGTGCTCGCTTAGACAGTGGGCTAGCCAACGCCGGGCCGGACGTTCGTCATCGACTAGTAGAACCCGCCATGGGGAAGTCTTTGTCATCATGATTGTTTTCTTTTTGCCATCAGGAGCGGCGTGATCCTTGGCGCGGCCGGTAGCGGCAGAGAGACTTCCACGGTGACCTGCTCGGGCTCCGTCCGGATCTCCAGCTGCGCGGCTTCTCCATAGATGAGTTGCAGACGACGGCGCAGGTTACTTAACCCGACTTGTGTTGAATGGCGATTCTCCTCCGGCGGCACCCATGCGCCGGTATTGGTGACGCTGACGTGAAGAAATCCCGCTTTCAGCCGGGCGGCAAGGTGGATGCGCACGGGGCGGATTTCCGAACGTTGGCCATACTTAATGGCGTTTTCCAGCAGAGGTTGAACCAGTGCATGGGGAACGCTCACTTGTCGAGCCGCCGGCTCGATCTCCAAAGTATAGGCAAAATCTTCATCGAAGCGGGCTTGCTCGACTTGCAGGTAATGCTCCAGCGCCGTGAGTTCACCATCGAGCGGTTCATTCTCGCGCCGCTGTTGGAGGGAAAAGCGCAGGTAGTCACTCAAGGCAAGGGTAAGGCGGCGGACTGACTGCGGGCTCTCCGCTTCGGCAAGGATGGAGCCGAGCGCGTTAAAAAGAAAGTGCGGATCGACCTGCGCCCGAAGCGCCTCCAGTTCACTCACCTTTGCCGCCGTCTCCGCACGTGCCAGACGCAAAAGTGTATCCTGTGTATCGAGCCAATAGCTAATGCTAAAATAGAGCACGCTCCAGAGACAATAAAACATCCAGCGTACCGGAGGGCTGACGAGGATGAAGGAGAAAACCTCCTGCCGCTCCAGATCGGTCCCGACCAGATCAGCAAAGAGCTTCATGAGAATACCGTCTGCCATCGCTACCGCGGCGCAGACGAGCAAGACCTCAAAGCCAAAAAGCCACGGACGGCCCTCCATCCGCCGACGCAGCGAACGGTAGTAATAGCGTAGGAGCAAGGTCGCCCCGAAACCAAAAAGGGTACGAAATCCACCTAGTAAAATGGCATCGCGCCAGCCGAAGTAGCCGGTCGCCATGACAACGGCGGTCAAGAGCGCTATCCCGCCCCATCCTGCAATCTGAAGCTTCCAGAAAAGACGGTGCCGTTCCGAAGTCGAGAGCAGGATGGTTGCCGGAGGGGTCATTATGATGGGTATTTCATAAGAGTCGGTTCACGAATGGAGAGAGATGAGATGCCACGGTTTTCATCCGACATCAAGCCGGGTGATGAGCGCCGTCCAGCCGGTCTGGTGGCTCGCCCCCATGCCGCGCCCGCTCTCGGGGTGGAAAAACTCGTGAAAGAGAACGAGATCGCGCCAATGGGGATCATTAGCGTACGCCTCGGCGAGAGGGCCGCCGTTGTGAATCGGGCGCCGCCCCTCTTCCCCCGGTTCAAAGAGGGAGAGGAGACGCCGGGAGAGTTCCCGCGCGACTTCACCCAGCCGCATCCGCTGGCCGGAGCCGGTCGGGCATTCGACGAGCAGGGTGTCGCCATAAAAATGGTCGTACCGTTGGAGCGCTTCGATGAGCAGGTAGTTGATCGGCATCCAGATCGGCCCGCGCCAGTTGGAGTTGCCGCCGAACATCTCGGAGGTCGACTCCCCGGGCTCGTAGCTAATGCTGTAGCGTTCCCCGTCGATCGCGAGGGAGTACGGCTGTGCTTCATACCGGCGCGAGAGGGAGCGGATGCCATAGGGGGAGAGGAATTCCTCCTCATCGAGCATATAGCCGAGCAGCCGCACGAGCCGTTCCCGGGAGAGAATGGCAAGCATGTGCCGCTGGGAGGTGGCGCTCTCTTCGAGATAGGAGATGTGGCGGGCGAGGTCGGGCCGGTGGCGGATAAACCAATCGGCCCGTTTGCTGAACTCCGGGAAAGCTTCCAACGCCTCAGAGTCGACCACCTCCACGGCGATGAGCGGGATCAACCCGACGATGGAGCGGACCTTGATCGGGACCGGCTGACCGTTGTAGAGGAGTTGATCGTAATAGAAACCGTCCTCCTCATCCCAGAGGCCGCGCCCGCCGATGGCGTTCATGGCGTCGACGATGGCGATGAAGTGCTCGAAGAACTTTGAAGCGATATCTTCGTAAGCGCGGTTCTCCCGGGCGAGCGCGAGCGACATCGAGAGCATCGTCCCGCAATAGAAGGCCATCCACGCGGTGCCGTCGGCCTGTTCGAGCGGTTCGCCACCGGGGAGCGGTTGGGAGCGATCAAAGAGGCCGACGTTATCGAGGCCGAGGAAGCCGCCGGAAAAGATCGCTTTCCCGGCGATGTCCTTGCGGTTGACCCACCACGTAAAATTAAGGAGGAGCTTCTGGAAACAACGCTCCAGAAAAGGGCGGTCGCGTTCGCCGTGGTTGCCGGTGATTTTATAGACACGCCAGCAGGCCCACGCGTGAACCGGCGGGTTGACGTCGGCGAAGTTCCATTCGTAGGCGGGGAGTTGCCCGTTAGGGTGCATGTACCACTCGCGCAGGAAGAGTTGAAGCTGTTCGCGGGCAAAGACGCTGTCGATCTCCGCCATCGGGATCATGTGAAAGGCGAGATCCCACGCGGCGTACCACGGGTATTCCCACTTGTCGGGCATCGAGATGATGTCGCGATTAAAGAGGTGGAGCCAATCGGCGTTGCGGCTTTGGCGATGTCCGGGCGGCGGGGGTGGAGTGGCCGGGTCGCCGTCGAGCCACTCTTCGATGACGTAATGATAGAACTGCTTGGTCCAGAGCAACCCGGCATACGCTTGGCGCATGATCACCGCTCTCTCCGGGGTGTGAGAGGCGAGCCGCGCGGCGTAGAACACCTCCATCTCACTGCGACGTTGCTCAAAACAAGCTTCCGCGCCGGTAAACCAGCCGCCGGGGGGCGGGGTCGGCTCTCCTTCGAGCCGGACGAGGCGCAGGTAAAGGCGACGCTCCTCCCCGGCGGCGAGCGGGAGAATGAAATGGAAGGCGGCTTTAGTCCCGACCTGCTCAGGGTTAATGGCGACGCTCTCCCCGTTGACGACGTAGCGGTGGAAGGCGTCTTTGGGATAGGGAGTGGCGTTCGGTGTGCCGTAGAGACGCTCGGTGTTGGTCTCGTTCTCGGCAAAGAGAAGCGGAGCCCCCTCTTGCGCGACGAGGAGGAAGCGCCCGAGGCTCGGGTGTTCGGCGAGGATGCCGCCATCAACCGCCCGGAGCGTCGGTTTGGCACCACAATGGGAGTGGATCTCCCCCCATACCCACGTATTGCGCAGCCAGAGCATCGGCAGGAGGTGGAGCGTGGCGGCTTCCGGGCCTCGATTGGCGACGGTTAAGCGGATGAAGCAATCTTCCGGGGCAGCCTTGGCGTATTCGATGTGGCACTCGAAGGTGCGCTGTTCAGCGAAAACGCCGGTATCTTCAAGCTCATATTCGCGCTCGTGCCGGGTGCGGCGGGCGTTAGTTTCGACGAGATCGGCGTACGGGAAAGGGGCCTGCGGGTATTGATAAAGGGCGTGGGCGTAGGAGGCGGTCGGCGTCGCTTCAAGATAGTAGTAGCACTCTTTAACATCCTCGCCGTGGCTCCCCTCCGGGTTGGTGAGGCCAAAGAGGCGCTCTTTGAGGATCGGGTCACGCCCATTCCAGAAGGCGGGAGCAAAGCAGAGGCGGCATTCGCGATCGGTCCAGCCAAAGAGGCCATCCTCCCCCCAGCGGTAGGCACGGCTGCGGGCGTGGTCGTGAGGGAAGCTCTGCCACGCGTCGCCATCGGCGGAGTAATCCTCCCGCACGGTGCCCCATTGGCGCTCGGGGAGGTAAGTCCCCCATCGTTTCCAGTTCTCTTGCCGACGGGCTTCGCGGGCGAGGCGTTCTTCTTCAGCGCAGGGGGGATGGGTGCTCATGGTTTAACCTTGGAGGAGGACGTCGCGGAAATGCTGAAAGCGGGGACGCCAGCCGAGCGCGAGGAGTTTACCCGGGTTGACCCGCTTGTTGGTCCAGCCCCGTTTGCGGTCGAGATCAGGCGGGGCGCACGGTGGCAGCGGGCGGCGGAAATGCCACGAGAACCCGGCGTAGACCTCCCGCTGCATGAGCGGCTGGCCATCGGTGGCGTTGTAAATCCCCGGAGGTACGGCGCCGCCGTCCGGGCCACCAGTGAGCATGAAGGTGAGCGCGCTTGCGGCATCGTCACGGTGGATCTGGTTGATGATCCGGCTCCCGTCGCCTTCGATGACGGCGCGGCCATCGAGGAATTTCTCCAACAAAATCCACCGCCCGGTGGCGTAGAGACCGCCGAGCCGCACGACATGCCCCCCGGCGCCGAGGACGAGTTGCTCGGCTTCGAGGAGAACACGCCCGGTCTCCCGGTCGGGGAGCGTCGGGCTGGTTTCGGTAACGACTTCGCCCTCGGTCTGGGCATAGACGGAGGTGCTCCCGGCGAAGACGATCTGTTGCGGGGTAAAGGTATTAAGAAGGACGGCACTCGCGCCGAGGTAAATCCGCCGGTACGCCTCCGCTCCGCCGCGCCCGGAGGAGGCACAGAGGATCACTGCCTCAAACGGCCCGAGCGGGGCGAGGCCGTCGCGATCCAGCAGGTCGCAGGCGACGACGCGGTACGGCTCCCCGGAGAGGAGGCGGGCCGATTCGGCGTGGCGGGTGACACCGGTCACCTCCCACCCGAGCGCATGGAGCTGCCGGGCGGCGACCTGCCCGACAAAGCCGCACCCGGCGACGAGAACGCGCGGTTTCCCCTCAGGAGAGGGCATCGGCGGCCTCCGGGAGTTCGAGGTGGTGCTCCAACATCACCTCATCATCAAAGACAAAGTAGCCCCGGAACGGGCGACCGGAGAGGAGCAGCGGGAGCCAGATGGCGTCGTCCGCCCACATCCGCTCGTACGGGATTGCGTTGGCGGGGGTCCAGATCGGCGTCGCCTCGTCGGTCTCGATCTCCTCCCCTTGGCAACCTTGGGCGAGGAAGACGGTGCAGTGGAGGCTGTAGCCGTCGGTAAACTGAAAGGAGATCTCCCCGCCCTGATGAAGATCGAGCGGGGTGAGGCCGACCTCCTCCTGCGTCTCGCGGATGGCGGCTTGCAACGGGGTCTCCCCCGGCTCGATCTTGCCGCCCGGGGCGTTGATCTTCCCGCCGCCAAGGCCGCGCTTTTTGAGGATGAGGAGGAGTTCCTCCCCCCGGCGTATAAAACAGAGCACGGCCCGCTCGCGCGGGGTCCAACGGCTCCAGTCGATGCTGCTCTCCATCGCGCCAGCATGGACGTAATCGCGCCGCGCGTCATCTCCAAAACAGCCCTCCCGGCAGCGGAAGGGGCGAAAAAACACGTTGACGCACTGCGCAGCACGCCGCTAGGTTCCCACCAACAGAAAACCTGAAGAAAAATCACCTGCCTACGCTGGTTTCCCTCTGAAAAAGGCCCTGAAAAGGGCGTTTCAGAAGAGTCGGCGCAGGCAATTTTCATCTATGCCCGAAGAACTTTCCTACGTCCTCATCACACCGTACTCGATCCGCAAGTCGCGTACGGGGGGGATTGTTTCGCGGCTGATTTCCCGCACGGGCCTCAATCTGATCCGGGCACGGATGTTCGCGCCGAGCCGGGAATTGATCGAACGTTACGCCGAATCGATCATCACCGCTCCCGACCCGCGCCACCGTAAGACGCAGGAGTTGATCCGCGAGTATGTCCTCACCCATCTCCTCCCCAACCCGGCGATCGACAACGGGGCGCAGCCGCACACGATGCTACTCGTGTTTCAGGGGGAGGATGCGGTGGAAAAAATCCGCAATGTCGCCGGGCATATCGTCCACGAACGGACCAGCGGCGAGACGATCCGCGATACCTACGGCGATTACGTGACCGATGGCGACGGGAAGATCCTCTATTTTGAACCGGCCGTGCTGGTGCCGCCGGATGCCGCCTCTGCCGTCCGCAGCCTCAAGCTCTGGGCGGAGTTCGCCGGGCGCGACGGCGGGTTGCTCTCGTTACCGGCGAGCGGACCGGAGCCAGTGGAGAAGACGCTCGTTTTGATCAAGCCTGACAACTTCCGCTTTCCCAATCTGCGGCCCGGCGGGGTGATCGACGTTTTTTCCCGCACGGGGCTTTCGATCATCGGGATGAAGGTCCACCACATGAGCGTGGCGCAGGCGAGCCGCTTTTACGGGCCGGTGTTGGAGATGTTACAAAAGCTGATGGCCGAACGCTCCGGCAACCTTGCCAAGCTCGCCGTGGAGCGGGAACTCGGGATCGTCGTCGATGAGAAGGTTCAGCAGCAGCTTGCCGAAGTTTTCGGGCCGATCTGCGGGCGGCAGCACTGGGAATCGATCGTGCAGTTCATGGCCGGGACGCGCCCTTCGGAGTGTCCCCCCGGGCGCGAGAACGAGCCGGGGAGCGAGAAATGTATCGCGCTGGTTTATCAGGGAGTCGACGCCGTGCGCAAGATCCGGCAGGTGCTCGGGCCGACCGACCCCTCCAAAGCGCCCCCCGGTTCCATCCGCCGCGAATTTGGCGAAACGATCATGGTCAACGCCGCGCACGCCTCTGACTCCGCCGAAAATGCGGCGCGGGAGATGGCGATCATTGAAATGGAAGAGAATAACCTTCAACCTTTTGTCGAAGCCTTTTACGCCAACGCGTGAGCCGCTCACCCTTTTTTACCCAAGCCAGTAACCTGATCCACACCGCGCCTCGATCTTTTTAACCGGGCGTCCTTTCCAAAAACTCACCACCACAAATCTATGGACCTAGCCGCAAGAGCCACCATCCTCACCCCATCGCTCACCCTCTCCATCGACAGCAAAGCCAAGGCGATGAAGGCCGAAGGCATCGACGTTTGCAGCTTTGGCGCAGGCGAGCCTGACTTCGACACCCCTGAGCATATCAAAGCGGCCGCGATGGCCTCGCTCGATGGCGGTTTCACCAAGTACACCCCCTCCTCCGGCACTCCGGAGCTGCGTCAGGCAATTGCTGACAAATTTCTTGAAGACAACGGGCTGACCTACCGCCCGAGCCAGATCATCGTCTCCAACGGGGCGAAGCACTCCTGTTTCAACGCCATCCTCGCCACGATTGAGCTGGGCGACGAGGTGATCATTCCCGCGCCGTACTGGTTGAGCTACCCGGAGATGGTCCGCCTTGCCGGGGGCGAGCCGGTCTTTGTCGAAACGACCGAGGAGAGCGGCTGGAAGATCACGCCCGAGCAGTTCGAGGCCGCGATGACTCCGCGCACCAAGATGATCATCATCAACACTCCCGGCAACCCGACCGGCGCTGTCTACACCCGTGAGGAGTTGACCGCACTCGCCGCTGTCGCGGAAGAAGAAGGGATCCTCATCCTCGCGGACGAAATCTACGAGAAGCTCACTTACGACGGCGTGGAGCATGTCTCGATCGCCTCGCTCTCGCCCGAAATCTACGACCTGACGATCACCGTCAACGGTTTCTCCAAGGCGTATGCGATGACCGGGTGGCGCCTCGGCTACCTCGCCGCTAACGACGAGATCTCCAAGGCGATCGACTCGATGCAGAGCCACAGCACCTCCAACCCGTGCTCCTTCGCGCAGAAGGGGGGCCTCGCAGCGCTCAAGGGCGATCAGCAGCAGGTCAACGACATGCGTGCGGAGTTTGAGATGCGCCGCAACTATATGTACCAGCGTTTCTCGTCGATCAACGGCGTGAGCGTCGTCAAGCCGCAGGGGGCTTTCTACATGCTGGTCAACATCTCGCGCCTCTCGCTCACCAGCCAGAACTTTGCCGACCGTCTGCTGAGCAAGGCAAACGTCGCCGTCGTCCCCGGGATCGCCTTTGGCGACGACCGGACGATCCGCTTTAGCTACGCGACCAGCCTCGACGTCATCAAGACGGGGCTCGACCGCTTCGAGGAGTTCTGCCGGACTCTCTGATCCCGGAACGCCCGCGGTTTTTAACCGCTACACACACAGACACACGGGCAGGAATGCGGCCTTTCCGCAGCGGGTTTACAGGGAAACAAATCAACCGGGGGAGGAGGGGATAACCTTCTCCTCTCCCCAACGAACAAGGGACAAACAAACCAGTATGCAGCCGTTATTTACCTACAACGTCGTTCCAACCCTTCCCGCGAGCCTTGAGCCGCTGCGGGAGTTGGTGTTCAACCTCTGGTGGACCTGGGAGCCGTCCGCCCGTAAGCTCTTCCGCCAGGTCGACATCGACCTCTGGCATCGTACCAACCACAACCCGGTCCGCGTCCTTCAACTCTGCCGTCAGGCACGGCTGGTGGAACTCTCGCAGGATCGCGCTTTTCTCGAAGAACTCGACGCGGTTTACCGACGTTTCCGTGCTTACCTCGATCGCGAGGATACCTATGGAAGCACGCGGGAGAATCGCCCCATCGCCTACTTCTCGGCGGAGTTCGGCTTTCACGAATCGATCCCGAACTACTCGGGCGGCCTCGGTATTCTCTCGGGGGATCACTGCAAGGCGGCGAGCGATCTCGGGCTTAATTTCGTCGCGGTGACGCTCCTTTATCGCCACGGCTACTTCAAACAGCAGATCAACGCCGAGGGGTGGCAGGAGAGCGTCAGCCTCAACCAGAATTTTCATCACCTGCCGCTGCGCGAGGTTCGCGTCAAAGGGGCGCCGCTGGTCATCTGCGTTGACCTTTTGGGGCGGAGCATCTGCGCCAAGGTCTGGGAGATGAAGATCGGACGGATCACGCTCTATCTCCTCGATACCGACATTCCCGAAAACCGCCCGGAAGATCGCATGATCACCGCGCAGCTCTACGGCGGCGATCTGGAGATGCGCATCAAGCAGGAAGTCGTCCTCGGCATCGGCGGCGTCCATGCGCTCAAGGCGATCGGGCTGGAACCGGCCGTCTACCACATGAACGAAGGGCACTCAGCCTTCCTCTCGCTGGAGTTGATCCGGCGTGGAGTCGAGGAACAGGGGCTCGACTTCCGTAGCGCGCTTCAGTTAGTCGCGGCAGCTAACATCTTTACCACGCACACGCCGGTCCCGGCGGGCAACGACGCCTTTCCGCGCGAGTTGATGCAGCGTTATTTCGCCGACTTCCCGCAGCGGGTCGGGATCTCCTTTGACGAGTTTTTCTCCTTTGGACAGGCGACGATCAACCCGGAGGAGAACTTCTCCATGACGATCCTCGCCCTGCGCACCAGCCGCCACGCCAACGGGGTGAGCAAGCTGCATGGCGAAGTGAGCCGCCGCCTTTGGAAAGAGGTCTGGGCCGGAGTGCCGCAGAACGAAGTGCCGATTACCAGCATCACCAACGGCATCCACACCAAGACGTGGCTCTCGCCGGAATTCTCCGCGCTTTATGATGCCTACCTCCCAAACTGGGAGGAGAATCTGACCGATCCCGACTTCTGGCGCGGCGTCATCGACATCCCTGATGATGTTCTTTGGGACACGCATCACCAGCTCAAGCGGCGGCTCGTCGAGTTTGTCCGCGAGCGGGTCCATGCCCAGCGGGTGCGCAACGGCGAATCGCCCGAGAAGCTCCGGCAGGTCAACGAGATTCTTAATCCGGAGATTCTGACGATCGGCTTTGCCCGGCGCTTTGCCACTTACAAGCGTGGGGCGTTGCTTTTCTCCGATCTTGATCGGCTCAAGCGGATGCTCAACCACCCGGAGCGTCCCGTGCAGTTTGTCTTCGCCGGGAAGGCGCATCCCAAGGATGAAGGGGGTAAGAAGCTCATTCAGGAGGTCTACCGCTGGTCGCGACAGGAGGGGCTGGAGAACCGGATCATCTTTGTCGAAGATTACGATACCTATATCGGCCGCCGACTCACGCAAGGGGTCGATCTCTGGCTCAATAATCCGCTGCGCCCGCTTGAAGCTAGCGGCACCAGCGGGATGAAACTCCCGCCCAACGGTGGGTTGAATCTGAGCGTGCTTGATGGGTGGTGGTGCGAGAGCTACAACGGCAAGAACGGTTGGGCGATCGGGGCGGAGATTCTCGACGGGAGCGTTGAGTTCCAGAATCAGGTCGACGGCGCGAGCCTCTTCCACCTGCTGGAAAATCAGATCATCCCGCTCTACTATGCGAAGCCCGACGGGCGGCTGCCGCTGGCGTGGCTCCAGTTGATGCGCGAGTCGATCCGCAGCGTTACCCCGATCTTCAACACCCAGCGCATGGTGCAGGAGTATAGCGAATGGCTCTACGAACCGGCCGCGATCGCCCATGCCCGTCTCGGCGAGAACGGGGCGGAGAAAGCAAAAGCGGTTGCCCGCTGGAAGGAGGAGATGCGTCGACTCTGGCCGCAGATCCGCGTCCCGGCAGAGGAGGTCGCCGTGAGCAATGCGCAGAAGGTTAATGTGACCGTTGGCGAATCACTGCAACTCGAAGCGCGGGTTTACCTCGGGGAGATCACGCCTGATTCCGTGCGGGTGCAGGTCTACGTCGGCGAGACGCACGACGGCCAGATCGTTAACCCGGTGATGTTTGATCTCCAAGCATCAGGCGATGCGAAGCCTGACGCTGCCGGGGCGTACCTCTACCGTGGGGAGATCCCGGCGCGGGAGAGCGGGGCGTATGGATTTAACGTCCGTGTGATCCCGTACAACCCGGATCTCACGCAGGCTCACGAGTTGCGCCTGATCACTTGGGGCGCGTAAGGCTCTCCGGGTAAAGACAGATTTAACGGCTCTGGTGGCTTCATCGCGCCAGAGCCGTTTCTGTTTTGTGATCTTATGGCCGCCAGCGGAGTTGACGCAGGACGGTTTGATCCTCCCCCGGCAGATCCTGATACCAGAGCGTCAATAGCCAACCATTGGAAAGCTCCACGGTCGATGGGTAGCCAAAATCGGCGCTGCCACTATCCGGGTAGAGATGGATCGCTTCGGACCATGTTCTCCCGTGATCGTGGCTCAAACGTGCCTGACAGTTATACGGAGATCGGCGATGGCTATAAGTCATGAGCAGCCGCCCATCTTCAAGACGCAGCAGGTGTGAAGGAAATCCCCAGACACCGATGGGATGGGGCATGCTCCAGCTCCTGCCCCCGTCCCTTGATTCACTCTGAAGCACGGCATAGTAATCCAGCGGGTTGTGATTACGAAGATGCACGATGAACGTTCCGTCATCAGCTTCGACCATGTGAAGCTCGTGATACTCAGCCGCCACATCTCCGGACCGAACGGGAATCGTCGCTAACCAATGCCAGCTTTGCCCGTCATCGACGGATTCGCACACCCCGACGCTCCCCTTCTGCGGTCCGTGCATCACCTTACCGGCGTAGAGAAGCCGTCCATCACGAAGCGCCGTCGGCCCGTGGGGACTATTGACTAGTGAACGAAACGGAGCCGACCACGTTGCCCCCTGATCGGTCGAGCGAATCATCCATTCCCCCTCCAGACTTCGGCGCTGCTCCTCCCCGAGACGCCGCCGGGCAGCCTTCCAGGCCGCCAGACGTTCAGGGCGAAGGAGCGGCCCCTTCAACTGCCCCTCTGCAATAAACGGAATCTGCCGTCCTTCTTCTTCATAAGCGGTGATCGCTTCGTCATACATCACATGAGAGAAGGTGGTGAGCAACAAGGTGCCACTGGCGCTCTCGACGATTCCTCCGTCGCGGTCGTCGAGATCACCGTCAAAGACCACCCGGGGCCAGCTCCATGTCTCCCCTTCGTCATGGGAAACCATCATCTCCACCCGTCCAAACGGACAGATATGGGCATCGCGCCCCCCGCTGTAAACGACCATCAGCACGCCATCCCGACGACGGATGATGGTCGGCCACCCGTGACTGACCGCTGTGGACCATGAAATTGTCCGCACCCCGGCACCATCCACTAGCGACGGCCCGACAGAAGACTCTGATGATAAAGCTAGCATAACGTTCCCTATCCCCGCTTGCGACGACGAAGCGCCGCCATACCCCCGACCCCGAGCAATAACCATCCAAGGCTGGAAGGCTCCGGTACGGCGTGATAACTTAGTTGCAGATACCCCTCGATCGTTAACCCGTCTAGGGCGCGATCCCCCTCAGCAATTTCGAAGGTGCGACTCACAGAAGTACCTGACTGGGTCCAATCCTCCGGGCTCCACGAAAGTAACGTCCAGTTACTAGCGAGAACCGTACTACTCCCCGCACCGGCGATGTATTTTAAGGTGACAGCAGGCGAGTTCCCGGTGTGCCCCGCGGTCAATTCCTCGAAGCTCATTAAGAGATCGGAGGACCCAATCGCAATCTTGAGTCCATAGAGACTGATCGACTCAATCACCATCGTTAACTGATAACCGGGATCATTTGAGGCATCTGCGGGCAGCGCTCCGTCCCAACTTCCTGAGATCGTGAGAGAAAACGTGTTGCTATTGCCTCCCTTATGAGCATCGCCTGCACCATTTCCCAACACTCCGTTTTCAAACCGGGGCCCGTAACCGGTAAAAAGCCCCCCGCTCACTGTCGGCGCAAACGTGAAACCTCCCTGCGTTGTCGGAGTATTGATGGAGATGGTTTCCGTCGTATTCCAGCTCGGTGACGCTCCGCTAAACCCGTAGGCCAGCTTAAAGGAACTGCTGGAGATCACAGCGGCATTGGCTTGGCTAGTCCATTGAGCGGCAGCCACCATAGCCACCGCGACGATGTTGAATCTATTTCTTGTTTTCATTAGGGGTGGTCTTTCTCTTTCTCAATCATCAGCAACCGGAAGTTCTCCGCCGGCACGGTCAGGTTGGTTTCATTAGCTACCATTCGTTCACGACTCAGAAGATCTTCCATTTCAACCTTGTCACTCATCCCGATCGTGGTTTGCAGTGCCTCTTTGGTGTCATTAGCGACCACGAGCATTAGCCCTTGGGGGGTATAATAGAGGCTGGTTTTTACCGCAGGATGCGAAGCCTTTACCTCCTGCTGCTCCCACCACGGCACAAAGCGCGTCTGCGCGGAAGTCACTCCTGCGCCATCGAGGGCATCGAGCACACGGTTGACATAGCCTTCATGGGTCCAAAGATTCCAGAGCGGTGTATCATTGAGGAGGGCGTGGACCATGAAGGTCGCACTTAAAGCTTCGGAGGCACGCTGGGAGGCCGGTCCAACCCGTCCGTAGTTAGGCAGGAGCGCCATATTATAGCCAAACGCATGGCTAAAGATCGCCCGCCACTGGTCGGAGGGGTAGAGATCAAGGTAGCTTGGGGTGTTAACGATGCGATATTGCACTTCCTCCCCTTCGAGGATCATATCGGAAAAGCCACAGGCTGCACTCGTAACACCCGAGAACGTATGCAGGATCAGCGCCTTGGGAAGATCGCCATGCGCCTCACTTTCGTGCAGGGAAGTGTAGAGATGGCGGAAATGGCGACGTAAGGCGAGGACAGGTGTCGTCAGGCGCAGGACGCCCGCTTCATCACGGTAACCACAGCCGTGCGCCTCATTGCCACAAGGGTAGGCCTTAGCGCAATCGACATAGATCGCACGTAGCCCCCCTTCGCGGATAAGCCGGTCCATCGACCAGTTCAGAAACTGTGCATAGCTGGAATTAACGCAAGCAAAGGGGTAGGTTCCATGCGGGTTGCGCCACTGCTCGCGCATCATCCGATATTCGGTAGCTTGTGGTGAAATGATATCCGGAGCGATGTACCACGGCATCTCCATGCCCCTCTCCCGCCATTGGGCCAATTCCTTGCGAAGAGCAGGGATCGAAGTTTCATGCGGCGAGAGGAAACCCCACTCCTTGTCGGTGGCGGCATACTTTTTAACCGAGCGATCGAGATTCCATGGATGGGCCAGATTGGCGCGGATGCCGGGCTGGAGTCGCAACGCCCGGCGATTCGGATCAAGCGGGCGAACCGGGGTGGCCTGCAAGCCGAAAGCATAGCGAACGGCTTTCCCCGGTGTGAAATCAGCCCGGACAGGAGCAACCGCAAAGACTCCGCCCTGCTCATCAGGGGTGTAGGTGATCGCTTGATCCTCTTTCGTCCGGCTCCAATACTGATCGGATTCAGCAAACCAGGTCAGCCCGACCTTGTCATTGCCGATCCAGACATTAGCGAGATAGTGTCCGAGAGAGTTCTCTTTGAGATCCCCCTGAACGGTATTCCCAATATAATTGTGAGCATAGACAAGGGAGGCGACTCCTTTTGCCATCGGCAGGTTTAGGGCAATGCGGTTGAGAGTCGCATCCGGGGTTTTAGGTTCAAGATCAAGCTCCACCCACCAGAGTCCATCGAACTCGAAGCGAACCGCCGCCGTAGCTTTCCACTTTGGCGTTTCCGCGTGGAGATGGTAGGCAGCGGCGTTCCCGCTTTGCTCCTTCCAATCAACCTTCTGCTTCCACTGCAACGGCTGGCCGTCGGCTTCCAAAAGCAGCGTGATCGGCGCGCGGTTGAGTTGAACGCCCAAAGCCGTCATCGCTTCAGGGAAAGGTTGTGCTCCAATCCGGTAACTCCTACCCCAAAAGGTAACTTCATTCTCCTGATACCTGATGGGGGTCCATGGCTTGGGGATTTTGGATTCGTCGCTCTGATAGGTTAGCCATGGGGCATCCCCCGGATGGTCGTACTTCCCTTCATAGAGAGGATGCTCGCCATTTTTGAGAGAAACATCGTAATAACCTGCCGGTAGATTGGCGGAGGAGAGCCGAAGCTCCTGCCTTGCTTCCCCTTTGGCTTTGAACCATTTCTCTTGAAGTCCCGTGCGTGCATCACCGATCTGCAAGGTGAGTTCCCCTTCCAGTTCCGAGGCTAGCGTGATTTCTACCGCCAGTTCCTGCTCCTGAAGTCGCGGCAGGATGGAGACATTTGCATCCCCCTCCACCCGTGCGGGGAGCGATTGATGGGAAAGGCGCTCTCCATCGGTCAAAGCCACTTCCACCCCGACACTGGCCGTTCGCCCGGATGGGAGGTCGATCTCTACTGGCAGGATCGCCGGTGAGGCGCCTTCCCGCCGCAATTCCTTCTCCTGTGTGGAGAGCGTTCCGCTTCCATCCACTAGCGAAATCACGACCTTCGCCGTATCCGTGGATGAGGCATCCCCTGCCAGCGCGACGGTTCCCCGGATTCTCCCTGCGGCCAGTTCATCCGGGTCGACGTCGAGTTGCGTATACGCCCCTTCTCCACCGAAGATCATCTCCCCGAGGTTGGAGAAGTACGGTCCGCGGCTATACGACCATGAAGTAAAGAGCGTGACATCAGGGAGCGCCCAATCCCGACAGAAGTTGGCAGCCCAGCGGTCTCCCTTTTGCGGTGTTTTCTCTCCAAGAGCAGCAAAGGGGATGCTGAGTTCGGCATACCAGACGCCTTCAAACAACGTGTTGGCAAACTTCCAGTCGCCCTTCCATGCCGTATTGCCTGAGTGATTGGCGTAGAGGAAGCCAAGCGAGTTGCCGACTAGTTGATAATAGCCGTTATTACGAGGCGAAAAGAAAAACTCCACGGCATCATCGCTAGCGATTTTGGCGTTACCATGTTCTTTGGTTTCGGCTTTGAGCCGCATGGAGGGAGCTGGCGAAGCGATCAGAAAGTAGAGCCGTTCTTCATCGTAACAAACGCTGGTGCTAAAGAAGCTCTCTTTGGTAATCCTCGGACTTCCCATCCAGAGACCGCCAACGACCTTAGCTGCGTGGTCCCATTCCCCAAGGTCGAACTTGCCGTCGATCACCGGAGCGCGGCGGACCTTGGGAATCGTGAGCGTTGCGCGCGGGACTTGAGTCAGCTCTTCGGCAACCGGAGGAGTCCCCTCCCGGTAGAGTTTCACGATCTCCTCTTCCCCCAACGGACGGGGATGAAGGTGCAGATGACTCAAGGCGCTCCGGTGAGGGCCAGCAGCCAGATCGACGCTAGAGACCTCGCCCGTGGCAAAATGACTAGCAGCAAGGCCGACGGCGCTTTTCTTCTCACCATTAAGGTAGAGCTCCAACATCCGGCCCTTTTGATCCCAGACGGCGACGATATGATGCCACTCCTTGCGCTTCCATTCGCTAATGGGGACGGTCGCAAAGGCGAACTGGCTACGTTCCGCCATCCCCGTGCCGTAGAGCAGGGAGAGCCCATAGTGATTGTTGTCTTTCTTATACTTGTAAAGACGCCATGCGGTGTCAGGAGCGCTTGCTTTGAGCAGTTCGACAAAGTCTTCTTCACTACCATCCCAGTTTTGGGGGGAGATCCAGAGACTCAAGCTACCCGCCTCCAGTGGAAAAGGGCCTTTTAGCGGAATGTTCGCCCCTCCTTCGAGGGAAACAATAGCCTGCTGGCCGCTGACTCCCTCGACCGTTTCGACCTCGGCTGAAAGGTTCTCAAGGTCAAAAAGATTAGCATCATCAGCCTTCAACACCACGGAAAGCAGCAGGAGCCACCCTGCAAAATAAAGAAAGGGAAGTTTCATAGATAAAAGAGTACGATTTCCTGGCGTCAAAAAGACGATTCACGAATCACAGCGGGGAACCATCCATCCTGTAAGTCGACAATCTCCTGCTTGTTCATGGCTCTGACGCTGCCATCGGCCAAAAAAATATGGGCACGCTTGTTGTGACGCGCATGAATCTGCTCCGGGCCGTAGTTGTTACTGGTGCGGGTAATATAATAGAACTGACGATTGAGAGCAGGCTTGAAGCTATCTGCTAAGAGAAGGTAGCGGGAAGGGTTAGGGGTACGCGCCCGCTCGTAGGCCGGAGAATAGTAAGGGCGATCGCTATTCCAACGCCGCATTCCATAGGTATACATCCCGGCATCGACGGTGTTGTTGAGTTTGAAAGGATTCTCTGAAGGGCAGACCAGACTACCGGAAGAGGCGGGAAGATAGCCGAGGCGCTGAAGATCGACATGCCAAAGCAACCCCTGCCCGGTAGGCGAAAGCGTCGGATCGAGATAGGAAACCACCGATTTTCCGTGATTCTCCCCAGCGTGTAACAAGACGGCACTGCCGAGAACGCGAAGATTGGAAACGCATTGAGCCGCGCGAGTTTGTTCCCGCGCTCCTTTAAACACGGGGAAAAGAAAGACCGCCAACAGCGCCAAAAGCCCGAAGGCAGCTAACGCCTCGATCACCGTAAAGGCGGCAGCGCGAACCTTCCAATGGGGGGATGCCGGTTTCATAAAGAAGCCGTACTCTCTCTGAGGTAGAGTTCCGAAGGAAGCGACTGGCTTGCAGGTGCCTTCCCTTCCAAAGCTTGGAGCAGCATCTCCCCGGCCTTGTGTCCCATTGCAATCCGACTCGGGCCAATCGTACTCAACGCAGGGTAGCTATATTCGGAAAAAGTCGTGTTATCAAAGCCAAGAACGCTGATCTCTTCAGGGATGCTTTTGCCCATCCGATGCAAACCGTTCATCAAGCCAACCGCACGGCCATCAGAGTAACAAAAGACGGCCGTGGGTCGGGACGGATGGCGGACGACGGCGTCGGCAGATCGGGCGCACCCTTGTACCGTTTGGCTGCGGTCTGCCTCGACCTCCATGACGATCGGCTTTAACCCTGCACGTTCCATGGCAAGCGTATACCCTTCCCGCCGCAGTCTGGCTGAACGGAAGCGACCGGGATGCTGTTGATCGAGGCTATCCTCCCGCGTGAAATGGAGGATACGCTGATGGCCGAGGTCGATGAGATACTGCGTCGCCTTCTGTGCCGCACCCCGTTCATCCACCCGCACCGAAGGCACCCCTTCGAGAATATCCGTGTAGAGCTGAACGATAGGCGTGCCACTCTCGACAACCCGCCCGTACAAGGCATGATTAGGCTGGCTCTCGGCATCGAGCACCGGCAAACATGCCAACGCATCAACCTTGCGGTCGAGCGCACGGTGAAGGCGGATCGCCTCTTCCTCCTGAGAGGCTGGGACCGAAAAGACTAAAAGCGAATAGTCATGGGCTGCGGCCACTGCTTCCAAGCCGGCAACCGTCTCCCACATGAAATGGCTCATGACTTCGGAGAAAACCACCCCCAGCAAATAACTCCGCTTGCTCACGAGGCTGCGCCCTGCGATGTCGGGGCGGTAGCGATGTTCCTCGGCAAGCCGCAACACCCGTTCCCGCGTCTCCTTGCCAACCGCAATCGTGCTGACGCGGTTTTGCATCACGGCAGTGATCACCGCCGGAGAGACGCCGGCGAGCTGTGCGAGTTGCTTGCGATTGATGCGCTTGGGGAATGCAGTGCTCATCTCCCCGTTTAATAACTCGAATTATTAAACGCGGTCAACGCTTATTTTTGACCAACGCTGTGGACCGATGAGCGGAGAGCTCTCAGGGCTGCGGGAGTTTGTAACTCCAGAGACGTCCTGCACTCGCAAAGAAAAGCTCCCCTTCGGAGATGAAGCCCCCTTCGAAGATCGGCACCGGGGGGGTGGCTAGTGCCTTTAGGGTGTGGGTACTCTGGTCGACTTCAAAAATACCGCGGGTCATCAGAAGAAAAAGACGGCCATCATCGCTCCGTAGCAAAGCGTTGTCGCCCCGATTACTGGCGGGAGAGTGGAGATCAGCAGGGAGTTTGCGTGAAGTCAGCAGACGACGTTCCTTGAGATCATAGGAAAAAAAGAAACGTTCGTGCGTGATCCCATAGAGGAGATCGCCACCCCGGCCCGTCGCTATGGTGGTGATATAGCGACTCTCCTCCAACGGGCCGGTGTGCCAAGAGATCGTCCGCTTCTTCCAGTCGAAGAGGCCGATTTGAGCGGTGTCGGCCTCGCTTTGCCCACCGCTCAAGGCAAGGGTCGCGGTTCCGAACACAAGATTGCCGTCGGGAAGGGCGGCCATCGTGGTGATCGAATGTCCGGGAAGAAGGGTGTCTGCTTTAAGGAAGGCAACCGCCTCGCGTTTGGCGAGATCGTAAATCAACATCCCGCCACCCACGAGGCCATACCCGGGCCATCCGGCAGAAACGACTAGCGAACTGCCGGGGTAAAGAAGCAGGGTATGCGGGCGGGAGATCACCGGCTCGGTCCGCAACAGACGCAACGGATTGACGCCCGGTGCAACGCTATAGTCAAACGGGCGCGCGGGGTCGAAAGTAAAGAGGTCACCACGCCCGTACGAGTTGGAGACAAGTTGCCCCTCCCATTCGATGAACTTGGTCAATGCGCCACCGCCAACTTCCGGCAGATGGCCGAGCATCTTCGGAACCCGGCTCGCGGGATCGTACTCCCATAGCTCCATCGGGTGATGGGTGGAGCCGTAGATCCTGCCATTAACTGCACGGATCAGGCTACCAATGGCGGCGCCGTGAGTTTCATACTCGAACTTCACCCCTCGACGGGCACCATCCGGGGAGACGACTTCAAAGGAGCGCTCCCGTGTTGAATAGCCTTCAATCGCGGTGCCGTCTGCAAACGCAAAACGGTGATTGCCATAGTAGAGAGAACTGGAAGGGCGTACGATCTGCTCCAGATTGAAATCGGGCGCGGGGTGGAGTTCGCCTTTCTCAAGGCGGGACCATGGGAGCGTCTTATTGACACGTCCATAGACGACTCCTTTCTCATCGCTAATGACATAGCCGCTATCGTTACGCACCCGCTCCCCCTCCTGCGCTAGTGAGCGGAGTTCGCCCGTTGCCGGATGGTAGGCAACGAGGTTACTCTGCGCGGTACCGATACCGACGTAAAGCCAGCCGTGTTGGTCAATCGCCATCCGGGTCGGGTATTGCTCGCTTTCATCCAGCCGGATTAACCCTTCCACCTGCTGGGAAGCGGGGTCAAAGCGGTGAAGTTGGCTTTGAGGATAGGTCGCAAAATAGATCGACCCGTCGCCCCCTTCAGCCATCGACATCGCGTAACCGCCGACATTGGCAGAGAACGTAAAATCACCTTTCTTTAGATCGAACTCATCGAAGAGGTTGCAGCGGTTGAAGTAGAGTTTCCCTTTGGTGGACACAAAGGCACTAAAAACATCTTCAGGCTCCTCATGGTCCATCGCCGGGAAATATTGCTGACTTTGCCCGGAAGCAAGGTCATGCACAAGAAGAGTCACCCGTCCGGAACCGGTTGCCGTTCCTCTAGCCATGCTTTCAAGGAGCAGGGTAATGAGTTGCTTCTTCCCGGCAGTCTCCGTCGTCAGGGTGATCCGCTGCTCAGAGATCGGGACCATCAAACCATGATCGGTGAAAGCGGAAGCCTCACCGGCATCGGCGGGAGCAAGGGAAAAAAGACTAGCGATAGAGAGAGCAACCAGCCGGGAGCAAAGGGAGGGAGAGGTGTTCATGGACAAGAGAGAAGTTCCATGCACCCGGTTCAAAAGGCAACGCCAATACGGCCGCAGGCAACGGAATCTGGCCATAGTTTTTAGACCTGCGTTTTCAACGGATGCTTCCATGGTCCTCGTACTCCAAATCCACCAGAGTGAGTCTCGGCAAAGCTCCAGCACGGGTAAGCATCTGGCGCATCAACGCTACTGAACGGGCGCCGATCGCTTCGAAATCAATCTTCATCAAATCAATCTCCCGCCCCAACCCCTCAGAATACGACTGGCTGGAGGTCATGATCATTGACAAATCCTCCGGGATGCACAGTCGCAACTCCCGCACCAGTTCGCCCAGCGCGACAGAATGGTGATGCCCGGGGAAGAAGATCGCATCGAGGCGGTTACGTCCCGAAAGATGCGGGCGAAGGGTCTCTTGGGTGAACTCGCCATTGACTTCCAACCGGAGCGGCACCATTCGAACATTCCCCCCGGCCTGTTGCACGGCGAGCTGCACGCCGTTGAGCCGGTCAAAAACATGGCGCACCAAGTGATGCCCCCAGCCATTGATCACCGCGACCCCGATCCGACGGCACCCCTGTTCCAAGAGGCGGCGCCCCGCGCGATAACCGATGCCGAGGTGATTGAAATCAAGCGCGATGGCGTGGCTGCGTTCCGAAGGAGAGAAGGCGCAAACGACCGGCAGGCCCTCTTTGCTAATGGCGTTGATCAGCGTCTGCGCCCCTTTTCGTTTAGCGTTGCGCTGGAAGAGAATCACTCCGCAATAGCCCCCTTTGGCAAGATGTTGACGCAATTGATCAAGCGGTAGGGAGTCGATCTGATTAAGCGCGTAGAAATGGAGATCAAACGCTGCCCCGGCTTCCGCGATCGCTCCCCGGGCGCAAGCGAGCGAGCAGGCTTCCAGAAAATCGGGCCGGTGAGCAATATGCAGATGATCGTACTGATAACCATCAAAAATAACCGCAAGCCGCTGCTCCTGCCCCACCCCGGTAGAAAAAAGAACACGGTAGCGCTGCGAAAAAGTCGTCCGCGCCGGAAGCCCCGGTAAGGTGCTCACCTCGTTAAGATAACGAAGCGTCCGACGGCGGAAACCCTGCCGGATATGGAAGCCGCTGCGGGGGCGCGCCTCCAGAATCCCGGCTTCTGCCAACGTGGCGAGAGCCCGCTCTGCCGTCGGTGTGGAGATCGCCCAGCGTTGGCAAACGGCGCGCCGGGAGAGAAACCGCTGCCCATGCTGGTAGCCTTCGTTCGTTAACTCCAATAGGAGACTGACCAGCAGTTGATGGTAAAGAAACGGTTTCATCGGAGGGATCAGCATGACGGTAATCGAGCCGGCAATAAAGAACAACATCCGGTGCAAAAAGTATGGCCAGTTTTCTTAAACAAGGAAGGTTCACCGGTTGACTCTCCCCCTCCCCGGGCGTTCAATGATTCACATGATAAAGCGTTCTCTCCCCCTGCGATGGCTAGTGATAGCCGGCCTCTCTTTGGGCCTCACGATGCCGGTCAGCGCCATGGTTCTGACTTTTGACGAAGATCAGGGTTACTTCACCAATGGTGGCAATACGGGCGATGGGCATGTGCTGGGCCAACCTTCTTCCGCTCCGTACTGGACCAAACAGGGATCAGCCTCCGACGCGCTACAATCGATGCTCCGGGTGAGCGCCAACAGTGGCACCAGCGGGACCGATCAGGCTCTGGTCGCCTATAGCAACGGCGGCGTCGGCGGTGGCGTCTTCTATGGTTACGCCCCGACCGACGATCAGCTCGACACCGTTTTTGATCCCAATGCTTCCACCCTGACTTTCTCCTTTGACTACCGTTTAAGCGCACGCAGCGCACAAACCGGGATTAGCTATTTGCGGATCGGCACGACCGACGGGAACGTCCTGCGTCTAAGCTTTTGGACCGATGGCGGTATCAATTTCAATAACGGAACGAGCGGCAACTGGGCGCACGACGCCAGTGGAAACAAGTTTGCAGCAGCGGCGGGAACGTATTATCATATTTCCGCATCCCTGAACTATCAGACTAAACAATTTACTTTGAGCATCAACGGCGTGACGCAACAGGTTGCCGGCAACAGCACCCTTAATTTCTTCTCCACGACCTCCACTTCATGGACCGATATTCAGATGTCCGTTCTTAATGTCAACAATGCTTCGTGGCGCTCGTTTGCTCTCGATAACCTTTCGCTCCGTGCACCGGAAGCGGTACCGGAACCGGCGACCGCTTCGCTCCTAGTCATCGGCACCATCGGATGGGCGCTCCAACGGCGTCGCAACCGGCAAAAGACAAGGCCATGAAGAAAGGGAATTCAGGATTTAGCCAGCTTGAGCTTCTGATCGCCGTTGCGATTCTGGCGATCCTGATCCTTGCGGGTCTTGGCGGCGCTCAGGCCCTCCAGCGACGGGCGCGGGTGATGGATGACTTGCAGAACCTGCGCCAGATCGGCGTTGGAGCGCTACAGTTCATCACCGAGAACAAGGGAAAACTTCCCGCCGTGATGGGGCAGCGCAATGGCCAGACCATCTATGCTCACGAATTGATCGGCGAGCAACTCGGCATCACGACCAGTTTCCGCGCTAACAACGTCCCTTCAGCCAAAGTCTGGGGGCCATTTATCTCTCTGGCTTCGCAGCGCAAGCCGCATCCCAGCCCGCTCCAATGCTACGGCGTTAATTTTTACATGGGGGAGATTTTTACGCTGCTCGACTCCCGTATCGCGCGCCGTTACGCCGAGGTGAACCAACCCTCCAAGGTGATCTATTTCTTCCCGGTCAGCGGCGACAGCCCCGACCCTAACTCCCAAGCGCGAGTCTCCGACCTCTCCCCGCCGATCAAGCCGGACTCAACCTTTACTCACAAGGTCCGCTTTGATGATGGCAGGCAGACGCCGGTCCTCTGGGGAGACGGGCGGGCTTCCATGGTGACACTGGAAGAGTTGCGTGCAGACTTTGGATACTATCTTTTCCCCAAGCGTGCCCGGTGAGCTTAGCTAATGAAAGTCATGGGAAGCGGAGCCGTGCAAGCGTTGTTGTAAAGGGGCAATTTCCATGGCACGCAGCAGGACGACGTTCTCCTTATTCTGAACGATCCCGCTGATCATCAGGAAGGACTCCTGCGTGATGAGCAGGCGCTGGCGTTCAAAGAGTTGCGGCGGGATCACGGCGTTACTGATCCCGGTTTCATCCTCCAGACTCACAAAGACAAACCCTTTCGCGGTTCCGGGGCGCTGACGACAGATAACATTCCCGGCAAGGGTAATCCAGTCGCCATCACGCACGCCCGGCAAGTCAACCGCACGCCAGACCTGCGGCAAGCTCGCTCGCAGAAGCGCCATCGGGTGAGGCCCAGCGCTCAACCCGCAAGTTGCATAGTCAGCCGCAAGACGCTCCGGGAGGCTCATCGGCTCAAGCGGTGCCGTGTCAGGCGGCGGCAGGCGACCCTCGCTGCGGCTCCACGAGAAGAGATCCTCACGGTCGATCGCCTCCTCCACTTGCCAGAGCAACTCGCGCCGATGGGCTTCCGGACCTGTCGATGAAAGCGGGTTAAGTGCACCGAGGCGTGCTAGCGTTCGTTGTTCATCGCGGTTAAAGGAGGTGCGCAGTCGCCAATCATGAAGAGAAGAAAAGGGACGCTCCTCCCGCTCCGTGAGCATCGCACGGAGATGCCCCTCTTTAAGCCCGCTCACCATGCAAAAGCCGAGTTGGATCGTTTCATCATCGACCACGGTGCATTCCCACTCTGCCTTGTCGATCGCTACCGCACGGAAATGCAAGCCGCGCCGCCGGGCATCGCGCAGGAGCGTCGCCGGGGAATAGAACCCCATCGGTTGGTTATTGAGCAACGCCGTGTAAAACTCTACCGGACGGTGGACCTTGAGCCATGCGCTCGTCCAGACCAGATTGGCAAAGGAGATGGCGTGGCTTTCAGGGAAGCCATACAAGGCAAAGGAGGTCACAGAGCGGATGATTTTTTCAATCGCTACCGGGTCGACCCCTTTGCGCTGCATGGCGGCTTCCAGCTTGACGAGGACTTTCGACATCCGCTCGTGCGAACGGTGGAAGCTCAGGGCACGGCGCAGTTCCTCCGCCTCGGAGCCGGAAAAATCAGCCATGACCATCGCAATTTTAAGGATTTGCTCCTGAAAGAGCGGGACGCCGAGGGTGCGCCGCAAGATCGGCTCCAACAGCGGGTGGATATAGTCAACCGGTTCACGACCCGCACGACGGTTAAGATAGGGATGGACGAGATCACCCTGAATCGGGCCGGGGCGGATGATGGCAACTTCAATGACGACATCATAGAAACAGGCTGGCTTCATCCGGGGGAGGGTAGCGATCTGAGCGCGGCTCTCGATTTGAAAAAGTCCAACCGTGTCAGCCTGCTGCATGAGCGCAAAAACGGCGGGATCATCCCTCGGGATGGCGCTCCGCTCCACACCGCGCCCACGCGTTTCGCACAAGGCAAGGCTCTCCTGCAAAGCCGACATCATCCCCAGACCAAGGAGGTCGATCTTAACGATGCCAAGGTCTTCGCAATCATCCTTGTCCCACTGGCCGACGACGCGCCCGGGCATCGAGGCGCGTTCCAGCGGCAGGATGGAATTGAGGCTCCCCTGACAAATCATCATCCCGCCGGAGTGTTGCCCAAGATGCCGTGGGAGGCCGTGCATTTGCTGATAAAGAGAGAGGAAGGCGGGGGAGCGCGGATGGTTGGCGGGAAGCCCGGCTTGGACCAGATGCTCTGCCAATTCAAGGGTATGCGGAAAGTCACCCCCAGCGTAGAGGCTGGAAAAACGTGCAATCAGGTCTGGCGGGAAGTTGAGCAGTTTGCCGATCTCACGCATGGCGCTTTTCCCACGATAGGTAATGACGTTGGCGGTCATCGCGGCGCCGTGCTCTCCGTAGCGGCGGTAAAGCTCCTGAATGACCTGTTCGCGCCGCTCGCCACTCGGGAGGTCGAGGTCGATATCGGGCCAGCTTTTACGGCCTTCGCTTAAAAAACGCTCGAAGAGGAGGTCGTTACTGATCGGGTCGCACGCGGTAATCCCTAATGAATAGCAAACGGCGCTATTGGCCGCGCTGCCACGCCCTTGCATTAGAATATCATTCTCGCGGCAATAATTGGCTATATCCCAAACGATGAGGAAGTAGCCGGCGAAACCGAGGCGGTTAATAAGATCGAGTTCACGCTCCAGTTGAGCGAGGACGCGCCCTTCGAGTCTGTTGGAGTAACGTTCCCGTGCGCCCTCCATGGTCACACGGGTGAGGACACCCTCCATCGTCTCACCGGAGGGGACCGGATAGCGAGGGAATTCGTAACCGAGATTCTCTAGCGAAAAATCGAGCCGTTCAGCCAGTTCAACACTCGCCTGCACGGCGGCGGGAAGATCGGCAAAGAGGGCACGCATCCTGCGGGGGCTGGCAAGAGCGCGCTCCGCATTGGGACTAAGCAAAAGCCCGGCAGCGTCGAGATGGGTATGGTGACGCAGGCAGGTAAAGGCATCAAGCACCTGTCGCTGGCTACGGGTAGCGTAAAGGACGCCGCCGGTGGCAAGGAGCGGGAGGCGTTGGCTGGTAGCCAGATCGCAAAGGGCAGTATTGGTCGCGGCTTCGCCTCGTTCGAGATGGCGCTGAATTTCCAGATAGAGCGAGCCGGGGCCAAAAATCTCCCGCAAGCGATTCACTAACCTTTCTGCCGCTGGGCGATCTCCCCGCGCTAAAGCCCGACGCAGCGGCCCCTCCTCATCCCCGCTCAAACAGACGAGTCCTTCGGCAAATTCAGACAAATCGCTCCAGTGAACCGGCGCGTGACTCTTGGTACCGCGTAGTTTAGCCCGGGTGATCAGACGGCAGAGGTTCTGATAGCCCGTGCGGTTAGCGACCAGCAGGGGGAGGACGCTGCCGCACTCCAGCGTCACCTCTGCACCGACGATCGGGCGCACGCCGTTCTCCCGCGCGGCGGCGTAAAAACGGGGGGCTCCATAGAGGCCGTCGCGGTCGCAGAGCGCCATGGCGGGAAGACCGAACGCTGCGGCTCGCTCCACTAGTTGACGCGGTTGGGCGGCTCCACGCAGGAAGCTAAAGGCGCTGCGAGCGTGGAGTTCCACATACCCTTCACTGCTCATAACACCCCTCCAGTTGCCACGCCTCCCCCTGCTGCGAGAGGCGGTAAAGCCCGCCCCGGGGTCCGCCAATCGCGACGTCCCACTCCACCGTGCTCCACCCCTCCTGCCACCATTGACCCGAGAGGCGATAGGGACCGAGGCAACCGATGACAGGGCCGCTTGCCTCCGGGCTATTAAGGTGGCAAGGGGCGGCATTCTCCAACTGAATCGAAGCCGGAAGCGGCGGGCGATAACGGCGCATCGGCAGGCCAAAAAGAAGCGGCGGCGAGGAGGCGTTCTCCTCCACTACTTCGGCACGCCCAAGCCGGGGAAGTTCGACGCAAAAGGCATCGGGCCGATGGCACGGCAGACGGCGAGGAATGCCGACGTTCCCCTGCCCCGCCAAAGCAAGGAGACGCGCGAGCGTTTCAGCAAAGCGGTTGGGATCGCGCAGGTTGTTTTCAAAAAAACGGGCTTGGCGGAAACCCGGTTTGACCGGGAAAGCACGCAGCCGCACCCCGGTCGGCCCGTGATCGAGCCGGAGGGTTTCCAGATGCGTCTCCAAAACGCGGAAGAGGAGATCGGTATCGGCACTGGGCGACGGGATCGTAAAATAGCGCTCGTAAAGCGTCCCATCACTTAAAGGGAGCGAAAAGCGCAACGCACCGGCGACGAGGCCAACGGCGTTGAGACGCTCCACGAGCCGATCGGCAAAACGGCGTAACAGAAAGAGAATCGGTGAGGCGGTCTCCGGCTCATGTTCAAAGTCAAAACGCTCCTCGAAAAGCTCCGCTGCCCGGACCAGTTGCAAGACCCGACGCGAGGCTCCAGCCGCCCGTTCCCAAAGCCGTACCCCCGGCACGCCCAGCCGCGCGGCGATCTCTCCCTTGGGCAGACGCCGCAGGGCGCCAAGCGTGGCGATCCCCCAATCGCTCAAAATAGGGATCAGTTCCGGCGGTGGCTCCAAGATTTCAAGCGGCAACGGGTCGAGAAACGCGGAGGGATGCTCCACAACACAGACCGGCTCCCGCTCCGTAGCGACACGAGCGGCGAGGATAGCGAGATCGGGATTAGCCGCCACGCCGAGCCGCAGCGGCACTTCCGGCGAGGCGAGCCGTTTCCATACAGCCTCTCCCCAGCGGTGCGGCCCGCCCTCCAACGTTAACCCTTGCAAGTCGAGCGTGCATAGCCCCGGTGCCGTCGCTTCCAGATAGGCGCTCACGCTCCCGGCAGCTTCGAGTAGGATCGCTTGCAACGCCGCCTCCCCCTCCGGGACGCGGTGGAGGAGCTCCAACTCCGGCGCTCGCGCCTGCGCCTGCGCGGGGGTCATTCCATTTTGCACCCCCGCCGCCCGGGCAGGCACGGTAGCCGCAAAAAGCCGACCGCTTTCCGGGTCGACCAATGCCACGGGGCGTCGCCACGCTTCGGGCTGATGGCCCAAGGCTGCCTGCAAGGCAAACTCCGGGATGGAAAGGGTAGCATACATCGTCAAATCAGGTAACGGCATCGGGAGACCGCGCCGGGAGACGGAGCGCTCTATTACTACGCCGTCATCGGCCAGCCGCCCCGCTGCCGCGCGGGAGCGAGTTGGAGCGCGAGCGTGGAGCGGCATTCACCCAACGCTTGTAAAGACCACTGGTTGAGTAGCTTCCAGCGTTGAGCGGCTGCGGCTCCTGCCTGTGGAGTAGGAGTTAAAAGGAAAAACGCCGTTCCGGTCGGCTCGGCCATCCGGGCGAAGCGATACCAGGTCGAGGCAGGGATGCGATGGAGCGGTTGCGGGGCCATCTGAAGGTCGAGGATCACTAGCGGCAGGTTCCCATCGCGCAGCAGAAGGTCGACCGCTCTTAGCGCTACAGCCATTTTTGGCGTCCGCACCCATAGCAGCCGCTGCCCGTGTGGCGCAGGGTCGTACCCGCCGCCGACATCGACCAGCGCGGCCCACGCCCCGGCTTGCGCCACGCTCTCCAACAACCGTTCCAAAAACAGCGCCCCGCCGCCGCGCGAACCGCTCACTTCGCTCACCTTACCGCGAGCGCCAAAGCGCTGGCGACGCCCACCCCCAAGCTCGATCTCAAAACCACCCGTCTCCTCCTGCGACGGCGTCAAAGCGTGCGCTTCGGGGAATTTCTCCGCCAATAAAGCCCGCAATGACTGCAATGATGGCGACGCGCCGGTATCCGTGCTTCCTCCCTGCCCCGCCGGCTCAGGCCGCGCCGACATGGCGGATCAACCCTTTGTAGACCCCGGCCACCTGAACCGCCCGCCCCGGAAGGAGCAGATCAGGGTAAGCCGGGTTGCCTGCCTGAAGGCGGACCGATTCCCCCTCCCGGTAGACCCGTTTGAGCGTCGCCTCGCACTCCCCGGCGTATTCCCCCTCCTCGCTACCGACCAGTACAGCGGCAATCCCACCCTGCGGCACCTCGATCCCCGGACGCAACAGGACGAGATCGTTCGGCAAAATCCCTTCGTTGATCATCGAATCACCCCGCACCCGGAGCAAAAAATCACCCGGCGCATGAGGCAACAGCCCACCGGCTTCCAGCACGTTATCGGTCTGGGTCGCTACCGCCTCCTCCAGCGGACCGGCACGAATCACCCCCAACACTGGCAGCCCCCCTTCGCCCATGGCATGCCGTCCTTTGGGAGAGAGCTTAACGAGTTGATCGCGCCCCTGACTGCCACCGCCACTAATGAGCAGGTAGCCGTTGCGCTGCATGATCCGCAACGTTGGCACGAGGCTGGAACTGCCCGCCAGCCCGAGTTCCCTTACCAGATCGCTCACCAAAGCCGGAAAACCGCCCTGTTCGATCCGGGCGATGGCGGAGGCGATCTTGCGGTGGGTTGCAGAGAGGAGATAAGAGCGTGGACGTGCCATATAGGCGATAACATTCACGATTTAACGCCGAAGCGCAAGCAGATTTGTCGTGAAACTTTGCCCCGGATTCGACACCATTGCCAATTCGTTTTATGTTGGCAGCCTTGTTTTATGGCTTTTGAACTCTCTTCCCAATACCAGCCGATGGGCGATCAGGCGCAGGCGATTGCCAAGCTCGCCCGCAGCATCGAGGCCGGGCATCGCCACCAGACGCTGCTCGGGGTGACCGGTTCGGGCAAAACGTTCACCGTCTCCAACGTCATCCGGGAGGTCAACCGCCCCACGCTGGTGATTGCTCACAACAAGACGCTCGCCGCGCAGCTCTATAGCGAGTTCAAGCAATTCTTCCCCAACAACGCAGTGGAGTATTTCGTCTCCTACTTCGATTACTACCAGCCGGAAGCCTATATCCCACGAACCGATACCTATATTGAAAAGGATTCCTCCATCAATGAGGAGATCGAGCGGCTGCGACTCTCGGCGACCTCCTCCCTGCTGACGCGGCGCGATGTCATCGTGATCGCTAGTGTTTCGTGTATTTATGGGTTAGGCTCGCCGGAGGATTACCTCAACATGCTGCTCACCCTCAAGCTCGGGGAACAAATCTCGCGCGAGGCGGTGCTCACCCGGCTGGTTGACATGCTCTATGAACGCAATGACATCGCCTTTACGCGCGGGAAATTCCGGGTTCGGGGGGATGTGGTGGAGGTCTACCCGGCCAGTTCAGATGAAGAGGCGGTGCGGGTCGAATTCTTTGGCGATGAGATCGATCGCATCTCGCTCTTTGACCCGCTCACCGGGCAGATGCTCACCCAATTGACCTTGTTCACCTTCTTCCCGGCCAAGCAGTTTGTGACCCCGCATGACAAGTTGCGCCGCGCGATTGGTACCATCCGTACAGAACTCAACGAGCGACTGGCGTGGTTTGAAGCTCATGGAAAGCTGCTCGAAGCACAACGACTCAAGATGCGGACCGATTTTGACATCGAGATGATGCAGGAGATGGGGTTCTGCAACGGGATTGAGAACTATTCACGCCACCTCACCGGCCGCCCTCCCGGTTCACGCCCCTTTACGCTCATTGACTTCTTCCCGCGTGATTTCCTGTGCGTCATTGATGAATCGCACGCAACCGTCCCGCAGATCGGCGGGATGTATGAGGGAGATCGCTCGCGCAAGAATGTGCTGGTGGACTATGGATTCCGCTTGCCTAGTGCGATGGATAACCGTCCGCTTAATTTCCCGGAGTTCATGGAGATGACCCACCAACTCCTCTATGTCAGCGCCACACCGGGGGAGTTTGAACTGCGCAATAGCTATGTCGGCAACACCGGCCACGTCATTCCCAAAGCGATGACCACCCCGGCCCCGCTGCGCCGCCATTCGCCGACGGATGAAGCGCCGGAGGCCTTTGATGTCGCTACGCCCGGGGCTGCCTTGGTGGTCGAGCAGATCATCCGGCCCACCGGATTGCTCGACCCGCGCATCACGATCCGCCCGCTCAAGGAGCAGATTGATGAGACGATCGAGCTTTGCCGCCAGCGGGTCGCGCTCCAACAGCGGGTTCTGGTCACCACACTCACCAAACGGACAGCGGAAGATCTCACCGATTATCTGCGCGAAGTCGGCTTGAAAGTTCGCTACCTCCATTCCGACATCGACACGATTGAGCGGGTGGAAATCCTACGGGCGCTGCGCGCTGCGGAGTTTGATATCCTTATCGGGATCAATCTGCTGCGGGAGGGGCTCGATCTGCCGGAGGTCTCGCTAGTGATCATCCTTGATGCGGACAAGGAGGGGTATCTTCGCTCCCAAACCTCGCTCATCCAGACGGCGGGCCGGGCGGCGCGGCATGTCGATGGAGAGGTTTACCTCTTTGCCGATACCGTCACCAAAAGCATGGCCAAGCTCATCTCGGTAACTGAATACCGGCGCGAACGCCAGATGGCGTACAATGAGGCACACGGGATCACGCCGCGCAGCGTACAGCGGGCAGTGCAGGAGAGCTTGCACACGATTCTCAAAGGACGGGAGGTGGAGGCGTCCGTGGTGAAAGAGTCGGCAGGCGGGTTCGATCTCCACGAGTTGTTGCGGGAGTTGGAGGAGGAGATGGTGCAAGCCGCCTCCAACATGGAATACGAGCGGGCGGCGGTCTTGCGCGATCAGATTGCAGAACTCAAAAGCGGCACCGGCCTTGACAAAATCGAACCCAAGCGCCGCCCCTACCCTGCTTCCAAAAAGTCGCGAAGCAAAGCCCCGGCTAAACGCCGTCCAAGCCGATAAGAACCATTTTTCGTAAAAAAACCGGCCAAAAACAGTTGCCATTCAAGCTCATCTGAGCCAAAATGCCCTTCCTCTTCTAAAAAGGCGCGTTCGTCTAGGGGTTAGGACACAGCCCTCTCAAGGCTGGTGCACGGGTTCAAATCCCGTACGCGCTGCCAATTTCGCTGCATCTCGCAGCTTTTTTTGTCTTTTGAAACTCTGATGTTTGTTGAGGGGTTTTATGATCAAGGGATTTGTAAGTTGCTTATGATCAATGGGTTGAGGATTGGACTTTGGCTTGGTTTGTCGCCGGATCAATACTAACGCGAAGGGGTGGGCGTTTTTGGACGAGATTCATTAGATGTCATTAACGCTCATTAAATGCCTTGCAGAAGGGACACCGAAAGGGACACTTTTGGGAATGGCAAAATCTGAGAAGCCTCTCCCCACGAATCAAAAAGGATTGGTTCCGATCGTTTGGGAAGAGCGGCGCCAACGATTCAAGCTCACCATCCGAAAGGGTGGTAAAAAGTGTAGGACCTTCCACCGCACCCGGGAAGAGGCGGATGCGGCTTGGCGGGCTTTTGTGAATAAGGTGGAAGCTCACGGGAAACGCGCGGCAGAGTATGACGCGGCGGCCCATACCGAATATGAGGAGGCGAAGCGAATCGTGGGCGGCGCTGATCTTCGAGAGGTGGCTCGGTTCTATAAGGAGCATCACCCTGAAAATGCGACGGAGATTTCAGTCGGAGATGCTATCGCACTCTTTAAGGCGCAAAAAGAGGCGAGAAAGGTATCTTCCCGACACCTTGAAACTTTGCGGGATCATTTGTCTCGCTTCGATACGACGTTCGGAAACTCCCCTGTCCGAAATCTCAATAGCAACACGATTCTGAAGTGGCTTCATGAAATCTCTGAGGCCGGGTTGGCGCCGCGGACGATCCATAATTTCCACGACTCGATCAGCAACTTTGCCAACTGGTGCGCTCGCAGAGGTTATGCCACGCGCCCTTTCACCGACGGAATCCATGAATCCGATCTCCCCATTATCCCCACCACTCCCAAGGGGGTGCTCTCCATCACTCAAACACGAAGCATGATGGCGTGGCTGGAAAACAATCGGCCGCATTTTGTCGCATGGCACGCGATCCAGATCTTCGCCGGACTGCGTAACGCTGAAGCAGGGAGGTTTCAATGGGAGTGGATTGATCTCGATCGCCAAATCATCACACTGCCTGGATGGATCTTTGACCAAGGGGAAGCCAAGAGAGGTGTCAAAACCGGAGACGATTGGGCGCTCCATGACTTGCCCGAAAACCTTTGGCTTTGGCTGCAAAAATATCGACCGCTCGCCAAGAAGTTTCAGCACCCCTCCCCCAACGCTATTTTGGAAATCCGCAGACGGCATTTCCCACAACTCTCCTCCCCGATCCCGCAATGGCCCCAAAACGCTATGCGGCATACCTTTTGCACGATGATGATCTCCCTGCATAGCGACGCGGCTAAGGTAGCGAACTGGAGCCGCCATACTAATGCCCGCCAGCTTTATAAAAGCTATGTGGCAAAGCTGGTAGCTAAGGAGGAGGCGGAGGCGTTCTTTTCGATTGTACCCGACTCGAATCCGTAATGAAGCAAACCGTGTGAAAGGGCTCCAAGTACGTGGGCCATCAGTGCAAATTTGAGGTGCTTCTGAGTGCTTCGCGCCCGATGATGCCCCGCCCCGCCCCATCAAGCAGAGGCGGGACCGGTCGGTGATAGGCCAAGGAGGACATCGTGGTTAGCGGGTGGATTTGATGGCGCTGATGCGCGTGATGATTCGGGTGAGGGCTGCTGTGTCGCATCCAGAGATCAGGGTAAGGATGAGTTCTACGCGCAGGTTGGTCGGGAGGGATTGGGCAGCCTCAATAAGGGGCCGATAAAAGTCAGCGGCGAGGTAGTTGGCTGTGCGGGCGAGGTGGACGCAAACGGAGCGACGGGTGATCCGCGCAGAAAGCCGGTTGCCGTACGCAGAGTCGAGATGGGCCTCCAGTTTGCCGCGCTCCACGAGTTTGCGCACAAAGTCATCCTCGCGCCGCAGGATGTGGGCGACGTCGGCTGTCGACAGCAACTTGCGGGTCTGAAAGGGGATCAAAAAATCGAAATCCCGTTGTGCAGCCTCAAACTCAGCGCCGCTGGCATGGAAACTGGTACCCATTACTTGGCAGGGGGGAGGTTGTGGATGGCTTGCAGGAGACGGCGAGAGGTTCTGCGCCCGGTCATGACCAATGCAAGCTGTGTATAGGAGACGCCGAGCACGGGGGCTGCCCTCCTGTAGCTCCATCCGTTTCTCGCCAACAGACAGCGAGCAAGGCGGACATCTTCCGTTAATCTTAGGTCCACCGTTTTTTCTGTCAGAGGCGAATGATTACGCGCTATCATGCCACAAGTTATCACCCAGCTATCACAAGCTGGCAAGCAGAAAGTGACAATGAGTGACATTTTGTTTCAACGACTCGAGAATCTCCGCCTCCATCAGAATTGGACTTGGGCGCAGGTCGGGGAGGCTATTGGAGTCAAAACCGCTATGATCATGATGATCAAAAGCGGGAAGCGAAAACTGAGCACGAAAGCGCTTTTTCGCTTAAAACAGGTGGAGCGAGAAGTTGGTTTAGGTCCACCACCCAATGAAGAGCATCATCGAAGGCTCTTGAGGGTCCCTTCCGTGGCTCCGGCTTTAGAGATTCCTTCAGAACCCGTGAACTTTTCCGCTACGAATGAAAGAGTGGTTCACGAGTTAATGAGCCAAGCAAAGAGTCTCAGAGAAGAGGCTGAACGCATGTTGAAACTAGCCGATCGGCTCGCAGCTCAAGCTGATCGCTTAAAAAACATTGAGATCGACTGATGTCGCGTCGTCAGATCAAACTCTAACCATGACTGCCAAAGTTTTTTTCATCGGATTGATTTTTGCTGTTGCGGGGATTGTAGGAATCTTTGCGTACAAGGCTACGGTCATAGTACCCCCTCCTCCTCCTCCTCACAAAAAGGAAGTGCGACTCGATCCTCAGGAGCTTTACGAAAAGGCTTTGAAAAGCCCGAAAGTGAAGGCTGATCATGCTCTTAGCCAAGCACGGCTTTATAACGAATTGGCAAAAATAAATGCAGGCTCCACCGAATCGAAGCAGAATCTCTTGCGAGCCGCGATTGAGACGATTAACTACCTTGAGCTATCCGGCACCATTTCCTCCGAGGAAGCCTACCGTCGTAAACAGAACGCCGAACAAGCCTACCGGATCGGTATGCCGATCACGCACGGACACGAAGAGATCCCGAAGAAGTAACCGCCTCCCCTTCCCTTTGCACCCTCCCTGTCAAGCGGGGAGGGTTTTTTATTGCCCGCGTGGGCCAAAATCGGCCCGGCCCTCGGGATAGTGAAAAGATTTGCCCGATAGAGCCGATCTAGCCGATGGGGGGGTTGGAGGAGTGGCGGGAGGCGTGGCAAGGTCGCTAGCGTCATGAGCGCCCGAAACCAAACGCCTGAGTCGGTATTGGCTCCCACTGTCCCCGATAGGCTGCCAGGGAGGATCAGCAGCACGGGAACGCAGCCTGCCATGAAGCCGGGCGACCGGACTACCGAATTCTGGCTGACGCTACGGGTTGCCACGGCGGCGTTGGTGCGGCTGCTGTTAGCTAACCGCACCCGGTATCACACGTTGGTGGAGTTGCTGCCGGTGCCGTGGTGGTGGGTGATGAATGCGCCGGAGGTGCGCGGGGAGACGCGCTTTGCGACGCTCCGTCAAGATCAAGCCGCACCCGGAGGTATTGCCAACTGATTCGACGCTGATCGATGCCACCCAACGCGCTATGGAGGACTCTTTTGCTTCTTTTTCGACATGACTATTTACATTGATTTAATTTCTGGCGCAGCGACTCTCCAGCCGCGCGGTTCGCTGGTAAGCCAAATCCCGGCCAAACTCGGCGCGTGGTTGACGCTTGATGTTGTTTTCCATCGGGCAGGGCAGTTGGAGGAGCTTCCGGTTGATGCCGTTGGGGTTTTCGCTGTGAAAAGGGAGCGGGGGTATAGCGCCCCCGTTGTTTTTGCGATTGCCGCTTGGACGCCGGGTTTGACCTTGCGTGATGGCTACCGTTTCAGTGCACGGGTGGCGGGAAGTGCTTTAGCTGCCTTGCTGGGGGAGGAGCCTTTTGTTTCGCTGATTTGTGATGTCTCGTGGAGCGCTGGAGGGAAGACGCGGGCAACGCAACAAATGAGCTTGATGCTCGCCAATCAGATCTGGCGCGATGATGAGTTGCCGCCGGAACCGGAAGATCCCTACCCGCTACCCGGAGCGATCGTGGTCCGTACAGAGATTGGGCTCCCGGGAGGGGTGGCGGCGCTTGGGCCAGATGGGAAGGTGCCACTCGCGCAGATCCCGGGTGTGACCTCGCCCGTCTATAGCGATTTAAGCGCGGGGCCAGCGGTGGAACTGGCGATAGACCAGAATCATTTTTACCGGATGGCGATTGATGCGCCCACCGATTTTCTTTTCTCCGGGCCTGTGGCTCCCGGTGCCATCGTGGTGCTGTCTCTTCTTTCCAACACCGGGGAGGAGGTGACATGGCCTGCCGGGATCACGTGGGCAGGGGCGACGCCTCCACCGCCCATCCCGCCCGGTGGAATGCTAGTGGAATTTCTGGTGGTCTCCGACACGATGATTCGGGGGGCGTGGCTGACATGAGGAGCTATGTCCATCGCTACCGTGCGACGTGGCTTTTTCGCCGTTTGATCTCAACCGTCTCCATCAATTTGCGGGACTTTGTATCGGTAAAAACCTTGGTCTTTCCATTTTATGACACGCTTCTTCAAAGTCGAAATCACTACGCTTAACCTCATCCGGGAGCAGGTGATGGTCGCGCTCGGCCAGCCCAACGCGCGGGCCGATGAGCCGTGGCCGGTTGATGGTGCCTTTCACGACGGCTTCCATGGCTATGTCGCACTCGGGGCGCATCACACGACGGGGGAGTTTGCGCCGCTCCTTGATCAGTTTTTGGCTACCCCGGGCGTGGAGGAGATCACGGAGATGGCGTATTTCGCGGCGATGCCGCAACCGGAGGACAACGATGAGTAACGAAAATCCTAATGAGGAGGACCCGCCAACTCCGGAGCCAAGGGCAAAGAGTGCGGCAGCGAAGTTTCGGGATGCTGTGGCCGCGCAACTCCGAGCATGGGATGGTATCCCACAGGAGGTGGAGGTGTTTGCTCGTAAGGAGCGTGATCTCTCTGATGACATCGATACCGCTCTTTCCCAAATCGGGATCTGTCTCTATGTGATGCCCCCGCTTCCGCTGTCAGCGGAGTATGGCACGGAGTTCATTTTCTTTTCCGAGGCTGAGCTGCGGGTGCGCGTGATGGAGGTGCCGCTCGATAATGAGACCGATCTGGATGCTTACGATGCAGTGGAGGAGATCGCGCGGTGCCTGCACTGGAGTGTGCCGCTGGATGAGTATTTGGAGCATCCGATGTCGCTGGCAGAGCACCCTGTGGAGATTCGCGAAGATTCAGCCCGCCGCATTTACGATGTCAAATTCATCCTCACTTACAGCCTACCAAAGGCTGAGGAGAGGGAAACCGAGGAACCATAAAAGAACTACAAAATCATGGCAAAATCATACGGGGCAACCCGAGAATGGAGCACCGTCAACGCCCCGCATTTATTTTCGGGGATCTGCGAAAACTACACCTACGCCGACGTGAATGAGGAGACGCAGGTGGAAGGGGAAACGGACATCGAGGCTATCGTGATGGATCGGCGCAAGGGAGAGATCTCCTTTGAGGCGACGATCACTAGCGACACCACCGACTTCCTTGATATTACGGGTGGGTGCAAGCTGGCGGTCGATGGGATTGAAACCGGCGTGGTACTGGTCACAGAAGTGGTGGAGACGTGGGGGCTGCGCACGGCCAAGCGGGGCAGCGTTCGGGCCAATCACTACCCTCACATGGTTGATACCGAGGGTGCGCTGGCCGCCGTCAATGTCAACGCGATGACCCCTTCTCTGCAGAGCGGGATCAACATCCGGCCAGGGGGGAAGGTGATCTGGTCGACAGCAGGCCTCACGCACACGGCAGGAACGGTGGCCGAGCTCACGCTCACCCAGCGGGTCCGGCTGGAGGAGGATGATGACGAGGTAGGGCGTTGGGTAGCGGCTTATGTGTCCAACTACACCCGCGCCATTGAACTCACGCTGACCTCTACGGGCGCGCCTCCGGAACCGGATACGGTTTTGACGATCACCGGCGCACCAGCCAATGCGGGAGGCTATATCATCTCGCGGGTGGAGGATGTGTATAGTAAGGGCGCAAAAAGGGTTTACCGGTTGCAGGCGACTTGGTCGCCGGTGCTGGCCCCGCCGTCCGACCCCCCGGAGGAGGTGTAAATGGATAGTGATCTGGACGCTTTTGCGGAGGAAGTAGCGGCGGCTGCACAGTCGCCGTGGCAGCCTCGCTGCATTGCAGCTGCATTTAGCGTGCAGGGCGGCGCTCACAGGGTGGGCCGGTTGACGTTGCAACCGCTGACGATGCAGGGGTGGATTGATCTTGATGCGGCGCGTAGCTGGTATCTGGGCGGGACACCTGACCCGGAGCCGGGCGACACTGCCCGGTTGGAGCAGCTGGCACAGGTGGTGTCCGTGCTGGCGGGCGAGCCGGTAAGCGTGGTGGAGCTGCTGGCGCGGAAGCCGGATGAGGCGATTGCGCTCCATGAGGCAGCACAGGCGATCTTGAACGCGGCCACCAGCACCATGCTTTCGATGCGCCCGCCGGTGGAGCGCCGGGAGAGTCATGGCGGCGGGGATGACGGGTTTGGGGTGTGGCTGATTGTGCTCGGCTCGCTGATTGCGGAGGTCGGGCTAACCAGAGCCGAGGCGCTGGCAACACCGGTGGCGCAAGCGCACGCGCTGATTGCGACGGTGCGCCGCGCCAATGGGTGGAGAGTCAGTGGAGGCGGTTACAAAATGAAGAACTTGGAGTATGACAGCTAAAAACTTAGAGGTGCTAGTGTCAGTAAAGGTTGATGCTGCCGAACTGAAACGACTTGAGGACCTGCTTAGCAAGCAGCGAGCTGAGGCGGAGGCCATAGGTCAAGCGTATCAGGAGCTTAAACAGCACCTGAGTGATGTGGAGACCCGGCTTAAAGCTTTGGGTACCGCTCAGCAGGATGCGATGAAGCAGCGACTTGATGCCCAACGCAAAGCGTTGGAGACGTTGGGTAGCGAGTACAAAGTGCTCACCGGCAACGTGGAAAAGCTGATGGTGGCGTTGCGCAAGCTTTCGGAGACGCCTGCGGCTCCGGCTGTTGCGTCCGGATCTGCGCCGGGGGGGGCTCCCTCTGCGCCGTCGGTACCGCCTGTGCCTCCTCCCGGTCCGCGAGCGCCATCCGCGCCTGCGCTCCCAACGAGGGCCCCTGCTTCAACTCCTGTGCCTGCGGCTCCATCGTCTGCTCCGCGTCCCACTCCGCGTCCCGGTCCGCGTCCCGCGGCAGTGTTGCTAGGGGGCGCACTCGAAACGATTCCGAATGGGCCGCTCATTGGGGCCATTGCCCGGCTGGGGCCAAAGGCGATGGCGGCGGCGGCAGCGGTGAAGGTGCTGCTAGGGACCATCCAGCGCGGGGCCGACGTCTTTAATCAGGCGGAGGGGAGTGTCGGCAATCTTGATAGTGCGCTGGCCTTGCAGGGGCGCTTGAGCGACGAGTATCGTGCCAAGTTGCAGGCGCTCTCTGTTGAGATGGAGCGCACTTGGGGGAGCCGGGCGCAGTGGACGAACGTCCTCACTGAGTTGACACAAGCCGGGGCCGGGCCAAAAGAGATCGAGCAAGCGGCTGGGGCTGTGCAGCATCTCGCCGCAGTGTTGGGAGGCGACCTCACCACAGCGACAGCGGCGGTTAGCGGCGCACTCAAGGGCGACTTTGGCCAGTTGGCCGAGTTGGGCATCCAGTTTGACGAGACGGCGACGCGCAGCGAAAAGCTCGCCCATGCTTACGCTACTCTGGGCGACATGGGCGGCAAGATCCATCAAGGGCCGCTGGCCCGGCAGTGGAGCGAGCTAAAAAGCGCGATAAGCGACATTGCGGTCGGGACCGGCAATGCCATTGTGATGTTTGGTCGCTGGCTGTCGACGGCTTCGCTTTTGCAGGGCACCTTGTGGTTGCTTACCAAGGGCGCGGAGGGGATTGCGTCGATCCTCCCCAAAACCATTGCTGCTACCGAGGGGTTGGAAAATCAGCAGAAGGGCGCGGTTGATTCCACCAAGCTCTACGAGAAGGCGATGCGCGAACTGCGCGAGGCCGGGGATGAGGCTGCGGAGGGGCAAAACAACTTCGCCGCCGCCAGTCGCCGGTCGCAAGCGGAGTTGGAAGAATCGCTAGCGACGATCGAAAAGGCGACACAAGCCACCAAAGAACTAAGCGACGCACAGGCTGAGGTGGCCATGAGCAAGGTTGACCTTGCCATTGCGCGTGGCGAAGTGTCGCCGGATGAGGGGGCGCGACAGAAGCGGGCAATTAAGCGCGAGGCACAAGAAGCAGGATTGGCGGCGGAGCATCGAGAGCTTGATTCGAGTGAGGATAAAATCAGGAAGGAAATCAATCAAGAGGAAGCCAATTGGAAGCAAACTCTTGCTGAGTTGACGCGGGTAAAGAATGATCCATCTAGTGATGCTTCGGAGATCACTAAGGCTCAAACCGATGAGTCTCAGGCGAGAGCTAAACGCGATTTTGCCATCGAAAAAAGTCGTCCTCAACTCGCCGATCTCTACCACCGCCGCCAAGTCCTCTACGAACACGGCGACGCACTTTCAGCGCAGGCCGAAGCGGAGGAATTGCAGGCGCAAAAGCAGGTTAAGCAAAAGGAGCGCTTGCAGTCTTTGGATATGGAGATCACAGCCGCCAAGAGCGAGGGGCGCACTAAGGATGCGCAACATCTCGAGATCACGCGGACGTGGTACCAAGAGTACTTCAACCGGGGTAACGCCGGTGTGCCGGAGTGGCAGGCGCAACAGGCGGCCAATACGACGAGCGGCGTTGGGCAACGTGAGGTCCGCAACCAGGAACAGCTGCAAACCATGGAGCTTGCGATCAACCAGGCGCGGGCACAGGGTGATGAGGCGGGGGCGACACAGCTGGAGCAGGATCGGGGGTGGCTGGAGAAGTTTAACGGCTACTTTGCCTCCGGGCTGGGGACAAAGGAGGCGGCGGGCGCGGCTACTGATGCCATGGTGGCGGAGGCTAGGGGCAGTATAAAGCTCCATGATTTCGGCAGCAACGTCGGGGCGAGGAGTAGCGTTGCGACGGCGCTGCATTACGCCGGGATGGAGACAGCGGCCAAGAGCGATATCGAGCGCACGTTGACGACCCTTCGTTCGGGGTTCGACGGGGTGCAGCAGCGTTTGGAAGCGCTCATTGATAAAATTACTGATGGAGGCGAGTTCCGATGAGTATTTACGGCACACCTGCACTTAAAACGGAGAGCGACGAAATCGACGAAATGGGCGTGCGGCGGCTGGTGCTCTCGCTGCGTTGGTGCCCAAGTCGGGCGGGGTTGTCGCGACGGGAGATCGATCTGGAGCGTCCGCTCGCGCCGGAGGTACCGGGGTTGGCATTGCAGAGCCTGAGTACCACGCCGGGTCGGGGGTTTTACCAAACGCGCTGGGTTTACAAAGGAGCGGATAGGGAGGGTAACGCCGAGTTCCCGCCCCAAACGCGGGAGCTGAGCCAAAACTACCGTTTCGAGCCGGAGTGGGGCGAACTTCCCATCACGCGCCATCCGCGCTGGATCGAGCTGCGTAACAAGTATCAAGGCAAGGTTAACTCTGAGAGCGGCCTTGTTGAGTGGCCGGAGAAGTACAAGCTTGCGGGGATTCCAGCGTACGCACTAATCGCGTGGTGGGATTCGACGTTGCCCAACCCGATGTTTGGACGGCAGGCGTATGAGCATCTGACGGGAGGCACCTATGTTTTCGAGTATGCCGATGAGCGCTTCCCTCCGAAGTTTTGGGAAGGGATCGGTAAGGTTTACAAGACGAGCGAGCTGCCGGGGAATCCGCCGGTGTTTCCGGGAGACGAAAAGCGGGATTGGATCAAGACCACGCCACGTTATCAGCGCGCCGGCTCGCTCATTGCCTTCACTGAGCTTTACAGGCTCTCCGACATCGGAGGCTGGCCTGATATGATCTACCCGGTACGACCAGCGAGATGATAGATCAACTCACAGCGGAACGAGGCGAGAAGATCCTGCCTAAGTGGCGGCGGTTGTTGGAGGTGCTCAAGAGCCTAGTGATTGTGCCGGGGCCGGGTGTGCGGGTGCGGCGCACGATTCTCGGGTGTGTGATCTCATTCGATGGCGGCGGGGGGAGTTGGCGGCATCCTTGGAAGCCAACGCTGGTGGCTGACGGGGTTGAGCTGGTGCCGGGGCGTGTGGCAGGACGGGGGGTGCGGATCGGGCGCAAGTATTTGGAGGGTGAGGGAAAAGCGCCAGTGCTCAAGCTCGACCCGGCTCCTACCTTGCGGGAGGCGGAAAGCTGGGTTGTGCTGCGCGTGGAGCGCGCGGATCAAGAACTGGTGCCGGAGGCGCAAGATGAGTTTGTCGTGGAGCACGCACTGGAGTTCGACCCGACGATGGTGCAGCCGTTGGCGCTGGTGCGCTGGAGTGGGGGTAAGCCGTTTGCTGTGGAGGCGATCGCTATGCATCATCTTAACTACCAACTGGAGGAGGAGAGCGAGCGGGTGCTCTTTTGGGCTGTATGATACCGGCACGGGTCTGGAATAGGGAGGTGGTGGATGTGGTGCGTCGGCTTTGGGTTTGTGAGAGCCGGGATATTACCGTGGAGCGGACCCGGTTGGGGCAGGTTTTATCGGCGCGGCGCGGCGCGCGGTGGCGACACCCTTGGAACACGCGGGCGCGGTGGGAACGCGAGGCGTGGCGGCTGAATGTGCAAGCGGGGTTTGTCAATGGGGTTGCGCCGGTTGTTGCTATTGAGGCGAGCGAGGCCCCGGAGGAGAGCTTGGCGCGGGAGCGGGCGGCGGGGCGCAAGATCGAGCCGGGGACGGTGTTCGATGTGCCGCTTTATGAGGAGCCGCAACTGGTCTGCACGTGGCGTGCCATCGGCTGGGACGGGGAGCCGGGGGAAAATGTGTTGCCGTTTTTTCTTGAGCGGGGCGCGGCACCGGCGCGGCGCACGATTTTGGATTCCATTGCGGCGGGGCGACCGCATAACCTTGATGATGACCAACCGCCTGCGGGGTTGCGGTTGTTGCGGGCTTGCGATTTGGTTTTACGCGTGCCGCGTCGGGCGCTGACGGCGGTGACGGAGTTGGGTGATCCGCAGATGGATGGATACAGCCTGCAACAGACTTTGAGCTTTACGCCGCGCCCGGTGGAGCCGATGCGGCTGCGAACCGTGGCGAAATTGATGCCGACGGGCGGGGGGTTGGAGCCAAAGGTGTTTGATGCGGTCTATCAGGAGGCCAATGTGGATGAGTTGCTCATCGCTACTCTTTACGCGCTCTCGCCGGTCAAGACGGCGGCGGAGAGTGCGCCAGACGGGCGCTGGGAGGTGTTCGTCAAACACCATGATTTTTGGAATCTTTCTTGGCGGCAACCGAGGTTTAACCCGGCGCAACCGCCCGAGCCGCTCCGCTTTGATCTGCCATTGGCCGCGGGGGTGGCGCAGGGATTGGCGAGCGGGTTGTTAAGCAGCGTTAATGACGCATGGAACGCGGTGAATAGTTATCTTGGGGCCAATAGTCTAGCCGGGAGGTTTTGGAGCGTATGAGTCATGGGTTGGATAAAGGCAAGCGGTTGGAGGAGGAGCGCAAGGCTCGAAAGCCGGAGCCTGTGCCGCCGTTGGACCCGGAGTTTCCCTATAGGGTGCGGCCTGTGCCGCCGGAATTTTTGAACACGAAAAAATCATGAAAAGCTTGATCACTATCAATCTGAGTCGGATGAGCGCGCGGGATGGCGCATCCGGAGAATGGACGCCGCCGACGTTGAGCGTTGGCGATCATCTCACACTGGCCTTCCGCTTTGAGCGCGACATCGAGGGTGAGGGCGTGCCGGTGTCGGTGGATGTGCAAAATCTGGTGGCGAGCGTGGGTCATGTCGATGCGCGCCCGGAGCGCGGCCGCTGGCGTCTGCTGATCGGCGACGGGCCGATGGAGGAGCGGGCGGCGACCGGGTGGATGGAGGCAGGAGTAGGGCCGCAGGAGCTGGCCCGCGCGATCAATGCGCTGGGGGAGGTGGTGGCGGAGCATGGGACGGCGGAGGCGCGGCTGGAAGCGGGGTCGTGGGTACTGGTGTTTGCTGAGGCGGCCGCGCCGGTGCCGTTGCTGGTGGACGGCGGGGAGTTGTGGCCAACGTCGGTCGGGCGCGTCCGGAGCTGGCAGGCGGGCGGGCGTTGGCAACACGAGATCCGGCTCACACAGACACCGGTGGCATTTACTGATGAGAGCGAGCGGATTTTGCCGCCGCCGCCTTCGATCTCGCAGGTGCGGGCCGGAGGGAGCGAAGGGGAGCTGATCTGGAGCGAGGTGCAGGCGCTGCGTGTGCCGCCTGAGTTTCGCGGGACATATTTTCTGCGGTGGAATTACCGGCGCACAGCTTTGCTATCCCAGCAGGATGGACCGGAGGAGATCGCGGCGGCGCTGGCGGCGTTGGGGTATAACGGGTTTGAGGTGGCTAGTCCGGAGGATTATGTGGCGCACATTACCTTTGCAGAGGAGCTCTCAGGGGTGCCGCAACCGTTGATCGAGGTGGTCGTGATGACGCATCCCGAGGGCGATCTCACCGTGCGGCTGGATCTGGATCGAGCGGAGTTGTTTGAGGCTTTGCGCGGGCGGACGGAGGCTACCTTTCCGCTAGAGGTGCGGTGTTTGGTGGTGGTGGATGAGGTGGCGCGGCCGCTGGTGCTCCTGCGTGTGCCGCTGACGATTTCGACGGGGGTTTATTTTGAGCAGCTTGCGACGGTGCCGCAGCATGACTGGCTGCGGCCGCCCTCGCCCAAAAGTTATGTTCCGCGTGATCCAAGCCAAGTGATCACTGGATCTCAGTATCACATTGTGACGCTCGGCGACGGGGAGGCGCTTGAGTTTGCTATTGCGCATCATCTCGGGACTTCGGACCTCGCCGGGGTGTGGCTGCGAGAGAATGTGGCGGGCGGGCGGTTGCTGGTCCTGGGGGTTGATTTCAATCTCACGGTGGATAGCGATGATGAGGTGACGGTGACTTTCGCGGAGGTCCCGGATGAGGCGAGTGTGGTGGCGGTGCTTGCAACGGCGGGGCCGGTGAGTGCGTTTATTGAAAATCTGCTGGTGACGATCCCGCAAGTGATCGGGCTGGAGCTGCTACTGGAGGGATTGGGTGAGCGGTTGGAGACGCTGGAGAGCATCTTGCCTACCACTGGCGCGGGGACGACGACTACGGAGCGCTCGGAGCCGGTTTGGCAGATCGAGCTGCCGGAGTTGGATCAGGTGCTCTTTGTGGAGGGTACGGCGGAGGCGGAGGCGCTGGAGCGCCGCCGAGCACCGTTGATGCTCCCGGCGCTACATGTTGATCCCGATCCGATCCCGGCGATTCCTGATCCGCTTCCGGAACCGGTGGCGGGGGCGCTCTACCAAAACGCCACCAGCGCTCCGGTGGCGGTGCAGGTGAGCGGGAGGTTGCGCCGGGAGGATGGTGTACGCCATGTGGTGCCGCCCTCGGGTTATCTAGCGAGCGACGGGCGGACGTGGTTTCCCGCCGTGCGCGACGGGGAGACCTATAGCTATTATCCGGCGGCTTTTGAGCGTTTGCTTTTCTGGTTTCCGGTAAGCGAGCGGGTGTTGCGCGTGGGCAGGGTATTGGATTGCCAGTTTGGGCTGGGCTTGCGCACGGTGCATGCGACGTCGGCGGCGTCATGGGTGCTGGAGATCGGGCTGGGGAGTGCGCCGCAGGATCTGGAGCCGGACCCGACCGGGCTTAACCTCCAAAACATCGTGTGGGACGCGGAGCCGGTTTTGCGCACGCGCATTGTGTTGGCTGATCTGCTAACGCGGCACACTTTTGGGCTGCGGATCAAGCGGAGCGCGGGGGGCTTGTCCATGGATCTGGCGGAATACGGGGTTTGGGAGGGGCGCGACGGGTTGGCTCCATCGAGCGCCAACTTCGCAGTGCGAGCGCGCTTGATCCAGTTCGACACGGAAAACTCAGCGCCGACGGCACGCGGGTTTGTACAGTATCAGCTTTTGGGTGCGGGCGATCAGCCTGCGCAAGCGTTCATTTCTTAACTATCCTTCTTATGGCTAACATCAATCTCACCACATCTGTGCTGGCTTATGACCAGTTTGAATACTTTGCTTTTCAGCCTTACGCCACCGGGCTGGATGCTTCCATTTCGCCGCTGGTGGCGACGCCAGAAAATCTCGCGGAACTCAAGCCTTCGGCTGCGGCAGCGACCACGGCAAATATCTCCGGCTGCACTTATGACAACGGCACGGGGGGCGTCGGGGCGACGCTGACGGCCACGAGTAACGTGGCATTCCCGAATCAAGACGGGGTTGGGATCTACGAGGGCGAGTTGGTGCTTGTCAAAAACCAGTCCTCACCGGCGCACAACGGCCTCTATGTGCTTACGACGCAGGGCGGGGCGGTGCCGTGGGTGTTGACGCGCCAGAGCCGTATGGATACGGATGCGGAAATGCGCGGCGTGGTGGCGGTGGTGGCGGGGACGACACAGGCGGGGACGCTTTGGATCTTGTCATCGAGGGCAGTGGTGGTCGGCACGTCGGCGGTGGCGTTTTTGCGGTGGCACAATGTCTGGCGTGTGACGGCGTTGCCGCCCGGTTTAACAATCAATCCGGCGACAGGGTTGATCTCCGGAGCGATGGAGCATCGAGGGCCGTATGTGACGGGCTTGTATGTCTCCAGTGATGGCGGGGCGACGTGGAGCGAGCCGGTGATGCTGACCTTCGCGGCGGTGGCGGCTGAGGGGGGCCGGACTTGGGAAAAGGCGATTTATATCAACCGGCGCACCGGGATGGTTTCGCCGGGATTGGAGGGTGGTTTCGCGGTTGATAGTCCAATTCTGCGGATGAAATCTGGCGACGATGAGATTGTCTATGTTATCTGGCACTTGGACGGGCGCACGATTTCGCCGGAGGAGGTGACGTCGGTGCGGCTCTGTGTCAAGCGGGAGGCGGATCGGGACGCGGAGGTGTTAGTGATTGGTGGCGGCGAGGAGGAGGATGTTGATTTTGAGATGATCGGGACGGCTGCCAATGCGGCGATGGCGATTCGCGTCAAACTGGACCGCGCGGAGCTGGGGGAGGAGTTGGAGGTAGCGGCTGGGGCGCCGGTGCTGGCGGTGGCGGAGGTCCAGTGGACAGAGGCCAACCCGACCGGATTGGGGGTTGGGGATCTAACCCGTACGTCGAGTAACTTTACTATCCAGCTTGATGATGAGCTGGTGAGCGTTTGAGCCTTATGAAACCCGTTGGTCATTTCTATATAGAGCCGGGAGTCATGATTACTCCCGAGGTGCGAACCAGCGCGGTGGTTGGGGTTTATTATGGCCACTACCGCGCGGAAAAAATCCCTCGCTGGTTTTCTACTGCGTTCGTAGGTGAGGGGATCGAGCTGGAGTGGGTAAGGAGCGTGGAGGGGACTCCGCCACCGGGGTTGGAGATGAAACTTGCGCCCCATACGGCAGATAAACAGCTTCATATCAATGGCGTGTGGACGCCAGTGTATCTTGCGATGATCCATGTAGGGACGCCAACAGTTCCGGGGCGCTATAATTTCCGCTACACTTTTCGCGCAACCAATGCGCCATCAGGAGTGATGAACATGATCAGCGTTTATACCCCGGACTTTGTCGTCGAGTCGGCACCAGTGGTCCCCCCTCCGCCTGATCCCCCACCAGAGGTGGAGCCGGAGATTCCAGTGGAGGAGGAGCGGCCAGTGTCGCCGGGGGAGGTGGCGGCGGCACTGCTGGTGTCACTAACATGGCACCAAGCTGTGGCAGAGGCTCGGGGCGGCTCGCGGATTCGCTTTGCGGCGTGGCGGGATCGGTTCTGGGAGTTTGATGGGGCGCTTTGGTGGCAGAGCAGGTTTAATCCGCTGACGGGCGCTATAGGCCCGGCACGGGTGGTGTGGGCCACGGATTTCGGTGCGGAGGAGCTGGTGCTCGCGCAGTGGCGGCTGGATGAGATTCCGGGGCAGGCTGCGGCGGCAGGTACGTTTTATCCGCAGGCTCCGGGGAGGAGCTGGTAATGGATTTTCGCGCCATCAGACAAGCGTCGGCATCCGGAGCTTATATTCGCCGGAGTGGATGGATTGATCGCGTCTGGAACCGGGCGAAGGGTTTGTGGTGGCAGACGCCATTTGATCAGGCTGAGAGGATTTTTGGTGCGCCGTCGATTGTGAGAGCAGATGATGTGACGCCGTTTGATTATCTCGCGACGGATTGGACACTGGAGCCAATTCCGGAGTTGCGAGAGGGCGCGTGGGAGGGAGCACCGGTGTCGGTGGAGGTGGAGGTGCGGCACGCGCTTGGGGCGGCAACAAGGTTTGGTCATCGGGCCTATATCGGCTCTGCGATCTACCTCACTAAACGCACTTGGTATAAAATATATGATTATCGATACGCCAGCACGTGGTATAGCTATGAGCGTTACTGGAAGCGCTCCGAGCGCCGTGTAGAATCCGCCCACGTGGTGAGTAGTTACAGGCCGGGCGAGCGGTATCCGATCCATCCGACTGTTTATGATGAGGGGCCGTATTTTGATCATACAGACTACGACGTTGATGGAGTCCTCGGTTCGCGGACAGAGACAAAAGATGGCGTGATGCGCACAGGCGTAGCGCCTCCTGATGGCCAAACCTTTCCAGAGTATGCTGGCTGGACTTATAATTGGGGTGATACTTACCTTATCGAGGATAATTCGCATCCGCTTCAGGTAATGAAACTGACACCATCCTTGCGGGAACAGTATCGGCGACATCACAGAATCTACAGGCGCGATACAACAATGCCGCAAGCTACTTTGTACAATATAGAGGTTGAGTCGAACCAAATCCACGACTCCACGGTGGAGAGCTTATCGGATCCTTTTACGGATACCATCTTGCTAGATTGTGCGCTTGCCGAGCGCGGGAATTATGGCGGGGAAGAGTTGACGGAGACGTTAGGCGGCATCGTGCGGGATTCACATGCGGGCTATGAGCGCTGGACGGTCAGAGTGGGGTTGTATCGCCTTGCCGCCAAGGTGCCGCCATTTGAGTCGGGGCGGTACCGGTTCGTGTGGGGGGTGCGCTCCCCGGATGGCTTGATTGAGCGCTTTGAGGAGGAGGTGGTTCCTGAGTGGCAGGCCACGGTGTGCCGTACTGCCGAGAGAGCCTTTACTCCATCCGCGCAGATTGGGGATTTTAGAGTCGTTGACGCGGCTGCCTTCTGGATCGAGTGAGAAATTTACGCGGTGGGCTGGCCGCTTGACCGCAAAATGTACTTTTTGGTCATGAGCATCATGGCGCATGAAGCTCTTTTGATTTCAAGTCGTCGGGTGTCACTTTGTGGAAAAAGGCTGATCAATACTGGTTTCCTATCTTTTCGGCGACTTGGGTCTGAGTTTCGGTAGACGCTCTTGACAGATAGGGGGAGAACCCCCCTATGAGCACGCCTTACGATCTCGATGATGATGATGCCAACTTGCCGCTAGGGGACGAGGAGGTTGCGCAGGGGCCTTCACCTCAGAAGGTGGAGAGTTCTCAGCCGGAAGATC